>NZ_CP013264.1:1382500-4107398 GCF_001456115.1 Sphingobium baderi | reverse complement strand
TGCGCCACCTCTTTGGCGACGCATTTCGCCCCGCAACGCTTTCCAATCGGTAAAGAAAAGGGTCTGGATCGACGATTACAAAGGCGCGGCCGTTGGTTTAGGCTCGGATCATCATGATTCGATCCCTCGCCCTGCTCATCCTCGCGCTTCTTGCCGTCACGCCCGGCTTGGCGCAGCCGCCGGAAAGCGCGCCGCCTGCCGATGTCCGCATTGCGCTCGACACCAGCGCGGGGCGGATCGTAATCGCCGTGCATGAAGACAAAGCGCCTGTCACGGCCGCCAATTTCCTGCGCTATGTCGATCAGAAGCGGTTCGACGGCACATCCTTCTATCGCGGCGTCGGGGCCGCGGACTATGGCTTCGTGCAGGGCGGCGCGCAGAATGATCCGGGCCGCATCCTGCCGCCCATCAAGCATGAGCCGACCACGCAGACCGGCCTCACCCATGACGACGGGGCACTCTCCATGGCGCGTTATGCGCCGGGCAGTGCGACCGGGGATTTCTTCATCGTGTTGGGTCAGATGCCCGCGATGGACGCGCATCCCGAAGCGCCCGGCGACAATCAGGGCTTTGCTGTCTTCGCCCATGTGGTCGAGGGGATGGACGTGGTGAAGACCATCCTCGCCGCGCCCAAATCGCCGACAGCGGGCGAAGGTGTGATGAAGGGGCAGATGCTGGAGCAGCCGGTCAAGATACTGACGGCGCGGCAGATGCCATAAGGAACGGGAGAATGGGCATGACGATCACCGGACCTCAAGCGCGCGCGGCCAGGATTTTGGTGCAATGGCCCCGTGAATATGTCGCGCGGAAAGCCGATTTGAGCGGCGAGGATCTGTTGGCTTTTGAAACCGGCGCGGGAATGTTTGACGCCGATGCCAGTCTGCGCC
The DNA here is from genome assembly GCF_001456115.1 of Sphingobium baderi. Classification (NCBI taxonomy): domain Bacteria; kingdom Pseudomonadati; phylum Pseudomonadota; class Alphaproteobacteria; order Sphingomonadales; family Sphingobiaceae; genus Sphingobium; species Sphingobium wenxiniae. The sequence goes on along the minus strand of NZ_CP013264.1, from coordinate 4,106,511 downwards.
TGCGAAAAGTGCTGGAATTGGGAGGCGCGGTCTTCCTGCCGGAAGATGCGGATGGCGGCGTTGGCGTTCGCCTCAAATTCACGGCGAAGGATGCAAGGGCGCTTGATCGGATGGAGAATGAAGGCGGCGCTTATGGCAGCGACGATGTTTGAAGCGCAACAGCGCCGCAAAGCGGAGGCGCTCGCATAACCGGGGAAACCACGCCGAAAGGCGGTATGGGTGGATTAGCGCCTCGCTTTAACTCCACACCATCGTCGGCGACATGGATCAGCTTTTTTGGGGCTGAGCAGATACTGCCATCACCCCAATGAAATCATTCCCACTCGATCGTGCCCGGCGGCTTCGAGGTATAGTCGTAGACGACCCGGTTGATGCCTTTGACCTCATTGATGATCCGCGTCGCGACCCGGCTCAGGAAGGCCGCGTCGAAGGGATAGATGTCCGCCGTCATCCCGTCGGTCGATGTCACGGCCCGCAGCGCGCAGACGCTGTCATAGGTGCGATGGTCGCCCATCACGCCCACGGTCCGCACCGGCAGCAGCACCGCGAAAGCCTGCCAGATCGCGTCATAGAGGCCCGCATTGCGGATTTCCTCCAGATAGATGGCGTCCGCTTTACGTAATATGTCGCAGCGCTCCTTGCTGACCTCACCGGGGATACGGATCGCCAGACCCGGACCGGGGAAGGGGTGCCGCCCGACGAAAATCTCCGGCAAGCCCAGTTCCCGGCCCAGCACGCGCACTTCGTCCTTGAACAGTTCGCGCAAGGGCTCGACCAGCTTCATGTTCATGCGTTCGGGCAGGCCGCCGACATTATGGTGGCTCTTGATCGTGACGCTCGGCCCGCCGGTGAAGCTCACGCTCTCGATCACGTCGGGATAGAGCGTCCCCTGCGCTAGGAAGTCCGCCCCGCCGACCGCCTTCGCCTCTTCCTCGAACACCGCGATGAACTCGCCGCCGATGAACTTGCGCTTCTTCTCAGGGTCGGTCAGGCCCGCGAGGCCGCCAAGGAAGCGTTCCTCCGCATTCACATGGACCAGCTTGATGCCGTAATGCTCGCGGAACAGGCTGACGACCTGCTCCGCCTCGCCCAGCCGCATCAGGCCATGGTCGACGAACACGCAGGTCAGCTGATCGCCGATCGCCTCATGGATCAGCACGGCCGCCACTGCGCTGTCGACGCCGCCCGAAAGGCCGCAGATGACGCGCCCGTCGCCCACCTGCGCCCGGATGTCGGCGATCTTGGTGGCGCGGAACTCCGCCATGGTCCAGTCGCCCGCGAGGCCACAGACATGGCGCACGAAATTGGCAAGCAGCTTGGCGCCGTCAGGCGTGTGCACGACCTCCGGGTGGAACTGCGTGGCGTAGAAGCGCTTCTCCTCGTTAGCGGTGATGGCATAGGGCGCGCCTTCGCTCACCGCCACGACCTCGAAACCGGGCGCGAGGCTCGTCACCTTGTCGCCATGGCTCATCCACACCTGATGCCGCTCGCCTTCGTTCCAAAGGCCGTCGAACAGCGCGCAGCCCTTCTTCACCTCGATGAAGGCGCGACCGAACTCGCCGCTCTCGCCGCCTTCGACGGTGCCGCCCATCTGATGCATCATCGTCTGCTGGCCGTAGCAGATGCCCAGGATCGGGATGCCCGCCTCAAAGAAATGCTGCGGCGCGCGCGGGCTGTCCTCCCACATGACGGAGGAGGGGCCGCCCGACAGGATGATGCCCTTGGGCTTCAGCCGCTTGAACGCTTCGTCGGCGCTGTTGAAGGGCGCGATCTCGGAATAGACACCGGCTTCACGGACGCGGCGCGCGATGAGCTGCGTCACCTGGCTGCCGAAGTCCACGATAAGGATGGAATCCTGAAGGGGCAGCGTCATCGAATCGCCTTTGCTTTGACCGGGGGAATGGGATGCCGCGCGGTTAGTGCGCTATGCCGTCCTTGTCCAGCAAAGGCGCATGGCCGCCGCGCCCGGCCAGCCATCCCATCACCGCCGCGCCGCCCAGCACCACCGCCCCGATGACGAAGGCGCTGCCGATGAAGGGCAGGGCGGGCTGCGGTCCGATCGACACCGAATAGACCCAGCCGAAGAACAGCGGCGAAGCGATTCCGGCAATGCTCCCGACGCTGTTGTTCGCGCCTTGAAGCTGCCCCTGTTCGGTTTCCGACACGCGCTGCGTCATCAGCGACTGGATCGTCGGCATGGCCAGGCCCCACAGCGCATTAGGGAACATCGCCGCGATGAACAGCCAGCCATTGCTCGCCAGCCCCATCGCCAATATGCCGACGGCGCCGAAGGCAAGGCCGATCACCATGGTCGTGCGGTCGCCCAGCCGCTTCACCACCGGGCCCACCAGCATCCCCTGCACGCCCATGTCGAGCAGGCCGACCAGCGCCAGCAGCGTTCCCACCTGCCATGCGCTCCAGCCATAGCGGTCCCCGGCATAAAGCACGAACACCGCCGAAAAGAGGTGATGCGCGAAATAGAGGAGGAAGTTGACGATAGCGAGGCTCGACAATTCCGGATGCGACCGCAGCAGCTTGAGCGCGCCGAACGGATTGGCGCGCGTCCACGAAAAGGTCATGCGCTTTTCAGGCGGCAGCGATTCGGGCAGCACGAACAGCCCATAGCAAAACGCCATGGCCGACAGCGCCGCCGCCGCCCAGAATGGCGCGCGCAGCGAAATCTCGCCCAGCACCCCGCCGATCAGCGGCCCGGCGACAAAGCCCGCGCTGAACGCCGCGCCGATCAGGCCATATCCCCGTGCGCGCTCCTCGGGCGGCGTGATGTCCGCCATATAGGCGAAGGTGGAGGTGAAGCTGGACGAAGTGACGCCTGCCAATATCCGCCCCAGCGCCAGCCACCACAGGTCCGGCGCCAGCGCCATCAGCACATAGTCGATCGCCAGCCCCGCGACCGAAATCAGGATCACCGGCCGCCGCCCATAGCGGTCGGACAGCGATCCGATCACCGGCGAGCACAGGAACTGCATGCCCGCCCACAGCGCCACGAACACGCCGTTCCACAGGCTCGCCTCGCTGGTGGAGCCGGTCAACGTCTCGATCAGCTCCGGCAGGACCGGAATGACGATCCCCATCGACATGACATCGAGCAGCGCCGTTATCAGAATGAACGCGATGGCGGCGCGATGGCGGGGGGAGGGGACAACGGGCATGGCGGATGGTCCCTAGGCCCAACCAGTCTTTAAGCCAAGCGCGAAGCCATCGGCAGCGGCCCCATGCGAACGCTCCACGCCAGCAGCAGCGCGGAGAAGGCGCAGGCGATCCACAATGCCCGCAGGTCCATGACGGGAAACAGCGCGGCCCCCGCCACCGCGCCCGTCATCAGCCCCAGCCACAGCAGCAGATAGGGCAGCCAGCCAAGGCGTGGGCCGCCGGTCAACGCCGCCGCCAGCGCCTGCCCCAGCTTGACCAGCGCGCCCGTCATATAGGTGACGCCGATGCTGACTTCGCCATTGCGCTGGAACACATTGTTCACCGCGCCCATGGCCGCCGCCATCAGCAGCGTGAGGCCGTTGCCCGCATGGCCCATGACCGTCAGCATCCCGCCAACCCCCAGCAGCAGCGTGACAAGCCCCAGCACCGCCTGCTTGCGCCACTGTCCTGCCGCCCGCGCGAGCAGCGCGCCGGCCAGCACGCCGCCGACAAAGGCGCCGATCAGCCCCGCCGCCGTCAGCGCCACGCTGGTTCCGCTGGCCAGCCCAACGGCCAGCCGCGTCGAATTGCCGCTCATGAAGGATACGAACAGCCCGCCCAGCTTCAGAAACCCCAGCGCGTCGATGAAACCCGCCAGCGCCGCAAGGCCCATCGCCATCACGTGTCGGGGGAAATCATAGCGCCGCATGACCGCTTCTTAAGCCAGGCCTCCCCCGGAAGGGAATGGCTGGTTTATTGCATGGCCACGTCGCGGCTCAGATAGACCTCCGCCACGCGCCCGTCCCGCATCGAACAGGTGAAGCGGCGCGTCGTCCCGCTGCTGGCGCTCCAGCTTGCGCGCGTCTCGACATCGCCGTCTATATTATAGCCGTTGCCCGTCGCCCGGGGCGCCTCCATATGGCGCACCTCGGCATAGCCGCCCTGCGCCTGCGCCTGCGCCTCGTCCCGCGCCGCCACGGCGCAGGCGTCGCTCATCTGTGCGTCATCCTGCCGGTTTACATCGGCCACATCCGAAAAATCTTCGTCCCGCCGATCCGCGCCATAATCCGTGCCGTTGGCGGGCGGCGGCGCGTCGTAGCTGTCGTCGTCATAGGCGCGCTCGCCGTCGGGACCGGAAGCCCGCGCGGCTTTCTTGTCCTTCGCCATGGAGGACGCGACGACTGCCACTGCGCCGATCAGCGCCGCCACGCCGATCGCGTCGCCCACGCCGAATCCGTCGCCATGCCGGTGATGCCAGCGGTCGCCGCCCCAGCCGCCATGGCCGTAACGGGGACGCGCCTCCGCCGGAGACATGCTGGCCCCGATCAGGGCCAGGCCGACCAGCGATCCCGTCATCCAGCGACTCTTCTTCATATGTCCGGACCTTTCCGATAGGATGCGCCGTTCCCTAGCAGCGGCAGGCTGTCGGAAGGCTGAACATCCCCGTCATGCGGCGGGCCGATATTGACAGTTTCGGCCCGACTCGCTAGAGCGCGCGCATCCCGACACGCTGGTGAGCGGCAGTGCAGAAGCACTGGCCGTCTTTTTTGCGTCTTGGGGTAGTAACATGGTCATCGCTCCTGAGCCAGGGAGCTTTGGCCCGGACGCTTTGAGATAGGGTGGCGCCAACCGCCCTGTGGAGCAGGAGAACAGATTACCATGGCACGTATTGCGGGTGTCAACATCCCGACCAACAAGCGCGTGATCATCGCGCTCACCTACATTCACGGCATCGGTCGCAAGACCGCCGTCGACATCGCCGACAAGCTGGGCATCGACCACAGCCGTCGCGTTCAGGACCTGTCGGACGCCGAAGTCCTCCAGATCCGCGAAGCGATCGACGCCGACCTCACGGTCGAAGGCGATCTGCGCCGCGAAACCGCGATGAACATCAAGCGCCTGATGGACCTGGCCTGCTATCGCGGCCTGCGTCACCGTAAGGGGCTGCCGGTTCGCGGTCAGCGCACGCATACCAATGCGCGCACCCGCAAGGGCAAGGCGAAGCCGATCGCCGGCAAGAAGAAGTAATCGTTGAGGGCCTGTCTCGGCATGGCCCTCCGGCGACTTCTCCATTCAACGATTTCAGTAGGATAGAGCGAAAATGGCACGCGAACCCCAGCGCATCAAACGGCGCGAGCGCAAGAACATCTCGGCGGGCGTGGCGCACGTCAACGCCAGCTTCAACAACACCATGGTCACCATCACAGACGCCCAGGGCAATGCGATCAGCTGGTCCTCGGCCGGCATGATGGGCTTCAAGGGCAGCCGCAAGTCGACCCCCTATGCCGCGCAGGTGTGCGCGGAAGATGCGGGCCGCAAGGCCGCCGAACATGGCGTCCGCACCCTCGAAGTCGAAGTGAAGGGCCCCGGTTCGGGCCGTGAATCGGCCCTGCGCGCGTTGCAGGCCGTCGGCTTCCACATCACCTCGATCCGTGACGTCACGCCGATCCCGCATAATGGCGTGCGTCCGTCCAAGCGCCGCCGCGTCTGATTTCGACGCGACGGTTTATCGGCGGGCGGCGGACGCGCTGCCCGTTCACCCATTTGCATCGGTCGAAACGTCCTGTTGGGTCCAGGATTGAGCGTTTCGGCCCCATCCCCAGGGGAATTACATGACTGTCAACATGAAGAACTGGCAGGAATTGAAGAAGCCCAACGCGCTGGAGATCAAGGCTTCCGGCGACGGCAAGCGCAAGGCGACTTTCGTCGCCGAGCCGCTTGAGCGTGGTTTCGGCCTGACGCTCGGCAACGCGCTGCGGCGGGTTCTTCTTTCGTCGCTTCAGGGTGCGGCGGTCACGTCCATCAAGATCGAGAACGTCCTGCACGAATTTTCCTCGCTCGCCGGCGTGCGCGAGGATGTGACGGACATCGTTCTGAACGTGAAGCAGATCGCACTGAAGATGGAAGGCGATGGCCCCAAGCGGCTCCAGCTTTCCGCCACTGGCCCGGCTGAAGTGAAGGCCGGCGACATCGCCGTTGTCGGCGACATCGAAGTGATGAACCCCGATCTGGTCATCTGCCACCTCGACCAGGGCGCGACGTTGAACATGGAACTGACCGCTGACGTCGGCAAGGGCTATGTCCCGGCTGTCGCCAACCGTCCGGCCGACGCGCCGATCGGCCTCATTCCGGTCGATGCGCTCTACTCGCCGGTGCGTCAGGTCGCCTACAAGGTCGACAATACCCGCGTCGGCCAGGAACTGGACTATGACAAGCTGTCGCTGACGCTTGAAACCGATGGCACCGTTACCCCGGAAGACGCGGTGGCTTATGCCGCGCGCATCCTTCAGGACCAGCTCCAGCTCTTCGTCCACTTCGAGGATGCGCTGCCGACCGCCGCTCCGGCTGCCGGCACGGCTTCTGCTTCGTCGGGCGACAGTGAAAGCGACGCGAACCAGATCAACCGCTACCTGCTCAAGAAGGTGGACGAACTGGAACTGTCGGTCCGTTCGGCCAACTGTCTCAAGAACGACAACATCATCTATATCGGCGATCTGGTTCAGAAGACCGAAGCGGAGATGCTGCGTACCCCCAATTTCGGCCGCAAGTCGCTGAACGAAATCAAGGAAGTGCTGTCGTCCATGGGCCTGCGTCTGGGCATGGACATCCCCGGCTGGCCGCCGGAAAATATCGAGGAAATGGCCAAGAAGCTCGAACAGGAGCTGCTCGGCTAAAACCGATCTCCCGTTCGTTTCGAAGCGAAGTCGAGAAACGGCAAGCGCGAAACGAACGGACCAAGGTGATGGGCACGACCTTGACTGTGCCTGGTCTGGGGTACCTGAAACGGCCCCTTAACGAACGAAGGAAGACAAAATGCGTCACAAGATCGGTCATCGCAAGCTGCAGCGCAGCGCCGGGCATCGTAATGCGCTGCTCCGCAACCTCGCGGCTTCGCTCATCAAGCATGAGCAGATTCTGACCACCACGCCCAAGGCGAAGGAACTGCGTCCCTACGTCGAAAAGCTCATCACCCTCGCCAAGAAGGGTGGCCTGTCGAACCGCCGTCTGGCCCATGCTCGCCTTCAGGACGACACGCAGCTGACCAAGCTCTTCGAAGTTCTGGCCGAGCGTTACAAGGATCGCAATGGCGGCTATACCCGCGTCATCAAGGCCGGTTTCCGGGCTTCGGACGCCGCGCCGATCGCGATCATCGAACTGGTCGACCGCGACGTTGATGCCAAGGGCAAGGATTCCGGTCCAGTCCAGAGCGCCGACGCGGACGAGCTGGAAGCCGCATAATATCAAGCCGCTTTCCGGCGGCGCATGATAGCGTTACGGACAGGCCGTGGTTTCGCATGAAACCGCGGCCTGTTTCTTATGTGACCCGAGTCGAGAGGATGTCCCTGCTTCGCGCCCCCAGGGCAGTCGGCCTAACCCTGTCGCTGCTTCTGCTGCTGGCGGCCGGTCCCCTTCGCGCCGGTCCCAGTCCCTCGACCTTCGATACGGCCGCGCGCGGCCTCTCCTATCCCGTCGCTTTGCGAGAGGATCGGGTGGAGGACCATTTCGGCGTGAGGGTCGCCGATCCCTACCGCTGGCTGGAAAACGACCTGCGGACCGACCCTGCCGTCCGCGACTGGGTCGCCCGTGAAAACGCGCTGACCCGTCGCACTATCGATGCGCTTCCCGGCCGCGATATTCTACGCAAACGCATGCAGGCGCTTTTCGCCCATGGCCGCTACACTGTCCCGCGCAAGGCGGGCAGCCTCTATTTCTACGGCTATAACAAGGGTCTTCAGAACCAGACCCCCCTCTATGTCCGCGAAGGCCTCGGCGGCAAGGAACGGCTCCTGCTCGACCCCAATGGCTGGGCGGAAGACGGCGCCAGCGCGCTTGCCGAATGGCAGCCTTCGCCCGATGGCCGCTGGCTGCTCTACGCCGTGCAGGAGGCGGGTAGCGACTGGCGGACGCTCAGGGTGTTGGATGTCGCCACCGGCAAGCGGCTGCCCGACAGCATCCCCTGGGTCAAATTCTCCCAGCTGGCGTGGGATGGCCGGGGTGAGGGCTTTTTCTACTCCTGTTTCGCCGCGCCGGCAGACGGCCAGACCTATCGCTCCGCCAGTGAAAATCAGCAGGTCCGCTACCACCGCCTCGGCACTGATCCGGCGCAGGACCAGATCGTCTACGCCACGCCTTCGCGCCCGACGCTGAGGCACAGCGCGCAGGTGACGAGTGACGGACAATGGCTGATCGTCAGTTCCTTCCAGGGCATCGATTCCCGCCGCGAACTGCATATCGCCGCGCTCGACGGCGGCCCGCCGAAGCTTCGTACCCTGATCCGGGGCCTCGATGATGACTGGCGGCTGATTGGCAGCAGGGGATCGCTGCTCTATTTCATCACCGACAATCGTGCGGCGCATTTCCGCCTCGTCTCCCTCGACGCCCGGCATCCGCGCAGGAGGCCGCGAGAAGTCATCCCCGAACGCGGTGACACGCTGGCGGGCGCATCGCTGGTCGGCAACCGCCTGATCCTCGCCTATCTGAACGACGCGCAGACGGTCGCGGAGATGGTGGAACTGGATGGCCGCCGCGTCGGCGACGTGCCGCTGCCGGGCATGGGCACGGCTGCGGGCTTTAGCGGGCGGGACGGCGACCCCGAAACCTTCTTCAGCTTTTCCGGCTTTACGCGGCCGCCGGGTATCTATCGCTTCGACACGGCGACCCGGCAAATCCAGCCCTTCGCCTTGCCGGACCTGCCCTTCGACCCGGATGATTATGGCGTCGAACAACGCAGCTATCCGTCAAAGGACGGCACGCTGATCCCCCTCACCATCATCCGCAAGAAGACGCTGGCCGATCACGCCATTGCCGTGCCGACGATCCTTTACGGCTATGGTGGTTTCAACATCACGCTGACGCCCGGCTATTCGGCTACGCGCATGGCGTGGCTGGAGCAGGGCGGGGCCTATGCCATCGCGGCACTGCGCGGCGGGGGCGAATATGGCAAGGCATGGCACGATGCGGGCCGCCTTGCCAACAAGCAGAATGTCTTTGACGATTTCATCGCCGCCGCCGAATATCTGAAAGCCAATGGCTTCACCCCGCAGGACGGCCTCGCGATCGAGGGGCGCTCCAATGGCGGCCTGCTGGTCGGCGCGGTGGTGAACCAGCGTCCCGACCTGTTCGCCGCCGCGCTGCCCGCCGTGGGGGTGATGGACATGCTGCGCTTCAACCGCTTCACCGCCGGGCGTTATTGGGTGGACGATTATGGATCGCCGGACAATGAAGCGGATTTCCACCTGCTCTACGGCTATTCGCCCTATCACAACATCCGGGGCGGCAGGGATTACCCCGCCATATTGGTGACGACGGCGGACACTGACGACCGGGTCGTCCCCGCGCACAGCTTCAAATATGCCGCCGCGCTCCAAGCCGCGGATCTGGGTGAGCGGCCCCGCCTGCTGCGCGTGGAAAGTCGGGCGGGCCATGGCGCGGGCAAGCCGATCGATAAGCTGATCGACGAATATGCCGACAGCTACGCCTTCGCCGCGCGCTTCACGGGATTGAAAATCAGCGCCGATCCCAAGTGAGGGGCAGGGCGATCAAGCCGTCCGAAACCGTCTCCCGGCCCGATAGAATCAAGGACGAGGGCGGCATGACGCGACGGCGCCATGCCGCGCACATCAGGTCGTCTTTACCGGCTCGCGGGTTTCCTCACCGCTGCGCTCTGCGCGATCGCCGCATGGGGCGTGGACGCCAGCCGGGAGATCGTCTTGAGCGCATAATCGAGCTGGAAGTCCTCGATCCCCTTCTTCTTCAATTCCTCCGCCGTCGCGGTGAAGCGGGGATCGTCCTTGATATCCTCCTCCAGCGCGGCATTGTCCGTCTTGATCTCGTTGATGAGGTGACGGCGCAGGTCGCTCTCGCGGAATTTGGGGCGGTTCTTATAGTCCGGGTCGGAAAGCTGCGGCACCTTGATGTCCGGCTCGATCCCGCCTTCCTGCACGGACCGGCCCGAAGGCGTATAATAGCGCGCCGTCGTCAGCTTGAGCGCGGTCGTGTTCGACAGCGGCAGCATGGTCTGCACGCTGCCCTTGCCGAAGCTGCGCTCGCCCATCACCAGCGCGCGATGCTGGTCCTGCAAGGCGCCCGCCACGATCTCTGAAGCCGAAGCCGAACCCGCGTCCACCAGCACGATCACCGGCAGCCCCTTCGCATCGTCGCCGGGCTTGGCGTAATAGCGTTCGATGTCGCTCTTCGCCCGGCCGCGCTGCGACACGATTTCGCCGCGCTCCAGGAAAGAATCGCTCACCGCCACCGCCTCATCCAGCAACCCGCCCGGATTGGAGCGCAGATCGAGGATATAGCCGGTCGGCTTATGCCCCAGCGACGTGTCGATGCTGCGGATCGCCTGCCGCACGTCTGCGCCGGTATTGGCGGAAAAGCTGACGATGTTGATGATGCCGACGCCGTTCTTCACTTCCCATTTCACGGGCTTCAACTGAATGATCTCGCGCGTCAGGGTCAGGTCGATGGGCTTGTCGCGGCCGGGGCGCACGATGGTCAGCTTGATCTGCGTGCCCGGCGCGCCGCGCATCTTGTCCACCGCTTCGTCCAGCGTGCCGCCATAGATGAGCTGCCCGTCCAGATGGGTGATATAGTCGCCCGCCTTGATCCCGGCGCGCCAGGCCGGGGTGTCCTGCGTCGGCGCTATCACCTTGACCGCGCCATCCTCCTGCGTGACGGACAGGCCCAGCCCGCCATAGCTGCCTTCGGTCTGCGTTCGCAGATTCTGGAAATCCCGCGCGTCCAGGAAGCTGCTGTGCGGATCGAGGCTGGCCAGCATCCCGTCGATCGCGCCCTTGATGAGCTTTTCATCGTCGACCTTCTCGACATAGTCGGTGCGGACCTTCTGGAACACGTCCATGAATTCGTCGAGCGCCTTGTAGCTGCTGGCGTCGGCGTCGGCGAGGGCGGCCGTGGTGGCGGGAATGAGGGCAAGCGCCCCGAGCGCGACCGCGCCCTGCAGAAAAGCCGATTTCATGGGTGTCCTTGGTGCTGGCATCGTGAAGCCTGTCATAGGCGGATTCGCGCCGCGACGCAAAGCTCCGCTCGACCAATATCGCCTGTCGTCGATCAGCGCCGGGCCAATGCCGCGCCAGCCGCTCTATCCGCCGCGTCCCGCCCCTTTTGTGTTGAGCGATCCGGCGGGGTGGGGCATGGAAGCATCATGCGTTCTTTCCCGTCCTTTGCCGCCGCTGCGCCTGTCCTTGTCCTGCTGGCTTCCTGCGTCGCGCCGCCGCAGCAGTCCGCGCAACCCGCGCCGCCGCAACCCTTGCCGACGCCAGCGCCCGACCCGGCGCCCGCGCCCGCATCCATGGAATGGCACGACCGACCCGTGGCGGCCGGCAATTGGACTTATGGTCCTGAAGCGGGCGGAACGGCGGCCCGCTATGGCAGCAGTCCGGCCGCGCCGCTGCTCATCCTGCGCTGCGACCCGGCGACCCGGCGGATCAGCGTCACGCGACCCGGCGCGGCGCAAGGCAGCATGACGATCCGCACCAGCTATGGCGCGATGGCGTGGCCCGCTTCAGGCGCGTCCGGCGCTGCGCCGCAGACTGTCGCCACGCGCGCCGCCAGCGATCCGGCGCTCGACCAGATCGCTTACAGCCGCGGCAAGTTCGCGGTGGAAGTGACGGGCCTTGCGCCCCTGATCCTGCCCAATTGGGCGGAAATATCCCGCGTGATAGAGGATTGTCGCGGCTAGGGCGGTTTCAGAAAGCAAAAGGGTAAAATGGGTGGCATTCGGCCTGCGCCAAACCGCCCCAAAAGCCGTGCGGCAAACGACTTCATTCCCTCGGATGAGGCCAGCGCGCTGACCCGTCCGCGCCGTGCGATGTGATTTGGATGATTTTCGGGAGTTTTCCGCGCTTCCGCCCATTGTCGGCCTTTTTGGCGCAGACGAACAAGTATGATTCGAAAAAAGAATATTACAAGCCTTGATCCTTCGCTCCGTCTGATTCACTAATCGCTTCGTGGCCATCTTCGGACAAGGTTCGAAACAGCCACGCGGGCTTCAACAAGCGAAAGGAGGTGATCCGATGTCTCATGGTTCAGCAATGGGGTCGGTCAAGTCCATTCGGGGAACGCGCCGCTGAGAGACGCCAAGGGCGTCGACCTTTTCGGGCATCAGAGACTTTAGAGCGCCGACACACAGGCCGTCTCTGTCCGGACGACAAGCGCGAACAACGTCACCTTTTGGGCGGCACTCACGGCCGCTGACCATGTCAATGACGGGCCGTCGGGCGTTGCTCGGCGGCCCCTCTCATGTCCGGGGGAAGCGCGGAAAAACGGATGAGCGCCTCAACCCCTCCGGCGCCTCACATCTTCGGCTTGTCCAGCCCTTCTACCGATGCATTGCCTTCCGGCTCGTCCTTCATCCCGGCCGCGACCTGTTCCGCCGCCGCCATGACGCGCAGCACATTTCCGCCCGCCAGCTTCGCGATATCCGCGTCGCTCCACCCGCGCCGCATCAGCTCCGCCAACAGCGCGGGATAGCGATCCACCCCGCCCAGTCCCTGCGGCAGGGCGCTCACCCCGTCAAAGTCACTGCCGATCCCCACATGATCGATGCCCGCGACCCTGGCGATATGCGCCACATGGTCGGCAACCTCGCCGATGGTCGTTACCGGCTCAGGATGCGTTTTTTCCCATGCGGCAAGCGCCTGTTTCGCCGCTTCGGGATCGCCGATATACAGCCCGCCAAAGGGCGGTGCGTTGTTGCGCGCGATTTCCGCGCTGCGGTCCGCATTCCACACCCGCCGCGCTTCCGACACATATTGCGCGGCGAAGTTCACCATCACCACGCCGCCATTTTTCGCCACTTCCCGTAGCACCGCATCCGACACGTTGCGCGACGTATTGCACAGCGCCCGCGCATTGGAGTGGGAGAATATCACCGGCGCCCGGCTCACCCGCAGCGCGTCCAGCATCGTCCCTTCGCTCACATGGCTGAGGTCGACCAGCATCCCCAGCCGGTTGATTTCCCGCACCACCGCCTCGCCAAAGGCGGTGAGGCCCTCATGCTGCGGATTGTCCGTCGCACTGTCCGCCCAGGCGATCGTGCGCGAATGGGTGAGCGTCAGATAGGCCGCGCCCAGATCGCGATAGGCGCGCAGCACGGCCATGCTGCCGTCAATCTGTCCGCCGCCCTCGACCCCGATCAAGGAAGCGATCCGCCCCGCCTTGTGCGCCGCGCGCACGGCCGCCGCCGTGGTGACGAGCTGAAACTGGCTTGGATAGCGCCGGGCGAGGCTGTGGACGAACTCGATCTGCTCCAGCGTATCCTTGACCTGTTGCAGTTCGGGCTTTTCCGCCGATACCCAGACCGACCAGAATTGCCCGCCAATCCCGCCCGCGCGCAGCCTTTCGATGTCGGTATGATAGATTTTGGGGTCGAGGTGGCGCAGGTCCATCGACCATCTTGCGTCGCCCGCCTTATCGGCCAGAGCCTCCGGCCAGTCATTATGCCCGTCGATCAGCGGCGTGGCTTTCAGCACCTTTGCGATCCGCGCCGCATAAGGATCGGGCGCGGCGCGGGCGGAAGGGAGCAGGGCGGCGAACAGCAGCGGCAGCGCCGCAAGGCGAAGATGTTTCATAAACATGGCAGCCTATTGCCCGCCCGCCCCAAGTCAATCGCCGCCCCGCTCCGGCCTGACATAGGCGCCCCGGCCCAGCGGCTCGCCGGGGAGCAGTCGCCCGTCCTCCTGCCGCAGCGTCATCGTTTCGAACGCGGGTTGGGGCACATCCTTGCTTGGCACGGCAGTCAGGACGACATTGCCGTCCTTCGCCTCCCAACGTCCCTCCGCGAACAGATCGAGCGCGCCCACGACCAGATACCACTGAAAATGTCCATCGGCCTGCAGCAGCAGTTCCGATCCCGTCTCCATCACGCCCTGCAGATAATAATGGCCCGTCCACGCCGCGCTCTCCTGCGCGGGTGGATGCACGCCATTCTCCGCTAGGCTTGCTTGCGCCGAAACAGCCTCAGTTCCCATAGCAAGCGCCATCACCGCAAGCAGGATATTTCCATAAATACGCATCATGTCAGTATGTTAACCCCATTTCCTATCGACTATCCCAACCCTGACCGAAAAGGGTTTATATCATTTGCAAACAGTCCTGGCCCAATGGCCGCCTTTGGCCAATGGCGGACAACCCCATCCGTTCGGGCTGAGCGAAGTCGAAGCCTGTCCTGAGCGACGCCGCAGGCGGCGTCGAAGGGCCTTCCACTGAGCAAAGCGAAGTGCCCTCCCTATGGTCGGCCTTGCCCTTCGATTTCGCTCAGGGCGAACGGAGATGGGAATAGCGGACAGTCCGCTCCCCACCCAAATCAGTCATCCCGTCGGAGCATTTTGCAAGCAATATAATCACCAACCCCAAAACTCTCCGCTTCGCTATTCCATTCATGTTTCCCCCGACCTCTGCTAATTCCGGGGTGATGATGATCGATCCTTTGCTGTTGTTGCAGGCCTATGCTCTTGGGGTATTCCCCATGTCGGACGACCGCCATGCCGAGGATATCTATTGGGTCGAACCGAAGAAGCGCGCCATCTTGCCGCTGGACGGCTTTCACCTGTCCCATTCGCTGGCCAAAACTCTCCGCCGCGACCGCTTTCGCGTGACCGCCAACCGGGCTTTCCCCGCCATCGTGACGCTTTGCGCGGAAGCGGCGGCAGATCGCCCCTCCACATGGATCAACGGTCTCATCGAGCAAGGCTATCGCCATCTCCATGAACTGCGCTTCGCCCATTCGGTGGAGGTGTGGGAGGGGGAGGAACTGGTCGGCGGCCTTTATGGCGTGGCGCTAGGCCGCGCCTTTTTCGGCGAAAGCATGGTGTCCCGCCGCACGGACGCATCAAAGGTCGCCCTGGCCTGGCTGGTGGCGCGGATGCGCTTTGGCGGTTTCACCCTGCTGGACTGCCAGTTCATGACCGATCATCTGCATTCATTGGGTGCTGCCGAAATCAGCCAGCAAAACTATCTTCAGTTATTGGGCGACGCGGTGGCCGATGTCCCGCTGGGCGAAGGCCGTTCGGTGCTCTCCGCCGGTTCGGGCGCGGCGGCGGAACTGGCGTTTGATCCATTGTCGGGGCTGGCGGAGGAAACGGATTCGCCTTTGGCTCCCGCTTTCACCGTATCAGGCCCCGTCTCCGGCCACGCCATCGCGCAGCTTTTGACCCAGACGTCATAGACCGGATGCTGCACCACATTGCGGTCGGGCCGTTCGCGGAACAGCCAGCCGGAAAAGGCGCGCCGCCATTTTCCATCCGCGCTGCTGCGTATGTCGAGTTGAACGAAAGCGCCGGTTTCCTGCACATTTTCCCAAGGGGCGGTCGTTTCGCAGGCCTGGAGCCGCACGATCGCATCGCCTACGCGCAGCGCCTCGCCCGGCTTCATCTGAAGATCGCGGGTGAGGCCGTTGCGCTTATTGAGCAGGCCCACCACCGCGACCCGTTCCGCCATGGGCGTGCCGGGCAGGGCGGATGAATCGCCGCTGCGGATCGGGCTGTTCTGGATCTTGACCGGCCCGGACTGGTTGGCGGTCGGCATGTCGTCGCCGCCGCATCCGGCCAGCATCAGGGTGCAGGCGAGCACGGACGCGCCAGTCAGGATCGACCGGATGCCCCCCACCGGGCGCGGGGTCATGACGCTTCGGGGCTCCATGCCTCATAATCGCCGGTCGCCTTCTGGCGATGACCGCCCTTTTCCAGTGCGCCGGACGGGCGATAGGCGTTGACGGTGCCCGTCGCATTGGGCGTGAAGTCGCGTTCCCAGATGCGCGGCGGCGGCAGGAAGCTTTCCGGCGCACCTTCGATCGAATGATGCAGCCAGCCATGCCATTCGGCGGGCACGCGGCTCGAATCATTGGGACCGTTATAGATCACCCAGCGGCGGATCAGGCCGTTCGGGTCGACGCCGCCTTCATAATAGACATTGCCCTGATGGTCCTCGCCGACCTTTGTCCCCTTGCGGGCCGTGAAGAGCGAGGTGCCGATGGTGGCGCCGTTCCACCAGGTGAAGATCTTGCCAAGGATTCCCATGGGGCAAGCGCTTAGCCGCTGGGGCGGCCGCTTGGCAAGGCGCTTGTGCGGCTCCGGTCAGGAAGTGGGACAGAAATTCAGGCGCGCGTCCGTTTCATGGATCGGTGCGTCGGGCGCGGCGCAATGGCCCCAGTGGACGCGATCCCCTTCCTTGATTCCCAGTTCCGCCGCGCGTCCGCCGCGCAGTTCGAGCACGGCGGCCACCGGGACGCCCGCCGACACCGGCTCGCGCGAATAGGGTTCCGCCTGCGCCTTGATGAAGGCGATCGTGCCATCCGTATGGATGAAGAGCATGTCGAGCGGGATTAGCGTGTCCTTCATCCAGAAGCTCGCCGTGCGGGGCGGCTCCATGGGGAACAGCATTCCCGCATCCGCCTCCAGCGATTTGCGGAACATCAGCCCCTGTGCTTGGTCCTCCGGGCTCAGCGCGACTTCCACGTCGAAGCGGTGGTTGCCCTTCGCGCTACGGATGACGAGGGGGAGGAGCGCGCTCTTTGAGACGGTCGCCTGACTTGTATTCCCTGCCTTGGGATCAGCATGAGACGAGCAGGCGGCGAGCAGCAGCAGGGCGGCAATGGCAAAGGGACGACGCATACGCCCTGTCTAGCGCGAACGGCGCGACGAGGGGAGGGGATTAACCTTCATCTTCCGGGGGTTCGCCCGGAGGCGCGTCGATCCAGCGGCGGGCAAGGCGATGACCATGGCCCGCGCGCATAAAGGCCGCCATCCATTTCTCGCGCAGCTTTGGATCGGGCTGCTCGGCCGCGAAGGGGCCGATCCGCTTGCGCCGGGCAAAGCGTTCGGCCGAAGCCCATGCTTCGGCATGCGTCCGGGCATCGGCTTCGGATCGATCGTCGTCGGAAATGCCCGCCGCGCGCAGGCTTTCGTCCACGCGCCGCGCGCCATAGCCGCGCCGCGCAAGAGCCGCGCTTTTCATTACCGCATAGCTGCCATCATCGATATAGCCCAGCGCGGCCAGCCGTTCGGTCAGCGCTTGCGGGTCGGCGGGATTTTCGCCGCCCCAACCCCGTTCCCTGATCTTGCGGCCGAGATAGGCGGTCAGCTTCGCCCGGCTCGTCGCGAAACGGCCGACATAACGCAACGCCATTTCGCGCAGGGCGTCGTCATCAAGCGGTGGGCGGGGGCGTTTGCCGGTCATGCGATGGCCTTCATGCGCTACACGCCATCTTTATGCCACAGTCGGGCCGGAATTTTACCGCGTCTTGTGCGCTAAAAGCTCAGGCTGGAACGTAACTATCCGGTGCAACATCGCTGCAAAGCTGATAGCGGCGCTGCGGATATGACAAATATGACATTGGGTGACACCAATATGACGGGTTCGCAAAGCATGATGGCATCGACGCCAACGACCGATGATCTGCCCCGCCGCTTCTCGGATTTCGAGACGCTGGGCGAGGCGCTGGATTATGCGGCGCAGGGCGGGCGCGGCATGAATTTTCATGATGCGCGCGGCAATCTGGCGCGCCCCTATCCCTTTGCGGAGCTGCGGGAAGATGCCCTGGCCTGCGCCCGCCGCCTGATCGCCCATGGCGTCAAGCCGCAGGACCGCATCGCGCTGGTCGCGGAAACGGGCCCGGATTTCGCGCAGCTTTTCTTCGGCATCGTCTATGCGGGCGCCTGGCCGGTGCCATTGCCGTTGCCGACCAGCTTCGGCGGCAAGGAAAGCTATATCGACCAGCTTGTCGTCCAATTGACGAGCTGTGATCCGATGCTGTTCCTCTTCCCCAGGGAACTGGAGGAGATGGCGGGCGAAGGCGGACGGCTTCGCAATGTCGAAAGCATCGCCTTTGAGGATTTCATCGCCCGCGAAGCCGCGCCCTGCAATCTGCCGCAGGCGACCGGCGCGGAAATCTGCTATCTGCAATATAGCAGCGGTTCGACCCGCTTTCCCCATGGCGTCGCGGTGACGCATCATGCGCTGCTCAGCAATCTTGCCGCGCACAGCCATGGCATGCAGTTGCAGGACAGCGACCGCTGCATCAGCTGGCTGCCCTGGTATCATGACATGGGGCTGGTCGGCTGCTTCCTGTCGATCGTCGCCAACCAGGTGTCGACCGATTATATGAAGACCGAGGATTTCGCCCGCCGTCCGCTGGCGTGGCTGGACCTCATCAGCCGCAATGAAGGTACGTCGATCAGCTATTCGCCGACCTTCGGCTACGACATCTGCGCGCGCCGCATGTCGAGCCAGACCAAGGCCGCCGACCGCTTCGACCTGTCGCGCTGGCGCTTGGCGGGCAATGGCGCGGACATGATCCGCCCCGACGTGATGCAAAGCTTCGTCGACGCATTCGGCGATGCGGGCTTCAGCCCCAGGGCGTTTCTGCCCAGCTATGGTCTTGCCGAAGCGACGCTGGCCGTCACCATCATGCCGCCGGGCGAGGGCATCATCGTCGAGCTGGTCGAGGAAACCGACCTGTCGGGCGGGGATGCGACCGAAGGCCGGCCGCAGCGCTTCCGTTCCATCGTCAATTGCGGCAAGCCCGCGCGCGACATGGTGGTGGAGATCCGCGACGAGGATGGCGGCCTGCTCAAGGAGCGCCAGATCGGCAAGGTATGGACCACCGGCCCGTCGCTGATGGTCGGCTATTTCCGCGATCAGGAAGCGACTGATGCCTGCATGGTCGACGGATGGCTGGACACCGGCGACATGGGATATCTCAGCGACGGCTATCTCTATATCGTCGGCCGCGCCAAGGACATGATCATCATCAACGGCAAGAACCACTGGCCGCAGGATATCGAATGGGCGGTGGAGCAATTGCCCGGTTTCAAGCAGGGCGATATCGCCGCCTTCGCGATCACCACGCCGGGTGGGGAGGAAGCGCCCGCCGTGCTGGTCCATTGTCGCACGTCGGACAATGAGGAGCGTTCACGCCTGCGCGACCAGATTCGCGAACGGGTCCGCGCCATCACCGGGATGAACTGCGTGGTTGAACTGGTGCCGCCGCGCACCCTGCCGCGCACCAGTTCGGGCAAGCTCAGTCGTTCAAAGGCGCGCAATCTCTATCTGGCCGGGGAAATTCGTCCTTACGACATAGCGGCCTGATCCGTCCAAGGATCAGGATGGTGACAGCGCAGCCTCAGTTCGACTGAAGCTGCCGCTCCACCATGGTCCAGAGCGCGGCAAATTCCTTCGACGCGGGCGAGGAAGGAGCGAACGCGCCCAGCGGCTTACGCTGCACGGCCATCTGCTCGATCATGCTGGCCATTGGGATGGCGGACCAGCCCGGCTGTTCCTCCAGCGCCTTGCGGTGCAGGCTGCGCCGCCGGTCGACCATGGAATAAACCGGGAGGATCGGCGCATGGCTTCCTCCCCGCTGGACGAGATAACGCGCCACTTCTCCCATCGCGCGCTGCGACAGGGGGGAAGGAATGACAGGAATCACGATCAGGTCCGCGGCGCGCAGCACCTGTTCGCTTGTTTCGGTAAGGCCCGGAGGACAATCCAGGATGATCCGGTCATAATCCTTGCCCAGGCTTTCGATCAGTTTCGCCAGCCGTTTCTTCTTGTCCATTTCGCGAAAGAGATGGTCGAGCCCACGCAATGACGTGTCGGCTGCGATCAGGTCCAGTCCCGGCACGGTGGAAGGCTGGATCAGCTTGCGAAGCTGAACATCCTTGCTGAAGATCGCTTGCGCGGCGTCCCGGCTCTGGGTGTCGGTGGAAAGAAGCCAGCTTGACGCCGCCTGCGGATCGAGATCCCAAAGCAAAGTGCGACGTTTGGAAATGCAGGCCGAAGCCCATGCCAGATTGATTGCGAAGGTGGTTTTGCCCACCCCGCCTTTCAGGCTGTAGACGGCGATGGTCGCCAATACCGGTTCCTTTGCCATGAGAAGGGAAGCTAAGTCTTCCTTGCCCATCAAGGCAAGCGCTCAAATCATCCCTTTGTTACGCTGCTGTGACAAAGGGGCGTGTGATCGGATGACATACCGATTTGTCGCTGGAACGATGCTGCACAATGGGATAGCGCGACGAAAGGAGCATAAGGGAAGGAAGGGCGTCACCCTCCCTTCATCCAGGAGGAATATATTCGCCTATGAAGATCACGATGATTGGCACGGGATATGTCGGATTGGTGTCAGGTGCCTGTTTTGCTGATTTCGGACATGACGTGGTCTGCGTGGACAAGGACGCGGGCAAGATCGCGGCGATAGAGGCGGGGCGGATGCCCATCTACGAGCCGGGACTGGATCAGCTGGTCGGAAGCAATGCGGCGGCGGGCCGTTTGACCTTCACCACCGATCTGGCGGCGGGCGTCAAAGGCGCCGACGCGATCTTCATTGCCGTGGGCACGCCTTCGCGCCGCGGCGATGGCCATGCGGATCTGAGCTATGTCTATGCCGCCGCGAAGGAGATCGCCGAGGCGCTTGACGGACCGGCGGTGATCGTCACCAAATCCACCGTGCCGGTGGGCACCGGCGACGAAGTGGAACGGATCGCACGGGAGGTCCGCCCCGACCTTGATATCGCGGTGGTATCCAACCCTGAATTTCTGCGTGAAGGCGCGGCGATCGGCGATTTCAAGCGCCCCGACCGAATCGTGATCGGCACGACCGGGGACGAACGCGCCATCGAAGCGATGCGGCAGATCTATCGCCCGCTCTACCTTAATCAGGCGCCGCTGCTGTTTACCGGACGGCGGACGGCGGAACTCATCAAATATGCCGCCAATGCGTTTCTGGCGACCAAGATCACCTTCATCAACGAAATGGCCGATCTGTGCGAAGCGGTCGGCGCGGAGGTGCAGGACGTGGCGCGGGGCATCGGCCTCGACAATCGGATCGGCTCCAAATTCCTGCATGCCGGGCCGGGCTATGGCGGCTCCTGCTTCCCCAAGGATACGCTGGCGCTGGTCAAGACCGGGCAGGATTATGAAGCGCCGATCCGCATCGTCGAGACGGTGGTGCAGGTGAATGATCTTCGCAAGCGGGCCATGGGCCGCAAGATCGTGAAGGCGATGGGCGGCGAAGCGCGGGGCAAGACCGTCGCGCTGCTGGGCCTGACCTTCAAGCCCAACACCGATGACATGCGCGACGCGCCGAGCATCGCTATCGTCCAGGCGCTGGAGGATGCGGGGGCGAAGATCGTCGCTTATGATCCGGAGGGCATGGAGGCCGCGGCGGCCCTGATGCCGGGCATTACCATGGCGAGCGACCCTTATAGCGCGACGCAGGGCGCCGATGCGCTGGTGCTGGTGACGGAGTGGGATGCGTTCCGGGCGCTGGATCTGAAGCGGCTCGCTGCGTCGATGAATGCGCCGGTTCTGGTTGATCTGCGGAACATCTATCCGGCGGCGGATGTGAAGGCGGCGGGCTTTTCCCTGACCCGTATCGGCGACAGGGCCGTCAACGCCTGATGTGGCCGTGGAACGAGGGGGAGGCATGGATTCACGCCTTTCCCCGCGCGCATCATTGGTTGCTGGCGGCAGTGCTGATTTTCTTCGCCAGCCAGTGCATGCCCATCGTGGCGGGGCTCATTTAGGGTAAGCGGGATTAATCCCATGGAAGCCGCGCGCCCCAGGACGTTGGCGGCTTGGGACGGATCGACATTCAGGAGATGGTGGAGCGAGCCGAAGGCCAGCGTAAGCCAAACTGGCGGATTTCCATGACCCCGCGCGCCGCGATCTACAGCGTTGTGAGCATCGGAGGCGTGGAAAGACGCCATTTGCAGCCCTCCAGAACGGAATGTCGATCCGTTCCTGGCGCGCCTTGCCCGTGGATGCGGCAGGGCTCCTGACGGCCCCCACGATGGCGCATTGCAGGCTGCATGAACGCCAAAGAAAAAGAGCGCGGGTGAGGCCGCGCTCTTTTTCTGCATTCAGGTATCGGACTTTATCGCATCGCCGGCTACGAAAAATGGTTTCCCTTTTTTGCGCGATGCTCCCGCTGCTGGCCGATCTATTCGGCGGCGTTTGCGGCCGGGGCTTGGGCGGCGTTGGCCGCGTTCGCGCCTTCGGCTGGCGCGGCGGCGTTGTCGCCGGCTGCCGGGACCGCATCGGCGGCCGGAAGCGGCAGGTTCGAACCCTGGGTGTTCAGCCACGCGATCAGGTTGGCGCGGTCAGCCGGATTGCCAAGGCCCGCAAAGGTCATCTTGGTGCCCGGCGCGAATTCGCGGGGGCTCGTCAGCCAGTGATCCATTGCCTCGAAGGTCCAGGTGCCGCCCTTGCTCTTGAGCGCGTCGGAGAAGGCGAAGCCCGCCTTGCCGTGGCCGATTTCCTCGCCCACCGTGCCGTAGAGATTGGGGCCGATGCCGTTGGCGCCGCCCTGATTGACGGTATGGCAGGCCGCGCACTTGGCGAAGACCTTTTCACCTGCGGCGACGTCGGCCTGCGCCAGCAGCGTGTTGAGGCCGGGGCCCTTGTCGCCGCCGCCTTCGCCTTCCGCTTCGACGCCTTCAATCGCATAGCCCATTTTTTCCGGGCGCTCGCTATGGTAATATTTGGAGCTGACAATGGCGCCGCCCAGCGCGATGATCCCTGCAAACAACGCCCAGCCTGCAACGGTGTTGAAACGATCGCCCATTCGCTCGCTATCCCTTGAATTTCTGTTCTGGCGGCTACCCGCGCCCCCTCTAGCGGGCTGCCATAATGGCGCAATCACGAACGTGCAAGCATGGTTGAAGGCAAAAGCAACCGTTCCTGCCCCTCCGGCCGGTTCGCTCAGTGCTTGCGCGCGCGGAGGGGAGGGCTTAAGCGCGCAATCGCCAATGGAAAACTACCCCGCACCCGCCCGCGCGCTCGTCGCCCAGCTCAATGAAAAGGCTGCCGCCGATCCGGCGCAGGCCGTTGCCTATCAGGGCGCGCCGGGTGCCAATTCGCACCTGGCTGCGCTGGGTTATGCGCCCGATTGCGTACCGCTGCCCTGCTTCGCGTTCGAGGATGCGATCGACGCGGTACGGAACGGTCAGGCGGCGCGCGCGATCATCCCGATCGAAAACAGCCTGCATGGTCGCGTTGCCGACATGCATTTCCTGCTGCCCGAATCGGGTCTGCACATCATCGACGAATATTTCCTGCGTATCCGCCATTGCCTGATGGCTCCTGACACCACGCCGGTCAAAAGCGCGATCAGCCACCCGCAGGCACTGGGCCAGTGCCGCCATTATCTGCGGGAACGGGGCATCCAGCCGGTCGCCTATGCCGATACGGCGGGCGCGGCGGCGCTGGTCGCGGAAACGCGCACGCCGGGCGAAGGGGCGATCGCGCCCTATCTGGCTGCGGAACTGTACGGCCTGCGGCTGGTGGCGGAGAATATCGAGGACAGCGACGATAATATGACGCGCTTCCTGGTGCTCGCGCGCGATGCGACAATGCCGGTGCCGGATGTCGGACCGGTGATGACGACTTTTCTGTTCGAAGTGAAGAATATTCCTGCCGCGCTTTACAAGGCGATGGGCGGTTTCGCGACTAACGGCGTCAATATGACGAAGCTGGAAAGCTATCAGCGGGGCGCAAGTTTCGCGGCGACGGAATTCTTCTGCGACATTGAAGGCATGCCGGGCGATCCCGCCGTCGACCGGGCGCTGGCGGAACTGGAGTTCCACACCAAATGGGTGCGGGTGCTGGGCAGCTACCGGCAGGCGCGGCCCCGCACCTGACGGAACGGATCGCCGGGTATCCGGCGCGGTTGTGATTTTGGGGATGATGCCGTTTGCGAACCCGCCGTCCTGGACGGTATATGCCAGAGAAGCGCACAGTCCGCTCCCCACCATAACCGCCGTTCGACACCGGGTGCACATATGGCATAATCCCCTTTGATTTTGCGCCTTTGGGAACTGGGGCTCCCCCCGAACATTCTTTCATGGGGACCAGGAAAGGAAATCCATATTCATGATCCGTCGCTCTGTTCTTTTCACCGGGTCTGCCGTTGCGGCTCTTGCCTTTGCGCCATCGGCCTTTGCCCAGGAGGAAAATCACAGCACTCTCACCATCGGAGTCGGCGGCGCCTATATCCCCAGCTATGAAGGATCGGACGATTATCGCGTCATGCCCATCGTGCAGGCGCGGGGGAAGGTGCATGACTTCGCCTTCTGGACGCGCGGCCCGGCGCTCTATGTCGACGCGATCCCCAATCGCGACGGGGATGGCCTGGACATCGAACTGGGGCCGATGGTCAATGTGCGGTTCGACCGTGCCAGCCGCAAGGGCATGAAGGATGATGCCGTGCGCGCGCTGGGCAAGCGGGATGTGGCCGTGGAAGTGGGCGGCTTTGTCGGGATCGGCAAGACCGGCGTTTTCACCAGCGCCTATGACAATCTGTCGGCGCGCGTTGCGGTGGCCAAGGATGTGGCCGGCGCGCACAAGGGCTATGTCGTCAGCCCCGCCATCGAATATATGACGCCGTTGTCGGCCACGACTTTCGTCGGGCTGAATTTGTCGGCCGATTATGCGAGCAAGAGATATGGCCGCTATTATTTCAACGTGGACGCAGCAGGTGCGGCGGCGTCGGGTCTGCCAGTCTATGACCGTGCGGGCGACAAGGCGGGGTTCAGGAAGATCGGCGCCACCCTGGTCGGAGGAAAATCTCTGTCGGGTGATCTGCGCAAGGGATGGGCGTTATTCGCGCTGGCGGGATATTCGCGGATGCTTGGCCGCTATGCCGATTCGCCTGTGGTGTCGGTCGCGGGGTCGAAGAATCAATGGATCGGCGCGTTGGGCGTCGGCTACACTTTCTGAATCCTGGCACGGCACCCTTGTGGCGGGAGGGTGACGCTCCCCATATTGCGCTGTATGGAGGCGGTGAAAACCGCATGAGGCAGGAGACGACAGCGTGGCAACCCTGGGATTGAGCGATACTGATAAGGCGTCGGTAGAGGCATTTCGCCGGGATGTGGTGGAACCCTCGCACACCCAGCTGGTGATCGTGGATTTCTGGGCGGAATGGTGCGGGCCGTGCAAGCAGCTGGCCCCCATGATCGAAAAAGTGTGCGCCGACTACGCGTCCAAGGGCGTGAAGCTGGTCAAGATCAACGTCGATGAGGACAAGTTCATCGCGGCCCAGTTCCGCGTGCAATCGATCCCGACGGTCTATGCCATGTTCCAGGGGCAGCCGGTGGCGGACCTGAGCCAGGCGCGCACCGAAAGCCAGTTCAAGCAATATCTGGATCAGATATTGGGCCAGCTTCCGATCGAATCGGAGGAAAAGACGCAGGCGGAGGAAATCGCTCCCCTGATCGCCATGGGCGAGGATCTGTTGGCGAGCGGCGAGAATGAGCGCGCCCTGTCCGTGTTCGAGCAGATCGCGCAGATGGCGCCGGATCAGGCAGAAGTGGCTTCGGGCCATGCCCGCGCCCTGACGGCGCTGGAGCGCGTGGACGAGGCTGAGGCGCTGCTGGACGCGTTGCCGCCCGAAATGGCGAAGGACAGCCATGTCGAACGGGCGCGGGCGGCGATTGCTCTGGCCCGTAATGCGCGGCCCGTGGCGGATCTGTCTGGCGTGGAAGCGCGGGTCGCGGCTGATCCGGACGATCATGAAGCCCGCTTCGAGCTGGCGACGGGCCTGATGGGCAATGGCGACCGCGAAGGCGCGGCGGATGCGCTGTTGGAGATCGTGCGGCGCGACCGGGAATGGAATGATGGCGCGGCGCGAACGCAATTGCTGACGCTGTTTGAAGCGGTGGGGCTGGAAGATCCGTGGGTCGCGGCGCAGCGCAGGCGTCTGTCGCAGATACTCTTTTCCTGAGCGCGGGCCGGTGCCGCTCGCCCGCGTCTCGATCTTTCCGCTTTCCGGCGCATTGCTGCTGCCGGGGATGGAATTGCCGCTGCATATTTTCGAGCCGCGTTACCGCGCGCTGATCCATGACGCCATGGCGCGCGACCGGCGCATTGGCATGATTCAGCCACGCGGCAAAGGGCTGAAGCCCACGCTGTTCGACATGGGGTGCCTGGGCCATATCCGCCATATCGAAGCGTTGGAGGATGGACGGTTCAATATCGTCCTGAAAGGGCTGGCGCGATTTCGGGTGGTGCGGGAACTGGAGGTGTCGACCGCCTTCCGCCAGATCGAGGCAGAGGTGGAGCAGGCTCCCGATCCGGACGAAGTGCTCTCCGCCGTGGAACGCGCCGGGCTGGAGCAGGAAGCGCAGCTTTTCGCGAAGATGCTGGGCTATGTCGTTGACTGGAGCGCGGTGTCGCGGCTGGACGATCAGGCGCTGGTCAACGGCATTGCCCAGATCGCGCCGTTCGATCCTGCCGCCAAGCAGACGCTGCTGGAGGCCGATACGCTCAACGAGCGGGCAGAGCTGGTCATCCAGCTGATGCAGATTGTGGGCCGGGCCGAACGGGACGGCGGAGCGACCATGCAATGATGCCGCCGCCGATCGATCCCTGGCTGCTTGCAAAGCTGGTATGCCCCGTGACGCGCGGGCCGCTGCGCTGGGATGCGGCGCAGCGCGAACTGGTATCGCAGGCGGCGGGGCTGGCCTATCCGGTGCGGGACGGCGTTCCGGTGCTGGTGGCGCGGGAAGCGCGAATCCTTTAGAAACGCCGATCCGTTCTGAAGCTATGATCCTCTTAAGCTCTTTCTGAACAGCGTCCTGACCAGCCTGTCTTCGAGGATTCGTCCGGCGACATAAAGAGCGGCAAAGATCGCCGCGAAGACATAGGCGGACGTTGGCGAAGGTTTCTTACGGTCCTCCTCGGACTTTCCAGCGCCATCTTTCTCGGGTTTTTCGGGGGCAGGCGCGCCCAGGGCCTTGTCGATCGGGTTTTGCGGCAACGCCGCAGCCTTCTTTTCGGAACTTTTCCTGCCCGCCGCTTCGATCGCCGGTTTTTCGAGCTTGCCAATGACTAACGTAGCCTGCGCGAAGCCCAGAAACAGCAGCGGCGCCAGGAAGCAGAACAGCAATGCCCGACTGGTCAGATGATAGTGCAGCACAGGTCCGGCAACGCCTTTTTCGATCCGCAGGACGCCCCCGTCGAAGATCGACATTTTGTCCTGCGCCGCCTGGTCCTTCTTGCGGAAGGTCAGCGTGTCGTGCATCCGGTCGTGGCTGGTGCCGGGCTGGCGGAAAAGAGGGGCAAGCCTGCCGAAGGCTTCCTCGCTCGATTGTTGCGGGGCGAGCGCCAGGCTCCCCCTGATGTGCCAGATCCAGTTGATGAAGCGCGCGTTCACATGATCTCCGTTTGAGAGAGCTTTGGACGGATGATTGGGGGGAGGCGATGCCGGCGGAGCGGTTCCGTCACTCGGCCGGCACCGGCTGGTCGAACTGTCCCTTGTCGAACCGTGCCTTGATCGCTTTCCAGCCCTCGGTGAAGGGATAGGTCATCTGTTCGCGGATCGACATGCGGCGCCCGCCTTCCATGCCCAGCAATTCCGCCTCGCCGTCGATGCATGTGCCGAACATGCGGTCGATGAAGATATAGGTGCCGGAATAGTTGCTGCGGGTGGCTTCGAAATCCTGTGAATGATGCAGGCTGTGATGCTCGGTGGTGTTGAACACAAAACGCCACCAGCGCGGGGTGTTGAAACGGACGTTGATGTGCTGGTACGTCCCGACCGCCAGTCCGATTGCGCCGGCGAGGAGGAGGGCGCGCGGCAGGAAGTCGAAGAACCCACCGATGCCGAGCCCGATCAGAAACAGTTCCACCGGGTTGCCGACCGCGCCCTTGTTGATGTTCAGCTGGGTGATGTAGTGATGCACGGAATGGGGCAGCCACAGCGGATACCAGTTATGCATGGCGCGATGCATCCAATATTGCCCGAAATCGAAGATGAATGAGATCAGGAAAGCCTGCAGCAGCAGCGGCAAGCCTGTGAACCATGCCAGCTTGTTCCAGTCGAAACTGTGCTGGACAGCTTCGATCACGGCATCGCTGCCGATATATTTTTCGATCATGTTGAGCAGCGTATAGCCGAGCCCGACATAGAACAGGTCCGTAACCAGTTCCTTCCAGGTCAGGCGCCAGCTCTCGTAGCGCGGATTGACCCATTCGAGCGCCAGCAGCAGCAGTTTGAAGCCGATGCCGATGCCGATGGCGGTCGATGCCTTGGCAATGGAATGGGGCGCATAATACCAGAAGGCGATGAGCGCGAACAGCACCGTGGGCTGGAACCAGGTGAATATGAACTGTTTCAACGGGCCGCCTTCCACGCGGGGTATGTTTTCCCACCCCACGATGACCGGCGCCTGGGTGCCTATCAGCCTTTTACCTACGCGAATTCCGTCCATATGCCTGCACCCGCAATGCTTGCCCCATATTCTGCGGTTCTGTCCGGCACGCCGGGGGGCAGGATGATCTCCGCATTCGGCTCAGCATCGTGAAGCCGCACCCATCACGCCAGATGTCATTATCCTATCGATCTCATAGATATGGTCTATGCCTTGATGCTCTTCTGCTTTCGAAAAACAGTCGGGGAATGGCGAGCCCTGGCCTCATGGGAAACGGGGGCCCGGTCCATTCGACATGGCGACAATCCACCATACCGGACGCTCAGTTGAAGTAATAATTAGCAGCCACTATAGTAATAAAACAATAATTCATACTATTCTATTGAAATTTTCACTCGCTTCAACTATGTGGGCTGCAGTCGCCAAAGAGCGGCGCCCCTTTGACGCACAGGAGATGACGATGAAGATTGGCCTCTTGGTTCTTGCCAGTTGCGCTCTGGCGACCTCGGCTTCGGCCGCCGCCACTGAAAATCCCTTCGCTCAGGATCAGGCGATCCTGAATCTCAAGGATCTTGATCTTGCGACCGCCGACGGTCAGGCGCGCCTCGCCATCCGCATGGATCAGGCCGCGCGCGCCGTGTGCGGCGAGCATGT
Source organism: Sphingobium baderi (assembly GCF_001456115.1). Lineage (NCBI taxonomy): Bacteria > Pseudomonadati > Pseudomonadota > Alphaproteobacteria > Sphingomonadales > Sphingobiaceae > Sphingobium > Sphingobium wenxiniae. Next base: position 4,077,535 of record NZ_CP013264.1, on the reverse strand, counting down.
GGCGACCGTGCACCTCTCCATGGAAAGCAAGGCGCGGGAATGCCGTGCCGCGGTCGTGGCCGATGTCCGCTCGCAGATTGAGGCTCACATCGCCAATGCGGCCAACGGCTCTCCGGTCCGACTCGCGACGCTTCGCTGAACCTCTGAACGGTCGATCCGGATTCCCAGGTCCGGTTCGCCCAAAGGGCGTTTGCGAGTTTGCCGGCTTCGCCACCCGCTTGGGCGTGCGCGTTGTGGCTGATGTCCACGGGCCGGTTCTCGCGCAGCGCGGCGCCCCGCTGCCTTCCCTCTGCCCGATATGCGTGCGAAGCCTTGCCTGTCCGAAAATATGGCTCCTCCGACGCCCCATCGACCTTGGCTCGCCTTCGGTGCATTGAACGGAATTATCGACGCTTCACACCGTCCATTCGGCCCGGAACCCTAATATATGCCGCCGCCATGCTTTCGCAGCCGCGAAGCAGAATCGCGATTCGCAAAATGGGAAGGCGCGATTCGGCTTGCCCGAAGCGATATGGGGGCGTGTGCGTATTACGCGGAAGCGGGGATGTGGTGCCTTTTCCGTCTGGAAATAGTCATTTTGTGCACTGCAATGCATCGCTCCTTTTCTGCTGAGCAAGTGCAAAATTATTACTCTTGACGCATTAAGTAATATCCATATCGTATTGGACATTGCCTGCCGGCGCGGCGGAACGGAAAGGGCGCGATCGCCGGCTCGAAAGTGAGGGTTCGTGAAGCGAAAGCTGGCCAGCAATGTTGTTATTCCGGGCGATGCGCCGTCGCCCACCGGCCCTGCCTGTCGCGCAGTCGTTTCCGGTCCATCGCAGGATTTTGGAACTATTCGAAGGATGATCGGCGCGGCTTCGCTTCGCTGCGGCAAGTCCGCCGTGAACAGCGGCGATGACCATGAAAATATCGGGACGATCAGCCGCGATCCGGCTGCAAGGCGCCAGCCTGGCTAGAGCGCCGATGGGAGGGATGTCACTGACGACGGGCTCAACCATAGGGGGTCGAAGTGACTATGACATTGTTTCGCAACACATTGCTTGGCGCGACCATTCTTATGGGCGTTGGCAACACGCCGGTTCTGGCGCAGGATGCTGCGGTTGAGAACGACAATCCGAGCGATATCGTGGTGACCGCCACGCGCCGGGAGGTCTCGATTCAAGATGTTCCCATCAACATCACGGCTGTCGGCGCGGAGCAACTGGCCAGACAGCGGATCGACGATGTGCGTGATCTTGCCGACTTCACGCCCGGCATGACCATTTCGGACACCGGCCCCGGCTCGACCGGCACCATCGTGCTGCGCGGCCTCAACGCTTCGGATTCAGACAGTAGCGGCGCTTCCTATGACGACGCGCTCGGCGTCTACCTGGGCGAGGTGCCGCTCTATTACGACTTCAAGCTGCTCGACATTGCGCGGGTCGAAACGCTGCTCGGGCCACAGGGCACGCTTTACGGCCTTGGCACGCTGGCTGGCGCCATCCGCAATATTCCCAACCGCCCGAATACGGAGGCGATCGAGGGGGAGGTGCATGGCCGCTTCTATGGCAAGGACCATAGCGGCAAGCTTGGTTATCAGGTGGACGGCGTCATCAATATCCCGATCGTGCGGGATCATATCGCCTTCCGTTCGGCTACCGGCTATTACTATGATCCCGGTTTTATCGACTATCCGTTACTGCTTCAGACGCCCGGCGTGTCGTTGCCGCAACCGGATGGTCCCGATAGCATTTCGGACGCGGGCTATGCCGCCAATCTGACCAGGAAGAAGGATCTCAACTTCGAGAAGACCTTCACCACGCGCAACCAGTTGCTTTTTCAGTTCAGCGAAGACCTGAAAGTCAACTTTACCTATGCGTATCAGCAGACCAAAACCGATGGCGGCCAATATAACAGCAACGGCGTGCTCGGGACCGGCAGATATGAAAGCGCCGGTCGTTATATCGAGCCGGTGAAGCGCCGCGCGCACCTGGGCAGCATGGAAATCAATGCGAACATTGCTGACATCGCCGATCTCGTGGCGACGACTGCCTACACCGACGTCAAGAATGATAACCAGTCCGACAATACCGACCTGCTGCTCGATCTGGACTATAATTATGAGGGCTTCCCGGCCTTTTCGAGCTGGAACGAATCCCATGATCGCCGCAAGCAGTTCAACCAGGAAATCCGCTTCGTCTCGACCCATGGCGGCCCATTCAGCTGGGTGCTGGGCGGCTTCTACAACCATCAGAAGCGGCTCCGCGAATATACCGAGCACGTGCCCAACCATCCGTGGGTCGAATTCGGAACTCAGCCCAATCCCGACGAGGTTGAATATAATTCCTTCAACAGGTCGAAAGTGACGGAAAAGGCGATCTTTGGCGAAGGCACGTTCAAGGTGACGCCCGAATGGCAGGTGACTGCCGGCGCGCGCTATTTCGGATATACGTCGGATGTCAGCGGCCGCGCGGTGCTCCCGTTGCTCGGTGATCCCGTCAGCCCCTATGATCTCGACCCCGCCGGCGGCAAATCGAAGAAGAGCGGCTGGGTGTGGAAGTTCAACACATCCTATAACTTCACACCCGACGTCATGGTCTATGCGACCTACAGCAAAGGCTATCGCATCGGCGGCCCGAACACCGTCGCGCCTTGCCCGCCGATCTTGAAGCCCCCGCCCTTTCAGAATGTGTGCGCTCTGCCAAACGAAATACAATATGGCCCGGACACCACCAAGAACGCGGAGATCGGCATCCGCACCCAGCTTTTCGACCGCAAGCTGACATTCAACTTCAACGTTTTTCAGATCAAGTGGAACGGTATTCAGGTCGATTCGGCGACGATTAACGGCATCGTCGGCATCACGGTGAACGGTGGCAAGGCCAAGTCGGAAGGCTTTGAAACGTCGTTCCAATTGCGGCCCATTGACGGCTTGTCGATCCAGGGAACCTATTCCTACGTCAACGCCAGGCTGACCGAGGACGTGCCCGGCATCATCGCCGTCAACGACCCGGCGGGGACTTATCCCAGCGACCCCATCCAGCTCGCGGCTCTTTCCGGCGACCGCCTGCCCGGTTCGGCGAAGAACAGCGGAAGCCTGGGCGCGACTTACACCCTGCCGTTGAGAGATGGAAACATCGTCGCCAACTGGACGGCCACCTATCGCGGGGGTGTCGTGACGCGGCTTGGCTGGGAACGCGCCTATGGCGACAAGCTTTCCGGCTATGTGCTGCACCGCGCATCGCTAGCCTATGAAACCGAGCGGTATAGCCTCGGCCTGTTTGCGAACAACATCTTTGACAAATATGCCGTGGCGTCGGTCGCTAACGACCGCTCGCGCGTCGGCCTCAATGATGGGGTGGTGCTGCGTTACTACAAACGCACAGTCGTCAATCCGCGTACCTTCGGCATAGAGGCCCGGTTCAAATATTGATCGGGAAAATGGGCGGCGGAGGCGCTATCCGCGGAATCGCGCCTCTGCCAGATCGAGTTCCTGTGTGATCTTGCGCGCTGTCTCGCTGCTGATCCGGCGCGCGCGCAGGAGCTGCGCGAGCGCCAGACGCTCCGCCTTCACACCGACCAGGCGGAACTCGCCCGCGAGACGGTCTGCAAGGCGGCTCTCGTCCGACTGACGCTCGCTCAGCCCCTCGATCCGTTCGCGATAGATGTCCATGACCTGCCCGCCGGCAGCCACGTAAAGGTCCGCCTGGCCATGATCCTCCGCGAGCGTATGCTGATGCCGTTCGATGGCTTGAATGGCGGCCTGGGCGGTCGTGATCCGGGCATTGTCCTCCTCAGCCTGCTTCGATGGTTCCGGCGGCATGGCCAGCCCTTTGAGCAGCATCGGCAAGCCTATGCTGGCAATGACGAGCGATACTATGATGACGCCCGCGGCAAGGAAGATGGCGAGATCGCGAGCCGGGAAGGGGCTGCCGTCTCCCATGGCGACGGGCAGCGTCAGGACGCCCGCCAGCGTAATCGCGCCGCGCACGCCGGCAATGGAGGTCGCGGCAATGAGGCGCCAGTCGGTGCTCTGAGAGCCGACGCCCTTGTAGGCGTTGCGAAGGATGGTGAGCCGCAGCGATGCCCAGACCCAGAGAAAGCGCAGCGTCGCCAGCCCGACGACGATCGCCATCACATAGGCCGCAAGCCACCAGAGGGAACTGTGGCCCGTCACCGCCACGGTCTGTTTCGCGCCCGCCAATATGCTGGGAAGCTGCTCTCCCAGGAGCACGAAGATGATGCCGTTCAGGGAGAACTGGATCGTGTCCCATACGGAGTTGCGCCGCATCCGCGTGACGGCCATGGCCTGCCGGGAAATTTCCGTGAAGGTCATCGTCACGCCCGCGCTCACCGCCGCCAATATGCCCGACGCGTGGAGATGCTCGGCCAGCAGATAGGCGCCGAAGGGAATGAGGAGGCTGACCAGTATCTGGGAACCGGTATCCTCGCCCCATTTTTTCGTGACCCAGGCCTTGGCGCGTGAGGCGGCGACCGTCACCGCGACGCCGACGGCCAGGCCTGCGATCGCCACCCACAGGAAGTTGAGCGCCGCTGCGCCGATGGAGAAGCTGCCGGTCAGCGCGGCGGCGACGGCAAAGCGCAGGCAGACAAGGCCGGATGCGTCATTGAGAAGGGATTCTCCCTCCAATATGTGCATCATCCGCTTCGGGATCGGGACGCGCGCGGCGATGGCGGAGACCGCGATGGGATCGGTGGGGGAAACGACGGCGGCCAGCGCGAAGGCCACCGCCAGCGGTATTGCGGGGATCATCCAGTGGATGAAGAGGCCCATGCCCACGACTGTCAGGATGACAAGGCCCAGCGCCAGTTCCACGACAGTCGGAAGATCCTTGAACAGCTCGTCCTTGGGAATGCGCCAGCCGTCCAGGAAGAGGAGCGGTGGCAGGAACAGCAGCAGGAAGAGTTCAGGATCGAGCGCCACCCGGTGCGATGTCGACAGGCCAATGACGCCGCCCAGCAGGATCTGCACCAGAGGCGTGGGAACCGGAAAGGGGAGCATTCGGGAAACCGCTCCGCTGACGACGACTGCCAGCAGGAGGAAAAGCACGATCGATACTGATTCCAAAATATGCCTCCGATTGCGCTGCCGGTAACTTAAAGGGCGCTGGGCGATGAAGGCAAGCTGGAGAAAGCGGTTTTCCGGCTTGCGAGAATGGCGGGAAATGTATGGCCCCCCGTAAAAAAGCCCGGGCAGCGGTGGGCTGCCCGGGCTGTTCAAGCCAGTCGAGGCTGGGCTTATTCGGCGCCGAAACGCATCCGCAGGGAGATGCCGTACATGCGCGGATCGTTATAAACCAGCGTCAGGATGCCCGGCGCCGCGGCAATGGTGCCGCCGGTCTGCACCCAGGTGCTGTTGAACAGGTTCCGCACGAAGGCGCTGACGTCCACGCGCGACCCGGCCACGCCGTTCCAGTCGAGGCGCAGGTTGACATTGTCATAGGCCGGGGCCTTGTAGATGCCATAGAGCACCTTCGCCGAATGATAGTAATCGGCATTGGCGACCAGCGTGCCTTCTTCGCCCAGCGGTACTTCGTAACGCACGCCCGCATTGCCGGTGAAGCTCGGCGCGAAGCGGAACGGGATCTTGGCCGGATCTTCGCCGCCCGCGACGATCGTCGGCGCCAGCGTGCCGTAGGTCGTCTTGCGCGTCTTCTGGTCGATATAGCTGCCGCCGAAGTTCAGCGTCAGGTTATGGGTCGGGATGACGGTCAGGGTGGCTTCCACGCCCTTCACGCTAATGTCGCCGGCGTTGATGGTGATCGCGCCGCTCGACGGGTCGTTGGTGATGTCGCAGTCGCCGTCGAAACCGGCGCCGACGCAGGGCTGCGCCGTGAACAGGCCGTTGACATTATACTGCACGTCGTCGCTGGCGGCATAATAGGCCGACAGGTTGAAACGGCCACGCACGTCGCCGACGTTCCAGCTGGTCTTCACGCCTGCCTCGACGTCGGTCACGATTTCCGGCGCGAACTGCTGGAACGGCGCCAGTGTCGGGCCCAGGATCGGCGCGTTCACGCCGCCCGCGCGATAACCGCGGCGTGAGGTGATATAGGCGAAGACGTCGCGGCTGGCCTGCCAGTCGAAGCCCACGGTCCAGGTCGGCTTATGGAACTTCGCGCTGATGTTGGTGGCGTTGGTCAGCGTGCCGGCCTTGCAGTCGCCCAGGCGGCCGTCATAGGGCGGGGTCGATCCGCCGGCCGCGCTGCACACCGAAATCTTGTCCCAGGTGTAGCGGAAGCCCGCGTTGAAGGTCATGCCGTTAAGCGCGTCCGACAGGTCGTAGGACGCGTTGGCGAACAGCGCCTTGCTCTCTTCGGTCACGAATGTGTAGACCGCCGAGCCGATGCCATTGAAAACGTCTGCGCGGTCCGCATTCTCGCCGTTGGGCTTGCTTTTGAGGTAGAAGCCGCCGACCAGCCATTTCAGCTTGTCGTCCAGCGCCGTGCCGTGCAGCTGCAATTCCTCGGTATATTGGTCATAGGCGTTGGAGCGGTAGGTGTTGAGCACCGGCCCGGCCACGCCCGATCCGAAGAGGTCGACCGCCGGCAGACCGTCGAAATTGGCCTGGTTCTTCCAGCGCAGCGCGCGGAATCCGAAGATGTTCGTCAGCGACATGCCGCCCAGCTCAATGTCGGTGCGGTTGGTGACGCCATAGGCCTTGGTCCGGTCGAAGCCGGGAATGTCCGCCACCGTCTTGCGCTTGCCCAGCGCCTGCTGCGCGGCGAGCAGGCTGGTGAGCGTCGGGTTGGTGAAGTCGCGGATCTGCGACAGCACGGCGCTGGGAATGCTGGGATCGTGGAAGCCCGCGAAGATCTGCGCCTGATTATTGTCGTTATTATGATAATAATCGAAGATCGTGACGTTCTTCACGCCTTCGGTCGGCTCCAGCAGCAGCGACGCACGGAAAGCGTAGCTGTTGAGATTGTTGAAATCGCCGCCGACGCCCAGATTTTCGACATAGCCGTCGCGCTTGGTGAAGCGTCCGGCCACGCGCAGCGCGACCTTGTCAGCCGCGATCGGCAGGTTCATCGCGCCTTCCAGGTTGCGCCAGTCGTAATTGCCGTAGCCCGCTTCGAGATAGCCGCCCAGATCATAAGTCGGCGCGTTGGGATAGATCAGCACCGCGCCGCCGGTGGTGTTGCGGCCGAACAACGTGCCCTGGGGGCCTTTGAGCACCTGGACGTTGCCGATGTCATATTGCGGCTGCGAGCTGGCGATGGTCGGCAGCGGCACGTCCGAGAAATAGGTGAGCGCTCCCGGCTGGCCGACGCCGATCAGGGGCTTGGCCTGGCCGCGGATCACATAGACGGTGTTGCCCGCCGATCCAGACCCGCCCAGGAACACGCCCGGCGTCAGCTGCTGCAGATCCTGCGGCGTCGCGATCGACTTTTCGCGCAGCGCTTCATTGCCGAAGGCGGCGACGGTGACGGGGACCTTCTGCGCGCTTTCATTGGTGCGGCGGGCGGTAACGACGATGTCGCCGAATTCGGTCGGCGCGGCGGCGTCTTCGGCTTGCGGCGGGGTCGTCTGCGCGTGCGCGATCCCCATGGTGAGAGCCATCAGGGCAACAGAGCAGCTGGTTGTGATTTTCATAACGGTAGGGTTCCTTTGCTGCGCTTGCTGAGCGCGGCAATCGCCCATACCGGCCCCTGTCGACGGATAGGAACCCTCGGCTTTGAGGGGGTCAATTAAGTTTTATTTTGATACTGTGGTATCAAGGCCACAGTCTGGGCAGCGGCAATCCAGTGGGCAGCCGCCGACCGCGTGCAAGGCCAAAGGAGGCCATCAGGCCGGGACCGCGCGAGCGAGTGCCGCGCGGTCCCGCCGTCGTCAGAATTCCGCCGTCATCCGCACGCCATAGGTGCGCGGGTCGCCGGGGAACATATTCTGTCCCAGGGCGCCCAGAGTGGAGCCCCAGCTGGAATATTTGGTGTTGGTGATGTTGCGGCTATAGGCCGACAGGGTCAGGCCGCTGTCCAGGCGGTAATAGATATTGGCATCCACCAGCCAATAGCCCTTTTGCGACAGCAGATTGGCTTCGTCATAATAATATTTGCTGCTGTAGGCGCCCCCGACATGGAAGCCCGCCTTGTCGCCGTTGGAGAGTGCGGTTTCATAGTCTGCCGACAGGTTGCCGGTATGTTCAGGCACCCGCACGAAGCGCCGGCTGCCCGGATCGGCCACGCCCAGGAAGCTCTTGTAGCGCGCCCGGGTATAGCCATAGGTCGCGCCCAGCGTCAGCCCGTCGAACGGAATGGCGGTCAGCTCGAACTCGGCGCCCTTGATCTCCGCATCGGCGGCATTGAACACCGACTGGATCACGCCCAGCAACGGGTCGGGCGCCAGCACGGTGCGCTGCAGGTCCTTATATTTATTGTAATAGGCCGAAACGTTGAGGCGCAGATGGCGGTCCAGCCAGTCGCTCTTGAAGCCCGCTTCATAGGCAGTCACCTTTTCCGCGTCATAAGGCGAGGCGAGCGCCGTGCCGCGCAGGGCGAAGCCGCCGCTGCGGAAACCCTTGGTCATCGACGCGAAGAAGAGCGGCCCTTGATCGACCTGATAGGAAACGCCGATCTTGGGCGAGAAATTGTCGCCCTTGTAATGCGCCGGACCGGTGAAGGTGCAGGTCGTCAGATCGAAGCTGCACGCGCCGAAGGGGGCCGAACTGGCCTTCTTCTTTTCCTCGGTATAACGGCCGCCCAGCGTGACGGTCAGGTTGGTCACAGGCTTGATGTCAACCTCGGCAAAGGCCGCGAAGCTGCTGTTGTCGAGCATTGAGCGCGTCCCCAGCAGGCTGGCATGGTTGTTCAGGTCGCGCGTTTCGCCAAAGGAGAAGCTCTGGTCGAAATAATAGCCGCCCGCCGTCATCGACAGCCAGTCGTTCAGGTCGGCGGCATAGCGCAGCTCGCTGCTCCACTGATGCTGGTCGTTCCGCACGCCCTGCAGGAAGCCGTCGCTGGGCGTTCCGTCGAAATCGGTGAGCACCCGCGCCCGGACCTTGCGGTAGCCGGTGATGGAGGTGAGCACGCCCGGCCCGATGTTGAAATTCGCCTCCAGCATGGTGAAATAGACCTTCACATTGCTGAAGCCCGCGTCGCCCGGCGACACTGTGAAATAGTCCGAAGGCGTCACATAGCCTTCCTTTTCCGGCAGGGTCAGCGGGCCGCCCGGCACGGTGTTGGGCGATATGCCGCGCACGACGACCGAATCGCCATATTGATGGTAAAATTCACCCAGCAGGGTGATGTCCGCGTCCGGCGTGGGCGTCCAACGCAGGCTGGGCCGGACCACGAAGGTGGAGGTCTTGCCATAAGAGCCGCCGGTGACATCGTTCTTGAAAAGTCCGTCATTGCGGCGGGTCAGGACGGCGACGCGCGCAGCCAGCGTGTCGGTGACGACCGGAAGGTTGGCGACCGCCGATCCTTCCAGCATCAGGCCATTGCCGGCGCCCAGCATCATCTTGGCCGATGTTTCCTGCGTGGGGCGCGCCGACCGGACGGTCACGGCGCCGCCGGTCACGTTGCGGCCGAACAATGTCCCCTGCGGACCGCGCAGGATTTCCACGCCCTCGATGTCGAACAATTCGCCCAGCGCGCCATAGTTGGAACCCCAATAGACGCCGTCCTGGAAGATGCCGACCGCCGGTTCGTCCGATGGCGTGGAACCGGACACGCCCATGCCGCGAATGGCGAAATTCTGGACGCCGCGCTGCGCGGAAGGCTGTAGCGAGGCATTGGGGGTCATGCGGCCGACATCGGTCAGATCCTTGCTGACCGCGCGTTCCAATTGCGCGGAGGACAGGGCGGTGATCGAAACGGGCGTTTCCTGCAACGCTTCGCTGCGTGCACGCTTGCGCCCGGTGACGACGATATCCTCGATGCCGGTTCCGGCCTGGGGTGCGGCAGCGGCGGCGTCAGTTTCCTGACCGGCGGCATCCGCCGCGATCGCTGGCATCGCTGCCGTCATGGCCGAGCAGGCGACGCCCGCGCTCAGCAGCTTGATGAATGTCTTCACGGCCTATCCTCCCTTTATATGTACACGCTTTTTTGCGTGCATGCTTGGCTCAAACTTAGTGTGGACGACGCAGGCGCCGTTCCCCCAATCCCTTTTGCACAATCAACCATTTGTTTGATAGCGCGATTATTGCCTAGAAGCGCAAGCGAGTCTGCACTCCTATCGTTCGATAGGGTCCGTGTCTGCCAGACTCTTCAGCCCCTGTGGGCTGGCGATGCCGCGCAGCGTCACGTCCACCATATGGTCGATCAGGACTTCCTTGGGCCGGTCCTTTTCCGGCCGATACCATTGATAAATGGAGTTCAGTCCGCTCAACAATATTTGCGTCGTCAATCGCGGATCGATCGTCCTGCGGATCAGCCCCTCTTCCTGCCCGCGCTCGACCAGGGCCTGCACCGCCGTGCGGAGCTGGTGGTCGCGCAATATCCTGTTTCTGTGCGCGGGCGGCAGGCGCTGGACCTCATGGATATAGACGGCGCTCTTGACCCGATTGTTGACGATATAGGTGACATAGGCGCGAATAACCGACGCCAGCCGGTCGAGCGCATGGCCTGGCACGGCGGCCGATTCCAGGACCATGGTCAATCCTTCTTCATGCACCTGCACCAGCAGGCTCTCCAGAAGATCGGGCTTGGTCTTGATATAATAATAGATGCTGCCTTTCAGGATGCCGACCCGGTCGGCAATGTCCTGCAAGGTCGTGGCGCTGTAGCCCTTCTCGTGAAAGATCGCGGCGGCGGCGTCCAATATCTGCTTCCAGCGCGCATCGCGCGGCTTGCGCTGCTTTGGCCTTTCCGCATCTTTCGTCGGTTCGGCCTGCATTTTCTGGCGCTTGTCCTGCACCATGTTCATCCCTCATTGCGGTTCATTGCCCGTCATCCTCGCCGGGTCATTAGCGGCATGTGCGGACCCAGGGCAATTGGGCCGCGCCATTTGGTCCGTGGGCCTTTCAACCGAGCCGGACATGCAGCGGCGCCATCGACCGCATATAAAGCGCATGGAAGCGGGGCGGCGGCGCATCGCGATCCAGGGCCAGCGCGTCGAATCGATCGAGCAGGGCCTCGATCGCCACGCGCATTTCGACCCGCGCCAGTTGCGACCCGACGCAGGATCGCGAGCCCTTGCCGAAGGCCAGATGATCGGTCGGCGTGCGCCGGTGCAGGTCGACATCGGCCGGGCCGTCATATTTGGCCGGGTCGCGATTGGCGGCCGCGTGGACCAGTATGACCACCTCTCCCTTGGCGATGGGGGTGTCGCCGATCCGGGTATCGGCCATGCAGATGCGATGGCGATATTGCACGACATTGAAAAGGCGCAGCGATTCCTCGATCAGCGCGGCCAGCGGCTTGTCCCGGTCGGACCGGATCTGCGCCATCAACGCCGGATCGGCCAGCAGGAGGTACAGCGCGTTGGCGATGCCATGCACCGTGGTGTCGGACCCGGCGAAATAGAGTTCGCGGCACAGGCCCAGCGCGGCATCCTCATCCATTGCTATGCCTGCCGCCGGGGCTTCCTGCCACACGCGGCTGATGAAATCGTCGCTCGGATTGTCCCTGCGCGCGCGCACATAGGGGAGCAGCATGGCGTTGAGTTCCGCCGACGCCGCCAGCGCGCGATCCCGTCGCTCTTCGTCGCGATAGCCCGACGCAATGAACTGGACGATCTCCTCGTTCAGCACCAGGATGCGCGCCATCATCGCGTCATCGTCGAACGGCATGCCCAGCAGGGAGCAAATGACGCGCGGCGGAATTTGCGCGGCATAGTCGGCGAACAGTTCGGCTCTGCCGCCTTGTCCTATCCGATCCGCGACGAAATCGACGATCGGGCCGATATGGGCGATGCGGAACCGGGCGACGCTGGCGGGGGAAAGCAGCTTCAGGTGGAACCGGCGCAGCCGGTCATGCTCCGCGTCCCGGCTGAGCGTGATATTCGCGCCCCCACCCTTGATCTGCCGGACCACCTCGTCCGCCATGATATAGGCATTGGCGAAAATGCGCTCATCTCTCTGGACCGCGGCGCACTGGTCGAAATCGAGCACCAGCCACGCCTTGGCGCGCGCATCCCACAGCGGTGAGCCGACCGCCCTGATCTGCTCGTAGAAGGGAAAGGGATCGCGATCATCGAACCCGTCGATGGTCTCGTCCGCCGGGCATATCCGCAGCCGTGCGGTATCGGGGGATGCGGTCATGGCTTCATCTTCTCCGTCATCGCCGGTTGCCTGGGATTGCCCGCAAGCCGGTCCTCCTTATGGCGCCAGCATAGGGCCGGACCCGGATATTAATCAACCATTTGTTTGATTATATATTGCCCCCCGGCACCTGCCCGCAGCCATTCGGGCACGGGGTTCGATGAAACGCCTGTCTCGCATCGCCACAGCGAAGCTTGGCTATGCCGATGTTCGGGTTTATGCCTGTCTCGACAGGAAAACGCCCATGAACGCACGCTCGCCCCGATATTCCCGGTCCATGCCGGACACCATCCTATGAGGTTGCGGTCCTTGCTGTTCGTGCCCGCCGACCGGCCCGAACGGTTCGACAAGGCCGCCGCAAGCGGGGCCGACGCCGTCATATTGGACCTAGAGGATTCGCTCGTGCCGGATCGCAAGGCGTTCGGCCGTGACGCCGCCCGCGAATGGCTCGGCGGCTCGCGCTCCTGCGCCGCCTTCGTCCGGGTCAACCCGCTCGACAGCGGCCTCACGCGCGCCGATCTGCGCGCGGTGCTGGCCGCCGCGCCTGACGGCCTGCTGCTCCCCAAGGCGGAAGGCGCCGCGAGTATCGAGGCGCTGCGGGCCATGGCGGCGGATGCGCCCGTTCCGCCGATCCTTCCCATCGCCACCGAAACGCCGGCGGCCATCTTCGAACTGGGGAGCTACCGGGCGGTCGGCGGCCATATCTGCGGCGTGACCTGGGGGGCGGAGGATTTGCCCGCCGCCATCGGCGCATCCAGCGCGCGGGAGGAGGATGGCCGCTATACGCCGCCCTTCGAAATGGTGCGGAGCCTCACGCTTTTCGCTGCCCATGCCGCCGGCGTCCCTGCGATCGAGACGGTCTTTCCCCGGATCGACGACGCCGAAGGCCTGGCCGCCTATATCGCGCGGGCCCGGCGTGATGGTTTTACCGGCATGATGGCGATCCATCCCGCGCAGGTCGCCGCGATCAATGCCGGTTTCGCGCCCACCGAAGTGGAACTGCGCCACGCGCGCGCGGTGGTGGAGGCCTTTGCCGCTCATCCGGGCGCGGGCGCGCTGAAACTGGACGGCAAGATGATCGACCGTCCCCACCTCCTGCTGGCCCGGCGGGTTCTCGATCAGGCCGGCTGAAGAGGCGCTGCGTGGCGATGGCCGAACATTGGCGGATGGACAAGCGCGTCGGGGAGGGGTTTAAGGGCAATCGATGAAGACGATCGTCGACGCCACCAATGTCCTGAACCAGGGACTTGCCGCCATAAGGACCGAATTTCAGGTCGACGCGTCCTTCCCGCCCGAAGTGCTGGCCGCCGCGCAGCAAGCCGCCGCTCGCGTGCCGAGCGCCCATGCCGACCGCACCGCATCGCCCTTCGTGACGCTCGATCCGGCGACCTCCACCGATCTGGATCAGGCCTTCTGCATCGAACCGTCGGGTCATGATCTGCTGCTCCACTATGCCATTGCCGATGTCGGCTGGTTCGTCGACGATGGCGGACTGATCGATGTGGAAGCATGGCGCCGGGGCGAAACGCTCTATCTGCCCGATGGCAAGGCGAACCTTTATCCCCCGGTGCTCAGCGAGCGGGCGGCGAGCCTGCTTCCCGATGGGCCGCGCCCCGCCATCGTCCTGACGGTGCGCGTCGATCCGGGCGGGGCGGGCCGTCTGGACGGGGTCGAACGCGCGATCATCCGCAGCCGCGCGAAGCTCGCTTATGACACTGTTCGGCCCTCCGACTTGCCTGCGTCCTTCGCGGAACTGGCCCGGCGCGTTCAGGCCGCCGAAGCGCAAAGAGGGGCCGCGCGCGTCGATCCGCCCGAGCAGGAAGTTACGGCCCGCCCCGATGGCCGGTTCGAACTCGCCTTCCGGCCCCGCCTGTCATCCGAAGCCGATAATGCGGCCTTGTCACTGGTCGCCAATCTGGCGGTTGCCGACATGCTTCAGGCGCATGGCACCGGCCTTTTCCGCGTGATGGCGGAACCGGAGGAAAAAGCGGTTCAGCGCCTGCGGATCAGCGCGAAGGGGTTGGGCGTGGCATGGCCCGACGCCATGTCGCTGGAGGATTTCGAGCGCGCTCTGGTGCCGGACGATCCCCGGCAGGCCGCCTTGATGCTGGCGATCCGGCGGGCGGGACCGGGCGCGTCCTATGCGCCCTGGCGCGCGGGCGCGAAGCCCTGGCACGCGGCGATGGCTGCGACCTATGCCCATGCGACAGCGCCGCTGCGCCGCCTTGCGGACCGCTATGTCCTGCGCGCCGTGCTGGAAATCGCGAATGGCCGTCCCGTGCCCGCCGTCGCCGCGCAGGCGTTCGAAGCATTGCCCGCCGTGATGGACCGCGCCGACTCCATCGCCGGCCGGATCGAGCGCGCCGTGATCGACCTGGCCGAAGCCGTGCTGCTCAGCGGCAAGGAAGGCAGCCTGTTCCGCGCCGTCGTGACCGAAGCCGACGAGCGGGGCGGCAAGGTCCAGCTTTGCGACTATCCCGTGGTGGCGCGCCTGTCGGCCAAGGGCCTGACGCCCGGCGCCGTCATCGACATGCGCCTCGCGGCGGTCGACCAGCTACGCCGCACGCTCACCTTCGAGCGGGCCGAAGCGGCGGCTGCGTGAATTGGCGGCCTGATTGGGGCAGGGCGATGATATTCGCGGACGCTCCGGCTTGATGGCCGATTTGGGTGGGAGGTGGACTGTCTGCTATTCCCATCTCCGTTCGCCCTGAGCGAAGTCGAAGGGCAAGGCCGACCGTAAGGGAGGCCACTTCGCTTTGCTCAGTGGAAGGCCCTGCGACGCCGCCTGCGGCGTCGCTCAGGACAGGCTTCGACTTCGCTCAGCCCGAACGGAGGTGGAGTGGCGACTATTGGCCGAAACCCGCCATCGGCGAAGGTCTTTTACAAACGCCGCAATCCTCTGAAACAGTATAAAGCTGCATCCCGAAGACTCTAAACCCGCCGGAACGGAAAGGGGCTCACCGTCCGCTCATAGCCATGCAGGTCGAGCGCCCGCGTCACCGGCGGCAGCGCGCGGTCCGGGCAGCCGCGCCGCTCGCACAGGGGACAGGCCGGGCCGGTTTCGGTCGCCGCGTCCTTCTCCACGTCGATGCCGTCCGCATGGACCAGCCTGCCCGCATGTTTGACCTCGCATCCCAGCGCGATGACGGGCCGTCCACGCGCATCGGGCGCGCTCTCGACCGTCAATGTCTGGAAAAAGGTGATGAAGCGCCGTCCATCCAGCGTCTCGATCATCTGCCGCCCCACCTGATCGGACGGCGCCGCGCCATGCGCGTCCCATCGCGGGCAGGTGCCGCCCAGCCGCGCAAAGGGCCATGCCTCCCCATCGAAGCGTTTGGAGATGATCCCCGCCCGGTTGAGCTTCGCCATGAAGAAGGGCACGCCCCGCGCGCCCGTCCGGTTGAGGCTGGTCAGCCGGTGCGCCAGTTGCTCGCCCGACACGCCGAAGCGCGCCCGCAGCAGCGGCAGGTCGTAACGGCTCTGCTCGGCCGCCTGCCGGAAGCGGTCATAGGGCATGATGAGCGCGGCGGCGGCATAGTTGGTAAGCGCGATGGTGGCGATGCGGCGGCTGTCCTCGTCCGGCGGCGCGGCGTGTTTCACCTGCGCGGCGATGGCCTCCGCCATCTCCTGCGAACAGAGATGATAGGCAAGCGCGAACAGTCGCCCCGACGCGGGTAGCCGTTCATGGAGCAGCAGGCGGCGGCGGTGCATGTCATAATGGCGCAGCGTGCCTGCCAGCACGTCGGCGCGTACGGTCTGCACGCTCATATTGTGCAGCGTTTTGAGCCGTGCGCGCAGGTCCGCCTGCATCACCGCGGGATCGTCGCTCATTGCGGCGGACAGCGTTTCGGCGGCGGCATCGATTTCCGCGAAATGATGGCCCGCCCGCGCGATCGTCTCGCGCAGCCAGTCGATCGGGGCGAGCAGCGGGGCAGGGGAGCCGCCGCCAGCCTCCATCTGATCGGGCAGGCGGCGCAGGTCGGACAGGGCGCGATGGAAGCGGGCGATGGCTTCGCTGACGCCGGGATAATTTTCCGCGACTTCCAGCACCTCGTCTTTGGCGATGCCGATGTCGCGGACCAGCGCGTCGGACAATATTTCGTTCAGCGCGTTCGCCGTGCCTTCCTGCGTGCTGGCGACGAAATCGCGGATGTCGATATCATAGGTGTCGGCCAGTCGCAGCAGCATCTGCGCGGTCAAAGGACGCTGGTTGCGCTCCAGATGGTTCAGGTAACTGGGCGAAACCCCCAGCTCCTCCGCCATCCGCGTCTGATTCAGTCCCAACTCCCGCCGCAGCACGCGCAGCTTGGGGCCAAGGTAGAGCTTGCGATCCGATACATTCACCATATCGTCATAATGTCAAACAATGACAGTATGAACAAGTCATCTGATGACCCCGCGTCCATAATCGCCCTTCCTTCGCCACCTCCCTCATGGTTTTGAAGGCTCATCATCTCCACATGAAAGGAAAGACCATGACCGACACGACGACAGCGCCCCAACCCGCCCGCTCGCGCGCGGTCTTCTCGCAGGAGGATTTCAGCCTGATCCGCACCGCCATCGCCCATTATCTGCGCGAGGCTCAGGACCGGCCGGAATCGGTCAAATACGCTAATCTCTATCACCGCCTCGGTCGCGTCGCCTGACGGTTCCGTTTGGGAGAGGGAAGGGCGCGGCGGGCAACCGACCGCGCCCTCATGCCTATCAGAACAGCCGGGTCAGCTCGTAGAACGCCCCGCCGATCAGTGCGGAGGCAGGTAAGGTGATGACCCAAGCCACGACGATGCTCGACGCCACATTCCACCTGACCGCCGACAAGCGCCGCGAAGCGCCCACGCCCACGATCGCGCCCGTGATCGTATGGGTCGTCGATACCGGCACGCCCAGATGGGTCGCCATGAACAGCGTGATAGCCCCGCCCGTCTCCGCGCAGAAGCCCTGCGCCGGGGTCAGCCGGGTGATCTTCGATCCCATGGTGTGCACGATCTTCCACCCGCCCAGCAGCGTGCCGATGCCCATCGCCGCCTGACAGGAGATCACCACCCAGAAGGGCACATGGAAGCCCCCCTCCAGCATCCCCTGCGAATAGAGCAGCACGGCGATGATTCCCATGGTCTTCTGCGCGTCGTTCCCGCCATGCCCCAGCGAATAGAGCGAGGCGGAAACAAGCTGCAGCTTGCGGAACACCCTGTCCGCCCCTTGCGGTGTGAACCGCCGGAACACCCAACTGATGATGAGCACCAGGAACAGCGCCAGCACCAATCCGATGGCGGGCGACATGACGATGGCGGCGCTGGTCTTGAACACGCCGCTCCACACCACGGCGGAAAGGCCCGCCTTGGCCGTCCCCGCGCCCAACAGCCCGCCGATCAGCGCATGGCTGGAGGAGGATGGGATGCCCAGCGCCCAGGTGATGAGGTTCCATGAAATCGCCCCCATCAGCGCCCCGAAGATCACCTGCGGGTCGATGATGCTCGCCTGGACGATACCCTTGCCGACCGTCTCGGCCACATGCAGACCAAAGAAGAGGAAGGCGATGAAGTTGAAGAAGGCCGCCCAGGCGACCGCATATTGCGGCTTCAAGACCCGCGTCGACACGATGGTCGCGATGGAGTTGGCGGCATCGTGCAGGCCATTCAGAAAATCGAAGGCCAGCGCGATGCCGATCAGCGCGATCAGCAGCGGAAAGGCGATATGCGCTTCCATGATAGGGGGCTTTCGTGCGGTTCCGGATCAGGCGTGGTCGATGACCAGGCCGGAAATCTCATTGGCGACGTCTTCGAAGCGGTCCGTCACCTTTTCCAGATGGGCGTAGATATCGTTGCCCACGATGAAGTCCATGGGGTTGCCCTGCCGCGCCTGGTTGTAAAGCGCCTTGAGACCCGCTTCATGCAGCGTGTCGGCATGGCCTTCCAGCTTGACGAGCCGTTCGGTCAGTTCGTGAAGGCGCGCCGAATTGAGGTTGAGCGACCGCAGCAGCGGCATCGCCTCCGCCGTGATGCGCGCACATTCGACGATCAGGGCGCTCATGTCCTGCATTTGGGACGTGAATTCCTTTGCCTCGAACAGCGCGACGGCCTTTGCCGTCTGGTTCATCTGGTCGATCGCGTCGTCCATCACGCCGATCAGGCCAGTGATGGCGCTACGGTCGAAGGGAGTTACAAAAATGCGCCGAACATCCTGCAACACATCGCGGATGATGTCGTCCGCTTCATGCTCGCGCTCGGCGATCTCCTTGATATGGGCGTCCATGTCCGGTCCGCCCTTCATCAGCTTGGCGAGCGCATCCGCCCCGGCGACGAGTGTGGCGGCGTGGTCTTCGAATTGTTCGAAGAATCGTCCCTGCTTGGGCATGAGCGCGTGAAACCAGCGCAGCATCGCTATCCTTTCGGTTCGCTTTTCCTGGAGCCATAGCAATATTCGGGAAAACCAGCCCGGATTCTTGGGCGGTTCGCGGAAGGCGGCTATGATTGATTGAAGGTCGGGTTCGTCAACGGCCTGTGCCGCTTCCGCCACGGGGAACCAGCGTAATTCGCGCTGGCCCTTTTCCGGCCATTGGTTCAGATGATCGGTGACGGCCAGCGGAAAGACTTCGACCACAGCTTCCCGCGCGCCGCCCTTCCGCCGCCGCTTGTCATAGCGATAGCGGCCCAGCGGCGCGGGGCAGGCGATGCCGTGGATGCCCGCTTCCTCATAGGCTTCGACCTCGGCGGCGCGATGGCCGGCCATACCCTTGATTCGGTTGCCCTTGGGGATCACCCATCGGCGCGTATCGCGGGACGTAATGAGCAGTATCCGCATCGATCCGTCGGGATCGGTGGCATAGGGGAGCGCAGCGATCTGGCGCATTACCAGATACGTCCTTTGTCAGCTCTTGTGCTGGTGCTCGCCATGGGGCGCCTTGTAACGAAATCGTCACATAGCGCAATCGGCCCCTTCGCATCGGGCGAAGGGGCCGTGCAGAATCAAAGTGACAGGCGCGCCGTCAGGCGGATGTCGCGCCCGGCAAGTGGGGCGTAATCCTTGAGGAAGCTAGCGTGACGCCGCGCCTCCACATCGAAGATATTGTTCGCCGACAGGGTGAGTGTCGTGCGGTCATTGTCCTTGAGCGGTTTCCATGACAGCGAGGCGTTGACCAGCGTGAACCCCCCGGTCGGCGTTTCGGTTTCGGCGATGCGGTCCTGTTTGAAGCTATGCTCCACCTCGCCGCGCAGGTTCAGCCGGTCGCCCTGCAACTCCAGCCCGCCCAGCAGGCGTAACGGAGGAATGCGTGGCGCAGGCCCCATCCCTTTGATGGTCGCGCGGACATAATCGGCGACGCCATCCAGATTGACGGCATAACCACCGATCTCGCCCAGCTTGACCGATCCTTCCGCTTCGAAACCCAGATAGTGGGCGTCCGCCTGAAAATATTGGTAGCAGGGAAATTCCAGTTCCCCACCCCTGCTGACGGCCATGCACGGCGCGTCGTCGACCAGCGCGTCATAAATATAGCCTTTGAACCAGTTGTGATAGGCCGACAGCGACAGCGTGTAGCCCGGTCCCTGACGGCGCAGCGTGCCTTCGATGCCCCAGCTTTTTTCCTTGCCGAAATCGGGGTTGCCCAGTTCGAAAGCCTGCGTCCCGGCATGATTGCCGCGGGCGAACAATTCCTCCGCGGAAGGCGCGCGCTCGGTGCGGGACAGGTTCAGGCCCACGCGCCATCCGGCGGCGATTTCCTGACTGATGCCGGCCGAACCGGACAGGGCATCGAAGCTGCGTTTATGAGCGGGATTGAGCAGCGTCTCATCGGCGACGGCGCTGACGCCCGTATGTTCATAGCGACTGCCCAGTTCGATGCGGGTGGAACCGAAATCCAGCGATTGCAAGGTGAACAGGCCGAACTGCTCGGTCCTGTTCTTAGGCAGGAATTTTTCCTCGCCCACGATATGGAAGTCGCGGGCAAAAAATTGCGCGCCAACCGCGCCTTCCCATCCTCCCCGCTTGGCTTGCACCAGTTCCAGCCGGGATTCTATTGACTGATTATAGAAGGTCGTGCCGACTTCGCCGGATTCCTCTATTTCCTGATGCTGATAGTCGGCAAAGCCTGCGCGCAAGCGGATGGTTTCAAGGAAACCGCCATTTACCGGGACTTCGGCGCGCAGATCGGCGCGGTCCTGCTTCATGTGCAGGCGCACCTGTTCGGCCTCTTCGCCCGGCTCCAGGGCATAGCGCACGGGCACGCCATAGAAATTATCCGTATGCGTGACCGAAAAGCCCAGATTGCCGCCGTCGGTGATGATCGCCGCGCCGCCCGACACTTCCCATGTCTTTGCTGCGCTGTTGGGCAATTTCCCGCGCAGGCCAGCCAGTTCCTCGATTGCCGGGTCGCCGCTGGCGGCCGCCTGCGCGCGCAGGGCGGGTGTCAGGATATAGCTGCCGGTGTCGAGATTGCCAGACCTGGAATAACTGCCGTCGAAATGGACGACCAGTTTGTCGCCGATGGGCGCTTCAATCTCGCCCGATGCGGTGCGTTCATTCGCGGCGCTGCCATAAGTGGCGATTCCGTCGATGTGGATGGGTTCATCCGGCACGCGCCGGGGGATACGACTGTCGACGACGTTGACCACGCCGCCAATGGCCGAGGAACCATATGGCAGAGCGGCGGGGCCGCGAAGCACCTCGATCCGGTCGGCGGTCAGCGGATTGATGGCGACGGCATGATCGACCGAAGTGTTGGACACATCGAAACTGCCGATGCCGTCTGTCAGGATGCGGACCCGCTCCCCCTGCATCCCGCGCAGGATCGGGCGCGACGCATTGGGGCCGAAAGATGTGGCCGAAACACCGGGCTGATGCGCCAGCGTGTCGCCGATGGTCGGCCGCAGGGCCCGCGTCAACGCCTGCCCCGTCACGACTGACGTGCCTGACAATATATCACCCTGCCGTCGGGGGATAAGAGCGGTCACGACAATATCGGCGCGCGGATCATGATAGCCCCGCCCACCGTCATTGGGATCGGGTGCGGACTGCGCGATGGCGGGGAGGGCGAAGCAGATCGCGGACAACGCGCAACCAGCGCGCAGCGGCGTGAAAGGAAACATGCGTCTTATCGTCCTTGAAAGGGAAGGATGAGTGGCCTTGTAACGCAATGTTACAACATATCAATGTATGGATTCATGTTTTGAGATGAACCGTTGATTCATGCCGATTGCTTCCGGGGCTCTTCTATGCGCGCATAGAAAAGCCCCGGAAACCACTTGGATTTCCGAGGCTTGTCATGGTGGGCGTGGCAAGGATTGAACTTGCGACCCCTGCGATGTCAACACAGTGCTCTACCACTGAGCTACACGCCCACGGGAGTTGCGCCAATAGCGGCGGCTGGCGAGCGGCGCAAGCGGGAATTTGCGTCCTGGGCATCAAACATCTGGACAGCGCGAGCGCGGCTCATATGTTTGCGGCCATAACGCGGAACGCTCACAATCATGCTGTCATCTTCATCGTCCCCCATACAGGCGACACCGCGGCTGCCTTTCTATCGGCAGCTCTATATCCAGGTTCTTGCGGCAATCGCTCTGGGCGTGCTGGTGGGCTATATATGGCCCTCCACGGGAATCGCGCTCAAGCCTTTGGGCGACGCATTCATCAAGCTTGTGAAGATGATCATTGCACCGGTGATCTTCCTGACCATCGTGACCGGCATCGCCGGAATGAGGGAATTGGGCGCGATCGGTCGCGTAGCGGCCAAGGCCTTCGGCTATTTTCTATTTTTCTCCACGCTGGCACTGATCCTGGGGCTGATCGTCGGCAATATCGTCCAGCCGGGGGCGGGGCTGCATATCGATCCCGCGACGCTCGATAGCGGCAAAGTCGCGGATTATGCCCATCAAGCCCACGACCAGACCCTGACCGGCTTTCTGATGAACATCATACCGTCGACGCTGGTGTCGGCCGTTGCGGACGGGGACATATTGCAGGTGCTGTTCGTGGCGATCCTGTTCGGGATTGCCCTGACGATGATCGGGGACAAGGCCGCGCCCTTGTTGCGCGTGCTGGACTCGGCGAGCCATGCGATTTTCCGTCTGGTCGCGTTGCTCATGAAGGCGGCGCCGATTGGTGCCTTTGGCGCCATCGCCTTCACCATCGGCCAATATGGCATGGGGACGCTCGCCAATCTCGCTGGGTTGGTCGCGACCTTTTATCTGACCTCTCTGCTGTTCGTGCTTGTGGTGCTGGGCGCGGCGGCCTGGTTGGCCGGTTTCAACATCCTGCATTTGATCCGCTATCTGAAGGCGGAACTGCTGCTGGTGTTGGGCACATCCTCATCCGAAGCTGCGCTGCCCAGCCTGATCGAGAAGATGGAGCGGGCCGGATGCCGCAAATCCGTGGTCGGGCTGGTCGTGCCCACGGGATACAGCTTCAACCTTGATGGGACGAACATTTACATGACGCTGGCCGCGCTGTTTATCGCGCAGGCGACGGACACGCATCTAAGCCTTCAAGAGCAGGTCCTGCTGCTGTTGGTCGCGATGCTCTCCAGCAAGGGTGCGGCGGGCGTGACGGGGGCGGGTTTCATCACCTTGGCGGCTACCCTGTCCATCGTGCCATCTGTGCCGGTCGCGGGCATGGCGCTGATCCTGGGTGTCGATCGGTTCATGAGCGAATGCCGGAGCCTTACCAACTTCATCGGCAATGCCGTTGCCACCATTATCGTGTCGGCTTGGGAAAAAGGGCTCGATCGGGAAAGGTTCGATGCGGCGATGGCGGGGGTTCCGCTCGATCCGACGCCCGACATGCAGGAAGTCGTGCCCGACTGAGACCCTTAGTTGAGGCCGGTCAGGCTTTCCGTGCCGAACATGCGTTCCACTTCCAGTACCAGATCACGCAGGTGGAATGGTTTGGACAAGACCTTTGCCTGCGGCACCGCTTGCCCCGCGCGCAGGGTGACGGCAGCAAAGCCGGTGATGAACATGATACGCATGTCCGGCGCGACCGATGCGGCATGCTGGGCCAGTTCGATGCCATCCATTTCCGGCATGACGATGTCCGTCAGCAACAGGTCGAAGCGGTCGCTGTCAATATGCGGCACCGCCTCTGCGCCATTGGCGACGACGACGACTTCATAGCCCGATTTTTCCAGTGCGCGCGCAAGATAGGCACGCATGCTTTCATCATCTTCTGCCAGCAGAATTCGGACCATGATCCCAACTTTTCCTTGGTTCGCAATCGCAAAGCCACTCCGCCCGCCGGGGTGGCATGAAGCGGACATATATGCGACAAGTCGTAAATATTATCCAGCGAGCTAACCATTTTTGGCGCCCGACGCCGAGAGGAACCCTGTGGATCATTTCCTGCCGCCGCGCCCGGTGGAAAACAACCCCGCTTTCGACCGTTACGGATCGGACGTGCCGGCACATCCGATCGTTCTGTCCATTCCGCATGCCGGACGGAGCTATGATTCCGATTTGCTGGCGCGAGCGCGGGTCGGGCCTGAGGTGCTGCGGCGGCTGGAGGATCGTTGGGCCGACCTACTGGCGCTGCCGTTGATCGAAAGGGGCTATAGCGTAGTGGTGGCGCGGGCGCCTCGTGCAATGATCGATCTCAATCGGCATGAACGGGAAGTCGACCCCGGCATGGTGACGGGTCTGCCGCGCGAGATGGCGTTGCGGACCAGCCAGAAGCTGCGCGGAGGATTGGGGCTGATCCCACGGCGTTTGGCCGGCGCGGCGGAGCTGTGGCGCGGGCCGCTTCCCTGGGCGGAGGTGGCGCGGCGGATCGACACGGTCCACCGGCCTTATCATGCGGTACTTGACCGCCTGCTGAAAGCGGCGCGGGACGCGCACGGCCATGCCATCCTGATCGATCTGCATTCCATGCCGCCGCTGCCACCGACTGCCGCAGGACAGATGTCGCCATCGCTGGTGTTGGGTGACCGGTTCGGACAAACGGCGGCCGCCCGTTTGACGACTTTGGCCGGAGATGTGGCGGCGGGGCATGGCTTCCTGGCGGCGCAGAACCATCCCTATGCCGGGGATCATATGATCGAGCGGCATGGCAAACCGGCTCATGCGATCCATGCGCTGCAAGTGGAAATAGACCGGGCTTTCTATCTCGACATCGCGCTGGAGCAGCCGGGGCCGGGACTGGCGCGGATGCAGGCGCTGGTGAGCGCGCTGGCCGAAGCCCTGGCCAATGACCTGCCGCGCGCAGACTTTGCGATGGCGGCCGAGTAGGAGCGTCGGCGCTTAGCCTCGCATATGTCACGCCATTGTGGAGAATTAGCGGGCAAAAGCAGTTTCCCTTGCCGGTGCGATGCTATAGCGCGCAGGCGTCAAAGGAAGGTGTGATGAACGGCGAGCAGGATCCGAAAGTGAAGACGATTCTGCATCGTCTTCGGGAGCCGGAGGACAATCCGGTGCGCCGCGCCCGACGCATGGTTGAAGCGCAGGTGCCCGCCAATCGTCGCGGCCCGGGTTGGGACAGGCACTGGCGTGAGCTGGAAGCCTATCTGGACGAGCCGGGCTGCTGGTCTGGCAAGACGGAGGTGCAGGATGACGGCTGATCAGATGATCGACCTGATGATCGCGCGGCTTGTGCGGGAGCGGGGTGGGGCCAAGCATCGCTGGCGGCAGCGGATCGGTAGCGTGAAGTTCTATGCGCGCGCAACACATCCGCATTGTAATTGGGCGCTGAGTCCGACCGGCAGCTTCGGTGAGATCGAAGCGGTGGAATCGTTGGCGGATGAATTGCGGTTGAGGCATCCGGTTTTGGAGGGTTGAGGGATGGCTTTGATCAATGACGGACGTGCCGAAACATAAACCCCATATCGAAGGGTGTTGCGTGACATCAAACCTTCGATACGCCCCTTCGAAAGGCTCAGGGGCTATTCAGGACGACCGGAGTTGAAGAGAGCGGATAGCCCGCAATCCACCCAAAGCTGACATTGTCGCCTAACTAAAATGGCCTCCGCCCTTAAAAGGCGAAGGCCATTTCTTAGACCGAGCGCACCTATGCAGCGGCGCGGCGTTCTTTCAGTTCCTCGTTCAGCATTTCGGCGAGGAGGAAGGCGAGTTCCAGGCTCTGCGCCGCGTTTAGGCGCGGATCGCAATGGGTGTGGTAACGGTCGGCCAGGCCTTCGTCCGTGATCGCCACCGCGCCGCCTGTGCATTCCGTCACGTTCTGGCCCGTCATCTCGCAATGGATGCCGCCACCGAAGCTACCTTCCGCCCGGTGCACGGCGAAAAAGCCGCGCACTTCTGCGAGAATGCGGTCGAAGGGGCGGGTCTTGTAGCCATTGGCCGCCTTGATGACGTTGCCGTGCATCGGGTCGCAGGACCAGACGACCGGATGCCCTTCGCGCAGGACCGCGCGAACGAGCTTGGGTAGGCCCGCCTCAATCTTGTCATGACCATAGCGGGTGATCAGTGTGATACGCCCGGCTTCGCGCGACGGATTGAGAATGTCGAGCAGGCGGATGAGCGCATCCGGCTCCAGGCTGGGGCCGCATTTCATGCCGATGGGGTTGCCGATCCCGCGCAGATATTCGACATGCGCTGAGCCTTCGAACCGCGTGCGGTCGCCAATCCAGAGCATATGCGCGGACGTGTCATACCAATCGCCGGTCAGCGAATCCTGCCGGGTCAGCGCCTGCTCGAAAGGAAGAAGCAAGGCTTCATGGCTGGTGTAGAAGCTGGTCCCGCCAAGCTGCGGCACGGTTTCGGGCGACAGGCCGCAGGCACGCATGAAGTCGAGCGCTTCGCCGATCCGGTCGGCCACCGCATCGAACTTCGCGGCGAGCGGGCTGCGGCCCATGAAATCCAGCATCCAGCCATGGACACGGTCGAGGCTGGCATAACCGCCGGTTGAGAAGGCGCGCAGCAGGTTGAGTGTTGCCGCCGACTGGTTATAGGCGCGGACCATGCGCTGCGGATCTGGCTCGCGCGCTTCGGGCGTGAAGGCGATATCGTTGACGTTGTCGCCGCGATAGCTGGGCAGTTCGACCCCGCCGATGGTTTCCGTCCCGGCCGAGCGCGGCTTGGCGAACTGACCCGCCATGCGTCCGACCTTCACGATCGGCAATTTCGACGCGAAGGTCAGCACCACCGCCATCTGGAGCAGCACGCGGAAGGTGTCGCGGATATTGTCCGGATGGAACTCCGCGAAGCTTTCCGCGCAGTCGCCGCCCTGCAGCAGGAACGCTTCGCCCGTCGTGACCTTGGCAAGCTCCGCCTTCAGGCTGCGCGCTTCGCCGGCAAAGACGAGCGGGGGAAACTGGCCAAGTTGGGTCTCCACAGCAGCCAGCGCCGCCGCGTCCCGATATTCGGGCATCTGGATGCCCTCTTGGCTGCGCCAGCTTTCCGGCGTCCACTTCGCCGCCACAACGAGTCTCCTTGAACATATGAAAATAGGCGCCGCACCTACGATGAAGCAGCGATCAAGGCAAGTTTATAGCGGTTTTAGGTGGAGTAGCGCTAATGGATTGCTTCGATCAGGCTGATCGACGTCATTTATCGCAAGAATAGCGTTCGTTGAGCGCCACGCTGACGAGCACGGAGGCAGGGGCTTTTCGCTGGTCGGGATAGCGTTCCAGATAGGCGACGACGACGCGGCGCACGTCTTCCCCCTTCATTTGGGCGGGCCAGCAATTAGGGCGGGCGCGGCCCAGGAACACATCTTTCTTGATGCCGTCCACTGCCCCGACGATATAGGCGGTGCAGGCGAGTGCATATTCCGGCGCCTTGTTTCGGCATTTGGCGAGCAGGGTCGTGCCGGTTTCGAACATGAACGCCTGTGTGGGCGTACCCTCGGCCGCAGACTGGGGCGCGGCAACGGCAGGCGTTATCGCCGCACCGCTCAAGGCGGCCATGATCGTCAACCACTGTTGGAACATGCAGAGAAAGTTATACTTTTGCTCATTTCTGTCCAGTCGGATCGACGGTGGGCGGAAACGGCTCGTCGCATATCGAATCAAGTAAACATTTGATAAATAATGTTTATAGAGAGAGGCGCCAATCCCACCGCAGGGGATCACCATCCATCACCTCCACCCCGCGTGCGGCGAGCGCATCGCGAATTTCGTCGGAGAGGGCGAAATCCTTGCTGGCGCGGGCGCTCTGGCGGCGATCGAGTTCGGCTTCGATCTCCTCCGGCGTGATTTGCGCGTCCTTCGACTGGAGGCGTAGATCGGCGCGGTTGAGCGTGAGCAGATTGAGGCCGAGCGCGAAATCGAAGGCTGCGATCAGGCAGAGCTTTTCATCGACGGGCACTTTCTTGAGCGCAATGGCTTCCTCCAGCAGCGGGAGCGCGCGTGGCGTCATCAGGTCGTCGCTGATCGCGGCGTCGAATTGTTCGAGCAATGGCGCCAACTTGGGGTGAAGGTTGGCGCGCAGGAAGTCGAGGCGCGGCGATTGCCATGTCACGCCTTCGGCCCTGGCTTTCAGGGCCTCCACGCCCATGACGAGCCGTTTCAAGCGCGTGAGAGCTGCGCCCACCCCTTCCGCGCTGAACTCCAGTTCGCTGCGGTAATGCGCGCCGAGGCAGAGCAGGCGATAGGCGAGCGGGTGTATGCCGGCGTCGATCAGGGAGAAGAGCGTGGTAAAGCCGCCCTTCGACTTGCTCATCTTGCCTTGGCGGTCGACGAGAAAGTTGTTGTGCATCCACCAGCGCGCGCCCGTGAAGCCCGCCGTCGCCGCGTCCGGTTCGCCGCAGCACGCTGCGTGGAACGCCTGGTTCTGAGCGATTTCATTGGGATGGTGGATTTCGCGATGGTCGATGCCGCCGGTATGGATGTCGAAGGGGTGGCCAAGCCGCGCCTGGCTCATCACCGAACATTCAAGGTGCCAGCCGGGTGCGCCCTTGCCCCAGGGGGAATCCCATTCCATCTGCCGCTGCTCGCCTGGCGGAGACTTGCGCCAGATGGCGAAGTCGGATGCGTTGCGCTTGCCCGCGACCGGATCGATGCGGGCATGAGCGGCGTCATCGCGACCGCCCGCCAGCGCGCCATAGTCGGGCACGGTGCCGCTGTCGAAATAAAGGCCGGTTTCCAGTTCGTAGCAATGATGCGGCGCGATTTTTTCTGCGAACGCGATCATCTGCGGGACATAATCGGTCGCGACAGTCCATTCGCTCGGCGCGATGATATTGAGCGCGGCAACATTGGATTTGAAGGCGTCTGTATAGTGCGCCGCTATGTCCCAGATGCTCTTGGCCTGGGCACGGGCGGCAGCCTCCATCTTGTCGTCGCCCGCGTCGGCGTCGGAGGTGAGGTGGCCGACATCGGTGATATTGATGATGTGGGTGACGGCCAGCCCTTTCCATAACAGAGTGCGGCGCAGCGTGTCGGTGAAAACATAGGCGCGCAGATTGCCGAGATGGGCGTAATTATAGACGGTCGGACCACAGCTATAGACGCGTACATGGCCCTGTTCGATCGGCGCGAAGGACTCGGTCGAACGGGTGACGCTGTTGAACAGGCGCAGCGGTGCGGCGATATGCTGGTCTTCGGACATGGCGAGGAGCCATGCGGCCAGAAGCGCCGGGCGTCAACGGGGAGAAGGGATGGCGGCGGTGGCCGTTGGCGGAAGATTGCTCCGGGGGGTCTTATACGCAGGCGCGTTTCGCCTGAATGTCGCGCAGAATGTGGGCACAATGTTGCATCCTCTTCATCCTCGCCTGAAGGAAAATGACGGCCAGTTTTTTTAATGAACCGCATGGGGCCGCACTGTCGATTGTAACAAAGTATTGCTGATGCACCGATCCCTTGCGCTGGGCCGTTTGACTTCCGATATTGCCGTTGCGGGCCGGGCCCCTCTGGCGGTTGGACAATTCCAGCCGTGATGTCGGACCGCATCGAGTGTGCTCGGTGCAGGTTCGGGGGATTGTTGCCCCCTTCATTCCACCGAAGACCGCGCTGGGCCGCTCGATCCTGTGTGTTTTGGAAGGATGGAGTTTTAACGCCGTGAATAATCCCGTTCGCATGCCGGGCTATGATGCCAGCCAGACGGTGCAGGTCGATGCCGGCTTGCGCGCGCATATGCTGGGCGTTTTTCGCAACATGGGCATTGGTCTGGTTATCACCGGCCTCGTGGCTGCATTTGTCGGCAACACACCCGCATTGGCCGCCGCTATTTTTGGTACGCCGCTCAAATGGGTGGCGATCTTCGCGCCGCTGGCCTTTGTGTTCTTTTTCAGCTTCCGCATCGAGAAAATGACGACTGCTGGCGCACGCATGGCCTTCTACGCCTTTTCGGCGGTGATGGGCGTATCGCTGGCCAGCATTTTCCTGATCTTTACAGGCGGGAGCATCGCCCAGGCCTTTTTCTCCGCGTCGGTGATGTTTCTCGCCATGGCGCTGTGGGGTTATACGACGCAGCGTGACCTCACGAAAATGGGATCGTTCCTCATCATGGGCCTGATCGGCATCATCGTCGCCAGCCTCATCAACCTGTTCATCGGTTCTTCGGCGATGGCGATGGTGGTTTCGATCCTGGGCGTGGTGATTTTCACTGGCCTGACCGCCTGGGACACACAGCGCATCAAGTCGGAATATTTCACCTATGCCGGTCATGAAATGGCGGAAAAGATGCAGGTGATGGGCGCACTGTCGCTCTATCTGAACTTCGTCAACCTGTTCCAGATGCTGCTCAATCTGACCGGCGAGCGGGAATAAGCGGATGCGTGACGCACAGGCCGTATCGGCCATGCTCTGCCCGGTCTGTCATGTCGGATTGGCGATGACGGACCGGCAGGGGGTGGAAGTCGACTATTGTCCGCAATGCCGAGGCGTTTGGCTGGACCGGGGCGAACTGGATAAGATAATCGAGCGGTCGGCGCGGGAAGCCATGCCAGCCGCCGCGGTGAGCCAGCCCAGCTACCGGCCCGACCGCGACTATCGGGACGATGGGCGATATTATCAGAAAAAGCGAAAGAAGAGCTTTCTGGAAGAGCTGTTCGATTGAGGAAAGGCCGGTCGTGATGACCGGCCTTTTCTTTTTGCGGCATGCTTCGCCATGCCAGCGACGACTGGCCGCCGCTTAGTGCGCTGCGCCCCAGCTAGGGCCGTGGCCGATTTCGACGCCCAGCGGGACGGAGAGCTTCACCAGAGGTTCGGCTGCGCCTTCCATGACGCGGCGGATGACGGGGCTGGCGCGCTCCACATCGCTTTGCGGCAATTCAAACACCAGTTCGTCATGGACCTGTAGCAGCATCCTTACCTGATCCAGTCCCTCGGCGGCCAGCGCCGGGCCCATGCGGGCCATGGCGCGCTTGATGATGTCGGCGCTGGTGCCCTGGATCGGGGCGTTGATTGCGGCCCGCTCCGCGCCCTGCCGTTCATGCTGGATGGATGCCCGGATGCGGGGGAACCATGTCTTCCGGCCGAAGAGGGTTTCGGTGTAGCCGCGCTCGCGTGCCTTCTCTATCGTCTCGTTGATGTAGATGTTGATGCCGGGGAAGCGCTCATAATAGCGGGAGATCATGTCCTGCGCCTCGTCCGCCGTGATCTCCAGCCGTGCAGCCAGGCCCCAGCGGGAAATGCCATACAGGATCGCGAAGTTGATCGTTTTGGCGCGGGCGCGGGTGTCGCGGTTTACCTCCCCAAAAAGCTGTTCCGCCGTGGCGGCGTGGATGTCCTCGCCATCTGCGAAGGCTTGCTTGAGCGCCGGCACGTCCGCCATGTGCGCGGCGAGGCGCAGTTCGATCTGGCTGTAGTCCGCCGCGAGGATGACATTGCCCGGTTCCGCGACGAAGGCATGGCGTATCTGGCGGCCGACTTCGGTGCGGATGGGGATATTTTGCAGGTTCGGATCGGTGGACGACAGACGGCCCGTCTGCGCGCCCGAGAGCGAATAGCTGGTGTGGACGCGGGCTGAATCCTTGTTGATCTGGGCTTGCAGCGCATCGGTATAGGTGGATTTTAGCTTGGAGAGCTGACGCCAGTCGAGCACCTTGCCCGCGATCTCCGCGCCCTGGGCCTTCAATTGTTCGAGAATGTTGGCGTCGGTGGAATAGGCGCCGGACTTGCCCTTGCGCCCACCCTTATAGCCCAGCTTGTCGAACAGGATCGCGCCCAGCTGCTGCGTCGAACCGATGGCGAAGGGCTGGCCGGCGAGCGCGTGGATTTCCGTTTCCAGCGCCGCGATGCCAGCGGTGAACTCGGCGGACAGGCGGGACAGCGCCTCGCGGTCCACCTTGATCCCTTCATGCTCCATCTTCGCGATGACCGGGACGAGCGGGCGGTCGACCAGTTCGTAGATGCGGGTCGCGCCTTCGTTCGCGATGCGCGCCTTGAACAGTTTCCACAGGCGCAGCGTGACGTCGGCATCCTCGGCGGCATATTCGGTTGCCCTGTCGAGCGGTACTTCGGCGAAGCTGATCTGCTTCTTGCCCGTTCCCGCCACATCCTTGAAGCTGATGCAACTGTGGTTGAGGTGGGTCTTGGCTGCCTCGTCCATGCCATGCCCGGCGAGGCTCTGCCCTGCGTCGAGGTCAAAGCTCATGACGATGGTGTCGTCATAGGGCGCGATCTCAATGCCGTGGCGGCGCAGGATGGTGATGTCATATTTGAGGTTTTGGCCGACCTTAAGGACGCTATCGTCCTCCAGCAGAGGCTTGATCTTGGCAAGGACAAGGGCAAGCGGCAACTGTTCGGGACGTTCGGCGAACATGTCCTTCCCGCCGTGGCCGACCGGGATGTAGCAGGCTTTGCTGGGGCCGATGGCGAGGCTCACGCCCACCAGAGCGCAGGACACGCAGTCGAGCATGTCGGTTTCGGTGTCGACCGCCACAACGCCTTCCGCATGGGCTTCAGCGATCCAGCGTTCGAGTGCTTCTTCCGTCACCACGGTTTCGTAGAGGCTACGGTCAATGGGCGGTTCTTCCTCCGCTTGAGGAGCGAGCGGTGGCGTGCTTTCGCTGACGGCAGCAGAGGTGGCCGCGACCGCCACCGCTGCAGCGGGCGCACCAAGGCGGGCCAGCAGCGATTTGAAGCCGTGGTGGGACAGGAATGCCTGCAAGGGTTCAGGCGGGATACCCTTGAGCGTCAGATCCTCCAGCGGTTCCGGCAGGTCCATGCTGTCGTGCAGCGCCACCAGCTTGCGCGATAGGCGCGCCATATCGGCATGGGCGATGAGGTTTTCCTGCATCTTCGATTTTTTCATCGACGGCGCGGCTTTGAGCGCGGCTTCAAGTGAGCCATATTCGGTGATGAGCTTCGCCGCCGTCTTGGGACCGATGCCCGGCACGCCCGGAACATTGTCGACGCTGTCACCCATCAGCGCAAGGACATCGCCCAGCTGCTCGGGCTGGACGCCGAACTTGCCCATCACATAGTCCGCGCCGCGCCTTTCGTTCTTCATGGTGTCATACATGTCGACGTCGGGCTGGATGAGCTGCATCAAATCCTTGTCGGAACTGACGATGGTGACTTTCCAGCCCTGCGCGATGGCGGCCTTTGTATATGTTGCGATGATATCGTCGGCTTCGAAACCCGCTTCTTCGATGCAGGGGAGGGAGAAGGCGCGGGTCGCATCGCGGATCATTGGGAACTGGGGAACCAGATCTTCCGGCGCAGGCGGGCGGTTCGCCTTATACT
Source organism: Sphingobium baderi (assembly GCF_001456115.1). NCBI lineage: Bacteria > Pseudomonadati > Pseudomonadota > Alphaproteobacteria > Sphingomonadales > Sphingobiaceae > Sphingobium > Sphingobium wenxiniae. The sequence goes on along the minus strand of NZ_CP013264.1, from coordinate 4,044,758 downwards.
GGTCATACATGTCGTTGCGGAAAGTGTGGCTGCCCTTGTCCAGCACCACGGCCAGATGCGTGGGGCCGTCCGTATTGCCCAGCTCCGTCGCCAGCTTCCAGAGCATCGTCGTATAGCCATAGACCGCGCCCACCGGCTGGCCATGTTGGTTGGTGAGCGGCGGAAGCTGGTGATAGGCGCGGAAGATATAGCCGCTGCCGTCCACCAGATAGAGATGATTCTGAGACATGGAGCGGAGATAGCGGGTTATGCCTTCGCTCTCCAGTGCCGGACGGCGGGGAACCAGCCATCATGCCGTTTATTTCCCTTTTGTTTCCATATACGCCTTTCACAAAAAGGGGGATGCATGAAGGGTTTCAGCGGATCGTGCGTTGGATTGGCGGCCTTGCTGGTGGTGGCTGCCGCAGGAATTGGCGCGCAGGCGCAGGCGCAGGCGGCGGAACAACGGGATTTCTGCGCCGACCGGCCGGGCATCGGGACGCCGGCCTGCACCATGAATCCGGGCCGCGTGCAACTGGAACTGGGACTAGGCGACTGGGCGCGGGAGAAGGATGCTGCGACCCGGACCGACAGCGTGGAGCTGGGCGAGGTGCTGGTGCGGGTGGGCGTGACCGGCAGCACTGAAGCGCAGATCGGCTGGACAGCCTTTGGCCATGTGCGGGAAAAGGATCGCATCACGGGCGTCGTGAGCAAGGATAGTGGCGTCGGGGACGTGACGCTGGCGATCCGGCAGAATCTGCGAAATCCGGATGGCTCGGGTTTTTCGGCGGCGGTCATGCCCTATGTGACGTTGCCCAGCGGAGGATCGGCCATAGGCGCGGACGATTGGGGTGCGGGGGCGTTGCTCCCTTTGTCCTTCGATCTGGGAAGCGGTCTGTCGCTCGAAGCGATGGGCGAGATGGACGCTGCGGTCGATGAGGATCGGGACGGGCGGCATCTGGCCTATGGCGGGGTGCTGGGGGTGGGTTTCGATCTCAGCCAAACGGTGTCGGCCATGTTCGAGATTTCCATGCTGCGCGACAATGATCCGACTGGTCATGCGACGGAGGCATTGTCGGGCCTGTCGCTGGCGTGGCAGCCGTCAGGCAATATGCAGGTCGATATCGGAACCAATGTCGGCCTGAACCACGACAGTCTCGATAGTGAGGTCTATCTTGGTATATCGCGACGCTTCTGAGAAGGCCGAACCCACCTGTGCGAAGGGCGGGCTCGGCGGACATCATCGCTTCTCGTGATTGGCGGCGACGGCTTTTGCCACGGCCTGCATTAACTGCCAGCGGACGGGAATAGGCTCGGTGGTACTGCCGATCATCACGGCGACGGCATAGCTGGTGCCGTCTGGCGCTGTCATGATGCCGATATCGTTGTAGCCGGTAGAACGCGGCGCCAGATCCTGCCCCGTCCCGGTCTTGTGCAGATAATGCCAGCCCGGCGGGACACCGCCCTTGATCCGTTGCGGACCTGTCTTGGCCTCGCCCATGATGGAGAGTAGCGCGCTGGTGGAGGAGGGCGACAGCATGTCCCCTTGTTTAAGCTTTGCCAGTGCCTGCACGACGGACGCAGGCGCCGCGCCATCCGGTGGATTGGCTAGGTAATTGTCGAGCGCCTTCTTGCGGACCGATGGGGGCAGCTTGGCGCGCGCGGCGTAGAAATTACGACCGATCGAATAATCCTGCCGCCAGTCGAGACCTGCCGTCGCCGATTGCAACAGCCGCTCTCCCGGGCCGAAGCGAATATTGCTGATGAACCGCCGGGCGAGGAAGCCGCGCACTGCGTCAGGTCCACCGACCGCGCGCAGCAGCGCGTCGTTGCAGGTATTGTCACTCTGCGTCATCGCGCGGTTCATGAGGTTGCTGTAAGTGGTCGTCCAGCCGGTGTTGCCAACCATGGCGGCGCTGGGCTGGTGGAAAAGGGTTAAGTCCTTGCGCGTGATCGTGGTGGTGTCGGACAGACGCAGCTTGCCCCGGTCGACCGCGTCGAGAAAGGCCATTGACACCCAGAGTTTCGACACGCTCTGCTGTGGAAAGAGCTGATTACCATTAAAGGCGACGGTCCAGTCCGCCCCCACGCGGCGGACGGCGATGCCGACATGGCCATTGAAGCTCTGCCCCAAATTGCGGATGACGCTGACGAGCGCGGGGGAAGGCGCTTCGCGTTGATCGACATCCTGATAAGGGCGCGGAGGATTGGCGACCTGTTTGATGGGAAAGGTTGCCGTGGTGGGCCGTGGCTTGGCGGCGCGGGCCTGCGCGGCGGGCGGCTGTGGCGCGCTTACACAGGCAGACAATGCCGCAACTAACAGAATCAGCTTCGCGGAAATGATACCGCCTTCAGGCCGCCCACCCGGCCCTTTATCCTTCGAATTCATGAACGTCCCCGCTCTCCAGAGCATCGTTTAGGCACTCTCTTTCCCATAGGCCGCAAGATTCATGCGACGAATGATTCCACATTCGCGATGTAAGGAGTCTGAACATGGGAACCGTCTCATCCAGCCGCTCAGTTGCGGTTCAGGTCGGCGTCGCGATAGAAAAAGGCATATGATGGACAGGCGAACATGGTTGTTGGGTAGCGGCGCGCTGCTGGCTGGATGGGCGGCATGGAGTGGCCCGGCGAAGGCGGCCGCATTCGCGTCGCGGCGTATCGCCGTCACCGTGCGCGGCAGCGGGCGCGACGTACTGTTGATACCCGGTCTGGCGAGCGGCCCGGACATCTGGAACGGCTTGGTAAGTGCGGTGCCGGGTTTTCGCTGGCATCTGATCCATGTGCGTGGCTTTGCCGGGCTGGCGGCGGATGCCAACGCCAGTGGGCCGCTGCTTCAGCCGCTGGCGGACGAGATCGCGCGTTATGTGCGAACCTGTGGGCTGGTCCGGCCTGCAGTGGTGGGGCACAGCATGGGCGGCACGCTGGCGATGATGCAGGGGTTGAAGGGAATCAGCGGGCGGATCATGGTGGTCGACATGTTGCCCGCCGGGGCTGCGATGGTCGGCGGGACGGCCGGGGGCGTGGGCTATCTTGCCGATCAACTGGGACAATATTTCACGGGAACCAAGGCTGGGCGGGCTTATCTGGCGCAGATCGTGGCGCAGGCGCCCGGTGCGAAGGGCAGCGACCCGGATGTCATCGCCAATGCGCTGCGCGATCTGGCCAATGTCGACCTTGGTCCGCAATTGCCGCGTTTGGCTAAACCGCTGGAGGTGGTCTATGCCGTGGGTAGCGACGGGGAGCAGGCCAGGGAAATCAGTGCGCGCTTTCGCGCTGCTTATGCGCTTAAGAAGGATGCGCGGCTGGTGCCGATCGGGCCGAGCGGTCATTTGGTGATGGCGGATCAGCCGGCACGCTTTCAGACCACGCTTCGCAATTTTCTGACGCGCTGACCTGGGCTTGGTCTAGGCCAGGGAAGCTGCGTGAGTATCGCCGCCGGTTTTCTTACGGCGTCAGCACGGTATCGACGGCCTGCGGCAGCATGTCGGGATAATCGAGCGTATAATGCAGACCCCGGCTTTCCTTGCGATGCAGCGCGGAGCGGACGACGAGCCGCGCGACTTCCAGCAGGTTGCGTAGTTCGATGAGGTCGGGCGTCACGCGAAAATTGCCATAATATTCGTCCACCTCCTGCGCGAGCAGGGTGACGCGGTGCTGGGCGCGTTCCAGCCGTTTCGTTGTCCGGACGATGCCGACATAATCCCACATGAACCGGCGGATTTCCTTCCAGTTGTGCTGGACGATGACTTCCTCGTCGCCATTGGTGACGCGGCTTTCGTCCCATGGGCGGATGGAAGGCGGGGATGGAAAATCATCCCAATGAGTGCGGATATGCTTCGCTGCCGCTTCGCCAAAAACGAAACATTCGAGCAGCGAGTTCGAGGCAAGGCGATTGGCGCCATGCAGCCCGCTTTCGGTGACTTCGCCTGCGGCATAGAGACCGGGCAGATCGGTGCGACCGTCCAGATCTATGATGACGCCGCCGCAGGTATAATGCTGGGCCGGAACGACGGGGATCGGCTCCTTCGTAATGTCGATATCGAGGTCCAGCAGTCGCGCATGGATGGTCGGGAAGTGATGCTTCACGAATTCCGGCGGCTTGTGACTGATGTCGAGATGGACATAGTCGAGGCCGAGCCGCTTGATTTCATGGTCGATGGCGCGGGCGACGATATCGCGCGGCGCAAGTTCGGCGCGCGGATCGAAGCGGGGCATAAACCGCTCGCCGCCGCCGGGGACGCCGGGCGGGAGCTTGAGATGTCCGCCCTCGCCACGCACGGCTTCGGTGATGAGGAAGTTCTTGACCTCCAGATTGTAGAGGCAGGTCGGATGAAACTGATTCATCTCCATGTTGGATACACGGCAGCCCGCGCGCCAAGCCATGGCGATGCCATCGCCTGTCGCGCCGCGTGGAGCGGTGGAGAACAGATAGGTACGGCCCGCGCCGCCGGTAGCGAGGATGGTCGCCTTTCCCAGCAGGGCGTCGACATGGCCGGTTTTCTTGTTGAGGGCGTAAACGCCCCAGACATGGCCGTCGCCCGAATATTTCTCGCCATGGCGAGAGGTGATGAGGTCGATGGCGATCAAATCCTCGATCAGGGTGATGTTCGGGTTGGCGCGGGCAGCCTTGAGCAGCGCCACCTGCACGGCATGTCCCGTCGCGTCGTCGACATGGACGATGCGGCGGTGACTGTGCCCGCCCTCTCGCGTCAGGTGCCAGCGTTCACCAAATTCCTCCCCGCCGTTGAAGGGAACGCCGAGCTTCGCGAGCCGCTCGATCGCGACGGGCGCTTCGGACACGACGAATTCGACCGTCTCGCGATTGTTGAGACCCGCGCCCGCTATCATCGTGTCTTCCACATGCGCGTCGAAACTGTCGCCTGCGTCGAGCACCGCCGCGATGCCGCCTTGCGCCCAGTTGGTGGAGCCGCCGTCGAGAGCTCCCTTGGCCAACACCACGACCTTGCGGTCCTGCGCTAGGTTGATCGCGGCGGTGAGCCCTGCAGCGCCGGAGCCTATAATGACGACGTCATGGGTGGTTGTGGGCATCTGCTCTCTGACTTTTCTGGCCGTTCGGCGGGTATTGTTTCAAGTCCTGCCTTATGAAGGGAAGTATAGTCATTCGACAAGCGCAGGACGAAGGGGCGTTTCAGATAGTCACGCTGCCGCCGTCAGGTTGAGGAACACATCCTCCAGATCGGGATCGCGCGTTACCACATCCACGATGGCAAGGCCGCTCGCCTGCACGGCGGAAAGCACCTGTCCGGCATTGGCGCGATCTTTCATATAGGTGATCGTCAGGGTGCGGTCGCCCGACAGTTCGACCTTCTCGAAACAGGGCGCGTCGGGCGCGATGGCGATGTCGCGATCCACCGTCACCTGCACCACTTTTTCCTGCGCCATGGCGATAAGTTCGCGGGTCGGCTTGTCAGTGATGAGGCGGCCATGGTTGATGATGCCGATGCGGTCGCATAGTTCTTCGGCTTCTTCCAGATAGTGCGTGGTAAGGACGATGGTCACGCCTTGCGCGTTGAGTTCGCGCACATAGGCCCAAAGCTGCTGGCGCAATTGCACGTCCACGCCTGCTGTGGGTTCGTCCAGCACGAGGATGGGCGGGGAATGGACCATGGCCTTCGCCACCAGTAGGCGACGTTTCATGCCGCCCGACAAAGTGCGGGCATAGGCGTTCGCCTTGTCGTCCAGACGAACGGCGCGCAACAGCTCCATCGAGCGGCGGCGGTCCTTGGGCACGCCATAATAGCCCGCCTGATTTTCCAGCGTCTCAAAGGGCGTGAAGAAGGGATCGAAGACGATCTCCTGGGGCACGATACCGATGCTGTTCTTGGCGTTGCGGGGGTTCTGGTCGATGTCGAAGCCCCAGATGCTTGCGCTTCCGCTGGTCTTGTTGACGAGCCCCGCCAGGATGTTGATCGTGGTCGACTTGCCCGCGCCATTTGGCCCCAACAAGCCATATATCTGCCCGCGCGGGATGGTGAGGGAGATATCATCCAGCGCGCGCTTGCCGCCCGCATAGACCTTGGTGAGGTTGGTGATCTCGATGGCGGCCTGGGAAGAGATGTCGGTCATGGCGCTCCATATGGGGGACCAACCGGCCCGGCGCAAAGGGGTTCAGAACTGATCGGCGACGTCCAGCAAGGCGGTGAGCTTCCTTGGCGCGACGGTGCGCCAGCTTCTCTGGAGACGATCTTCCACCAGATCCCAGTCCACCTGACCAAGGTCGAGGCGGATGCCGATCCAACCCGCCGGCCCTAGATAGGCGGGGCGGTAATAGAGGTCGGGATCGCTGTCGATCAGCATCGCCTGTTCTTCCGGCGCACTGGTCTTGACCAAGAGTGCAATGATGCCGATGCCATGATGATCCTGCGTGAAATAGGCGAATTTCTTGCCCTTCTCGATACCGAAGCTGGACATTCCATGCGACAGCCCTTCGTCCGATTGGGGCAGGGCGAGGGCGCGCTGGCGGACCTGATCGAGCAGCCAGTCGGGCGAGCGTTCGCGTGTCACGAATTCAGCGAGGACATGAGGATAAAGCTGATGCTCGGCGAAGAGGGTGCGGGCGGCGAGGCTGTCCGCCGTGTCGCCGGACAGGATCGCAACTTCGATCTGGGCCAGCACCGGGCCATCGTCGAGATCGGCGGTGACGATATGGATTGAGCAGCCGCCGTGGCTATCGCCAGCATCTATGGCGCGCTGGTGCGTGTCGAGGCCTTTATATCTGGGTAGCAGGCTGGGGTGGACGTTCAGCATCCGGCCTTCCCAGCGTGCCACGAATTCGGGTGAGAGCAGGCGCATATAGCCTGCCAGTGCGACATATTCGGCCCCGGCTTTGCGGAGTTCAAGGTCGATGAGGCTGTCGAACTCGGCGCGCTTCATCCCCTTGTGGCTGTGGGCGAAGGTAGGAACGCCTTCGGCCGCCGCCAGCGCCAGACCGGGCGCGTCCGGGTTGTTGGAGGCGACCAGCGCGATCTCATAGGGGCATGTCGGGTTCTTCGCCGCATAAAGCAGCGCCGCCATATTGGAGCCGCGACCGGAAATGAGGACTGCGACTTTTGCCTTGGTCATCTACCAAACTCCGTTCGGTTCGGGCGAAGTCGAGAACCGTTCGCGCTGTCGTGTCTGGACTTCGCTCGACACGAGCGGGGGGCTATCCTAGATGCGTGGCTTTCCAATCGGCCTTGGCGCTCCATGTTTCCACCGAACCCTTGACCGTGCAGCCCTTGTCGCCCGCTTCGATCACGCCGATGCGGAAGACCGTTTCGCCTGCGCCTTCCAGCGCGGCGATGACGGCGGCGGCTTCGCCTTCATCCACGGCCAGCACCATGCCGACGCCGCAGTTGAAGGTGCGCGCCATTTCGCCCGGCTCGATATGGCCCTGCGCCTGGAGGAAGGCCATCAGGCGCGGTTGTTCCCACGCGTCGGCATCGACGACTGCGTGTGTGCCTATGGGCAGCACGCGGGGGATGTTCTCCAGCAGGCCGCCGCCGGTGATGTGGGCGAGGGCGTTGATCCTGCCTTCGCGAACCAGCGGCAGGAGTGGCTTCACATAGATGCGCGTTGGCGCCATCAGCGCGTCGATCAGCAGAACCTCGTTGTCGAACAGAGCAGGGCGGTTCAGCTTCCAGCCCTTGTCGGCGGCGAGGCGCCGGACCAGCGAATAGCCGTTCGAATGCACGCCCGACGAAGCGAGGCCCAGCAGCACATCGCCAGCTTTCACTTTGTTGCCGGTGAGCGCTTGGGTGCGTTCCACCGCGCCGACGCAGAATCCGGCGAGATCATAGTCGCCATCGGCATACATGCCTGGCATCTCCGCCGTCTCTCCGCCGATCAGCGCGCAGCCTGCCTGGCGGCAGCCTTCCGCGATGCCCGCGATTACGCGCTCGGCGATGCCGCTCTCCAGCTTGCCTGTCGCATAGTAATCCAGGAAGAACAGCGGCTCCGCGCCCTGTACGATCAAGTCGTTGGCACACATGGCGACCAGGTCGATGCCGACGCCGTCATGGCGGTCATAGTCGATGGCGAGCTTCAGCTTGGTGCCGACGCCATCATTGGCCGCGACCAGCAAGGGGTCGTCATAGCCTGCCGCTTTGAGGTCGAAGAAGCCGCCGAAGCCGCCCAGTTCCGCATTGGCGCCGGGCCGACGGGTGGACTTGGCCAACGGGGCGATGGCGCGGACCAGCGCATTGCCAGCTGCAATGTCGACGCCAGCCTTGGCGTAGCTATAGGATTCGTTGTCGCTCATATCCGCGCGACTAGAACAAAGCGCGGGAAAACGGAACGGGAAATGGGTTGCCGCTTGGCATATCGGGCAAATCTCGCCAAAAGGGCGCGCGTGAGCCTCAACATTGCCCTTCGTCGTTTGACGTTATCGCCGCAGCGTCTGCTTTCGCTCCTGTCGCGCCCGACCCAGATTGTGGTCGCCATCGCGCTCGGCCTCGCCGCAGCGGTGCTTTTCGCGCAGATGGAGGGGGAACGCGGCGTCCCGCCCATTGCCAGCGGCGGCGATTTCGAAGTGCGCGACGTCAAAGTGGATGTCGTCGCCAAGGATGCCGACAGCGCCCGCAAGGCGGGCTGGCGGCTGGCGGAGCGGCAAGCGTGGAAGATGCTCTGGGCGCGCACCCATGGAGGTGCGGGTGCGCCGGCGCTGCCCGATTCGCAGCTTGAAGGCATGATTTCCGGTATCGAGATCGAATATGAGCAGATCGGTCCGACACGCTATGTCGCGACTCTGGGCATTTTGTTCGACCGCGCGCGGACCGGGCAATTGCTGGGGGTCAGCGGCCATGTGATGCGATCGCCGCCTCTGTTGGTGATTCCGGTGTTGTGGGACGGCGGATCGGCCGTGTCCTATGAGCGGATCAACCCCTGGCAGGAAGCATGGGCGCGCTACCGCACGGGGGAAAGCGCCATCGACTATGTGCGCGTCGCCGGATCGGTGGCGGACCCCATCCTGCTTAACGCCGGGCAGATCGGGCGGCGCGGGCGCTTGTGGTGGCGTGTGCTGCTGGATCAATATGGCGCGGCGGATGTGGTGATCCCCATTGCGCGGCTGGAACGGCAATGGCCGGGCGGACCGGTGCTGGGCACCTTCACCGCGCGCTATGGCCCGGATGACAGCCTGATCGGCAGCTTCTCTTTGCGCGCCTCCAATGACAGCGCGATCCCGAAGATGATGGACGAAGCGGCGCGGCGGATCGACGCGCTTTATACCACGGCGCTGAATGACGGCCGCTTGCGGCCCGACCCCTCGCTCATCATTGAGGAGCCGGTCGATCCTGAAGCGCTGGCCATTGAAAATGCCGCGGACTTGCCGATCGAGGCGCTGGATGTCCCTGTGGAGAGCGGCATGACCACCTTTGCGGTGCAATTCGACACGCCCGACGTGGGATCGGTGGCGCAGGGCGAATCGTTGATGCGTACCATTGCCGGCGTGCGGTCCGCGTCCACCAGCAGCCTGGCGCTGGGCGGAACTTCGGTGATGCAGGTGAACTTCGTGGGGGGCGTTGACGCATTGCGAGCGGCCCTGCAGGCGCGGGGTTATACGGCGGCGGTTTCCGGCACGACGATCCGTATCCGCCGTGCAGCGACGCCTGCCGGAACCGCCAACGCCCCATGAGTCAGATCAGCCTGCCATTCGATTGGGTGGGCCAGGGGAAGGGCGAGGATTTCCTGGTCAGCGACGCCAATCGCATTGCGGTTCGTCACCTGGAAAGCTGGCGCGACTGGCCCCTGTCGGTTAGCGTGCTGACCGGGCCGCCTTTGTCAGGGCGCTCGATACTCGGGCAGCAGTTCGCCCGCATGAGCGGCGGTACGTTGATCGACGACGCGCAGGGACAGGACGAGCATAAGCTGTTCCACGCATGGAACGAGGCGCAAACGCAGCGACGGCCCTTGCTGATGATCGGTCAGGCATCCCCCGCGCAATGGACGGTGGCGCTGCCGGACCTGCGGTCCCGTCTTGCCGCCGCACCGCATGTCGCCATCGCGGAGCCGGATGAAGCGCTGGCACGCGCCTTGATCGAACGTGGGCTGGCGACGGTGGGGGCCAGCTATGCCGCAGATCTGCCCGACTGGCTGCTGCGGAGGGTGGAGCGCAGCTATGCGGGAATTGCGGGGGTGACGCGGCTGTTGAACGAGGCGTCATTGTCATCCGGGCGTAAGATTTCCGTCGCAATGGCGAAAGAGGCTCTGCAAGGAGCCGGTTTTCTGCCTATACTTCCATCCGACCCTTCCCACTGATCCCATGCGAGACATTTGTGGCCGAAGCTGATCCCTCCGCCAGCCTGACAGTGCCGGGCGAACGCTATTTCAACCGGGAGCTGAGCTGGCTGGGCTTTAATCAGCGGGTGCTGGAAGAAGCGATGAACCGGGCGCATCCCCTGCTGGAGCGGCTGCGTTTTCTGTCGATTTCGGGTGCGAATCTGGATGAGTTTTTCAGCGTGCGGGTCGCGGGGCTGAAGGGTCAGCAGTTGCAGGATGTGGACATGCGTTCCGCCGACGGGCTGACCCCGGCGCAGCAACTGGCGGCGATTACCGATGAAACGGTGCGGCTGATGGCGGCGCAGCAGAAAGTGTGGGGCGCGCTGCATGGGGAGCTGGCCCAGGTCGGGATAGAAGTGATCGGCCCCTCCAGCGAGATCGACCCGCGGGCGCAGGCATGGCTGCGCGAGCATTTCCTGACGCAGATCTTCCCGATCCTGACGCCGCAGGCGCTGGACCCGGCGCATCCCTTTCCCTTCATTCCCAATCAGGGGCTGTCGATCGTGTTCGATCTGGAACGCCTGTCGGATAAGCAGCCGATCCGCGAACTGGTGATGATCCCTTCCTCGCTCGCCCGCTTCGTTCGCATGCCGGGAGAGTCGGCGCGCTTCATGGCGCTCGAAGCGGTGATCCGTCGCTTTTCGGCAGACCTCTTCCCCGGATACCGTGTCCGCAACAGCGGCGTGTTTCGCATCATCCGCGATAGCGACATCGAGATCGAGGAAGAGGCGGAGGATCTGGTCCGCTATTTCCGCAGCGCCATCAAGCGCCGCCGTCGGGGCCGCGTGATCCGCATGGAGATCGAGGAGCGCATCCCCGAACCCGTGGAAGAGATGTTGCAGGACATGCTCCAGGGGCATGAGGCGATCGTCGCTGAGGTTGAGGGGTTCGTCGGGATCGGCGACCTGTCGAACATTGTGGATGAGGATCGGCCGGACCTGAAGTTCGAGCCTTATGCGCCGCGATTCCCAGAGCGAATCAGAGAATATGGCGGGGATTGCTTTGCGGCGATTCGGGCGAAGGATATTCTGGTCCATCACCCCTATGAAGCGTTCGATGTGGTCGTTTCGTTCCTGAAACAAGCGGCCTCCGACCCCGATGTCGTGGCGATCAAGCAGACGCTTTATCGTGCGGGCAAGCAGTCCGCGATCATCCGCGCGCTGATCGATGCGGCGGAGGCGGGCAAGTCGGTGACGGCGGTGGTCGAGCTGAAAGCGCGTTTCGACGAGGAGCAGAACCTGATGTGGGCCGACGCGCTGGAACGCGCGGGCGTGCAGGTGGTCTATGGCTTCATCGACTGGAAGACCCATGCCAAGGTGTCGATGGTGGTTCGGCGCGAGGGCGAGCAGTTCCGCACCTACTGCCATTTCGGCACAGGCAATTATCATCCCGTGACGGCGCGCATCTACACGGATTTGAGCTTTTTCACCGCCGATCCGGCCTATGGGCGCGACGCCGCCGCGCTGTTCAACTACATTACCGGCTATGTGGAGCCGCAGGCGCTGGAAAAGCTGGTCATGTCGCCGCGCGACCTTCGCAATCGCCTGTGCGAGCTGATCGAGGCGGAAATCGGCCATGTGCGCGCCGGGCGGCCCGGCACGATCTGGGCCAAGATGAACTCGCTGGTCGACCCGGCGATCATCGAAAAACTCTACGCCGCCAGCAATGCGGGAGTCGAGATCGACCTGATCGTGCGGGGCATATGCTGCCTACGTCCCGGCGTTCCGGGCATGTCGGAGAATATCCGCGTCAAGTCGGTGGTGGGCCGCTTTCTGGAGCATAGCCGCATCACGGTGTTCGGCAACGGCAAGGCGCTGCCCAATAATGGCGCGAAGCTGTTCATCAGCTCGGCGGACTGGATGCCGCGCAATTTCGACCGGCGCGTGGAGTTCCTTGCACCGATCGAGAATCCGACCGTGCATGACCAGATACTCGACCAGGTGATGGTCGCCAATCTGATCGACACGGAACAAAGCTGGGAATTGGCGAGCGACGGCCATTATCAGCGGGTCGAACCGGGCGACCGCCCGTTCAACCTGCACCGCTATTTCATGACCAATCCATCGCTGTCCGGACGCGGCGCGTCGCTGGATAGCGGAGCAGTACCGACGCTGCGCCTGCGCGCGCGGGCGGGCTGACGCGCATGAATTCCATGCTGAGCCGCGTGAGGGAGGTTGCCCAGACCATGGCGACCTCTCCCCAGGCCGCCACCGCGCGGACGGCCATCATCGATATTGGGTCCAACAGCGTGCGTCTGGTCGTCTATGACGGGCCGCGCCGTATCCCCTTCACCCTGTTCAACGAAAAGGTGATGGCGGGGCTGGGCGCGTCACTGGGCAAGACCGGGCGGATCGAATCGGAAGCCATGGAACGTGGGCTGCGGGCGGTGGCCCGCTTTGCCCATCTGTGCCGTGAAATGCGGGTGGCCGATATTCGCTGCGTGGCGACGGCGGCGGTGCGCGATGCGACCAACGGCCCGGAGTTCATCGCCCGCACGCAGGCGCTGGGCCTGGACGTGGAATTGCTGTCCGGCGCGCAGGAAGCGATCGGCGCGGCCCATGGCGTGCTGTCGGGCATTCCTGACGCGGACGGCATTGTCGGCGATCTGGGCGGCGGCAGCCTGGAACTGGCGCGGGTGCGTGACGGGGCGGTGCATCAGACCGTGTCGCTGCCGCTGGGCGTGCTGCGCCTGCCGCAGATTCGCGCCAAAGGGCCAAAGGTGTTGGAGCGGCTGCTGGCGAAGATGCTGGACAAGGCGGGCTGGCGACGCGAGCCGGGCCTGCCCTTTTACATGGTGGGAGGATCATGGCGCGCCCTGGCGCGGTTCGACATGCAGACGACGCAATTCCCTTTGCCGGTGGTCCATCAATATGAAATGCCGGCGGAACGGGCCGAGCAGCTGACCCGCATCGTATCCCATGTCGGCAAGTCGCGGCTGAAGGACATTCCGGCGATCACCGGATCGCGCGTGCCGACCCTGCCGAATGCGACGGCGTTGCTGTCGGTCGTCGTGCGCCAGTTGAAAGCGGGCAGGCTGGTCGTATCGGCCTATGGCCTGCGTGAAGGATTGCTGTTCGAGGATCTGCCCGCCCAGTTGCGCGCGCATGATCCGCTGCTGGTCGCGGCGGAAGCGGAAGGGGAGGCGCAGGCGCGCTTTCGCGGTCATGGCGACATGATCGAACGCTGGATCGCGCCGCTATTCCGTGACGATGATGCCGCCGCGCGCCGGATTCGCCGCGCCGCTTGCCTGCTGGCCGATGTCGGCTGGCGAGCCAATCCGGATTTCCGGGCGGAACGGGGCGTGGAAATCGCCATGCACAGCAATTGGGTGGGCATCACCGCGCCCGAACGGGCCATGCTGGCGCAGGCGCTTTACAGCAATTTCGGCGGGGGGGCTCAGGCTCCGGGCGGACTGGATCGCCTGGCTTCGCCCGATATGCTCAAACGCGCCACGCTGTGGGGCCTTGCAATCCGTCTGGGACAGCGGCTGTCGGGCGGCATGGAAGGGCCTTTGGCTGCGTCCCGACTGGATCGGGAGGGCGACGTGCTGGAGCTGATGCTGCGCGACGAGGATCGGGACCTGCTAGGCGAGGCGGTCGAAAAGCGGCTTCGCCAGCTCGCGCAGGCGATGGGCATGCGGCATCGCCTGACGCCCTGAAAGAGGATGGGGCCAAAAGAAAACCCGGCGATCAAGCGATCGCCGGGCCAAACGGGCCTTGGCTGGGAGCCGCCCTTATATGACTGCCTTCAGCCCTTCTTTTCGGGCGGCAGGGTGATCTTCACATTCTCGCCGCTCTGGCCGGGGAAGCCGGTGAACATCGCGTCGATCAGGTTGGGCACCAGATAGGTGAGTTTGTTCGAGAGTGACTGCGCGCTGGCCTTCCCTTCGAACAGGCGGCGATTATCGGCCGCGCGGTCGATCTTCATGATGAGATCGCTGGTATAGACGGTATAGCTCGTCACGTCGCTATAGCCGCCGCCGCCGGGGCCGAACAGCCAGGGATCGTAGAAGCCATAGCCCCATGGCCGTGTCCAGCGCCCGCGCCAGCCCCATCCGCCATAGAAGGGATCGGGCGCAAAGCCGGTCGAACGCACCCGCTCACGGCCATTATCGACATCATAGGCGACCCGGACGATCAGGTCCGCGCGCGCCGGATCGCTGGCCTGCACATAGCCGGTCTGGCTGAGGCGCTGGCCGACCAGATCGGCATAATGGCCAAATTCCAGTCCGCCCGCGAGGCGGGGATCGTCGGCGACGATGGTGAAGCTTTGCCCGGCGGGGGCGGGGAGCTGCTGAAAACGGGCGACATCCGCCTTGAACGATGTAGCGCAACCCGAAAGCGCCACAAGCGCCAGCGCTGGCGCCGCAATCATGCCGATCTTCTTGAAACGGATCATTTTCCTGCGTCCTGTATCAGGCCGTCATGGCCTGCCAATAGTCTTGCGCCCTGCCATAGCAAAACGCAACTGAACATCGTTTGAACGCGCGAGCGGGGCGAACGGGCGCAAAACCATGCTCTGTCATTGCCAAGACGCCGCCGGCGGCTTTGTTCCGTCATGGCTTGCGAAATGGCAGCGTGATGTCGCCCGCCAGATCTTTACCGCATCAATCCCATGGCGTCATATGCCGCGCGCAGCGTCGGTTCCGCCGCCGCCGAAGCCCTGGCCGCTCCTTTTTCAAGGATGGCGTCCAGCGCCGCATCGTCGGTCCGCAACTCCAGGAAGCGTTCCCGAATCGGGCGCAGCGTTTCGACCAGCAATTCGCCCAGCGCTGGCTTGAACGCGCCGAATCCCTTGCCCGCGAATTCCGCGCATACCGAATCCGCCGTCCGGTTCGAAAGCGTCGCGTAGATGCCGACCAGATTGTTCGCCTCCGGCCGCCCAGCCAGTCCCTCCGCCGTTTCCGGCAACGGTTCGGGGTCGGTCTTGGCCTTCTTCACCTTTTGCATGATGGCGTCGTCGTCATCGGTCAGGTTGATGCGGCTCATGTCGCTGGGATCGGATTTGGACATCTTCGCCGTGCCATCGCGCAGGGACATGATGCGCGCCGATTCCCGGGGAATGATCGGATCGGGCAGGGTGAACAGCTCTACGCCGAAATCGGTGTTGAACTTGGCCGCGATGTCGCGCGACAGTTCCAGATGCTGCTTCTGGTCCTCACCCACCGGCACATGGGTCGCGTTGTAGACGAGGATGTCGGCGGCCTGCAGCACCGGATAGACGAACAGGCCGACCGAAGCGCCCTCGCGGTCCTTGCCTGCCTTGTCCTTGAACTGGGTCATGCGATTGAGCCAGCCGATGCGGGCGGTGCCATTGAGCAACCAGCACAGCTCCGCATGGGCGGGCACCCGCGCCTGATTGAAGAGGACCGAGCGATCCGGGTCGATCCCCGCCGCCACCAGCGCGGCGGCCATGTCGCGGACATTGCGGATGCGCTGCTCGCGGCCTTCATGGATGGTGATCGAATGCATGTCGGCGAGGAAGAAGAAGCACTGGCTTTCGCTGTCCATCTCATCCTGCATCCGCACCCAGTTGCGGATCGCGCCGAGGTAGTTGCCAAGGTGCAGATTGCCGGTGGGCTGGATGCCGGAAAGGACGCGCATGATATTTTTAGCTCGCTTTGGGCGGACGGCGCAGGGCCGCGCGCAGTTCGGATAGGGTGTAGGCCCTGAAGATCAGGGACGCCGCCCCATAGACCAGACCGCCGATGCCGCACAACAGGCCAAGCGCGACGATGCGCTCCATCAGGCCCTTCGCCATATAGGGGTCGAAAAGCGGGTTCATGAACCATAGCGCCACGCCCATCAGCGTGCTCGCCGCGATGATCCGCACGGCCTTCGCCCGAAAGCGCGCGTCCATCCGCAACTGGTCGCGCCGGTGCAGCAGCCAATAGAGCGCGATGACATTGACCCAGGCCGCAATCGCGGTGGAGATCGCCACGCCCACATGGCCAAAGGGCCAGATCAGCGTCAGATTGCCGACGAGGTTGAACAGCATGGAAAAGACCGCGACGCGCACCGGCGTCTTCGTATCCTGCCGCGCATAGAAGCCGGGCGTCAGCACCTTGATGAGGACATAGGCCGGGACGCCCACGGCAAACGCCGCCAATGCTCCCGCCGCGCCGATGGTGTCGGCAGGGGTGAAGGCCCCATGCTGGAGCAGCCCCCGGATCAGCGGCGTCGCCGATATGCAGAGCGCGACGGCGGCGGGCAGAGCGAGGAACAGCGACAGTTCCATCGCCCGGTTCTGGGTATGGCTGGCCGCATCTTCATTGCCCGACCCGATCTGACGAGAGAGCGCCGGGAGGATCGCAGTCCCCACGCCAATGCCGATCAGCCCCAGTGGCAACTGATTGAGCCGGTCCGCATAATAAAGATAGCTGACCGCACCTTGCGGCAGGAAGCGCGCGGCGAGGCTGGTGGAAATGAGCAGGTTGAACTGCACCGCCCCCGCACCCAGCGCGGCGGGACCGATCAGCGCCAGCAGCCGCCTCACCTGCGGCGACAGGCGCGGCAGGCCCAGTTTCAGCACGACGCCCGCTTGCCGGCAGGAAATCATCAGCCACGCCAACTGCATCACGCCTGATACAGTGACGGCGATGGCCTGGGTATAGGCCGTCTCGACGGCGGTGTCGCCGTGGAAGAACAGGATCGCGACGATCATGCAGATATTCAGCAACACCGGCGCCGCTGCGTTCACCCAGAAACGGTCGAGTGAATTGAGGATTCCGCCCAGCAGCGACACGATGCTGATGAGCGCCAGATAGGGAAAGGTGATCTGCGTCAACCGCACGGCCAGCTGGAACTTTTCCGGCCCGCCATCGGGGAAGCCGCCCGTCATCGCCCAGACGACCGGCCCGGCCAGCACCATCATCAGGACGGTGAAGACAAGCAGCACCGGGAACAGCACGGACAGCACCTGCCCGGCAAAGGCGACCGCCGCCGCCTTGCCGCTGCCCGGATCGTCGCGGTCATGTTCCGCCATGGTCCGGTTGAACATCGGCACGAAGACGGCGGAAAAAGCCCCTTCCGCAAAGAGCGCGCGAAAAAGATTGGGCAGCCGCCATGCGATCAGGAAGGCGTCGGACGCCAGCCCCGCGCCCAGGAAACGCGCCACCAGCATGTCGCGCACCATGCCCAGCACGCGGCTCACCAGCGTCAGTCCGCCGATGGTGGAGGTGGCTCTTAAAAGGCCCATGGCTTTACCCTGATCCCCGCTCGTTCCGCGTTGGTGTCGGGCGAGCGGGGAGGAAGATCAAGGCCGCGCCGCTCAGGCGTGGCCCGCCGGCTCGCCGGCGGTCTGCGCCATGGCCTGCGCCTGTTGCAGGTAAAGCCCACCGAAATCGATGGGATCGAGCAGCAGCGGCGGGAAGCCGCCGTCGCGGATCGCGTCGGCCAGCACCCGGCGCGCGAAGGGGAAGAGCAGACGCGGCGCTTCGGCCAGCAGGAAAGGCTGGGCCTGATCCTCCGGCACGTTCCGCATCCCGAACAGCCCGGCATAGAGCAGTTCGACGGCGAAGGCGGTGCCCTGCGGCGCGACGGCCTTCACTTCGATCTTCAGCGACACTTCGACCACCTCATCGCCCACCTTGTCGGCGCCGATGTTGAACTGCACGTCGATCTGGGGCTGGTCGGGCCATTGATAGACGGCGGGCGCGTTCGGATTTTCGAAAGACAGATCCTTGGCATATTGGCTGATGAGCGCGATCTGCGGCCCGTTGTCCGCGCCGTTGGGCTGGTTGTTGTCGATGATGTCGGCGTCTTCGGCCATGTCCTGTCCCCGCTGATGATGAATGCCGGACGCGCTGCGCGCCCCATTTGAATGATTGACCCGCGCGCTTAGCAGGGGCCGCGGGGCAGGGCAATGGCGGCGCTTGGCCGATGCGAGCGTCCCCGGCATTTGAAGTTGAAGCGAAACATGCCTATGTAGGCAGGAACCATTATTGCCAAAAAGGGTATTTGCCCCCGTGTATGTAATCGTCATCCTCGCCCTGATCGCCGGTTTTCTGGCGTTGCGGCTTTATTCCGTGCTGGGAAAGCGCACGGGGCATGAGCAGGAGCCTGCCCTGCGCCCGGCGGAAGAGCGCGCCAAGGTGACGGTCCTGCAACCCCGGCCCGTGCCGGACATGGGCGGCGATTCGGTGCGCCTGTCCGACGGCTTGCTCGCACCGGGAGCGGAAAATGGCGTGCGCGCCCTGATTTCCGCCGACCGCAATTTCGACGTTCCGCAGTTCGTGGACGGTGCGAAGAGCGCGTATAAGATGGTGCTCGAAGCCTTTTGGCGCGGCGACCGGGATGAATTGGCATGGTTGTGCGACAGCGACGTGTTCGCTTCCTTCCAGGAAGCAATCACCGCGCGCGAGGCGGACGGGCATGTTCTCGATAACCGTCTCGTCCGTATCGAAAAGGCGCAGATCGTCGAAGCCTCGATCCAGGGTGGCATCGCCGAAGTGGCCCTGCGTTTCGAGGCGGATATCGCCGCCGTCACCCGTGACAAGGACGGCAATGTCGTCGCCGGGTCGCTGACCGACGCGGTCGGCACCAATGACATCTGGACCTTCACCCGCGATATCCGTAGCGCGGACCCCAACTGGAAGCTCAGCGAAACCGACGAGGCAGCATGAGCCTGCGCCAGTCGGGGGGGGTGCTGACCGCAGCGCTGATGCTGTCTGCGTGCGCGGGCGGCCTGATCCCGCCTTCCGCCGGTGGGCCATCGCCGAGCCGTCCGGCGCCGGAGAGCGGGCCGCCATCTTCCGCTGGTGAAACGGCGACCAAACCCGTGCCCTCGACGCCGCGTCCGACGCTGCCGGCCACGCCGCCGCCGGTGCAACCCGTCGATCAGCAGGGCACCGCCGCCGCGGCCGGCGTGACGCGTGGTCCGGACATCGCAAGCCTCATTCCCTCGGGCGAACGCTCCCGCGCGGCCCTTCAGGCATTCCGCCTGTCCTGCCCGACGTTGATGCGCCGCACGGATCAGAGCGGCCTGACCCGCGGATCGGACTGGAACAATGCCTGCGCCGCCGCATCGAGCTGGCCCGAAGCGAGCGCCTCGGAATTCTTCTCCCGCTATTTCGAAGCGGTGCAGGTAGGGGAGGGCACAGCCTTCGTCACCGGCTATTATGAACCGGAAATATCGGGATCGCGCACGCGTCAGCCGGGTTATCAGGTGCCAATCTACCGCCGCCCCAATGATCTGATCGACGTCGATCTCGGCCAGTTCAGCGAAAGCCTCAAGGGCAAGTCCATTCGCGGCAAGGTCAGCGGCACGAAGTTCATCCCCTATGACGAACGCTCGCAGATTGTGGATGGATCGCTGTCCGGGCGCGGGCTGGAACTGGCCTGGGCGGCCGATCCGGTCGAATTCTTCTTCCTCCAGGTACAGGGCAGCGGACGTTTGCTGTTGCCCGATGGCGGGGTCATGCGGATCGGCTATGACGGGCAGAACGGGCGCGATTATACCGGCATCGGCAAGCTGATGAAGGATCGTGGCCTGATCCAGGCCGGTTCCATGCAGGACATCATGCAATATCTACGCGCGCATCCGGCCGAAGGCGCGGCGATCATGGATGAGAATAAGAGCTTTGTTTTCTTCCGCGAACTCACCGGTGCTGGGCCGGTCGGCGCACTGGGCGTTGCGGTGACGCCCGAAGCGACCGTGGCGGCCGATCCCAAATATGTGCCGCTGGGCGCGCCGGTGCTGCTTTCGCTCGACCGGGCGGAACCCAATGGCATCTGGATCGCGCAGGACACGGGCGGCGCGATCAAGGGCGCGAACCGATTCGACAGCTTCTGGGGCGCGGGCGCGAAGGCGCGCAGCGTTGCGGGCGGCATGTCGGCGCGGGGCAGCGCGCTGGTCCTGTTGCCGATCGGTTCCTATGCCCGGCTGAGTGGTCGATGATTTCCCACCATGCCGCGGCGTTCGCTTTCTCCTGAAGAGCAGGCGCTCTGGGCGGCGTTGACCCGCTCGGTAAAGCCAATCCGCGCGGCTGCCCGAATGCCGGCGCCAGCGGTTGTTCCGATAAAGCCGGTCGAGCCAAAAAGGTTAACGCCATCGTCAGCGCGTCCATTCGTCGCGCCACCGGCACGCTCCCCCGCAGCCATTCTGGATTCAGGCTGGGAACGCCGAATCCGCGGCGGCAATCTGGTCCCTGACATGACCATCGACCTGCATGGCCATACGCTGTCTTCGGCCCATGTCCGGCTGGGCCAGGCGATCGCGCTGGGGCTGGCGCAGGGGGCGCGAATCTTGCTTGTCATTACGGGAAAACCACCGAAAAGCGCGGCTTTTGACAGCCACTCGCGGCGCGGCGCGATCCGGGGGGAGATTGGCCATTGGCTTGAAACCGGCAGCTATGCCGACCGCATTGCCAGCGTCCGCGCCGCCCATCCGCGCCATGGCGGCGATGGTGCGCTTTATGTGATCCTGCGTCGGTCGCGATAACGCTTTTTCTGCGTTGGCGCAGACCATTTCTTAACCACTGTCCTTCATATCCTGATGATCCATCCGGTCATTCCGGCACAGCAAGATAAGGAGGCATATGCAGGGCGTTACAATGACGAGTCGCGCCACCGCCTTTGCTTGTGCCGCGGGCGCGGTGGTTTTCATTCTTTCGTTGCTGCTGGGACCGGGGCAGGATCGGCAGATCGCCGACATCGGTCGTTCGCTCATCATCGCCATATTGTGCGGCACGTTGAGCTGGGCTTCAGCGCGTCGCACCGTCGCGACCATAGCCGCCGCGCTCGACCGCGCGACCGACCGCTTGCTCGCCGCCGCGCATGGCGATCTGCAATCGCCCGTGCCGCCTGAAGCGACCAAGGAACTGCCCGACCTTTCGGTGGCGATGGAAAGTCTGTTCAGCCAGGTCCGCACCAATCTCGACCATGTGCAGGCGCTGGCGCTGTTCGATCAGGTGACGGGCCTTGCCAATCGCACCAGCTTTTGCCGGCAGGTGGAGCGCCTGCTGATCGAGCGGCGGGACGCGGGCACCGCCGCGCTGTTCTTCATTGATCTCGATGGCTTCAAGAATGTGAATGACACGCTGGGCCATGCCGCGGGCGACCAGTTGCTGGCGCGCGTCGCGGGGCGGCTGCGCGAAGTGGTGATGGCGCAGGTCGGCGCGGGCGTCGGCGATGCGGTGATCGGTCGTCTGGCGGGCGATGAATTCACCCTGTTCTTCCCCAGCCTCCCCGGCCGCGACGCGGCGGCCAAGGTCGCGCGCTCGGTTCAGTTCGCGCTGGGCGAGCGGTTCGACCTTGGCAGCCAGCATGTCGATCTGGGCGCTTCCATCGGCATCGCCTGCTGCCCCGATCATGCCGATACCCTGCCGGGCCTGCTGCGCGCGGCCGACATCGCCATGTATCATGCAAAGGATGAAGGGCGCGGGCGGACCGAGATGTTCACCGCCGAACTGGCGCTGAAGGCGGCGGACCGGGCCGAACTGGAGCGCGACCTGCTCCGCGCGTTGGAGCGGGAGGAGTTCCTGCTGGAATTTCAGCCGCAGATCGAAAGCCTGAGCGGCCGGGCGGTCGCGGCCGAGGCACTGGTCCGCTGGGCCCATCCCGAGCGCGATCTCGTCATGCCCGGACTATTTGTGCCGATCGCGGAGGAAAGCGGGGTTATCGTCGCGCTGGGCGACTGGGTGATGGACCGGGTCTGCGAAACCGCAGCGCGCTGGGCGCGGGCGGGCATCGCGCACCGCATCGCGATCAACATCTCCAGCCGCGAACTGGAGCAGGCCGATTTCTTCCTGCGCCTGCGGCATGCCATGGCGACACATGCCACGCCGCCCGTCATGCTGGAACTGGAGATCAGTGAATCGTTGGCGATGGATATGGAAGCGCGCCTGCTCGACCAGCTAGGCGCGCTGCGCCGCGAGGGCGTGCGCGTGGCGATCGACGGTTTCGGCACCGGCTATTCCAACCTGTCGCGGCTCAAGGACTTGCCGGTAGACCGGATCAAGATCGACCGCAGCCTGGTGCGCGACATCGCCATATCGGCGGAGGCGCGGACGATATGCACCGCCATTGTCGGTCTGCTCCAGGGACTTGGCCTTGAAGTGGTGGTCGAGGGGGTCGAAAATCAGGCGCAGATGGACATGCTGCGCGTTATCGGCTGCACTCTGTTCCAGGGCTATCATTTCGACCCGCCAATGCGGGAGCTGGCCTATATCGGCCGTTACGCGCCGCAGCCTTCGCTGGACCAGCGCGACATAGGTTGACTGCGCTCCGTTACCCCGCCAGCGCCCGGCGGACGATCAATCCATAGATGGTCGCGAGATCCTGAAGATCCGTCACGCTGACGGCCTCGTCCAGCTTGTGCATCGTGGCGTTATTGAGGCCGAATTCCACCACCGGGCACAGACGCGAAAGAAAGCGCGCATCGGAGGTGCCCCCGGTCGTCGAAAGCTCCGCATCCAGCCCGGTCACTTCGCGGATGGCATCCGTCACCAGCTCCGACAATGCCCCCGGCTGCGTCAGGAAGGGCTCGCCGCTGATCTTCGCTTCCACCGTGCCGCCATCGGCCGCGGCGAGTGTCCTGATCCGATCGATCAGGGACGCGCCGCTGTGCCGGTCGTTGAAGCGGATGGAGATGCGAGCTGTTGCCGCGCCGGGGATCACATTATGCGCGGCATTGCCGACTTCCAGATCGGTGATCTCGATATTGCTGGGCTGGAACCAGTCGGTCCCTTCGTCCAGCACCTCCGCCTCTATGGCGGACAGGATGCGGACCAGCTTCGGGATCGGATTGTCGGCGAGATGGGGATAGGCGACATGCCCCTGCGTGCCCGCCACGCGAATCCACATATTGACCGATCCGCGCCGCCCGATCTTCACTACGTCGCCCAGCCGGGCGGTGGAGGTCGGCTCGCCCACGAGGCACATGTCAGGCCGCAATTCCCGCGCGGCCATCCGCTCCATCAGCGCCAGCGTGCCGTAAACCGCCGGGCCTTCCTCATCCCCCGTGATGATGAGGCTGATCGTACCGGGCAGATCGTCGGGCAGGCCGTGCAGCGCCGCGACGAAGGCCGCGATCGCGCCCTTCATGTCCACCGCGCCCCGTCCATAGAGCAACTCGCCCCGCACCTGCGGCGTGAAGGGGTCGCTGGTCCAGCCAGGGCCCGGCGGCACCACGTCCAGATGGCCGGCAAAGGCGAAGTGCGGTCCCGGCCCGGTGGTCCGCCATGCCAGCAGGTTTTCGACCGGTCCGTCGGGCGCTTCGCCCACGGTGAAGCGGTCGATGGTGAACCCCAGCGGCCGCAGCATCTCTTCCAGTGCCGCGAACACATCGCCGGTCGCGGGGGTTACGGATTGGCAGGCGATCAGACGCTCGGTCAAGGCCACCGCGTCGGCATTGGTGCTGGTCATGCTCATGCCGCTGCGTTAGCGAAAGCCTTGCCGCTTGACCAGCAAGAGGAGGACAGGCCATGCCCCGGTTCAATCTCACTGCTATCGCGCAGACCAATGCGACGGGCTACCCTGCGCCTCATGCAGCGGCGGTCCGCGGCCGATGGGTCCGCCGCTTGGGGCCTGCTCTGGGCCTCGCCGATTTTGGCGTCAGTCATGTGACACTGAAGCCGGGGGCAGCTTCTTCCCACCGACACTGGCATGAAGATGAGGATGAATTTATCGTGATGCTGGCAGGACAGGCGGTGTTGATGGAGGAAGGTTGCCGGACGCTGATGCGGGCTGGCGACATGGCGGCCTTTCCCAAGGGCGAGCCCAATGGGCATCAGCTGCTGAACGAGAGCGAGGCGGACTGTGAATTTCTGGCTTTTGGCCGCGTTCCCCTAGGCGACGCCCACTATCCCGACATCGACCTGCATTGGTCGGCAGGCTGCTATCACCACAAGGACGGAAGCCGCTATTGATGATCGCTTTTGACCGCCGCGCTTTGATGGCCGCCATGGGCGGCGCGCTCATCGCGGCCAGGGCGCCGGCCGCTTCCCATGCCCCTGCGGCATCCCTTGTGAAACCGCCGCGCCTGCGCCCCGGCGATACGGTGGGGCTGATCGAACCGGCGGGCTTTACCGACGACGCCTTCGATCTCGACCTGGTCAAGGAAGCGATCACCGCCATGGGCCTCAAGCCCAAAGCTGCGCCCCATCTGGCCGAACGCCATGGCTATCTGGCGGGCAGGGATGCGGACCGGGCCGCGGATGTGAACGCATTCTATGCCGATCCGGAAGTGCGCGCCATCTTCGCCGTGCGCGGCGGCTGGGGCTGCGCGCGCATCCTGCCCTTCCTCGATTTCAGCATGATCCGCGCCCATCCCAAGCTGCTGATCGGGTTCAGCGACATCACGGCGCTGCATCTCGCCTTCGCCGCGCGGGCTGGCTTTACCACCATCCACGGCCCCAATGCCTCGGCCAGCTGGCCGGCCTTTTCCTGGGACGCCTTCCGCGCCATCGCCTTTGATGGCGCGACGCCCACGCTGGTCAATCCGGTGGGCAGGGAGGATCGCCTGGTCCAGCGCATCGGCCGCATCCGGACCTTCCGCTCCGGCAAGGCCAGCGGGCGGTTACTGGGTGGCAACCTCACCGTGCTGGCGGCGCTGATGGGAACGCCCTGGCTGCCCGATTTCACCGGTGCGATCCTTTTCCTCGAAGACACCAACGAAGCGCCCTATCGCATCGACCGGATGCTCACCCAATTGGCGCTGGGCGGGGTGCTGGGGAAGCTGGCGGGCGTGGTTTTCGGCCAGTGCACCGGCTGCGCCGCCGATGGCCCCTCCTATGGCGGCTTTACCCTGTCGGAAGTGTTGCAGCAGCATTTTGAGCCGTTGGATATTCCTGCCTTTCAAGGCGCGCAATTCGGCCATGTCGCCAGCCAGTTCAGCCTGCCGGTCGGCGTGCGCGCGGAAATCGACGCGAATTTGGGCAGCATCCGCCTGCTGGAACCAGCCGTGGCCTGAGCCGGTCGGTCCTGCGCGCCTAACCCAATCCCGCCAGCGGCACGATGTCCACCGGTCGGCCGTTGCGGCGCAGTTCGATCGTGATCATGGGTCGTCCTGCGCCCGCCACACCCACCGGATCGCCCTGCCGCACGGCTTCGCCCACCGGGGCCGTCACGCGGTGCAGGCCGGTGATCAGCGTGGTCCATCCCTGCCCATGGTCGATGATGAGGATCTGGCCATAGCCGCGATATGGCCCGGCAAAGGCGACGCGACCCGCCGTGGGCGCCACGGCCTGCGCCCCGGGCTGCGCGGCGATGGTGAGGCCACGCGAGCGGACGCCGCTGTCGCTGACTTCACCCATGCCGGTCACGAGCTGGCCGATCACGGGGAGGCGGTAAGGGGGTGGGCTGCTATTCGCCCTGGCTTGCTGTGGCGCTGGAGCCTGCGTCTGATCGGGGCGGGCAGGGCGCATAATTGGCCCTGACAGCCGTGCCAGCCGATCGCGCAGGTCGCCCGCTTCCTCCAGCTTGTCCATCAGGTCGACAATGTCGCGCGCCCTTTCGCCCAGCGCTAGCGCCCGTTCGCTTTCCAGCCCGGCGTTGGAACGATAATCCCGCGCCGCCAGCCTTTTCTGCGCCTCCAGCTGTTCCAGCGTCGCCTGACGCTGTTTCAGTTCCGTCCGGCCCCGCGCCAGCGCGTCCGCCGCCTGCTGCGCCGTTGCACGCAGCGCCCGGCTGCGGTCCAGTTCGGCGCGCAGCCCCGCCGTTCGTTCGCGGATCGCGGGCAGCACATTGTCCAGCACAGCGCGCATATGGACCGCGTCAGTGATCGATCCGGGCTGCACCAGCGTCAGCGCCAGCGGCCGCCGGGCTATCATCTGGAGGGCGGCGGTCAATTTCACCACCGGCTCCTGCCGCACCGCCAGCCGTGCCGCCTGCGCTCGTTGCAGCCGGGCGATGATGGCGATGCGCGCCTGCGCCGCCTGAATATCCGCCTCCGATTCCTGTATCCGCGCGGCCATGGCGGCGGCGCGGCGACGGGCCTGGTCCGCCTCGTCGCGGGCCATGGTCGCTTGTTGTTCCATCCGCTGCGAGCGGCTGCGGGCCTCGTCCGACTGCCGCCGCGCCGCCTTGAGCGCGGCCTGTTCCTGCTCCAGCGTCGTGCCGGCCGTGCCGGGGAGGATGATCGCGCCGTCGTCCGCCGCCGGCAGGCGCGTGGCCGCCAACGCCGCGCCGCTCATCAGCGCCGCCGCGGCCATCCATTTTGCATATCTGGTTGAGCCCCCGCCCGTCATGACGCCAAGGTTAGGCGGAAAGCCTGCCCGCTGTCGAGCCGCACGCGCTCATCCCTCGCGATGATAGGGGTGGCCCGCCAATATGCTGCACGCCCGCCAGAGCTGTTCGGCCAGCATCGCCCGCGCCATCATGTGCGGCCATGTCATCGCGCCAAAGGCGATCAGCAGGTCGGCGCCCGCCCGCTCCGCATCGTCGAAGCCGTCAGCCGCGCCGATCAGGAAGCGGCACTCCCGCGTCCCCGCGTCGCGCCATCCCTCGATGCGCCTCGCAAAATCCATGGAGGAAAGCTGCCTGCCCTTTTCGTCCAGCATCACCGTGACGGCGCCGGGCGGGGCGGAGGGCAGCTTGCCGCCCCGATCAGGCATTTCGGTGATTTTATGCGGCATGGTCAGCCGTTTCATATAGCGCTCGACCAGTTCCCCTTCGGCCGAGCGCCCGATCTTTCCGCGCGCGATGATGTGGAGCAGCATGGCCGCTCCCTAAACGCTCGCGCCGCGCTTGTCGAACCTTACGCCGTCCCGGCGGTCGGCGCGTCGACGAAGCCCCACATCCGTTCCAGATTGTAGAAGCTGCGTACTTCCGGCCGGAACAGGTGGACGATCACGTCGCCCGCGTCGATCAGCACCCAGTCGGCGACCGGCAGCCCCTCGATCCGCGCGGAGCGGCCCGTGGCCTGCTTGATCCGCTCGGCGAGCTTCTGCGCCATCGACGCGACCTGACGGGACGAACGCCCGCTCGCGATCACCATATGGTCGGCAATGCTGCTCTTGCCCTGAAGAGGGATGGAGATGGTTTCCTGCGCCTGGTCGTCGTCAAGCGACTTGAGGACAAGGTCGTGCAGGGCGGCAACGCTATCGGCATCATGCACCGTGTCGTTGGCGGGCTGGGGTCTGGACAAACAAGCTCCTTTTCAGACAATCATCCGGCGCGTGAGCGGGTCGCGCACACGCGTGTGTTCATATTCGCGATGCCAGAGAGGGTCCGCCTGCCTAAGCAGGGTCGCCGATCTTGGATCAGGGCGAAAGCGCAACAGCACAAGCGCCGGCGGTCTCCAATCCGTCCAGTCTGCACTCTGGCGCACGGGCCGGACGAAACGCCGCAGCCAAGCCATGGCCTTAGAGCCATAAGCGGCTTCATCATAGCCCGGACGCGCGATCACGGCAATGGGCATTTGCCGCGCAATGCCGCGCCAGTCCTTCCATTGGGCGAACTGCGCCAGATTGTCCCCGCCCATCAGCCAGATGAAGCGATGGCGCGGATAACGCTGCCGGATCGCGCGCAGCGTATCGACGGTATAGCGGGTATGAAGTTCGCGCTCGACCGCGGTGGCCCGAATCGGCGCCCGCCGCGCCATCGCTCGCGCCCGCGCGAGGCGGGCGGGCAGGGGCGCCATCCCCGCTCGCGGTTTCAGCGGATTGCCTGGCGACACCAGCCACCATATTTCATCCAGCCCCAGCGCCTGCGCCGCGAACAGGGATATGGCGCGGTGCCCCCCATGCGCCGGATTGAAGGAGCCGCCAAGAAGGCCGATGCGTGCCATGCTCAGCGCCATGCCAGTTGCGGGGCGCGGGGGCAATGAGGTGCATTAGGCTCGAATTTTCAGGGTTGGAACAGACAATGAACAACCGGCTTGCAATGGTGATGCGAATCGCTGAATATAATTCCTAGCCTGCAAGTCGATGGTGAGCTGAAAGGGGGCATGTATGAGCGGATGAAGCATTTAATTTAGAGTTGGCCCGTCAAAGCTGTCACGATTTGCCAAATTTTTGGTCCCTGAAGCGCAGGCGGCTGTTGAAGAACAATAGTTCCAACAGTCAGAACATTTCAAACCACACAAGAGGCATTTACTATGAACGGCACAACGGAACGGTTATCTCATTTAGGGAGACCCGTCATGCTGAAGTTCCCAACCGTTTTTCATTTAAATGCTGATAAAAAATGGCATTGGTGTCTTCTGGATAAATCGAGAGTTTTTCTCGAGATTTCAGTTGAATCCTATGATAGTTTTGAAGAAGCAAGATTCGGTTATGAACGAGCATGCTTGTCTTTAGTACGGGCTGCTTAATTTAGACTTTTAGGTGTAATTTATCTTGCGGGTGTAGGGGTGGATTTGCTCAGGCCACCCTGGTTTTATTTAAAGCCATTCTATATTTTTATGTGCATTTAAGGGTTTTTTGACGGAAACATTCGAATACTTTCTTCGGCCTGTGAATCGCGCGCTGTCACGTCGAGCGGTTCCATCGCCTCTATCTCCTTGCCCCCAGTTTCGATGTCGAGGTCGCGGAACTTCCGGCCGGTGGAAAGGACGCGGCTCTCGAAACTGCCGATGAAGCTATTATAGTTGGAGACGGCGCCGTTGAGGCCAGAACCGAGCCGCTTGAGGTGCGTCGCCGCCACCGCCAGCCGCTCGTAAAGTTCCTTGCCGAGTTGACCGACCTGCCGCGCCTGGTCCTGCATCCGCGCCTGTCGCCAATGGCCAGCCAGCGTGCGAGCCAGCGGCAGGAAGGTCGCGGGGCCGCAGATGATGACTCGGTTCTTGGCGGCGCGCTCCCACAGGTCCATGTCCGCCTCCAGCGCGGCGGTGACGAAATTGTCGCCCGGCACATACATGATGACGAAGTCGGGCGCCTTGTCGAACTGCTCCCAATAGGCCTTGCGCCCCAGCGCGTCGGCATGAGTCCGCACCGCGCGCGCATGGTCGGTCATATAGCGCTCGCGCGCCGCCGGATCGACCTGCTCCACTGCGTTGAGATAGGCTTCCAGCGAACATTTCACGTCCACGACAAGCTGCTGGTCACCGGGGAGGCGGATGATGAAATCGGGCCGCAGCCGCCCTTCCTCGACCGTGACCGACACTTCCTCGCGAAAGTCGACGAAGGGGGAAAGGCCCGCCGTTTCGATCAGGTTCTTGAACTGCTGCTCGCCCCAGCGACCCCGCGTCTTGGGCGCAGCGCGCAAGGCATTCACGAGCTTGGCCGTTTCTTCGCGCACCTGCCCCTGTCCAAGTTGCACCTGTTGCACGGCCTCGCGCAGTTCGGCATAGCTACCCACGCGCTCCTTTTCGACCCGCGCCAGCCCTTCCTCATAGCGTTTGAGGGTTGTTTCGACCGGCGAGAGCAGGGTCTTCAATTGCGCCTCGCTCTTTTCATGCGCCTGGGTCAGCCGCTGGTCGGCGCGTTCGAGGAACTGGCTTTGCGCCTGATGCAGCAGCTTGCCGCCAATTTCGCTGAATTGCGCGGAAAGCTGTTCCTTGGCCTCTTTGAGCGCCGCGATCTGCGCTTCGAACGCCTCTGCCCGCGCATGCGCGTCGGATTGCAGCGCCGCCAGTTCCCGCGCCGCTGCCTCCCGCGCTTCGCGCGTCGCATCCAGCCGCTGTTCCAGAGCCGCCGCCTGCGCCACCCGCTCTGCGTCGAGCCGTTCGGCAGCCGCCACCCGTTCCTGCATCGCGGCCAGTTCGGCAATAGCCCGGTTGCGCTGCTCGCTCGCCACCTCCAGCTTCGCCGCGAGGTCCGTCCGCTCCGCGCCCAACCCCGCAGCCGCCTTGCCGCGCAACAGCCAGCCGACACCCAGTCCTGCGAGCAATGCAATGACGGTAATCAGAATTGGCATGCTGTCCATGGATCACGCTTTCGCCAGAGTGATTTCGCGGCCGATGGCATTATCTGCCGATTCGGAAATCACGGAAAACAAAGGGCTGCCCGGCGTTATTCGGTTCGGCTGGAACCGCATGAAGCTGGGAACGAAAGGGGAACTTAGCGGGCCGTCCCGCTCTCCGCAAGCAGGCTTTGACGAAAGCGCGCCAGCCGGTCCACCGCCGCGTCGATCACGCCGTCGGCCTTGGAAAAGCACAGTCGTACCAGGCTCGTCACCGCGCCGTCGGGAAAGAAGGCGGAAACTGGGATAGCCGCGACGCCTGCCTCATCGATGATCCGCTCGCAGAAGGTCACATCGTCCATGGCGATGCCTGAAGCAGGCAGGTCGATGGACAGGAACCATGTCGCCGCGCTCGGTTGCACGGCATAGCCCGCCGCCTCCAGCCCTTCGGCCAGCCGGTCGCGTGATGCCTGATAATCGTCCCGCATCTGCGCGAACCATTGCGCGGGCTTGCCCAGCCCTTCGGCCACCGCCCATTGCAGATTGGGCGCGGTGGTGAAGGTGAGGAACTGATGCGCCCGGGCCAGCAGGGCCGCCAATGCGGGCGCGGCGCACATCCAGCCCACTTTCCAGCCGGTGAGCGAGAAGATCTTGCCCGCCGATCCGATCTTGACCGTGCGCTCCCGCATCCCCGGAAACGCCATCAGCGACTGGTATCTGGCGCCGTCGAAGATCACATGCTCCCACACCTCGTCGCAGATTGCGATCAGGTCGCGCTCCACGCAGAAGCGCGCCAGCAGCGCCAGTTCCGCCTCGCGCATCACCACGGCGGTGGGGTTGGTTGGGTTGTTGAGCAGGATGAGGCGCGTGCGATCGCTCGCCGCAGCCGCGAGCGCCTCCTGTGTGATGCGCCATTCCGGCGGGGTGAGCGTGATGACCTTCGCCACGCCCCCCGCTCGCTCAATCAGGGGGACGTAGGAATCGTATAGCGGCGCTAGCACCAGCACTTCGTCGCCCGGCGTCACCAGCGCCATCAAGCTGGCCGCCAGCGCTTCCGTGGCGCCGGAGGTGACGATCACCTCTTCCGGGCGCAGATCCAGCCCCTGATGCACGCCATAATGCGCCGCGATGGCTGCGCGCAGTTCGGGAAGGCCCATCATGGGCGGATATTGGTTGGAGCGATTGAGCAGCGCGTGGGCGGCCGCTTCCAGCACCTCATGCGGCCCCGGCCCGTCGGGAAAGCCCTGACCCAGATTGATCGCGCCGGTTTCGCGGGCACGGATCGACATCTTCTCAAAAATGGTGGTCGGCATATCCCGGAACAGGGGATGGCCGAGCGCGGCGGCAGGATCAGTCATGCGGTTTCATGCCGGGCTTTGCCAAGCCGGGTCAAGTGAAGGCGGTTAAACTTTCCGAGGCTGGTCCGACATCCAACTGCGCCAACACATTTACTGGCATGACGGGGTTGCACGCACCAGGCTGCCCCGTCACAGTCCAAGCGCGCTATTCAGAGAATGTCGTGCGCTTTTTCCGGCGGACGGGCGATGACGACGCCTTTTTCGGTGATGATGATGGGGCGTTCGATCAGGATCGGGTAAGCGGCCATGGCGTCCAGCACAGCCATGTTGTCGTTCGTATCGAGGCCGATTTCCTGCGCCACGGCTTCGCCCTTGCGAATGGCTTGAGAAGGCGCAATGCCTGCTTTTTTCAGCACCGCTTCGATTTCCGAACGGGTCGGGGGCGCCTTGAGGTATTCGACGACCTCGATCTCCAAGCCGGACTTCGCCTCCAGGATCGCCAGAGCCTGCCGCGATTTGGAGCAGCGGGGATTGTGCCAGATGGTGGCCTTCATGCCGCGTCTTCCCGCGCCAGCCAATCCTCCAGCCACTTGATCGTATAGTCGCCGTTCAGGAAATCGGGATCGCGCAGCAGCGCCTGATGCAGCGGGATGGTGGTCTTCATCCCTTCGATCACATATTCTTCCAGCGCGCGCTTGAGGCGCATGATGCAGCCCTCCCGCGTGCGGCCATAGACGATCAGCTTGCCGATCATGCTGTCATAATAAGGCGGCACCTTATAGCCCTGATAAAGGCCGCTATCGACGCGGACATGCATGCCGCCCGGCACATGATAGCTGGTGACGGTGCCCGGCGAAGGCGCGAAGGTGCGGGGGTCTTCCGCGTTGATGCGGCATTCGATGGCATGGCCGTGGAATTCGATGTCCTCCTGCGCGACGGAGAGCGGCTTGCCTTCCGCAACGCGGATTTGTTCGCGGACGAGATCGACGCCGGTGATCATCTCCGTCACGGGATGCTCCACCTGCAGGCGGGTATTCATCTCGATGAAGTAGAATTCGCCGTCTTCCCACAGAAACTCGATCGTTCCCGCGCCGCGATAGCCCATGTCGGCCATCGCCTTGCGGACGACTTCGCCCATGCGGTCGCGCTCGGCGGTGGAGAGGACGGGGGAGGGGGCTTCCTCCAGCACCTTCTGGTGGCGGCGCTGGAGCGAGCAGTCGCGCTCGCCCAGATGGATGGCATTGCCATTGCCGTCGCCGAATATCTGGAACTCGATATGCCGGGGGTTGCCCAGATATTTTTCCATATAGACGGTGTCGTCGCCGAAGGCGGCCTTGGCTTCGCTGCCGGCCTGTTTCATCAGCGTTTCGAGTTGGTCTTCGGACGGCACGACCTTCATGCCGCGCCCGCCGCCGCCCGATGCCGCCTTGATAAGGACGGGATAGCCGATCTTCGCGGCGACCTCCTTGGCTTCCTCGACGTCGGAAAGCGCGCCGTCGGAGCCGGGAACGAGCGGCAGGCCCAGCGCGCCCGCCGTCTTTTTCGCCTCCACCTTGTCGCCCATGATGCGGATATGTTCGGGCTTGGGGCCGACAAAGGCGATGCCGTGGGTTTCCACAATCTCCGCGAACTGGGCATTTTCCGACAGGAAGCCATAGCCGGGATGGATTGCGTCGGCGCCTGAAATCTCCGCCGCCGAAATGATAGCGGCGATGTTCAGATAGCTGTCTTTCGCGGCAGGGGGGCCGATGCAGATGGCTTCGTCGGCCAGGCGCACATGCATGGCGTCGGCGTCGGCGGTGGAATGAACCGCCACCGTCTTGATTCCCATTTCATGACAGGCGCGATGGATACGCAGCGCGATTTCGCCCCGGTTGGCGATCAACAGCTTTTCAATGGCCATGGCGTGCGGCGGCCTTATTCAATGACGATCAGCGGCTGGTCATATTCGACCGGCTGGCCGTTATCGACCAGAACGGCCTTGACCTTGCCCGATGTCGGGGCGGGAATCGCGTTCATGACCTTCATCGCTTCGACGATGAGGACGGTATCGCCCTGCTTTACGGTCGATCCAATGGCGGCATAGGCAGGTGCGCCCGGCTCGGCCGCGAGATAGGCAGTGCCGACGATGGGCGAACGCACGGTCGTGCCTGAAGGCAGCGCGGCTTCGGCCGGAGCGGCAGCAACCGCCGGGGCGGCAGCGGCCGGAGTGGCGACGGGCGCGGGCGCCGCGACATAGGCCGGGGCTACAGCGCCTGCCTTGCGCGCGACGCGGATCTTGCGATCGCCGTCCTCCACCTCGATTTCCGTCAGGTTGGTGTCATCGAGCAACGCAGCCAGATCCCGCACCAGTTGCACGTCCACCTGCATTGCGCCCTTTTCCTGCTTGTCGTTCATCTCATGTCCCTGGACGGTGAAATTTATTCTGTGATGCCCGCGCCTATGACCATTTGCGCCGCAGCGCAATGTTCAAAGCTCCAGTGCGGCTTCCAGCGCGAGCATGTAGGACATCGCGCCAAAGCCCGCGATGGTTCCCTTGGCTGCCATGCCGACATAGCTTTTATGCCGGAAAGGCTCGCGCGCATGGGGATTGGAGAGGTGCACCTCGATCACCGGCACGGTGATGCCCTTGATCGCGTCATGCAGGGCGATGGACGTGTGGGTAAGGCCACCGGGATTGAGGATGACGGCGTGCGCGCCTTCGCCATGCGCTTCCTGCAACCAGTCAACCAGATGGCCTTCATGGTTGGATTGACGGAAATCGATCTCCACATGAGCGCGGCTGGCGGCGTCCTCCATGCGTTCGGCAATGTCGTCCAGCGTGTCAAAGCCGTAAATCTCCGGCTCCCGCGTCCCCAGCATGTTGAGGTTCGGGCCGTTCAGCACGAAAATCTTGCGTGTTTCGGTCATGGCCGTCCCCCATTCTCGTTTCAAGCCTGTTGCGGGGGCGACGCCCCTGTCCCTATATGCGCCCCACGGCGCGGGCCTTTGGCGGGCCTTCATAGCCGTTTGCGTCCGCTCAAGTCGAGACGGGATGTGGACGGCGGCAGGAGTTTCGAAAAGTGAGCATCGACGGCACCATCTCCATCCACATCAATGGCGAGCACCGGCGCGTGCGGGACGGGCTGACGCTGGCCGAACTGGCGAGCGAGCTGGGTTTCGTGCCGGAAAAGGTGGCGGTGGAGCGCAACCTGGAGGTCGTGCCCCGCTCCACGCTGGGGCAGGTGCTGGTCGAGGATGGCGATGAGCTGGAGATCGTGCATTTCGTGGGCGGCGGCGACGTGAGCGCGATTGATGAGGATCGCTGGAGCGTCGCGGGCAAGAGCTTTCGCTCGCGGCTGATCGTCGGCACCGGCAAATATAAGGATTTCGAGCAGAACGCGGCGGCGGTCGAGGCTTCGGGGGCGGAGATTGTCACCGTGGCCGTGCGGCGCGTGAACGTGTCCGATCCCAAGGCGCCGATGCTGACCGACTATATCGACCCCAGGAAGATTACTTACCTGCCCAACACGGCGGGCTGCTATACAGGCGAGGAAGCGATCCGCACCCTGCGGCTGGCGCGCGAGGCGGGCGGATGGGATCTCGTCAAGCTGGAGGTGCTGGGCGAGGCGCGGACGCTTTACCCGGATATGGTGGAGACGTTGCGAGCCACCGAAATCCTCGCCAAGGAAGGCTTCAAGCCGATGGTCTACTGCGTCGACGATCCGATCGCGGCCAGGCGGCTGGAGGATGCGGGCGCTGTGGCGATCATGCCGCTGGGCGCGCCGATCGGTTCGGGTCTTGGCATCCAGAATCGCGTCACCATTCGCCTGATCGTCGAAGGCACGGCGCTGCCGGTTTTGGTGGATGCGGGCGTGGGCACAGCGTCCGAGGCCGCCGAGGCGATGGAACTGGGGTGCACCGGCGTGCTCATGAACACCGCTATCGCTGAGGCGAAGGACCCGATATTGATGGCCGCCGCGATGAAGGCGGGCGTGGAAGCGGGCCGCATGGCCTATCGCGCGGGGCGCATGGGCAAACGCCTTTATGCCGATCCGTCCAGCCCGCTGGCCGGTCTGATCTAGGACGGATCGACATCAGTTCAGGAGGGCCGCACGCGGCGTCTTTCTATGCATCCGGTGCTCACGACCATGTAGGTCGTTGCGCGCCGGGTCATGGATATTCACCATTATAGCTTCGCTGGCCTTCGGCTCGCTCCACCATCCCCTGAATGTCGATCCGTCCTAGTCATCTGGAACTGAAGTAGGCATCATTGTATATGTCTTTGCCGGACGGGCAAGGATGGGCGCGATGGCGGGCAGACAGGCGGATTTGGTTGTCCTGAGCGGGGAGGAACGGACCTTTCTCGAAGCTCAGGTTCGGCGGCACAAGGCGCCGCGTTCGCTGTCGGATCGGTGCCGGATGGTTTTGCTCTGTGCGGAGGGATTGCAGAGCAAGGAAGTCGCCGAACGCCTTGGTGTGCATGAGCATACGGTTGGCAAATGGCGGCGGCGGTTCGCGCAGGATGGCATTGAAGGGCTGAGCGACGAATATCGCGCGGGTCGGCCACGAACAGTATCTGACGCCCAAGTGGCTCAAGTGATCGAGCGCACGCTGAACACCACCCCGAAGGACGCCACGCATTGGTCGATCCGCTCCATGGCGGCCGAGAGCGGACTGTCGCACACCACCATCCGTCGGATCTGGGGCGCGTTTGGCCTGCAACCGCACCGGTCGGAGACGTTCAAGCTGTCAACCGATCCGCTGTTCGTCGACAAGGTTCAGGACATTGTCGGCCTTTACATGTCGCCGCCGAACCGGGCGGTCGTGCTGTGCGTGGACGAAAAGAGCCAGATCCAGGCGCTGGATCGCGAGCAACCGGTCGTGCCCATGGCGCCGGGCGTGCCCGAACGGCGCACCCATACCTATGTCCGCAATGGCACGACTTCACTGTTCGCGGCGCTCGATATCGCCACAGGAGCGGTGATCGGCAAGTGCTACAAACGCCATCGGGCAAGCGAGTTCCTCGACTTCCTCAAGCGGATCGACGCCGCGATGCCCAAGGGTCCCGACGTGCATCTCGTGATGGACAACTATGCCACCCACAAAACGCCGAAGATCAAGGCCTGGCTGGCGCGCCGGCCGCATTGGCATGTCCACTTCACACCGACATCGGCGTCCTGGATCAATCAGGTCGAACGCTGGTTTGCGGAACTGACGCGCAAGCAACTGCAACGCGGCGTGCATCGATCCACCGCAGAGCTTGAGGCCGATATCGCCGCCTTCATTGCGGCTCACAACGAAAACCCAAGGCCCTACCAATGGGTCAAATCAGCCGACGAAATCCTCGCCTCCGTCAAACGCTTCTGTCAGAAAACAATGCACCGAACTTCGGATTCACGTGACTAGCGTCTCTCGCGATTGCAGCAAATTGACCGAATCCCTTCCTGTCCCTATGGCGTGAGCCTTGAACAGAAGAGGACGTGCGATGGTGAACAAGCTCTACCCTGATGCTGTATCAGCGTTGGAGGGCCTTCTTTTCGACGGGATGCATCTGTGCGCGGGCGGATTTGGCCTTTGCGGTATTCCAGAACGGCTGATCGACGCGATTCGGGACAGCGGGGTCAAGGATCTGACCATTGCCTCCAACAATGCCGGCATCGACGGCGAGGGACTGGGCAAGCTGCTGCGGACGCGGCAGGTGAAGAAGATGATCTCCTCCTATGTCGGCGAGAACAAGGAGTTCGAGCGGCAATATCTGGCGGGCGA
This sequence comes from Sphingobium baderi, assembly GCF_001456115.1. Taxonomy (NCBI): domain Bacteria; kingdom Pseudomonadati; phylum Pseudomonadota; class Alphaproteobacteria; order Sphingomonadales; family Sphingobiaceae; genus Sphingobium; species Sphingobium wenxiniae. The sequence goes on along the minus strand of NZ_CP013264.1, from coordinate 4,007,671 downwards.
ACTGGAAGTTGAATTCTGCCCGCAGGGTACGCTGGCCGAACGCTGCCGCGCGGGCGGAGCGGGCATTCCCGGCTTCTACACCAAGACCGGGGTCGGCACGGCCGTGGCCGAGGGTAAGGAAGTCAAGAATTTCGACGGACAGGATTATATCCTCGAACGCGGCATCTTTGCCGACGTCGCCGTCATCAAGGGGTGGAAGGCCGATGAAAGCGGCAACCTGATCTTCCGCAAGACCGCGCGCAACTTCAACCAGCCGATGGCCACCGCCGCCAGGATCTGCATCGCGGAGGTCGAGGAAGTGGTGCCGGTGGGCAGCCTTGACCCCGATTGCATTCATCTGCCCGGCATCTATGTGAAGCGCATGATCGTCGGCGCGCCCTATGACAAGAAAATCGAATTTCGCACCGTTCGCCAGAGGGAGACCGCATGATGGCTGAGGAAACCAAAGGCTGGACCCGCGATGAAATGGCGGCCCGCGCGGCCAGGGAACTCAAGGACGGTTTCTATGTGAACCTTGGCATCGGCATCCCGACATTGGTGGCGAACCATATTCCGGCGGGCGTGGAAGTGACGCTCCAGTCCGAAAATGGCCTGCTGGGCATCGGACCTTTCCCGTTCGAGGGGGATGAAGACGCCGACCTCATCAACGCAGGCAAGCAGACGATCAGCGAACTGCCTAACAGCGCCTATTTCTCCAGCGCCGACAGCTTCGCCATGATCCGGGGCGGACATATCGACCTGACCGTCCTGGGTGCGATGGAAGTGGCGGAAAATGGCGACATCGCCAACTGGATGATCCCCGGCAAGATGATCAAGGGCATGGGCGGCGCGATGGATCTTGTCGCAGGCGTCAAGAAGATCATCGTCGTCATGGAACATACGTCCAAGGACGGTAGTCCCAAGTTCATTCCGGCCTGCACCCTGCCGCTCACCGGCAAGAATGTGGTGGACATGATCGTCACCGACCTGTGCGTGTTTCAGCGGCCGGACCATGACAGCCCGTTCAAGCTCGTCGAACTTGCGCCGGGCGTGACGGCGGAAGAAGTCGCCGCTAAAACTTCCGCTCATTATCTGAGCTGAAGGACCGCGCAATGAGCCTCGACGGCGTCTATGATGAAGGAAACCCCTTTTCCCTGATCCTTCAGGGCAAGCTGCCGTCGACCCGGCTCTACGAGGATGCACATACGCTCGCCTTCCTCGACATCCAGCCTCAATCCAGGGGGCATTCGCTGGTCATTTCCAAATGGTCCAGGGCGCGCAACCTTCTTGAAATGGAGGACGAAGCGCTCTGTCAGGTCATGGCAACGACCAGGAAGGTCGCAAGCGCGATCCGGGAAGCGCTAAACCCGGACGGCATCCACGTCGCGCAATTCAATGGCGCGCCAGCTGGGCAGACCGTGTTTCATATGCATGTGCATATCGTGCCGCGCTGGGAAGGCGGGCCGATGGGTTTCAGCGCGCATGCACAGGGCAATTTCGCCGATCCCGCCGAATTGCAGACCCTGGCCGAAGAGATTCGCGCCCGGTTTTGATATGCAATCGGAGGATCGGCGCTGTCCCGCGCATGGCAGAGGAATATCGCTGAAATGGCGCTCAAGCCCTTCATTGCCCCGGGCGCGCGTGTCGCCCTGCGTAGCAAGCCTGCCGGTCAGCGCATAGACGGGCAGCGGGGCGAAGCGGAAATCATTCTCGACATCTCCCGCCTTTTGTCGCGCTGTTTCCACCCGACGCCCACGGGCATCGATCGCGTGGAATATGTCTATGCGCGCGAATTGCTGGAGCGGATGCCGGATCGGCTGGCCTTTGCGGCGGTGCATCCGGCAGGCGGCTATTATGGGCGGTTGAATGGCGGAGCGGTACGCCAGTTTCTGACCTTTACCGCCGCACGCTGGCGCAATGCGCGCGCCATGGATCAGAAGGAGGGGCGCGCGGCCATCGTCCGGCAACTCATTGCGCTGCGTCCCCGTCCGGTGCCGCGTGCGACCGGGCCGCGCGTCTATCTTCAGGTCTCGCCGCATCATCTCGACGATCATGGGCAGGTGGACGCCATCCTGCGCGCGGAGGGTGCGAAATTCGTGACCCTGGTGCATGATGTCATTCCACTGAGCCATCCCGAATTTGCCCGGCCACAGGGCGCGGAGGAGCATCGCCGGCGCCTTCGCACTATCGATTCCTTCGCGAGCGGCATCATAGGCAATAGCCAGGCCACCATCGATGCGCTCGCGCCTCATCTGGCGGAGGGGCCGCGCAATCGTGTGATCCGTGTTGCTCATTTTGGAGCCGACCCGGCGGAACCGGCCGACGCCACCCGTCATAAGGTGCCCGATCGTCCTTATTTCATCTATATTTCAACCATCGAGCCGCGGAAGAATCATCTGCTTCTGCTGAACATCTGGCGCAGGCTGGTGGAACAGATGGGCGATGCCGCGCCCATGCTGGTGTTGGTGGGGCGGCGCGGCTGGGAAAATGAAAATGTCGTCGACATGCTGGAACGTGGTGAAATCCTGCGTGGCCATGTCATCGAAGCCGGACAGGTTTCGGACAGCGAGATGCAGGCGCTGACCCGGAACGCGCGGGCCATGTTGATGCCGTCCTTTGTCGAGGGATTCGGCATGCCTGTAGTGGAAGCCTTGGCGGCAGGCGTGCCGGTCGTTTGCAGCGATATCGTCGCGCATCGGGAAGTCGGCGGAGATGCGCCCGACTATCTCGATCCACTGGATGGCATGGGCTGGATACGGGTCATCCGGGCCTATAGTGTGGAAGGATCGCCCGAGCGGGCCGCGCAAATGGATAGGATCGCGGCTTGGTCCCCGCCGACATGGCGTGATTATTTCGACATAGTGGAAAATATTCTGGAAGATGTGACGGTGTCGGTTTCTTGACCTTGACGGTCCACACGTCCAAGGATGTCAACAGACCGGCGTTCGGCAAAAAATCGGCAATGTCATTCAAAGGACAGGTGAATAACCGGGGAATGCTGTGACAGTGCCGTCTTTCCTGCGATCTCCGCCTTTCCCGTCCACTGCGCCTGCCACGGCGGCGGTCAGCGCGCCTTTGCCTGTGGGCAGATCGGGCAAAGCTGTTTCCGACGCTGTGCTCGACAGCATCGCAGCCTCGCGAGTGGGCGGCGACTTTTGGGGGCATGCGGTTGAGGGCGTGAAGCTGGTCGCGCAGGCGGGTGTCCCGATCCCGCCCGAATGGCTGGATGGACTGGACACCGGGCAACTCGCGGTCATAGGAGGCGCGCCACCGGCGGAACTGGCTTCCTACGCCTGCAAGCTGCCGACGCCGTGCGACCCTTGGGTACTGGTTGAGCAGGCCGAAGCTGTCCACGCCCATGCAGAGGATGATATTGCCATTGTGGCGGGTCTGCTGGGCGTGCCGGTATTTGATGCCGATGCCCGGCCCATTGACCGGCAGCACCTGAAACTGGCTGCGCGCGATCGGATATCGGCGGCGAGCTATCGCAATTGCTTCACGGGCGAAGAGGCGGATGTGGAGCAGGTCGTGCGGCAACTGGCCGAATGGCGGGAAATTCTCCGTGCCAACAGACGCATTTGCGCCGCAAGCGGCATGGCATGGTGGAAGCGCGATGTCATGCGCGTTTTCCTGTGGGACGGTTTGCAATCTCCCCCTTTCCTGACGGCGGAAGAGGGGCTGCGGCGCGCGCGTGGGGAAAAAGGGGCGTTGGCCGTCTGGCCCTCTCGCGTGCCCGCTTCAACGGGCGATGCGGCAGCCGAGCAGGGCACGTCGCTGATCCGGATCGAGGATGGATTTCTCCGTTCGCGCGGCCTTGGCGCGGCCCTGCATCCCCCCGGCTCGGTCGTGGTGGATCAAACGGGCATTTATTATGATGCCCATGTCGGCAGCGATCTGGAAACGATCCTCGCGACCCATGATTTCCCCGAGGAGCTGGTGGCGCGGGCAGAGCGACTTCGGACGCGGATTTGTGCTGCGGGGATCACAAAATATGGGGCAGATGAAGGGCGGAATGTAGCCCTGCCCAAGGGGAAGAGGACGGTCCTTGCCGTAGGGCAAGTGGATGACGATCTGTCGGTGCATCTGGGCGGAGCGGGCGTCGCGGGCAATCTCGATTTCCTGAAACGTGTCCGCCAGGCGGAGCCGGATGCATGGATCGTCTATCGTCCGCATCCCGATGTCCAGGCCGGACACAGGGCCGGACATCTGAGCGACGCCACGGCATTGGAACATGCTGACAGCATCGACAGCGGCTCGCCGCTCCTGCAATTGGTCCAATCTGTTGACGAGGTGCATGTGCTGTCGTCCCTGACGGGCTTTGAAGCGTTGATGCGGGGCAGGCCCGTGACTGTGCACGGCATGCCCTTTTACGCCGGATGGGGGCTGACGCGCGATCTGGCCGCGCCAAATGGACGGCGTGGACGTCGGCTCGGCATAGATCAGCTTGTCGCGGGCGCTCTCATTCTCTATCCACGTTATGTTGATCCGGTAACACGGTTGCCTTGCGGTCCCGAAATCATGGTGAACCGGCTGGCGGACGGGTCGACGCCGTCTGTGAGCTGGCTCATCAGGCTGCGGGTGTTGCAGGGGAAGCTACGTAGACTGATGACTTTATCCGCAGAGTTTCTTCATGGCCGCCCAGCTTAAGACCTTTCTGTTCCTTCAGGGCCCCCACGGCCCCTATTTTTCCATGCTGGCCGATGCATTGTGTGAACGAGGGCATGAGGCGCTACGCATCAACATCAATGGCGGGGACAAGATCGACTGGCCGGGGCCGGGGGCGACCGATTATCGCGGAACGTTTCGCGCTTGGCCGCTCTTCTTCGATGATTTCGTGATCAATCATGGCGTTACCGACCTGATCCTCTTTGGCGATTGTCGGCCCTATCACGCCTCCGCGCACAAGATGGCCCGGCTGCGCGGCATAAGGGTGCATGTGGTGGAGGAAGGCTATATCCGGCCCGACTTTCTCACGCTTCAGAAGGACGGGGTGAACGGCAATTCCACCCTACCGCTCGATCCGCAATGGTATCGGGACCGGGCGCGGGATCTTCCTCCTGAAGGTGGGCGGGGCAACCCCATTCCCTCCACCTTTCGGCGCCGCGCGCAGCATACGATGCGTAATGGGCTGTCGGGCGCATTGATGCGTCCCTTCTTTCCTTTCTACCGCACACACCGGCCGCACAGCTTCGCGTTGGAATCGGTGGGCTGGTTCAACAAGTTGCTATGGCGGCAGACGGATCGACGCAAGGCGGCCGACAAGTGGGAGGAATTGCGCGGCCGTTCCTACTTCACGCTGCCGCTTCAGCTCAATTCCGACTATCAGATCCGCATCCATTCACCTTTTGGCGACATGCGCGCCGCACTGCGCTTCGTGCTCAAGAGCTTTGCCCGCTATGCGCCGGAAGATGTGGCGCTGGTGGTCAAGCGGCACCCGTTGGACCCGGGCCTTGTCGGTTGGGAAAGGCTGACCCGCAAGCTGGCGAAGCAATATGGCGTGGCCGACCGCGTGATCTATCTGGCCGATTGGGACATCGCCAAGGTCGTTCAGCGGTCTCTGGGCGTTGTGACCGTCAACAGTACGGTCGGCACGCTGGCGCTGAACACGGGCAAGCCCGTGGTGGTGCTGGGTCATGCCGTCTACAAGGTGCCTGGCATCGTGCATGAAGGTACGCTCGACGAGTTCTGGCGGCGGCCACAGGCACCGGATATGGCGCTTTATTCCGCTTTTCGCCGCGTGTTGATCGACCGTTGCCTCATTCGTGGCGGCCTGCTCAGCGACGAAGGATTGCGGATGCTTGTCGACAATGCGGTCGATCGGCTTGTGGGGGATCAGCAGGCTGCCATATCCCCTCTGGTTTATCTGCCTCATGTGCAAGAGCGCCGCATCGGCGGCGGTGTCTGAAGCGAAAGATCGATGAGCGAGAGCGACGCAGCGAAGGGCGCGCAAGCCCCCATCTATCCCGTCATCCTGTCGGGAGGGGCGGGGACGCGCCTGTGGCCTTTGTCCCGGCCGGAAACGCCCAAGCAGTTCCTGACGCTGCTCGGCACCAGCACGATGATGCAGGAAACCGTCGCCCGCACGACTGGTCGTGCCGGGTTCGCGTCGCCGTTGGTGGTATCGGGCGAGCGTCATGTGGCGCTGGTGGCGCAGCAGATCCGGGAGGCCGGAAGCGAACCGGCGGCGATCTTTCTTGAACCGGAAGGACGCAACACGGCAGGCGCGATCGCGCTGGCTGCCTATTGGCTGGCCGAACGGGATGGCGAGGCGTTGATGCTGATCATGCCGTCCGATCATGCGATCGCCGATATAGAGAGCTTTCACGGCGCCATAGCAGCTGCGTGTCCGGCGGCGCGTGCCGGGCGGCTGGTGACATTCGGCATTCGTCCGACTCACGCGGAAACGGGTTATGGCTATATCGAGGTGGGCGACGCGCTGGCGGATGTGCCGGGCGTGCATCGGGTCGCGGCCTTTGTCGAAAAGCCGCCGCTGGAAACGGCGCGTGCCCTGATTGAGACGGGACGGCATTGCTGGAATGGCGGCATTTTCCTGTTTTCCGCCCGCGCTTATGTGGGAGAACTGGAACGGCTGGCCCCGAAAGTGGCCGATGCCTGCCGGTCGGCGATGCGGGCCGCGCGGGACGATGGCGATTATATTCGTCCCGATGCCGTGGCCTTTGGCGCATGTCCCAGCATCTCCATCGATTATGCGATCATGGAAAAGACAGACACCGCCGTGGTCGTGCCGGTCGATATGGGATGGTCCGATGTCGGCTCCTGGGAAGCGCTCTGGATGCTCAAGGACCGCAACGGGCAAGACAGCATTTGCGAAGGCGTGGCGATCGACATGGACGGTCGTGGCAATCTGGTCATCGTTGATGGCGGTCCGCCGGTAGGCACAATGGGGATGCGCGATTGCGTGATCGTGTCGACGGCGAAAGGCGTGCTGGTCATGCCGCGCGACCGCTCCGCCGATATTCGCGCTCTGGCCGAAGCGATGCTCAAGCGGACGGACGGGAACTGAAAAAAAGGCTGTGCCGTTCAACGAAGACTTGGAACGGCGATCAGGGCGTTCCCTGTGCTCTGGGCATGCAATTCATCGCCTCCTTCGAGTATCCAGCACTGCCCCTGTCTCCATTGCGAGCCTGACTGATCGCGGCCCGTGCCTTCAAGCGGCACGAACCAGGCGGGGCCCGAGCTATTCAGCCCGATATGGTCGCCCGCCTGGAAGGCGATATGGTGAAGCCCGAAGGGGTTCCGATCTGCTGCCAGCAGTTCCCGCTTTTCACCGGCCGCGATATGCGGGACAGGCAGGTCGTAGCGTTCCAGCCGGGCGCAGGCGAGCGCCTGTTCGATATGGAGCGGCCGGTCACGGCCATAATCATAGAGGCGGTAGGTGATGTCGGCGTTGCGCTGAATCTCGACCAGCACGATATCGGCGCCAATGGCGTGGACGGTGCCAGCGGGGACCATGTAGAATTCGCCTGGCGAAACAGGACGCCAGGCAATCAGTTCTTCCAGTGTTTCATCGGCTATAGCGGCACGGACATCATCCTGTGTCACGGCATCGCGAAAGCCCAGGCCGATCATGGCGCCGGGCTTGCAGTCGAGGATATACCAGGCTTCGTCCTTGCCATGGACATGGCCGTCGCGCTGCGCGGTTGCATCGTCGGGATGGACCTGAATCGACAGGCGTTCGCTGGTCAGGATATATTTCACCAGCAGTGCTTGCCGTTCCGCGTGACCGCTGTCGAAAATCACCTCTCCGATCCGCTTGCCCCGCGGATATCCCAGCCAGTCTGGCAGACTGTCCTTGCCCCATGGCTTGGCGATCGGATGAGGGAGAAGCTGATGCATCAATTCTGCCGGGTGCATGATGGCGTTGATATAGCGCGCAAGGATGAGCAAGCGGTTAAGTGATAAGGCCGTCGCGCGCAATGGGATGCCTGGCGGATAAGGCGGCCTTGGTCTAAGGCAGGACCGCCGATATCGGAGTTCCGTTCATGGGAGAGGGTATTTCACTGCACTTTGTTACGCGGGGCGCGAGTTCGAGCGTCTACGCCATAGACGAGCGCGAAGTCGTGAAGCTGTTTCGTCCGGCGGTGTCGGGCGAGATGATCGAACGTGAAGCCTGGGCATCCCGGCGGGCGGTGGAACTGGGCATGCCGGCGGTTGCGTCATTGCGCGCGGTGACGATGGAAGATGCGCGGGGGCTGGTTTATCCGTGCGTGAAAGGGCGCACTTTGCTGGCAGCCATGCGGAAGCGGCCATGGCTTTCTGGCAGAATCATGGACTCCATGGCTCGATTGCAGGCTCGGATGCATGAAACACCGGCTACGTCCGGGCTGCGATATTTGAAGGATGTGTTGCGGACGGACATTATCTACGGGCCGGGGGGCAGTGCTCTCAAGGTCGCCGCGCTTGAACGGTTGGAAGATATGCCGGAGGGAGGCCAGTTGCTGCACGGCGATTTTCATATCGAAAATGTCATGGTCGACGGCGATGATCTGAAAGTGATCGATTGGTCCAAAGCAGCACTGGGCGATCCGGCGGCCGATGCCGTGCGAACGGAAATGCTGATGCGTTTCGGTGATGGGCCGGAAGACCCATTGACAGTTCTGTCCCGCGATTGGGCCGCACGACGCTGGCGGGCAAGCTATTTGCGGGCAAGCGGTATGGATCGGGAACGGCTCGATGCGTGGCGGCCCCTGGTTGCCCTGGCTTGGCTACGATCGCGCAAGCCGATCCGGCAGCGGGCTTTCGAGCATTACATGAAGGACGCGGCAGGCAAAGCGGGCCTGCTGCGCTGAATATGCGTCTCCCTTGCCTGAAACGGCGAGGATAGGGGGGCTCAGGGTCGGGTGAACCGATCCCGCCAAGCCTCCTTGGTTGTCAGCTTCTTACGATTCTCCCGATAGGCCGCTTGGAAATCCTCGTAATTTTCCATCAACCGCTTCATCACCGCGTCGAAGCGCTTGCGATTGGAAAAATAGCGGTCCCGGTCGATCCGGCAGATATATCCGGTCTGTGAACTCTGATCGAAGGTGATCGTCGAGCGGCGGCGGAAACTGTCCTTCGGATGCGCGCGCACGTCGAGCGGGAAAAGAACGGGCTTTCTGTAGAAATATCGGTCCGGCAACAGATGACCGTTCAGGGTGAGCTTACGCAGCAGAGCGTGCAAGCGGCCTTTGTGGCGCTTGGGGGAATGGGACGCCGTTTCCTCACGGGAAAAGGCCAGCGCCGTGAACAGCTTCTCATTGACGGTCAAGGCCGCCAGTTCGGCGCGCCGCCCGGCAAGGTCGAGATTATCTTCCCAGAACGGTTCTCCGGCAAGAATATCTTCCATCCCCATGATGAGCGCCTCAGCCGATTCATAGTGATAGGCGTCGTCGAACCGGTTGAAATAGGAGCGCATCATTCGGTTGATGCCGTTCTTGTCGAGCTTCAGATGGTCAAACGTCAGATGCAGGACCAGATGATAGCGCATGTTGAGATAAACCGTCATCGGCGACTGCTGGGCGAAGAAATCCTCCTGATGGCTGACGATGCCCGGGACGGTCAGAATGTCGAAATCATTCGGCAGAGAGAAATAGATATCGTCTCCCGGACGAAGAAGGGAAACGGCCAAGTTTTTACTTTTGCGACGGGGTGCGTGAAAGTGCGATCCGAAAAAGCCGTCTCGCAACATTTCATTGGCATGGACGATGGGGATATAGAGGACGACCTGCCGCATCCCGTGCGGCAACGTGTCTACCAGAAACATTGCGCCGGACAAGGGATAGAGAATATAGATCATGGATGGCCAGAATTTGTTCGCCAGCGGGGTCAGTTCAGACAACGCGCCGTGGGTGATGGACATGCCCATGGAGAACCAAGCAAGCAGGAGCCAGGCGAACACCACCTGCAATATGTTTTCCGGTGGCGAGATCTGGTTCTAGAAAAGCAGAAAGACCACGCATTACAGCGCGAAGGATGTGGTGGTACCCGCCACTTCAAGCAGCATGCGCGCTAGATAGATATCGAGCATCTTCACGGGGCGATGTCGAAGTAGCGACTGATTGGGCTCAATGGCGTTGATGCACCGCCGCGACATATTACGCCACAGCTGAATGCCCGAATAGCCCGTAATCACGAAGGAGACGATCGGGATATCCGAAATCTGGTGAAAGCCCCGCGCCGTCCAGACCGCCGCGACGGTCAGCGTGACCATCATCGGTTCGACGAAGAGCCATAGGAAGCCGATGTTGCGCCGCCCGTAACGAGTCAGCATTTCCCGCATCAGAAGTGCGCCGATGACACGGCGTTGGACCATCCATTGTTCAAAGAAAGTGCCACCCAGTCCCGGCGGTACGGGCTTGGTCATCAGCTGGACGGTTCGAGAAACTAGTGGCGGATAGGGGCGTAGGATGATTCACTGCCTTTGCGTGAGAGCGGAGGCGGCGATGGCGGGACAGCCTGGTTTCTTTGATCTTTCGGACCGGTACGAGGCGCTGAGCGCGGCAGGCGATCCACTTGAGCGCTTGGCCGGTGTCGTCGACTTTGAGGTTTTCCGGGGCCCGCTGGTGGCGGCGCTCCGGCGCAGTGTTCGCGTCAAGGGCGGCCGCCCGCCATTTGACCCGGTGCTCATGTTCAAGATTTTGGTGCTGCAGGCGCTCTATTCCCTGTCAGACGAGGCCACCGAGTTCCAGATCAAGGATCGCCTGTCGTTCCAGCGCTTCCTGGGACTGGGCCTCGATGGCACGGTGCCCGATGCTACCACGGTGTGGTTGTTCCGCGAGAAGCTCGTTCAGGCCGAGACGATCGACAAGCTCTTCGCCCGCTTCGATGCCGCGCTTACCGACCGGGGCTATCTCGCCATGGGTGGGCAGATCATCGACGCCACCGTCGTGCCGGCGCCGAAGCAGCGGAATAGCGAGGAGAAGAAGGCCGCGATCAAGGATGGCCGGATCCCCGAGAGCTGGAAGGCAAGGTCGGCCAAACTCCGCCAGAAGGATCGCGATGCCTGCTGGAGCGTGAAATACACCAAGGCCAAGGTGAAGGAAGGCGCCGATCCCAAGGCGTTCAAGCCGGTGGACCTCGCCATCCCGATGTTCGGCTACAAGAACCACATCGGTATCGACCGGGCGCATGGGCTGATCCGCACCTGGGATGCCAGCGCCGCCAATGCCCATGACGGTGCGCGATTGCCGGAACTCGGCAGCCGGGACAACACGGGGGCAGGCGTCTGGGCGGATACCGCCTACCGATCGAAAAAGAACGAGGCCTTCCTCGCCAGGGGCATGTTCAAAAGCAACATCCACCAGCGCAAGCCCAACCGCCGCGCCATGCCCGAGCGTACCGCCCGCGCCAATGCAAAGCGATCCGCCATTCGTTCAGCGGTCGAGCACGTCTTTGCCGGGCAGAAGCATCGCATGGGCTTGATCGTGTGCACCATCGGCATTGCCCGTGCCCGCATCAAGATCGGCTTGGCCAACTTGGCCTACAACTTCCAGCGGCTTGCCTGGCTCGAGGGGGGGACTGCGCCCGAATGACACCAAAACCGACGCAAAAGCCGGGACAATCAAACCGAAATCAGCAAATCAGGGGCGAAGAAGTCCATTCCGCGCGCCACCGCCCGCTCGCAATGCCATCATGCCGAAATCCGTCGGTTCTTCGATGTATCCAATTGGCGCGCCGCCGAAGATCAACGCGAAGCCGCCTGATCCGCGGCCTTCACAGAATGCCTACGGAGATTTTGCATCAAGAAGTCGAAGTTAACGGGCGAGCTGATCGCATTTGCGATGCGCCGTGCGGAGGCCGGCACGCCGGTTTCCAAATGTGCCGGAAAATGGGCATGTCCGAGGCGACCTACTACCTCTATGGACGGTTCTCCCTTTGCAAGCGGTGACTTGCCGGATCTTTCGTTCTGGCCGGTGACGAAGCCTGGACAGGGGCAGGCGGGCGATCTCCCGAGCATTACTGGGCAGCGGTTTGTTATGATGGAATTATGTTGTCCGGTCCTTGATCCACGCTTAAGGGTGGGACATAGAGCCGCTGTCGATCTGAGATGACCGTTGCTCAACTTCACAATATTGGCCCACCTGACATGAAAAAAAACGCCGCTTCAGTCAAAATCATGGGATTGATCAGTTCCACCCTTGTGCTGCAGGCGTGTGCGATCATGCCCGCCACTGGCCCTTCGGGCCGGGGCATAGCGCGAGCCGAAGCTGGACGAGAAGTAGGGGGCGCGGAAATCAAGGTTGTTGACGTCACGGACGCGGTGACGCGCCAGATGCTGACGATTGATCGTCAGCATCTTTTCTCGGAAGAACTGGGCGAAGGAACACCTGTCGGAGCCATTGTCGGAAATGGCGATGTGCTTGATGTCGCTATATGGGAAGCCCCGCCCGCCGTATTATTTGGGACGAGCGGCGATACCAAGTTAGGAGCAGGCGGTCGGGCGACCTCGTTGCCTGAGCAGATGGTCGACAGCGATGGGCAGATCACGGTTCCATTCGTGGGTCAGGTCCGGGCAGCCGGCCGAGCGCCGCAAGCGATCGCACGGGAAATCAGTTCTCGTCTTATGGGCAAAGCGCACCAGCCTCAGGCGGTAGTTCGCCTGGTTCGCAATGCTGCGGCCAACGTGACAGTTGTCGGAGATGTGGCAGGCAGCGCTCGAGTGCCGCTGACGGCGCGTGGCGAGCGTGTACTCGACATCCTAGCTTCAGCGGGCGGCGTCAAACAACCTGTGGGCAAAATGACGATTCAAATCACCCGCGGTATAAAGGTGGTGTCCTTGCCACTTGAATCCGTGATCCGTGATCCATCGCAGAATGTGCGTCTGCAGCCTGATGACATTATGACCGTTCTGTTTCAGCCGTTTAGCTTCACCGCATTAGGAGCGATTGGCAAGAACGATGAGGTTCCGTTCGAAGGAACGGGCCTCACGCTAGCTCAGGCACTGGGTCGGATATCTGGGTTGCAGGACACGCGGGCAGATGTAAAGGGCGTTTTTATATTTAGACTGGAAGAGCCCAACGCTCTTGAGCCGACTACCCGCAATTCGGTGAAGACGTCTCCAAATGGCAAAATACCGATTATCTATCGTATCAACATGAAGGACCCAGCGACCTTCTTTGTCGCCCAAAGCTTCCCCATTCGCAATAGGGACTTGCTCTACGTCTCAAATGCGCCTTTGGCTGACATTCAGAAATTTGTGAATGTGATCTATTCGACCGTCTTGCCGGTAGCCACCACGGCGACCGCAATGTAGGCTTGGCCTGAAGGCCAAAGAAGATGGATTACCGACGCTTGAGGGTATTTTGGGATTTGCTGCCCTTTCGGGTCAAGCAAGCGGTTGCCGGTCGCGCATTTGATAGGTTCTGGATTCGTCGCCAGCGTCGTCGTAGTCAGCAAAAGGCTGTACACAGCCAAGAGCATACGCGTCGCCTCTTAGTTGATTTGGCGGTAATCAGCAAGGATGATGCCGGCACCGGCATTCAGCGGGTTGTTCGGGCTTTGGCGCTAGCGTTAGCCGATGATCGTTTTTCCGGATGGGACGTTCAGTTTGTAGCCGCTAACCGGCACTCTCCATATCACGGCATTGCTTGGCCTTATCATGAGTCGGCTGTAGATTGTTCAGAAATTGAAGCGCGCCCTGGCGATGTCTTCGTCGGGCTGGACTTTTCGTTGGATGCTGTCCGTCGCTATGGGCGTCAATTGATGCAATTCCGTCGTGATGGCGGCACTCTATGGTTTCTGGTGCATGATCTACTGCCGCTTGAGTATCCTGAATGGTTTTCTCGAAACACGGTGCTCCGCTACAAAGCGTGGCTAGACATAATCGCAGGAATAGCAGACGGTTTTTTTTGTAATTCGGAACAAACCGAGCAACAGCTTAGGTGTACGCTGAATGCAAGATATGGTCTATCCCAAGGTTACAAGACTAAGGTTTTGCCTATGGGATATAATATCTTGCAAACGATAGTCGATCCTTCCGTGATCGTCGATGTGGGTGTAAGGTTTGATCTTGCCCATCCTTTCTTTCTGATGGTCGGAACACTCGAGCCTCGTAAGGGCCATGAACTTGTTATTGCAGCATTCGAAGAGCTCTGGGCAGATGGAGCTGTTCAGCCACTGATATTGGTCGGACGAATGGGATGGCACGTGGAAAATCTGCGTGACTACATTGTCGGCCACGCCGAATTTGGCAAGAGGCTTTTGTGGTTCGACGATGTTGAAGATGTCGAGCTTGAAAAAATCTATCAGGCTTGTGAGGGAGTGATCATCGCGTCCTATGCGGAAGGCTTTGGGTTGCCGCTGATTGAGGCCTTGGGGCACCAAAAGCCTGTGCTTGCGCGCGACATTCCAGTGTTTAGAAGTCACGAAGAATCAGGCGTATATTTTTTCCCGCAGAATGCTAGCTCTCACGATTTACGGCGCTGCATTGAAAGCTGGGCGGGCGAGATCGAGGCGGGTCTGATTAAGATCAGGCCTCCTGAGGCTTGTTGGGCAGATTCCGCGCAACATCTTTTGCGTGGCATAGTTTGATTGTTAAAGCATGGTGCGTTATCGAAAGCAGTTGTTAATAGGCGCATCTTGCATCATTGTCCTGATCTGACGTGACCCCCTGATTTTCCTCCAAGTTGGATTAGAGTCCGGCCCTGACAGAAGGACGGACGAGATGAAGAGAACGAGGTTTTCAGAAGAGCAGATCATCGGGGTGCTGAAGGAAGCCGAGGCGGGCGCGAAGACCGCCGATCTGGCCCGGCGGCACGGGGTTTCCGAAGCGACGATCTACAACTGGAAGTCGAAGTATGGCGGGATGGAAGTGTCCGACGCCCGCCGACTGAAGGAACTCGAGAGCGAGAACGCGAAGCTCAAGCGGCTGCTGGCCGATGCGATGCTGGACAAGGCTGCGCTGAAGGGTCTTCTGGCAAAAAAGTTCTGACGCCCGCCGCGAAGCGGGAAGCTGTCGCTCATCTCCAGGCCTGCCACGGGATGAGCGAGCGGCGGGCGTGCCGTGTCATCGATGCCGATCGCATGAGCGTGCGTTACCGTTCCGCACGGGACGATGATGCTGGTCTGCGCGAGAAGCTGCGCGAGTTGGCCAACCAGCGTCGCCGGTTCGGCTATCGTCGTCTGCATATCCTGCTGCGCCGGGAGGGGATCATGATCAACCGCAAGAAGACCCAGAGGCTCTACCGTGAGGAAGGGCTGGCGGTCAGGCGAAGACGTAGCCGCAGGCGTGCTGTCGGCACGAGAGCACCTGCTCCGGTTCTGGCGCTTCCGAACCAGCGCTGGAGCCTGGACTTCGTTCACGACCAGATGGCTTCGGGAAGACGGTTCCGCGTGCTCAACGTAGTCGATGACGTGACCAGGGAGTGCCTGGCAGCCGTGCCGGACACATCGATCTCGGGTCGCCGGGTAGTGCGCGAGCTGACCGAGCTGATCGAACGGCGTGGCAAGCCCGGCATGATCGTCAGCGACAATGGCACGGAACTCACCAGCAATGCGGTACTGGCATGGTGCGGCGAGATCGGCGTTGAGTGGCATTACATCGCGCCGGGAAGGCCGATGCAGAACGGATACGTCGAGAGCTTCAACGGTCGCATGCGTGACGAGCTTCTCAACGAAACACTGTTCATGAGCATGACCCATGCTCGGTTTGAGATCGCTGCTTGGGTAGAAGACTACAACCGGGAGAGGCCGCACTCATCGCTTGGCTACGCAACCCCGGCGGCATTCGCCGCCGAACTGGATAGGCAATGGCCTGCTTCGCTACGCCCTACGGGCTCCGCTACGCAGCCCATTGCTTCAACCGCGCTCATGCGCAAAACAACCGCCCGGCTCTAATCCCAGCTGGAGGAAAGCTCGGGGTCACGTCATTCCCATTCTTGGTCATGGTGGGACTCCATTGGAGTTGGTGACGTTGAACATCACCAGCCTGCCATGGCCACTCAGATCCTCAATAGATTTTGCAGAACCTCCCGCACACTTCCAAAAAATCGGAATGTGGAGTTTTATCTGCAAATCTTACTTAGAGATGCTGGGAGGAAGGTACAGAGCCCTCGTGATACGGGGCGTATGTCAACTTTCGTCAACCCAACCCCAATCTTCCTCTGATCATCGGAATGGCTGCTCTGCGATGGGGAGGATGCGCTTAACATCGACAGTTCGATTGTCATGGGAGAGGACTGTCGTGCAACGGAAGATGGGATGCGTATCTTATATGTTCGCCCCTTCCCGTCACTGATCACGGAAAAGTAACCGATTGAAATTCCATTGCAGGATATTCCCACCGCCTTCTTGGGCTGATCGAGATTGGGAAGCGTCTTGATCCCGAGTGATAGTCTGATATCCTTGTTTTCGTCACAGGGAAGAGGTAGATACAGGGTACTGGCAATTCGCTCAGACCACGCTCCCCACGCCTCTAGCCCCCACCATCCTTTGCCAAGCAGGCCTTCTGCGAGGGGGTTGTCGCGAGCCATGATCACGGGATAACTTACCTTCTCGACGGCCTTTCCGAGTTCGATTGAACTGATGATGAGTTGGTCGACAGCATTAAAGCTGATGACGAGTTGCCCTCCAGCGGCTTTCGGCAGGTGATCGACCGGCAGGGTCAACACTGCGCCGTCATATGAAGCCGGGACAAAAACACCATTGATGTGGATTTGCAACGGGCCGTTGGCATTCGAGGTCAGTTTGCATGCTAAACGAATGTGAGCAGGATTACCGGTGACATTACAAAGAGCCAAATCCACTTGAGGCTCCATAGCGACGAGGCCGTCCTTTGAGGTGCGCCACAGGGAAGGCCAGGCTATGATTCCGCTATCTTCTACCTGCAGCAGAGTCTTTTCAGGCAATCGGACCGGCAGGCCTTGAAGCACCTGCTTATCGGCAGGCATCGGAGAGCCGTCATGCCTGGTTCGTTCGAACGCCCGCTCATAGCTCGGTCTGGCGTCGATCACCTCGAGCCGTAGACTGGGCGCACTGCGGGCTATAATACCTAGATCCTCTAATCTCCGGGTTAATTCGATGTCCTCGCACTGATCCCAGAATAACAGCTCATTCCATCCGCTTCGGACAAGAACGTTCCGCTTGGCAATAATAGCCCCACCATTGACATAGGAAGATCGGCTGCATGCATTATAAGGTAAAAGGTACGTTCTGCTTGAATCCCATTCTGCGGACGTCGCCGTCCAATCTGGAAATCTCAAACCATCTCGTGTCTGCCCTGGTGAAATGAAATCGAAATCTGCGCCAAATTCGTAAAATTTTTCTAGAAAATCGCATGGAACAATATATCTATCATGAACAATAATAATATTCTCGGAATGCAAAATATTAACAAGTAAGTTTTTTTTCCTTGTTATCCATCCTGCGGAACGCCATTCGGATGGCTCTTCAACGAAGACCAGTTTGCCAAAAATTTGATTGGAAATATTATCGGGCATGCTCTCCAGCAGTGTGTGAGGTCCGCACAAACCTATTCGCCAATCTACTTTATGGATACCTTTTATCTGCAATATACTGCTGATGAACTGAGATACACGATGAGGCCGGTTGCCATCTGAAATTATGCCAAAACCCAGCGTATCTAGCCGTGGATGGGTGTCTTTCCTGAAACATTCCAGAACAATCAGATCGACATCTCGCAGGCCGGCAGGAGGTTCTTTCTGTGTTAAGGAAATATCGTAGCGACATTTGAGCATGCTGAAAAATTCAGCTCTTGCCATTCGAACTGGCGTAACTTTGAGAATTAGGAGAGTTTTGCGTTCCGGTCGTAAAAGTCTCAGAAGTTCATCAAGGATTAAGCGCCATTGAGGTAGATTTCCCAGATTTTCCTCTGTGAAATACACTGCATCATATTTGCCGTGGCGATCTGGTCTTTCGCGCAATGCGCTATTGTGATCGATCAAACAGGTAGATGAGACGTTCACGAAGGATGGCGCTGAACGTCCAGACCAATAAGTGAGTCCGTTTTTCTCATAATAATGCTGATAATAATCAACAGAAAATTGATTATGCATCCAGATTATTCCAAGTCACAGGAGACCTTCTAGAAAGCCATGTGCAGATTATGCAGATGCTTGTCATGGGCCTCATCGAAATTGCTAAAAAAACTCATTTTTCCGTCGTGCAGGACAGCAAATTTCTGACAGTGATGTCGGACGTAATTAGGATCGTGAGAGATGATTAACATTGCCCGATCGCCCCGTTTATGAAACAGTTCAGATTCGCATTTTTCATGAAATTTTGCATCGCCAACTGCGCTGATCTCATCAATCAGATAGCAATCGAACTCAATTATCATTGAAATAGCGAAGGCGAGACGGGCACGCATTCCCTGCGAGTATGACCGCACCGGCTCCTTTAAATACAAGCCAAGTTCTGTGAAATCTGCGACGAAGTCGATATTTTGTCTGTAATCTTGTCGATAGATTCGACTTATGAACCGCACATTATCAAGTCCGGTTAGGGAGGTTTGAAAGGCTCCTCCAAAAGCAAGCGGCCATGATACGGACATGGATCTGGAAATAATACCAGAGGTTGGGCGTTCTGCCCCACTTACCAATCGGATCAGTGTCGACTTGCCAGCGCCGTTTCGGCCAAGGATGCCCAATTTCTCACCGCGGCGAAGCGAAAAGGAAATATCATCTAACACAAGCCGAGGGCCTGCGCGGGTCGGGTAGACCTTATTGACATGTTCGACATTGATCATTCGGGGGTTATCTCCCGACTAATTGCGGTGACCTGCGACAGCGCCAGCAACGTCAGCACAATGCAGCATCCCAGAAGATATGTCAGATCATAATGCACGCGCACCTGATCACCGAAATAGCCCTTTCGGATAAGTTCAACGCCGTTCACCATCGGCACATAGAGGATATATTTTTGCGCGGCGCTTGGGAGGGCATCGACCATGAATGCAGCACCGGACAAAGGAAACATCAGATATGAAACCGGGTGCCAGAACCGTTCGACTAACTCCGTCTTTTCGCCCAGTGCTCCTAGGAACATTGCCAAGCTGGCGCCAAACCAAGCAATCAACAACCATCCTTCCACAACCGTAAGTACGTCGGCTGGCGGTTCCAACCAACCGATGTAGATGTAGAAAAGACAGAGGGTAATGAAGGAAATAGTTGCGCCTCCTGCCTCGAGCAGCAAGCGGGCTGCGAAGATATCGATTGGGCGAACATTGCGATGGTACATCAAGGCAAGGTTGGGCTCGATGGCGCCAATGCATCGATTGGGCATGTTCCGCCACAGTAGCACACTTGAATAGCCAGTCAGGGCGAAAGCGACGATCGGCAACGAGGAACCATGGTTTGCCTTAAAAAGGGACCAGAGGATAGTGACTCCGGTCGTGAAGAGCATGGGCTCTACAAATAGCCAGAGAAAGCCTATATTGTGCCTGCCGTATCGGGTCAGCACCTCACGCATCAGCAAGGCATAAATAACTCTTCCCTGAATGGCCGCGCTTCTTCCGAAGGTAGCGAGTTGTGATATGCTCGTCACCTGTCGATTAGTCCTTGTGCTCCAGCACACCGGCTATCAGCATACTTATGACGCCCCATGCGACGATCCCGAGAATGAAGGTCGAAATTATACCGCGAAGCCGACGGGGCTCCAGAGCATCGTCCGGCAGGTTGGGCTGAACGATGCGTTCAACATAGGCCTGCTTGCGGCGGGCTTCATTCCGTGCTTCCTCGAGGGATGTCATTGCACTGGCCAATTGCTTGTCGGCAAATTGGCTTTCCAGCGCCAGACGCTGATATTGAGCAGCACGAGATGAAAGAGATTTCTGGCTGCCGGCGACCAGACCCAGTTGCTCATCGATTTCCCCGCTGAGTCCCCTGGCTCGCGTAACCAACACTTCAACCTGAGGGTTTTGGGGAGCAAACGCTCTCAATTCAAGCAGTTGCGTGCGAGTGGCAATGAGTTCGTCTTGAAGCTTGGAGATCATCTGGATCTGCACTGTAGCTTGCTTTTCCGGATCAACAACGCCAGCCTGGTTTCTGTATGCCGAAAGCGCTAGTGCTGCGGCCTGTGACTTCGCCTTTGCGTCATCAACTTCTCGGCTGGCAAAGCGGATTAGATCTTGCCGCCCCCGGTCATTGAGCTTGTTCACTGTTGCTTCTGCCATCTCGAGCAATTGCTCATTGAAGTGCTGTGCATCCCGGGGGGTGAAGGCACGCACCGTCAGCGTGACGATGGAGGAGGTAGTGTCATGTGCAACCGACACTTTCTTTTCATAATATTTGTATAGATCTTCAAAGGTGGGATGAAAGCCACCGGCGTTGAAGCGGTCGAAAAAGGACACCGCTGTCGTGCCATAAGCGCGCGTGAATGCGCCATCCTTATTCAGGGCTTGGAGTGCATCTCGCGACGCTACGTAATCTTGGGCGGCGTATATTTCTTCTCCTGCACCTGCCAGGCTCGCCCCCTTCAGCAATACGCCAAATCCAGTCGGAGCGGGCTTGTCGGGGCTTCGGACGATGAACCGAGACTCGGAAATGTAGACGTCTGATGCAAGCAGCCCGAAATATAGCGCCGCCAGCAGCGTCGGGATAACCACCGTAGTCAAGAATACTGGACGCAAGTTCTTGATCTTGTTTACGATCATTGCGGGAGCGCGGGTACGATGGCTCTTGCCATGCTGGCCACTCTCAAATCCTTTTGCGTCCGTTTCGGTGCTGACGCGAGCGATATCCATAAAGGGTTCAACCTTAACACAAGCCGGTATGATCCAGGGTTTGGGGTGGGTTTAGACCGTAGCCTTCCCATCCATCGCCGTCTAGCATGAACTGTCTGATTGAACTGTGCGGTGCATGCCTCCCTTTGACCGGCATCGTATGGCGCTCGGTGGCACAGTTAGGGCGAGCCGCGTCAGCCATTTGAGGTTGCAGTGCGGAAACCCATGGCATAACTCCCCTCTCGAACTTTTCCGAAGGTGGCTGATTTGCAGATTCGAAATTCGTCGGGGGGCGAGATCGCTTCAGAAAACGACAATGAACATGGCGGCCTGTTGCGTATGCCATCCCAAGTGGAAAGCTATCTAATTGCGTTAGCGCAGAGAACATTTGGATACCATTATCTGAAACCCGACGCAAAAACCCTGCGACAGACCCTGAAGCCCGGGCAGAGAATCACCGCTCGCTTTAACCGCCGCGGCACCGAGTTTCTTGGAGTTGCGAAGGGGACGGTCACCATCAACGGCGTTCATGTCGCAGAGGGAGAGGTTATCCGCATCGATACCGGCGAGATCATCGAAATTACCAGCGAATATGAGTCTGAGATCGTTTCGCACATAATCCCCTATCGAAATGCGCTGGCCCATCTTCCTTATGCACAATCCGTCCGGCCCGAAGTACTTAAGATGGGGCAAAACAAAAAGGTCAGCATCATCGTCATTGCAAAGGATATTGAGAATCATATCTGCCACGCGCTGATCTCTTGCCTAAACCAGACCTATCCTAACATCGAGGTGGTCGTGGTCGATGACGGTTCAAAGGATGGCACTGCTTCACGCATCGAGAGCATGGCAAAATTCGATTCACGTATCCATCTGCACAATGTGGATCTTGGCGCCAACGGCGCGCGCCGTGTCGGCCTTGAGCATGCCACAGGCGATTATTTTCTTATTATCGATGGCGACGATTGGCTGAACGACGATGCGGTCGAGTACGTGCTCATGACTGCGCTCAATCTCAAGAGCGATCTCGTGCAGTTTGGGTATGACCTCTATAACGACCTAAACCGCCACTTCTGGGGCTGGACGTATCCGTCGCCGGAGCCAGAGGTGGAAGTGTTGATGCCGAAGCCGACTAAAGATGAAGACGCCAAGGAGTTAGCTGACCTCAATCACACGATCTGGATGAACTTCTTTTCCGCCAATGTCCGTAATGCGGCGCTCAAGGCAATGTGTAACCTCACGCTCTATGAGGATTTGCCATTTTCCCTGTCGTTGATGCAGCACGCCAAGAATCCGGCTTTTTGTAATCTGACTCTCTATCACTATCGCCGCGAACGAGGCGGTCAGACTACCCAGACTTGGCACGACGTGTCAGCTGGGCACAAGCAAGCGTGTCTCAAGGCATCGGTCGACCATACGCTTGCTCAATTTGACAAAAATCAGGACTTCTATCAACTCGTGCTGCTCTATAAGATCGATCAGATAATTTCTCACGAACTCGGCATCTCTCACGGCATAGAGGCTCAGTCTTGGCGCAATCTCATGACCGAACTATTCGCGAAATTTCCGGCCAAACTCTATAGCCGGTTGATCGGAGGCGGTATCAAGCAACACTTCCGCAAGGCGCATCCGGGGGAACAGGCATGATCGATAGCAACGATATCAGCGTTATCATGCAAGGGCCCGTCGATTGGACACATGACCCTGTCAGCGGACTCGGCATCACCTTTGCCCTGTATCAAAACGTTCGTAAGTTGCTTCCCGACGCAGAGGTGATCCTTTCTACTTGGGCAAATCAGAAGGTTGACGACTTTGGGTTCGACAAGATCGTCCAGAGCAAGGATCCCGGCCCACAAGGAACCTGGCCTAGTTTTGTGCCGAACAACGTGAACCGGCAGATTGTCAGCACCGTTGCTGGATTGAAAGCTGCGACGCGGAAATATGCCCTGAAAATCCGGACCGACATGGTGTTGCAGGGCATTGAATTCATTGAAGTTTTTGAGAAAGCCAAACCGCTAAAGACGGACAAGCGCAATATCTTTTCGCGCCCGATCGTCACGAACAACCTGTCGTCCCGCAATACGTCGCAGATCTTGGAGCGGCTTCCAAATCATCCGTTACCGTTCCATCCGTCCGACCATGCGAGCTTCGGGTTGCGGGAAGATATCCTGGCACTATGGGATATCTCGCTGCAAAGCGATGAGGAGGCTTATCACTTTCTCGATCATTCACAGCCGAACCGATTTCGCCTTGCTGATCTGTCAAAGCTTGCGCCAGAACAGTATGTCATGACCAGTGCGGTAGCGAAGAAAGTGCCAGTGGATATTCGGCACTATGCTGATATGTGCAAGGAAGTGATTGCACTTAGCGAGTTCTATTTCTCTACACACATCATCTCAGTGCCGGACCGGCTATTCCCGATCCATTTCCCGAAATACCACACTGACCATCATTTCTCGTTCGAGTGGATGCGCCGGAATCCAGATGAAAAGCTGTTGTATGAGAAGGTTCAGGGCGGGGTGCCCTCTAGCGGGCAGCCGGAACTCAAGAAAAAGCCGCCGATGTTCATACGCGCAGTCACCTATCCGTTTCGCAAGCCTCAGAAGTTCAAGGAGCGGGTGACGCGCTTCTTTGCGTCTTGAGGATCATTGCGGGGCTGCTGATCGCCATGCTGTTCGCTTTTGCCCAACAGCGAATGCGCCGCTATGACGGCGCAGGTGACGTGACCCCGAGCTTTCCTCCAGCTGGGATTAGAGCCGGGCGGTTGTTTTGCGCATGAGCGCGGTTGAAGCAATGGGCTGCGTAGCGGAGCCCGTAGGGCGTAGCGAAGCAGGCCATTGCCTATCCAGTTCGGCGGCGAATGCCGCCGGGGTTGCGTAGCCAAGCGATGAGTGCGGCCTCTCCCGGTTGTAGTCTTCTACCCAAGCAGCGATCTCAAACCGAGCATGGGTCATGCTCATGAACAGTGTTTCGTTGAGAAGCTCGTCACGCATGCGACCGTTGAAGCTCTCGACGTATCCGTTCTGCATCGGCCTTCCCGGCGCGATGTAATGCCACTCAACGCCGATCTCGCCGCACCATGCCAGTACCGCATTGCTGGTGAGTTCCGTGCCATTGTCGCTGACGATCATGCCGGGCTTGCCACGCCGTTCGATCAGCTCGGTCAGCTCGCGCACTACCCGGCGACCCGAGATCGATGTGTCCGGCACGGCTGCCAGGCACTCCCTGGTCACGTCATCGACTACGTTGAGCACGCGGAACCGTCTTCCCGAAGCCATCTGGTCGTGAACGAAGTCCAGGCTCCAGCGCTGGTTCGGAAGCGCCAGAACCGGAGCAGGTGCTCTCGTGCCGACAGCACGCCTGCGGCTACGTCTTCGCCTGACCGCCAGCCCTTCCTCACGGTAGAGCCTCTGGGTCTTCTTGCGGTTGATCATGATCCCCTCCCGGCGCAGCAGGATATGCAGACGACGATAGCCGAACCGGCGACGCTGGTTGGCCAACTCGCGCAGCTTCTCGCGCAGACCAGCATCATCGTCCCGTGCGGAACGGTAACGCACGCTCATGCGATCGGCATCGATGACACGGCACGCCCGCCGCTCGCTCATCCCGTGGCAGGCCTGGAGATGAGCGACAGCTTCCCGCTTCGCGGCGGGCGTCAGAACTTTTTTGCCAGAAGACCCTTCAGCGCAGCCTTGTCCAGCATCGCATCGGCCAGCAGCCGCTTGAGCTTCGCGTTCTCGCTCTCGAGTTCCTTCAGTCGGCGGGCGTCGGACACTTCCATCCCGCCATACTTCGACTTCCAGTTGTAGATCGTCGCTTCGGAAACCCCGTGCCGCCGGGCCAGATCGGCGGTCTTCGCGCCCGCCTCGGCTTCCTTCAGCACCCCGATGATCTGCTCTTCTGAAAACCTCGTTCTCTTCGTACCCATCCGGTGAGGCCCGCCTTGTCCGGCGAGTGAACGACCGGTCTTAAGAACGCTCGTATGAGCGAGCTTAGGAGCGGAGCATGGGTCAGATCACGGTGATGACGGGGCCGGAGCGTCGTCGGCGTTGGAGCGAGGAGGAGCGGATTGAGATCCTCGCCGAGGCCTTTGCGCCGGGCGCCTGCGTTGCCGATGTATCGCGGCGGCGCGACGTTTCGACCAGCCTGATCTACACATGGCGTCGCAAGTTGCGCGAACAGTCGGCGGCTGCGTCCTTGCCGGTACCGGAGATAAATTTCGCCCAGGCCGTGCTCGCCGATGATGAGCAGCCTGCCGATCACGATCCGTGTGCCGCGGTCACGGTCGATCTTGGCAATGGTCGGTGCGTGCGCATTTCGTCGAATGCGCCTGCCGCACTGGTTTCGGCGACCTTGAAGGCGCTGCGATGATCCCATCGGGCGCGAGGGTCTGGATCGCGATGGGCCACACGGACATGCGCAAGGGCATGCAGGGGTTGGCCTTGCAGGTTCAGCAGGGCCTGAAGCGCGATCCACATGGCGGCGACCTGTTCGTGTTCCGAGGGCGGACGGGATCGCTGGTCAAGATCATCTGGCACGACGGCATCGGCATGTCGCTTTATGCCAAACGGCTCGAGAAGGGTCGCTTCGTCTGGCCCTCGGCGAGAGAGGGCATCGTCTCGCTGACCAATGCCCAATTGTCCTGCCTGCTGGAGGGGATCGACTGGCGTAACCCGCAATATTCATGGCGTCCGCAGAGCGCCGGATAGGGGCTGCATTTTCTTCGTTGGCTGGCGCATTTTGGGCTTTGACCGAAGGCCGATCTGTGATTCCATGCCCCTTATGGACACGGCCGCATCGCCCCTGCCGGACGACGTCGAAGCGCTCAAGGCGCTGCTGGCCGCCGCGCTCTCACGCGCCGATGATGCCGAGGCACGCCTTGCCAAGGCCAGGGCCCGCGAGAGCGCGATCGAGGCGCTGATCGCGCACCTCAAGCTGCAGATCGCCAGGCTGCGTCGCGAGCAATATGGCGCCAGCGCCGAACGCAGCCGACGTCTGCTCGACCAGTTGGAATTGCAGCTCGAAGATCTCGAGGCCGATGCCTGCGAGAATGATTGCGCTGCCGAAGCCGCTCCGGCGAAGACGAGCGAGGTTGCCGCGTTCGACCGCAAGCGCCCGAGCCGCAAGCCGTTCCCCGAACATCTGCCCCGCGAACGCGTCGTCATCCCCGCGCCCTGTTCGTGCCCGTCCTGCGGCAGCGCGCGTCTGTCAAAGCTGGGAGAGGATATCACCGAGACGCTGGAAGTGATCCCGCGCCAGTGGAAGGTGATCCGGACGGTGCGTGAGAAGTTCTCCTGCCGGGATTGCGAGACGATTACGCAGCCCCCGGCGCCGTTCCATGTCGTGCCGCGCGGATGGGCCGGGCCCAGCTTCCTCGCCATGCTACTTTTTGAGAAGTACGGTCAGCACCAGCCCCTCAACCGGCAGGCCGAGCGCTTCGCCCGCGAAGGCGTAGCGCTCAGCACCTCGACCCTGGCCGATCAGGTCGGTGCCGCCGCCTTCGCACTCATGCCGCTCTACCGGCGGATCGAAGCCCATGTGCTGGATGCAGCCCGGATCCATGGCGACGATACGACCGTGCCGGTCATGGCGAAGGGCAAGACCGATACGGCGCGCCTGTGGGTTTATGTGCGCGATGACCGGCCCTTCGCCGGCTCCGATCCGCCAGCAGCCTTGTTCCACTATTCCCGCGATCGGCGCGGTGAGCATCCACGGGAGCATCTGGCGTCCTGGGCAGGGATCCTGCAGGCCGATGCCTATGGCGGCTACAACGAGCTTTACGCTCCCGGTCGTCAGCCAGCACCCGTGATCGAGGCGGGCTGCTTCGCGCATGCACGGCGCAAATTCTTCGAGCTGGCCGATGTCGAGGGAGCCGCGCGCAGGAGAAGCCGCGGCGGACGCAACGGCATGATCTACCCGATCGCGCTAGAAGCCGTGCAGCGCCTCGATGCCCTGTTCGAGATCGAGCGCGGCATCAACGGCAAAACGCCAGGCGAGCGTGTTGCACTCCGGCAGGAACGCAGCGCGCCGCTGATGGCGGGCCTGCACGCCTGGCTCACCGCGCAGCTCGCGAAGCTGTCGCGCAGCCATGATATGGCCAAGGCCATCAACTATATGCTCCGGCGCTGGGGTGCCTTCACCCGGTTCCTCGATGATGGCCGGATCTGCATCACGAACAACGCTGCCGAGCGGGCGCTGCGCTGTGTGCCGCTTGGCCGCAAGGCATGGCTGTTCTGCGGTTCCGACCGCGGCGGACAGCGCGCGGCCGTGCTCTACACGCTGATCCAGACGGCCCGGCTCAACGATGTCGATCCGCAGGCGTGGCTGGCCGATGTCCTCGCGCGCATCGCCGGACATCCTGCCCACCGGATCGACGAACTACTGCCCTGGAACTGGGAATCTGGGCGAGCCAGAATCGCAGCTTGATGGCGCACGTTAACAAGGTCCATTCGGTCAGCACGATCGCACTCGTAGCGCGTCATCTAAGCGTCGAAGAAGATCTGATTGCTGAACTCGCGTCGGGCATGGACCCGGAAGACGGGCTGATCTGGGTGTACAGCCTTGATCGTCCGGACGGCGCGATGGCATTTACCGAATACGGCGTCGAAAACCTCACAACGCTCATCGCCGACCACGATATATAGCACTGCCGCGGCCTTCACCGGATGGATACTTCTCTTCATCTCGTCCGTCCTTCTGTCAGGGCCGGACTCTAATCCAACTTGGAGGAAAATCAGGGGGTCACGTCACCCGCGCCAATGCAAAGCGATCCGCCATTCGTTCAGCGGTCGAGCACGTCTTTGCCGGGCAGAAGCATCGCATGGGCTTGATCGTGTGCACCATCGGCATTGCCCGTGCCCGCATCAAGATCGGCTTGGCCAACTTGGCCTACAACTTCCAGCGGCTTGCCTGGCTCGAGGGGGGGACTGCGCCCGAATGACACCAAAACCGACGCAAAAGCCGGGACAATCAAACCGAAATCAGCAAATCAGGGGCGAAGAAGTCCATTCCGCGCGCCACCGCCCGCTCGCAATGCCATCATGCCGAAATCCGTCGGTTCTTCGATGTATCCAATTGCTTAATTTTTGACAGCCATCTACACGGCATCATTAAATTTTTATGTCTATGACATTATTCACATCGAACGTTCGGACATCATGACCAGCGAAGATCACACCGTTAAATAATGGGCATATGAAATAAATATCGCGATATGTCTGTTCTTGTCGGTTACGGATAGCATGACCCACCGCCATTGAATAAACTGATGCATCCCGAAAAAAATAAGTGCCCGCCGATGCATCGGAAGAAATCATGCTCTTCTCGGCTGTTCTTATTACTTTCCCATCACTGCCCAACTCAACGTAGCTATATATCGGGTTATCAGCCCGAAATACTGGAACCATGCCTCCAAGATTTGGGTCGGCAGAGAAGATGCTTTCAGGCTCGTACGCCTCATCGTAAAGGATATCAGCAAGGTCGACACAAAGAAGTTTGGTGGGGTCGCAGACGGCTACACCGGCCATAGCTGAAAATGCCGCCCCGGCAGTTGGATGGGAAAGATATATTGTACGGGCACCGGGGAACCATTTGAGCAAGCTTCGGGCAGCAAATGCCCGGCTGCATTCAGTATCTTTAAGCACAAAGATCGAGTCAGAGGCTGAAACTTCCCCGCGCCGCCACCATGAACGCGATGTCAGCGCGCGCACCAGCAGCGGCGTGCCATCAATGGTTATTTCAGCCTTCGTAAAGCCATCAGGCCGTTCAAAGTCTGGACCGGCCAAGGGGATGACTATTTCCATGAGATCAAGCTGGTGCGTGTAGTGACCGAGCGTTATCGCCCACAGTACGCATCAAATAGCTATCCAGATCCTCTGGCGTGCCCAATCCGGACATTGCAGCCGAAGGCACTTCGTAGACACCGATTTTGGCACCATTCTTGATCAAGTAGTTATAAACCGGGCACGTATAGAACTCATTATTGACGCGATCATTATGAGCAATCATGTCAACAGCGGCTCTGACGAATTCCGTTCCGTTCATGAACAGATAAATCCCAACGGTCGCCAAATCAGATATCGCCTTTTTTTCAGCCACTTCTGTCACATGGCCATTCTCGTCGAGCGCAGCGAATGACCATTTCGGATTGCGTTCGATATCCCGAAAAACAAGGATTGATCCATCAAGGCCCCGCTTACGGGCATCATCAACAAAATCCTGGCAATCAAACTCAACCAACTGGTCTGAGTTTGCCACCAGAAGCGGCGCTGCGGTGTCGAAATGCTTTCGCGCCAAAAGTAAGGTACATGCTGTCCCTTCGGTAAGCTGAGCTACCGGCATAATGGTAAGATCAACATCTCTTCCACCGCTAATGGTTCCAGCATATTGCGCCAGATGGTCTTCGCGGAGGAGCAGCGTGAATTTAGCGTTCCGTACAGCGACATTTTCGATCACATGGGCAAGCATCGGCTTGCCGACCACATCAATGAACGGTTTTGGTGCGGTGTAGCCGGCCTTGGCAAAGCGCGAGCCTTCGCCAGCGGCCGGGATCACAACATTGACCAAATTTAAGCCCCCCTCGTCCCTCGCCTTGGCGGCAACGCCTTCAACCTGAAGCTCTTGCTCGAAGACCTGAATACGAGCAGGCAGGAAGAAGCTATGCATTTTTGAATTGTCGCGCATCGGGATAGCAGCCACCCGCTTCCCGGCAAGCACCAACTGGTTCAGCACTGGTGCGACGAAAAACTGCTCATCCACGCTATCATTGACGCGAATTGTTTCCAGCGCAGCAGCGATAAAGTCGGCGCCTCTAGCGAACCAATACATTCCGGCTATCGCTTGACGTGAAATTACCCGCTTCTCGGCAGCTTCAACGACCTCGGCGCCGCTCGTCTTCACGTAAGACCAACGTGGATGGGTAGCATCGAAAGTCAGCACACCGGCGTCTGCACCAAGTTCCTTGAAGCGAGAAATCAGATCGTGGAATTCGCCATCAATAACTTGATCGTAATTCGCGATTACCAGTGGCTCGTCTGGAGAGATATGCTCGATAGCCATAAGGCAGCTGCACAAAGCGCCCGCCGTCCGAGCCGAGAGCTTTACAACCTCAACATTATCTCCTGCCAGAAGGCGCAACACATGCTCATATGAGTATTTAACGGCTTCGTCTTGCATGGTGACGAAGATGAACTTGTTTTCACCTTCCAATGCTTGCAGATTTTCAACTGCCCAGGCGATCATCGGTCGGTTGGCAATTTCAATAAGCGGTTTGGGGAAAGGGAACTCCTCGCTTGAAAAATAGGGCGTGGCACCAGCGACGGGGACAAGAATATTCACATTAATTTCCTTGAATGCTGGTTATTGCTGCGTTGATCCGATCGAACGTGACGTCTTCTGTTGTTCCGACGCGCATGACATGTCCACCGCTGGCTTGAGCGGCCTGGAATCCATGGTCATTATCTTCAACAATCAAGCATTCGTGGGGAGCCAAATCAAGGCGACGCATAGCCTCCAAATAGATATCCGGGGCCGGCTTCGCCTTTTCAACATCCTCATTCGAAAGTTGAAAATCCAAATAACGATCCAGCTTAGACAATTTCATCATCAATGAGACAGTAGCCCTAACCGAGTTGGAGCATACTGCAATCTTATATCCATCAGCCTTTAATTTGCTAAGCGCATATTGGTGATGAAATGTAGGGCGGCAGCTTGAATAAACTAGCGTTTCAGTAAAGTTTTGCTTCATCTCGTTTATGAAGCCATGAAGCTGAGCAGGTAGCCCGTGGGCTATCCCAAGAATTTCCAATTTTCTTTTCGTTGGAAGCCCGTCGAAAGTGGCGAGGTGGGCATGACGATCTATCGGCATCCCGAACAAATCCAGAGCCTGATTCAGAGCCTCATAATGCCAATCTTTAGCTTCGATGAGAACACCGTCCATATCGAACAATATTGCTTTAATGGTCATCACAAATCCTTGAAAAATTCTGCAGCTTCCCTTGGGAAATCGGTGCATAGCATCAAATTATCATTCAATATATCAGCACAAAGATCGGATTTTTTAATCCGACCCTTCAAAATTTTCCAAAATCTATGATAGATATCGCGCTTATGGAGCTCCGGGGAGACAATAGCGACCTTTTGACCTCTTCTCATGCGCTCCATAATCGCATCGGGATCGACCCACGCATTTACAAAGCAGTCCATCCATACCCCTTGGGACTGCATTTCAAGCGGCGGCGTGGGTTCATATTCACTATGCCTAGTAAAAACCTGTAATCCCTTGCCGATATATTGAATGGTGTCTGGAACAGACATATCAAATACGAACGCGTTTTGACGCATGCCCGCAAAAGTGTCCAACTCCTCGATCAAGGCTGCAGTAAGACCGTCTGCCTTGACGTTTAGAGCCAACTGACCCGGCCTTCCAGCAGCATCATAGTCAGCAAGCATGACGGACAGCGGAAGCGAATCTGGAGTAGCCATGTCATGACTGATCACCAATCGCCCGTCGAAATCCCGAATGTCGGTTTCAACACCGAAACCCAGTTCGAACGCCGCTTTCAGACCAGACCGACTGTTGCGCGCATCCAGCGCAGTCCATAATCCACGATGTGCAAGAAAGAGCATTAAAACCCTTCGCAAATTCGAATTTCAGCCAACTAGCGTCTCAGCCGCCCCCGTCTCAGAACATGATCGGAACGACGGTGCGGAGGCATATACACAAGTTCCAGGGGCGGCAAGAACATAGTCTTCAGCAAGCACGCCCTTTTTGGCGCCAGCAAGGTCACCAGCCACTATCGTTTGCACAGCTGGACGGGAGACATTTCGCTCCGTCATGCCTTTGCCTTGGAAGGTGGCCTCGCCCTCGAACCCGAGATCGGCTTCACCATATCTCTTCTCGCCGCGGCGCTGCAAGCGAGGCAAGCGATGCCGTCTGGGCGCTCGATGTCGAGGCGCGCCGCACCAGGACAAACTCATTCGCGGTGCGCTCGCGCTCCGCGGATCAGCCGATATGACTTCTCATGGTATGTCTCGAACGGAGTATCTGTCAATCTGATGCATCTTCAGGCCGCGCTGATCCAGGCAGGCCCATGGGCGGGGCACAACGACGTTGCGTGGTTGAAGGGCACGCGGCGAAACACGATAGGTGCTATAGCCTGGGAGGCCGCCGCCGAAGATGTCAGACGTTTTTTACGCCCGACGGAGGCAAAGTCGCTCGGACTATGGAGTGAGCGCTTCTTCCTGGCGAAACTCGAAAAGATAGTGGCGACAAAAAATTTTTCGGTAGGCATGGCTTGCCCTAGCGCCGGCGACAGTATCGCCGCACAGCCAGTTTTTCCTGCCGGTGACCAAGATTCTGATGTCGCGCTCACGCGCGATCCCGGAATGCAGTCTGTAGCTTGGAGAAACTCGCCGACGTCCTTGGATGCGATGAAAAGCCATGCCGTTGCCGATGCGATGGTTTGTTCGAAGTCCTTGGCGAGACGTCGGTTTCGATTGAGCCAAGCCAGCGTGCGTTCGACAACCCACCGGCGGGGCAGCGCCTCAAAGCCTTTGGCGGTGTCTGACCGCTTAATGATTTCAACGGTCCATTTCCCCATTCGCCGCAAAGCCTCCCGGAGTTTGTCGCCAGCATAGCCGCCATCGGCGAAGACGTGCCGCAGCCACGGAAAGCGCCGGATGATTTCGCGCAGCACCATCGGCGCACCGTCGCGGTCCTGAATATCAGCGGTGTGGATCACCGCGTGCACCAGATTTCCCTCGGTGTCGGTCAGGATATGACGCTTTCGTCCCTTGACCTTCTTGCTAGCATCATAGCCGCAAAGGCCTCCGCTTTCCGCGGTTTTGACGCTCTGGCTGTCGATCACACCCGCCGATGGCGATGCCTCCCGGCCCGTCATCTCGCGGCATGCCATAAGCAAAACATGGTTCATCGTCAGCCACCGGCCGGTTTCGCGCCAGAGGTAAAGCCAGCGCCGCACTGTCGAGGCCGGCGGAAAACAGGGAGGCAGCATCCGCCATGGTAGGCCACCACGCAGCAGGAACAGTATCGCTTCGACAATCCGTCGCATCGGCCATTTGCGCGGCCGCGCCACATGTGACGCCGGTGGCAACAGTGGTTCAAGCACCGCCCACTCGGCATCCGTCAAATCACTTGGCAAAATCAGCCCGCGTCGCGCATGAAGCGCACGAGTGGTATCGGTCCACATCGGTGATCTTTGGTAGTTTTCGCAAAACCCATGAATCAACGACAGGCCATGCCGTCAGTCTAACCAGCTGATACCAATCACTTTAATTTCGGATCAGGCACTAAGCAGGACAAGGCATCCTGCGGTGTCGCGCGCCAATATACCGGCTCAGCGGCAAGATCACGAACTGTCAGATTGGGGTGTTCGCCGTCTATGTATTGGCACAGGGCCATGCCTTTATCGATCGCGCGCTCTATTTGTCTAAGAGTTGGACTGGCGATCCAGCCAGGCTGGCTGCCACACGCGTTCCTGAGACCATCGCGTCCGCCACCAAGCCGGCTTTGGTTGTCGACATGATAGCGCGCGCGCTGGCAGCGGATGTGCCTTTTTCCTGGGTGGCGGCTGATGCGGTATACGGCGTTGGCGACATCGAAGATGCGCTACGCCGAGCCCGTAAAGGCTATGTTCTCGGGGTCAAATCCGATCATTACTTCGGCTCATAGGTAGGCAAGCCCGTGGTCGCGGGTAAAGCGGAGAGATTGCTCGTGATCTTGCGCCCGATGCATGGCAGCGTCTGTCTGCTGGCGAGGGAACCAAGGGCGCGCGGTTTTATGACTGGGCTTACTGCGGACTCGCCGATCTAGAAACTGATGAATATGATGAGACGAAATCTGGACTTTGGACCTGTGGCCTTCTGATCCGCCGCAATATCAGCGACGGCGATCTCGCTTTCTTCACAACCTGGTGCCTCGCCGGGACAGGCATCCAGGCGCTTGTTTCCGTCGAAGGTCATCGCTGAGCAATCGAAGACAGCTTCGAAACCGCCAAGAACGAACTCGGCCTTGATCACCACGACACGCGATCATGGCATGGCTGGCATCGCCACGTCTCGCTCGTGATGCTCGCCTTCGCCATGATGGCGGTGATCCGGTATCGCGCAAACTACGCGAGGCCCCCAAAAAGACTGAAGATGCCGACCATCAGGATCTGATCCGCTGGCCGATCCAGGAAGTCCGCCGGATCGCCAACAAGCTGGCCCAGAGTCATATCCAGCCAGCATACATCATCGCTTGGTCATGCTGGAGACGAGCGCATCAAGCTGCCGCACGCCGCGCGCACATCAGGTCAAAAATGCAACTGTAATGCTAAAGCGGCCCTCTGGGCATGTCCACCGATTTTTCCATGGCGCGATCCCGGGAATGGGGCGGCAAGGGCGCTCGGTTATCTTTCGCATGGCTTGGTCAAGCGGATAGGTCGTCACTCGATCATGACGATTTCCGCTTCCAGGCGATGCGCTTCGTCAAGGTCGTGCGTGACATAAAGGATCGGCACCTGGCTGATGTCAGGAATATGGCGGATCATGTCGAGTATCTCCGCCTTGCGGCGCGGGTCCACGGATGAAAGCGGCTCGTCCATCAACAGCGCGCGCGGATCGGACATGAGCGCGCGGCCCATCGCCACGCGTTGCGCTTCACCGCCCGACAGCGTGCCGGGCCAGCGGTCCAGAAGATGTGCAATCCCCAGAAAAGGGGCAAGCTCGTCCAGCGAGAGCGAGGAAGGAGGTCTGTGTCCATAGAGCAGATTATCGCGCACCCGGAGATGCGGAAAGAGGCGGCGATCCTGAAAGACATAGCCAAGCCGCCGCTGCGCCGACGGCCGGTTGAGGCGACGCTCGCTGTCGAAAAGCGTTTCCCCCGCGACGATGATGCGTCCCTGATCGGGCTTCAACAATCCCGCTACCATGTTGAGGATGCTCGTCTTGCCGATGCCCGACGGGCCGATCAGCGCCACGATCCGCGCCTGTGCCCGGTGGCTCAGCGCGATCCGTCGCCTGCCATGCTGGACGGTCACGTCGATGTCAAAGGACATGGCTGTGGACACCCCTCCCGGTCTTGCGGGCCAGCAGTTCGGAAATGAGCAATGCGCCCAGCGACAGAAGGACCGATATGATCGCAAGGCGGCTGACGGCGGCTTCCGCGCCCGGCATTTGCAGCGCGGAATAAATGGCGATGGGCAGCGTCCGCGTTTCGCCGGGTATGTCGGATACGAAGGTGATGGTTGCACCGAATTCACCGATCGCGCGGGCGAAACCCAGCACCGCCCCTGCCAATATGCCGGGCAGGGAAAGGGGCAGGGCAATGGTGCGGAACACCCTGAATCGTCCGGCGCCCAATGTCCGGGCAGCGTCCTCAAGCCTGCGGTCGACGGCTTCGATGGACAGGCGCATGGCGCGCGTCATCAGCGGCAGGGCCATGATCCCCGCCGCCAGCGCGGCGCCCGTCCAGCGGAACAGCAAAGTCACGCCGAACCAGTCGAGCAGCCAGCGCCCTATCGGACCATTGGCCCCGAAAAGAAGCAGCAGCATCCACCCCGTGACCACCGGAGGGACGACCAGCGGCAGGTGCACGGCTGTGTCCAGCAGCAATTTGCCCGGAAAACGCCACCGCGCCAATATCCAAGCAAAGGCGAAGGAAATGGGCAGCATAGCTATCACCGCCGCCAAGCTGACCTTCAGCGACAGGCCGATGACCGTCCACTCTTCAGGACTGATGTTCCAATCTGTCACGAACCGCGAAAACCTTTAAGGAAATAGGCGAAAGGATTGCCGACAGCGTGTCGCCGCCCTATCGGCATTGCGGCCTGTCATAAGCAAAAAGGCAATTTTCTTCACGGCCTTTATCGGAGCCTCCCTGAAATGAAGCAATTGATTGCGTTCGACCTTGACGGCACCTTGGCCGAAAGCAAGCAGCCGTTGGAAGAGGCGATGGGGCAGGCGCTGGCCGGATTGCTGGCCGTGGCCCATGTCGCGGTGATTTCGGGGGGCGACTGGCCGCAATTCGACAAGCAGGTCGCAAGCCGCCTTCCGGCCCATGCCGATCTGTCGCGCCTGTGGCTGATGCCGACCACGGGCACCAAACTCTACACGCATCGCAACGGTCAATGGTCGCCGGTCTATGCCGAACTGTTCGACGATGCCCAGAAACAGGCAATCCTGACGGCTTTCGATGCCGCGCTGGAAGCCACGGGTTTCGTGCCCGAACAGACATGGGGCGAACGGATTGAGGATCGCGGCAGCCAGATCACCTTTTCCGCGCTGGGCCAGCAGGCCCCGATCCACGCCAAGGAAGGGTGGGACCCCGATTTTGCCAAGCGCAAGATCATCCAGGCGGACCTGCGCCGGCGGTTGCCGGGCCTTTCCATCAATATGGGCGGGGCCACCTCCATCGACATCACGCGCGAAGGAGTGGACAAGGGCTATGGCCTCAAGAAGCTGCGCGATGCGAGCGGCATAAAGCTGGATGCGATGCTGTTCATCGGCGATGCGATCTTCCCTGGCGGCAATGATTATCCGGCCAAGGCACTGGGCCTCGACACGATCCGGGTGCGCGATCCGCAGGAAACGCTGGCGGTGATCGATACGATCATCGCCTGCCAGAAATAAGGCGATTCAGGGAGCCGTGAAGCCATGGCGGGCAAAGATCGCCCGTCCTGTGCCCGACAGCAGGAAACGGCGAAACCCTTCCGCATCCTTGTGCGTGCTGGCTTTCAGGCGCGCCAGCGGGTAGCGGATCGGCGCATGGCTGCCCGCGGGAAAAGTCCCGACGACGCGCACCTGTTTCGAGGCGCGGGCGTCGGTTTCGTAGACAATGCCCAGCCGCGCCGCGCCCCTTTCGACCAGCGCCAGGGCGCCGCGCACATTGTCGGCGCGCGCGACCTTCGCCGAAACGCTGGGCCAGACGCCGAGCGCCGTCAGCGCGGCCTTGCCATATTTGCCGGCCGGCACGCTGTCGGGATTAGCCATCGCCAGTCGCGAATCGCCCAAGGCTCGGGCTATCGCCATGCCGCGCCCGATCCGGAGTCGGACCGGCTGACCGGCGGGCGCGACCAGCACCAGCCGGTTGCCCGCCAGATCGGCGCGCGTTCCTTGCCACAGGAAACCTGCCCGTTCGACATCGTCCATCCAGTCCTCGTCAGCCGACACGAACAGGTCGGCGGGCGCTCCGGCCTTGATCTGCCGTGCCAGCACCGAAGATCCGGCGAAAGACAGGACGGGCCGCGCATGTCCCTGGGCCGCCCATGCATCGGCGGCGGCGTTCATGGATTCCTGAAGGCTGGCGGCCGCCAGAACCAGCGGGCCTCTGTTCGGTGACGCCGCCATGGCCGAGGGAAGGAGCGCAGCGAACAGCCATGCCATCCACGCGGCGGCGAAGAGAAGTTTCCGGGTCATGGCTTCTTTTGCTCCGCCCGCCACGCGCAGGCAAGCCCGTCAGGCGGGGGGCGTCTCGCCATGCGCGACGGCCTGCAAATGCTCCAGCAAAACATCGCCATTGGTGCCCCAGGTGAAGCGCAATGCGGTTTCGCGCACAGTTTCGCGATCGGGGGGATTGTCGAGCAACGCCTGTATCCCCGCCGCGATCGCTTCGGGGTCACGCTCCACGATGCGTCCGGCTTCGGGCCGGTCCACCAGTTCCCGCGCGCCGCCGACATCGCTGATGACGATGGGCGTGCCGCAGGCCAATGCCTCGACCCATGCATTGGCCAGGCCCTCGGAGGCCGAAACCAGCGCCATCACATCGGCGGCGGCATAGATACGGGGCAGGCGATCATGCGGGACTGAGCCAAGATAGCCGATCCGCCGGTCCACGCCCAGCTCCTCGGCCAGTTTCTCCAATGTGCGCCGATATTGCCCCTGCCCTGCCATCAGTAATGTGACATCGGGCAGATGGGGCAGGGCGCGCACCAGCAATTCCTGCCCCTTGCGCGGGATCAGCGCGCCAACGCACAGGGCGACCGGCCCCTCAAATCCCAACGCCGTCTTGGCCGCGTCACGATCGGCCAGTTCGAAGCGGTCGAGATCGACGCCGGTATAATGCACCCGGATCTTGTCGTCCTCGATCCCCATTCTCGCCATCGACCGCTTCATGGCGGCCGATACGGCCAGCAGTCCGGCCGCACGATCCGCCGCGCGCTTCACCATTTTGCGCGTGCCGGAACGGGCGCCCCAATAATGGATGTCCGCCCCGCGCGCCTTGACCGAATAGGGGATGCCCAGCGCCCGCGACAGTCTTTGCGCCACCGGCCCGTCGGGAAAGAAGAAGCTGGCGTCGATGACGTCGAAGGGCTTTTCTTCATGCAGCCGCCTGACGAGCGGCAATATGGCGCGGGTCATGCTGTAGACGTTCGTCCGCCCGCCGAATTTCGGGATGATGGGAAAGGTGGGGCGATAGACGGTCATGTCCTTCCACCGTTCCTTGCGCGGCAGGGCGCGCAGCGGCGCATAGCGCGCGGCGTTGGACAGCGGCCATGGTGGCATCCCGATGGGCGCGATGACCGTGACATGGGCTTCCGCCCGGCTCGCCAGTTCGCGTGCCTGCCGTTCGACGAAAACGCCGAAATTGGGCCGGCTCATGTCCGGGAAAAGGGTGGACAGCATGAGGATGTTCAGCGTCATGACCTTCTTCCTAGCACGCCCATGGTTACGGGATGGTTAGGGAGAAAATGCGCGCTTGCCTATAGCTGTCGGACAAGTTGCACCGCTACCGCGCCCCAGGGCGGGTCGGTGAGCACCAGTTGCCGGGCATTGGCGCCGAGCGGGAGAAGGTGCAGCCGGTCGCCCTCGCGCCCGATCAGCCGCCCGAAAAGAAAACGGCCCGCTGGGCGCGGCAACAGGATGTCGCGATTGAGCGCGCTGGCAAAAGCGTCCGGCGCGATCCGGCGGCACCAGATCGCGTCGCCGCTGCGATAGTCACCGATGCTGGCGCTCACATGGACGCCGACCAGCCCTTCCGTCGCCAGTGGCGGAGGGAGCGCCATGGAGCGGGTGGGCGCGCGCGCGCCCTCCGGCCCGAGCAGCGCGGCGACCGGGGCCACGCTTTGCCCCGGCAGAGCGACCAGTTCGGCGCTGCTCACGTCCAGCGCCCTGGCGATCCGGTTCAGCCATTTCACGGAAACGGTGCGGGTGCCGGTTTCCAGCCGCCCGATGGTCTGCGCTGTTGTCGGCGGATCGCAAAGAGCCCCCACTTGCTCCAGCGTCAGGCCCTTTGCCCTGCGGACGGCACGGATACGCGTAATCATCTGGTTCCCATATTCACCTATTTGGTTTTTCTCTTTCCTACATTCTATCCGTCATGGCAAGCGTTCCTTGCCCATCGGCAAAGGAGGACAGACATGGCCGCGCTTCATGTAGAACAGACGATAGAAGATCCCGCAGGCCGCCCGCAGCGGGTCATGGTGCATCTGGGCGAATCGCCGCTTGGCTGGCTTCATGCGCGGGGCCATTTGAAGGAGCGGCATTATCTCGCGGGGGACATGTTGCGCGCCGATTGGGAGAAAGCGGGGCTGGGACCGCGCGTGACCATGCGCTGGGACGCAGCGCCGCGTGCGGGCGGGAGGCGGGAACGGCCCGATCCGTCCCTTGCCCAGCTTTCGGCGCGGGAACGGTTCGACGGCGCGATCCGCGCGGCGGGGCCGGGGCTGTCCGACATATTGTGGCGGGTCGCCTGCGCGGGAGAAGGCATTACCGCGGCGGAACGCGCCCTGGGTTGGCCCAGCCGCGCAGGCAAGCTCGTCCTGACGCTGGCGCTGGACCGTGTGGCCGACTGGTATCGTGTTTCGGGGTGATTGGCTGTCGGATGTGCATCGCGGTAGTGTTTAGGCGACCATCCCCGCGCCCAATAGCAGCAACAGTTTCACGTCCATCGCATAGCCTTCCGCGCGCCATGCATCGACCTGCGCGGCCAGTCCGGCGAGGGGCACGCGGTGGACATGGATATCTTCCCCGTCCACGCCCCCGCCATCGCCCGTCTTGTGCAGGTCGTGGGCGTGGAACAGGGTGAAGCTTTCCGACACCATGCCGGGCGAACTGTAAAATTCCCCCAGCGGTTCCATCCGTCCCGCGCGATAGCCGGTTTCTTCCTCCAGTTCGCGGGCGGCGGCGTCGGCGGCGTCCTCGTCCGCAGATTCGTCGCCGACCAGTCCGGCGGGCAATTCGATGCATCGCCTGCCCAGCGGCACGCGGAACTGGTCGACCAGAACCACATGGCGGCCATCTATATCCTCGTCGATTGCAAGGATCACGGCGGCGCGGATGTTGCGGGCGCGGCTGACATATTCCCATCGCCCCCGCTTCTTGGCAGTGATGAAGCGTCCGGCCCACATCACCTCTTCGGCCGTCGCCATATCCTGTTCGCTCATAATTCGATCAGCCTGTCGGGCAATTCATTGGGATTGTCCTGACTCTTCGGGAAATGGGCGGCAAGGACCGCGCCGACCTGCTCCACTGCCGCCGCCATGCCCTCTCCGGGCCGTCCGTCGCGCACCGCATCGATCAACGCGGCCATGGCGCAGCCCCATATGTCGGCCTCCACCTTCTCATTGATGGCGCTGTCGGCGACGATTTCCGCGCGATGTTCGTCCAGCGAAAGATAGATGAGCACACCCGTCCTTCCCCGCGTCCGGCCCTGAGCCACGGCGCGGAAAAGCGCCATGGCCCGCCGGTGGACGCGGCGCGTCTTGGTCGCCGCGGGCGTCAGGGCCATCCGCAAGGGCATCCACGCCAGTGCATAGCGGACAATCAGGAATATCAGGATGAGGAGGGCCAGCAGCACCGTCAGCATCTGCCAGTCGGGCAGTTCATGATCCCAACTCCCCAGCAGTCGTGAACCGAGCGCGCGCAAATGGGCGGGAAAGGCGGCCGCCAGCGAGAGGCCGAGGAAGGTCGCACCGATGGCCCAGTGCAGCCCCGCATCATGATAGGCGTCGGAGCGGCGCGCGACGATGGTGACGATTTCGCCGTCGGTTTCCTTCTCCGCCGCCGCCACGGCTGCGGTGACGCGATCATGGTCGGCCTCGCCGAGGTGAAGGGGCATCACCATCCCCCCGATGCGCCGCCGCCGCCAAAGCTGCCGCCTCCGCCGGAAAATCCGCCTCCGCCGCCGCCCCAGCCACCTCCGCTGCCCCAGCCGGAGCCGCTGTCATGCCAGCCGGAATCGGATGGTCCCCACAGAATGACTGGTCCCGCGCCGCCCCGATAGCGGCGCCCGCCGCGCCCCCGGCCGGCAATCATGGCGACGAAGATGAAGCCGAGCACGATGACCCAGAAAATCACCATCACCGTGCCGCCGCCTCCACCGCCTTGCCGTTCCTGTGCGGCGGCGGCCTGCGCGCGCGCCTTTGCCTCTTGTGGAGGCAGAGCCAGCAGCGTGCCGATCTCCTCCGCGCCCGCCGCGATCCCGCCCGCCATGTCGCCTGCCTTGAACCGCGGCGTGATGGCGTTGCGGATAATCTGGGATGACAGGGCATCGGTCATTATGCCCTCCAGCCCATAGCCGACCTCTATTCGCACTCGGCGTTCATTGGGGGCGACGATCAGCAGCGCACCGTCATTCTTTTCCTTGTCGCCGATCCCCCATTCCCGGCCCAGCCGATAGCCATAGTCGGAAATGTCATAGCCTTGCAGGTCGGGGATGGTCGCGACCACGACCTGCCGCCCGCTCTGCTGCTCCAGCGCGGCGAGCCGCTGATCGAGCGCCTGTTCCTGCGCCGGGGGCAACAGCCCTGCGTCGTCCACTACTCGCCCGGTCAGCTTGGGGAAGGTCTGCGCCTGTGTCGCCGGCGCGAACGCCAGCAGCATCAGGATCAGGAGAAGACGGCGCAGCATCGGCCTGTCAGTTGCCGAAATCGACCTTGGGCGCTTCTTCCGCGCCGGGCGTGGTCGCCTGGAACGGCGTCATGGGCTTGGCGCCATGGATGATCTTCGCGCCGATCGCGTCGGGAAAGGTGCGGATGCGCGTATTATAGGCGCGCACGGCTTCGTTATAATCGCGGATGGAAACGGCGATGCGGTTTTCCGTCCCTTCAAGCTGCGATTGCAGGTCGAGGAAATTCTGGTTGGTCTTGAGGTCGGGATAAGCCTCCACCGAAGCGAGCAAGCGGCCGAGGCCCTGGCTCAGTTGCGCTTGCGCCTGCTGGAACTGGGCGACCTTGGCGGGGTCGGACAGATCGTCGGCATTGACCTGAACGGAGGTCGCCTTGGCGCGGGCCTCCGTCACCTTGACCAGTGTATCCTGTTCCTGTTTGCCCGCGGCCTTCACCGTGGCGACCAGATTGCCGACCAGATTGGACCGGCGCTGATATTGCGCCTGCACATCGGCCCATTTGGCCTTTGCGACTTCCTCGGCGGCGGGCACGCTGTTGATCCCGCAGGCCGATAGCGCAAGCGCGCCGACGATGGGCAGGAAAAAGGCTTTGAGGCGGGAGAAGTGGTGCATCGAACATCCTCTGCTCATGTTTCGCCTGTTGAAATAGGCTGTTGTCGGATCGCGTGCAACGGCGCATGTTTGGTTTATCGAAGGGAGAACAAGGGTTTCATCATGGGTCTTATTTCCGAGTTCAAGGCGTTCATCAATCGCGGCAATGTGATGGATCTGGCGATCGGCGTCATCATCGGCGGCGCGTTCGCGACCATCACCAAATCGCTGACGGACGACCTTATCATGCCGGTGGTCGGCTATATTTTCGGCGGCGCGGATTTTTCCGGCTATTTCATCCGGCTGGGGGATCTTCCCGCTGGCTTTAAGGGCAATCCGGAAAGCTATGCCGACCTGAAGGCGGCGGGCGTCGCCATGTTCGGCTGGGGCGAATTTCTGACCGTTTTCGTCAATTTCCTGATTTTGGCCTTCATCATTTTCCTGCTGATGAAAGTCGTCAACCGCGTGCTGACCAAGCCGGAAGAAGCAGCCGCGGGACCGTCGGAAGAGGTTCAACTGCTGCGCGAAATCCGGGATTCCCTTAGAAAATAGACCAGGAATGCGATGAACCGAGTGCGGAAGGGGAACCATCCGCCGCCCGGCCTGTTGAACGCGGTCAGGGTTGGGGACGGCTTGGCGTCAGTCTCCTCCCGTGCCGAATGACGTCAGCCCAAGGGGGCGCAACAGGAGAACACGCCGTGAAAACCATCGTTACAGTCCTTGGCCTTGCCAGCATGGTCGCGCTTGCAGCTTGCGATTCCAAGCAGGAAAACAAGGTCGAGAACGCTTACGAGAATCAGGCGGACGCACTCGACAACCAGGCAGCGAATATGGAGTCGATGGCGGATAATCTTTCCGGCACCGCCGAAAACGCAGCGGAAAATGCCGCCGATGCTCTGGAGAACAAGGCTGCAGCCACCCGCGAAGCAGGTGATGCAGCGGCCGACGCGGTCGAAAAAAGCGAAAAGAAGTAGTTCTTCCTTTCGCGGTGATAGCCGTATCGGGGGCGTCGCGTCAAAAACGCGGCGCCCTTTTTCATGGCTCTTAAGACCCTCTTAACCACGCATCGCCATGGTAACGCACGCATATATGGGGCGTGAGAATGGACGAACTCCTTCAGGAATTCATATCGGAAACGCAAGAATCCCTGGAGGCTCTTGCGGGAGAGGTCGTCGCGTGGGAGGCGGACCCATCCGATCGTGAACGGCTGGACGCCATTTTTCGATTCTTCCATACAGTGAAGGGCAGCTGCGGCTTTCTGCATCTGCCGCGTTTCGAGCGCCTCAGCCACGCGGCCGAGGATGTGTTGTCGGACATCCGCTCCGGGGAACGCTGCCCGGATGCCGCGACAGTCAACGCCGTCCTGAGCATCATGGACCGCATTGCCCAACTTACGCACGCCGTTGCGGTTGGCGCGCCGCTCGCGCAGGAGGATGACGAACATCTCGTCGCGGCCCTTGCCATGCAGGAGGTCGAATGCGTCCCGCTTGACGTGCCCGGTCAACCTGATGCGCCCGCCACAGCCCACCGGCAGAGGTCAGCCCAGGCCGCGCCCCGCACCATCCGCTTGCCATTGGCCTTGATCGACCAGTTGATGAATGGTGTGTCGGACATGGTGCTGGCCCGCAACGAACTGGCCCGCCAGTTGCGCGACAGGGCCGGCGACCCGGCGCTGGAAGGCGCATTCGAACGCCTGTCCAGCTGCGTCGCCGATATGCGCGACGCGATTTCCCGCACGCGGATGCAACGGATCGACCGGCTATTTGCGGCCATTCCTCGCACTGTCCGCGACCTTGGCCGGGAACTGGGCAAACAGATCGCACTCACCCTGGAAGGCGGGGATGTGGAGATGGATCGCGAAATGGTCGAGATGGCGGTCGATCCGCTCATCCATATCGTCCGCAACAGCATCGACCATGGGATAGAAACACCCGAGCGCCGCCGGGCGTTGGGCAAACCGGAAACCGGCCAGCTTCGGCTGGAAGCGCGCCAGTCCGGCAATCAGATCGTCATTGAAATCAGCGATGACGGTGCAGGCATTGACACTGCGCGCCTTGTCGAGAAGGCCATTGCCGCCGGTTGCCTGACGCCGCAAGCCGCTGCTCGCATGAGTGAGGCGGAAAGGATCGATCTCATTTTCCAGCCCGGTCTTTCGACCGCTCGCGCGGTGACTGCCGTATCCGGGCGCGGCGTGGGCATGGACGTGGTTCGGGCCAATATCGAACGTATCGGCGGCGCGATCGGGCTGGACAATCAGCCGGGCCGAGGATTGCGTATCACCCTGCGCTTGCCGCTGACCCTGACGATCATTCCTGGCCTGGTCCTGCGCGCGGGCGGTCTTCATTTCGCGATTCCGCGCGCAGCGGTCGTCGAAATCCTCCACGACAATAATGAGATGCTCCGCATCGGCGCGGTGGGCGGCGCCAAGATCGTCACGATCCGCAATGTCCGCCATTCCATGATCGATCTGGAGGACGTGCTGGGCCTCGACATTCCCGCCCAGTCGGGGCCGCGCACCATCATGGTTGTTCGTTCGGCGAGCGGCTTGCCCTTCGCGCTGGGCGTGTCGGCGGTTGAGAATCATGAG
Source organism: Sphingobium baderi (assembly GCF_001456115.1). NCBI lineage: Bacteria > Pseudomonadati > Pseudomonadota > Alphaproteobacteria > Sphingomonadales > Sphingobiaceae > Sphingobium > Sphingobium wenxiniae. Next base: position 3,962,992 of record NZ_CP013264.1, on the reverse strand, counting down.
GAACTGGTTATCCGTCCGGCATCCCCCATCGTGATGGCGAGCGGCATTTATGCCGGGATGACATTGCCCGACAATGGGAAGCCCATGCTGTTGCTGGACGCCGCGGGTCTTGCCCGGAACGCTTCGCTGCCGGAAATCGCCGAAAATCCCATCGAAGCGAAGGCTGAGGACAGGGCGGACGCTAAGAATGATGTAGAGATGATCGCGGCCCTGCGGTTCGAGGAGCTTTCGGGGGAACGTCGCCTGCTTCAGCTGTCTCTGATCGAAAGGGTGGAGGAACTGGAAACCCATCTTTTCGGTCAGTCAGGCGATCATGCCTTCGTGCGGCTGAGCGACAGGCTTGTCCCTGTCATCAACGGCCGACATGGTTTTGCGCGAGAGGCCGTGTCGGCCCTCCGGCTGCGCGATGGCGTTCGGGAGGCTTATTATGCGGTCGCGGCGGTGCTCGACATTGTTCAGATGCCGATCGTGCCCGACATGATCACCATGCAAGGCAATCTGAGCGGCGTGAGCGTGGTTGACGGCGAGCATCTGGAAGTCGTCAATCCCTTTGCCCTATTTGCGTCGCTGCCGGAAGAGCCGTTGGGGCACAGCCGTCCGGGCCGTTGCGTATTGGCGGATGCCCAGGATGGCTGGGCGCGTGAGATATTAGCGCCGCTGCTTCGCCATGCGGGGCATGACGTCCTGATCGGCTTGCCCGATGGCGAGGCCCTCGATCCGCGGGACATCGTGCTTTGCACCACCTCCGACGCCATGCAGGCCGCCGACATTCTAGGATGCCGGGCCGTCCAGTTGCGCGCCGCCCAGCAGCCTTCGGGACCGCAGGACGCCAGCATCTACCGTTACGATCAACCCGCCCTGATGGCGGCTATCGCGGGAGCGGGATAATGAAACAGCTTCATCTCTTCGCCACCCTGGCGGGAACGCGGGTGGCGATCGCGGCGGAGGAAGTGGAGGCCGTGGTCAGGCTGATCGACATTTCGCCGGTGCCCGGCCTTGGCGGCCATGTCGCCGGACTGTCGGCCCTGCGTAGCCGCGTCCTGACCGTTATCGACGTTGCCGCGCTGATATATGGCGCGCCCACGCCTGCCGACAAACGGGGACTGGCCATCATCGCCGCCATCGGCGGGCACAGCTATGCGCTGATGGTCGATGAGGTGTCGGACATCTGCCGGGCGCCCGGCGGGGCGCTGCCTCTGCGCGGTCAGCTCGACCCGGTCTGGAAGCCCTATGCCCGCGCGCTCGTGGAACATGCGGAATTGCCTTGGCTACTGGTTTCGCCCTCCGCCTTTCTGGAGAGCGGGATCGTGGGCCAGGCGGCCTGAGGGAATGAGAGATGTTTACCATTTGCTTGGCTTTCGACGTTAAATCCGCACCCTCAACAAGAAAAAACGCAAGGGACGCATCATGAAAAGCTGCCTGGTGGTCGACGACTCCAAGGTCATACGTAAAGTCGCACGCCATATACTGGAATCGCTCGACCTGTCGGTTCGCGAGGCGGTGGACGGGCAGGATGCGTTGATCCAGTGCGAAGAATCGGCCCCGGACGTGGTCTTGCTGGATTGGAACATGCCGGTGATGAGCGGCATGGAATTCCTCAGGGCCTTGTCCAGCGCTCGGATCGATACGCGGCCCAAGGTCATATTCTGCACGACCGAAAATGGCATCGGTCACATAAAGGCGGCGGTCGAGGCGGGGGCCGACGAATATGTTATGAAGCCTTTCGATCGCGAAACGCTGGAAAGCAAGCTGGCCATCGTCGGTGTGATCTGAAGCGGCGCAAAACGGGAGCCGCTTCCGCGAAAACGGCATGATAAAGACTGGAGAGACATGCATCGGATATAACGCAGCGCAGCAGGATCGTCTGCCAGCGTCCGATCTCTTGTTGTTCCCGTTCGGAAAGTTTCTTCGTCCATGAATGCCATTGTTCCGATCCTCCATAACACAGCCGCCGCCGTTCCGGTCGCGCGCGTGCTGGTGGTCGACGATTCGGTGGTCGTCCGCACCGTCATCGAACGGATATTGAACAGCGATCCGGCCTTCACCGTCGTGCAGAAGATCAATAATGCCGAACAGGCCCTGCATTATCTTGCGGAGTTCCCGGTCGATCTGGTGTTGCTGGACATAGAATTGCCCGGTCAGAGCGGACTGGCGGCGCTGCCTGCCATTCTTCAGGCGTGTCCGCGCGCCAGGGTGGCGATCCTCTCGGGCAATTGCGAGGCGGGAAGCGCCGTTGCTGTCCAGGCCCTTGCCCTTGGCGCAAGCGATATCCTGTCCAAACCGCACAGCGGCAGCTTCGGCGAGCAATTCCCGCAGGCGTTGATTGAACGGCTCAAACGGCTGCTGCATGGCAATTTGCTGGCTCTGCCGGAACGGGAAACGGAGCCGCAACGGCCCCCGCCGCCAATGGCTGTGGCTTCGGCCGCCCTTCCGCTGGCTTGCCTGGGGATTGGCGCGTCGACGGGCGGCATCCATGCGCTGAACCTGCTGTTCGCGGGTCTTTCCGAGCCTTTGGGCGTGCCGATTTTGCTGACCCAGCACCTTCCTGCAAGCTTCACGCTTTATTTCGCGCAGCAACTGGCGCTCATGACCAGCCTCAAGGTCAAGGTTGCAGAGCAGGGCGACGTGCTGGAACCCGATACGGTCTATGTGGCTCCGGGTGACGCCAATCTGCGGCTGCGGCGCGATCTGAGGCGGCGGATATGCGTCCAGCTCACGCCCGAACGCACACCATCGGGCAATCTGCCGGGTGTGGACCCCATGTTTTCCAGCATCGCGCAAATCTATGGCGCGGGCGGCGCAGGCATCGTCCTCACCGGCATGGGGCGCGACGGGACGGCGGGAGCAAGGGAAATCGTGGCCGCTGGCGGCTGGATCGTCGCGCAGGACGAAGCCAGCAGCGTCGTATGGGGAATGCCCGGGGCGGTCGCCTCTGCGGGACTAAGCTGCGCGCTGCTTGAGCCGCGAACGATCATGGCTTTTGTCGCGCGGCAGGGGAAGATACGCTCTTGACGGCCGCCGTGCCTTCGGGATCGTCCATGCAGGATGGCGGCATCCGCCTGTTGTCCGATTTGCTGGAGGACCGGACGGGACAGCGTCTATCGCCCCAGCGGGGATGGCGGGCGGAAACCGCGCTCAAGCCGATGCTGCGCGTCCATGGCTTCAAGGATGTGGAGACGCTCGCGGCGCATCTGGCGCGTCACCGCGATCCGCGCCTGGAGGCGGAAGTCGTCGATGCGCTGCTGAACAATGAAAGCAGTTTTTTCCGCGACCTCCAGATTTTCGAGATGATCCGGGGGCAGATATTGCCGGACATCCATGCGCGCCGGCAGGACCGTCGCTTGCGTATCTGGAGCGCGGGCTGCTCCACCGGGCAAGAGGCCTATTCGCTCGCCATCCAGCTTTGCAACGACGCGGAACGCTGGGGCGATTGGCGCGTGGAGATATTGGCCACCGATATTTCCGCAACCGCGATCGAGCGCGCGCGGGCCGGGATATTCCCCCAAATGGATGTTCAGAGGGGACTGGCCGTCAATGACCTCATCCAATGGTTCGAACCGGTCGCGGGCGGCTGGCGCGCCCATGCCCGATTGCGCGGGATGATCGATTTCCGGCGGGATAATCTGCTCGCCCCCCTTGCGCCCACCGGCGCCTATGATCTTCTGCTGTGCCGTAATGTGATGCTGTATTTCGCGCACGACCGTCGGCAACGAATGTTCGATCTGCTCACACGGCACAGTCACGATCATTCCGTCCTGTTGCTGGGCGCGGGGGAAACGGCGATGGGGCATGGCGACCCCTTCGTCGCGCATCCCCAATTCAGGGGCGCTTATCGCCGTCCGGTGTCCCTGTCGGCCTGCGCGGGCGGGCCGATGCGGCAGGGGATATGATCGTCAAGGCGGGCTTTCCGCTTCACCATGCTTGATTGACGGGCGGCTCTACGCCATTGTCCCGACAGAAGCCGCTTCATGAAAAGTGAGCCGGAAAGGGCGCGATGATCGAGAGCTTGTGGTGACTGGCCTTTCCCGATGACAGATATTCCGATGATCGAAACGCCCTCGCCCAATTTCGACGAGCGCAGCCTGCCCATATCCCTGCTGGTGCTGCACTATACCGGGATGCCGGACGCGGCGAGCGCGATCAACTGGCTCGCCAACCCGGAATCGAAGGTTTCGGCGCATTATGTCGTGACCGAGGACGGGCAGATCATTCATATGGTGGATGAGGAAAAGCGCGCATGGCATGCGGGCCGATCCCATTGGCGCGGCATCGACGACGTGAATTCCGCCAGCATCGGGATAGAGATCGTCAATCCCGGCCATGAATGGGGATACCGCCCTTTCCCGGAGACGCAGATGAGCGCGCTGATCCCGCTGATCCACGACATCGTGCAGCGGCGGAAGATCACGCGCGGCAATATCGTCGGTCACAGCGACATCGCCCCCGCGCGCAAGCAGGACCCCGGCGAGCTTTTCCCCTGGGGGCAGCTCGCCCGCCTGCGCCTGGCCCTGCCGCGCCCGACGAAGAACCTGATGGACCCGCATTGGTCGGACGGCGGTTTCATGCTGGCGCTGGAGCGGTTCGGCTATGACATTGCCGAGCCGCAGGCAGCCGTGGTCGCCTTTCAGCGGCGCTTCCGGCCGGAACTGATCGACGGGATCGTCGACGGGGAATGCCGCGCTATCCTGCTGGCCTTATTGCTGCCCAAACCGATGGGGGATGACTGAGGCATGCTGTGCCTGTATAGGCCGCCGTGCCAGAGGGCCGGGCGACCGCGGCGTGGAGAGGTACTTTCACGGCGAGGAAAGTCCGGGCTCCACGAAATGACGGTGCCGGCTAACGGCCGGCTGGAGTGATCCAAGGGACAGTGCAACAGAAAGCAGGTCGCCCAGTCTTTGAGACTAAGCCTTCGGGCAGGCGAAATTGAAAGGGTGCGGTAAGAGCGCACCGCGTCTCCGGCAACGGAAGACGGCACGGTAAACCCCACCGGGAGCAAGACCGAATAGGGGCGGCGCGCAGCTCGACTGCTAGGCCTGTTTCGGCCGAGACCGCCCGGGTTGGTTGCTTGAGGGGCGGAGCAATCCGTCCCCTAGAGGAATGGTCGCCTATCCCCGCAAGGGGTGGACAGAACCCGGCTTACAGGCCCTCTGGCATTTTGATTTCTCCGGGGTGGCGTTTGTCGCTCCGCTTTCCTAATTTGGTGATATGGCACGAAACGGGCGATCGAATGACTGGGGCTTTCCCCGCTGGCGCAGTTATGGCGCGACGCGTGAGGCGCAGGCGGTGCGGTTGTGCGACCGGCACGGTTGCGACCGGCCCGGCGATTGCCCTGCGCCCAAATCGCCCAACAGCCGCGAACGCTGGTACTTCTGCGCGGATCATGCCGGGGAATATAACCGCAATTGGGACTATTTTCAGGGCCTCGATCAGGAGGAGCGGGAACAGCGCGAACGGGACGAGCAGCGGGAGGCGAACGGCTATCAGTCGAGCGCCTATCATGGCTGGGGCGGCCCCGGAGATGGCAGCCGTTCGCGCGACGAGCTTAATGCCCTCAAGGCGTTGGAGCTTGAGGATGACGTCGATTTCGAGGCAGTGAAGAAAAGCTGGCGTCGCCTTGCCAAGGAAAACCACCCCGATGTGAAACCCGGCGACGCACAGGCCGCCATCCGTTTCCAGACCATCCAGGCCGCCTATGAAGTGCTGCGCGCGGCTGAAGAGCGGCGGACATGGAAGCCGCGGGAGCGGGCGGATTGAAAGATCACGTCCGGTCGAACTGGTCCAACGCGGTTCTGGTCTGCCGCAAATGCTCGAAGAAGCTGGACGGCGGCTTCGGCCCCAATGGGGATGAACGGCTGGCCAAGGCGCTGCGCCGCCGCCTGAAGCTCAAAAAGGGTCGCAAGGCGGCTGCCGGCATCGTCGAGGTCAATTGTCTGGGCATTTGCCCCAAGGGCGCGGTAACCGTGGTCAACGGCGCGGATAGCCGCGAATGGCTGCTGGTGCGGCCCGGCGCGGATCTGGATGACCTGGCCCGCGATCTCGACCTGGCCTCGCCTGCTGACTAAGCAATCAACCGGCGCGGAGGGCCGAAACGGGATGGTCCTGCTGCGCCATCTGTTCAGCGAGCGGATAAAGCATCCGGTTTTCCCGTGTCACCCGGTCTGCCAGCGCGTCGAGAACCGCCCGTGTTTCCGTGCAGAAAGCTGGCCATTCCCGGATCATCCGATCCTCGTTCCATGAGGACATGTAGTGGGAAAAGCTTTCCGCCAACTGCCCGGTTTCGGCCTGGAGGTTCGAGGCGGTTTCACGCGCTTTCCTGTCCGGGCAGCGCTGCATGGCGGGGTAAAGAAAGCGGTCTTCCAGCGCGAGATGAGTCATTAATTGCCGCGCAAGCTGCCAGCGAAGCTGGCTGACGCCGACGGGTTGACTGCTCTGGGTGATGATGACTGCGATCCGCTTTGCCGTTTCGCTGATTTCATCATGCTGCCGACGTAGTTCGGCGAAATCCATTCCATGTTCCCATATTTGACGGAACATAGTCCCCAAAACCGGTTAAGAAAAGGTTCGCGGTCGGCCTTATGGATCGGAAAAATCAGGAAAAACGCCCGCCGCGGTCCTGGCGGCGGGCGCAATTCTTGTCAGGCCGGCTGGTCGGCGCGGTTCACGCCGTTGCCGTCAAGATTCTGGGCGGCGAAGTCCCAGTTGATCGCTTCCTTGAGCACGCGGTCGGCATAGTTGGGCCGGGCGTTGCGATAGTCGATATAATAGGCATGTTCCCACACATCGAGGATCAGCAGCGGCGCATGACCTTCATGCGCGACCGGGGTGTCGGCGTCATGGTAGCTGGTCACTTCCAGCTTGCCGTCCTTCAGGATCAGCGCGGCCCAGCCGCTGGCGAAGTGGCCGACGGCTTCGGCTTTCAGCTTTTCGATCAGGGCGTCGACCGAACCGAAAGCGTCGTTGATGAGGTCGAGCAGCTTGCCGCTGGGCGCAGTCTTGCTGGGTGAGAGCGACTGCCAGTAGAAGGTGTGGTTCCAGATCTGTCCGACCTGGTTGAACAGGCCGCCCTCGGACGACCTGATCAGCTCGACCAGCGATTTGCCCTGAAGCGCGGGATCGGCGGCGACCAGCTCATTGGCTTTCACGACATAGGCATTGTGATGCTTGCCATGGTGATAATCGAAGGTTTCAGCGGAAAGAATGTCGCCAAAGGCATCCTTGGCATAGGGCAGGTCAGGCAGAACAAAAGCCATGTCGGAACTCCTCGGGTTCATGATGGGATGACCGCATAACGACGATGCGGCCGGAAGGCTCCCGAGCCACTAGCAGTCTCATCGCGCGGCGGGAAAAAGATATTTTCTTTCAGGCTTGCGGAAATATCCATGTGACAGGGGCGTAACGATACCCTAATATTCCCGGTTAGGCCGCCCGGAAAATGTGGCGGTGAACGATAATCTGGGGGTAGGGCCATGGCAAAATTCTTCGGAAATCTGCATCTCGTGCTCGCGGCGGGTCTGTTGCTCGCGATCGTCGTCATGTTCGGCGCCCATGCCGGACTGGTGGACGCCAACAGCATATTCCGCTGGCTGCACCTGTTCTTCGGCATCACTTGGATCGGGCTGCTCTATTATTTCAACTTCGTGCAGATCCCGACCATGCCGAGCATTCCGGCCGAACTGAAGCCGGGCGTGTCGAAACATATCGCGCCGTCGGCCCTGTTCTTCTTCCGCTGGGCGGCTGCGTTCACGGTGCTGACCGGCCTGATCGTCGCCTGGCTGGCGGGATATCTCGTGCAGGCGCTGACGTTGCAGGGGCCTTTCCTGTTGATCGGCATCGGCATGTGGCTGGCGCTCATCATGGCGGCCAATGTCTGGTTCGTGATCTGGCCGAACCAGAAGAAGGCGCTGGGCATCGTTCCCGCTGAAGATGCGGCGAAGGCAAAGGCCGCGGCCACGGCGATGATCGCCAGCCGGACCAATACCCTGCTGTCGCTGGCGATGCTCTATTGCATGGTCAACTTCACCTGAACCGGCGTGGCGGGCGCCGGACGGCGCTCGCCATCATCCCTGCGGCGGCGTGGTTTCGCCGATATCTTCGCTGTCCAGCTTGTCCCCGATGTCGAGGCCGTGGCGCATCAGCATCGGGATATTGGCTGCGGCGAAGACGATCGACACGATGGTGACGCCCCACACCTTGACCGCCAGCCATGCGTCGAAGCTCATCGAACGGCGCATGACTTCATTCGCCACGGCCATGCCGACGAAGAACAGCGCCCAGTTGCGCGACAGCTTGAGCCAGCCTTCCTCGGTCAGGCCGTCATAGGCCGCCTGCAACAGATATTTGAGCAGCGCCTTGCCGCGCACCAGTCCCGCGAACAGCATCAGCGCGAAAAAAGCGTAGATGATGGTCGGCTTGATCTGGATGAAACTCTGGTCGTGGAAATAAATGGTGAGACCACCGAAAAAGAGGATCAGCAGCGCCGACAGCCACAGCATCGGCGACACGCGGCCCAGCTTCACCTTCGACAGGATGACAGCAATCACGATTGCGGCCATGAAGGCGGCCGTGCTGAAGGTCATCGCGGTGATCGGGTTGCCCGCGCCCCAAAACCAGCCCGCCCCTTTATAGGTCAGGAAAAAGACCAGTAGCGGCCCGAAATCGAGCATCAGGCTGAGCGTGCCATTGTGGGCAGGTTTGGGCGTGGAATTGGTTTCAGTCATATGGAAGAACCTTCCGTCATCCTCTCAGCGCGCATAGGCCGTTCCCGCAATCGCTTTCGCCATATCCACGGCGTCGAAGGGGCGCAGATCCTCGATCTTCTCGCCGACGCCGATGGCATGGATGGGCAGGTGATATTTGTCCGCCGCCGCGACCAGCACGCCGCCGCGCGCGGTGCCGTCCAGCTTGGTCATGACGAGGCCGGTGACCTGCGCCACCTCCTTGAACACCTCGATCTGACTCAATGCATTCTGTCCCGTGGTGGCGTCCAGCACCAGCACAACGTCATGCGGCGCCGCCGGGTTCAACCGGCCGAGCACGCGGCGGATCTTCGCCAGCTCGTCCATCAGCTCGGTCTTGTTCTGAAGGCGTCCCGCCGTGTCCACGATCAGCACGTCGATGCCGGTCGCGGTGGCCTGGCGAACCGCATCAAAGACGATGCCGGCCGCGTCGCCGCCTTCCTTGCCCGCCACGATGGGGATGCCGAGCCGGTCGGCCCAGACTTTGAGTTGTCCGATCGCCGCCGCGCGGAAGGTGTCGCCCGCCGCCAGCATCACGCCATAATCCTGCTCCAGGAGCAGGTTGGCCAGCTTGGCGATGGTGGTGGTCTTGCCCGAACCGTTGACGCCGATGACGAGGATCACCTGTGGGCGCGGGAAGGCTTCGATCTCCAGCGGACGGGCGACCGGGGCCAGCACCTTCTCGATCTCCTCCGCGATGATCTCGCGCAGATATTCCTCGGTCAGTTCGCGGTTGTAGCGCCCTTCGGACAGGCGCTCGCGCACGCGGGCGGCCATGGCGGGGCCAAGGTCGCTGACGATCAGCGCTTCCTCGATCTCGTCCAGCGTCTGCTCGTCCAACGCGGCCTTGGTGAAAAGGCCGGTGAGATTGTCGCCGAGTTTGTCGGATGTGCGCTTGAGGCCGCCGAACAGGCGGTCGCGCCAGCTATTGCCGGATTCAGTCATCAAGCGCCTCTTGCGCGATCAGCGCGTCCTTCTCAAGCCCCGTGATGATGGCCCGGACGATGGAGGAGGAGGGGTGCGGCGTCGCGAAGCGGACGGGCGCGAAATTTTCGGCATGGCCGTTGACGCCGTTGCGCTCGACCAGCACGGCCTGGGTCGTGCCGACCAGGCTTTGAAGCCAGCGGCCGCGTTCCTCCGCGCAAGCCTCGCGCAGGCGGGCGGCGCGGGCCTTGACGCGCAAGCGATCCACCTGCGGCATTCGGGCAGCGGGGGTGCCTGTGCGGGGCGAGTATGGGAAGATATGGCCGTGGACGATGCGGCACTCCGACACGAGACGCAGGCTGTTTTCGAACATCGCCTCGTCCTCGGTCGGGAAACCCGCGATGATGTCCGCGCCGATGCTGATCTCCGGGCGGGCGCTTTTCAGGCGCTGGACGATGTGGATGGAATCGGCGCGGGTGTGGCGGCGCTTCATGCGCTTGAGGATCATGTCGTCACCCGATTGCAGCGACAGATGCAAATGCGGCATCATACGTGGTTCATGAGCGAGGATGTCGAACAGCCGCTCATCGATTTCCACGCTGTCGAGCGAGGACAGGCGCAGGCGGGGCAGATCCGGCACGCCCTTCAATATGCGTTCGATGAGCAGGCCGAGCGAGGGGCTGCCGGGCAGGTCAGGGCCATAGCTGGTGACGTCCACGCCGGTAAGGACGATTTCCCGATAGCCCGCGTCCACCAGTTGCTTCGCCTTGTCGATCACCGCGCCTGCCGGGACGGAGCGGCTGTTTCCCCGACCATAGGGGATAATGCAGAAGGTGCAGCGATGGTCGCAGCCATTCTGCACCTCCAGGAAGGCGCGGGCGTGTTCGGCAAAGGCGCTTGCCATATGCGGCGCGGTGTCGCGCACGGCCATGATGTCGGAGACATGGAGCGCGGCGCCAGCGCCGTTCGTGTCGAGCGCAGGGGGGAAACCGTCGCGCACCCGTGCCCCACCGCCCGACACGAACGGGCGATAGGAACCGGCTTCCATCTTCTCCCGATTGCCCAGCACGGCGTCCACTTCGGGCATGGCGGCGAAGGTCGCAGGCTCGGTCTGCGCCGCGCAGCCCGTCACCATGATCCGCGCTTCGGGCCGCTCGCGCCGCGCTCTGCGTATGGCTTGCCGCGCCTGCCGCACGGCCTCGGCGGTGACGGCGCAGCTATTGACGACGATCAGGTCATCCTGACCCTGCGCCATTTCGCGGATCGCCTCGCTCTCCGCGATGTTGAGGCGGCAGCCCAGCGTGATGATTTCAGGCGCGTTTCGGGAAGGACTGGGCATCTAGAAGCGGGTCCAGTCAGCCTCGCCGTTAAAGACATGAGTGGCCGGGCCGGTCATGCGAATGGTGCCGCCCGGCGTCCAGTCGATCGCAAGGTCGCCGCCGGGCAGGCTGACCGTCACGGGACCAGCCATGAGCTTGCTCCGAATCGCCGCGACGGCGGTGGCGCAGGCGCCCGTGCCGCAGGCCCGCGTCAGGCCCGCACCGCGCTCCCAGACCATGAGGCGCAGATGATTGTCGCCCGCGACTTCCGCGAAATTGACGTTCACGCGCTGAGGAAAGAGGGGATCATTCTCGATGATCGAACCCAGGCGCGGAATATCGACCACATCCAGATCGTCGCAGAAAAAGATGACGTGGGGATTGCCGACATTGACGGCGGCGGGCGCGGGCAGGTCTTCCCAGCTGGCGGGCATGGTCAGCGTGTCCATGGCATAAGCCAGCGGGATGGCATCCCAGTCGAAGCGCGGCGCGCCCATGTCGACGCTTGCGCCACCTTCCACGCCCTTCGCGTCGAGCAGGCCCGCCTTCGTTTCGATCCGCACGTCGCGGCCCACGAACAGCGGCACGCAGCGCGTCGCGTTGCCGCAGGCTTCCACCTCGCTGCCGTCCGCGTTGAAAATCCGCATCGACACGTCGGCGCGCTCGGACGCGCCGATCAGGATCAACTGGTCACAGCCGATGCCCGCATGGCGATCGGCAATGGCGCGGGCGCGCGACGCCGTCATCTCGACCGCGCCATCCCGCGCATCGATCACCACGAAGTCGTTGCCGAGGCCATGCATCTTCGAAAAGCGTCCCATGATGGGCGTGCATCTAGTGGGGATAGGGCGGGAATACCAGCCTTCCCTATTGGGCCAGCCTTATCTTATCGGGATTGCCGCGGCTGCTGCCGTCGCAATGTGGCGGGCGGGTTGCGCTTTGGCCGGGGCTGCGCTAAAGGCGCGCTCGCAATCGGGCGGCTCTGCTGTCTGATACCCTGATATATCCATGGGCGCAGGTGGCGCTTTATATGGACGCTGGCCGGCGAGGTTTCGCCCGCCGGCGATTTTGTCGTTTGATGGGTATGCACGGTTTTTCGGGCCACTCGGCCCCATTGAGGTGATGATGTTCGATTCGCTAAGCGATCGTCTGGGCGGCGTATTCGACAAGCTTCGGGGGCGCGGCGCGCTCACGGAGGACGACGTCCGCGCCGCGATGCGCGAGGTGCGAATCGCGTTGCTCGAAGCCGATGTCGCCTTGCCGGTCGTGCGTCAGTTCGTCGACGATGTGACCGAACAGGCCGTCGGCCAGAATGTCCTGCGCTCGGTGACGCCGGGCCAGCAGGTGGTGAAGATCGTCAGTGACGCGCTGACCGCCGTGCTGGGGTCCGAAACCTCCGAGCTGCTGATCGACGTGACCCCGCCCGCCGTCATCATGATGGTCGGCCTTCAGGGGTCGGGCAAGACCACCTCCACCGCCAAGATCGCCAAGCGCTTGAAGGACAAGGAGCGCAAGAAGGTGCTGATGGCGTCGCTCGACGTCCAGCGCCCCGCCGCGCAGGAGCAGTTGGCCGTGCTGGGGCAGCAGGCCGATGTGGCGACCCTGCCCATCGTGCCCGGCCAGCAGCCGGTCGAAATCGCCCAGCGCGCGCTCCAGTCCGCGAAGCTTCAGGGCTTCGATGTGGTGATGCTCGACACCGCTGGCCGCCTGCACGTCGATCAGGCGCTGATGGACGAGATGAAGGCGGTCGCCGATGCGAGCGATCCGGCCGAAATCCTGTTGGTGGTCGATTCGCTGACGGGTCAGGACGCCGTCAACGTCGCGCAGAGCTTCACCGCGCAGGTGCCGTTGACCGGCGTGGTCCTCACCCGCATGGACGGCGATGCGCGCGGCGGCGCGGCGCTGTCGATGCGCGCCGTCACCGGCCGCCCGATCAAGTTCGCGGGCACCGGCGAAAAGCTCGACGCCATTGAGCCTTTCCATCCGCAGCGCGTGGCGCAGCGCATCCTTGGCATGGGCGACGTGGTGTCGCTGGTCGAAAAGGCGGCCGAGACAATCGACGCCGAGGAAGCCGACAAGCTCGCCAAGAAAATGGCCAAGGGTCAGTTCGACATGAACGACCTGCGCGGCCAGCTCAACCAGATGCGCCGCATGGGCGGTCTGGGCGCGCTGGCGGGCATGCTCCCGGGCCTCAAGAAGGCGCAGGCGGCGATGGCGAACAGCGGCGCGAACGATAAGACGCTGCTGCACCTGGACGCCATGATCGGCTCCATGACGCTCAAGGAGCGGGAAAGGCCCGCCCTTATCAACGCCAAGCGTAAGATTCGTATCGCCAAAGGCTCCGGCACCACGGTGCAGGAAGTCAACCGTCTCCTGAAAATGCATCAGGAAATGGAAACGGCGATGAAGAAGATTCGCAAGATGGGCGGTCTCAAGGGGCTGGCCAAGATGTTCGGCGGTGGCGGCCTTGGCGGGATGCTGGGCGGCGCGGGCGGTCCCGATGGCGGGGCCGGAGCGCCGGATCTTTCGGGCCTTGGCGGGCTTGGCGGCAACATGCCCAAATTACCGCCGGGTTTTCAGAATTTCATGAAGAAATAAGTGTTTTCAATATATTATAATATTACAGAAAGGTAAGGTTGGTTTATATGGCAACGTCCATTCGTCTTTCGCGCGGCGGTTCCAAGAAGCGTCCCTATTACCGCATCGTCGTGGCCGACAGCCGCGCGCCGCGTGACGGCAAGTTCATCGAGCGCATCGGCAGCTACAACCCCGTCCTGCCCAAGGGCGACGAAAAGCGCGTCATCCTCGACGTCGAGCGCGCGAAGCACTGGGTGGCCGCTGGCGCGCAGCCGACCGACCGCGTGGCCCGCTTCCTCGACGCCGCGGGCGTGAAGGAACGCGCTGCCCGCAACAATCCCAACAAGGCGGAGCCGGGCCAGAAGGCCAAGGACCGCGCCGAGGAACGCGCCAGCAAGGCCGCCGAAGCCGAGGAAGCCGCAAAGGCGGCCGCTGAAGCCGAAACCGTCGAAGTCGTCGCGGAAGCCCTGGACGAAGCGACCCCCGAAGCCGCTGCGGAAGCTGCTCCCGAAGCGCCCGCTGAAGAGCAGGCCGAAGGCTGAACCTCTTGACCGACAAGCCCGTCACTCTGGCCGTCATCATCGGCGCGCATGGTGTGGCGGGCGAAGTCCGTCTGAAGCTCTTTGGCGAGGGCGTCGACACGCTCAAAAGCTACAAGAGCTTCGAGGTGGCAGGGCGCACGCTGACGTTGAAGTCGGTGCGCCCCGGTCCCAATGGCGCGGTGGCGCGCTTTGCCGAGGTCGGCAATCGCAGCGACGCGGAATCCCTGCGCGGCACCGAACTCACCATCGCGCGTTCCGCCCTGCCGGACCTGGACGAGGGCGAATATTATCATGTCGACCTGATCGGCCTGCCCTGCATTTCCAGCGACGGTGAGGCGCTGGGCGCAATCGTCACGGTCGAGAATTTCGGCGCGGGCGATATTATCGAGGTCGAGCGCCCGAATGGCAAACGCTTCATGGCCCCGATGCACGCCGTCACGCTGGCCGATGGCCAAGCCGTGATCGAAGCGGCCTTCGCGGCTTGAGCCTTCGGGCCATGCAGACATTTCTGGCCATTCTCTACCCGGTGGTGTTGATCGCGATCGGCTGGGCTTTGTGGGGCGCGCCCTGGCATTGGGCGGTGCGGCTGGCGATCCTGCTTGGCGTAGTGGCGATTGTGCCCGCCTTCTTCATTCTGCCCACTGTCGTCCGCCCGCCGCAGGGCTTTGACGATCTGGCACGCGCTATTGGCTGGTTGGTTCTGGGGGTGGGGGCGGTCGCGTCTCTTGCGGGCATGGGTCTGCGTTGCTGCATGAGGGCGCGATGAGCTTCACCGCGCAGATATTGACCCTCTATCCTGAGATATTTCCCGGCCCGCTCGGCCATTCGCTCGCCGGACGGGCGCTGGCAGAGGGAAGGTGGGTCTGTGATCCCATCCATATCCGCGACTTCGCGGCCGACAGGCACCGCACCGTGGACGATACGCCTGCGGGCGGCGGAGCGGGCATGGTGCTGCGCGTCGACATTCTCGCCAGCGCTGTCGATCATGCGCTGGAGCGCCGCCCCGATCTTCCCGTCATCGCCATGACGCCGCGCGGCGCGCCCGTCACGCAGGCGCGGGTGCGCGATCTGGCGGCGGGGCCGGGCGCGACGATTCTCTGCGGCCGGTTCGAAGGTTTCGACGAGCGTATTTTCGAAGGCCGACCGGTCGAACAACTCTCCATGGGTGACATCATATTGTCGGGCGGAGAGATGGGCGCATTGATGCTGCTGGATGCTTGCGTTCGGCTGCTTCCCGGTGTAATGGGCGCGGCTTCCAGCGGGGATGAGGAAAGCTTCGAAAGCGGCCTTCTTGAATATCCGCACTATACCCGGCCCGCTGAGTGGGAAGGGCGCACGATCCCGCAAGTGTTGCGATCGGGGGATCATGCGAAGATCGCCGCCTGGCGGAAACAAAGGGCGGAAGATGACACACGGCTAAGGCGGCCGGACCTTTGGGAACGCCATATCGGTGTTCGGGACCAGTCGCCCTCTGGCGCGCAACGCGAAGATAAGGACTGAGTTACATGAACTTGATCCAGCAGATCGAGGCCGAAAACATCGCGGCCCTCGCCAAGGATATCCCCGATTTCCGTCCGGGCGACACGCTGCGCGTCGGCGTGAAGGTCGTCGAAGGCGACCGCAGCCGCGTCCAGAACTACGAAGGCGTGTGCATCGCCCGCTCCAACAAGGGCATGGGTTCCAACTTCACCGTTCGCAAGATTTCGTTCGGCGAAGGGGTGGAGCGCGTGTTCCCGCTCTATTCGCCCAATCTCGATTCGATCACGGTAGTCCGCCGCGGCGTCGTGCGTCGCGCGAAGCTCTATTATCTGCGCGGCCGCACCGGCAAGCGCGCTCGCATCGCCGAGCGCCGCGACATCCGCACCGAGGATTGATTCCCTCGCGCGGTTCGTGAGAGCCGTGAACGAAATAGCAGGCGGTGCTCCCCGGAGCGCCGCCTGTTTTCGTTGGCGTACCGAGAACGAATAAGCGGACAGTCCGCCAACTCACCCCAACAAGCTATCAGCCATTCCCAAACGGCAGCAGCGCCTCATACACCGCCAGCCCCGGCTTGCCGTCCACCGCCGCGCCGCATCGCATCAGGAAAGCATGGCGGACGATCTCGGCCTGCTGCTCCAGCCCATAGCGGTGGAAGGCCTTTCCCGGCGCGATCTCATATCCATAACGGCAAAAGGGGTGGCGCATCAGCGGCAGATACCATTTGCCGCCGCGCTGGGCTTGCCACACATGGGTCATCTCATGGATGAACAGCCCTTGCAGATGCAGCGGGCCGCCGCAGAAATCCGCACAGAACAGGCCGCCTTCGGGATGGAACCACAGGTCGCCGTCCGGCGCCATGGTCACGCGCCGGGGCTGGAAGGGCCACCATTTGCGGTTATGCACCCGCACCCGGTGATAAGCGATGGCGTCGCCAAATATCGACCGGGCGAGCGCAATCTCCGCCTGTGTCAGGTTGCGACTGCTCAATGGTCCTTATGCTCGTCCGTTTTCGCTGCTGGAGCCGCCGCGCCCGGCTTCTGGATCACGGCATCCACCAGCAGGCGGTCGCCATTGGAAAGAAGGAAGGTAAGCTGCATCGTGCCCCGGCTGATCGCGGTATCGTTGACGCCCCACAGCATCAGATGCTTGCCGCCCGGTGCAAAGGCCACCTTGCCCTTGGCCGGAATGTCCACGCTGGAAATCGGCTTCATCGTCATCACGCCGTTCTCGCTGACGCTCTCGTGCATTTCCACCTTCAGCGCATAATCGGTCAGCACGCCGCGCAATTGCACGTCGCTCGCACCGCCATGAGCCACGAAATAACCCGCAGAGGGCGTGTCCTTGTTGGGGCTGAGTCGCACCCAGGCCTGATCGATATAGGTGGGCGCGGGATCGCCGCACGCGCTCAGGACCAGCGGCGCGGCAAGGGCAAGGAAGGGGAGAATCGCGCGCATGGAATGGCCTTTCAGGGACTGTCTCGTTTTCGGTCGGTTATCTAGCTAATCCCGGCAGCTTCTTGTGCCAAGAAAAAGCGCGCCTATATCCGGCATGCAAACGGTCTTGCCTTGGCGCTTTCGTGAGGTATGGGGCCGTCAACCGCTGATAGAAATTGGGGTTAAAGAGGAAGAAATGGGAAAAGTAATCGGTATTGACCTGGGCACCACCAACAGCTGCGTGGCTGTGATGGATGGCGGGAAGCCCAAGGTCATTGAAAATGCGGAAGGCGCGCGCACCACGCCCTCCATCGTTGCCTTCGCCAAGGACGGCGAACGCCTGATCGGCCAGCCCGCCAAGCGGCAGGCCGTCACCAATCCGGATAACACGATTTTCGCGGTGAAGCGCCTGATCGGCCGCCGCTTCGACGATCCTACGACGAAGAAGGACATGGAACTGGTCCCTTATTCGATCGTGAAGGGACCGAATGGCGACGCATGGGTCAATGCGGGTGGCAAGGATTACAGCCCCTCGCAAATCTCCGCCTTCACGCTCCAGAAGATGAAGGAAACCGCCGAGAGCTATCTGGGCGAGACGGTCACGCAGGCGGTTATCACCGTTCCGGCCTATTTCAATGACGCCCAGCGTCAGGCGACCAAGGACGCGGGGCAGATTGCGGGCCTGGAAGTGCTGCGGATCATCAACGAGCCGACAGCGGCCGCGCTTGCCTACGGGCTTGAGAAGCAAGACGGCAAGACCATCGCGGTTTATGACCTTGGCGGCGGCACCTTCGACATTTCCATCCTGGAAATCGGCGATGGCGTGTTCGAAGTGAAGTCCACCAATGGCGACACGTTCCTGGGCGGCGAGGATTTCGACGCCAAGCTGGTGGAATATCTGGCCGCCGACTTCAAGAAGGAAGAAGGCATCGACCTCACCAAGGACAAGCTGGCGCTCCAGCGGCTGAAGGAAGCCGCCGAAAAGGCGAAGATTGAGCTGTCCTCGGCCCAGTCGACCGAAGTGAACCTGCCCTTCATCACCGCCGACCAGAATGGTCCCAAGCATCTGGTGAAGAATATCACCCGCGCCGATTTGGAACGGCTGGTGGCCGACCTCATCAAGCGGACCATGGAACCCTGCAAGAAGGCGCTGGCCGATGCAGGCGTTTCGGCCGCCGAGATCAGCGAAGTCGTTCTCGTGGGCGGCATGACCCGCATGCCCAAGGTGCGCGAGGCCGTGAAGGAATTTTTCGGCAAGGAACCGCACACCGGCGTGAATCCGGACGAAGTCGTCGCCATGGGCGCGGCGATTCAGGCGGGCGTGCTGCAGGGCGACGTCAAGGACGTGCTGCTGCTCGACGTGACCCCGCTGAGCCTCGGTATCGAAACGCTGGGCGGCGTGTTCACCCGCATGATCGACCGCAACACCACGATCCCGGCCAAGAAGTCGCAGGTCTATTCCACCGCTGACGACAATCAGCAGGCGGTGACGATCCGCGTGTTCCAGGGCGAGCGTGAAATGGCGGCGGACAACAAGCTGCTGGGTCAGTTCGACCTGGTCGGCATCCCGCCCGCGCCGCGCGGCGTGCCGCAGATCGAGGTGACGTTCGACATCGACGCCAACGGCCTCGTCAACGTCAGCGCCAAGGACAAGGGCACCGGCAAGGAGCAGCAGATCCGCATCCAGGCTTCGGGCGGCCTGTCCGACGCCGACATCGATCAGATGGTGAAGGACGCCGAACGCTTCGCCGAAGAGGACAAGAAGCGCCGCGAGTCGGCCGAGGCGAAGAACAACGCCGAAAGCCTGGTCCATACCACCGAACAGCAGCTTTCCGAGCATGGCGACAAGGTGGACGCGGCCCTCAAGTCCGAAATCGAAACCGCGATCGCCGCGACCAAGTCCGCGATAGAGGGCGGGGACGCCGAAGACATGAAGACCAAGGCGCAGGAACTCGCCACGGTCGCCATGAAGCTCGGCCAGGCGATCTATGAGAAGGAACAGGCCGCGGCTGCTTCTCCAGATGCCGAAGCGCCGAAAGCGGATGACGATGTCGTCGACGCCGAATTTTCGGAAGTGGACGAGAACAACAAGGCGTAAGGCCCGATGAAACGCTTCTCGACTTCGCCCCGCGCGGACGGCATGGTATCTGACCAGCGCGACCGTTCGGGGCGGAGCCGGGGAACGTGCGCGCCGGGGGCGAGATGACTACCGAAATCGACTATTATTCGCTGCTCGAGGTGGAACGCACGGCGGACGCCACGACCATCAAGAGCGCCTATCGCAAGCTGGCGATGAAATATCACCCGGACAAGACCGGGGGATGCACCGACGGCGAGGCCCGGTTCAAGGCCGTGTCCGAAGCCTATGAGTGCCTGAAGGATCCGCAGAAACGCGCGGCCTATGACCGCTATGGCCACGCAGCCTACACCAATGCCCAGAATGGCGGCGGGGGCGGTTTCAATGGCGGGCGCGGCGCGGGCGGTTTTTCCGATCTGGGCGATATTTTCGAGACGATCTTCGGCCAGGCCGGTTTCGGCGGCGGCGGGGGACGTCAGGCCCAGCGGCGCGGCGCCGACCTGCGTTACGACATGGAGATCACGCTCGACGAAGCCTATCACGGCAAGCAGAGCGAAATCGAGATCGAAGTCTCCGCTTCCTGCGATGCCTGCGACGGGTCCGGCGCGCAGCCGGGCACGGGCGTCAAGACCTGTGGCACGTGCGGCGGTCATGGGCAGGTCCGGGCGCAGCAGGGCTTTTTCGTGGTCGAACGCACCTGCCCGGCCTGTCATGGCGCGGGGCAGGTCATCGAAAACCCCTGCCGCTCGTGCCGGGGCGAAGGGCGCGTGGACAGACCCAAGACCCTGTCGGTCAACATTCCCGCCGGCGTCGACGAAGGCACCCGTATCCGCCTGTCGGGCGAAGGCGAGTGCGGGGCGCGCGGCGCACCTCCGGGCGACCTCTACATCTTCCTGCATGTGAAGCGGCATCCGATCTTCGAGCGCGACGGCACGACCCTGTTCTGCCGCGCCCCGGTCAGCTTCACCACGGCATCGCTGGGCGGCACGATCGAGGTGCCCGGCCTCGACGGCAGCCGGCATGAGATCAAGATCCCGAGCGGCATCCAGTCCGGCAAGCAGATCCGCCAGCGCGGCGTGGGGATGCCGGTGCTGAACGGACGCGGGCAGGGCGATCTGGTCATCCAGGTCGATGTCGAAACCCCGACCAAGCTCAGCGCCCGCCAGCGCGAACTGCTCGAAGCCTTCCGTGAAACGGAAACGGGCGAGGAATGTCCCCAGTCCACCGGCTTCTTCAGCAAGCTCAAGGAACTTTGGGGCGACTGAACCCGGGCCAGCCCGCTGCATTCTCTTCAGGGAGCCGGAAACAGTTTCGCCTGTTTCCGGCTTTTCTGTTCTGCAGATCGATAGAGACATGACGCTGCGAAACAGAGCATAATGCATCTCAGTTCCAGCGAGCGCACATTCCAAACGGACTGGTCGTCAACTTTGACCGGACGACCATCCTACCGCCGCGCCCGGCATGGCATGACCGCCTTTCGCGCAGACTGGCCCACGTCACCGCGCTCTTCGCGCTTCATTACCGCAGCGCGCAATAAAATATGCATGGGGGACTGGTCGTTTCGGGGGGAAGTGGTTACATGAGCCGCCACGATTCCCCAGAGGGACCAGCCGCCGGTCCCGCAGCAGAAAGTGGCAGTTCACATGGATATCCGCCTCGGCCTCACCTTCGACGACGTGCTTCTTCAGCCCGGCGAATCCGACGTGTTGCCCAGTCAGGCCGATACCAGCACGCAAGTCACCCGGGAAATAAGGCTCAACATCCCGATCCTGTCGTCCGCCATGGACACGGTAACGGAAGCGGACATGGCGATCGTCATGGCGCAGCTTGGCGGGATCGGCGTGCTGCACCGCAACCTCTCGATCGAGGAACAGGCGGCGGCGGTCCGTGCGGTCAAGCGGTTTGAAAGCGGCATGGTGGTGAACCCCATCACCATCACCCCCAATGCCACGCTGGCCGACGCGCAGATGCTGATGGAACACCACAGGATCAGTGGCATCCCCGTGGTCGAGGCATCGGGCAAGCTGGTCGGTATCCTGACCCATCGCGACACCCGTTTCGCGGAAAACCCGTCCCAGCCGGTCAGTGAGCTGATGACGAGAGACAATCTCGCCACGGTGAAGCTGGGCGTTGGCCAGGATGAGGCGATGCGCCTGCTCCATCAGCGCCGCATCGAAAAGCTGCTGGTGGTGGACGACGCCTATCATTGCGTGGGCCTCATCACCGTCAAGGATATCGAGAAGGCCGTCACCTATCCGCAGGCGACCAAGGACGCATCGGGCCGCCTGCGCGTCGCCGCGGCGACTACGGTGGGTGATAAAGGCCTCGAACGCACCGAAGCCTTGATCGACGCCGAATGCGACCTGATCGTCATCGATACCGCGCACGGCCACAGCAAGCAGGTCGCGGTCGCGGTCGAGGCGGTCAAAAAAATGTCCAACCATGTTCAGGTCGTTGCGGGCAATGTCGCCACCGCCGAAGCGACCCGCGCACTGATCGGCGCGGGCGCGGACTGCGTGAAGGTCGGCATCGGTCCCGGTTCCATCTGCACCACCCGCGTCGTCGCGGGCGTCGGCGTGCCGCAGCTCACCGCCATCATGGACTCCGCCGAAGCCGCCGCCAAGCACGGCGTGCCGGTGATCGCCGACGGCGGCCTTCGCACGTCGGGCGACGTGGCGAAGGCGCTGGCGGCGGGCGCGGGCTGCGTCATGGTGGGATCGCTGCTGGCCGGAACGGCCGAAGCGCCAGGCGAAACCTTCCTCTATCAGGGCCGCGCCTATAAGAGTTACCGCGGCATGGGCAGCGTCGGCGCGATGGCGCGGGGTAGCGCGGACCGTTATTTCCAGGCGGACATCAAGGACCAGATGAAGCTGGTGCCTGAAGGCATTGAAGGCCAGGTGCCTTTCAAAGGCCCGGCCAAGGACGTGATCCACCAGCTTGTCGGCGGTGTGAAAGCGGCGATGGGCTATACCGGCAGCCGCACGATCAAGGATTTGCAGGAGCGCGCCCGCTTCGTGCAGATCACCAATGCAGGCCTGTCGGAAAGCCACGTCCATGATGTGACGATCACGCGGGAAGCGCCCAATTATCCGACGCGCTGAGGACGGCGCGGCATGACGCCTTCCGCCCGCGTTCAGGCCGCCATCGAACTGCTCGACGCCATCATCGCCTCCGCGCGCGATGGCGGGCCCGCAGCGGACACGCTGATCGCCCGCTATTTCAAGGAGCGGCGCTATGCCGGATCGCGTGACCGCCGGGCGGTGCGCGATCATGTCTATGACGCGATCCGTCGTGTCGCCGAACGCCCGGAAAGCGGCCGCGCCGCTATGATCGGCATCGCCCATGAGTGCCCGGAGATCGCCGCCCTGTTCGACGGATCGGTCCATGCTCCCGCGCCAATCGAGCCAGGTGAAACAGGCGCCGAGCCGGGCATCATCCCCGCTTGGATCGCCCCCTTGCTAGCCGCGCCTGTCGAGCAGGACGCGTTGCTGGGCCGCGCGCCGGTCGATTTGCGCGTCAACCGGCTGAGAGGCGCGTTGGAGGATGCCCTGCCGCTCCTGCCCGACGCGATGCCAGTTCCCGGCGTGTCCGATGCGCTGCGCCTGCCCGAAGGCGCGCCAGTCGAAAAGAGCGAGCCGTGGCAGCGTGGTCTCGTCGAAGTGCAGGATGCGGGCAGCCAACTTATCGCCATTGCTTGCGAGGCGCGGCCCGGCCAGACGGTCATCGACCTGTGCGCCGGTGCGGGCGGAAAGACGCTGGCGCTGGCCGTCGCCATGGAGGGCAAGGGCACGCTGATCGCCGCCGACACCATCCGCTCCCGCCTTGCCCGCCTGTCTCCCCGCGCCGAGCGCGCAGGCGCGACATTCATCCAGACGCTCCTGCTCGATCAGGGACATGAAGCGCGCGCGCTGGAAAGCCTGCATGGCCGGGCCGATGCCGTGTTGGTCGATGCGCCCTGTTCCGGCACGGGCACATGGCGGCGCAACCCGGAGGCGCGCTGGCGACTGACTCCCGCCCGGCTCGACAGGCTGGTGCAGGAACAGGCCCGCATCCTCGATTTCGCCGCGCCGCTGCTGGCGCCGGGCGGCGCGCTGGTCTATGCCACCTGTGCGCTGACGGACAGGGAGGGGCGGGGTCAGGTGGAGACATTCCTGCAACGGCATGATGGCTGGATCGCGGACGCCATCGACTTGCCATTGGGGCGGGCGCACGGTCCGGGCTGGCTGCTGACGCCGGGGCATGACGGGACGGACGGTTTCTACTTCGCCCGGCTGCGCCGCGGGCCATGAAAGAGACAATGGACAAGCGCCCGCAAAATGGCGACACTTGGCCGAAAGCAACGCCTGAAACATGGCTGGAGACATTGATGCGTTTTACCCCTGCCTCGATTGCCCTTGCCGTCGTGCTGACGACCGTATCCAGCGCGGGCATGACCCAGCGGCCCGACGCGCAGATCGATCCGCGCTCGATTGAATGGCAGCGTGCGGGCGAAACCGCGCGCAAGGCGGGCAATCTGGAAGGCGCGAACGATGCGCTGGAAAGCGCGCTGGCCGTCGATCCGCGCAATCGCGCCGCTTATATCGAACTGGCGCAGGTGGCGCGGGCGCAGGGGCTGCAGGGCAAGGCCATCCGCCTGTACAATGAAGCGTTGCTGCTGGACCCGGCGGATGTCGGTGCGCTGGTGGGTCAGGGCGAAGCCATGGTGGAAAAGGGCGCCATCGCCAAGGCGAAGGAAAATCTGGCGCAGGCGCAAAAGCTGTGCCGCGCCGATTGCGCGGGCGTGGGGCCGCTTGTTGCCGCGATTGAAAAGGGACCGCCCGCCGCGGTGCTGAGCGCCAAGGAAGACGTGCCCGCACCCAAAGTCGTGCCGACCGAAACGCCCTGACCGGGTTCTGGCGGCCGCATATTGGGGCGGCAGGTTGCGGCCATTTGCGGACCTTCCCCCTTCGCTCAGGGCGAACGGAGATGGGAATAGCGGACAGTCCGCAATCCACCCAAATCCGCCATTTCCTTTGGCCTCTCACTTGATTCGCTTGGCATAAGGGACGGCTTGCCCTATGGGCGGCGGCGTCCGGGGCGCTTCAAGCGCGGCGGACATGATCGCGCTGGTGCCCCACGGGGCTGAAAAGGGAATGCGGTGCGGAGGGTTCGCCCTCTTATTCCGCGGCTGTCCCTGCAACTGTAAGCGGTGAGCGCGATGCGTATTGGTCCCACATTCCTGCAAAGGGGCGGGAAGGGGACCGGCCACTGGACGCATGTCCGGGAAGGCTGGCGCATCGCTGCTATGACCCGCGAGCCAGGAGACCTGCCAGCGCCCGGTCGCTCTTGCCCTGGTCCAGGGATAGGCCATGGCACGGTTTTCCGTCTGAGCGACGCTGCCAAGCGGCCGGGGCCGCATCGGTGCGCGTGGCGGGAACCGGCGTCGGCCTGTCGCGCGTGTCGACCGCGCGCGCGGAGTCCCCGGCCCTGAAAGTCGCAAGGACGCTCAGGGAAGAGACGAAAAAATGTTGAAATCGGGATTGCCGCTCATGGCATTGCTGGCGGCCACGCCTGC
This sequence comes from Sphingobium baderi, assembly GCF_001456115.1. NCBI lineage: Bacteria > Pseudomonadati > Pseudomonadota > Alphaproteobacteria > Sphingomonadales > Sphingobiaceae > Sphingobium > Sphingobium wenxiniae. The sequence goes on along the minus strand of NZ_CP013264.1, from coordinate 3,938,352 downwards.
GTTGGCGCAGGATGACGATATTGTCGTCACCGCATCGGGCATTGAACAGCCGCGGGACGAGGTGGGGCAGGCGATCAGCGTGATCGACGCCGACACCATCCGCACGCGGCAGGCGGTCGATGTGACGGATTTGCTGATGACGACGCCGGGTGTGCGTTTCAATCGTTCGGGCACGACCGGCGCGGCGACGGGCGTGTCGCTGCGCGGCGCGGAAACAACGCAGACGCTGGTGCTGATCGACGGCGTGAAGGTCAATGATCCCAGCGGAATTGGCGACGGCTATGATTTCGGCCATCTGCTGGTCGGTAATATCCGCCGGATCGAAGTGCTGCGCGGTTCCAACTCTGTCGTCTATGGCAGTCAGGCGATTGGCGGCGTGGTCAATGTGATGACGGGCACGCCCGCTGAAGGCTATGCCGCCAATGCCTCGGTCGATTATGGTTATAGCGATACGCTGAACGCCAAGGCCGATGTGTCTGGCACCAGCGGCATCGCTTCGGGCGGCGTGGGCATGGCCTATTTCCGTACCGATGGCATTTCCTCGGCAGCGCGCTCCTTTGGCGCCACGGAAAAGGACGGCTACAAGAACATTGCCGCCAATGCGAAGCTCAAGCTCAGCTTCACCGATACGCTCAGCCTCGACCTGCGCGGCTATTATATTCATGCCGATCTCGATTATGACAGCTTCTTCGGCGCACCCGCCGACAGCGCTGACATCAGCAAATCGGACCAATATGTCGGCTATGCCGGCATCAATCTCGCTCTGCTCGACGGCAAGCTGACCAATCGGACGGCGGTCACCTGGTTCCGCAACGACCGCGACTATTATTTCGTGCGCGGCACGGACCCCGACTATGGCTATAGCGGCACCAACCTGCGCTTCGAATATGAAGGCGTCTATGCGCCGGTCGATCAGGCGAAGCTGGTCTTCGGCTATGAGCATGAGCGGCCCGATTATGATTTCTTCGGCTTCGGCGACACATCCAGTGCGAAGGCGAATATCGACAGCGTCTATGCCCTGGCCATCGTGAAGCCGGTCGCGGGGCTGTCTGTCACCGGCGGCGTGCGTCATGACGATCACAGCCAGTTCGGCGGCGCGACAACCTTTGGCGCGAACGCCAATTATACGCCCAACCATGGCGCGACCAATTTCCGCCTGAGCTATGGCGAAGGGTTCAAGGCGCCTTCCCTCTATCAGCTTTACGATATGTTCAGCGGCAACGCGGACCTGAAGCCGGAAAGGTCCAAAAGCTACGATATCGGCTTTGACCAGAGCCTGGACGATGGGCGGGCGATGCTGTCGGTCACCGCTTTCCGCCGCGATACGCGCAACCAGATCAACTATGACAATAACAGCTTCCTCTATGGCAATCTCGACCGCACCCGCGCCAAGGGTGTGGAGGCGACGCTGACATTGAAGCCGGTCGATGCGCTCATTCTCACCGGTTCATATAGCTATATCGACGCGCGAGACCGGTCGCCTGGCAGCGTGGATGAAGGCAAGCGCCTGCTGCGCCGCGCCGCCAATGCGGTCAGCGTGTCGGCGGATTATGCGTGGCCCTTCGGCCTCAGCACCGGCGCGACGATCACTATGGTGGGCGACAGTTTCGACCTGGACGCGAGCCGGAACAGGGTGCAACTGGACGGCTATGCCATTGTCGGCCTGCGCGCATCCTTCCCGATCGGCGAGCATCTGGAGATATATGGCCGGATCGACAATCTGTCGGATCAGGAATACGCCACGGCCTATGGCTATGGGGTCTACGGCCGGTCGGCCTATGGCGGCGTGCGTGTCCGCTTCTGATCGCGCGGAAAAGGGGCGGGCGTGAGCGTCCGTCCCCTACCGGCGGCGGGGCGCGGCGTTGATCTGCGCCACGATGCTGCGCGCGGCCAGCACATAGGCGGGGCCGCCGCAGACCGTCCACGCCTGCGGCACGCGGATGCGGGGGATGTCTTTCAGGATCGGATGGTGCAGCATCTCCGTCCCCTGATCGACCACCTGTTCGCTGCCGCTTTCGACGATCAGCCAGTCGGGGCGTGCGGCGATCATCTGCTCAAGGGGAATCTGCGCCAAAGCAGGCTTTCCCAGCTTGCTGGCAAGGTTGGTGAGGCCCGCGCGCCGCATCAGGTCATCGACCAGCGTGCCGGTGCCGGTCATATAGCCGCGCCGCTGATAATAGGCCGCGACGCCGCTGCGCTGGGGCCGCGGCAGCGCGGCGAGGTCGCGGTTCATGCGCGCGATCAGCGCCTCGCCGCGTTCCGGGTGTCCCACCGCTTTGGCGGTCCGCCGGATCTGCTCCATCACCATCGGATAGCTGTCCGCGGTTTCCAGGCCCACTATATTCCATCGTCCGGGCGGCGCGCCCGCGACGGTGTCGCCCAGCGGAAAGCCCAGCAGCAGGTCCGGCGCGATCGCCATCACCTCCTCGGATGGACGGCGCAGGCTGCGGAAGGGGCGCGCCTGCGCGGCGGCGGCCGACAGCTCCGCGTTACGCGCATTGCTGCTGAGGGCGGCAATCTGCCCCGGATCGGCAAGCGCCAGCACATATTGATCGGCGCAGACATTCAGCGACACGATCCTGCGCGGCACGCCGGGGGCAGCGGCCGCGCCGATCAGGCCAAACGCCGCAATGGCTCCCAGGAATTTCATCCACTGCATATATTTGCCCCTAGCAGCGCGGGACGGGGGCGCAAGGGATGACCGCGCGCCGCCGCCACCCGCTGCTGCTTCCCTTCCTGCTGCTGTTGCTTGTGCTGGCGGCCTGCGGGTCGGTCACGCTGGGCGCGGTGCCGATTTCGCCGGAGCGCCTGCTCGCCGTGCTGATGGGCGGTGGAGACGACATTGCCCGCGCCATCCTGATCGACCTGCGGCTGCCGCGCATGATCCTGGGCCTGCTGGTCGGCGGGATGCTGGGCCTGTCGGGCGCGGCGCTGCAAGGCTATCTCCGCAATCCGCTGGCTGAGCCATCCGTGCTGGGCGCATCCAATGCGGCGGCGCTCGGGGCAGTGTGCGCGCTCTATTTCGGGCTGGCGCAGATGCATGTCCTTGCCCTCCCGCTGCTGGCGATATTGGCGGGGATGATCGCCATTGGGGGTCTTTTCCTCCTCGCCGGGCCGTCCGAAAGTCCGCTGACGCTGATCCTTGCCGGGATCGCCATTGCGACGCTGGCCGGAGCGGGGATCAGCCTGTCGCTCAACCTGTCGCCCAATCCTTTCGCCGCGATGGAGATTATGAGCTGGCTGATGGGGAGCCTTGAAAATCGCAGTTACGTCCATGTGCTGACGGCGCTCCCCTGCATCGCCATCGGCGCGGTCCTGCTGATCGCGGACGGACGCACGCTCGACGCGCTGACATTGGGCGAGGATGGCGCGCAGGCATTGGGCGTCGACCTTAAATGGGCGAGGCTGCGTTTGATGCTGGGCGTCGCGATCGGTGTCGGCGGCGCGGTCGCCGTGTCGGGTTCGATCGGTTTCGTCGGCCTGATCGTGCCGCATCTGATCCGCCCGCTGACGGATCGGTCGCCTTCCGCCATCCTGCTGCCATCCATGCTGGGCGGGGCCGTGTTGCTGACTTTCGCGGATATCGGCGTGCGGCTCATCCCGACGACCAATGAACTGAAACTGGGTGTGCTGACCGCCATGCTGGGCGTGCCGGTCTTCCTTGTTCACCTGATGCGGGAGCGGCGGCTATGGTGACGATCCGCGCAGAGGAAATGGGCGTCCGATTGGGCCGTCATACGGCCGTGCGCGGCGTCACGCTGGATATGCCGCCCGGTCAGCTTGTCGGTATCATCGGTCCCAATGGCGCGGGCAAATCATCCCTGATCCGCGCGATGCTGGGCCTGGTGCCGGTGAGCACGGGCAGCGTTTCCCTCAATGGCCGCAACGTCGCCGTCCTGTCGCGCCGCGCAATCGCGCAACATATCGCCTATCTGCCGCAGGGGCAGACGCTGCATTGGCCGCTGGCGGTTGAGCGGCTGGTCGCTCTGGGCCGGTTGCCGCATCTGGGGCCCTTGTCGCGGCTCACGCCTGCCGATGAGGCGCTGGTGGATGCGGCGCTGGCGCGGGCCGACGTGCTGCACCTGAAGGGCCGCATTGCAACCGAGCTTTCGGGCGGCGAACGCGCGCGCGTCCTGCTGGCTCGTGCGCTGGCGGTGGGCGCCCCCGCGCTGATCGCGGACGAACCGCTCGCCGCGCTCGATCCGGGGCACCAGATCGACGTGATGGAGTTGCTGAGCGCCGAGGCGCGTTCAGGTGCGCTGGTCGCGACCGTGTTGCACGACCTTGGCATGGCGGCGCGCTACTGCGACCGCCTGATCCTGATGGATCGGGGCGAAGCGGTGGCGGACGGCGCGCCATTGGACGTGCTGACCCGCGCCAATCTGGCCCGCGTCTATGGCGTCGACGCCTGGATCGGGGAGGAAGCCGGGCGGCCGGTGATCCTGCCGCTCAGCCGCGTCTGATCGCTTCAGTCCGCGAAGCCGCGCGGTGCGGCGTCCACCACGGTGAAGGCTCCCGCGCCCACTTCGGACACTTCCAGCGCCCGTTCCGCCACGCCGTCGCGGTTGAAGCGGAACGCGCCGTCGATCCCTGCGAACCCGCTCGAATCGCGTAGCCTTGCAGCGGGGAAGGGCGTTCCCACCTTCCACTCCCGCGCGATCCGCACCGTCAGCAGCACCGCGTCATAACCCAGCGCCGAAAGACGGAAGGGCGCATTGCCGTACCGCGCGCGATATTTACCCGCGAGCTGGCGATAGAGGCCGTCCGAAACGCTGGCGAACCACGCTCCGCGCAGCACCGGGCTGGACGACAGCGCATTGTCGGTGTTCCACAATTCCGTGCCCAGCAGCCGCGCATTGGCGCCGCCATTTTTCCGCACGACCGGTGCGATCTGCAACGCCACGCGCCCGCTGTCCGCGATCAGCAGCGCGTCATAGCTGGACGAAGCCTGCAATTTCTTGACCGCCGCCGTGATCGATCCGGCCGAACGGTCGAAGGTCTGGAGCGATACGACAGTGCCGCCAGCCTGCTCGACGGCCCGCAGCAGCGCCGTGCCTGCGCGCTCGCCATAGACGCCTTTGGGAACCAGCCCCGCGAAGTTCGACAGCCCCTTTTCCCGCGCGAAGCCGACGACGCGCTCGATGGACTGGTTGGGATTGTAACCCAATATGTAGACGCCCTTGCCCGCGACGCTCACATCGTTGGAAAAGCTGATGACCGGCACGCCCGCCCGCGCGGCGATCGGCCCCACGACCCGCGCGTCATCGGCCAGCAGCGGGCCAAGGATCAGCCGATTGCCGTCCGCCAACGCCTTGTTGACCGCCGCCGCCGCGCCCAGATTCGTGTCATAGGTGGTGATGCGGACCTTGTCGGCCTTGGTATCCAGCAGCGCCAGCGTCGTCGCATTGGCGATGGACTGGCCTACCCCGGCATTGGTCCCGCTCATCGGCACCAGCAGGGCGACGCGGTGCCGTTCCGTATCGGTCGGCAGTCCCTGCGTCACTTCCGGTCCCGTGGGCTTCGGACCGGTGGGCTTCGGACCTTCCCCCTTGGGCACGATCGACTGACAGGCGGCGACCAGCAAAGCGCTGACCGCAAAGAGAATGCGCGCGCCGCGCTTCGTGGCGGTCCATATGTCCGCTTGCCGGGGGGCATCCGTCTCTGTCATCTGGGGTCCTTATGGAAACTCAACTTGAACCCGGTCTTTATATCGTCGCCGGTCCCATCGGCAACCTTGGAGACCTGACGCCGCGCGCTGCGGAGATATTGCGCCGCGCCGATGTGATCGCCGTGGAAGATACACGGGTCAGCGCGCGTTTGCTGCGCCATGCGGGGTCGGATCGACCGATGCTGCCCTATCACGACCACAGCGCGGGGGGCGTGCGCGCCCGCCTGATCGAGCGGATGGCGAGCGAATCGGTGGCGCTGTTGTCCGATGCGGGCACGCCGCTCATCTCCGATCCCGGATATAAGCTGGTGCGCGATGCGCGCGCGGCGGGGCGGCGGATCACGACGCTGCCCGGTCCCAGCGCCGCCATCGCGGCGCTCACGCTCTCGGGTCTGCCGACCGACCGTTTCCTGTTCATGGGCTTTCTTCCCGCCAAGGCGAAGGCGCGGGCCGATGCGCTGGCCGAAGTCGCCGCCCTGCGCGCCACGCTCATTTTCTACGAAAGCGGCCCGCGCCTGTCCGACAGCCTCGCTGCCATGGCGGAGGGGCTGGGCGACCGCGAAGCCGCCGTCAGCCGCGAAATCAGCAAGGCGTTCGAGGAAACCGCGACCGGCACCCTCACGGACCTTTCCGCCCGCTACGCCGACGCCCCGCCCAAGGGCGAGATCGTCGTCATCGTCGGCCCGCCCGGCGAAGCCCCGCCCGCCAGCGCGGAGGATGCCGACGCCGCCCTGCTGGAGGCGATGGAGCGGCTCCCCGTCTCCAAGGCAGCGGGGGAAGTGGCGAAGAAGCTCGGCCTCGACCGCCGCGCCCTCTACGCCCGCGCCATGGAACTCAAAGGATGAGGAAACAGGCGGCGGAAAAGCGCGGACGGCAGGCCGAACGCATCGCCGCATGGTGGCTGCGCCTCAAGGGCTGGCAGATTCTCGCCCGCCGCGCGCGGACTCCCGCTGGCGAAGTCGACCTTGTCGCAAGGCGCGGCGGCATGATCGCCTTTGTGGAGGTGAAGGCCCGCGCCACCGCCGCCGATCTCGACCTTGCCATAGACGAACGCCGCCTCTCCCGCGTCGCCGCGGCGGCGGAAATCCTGTTCCATGACCTTGCAAAGCCCGGAGACGACATGCGAATCGACGTGATGCTCCTTGCGCCGGGGCGTCCGCCGCGCCATCTGGCGAATGTCTGGCACGGGGGCTGACTGCGCTTCCCGACCGCGCGCAGAAAGAAGGACGATCATGACCCAGTTGAACCCGCTCACCGTCGCCGTGCAGATGGACCCGATGGAAGGGATCAATATCGCGGGGGATTCGACCTTCCACATCATGCTCGCCGCGCGCGAGAGGGGACACAGGCTCTATCACTATCTCGCCCCCGACCTCACCTATCGCGAAGGCCGCGTGCTGGCGAAGGCGCGGCCCGTGCGCGTGCAGAAGGTCGCGGGCGATCATTTCATCTTCGGCGAGCCGGAAGTGCTGGACCTTGGCCGCGACGTCGATGTCGTGCTGATGCGGCAAGACCCGCCCTTCGACCTCAGCTACATCACCGCCACCCATCTGCTGGAGCGGGTGCAGGCCGAAACGCTGGTGGTGAACGATCCCGCCGCCGTCCGCGACGCGCCCGAAAAGCTGTTCGTGCTGGATTATGCGCGTTTCATGCCGCCCACCATGATCACCCGCGATCTGGACGAGGTGAAAAGCTTCCTTGCCGAACATGGCGAGATCGTCGTGAAGCCGCTTTACGGCAATGCGGGCAACGCCGTCTTTCATGTGGGGCAGTCGGGCGCGAATCTGTCGGCGCTGGTGGAACTGTTCAAATCCTCATGGGTCGAACCCTTCATGGTTCAGGCTTTCATCCCCGGCGTGGCGAAGGGCGACAAGCGTATCGTGCTGGTTGACGGCGAAGTCGCCGGCGCGGTCAACCGCATCCCCGGTGCGGGCGAGATCCGCTCCAACCTTGCGGTCGGCGGGTCGGCGGCGAAGACGCAGCTTACCGAGAAGGAAGAGGAAATCTGCGCCGCGCTCGGCCCGGAATTGAAGCGCCGGGGCCTGCTGTTCGTCGGCATCGACGTGATCGGTGGGGAGTGGCTGACGGAGATCAACGTGACCTCGCCCACCGGCATCGTGTCCATCGACGCCTTCAACGGCACGGACACCGGCGCCATGATCTGGGACGCAATCGACGCGCGCCTCGCCGCGCGGGTGGCGGCATGATGGATCGGCGCTCGAAAGCATGACCGATTTCGTCCTGCGCCTGATCGACGCGGGCGGCTATTGGGGCATTTTTCTGCTGATGGTGCTGGAAAATGTCTTTCCGCCCGTGCCCTCCGAACTCATCATGGGGATAGGCGGCATCCGCGTCGGGCAGGGGCGGATGGAGATGGAATGGCTGCTGCTCGCAGGCACGATCGGCACCACGGTCGGCAATTATTTCTGGTATCTGGTCGGCCATATCCTTGGCTTCGGCAGGCTCAAGCCGCTGGTGGATCGTTATGGCCGCTGGGCCACGCTGGAATGGAAGGATGTGGAGGCGCTGGACCGCCTGTTCGGCAAATATGGGCAGATCGTCGTCTTCGTCTTCCGCTTCATGCCCGCCTTCCGCACGATGATCTCCCTGCCCGCGGGGCTGTTCCGCATGGGGCATATGCGCTTCCTGCTCTGGACGACGGGCGGCGCGTTCATCTGGAACGTCGTCCTTGCCTATGCCGGTTTCCTGCTGGGGCAGAATTTCCGCGACATCGACAAATATGTCGGCCCCGTCGCCACGGCCTGCGTGATCGGCGCGGTGGTGATCTACCTCTGGCGGCTGGCCACCTGGAAGCCGCGCGCCTGAATCAGAGGATGAATCAGGCGCGGGGATGGGCGTTGCGATAGACGTCCAGCAGATGCGCCGCGTCCACCTGCGTATAGACCTGCGTGGAGGACAGGCTGGCATGGCCCAGCAATTCCTGCAACGACCGCAAATCCGCGCCGCGTCCCAGCAGATGGGTGGCGAAACTGTGCCGCAGCGCATGGGGCGTCGTCCGTTCCGACAGGCCCAGCCGCCCCCGCGCGCCCTGCACCGCGCGCCGGATGAGGGCCGGGGAGAGCGGCCCGCCCCGCGCGCCCCGGAACAGCGGCGCTTGTCGCTCCATCGCATGGGGGCAGAGCGCGACATAATGCTCTATCGCCTGCCGCACCTGCGGCAGCAGCGGCACGATCCGCGTCTTGTTCCGCTTGCCCGTGACGCGCAGCGTATCGCCCAGGGGCAGCACATCGCCGCTCAGTCCCACCGCCTCCCCGATGCGAAGCCCCGCGCCGTAAAGCAGCATCAGCACCGCCCAGTCCCGCGCCCCGATCCATTCGTCGCGCGCCGTTTCGGCAATATCGTCCGCCAGCGCCACGACCTCGTCCGGGGAGATCGGCCGGGGCAGCCCGCGCTTCACCCTTGGTCCCTTGAGCGCCGGCACGCGGCCCTCCTCGCCGCCCGCGAATTTCAGGAATCCCCGCACCGCCGACAATTCCCGCGCGGCGGACAGGTTGCCGATCCCGTCCATCCGCCGCGCCGTCAGGAAAGCGCGCACATCCGCCTGCTCCAGCCGCGCCAGCATCGCTTGCGTCACCGCTTCGCCGCGATGCGCCTCCAGAAAGGCGACCAGCCGCTCCGCTGTCGCCACATAAGCGCGCACCGTATGCACCGACCGCCGCCGATCCAGCGCCAGATGGCGTCGCCAGTTTTCGATGAGGGCGGAAGATGCGGTCATGCCCTTACTTTAATCCACGCCCCGCCCAAACGGAATCCCTTCCGCGCCGCCCTTGAAAAAGTCCCCGAAATAGGCACATGGGAAGCATGAACGCCCCCATCGATCCGGCCGACATGCCGACCGGCATCCGCATGACGCTGTCCCCGCTGGTAGGGCGCGTGCTGGCTCCGAACCCGTCGCCCTTCACCTATACAGGGACGCAGACCTATGTGGTGGGGACAAGCGACGTGGCCGTGATCGATCCCGGCCCGGACGAGGCGAACCATATCGCGGCCATCGTCGCGGCGACCGGCGGCCGTCCCATCCGCGCTATCCTGTGCACTCACACCCATCGCGACCATAGCCCGGCGGCGGCTCCCCTGGCGGCGGTTGTCGGCGCGCCGATCATCGGCTGCGCGCCGCTGACGATGGAAGATGACGGCCCGCGCGCCGATGCGGCGTTCGACGCCGCCTATCGCCCCGACCGCATATTGACCGATGGCGATCAGGTGGCGGGCGAAGGTTGGACGCTTCAGGCCCTCGCCACGCCCGGCCATACCTCCAACCATCTCTGCTTCGCGCTGCTGGAGGAAAAGGCGTTGTTCACCGGCGATCATGTCATGGGCTGGTCCACCAGCGTCATTTCCCCGCCGGATGGCGACATGACGGATTATATGCGCTCGATGCAGCGGCTGCTCGATCGGGACGATGCGATCTACTACCCCGCCCATGGCGATGCGGTGGACAATCCCCGGCGGCTCGTGCGCGGCATGATGGGCCATCGCAAGCAGCGCGAAGGGCAAATTCTCCGTTTCCTCGAACGCAATGGCGCATCGGCCATCCCGGCGATGGTGGCGGAAATGTATAAGGGCGTAGACTCCCGCCTGCACGGCGCGGCGGGGCGTTCGGTCCTCGCGCACCTCATCGATCTGGACCAGCGGGGCAAGGCTGCTCCGCTGGATGATGGCCGATGGCGGCTTTGCTGAAACGCTATGGCGCGCCCGCGGCGCTCGCGCTGCTGGTGCTGATCGTCGGCGCGGCGATGCTGGCGGGGTGGCAGCGTTACAATCGCGATTATGTCGTGACGGTGGAGGAGGACGGGTCCGCCGTGACGAAGCTCATCGCCCAGCGTTTCACCGGCACGAGCAGCCTCAAGGTCTCCGAACTTTCCGGCACGATCCAGAGCACGGCGCGCGATGTGCGCGGATTTGGCTGGTTGAAATCGGATCAGGTTGTGAAGATGCCCTTCTCCGTCGATTATTTCATCGACGTGAGCCATATCGGTCCCGAAGATCTGGAATGGAACGAAAAGACGCGCACGCTCATCGTCAATGCGCCGGACGTGAAGCCCGCGCGGCCCAATGTCGACGAAGCCGCCCGCACGCTGGTCCGCACCAACGGCCTGTTCGTCACGCGGCAGGCGGCGGAGGAACTCAGCCGCCGCACCTCTGTCCACGCGCAGGGCCGCGCCGAAAAGGAAGCGCGCTCGCCCGAACGCATGGCGCAGGCGCGCGATTATGGCCGGGCAGCGCTGGGCAAGCTGCTGGGTGCGCCGCTGGGCGCCATGGGCTATGGCGATGCGCGGGTGATCGTGACTTTCCCGCCGGAAAGGCCCAATATCCATAAAGACCAATGGGACGTCACCACGCCGATCAACGAGGTGCTGGCAAACAAGCGACAGGCCCGCTAGTGACCCGAATCTGAAGTTCGCTACACTATGGGGCAGGCGATGATCGAACTTCAGCTTCATCAGGGTCACTAGCAAATATAGAATCTTGGTGTGGTTTATGGATTTGAAATACGCTCCATCCCTCGCCGCTATAGTGAGGCATATTTCAAATCCACCACACCAGGGGCCGCGACAGGGTAATCGAGGAGTTAGGCACATGAACGCGATCACCGGAATCCCGCAGGGCGTGGATCTGCGCGCGGAAATCGACCGGCTGCGGAAAGAACGCAACGCCGTCATTCTCGGCCATTATTACCAGAAGCCGGAAATTCAGGACCTGTCGGATTTCGTCGGCGATTCCCTTGAACTGTCGCGTCGCGCGGCGGAAACGGACGCGGATGTCATCGCCTTTTGCGGCGTGCGCTTCATGGCGGAAACGGCCAAGATCCTCAGCCCCGAAAAAATCGTGGTCCTGCCCGACATGGACGCCGGCTGCTCGCTGGAGGACAGCTGTCCGCCCGCCCAGTTCAAGGCGTTCCGCGAAGCCCATCCCGATCATATTGCCTTGAGCTACATCAATTGCTCGGCGGAGGTGAAGGCGCTCAGCGACATCATCGTCACCTCCTCCTCGGCGGAGAAGATACTCGCGCAGATTCCGAAGGATCAGAAGATCATCTTCGGCCCCGACAAGCATCTGGGCGGCTATCTGAAGCGCAAGCTGGGTCGCGACATGCTGCTCTGGCCGGGCGTGTGCATCGTCCACGAAGCCTTCAGCGAAACCGAATTGGAAAAGCTGAAACTCCGGCATCCCGGCGCGCCTGTCGCCGCGCATCCCGAATGCCCCAGCCACATCGTCGATCTTGCCGATTATGTGGGTTCGACCAGCGGCATCCTCGACTATGCCAAGTCGATGGACGGCGACACGCTGATCGTCGCCACCGAACCGCACATCATCCATCAGATGCAAAAGGCGATGCCGCACAAGAATTTCATCGGCGCGCCCGGTGCGGACGGCAACTGCAACTGCAACATCTGCCCCTATATGGCGCTCAACACGATGGAAAAGCTCTATCTGGCGCTGCGTGACCTGCAACCGCGGATCGAAATGGACGAGGAACTGCGCCTCGCCGCGAAAAAGAGCCTCGACCGGATGCTTGAGATGGCGAGTGGCACGGTGGGGCAGGGCGACCTCGGTCAGCGTTAGGCCAGCCGGGGAGGGGCACCATGTTCGGCCTTCCCGACAGCGAATTGGGGATCGCTTTCTACATCCTCGAATGGGTGATCCGCATCGGCGCGCTGGTTGCGATTCCCTTTCGCCGTTCGCCCGCCGCGACGCGTTCCTGGCTGCTGCTGATCTTCTTCCTGCCGGTGCCGGGGCTACTCCTGTTCCTGACGATCGGCTCCCCGCATTTTCCCGAATGGCGGCGGGAAAGATTCCGCGAACTGGATGGCTGGTTCCATATCCTGGGGTCTCGCCTCGCCGCTTATGCGCCGCTACCGCAGCCGGACCGGGACGCCATCGTCGCGCTCACGGCCTCGCTCGGCAAGATGCCCGCGACGACCGGCAACGCCGTCGATCTGATCGCGGACTATGATGCCGCGATAGACCGACTGGTCGCCGACATCGACGGTGCGCGCAGCCATGTCCGCATCCTGGTCTATATCCTCGCCAATGATTCGGTAGGCCAGCGCGTCGCCGATGCGCTGGGCCGCGCCGTCACGCGCGGCGTGGCGGTGGAGGTGATGTTCGATCCCGTCGGATCGCGCCCATGGCGGCGCGGCACGCTGGCGATGCTGGAGGCGGCGAACGTTCCCCATCGGGAGGCTCTGCCCTTCCGCTGGCTGCGGGGACGCACGCGCAGGGATATGCGGAATCATCGCAAGCTGTTCGTGATCGACGGCGAGATCGGCTATGTCGGCTCGCAGAATATCGTCGCAAAGGACTTCAAGCCCGGCATCGTCAACCGCGAACTGGTCGCCCGCGTCACCGGCCCCGTGGTGGCGCAGATGGAAGCGTTGATCCGCGCCGACTGGTATCTGGAAACGCACAAGCTGTCGGCCTCGCCCGTCGTCGTGCCGCAACCCGCCGGACAGGCCGTGGCGCAGCTTCTGCCCAGCGGCGCGGAATATCCGTTGGAGGGGTTCAAGACGCTGCTGGTGTGGCAACTGCATCAGGCGCGCAGCCATGCAATTATCGTCACCCCTTATTTCATACCCGACGACGATCTGGTCGACGCCATGCGGACGGCGGCGCTGCGCGGGGTGCGGATCGACATCGTCGTATCGGCGGCGGTGGATCAATGGCTCGTTCGCCTCGCCCAAAACTCCTATTATGCGGAGCTGCTGGCGGCGGACATCCATATCCACGCCTATCGCCGCTATCTGCTTCACGCCAAGACGGTCAGCATCGACGGCCGCCTTGCCCTGATCGGGTCGAGCAATGTGGACCTGCGTTCCTTCCAGTTGAACGAGGAGGCCAGCCTCCTCCTGTTCGACACGGAATCGGTGGCGCATGTGGAAGCGGTACAGCGCGAATGGCTGGCCCATAGCGATGAGATTGAGCGCGCCGCATGGAAGGCCCGGCCCTTCCCGCGCAAGATCGCGGAGAATATCGCCCGCATGGTGGGATCGCTGCTTTAGTTGCGTCCGATACTGGCATCGGGCGGCGGGATCGCTTATCGCCTTGCCCCATGAAAAAGCTGCCGGCCCTGCTCCGTTCGAGCGCCCTGACCCTCGCGGTCGCCCTCTCTCCAGCCCCGATCGCCGCCGCGCCTGTCGTGCCCGGCGATCCCTATATCTGGCTGGAAGATATTGAAGGCCCCAAGGCCATCGCGCAGGTCGAACAGTGGAATGGCGAAACCGATCGCCTGCTGCGCGCCGATCCATCCTTCGAACAGGACCGCGCCCGCGCCAGGGCGATCCTCGACGACGAAAGCCAGATCGCTGCCCCCGATCAGGTGCTGGGCGACCGCGTCATGAACCTGTGGCGCGACGCGAAGAACCCGCGCGGCCTGTGGCGTTCGACCGACCTTGCCTCCTATCTGGCGGGCAAGCCCAGCTGGACGACCGTGATCGACGTCGACGCGCTCGGCCAGGCGGAGGGCAAAAGCTGGGTCTGGCACGATGCCGACTGCCTCGCGCCCGATTATGAACGCTGCCTCATCTCGCTCAGCCCCGGCGGCACGGATGCCGATGTCGTGCGCGAATTTGACCTTTCCACTGGTCAATTTGTGGAGGGCGGCTTCATCCTGCCCGAAGCCAAGAGCGATGTGGCATGGGCGGACAGGGACACGCTGCTGGTCGCCACCGATTATGGCGCGGGCACGCTCACCGCTTCGGGCTATCCCCGCATCGTGAAGCGGTGGAAGCGCGGCACGCCGCTCGCCGCCGCGACGCTGGTGAAGGAAGGCGCCGTCGGCGACATGACGCTCGCGCCCCGTGTCGAGCCGGACGGAGACAGGCGCTGGACCTTCATCAACCGCGCGCTGACTTTCTACACGGCGGAACTCTGGCTGGAGGGGGAAAGCGGCAAGCTCATTAAGACGCCCGCGCCCGAAACAGCCGAACTTCGCGCTGTCATCCAAGGCCGGATGATCGTTTTCCTGAACGACCCGCTGGGCGATATTCCCGCCGGATCGCTGGTCGCATGGCCGCTCGCGGACGTGGCGGCGGGCAAGGCGGGCGCGCCCGAAGTCGTGCTGAAACCCACCGCCCATGCCGTTGTCGAGGAGGTGCGCGCGACGGACCATGTTCTTTGGGTCAAGCAACTGGATGACGTATCCGGCGCGCTCCTCGCGCTCACCCGCAATCCCGCGACCGGGCAATGGAGCAGCCGCGCCGTGCCGCTGGCCGACAAGGCGACGGTGCATCTGGCGGGCGCAGCGGACAAGCGGGACATTATCTTCGTCTCGGTCGAAGGGATGCTGACCCCGCCCAGCCTGATGGCTGCTGGTCCCGATGGCGCGGCCCGCATGGTCCAGCAGCTTGCCCCTCGCTTCGACGCCAGCCAGTTCACTGTGGAACAGCGATTCGCCGTGTCGAAGGACGGCGCCCGCATCCCCTATTTCCTGGCCCGTAAAAAGGGCGTGGCCGGCCCGGTCCCCGCGCTGATCCATGCTTATGGCGGTTTCCGGGCCGCGCAGACGCCGACATACCTCACCACCGAACCCTATCGCGCCGGGCCGCTCGGCCTGTTCTGGGTAGAGGACGGCAATGCCTATGTCCTCGCCAACATTCGGGGCGGGGGCGAATATGGCCCTGCATGGCACGCGGCGGCTCTGCGCGAAAAGCGGCAGAACGCCTTCGACGATCTCGCCGCCGTGGCGGAGGATCTCGTCAGGACAGGCGTAAGCGCAAAGGGCCGCATCGCCATTTCCGGCCGTTCCAATGGCGGCGTTCTGGTCGGCGCGGCGATGACGCAGCGGCCCGATCTCTATGGCGCGGCGATCGCCGGTTCGCCACTGGAGGATATGAAACGCTATTCCCACCTCTCTGCGGGCGCGTCCTGGGTCGCCGAATATGGCGATCCCGACAAGCCGGAAGACTGGGCCTTCCTGCAAAAATGGTCGCCCTATCAGAATGTCCGCAAGGGCGTGGCATATCCGCCCGCCTTCTTCTATCTTTCGACCAAGGACGACCGCGTCCATCCCGGCCACGCGCGCAAGATGGCCGCGAAGCTGAAAGATTATGGAAATACCGTCTATTATCACGAATATCGCGAAGGCGGCCATTCGGTCGGCGCGGACCATGCGGAGGATGCCGTGCGCGCCGCCTTGCTGCACGCCTTCCTGAAGCGCGAGATGGGCCTGAAACGCGAAATCGGTGGGGAGAAGAAATGATGAGCCTGTTCGATCTGCCCGGCTTCGACCTCGATGCCTTCGTCCGCGCCACTCTCGCCGAAGATCTCGGCCCCGATGCCCGCGATGTGACGAGCGAAGCCGTGATCCCCGCCGATGCGATCTTCGAAGGGGTGATGGACAGCCGCGACGCCGTGACGCTCGCCGGGCTTCCCATCGCCGCCGCTTTCTTCCGCCATCTCGACCCCGATGTGGAGATTGAGATGCTGGCGCAGGACGGTGACCGCGTGCCGGCCGGGACCGACATCATGCGGATGAAGGGCAAGGCGCGCGCTATGCTGACGGCGGAGCGGTCCGCGCTCAACACCGTCCAGCACCTGACCGGCATCGCCACCATGACCCGCGCCTATGTCGACGCGATCCTGGGCACCGGCGCGACCCTGCTCGACACGCGCAAGACCATTCCGGGCCTGCGCGTGCTGGAGAAATACGCCACGCGACAGGGCGGCGCGACCAATCACCGCATGGGCCTTTGGGACGCGGCGATGATAAAGGATAATCACGTCGCCGTCGCCGGATCGGTGGAGGAAGCCGTTCGCCGCGCGGCCGCCGCCGGCATTGCGCGCATCATCGTGGAGGTCGACCGCGTCGACCAGATCGAGCCTGCACTTGCTGCTGGAGCGACGCATCTGCTGCTCGACAATATGGACGCGCCGACCCTTCGGGGGGCGGTGACTTTGGTGGGTGGCC
Organism: Sphingobium baderi; assembly: GCF_001456115.1. NCBI lineage: Bacteria > Pseudomonadati > Pseudomonadota > Alphaproteobacteria > Sphingomonadales > Sphingobiaceae > Sphingobium > Sphingobium wenxiniae. Next base: position 3,921,754 of record NZ_CP013264.1, on the reverse strand, counting down.
GCGTGCCTACTGAGGCATCGGGCGGCGTCACGCTGAAAACCATACGCGCCAAGGCTGAAACAGGCGTCACCTATATCAGCGTCGGCCGCCTGACCCAGTCCGCTCCGGCCGCCGACATCGGCCTCGACTTCGCCTATGCTTAGGGTCGCGCTGGCCCTGCTTGCGCTCCTTGTGCCCGGCATGGCCTTGGCGCAGGCCGTTCAGTGCAGTCCGCCCGCGCAAATGCCGCGTCCCCGGCCGGTGCAGCCCGGGACGGGCGAAGCGGGCCGGATCATGCCGATCGGCAGTTACACGCTCGCTTTGTCATGGTCGCCGCAATATTGCTCGACCGCGCGCGGCAGCGACAGTGCCTTCCAGTGCAAGGGCCGCAATGGCCGTTTCGGCTTCGTGCTGCACGGCCTGTGGCCGGACGGCGTGGGCCGGACATGGCCGCAATTCTGCCGCAAGGCCGACCTGCTGCCGAGAGAGGTCATCCGGCAGAATCTGTGCATGACGCCTTCGGCGCAACTCCTTCAGCATGAATGGGCCAAGCATGGCACCTGCATGGCGAGCAAGCCGGAACTCTATTTCGATCTGGCCCGCGCTTTCTATCAGTCGATGCGCTTTCCCGACATGGCGGCGCTGGCGCGGCGCGACAATCTGACCGTGGGGCAGTTCACGGACGCCTTCGTCCGCGCCAACCGCAGGCTGCGGCCGGACATGATCCGGGTCAGGACCACGCGCGGCAACTGGCTGTCGGAAATATGGATTTGCATGGACCGGGCGTTGGAGTTCGCCCGCTGTCCTGCGGGCAAGGATGGCGCGAAAGGCGCGGCCTATCTTCGTATCGAACCCGGTCCGGCGATGCCCCGGCCTAGCCCGGCCAGGCAGGCCCCGATCACGCCGGCGCGCAAGCCTGGGCTGATCCTCAATCTCGATCCCAACACGCAGCCGCTCAAGGATGGCGGGAGATAGGCTTAGGCGTCGATGACGACCGTCGATGGATGGTGCCGGTCCAGATGCCGCCGGATGATCCGCAGATTCTTCGTGTTCGACTTGTAGAGGAAATCGAAGACATCCCCCGCAAAGGGGATCGCGCCGATCAGCGTATCGACGCCGACATTGGCGGCCATGCGCGTCAATTGCCATTTCGACATGCCCAGGTTGCGGGCTTCCCAGATCATCCATGCGCCCATGGCGGCGGTCGCGAAATCGCCCACCACCGGGATCAGGCCGACAAGGCTGTCCAGCCCGACGCGCCGGTTCGTCCCCGGTATGACGAACAATCCTTCCAGCAAGGCTTCCATCGCTTCGATCCGGCGGCGCACCGAAGCGGGATCGCTGCCGAAGCCCGGCATGTCGCGCGCGATGCGGTCAAACTGATCCTGGGAAATGGCCATCAAACATCCTCCAGCCTCCTAATTGGTGGCGCGGAACAGATGATTCAACGGGTGGCGCGCGCGGGGCGATGGCATGAACCCGGTCAGCCGCCGTGCCGCCAGCGACCAGCGCACCGGCGCGCCCAGCGGAACATAGCCATCATGGGCCTGCGTCAGCGCCACGGCCTGCGCGATCCGGTCCGCGCGCTCTTCCGCCGTGGAGCCGATGCGGGCCGAGCGCAACATGGCTTCGGCGTCCTTGCTGCACTGGATGCCCCGGGCGCAGCCGACGCGGCCCAGATACCAGAGCGCGCTGTCATAGGCCGCCACTTCGTCGATCAGGCGCAGGTCCGCATCCTGTTTCACCTCGACCCTTTGCGCTGAAAGGCCGATGGCGCGCAGGCTCTGCTCCACCAGCGCGAACAGCATCGTCGATCCCGGTCCATCGGGCAGGGCGATCCGCAGTCGCGGCGGCGCGCCATGTGCGCCGCGCCAGCGATCGACCGCCGCCCGTCCCCGCGCCCGGCGTTCCTCGATCGAAAGCGCGGACCAGTCGGGCGCGGCGGACGGGGCGGGCAATTCGAGCTGGGCGGGAAGCAATTGCTCGCTCGTCGCCCAGCCGCCCAACGGGAACATCGTCGGCAACTGGCTGCGGTCGATGCTCATATTGATGGCGCGGCGGATGCTGTCATCGTCCAGCAAAGCTCCTTTGCCCGTGATGGCAAGGCCCAGCAGCCCCTGCACCGGATCGACGCGCACCGCGTCCCGGTCCACGCCGGAAGGCACCAGCAGCGGCAGGTCGGTATAGCGCCCGCCCAGAACCAGATCCGCCATGGCTTCACGAAAACGCACGATCGCCAAAGCCGCCCGTTCGGCCCGCAGGATGCGATTCTGCCAGGCGGGAAGGGCGCTCTCGGCATCCTCGGCATCCTCGCTTTTGTCGACCGGCTTCAGGAGCAGCGCCTTGCCCCACTTCCCGCCGCGATAGGGGCCGGTGCCGCCCGCGCTCGACAGGATCGCCATTTGTGGTTGGGCGAGCATCTGCAACACGAAGGGCCGGGGCATGGTCAGGCGTATCTCGACCACCTCGCCCGTCATCGGCACCACCGCCTCTACAGCATCGAGCGGCCCGTCCGGGTCCAGCCGCCGCAGGCTGTCGATGCGCGCCGACAAAAGCTGCGCGACATCCTTGGCCGTCACGCGCTCGCCATTGGGCCAGAAGGCGCGGCGCAGGCGGAAGATATAGCTTCTGCCATCGTCCTGCACGATCCACCGCTGGGCCAGGGCGGGCAGTATCTCTCCCCCCCCATCGAAGGCCACCAACCCTTGCGCGGTCGCTTCCAGCATCAGTTTCGCGCCCGGATCGGGCAATCGCTCCAGCGGTTTCGCGAAATCGTCCCGAACGCCGATTACGCTCACCGCCACAGGGCCGCTGCTATGGTCCGAACAGCTGGTGACCAGAATGGCCGCGCAAATGGTCGCGCACAGGACGCTAGCGATCCGGGCGGATCGGGCATGGCGGGAAAGAGGCGGAAGGAAATGCATGAGCGGAGAAACTGTAGCCGCCCCTCGTGCAGGCGCAACCATGATGGTGAGGAGAAATGCAAAAGCATTCCAGCCGCAATCGTCACATAACTGACACATATAGTGCACGAAGATGAAACAAAAACTTCATATCCGCATCGGCGATCCACAAAGGGACTGAGATGAACGGCAGGATTTCACTTCGCATCGGGACGGCTTTGGCATTGGTCGCCGCGCCATATCCACTGGCGGCGCAGACCATCAGCGCGACAGAGGCGCAGGAATTGCGGGCGCAGATCGCTGCGCTCAAGGCGCAGGTGCAGCAACTGGAATCGCGGCTCGACAGCGCCGTGCCCGCCGCGGCGCAGCAAGGGCAGGCCGCGCCGACGCCGGCGGGGCAGACCCCCGCGCAAATGGCGCAGGCCGCGCCCGCCCAAACCGATTCCGATACGACGGTCGGCTGGAAAGGCAGCCCGGTTTTCAGCAAAGGCGGCGCCAGTTTCAAGGTCAAGGGCCGCATTCAATATGATGCCGGTCTGCTCCGCGCGCCCGACAGCGTCATGGACCGGGCGACAGGCTATTCCAACGAGCTGCGCCGCCTGCGTCTGGGCGGGGAAGGGCAGTTGGGTGGCGGTTTCGGCTACAAGCTGGAGGTGGAGCTTTCCGATAACAAGGTCGATGCCGTCGACACCTATATCAGCTATGAGCGTGGCAAATGGCTGGTCACGCTGGGCAATCAGAACCAGTTCCAGTCGCTTGACGAACTGGTGGGCGACACCACCGGATCGGTCATGGAGCGCGCCGCCTTCACCGATGCTTTCGGGTTTGAACGGCGGCTGGGCCTCGCCGTCCAATATCGCTCCGGCATCGTCCTGGCGCAGGCCGGCATTTTCTCCGACAATATCGACGCGCTTGCCAATTCGTCCGACGGGCCCAATGGCGGGGATGAAAATAACAGCTATGGGATTGACGGGCGCATCGTGCTCGCGCCCAAATTCGGCGATACCCAGCTGCATTTCGGTCTGTCGGGCCACTGGCGCGACCTGCAGCGCCTCGCCGAAAATCCGCAGCGATACCGCCAGCGACCCTTCCTCCACACGGTTAACAGCTATTTCCTCAATAGCGGGGACATCGCCGCGACGGGCGAGAATCACTATGGTGTGGAACTGGCGGGAAGCCACGGTCCGCTCTGGTGGGCGGGCGAAGGGCATTGGCTGCGTGTCCGGCGGCCGGGTCTTGCCGACCCGACTTTCTTCGGCGGCTATGGGGAAATCGGCTATGTTCTGACCGGCGAAACCCGCAGCTATAAGAACGGCATATTCGGCGGCGTGAAGCCCGCCAATCCGGTCGGGAACGGCAATGGCGGGTTGGGCGCGTGGCAGGTGACGCTGCGTTACGATTATCTCGACATGAATGATCGCGACATCGTGGGCGGGACGCAAAAAGCCTATATCGCCGCGCTGGTATGGACCCCCGTCGAATATCTGCGCTTCAACCTCAACTACGCGCATATCAATTATACCGACGCCGCGATCCTGGCGGGCAGCCGGTCGAACTATGGCGTCAATGTTCTGGGCTGGCGCGCGGAACTGGATTTCTAGAGCGAACCGCGGCCATTGAGGCCGCGGACCGACACGAATAGAGGAACAAGTCTCCTTCTTCGCGCATTGATCGGCGAATATCGGAAGAAGGAGGATGACCGATGGCCGAAGGACAGGAAGAAGCGCCCCGCGTGACGATAGTGGAAAAGCGGAGCGGTGGCACAGCAATGTTGGCCGTTCTGCTTCTCGTCGTGGTGGTCGTGGTCGCCGCCTTGTTCCTCATGAACGGTGAAGCGCGCAAGGACAGCGCGGTCGAGGATGCCGCGCAGAAAGTCGGACAGGCCGCGTCCGATGTCGGCGCCGCCGCCAAGGATGCGGCGCAATCCGTGCAGGATCAGCATTGAGGCGGAATATGGGGCGCCGACCTGCTCCGCCCGCCACAGTGACGGAATAAAATACGGTTTTATCTAAGCAGCCTGCACCTCATGGCGGGTTACGGCCGGTGGCAGACATTTGCCGCAACATAGATATTCGTTCGCCCTGAGCGGGGCTGAGCGAAGCCGAAGGCCCGGATCGAAGGGGGCAGGTGCACTCTGTCTTTCGATACGCCCTTTCGACAGGCTCAGGGGCTAGTCGGGACGGATGGGGATGAAGAAAGCGGGCCGTTCGCCCCCCAGCCAAATCGGCTATCCCGTCGGAGCATTTGCAACCGATATGATCGCCACAAAAATGCAAAGGATATGATTGCCAAAAAAAAAGGGCGCCCCGCGGGACGCCCTTTCCTGAATCCGGCCTGCCGTTGTCGGCTCGGCCGAAAATTCGTCAGCCTTCGGCTTTTACATGCCGCGGCGCTGCTTCGTTGAGGATTCGCAGGATCTTCTTGAGCGCGCTCGGCTCGTCGGTTTCCTCCATCGCCGCCAGTTCGCGGGCGAGGCGGCTGGAGGCGGCCTCGAAGATCTGGCGCTCGGAATAGCTTTGTTCGGGCTGGTCGTCGGCGCGGAACAGGTCGCGGGTCACTTCGGCGATCGACACCAGGTCGCCCGAATTGATCTTGGCTTCATATTCCTGCGCGCGGCGCGACCACATGGTGCGCTTCACTTTGGGCTTGCCCTTCAGCGTTTCCATCGCTTCCTCCAGCGTCTTGTTGGAGGAAAGCTTACGCATTCCGACGCCTTCGGCCTTGTTGGTGGGCACGCGGAGCGTCATGCGCTCCTTTTCGAAACGCAGCACATAGAGTTCCAGCTCCATGCCGGCGATCTGCTCTTTTTGCAGTTCGACCACACGGCCAACGCCATGCTTGGGGTAGACGACATAATCACCGACGTCAAAGGACAGCGCCTTGGCAGCCATTTGAAACCTTTCCAATTCAACCGGGGGAGACGGGCCGTCGCGAAGCACATGCAAGTCGAAACATGCCGGGAAGACCGCGGCGCCGCCATTAGAACATGAGACTATTTCTCCTGAACGGGCGCGACCAAGCCCGCCGTCAGAAAGCTATTTAGCAGATTCGTAATAAAATTGCCACCCCCGGACACAATATCCGGTAGCCATGGCACAAATCGCTTGCCGGACGGCGCTGTGCGATCAGTCGCCCGAGCCGGGTTCGGGCGAGAAAAACTGCTCCAGCTTGTTTTCCACGCCGCGCATGTCGTCCGCATCGGCGGGCGCTTCGCCCTTTACCGTGATGTTGGGCCATTCGGCGGAGAATTTCGTGTTCAGCTCCAGCCATTTTTCAAGGCCGTTTTCCGTATCCGGCAGGATCGCTTCGGCCGGGCATTCCGGTTCGCACACGCCGCAGTCGATGCACTCATTGGGATTGATGACCAGCATGTTCTCCCCCTCGTAGAAACAGTCCACGGGGCAGACCTCGACGCAATCCATATATTTGCAGCGGATGCAGTTGTCGGTCACGACATAGGTCATTGGCAGGGCACTCTTGAGTGGCGGAAATCGTGCCCCTGCTATGCGCGGCTTTCGCGAAGGTCAATGAGGATATTGTTGTGGCGTCAATGCCCCAGCTTCAGTTCTTCATAGCAGCACTGCGCTTCGGACGCGGGGCCGCGCCGTCCGGGAAGCTGGATCACCCGCACCACGCGCACGCCGCCGGGATGCGGAAAGGTGATGAGATCGCCCGGCCGCACCGGCGTATGGGACCGTTCGATGCGCCGACCATTGACGCGGATATGCCCGTCCTCAGCGACTTTTTGCGCGATAGAGCGGCTCTTGGCGAGTCGGGTGAACCACAGGAACTTGTCGATTCGCAGGGCAGGGCCATGCGTCAGGCCATGTCCGGCGTCAGCCATTGCGCCCCAACAGTTCGGCCAGCCCGGCAAAGGCGTTGGCGGCGGCGGGTTTCGGCCCGGCGCTGGCGGTCGATCCTTCGCGCCGCTGGGGCGCATCCCGCTTGCCTCGGCCGCGACCATCGCCATCGCGACTGGTCCGTTGCTGCGGCGGGCGCGTTTTCTGCCGTCCCCGGAATGCCCAGTTCGGGCCGCCTTCCTCCGGCGCTTCCACCGCGCGGAAGCCCGCCAGCTTCATTAGTTGCAGGAAGGATGCTTCTGCCAGCCCCAGCGACACGATCTGTGGGCTTTGCGCGGTAAAGGCTTCGCCCTTGGCGATGGCTTCATGGGCGGCGCGGGCCATGCGCTCGGCCATGTCGATCCGCAGCATCTGTTCGCCAAAACCCCGGAATCCCGCGATCCGCGCGCCCATCTGCGCGTCCCGCTCCCCCGCCGGGATCAGCGTCAGGCCCGGCTGCGGCAGGGGCAGGCAGGGCTTGCCCAATCGCGCCGCCAGCAGGGCCGCACGCCAGCGCGCCCCGCCCGGCTTCAGCAAGCCGGGATGATAAATGTCGAGCACGCCGATATCGATCCCCGCCTTCCGCAGAAGATGGCGCTGTTCCTTGTCCAGATGCGCGAGCGCCGAATCGAGTTCGGTCCGCGCGATCACGCCGCCCGCATCGGCAAGCTGGGCGAACACGGCGCGCACCACGGCGGGGATTTCGGCTTCGGACGCGCTCGCCGTCATCTTCACGAGCGGCAACAGATGCTTTTCCTTCTGACCTTCGAACCATGTGGCAAGGCGGGCTGCGATCTGCTTCTGCACATCTTGCCCCAGGGCTGAAAGCGCGCGATCCAGCCGTATTTCAGGTGTCAGCAGCGTCGGCCCGGCCAGCAGTGCCGCGACCGGATTGCCCTGCCAGCTTATGCCGGGCATGTCCCCTGCCGCGTCCATGAGCGCGAAATCCGTATCCGCCGCGCCCAACAATTCTTCAGCCTTCACTCGCAATATCCTCCCAAGGCGGCGCTCGGCGGCCGCCAGCAGCATCTTCCTGTCCTGATGACGCGTAGCGGGATCGACCGAGAAACGAAATCCGTCAAGTCGCCCGATCGTCTCGCCATCGACGCAGACCGTCCCATCCTGCTCCACGGTGACGGGCAGGCTGTCCACATTCTGCCCGATGTCGCGCAGCAGGACGGCGGTGCGCCGGTCCACGAAACGCTGCGTCAGGGCCGCGTGCAGCGCGTCGGACAGCTTCTCCTCCAGCGCGCGCGTGCGCTCGGCCATTTCGGCGGGATGCGCCAGCCAGTCGGGCCGGTGCGCGATATAGGACCATGTCCGCGCCGCCGCGATCCGCCCCGAAAGCGTGTCGATATCGCCCTGCACCGAATCGAGTCGCGCCACGGCTTGGGCGAACCAGTCGCGGGGGATGTGTCCCTGACCTTCGGACAGGAAGCGCCAGATGCGGTTCACCGTGCGGGCGTGATGTTCCGCGCCCAGCTTCTGGAAATCGGGCAGGCCGCAGGCATCCCACAGCCGCGCCACGGCGCGCTTGCCCTTCACTCGTTCGATAACCAATGGGTCATCGGCCAGTTTTTTCAGCACCGCCAGATCCACCGCTTCGGGCGCGGCGCGCAGCTCGGGCCGGTCGGGCCGTTCCTCCAGATCGGCGATCAGCGTTGCCAGACTGTCCAGCCGGGGCGTGCCGTCGCGCCAGAAAAGCTGCTCCACGCGGGGAAAGCGGTGCGCCTCTATCGCCTCGATCTCCTCCGGCGTGAAGGCGGCGTCGCCATCCTCGCTGCCCAGGCTGCCGAAGGTGCCGTCCTGGTGATGCCGCCCCGCGCGCCCGGCGATCTGCGCCATTTCGCTGACGGTCAGCCGCCGTGTCCGCCGCCCGTCGAACTTGCGGAGCGAGGCGAAGGCGACATGCGCCACGTCCAGATTGAGGCCCATGCCGATGGCGTCGGTCGCGACCAGATAATCGACCTCGCCGTTCAGGAACATCTGCACCTGCGCGTTGCGGGTGCGGGGCGAAAGCGCGCCCATCACCACCGCCGCGCCGCCGCGAAAACGCCGCAGCATTTCCGCCACGGCATAGACCTCCTCGGCGGAAAAGGCGACGATGGCGGACCGTTTGGGCAGGCGGGACAGCTTTTTCGCGCCCGCATAGCTGAGCGTCGAAAAGCGCGGCCGCCCGATGATCTCCACATCGGGCACCAGCGCCTTGACCACCCGGGCGATGCTGGCGGAGCCGAGGATCATCGTCTCCTCCCGCCCCCGAGCGCGCAGCAGCCGATCGGTGAAGACATGCCCGCGCTCCGGGTCCGCGCCCAGTTGCGCCTCGTCCAGCGCGACGAAGGCATAATCGTCCAGTCCGTCGCCGGGGCTTCCGGCCTGCCGGCCTGCGGTCTTGTCTGCGCCTCCGGCCTGCCGGCCTGCGCCGATCGGCATGGATTCCGCCGTGCAGAGGAAATAGCGCGCGCCCGGCGGCACGATCTTTTCCTCGCCGGTGATGAGAGCGACCTGCGGCGCGCCCTTGATCGCGACTACCCGGTCGTAGACTTCGCGCGCCAGCAGGCGCAGCGGAAAGCCCATCATGCCGCTGGAATGGCCGCACATGCGTTCGACGGCCAGATGCGTCTTGCCGGTATTGGTGGGCCCAAGCACGGCAGTTATGGGCGATCGGGCGAATTGGGCCATGGGGGTTATGTCGGGCATGAAAGGGGACAGGGCAAGGGACTTTGCTTCCGCCGCTAAAACTTCGGCCCTGTTTCCAATCGCCTGTCTGGCCTGACGCACGGCTCACCGCATGCGGGACCGTCATTTCGGCGTCTTAAATTGACTTTAACCCTATGCGTTCACAACAGTGCGGCCTCGGCGCGGCGCGGGGGTCGTTGCCTTGTGGCGATGCGATGAACTGTCCCGGGGGGGACGCGGCTTGTTTCAGGAAAACCAGTTCGGAACGCAGCAGGGGGGAGCGACCGCTTCCCTATGGCTCGCCGATTCCCTGAAACATCCGTCACGCACCGTGGACCGCCCGCTCGACTGGCGCGCCCGGCTCAAGGACTGGGCCGAGGATGTGGATCTTGTCCCCGACCTTGGCCAGCGCGTCGGCAGCCTCACATGGTTCCGCGGCCTTGCCACCTGTTTCGGCCTGTGCGCCACCGCGCTCTATCTCTCTCCCGGTTTTCAGCCCGTGCCCGGCGCGCCCGAACCGCTGCTGGAACAGGCGCAGTTCGACGAAGTGCGTAGCCAGATGATAACGCCGCTCGCGATGGGCGCGGACAGCGGGCATCGCATGGGATCGACCGATGCGGTCCAGCCGCTGCGCCAGACGCCCGAACGTCCCCAGATTGAACTCAACGCCCAGATCGGCAGCAGCGACACGCTGCCCCGCGCCTTGTCCCGCGCGGGCGTCAGCGCGGGCGACGTGGCGATCGTCAATGCGCTGGTCGGCGGTGACATGAGCGGCGGCGCGAAGGCGGGCACGCGGCTCGACATCGTGCTGGGCCGCCGCGCCAGCCGCGACCGGCCCCGTCCGCTCGACCATCTCGCTTTCCGCGCGCGTCTCGACCTTGGGGTGGAGATCAACCGCGTCGGCGGTGCGCTTCAGGTGAAGCGCATCCCGATCCGTGTCGACGACACGCCGCTCCGCATCCAGGGGGTGGTGGGCGACAGCGTGTACAACAGCGCCCGCGCGGCAGGCGCACCGCCCAAGGCGGCGCAGGCATTCCTGCGCGTCATCGCGCAGCAGGTGGACCTCGGCTCGATCCGTCCGGGGGACCGCTACGACATCGTCACCGAATATCGCCGCGCCGAAACCGGCGATGTGGAAGTAGGCGACCTGCTCTATGCGGGATTGCGCCGGTCGCGGGGCAAACCCATCGACATGCTCAAATGGACGACAGGCGGCCGCACCGAATGGTTCGAAGCGTCGGGCGTGGGAGAACGTCGCGGCGTGCTCACGCAGCCGGTGGCTGGTCGCATCTCCTCCGGCTACGGCCAGCGCCGCCATCCGATCCTGGGCTATACGCGGATGCATGCGGGCGTGGATTTCGCCGCGCGTTACGGTTCGCCCATCTATGCGGTGACGGACGGCCGGGTATCCTTTGCCGGGCGGCATGGCGGGCATGGCAATTATGTGCGGCTGGAGCATGGCGGCGGTCTTGCCACCGGCTATGGGCATATGAGCCGCATCGCCGCCGTGTCGGGCCAGCGCGTGCGGCGCGGGCAAGTGATCGGCTATGTCGGATCGACGGGCCTGTCGACCGGGCCGCATCTGCACTATGAACTCTATCGCAATGGCCGCACGGTCAATCCGCTGTCCGTCACCTTCACCACCACATCCCAGCTGGCGGGCCGCGATCTCGCCAATTTCCGCGCCCGCCTGGCGCAATTGAAGGCGCTGCACCCCGGCCTGCGCGAAAGTTTCGCGCAAAAAGCGCCTTTGGCTCCCGCCGCTACCGGGAAATAAGCGGCTTGGCGCGCGCGCCGCGTCTGCGCTAACGCACCGGCATGACCGATCCGGCTGCCTCGACCGTCACCGCCATCCTGCTCGCCGGATCGCGTCCCGTTCCCGATCCGCTGGCGCAGGCGGCAGGCGTCGCCGCCAAGCCCCTCGTCCCCGTCGCGGGCATCCCGATGATCGACTATCCCGCCCGCGCGCTGGTGGCGCATCCGGCCATCGGCCGCGTCCTCATCCTGACCCAGTCGCCCGGCCTCTATACCGGCACCCCTGCCACCGCCTGGCTCGCCGATCATCCCAAGGTCGCGTTTGAGACGAGCGGCGCGGGTATAGCCTCCTCGCTGCTGGCGCTGATGGACCGGGCGGACCTGCCGTTCCCGCTGCTGCTGACCACCGCCGATCATGTGCTGCTGGACAGCGCCATGCTCGACCAGTTCATCGCGCAGGCGACCGGCGCGGACATCGCCGTCGCCATGGTGGAGCGCGCCACGCTGCTCGCCCGCTATCCTGCCTCGCGCCGCACATGGCTCAAGTTCCGGGACGGCTGGTGGTCGGGCGCGAATATCTTCTGGTTCGGCAGCGCGAAGGCGCGCCCTATCATCGCGCTGTGGCAGGATGTGGAGCAGGACCGGAAAAAGGGCTGGAAGATCCTTGCCGCCTTCGGTCCCTTCGCCCTGATCGGCGCGGCGCTCCGCCTGCTGACCCTGCGCGGCGGCATGGCGCGCATAGGCCGCCGCTTCGGCCTCGTCGCGCGCCTCGTCGCCATGGACAAGGCCGAGGCCTGCATCGACGCGGACAAGGCGGAGGATGTGGCGCTGATCGAATCCATCCTCGCCAGCCCGGCCTGAAAGGGTCAGCCGCCGCCTTCGCGCATCTGTTCGGCGGCGGCATGCACCTCCACCGCCCGGCGGCTCGCCAGCCCCATCATCAGGAATCCGGCGCTGGCGGCGACGATATTCGCGGCGGCCGCGCCGATGGTGCCATAGATCGGCAGCAGCGCCGCCTGCAGCCCCAGCAGCAAGGCCGTCGCGATGAAGGTGATCCGCAGCGACAGGCTGGCCCGGTCCGTCGCCATCAGCAGCGGACGATAGCTCACCCCCACTAGGTCGATGCAGGCCGCCACGCCCAGCAGCAGCAGCAGCGGATAGGCAGGCAGAAATGCCTTGCCCGCGATCAGGCCCAGCAGCGGATGGCCGATCGTCAGGATCAGCGCGATGATGACCGCCCCCGCGATCAGCGCCAGCCGATTGGTCCGCCGGAACAGGGTCCGCAGCGCATCCGCGCCATGGCTGCTATGCGTGCGCGTCAGCTCCACGAAGATGCTGCGCGACAACAGGCTGGAAATCTTCGTCAGTGAATTGGCAAGCTGGTTGGCGAGGCGATAGAGGCCCGCGCCGGTCGGCCCCACGAACAGGCCGACGATCAGCACCGCCACCTGCTGCCCTACCGACGACAGCGTGGTTTGCAGGTTGGTTGCGGTCAGGAATCCGACGATGCCGGGATTTTCATGCCGCGCGTCCAGCGCCCGGCCCGCGCGCCAGCGTCCGATCCGCTCCCCCCCCTCGCGCAGCGCCAATATCCAATAGGCCGCCGCGCATAGCAGCTCCGCCGCCGCCCAGGCGATCAGGAAACCCGTAATGCCCGGCATCAGCGCCAGCGCAACGCCTGCCCCGATCATCCGCCCGACCGGGATCATGGTTTCCGCGAAAGCCGCCGAATCGAAACGGTCGAACAGGCGCAATATGCCGGTCGGGCTGGAACGGATAGTGATCATCATCATCATGCAGAACAGCCAGGCCTGCCATCCCATCTGCGCCGACAGGTCCATCAGATGGCCGAACAGGATGATGATGGCGCCCGCGACCACCCCTCCGGCCAGCGCGGAAGCAAGGTCGATCAGGATGCAGAAGCGCAGCACGCGATTGAGCGCGTCGCCATTTCCCGCCGCCAGATGCGGCTGGCCGTAACGCACGACGATTTGCCAGCTATCGAAACTGACCAGTGTCTTGATGACGTTGGCGGCGCTCAGCACCAGTGCGAAGCGCCCGAAATCGGCAACCCCCAATGTGCGCGTGACGATGGCGAGATAGGCCAGGCTTAGCACCGCGCCCACGCCCTTGCCGCCCAGCAGCCAGCCGGTATTCGCCAGGATGCGCGCAAAGCCGTCGCCGGCCCCGCCCGATCCGCTTTTCATCTTCACCCGTGCCCGGCCTTTCGCTGGAGCGTCGCTATCTGACGCGCGCCTATCTAGGGACTCTGGCGGCAATCGGCAAATGGGGATGGCGTGGCGTTCGCGAAGCGGTGGAAGGCATATTTCCGCTTATAAATTTGCATTCTCGCTTTTGCCCGTGTCGTAACGACGGCGAGCCTGATCGATCTTGTCGATATGTGCATGGCTCCATCGCCGCAACCCAACGACAGCATCAACCAAGCTGTGTCCGAGCGGTGTAAGCGCATATTCCACAGTAACGGGAACCGTAGGATAAGCGGCGCGATCCACCATTCCATCGCGTTCCAGCCCGCGAAGGGTCTGGGTCAACATCTTTTGACTCACGCCTTCCACTTTTGCTTTAAGACGCCCGAAACGCAGCGGACCTGTTGCCAGCGCGAGAATGACCAGCACCGTCCACTTGTCTGCGATCCTGTCCAGGATCTGCCGTGCGGGACAGTCCGCTCGCATAACGTCATATCGTTCGGTTGGATTCTTAGTATCCATTGGGTGCCTATACTACATTCTCGTGCCTTCTTTCCATGGGGAACCTGACTGCCATACAGTCGGTCAGGAAGGAGCATCATATGCAGGACATTCTTTTCAGCCCATTTTCGATCGGCAAGGTTCGGCTGGACAATCGAATCGTGATGGCGCCGATGACCCGGAACCGTTCTCCCGGCGGCGTGCCGAACGACGCGGTCATCGCCTATTACCGACGCCGTGCGGAAGCCGGCGTAGGGCTGATCGTGACCGAAGGCGTCGGCATCCAGCACGGCTCCGCGCTGGGTGGCGGCAGCATGAAGGAAAGGGACGTTCCCTTCCTATATGGCGACGCCGCGCTCGCGGGCTGGCGGGCGGTGGTCGACGCGGTGCATGGCGCGGGAGGCAGGATATTCCCGCAACTCTGGCACATGGGGCCGATCCGCGAGGACGGCACCGGGCCTTATCCGCAGGTGCCTTCGAGCAGGCCGTCGGGCCTTTGGGGACCGGCGGGACGCAGGTCGACCGTCCCTGACGATTATGTCGCCCGCGTTCTCCCGGAGCGAAAGGCGATGACGGATGGGGAGATCGCCGACGTGATTGCCGCATTTGCGGATGCCGCGCGCAATGCGGTCCTTACGGGGTTCGACGGCATCGCCATTCATGGCGCGCATGGCTATCTGATCGACTCATTTTTGTGGGCGGAAACCAATCGCCGTAATGACCGCTGGGGCGGCGATCTGGCCGGGCGCAGCGCCTTCGCGGCGGCGGTGGTGTCCGCCATCCGCGGCGCGGTGGGCGGCGATGTCCCGATCATGTTTCGTTTCTCGCAATGGAAACAGCAGGATTATCAGGCGCTGCTTGCCCGGACGCCGGGAGAATTGGAGACGATGCTGCGCCCTCTGGTCGATGCGGGTGTCGACATCTTCGACGCGAGCACGCGCAAATTTGATATGCCGGCCTTCGATGGAAGCGACCTGACGCTCGCGGGATGGGCCAGGCAGCTTACGGGGCTGCCTGCCATGGCCGTCGGCGGTGTCGGTCTGGATCGCGACCTCTATGGTTCCTATGCTGCGGGGGGCAGCGCGGGCATCGACAATCTGGCCGGGGTGCGGCGGCGCATGACCGCCGGCGAATTTGATCTGATCGGCGTGGGGCGCGCGCTCATCGCCGATCCGCAATGGGCGCGGAAGGCCGAGCGCGGAGAGAGTTTCCTGCCGTTCGATCCGGCAACCGTCAGGAATCTGGTCTGAATCCGGCCTTTGCCGATCGCAGCGGCCAGAGCGCTCGCTTGCGGCGGGCGGGGTCATAAGGTGCCCGGCCGATTTCCCATCGGTTCTTCAAAAAAACCCGTTCCCACATCCCCGCCCGATGTTCTACAGCAGCGCCCCATGAGCATCACCAAAGCCATCATCCTGTCGGCGGGGCAGGGTTCGCGTCTCCTTCCGTTGACCCGCGACATTCCCAAATGCATGATCGACTTCAATGGCCGCACCCTCATCAGCTGGCAGGTGGCGGCGCTGGTGGCGAACGGGGTCAGCGATATTGTGGTCGTCACGGGCTTCCGCACGGAACGGGTGGAGGATCACGCGCTTCAACTTTACCGGGACACCGGCGCGCGGGTGCGGACGCTGTTCAATCCCTTTTTCCAGGTCGCGGACAATCTGGGCACCTGCTGGATCGCGCGAGAGGAAATGGACCGCGACTTCATCATCCTCAACGGCGACACTATCATATCGGATGAGATTGTGGGCCGACTGGTCGGCGGCGCGCAGGACGCGATCACCGTCACCGTCGACGTGAAGTCCGACTATGACGATGACGACATGAAGGTGAACCGCGACGAAAGCGGCCAGCTTCACGCCATCGGTAAGCGGTTGCTGCCGCCTGACACCAACGCCGAATCCATCGGGATGCTGGCCTTTACCGGCGAAGGCCCGGCGATCTTCCGCAATCAGATCGACCAGATGATGCGGACGCCCGAAGGCGTGGAACGCTGGTATCTGCGCGCCATCGACATCATCGCGAAGGGTAACCGCGTCGGCACCGTTTCGATCGAGGGGCTGGACTGGCAGGAAGTTGATTTCCCGCAGGATGTGGAAGCCGCCAATGCCCTGACCGCCCGCTGGGTGGCGGAAGGGCGTTACGCGAAATAAGCCTGTGTCGGCTTCAGGACGGATCGGCTTTCGGTTCTGGTGGGCTGCAAATGGCGTCTTTCCCCGCTTCCGGTGTTCATGACCCTGCGGGTCGCTGCGCGCCGGTTCATGGAAATCCCCCCCTTTAGCTTCGCTGGCCTTCGGCTCGCTCCACCATCTTCTGAATGTCGATTCGTTTCAGTCGAAATGGCCTTTCAGCCATTGCGCCAGCGCATCCCGCTGCTCCGCCGTCAATTTGACCGCGCTGCCCAGATCCGGCTGCCCCGGCCACCCGGCGTCGGGGACATCGACGCCCGCATGGCCGCGCGCGCCCTCATAGCGGGGGATGACGTGGAAATGCACATGCGGGTCCACCATCATCAGCATGAGGTAATTGATCTTCGCATAGCTCACGGCCTGGCGGAGCGCGCTTTCAATCGCCTTCGTCACCACGGCGAGTTCGGCATGGGCTTCCGCGGGCAGATCGCCAAAGGCGGTCGCCTCGCTCTTCGCCGCCAGCACCAGCGATCCCAGCGTGGGCTGCGCGGGCCGGAGCAGCACGACCCAATGTTGGAAATCTCCTACAAGCGTCTGCGGAAAACCGAATCCCTTGATGGTTTCATTCATGATTTCGCTTCCATCCAGCTCACAATCGCCCGCCCCGACCGCTTCACACCATAAGCCTGCGCCAGCCGCGCCGCATGCACAACCAGCGAAATCACCGTCCACCACGCCAGCGCGATCAGCCCGACATCCGGCCGCCCGAACAGCAGCGCCACGAACAGGATCACCATGTTCGGATTGCGCCGCGCGGTAATCAGCCGGAACCGGCTGTCGAAGGGCTGCCAGACATGGATGTCCATGCCGAAATCCTTTAGGAACATCCCTTCGATCAGTCGCTGCAAGACATAGCCCGCAATCACTGCCGCCATCACCAACGCAAAGGCTTGCGAAGACAGCGCCAACCCCCAGGCGGACAGCCCGATGCCCCAGAAATACCACCAGAAGGGCGGGTGAATCAGATCGACGCCATGATCGAACACATTGCCCCATTTGGATGAGGTGATTGTGCAGCGCGCCAGCTTCCCGTCCACGGTATCCAGCACCATGAACACGAACCCCGCCAGCATCCCGCTCCAATAAAGCCCTTGCGAAAACAGGTAGGTGGCGAGCACGCACAGCGCCGCGCCGATGGCCGTCACTATGTTCGGCGTCATGCCCACGGACGCCGCCAGCCGCGTCAGCCACAACGCCAGTTCCGGCCAGAGATATTTGGTCAGCAGGTCGGTGACGCCCTTGTAAGCGCCGAAATAGCTCTTCCGTTCGATCTGCCGCCGGGTCGTTGGGGTCAGCCGTTGGATGAAGGGGCAATCCAGCTTACGAAGCTGCCGGTTGTAGATTTGCGGATTGTCGCGATAATCGATGAACGCCAGTTCGCCGCGATGGCGCTCCAGATCGTCCGGCGTGACGCCTGCCGTCAGATGCGCCATCACCAGAGCGCCGCCGTCCGTCACCACCGTTCCGGGCCGCGTCAGGATATGGCGCAGCCACACTGGATCGAACACATAGTCGAGATTGACGTAGAGCCGCGCTCCGGTCTGCGGCGTATCGTCGGGCAATCCTTCCGCCCGCGCGAGACGGCGCAGGCGCTCCGCATTGGTCATGCCCCATAGATGCGTGGAATTGTCGCCGATCAGCGCAAGGGCGGGAAGGGAAGGCGTGTCGTTCATGATCCGCTGCTCTTATCGCCTGGACCGGTCTTTGCAAGGAAGCGCAGGATCGCCTCGGCTCCGCGCCGGGCCGCGCCGGCTGGATCGCCGCCGACGGATTCGGCCAGCCTCTGCCTCTGCGCCTCGGCATATAGCGGGTGCCGTTCTTCCGCATGATCGAGCGCGCCGGGCAATCCCGTCAGGTCGTTAAGCACATCGCCTAAAGTCCAGAAAAGATAATCGGGATCGCCCCGCCATTCGACCCCATGCGCGTTCAGGAACAGGCAGGGGCGCGGCGTCGCAAGGAATTCGTAGACCTGACTGCTGACATCGCCCAGATAAATGTCGGCGCCTGCGGTATAGCTCATGTCGAACAGCCGGTCGGATTGCAGGTCGATCAGGATTTTGCCCGGCACCGCCAGCCGCATCACCGCCTCGATCTCGCTCTGGGAAGCATCGGCGAACAGCCGGACATGCGGCGCGACCACCAGATTATAGCGATCCTGCGCGGCGAACCATTGGATGACGTCCCGCCCGAACCTGTCCCATGACGACAGCGACCGGCGGAAATGCGGCGCGTAAAGAACCGTGGGCCGATCATTGTCGAACAACGACGCGCGCGTTTTCTGCATCCGCGTCATGAGATCCAGCTTCACATAGCCATTGACGGCATAATGTCCGGCCCGGATCGTGCCGGCGCCCAGCATCCGCTCTTCACTCTTTTCTCCAGCAACAAGAGCAAAGTCGAAATGGCGATCCCGCTGATCGAAGGTGATGGCCCGGTCGCCTGCGCCATGAGGCGTGAAGATCAGTCGTGTTCTGCGCGGCAGGAGGTGGCGAATGGCGGTCGTGGTCCGCTCCGGCACGACGATGGCGTCGAACCGACGCAACCAGGGAAGCGCTCCCAGCAGCGTGGGCAGGCGGGGATGGCGGCTGACATGGAGGCGGCGAAGCCATTGAGCGGGCCCGCGCTTGCCCAGCAGCGTCACAGATGGAACAAAGCCCGGATAGGCATTGGCGACTGTCTCTACCATCCGCATATGCGCCGGGCTGGCGACCGCGACCTGCGGTATCACGCCCATGTCTGCCATTTCGGCAGCGATCGGCAAAGCGTGAAACAGTTGATGAGGTTCACCGATGAACAGGAAAAGAATATGCATGCAATGCCCGTTCTCAGGGGGGTGGGCCTTCTTGGCACGCTCGGTCGGGGAAGGCCAGATACATGTGCGATCCGGCCCTGCGCGACATTCTATCGGATCAGGCGGCTTGACTAAGCGGTCCCTATATTGTTGAGGGGCGGGAACCGGGATAGTAGGACTGATACAGCGATGGCCGAATTTGCGTTGCCCAAGAACAGCAAGATCACTGGCAAGGGCGTAGTGCATCGGGCGCCGGACGGCGCGACCAACGTCAAGAGCTTCAAAGTCTATCGCTACGATCCGGATTCGGGCGAGAACCCGCATTATGACACGTTTGAGATCGATCTCGACAACTGTGGCCCGATGGTTCTGGACGCGCTGCTCAAGATCAAGAACGAATATGATTCGTCGCTGACCTTCCGCCGTTCGTGCCGCGAAGGCATTTGCGGTTCCTGTTCGATGAACATGAACGGCAGGAACGGTCTGGCCTGCACCACCGCCATCGATGAATGCGCGGGCAAGGAAGTGCGGATCACGCCGCTGCCGCACATGGATGTCATCAAGGATCTCGTCCCTGACTTCACCCATTTCTATGCCCAGTACAACTCGATCAAGCCGTGGCTGCAAACCGTCAGCCCCGCACCCAGCGGCAAGGAACGGCTCCAGTCGCCCGCCGACCGCGAGAAGCTGGACGGCCTTTACGAGTGCATCCTGTGCGCCTGCTGCTCGACCAGCTGCCCCAGCTACTGGTGGAACAGCGACAAGTTCCTTGGCCCGGCGATCCTGCTTCAGGCCTATCGCTGGCTGGCGGACAGCCGCGACGAATATACTGGCGAGCGTCTGGACGAACTGGAAGATCCCTTCCGCCTTTATCGCTGCCATACCATTATGAACTGCGCGAACGTCTGCCCCAAAGGTCTCAGTCCGGCCAAGGCGATTGCCGAAACCAAGAAAATGATGGTCGAACGGCAGCTTTGATCGGGTGACGGACGAACGGGAAATCGCCTTCGATTATCTGCCCGATCCGAACAATGCGGGGTGGATGATCTGGGGGCCGCGGCAGAACGGGCGTTTCAACACGCTCTACAATCCAGTCCGCGTGCGTGAGGAGGAGCCGGGGCGCGTTGCCCGTGTCCGTGTGCTGCCGGATGAGATACTGACGAGCGTCACCGGCAAAATGCATGGCGGTGCGACGGCGGGCTTCATCGACATTGCCATCTTCGCCGGCGCGCGCGGATGCGGCATCAACGAATCTGGCTTTGCCGTCACGATCGACCTGTCGATCCAGTTCCTCGCGCCGGGCGAGGCGGGGCGCAACATGGACGCCGTGGTCGAACTGGTGCGCGAAACCGGCCGCATGGCCTTTTTGCGCGGCACGGTGGAGCAGGATTTCGGCGTTATCGCAACCTTCATGGCCACGATCCGAAAGGTCGGCCAGAACCGGTGACCGAGGTAATCACCCGGTACGACGCCCTGATCGCCGCGGGCGAATTGCGGCCGGATTCCGATCAGCGCGCTGCGGCCGAACGGTTGACCCGGTTGCAGGCCGAATTGGAAGCGACGCCGCCGCGCGGGTCGACGCTCTGGAAATTGTTGCGTAAGCCGCCGGAACCGCCGCGCGGTCTCTATATGTGGGGTGGGGTCGGGCGCGGCAAGTCGATGCTGATGGACCTGTTCTTCGATGCCGCGCATGTGCAGCGCAAGAAGCGCGCCCATTTCCACGAATTCATGCTGGATGTCCATGCGCGGCTCGCCGAAGCGCGCAAGTCCGAAACGGGTGATCCGATCCCGCCGGTCGTCGATTCGCTGGCGGAGGAAGCGCGGCTGCTTTGTTTCGATGAGATGGTCGTGAACAATATGGCTGACGCCGCGATCATGTCGCGGCTGTTTACCGGATTGCTCGACAGGCGCGTCACGATCGTCACCACATCCAACCGCGCGCCGGACGATCTCTACAAGAATGGCCTTAACCGTCAGCTTTTCCTGCCCTTCATCGATCTGATCAAGGAACGGCTGGACGTCATGACGCTGAACGGGCCGACCGACTATCGGCTCGACCGTCTGGGCGATGCGACATTGTGGCATTCCCCCAATGGGCCGGAGGCGACGGCGGCGCTCAGCCAAGCGTTTTTCCGCCTGACCGATTATCCGCCGGAGGATCGGGACCATGTGCCGTCCGAAGATATTCCGGTGCAGGGCGGTCGCACGCTCCATGTGCCCAAAAGCCTGAAAGGGGTTGCGGTTTTCTCCTTCAAGCGACTCTGTGCAGAGGCGCGCGGCGCGCCCGATTATCTGGCCATCGCTCGCAAATATCACACGGTCATCATCGTCGGCATCCCCGTTCTCGGCCCGGAAAATCGCAACGAAGCCGCGCGCTTCGTGACGCTGATCGACTCGCTTTACGAATATAAGGTGAAGCTGCTTGCCTCGGCAGACGCTGAACCTGCGTGCCTCTATCCTGAAGGGGATGGCGCCTTTGAGTTCGAGCGAACCGTCTCCCGCCTTATGGAAATGCAGTCGGATGATTATCTGGCGCTGGGCCACGGTTCCAAATAACCGAAGCTGCGTTGCGTGGCTTTTTTGCCTGTTGTCATGAAAATAGCCCGGATGCCTCCCAAAATGGAGAGGCATCCGGCAGGCAGCCTTTGTGGGAAGGGATCAGGCACCAGGGTAGGAGCGCGTGAGCGACAAAGGCGGGCGGACCTATAATGCAATTGCGAATGAATTGCAAAGATAAATTACGCGGCCATCTTTTGGCAGGTTGAAACCTTTGTCATATCGGCCTAAGCGGGCGAGCAATTCCAATATTTCGAGCTTGGAGGATGATTGCATATGGCCCGTAAGAAGATCGCGCTCATCGGCGCTGGCAATATCGGCGGCACGCTCGCGCATCTGGCGGCCCTCAAAGGGCTGGGCGACATCGTCCTGTTCGACGTGGTCGAAGGCGTGCCGCAGGGCAAGGCGCTGGATCTGTCGCAATGCGGTCCCGTCGAAGGCTTCGATGCTAAGATCACCGGCACCAACGATTATGCCGACATCAAGGACGCCGACGTCATCATCGTCACCGCCGGCGTCGCTCGCAAGCCGGGCATGAGCCGCGACGATCTGCTGGGCATCAACCTCAAGGTCATGAAGGCTGTGGGCGAGGGCATCAAGAACAATGCGCCGAACGCCTTCGTCATCTGCATCACCAACCCGCTCGACGCGATGGTGTGGGCGCTGCGCGAATTTTCCGGCCTGCCGCATAACAAGGTTGTCGGCATGGCGGGCGTCCTCGACTCCGCGCGCTTCGGCCACTTCCTGGCCGAAGAGTTCCAGGTGTCGGTGAAGGAAGTGAACAGCTTCGTCCTGGGCGGCCATGGCGACACCATGGTCCCGGTCGTCGAATATTCGACCGTCGCGGGCATCCCGATCCCCGACCTCATCAAGATGGGCCGCTCCACCAAGGAGCGCATCGACGCCATCGTCCAGCGCACCCGTTCGGGCGGCGGCGAAATTGTCGGCCTGCTCAAGACCGGCTCCGCCTTCTATGCACCCGCGACCAGCGGCATCGCGATGGCCGAAGCCTATCTGTTCGACCAGAAGCGCCTGTTGCCCTGCGCGGCGAACCTGACCGGCCAATATGGCGTCGACAATCTCTATGTCGGCGTGCCCGTCATCATCGGCAAGGATGGTGTCGAGCAGGTCATCGAGATCGATCTGGACGCGGAGGCCAAGGCCAACCTTCAGGTGTCGGTTGACGCCGTCAAGGAGCTGCTGGAAGCCTGCAAGGGTATTGACTCCTCGCTGGCCTGACAGCCCAACAACTGCACCGGTCCGTTTCAGGCAAGTCGGCATCCTGAAGCGGGCCGCCAACCCCAAATGCCACGCCATTGAGACGATGAAGGGGCTTTCATGTCCATTCTGGTGAACAAGAACACCAAGGTCATCACCCAGGGTATGACCGGTGCCACCGGCACCTTCCACACCGAACAGGCGCTGGCCTATGGTACGCAGATGGTTGCGGGCGTTACGCCGGGCAAGGGCGGCACGACCCATATCGGCCTGCCCATGTTTGACACCGTCGCCGAAGCGAAGGCCAGGACCGGCGCGGACGCATCGGTCATCTACGTGCCGCCGCCATTCGCGGCCGATTCGATCCTGGAGGCGATCGACGCGGAAATCCCGCTGATCGTCTGCATCACCGAGGGTATTCCCGTGCTGGACATGGTGCGCGTGAAGCGCGCTTTGTCGGGCAGCAAGTCGCGCCTGATCGGGCCGAACTGCCCCGGCGTGCTGACCCCCAATGAATGCAAGATCGGTATCATGCCGGGCAGCATCTTCAAGCAGGGCAGCGTTGGCGTCGTCTCGCGCTCCGGCACGCTGACCTATGAGGCGGTGTTCCAGACCTCGAACGCGGGCCTTGGCCAGACGACCGCTGTCGGCATTGGTGGCGATCCGGTCAATGGCACCAACTTCATCGACGTGCTGGAACTGTTCCTGGCCGACGACGCGACCGAATCGATTATCATGATCGGCGAAATCGGCGGAGACGCGGAGGAGCAGGCTGCCCAGTTCCTGATCGACGAAGCGAAGAAGGGTCGCAAGAAGCCGATGGCTGGCTTCATCGCGGGCCGCACGGCGCCTCCGGGCCGCCGCATGGGCCATGCCGGCGCGATCGTGTCGGGCGGCAAGGGCGATGCGGAAAGCAAGATTGCGGCGATGGAAGCCGCTGGCATCAAGGTTGCTGCCAGCCCCTCCGAACTCGGCACGACTCTGCTGGACGTGCTGAAGGGCTGACCGGAAGACAGGCGGCCGGGCTGCACCCCGGCTGCCTTTCCCGTTCCGCGATGCGCGCGGCCAGGATGGGACGAAGACGATGGGTTACGAGAATCAGGATTTCGAGGTAGAGCGCGGGCCGAGCTGGGCACGCACCAACTGGCCGCCGATCGATACCGACGATCTGACCGGGGCGCTGGACCCCACGCAGATGCAGGTGGCGATCAAAGCCGCCGCGAAGTCCGTGGGCAAGGTAACGGGTGAAGCAGAAGTCGCTGAGGCGGCGGAAGATGCGATTCGCGCCCAGATGCTGATCCGCACCTATCGCGTGCGCGGGCATCTGGCGGCCAATCTCGATCCCCTGGGGCTTTCCCAGCGTCAGATTCCAGCGGATTTGACGCCGGAATATCATGGGCTGAACGATCTCAAGAAGAAGATATTCCTCGGTGGCACGCTGGGCCTCGACTATGCCACGGTCGAGGAGATCGTGGCCATCCTGCGGCAGAATTACTGCGGCAATGTCGGCCTGGAATATATGCACATCGCCGATGTGGAGGAACGCGTGTTCCTTCAGGATCGCATGGAGGGCAAGGACAAGGAAATCCACTTCACCCCGGAGGGTAAGCGGGCGATCCTGTCCAAGGTCATCCAGGCCGAGCAATATGAGAAATTCCTGGGCCGCAAATATGTCGGCACCAAGCGTTTCGGCCTGGACGGCGGCGAATCCATGATTCCGGCGCTGGAAGCCATCATCAAATATGGCGGCGCTTCCAGCGTGCGCGAGATCGTGTTCGGCATGGCGCATCGCGGCCGCCTGAACGTGCTGGCCAATGTAATGGCCAAGGGCTTTCGCGTCATTTTTCACGAATTTTCGGGTGGCACCGCGAACCCCGAGGATGTTGGCGGTTCGGGGGACGTGAAATATCACCTCGGCACGTCCACCGACCGTGAGTTCGACGGCATCAAGGTGCATATGAGCCTGGTGCCGAACCCATCACACCTGGAAACGGTCGATCCGATCGTGTTGGGCAAGGTGCGCGCGCAGCAGGTGTTCCGCGACGATCTGGAAAAGCATGAGCAGGTTCTGCCGGTGCTGATTCACGGAGATGCGGCTTTCGCAGGTCAGGGCATCGTCTGGGAATGTTTCGGCTTTTCAGGCATCCGTGGCTATAATACCGGCGGTTGCATCCATTTCGTCGTGAACAATCAGGTCGGCTTCACCACCTCACCCCAGTTCGCGCGCTCCTCACCTTATCCGAGCGACGTTGCGAAGGGGGTTCAGGCGCCGATCCTGCACGTCAATGGCGACGATCCCGAAGCCGTCACCTTCGCGTGCAAGCTGGCCATCGAATATCGTCAGACCTTCCACCGCGATATCGTGATCGACATGTGGTGCTATCGCCGCTTCGGTCATAATGAAGGCGACGAGCCGAGCTTCACGCAGCCGCTGATGTACGCGAAGATCCGCCAGCATCCGCCAGTGAGCGATGTCTATTCGGCGCGCCTCAAGGCTGAAGGCGTTGTCGATGACGACTTCGTCAACAAGGCGACGGGCGATTTCGTCAATCATCTGGAAGAAGAGTTCGAGGCGGCCAAGAGCTACAAGCCCAACAAGGCCGACTGGTTCACCGGACGCTGGTCGGGCCTGCACAAACCCGCCGATGCCGAAACCACTCGGCAGAATGTGGAAAGCGCGATCAGCCAGAAGCTGTTCGACAGCCTTGGCAAGACGTTGACCACCATTCCCGCCGACGTCAACGTCCACAAGACGCTGCGCCGCGTGATCGATGCCAAAGCTGAAATGTTCAAGACTGGCGCGAATTTCGACTGGGCGACCGGTGAGGCACTGGCTTTTGGTTCGCTGCTGTCGGAAGGCTATGGCGTGCGTCTGTCGGGGCAGGATTCGGGCCGCGGCACTTTCAGCCAGCGTCACTCGGTCTGGGTCGATCAGGACACGGAAGACAAGTATATCCCGCTGTCGACCGTGCCCCACGGCCGCTTCGAGGTGCTGGACAGCCCGCTTTCAGAATATGGCGTGCTGGGCTTCGAATATGGCTATGCGCTCGCGGACCCGAAGAGCCTGGTTATGTGGGAAGCGCAGTTCGGCGATTTCGCCAATGGCGCGCAGATCATCTTCGACCAGTATATCGCTTCGTCGGAAAGCAAGTGGTTGCGCGCGAATGGTCTCGTCTGCCTGTTGCCGCACGGCTATGAAGGTCAGGGGCCAGAGCATAGCTCGGCGCGGTTGGAGCGTTATCTCCAGCTTTGCGCGGAGGGGAATATTCAGGTCGCCAACTGCACCACCCCGGCGAACTATTTCCACATCCTGCGCCGCCAGATGCTGCGTCCTTTCCGCAAGCCTCTCATCCTGATGACGCCCAAGTCGCTGCTGCGGCACAAGTTGGCGGTGAGCAAGGCAGAGGATTTCCAGGGTGAAACGCATTTCATGCGTATCCTCTCGGACACTAATCCGGCGGCTGACAAGGACACCAAGCGTCTGGTGCTCTGTTCGGGCAAGGTCGCCTATGACCTGATCGAGGCGCGCGACGCGGCGGGGGACAAGAACACCCAGATCGTCCGGATCGAGCAACTCTATCCCTTCCCGACCGAAGCGCTCGCCATGCGTGCCAAGCGCATGCCGAACCTGGAGGAAGTGATCTGGTGTCAGGAGGAACCCCGCAACAATGGCGGCTGGTTCTTCGTCGAACCCTATATTGAGGAAGCGCTTGCCAATGCCGGCAGAGCGCCGATGCGCGCTCGCTATGCCGGTCGCAAGGCGTCGGCATCGCCCGCCACAGGCCTTGCCAAGCGTCACGTCGCCGAACAGGGCGCGCTCGTCGCTGATGCGCTGGGCCACAGCGTTCGTGAAGAAATCCGCCGCCAGAAGAAAGGCTGAAGAAGCTCATGGCAACCGAAGTCAAAGTCCCGACCCTGGGCGAATCCGTTACCGAAGCCACTGTAGGCCAGTGGCTTAAGAAGCCCGGTGAAGCCGTGAAGGCGGATGAGCCGATCGTCAGCCTGGAAACCGACAAGGTCGCGGTCGACGTGCCCGCGCCGGTTGGCGGAACGCTGGGCGACATCATCGCCAAGGAAGGCGACACAGTTGAGGTTGGCGCGCTGCTCGCTACTATCAATGAGGGCGCGACGGCTGCCGCTGCACCTGCACCCTCTGCCCCGGAGCCTGCCGCCAAGGCGCAAGCCGCCGCTCCCGCATCGGTTGCTTCAGCGCCGGCGGATGAGGAAGGCGATGGCGGCAATCTGACGCTTTCGCCTGCCGTGCGCCGTCTGGTGCTGGAACATGGGCTTGACCCCAGCAAGATCAAGGGCACCGGCAAGGATGGTCGCCTGACCAAGGATGATGTTTTGGCCGCGGTCACGGCAGGAACCGCCAAGGCTGGGGCGTTCACGCCTGCCGCCTCCGCGCCTGCCACCGATGCGCCCGCAGCCGGTCCCAGCCGCAAACAAGAGCGGGTGAAGATGACCCGCCTGCGCCAGACGGTCGCCAAGCGCCTCAAGGAAGCGCAGAACAACGCCGCGTTGCTCACCACATTCAACGATGTCGACATGTCCGCCGTCATCGAGGCGCGCGGTAAGTATAAGGATCTATTCGAAAAGAAGCATGGCGTCCGTCTTGGCTTCATGGGCTTCTTCACCAAGGCGGTCTGCATGGCGCTCAAGGACGTGCCGGGCGTCAACGGGCAGATCGAAGGCGACGAGATCGTTTATAACGATTTCGCCGACATCTCGGTCGCCGTGTCCGCGCCCAATGGTCTCGTCGTGCCGGTCATCCGCAACGCCGAAAGCATGAGCGTGGCGCAGATCGAAAAGACCATCGGCGACTTCGGCAAGCGCGCCAAGGAAGGCGCGCTGACCATGGAAGATATGAAGGGCGGCACCTTCACCATCTCCAATGGCGGCGTGTTCGGTTCGCTGATGTCGACTCCGATCATCAACCCGCCACAGTCGGCGGTGCTGGGCCTCCACCGGATCGAGGACCGCCCCGTCGTTCGCAATGGTCAGGTCGTCGTGCGTCCGATGATGTATCTGGCGCTCAGCTATGACCATCGCTTGATCGATGGCCGTGAGGCGGTCACTTTCCTCGTTGCGGTGAAGAACGCGATCGAGGACCCGACCCGCCTGCTGATCGACCTGTAAGACATCACGCCAGAGGACCAAAGACGATGGCTGAATTCGATTATGACGTTCTGGTGATCGGCGCGGGGCCGGGCGGCTATGTCGCGGCGATTCGCGCGGCGCAGCTTGGGCTCAAGACCGCCTGCGCCGAAAGCCGGGAGACGCTGGGCGGCACCTGCCTCAATGTCGGCTGCATCCCGTCCAAGGCGTTGCTGCACGCTTCGGAATTGTATGAGGAAGCGGCCGGCGGCGCGCTTGCGAAGCTAGGCGTCAAGATCGATAAGATGAGCCTGGACCTGGATACCATGCAGGGCCAACGCAAGGATGCGGTCAAGGGCCTGACTGGCGGCATCGAATTCCTGTTCAAGAAGAACAAGGTCGATTGGCTCAAGGGCCTTGCCAGCTTCACCGGGGCGAACACGGTCGAGGTTGCGGGCAAGAAAGTGACGGCGAAGAATATCGTCATCGCTACCGGATCGTCGGTGACGCCGCTTCCGGGCGTCGAGGTCGACAATAAGAAGGGCCTGATCGTCGATTCCACCGGCGCGCTGGAACTGGAGAAGGTGCCCGATCACCTCGTCGTCATTGGCGGCGGCGTCATCGGCCTTGAACTGGGCAGCGTGTGGCGGCGTCTGGGCGCGAAGGTCACGGTGGTCGAATTTCTCGATCAGATACTGCCCGGCATGGACGGCGAAGTTCGCAAGGAAGCCAGCAAGATCTTCAAGAAGCAGGGTTTCGACTATAAGCTCGGCACCAAGGTCACCGGCGCCAAGGTCAAGGGCAAGAAGGTCGAACTGACCGTCGAACCAGCCGCTGGCGGCGAAGCGGAAACGATTGAGGCGGATTGCGTGCTGGTGTCGATCGGCCGTCGTCCGAACACAGAAGGACTGGGGCTCGACAAGATCGGGTTGGAGCTGAATGGCCGGAACCAGATCGAAACCGATCATGATTTCGCGACCAAGGTTCCTGGCGTCTGGGCCATTGGCGATGTGATCCCCGGTCCGATGTTAGCGCACAAGGCCGAGGACGAAGGCATCGCCGTCGCGGAGAATATCGCGGGTCTGACCGGCATTGTGAACCATGACGTGATCCCGTCGGTCGTCTACACCAGCCCGGAAATCGCGGGCGTGGGCCTGACCGAGGAAGCGGCCAAGGAACGCGGCGCGGTGAAGGTCGGCAAATTCCCCATGCTGGCGAATAGCCGGGCCAAGACCAATCATGAGCCGGACGGTTTCGTGAAGGTCATTGCCGACGCGGAAACCGACAAGGTGCTGGGTGTGTGGATCATCGCCAGCGTCGCGGGCACCATGATCGCGCAGGCCGCGCAGGCCATGGAGTTCGGCGCATCGAGCGAAGACATCGCCTATACCTGCCACGCGCATCCGACGCATAGCGAGGCGATCAAGGAAGCGGCGATGGCTGTGACGGGTAAGCCGATACATATGTGAGGCTTTGGTCTCGGAAGAATGAAAAAAGGCCGCTCCGTCGGGGGCGGCCTTTTTCATGTCCGAATGATGCTGAATTCCGGCTGCTCAGTTCGGCCATTGCTCCAGCATGGACGCCAGTTCGTCGAAATGGTGGATCACCGCATCGGCCTCCAGATTTTCCACCGGGCCGTCGAGGAAACCGAAGCTGACGGCGATGGATGGGATGCCCGCATTGCGCGCGCCTGCAATGTCATTGATCGTGTCGCCCAGAAAGATGGCGCGCCCGCCACCCGCCCGCGCGATCATCTCGCGGATCGGGGCAGGATCAGGCTTGGCGACGCCCACCGTGTCGCCGCCCACGATGCTGGCGAAGCGATCGGACAGCCCAAGCTGATGCATCAGCGGGATGGTGAAGCGCTCCGCCTTATTGGTGCAGATGGCGAGCTTTACGTTCATCTCCGCCAGTCGATCCAGCGCCGCGATCAGGCCGGGATAGGGCACGGAATGGATCGCCAGATTCTGCTCATAATAATCAAGCAATATGGGCAGGCTTTCGCTTAGTTCGGCTTCCTCATAACCGCCCGACGCAGCCAAGGCGCGTTCCAGCATGACTTTCGCGCCCTTGCCTACGAACGGGCGGATCGCTTCCACTGGAAAGGGCACGCGGCCCAGCAGCCCGATGGCGTAGTTGACTGCGGCGGCCAGATCCCCACTGGTATCGATCAATGTGCCGTCCAGGTCGAAGCCGACGATGTCGAAAGCTATGCGTGTCATGACGCGCCCATGCCTTCGCAGCGGTGGCAAAGGCAAGCCAAACATGGCAGAGGGACGCCAGCCAACCGTCCGATAACAGGAGTCGCCTCACCGTGACCGCCAGCCGCCCCCTTGCCGTCATCATCCTTGCCGCGGGGCAGGGCACGCGCATGAAGTCATCGCTGCATAAGGTGCTGCATCCCGTGGCGGGCCGTCCGATGCTGCTGCACCTGCTGGCAAGCGTGGCGGAATTGCAGCCGGAACGGCAGGTCGTGGTTGTAGGCGCTGGACGCGATCAGGTGGAGAAAGCGGTCGAGGGCAAAGGCGTCGTCATCGCCGTGCAGGACCGGCAGCTTGGCACCGGCCACGCCGTCGCGCAGGCGCATGAGGCGCTCGCGGGTTTCGCGGGCGATGTGCTGATCCTTTACGGCGATGTGCCGTTGGTGCGGGCCGAAACCATGCGCGCGATGCTGGACCGGCTGACGCGCGGGGATGAGCCGCGCGCGGTGGTGCTGGGTTTCCGGCCCGATGATACCGCCGCTTATGGCCGGATCATTGCCGATGGGCAGGGCATCATCGAAAGGATGGTCGAATATAAGGACGCCAGCGCGGACGAGCGCGCCGTTACCCTGTGCAACAGCGGGTTGATGGCGGTTCGGTCCACTGACCTGTTCGTGCTGCTTGACCGGATCGGCAACGACAATGCGGCCGGCGAATATTATCTGCCGGACATCGTCATGTTGCCCGGCGCGCAGAGCGCCGTGATCGAGACGGATGCCTGGGAAGTCGCGGGCGTCAACAGCCGGATCGAACTCGCCGGAGTGGAGGTCATCTGGCAGGCGCGCCGCCGAACTGAGGCGATGCGCGAAGGCGTCACGATGATCGCGCCGGACACGGTGTTCTTCGCGCATGACACCGTGCTGGGCCGGGACGTGGTGGTGGAGCCTAATGTCGTCTTTGGCCCTGGCGTGCGGGTGGCGGACGATGTGGTCATCCACGCCTTTTCCCACCTGGAAGGCGCGCAGGTGGAAAGCGGCGCGGAGATCGGCCCCTATGCCCGTCTGCGTCCCGGCGCGAAGATCGGATCGAAGGCCAAGGTCGGCAATTTCGTCGAGATCAAGAAGGCGGAACTGGGCGAGGGCGCGAAGGCCAATCATCTGTCCTATATCGGCGATGCCAGCGTGGGGGCGGGCGCCAATATCGGGGCGGGCACCATCACCTGCAATTATGACGGCTTCTTCAAATATCGGACGGAAATCGGCGCGGGCGCGTTCATCGGCTCCAACAGCGCGCTGGTCGCGCCGGTGAAGATCGGGGAGGGCGCAATCGTGGGCGCGGGTAGCACGGTCACGCGCAACGTGGATGCCGACGCGCTCTGCCTCGTTCGCCCCGCGCAGGATGGCAAGCCCGGATGGGCCACCCGCTTCCGCAAGAAGATGCAGGAACGCAAGGCGGCCAAGGCGAAGGGGACGGCTTAGTTTGTGTTGTGAAGGGAGGCTGACCGCTATCGGCCAATTGCGGACTTTTCCACTCCGTTAGCCCTGAGTAGGGGTTGAGCCCTTCGACTGACTGCTTGCAGCAGTAGCTCAGGATAAACTTGGCCTCTTGGTCAAGTCGAAGACCCGTATCGAAGGGCTTCTCGCATGCCGCTGTCCTTCGATACGCCACTTTGACAAGCTCAGGGGCTACTCAGGACGAAAGGATTTGTGTGTCCGCAGCCAGACAACGCGGTCCGCTGTCTTCCTATCGCATCTTGCTCTTGCATCAGTCCTCTGCGGGAACCGCGACCTCTATCGCGCCGCCTGCGATCTTCGCCGTGGCGGGTGTTCGGGCCAGCACTTCCCCGTCGATGGAGATGCGTTGCGGCGGCTGTGTCGACAGGCGGAAAGATTGGCCGCGAAACTCTTCCGTATGGACGTTGCGGTCGCGAAGGCGGAAGAATTTCGCATACCAGTCCCACGCAAGGCGCATATGGCTGCGCCCGACAATCGCCTGAACCACGATTTCGCCGGTATCCACGGCAGCTTCGTCGGACAGTTCGACTCCGCCATGAAAAGGACCGTTCAGGATGCGGACCTCAGTCGACCACATGCGCCGTTCCCTGACGCCATCGTCGATCACGAGCCGGAACGCCCGGAAGCCGAAAGAGCATTTGACCGCCCAGAGGAGATAACCGACGCGGCCCAGATAACGCTTCAGCTTATGTGGCACAGTGTCCCCGATCATGGGGGATAGCCCCATGGAGGCCGCGTTGACGAAATAATCGCTGTCGATCATGCCCAGGTCGATCCGCCGTCGCCGTCCATGGGCGATGGCGTCGACTGCGCCTTTCAGCTCCAGCGGCAGGCCCAGCGTGCGCGCGAAGCTGTTCGCGGTGCCCAGCGGGAGGACGGCGAACACGCAATCCTTGCCGACCAGTTCATCCACCGTGCCCGACAGCGACCCGTCGCCGCCGCCCACGATCACCATCGGCGCGCCGGATGCCACCGCGGCGCGCACGGCTTGGGCTATATGATTCGGGTTCTTCACGGCATGGGCGGCGGTGAGACGGACGCCGCTTTGCTCCAGCCTTTCCTTTGCCTCCTTGAAATGCGCTTCGCCCCGGCGGGACTGGGCATTGACGATAAGCACGGCGTCGTGCGGGAGGGGTTTCGTTTCCATGCCATAAAAACTCGCCAGTCCCGGATCGGCTCCCGGCGCAACTCCTTGTCTTTCGGCTCGTTAAAGAAGAATGGCCCGTATCGCCCATCTTTCCGACCTGCATTTCGGCGCGCATGACGACACAATTGCGACGGCTGCCGAAGCCTGGCTGCTGGAAAGGCGGCCCGATCTGGTCGTTATCAGCGGTGACTTCACCCAAAGGGCGAAGATCGCGCAATTCCGGCAGGCGTCAAAATGGATTAACCGGCTGCGCGCCGCGGGTTTGCCGTTGCTCCTTATTCCGGGCAATCATGACGTTCCGCTCTATGATGCGGTGCGTCGGTTCCTGTGGCCCCTGCATCGCTACAAACGCTATATTTCGAATGATCTTTGTCCCTTCTATGAGGATGAAGCGGTGGCGATCCTCGGCCTTAACACGGCGCGGTCGCTGACCATCAAGGACGGGCGGCTCAATCATGAGCAGATGGCATTGCTGCGCGCTCGCTTTGCCTCTGTGCCGCCTGAAAAGACCCGTATTCTCGTCACGCATCATCCGCTGTTCGCCATGCCCATCGGCAAGGGCGGGGAATGGAGCGAGGCCGTCGGGCGCCATGAGCATGCCGTGCAGGCCGCGCGCGAGGCAGGCATTCATATCGCGCTCGCCGGGCATTTCCACCGCACTTACGCGCGTGCGGCGCAAAAAATGGTGGAGGACGCGGGCAGTGCCCTCATCATTCAGGCGGGAACGGCGACTTCCACCCGCCTTCGCAATGCGGAGCCGCAGAGCTTCAATTGGCTGCACGTCCATCGTCATGACCGGATCGAATTGCAAGTTGTGGTTTGGGACGGAGCGGCCTTTCGTCGGGCCAGCCATGTCGAATATGCCTGCCGGTTTGGCGGCTGGCAGTCATGGGATGTGGCCGATCCGCCTGTAGTGGGCGCCCAGACCGCGCGCGATGATGGGATTTGACGGGCAGTCAGTTCTTCCGTTTCAATGCTTCGGCGAGGGAAATCGTGGCGCTGCCCCGCCGGGCAGGCTTCGCCTGGCTGGCATCGGGCTTCCAGCCGCTGAGGTAGATCACGCCGATCTGTTCGGCAGTTCTGCCATCTGGATCGGCAGCCTCGGCGAAATGCGCCATCGCTGCCGCCAGCACATCTCGCCGCAAGGCCGGAGGGTGCGATCCTAGCGCATTGCCCGCGCCCATGCCCCGCAAGTCATGCATCAACCGGAGCATATCGCCATAGCGCACGGTCAGCATGTCGCCATCCGCCACCGGCATGGCAAATCCGGCTCTTCCCAGAAGGTCGCCCGCTGACCGGACATCGACCTGTGGATGAATATGCTGGCCGGGCCGATCACCTTCCCCGGTCATCAGCGCTGCGCGCAGCCGGGGAAGGGTGCCCGCGCCCGCAAAGGCGGCCAGCAAAAGTCCATCCGGCCGTAATATGCGGCGCATAAGAATCAGCGCGCCAGGAAGATCGTTGACGCTATCGAGCGTTCCGCAGGCAAGGATCAGGTCGAAACTGTCGTCGGCAAAGGGGAGAGCGTCCTCATCCCCCTGCACACCGCCGCCGGCTTGCCGCGCCGCCAGGAAGCCGGGATCGA
Organism: Sphingobium baderi; assembly: GCF_001456115.1. Lineage (NCBI taxonomy): Bacteria > Pseudomonadati > Pseudomonadota > Alphaproteobacteria > Sphingomonadales > Sphingobiaceae > Sphingobium > Sphingobium wenxiniae. Next base: position 3,887,593 of record NZ_CP013264.1, on the reverse strand, counting down.
TGCAGGCAACCCGTTTGCCCATCCTTTCCAGCGCTGCTTTCGCGCTGTCATCTGGACAGCCCACGACCAGCGCTTCGGGCAAATCGCGCCGCACGTCGGCCAGTCGGTCCAGCAATTCCTCCAGCATTGCACCATAGAGGAAATCATGGTCCGCAAAACCGCCCATCATCCGGTCACGCCGCAAGGCGCGCAGGCGCCGGTCGAAGATGTCGGGATTGGTCATGGTGGGTCTTGTGCATCGGACGCGGAGCGGGAACAAGGTAGATCATGTCGCTTCTCCCGCATCTCAAGATCATGACTGCTTCGGCACTGGACTATGCGTTGCCGCCGCGCTGTCCCGGATGCGGTGTGGTCGTGGAGCGCGATCAGTCCTTCTGCCTCGCCTGCTGGAGCGGCATGCATTTTCTGGGCGATCCCTGCTGCGCGCGCTGCGGCGTGCCTTTCGAGCATGAGATAGGGGAGGGTGGAGAATGCGCCTCCTGTCTGTCTGAGCCGCCGCCCTTCGACAGCGCGCGGGCGGTGCTGGCTTATGGCGATGTGGCGCGAGCGGTGGCGCTGCGGCTCAAATATGGGCGGCGGATCGGCCTTGCCCGGCTGATCGCGGGACATATGGCGCGACACGTCCGGACCGAGGAGCAGCCGCTGATCGTGCCGGTTCCGCTGCACCGCTGGCGGCTGTGGTGGCGGGGATTCAATCAGGCGGCCCTGATCGCCGATCATCTGGGCAGGGCGACGGGACTGACCGTCGAAAAACATGCGCTGCTACGCGCAAAGCGAACCCAGCCCCTGCGTGGCATGAATCCCCGCCATCGCGCCAAGGCGGTGCGCGGCGCTTTCGCGCTGGCTCCGGGCCATGACCTATCGGGGCGAACGGTCCTGCTGATCGACGATGTGCATACGAGCGGGGCGACGGCAGCGGCCTGTGCGCGGGCGCTGAGGCGCGGGGGTGTGGCGGCCGTGCATTTGCTGTGCTGGGCGCGGGTGTTGCCGGACGCGGAACCGTTCGATTGACAAAGGCGCCCTGGAGTCCCCATCTCCTCCAGCCAAGGAGTATCGAGAACCAATGGCGAAAGTTGAAATCTACACCAAGGCATTTTGCGGTTATTGCGCGCGCGCCAAGGCTTTGCTGGAAGGCAAGGGCGTGGCGTTCGAGGAATATGACATCACCATGGGCGGCCCGAAGCGGCAGGAGATGCTGGAGCGCTCCAACGGCGGCATGACCGTGCCGCAGATATTCATCGATGGCAGGCATATCGGGGGCAGCGACGACATGGCCGCGCTCAACCGGCAGGGCAAGCTTGACCCGTTGCTGGGCCTGTAATCGCCATGCGCGCCGCGCTCTTCCAGATGACCAGCGGGATTGATCCCACCGCCAACGCCGCCGCGATCACCGATATGGCCGCGCGCGCGAAGGGCGAGGGCGCAGACATGGTCTTCACGCCGGAAATGGCGGGCTATCTTGACCGGAACAGGCAGCGGGCGGCCGAAACCTTGCGGACCGAAGCGGATGATCCGGTTCTGGCTGCCATTCGCGACGCGGCGGTGAAGTGGGGACTTTGGGTGCATGTTGGCTCGCTCGCCTTCAAGGGTGAACGGGAGGACGGGCGCTGGGCCAATCGCAGCTTCGTGATCGACGACCGGGGCGAAATCCGGGCGCGCTATGACAAGATCCATCTGTTTGATGTGGATTTGGCGACTGGGGAAAGCTGGCGGGAATCCTCCGTCTACGGACCTGGCGAGCAGGTTGTGGCCGTGGATACGCCATGGGCGCGCATGGGCCTTTCCATCTGCTATGACATGCGCTTTCCCGATCTCTATCGGGCGCTGACCAATGCAGGGGCGACCATCTTGCTGATGCCTGCCGCCTTCACCGTGCCGACCGGACAGGCCCACTGGCATATATTGCTACGCGCCCGCGCGATCGAGGCAGGATGCTTCGTCATCGCGCCCGCCCAGACCGGACGCCACACCGATGGCCGCGAAACCTATGGGCACAGTCTGATCGTGGACCCGTGGGGCGAAGTCCTGCTGGACATGGGTGAAAAGGCCGGTCTCGCTCTTGCCGACATCGACATGGCTCGCATAGAGGAGGTGCGCGGGCGGGTGCCCGCCATCGCCAATCGCCGTGAGATATCCAGGGACGTAGTAATCGCGTGATCGTGTTCGACCTTAAATGCGAAGGCCAGGGCCATATATTCGAGGCCTGGTTCGGCTCTAGCACGGACTATGAGGACCAGAAGGCGCGAGGACTGCTTGCCTGTCCCATGTGTGGCGACGCGCGCGTTACCAAGGCGTTGATGGCGCCAGCCGTTGCATCTAAGGGAAACCGCCGCCCTGCCGCGCCGGCTACCACAGCCGAAGGGCCGTCCATTCCCATGGGCAATGCGGATGAAAGCCGGATGCGCGTGCTGATGCAGGCGATGGCAGACGCGCAGGCCAAGGCGCTCGAAGGATCGACCTGGGTCGGACGCACCTTCGCCGAGCAGGCGCGCGCCATGCATTATGGTGAACGGGACCACGCAAATATTCATGGCGAAGTAGCGCCCGAGGAAGCCCGCGCCCTGATTTCCGAAGGCGTGGAAGTCGCACCCCTGCCATTTCCGATAGTTCCTCCCAAAGCGCAGAATTGATCGCCGCTATGTTTGAGGCAGGCCCAATGGCCTTATAGGACAAGAGCACGGGTGCTCGCCGGTGTGTGGCGCAGAATGTGCCGCAGTTTCCGTATCTCCCTGACCTTGTTGACGAGCAGGATCGGCGCAGGTATCGCCGGAGCGCGAAAACTTCAGGCTTTCGCTCGGTGCATCCGTAGCTCAGCAGGATAGAGCATCAGATTCCTAATCTGAGGGCCGTGAGTTCGAATCTCGCCGGGTGCACCATTTTTCTACATTAAATTCAGTATGTTGCGATTTCCCCCGAACGGGGAGGGCGCAATTTCATGTTGCATCGCTGTTGCGTCATTTTCCTTGCTTTTCCGCCGTTTCCATGAGGTTCCCGGCGACTCCATGCAACATGGATGCAACATGAGAATTAGCGATTAGGCAGCCGCGACCGTGTGCAACTCGACGCCATCACGCCGTCCGATTTCGCGCACCTCGACAATGTTGTGCAGCCTGCCGTCATAAAAAATGCGATCAGCCGTAGTCAGGCCGGGATACCAGCGGATGAAGAACACGACGCGCTTGCTCGCTGTCTCCTGCGCCGCTGCCAGGAACTCACGCCCGCCTTGCTGGCGCACCTCGGCATAGACGGTCGCCAGATCGGCCCACGTCATGACCACCTCGTTATAGGCGTTCCGCGTCTCAGTGTAGCGTTGCAGCGTGATGCGGCGGTCCATAGTGCCGGGACGCATGGGGCTATACCTCCAGCGCCCGCAACGGGGTCAGCATCGGCAGTTCACCCGCGCCCGCCTCGATGCTTTCCCGGTTGTCATACATGACCGCCACGCGGGTCAGCACGGCCAGCTTGACGCGCACGGGAATGTCGTTGGGGTCGATCTCCCCAACTATATCGCGCACCGCCTCTGAGGCAGCGGCGATCATCATGCCGATAGCGGTATCCTCATGGTCGTGGATCACGCGCAGATGCAGCTTGGCTTCTGCAAGGGTGACAAGATCAGACATGGGACTGTTCTCCCTGGTTCGCAGGGGGAGGACTACGGACGCCCGCAGGTTCCGCCTTGCGAGGATTCCAGCCCTCAATCTGCCGGACCTCGTTGGCGTCCAGCACATTGTTGCGCAGCGCGATTTCATGGGCCTGCCAGCGGGTTGCCGGATCGCCCCGCAGGAAGCCTGACAGATCCAGCTCCAGCTCATAGGGGCCATTGCTGGGGAACACAGACCGGGCGAACTCCGCCTCGATCTTCCGCGCCCATGGGGCCAGGCAGAATGTCGCGAACCACAGGCCCGCTTGGCTGGCATTGGTGAACGTGTTGTTTTCGTATGCCTGCACGATCGGCGGCGGGACCTGAAACAGTCGGCAGACCTCGACCACGCCGAACTTGCGGGATTCGAGCAGCTCGGCGTCTTCGGGTGAAATCTGCGCCGCTTGCCACTCCAGTCCGCCGTCGAGGATCAGCGTCTTGCCCGCGTTGGCCGCGCCGGAATAATTGGAATTGAACTGTTCGCGCAGGCTCGCCTTTTGCTCTAACGTCATCGCGCCGGGGTGACGGATAACGCCGCTAGGCTGGGCTCCGCGCTCCAGGAAGCTCTTGGCGAAGGCATTGGACGCCTGAACGCCTGCAACGGTGTCAGCGGCCCTAGATAAGCGCGAGCGGCCCACCAGGCCGTCGTCGGTGCGGTCGCGCAGGTGCAGGACCTCGCTTTCCAGCAATCGGCGGGTGCCGCCGCGTCCGTCCGTCACGTCATAGGCCAGCCGCCCGCTCGACAGATAAACGACAGTCACCATTCCCCACGGTATCCACCGGAAGCCGCTTAGCTGCCCGTTGCCCGCGCGGATGATCTCGGCAAGGCCGTTGCCGGTCAGCAAGGCCGATGCGACCAGATGCTCCAGCCAGTCCGGCCACGTCATTTGCGGGTTGGCGCCGCCGCGCGCGATCCGGCGCAGGGGGTGAGACATAGCCTCCACCCGGTTGCCGTCGCTATCCACGCGGTAAACCAGCGCAGGGACATAGGCGAGCGCCGTGGCGATGGCGTTGGTGCAGGCCAGCACGGTCGAGAGGTTCTCGGCGGCGCGGGCCGATACGCCAGCCATATAGCCGATGCCGGGGGCCAGTGCTGCCCAGGACGGATCGGCGGAATCATTGCGCTTTTCAAAGCCCGTGATGCGGGCGAGCCAGTCTTTCAGGACCATGCGCCAGCCTCCGCGAGAATGAGGGACCGGCGACGGCGGTTTTGCTCATTATTGAGCGAAAGCCGGCTGCGAAGCGCCAGCTCTGTGTCGGGATAGGCAGGCCAGGATTGCACGACGCTGATCTCTTTCAGGCCGATCGTGCGCAAGGTCCGCTTCTCGCCCTGCCAGCTATCGCCACCCTTGGGCACGATGAAGCCGAAGGACATACCGCCCAGGTCGCCACGCTCGGCCAGCGCCAGCACGTCTCGCCCTGCCGCCGTTTCGGGAAGGTCGAGCGAGAAGGACAAGCCCCTGCTATCTTCCGACAGGCGCAGGGTGCCCGAACGGGTGCGCCCCAACACTTTGCCCTGGTCATGGTCGAGCAAGGCCAGCACGTCGCCAGCAAGGGCCGAACGGAAAGCGCCAGGCGCGATCGTCTCCACAAAGGAACCGATGCGCGCCTCGCTGCCGAACAGGGCGGCATAGCCTTCCAGCTTGCGCCCAGCGGCGCGCAGCTCTGTGACCGCGCGCCGCTCAAGGGATGCCGCCCCGCTCATCAGGCCACCGTCACGCCGGAAGCCTTCACGAACGACGCAGGACGCCGCACGCCAAAGTCCACCGTCGCCATGGCGCGGATGAGAATATTGCCTTTGCTATAGGCCGTCTCCGCGAAGGGATTGACGAGAATGTCAAGCTGCGACCAGATGCCGACGAGGAAGTCGCGCCAGTCGCCATAGATCAGCGCGTGCTCGTCATCGGCCACGCCAAGGTTGGACGGTGCCTGATTGCTGAACTGCACTGGCTCGTCATGGAAGGTGGCGCTGTAAGGGATCGGCAGGCCGTCCACCGTCCGCAGCTTCATCGCGGTCGCCTTCACGCCATTGGTGGCGAGGAAGCCGCGATTGCTGGCGACGTTCGCCAGGTCGGCCGCAGCGATCATATCGGCGGTGGTGATGAACAGATCGGTCGTGAAAGGCACGCTGTCCACATCGGGATCATTCAGCAGGCCACGCGGCTCCGCGCCGGTTCCGCTGCCGTTGATAGCCGCCCGGTCGATCTCCAGCGCGATATTGCGCGAAAGCATCTGGCGCAGGATGGCGTCAGCCGCAGGGCTGGCCTGCATGATAAGCTGGCGCGAAAGCTCGGTGATGGCTCCGACATGATGCGGCGAAAGCGTCACATTGTCGAAGCTGGCATTGCCGGTCGGCAGCGCCTGGTCCTCCGATACCCAGCCGACAGCAGGCGAGCCGGTTTCGCGGGGGATGACGACATTGCCGGTCAGGCCGGTCAGCACGGTCGCGCCAAGCGCCTGCAACGCAGTCGAAGCCGTCAGGGCAGACGTGAACAGGTCAGGCCGGAAGCTCTCAGCGACGATGCCCGCGCTGTTGCTGGTCGTCTGCGTGGCGCGCGTTTCGAAATATTCCAGCGGCACGCGGATGCCCTTTGCAGCCTTTTCAGAGCGGCGGGCCAGCTCCTGCTCAATCTCGATTTCCTTGCCCGCGTCAATCGACGGGTCGAGCTGGTGAGCGATGCGACGGGCCAGCGAGTAACCGCGAAACTCAGGGGTCGAGTTGCCATTGAGCGGGGTGCCGGGTTCTGTGCGGTCGGCAGCGTCGATCTTGCGCTGGCGCTCCAGCTTGGCGTCCAAGCCGCGAAGTTCGGTTTCTGCCGCTTCGAAAGCCGTGTTGTCGTCCGCCTCATGGGCGCTGTTCATGCGAGCGACGATCCCCGCCCGCTGTTCGATCAAATCATTGGTTTTCACTTGCTATGCTCCATGCAAAATTAGGACAGCATAGCTTACTCTATATAGGACCGGATCGGAACTATTATTTGGATGGAAAGAGTTGAGGCTTCGCCGTATGGTCAGGAAAAGGAGTTCCCGATGGTGAACAATGAGCGTTGGCTGGCGAAACCAACATCTAATTTTGAAGATGCGTTTCCGAACATCGAGGCAATCGACTTCGAAATCGACAATAACCCATGGGGGCATTACGACCGCTTAGGGCACCACCCAATCCGGATAACCCGCGTATCGCCAAAGTCATTCGTCGCTTGTCCCAATCGAAGGTGCCAAAGGGGCGGCTTCAACTTCGGCGATTTCCTTGCGAACTATTCGTATGGCGGCAAAGGCACGCTGGAGATTGAAAACAGCTATCCGTGCAATGGCGATGAAGGATCGCCTGCCGGTCGCAAGCGTGGCCAAGGTTGCATGAACAGCTTCAAGGTCAAGGGCACGATCACCTTCAAGCCCTAGAGCCAAAAGGCTCCCTCGCCACGATAGACGTTCGGCCCCTCATCGGTCGCCGCAAGTCCGCAGGCCATAATCAGCGCCGCCATGCCGTCGATGCGGTCGATGGAGCGAGATTTGTTCGGCTTGCGGTTTCCGGCCGCGTCCGTGTCGAGAATGAGGTTAGAGGCGTTCCAGCGAAGGACCGGGTGCATCCCGTGACGCAGATCGCCAGCCAGCAGCGCCGTCTCAAACGCATTGACCGCAGGCCCCATGCTGACAAAGCCCTGCCCCCATTCGACCAGCGGCAGGGCGATGCCCTCATGGTCGAGCAGCACTTGCAGATCCTTCATGAACATGCGGTCATAAGCGATGCCGCGAAGGTCATAGTCGGCTGCAATCTGTGCCAGGCGGCGGACGATGAAAGCCTTGTCGATAGCCGCGCCGGGGGTCGGTTCAATGTGCCCTTGGTGCGCCCACGTCCGGTAGGGCACATGGTCGATTTCCTCCTTCATGGTGATGCCTGCCTTGGGGCACCAGAAGAACGGTAGGACCGCGCCGCCATCATCAGGGAAGTATAGAACCAACGCCGCCAGATCGCGCACGCTGGCAAGGTCAAGGCCTGCATAGCAGGGACGGCCTTTCAGCATGGCCGGGTCCACCGCTTCGCCGCAGGCTTCCCATTCAGCCGGGTTGATTGCTTTCGGCTCGGCATCGACGCGCATGTTGCAATGAAGATTCAGGAAAGCCGGTTCAAAGGTCGGCATCCGTCGCGCCCGCTCGGCTTCGCGCGCAATCTGTTCCTCAGACACGAATACCCCCAGCGCCGGGTTCGCCAGCGGCCAACTTGCCGGGTCGTAGGGATCGGCATCCTCTGGCACGGCATAGAGCGCGCCATGAAAGGAAGGATCGTCTATCTCGCCTGAATTGACCCGTGCGGCATAGTCCACCAGCTCGCTCATGATGTTGATCGGGCTGGGGGACTGCGTGCCGATCGCCAGCAGCAACGGCTCTCTCCGCTTGCCCATACTGGTCCGCAACACGTCGAACAGCTCCCGCTTTTTCCATTGCGCCAGTTCATCGCAGACAATGAAGCTGGAGGCGAGGCCGTGAACGGATGCGCCATCGCTTGCCAAGGCCCGATAGATGGACCCGGTTTCCATATCCTCGATCCGCTTGTGGAACCGCTGCACGTTCAACCGCGCAGCCAGCCAAGGCACCGCAAAGATGACCGCTTCCATTTCCGCGAAGATCAAACCCGACTGATCTTTCGTGGCACCAGCAGAATAACATTCCCCGCGCATTTCAGCTTCCGGACCAGCCAGGTGCGCAAGGCATAGCAGGGCAGCGAGAACCGTCTTTCCCTGCCCACGCGCCACGCTCATGAGTCCAGTGCGGACCTCGCGGTTTCCTGCCTCATCGGTCGCATAGACCGCCTCCAGCCAGTTCTTTTGAAACGGGAGCAGCTTGACGTTCTCGCCAGCGCCATAGCCCTTGGTGATGGGCATGGATTCGATAAAGGCGATGACCTTTTCCGCGCGGGTCAGGTTCTCGGCATCCCAAGGGTGCGGACCTTGCTCCAGCGCCGCCTCAGCAGCCTTCTTCATGCGCGATGCGCCCGGACCCCTAGCGCCCATTTCGGTTTCCTTTTGCAACTAACTCTATATTTGGGTTCCGCGCCGGTCTTATCCCGTCAGCCCTGAGCGATTTTCCAGCCCATGGATGCGCCGGGTCGAGCGGCGTGCCGTCCGGGTTGCAGCCGCGTCGGGGTTTGGTCGACCTGATCGCGCCCGCCTCTGTGCCTCGTGCGGTTTTTGCGGAGTGACAGGCAGGGCAGTATGATCTCAGCCCATCATGACCGGGGAAGGCTGGTCCGCCGTCGCTGATCGCCTGCACATGGTCCACGGTGTTGGCGACGGTGAGCCTGCCCATATCCGCGCAGCCCCTGCACATGGGTTCGATGGCAAGGTGAGCAAGACGCAGGCGCTTCCACTGCACGGTGTTGTAGGGCCAATCAGCCACCCTCTGCCCCTTTCAGGAAGGTGGCCAGGCCCTCGCGCTGTTCGCCCTCATCATCGCTGTTGATGCGCGTCACAGTGCGTTCGATCTTGCGGACCTCCCGTGTAGGTGGAGCGTGCATGATGCCGCCCAACTCATAATCCGGGTTCGGCCCAGCCGGGATAGACCGCCCTATCCATTCCGCATCAGTGCCGCCCAAGGCCCGGTAGGTTTCCCGCGCCTGGATCATCATGGCATGGCGCAGGGAGTCCTCGGTGATGGTCAGGGAACGGCGCGCAGATTCTGGCCCCTCCAGTTTTGGAGGCCAGACGGTCAGCCCGTTCTTAATGGTGCGGGCCAGTGCGCAGCCAGCCAGTGCAAAGCCGTTCGCCTCGCAATCGAAATAGGCGATCACGGTGCTACCGCCCTTGTTCGGCTTTGGAGCGCGAACGCGGGTCAGGCCGGTGATGGTCACTTGATGCTCAGTCATGATTCCTCCTTTCACGCGGCACGCGATGCGCCCGCCGATTTTTCCAGTTCCGCCAGTTTGAGATGCAGCCGCACGCTTTGCGGGACCGACAGCGCCTTGCCCTCGTTGATGAATTTGGAGAGGGTGCCGCCCGGTATCTTGGCAGCCTCGGCAAGCCGTGACTGCGTTCCCGCAGGGCATGTCCGCAGCAGGCTTTTCAGCTTGTCCCGAATGACCGTTGCGCTCTGCCCGTCGCCCCCTTTGGGGGGGGGCACGTGCTGCGATGGCCCATCCATGTTTCCAGTGCCAGCATGAGCATGATTAGCTCCCTGCCCATGGCTAACTACTTGTGTAGCAATATTTGAGACAGGGGCGGGGGCTGAAAAATGGCTCGTTTCCGTTGATGCGGTCCCAATTTTTGCGACCGTGGCTGGAAACGTTTCCTCGCCTGTCTCAATTTTTGCGACCGTGGACCTCAAATTTTGCGACCGTGTTTTGTTTCCGCTCGGCTCCCATTTCTCAAAATCACGGGTCGGAGCCTTGCCGTTCGCAGCCTGCCAAGTGACGCGCCATTGCGTTGCCGGGCGATGCTTCCGCTTGAAGTGTCCGCGCTCGGTAGCGGCGATGAAGCCGTGATCCTCCAGCTCGCGCAGGGCCTTCCAAGCCGTGTTTTCCGACAGCCCTGTTTCCTCCGCTGCGATGCGGACGGACATGAACAATTCGCCATTGTCGCCGCCCTTGTCGAAGCGCAGCAGCGCGACCAGAACCTTGATCGCATTGCCGGAAAGATCGCGCCAAGCCGCGCAGCCCGTCACAGAGTGATAGAGCCGAATGTGGCGAGGCTCATGGCCCCGCCTAGACTTCTTGGCGCCGCCCGCCATCAGTCACCTTCCTCCCGCTCGCCCTCGTCCTCGACGTTGCCACCAGCGGGATCGTCGTCCTCTAGGTCACAGTCACCGTCCGCAGCATCCATCAGGCCTATGGCGACCTCGACAAAGGCTTCCAGTTCGAAGCGGCTGTAGCGTGACAGGATGCGGGAGATTGCCGCAGGCGGCGCAGGCTGGCGCGCAGGATGGTTTATCACTCCCATGCTCATGCCCTCGCTGCCGCTTGCACCGCCGCAATCTGGCGCAGCAAGGTCATCAGGCGGTCGTCTGTGACGCGCAGGCGGTCGTGAAGCTCGGTCAGCATCACAAGGGCGCTCTTCGCCTCGCGGCACAACTCGCGCCCGGACGTGAACCCGCGTGCCTGTTCGATGAAGGTTTCGATTGCGTCCGTGAAGGCCATGGCGACCTCCATGTCAGCGATCGCCCGTTCCAGTTCGTCTGTGTCGATGGACGCGACAAGGGCGTGATTGTTTGCTAAGGTGGTGTCGTTCATTTGGTATGCTCCGAGTTGAACAGGTCGGGGATGACGGTGGCCGCCGTCACCTCGACCGCCTTTTTCACTTGCTCAGTCCTTCACCGCAGGTCTGGTCGATGATCGGCCAGCGGTTCACCAGCCGCAGCCCGCCAGCATGGCCGCGTGCGCTGCGATAGGTCGGAAAGGTGGTTGTCAGGTCCGGGCCATCAGGCGCGGGATCGACGCAGACGCGAAACTGATCGGCGTCCTGTGTGATGACGATGCGCCGGTCAGAGCGCAGCAGCGACAGCTTGGGCCGCTCAGCCATTGACCGCCTCCGAACGGAAAGCGGCTTCCAGCTCAGATTTTCTAAAAAACAGGCGTTTTCCGCGCTTGAAGCAGGGTAGCGTGCCCGCTTCGGCCATATGATAGACCTGCCTTTCAGACAGCCCCGAGAAGGCCGCCGCAGCTTTCGCCCCGACGATCAGATCATTAGACAGCATATACGCCTACCTCCTTTGAGAAACTAAGTTGAGCAACATTGCTCTTTATTTCCTCTAGACTCCGCGACATTCCCCTGTCAACGGTGTTGAGCAACTTTTCTCAAGTGAGGCGCTGTGCAGTTTTCTGTTCCCTTCGGTGGTGTCGAGGCGGCGCTGGCGCACATGCACGGCATTGCCAGCCACAAGCGGACAGCCTTCCAAGCTCGTCTCAAGAATTTTCTACGATTGGGCTTGCTAGATGATGTGAAGGCGGGGCGCGGCAAAGCGGCCAAGTATGAGGCTCACCACATCTTGCTTTTGGCTCTGGGCTTAGAATTGTCTCAGATGGGCGTTGCGCCCGAAAGATCGGTCGAATTGATCAAGAACAACATCGGCAGGATTAGTCTTGCGGTTCTTGATAGCATTTCCACGAAACCGGAAGGATTCGGCAGTGACTGGTCGCCTACAGCAATTTTCTTTGATCCCGGCGCGCTTGCACAATTGACCACTATCCCTGATCAAGAGGTTCTTGTCCTCTTTGGGAAGACAGAAAACTTGAAGGATCTCACCGCCTCCTTCTTCGCTAAGCACACCCGGCTGGCCATGATTTCAATCAGCGGGCTGCTAGTTGGGATTGGTGAATCCCTCTCGTCCTCCATCCCTGCGGGCTTCAAGGATTTCGCCGAGCGAGCGTTCGCTACTGCTTTGGTTGAGTGGGCGAGGTCTCATGACCAGCATCCGCAAGCGTAGCTGGCTCGCGCCTGACGGCACCGAAAAGACGGCATGGCTGGTCGATTATCGCGACCAGGGCGGAAAGCGCCGCGCCAAGTCCTTCGCCCGCAAAAAGGATGCTGAGACATGGCTGACGCAAGCCGCTTGGGAAGTGTCCAAGGGCGTCCATACCGCCGATAGCCAATCGGTCACGGTGAAGGCCGCTGCTAAGCTCTGGATCGACAAGGCCGAAGGGGAGGGGAGGGAGCGGGGGACCGTCCAGCAGTATCGCCAGCTTGCCGACCTCCATATCCTGCCGCTGATCGGTGGCGAGCGGCTAACGCGCCTGACACGCCCGTCTGTGGAGGCGTTCAGGGACGAACTGGTAAAGACGCGATCGAAGGCGATGGCTGGCAAGGCCATTCGCGCCCTATCCAGCATCCTGACGGAAGCGCAGCGGCGTGGCCTGGTGGCGCAGAATGTCGCCAAAGAGGTGCGGGTTATTCGGTCGGCGCGTGAAAAGGGAAAGGTCGAGATTCCTGCAAAAGCCGAATTGAAGGCGCTTATCGATCACGCGCCCGACGATCTAAAGCCCATGGTCATGACGGCGATCTTCACGGGCTTGCGCGCCTCCGAATTGCGCGGGCTGCGATGGGCCGACATTGACCTGAAGGCCGCCGTTGTCACGGTGGCGCAGAGGGCCGACAGGTTTGGAGAAATAGGGCGGCCCAAATCCGAAGCGGGGCACCGGACTATCCCCATACCGCCCGCGCTCGTTGCTGAATTGCGCGCCTGGAAACTGCGCTGTCCGAAAGGCGAGTTTGGGCTGGCGTTCCCCAACAGCCGGGGAGGGGTGCAGCAGTATAGCCATATGCTCCGCCGCAAATTCTTCCCGCTCCAGATCGCGGCGGGGGTCTGCGATCCAGTGATGGAGAAGGGGGAACCCAAGCTCGACGCGAACGGCAGGCCGGTCATGGAGCCGCGCTATGGGTTCCACAGCTTGCGCCACGCCGCTGCGAGCGCCTGGATAAAACAGCGGATCGACTTGAAACGCCTCAAGGTCTGGATGGGGCATTCCTCGATCCAGATCACAATCGACACATATGGGCACCTCATGGCGGATGCCTCCGGGGACGCCGCGTTGATTGCCGCAGCGCAGGCCGATCTACTTTCCTAGATGCAACATGGATGCAACATGGGCGGCAGAAAGCCATGTTTCCGTAGCGTCAGAATAAGATTCCTAATCTGAGGGCCGTGGGTTCGAATCCCGCCGGATGCACCATTCTCGAACAAAAGAGAGAACTGCGGGCGTGGTGTTGGCCACGCCCCCTGCAGCACTTCGGGCCAACACGGCTTTCGAGCCGCTTATACGGATTTGCCGGTCGTCGACGCGGACCTCGTTGAGCAGCAGTTGCACGTATGCTTGGCGTAGATCGGGCGAACCATGATGCAGCTTGTCGCGCAGAAGCACCGCCAGTTTCTCGATCTTGGCAGGGGTGATCATCGGCTCGGCCATCGCGAGGCGGCGGGTAAGATCGACAATCTGCTCGGCAAGTTCGTCTCGTCGGAAACCGCAGGTTGACCCACCGCTCGCACATCGAAGCGTCCTCGGCGTCCATCAGGCCCTTCTCGACCAGTTCCAGCAACCGAGCGATACCTGCCTCAGCTTCCTTGTGATCCTGATGCATCTGGCGCAGGCAGCCGATGCCATTCAAGCTCTTCGTCGGTGAGTTTGACCTGGGGCGTGTCCAGCAAATTCGGAAAGTCCTTCATCGACGCTTCTGCCAAAATCGTGGACTGTACGAACACGAGCGTCTTGAGATCGCTGGACGCTGCGGCAGCGGCGATCGACGCGCTCGTGTAGTTGCCGTTTGGCGTTAGATACCAGGCGCCACCCTTCGACGGCCGATCGAAAGATGGTGCGCTTCGTCGAGAAGAGGTTGCAGCGTGTAGTCGCTTCGATCCTTTGCTGGCCTAGGTTTGCAAGAGGCTGAAAAACCCGAAGGGTTGGGCAACCAATTCGCGTTTCACCGCAGCGCCAATTCAGCCATGCTTTCAGGCTCTTGCATGCCTCGGGCATGGAACAATCGTGGAGAGACACTGCTTGCTAGAGACAGTCATGCCGGTCGGTATCCGAGAATATCGACCGGCATCATCGATCAGAATTTCATCGTAAGTTCTGCGCCGAACGTCTGCGGTTCGCCGGGGATGACCGTGTTGAAACCGCCCGACGCTCCTTCGACATAACCGGCCTGATAATATTTTTCCTTGAACAGGTTCTTGGCATAAACGCCCAGCGATACGTCGCTGCCCATGATTTCATTCCAGCTCAGCCGAGCCGCGACCGTCGTGTAACCCTTGATCCGGGTTCCGGGCGTGATCGAGAATTCGTTGTTCGAAAAATAGGAATAGGTCTGGGAATAGCTGTCCATCCGGAAATGCACGTCGCCCACATTCGATGGCACCGGTAGCGTCAGGTCGAAATAAAGCGATCCGGACCATTTCGGCGCATCGGGGTAGGAATCGAACGGCACGATGAAACCGGGCGTACCGGTCTGGACCGACAGATCGACGAGGTTCTTGGTATATTTCGCGTCGGTATAAGCGCCCGAAAAGCCCAGCTTGAGCCAATCCGTCGGCATGATGTCACCGTCTACCTCCACGCCTTTGACCGTGGCCTGGGGCACATTGACGGTGAAGGCTGATGGCGCGCCTGCGACCACCGCATAAAGCGAGTGCTGGGCCTTCTTCACAATCTGCTTATAGGCCGCGATATTGAAATGCGTGCGCCGACCCATGACGATGCCGTTGAACTTATAACCCAGTTCGAAATCGTGGGTATATTCGTTCCCGAAGAAATTGGTATCGTTATAGGGCACGACCGCGCCATTGAAGTTACCGGCACGGAAGCTGCCGCGCTGGGTGAAATAGATCTGGTTCTGTGGATTGAACTGCCATTGAAGGCTGGCATTCCAGCTGGGCGCTTTGAGCGTGCGCTTCTGGCGCGTGAAGCCGACTGCGAAGGCATGGTCATCATAAGCCGTCATGCCGACCGTTTCCCAAGTATAGCGCGCCCCAGCGGTGATTTTTAGCCCTTGGGTGACGGCATCGGACAGATCATAGGTTGCCTGTCCATAGACGGCGCGCGATCGGGTCGTGCCCCGGGTATGATAGAGGACTTCGCCCGCCGGCGTCGCCAGTTCGCCGCCGACGATGACGGGGATAGCCTCTTCCTTGGTGGCATAGTTATAAAAGCCGCCGACGATGAATTCGAGCTTTCCATCCGCAGTCGTGCCTTGCACCTGGGCTTCTTCCGAAATGCTCTTGTTCCGGAAAACTTCGCCACCTGGAGGGCCGCTGAATGCACCCGTTGAGTTATAGAGATCGAGCGAGGCAAAGGGTGAGCCGCTGAGGATGCCCGGCGTGCGGGCGAAGGTCTTTTGATAGCCGAAGATATTCTTGAAGGTCAGGCTGTCGCTCAGGTCGATCGTGGTCGTATTCGACAGGAAATAGCTGTGCGCTTTATGGGGAAGATCATAGCTGAGATAGGTCTGGTAGGGATGCGCTTTCTGCCAGGCGAGATAGCCGGCAACCCCGCCCGGGAACGTGCCCGGTCCCGGAGGACCGTCGCCCACGCCCGGGAACAGCCCAAGGCCGTATAAAGTATCCAGCGTCGTCGTCAGGTCATAGGTGATGCCCGTTTGCGTGGATGTATTGGTCGATCCGAAGGGATAGTAGGAATAGAGCTGACCGTTGGCTTCCGTGCCGCCGAACTTGCTGTAGGAAAATACGGTAGTGTTCTCAATTCCCTCTGTTGGGCGCAGCACGACGGTGAGGCGCCCGGATTTCGTATCGACATCGCCCATGGTATTGCCGGTCAGCATATTGCGGACATAACCGTCCTGTTTTTGCAGATCACCCGCGATGCGTATGAGAATCTTGTCGGGAACGAGGGGAATATCGATGGCGGCCTGCGCCTGGATCAGGTCGCGCTCGCCGACCCGGATTGTCGCATATCCTCCAAAATCCTCACCCGGCTTGGTCGATGCATACAGGACGGCGCCCCCGGTGGCATTGCGGCCGAAGAGCGTGCCTTGTGGTCCCTTGAGAACCTGAACCGATGAGAAGTCGTAGAAGGCGGAGGCCGAATTGCCGCCGGTAAACGGCACCTCGTTGAGATAAGTGAGAACGGCGGGACTGGCGCCTGAGAAGGGGTCCAGCGTCTGGCCGCGCATGGTGAAGCTGAGCTGGTTCTGGTTCTGACCGTTCTTGACCACGAGGCCCGGCACCAGTGATGCAAGATCCTGTTCCTTGGTCACGACGCGCGTTTGCAGCGTATCCGCGCTGAGCGCCGCGACAGACAGCGGAACCTTGGACAGCGACTCCTCGCGCCTTTGCGCGGTCACGACGATGTCCGCATTGTCGACGGCCTGAAGGGGGGCCGTGTTTGCCTGTTCTGTGCTCGGTGCGGTCTGCGCGAAAGCGCCCGCGGCGAGCAGGACTGGCATAGCGATCGCTGCGGTTGCAGATGACATCCGTAACGCAAGTCGGAACTTGGGGCCGAACATCGGCCTAGAGATCGCTTGCTCGCTAATGTTTGGAAAAAACTCGCCGTTCGACATTATCCACTCCTCACCTGTGTTGTGATTGATTCCCGGCAGAGGACCCTCGCGCCTCACCGGCCACTATGGGAAGGTCCGGAATGCGCGTGCTGATATCGGGATATGACATGCCTGCATGAATGCGCTTTTTCATCCATTCCCTCCTCAACGCCTCATGACATTGTTACGACCCTGTCAGAATCGCGCGCCCATTCCTTGGACGTCTCTATTTTTGAGCCTAACTATAATTAGGTTTCAGTGCAAGAGGAATTGCAAGCCAACCATCAATATGCCCTGGAGGTCGGCGATGCTGAGGGAGTGTCTTTTAAAAAGAAGATTATTTTATGGGTAAAATATTGATATAAAATGGTAAAAATTTTAGATCGAATTTCATTTCGTCGGATGCGTCATGCGCGTCATCGTCGGCTAACGACACAGATGAGCGCGTAATCCTACGGCAAGACATAAAATCATTGTTAGGCTACAATCATTTCACATGAGCCATTAGCGACCGTCCCAGCGCGGCGCACGTTTCTCATCCCATGCCTGGACGGCCTCGTTCCTGTCGCGTGTTTGCGCGTAGGATTCGATAAGCGGATATCTTCGCGTCAATGCCGTAGGCAGGCTGTGCTCCAGTCCATCGAGGGCGGCCTGCTTTCCCGCCTGGGATACCAATGGCGAACAGGCAAGAACCTTATTTTCCCACTCCGAAAGGGCATGGGATAAATCCGCGCGCGCAACACATTGATTGACCAGCCCATAACGCGCCGCGGCGATGGCATCGAGCGGTTCGCTGGCGATAATCATGGCCAGGGCGATATGATGGGGCAATTGCCGAATAGCACGGTGAACCACCCCGCAATGGTCGATTACGCCCACATGCGCCTCCGGCAGGCAAAAATGGGCATCATCGCTCGCGATCAGTATGTCCGCGCACAGGGCCAATTCGAAACCCAGTCCAAGGACATAACCATGCACCCCGCAGATCAGCGGCTTTCGAAGAGGTTTCAGGCGTCCGCCTATGCCTGTCATCCCTCCCCCGAAGGAGAGGCCATTGTGCCCGGTGGGCGGGTCAGACATGTCACCGCCCGCGCAAAATGCTTTTTCGCCAGCACCGGTCAGAATGGCGACCCGGATATCAGGGTCGCCATCGATCCGTTCCCAGGCATCGGCAAGAGCGAGATCCATCTCGTCATTGATGGCATTGAGTGACGACGGCCTGTTAAGCCTGACTTCGGCCGTATGGCCGCGGCGGCGATATTCGATCAATGCCATGGCGCCGGGAAGCCTCTGAAATCAATGGGCCAGCATGCCCGCGTCGACCAGATGCTCCGATCCGGTGATGTAGGATGATTCATCGGATGCAAGGAACAGGACCAGATTGGACACCTCGACAGGATCGGCGATACGTCCCAATGGGATCTGGGCGAGAGCCTCACCGCCGACTTCGTCGGTTGCCTCCACCATCATGGGGGTTTGGATGAAGCCGGGATGGACCGAATTGACCCGAATATTATATTTTCCATATTCCATGGCGGTGGCCTTGGTCATGCCGCGAACCGCGAATTTGCTGGCCACATAGGCAAGGCTGGGAAAGCCGTAATTCGCCGCCATGCCCGCAATGGAAGAGATGTTCACGATGGAGCCATTCGCAGCTTTGACCATCGTTGGAAGAACGGCCTTCATGCCGTAGAATACCGAATGTTGGTTGATCGCGCAGACCAGATCATAACCTTCTTCGGTTAGTTCGACGGTCGGCGCCATAGGCCCCAGGATGCCAGCGTTATTTATGAGGATGTCGATGGTTCCGAATGCATCCAGCGCTTTGGCGACCACATGATCCCAGGCATCGGGCTTGGTCACATCATGTTCCACAAATATCGCCGCTTCACCCAGTTCCCTGGCAAGCGCCTCGCCACCTTCGGCATTCAGATCGGTGAGAACCATCCTGGCCCCCTCGCGCGCGAAAATGCGGGCGTGAGAAGCCCCCATGCCGCGGGCGGCGCCCGTGATAATGGCGACCTTTCCATTGAGGCGTCCCATATGCTCTCCTTTCAAATCGGCTCTTAACCTAATGGTGGTTATACAATAGATAGTCAGATGCAAAGTCAACCACTGCCTTGTCCATGGCCTGCTTACCGTGGTATGACGGACTGCTATAACAATATAATATCTTATAATATTAGTATGTTATGTTACATATGCCTGATGCGGCAGTGCTATGGCCGTGCAAGATGGTCAAATTCGCGGTTGCAAGACAAGGCTAATTTCAGTTAGATTAAATAAATGGTGGGCAAGCGTCAGCGGCGCCCGATGTAAAAAATGGCATAAGATAATCACACGGAGCTGCTTACGCAGCCAGCATGAGAGGATAGGCAATGCACGGTAAAGCCGCAGTGCTCGTCGAAAAAAACCGTCTCGAAACATGGGATGTGGAGGTACGCGCGCCGGAACCGGGCGGGGCGCTCGTTCGTACCATTTTGGGCGGCGTTTGCGGCAGCGACGTGCATATCCTGACAGGCGAAGCGGGAGAAATGCCATTCCCCATCATCCTGGGCCATGAGGGGGTCGGCGAAATCACCCAATTGGGGGCGGGCGTCAGCACGGATTATGCGGGCGTTCCCGTCAAGCCGGGCGATCTGGTCATTTGGTCGCCCATCGCCTTATGCCATCGTTGCTATTCCTGCACTATCCTCGAACAAACACCATGCGAAAACAGCCAGTATTTCGAAGATGCCTCCAAACCCAATTGGGGCAGCTATTCGGATTATGCCTGGCTGCCCAACAACATGCCTTTTTATCGCCTGCCCGATCATGCAAAGCCGGAAGCTATCGCGGCTCTGGGCTGCGCCCTGCCGACCGTGCTGCGCGGGTTCGACCGCTGCGGTCCCGTCCGGTTCGGCGATTCGGTGGTTGTCCAGGGGGCCGGGCCGGTAGGGCTGTCGGCCGTGCTTGTCGCCGCTCAGGCTGGTGCACGCGAAGTCATCGTCATCGATGGAGCGCCAGCCCGTCTCGAAGCGGCGGTCAAGCTGGGCGCAACCGCCACGGTTTCACTCGACCTGTCCCCGGAAGAACGCAAGCGGATGATCTATGATCGTATCGGCAGGCAAGGCCCGGATATCGTCATAGAAGCCGCCGGGGCACTGTCCGCATTTCCGGAAGGCGTGGATATCAGCGGCATACACAGCCGCTACATCATCCTGGGATTGTGGGGCGCGATCGGCACCCAGCCGATTTCGCCGCGTGATCTGACACTCAAGAATCTCACCGTGGGCGGCGCATCCTTTCCCGCGCCTAAAAACTATTATCAGGCGATGCAGTTCGCGGCGCGCGTGCAGGGCGATGTGCCGCTGGCGCAGCTTGTCAGCCACCGCTTCGGCATTAGCCAGGCCGCCGAGGCGCTTCAGGTTACGAAGACCGGGGTCGCGACCAAGGCGGTCATCGATCCTACCATCAGTTAAGCAAGGACATTGGGATGAATACGGATAGCTTGTCTCCGCCATCTGCCAAACATCGCGTCCCTGTTCCGGATCATGTTCCGGCGGCTTTGGTGCGCGAGGTGGATGCTTATGCGCTGGATGGCATCGAGGAAGGCTTCCACGAAGCCTGGAAGCGCGTGCAGCAACCCGACACGCCGCCGCTGATCTGGACGCCGTTCACCGGCGGGCATTGGATCGCCACGCGCGGCGCTCTGATCGATGAAATCTATCGCAGCCCGGATCGCTTCTCCAGCCGGGTCATCTGGGTGCCCCGCGAAGCTGGTGAAGCTTATGAGATGGTCCCGACCAAGATGGACCCGCCCGAACATACGCCCTATCGCAAGGCCATCGACAAGGGGCTGAACCTGGCCCAGATTCGCAAGGTGGAAAGCGATATCCGTGCCGTGGCGGTCGAACTGATCGAAGGTTTCGCCGAGAAGGGACATTGCGATTTCGCCAAGGATTTTGCGGGCGTCTTCCCCGTGAAAGTGTTCCTGGCGCTTGCCGGTCTTCCCATGGAAGATGCCCCCAAACTCAACCTGCTTGCGAACGAGATGACCCGGCCGTCTGGCAACACGCCTGAAGAACAGGGCAAATCGCTGGAAGCCGCCAACAAAGGCTTTTTCGCCTATGTCGCTCCAATTATCGAGGCGCGGCGCGGTAGCGCCGGAGCCGATCTCATCACCCAGATGGTGAACAGTGAGATCAACGGTCAGCCCATGGCGCAGGACAAGGCGCTGGGCCTCGTCTCCCTGTTGCTGCTGGGCGGGCTGGACACTGTCGTCAATTTCCTCAGCTTCATGATGATCTATCTCGCGCGGCATCCCGAGACGGTCGAGGAATTGCGTTCCGACCCTATGAAGCTCCAGCGCGGCGTCGAGGAGATGTTCCGCCGCTTCGGTGTTGTATCGGACGCCCGCTATGTCGCCAGAGACATGGAATTTCAGGGCACCAAGCTCAAGGCCGGGGATCTGGTCCTGCTACCGACGGTTCTCCATGGTCTGGACGATACGCAGCATGAAGACGCCATGACGGTCGATCTGTCGCGTCGCAATGTCGCTCATTCGACTTTCGCGCAGGGGCCGCATCGCTGCGCTGGAATGCATCTGGCCCGGATGGAGGTGCTCGTCACCTTGCAGGAATGGCTGGCCCGCATCCCGCGCTTCACCCTGGCAGAGGGCGCTTCGCCCATCTACCATGCCGGCATTGTTGCGGCCGTGGAAAATGTCCCCTTGGTCTGGGAGGTCTGACGACATCATGACGGTAGAGGCGGACCCTGAGACCTTCCGACGGATACTGGGTCATTATCCAACAGGTGTATGCGCCATAACAGCCATGCAGGCTGACGGAACAGCTGCCGCCATGATCGTCGGTTCCTTCACATCGGTTTCGCTGGCTCCCCCGCTGGTCGCCTTCTTTCCGGACAAGGCGTCATCGAGCTGGCCGAAGATCGAGGCGTGCGGCGGCTTCTGCGTCAATGTGCTGGCGGATGATCAGGAATCGCTGTGCAGGACGCTCGCCTCCAAGGACCCCGCCAAATTCGACAGCGTGCCGCATCATCTTTCCTCCCGCGGCGCGCCTGTTCTGGATGGAGCGCTGGCATGGATCGACTGTTCGTTGCATGCGGTCCATGAAGCGGGGGATCATTATATCGCCATCGGAGAGGTCCATGGCCTCGACATCCATCATCCGGGCGCGCCTCTGCTCTTTCACAAGGGCAGCTATGGGAAGGTCGCCTCTATGCTCTGAAACCATTAACGGGCGGGTAGGACGGCGATTGGTGCCGTCCTTTTTCATGCAGCCGAAGGTGTTCCCGCCGCAGCCTGCGTATCCCGCAGAGGCATGCGATTGACAACTGCCAGGCCGAAACCTTCCAGCGCGGCCAGTTTCGCCTTGCTGGACGTCAGCAAGGTCATCTTGCGGACGCCGAGATCGAGCAGGATTTGCGCTCCGATGCCGTAGTCCCGCGTCGCGTTGGTGTCGTGATAGGTTTTACGGCCGCCCAGTATCCGCTTTGAAATGGAATCCGGGCTTGGATCTCGCACGAACACGGCGACGGCCTGACCGTCATGTGCGGCGATCGCCTGAAGCGCCTGGGGAACATATTCGGGATGGGCCTGCGACCAGCCCAGCATGTCGGCGGTCAGATCAACCTGATGCACGCGGACCAGTGTTTCGCGATCCGGGCGCACCTCGCCCTTGACCAGTGCGACATGCTCGCCGCCGTCCACCAGATTACGGTAGACATGAATGGTGAGGTCGCCGCCATAGAAGCTGTGGAAGGGCGCGCTCGCGACCCTCTCGATCAGCTTCTCCGACCGGCGGCGATAGGCGATGAGGTCGGCTATCGTCCCCACCTTCAATCCATGCTCCTTCGCAAAAACGAGCAGTTCGGGCAGCCTGGCCATCGTCCCGTCATCATTCATCACTTCGCAGATGACCCCGGCGGGCGTCAGGCCAGCGAGCCGGGAAATGTCCACCGCCGCTTCCGTATGGCCCGCGCGCACCAGCACGCCGCCATCCCGCGCCGTCAAGGGGAACACATGACCCGGCGACACGATGTCCGTGGCGGTTTTTGTCGGGTCTACGGCGACCGCGATCGTGTGGGCGCGATCCTGCGCGGAAATGCCGGTCGTGACCCCTTCGCGCGCTTCGATCGAAACCGTGAAGGCGGTGCCATGGCCGGATTGGTTGTTGACCGTCATCGGCGGGAGCTTCAACTGTTCCGCCCGCGCCTGCGTCATCGCGAGGCAAATCAGCCCGCGCGCATGTTTGGCCATGAAGTTTATCTGACGCGGTGTGGCGAACTGCGCCGGAATGATGACATCGCCTTCATTTTCACGGTCATCCGCATCAACCAATATATAGGGGATGCCGTCGATCGCGTCCTGGATGATGTCCTCTATGGAGGAGATGCCTTCGCTGCCCATGTTCATGTCTTTCCATTGTCAATCCGGCCGCAATGTCAGCGCGCGCCCTGCAACGCGGCCAAGCGGGCCAATGCCATTTCCTTCAGAATATTTTTCTGAACCTTGCCCGTGCCGGTCTTGGGCAATTCGGTTTCGGCTATAAACCAGATGTCGCGGGGCAGCTTGTATCCGGCCACCTGCGGCGCAAGCCATGCCAGCATATCTTCCGCCGAAAGATCCGATCCTTCGGCCAGCACGACCCATGCACAGCCGCATTCCCCCCATCGATCGTCGGGCATGCCGATAAAAAAAGCCTGTGCGATTGCAGAATGGGTGGTGACAAGCTGCTCCAGTTCTTTTGGCGAAACCAACTCGCCCCGGCTTTTATAGAGTTCCTTGGAGCGGCCCGTAAGGAACAGATTGCCATCGGGGCGAAACTGCCCGAGATCGCCCGTCCTTAGCCATCCGCCTGGAAGGAAAATCTTCGCGGTTTCGTCGGGACGGCGGAAATAGCCCAGACTGTTCATCGGTCCCCGGGTGCAAAGCTCGCCAGCGGCGCCAGATGGCAGATCGGCGCCGGTGACCGGGTCGATCGTCTTGAATTCGCAAATCCGACCATCCTGTTCCGGGATGCCCGCGACGCCCGCCTGGACAATGCAGCCCTGCGTCTCGGCAACGACATCGATCGGGTCGCCCGGTTGCGTGCAGACGATGGTGGCCGTCGCCTCGGTCTGGCCATAGCTGGTGAAGATCTCCTCACACCCGAATGTCTTCTGAATATCCCGCCATACCCAACTGGGCGTAGGCGCGGCTGCACTATGCACGGCTGTCAGGGACGAGAGGTCGTAGCTTTTAATCTTCGCCTGCTCCATCATGGCGATGGTCATGGTCGGGACACCCATCAGATAGGTGGCGCGATGGCGCTCCGTAGCCGTCAGCAGAGCGTCAGCGTTGAACCGCAGCAATGGAATGATCGCGCCACCGACGATCATGCCGGAGAGCAGGCCCACGACCAGCCCGAACCCATGATAGAGCGGAAGCGAGAATACGGCGCGGCGGCCTTCATCAAAAGCCTGATGATAGGCCCCGGCATAGGCAGCGCGAAGCAGATTGTCATGGGTTTGCATCACCCCTTTTGGCGCGCCCGTCGTACCGGACGTGAACATGATAACCGCGGGATCATGGGCCGCCGCCATCCGCAAGGGCGGTTCGCCAGCCGGCAAGGCTGCGAGGAAATCCTCGGGAAGGTTCGCGTCATATACAAGCCCGCCGCGTAATTCTGGCAAGGCGAGGCAGCGGCCGGTTCGCCATCCGGGTATCTGGGCGTCGAGTTCGAGGTCGTATCTGCGCGACCCGAAGCCCGCCATGCTGACAATCAGGTTACATCCCGCCTCACGCACAACATATTCCAGCTCTTTGGGGCCATAGAGCGTGTTGATCGCGACAGCGACAGCGCCCGCTCGCCAGATCGCGAAGAGGAGGGGGACCGTAATCGGATAGTTGGCCATGAGCAGGCCGACGCGTTCCCCCTGTTGTATGCCCATCGCGCACAGACCCGCGGCAATGCGCCGTGATTGCGCGTCGACGGTCGCATAATCGAGCGTTTCGGCGTCCGTGATGACAAGCGGCCGATCGGCGAAATGATCCAGCGATCGCGTCAGATAGGCATCAAGGGTCATTTCCTGCCAGGCAGGGTGTCGATCAGCCATGGCCTGCCGGCGCGCTGCAACGGACTCACTCACCGCTATGTGTCTCCTATACCTAATTGATATTAAACTGAGCGCTTCCTTGATTTTCGTCAAGACGGTTCGAATATTGTCCTCCATGCTTGCCGCGCGAGTTACTCAGTCCATGCAAAATTCATATTTAAATAATATATTATAAAAAAAGGATAATATTGTAAATATTGACGATCTTCCGCTTTCCGGGACGGCTTCCAGAGCTCGATGGAAAAGATAAAAATATGAGAGAGGGTTGCCAAAGCAACCTAATTTCAATTAGTCTAATTTTCAAGAAGCGGATTTGGAGGTATATATGGAAGTGGGCTTGGGGCTGACGTTCCAGAATTTGAAGGACAGCGTCAGCGATATCGAAGTGTTTCGCCACGAGCTGTCGCTCGCGGCCCGCGCGGAGGGCCAGGGGTTCGATTCCGTCTGGACGCCCGAGCATCACTTCACCGGCTATATGATGACGCCCAATGTTCCCCAGTTCCTGTCATGGGTTGCCGGACAGACGAAAAGCATCAAGCTGGGCACGACGGTAACGGTGCTGCCCTGGCAAAATCCCGTCCGGATCGCTGAAAGCTTCCTGCTGCTCGATCAGCTTTCGGAAGGCCGTGCGATTCTGGGCATTGGTCGGGGTCTGGGAAAGGAAGAGTTCGACGGTTTCGGTGTGCCCATGGGCGAGGCCCGAAAGCGCTTTCGCGAATATGCGGAAGCGTTGCTGGATGCCCTTGAAACCGGCGTCATGGAATATGACGGCGATTATCTGAAGCAGCCGCGTGTGGAACTGCGCCCTCGCCCCTATGCTAGCTACCGTGGACGCGTGTTCGCCTCTGCCGTATCCCCGGAATCGGTGAAGCTGATGGCCAATCTTGACGTCGGCTTGATGATCATCGCGCAAAAGCCCTGGGACAGGGTCGAGGAAGATATTGCGAGTTATCGCGAACGCTTCTTCGCGATGCAGGGCCGTCCAGCGCCCAAGCCGGTCGTCGTCGCATTCGTGGCGGTCAACGAAGATGCGGCCAAGGCACAGGAGATGCGCGACAAATATCTTCTCGAATATGCGCGATCGACCTCATCCTTCTATCAGTTCGGGAACAAGGAATTCGCATCGATCGAAGGCTATGAATATTATGGCGCGCTTGCGAACAGCGTCGAGAAGCACGGTATCGAAAAATTCAATAACTTCCTGGCCGATCTCCAAATCTGGGGCCGCCCGGAAGAAGTTGTGGAAAAGCTTAAGTCCATGGTCGAACGTTTCGGCGTCGGCAGTTTCATCATCTACACCCAGTTTGGCGACATGCCGTTCGAAGTCGGGCGGGAGAATTACGAGCTGTTCGCCCGCAAGGTTTTGCCGCATCTCAAGGATATCGATGTTTCGACCCCGCCGACGGCCCCTTCGGGATTGCAGCCGGTCGCCTGAGCAGATCATTAGGCGGAACGCTGCGATAGACCGGCGCGCAGGAAGGATGAGGAATGAGCATGGCGGAATTGCTTCTCTACGAGGTGCGGGATGGCACTGCCTGGATCACGCTCAATCGCCCGGAAAAGCGCAATGCGCTGAGTGAACCCTTGCAGGAGCAACTCAACGCGTTGCTGTGGGAGGCCGATGAAGACAATCATGTCCATGCGGTTGTTCTTAAAGCTGCCGGGCCGGATTTCTGCTCGGGCTATGACCTCCAGAAATATGATCAGCCTATTCCAGGGCAGGTTGATCATCGCAGAGGTCGAGCGAAGTTTGACGACGATAGCTGGCATCAAGAACGAGCGCAGCGGCTCCGCATGGCGTTGTTCGATATGCACAAGCCGGTCATCGCACAGGTCCATGGCCGCTGCCTTGCGGGAGGAACTGATCTGGCGCTGCTATGCGACATGGTGATCTGCGCGGAAGATGCGCTGTTCGGCTTTCCCCCAGCCCGGTCGCAAGGATCGCTGCCCAGCCATATGTGGCTGTATCTGGTCGGCCCGCAATGGGCAAAGCGCCTGCTCCTCACAGGGGATTCGATCCGTGGTGACGATGCGGCGCGGATCGGACTGGCGCTGAAGGCGGTGCCCGCCGATCAACTGGACGCGGAGGTAGCCGCCCTTGCGGCGCGGCTGGCGATGATCGATGCCGATCTGCTCAGTGCCAACAAGCGGATCGTCAATATCGGCCTTGAGATGATGGGCGCCCGCACCTTGCAGCGCATGGCGGCGGAAATGGATGCCCGCGGGCATCTGGCCGCGAGCCGGACCCGCTTCAACGAAACGGTTCGAACCGAAGGACTCAAGGAAGCGGTGCGCCAACGCGACGAACCTTTCGGCGATCCGGTGGTGAAGCTTTGAACCAGCTGAAAATGAGGATGAGGATATGATGGCAGGTGAAGGCTGGCGTTGCCTTTGGAATGCAAAGGCGATCCTGGGGGAAAGCACCATCTGGGACGACCGCGATGGCTGCATCTATTGGGTGGATATCGAGGCGCCCAGCATCCATTGGTATCATCTGGCCAGCGGGGAAAAAGGAACTTGGAAAACGCCGGTCTGGATTAGCGCCATTGCACCGCGCGCCAGCGGAGGTTTCGTGGCCTCCTGCGCCGATGGTTTCGCCCATGTCGATCCCAAACGGCAAATCTATAATCCGTTCATTCAGCCGATCCCCGACCCGAAGATCGCGCGATTGAACGATGGCGTGACGGACCGGAAAGGGCGCTATTGGTCGGGATCATGCGATTCCAGTCAGTGGGATGAGAGCACAACGGCGGAAGACAAGGAAAGCACACTCGGCAATCTCGATGTCCGCAATACGGGCGAGCTTTACCGTCTGGACGCGAACGGGACCGTCAGCACCCAGGAACGCAATATCGTCACCGCTAACGGTCCCGCTTTCAGCCCTGACGGCAAGACGGCTTATGTGAATGATTCCATGCCGCTGGTCAGTTGGGCCTATGATCTCGCGGACGACGGCACCCTCTCCAATCGGCGCGATTTTCTGACCTTCAAACCGGAAGACGGTTACCCCGACGGCATGGCCGTCGATGTGGAAGGATGCATATGGATGGCTTTCTATGAAAGCTGGATGCTGCGGCGGTTTGCGCCGGATGGCGCGCTGCTGGAGGAGCGCCGCTTGCCAGTGCGGCGCGGCCTGCGCCCGGCTTTTGGCGGAACGGACTATTCCCGTCTATTCCTCATCACTGGCTCACAAGGCTTCACACCCGACGTGTTCGCGCGGCAACCTCTTGCCGGCGGTTTGTTCGAAATTCTCGATCCGCCTGCTGCCGGCGTGCCTAATACGCCTTTCGCCGGATAGGGATTGTATCGACCAAGGGCTGTCTTTTAGCCAGAATCCGGTTATGGGGACTCATGGTACAAGTAGAAAGTGGCCGAACCCGCATTTTGGATTCGGCAGCCGCGATACTCCGGCACAAGGGGCTGGCTGGCGCCAAGTTAAGTGATATTGCCAGGGGAGCGGGGATGCTTGCCCCGAGCATCTATCATCATTTTCCATCCAAGGATCATCTGGTTGAGGAAGTGATGATGGAGGGCATCTATCACAACAACCGGCACATCATGGCGCGGGTCGAAGGGCTGGGGTCTGGGGCTTCCCCCTTGGTGCGTCTACGCGCGGCGATCGTCGCCCATGTCGACTTCCTGCTGGCTGGCGACGATTATTCATCGGCGGTTGCACGTGTATTCGATGATCTGCCTGATGAAATGCGTAAGCGCGTGCTGGCAGCCTACTCCAGCTTTGACAATTATTGGCGCGATCTCATCGTGGCAGCTCAGAAGGATGGCAGCGCCAGCAAAGCCCTGGATGCCACGGTCGTCCGCAAATTTCTGATCGCGATGCTCGATTCCTGCTCATCCTGGTATCGTCCCGGCAAGTTGGGACCGGCCCAGATATCGGAGCAGGCGGCAGACTTGCTGTTATATGGTTTCGCGACGGAGCGTCCCTGACATTCCCTCGGCATTTTGGGAAAGGAGAATGGCGGGAGATCGATGATCTTCCGCCATTCTCATTCTCCAGCGCCTCCCGAAATCAGGCGACGGCAGCCTTGCTTACGGCTTCCCGCGCGCCAGGCAGCTTGACCCGTGGCGCCACTTCCTTGGCGATCAGTTCCAGCGAGTTCCACCAGGGCGAAGGATCGTCATAATAATCATGCGATTCCACCTGTAGTGTTCCCCAGCCGCCACATGCTTCAAACAGGGTGTTGAGCTTGTCGACGACGGTATCGGGCGAACCGACGACAAAGACATTGTTGACGAGAAATTCCAGATCCACATCGGCCGGATCGACGCCACCATCCTTGGCGAAGCCATCCATCATGCCGAACCGCTGCCAGATCGGGATCAGGTAGCGATTGAAGCAATAGCCGATCGGGCCATCCATCACCAAGCGCTTGGCTTCCGCATCGGTGTCGGCGCAAAACACCGTTTGCGACACGGCATGGCGCTGGCGGTCGGGCGTAAAGCCTGCCTTGATGTTGGCTTCGGAATAGATTTCCCAATGGCGTTTGAGCGCATCGAGGCCGGAGAAGATCGATACCGGCTTGAAATTGCGCTCGCCCGCCAGCTTCATCGACGGGGAATTGCTACTGAAGCCGGTGACCGCGATCTCCGGGAAAGCGCCGTTCCAAGGCGAGAAATCGGCGAGCATGTGCTGCTCATCTTCTTCCGTTTCGGCGGGGGCTTCCTCGGGGAAGCCGGCATTCCAGAACTTGCCTTCATGGAAGAAGGGTTCGCGCTTCCAGATCTTTTCCATGATCATGAAGGATTCGCGAACCATCTCATTTAACATCTGCGGTTCAGCGTCTCTGATGCCATGCATGTAGGACGCTTGAGGATAAGCGCCCGCGCCGATCCCCAGGAAATAACGTCCCTCCAGAATTTGCGACAACCAGCCGACCATGATCGCCAGCTTTGTGGGATGCTGGTGCGGCAGGATATGCGCCATCGGGGCGAAACGGATCTGAGTGGTTTGCAGAGCAGCGGCCGCCATGATCAGTTCGGGATTGGGGATATTCTCCCAAATCTGCGATGCATGTTCGGAGATCATCATCGAGGTGAAGCCCGCCTTGTCGCAGGCTATTGAATTTTGCACACCCCATTCGAATGTTTGCCGGGCCGTGCGCCCCGGTCGCATATAGGGGTGGAAGATGAGGCCGGTTTCCATCGCCATGAATTCTCTCCTTTATCAATGCAAGCGTGGCTGCCGTCTTGATGCGGCGTTCAGACCAGAGATCGGCTAACGACGATTAGGGAATAGGCGAATGGCGGAATTTAAGTCAAGTGTAAAATGTGCTTCACAGCAAACTGATTTGGATTGGCGCCCCCTGTCGTGCAGAATCAAGATATGTCTCCCCTTGAATTATGTAGAATATCTTACAATTTGTCGGCATGCCACAGGTGTCGGAAGGGTGACCAATGTACCGCCTGCATCATTTTTGCGGCTGCGAGACGAAGAATCTAAAACGATTGTAATAATCAGGATATGCGGCATCGATGGACGATACACTGACCGACGAAGGGCTCTTCGATAATCTTGACGGAAAAACGCGCCTCATACTGGCTGGCGAAAGATTGTTCGCGAAGGGCGGTATTCAAGGCGTTTCGATGCGCGAGATTGCAGCGCAGGCAGGACAGGGCAATCATGCGGCGGTGCAATATCATTTCGGGTCGCGCGAAGGGCTTGTCCGCGCCATTTTCGATTATCGCATGGAACAGATGGAGGACACACGCCGCGCGATGTTATGGAATGCGGAAGCGGACGGGCGGCTGAAGGATGCCCGCACTATTCTGGAGATCATCCTGTTGCCGCAGCTCGATCTGCACGACGACGATGGCAATCATTCCTATGCCAGCTTTCTCAGTCAATATCTGTTGCAGAGCAGATCGCCGGAATTTGGCGATTTTAGCGGATCAGAGCCGCCCTATTTGACCAGGGCTTTGCAATTGCTGCGGGAACGGGTCGATTATCTGCCGCCGTATGTAGCGCAACGTCGCCTGATCAGTATCAGTCTCATGTTCCTTAATATTTTGGTGCGGCATCATGGCGCGGATGAGATGGCGTTTGGCGAGACGTTTGAGGATGCGTTGGAAGACACGATGGAGCAGATAGTCACCGTCATGTGCATGCCGTTGCGATTGTGCCAGCGGTCATCATTGCATGCTATTCACAAGCTTTCCTGAATGGCGGTCTGCCTCCATTCGTCGGCGCAAAGCTGCCGGTTAATGACTGACTCCTCCCCCGACGCCTAAGCGAAACGCTGGGTAAATGGATGGCGGAAAATGGGAAAGCGAAATCCGTCTCAAAACGGCGACAAAGGGTCCAGACTGTGTGAAAATGAAGCGACCCATATGATCCCCAAGCCGATGGCAGCCTGGTCGTCGCGCAAGAGGTAGTCGGCAGCAAGGGAGCTCAGCATCACGCGGCCCTTGGCCTGTCCCTCGCGAACAACGAGGATAGTGGTTCCGATGATGCCGACTTCATTCGGGCCCTCGACTGCGATAGGCGGCAAGAGGTCGCTCCCTCGATCCAGCGTGCACAGCGCTTCGTAATAGTCCACGGCGACGGTGCCGGAACATCGGCAAGATCTTGCTCAGGCGTTCGACGAGAGGTGCAACAACATCCGTTATGCGCTGGCTGACCTCCTCATCGCCGAAATCCAGGCAGAGGATGCTATAGCCGAAGGACTGGTCTGTATGAGGCACGTCCTGCGGCGCCGAAATCGATTTTCTCGCGTCGGTAGTGTCGATTGGACGGGACGGTAGGGCGTCGCTCACCGCCGTTCTAATGACATCCCCAAAATACACCATTGTGCGCGTGCCGATGAAATCTACGAGGGCCGCAATGTCGGAGTATCGGAGGGCAAGGAAAACTGTCCTCGCCTCAGCGGCCTTGTGCAGGTGCAGTTCTCCGCCATGAGAGAGTTCGCCGCCACTGTCTTCAGTTGGCAGCGAATCCCCGAACATTAAGCAGGTCAAAAGCCTTCAATTCAAAAGGTTAGAAGCTGTAGCGAACCTGCACGCCATACATTCGCGGTTCACCCGGCAAAATCGAGGTGAAGCCCAGCGCGTTTTGGAATGCGGTTCCCGAGTTCGCATACTCTTTCTTAAAAATGTTCCGCACGAACAGCGCGATATCAGCAGGCGATCCGCCTGCCTTGTTCAGTTCCAGCCGCGCATTGGCGAGGCCGTATGACGACTGATACGATTCCACTTCGTTGATGTCGCCGAACTCGACGCGTCCTTGCCAACTGTAATCGAATGTTGCGGCGGCCTCGCCGATCGAAGGAAGCTCCGTTTCATAGCGCACGGTCAGGCCGTATTTGACCTCCGGGGTGAATGAAAAACGGTTGTTGCTGAAATCGCCGCTGACTGTGATGAACTTCTTATACCGTGCATGGTCCCAGCTAAAATAACCGGAGAGGCTAAGGCCGCTCGTTGGTCGCACGATCACTTCCAGCTCTGCGCCATAGATTTCGGTTGAGGCGGCATTCAGAGTTGTCGTGGTAACGCGCTCGGGAATGATCTGCGCCGTCCGCTGCACATCCTTGCCGCTGGAATAGTAGAAGGCGGCGTTCGTGCGGACCGGCACGGACCCAAGCAGCCAATCGCTCTTGATACCGGTTTCGACGTCGGTGACAGTCTCCGGCAGGAATGGCTTCAACTCGGCGAAACTTTCGCTTCCGATATTCAGACCACCAGAACGATACCCTCTTCGGGACACGATATAGAGGAGCGTCTTCGGTGAAACCTGATAGTCCAAGCCGACGGTCCAGGTTGGGGCGCTGAAACTCGCACGGCCAATCGCCAAGCATGGCGTAAGCCCGGCCGGCGTCGCAGCCGTCCGTTCAAATCGACAACCGAGGGAGTCCGCGGGAGAAATTTCGACGCGGCGCTTATCCCAGCTGTAGCGGAATCCGGCGGTCGCCTTCAGGCCTGCAACGCCCGGGATCTCATAAGTGAGCTGAGCGAATAGGGATTCGCTTTCGCTTCTTCCGTAGCCGCCGCTGCTGCGGGGATTTGTAAGGGTATTTATGGGCGCACCGGGACCAAGCGGGATGGGGATGTTGAGCGATGTGCCATATGTGATGTCATCGCCCCACTCACGAAAATAGAATCCGCCAACAATATAACTAAGGGCGCCGTCCAATGCCTTGCCCTGCAGTTGGAGCTCCTCGCTCAGCTGCTGGATGTTCGCGGTCTGGAACGGACGCGAGATCGGCAAGGGACTGCCGTCAAGATCGGTCGTGTCCTGGCTCTTGACCTTGCGCCAGCCGAGCACGTTCTTCAGGGAAATGTCGTCCGAAAGTGTGATGGTGGTACGGTTGGAGATGCCTTGGTTGCGTACCTTGGACGGTCCGACACCGTCCAGCGCCACGCGACGAGGGCTTCTTTCCTTTTGAGCGGCCAATTCGCTAGCGATGTCGCCGAAGGTCCCGCCCGGTCCAAACAACCGGGAAACCACCCCGCCGGGACGTAGCGCTCTTAGATAGACACTTTGGCCGGATGTGCTGCTGTGGTAAAAGTCATAGACGAGCAGGTTCTCGATATCCGGCGTGGGATTGAACTTCACCGAGGCGCGGAAGGATTGGTTATCCACGGCGTCGAGCCGCTTCCCGGTCAGGATATTCTTGGTGAAGCCATCGCGTTTGGCGATCCGTCCGGCTACTCGCACTGCCAGCGTATCGCTCACCGGGAGATTGAACATACCCGTCACCATGCGATGATCGTAGTTACCGTATTCCAATTCGACCGAGCCACCAAAGTCATCGGTTGGCCGATTTGGTTCAAAAAGCATTGCGCCTCCGGTGGTGTTGCGGCCGAATAGCGTGCCCTGCGGGCCCTTCAGTACCTGAACGGAGGAAATGTCGTACAATGATGCATTGAGGCCGTAGGGGCGTGCGATCGGCACCTCCGCAAAATATACACCGACAGCAGCATCGTAGCTGAGACGTGGGAGCAGGTTGCGTTGGCCGCGTATGCCGATAACGACTGTGTCGCGGCGCCCCAGGTTGCCACTAACGGTCAGGCTGGGGATATGCTGACCCAGATCCTGCACCGTCACCACGCTTTGGCTCCGCAGAGCATCACCACTTAAAGCGGTGATCGCCAATGGCACCGATTGCAGTCCTTCATCGCGTCGGCGAGCCTGGACAATGATGTCGGGAATGGCGCCATCCGCCTCGGTAGTTGTCTGCATGGTCGTAGGGGCCGGTGGCTGCGCGGCGCTCGGAAGCGAGACGCTGGCAGCAGCAAGGGCAGCCAACGACGACATTGTCAGCGGATTCATTGAATAGCTCCAGAATATAAGAATAACCGAATAGTTGGCGCGCGGTGGCTACCAGAGCGGTCGCTGCTGATATGCTTCGCGGCGCGCGCGGACGGTGGCGTCGCGCTCGGCAAGCGTCACCTTTGGCGTATCGACTGGAAGATATTTGCGAATATTTTTGATTTTCACGACCTGCGTCGTTGGGATCGGCGTTGCCGAACAGTTCGTCCAGCGGCCTTGAACGGCGCCGCTCTGATAGCCGGCAACGTCCAGCCAATTCGGAACGCCCGGATCCGTCCCGGAAATGACCGCGCGAAACACACCATCGCGATCGACGTGCGCTTGCGCGCGATTGAGGCTCGATTGGTGGTTATACCAATCGGTCGTCTCGTAGATGTCGTTAGTAAGAATGATCGACCAGTAGACGCATTTCTCCGGGACCTTGGCCTCAATGATGAGGGCTTCATCCGGGGCAAGATCATAGGCGCCTTCATAATAGAATTGCCCTTCCAGTCCCGTCATGTTGGTCAGATCGAAGATCTTCATCTTGTTGATGAAGCCATCCTGCCGCAATTGTTCAACATGGTCGACAAAGAAGGTCGCGGCATTGCCGATCATATCGGGAAGCTCTGCCAGGGACGCGCGCATCTCCTCGACTGTGGGCTGCGGCATCGCTGCGGGCACGTCGAGCCGCTCAATCGAGATCGTCGGATCGATCTCCTTCGCCCAGTCCGAACTCATTTGCCGCGTCATCAGCTTGACTGTGCCGGCGTCCAGCTTCCACCATTCGCCGGTATAACCAGCCGGTTTCTCTGCGGAGAGAATGACGTCATAGCGACCCTCGGCATCGCGCTTGAGAGTTTTGAAGTCGTGGTGCGCTCGTGCGCCGGATGGCTTGTTGGTGCGGATCATATCGGGGCCGAGTTCGGCCAGCTTGAAAATATCGACCGTCCCAAGCCGCCCTCGCAGCCGGTAGACGCCTCGCGCGTCGATATCCGCGCTCTTGTATATGGTGTCCGCGTTGGGTTGGAACAAATTGATGAGCAGCCCGATTTCCGGTGTGAAGGACGGGTAGCTTCGATTGCCGGCAAGCGATTTCAGGCCATTGCGAACAGTCGAGGCGATCAACAGCTTCTGCGCGCGCTCCAGCATAATCGGATCGTTGCGGAGCCGCTCCGGCAATTTTGCCGCCATGCGTTGTGCAGCTCTGTCGATGCCGCTTGCAAACTCCTTCCATTCGGAAAATGAATCCGGCGCCATTGCAGGCGTCGTTGCCTCGTTACCCATGGCGGAACTAGACAAGCCTGCTGTCACGATACAAGCAGAGTACATGATTTCTCGAAGCATATTATTATCTCTCCCGACTTCTTTTTTATCCAGTCGCCGATATGACCGACAAACCAGATGTTGAAGAGAAATATATATTCTGTATCGGACATATTATCTCGGATCGGACACGAGTTCTTTGCAATATCAGCATCCGCTAGGTGTTTAGTCCGGGCATTTGATGGGTTGGATTGAGTGCGAGTCATTCAGACTAGGGTATCCACATTTTGCAGATGTATTCGAAGGGCGTGAGGCCCTTGAGCATCTTGTGACAGCGGCCGTAATTGTAGGCGTCGATGAAGTCATGGAGGTGGGCCTCGAGATCTTGGGAGAGCCGTAAATCTTCATAATGCGAAACGGTCTGGCCAGGCTTTGGCCTTTGATTGCCGCTACGTCCGTGAAGGCGAGCAAGGTCCAACGTCAGCAGGTCGGCAACTGCCGTTCGAGCTCACGGCGCACATTATCGCGGCCTATGGCCGGCGTGCACATCGGCACGAGGGGCTGATATTGCGCTTGCGGTGCGAAATAACGCTCGGTCAGCTGGGCGAAATCGGGTGTCGAGGATGCATGGAACGCGTCGAGGAACGACTGGGCGGTGCTGGTCATGAAGATGTGGCCTCTCGTGAAATCAGTCTGCGGTTTCGGTGGCGGCCTGCGCGCTGATCATCTCTCCATCTGCCGTAGCGGGATGGATGAGCAGCGGGATACCGTGGAATGCGCTGCCGAAATAATAAGCGGTGCCGCCGGTCCTGAGTGAACAGGAGTGAATGACCGGCATATCCGCGCCCTCGAGCCGGGCGCGCATCGCCTCGACCGCGTCGGCGGCGATGACTAGCGCGGCGAGTGGCGAAGCAAAATGTTCCGACAGCTCCGAGGGGCCCTCCACCAGCGTGATCCGGTGGTGGCCCGTCACTGCGCGCGTGCCCAAGCCGCGCGGCGCGCATTCGGTGGACTCCATGCCGAAATGATGCGCGAGGTCGGCGGCGGTCCGTTCGATGTCCTCGACCGTGAGCACGACCGATGCGAGCTTGGGAAACGGGGCTTCCTCGAGTTCGCGGAACGGCCCCTGCACCCGCATCTGCGCCTCGTTATCGCCGCGCGTGCAGACCATGAAAGGAACGCCGGCAAACTCCTTGCCATAGAGATATTCGTCGGCGTTGGGCTCGGGCAAGTGGTTGACCACCGCGGGCTCATAGCCGCTCGCCGCCAGAAGCGCGCGCGTGGCCGGCGCATCCTCGACGTCGATGGCGACCTCGATCAGCTTGCCCTGGCTTGCGAAGGGCACCTCGACATGGGGCTGAATGCCCATGATCCCGTGTTCGCCAAACAGCACCGAGAACTCGGTGAATTGTTCGTCGAGCAGCGGGCTCACCAGATCGAGCTTCAGCAGCGCTCTGGCATCGGCCTCAAATGCAGCAAGGTCGTCGATCGCCAGCGCCACACGGCATAATTTGGGTACGTACATTGTTTCCTCGCCAGGTTCCGCGGCTTGCGATTATTCCGCTGCCGACCTCAGTTCGTCGCTGCGCAGGCGGCTGAGCATTTCCTCGTTCACCGGCATAGGGCAGGTGCTGCCGATACCGAGCGTCTTCAGCCCGTGGCCCACGCCCAGCCAGGTCCCGGCCATGATGCAGACGTCGCCGATTTCCGCGGGCGAGAAGTTCGCGTGCATACGCTCCCAGAACGCATCATCGCCGTTCAGCCCGTCGACCTCGTTGTAGAAGCGGTAGGTGAATTCGAGCAGCAGCCGCTCGCGCGCGCTGAAGCCCGGCCAGCCGTAGTCGAAGGCCTCGGCGGCGGTGTAGAGCGCTTCCTCGATCGGCTCGTCCGAGAAGCCCGGCCAGTCGCGCCACATGCGCAGGCTGTTGCAGATCGGGCAGCCGATCATCGCGGTGCCCGGAAAGCGCATAACTTCGCGCTCGCGCGGCGAAAGCGTCGTCTCGGGCGCGTCGTAGATAATGCGGAACATGCGTTTGCGTGCATCGACGAGCATAGGCGTGCCGAGATGATTAAGAATTACGTCGAGAGCTTCCTGACCCTCCGGCACATCGATCCGATACGGCATTTTCTTCTCCTCTTATAATTTATAGTGCGGGCTTCGCAGGGGTGATGGCGTGTCGGACGGCGCAGGACCGGCCGGCACGCGGTTCAGTCTGCGGTGAAGGGCGCGAGGATCTGCTCGATGCGCAAATGCTGCGGAATGTTCTGGGGGCCGATCCGACGGTCAATTTCTTCCTGGTACCAGTAGAGCGCGCGCTCCTGATACCCGAGCAGCAGGCTGCTTACCGCCCCGCTTTCGAGCGAGCGCTGCAGTCGGGGAAAGAGGTGCACGTCCTCGTTCGCAATGGCCTTGACCTGTTCGACCATGGCTTCACGAAAGCCGGGGCCGCGATTGACGTCATCGCGCCAGCCCATGAGCGTAAAGGTCATGACCGTGCGGTTCATGCCGACTGGCCACCAGCTTTGCCAGCCGAACCCGACCGGATCGACCGCGATGAAGCTGTTTGGGAACATCGGCAGCGCGATCGTGTGCGTTCTGAATATCTCGGACGGGCCTTGCGGAATGGCGAGGTCCTTGCCGAAGATTGTGCCGGCGCCGCGCTTGCGCGTGGCAAAGCGAGCATGACCGCCGCGGAACAGCGAAATGTTGAAGCTGCGGCTGTCGAGGTAGGGCGCGATCGATTTCGCATGAATGGTGTTGATGTGGTAGGCCTCGAGGAAGTTGTCGAGCGCCGCCTTCCAGTTACATTCCATCTCGACCGAGATGACTGCGTTCACCACCATGTCCTCGAGTGGAAAGCCTTCCAGTTCGCGGAGCGTCGATGCGAAATATTCCTCCAGCGGCGGGGCATTGCCGTCGAGGTTGATGAAGATCATGCCGCGCATCGTCTCGCAGTGGACGCGCTTCAGCCCGCGCTCCGCCTTGTCAAGGCACTTGAAGTCGCGCTCCTCTGGAACACCGATCAGGCCGCCGTCGAGATCGTAGGACCAGCTGTGATAGGGGCAGACGAACCGTCGGGTTTTGCCCGAATCCTCGACCACCAGGGCTGAGGCGCGGTGGCGGCAGATATTGTGGAAGGCGCGGATCTCGCCACCCTCGCCGCGGCTGACGATGACCGACTGGCCGAGCTGTTCGAACAGCTTGTAGCAGCCGGGTTCGGGGATCTCGCTGGCATGGCCGGCATACAGCCAGGTGCGCGGCCAAAGATGCTTCATTTCCAGATCGTAGAAGTCCTGTTCGACATATCGCCCGACCGGGACGGGTGGCAGGGCGGGAAAGTCTTGGGGATAGTCGGCGCGGCCGCTTTCGCGTTCGCTGTCCTCGCGAATGGACA
The DNA here is from genome assembly GCF_001456115.1 of Sphingobium baderi. Classification (NCBI taxonomy): domain Bacteria; kingdom Pseudomonadati; phylum Pseudomonadota; class Alphaproteobacteria; order Sphingomonadales; family Sphingobiaceae; genus Sphingobium; species Sphingobium wenxiniae. The sequence continues at coordinate 3,848,956 of NZ_CP013264.1, read as the reverse complement.
AAAGGCGTGCATTCAGCATATCGGCTTCCTCGTTATCGATGATCGCCGGGGAGGAGCGCGACCGACGGAGGCGATATGCCGCGTCGGTCTTGATGGTTCAATTGCCTCTCCCGGGGGTGTGACCCTCGTTCGTTCTGTGAGGCAAATTACTGCCGCGCAGCGCGCGTAGCGAGAGCGCCGGAAGCTGGAACAATTTTATTGATCTTTGGATCAGTCCCGGACCTGACCATGCGCTCTCAGGACCATTGGTGGGCGCTGCGGAACTGTCCCGGCGTTATCCCAAACTGCCGCTTGAATGCGTGGATCAGGGCCATGTCGGTGCTGTATCCGGTGCGATGAGCAATCTGAGTGAGCGAGAGCGAGCGCGCACGCAGTAACTCCTTTACCCGGTCCAGCCGCAGCATGCTGAGATACCGGGCGGGCGGCATGCCAGTGGCATCCTTGAACTTAGCGACGAACAGCGTCTTCGACATGCTCGATAGATCGGCGAGGGCGGCGATGGTCCAGGCTCGTTCCGGACATTCGTGCAATGCCTTAACGCTGGCGTAAACGCGGACGAGATCGGGGCTGTCGATCTGGTAGGCCTGTGATCCTTCGCGATAGAAAAACGTCTGTATGTTGCTGATGATGGACGCTTCGATCAGCCGGTGGTTGATCGCCGGCGAGGCAGTGGAAAATGCCCTGGGGTGGTGCGTGATGAGATGTTCCAACTGCATTTGCCACTGCATCTCCTCCTGCGAGAGGCCGCTGATGAACAGGACCTTCGGCAGGATCCGGAAGAGCAGCCGGGCGCGCAGCCCGTCGAGACTGAAAACGAGGTGGCCAATTGAGCATTTCCCGTTCTCGGATGTCGGCCTTATACAGTAGCGCGTGCCATGGCACAGCAGCAGATAATCGCCCTTGCGCGCATGGATGGGTCCAGCGCCGGGAGAGGTGAACTCGACTTCACCGGTGAGGAAATAGAAACCGACGAGCTCGTCCGGCGCCCTGCGGCCGTCCAATACTCCGTCACCGTTTCTGAGCAGCCGGTAGGACGTCTGCTCGACGCGAATGCCCTCCAGCAGATCGGACAGGACCGTGTGATCGCGGATCAACGACTGCGCTGCGTTGAGTTGCGGACGGTCCTCCTCGAACCTCGACCAGGTCTGTGTGTCCACGCTTTCCAATCCCACCAGTGCCCGCTTTTCATTGTTCTCCCCGGCCTTTGCGGGCAGGTGCGCGGCGGGGGTATGGTAGAGTGTAACGCGGACGGGCAGCAAAGGGGAGTCCGCTGTGTGCAGCGGTGGCAGGGCGCTAGCCTGCCTGGCCGATCAGGGGGCGGCCAGGCCCATGTGCTCGGCTAAATCGACGACATGGGCATGGTGCGCGGTCAGCCCGCCATCTATGGCGATGACCTGCCCATTGATGTAGCGCGAATCCTGCGATGCGAGGAACGCGATGAGCGCCGCCGCATCCTGCGGCTCGCCCATCTTGCGCATCGGCATGTGGCGTTCAATGATCGCGAAGATTTCGCCCGCGAACTCGCGCAGATGTGGTGCGCTCACCGGGCCGGGCGCGATGGCATTGCAGCGAATGCCGTCCTTGCCGTGTTGGGTGGCGATATATTGGGTGAGCGAGATTATCGCGGCCTTGGATGCCCCGTAGGCCACCCGCGAGGCGTCTGCCAACAGCCCCGAGCCCGAAGCGGTGTTGATGATCGTACCACCGCCCGCCGCGGCCATCAGCGGTATCGCGCGGCGGCAGCTTAGCATATAACCTGTGAGATTGACCTCCAGCGTCCGGTTCCACGTCTCGAGCGGAATGTCGGTGACGTCGGTGTCGAGCGACATAACCGCGGGACTGGTCAGGGCCGCGTTGTTGACGAGGATGTCGATCCGGCCGAAATGCACATAGGCCGCGTCGATTGCGCGGTTGATCGACGCTTCCTCGCCAATGTCGACGCCGAGGCCCAGCGTGCCTGCGCCTAGCCGCTCTGCGAGTGCTATTGCTCTGTCTTCATCGAGGTCCGCCACCGCGACGAGCGCCCCTTCCTCGATCAGCCGTTCGGCCACTGCGGTTCCAATCCCGCCCGCCCCGCCGGAGACGAACGCTACCTTTTCGCGAAGTCCTCTCATGCACCGTCCCCTTGTCGCCTATAAATAGGCAATTGTCGTTGTCGCTTCCCTGCGCCGGATCGCGCCTGCAGCATGTTAGGTTCTCTGCAGGATCGCATTTCGCGATCCGGCCGCGCGATCCTAAAACCTTGCGGCTCTCGCCACGAGTGGGTTGGAAAATAGATCAGTTTTATTGATCTTTCGATCAGTCTACGAGATTTTTTAACTTGGTTTGCTCCCAGTGGCCTGGCCCGGGTACGGTCGTCGCCAATCGCTTCTGTGCGAGATTCAACGATAGCGTATTTGCAACCGGCGATAGCGAAGATCGTCGTGTCAGCTCGACAACTGTCCTAGTCTAGCCCGACACCTCATCCGATTGACCCACTCAATGGGCCCTGCCTCGCGGCCAGGATCGGAAATAAAAAGGTGCAATGTGGAGACAAATTGATGACATCCGCCAAATCCTGGGCACTCGCCACTAGTACGCTCGTTCTGATCACCACCGCTATTCCTGCCACGGCGCAAGACACGGTCGACCAGTCTTCGGCTCGTGCCGGAACGGAAGATATCGTCGTGACGGCTCGACGCCGCGAAGAATCGCGCCGATCGGTGCCAGTGTCGATCACCGCCCTGTCCGCGGAAGCGCTCGAACAGAAATCGGTGCAGGATCTCAGCGACGTCGCCACGCTTGTCCGTCGTCAGAACATTCGGCACAACTCGCGGCGTAGATTAGCGGAGTGCGGACCTCGTCAGGGGGTTGATGTTAGGCGGCGAACTTGCGGTGCTGCAAGCGCCGATGTTCGATGGTCTGTCGCTTGATCCTTTCGCGCAGTTTGATGATTGCCGGAGCCCTGCCGAAGTAGGCGTCGGCAGGCGTCACGTTGGCCAGGCTCTCGTGGTATCGCTGGTGATTGTAGTGCTCGACGAAGGCCTCGATGTGGGCTTCGAGGTCGCCGGGCAGGAAGTAGTTTTCCAGCAAGATGCGGTTTTTCAGGGTCTGGTGCCAGCGCTCGATCTTGCCCTGGGTTTGGGGATGACACGGGGCGCCGCGGACATGGCTCATCTTCCGGGCCTCGATGTATTCCGCCAGCTCACCCGCGATGTAGCTGGGGCCATTATCGCTGAGTAGCCGGGGTTTGTGCAGCACCGTGGCGCTGTCGCAACCAGAAGCCGCCAGGGCGAGGTCCAGCGTGTCGGTGACGTCCTCGGCTCGCATGTTGGTGCACAGCTTCCAGGCGATGATGTAGCGTGAGAAGTCGTCGAGCACGGTCGACAGATACATCCAGCCCCACCCGATGATCTTGAAGTAGGTGAAGTCGGTCTGCCACATCTCGTTCGGCCGCGTGGTTTTCGTGTGGAACTGATCGGCAGCCTTGATCACGACATAGGCCGGGCTGGTGATCAGGTCGTGGGCCTTCAACAGGCGGTAAACCGTGGATTCCGACACGAAGTAGCGCTGCCCATCGGTGAAGCGCACGGCCAGTTCCCGGGGGCTCAGCTCAGACTGTTCCAGCGCCAGCTCGATGATCTGGTCGTGGATGCCCGCCGGGATGCGGTTCCACACCCGGCTCGGCGCCGATGGCCGATCTTCCAACGCCTCCGGCCCGCCTTCGAGGTAGCGATCATACCAGCGGTAGAATGTCCGACGAGGGATGCCGAGTTGGTCCAGCGTGCGCTTGGCCGACAGGTGCGACTGCTCGACGGTTCTGATGATCTCGAGCTTCTCGGATGCGGGATACCTCATTCGTCGTTGCCCCCATCCGCGACCATGCTTTTTTTGAGCAGACGGTTTTCCAGTGTCAGATCGGCCACGCATTCCTTCAGGGCCCGGGCTTCGCGGCGCAGGTCCTGGACCTCTCCGGTGGTCGCGGCACGGGCGGTGTCGCCGGCCAGGCGGCGCTTGCCAGCTTCCATGAACTCCTTCGACCAGGTGTAATACAGGCTCTGGGCAATGCCTTCCTTGCGGCATAGCTCGGCGATGCTGTCTTCCCCGCGCAGGCCATCCAGCACGATGCGGATCTTGTCCTCGGCCGAAAAGTGGCGCCGGGTCTGTCGGCGGATGTCCTTCACTACCCGCTCTGCTGGGGCCTTGGCGGGCGATTTTACATTGGAGGATCTGGGCTTCATCTTCGTTCCTTCGTCACTACGACGAAGCCCAGATCCTCCTTAAATCACAACCTCAAATCTGTGCCATCGGTGCTGACGGCGGACAGGCCATGTCCAGGCGGGCTATGGCAATCTGGACTATAAGGAGCTGGAAGGGGCGCTCAACATACCACTCGCCAAGGAGGTCGCCGCGCTACGCGTCGCGGCGCAATATCGCAACCGCCGCACGAAGAATTTGACGCCCGGCAATCCTGACCTCGACGACATCAACCAATTCAGCTTTCGCGCGTCGCTGCAGCTTCAACCCACAGAAAATCTCAGTAATATCTTGATCTTAGACTATTTTCGCGTACGCGAGCAGCCCGCCGCCGAAGTGCCCTATCGCTACAATGTCGGTGTGCTAACGGCGATATTAGCTGGCGGCTTCAGTCTTACGCCGGCGGATGCAGCAACCTATGAGGTGGATCTTGCAAGCTTGGCCGCGCAACAAAGGGCCAATGGTCCATTCAAGGTGACAAACGATCTGGCCAATGACGGCAGTAGATTAAAGGTTGCGGCGGATCGCCAGGTCTGGGGTATCACCAACATCACCAGTCTCGACGGCGCAACCAGCCGTCGATCATCTTCAACAGATCTTCCCAGTTCGGGAATGTCCTTGTAGGCGAGGTCGTGGGAGCGATACTGCGCCGGTCAACATGGCCAAGGGCTAGCACATGCCTATTCCAAAAAACCTGAGCACGGCCGATCTGATTGAACAGTCCGATTATGAACGTTTATATCGCATCGAGCCGAGCGGTCAGAGGGACGCCACTCATCCTTTCCATATAAACGTCGGCGGCCTTTTTTCGTCCATCTGCCTGGACGATTCGTGTTTTACGAGGTTTTCTGAAGGCTTCCAACCGAAGAGGCTTTGTCGCGGTGCGGCGTGGCCATATTGTCCCTGTCTGGCAAGAGCGACAGCGAAGTTGGGTGTTGCTGCTGGACCTCGCTGATCTCGCACTGGACGCGCGTGATGCCGCAGGCTCGATAGAACAGGTTAGCAAAGGCCTTGCTTAAAGAGCGGATCAATACTGATGAAGATCGAGCAATCTCGGTCGAGGCAGCGGGCGAAGTTCGCATGTTATTCGAGGCAAACGCTCAGAGTTGCCCGCGCGCGGTATCTGCCTCAACAAGACTTTCGGCATCGATGAAAGAATGAGGGCATATATTTAAATGTAAACGGGTGACGATGAACGACCTATTGAACCGCGCGCCATCCTGCAATCAGGACATCGAACGTCCCGGCCATCACCGCGCGCCGTTCAGGCAGATCTTTGTGCACGCTACCTTCAGGTAACGAGACTGCGCCCGTGATGACCGCCATCACGCTCGCGGTGGCCATTTCCGCCGGGACCGCGCTGCAGCCGATATCAGCGAAGAAGGCCTGGATAGCAGTCTCATACAAGGCATGGACGCGCGCCGCTGCCGGTGACATGTCGCGGATTCGTGCCGGCACCCCGTCCGGCTGGGGCGAGCGCGCCCATAGCAGCGTCAGCATATTCATGCCGAACACATTCGCCTGTTCACACGCATAGGTGAAGCCTGCGTCGGCGACCGCGCGAAGCCGCGCTTCAGGATCGGCATGCGTATCGAATACGGCCTGCAGGCGTTCGACATAATCGTCGAGTTCGGCGTCCCGGATGGCGAGGAACAGTGACGCGCGGTTCGGGAAATAACGATAGATCACCCCTGCGGAATAATGCGCGTGTTTGGCGATCATGCGCAGGGAAACGGGCGTCTCACCTTCCTGCGCGATGAGTTCGCGGCCCGTTTCGATCAACTTAGTGCGGACGAGATCCTTCGCTTCGGAGGTTCGTGCGCGTCTTCCCCGGCGAGGCTGCGAGGCGTTTTCCCCGGACTTGGCGGGGGGAGATGGAAGTTTGGACATAGCGCAACCTTGGCAAGCGAATCGAAGATGAGAATTAGGCTCTCCATCGCGACGAGGCAAATCGACGAACGCGCGGATTTTATTTGCGTAAACGCTGTTATCATAATAAGTGAACACCGGTCACATAATATGCTAACGGCCGAACCGGCGATTCGAAGGGAAATATTATGAGCGCGTCAAACGAAGCGGCGGTGCTGGCCTATTTGAAGATTTTCCACGAAGGCAACCCTCCCGATATCGGGACGCTCAAGCGCTATCTCGCACCTCACGCGGTTTATTGGCCGCTAGTGCCATCGGCGGCGCCGATCCACGGTGCCGACGCGATCTGTGCAGGGATCGTGCGGCAGTTCGGCATGTATCGCGATTGTACCTGCGAGGTGCATGCCATCGGATCGGGCGGCAATCACGTATTCACCGAGCGCACCGATCACGTCGTCCTCCACCATGACGACAGGACAGTAAGTGCGCGGCTGTCGGCGGTGTTTGAGCTCGATGGCGATGGGCTGATCATATCATGGCGGGAATATTGGGATTCAGAGGAGATCGTTCGCCAGATGGGCGTCACCCGGATGGAGATGGAGGCGTCGATCGGCTGATCGCTTCACCAAAGACGGTTTGAGATGAAGCGTCGCACGACCAGTCCGAAGGCTGACGATGCGGCGCATACAGGAGAGGATGTATGAATACCCGACACGGCCTGTGCACCTGTGCAGCAATGATTACCGTGGTTGCCGCGATGTCCCCGGGGATCGGGCTTGCTCAAGAAGGCCAGCCCGAAACGATGGCGGAAACCAGGGTTCAGGATATCGTCGTGACCGCGCGTCGCACATCCGAGAAGTTGCAGATCACGCCGCTTGCGGTGACCGCACTTACCTCGGACGCGCTTGTGCGTCAGCAGATCGTAGACGTGACCGCAATCCAGCAGGCCGCACCCAGCCTGTCGATGGCGCAAAGCCATTCAGGCGTCGCAATTACGTTGCGCGGCCAGGTTCAGTCGAATAGCGATGGCAGCGTCGACCAGTCGGTTGGTCTCTATGTCGATGGTGTGTACATCGCGCGGCAAATTGCGGCCGGGTTCGATCTGATCGACATCAACCAGGTCGAAGTGTTGCGCGGTCCTCAGGGCACGTTATTCGGCCGTAATACGACCGGCGGCGCAGTTAGTATCACCACCAACAAACCGACCGACATCTTCGAAGGCCTGGTCAAGGCGGGTATCGGCAATTACGAGAGCCGGGAAGTAATGGGTCTGCTCAACGTACCGATCGTGGATGGCGCGGTCGCGGCGCGGATCGTCTATCGTCACGCGGAGAATAACGGGTTCGGGCGCAACATCAATCTTGGCCGCCGCGTCGGCGATGACAACACGGACTATGTGCGTGGCTCGCTGAAGATTGCGCCGTCGGACGGGTGGTCGCTCATCATCGTTGGCGATTATTTCGATCGCGACAATAACGGCCCGCTTGAGCATCTGCTGGCCTATGACCCAACCCTGCTCGGCAATCAGGATGCGGTTCTCGACAGCCCGTTTTACACCACCTCATCGGATCTCAGGAGCTATGCGCGCCTCAAATCCTGGGGAACAAGCGCGACATTGGAAGTCCCGTTGGGTAACGTGACGTTCAAGACGATCACCGGCTATCGTGGTTACAAACTTAACACGCTCGACGATTTCGATACAACGCCGATCCCGTTCTTCACAAATAATAGCATCGGGCAAATCAAGCAATTCTCGCAGGAGGTGCAAATCTTCGGCAAGAAGGGCGATCTCGGCTGGATCGCCGGACTCTTCTATTTCCATGAATATGGCATCGAACGCTTCAACGTGTTTGGCGGCGCGGTCGATTATAACGGACGGATCGATCACAAGTCATTCGCGCCGTTCGCGCAGATCAACTATGATATGACCCCTGAACTGCGCGTCACCACCGGACTGCGTTACACCCACGATAAGCGCGCCGTGAACACACATAACCTGGCCGGAGGCGTCTGCGCCACCAACCCCGCGCTCGTAACGAACACGGCGACTTGCGAGGCGGATCGCGAGAAATCCCATAATTACTTCTCGTACACGTTGAGCGCCGACTATCGCTTTACCCCATCGCTGTTCGGCTATGCCCGCACCAGCATGGCGCACAAGTCCGGCGGCTTCAATAAGACGACTGCCGATCTGGAAAGCTTCGAGCCAGAGAAGGTGACCGATTATGAGATCGGCGTGAAAGCCGATCTGCTGGATCGGCGGCTTCGCATCAATGCCGCCGCGTTTATCGCCTATTACCGCAATATGCAGCGCCCGATCACATCGGATGCCGCCGGTACGCCTGTCGCGCTCACCCAATCAATTGGCAAGTCGCGTATTCCCGGCGCTGAATTGGAGATTGTCGCGCTGCCCGCGGCCGGCCTCGAACTGTCCGGCACGATTGGTGTGATCGATCCGAAATATGTCGATTTCACGGATGCTACCGGCGACCGTACCGGTGAGCCGTTCACTCAGGTTTCCAACGTTACTTGGAGCATTGCGGGAACCTATTCGCTTCCGACCTCCTACGGGAAATACAGCGTGCACGCCGATTACGGGCATCAGTCGCGCAAATATTTCTTCCCGAACGAGCGGTCGCGCGAGCCCGGATATGGCTTGCTCAACGCCACAATCGGGCTGACGCTCGACGATCCGGGGATCGAACTCATGCTGTGGGGACGCAATCTCACCGGGAAGAAGTATAATTCCTACATCCTTGATTTCTATGCCGCGGCAGGCGTGACTACCGGCTTCCCCGGTCAGGCTCGCACCTATGGCGCATCCGCAACCTACCGGTTCTAAGCCCATGACCGACACATCCGAAGCCACGATCCGCGCCGGCATCGCCCGCTGGGTGGAGAAAAGGCTGAGCGGGACCGTCCGCGACATCGTCCGTCTCGAACGCTGGCGCCCTTCATGGAACGTGGCGGCGGAGACGCCCGTAGGAGAGATCAAGCTCCACTTCCGATCGGATCGCGGCACGGGGCTTGAGACTCGACCGCTACGCGCGGAATATGAAGTCTTGCGCCTCCTTGATGAGGAAGGCGTCCCTGTTCCCAAAATCTATGGCTGGTGCGAGGATCCCGAGGCGATCGTGATGGCCGCGCTCGACGATCATCCGTTCCATGGCGGGGCCGATATCGATCCCGCGCTGCACGCAATGATCGAAGCGTATATGGCGATCCTCGCGCGGATTCATTGCATAGATACGGCTAAGGCCGCGGCGGCCGGCTTGGCGATCCCTAAGACGGCCGAGGATATTGCCCTTGCCTATTTTCGTCTGGCGGATGCCGCCTATCTGAAAGGCAAGGCTGGGCCGGAGCCGATGATCGAGTTTTTCCGCAGCTGGATTACACGCAATGTCCCGATGCATCGCACGCGAGCCGTGCTGCTGGTGGCTGATGCGCCGCAATTCTTCCATGACGGGACGGCGATCACGGCGATCTATGATCTGGAAATGGCGCATGTCGGCGATCCGATGATGGATCTTGCTTCGATCCGCGTCCGCGATATCAACGAGCCGATTGGCGGTATAGCTACCTTGATCGAGGCCTATCGCATCGCATCGGGCGAGCCCATCGACTGGTCGGTGCTCCAATTCCACACCATCGTTTCGTTCATGGCGGTACCGATGATGACCGGCGCGACATTGCGCGGCATGCATCCGCATCCCGCCTTCGTGGAATATCTTTCCTGGGATCTGGGTGCGTCGCGCGCCGCGATCGAAACGCTGGCGGAAGTCCAGGGGATCGCGTTGGATCCGGTCGCGTCACTCACGCCGCAGCTGACACGTCATGGCGAGGCGCTCGCTGATCTGGTTGCCGTCGCAGAAAAGCAGCGTCCGCCAGACGGACTCCTGCGCGAAGACAGGGTGCTATCGCTCGCGCGCTATGCAAAGCGCGCTGACGAGATCGGCCCTGCGATCGATCGTCTGGAGATCGCGGAGATCGCGTCACTGATAGGCCATACCCCCGGATCGATCGAAGAGGCACACGCCGCGCTGGAAGCGTTTGTGCTGGCACAGGGGGAACGGCACGAAGCCGCGCTCATCCGTCTGTTCCATGCTTCCACAATGCGTCGCCTGCAATTGCTGGAGGGCTATCCCGGCCCGATCGTGACACGGGGGCTTGGCAAGGCACGGTGACAAGATAGCGGTTGGAACAGGATCAGGATTCGGCGAACCCAGCCGAGCCAGCCTCGATCCGAAAGCCGTCGGCCATTTTGGCCGGGCCAGCAGATCGGATTCTCGGTTTCGACGACGAGATGCGGGAAGAGCGCATTGAAGAAGTCGCCTGCCGAGCATCGAAATGGAGGTGGAAACGGCTTCCTGCCGCGCAGCTGACCAGACGGGTAACGGAGCTGCCGGCCTGGCTGGCGGTCTCTTCGGTCATATCCGTCGTCGGCCGCATACCCATCCCGCACGATCGTGAGAAATACCGTTGGTGTAATCTCGTCGGCGGGTCGCAACCCGCTACCACAAAACCAAGGAATCATACCTCGGCTTCGTCACTCTCGCTTCAATCAAACTATGGATACCCTTCGTCCACGACGCCTAGTTTGAATATCGCGGTGGCGGAGCGATCGCTTTTGGTCGTTGCTGTTTGCGAATGGTAGGAACTGGGCGTAAATCTGCCCTTATCGTTCAATTTCCGATCATCACACGATGATCAACCAGTTCTCATCTTCATCATCTTGGGTGCACCATTCTCGAACAAGCGAGAGCACTGCTCCACGGTCGCATAGGCACCCGGCGGTTCTTCCATCGCGACGACATTTCGCGCCAAAGAAGATTCGCCTTGTTCCTGGTCGCCGGGATATGCAGCGACGCGCCGGTCCAAAAGGCCGGGTCAGCTTTCGGGGATCGGCGCGTCGTCACCCGGAGCCTTGGGCGTCAGTAATCTGGCTAGGCGGGGCCGCAGGCGCATTTCGATATCATCGAGGATTTCGTAGACGGTCGGCACCAGCAGCAGCGACAGGATGGTCGAACTGATAAGGCCGCCGATTACCGCCACGGCCATGGGCTGGCGGAAATCCGATCCTTCGCCAATGCCGAGCGCCGTCGGCAACATGCCAGCGGCCATGGCGACCGTGGTCATGACGATGGGACGCATGCGTTCCCGACAGGCTTCCACGATCGCGTCACGCTGGGATTGGCCGGCGCGTTCAGCCTCGATTGCGAACTCGACCAGCAGGATCGAATTTTTGGCGGCAAGGCCCAGTAGCATCAGCATGCCGATCAGCACCGGCAGGGTGATGGCGAGCCCCGCGATCTTGAGCGCCAGAAACGCGCCCAGCATCGTCAGCGGAAGCGCGGAAAGAATCGTCACGGGCTTGAAGAAACTGCGGAACAGCAGGACCATCACCGCATAGATGAGCGCGATGCCCGATGCCATGGCGACGATGATGCCGGTGAAAAGCTCGCCCAACGCCTCGGTATCGCCGGTCGGGGTTTCATGCACGCCGGCCGGTATATTCTTGAAGAAGGGCAAGGTGTGAATATCCCGCAGCGCGGTGCCCAGGGTTACGCCGTTCATGTCGGCCTGCACCGAAACTCGCCGTTCGCGGTCGTAGCGGCGGATTTCGCCCGGGCCAGCTTCGAATGACAGGTCGGCGACGTTCGACAGCGCGGTGACGCCGCCGTTTATCGTGGGAACGCGCAGGTTGGCGAGCGTTTCAAGATCGGCACGCGCATCTTCCGGCAAGCGGACGCGGATCGGCAGGCGCTGGCGACCGGCCGAAAATTTGGGGACATTGGCGTCGATGTCACCGATCGTTGCGACCCGCACGGTTTCCGCGATCGCGGCGGAAGAGACGTTCAGCAGGGCGGCGGCGTCGGCCTTGGGACGGATGACCAGTTCGGGTGAAGCCGGCGGCGGCGAGGGGCGCGGCTCGATCAAGGTCGGCAGGGTACGCATTTCGCGCCACAGGCGAAGCTGCGCCGCTTCGAGTGCGGCCGAATCGTCGCCGGTCAGCACGACTTCGATGCCCGCCCGCCCGAATTCGGACTGGGCGGTGATGCGCGCATCCGGAATGCTGCGCAGCATCGGGGCGATGGAGCGCGTGAACTGCTCTGTCGTCATGCTCCGATCGGGATCGAGCAACACGGTGATCGTGCCGGTGCTGACATCGCTCGGCCCGGCCTGCAAGAGGCTGGAACTGGCGACGCCGGTCTGCGCGAACACACGCGTCACCTCCGGCCGGGCCTGGAGCAAGGTGGTGGCCTTCCTGAAGGCCGCATCCATGTCACGCGTGGTGGCGCCGCGTGGTCCTTCGACCGTCAGGTACAGGAAACCCGCATCCCGCACGGGCTGGAAACCCACTTGCATCGTCGCGGCGATGGCGAGGGCGCCGAAAAAGGCGAGGGCGCCCAGGATTACCGAACGCCAGCGGTGGGCTAGCGCCCAGTCCAGCGCCTTTTCATAAAGGGGGTTGATTGGTGGGCGCGGCCTGCTGTGGGCGACCGGTCGCAGGAAATAGGCGGCCATCAGCGGCGTCACGAAGCGTGCGACGAGGAGCGAGAACAGAACCGCGACCGCGACGGTCAGGCCGAATTCGCGGAAGAACTGGCCAACCTGGCTGGACATGAAGGACACAGGCAGGAACACGACGACGATGGTCGCCGTGGTGGCGATGACGGCAAGGCCGATCATGTCGGCGCCGATCAGCGAGGCGCGGTAGGGCGATTCGCCACGTTCTATGCGCTTTTCGATATTTTCGATCTCGACGATCGCATCGTCGACCAGGATGCCGATCACCAGAGTGAGCGCCAGCAGGGTGATGATGTTGAGGCTGAAGCCCATCACCTTCATGACCGCGAAGGTAGGGATCAGCGACAACGGCATCGCCAGCGCGGTGATGACGGTCGCGCGCCAGTTACGCAGGAACAGCAACACGACCAACGCGGCGAGGATCATGCCTTCGATCAGCACATGGACCGTCGCGACATAGCTCATGCGTGTCTGCTTGACCGTCGAGACGATGGTGGTGATCTTGACCTCGGGATGGTCGGCCATCAGCTTCGCAATAGCCTTGTCGACCTCGTCCTCGACGCTGACCTCGCTGGCGTTGGCTGTGCGGCTGACCTGAAATGCGACTGCGGGCCGCCCGTCGAGCCGCGCGAAGGAGCGTTGCTCCGCCGTGCCGTCGGCTACCGTAGCGATATCGTCCAGGCGGACATAACGGCCGGCTGAAACGGGAATCATCATCCCGCGCAGTTCCTCGACCGTCGCGGCCGAACCCAGGACGCGGATTACCTGCTCGCGTCGGCCGATATCGGCGCGGCCGCCGGGATCGTCTCGATTATAGAGCGCAAGCGCACGGTTGACCGCGCTGGCGGTGACGCCATAGGCGGTCAGCCGCTGCGGATCGAGCGTGACGTTTATTTCCCGCGCGACCCCGCCGACGCGCGATACCTGGGCGACCCCCGGCTGCGCCTGTATCGCGCGGGCGATGGTGTCGTCGACGAACCAGGACAATTCGACGTCGCTCATCTTCGGACTGTTGACCGCATAGGTGAGGATCGGCGCATTGGCGACATCGATCCGCCGTGTGCTGGGTGGGTCGATCCCCGCAGGCAGGATGGCGCGGGTCTTTTCCACCGCGGTCCGCACATCGTCGACCGACTTTTGCATGTCGGCCCCGATTTCGAATTCGGCGGTGGTGGTCGACGCACCAAGCACCACGGTCGAACTGATGTGGCGAAGGCCTGAAATGCCCGAAAGACTATCCTCGATCGGGCGCGTGATCTGGGTTTCGATCTCGGCGGGCGCGGCGCCATTCTGGGTGACGGAGATCACCACGAGCGGGAATTCAATGTTCGGCGTTTGCTTGATCGGCAGCACCGCATAGGCGCCGAAGCCCGCAATGGTGAGCGCGATCATCACCAGGACGACCGGGATAGGGTTGCGGATCGCCCAGGCGGAGACCTTGATACTCATTGGGCGGTTCCGGCCAGGCGCGGCGTCACCTTGTCGCCGTCGAGCAGGAAGCCCTGGCTGCCGAGCAGTACGCGGGTGCCCGGCGGCGGCCCGTCGACCAGTTCGATATAGCCGCCGCCGCTGCGGCCGGTCTTGACCGTTCGCGTGGTGACGGTGTTGCCCTTGCCAAGGGTCATCACCGTTGCGCCTGATGCGCCATATTGGACTGCCGCGGTGGGAACCGACGACACAAGCGGGGCCTGCGCCTGACCCAATATCGCCTGAGCGAATCCGCCGGGCCGCAGATCGGGACGTGGCGGCAGCAGGATGCGTGCCCTGCCAAGATTGGTGTCCCGGTTCACCTCTGGACTTACAAGCCTGATCGTCCCGCTAATCCGCGTCGCCGTCGGCAGAACGACATCTGCCGTCTGGCCCGGCCGGATCAGGCCGATCATTCGTTCAGGCACCTCGGCATCCAGTTCGATCAGGTCGCCGCGTGCGATACGGAACATGGGTGTGGAGGGCGAGGATACGTCGCCCGGCCGCACCGACCGTTCGAGAATACGACCGCTGACCGGTGCGCGGACTTCCATTAATCGTGCACGGACCCGTTGTGCATCGAGCAGCGCCTGCGCCTGTGCGACCGCCGCGCGTGCGGATCGGGCGGCCATGCGCCGCCCTTCGATCGCCTCGTCGGAGAGGACGCCGCTGTCGTCAAGTCCGGCGACACGATCGGCATCCTGCTCGGCCTTTTTCGCGGCGACTTCCTTTTGGACGAGGTTGGCCTGCTGTTCGGCGATGTCGGCACGCAACAGGCTGTCATCCAACCGGGCAAGAACCTGGCCGGCACGCACCATGTCGCCCTGATCAACCAGGACGGCCACGACCTGATAACCGGAAAGTTGGCTCGCGACGACGGCTTCCTCACGCGGTACGAGTCGACCGGACACCATGCTGTCGCTTGCGAGCGGCCGCAGCGCCACTGGCGCCACCAGTACGGCGCGGGGCTGCGCGGCTGGCGACTCCGGCACGCTCTTGCTGCATCCAGCAATGGTGATCGGCAACAGCATCGCCAGAGCGGTTGAGGGCAGGCGGCGCATCAGGGCATGTCCTTGTCTGCGGCGCCTGCGGTATCTGGTGTCCAGCCCCCGCCCAGCGCCTTGAATGTATCGACGGTATCGCGAAGCGTCGTGACCTGAAGCCCGGTCAGCGCCGCGAGATTGCCACGCCAGGTCCGTTCGGCGGTCAACAGCGCGGTCAGATCGATGATGCCGACGCGATAACCCTTTTGCTGCGCGCCGAACGCCGCGCGCGCGCGGCCTTCGGCAGTTTGTAGATCCGTCAGCCGTCGCTGATCAGCCGCGAGGGTCGTCAGTCGGTTTTCGGCTTCGCCATAGGCGCGCTGGACCGCAGCCTCATAGGCGATCACCGCCTGTTCGGTGCGGGCATCCTGTGCACGGATCTGGGCGAGCAGGCGACCTCGATCGAGGATCGGCAAGGTAAGTCCGGCGCCAATCGACCAGAGGCTGGTATTATAATCGACCGGTCCTGTATTGCGGGTGGCGGATGCCGTGGGCAGCAGGTTCATGGTAGGATAAAGCGCCAACCGGTCCAGCGTGAGCCGTCCTATGGCCGAGGCGAGCCTGGCTTCCGCCGCCCGTAAATCGGGCCGGCGGACCAGCAATTCGGCGGGCGCCGTCGCCGGAATCGCGGGAGGCGTGCCCAGATCCGCGGCGATAGGAAGCGAATCGAGAGGATCGGCACCGCGACCGACAAGGACGAGCAGGGATCGTCTGGACACGGCCGAGGCGGCATCAAGCGCGGATAAATCCGCCGCAGCCGTGGCCGCGTCGGCGGCAAGCGCGTCGGCATCCGCCCGTGCGCCGATGCCTGCCGCTGCTCGGCGGGCACCCAGATCGGCGAGCCCCCGCAATATGTGTAAAGTGTCGCGCGCCTGCTGTATGCGTACAGCCAGACCGCGCGCTTCGAAAAGGTTGAGCGCGACATCGGCGGCAAGGCTTTGGCGGGACGCCTCATAGTCGAATTGGGCCGCCTGAACATCGGCCTGTGCCATGCGCGCGGTGGCGGCGCGCCGTCCGAACAGATCGATTTCCCAACTGGGGCTGAAGCCCCCGGCGAGCGTGGTCGAATCGCCTGCGCCAAGCTGGACTCCGGCCCCCGGTAAAGAGCCGATACCGCTGATCTCCTGATGCTGCCCTTTGGCCGAGGCCGTAAGCGAGCCTTGCGGATCGAAGGCTGCCAGGGCGCGACTGCGTTCTGCCCGCGCTTCTGCGAGCACGGCGAGCGCACGGCGTGCGTCCGGCGCGGCGATCAGGGCTGCATCGATTAGCTGAGAAAGCTGGGCATCGCCGAACAAGGTCCACCAGCGGTCGAGCGCAAATGGGGCGGCGTTGGAAGCCGCAGGCCTTTCATAGGCAGGTGGCAGGGCGATGGCGGGCGTGCGGACGGGATGCACCGCGCATCCGCCAAGGGCCGACGCCGTCAGGACCATCACGATGAGGCCCCTCCGACCGACGCGCGGGGGCAATACAGGACAAAACAGCACATCAACCCCCGCGGTTGTAAACAGGTGTTTATTTGACCTGTGTGCAGAGGAGTGTCAACACTCGTTTACTCATGAACGGGACGATGGGCCAATGACCGATGCTATGATGCAGGAAGAGGGCAAGCGGACACGCGACGCCGCAGCGACGCGCGACGCCATTTTGGCGGCGGCATGCGAATGTTTCGTCGCCAATGATTATGAGCATGTCGGCCTGCGTGAGATTGCCGCGAAGGCCGGGGTCACCGCTGCGTTGATCAACCGCTATTTCGGTACCAAGGAAATGCTGTTCCGCACCGTGCTGGAAACACGGCCGGTCGATGCGGAGGCCAGTGATTCCTCGCTGCAGGCTTTGATGACGGATCGTGACAATTTCGGTATGCATCTTGCGCGCCGAGTGCTGAACGCGCGACGCAATAAAGCCAATTTCGCGTTCGATCCGATGCTGGTGGTGTTGCGCTCGGCGGGCCAGCCAGCCGCCCAGGCGGTTCTGCGCGAGCGCATGACGCTGTGGCTGACTCCGCTTGCCCGCGAACTGGGTGGTTGCGATGCGGCGATCCGGGCCGAGATGATTTTGGCAATCCTTGTGGGTTTCGACCTGCTGCGTAACGTCATCCTCATGCCGGGATTTGCCGAGGGTGACGAAGAGCTTCTGGTCAAGCGCCTGGGCGCCGCGCTGCAGGCGCAGTTGGACGATTGAAGCGGGAACAAGCTGAAACGGCGATTTAAAAGACGGCTTCCCTACGGAGAACCGGGCAATTATTTTCGTCCCGTTTCGCTAAGGAGCAGGATTGGACAAAGACGTCAGTGGGCCAGGCGAAAGCGGGATGCTGTAGCAATCTTGCCAAAGCAAGGTGCCGTCCTTAGGCTTTAGCAATCGGCGGATCTCGATAATAAAAGCCGGGGGAGGAGAGTTTCTGACATATGTCTGACAAGAAGGTGCATTCGGTCAAACGAGCTGTAGAGGTCGCCGCAAGGGCTTTCGCATTTCGAAAATTCAATGAAGTCACCGTTGCTGAGATTTCCCAAGCGGCGCAATGCTCCACGACCACCATCTATGCCATCTTCGGGAACAAGGAGGGGCTGTTTCTGGAAGCGATGACTCATCTGCTTCAAACCCAGGTGCCCGAAGTCAGACTCAATAACCGATCGGCGCTTTGCAGACTTGTCAGTTTTGCAGAAGCGCGGGTCCGGAGTCTGTCCAGCCCGGTCGTGCGCGGCGCGGTTCGCGCCATTTCAGGTCAGATAGACACCGCCCGGACGCTGGTCGATCATCTGGCAGAGCAGCAATGTGGCAAAGTGATAGCGATTCTGGAACCACAGATTGATGCGTGCGTGCAGCACAATCTGCTCCGGCCGCTGGGCAGCGATAATTTGGCATATGCGATCATGGCCGTGACGGCCTATGAACCGATCGTTTTCGGCATGTTGTATGGCAATGACCAATCTGTCGATATCACCGGCGTATTACGCAAGGCATTTACGCCACTTGTCACGCCAAGCGGCGAAGTGATGCTGAACCAATTGCTGGATGAAGGCCCGGCCTATGGTGTCCTTAGCTTGGCGTCACGCAATCCTCCTCAACATTATCAATCTACCGGCAGGGCCTGAAAAGCGGTTTCGGTGGGAATTGGGCTTTGCTGGAACAGGGCTTGATCCAGTGACTTAATGCGAGCGCCTATATGCGTAATTGCCGAAACACTGGCTGGAACTTAAAGCGCACTGTCGCTTGAGTTTCGCACACTTTCAGACTCCCCCATTGATTCTCCGATCTACTTGACACACTCTGTTGCCAGCAATCCGACGACAGACATCTTCAGAATGTCGGGCAAGGTCGGCAATGCGGAGGGTGAGGATGGCTAATATGCCAGTCCAGATCGATTGGTCTGAACTTTATTCGGACTTGATGTCCGACAGGGAGACAAAGCGCGGAATCGCGGCTGCGCGGCTGCTGGAAAGGGATATCCGACTGAACGGCTGGTTGGTCGGGCGGGTATTTGCGGATCGGCCGGAACTGGCGAAACGTTATGGACTCGGCCGAAGGACGCTGGTGGAAGCCGTCCGCCTGCTGGAGGACCGGGGAATTGCGCGAATGCGTAGAGGCCCTGGCGGTGGTTTGATCGTTCTTGAAGTGTGTCGCAGCCGTTCGTTGAAGTTGCTGAACGAGCATTTCGTTGCGGCAGGAACGACGGTGGCGCACATCCGGGAAGCGCGGCTCGTTATCCGCATTATCGCGGATTATCTCCGTCTTCATCGCCGGGGTCCGGCAGCGCTTGAAGTCTTCAACGGTTATTTCACGCGCGGATTGGCAACGACGCGCCGTGAGGATCCACTTGCAAATATTGTCGCCGCTGGCGCCATTCAGGACCCCGCACCGCCGGGCGATCCGATCATCGATTTCCTAAACGATTCTCTCGATCGCTTCTCTCGGCTGGTTGCCCTGACCGATGCTCCTGCGGCGAGCGACGAGATGAATATTCGCGTTCCCGCGAACCGGCCGAAGACGAGCCTGGCGAGCCTTGTCGCGAAACGGATCGTCGAGGAGATCAGGAATGGAGATAGTCATGATCTCCAGCGGCTGGGCACCGAGGCTGAGATCGGCGAGCGCATGGGGGTCAGTCGCCAGGTCGTTCGCCAGGCGGTGCGTATTCTCGAATCGCAGGGAACCGTCGAGAGCAGACGCGGTCGAACGCATGGGATATCCGTGACCGATCCAGAGTCCACAGTCGCGGCTGAAGCCGTCGTCGCGCTGTTGTCATCGATGCGGATCGACGAAGCGAATGTTCGGGCGGCATGTTCGGCCATGGGCCGTTTGACCCGGATTCTCGTTGCGGCCAAGGCAGGGCCTGAGCATTTCAAGGAATATGAACGTCTCGTCGATTGCGGTCATACATGGGGCGGAATCAACATGTTTTCCCAGTGGGTCCGCCTCGATTGGGAGATTATCGACAACCCCATCCTGCGTATCTTCGCCCAGGCGCTGACCGGCTGCCAGGTCCGCCTCTCCAACGACGTCTGTGCGGTCCCGATGGAAGGCATGCCGGGGGTACAGCGCGGGCTGGCTGATCATATCGAGGCCGCGAAGAAAGGAGACCTCCTGCTCGCGGACCGGTTGCATGACGAATTGACGATGCTCGTCAGGGCCGCCTTTCACCCGGCATGATAGGTGCCCCCCGTGCTGATCAGCCCGAGGGTTCCGCAGTCTGCAACCGTGTGTTGGGTCGCCCCATCATCATGATCAGGGGAATCGTGAGCAGGGTGATTACGATCGCGGCGTAGAAAACCGGGTCGTAGCTTCCCGTCCGTTCCCTCACCCATGCAGCCAGCGGCGCTGTGACGGAAACGACCGCGAAGAAGGGGACGGCGAGCCCCATCACCCTTCCCACCGATCGCGCGCCAAACAGGCGTGTGAAAAGGACCGCCTGCATGGGCGCCACCGCACCGGACCCCAAACCAACCAGAACCAGAGCCATGTGAAGGCGTGGGAGGCCTGGTTCGTTCGAAAGCAATGCCAGCGCAACCATCTGGATGACTGCCACAACCATCCAAAGCGTCGGCAGCGCCACCTTGTCCGACAGATAGCCACTCAGGACGCGACCAACGATGATGGCAAAGGCGAAGGTCGTTATCAGGAGCGCCGCCGGCTTGAGGCCGACGTTCAGGTCGGCGGCATAGGGCGCGATATTCGGCTGGATGGCTGCGGCGACGGCCAGGAAGGCGAGAACGCTCAACACGGATAGCCAGAATTGCGGGGCGCCGAAGATGCTGCGCGCCGTCAAGCTTTCGGTGCCGCGTGGCGCTCTTGCAACCGCGCCGCCCGCCGGCACCACCAACAGAATGACCGGCAGAAGCACGATGATCGTGAATGC
Source organism: Sphingobium baderi (assembly GCF_001456115.1). Taxonomy (NCBI): domain Bacteria; kingdom Pseudomonadati; phylum Pseudomonadota; class Alphaproteobacteria; order Sphingomonadales; family Sphingobiaceae; genus Sphingobium; species Sphingobium wenxiniae. The sequence continues at coordinate 3,828,463 of NZ_CP013264.1, read as the reverse complement.
GCCCAGATACAGGTTGGCGCCGCGCCATCCATGATCCGCCAGCAACGCCGCGAAGATATTGGGGATGATCGCCCCGCCGATGGACCCTCCGGTCAATGCGACGCCCAGGGCGAGTCCGCGTCTTTGCTCGAATGCGCGCGTAATCAAGCTGATCGCGATCAGCGATCCGGCAAACACGACCGAGGCTGGAAATATGATCGCGAAGACCAGATAGAGGCTCCACAGATTGGGAGCGACGGACGCGAGGATAAGCCCGCCCCCGAGCGCAGCCACTCCGATCAGCAGCAAGGTTCGCGGCGCGCCATGATCGAGCATGCGGCCGAATATTGCAGACGCCGCGCATGAGGCGATGCCGAAGGCCGCCAATATCCCCAGCACGGCCTTGCGCTCTACGCCGAACTCTGTGGCGACGGGATCCACCCACAGGCCGAAACTATAGGCAACGGCTCCTGTCGACATGGCCTGAATGGCCAGCAGAACGAGGAGGAGGATCCATTTTGACGCCATCGGGCCGCGTCCTTCCTGCACGCGCGTCATGCGCCTAGGATACTATGACACGGGCGGCAGCGAGATTTTCGATGCGTCGCGTCACGGCAGCGCAGTCGCCATCGCGATGGGACGTCACCCGCGCCGTCGGGAAATAGGTTCCGGCTGTGTCAAAGGCGTGCGTGACCATGCTCCGCATCCGTGCATCGGTGCCAGTGACCTCTTCCTTGACCGGATAGGTGCCCTTCCCGTCAAAGTCCCATTCCAGCGCGATGATCGTGCCAGCGCCGGGCGGAACCTCCGCGATCACCTCGAGCGTTATCTTTTCCCCCACAGCCGTCTCAATCCGGGCGGCCCCGTTCGCGGTCACCGCGATGACCGGCTGGATGCCGCCGCGCTCTCCGGCGGATTTCGGCAGGTTGATCTTGCCGTCGGAGAAGGTGAATTGCGTGCTGGCGGGGTCGATGCCCTGCTCCACCCAATCGATTAGATCCTTGAGGCTTTGTTCGACCAGCCCCTGAAAGGTGATCAGCCAGTTCGCGGCCGATCTGTTGGGTTGCATCGGCACCATCATCGGGGGCGTATGCTCGGCATTCTCGGTCCAGCGAATGCGGAAATTCTCCTGGGCGCCCTCCAGCCCCTGCGCCTGTTCGACCGCGCGCTTGTAGGTCAGTCCCTGGGGCGGCCACAGCGACGAATCGTGGGTCGCGTGAATCCACATCAATTTGCCCTCATACTGCCCGCAATAGGGGACTCCCATCAACGGAGAGGCGAGTGGCACGGCATGCTGCGGGTAGATCGGCTTTCCGTCGATCCGCAGGAAATCGCAGATCGGATCGTCGCTGATATGGTGACGATAATAATAGCAGAATGCAAGGAAGGGTCGATTATCGACCCGCACCTTGTCGCCGGCCTTGACGCCGGTCGCGCGGAGCAGGTTCGCCTCACCCCGGCCATCCAGGAAGAAGATGTCGTTCGATTCTCCCATCGCATACAGGCGCCTGCCGGCTGCCTCGCCGGTCTGGACATAGACGCCCGCGCCGCGCCGATACCCGCTGCCGACCCCTTCCAACTGGATCGCCATCGGCAGATCCATGGTCTGATTGAGCATTGCGATGAAAATCGATGGATAGGCCAGAGCCTGCAGTGCTGGATCGGCGAACTCCGTATTTTCCTGCAGATCCCTCGCGGTGAGTACGCGGGCGACCGTTGCCTCCACATCAATCACATCATTTTCGACGAACTGCGGTTCATCATGGCCAAGATAGCCCGGCTCGCTCCAGAACGCCCTGAAATAGTCGGCATCATCCTCAAGAAGCATGTCGGCGATTGAGGTCCAGAGCCAGATTTGGCCGAAGGGCTGGCTGATCATGAATTCGTCGCCGCGGGGAAAGCCCAGGCGGTAGAGATTGGTGAGTTCCTCCCGCTGATGCACATTCAGGCCCGCGCAGGGGTCGCCCGAGCCGCCCGGCGCCATGGCGTCGATGACGCTGCCGATACGGTCTCCCAATAGCCTTTGGACGTTGAACATCAGGCCGAAATGGACGGGCTGTTCGCTCCGTACGCGTGATGTCGTCCCCCAGGGTTCGATATTGCCGCCGCTGTGATAAGGCAGCGCCCCCGTATAGACTCCAGCGCCATATTCGAGGCATCCCGGCGAGCGCCTGCCCCCGCCGCTGCCGCCATAGACATAGCCGTTTGCGGGCGGCGCGCCGTAAATCTGTTCGGCAAGATGGCGCGAGAGCCGCGCGGATTCGATCGCCGCACGGAAGCCATAGAGCGTCGGATCTTCGCCTCCGCGCGGATCGATATCGTCCCCGATATGCCCGCAATTGGATTCGACCATATAGCCGCCCAGCCGAAATGCCATTTCGAGCCCGCCGGAAATTTTCGCGACGGGGCCTTCCCCAAAGATGTTCTCATGCCCGGCGTGGCCACCTTCCATCGGCTGGAACATGCGGCTGCGATAGCCTTCCTCCGACTGGAAATAGAAATTGAAGCGAGTGTCCGTGCCAGCAAATCCGCCATGGACCACACGATGCGACCGCGGTTCGGACCTGTGTTCGTCGCGATCGATGTAGGGTGCGCCGAAATAGCTGTCGGTCAATGCATAGGATGCGAGGTCGAGTGCCCCCCCGATGTTCTTTGTCGTCAAGATATTCTCCTATTTGTCTGGTCCGAGCTGGTTGCGTCGAGATGGCCGCTTTTGTTCATTGCCCGCTATCCCGTCGATAAGCGCCGCACGGCTGAAATTCGTGAATTATGAAGTGATCGAGCGAACAACCCTTCATTCTATCAAATTTTTCAACAGTTATGCCGAAATCCAATGGATGTCGGGCGAGCGCATTCCGTCCATGAATCTGGAAATTCCATCAACCCAAGATGTTTTGTAAGTCATTAATATGGTTGCCTTCCATATTATCTGTTTATGTTCGATAAAATAGTGGTCAAAATTACCAAGAGGCCTGTTCTACTGCCCATGGTTTCTCCTGACACGAATAGTGACCCCTATTTTATTATTGGGCGATTGCTAGAAATCGGGCCAAGCGACGCACCCACTCTGAGCCTCAGAGGCAGAGTCGGTCGCATATAAACGTTCGGAGCCGGCCACGTGCAGGCCGGCAACCGAGCATATCGGGAGAGTAAGATGTCTCGTATGGCCAAAGAAATGTCTCGCATCGCCAAGGCGACCGGATTTACCTGCCTGGCGTTGCCGGTGGGCCTCGCTTATGCACAGGCGCCTGCGGAATCGCCTCGCATCACGGCCGGTGAGTCCGGATCGTCCCGAATCGACCAGGCCATGGCCGAAGACATCGTTGTTACCGCGCGGCGCGTTAACGAGCGGCTCCAGAATGTCCCGCTTTCGATCACAGTCGTCGATGCGCGGCAATTGACCGAACGCAACGTGCGCAGCGCCTTCGATCTGCCGAACGTCGCGCCGGGGTTGAGCGTGCAGGCAAGTGGTTCGGGGACCACCGCGCAATTCTCGTTGCGCGGACAGGGGCAGACGCTTGGCCAAAGTGCGCCAGGCGTTGTCCCCTACTTCGCGGAGGTCCCCGAATTTTCGACGCAATTCTACGACCTTGCCAGCGTTCAGGTGTTGAAGGGCCCCCAAGGAACGTTGTTCGGCAGGAATACGACGGGCGGCGCGATCCTGTTTTCTCCCGTGAGACCGGGCAATGAGTGGGAGGGCTTCATTACCGGGCGGTTGGGCTCATATGATCGCCGCGATCTTGAATTCGCGGTCGGAGGCGCGATCGTGCCGGACAAGGTTATGTTGCGGGTGGCGGGCCAGATCCTCCGCCGCGATGGCTATGTGCATGAACTTACATCGGGCAAGCGGGCGAATGACGAGCACAAGACATCGTTCCGGGCGAGCCTGATCCTTTCCCCTGTCGAAGGCTTCGAAAACTACACTATCGTTGAGCGTACGCGGATCGACGAGCATGGCGTGGCCCAGATATTCTCGGGCTTTCGTGCCTCGCACCCGCTCGCCGCGGAATTTACGGCCCTGCTGGCCAATCAGCAGGCGCTGGGAATCCGAAAGCTGGCCACGAGCCAGCCTTTGTTCAACAAGTTCAAATCGAACGGGGTCATCAATACGACCACACTGGATATAACGGAAAATATCTCACTGAAGAACATCTTCAGTTACAGGGAATTCGATGTCTCGCGCGGTTTTGATCTGGACGGCACCACCTTGCCGGTGCTCGACGTGGTAAATCCGTTCAAAGGCTATACCAAGAACCGTACCGAAGAAATTCAGCTACGAGGCGATTTCAGCCAGTTGCGCTTCGTCGTCGGTTATTATGATGAGACACTCAAAGACCCCTATCGATTGGCGTCGCAGACCGTTCAATATCTGCAGGGTCTGGGATTCCTGCCCGCTGCCGGTTTCAACAAGGGCGATCAGAAGACCAGGGCGGGTTTTCTGGAAGTCACCTACGATGTCACAGATGCGCTTGCGCTGACAGGCGGTATCCGGCGGACGAAGGATAGCCGGTCGTCCAAGGCGCAAACGAGCCTGCTTGTTCCCGGCTTCCCGGCTGGCCCCGTCCTTGCCGCATCGGGCTCGTTCAAGGCCACGACCTGGAATGCCAGCGCGCTTTACAAGATCAATCCCAATGTGAGCGTCTACGGTGCCGTCCGCCGCGGTTTTCGTGCTGGCGGGTTCAATCCGGCCGCCTCGACACCGGAACTGTTATCCTATGCGCCCGAGACGGTCACGGATTATGAGATCGGCATCAAATCCTTCTTCGTCACCGAAGGGGGGTGGAAGATCCGCGCGAACGTCGATCTGTTCTACGACGATTACAAGAACATACAGAGGCTGGTGCTTCTGCCGACAGTTCCGGCTGCAACCTATACGACCAATGCAGCTCGCGGCAATGTCAAGGGCCTCGATCTGGAACTGAGCGTCGCCCCGAGCCCAGTCTTCGAGACGAGCTTTCAATATGCCTATCTCGATACCCAGTATAAAGATTACACGGATTTCGTCGTGACACCCACGGGTCTCGTCTCGGCGGACCTCAGTGACAGCCGCTTTCCCAATGCGCCACGTCACCAATTCACCCTCACGCCGCGGTTGAATATGCCGCTGTCCAATGAGCTTGGCACGGTGACGGCGCTGGCCGCGCTCTATTACCAGACAGGCGTGGCCTTCGATCCGGCGAATCGGATCGATGGGGTTCTCCAGCCTGGGACAACCGTCAAGGGCTATGCCAAGCTCGACCTCAGGGTAGAGTGGCGGGATATCGCAGGGACCGGCCTGTCGCTGGCGGCTTATGCCCGAAACGTCACCAACAAAAAGTATATCGTGGGCAATGCCAATCAGTTGGCGAATTTCGGCACCCTGCTTTACACATATGCGGAGCCGAGAATTCTTGCCATGGAAGCAAAATTCAAGTTCTGAATATAACATTATCATCAATCTGGATTATATTCCAAATATTGGAATAATAATAATTTCATAAGTTAAATATGTGTTGGCCGCGCGTCGTGGCACATGCTCCAGGAGACGACCGAATGCTCAACGAAATCACATGGATGCCGGCTTGGCAGATTCGGGATCTGATCGTCAGGCGGGAGATTTCGCCGGTGGAGGTGACCGAACATTTCCTCGCGCGGATCGAAGAGCATGACGGCAAGATTCAATCTTTCGCACATGTCGATCATGCCGGCGCGCGCGCGCAGGCCGCACGGGCCGAGCGGGCGGTCGCGGTGGGGGAGCAGCTAGGCTCCCTCCACGGTATCCCCGTTTCGGTGAAGGGCCACATCTTTGTCGAAGGTCTGCCGACGTTCGATATGGGAACCCTGTCCAACATTCCCGCCGCCCCGCGGGATGATGTACAGGTCGAGCGGCTGCGGGCGGCGGGAGCCGTGATTATCGGCACGAATACGCTCATGGGTTCAGGCTCTGATGCGAGCCTTGCTGGCGGAGACCCCCGGCGGAGTTACAACTGGGATGTCGAGGCGCGCAACCCGTGGGACATATCGCGCGTGCCGGGCTGGTCCAGTTCGGGGACCGCAGCAGCAGCGAGCGCCCGTCTGGTGCCGATCGGCCTGGGGTCTGATGGTGGCGGTTCGACACGCCTGCCATCGGCTTATTCCGGGGTGTTCGGCATCGTGGCTACACCGGGACGCATCCCCTGGATTCACCCATCCGCGCCCGCGATGGCGCTCACCGCGAGCACGGGCCCGATGTGCCGCGACGTGCTCGATGGCGCCATCGCCACGCAGGCGATGGCTGGTCCGGATGGTCGCGATTTCTATAGCCTGTACGATGAACCCGATAATTATAGCGCGAACATTGAAGACGGCGTGGAGGGGATGCGCTTCGCATGGAGCGACGATATGGGCTTCGCCTCGCTCTACGCGCAGGAAGAAAGCCCGCGCGTGATCGCCGCCATCCGCGCAGCCGCGCACGGCTTCAACCAGCTTGGCGCCACGGTCGAGACCACCGACGAGAAATGGGACGACTTCTGGGACGGCTTCATGATGATCAACCGCGCTTTCGGCGCTGGCGGGCGCGGCATGGGCGAGCAGCCCCCGGCCGACGAATTATGGGCATCCCTGCAATCGCGCGGCGAGAATGTGGACAGGTTCAATCGCCTGTTCAAGGATTATGACGTGCTGCTCACGCCGACGACCCAGCTGCTCCCGCGCAAGATTGAGGACTGGAACGATTGCTGGACGATCAACAGTCCGCAATATCCGCATGGCAGTTTCGCGGGCGTCTATACAAGCCACGTCATGCTCTTCAACTGGCTGTCCATGCCTGCCTTTTCGGTGCCGGCGGGCTTCGTCGATGGGCTTCCCGTCGGATTGCAGATCGTTGGCAAGCCCGGCAGCGAAGCCAAGATGTTCAAGATCGCTCGCGCTTTTCAGAAGGCATTCCCGCATGACCAGCGCCCGCCGACCTTCTGAGCAAGCCCAGTGGAATTGATTGCGCGCATCGCTCGATGGCTATGATCCGTTCTTCATCAGCCGGCGACAAGCTGTTCTGTCGGTCGACAAGCTTGCCCCCCTTCTGTCCGAGGTGCTCGATGAACGACCAGCCAGTTAATGCGGCAGACCATATGTCTCCCGCCGTGCGGGACGCATGGCGCGCTTACCTTGATGCCATCGAAGTGGTGCGTGAATTCATCTATTCCCGCGAATATGCCGAGCTGCCGACCGTCCGGCAGCAGGCTACCCAGTTCCTGATGCAGATGCAGGCGGTCAGCTATCAATGGATCATCGCGCCTCAGGTCGATTATCCGCGCTTCTATCGTTATCTGCATGAACCGATGAGCTGGAACTGGGGGTTCCCATCGCCCGACTACGGGTATCGATGGGGTTTCGTCGATGGCAGGCAGACCTATCGCATCAGCGGCAAGCGCAGCGATTGCGTGTTTCTCGACATTCAGGTTCAGCCACTGTTCGGGATCGTCGAGGATGCCGAGTTCGTCAAGCTGCCAACGAAATCCTATCTCGTCGACGACATGCAGATGGATGCGGACGGGAGCTTCGAGATCATCGCCAGTCCGGAGCCGCATCCCGGCAACTGGATTCAGCTGGACCCCAATCAGCATGTCATGATGCTGTTCGTTCGCGAAACTTTCTATGACTGGGGCAAGGCGCGCCCGTCCAGCATGTGGATCGAACGCGTATCCGATACGCCGGCACGGCCAATGCTGAACGACGAACCGGCGCTGATCGCAAAGCTTGAGCACGCTGCCCGCTTCGTCAAGTTCATCGTCCGAGCGTGGGTGACAGCGGGGTTCGATAGAAGCCTGGCGGCGCAGGATCGTCAGTTCAACCGCTTCGCTATGCAGCATATTCCGGCCAATGCGGGGGGTAATCCCCTTGCGGTCTATCACAATATGATCTTCAGTCTGAAAGACGATGAAGCGCTGATTATCGAGGTGAACGCGCCGACCAGTCGCTATTGGAGCTTCAGCATCGCCAACCGTTACATTCAGCTCATCGACTATGTTTATCATCAGTCGAGCCTGAACGGTCATCAGGCACGGCAAGATGCTGACGGCAAATATCGCTTTGTCCTGTCCAAGGATGATATCGGCGCACCCAACTGGCTCGACCCGCTCGACGCGGCGGAACTGGGCATGATGCAGTTTCGCCAATTTTATCAGGAACAGGCGGTTGATCTGCCGAAGGTGACCAGCGTGAGGTCACAAGATGCGTTCACCGCGCTTCCGGCCGGTACGATCTTCATTTCACCTGTGGAGAGGCAGGCTCAGCTTGCACAGCGCAGTCGCGATGTGCTGGCCATTTACGGCTATTGAGCCGCCGCGCCATTTGTCGCCTTCTCCGCTTCAACCTCCATTTCGGCGAGAGCCGGGAAAGACACGGACTTCATGCTTACAGCCTCAGGATATTTCGACGGCGCAGCAATCTTTGATCGCGTGGCAGAGGATACGAGTCTGGGCTCGCATGCCGATCCGGCTGTTCGCGAGCGATATATTGCCATCGTCGAGCAGTTCAATGATTTCGCCAAACCGCGCGAGGATGCCGTGGAAGGATCGCTCCGTGATCTGCGGCGTATCGTCGAGATGCGGCTTCAGTTGTCCCGCGACTGGGCGGACTATCCCGCGATTCTGGATGAAGAGATCACCCGACCGATATTCGTGATGGGCTTTCCGCGCGGTGGCACCACCTTGTCGCAAAAGCTGCTGTCTCTGGACTGGGGTCATCGCACCCCGCGTTATATGGACGGGTTGTTCCCGTCACCGCCGCCCGGGCTCGATCCCGATGCCGATGCCGAAGCGTTCAGGGCAGGCGACGCTTATACCCAGCATGTGATCGATCGCGAACGCATGGCGTTGGTCGCGCATCCTTATCACGACAAGGGAGCGATGGCCGAGGCGGAGGATGAGTGGGGCGCTTGCCTCGATTTCCGGTTCGTTTATCCGCTGCACTTCCAGAACACGCCCAGCGTGCCGCCGACCTTGCCCCCGTCGGACCCGCACGCCCATTATCTGTTCCAGAAAAATATGATGCGGCAATATCAGTGGAAGCGGCCGACTGCCCGCTGGGTCGGCAAGGGCGTCCTTCATCATTACATGGCGCCATCGCTGTTCGATGTTTTTCCCGATGCCATCGGCGTGTGGTGCCATCGCCCGATAGAAGATCAGATCGCCTCGATGATATCGATCAACAATATCTTCTACCAGCCGATCCGCGGAGGAAACTGGCGCGAGGAGCCGTCCAGGATGGTGGAGGCGGTGGAGGCTGGCGTGCAGGCGGTGCTGGCGAATCCTATGGTGAATGACCCGCGAATCTACCACCTGCGGTTCGCGGACCTGGTGAAGGATCCTGTCGCTGCGCTCGCCGGGGTCTATGAATCGCAGGGACTGCCCTTCACCTCCTATTTCGAGCAACGCATTCGTGCCTGGCTGGCGCACCCGTCCAACAAGGTGGATCGTCATGGGCGATTCAACCATTCCCCCGAGCAGCATGGGCTCGACCGCAAGGAACTCGCGCGCATCTTCAAGCCCTATAAGGAGCGGTTCGGGCTGTGAGCTGGCTGGCGTATCTGCAATGCCCTCTGGGTTGACCGCGGCAAGTTGACCAGATTGATATGCTTTAAGCGGCCCCGGCGTAAAATTTCGGGTGGGTGGCCGCCTGCGCGTGAAATATCGAGTGCAATGCCGACAGGACGCCGCAAAGGAACATAAGCCATGGAAACAGAAAGCTGATCATGAGTTCGAATGAAGTTGCGGGCAACCCATATGACGAGACGGGGCTGGATCGGATCAAGGCGCTCGTGGAAAAAACCACAGGCGGCAAGATCGTGCGGCTCGAACAGCAGGCTCGCTGGCGACCGGCATGGTTTGCCGACGTGGAAATGGACGGAACCATCCTGCCGCTGCACCTGCGCGGCAATCGCGTTGGCGACGTGGCGATTTTTCCCGATCTGAAGCGCGAGGCGGACATTATTGATGTGCTCCATCGGGGCGGCGTGCCGGTGCCACGCATCCACGGCTATTGCGCTGATCCCCCATGTATCATCATGGATTCATTGCCCGGCACCCGCGATGTGCATGCCGCCACAACGTCCGATGATCAGCGCCGGGAAATTGGCCGCGCGCTGATGAACGGGCTGGCGGTCATGCATCAGCTGCCGCTCGACTCGTTTGCCGCAATCGGCATCGAGATTCCCGATACGCCGGAGGAAATAGCGCTGGTCGGCTTGCGCGCCTACATGCCGCTCTACCAGCGCACGAAAAGCAAGCCTGAGCCGCTGCTTGAGTTCGTCATCCGCTGGCTGGAGCGGAACTATCCCGGGCATCGTACACGGGCCAGTTTCGTCCAGTTCGATTGCGGCCAATTCCTCGTGGAGGATGGCCGGATGACCGGCTTTTATGACTTTGAATTTGGCCTTGTGAGCGATCCACACGTCGATCTGGCGACGCTGGCCATGCGCGACAGCGTGGAACCGATGGGACGCCCGCTGCCGGAATTGTTCCGCTACTATGAAGAAGCGACGGGCGAGCCGGTCGATCACGACATCGTGCAATATTATATTGCCTTGTTTTCGACATTGGGGACGATGCAGTTCGCGGGCACCGTCGGCAAGCCGGCTCCTGGCGATCCGCACGCCGTTTATCTGTCATGGGATATGTCTCTGCGAAAATGCATTTTGCTGGCCTTGTCCAAGCTGCTGCACGCGCCGTTTCCCGATCATGATGCCGTGCCGATCACGCCCTCGGCGGGCAAGAGCGGCACAGCGATCGCTGCGCTTGACGACACGATCCGCCAGGTGCGCGGCGCGGCGCCGATTGATACGCATACGCTGGAGCAGGCGCTGGAACTGGCCGAGTGGATTGAGCGGGATGATCGCTGTGGAGACGAACTGCGTGCCCGCGACCATGCGGATATCAGCGCTTATCTGAAGGTGGATTTTGCGGATATCGACGATGCCGTTCTGGCGCTCGAGCGGCACGTGCAGCAGGCTCCTGCCGAGGAAGAGCTTGCACTCTTCACGCTGCTGGCCCGTCTCGAACGACGGCGTCAGGCGGTGTTCGAGCCGGTGAAGCTGGGTATCCACTCGCGCAATGTCATCCCTATCGAAACGCGCTGATATACCCAATGGTAGGGGACGACGCTCTGTTGATGCGGTCGAAGAAAAAGATTGGAAAGGAGATCAACCATGTCTGACGTATCCAAGCAGGATATCGAGAATTTCATCACCAACCAATATCGATTGTGGAGCGAGAACCGGATCGACGAGATGATGGATTTGTTCCGTGCCATCGCGCCGAATGGATTCACCATCCAATATGTCGGAGCCCCCGAGGTTGAGGGGGAAAAGGCGATGGCCGACATGATCGCCGAATATGCGGGTAAGATTCGGACGGATCTGGTCAGGCTGCTCATCAACGGCAACGAGGCGGCAACCGTTGTGGACAATATCCGTAACGATACGGAGCAGGTTATTCCGAGCATCGAGACATACCGGTTCGAGAATGGCAAGATGTACGTCCGCTATTTCCATTAAAGACGTGGGAGCCCTCGGCAGAGGGCTCCCTAGCTTTGTCTTGAATGCGGATGAGCCGATCTCTCCGCTGGACGTGGGCAGTGCCGCCTCAACGCGCCATGATCGCTGCCATTCTGTCGGTCGAACTCGCAGCGAATTAAACCGGTGGGCAGATGGCGCAGGCTCAGGCGGGTTCCGATCGATCGATGAGGCCGCTGTCCAGCAGAGGAGCGGCGTCGATATGCTGCGCGTCCATGAGCGTCGCCAGACGCTCGACGGCGGCCAGGATCATGGCCTGTTCCCATGGCGGCAGACCCGCAAAGCGATCGGTGAAGGTGGTCTGCAAGAGGTCCGGAGCGTCGGTGAGCGCGGCTTTGCCAGCGGGCTGGGCTGACAGAATGAACTGGCGCTTGTCCCTTTCACTGCGCTGGCGTTGCACGAGACCGAGTTCCTGTAGCCGGTCGACGATCGCCGTAATGGTCGCCTGACTGAATTGAAGGGCCGTTGCGATCGTTCCGGGGGTGGCCGAATCGCGGGAGTCGATTTCGCGCAGGACGAGCCATTGCGACGGGGTGAGGCCGGTCATGCTGGCGAGGCGGCGGCTGCCGATTTCGGTGGCGCGGAGCACGCGGCGCAGGGCGCGCAGCGTCAGGGAGGCGATCTCTGAATTCATGAAGGAATTATAGAAGGGTTGGGGATTTTTCGTCACGCGGAATCCTTCATAGGGTGAAGGAGTTTTGCACATGTTTCATTGACCGAAGGACTGCTTGAAAGCCATAAGGGTTGAAAACCGAGTCCAAACAGCCATATATGGCGCCGAAGTCACACCGGGACCATGCAGGTTCCAAAGAATATACTTCGGGAGGTGAATAATCGTTGATCCGGAATCCGACGCGGCCCTGGCGCCGCCACGGAAGTTCGCGCGCCCTGCGCGGAGCGTGCAACCAGAGTTTCAGTTGCGCCCGCCCATGGGGAGCGATGGGCCTTCGATCACCAGCCTGATCGCGCGGTGCCCGCCGCTGGACGCCAATTCGGCTTATTGCAACCTGCTGCAATGCACGCATTTCGCGGAAAGCTGCGTCGTTGCGGAGCATCGCGGCGAGGTCGCGGGATGGGTTTCGGGCTATCGCCCGCCGTCCGAGCCGGAGAGCTTCTTCGTGTGGCAGGTCGCCGTTTCGCCCGCCGCGCGGGGGCACAGGCTGGCCGGACGCATGATCGAGGCGCTGCTGGAGCGTCCGGCGGCGGCAGGCGTCACGCACCTCATCACCACGGTGACGGATGACAATCACGCGTCCTGGGCCCTGTTCGAAGGGCTGGCGCGGCGATGGAACGCGTCCCTGACCAAGAGCGCGCTGTTCGAGCGCGACACCCATTTCGCCGGTGCCCATGCCACCGAATGGCAGGCCCGCATCGGCCCATTGCCGCGCTGATCCGCGACATACCCCATCAAGGAGAATTGGCGACATGAGCACCACCCTTCCGCAGCCCACCACATGCAAACCGGACACAGCCATCTATGAACGCCGGGAATCGGCCGTACGCAGCTATGCGCGGTCGATGCCGCGCCAGTTCAACAAGGCGGAAGATGTCTGGATGCACGACAATCAGGGCGGCCGGTATCTCGATTTCCTGTCGGGTTGTTCGACGCTGAATTACGGCCATAACCATCCGGTTCTGAAAAGCGCGCTGATGGATTATATCGCCGCCAACGGCATTACCCATGGTCTTGACCTGCACACCGACGCCAAGGAGGCCTTTCTCGACACGCTGGAGACGGTGATCCTCAGGCCGCGAGGGCTGAATTACCGGGCAATGTTCACCGGGCCGACCGGCACCAATGCGGTCGAAGCGGCGATCAAGCTGGCGCGCAAGGTGACGGGCCGCGAACTGGTGATCGCCTTCACCAACGGTTTCCACGGCATGACGCTGGGGGCGCTGGCCTGCACCGGCAATGCCACGAAGCGCGGCGGCGCGGGCGTGCCGCTATCCCATGTCGCCCATGAACCCTATGACGGCTATCACGGCCCAGATGTGGACACGGCCGAACTGCTGGAACGGCGCCTGGCCGACCCGTCAAGCGGCCTGGACGCGCCCGCCGCGATCCTGGTGGAAACGGTGCAGGGCGAAGGGGGGCTTAACGTCGCGTCCGCCCCATGGCTGCGGCGCATCGCCGCCATCGCGCGCCGCCACGGCGCGCTGATGATCGTCGACGACATTCAGGCGGGCTGCGGCCGCACCGGCGGCTTTTTCAGCTTCGAAGACATGGGCTTCGTCCCCGACATCGTCACCATGGCGAAGTCGCTTTCGGGCATGGGCCTGCCCTTTGCGCTGGCGCTGTTCCGGCCCGAACTGGATCAATGGTCGCCCGGCGAGCATAACGGCACCTTCCGGGGCAATAACCACGCCTTTGTCACCGCAGCCGCAGCGTTGCGCCATTTCTGGAGCGATGGGCAGTTCCAGCAGGACGTCGCCCGCAGAAGCGGGATGCTGGAACGGCGGCTGGACGCGATGGCGGCCGAACATGGCCTGTCGACGCGCGGCCGGGGCATGATGCGCGGCATCGACCTGGGATCGGGCGAAATCGCCGGGACCGTCACCGCCACCTGTTTCGAACGCGGCCTCATCATCGAAACGAGCGGCGCCCATGACGAGGTGGTCAAGGTGCTCGCCCCGCTCGTCATCGACGACGCGCTGCTGTCGGCGGGGCTCGACATTCTGGAAAGCAGCATCCGTGAAACGCTGGCCACGCCCTATGGCGTCGCCGCGGAATAAAAGGAGACAAGATCCATGATCGTCCGCAAACTCCAAGCCATCCGCAAGTCGGACCGCAACGTCCAGTCAAAGCAGTGGGAAAGCGCCCGCCTGCTGTTGAAGGACGACAATATGGGCTTTTCCTTCCACGTTACGACCATGTACGCGGGCGAGGAATTGCACATGCACTACCAGAACCATCTGGAAGCCGTGCTGGTGCTGAAGGGCACCGGCACGATCGAGGATCTGGGTTCCGGCATCACCCACCAGCTCGCATCGGGCGTCATGTATGCGCTCAACGCCCATGACAAGCATGTGGTGCGGCCCACCACCGACATATTGTGCGTCTGCGTGTTCAATCCGCCGGTCACCGGTCAGGAAGTGCATGACGAAAGCGGCGCCTATCCCGCCGAAGCAGACATGGTTCGCGAGGGCGAACTTACCCATTGAAGATTACAGGAAAGGGGGAAGTCCCTTGAAAGACATCTACCCATCCCGCCATGCAGCCATGGCGGAATTCTCGCCGCGTCTCGACCCCGTCGTTCACAGCGAATGGAACGAAGCCGCGCCCATCGGCGCCCAGCAGGCCGAACAGTTCGAACGTGACGGCTATCTGGTGCTGGAGGACATGTTCTCCGATGAGGAAGTCGCGTTTCTTCAGGCCGAGGCTGGCAAGCTGCTGGCCGATCCCGCCGCGCTGGAGGCCGAAACCGTCATCACCGAGCCGGGCAGCCGGGAAGTGCGGTCCATCTTCGCGATCCACGCGCAGAGCCGCGTGCTGGCGCGGCTGGCCGCCGATGAACGGCTGGCTGGCGTCGCACGTTTCCTGCTGGGCGACGAGGTTTACATTCACCAGTCGCGGCTGAACTACAAGCCGGGCTTTCAGGGCCGGGAATTCTACTGGCACAGTGATTTCGAGACATGGCATGTGGAGGATGGGATGCCCCGGATGCGGGCGCTGTCCATGTCGGTCCTGCTGGCGGAAAATACGCCGCATAACGGACCGCTGATGCTGATCCCCGGATCGCATCGCGCTTTCCTGACATGCGTGGGCGCAACGCCCGAGGACCATTATCGCACTTCCCTCAAGAAGCAGGAATATGGCGTGCCGGACGAGGACAGCCTGGCCGAACTGGCGCACAGGCATGGCATTGTCGCGCCGACCGGCAAACCAGGATCGGTCGTGATCTTCGACTGCAACGTCATGCATGGGTCGAACGGCAACATCACGCCTTTCCCCCGCGCCAACGCCTTCCTTGTCTATAATGCGGTCAGCAACCGGCTGGCAGCGCCCTTTGGCGTCGAAAGGCCGCGCCCCGAATTCGTCGCCACGCGCGGCGAACCGCGGGCGATTGCGCCGATATCCGGCCTCCTGCTGGAAGAGGCGCCGGCATGACGGGCCACCACAGCGTCGAGAAGATCGGCGGCACGTCCATGGCCGCCACCGCGATCCTGTTCGACAATGTGCTGATCGCGGGGCGCAAGGACGCCGATCTCTACAACCGCATCTTCGTCGTGTCGGCCTATGCCGGGATGACCGACCTGTTGCTGGAGCACAAGAAGAGCGGCGAGCCGGGCGTCTATGCGCGTTTCGTCGCGGACGACGGCGCGGATGGCTGGCGCGAGGCGATGAAAGATGTGCGGGCGGCCATGCGGGCGCGCAACGCGGAGATGTTCGTCCCTTCCGAAAGCCTGGCCCAGGCCGACGCTTTCGTCGACAAGCGGATTAACGGCGTGGCCGCATGTCTTGAGGATCTGGCGCGGCTACGCAGCCACGGCCGTTTCTGTGTGAAGGAACAGCTGATGACGGTGCGCGAGATGCTCGCCGGACTGGGCGAGGCGCACAGCGCGCACAGCACGGCGCTGCTGCTGCGCGACGCGGGCGTCCATGCGCGCTTCGTCGACCTGACGCTGTGGGACCAGCAGGATATGCGTGCGCTGGACGAGCGCATCGTCGAGGCGTTCGAACCCATCGACCTGTCCACGACCCTGCCCATCGTCACCGGCTATGCCGGGTGCAGCGAGGGCATGGTGCGGCGTTATGCGCGCGGCTATTCGGAAATGACCTTTTCCCGCATCGCCGTGCTGACCGGCGCGCGCGAGGCGATCATCCACAAGGAATTCCACCTGTCGAGCGCCGATCCCAGGCTGGTCGGCACCGACAAGGCGCGCAAGATCGGGCGCACCAATTACGATGTGGCCGACCAGCTCGCCAATCTGGGGATGGAGGCGATCCATCCCGGCGCGGGGCGGGGGCTGCGCCAGACGGATATTCCGCTGCGCGTTCGCAACACGTTCGACCGGGAAGATGGCGGCACGCTGATCTGCGGCAACTATGTTTCCGACACGCCGCGCGTGGAGATCGTCACCGGCATCCGCCACGCCCAGGCGCTGCAATTTTTTGAGCAGGACATGGTGGGCGTGAAGGGCTATGACGCCGCCATATTGGAAACGTTGACGCGCCATCGCGCATGGATCGTCAGCAAATCGTCCAACGCCAACACCATCACCCATTATCTGTCGACCGACGCCGGAACGGTGAATCGGGCGATCGAGGATTTGCAGCGGCGCTATCCCGACGCCGCCATATCGGCCCAGCCGGTCGCGATGGTGTCGGTGATCGGCAGCGACATCGCCCGGCCCTCGCTGGTGGCGGACGCGCTGTGCGCGCTGGCCGCGCAGGGGATCGGCGTCATCGCGATGCAGCACCAGATCCGCAATGTCGACGTGCAGTTCATCATCGACGTCGCGCAATATGATGCGGCCGTCCGCGCGTTGCACCGGGCGCTGGTGGAGGAAGAGGACGAGAACGAGGCGATAGCGGAGGGCCAGCGCGCGGCCTGATCGGCCGGAATCGCGCACGACATCATGCTTGCAGCCATTAAACCTGTCCAAAGCCTGCTGCTGTCCATCTTCATGCTGATGGCGGGGAGCGGTTTCCTGGCGACGCTCATCAGCCTGCGGCTGGAGCGCGAGGGGAGCGGCACGATCACCATCGGCATCGTCGCCACCGCCTATTTCGGCGGCCTGATGATCGGTGCGCTGCGGGCCGGGGGGATCGTGCGGCGGGTGGGGCATATCCGGGCCTTCGCCGCCTTCGTCGCTTTGTTGTCGGCCAGCACCTTGGCCTATGTGCTGCTGCATCATCCGCTGTTCTGGATGGTCTTGCGGCTGATCGACGGGATCTGCGTCGCGGGGGTGTTCGTCTGCCTCGAAAGCTGGCTCAACGACCGGGCCGAGCCGGAGATGCGTGGCAGCGTGCTGGCGGCCTATATGGTCGCGCTCTATTCGGGACAGGCGATCGGCCAGTTGCTGCTGGGCGCGAGCGGGGCATTGCCCTCCATTCCCTTCCAGCTTGCCTCCATCCTCATTTCGCTCGCCATCATTCCGCTGTGTCTGACGCGCAGTTCCGCGCCCGCGCCCGCGGAAGCCAGCGCCCTTTCGATCCGGTCACTGCTAGCCGCCACGCCGTTGGGCACGATGGGCGCGGTGGCGACGGGGTTGATGCTGGGCGCCTTTTACGGGCTGGCGGCGGTGCATGTCCGGCGGCTGGGGCTGGACCTGCCGGAAACGGCGCGGTTCATGATGATCGTGATCCTGGGCGGCGTGGCGTTGCAATGGCCGCTCGGGCGGCTGTCGGATCGCTATGACCGGCGGCGGGTCATCATCCTGAGCTTTGCCGCGACCGCGCTGGTCAGCCTGGCGCTGGCGCTGCGCGGTTCGGGCGGGGTCGGGCTGCTGGCGCTGGGCGCGCTGTTCGGGGGGCTCAGCTTCGCGCTCTATCCGCTGTGCGTCGCGCATTGCAACGACCGGCTGCTGGAAACGGAGCGCGTGGCGGCCAGCGGGCGGCTGGTGCTGCTTTATTCCATTGGCGCGGCGCTCGGCCCGGTCTGTGCGGCGAGTTTCATGACGGCGGCAGGGACCGGCGGGCTGTTCCTGTTCATCGCCATTTGCGCCGTGCTCGCGCTGATCTTCGGCCTGTGGCGGCAGAGGGCGTCCGATCCCGTGCCGGGTCGCGAGCAGCAGGAGTTTCAGATCGTCCCGCGCACCACGCCCATGGCGTCCCTGCTCGATCCGAACACGCCCGATGAGGGCGCGACCCAAGGACAGACGACATGAGCGCGATTTCGCCCGCACCCGCATCGCCAGCCCCGCCGTCTTCGGCACAGGATGTCACCTTGCGCCGCGCCATCGCCGCATCGGCCATGGGCAATGCGACCGAATGGTTCGACTATGGCATCTATGCCTATGGCGTGACCTATATTTCCGCAGCCCTGTTCCCCGGCGACACGGACGAAGCGGTGCTGTTCGCGCTGGCCACCTTTGCCATTTCCTTTCTGATACGGCCGCTGGGCGGGCTGTTCTGGGGACCGCTGGGCGACCGGCTGGGGCGCAAGTCGGTGCTGGCGCTCACCATATTGCTGATGTCGGCGGCGACGCTGTGCGTCGGCCTGATCCCCGGCCATGCCACCATCGGCTTCTGGGCGCCGACACTGCTGATCCTGCTCCGCATGGTGCAGGGCTTTTCGACCGGCGGCGAATATGGCGGCGCGGCGACCTTCATGGCCGAATATGCGCCCGACGACCGGCGCGGCTATTATGGCAGTTTCCTGGAGTTCGGGACGCTGGCGGGATTTTCGCTGGGCGCCTCGCTGATGCTGGGCTTTTCCTTGCTGCTGGGCGAGCAGGCGATGCACGATTGGGGCTGGCGTATCCCGTTCCTGGTCGCCGCGCCCATGGGGCTGATCGGCATGTATCTGCGATCGAAAATGGAAGACACGCCGGTTTTCCGCGCGGCGGCCAGCCTGCATGACAGCGGGCAGGCATCGCTCGGCCTGTCCGTGCTGATGCGGCGGCACTGGCAGCCGATGCTGGTGGTCGGCGGGCTGGTCGTCGCGCTCAACGTCGTCAACTATACGCTGCTGAGCTATATGCCGACTTATCTCCAACGGCGCATCGGCCTGTCGCCGGACGAGGCGCTGATCGTGCCGATCATCGGCATGGTGCTGATGATGGTCTTCCTGCCCTTCGCCGGCCGTTTGTCCGACAGGGTCGGGCGGCGGCCGATGTGGCGCGTGTCGCTGATCGGGCTGCTCATCGGGGCGGCGCCGCTTTATATGCTGATGGCGACGGGACTGGCGGGCGCGATCATCGGCTTTGTCCTGCTGGGTTTGCTCTATGTGCCGCAGCTTGCGACCATATCGGCGACCTTTCCGGCGCTGTTCCCGACGCATGTGCGCTTCGCGGGCTTTGCCGTCGCCTATAATGTGTCCACGTCCATCTTCGGCGGGACGGCACCGGCGATCGGCAGCGGGCTGATCAGCCTGACGGGTAATGAACTGATGCCTGCATTCTACATGATGCTGGCCTGCGCCGTGGGCCTCGTCGCGCTGCGCTTCATGCCGGAGACGGCGGGCCAGTCCCTGTATGACGACCCTTTCAGCAAGGAGAAGCGAGCTTGATGCGCCACCTGTCGGTTTCCAGCGAAAATGTCGGGACGCTGACGCAAAAATATGTCAGCGAGCCATGGATGCAGAGCGGCGTCGCGTTGCTGCTGCTGGGGCTGGTGGCGTGGATCGCCAACTGGGTGGCTAAGCGTATCGTGCTCAAGCTGTTGATACGCCTGCTCGATCATCTGCCTTTCCGCGTCGAGGCTTCGCATATCGGCGCGATCGTCGCCCGCCTGTCGAACATCGTCCCGGCGCTGGTCATCCAGAACGGCGTCGGCGCGGTGCCGCATATGCCCGCGGGGGCGATCGTTTTCGTCCGCAGCTTTTGCGCGGCGTTCATGATCCTGACGATCGCCATCGCGCTGAGCGGGCTTCTCACCGTGCTGAACGATCTTTACCAGCGCCGTCCCTATGCGGCCAACCGGCCGATCAAGGGTTATGTTCAGCTTGGCAAGTTGCTGATCTACGCCGCGAGCGCGATCCTTGTCATCGCGGTGCTGATGGACGAGTCGCCCTTGCTGCTGCTGTCGGGCCTTGGCGCGATGGCGGCGGTGCTGATGCTGGTGTTCAAGGACACGATCCTGTCGCTGGTCGCGTCGGTGCAGATCGGGTCGAACGACATGGTGCGCGTGGGCGACTGGATAGAAATGCCGCAGTTCAACGTGGACGGCGATGTCATCGACATCGCGCTGCACACGGTGAAGATCCAGAATTTCGATAAGACGATCACCACCGTCCCCACCCACCGCCTTATTTCGGAGAGCTTTCGCAACTGGCGCGGCATGGCGGAATCGGGCGGGCGCCGGATGATGCGGTCGGTGATGATCGACCAGAACAGCGTGCGCTTCCTGCAGGCGGAGGAACTGGACGGCATGTCCCGCTTTGCGCTGCTCCGCGATTATCTGGCGACCAAGCGCCAGGATATCGAGCAGTGGAACGCGCAGAAGGCGGCGGGGGAAAGTGTCAATGGCAGGCGCCTGACCAATATCGGCACCTTTCGCGCCTATGTGCTGGCCTATCTGCAATCCCGGTCCGATATCGACGGCGACAAGACGTTGCTGGTGCGCCAGCTTGCCCCCAGCGAAAATGGCCTGCCGTTGCAGATATACGCCTTTGCCAACACTACGGCATGGGGAGAATATGAGGGCATACAGGCCGATATATTCGACCATCTGATCGCCATCATGCCTGAGTTCGGGCTGCGGCTCTTTCAACGGCCGGCGGGTTCCGACCTGTCCGCGCCGCGCTTCACGATCCCGGCGCATGCTTGAGGCCGGAAGGTCCGTCCTCATGGGGCAAGGAGGCGACGGCGCGGGCCGGGCATGAGATATCGGCTTTTGGACTGGAACCGCTGCGGTTGCTGGTCCAATAGACGCCATGCCCGGATTCGAAACCCACAGCCCGATCACGCCATGAAATTGCGATCCCAGATCGACCGGCTGTTGCCCCGGTCCGCAGGCAGGCTGGTGCCGGTGGCCCGCCGCCGCATCGCCACGGCGCTGGGCGCGGTGTTGCTGGGGCTGGTCGCGCTCGTCTTCGCGGCTCTGGGCGACCGCCTTCAGCGTGCCCAGCTTCAGATCGTGCATCATTGGCCCTATGCGCCGTTGATCCTGACGCCGCTGATATTCGCGGGCACCGCCTGGATCACCTGTCGCTGGTTCGCGGCGGCGCGCGGCTCCGGCATTCCGCAGGTCATCGCGGCGGCGCACAATCCCGAAGGTTCCAGCAAGGGACCGTTCGTTTCGCTGCGGACGGCATGGGCCAAATTCGGCCTGACGCTCGCCATGTTGTTCGGCGGCGGATCGGTGGGGCGCGAGGGGCCTACGGTCCAGATCAGCGCCGCCATCATGATTGCCATGCACCGGCTGCTGCGCGTGCCGATCACGTCGGGCGTCTATATCGCCGGGGGCGCGGCAGGCGTGTCGGCGGCGTTCAACACGCCGCTGGCGGGCGTGGCCTTCGCCATAGAGGAACTGGCGGCCGCCTATGAACAGCGCGTCGCCGTGCTGGTGATGGCGGCGGTGATGATTGCGGGCTTTGTCAGCCTGGGCATTGCGGGCGATTATGTCTATTTCGGCGCGATGCGGCAGACGCTGGAGTTTGGAGCGGCGCTGGCCGTGATCCCGGTGGTGGCGGTCTGCGGCGGGCTGGCCGGGGGGCTTTTTTCACGCGGGGTGCTCGGCTTTGGCAGGTCCACGCATCGCGCCATCGTCGCGATACGGGCAAGGCCGGTGCTGCTGGCGCTGGGGTGCGGCGTGCTGGTGGCGGTGATCGGGCTGGCGACCGGGCTGACCTGGGGCACGGGCTATGAAACGACGCGCAACCTGGTGGAAGGCGAAGGCGCGCCGCTGTGGTTCGGACCGGCGAAACTGGTGTCGACGCTCGCCACGACGCTCAGCGGCACGCCCGGCGGCATCTTCGCGCCTTCGCTATCGGTCGGCGCGGGCATCGGCAACCTGCTCTCGCCTCTCTTTGCAACGCCCGTGAGCGTGGTCGTGGTGCTAGGCATGATCGCCTATTTCGTCGGCGTGGTCCGCGCGCCGCTGACCGCCGTTATCATCATCACCGAAACCACCGCGAGCCGGGGGCTGGTGCTGCCCCTGTTCGCGACAGCCCTTATCGCCGACGCCGTCAGCGCGCTGGTGTGCCGGGAACGCCTCTACCACGGATTGTCACGCGGCTTCCTGGCCGAGGAAGGGAAAGGCGGGCAATCCGCGGCAAGTCAGGAAGCTGACGGCGCGGGCCGATGAACGGGCCATCAGCAATATTTTGTTACGTTCGGCATATATGACAGACATGTGGCATGGTTACAGCTTTGGGCTGTCCGGCTCCCGGCCGGGCGTTTCCGGCCGCGAAAGGAGAAGCCTCCCATGTCTCTTGCCATGGCGCTGAACGCCGCCGTGCCGCGCCTTCGCCCGGCATATGGGGCGGCGGGATGAACCATCCGCTGATCCTTGTTGCCGAACGGCAGATGGAATTGCGCCAGGACCTGCATGCCTTTCTGGAGCAGAGTGGATTCCGCACGCTGCCTGTATCTTCCGCGCGCGACGTTTGGGACGCGATCACGGCCGAGCCGGTCGATGCGTTGGTGCTGGACGCGGGGCTGCGCGGCGCCGATGGTATGGACCTGTGCGGCGGGGTGCGGGCGCGCAGCGATGTGCCGATCATTCTGGTGGGCGCGAACAGCACCGAAGTCGACCGGGTGGTCGGACTGGAACTGGGCGCGGACGATTTCATCGCCAAGCCCTATTCGACGCGGGAAGTGGCTGCGCGCCTGCGCGCCGTGCTGCGGCGCGGAAGAAGCGCGCGGGCGCTGGGCCAGCGCCATCAGACCGAAGCGCATTTTGAGGGCTGGGTGGTCGATTTCGCGCGGCGTGAAGTGCGCGATCCCGATGGCGCGCCGGTCGACTTTACGGCGGCGGAATTTTCCCTGCTGTCCCTGTTTCTGGACAATGCGCGGTCCGTCGTCGCCCGCGCCAGGTTACTGGAATTGAACGGCACGCGGGAAACGCCTTCGTCCGACCGCAGCGTGGACGTGCTGGTCAGCCGCCTGCGCCGCAAGCTCAATCACCCCACCCGCGCGGCGCCGATCGTGACGGTGCGGGGCATCGGCTATATGTTCAGCGCGATCGTCGAGAGGCGCTGACAAGCCCAGACATAGTTTTTAACAAAGGCGCTGCGCCGCAGCAAAACGGCATCCCTATTCTTCCTTCCAAAGCCGGTCCGTTTCCCGACCGGCGTAAAGACAGGAAGGATAACGACATGAATGAGCTTATCGGCCGCGTCTTCAGTTTCGAAAGCCATGTCTTCCCGAACCAGAGCGTGCTCTATAACCGGCTTGCCAGCGATGGGCAGAGCCCCAAGGCGCTGATGATTTCCTGCGCCGATTCCCGCATCGTCCCCGAACATATCATGCAGGCCGACCCCGGCGACCTGTTCGTTTGCCGCAACGCGGGCAATATCGTGCCGCCCTTCGCCACGCAGAATGGCGGCGTGTCCTCGACCGTCGAATATGCGGTGATGGCGCTGGGCGTGCGTGACATCATCGTGTGCGGACATAGCGACTGCGGCGCGATGAAGGCGCTGGTCAATGAAGCGCCTCTTGCATCCATGCCCAATGTGGCGGCGTGGCTGCGCCATTCCCATGCCGCGCAGAAGGTCTGCCGCGAAAGCTATCCCGACGACATCAGCGACGAGGAAAAGATCCGCAATGTCACGCTGGAGAATGTCGTTGTCCAGCTCGCGCATCTGCGGACGCATCCTTCGGTCGCGTCGGGCATCGCGCGCGGCGAGATCGCCCTGCACGGCTGGGTCGTCGACATCCATGCGGGTCAGGTGCTGGGCCTGGACGGCGAGACCGGCCGTTTCGTGCCGCTGCGCGAAGGCCAGCCCATGCCCGTCGCCTTGCCGCACGCCCGGCGCCTCGCCGCCGGAGCGGTTTACGCAGAGGCCGCGGAGTAAGCCATGCTGAAGGCGTTTTCAGGCGGTACGCTGAGCCGCGACTTCACCGCATCCATCGTCGTTTTCCTGGTGGCGATGCCCTTGTGCATGGGCATCGCCATCGCGTCCGGCGTGCCGCCTGAAAAGGGGCTGGTTACCGGGATCATTGGCGGTATCGTCGTTGGCCTGCTGGCCGGATCGCCCCTGCAGGTCAGCGGCCCGGCGGCGGGTCTGGCCGTCATCGTCTTTGAGATCGTCCAGCAACAGGGCTTGTCGGCGCTGGGACCGATTCTGATCCTGGCGGGCGCGATTCAGGTGATCGCGGGGCTGCTCAGGGTCGGTGGATGGTTCCGCGCCATTTCGCCCGCCGTGGTCCATGGCATGTTGGCGGGCATCGGCGTGCTGATCGTCGTCGGGCAATTCCACGTCCTGTTCGACGACAAGCCGTTGTCGAGCGGTCTGGCCAATCTGCTGGCGATGCCGGGCCAGATATTCGGCCTTACCAATCAGGATGCGGCGATGGCCTTTGCCGTCGGCCTTGTCACCATTGGCGGCATGATCGGTTGGGAAAAGGTCCGTCCCGCATCGATGAAATTGTTGCCCGGGGCGCTGGTCGGTGTGGTGCTGGCGACGCTGGTGGCCTTTTTCCTGGGCCTGCCGGTGGCCCGCGTGGTGGTGCCGGAATCGATCATGTCGGCAGTCACCTTGCCGGAAGGCAATCTGCTCGCCCAGCTGATGACCCCCTCCGTCATCACGACCGCCATCGCCATCGCCTTCATCGCCAGCGCCGAAACGCTGCTGTCGGCGGCGGCGGTGGACCGGATGCATGACGGCGTTCGCACCAATTATAATCGCGAACTGAGCGCGCAGGGCGTGGGCAATCTGCTTTGCGGCTTTGCCGGCGCATTGCCGATGACCGGCGTGATCGTCCGCAGCTCCGCCAATGTGCAGGCGGGCGGCAAGACGCGCCTGTCCACCATCCTGCACGGCATCTGGATATTGGGCTTCGTCGCGCTGCTGCCCTGGCTGCTGCGGGAAATCCCGATGGCGGCGCTGGCAGGCATATTGGTGGTGACGGGCGTGCGCCTCGTCAGCCTAGACCATGCGAAGCATCTGCTGCACCGCTATGGGCCGCTTCCGGCGGTGGTGTGGGCCGCGACGCTGGTGACGGTGGTGACGACCGATCTGCTGACGGGCGTGCTGGTCGGCATTGGCCTGTCGTTGCTGGAAATGCTGCCCCATGTTCGCCGCCTCGGCCTCAAGATCGACGAGACGAGCTGGGACAACAAGCATGAAGTCGCGCTGGACGGCACGGCCAGTTTCTTCAGTCTGCCCGGCCTGTCCGCACGACTGGAGGCATTGCCCGCCGGCCGCGTGATCATCCTCAACGTCGAACGGCTTGGCCATATCGACCATACCTGCGCGGAAATGCTGCGGGAATGGATCGACCGCCGCCGCAATGCGGGGATGGAGGTCGAACTGTTCGGCGCGGCGGGACGGTTGCGCCAGCTCGCGGCCTGACCGCTCCCGTTTCGAATCCCCCCTGGCCGCCGCGTCCTCCACCCCCGGACGCGGCGGCTTTTTCATGTCTGGCGTGGAATGGGACAGCAATGAAATGGAAACATGGGTTGCCAATTCGGAAAAGAACCGTGTTCCCCGGGCCACGCTATTCGCCCAGCCTTTCGCACTTGCACAAAATACGGTTTGTAAGGGACGGCAGGCGGGATAGCCCTGTGTCTGTCCGCACGTACCGAAGGCGAACCGATCTTCGGACTGGCGGACGCAGGAAGGAACATTCTTTCGTAAAGGGGAATGTTCATGAAAAAATACCAGATCGCCTGTGCCGCTCTCACGCTGATATCCGCAGCGCCCGCCTTCGCGCAGGAGGCACCCACCAGTCCTGTCACGGTTTCGGGCAGCGTGGCCCTCGTTTCCGATTACCGCTTCCGCGGCGTGTCGCAGACCGACAAGGGCATGGCTGTCCAGGGCGGCGTCACGCTGACCCATGAAAGCGGCCTTTATGGCGGAACATGGGCGTCCAACCTGTCGGGATGGGGCACGTTCGGCGGCTCCAACATGGAACTGGACCTGTTCGCGGGCTATGCCATCCCGCTGGGCGGCGCGACGCTGGACGTCGGCCTTACCTGGTACATGTATCCCAGCGGCGCGGACACCACGGATTTCGCCGAGCCTTATATCAAGCTGTCGGGTGATGTCGGCCCGGTTTCCGCCCTCGTCGGCGTCGCCTATGCGCCCAAGCAGAAGGCGCTGGGCAAGGTCTATAACAGCGCGGCGTCGGTCCTGCCCGACAATCCGGGCAAGAAGAACGACAATTTCTATGTCTGGAGCGACGTTAGCGGATCGATCCCCAATACGCCCGTGACGCTCAAGGCCCATCTGGGCTGGTCCAAGGGTAATTCGGGCCTGGGCCCCAACGGCACCAGCCTTGCCCCGACCGGCAAATATCTCGACTGGATGGTGGGCGCGGACGTGGCTGTTCCGAACACGCCGCTGACGGTGGGCGTGGCCTATGTCGATACCGACATCGCCCGGGTCGAGGAAAATTACATCCGCCCGAACTTCTCGGACGCGGACGGTTCGTCCATCGCGCGTGGGCGTGTGGTCTTCTCGCTCTCGGCAGCGTTCTGATCGAAGAGGACGGGGCGGATGTCCTCCGCCCCGTCCCTCGACCGCGAATGTCTCCATCATGACAAATTGTTGCTGACGGCCCGGCATCCGCGCGCGCCCCGGCCCCTTGGTTGACCGTCGGCAGGCGCGGCCCTATCTCCTCCTCATGATCCATTTCCACTGTGTAAAGTCGCGATGACCGCCCCTTCGATCATCCTGGTGGAAGACGATCCGCCGCTTCGCACGCTGACCGCCCGTGCCTTGCAGGAAAATGGCTATCAGGTCCGCCCGGCATCCTCCGGCCCGGAAATGTGGGTGGCCTTCGACGCGGGACCGGTCGACCTCGTCGTGCTCGACGTCATGCTGCCGGGCACCAACGGCATCGACCTGTGCCGCCAGATCCGCCGCAAGAGCGACGTGCCGATCATCTTCATCAGCGCCAAGGGCAGCGAGACGGACCGCATCGTCGGGCTGGAACTGGGCGCGGACGATTATCTGCCCAAGCCCTTCGGCACGCGCGAGCTGATCGCTCGCATCCGCGCCATATTGCGCCGCGTCGGGGTGGAGCGCGGCCCGGACGAGCATCGCGACAATGAAGCGCGCTTCGACGGCTGGGTCGTCAATTTCCCCCGCCGCGAGCTGCGTTCGCCCACGGGCGGCATCGTCGACCTGACCGGGGCGGAGTTCGACCTGCTCGGCTCTTTCCTCAGCCACCCCCAGCGTGTCATTGCCCGCGAACGGCTGATCGAATTGTCACGCACCCGCATGGGCGACAGCAGCGACCGCAGCATCGACGTGCTGGTCAGCCGCCTGCGCCGCAAGCTTTCCACGCAGGACAAGGGCGCCCCCATCACCACCGTGCGCGGCGTCGGTTACATGTTCAATGCAGAGGTCAGCCGCGCTTGAAGTCGGGGATGAAGCGGCCGCTCGGCCTGGTTGGGCGGATTTTCGCGATATTGCTGCTGACGGTGGTGCTGGAATTCGCGGTCGGCACGCTGATCTACGAGCGGGCCAGCCATTTGTCGCTTCAGGATGACGAAGCGCGCCGGCTGGCAGAACATCTCATCATCGCGCGCAAGCTGATGGACGAGCAGCCCGCCCAGGCCCGCCGTCCGCTGGCGGTGCAATTGACCACCGACCGCTACGACATTCACTGGACGCCCGCATCCCCGCCGCCGCCGCCGCTTGCGCCGGAACTGGAGCGGATGCGGCGGCAGATCGTCGCTTGGGAACCGTCGCTGGAAAGGTCGCGTCTCTGGCTGCGGCTGGCCGCGCCGGGGCGCGTGTCGGAAATCAATGGCGGGCTGCTGCTGTCGGACGGCAGCTGGCTTTATTTCGGGATGCACCATAGCGGATCGAAATGGGAATTCACCATTGGCCGGGTCGGACTGGCCCTCATTCCCGTGGTGGCGCTGTTGCTGGTGGGGGGCGCGATGATCCGCCGCACGCTGGCCCCCTTGCGCGAACTGACACGCGCGACCGAGCGCATTGGCCTGAGCGATGGGGTGATCGTGGAGGAAGGGGGCGGCAGCGACGTGCGCGACCTGATCCGCGCCTTCAACGCGATGCAAAAGCGCATCCACCGCCTCATCACCGAGCGGACGGAGACGCTGGCGGCGGTGGGCCATGACCTCCGCACGCCGCTCTCCCGCCTGCAATTGCGGCTGGAAAGCGTGCCGGACGGCGAAGCGCGCGAGGCGATGGAGGGCGACCTTGCCGAAATGGGCGAGATGATCGATTCCCTGCTCGCTTTCCTGGGCGGGGAAAAGAATACGGAGCCGACCCAGCGTACCGACATCGCGGTCATGCTGGCGACCATCGCCGATGCCTTTCAGGATCAGGGCAGGGATGTGGATTATGACGGCCCCGATCATCTGGAGATGGCGGCGCGGCCGCTTTCCCTGCGCCGCGCCGTGGGGAATCTCGTGGAAAACGCGCTGCATTACGGCCAGCGCGCGCGGGTCAGCCTGTCACGGCGCGATGGGGAAGTCCTGATTCGCGTGGATGATGACGGCCCCGGCATCCCCCGCGACAAGCTGGAGGAGGTGCTGAAACCCTTCGCCCGGCTGGACGAAGCGCGGCAACGCAACACGCGCGGCCTTGGCCTCGGCCTGGCCATCGTCGCAAAGGCGGTGGAGCGCGAGGGTGGGGCGCTGCTGCTTGTCAACCGTCCCGAAGGCGGCCTGCGCGCCGAAATCAGCCTCCGCGCGCTGAACAGTTAGGGGAGGCATGGGATTGCAAACCCGTGCTGGATGGCGGGGTTTGGGTGGGAAGGTGGACGTCGACTTCCTTCGGATGGAACGTTCGCTTCCATCCCAACAAGACGGCGTCCGCCCATCCCCTTTCCTGAAGGATTGAGGCGGAGACGCGGAGACGTTGTGGACCATCAGCCTGTGCCCTTCGCGTCTCTGCGCCTCCGCGTGAATCTGAAAGGGCGCTCTGAATGGCGGTTATGGGTGGAAGGTGGGCATTCCCTTTATCTCCGTTCGCCCTTCGACACGCTCAGCCCGAACGGAGGTGGAGTGGCGGCTATGGCCGAAACCCGCCATCCCTACTGCGCGTGAATTTGCAGGCCGCGTGACTAATGCCCAGCGCAGCTATCTCCTTCGCCGGCGATCAGATCCAGGCAACGTCCGTCTATCTCGCCCTTGGGCACCGGCAGGTTGATGAGCGCGGCGAGGGTCGGCAATATGTCTACCGTTTCCACGCCCAACGGCTGTTCGAAATGCCGCAGTCCCTTGCGCCAGAACAGGATCGGCACGCGCCGGTCGGTGTCCCATGGACTGCCATGGGTCGCCACATAGCCTTTGGTCGGGTCGATGATCGGCATGATGCGGGGTTTCAGCAGCAACAGCAGGTCGCCCGAGCGTTCGGGATCGAAGCTCGCCCGTGCTTCCTGCAACAGGCTCCAGCTTTCGGGCGGGCCGGAGGGAGAGGGGGTGGCGGCGATCTCCGCCTTGGTGAATACCGCCTGCACCTGGGGATGGGCGCGCAGGATCTTCAGCGTTTCGGCCTGCACGGCGGCGCGCTGTCCGGGCGTCAGGGAGAGGTCGAAATAGAGATCGCCCATCGGCCCGTCGCCCCAGATCAGCTTGCGCCCGGCCAGTCCCGTCCTGGCGCCGACCGCTGCGGTCAGCGCCTTGGGCGTCAAGGCCGCGTCCACGCGGCTTTCCATCGGCATGGCGTTCTGCCGGTGCCGCTCGGGCAGGTCATGGCCGCCATGATCGGCGGTCAGCACGACCACATAGTCGATGCCGGTCTTGTCCAGCCGGTCGAAGAAGGCGCCCAGTTCCTGATCCAGCCGATCGATCTGGATGCAGCTTTCCGTGCCTTCCGTGCCGTAAGTGTGCCCCACATAATCCGTCGCGGACAGGCCGATGGAGATGATGTCGGTCTGCCCCTGCCTGCCAAGGTCCATATTGTCGATGACTGACGCGGCCAATGCCAATGTCAGGGCGTCCTGTTCCGGCGATGCGCGAAAGACCTTGAAATCGCCCGCCTCACGCGCGAAGCGGCCGGTGCCCACGCTCTTCCCCGCGCCGATGCCGACGGGGAAATCCTTTGCCGCGCATTGCGCCGGCAGTTCAAAGCCGGGGCTGGGCTGCGCCAGCCTCTGTGCGAAAACCGCATTCACCTTCGCGATCAGCGGCGGCGTCGGCACGCCCTTGTAGCTCACATAGCCTTTGGGGCTGAGCCACCAGACCTGATCGGCGGTCGGCCCGCCCATCATGATGGCCGCGCGATCCTTCCCCGCGACGGACACCACGCGGGTCGCCGGGTTCGCGGCCTTCATCCGCCCGCCCAGCGTCGGCACGCGCAGATGGATGGGGGAGGCGACATAATCGCCGCTGCTCGTCCCCGGTTGGCTTTCATCCTCGGCGCAATAGACGGCCTTGTCCTCGCGCCCGGTCTTGAGGTCGAACCATGTGTTGGCGATGATGCCGGTGCGCGACGGGCGGCTGCCGGTCAGGATGGTGCTGTGGCCGGGGCAGGTTTCGGTCGCGGCATGGGATTGATAACCGCGTGGGAATGCAATGCCGTCAGCGGCCAGACGCTTCAGACCAGCTTCGAAATAAGGGCGATATTCGTTGAAAAGATCGCCGGAAAACTGGTCGACGGAAATGGCGACGATCAGCTTGGGCGGCGTCGCGGGCGCGCTTTGCGGGGCAGGGGCTGCGCCCGGCTGGGCGATGGCGGGCATCGCGCACGGGACGAGCAACAGGGCGGCGGCGACTTTCCTCAACATTATGCAATGACCTTCTCGACCTTGACGGCGGATGGACAGAGACCTAGCCCGCTCCAAGCCACCCGACCAGAGGCCCGATGCGGATAGTTCATGTCCTTTTGATGACGCTGGCGTTGTTGCTGACGCCAGCCGCCGCCTGCGCGCAGGGCGCCTTCGGGACGGGGGCGCCGCATATCTCCGCGCGCCTGTCGGCCGAAAGCGGCGCGCCCGCGCCGGGGCAGGAGACGACCATCGCCTTCGCCATGACGCCAGAGGCGGGATGGCACGGCTATTGGGAAAATCCGGGCGACGCGGGCCTTGGCATGACGGTCAAATGGACGCTGCCCAAGGGCGTGAACATTGGCGCGCTGCGCTATCCGGTGCCCGAAATGCTGACGATCTCCGGCCTGATGAACCATGTCTATGAAGGGCCTTATGCGATTCTGGCGCCGCTGGCGATTGCACCGGACGTGCCGGAAGGCACGCGCCTGCCGATCCGCGTGCGCGCCGAGTGGCTGGCCTGCACCGACAAGATCTGCGTGCCCGAAGGCGCGGACCTCAGCCTGAACCTGGTGGCGGGGAGCGGACAGGTCCAGCCCGCCGATGGCGCCCGCTTCGACCAGTGGCGCGCCCATCTGCCCCGGCCGCTGGGCGCGCAGGCCAGCTATGCGATGGCCGATGGCAAGCTTCGCATCGCCATCCCCTTTCCAGCGGGCGCGCAGGCGAGCGACGTGCATTTCTTCCCGCTGGCCGAAGGGTTCGCCCGCTATGCCGCGCCGCAAAAGGTGCAGCGCGAGGGCGACCGCCTGCTGATCGAAACGGAAGCGGGCGAGGGTTTCAAGGGCGGCAGGGCGCAGGGCGTGCTGCGGACTGGCGATCATGTTGGCTTCCTCGTCGCCGCCGTGGCCGGGCCGGTGGCCGCGCCGGGGGGAGGTGCGGCGCAGACCATCCTGATCGCGCTGGCTGGAGCAGTGCTGGGCGGCCTGTTGCTCAATGTCATGCCTTGCGTCTTTCCGATCCTGGGGCTCAAGGCGCTCAGCCTTGCCCGCGCTGGGGGGCAGGAACGGGAAGTGCGCCGCGAAGCCATCGCCTATGCGGCGGGCGTCATTGTCGCCTGTCTGGCGCTGGGCGGCGCGTTGCTGGCGCTGAGGGCGGCGGGCGCGGCTGTGGGATGGGCCTTTCAGTTGCAGGACCCGCGCATCATCCTGCTGCTGCTGCTGCTGGTGACGGCCATCGCCTTCAACCTTGCGGGCCTGTTCGAGCTGAGGGCTTTTGGCGGTGGCGAGCGTCTGGCCGCAAAGGGTGGCATGATCGGCAGTTTCTGGACCGGCGCGCTGGTCGCCTTTGTCGCGACGCCGTGCACCGGGCCTTTCATGGGCGCGGCCATGGGCGCGGCGCTGGTGCTGCCGCTGGCGGCCTCGCTCGCCATTTTCGCGGGGCTTGGCCTTGGCCTTGCGTTGCCCTTCCTGTTGCTGGCTTATCTGCCCGCCTTGCGAAGCCGCTTGCCGCGGCCGGGGCCATGGATGGAGCGGCTGCAACGCATTTTTTCCATCCCCATGTTCCTGACCGCACTTGGCCTTGCGTGGCTACTGGGCCAGCAGAGAGGCGTCGCGGCGATGACGCTGGGACTCGGCGCGGCGCTGCTGCTGGCGCTGCTGCTTTGGTGGCTGGGCGGGCGGCAGGGCAGGGGAAAAAGCGGGGGCGTGATGGTCCTGCTCGGCGCGCTCATATTGCTGGGCGGTGGCATGGCGTTGCTGCCCGCAAAAGCGCCTGCTGCTGCCTCCGCACAAGCATCGAGAGCCATTCCCTTCGACGAAGCGCGTCTCGCCAGCCTGCGCGCGGCGGGCAAGCCCGTATTCCTCTACTTCACCGCTGACTGGTGCCTTACCTGCAAGGCGAACGAAGCCGCCGCCATCGATCGCGCCGAAACC
This sequence comes from Sphingobium baderi, assembly GCF_001456115.1. Taxonomy (NCBI): domain Bacteria; kingdom Pseudomonadati; phylum Pseudomonadota; class Alphaproteobacteria; order Sphingomonadales; family Sphingobiaceae; genus Sphingobium; species Sphingobium wenxiniae. The sequence goes on along the minus strand of NZ_CP013264.1, from coordinate 3,795,571 downwards.
CGCGCCGCGTTCGACAGGGCAGGCGTCACCGTCATGGTCGGCGACTGGACTAATGCCGATCCCGCCATCACCCGCTTCCTCGAAGGGCAGGGGCGGTCGGGCGTGCCGCTCTACCTCTGGTATGCGCCTGGCGGCGAGGGGAGGGCGCTGCCGCAGATCCTCACCGTCTCCACCCTGACCGCTTTGGTGCCCTGATGGCGAAGGTGCGCGCCGATCAGCTTCTCGTCGATCGGGGCCTGGCCGAAAGCCGCGCCCGCGCGCAGGCGCTCATCCTGGCGGGCCATGTGTTCCTCAATGACAGGAAGGTCGAGAAAGCCGGGCAGCAGGTCGCGCCCGATGCCCCCCTCGACGTGCGCGGCCGCGATCATCCATGGGTGTCGCGCGGCGGGATCAAGCTGGCCCACGCTCTCGACCATTTCGCCATCGACGTGACCGGCCTTGTGGCCATCGACGTGGGCAGTTCGACCGGCGGCTTCACCGACGTGCTGCTGGCGAAGGGCGCGGCGCGGGTCTATGCGGTGGACAGCGGCACCAACCAGCTTGCGTGGAAGCTGCGTTCCGACCCGCGCGTCATCGTGCATGAACAAACCAGCGCCCGTATCCTGACCGCCAGCCACATCCCTGAACCCGTCCAGATCATCGTTTGCGACGCCAGCTTCATTTCGCTTGCCAAGGTTTTGGAAAGGCCCATGACTTTCGCGTCTTCCGGCGCGATGCTGGTCGCCCTCATCAAGCCGCAGTTCGAGGCGGGGCGGGAAGAAGTGAGCAAGGGCGGCGTCGTCCGCGATTCCGCCGTGCATGATCGCGTGTGCGTGGAAGTGCGCGCCTGGGTGGAGATGCAGGGCTGGCGGGTCGAAGGCATCACGCCCAGCCCCATCACCGGCCCGCAGGGCAATGTGGAGTTCCTGCTCCATGCCCGCAAAGACGGCCTGTGACCGGCTGTTACATTTTGCGACAAAAGCATCTGTTGTGTCGCGTCTCAAGGGCCGCTAGCTCCCTTTCCATGCGTTTTCCCGTAGCTCTGTTCCTGTGCCTTTCCCTTGGCTTGACCGGCTGCGGCAAGAAACAGGATGCAAAGCCGCGGCCCGCCGCGCTGGTCGAAGCCGCGCCCATAGGCAGCGCCACTTTTTCCGACGATGTGGCGGCGGTCGGCACCGCGCTCGCCAATGAACAGGTGGTGCTGTCCGCCCCGGTGACGCAGCGCATCACGGCGCTGAACTTCTCCGACGGCGGCTTCGTGAAGCGGGGGCAGATCATCGCCACGCTGGCCCAGGGGCAGGAACAGGCGCAACTCGCCGCCGCGCAGGCGCAGGCGCTGGAAGCGCGTCAGCAACTTGATCGGATCAAGGCGCTCAAGGCGCGGGGCTTCGCCACCACCGCGACCTTCGATCAGCAGGTCGCCGCCGCCAACGCCGCGCTTGCCAATGCCCAACTGGCCAAGGCGTCGATCGGCGACCGTGTCATCCGCGCGCCCTTTTCGGGCTGGGCCAGCCTGCGGACCGTCTCGGTCGGCGCCATCATCTCGGCGGGCACCCCCATCGCGACGGTCAGCGATATTTCGCGGATCAAGCTCGACTTCACCGTACCCGAAACCCAGCTCTCCCTGATCCGGCAGGGGCAGGCGATCAAGGCGGTGTCGGCCGCATGGCCCGACCGGCCCTTCAGCGGCGCCATCGCCACCATCGATCCCGTGGTCGATCCCGCCACCCGCGCGGTGAAAGTCCGGGCGATCCTGCCCAATCCCGACCGTGCACTGAAACCGGGGATGTTGATGACCGTCAGCGTCATCGCGCGCCAGCGCCAGTCGCTCGCCGTGCCGGAACTCGCGGTGGTGGGCGATGGCGAGCAGCGGTCGATCTTCATCGTGCAGGATGGCAAGGTGAAGCGCACCGATGTCCGCACCGGTCTGCGTCAGAACGGCCTCGTTGAAATATTGGATGGCGTAAAGGCGGGACAGGTCGTGGTGACGGATGGCGTCGTCAAGCTGACCGATGGCGTCCCCGTGCGGATGGAGGGCGCAAAAGCCCCCACCGCCGCCCCGGCGCGCTGACGGGACGGGCGGTGCAGCTTTCCGACCTTTCCGTCCGCCGCCCGGTCTTTGCCGCGGTGGTCGCGGTGTTGCTCTGCATTGTCGGGCTGGTCGGCTATCTCAGCCTGTCGGTGCGCGAATATCCCGACACGGACCCGCCGATCGTGTCGGTCGAAACCACCTATACCGGCGCGGCGGCCTCCGTCGTGGAAAACCGCATCACGCAGCTTCTGGAAGATTCCATCGCAGGCGTGCAGGGCATCCAGACCATCACCTCCACTTCGCAGGACGGACGGTCGGACATCAATATCGAATTCAGCCCGTCCCGCGACATCGATTCCGCCGCCAACGACGTGCGCGACCGCGTGAGCGCGGCGGTGGAGGATTTGCCCGAAGATGCGCTGGCTCCCGAAATCCGTAAGGTGGATGCGGATTCCCGGCCCATTCTCTATCTCACCTTTGCGCGTCCCGGCTGGAATAGCATCCAGATCAGCGACTATGTCGACCGCAATATTTCCGACCGTTTTTCCGCCATTGACGGCGTCGCCCGCGTGTTCATCAGCGGGGAAGCGCGTCCGTCCACCCGTATCTGGTTCAACGCGGAAAAGCTGGCCGCTTTCGGCCTGACTCCTGCCGATGTGGAAGCTGCGCTGCGGGCGCAGAATGTGGAACTGCCCGCGGGCCGTTTCGAATCGAAGGACCAGAACCAGACCCTGCGCGTCGAGCGGCCCTTCGTCACGCCCGCCCAGTTCGCGCAGCTTGTCGTAGGGCGCGGCGATGACGGCTATCAGGTGAAGCTGGGCGACGTGGCCCGGATCGAAACGGGCGCGGAAGACCCCTATAACATGTTCCGCGCCAATGGCGGCAATGCGGTGGGTCTGGGTATTGTCCGCCAGTCCGGGGCGAACACGCTGGAGGTCGCGGAAAGGGCGAAGGCGCTCATCAAGGAACTGGAACCGACCGTGCCGCAGGGGATGCGTATCGCCATCGGGTCCGACGAATCCCTGTTCATCAGCCGCGCGATCGAAAATGTCTATGACACGCTGATCGAGGCGGCGTTGCTGGTCGTGCTGGTCATTTTCCTGTTTCTGGGATCGGTGCGCGCCACGCTTGTGCCTGCCGTAACGGTGCCGATCTGCCTGCTCGCGACCTGCGCGGTCATGTGGCTGTGCGGCCTGTCGATCAACCTGCTGACGCTGCTCGCATTCGTGCTCGCCATTGGCCTTGTCGTGGACGACGCCATCGTCGTGCTGGAGAATGTCTATCACCGCATCGAACAGGGCGACGATCCGCTGGTCGCGGCCTATCTCGGCACGCGGCAGGTGGGTTTCGCCATCATCTCCACTACGCTGGTGGTTTGCGCGGTGTTCGTGCCGGTCATGTTCCTCGCCGGACAGACGGGCCTGCTGTTCCGCGAACTTGCCATCGCCATGGTCGCGGCCATCGCCTTTTCCGGCTTCATATCGCTCAGCCTTGCGCCCATGCTCTGCTCCAAGCTGCTCAAGACGGCCGAGCGCGGTCGGCTGGCGCGCTGGATCGACGCCCGTTTCCAGCGGCTGGAGGCGGGCTATGCCCGGTGGCTGGACAGGGTGTTGGGCAAGCCGCTGCTTCCCCTGCTGGGCGTGGCTCTGTTCCTGGCGCTTTCGGGCGCGGCTTTCACCCTCTTGCCCAATGAACTGGCCCCGGAAGAGGACACTGGCGTCGTCCAGGGACAGGTGATGGCTGCCGAAGGCACCGGCTTTGACCGGATGACCGTCTATATGGATCGGATCGAAAAGGATCTGACGCCGCTGGTGAAGGACGGCGCGCTCCAGCAATTGCTTCTCCGCGCGCCCGCCGGTTTCGGGGGCAGCGACGATTTCAACAGCGGCAATGTCATCGCCTTTCTTCGTCCGTGGGAGGACCGTCACCTCACCACCGCGCAGGTCGCCGACGCCATCAACAAGGTGATTGCCCAGCAGCCAGGCGTGCGCGGCAACGCCGCCGCCCGATCCGGCCTTGGGCGGGGGCGCGGCCTGCCGGTCAACCTTGTCATCGCGGGCGCCACCTATGAAGGGCTGGCCGCCGCGCGCGACCGGATCATGGCGGCGGCGGCTTCGAACCCTGGCCTCATCAACCTCGATTCCGACTATAAGGAAACCAAGCCGCAGATGCGGATCGACGTGAATCAGCAGCGCGCAGGCGATCTGGGCGTGTCGATCAACGACATCAGCCAGGCCTTGCAGAGCCTGCTCGGTTCCCGCCGCGTCACCACCTATGTCGACCGGGGCGAGGAATATCGCGTGCTGGTGCAGGCCGAAAAGGAAGGCCGCCAGACGCTTGCCGATCTTGAACGCATCCAGGTCCGCTCGCGCAGCGGCGCGCTCATCCCGCTTTCGTCGGTCGTCACGGTTCGCGAGATCGCCGGTCCGCGCCAGCTCAACCGCTATAACAAGTTGCGGGCCATTACGCTGACCGCCGCGCTTGCGCCCGGCACTTCGCTGGGCGAGGCGCTCAGCTGGCTGGAAGGGCAGGCGAGCCAGTCGCCCGAAGTGCTCGCCATCGGCTATCGCGGCGAAAGCCAGTCGCTGCGCGAAACCGGCGGGTCGATCTGGCTGGTATTCGGCCTCACCATCCTGATCGTCTACCTGCTGCTTGCCGCCCAGTTCGAAAGCTTCATCCATCCCGGCGTCATCATCGCCACGGTGCCGCTGGCGGTTGCGGGCGGCGTGCTGGGCCTCCTGCTGACGGCGGGGTCGATCAATCTCTACAGCCAGATCGGCATCGTCATGCTGGTGGGGCTGGCCGCGAAAAACGGCATATTGATCGTGGAGTTCGCCAACCAGCTTCGCGACGAAGGGCTGGAAGTCGCCGACGCCATCCGACAGGCGGCGGCCCGCCGTCTGCGCCCGATCCTGATGACCTCCATCGCCACGGTGATCGGGGCGGTGCCGCTGGTCATCCGGGGCGGAGCGGGAGCGGCGGCGCGGCACAGCATCGGCACGGTCGTCGTGTTCGGCGTGTCGCTGGCCACGCTCATCACGCTTTTCCTGATCCCGATCTTCTATTCGCGGGTTGCGGGACGAACCGTTTCACCGCAAACCGTGGGACGGCGGCTGGATTCGGCGCTCAAGGATTCGCCCGACGCCGCCGAGTGAGAGGGCAGGGAGAATAAGTGCCGATGAACCAGATCGCGTCGCCCGGTCAGTTGCGCCTTGCCTATCTGCGCTGGGCGCTGGTGACGGTTCCCGCGATCCTCTTTCTCGGTTTCCTGTCGGGAAAGCTCGCCAATAGCGGCTATGGCAATCGCTGGTTCGCCGCGCTTGCCAAGCCGGAGCTGATGCCGCCCGGCTGGGTATTCGGCGCGGCCTGGACGCTGCTCTATATCCTGATGGCGCTGGCCTTCGCGATGGTGCTCCATGCGCGCGGTGCACGGGGGCGGGGCGTTGCCATCGCCCTGTTCCTGATCCAGTTCGCCTTGAACCTGATCTGGTCGCCGCTGTTCTTCCGCGCGCATCAGGTCGGCGACGCGCTGGCGCTGATCCTTGTCCTTACCGTGCTGGTGGCGGTCACGACGGCGCTTTTCCAGCGCATTCGCCGGGCGGCGGGATGGCTGCTGCTGCCTTATCTGCTGTGGCTGGCCTTTGCCACTTACCTCAACTATGAGGTCGACCGGCTGAACCCGGACGCAGAAACCCTTGTCGTCCCGGCGCTTCGCACCCAGATATGATTTTTGCCGCCCGACAGGAGGCGGCGCGAATGAGGACGACAGGATCATGCAGAGCGAAAACCGCTTTTTCGACGACCTTGCCAAGCTGGTGAACGGCGCCGCCGGGACCGTCGCGGGCATGAGCCGCGAGTTCGAGTCCAATGCCCGCGAAAAGGCGAAGCAGTGGATGGGCGGCATGGATTTCGTCAGCCGCGAGGAATTTGACGCGGTCAAGGCGCTGGCCGCCGCCGCCCGTGAAGAGGTGGAGCTTTTGAAAGCCCGCGTCGACGCGCTGGAAGGCAAAGCGCCCGAACCCGTCACCAAGACCGTCCGCGCGAACAAGGGCAAGGCGAAGGACGCCGAATAACGGCGTTTCGCGCCTGTCCTTTCACTGTTCCCGATGTTAAGGGCCGCACATGATGGACGCCGACGAATTTGAAAATGGCGGGCAGGAAGCGGCCCCGATTGATATGCTGGCCGCCTATTTCGAGGCGCATGGCTGGAGCTTCGACCAGATGGGCGAGGATGAGATCGTCGCCAGCACCCAGGGTTCATGGGCGCAATATGAGCTGCGCGGCATCTGGCGGGACGAGGATCAGGTGCTTCAGCTTCTGGCCTTGCCCGACATTCGCGTGGCGGATGAAAAGCGGGCCGCGATCCATGAAACGCTGGCCCTGATCAACGAACAGCTTTGGCTGGGTCATTTCGAACTGTGGTCGTCGAGCGGCATCGTCCTGTTCCGCCACGGGGCATTGCTTGGCGCAGGGGGCACGCTGACGCTCGATCAGGCGCAGGTTCTGGTCGAAACCGCCATTGACGAGTGCGAGCGTTTCTATCCCGTGTTCCAGTTCGTCCTGTGGGGTGGCAAAACGCCATCTGAAGCGATCTCCGCCAGCCTCATCGAAACCCGCGGCGAAGCCTGAACGCATCCCATGACCGACATCAAATGGCCCGACCACCTGTTCCTCGTCGGTTGCGGCAATATGGCGGGGCAGATGTTGGCTCGCTGGCTTGATTGCGGCCTCGATCCGGCCCGGGTCATCGTGCTGCGCCCCAGCGGAAAGCCGGTAGCCGAAGGCGTGCGGGTGGTAAGCGATTATCCCGCCGCCCTGCCGGCCGGAACCACCGTTCTGCTGGGGATGAAGCCCTATCAGATCGCCGATGTCGCCGCGTCCCTCGCGCCGCTCTGCGGGGAAGAGACGCGCATCGTCTCGATCCTCGCGGGCACGCCGCTCAACGATTTGCGCGGGCATTTCCCCGCCGCCCGCGCCCTGGTGCGCGCCATGCCGAACCTGCCCGTGGGCATAGGGCAGGGCGTGACGGCGCTCTACACCGACGCCGCGACGCCGGATGAAGCCCGTGCGGCCATAACCGCGCTTATCGCGCCGCTCGGCCTTGCCGAATGGATGGCCGATGAGGGGCAGTTCAATGAAGTGACCGCGCTGTCCGGCTGTGGCCCCGCTTTCCTGTTCCGCTTCATCGACGCGCTGGCGCGGGCGGGGGAGGCGCTGGGCCTGCCCGCCGATCAGGCCGCGCGCATGGCGCTGGCCACGGTGGAGGGTTCCGCCAGCATGGCAGCCCGCGCCAGCGACGGCCCCGGCGCGCTGGCCGACCGCGTCGCCAGTCCCGGTGGCATGACGCGGGAGGGTCTCAATGTGCTCGACGCCGACGATCGCCTGCTCAGGCTGCTGACCGACACGCTGACCGCCGCCCGCGACCGGGGCGAGGCCATGGCGCGGGGCGGCTAGAGGACGCCTCACTCAATTTCTGGAGCTTCCCATGTTGTCCCCCGACACGCCCATCCTCCTCCTCACCACCGGCGGCACGATCGACAAAATCTATTTCGACGCGCTCTCCGATTATCAGGTGGGCGAAACCGTGGTCGCCAAGCTGCTGGAGATCGCCCGCGTCAAACGCCCCTTCCGCATCGAGGAAGTGACCCGCAAGGACAGTCTGGAACTGGACGATGCCGACCGCGCTCATATCCGCGCCCGCGTCGTCGCGGCCCACGAAAGCCACATCGTCATCACCCACGGCACCGACACGATGACGGAAACCGCCAGGGTGCTGGCCGATATTCCCGGCAAGACGGTGGTGCTGGTCGGCGCGCTCGCCCCCGCGCGTTTCGGTGAGAGCGACGCGAGCTTCAACCTCGGCATGGCCTTCGCCACGGTGCAGGTGGCGCAGCCGGGCGTCTATATCACGATGAGCGGATCGGTCTTTCCCGCCGCGCATGTCGTCAAGGACCGCGAAAAGGGCGCCTTCGTCCCGGTGGAGTGAAGGCGCTAGGTTCGATGCGGGCCGAGCAGGATGACGGCCGCGCCGATGAGGCAGAGCGTAGCGCCCCCCAGATCCCAGCGATCGGGCCGCACGTCTTCCGCCATCCACAGCCACAGCAGCGCGGATGTGATGTATATGCCGCCATAGGCCGCATAGGCTCGGCCTGCATGGCTGGTATCGACCAGCGTCAGCAGCCAGGCGAACAGGGCCAGCGAAAGGCAGCCGGGAACCAGCCAGAGCGGCGACCTGTCCAGCCGCAACCAGGCCCAGAAGGCAAAACAACCGGCAATTTCGGCGATGGCTGCTGTGATATAGATGATGGCTGTGGTCATTCTCCGCCCCTCATGCGCGAATGGCAACGTGTCTGCCAACCCCATAAACTCCGCCTCATGGCCGCCATTGGTCATGGGTACGCGGCCTTGGAGAGAAGGGGCTTATGAAAGGCGGCAAATAAAATTTGAGCCGGATTGCGGTTTTGGGTGGATTGCGGAATGGCCGCTTTCCTCACCCCCATTCGTCCTGAGTAGCCGCTGAGCTTGTCGAAATGGCGTGCCGAAGGACTGATGTCGCGCAAGATCCTTCGATACGGGTCTTCGACTTGGCCCGAGGCCAAGTTTATCCTGAGCAAGCAGTCAGTCGAAGGGCTTGGCCCACCTCAGGGCGAACGGATGTCTATGTTTCGGTAAATGTTCGCATTGGCCAATAGCAGCCCATGCATGATCGCGGGTTTGTGAACGGAAATCCTCCAAAAGAAAAGGGCGGCGCCATGATGGCGCCGCCCCGATCCTCTCTCCGCGGTGCGGAGCGAAAGCTTACTTGAGTTCGACGGTCGCGCCGGCTTCTTCAAGCTGCTTCTTGAGCTTTTCGGCTTCGTCCTTGCCGACGCCTTCCTTGATCGCCTTCGGCGCGCCTTCGACCAGCGCCTTGGCTTCGGTCAGACCCAGGCCGGTGATGGCGCGGACTTCCTTGATGACGTTGATCTTCTTGCCGCCGTCGCCGGTCAGGACGACGTCGAATTCGTCCTTGGCTTCTTCAGCAGGCGCGCCGCCAGCAGCGCCACCGGCCGGAGCGGCAACCGCCACGGCAGCAGCGGCCGAAACGCCCCACTTTTCTTCCAGAGCCTTCGACAGCTCAGCGGCTTCGAGGACGGTCAGGGCCGACAGCTGATCGACCAGTGCGTTAATGTCTGCCATAATATTTTACCTGTTCCCTTCTGGGCGGGGCCAGAAGGCCCCTTAAACTAGCGTTGAAACAATGTCCGGTTTCGACCGGGCCTGAAAAATCAGGCCGCGTTCTTTTCCGCATAGGCGTTGAAAACCCGCGCGAGCTGCGCTGCCGGCGCCTGGGTGACGGTCGCGAGCTTGGTCGCGGGCGCAACGAGCAGCCCAACGATCTTCGCACGCAGTTCATCCAGCGACGGCATCGATGCGAGCGCCTTGACGCCGTTCGCATCCAGCAGTGTCTCGCCCATCGCGCCGCCAACGATCTCAAGCTTGTCGTTGGTTTTCGCGAATTCGACCGCAACCTTGGCGGCTGCGACCGGATCGACCGAGGAAGCAAGAGCGACCGGACCGGTCAGCAGGTCGCTGATGCCGGTATAGTCGGTGCCTTCAAGGGCGATCCTGGCGAGGCGGTTTTTCGTAACCTTGAAGGTTGCGCCGGCGTCGCGCATTTTCTGGCGCAGGTCCGTCGACTGGGCGACGGTCATGCCGAGGTTGCGGGTCACGACGACCACACCGACCTCTGCCAGATGTGCGTTCAGCGCGGAAACGACCTCAGCTTTCTGATTACGATCCATGCCATTCTCCACATATTCATGCGCCGGACGGTCCGGCGCACAACAAACCCATGCAAAGGCTTTCGCCGCCGCATGGGGCACTGGTCCGAATGGGGAGAGGTCGACTGGCCCGAATCGCTTCAACGAAGACAGGCAGACCCGGAACATGGCATAAAGGCCCGTCCGGCAAGAACTTTTCCCCGTCTAGGCTGGACATTAAGAAGGGCAGATTCCCTTCACCAACTGTCTCGGACGGTGGACCCGCAAGGGGTCCGGTGGCGGCCCTTTACAAGGGATGGTGGAGGAAAGCAATCCCTTGCGGAAAAGGGGTCATACGCGATCCGCCTGCACCACCGCGTCCAGCGCCCGCAGCGCGGACAGGATACGGTTGAGGTGCTGGGCATCGGCCACTTCCAGGTCGATGATGTCGGTGTGGAACGGCCCTTCGCGGTTCACCAGTTGCAGGTTGAGGATATTCGCTTTGGTCGCGCCGAACACATTGGCGACGGCCGCCAGAGCGCCCGGCTGGTTCTTGACGATGACGGAAAGGCGCGCTGTCCCGCCCTTTGACCGGCTGTCCCAGGACAGATCCACCCAGTCCGCATCCTGCCCAGCTTCCAGCGCCTTGCAGTCGATGGTGTGCACCTCAATCGGTTCGCCCGTCCGGCGCAGTCCGACGATGCGGTCGCCCGGCACCGGGTGGCAGCATTCGCCCAGATGATAGGCAATGCCCGGCGTCAGGCCACGGATCGACACGGGCGCGTGCTGACGGGGGTGGGCTTCCTCCATGCCTTCCGCGCTGGTGGAACCGGGGATCAGCGCCTCCATCACTTCGGAATCCAGCAGGCGATGGGTCGCGATGGCGATCATCAGCGCGGCGCGATCCTCCAGCTTCAGCCGCTTGAGCGCCGCGGCCACCGCCTTGTCGCCCAGTTCGCTCGCCAGTTCGTGAGGGAGGCGGCCGACGATTTCCTCATAGAGTTTTTCGCCGAGCGCGATTTCCTCGCCCCGTTGCTTCTGGCGGATATAGCGGCGGATGGCAGACCGCGCCTTGCCGGTGATGGCGAAGGTCAGCCAGCCCGGTTGCGGCTGCTGCCCTTCGGATTTCAGGATTTCGACCTGATCGCCATTTTCCAGCTGCGTGCGAAGCGGCATGACCCGGCCATTGACCTTCGCCCCCACCGTCTGGTTGCCGAGCGAGGTGTGCACGGCATAGGCGAAATCGACCGGCGTCGATCCTTTGGGCAACTGGTGCAGTTCGCCCTTGGGGGAAAAGGCGAAGATGCGGTCCTGATACATCGCCATACGAGTATGTTCGAGCAATTCGTCCGCATCCTGGCTTTGTTCCAGGATTTCGACCAGATCGCGCAGCCATGCCGCCTGATGATCGTTCGCGTCGCCCCGCTGCTTGTAGGCCCAGTGCGCCGCCAGCCCCAGTTCCGCGTCATGATGCATTTCGCGGCTGCGGATCTGCACCTCGATGCGGGCATTGTCCTGATGGATGACGGTGGTGTGCAGCGAACGGTATCCGTTGCGCTTGGGGGTGGAGATATAGTCCTTGAACCGCCCCGGCACCATTTTATAGGTCTGGTGGATCACGCCCAGCGCCTTGTAACAGTCGGCGGTGGTTTCCGTGATGACGCGGAACGCCATCACGTCGGTCAACTGCTCGAAGCTGATGTGCCGTTCCTGCATCTTCTTCCAGATGGAATAGGGATGCTTTTCCCGGCCCGATACCGTCACCGGCAGGTCGTGGGTGCCCAGCAGCAATTGCAGTTCCGCGCCGATCCGGTCGACCTTGTCATGGCCGCCTTCCTTCAGTTGCTCCAGCCGCTTGGTGATGCTGTCATAGGCTTCCGGCTCCAGTTCCCGGAAGGCGAGCAACTGCATTTCCCGCATGAAGTCATACATGCCGATTCGCTCCGCCAGCGGGGCATATATGTCCATCGTCTCCTTCGCGATGCGACGGCGCTTGGCCTCATTCTTGATGAAATGGAGCGTCCGCATATTGTGCAGCCGGTCGGCCAGCTTCACCAGCAACACGCGGATGTCGTCCGACATGGCGAGCAGGAATTTGCGGAGATTTTCTGCCGCTCGCTCATTTTCCGACATGGCTTCGATCTTGCTGAGCTTGGTGACACCGTCGACCATGCGCGCGACATCCCTGCCGAACGCCTGCTCAATCTCTTCATAGGTGACGAGCGTGTCTTCGATCGTGTCGTGCAGCAACGCGGTCACGATGGTCTGGTCGTCCAGATTGAAGTCGGTCAAAATCCCTGCGACTTCAATCGGATGGCTGAAATAAGGGTCGCCGCTGGCGCGTTTTTGCGACCCGTGTTTCTGGACGGAAAAGACATAGGCGCGGTTTATCATCGCTTCATCCGCGTCCGGATCATAGCGTTTCACCCGCTCGACAAGTTCATATTGGCGTAACATCGTTTCCCGATTGTCCGTGAAGCACCTTGTGGTGCAACAAAAAAATCCCATTTTGACGTAATTCTGCTGCACTTTTGCAACGGAGCGCGCTTTACGTTAGAGTTGTTACGATGAGACACAATCTGGCGCAGGACCTGGAGCAATGCGCGCTGCCAAGCGCGCTGGAGATGATGGGCGAACGCTGGTCCTTCCTGATCTTGCGGGGCGCCATGGCGGGCATCCTGCATTTCGAGGAGTTCCAGTCCGTCCTGGGCATCGCCCGTAATATCCTTGCCAATCGCCTGGCCCGGCTGGTTGAAAACGGTATCATGGTCCGCCAGCCCATGCAGTGCGACCGGCGCAAGGTCGAATATCGTCTGACCGCAAAGGGGCAGGAACTCGCCCCTGTCATGGTCGCCCTGCGTCAATGGGGCGAAAGATGGGGCTGCAGTCCGCAAACCTGCCAGGTGCTGGCCGACAGCCGCGACCGTCAGCCGATCCGCCGCATGACGATCCAGTCCCATGATGGCCGCGATCTGGCGATCGAGGATCTGGTCTGGCTGTGCGCGGATGGAGTATCGGCATTGGAGGAAGTGGCCGCTGGCTGATGGGCGGCGCGATCCCGCTGCGTTGAACCCGGTGCGGATCGCGCGGCACTGTTCTTTGATCGCCATCTTTTTTGCGAAAACCGGTTCCCACTTTTTCGCATGATGCTTTAGTCTGCCCCTGATGTCACCGCCTCGTATCCAGCCGGAACCCTTTTTCGCGGACAAGAATCGCGCTTTCTGGAACCTCCAGTCGCTGGGCTGGGCCGGGGCCTTCCTGCTGCGCGGTTCCTCCACCGTCGCCAACGGCCAGCCGCTTTCCAGCCTGATCCCGGTGTTGATCTCCACCGTCAGCGGTTATTCGGTCACGCTTCTGATCGCGGTGATCTTCCGCTTTCTGTTGAAGCAGAAGCCCGTCATCACCTGGGGCGTTTCGATCATCACGGTGCTGGCGGCGGCGGGGCTGGTGGCGTTTATCGACGCCTGGGTCTTTTCCACCCAGAACCGCGCGAGCGGGACGGCGGGGGTCCAGCTTTTCCTCGGCGCTTTCTATCTCAGCGTCACGCTGCTCGGCGCGTGGTCGGCGCTCTATTACGCCATTAATTTCTACCTGACCGTGGAGGAGCAGGCGGATCAGCTTCTGCACCTGGAAAATCAGGCGTCCAGCGCGCAACTGGCGATGCTGCGTTATCAGCTCAATCCCCATTTCCTGTTCAATACGCTCAACAGCATCTCGACCCTGGTGCTGCTGAAACAGACCGACCGGGCCAATGCGATGCTTTCGCGCCTGTCGTCCTTCCTGCGCTACACGCTGATCAACGAACCCACCGCGCAGGTGACGATCGAGCAGGAGGTGGAGACACTGAAACTCTATCTCGAAATCGAAAAGATGCGGTTCGAGGACCGGCTGCGTCCCGTCTTCATCATCGATCCGGCGGTCGCGCAGGCGCGTCTGCCCTCGCTATTGCTTCAGCCGCTGGTGGAAAACGCCATCAAATATGCAGTGACGCCCAAGGAGGAGGGGGCGGAAATCTCCGTCACGGCGCAGCCCGCCGGTGAAAACGTCCGGATCATCGTATCGGACAGCGGTCCGGGATTGAATGACGGGGCCATGCGCCCGAACAATCCCGTCAGCGCGGGAACAGGCGTCGGGCTGGCGAATATCCGTGATCGGCTTATTCAGGCTTTCGGGGAACGACAGAGCTTCGAAACGCGTTCCACGCCAGGCGGCTTTTCGGTCATTATCGAAATGCCGCTTAATCTGGATGAACCATCGAAAGTGGCCGCATGACCATCAGAACGATCCTCGTCGACGACGAAAGCCTGGCTATTCAGGGCCTCAAGCTGCGTCTGGAAGCGCATGAGGATGTTGAAATCGTTGAAACCTGCAGCAATGGCCGTGAAGCCATTCGCGCCATAAAGACGCATAAACCCGACCTTGTGTTCCTTGACATTCAGATGCCCGGATTTGACGGCTTTTCCGTCGTTCAGGGCATGATGGAGGTCGAACCCCCGCTTTTCATCTTCGTGACGGCCTATAGCGACCATGCGATCCGCGCGTTCGAGGCGCAGGCGGTCGATTACCTGATGAAACCGGTGGAGGAAGGCCGCCTTGCCGACGCGCTCGACCGCGTGCGCCAGCGCCTGTCCGAAAAGCGGCAGGTGCAGGAAGTCGAAAAACTGCGCGAAGTGCTGGCCGAAGTCGCGCCCGACGCGATGAACGACTTTGCATCGGACGAGGATGCGCCCGCGTCCAACCGCTTCGAAAAGCTCATCAACATCAAGGATCGCGGCCAGATTTTCCGCGTCGACGTGGATTCGATCGAACGGATCGACGCGGCGGGCGATTATATGTGCATCTACACCGCCGACAACTCGCTGATCCTGCGCGAAACGATGAAGGATCTGGAAAAGCGGCTCGACCCCCGCAATTTCCAGCGCGTCCACCGCTCGACCATCGTGAACCTGTCGCAGGTGCGTCAGGTGAAGCCCCACACCAATGGCGAATGTTTCCTAGTGCTGGAAAGCGGCGCGCAGGTGAAGGTCAGCCGCTCCTATCGCGACGTGGTGGCGCGGTTCGTCCATTAACGCGCGGTGCGTTACCGGAATACCCATTGCCGGTTGAGCAGGAACACCACCGCAGGGGTCACGAACATCATGGCCGGGATGGGCGACCATTCCGGCCATTGCATATGCGTGACGCACAGCCACACCCACAAGGCATTGAGCGCATAGCTCACCAGCGATACGGCGACGAACCGCGCGCCTCGCGCCGCATGGCCATCCTCTCCCGCGCCATGTCCGCGAAAGGTGAAGGCGTTGTGGGACGCATAGCCGATCGCGACAGCCGCGATATAGCCGATCCCGTTGGCGATCTGCACATGCAGCCCCACGGGCGCGGCCAGCACCCAGTAGATCGCCGCCTGACAGGCCGTGACGAACAGCCCCGTCACGCCATAGCGGACGATCTGCCACATCAGCGCCTGCTGCTCTGCCGACAATCGCTGAATGATTTTCATATGTCCCCGTTGCGCTTTGATGCGGAGCGTCTAATCCACCGTTCATGAACTTGCAAAGCTGGCCAGCCCTGCGCGCCCGTATCGCGACTTTTGCGACGGGCTTTCCCGACTATGCCGCAAAGCACTGGAAATGGCTGACCCTGCTCCTCTGGATCGCCATCGTGGCGGGTTTCCTCGTCAGTCGCTGGTCTGCCATCCACTGGTTTGTGCTCAGCGATACGGACGACAATATCCGTTATGTGCAGGTGAAGGACTGGCTGGCGGGGCAGGGCTGGTATGACCTGCGCCAATATCGGCTCGATCCGCCAAAGGGGTTCGACATCCATTGGTCGCGGCTGGTGGATTTGCCGATTGCGGGCTTGATGCTGTTCTTCCGCGCCTTTCTGGATCAGGGCATGGCCGACCGGCTGGCCTGCGCCATCGCGCCGATGCTGCCCCTGCTGCTCTTGATGCTGAGCCTCGGCTTTATCGCGCGGCGGCTGGCGGGGGGCAATGCGTGGATCATCGCCGCGCTGGCGCCGCTCGCCGCGCAGATGGGCCTGAGCATGTTCGTGCCGATGCGGATCGACCATCATGGCTGGCAACTGGCGCTCGCCGTCACGATGCTGGCGGGACTGGTCGACCGCAACTGGCTGCGTGGCGGCATTATCGCGGGGATCAGCACGGCGCTGTCGCTGACCATCGGCATGGAGATGATCGTCTATCTGGCGGCGGGCGGCGCGTTGATCGCCCTGCGCTGGGTGTTCAAGGAGGGCGCGGGCCGCCGGATGCTGCCCTATGCGCTCAGCCTCACCGGCGCGACTTCTCTGCTGTTCGTGCTGTTCGCCAGCTATGCCAACCGGCAGATGGTGTGCGACGCGATCTCGCCCATCTGGGTCGCCATCTTCGCGGCGGCTTCGGCGGGCATGGTGCTGCTCACCTTTTTGCCGCTGCGAAGCTGGCAGGCGCGGCTTGCGGCGGGGCTGGCGGTCGGCGCGGCGGTCGCGGCCTTTGCCTGGCTCAACTGGCCGCAATGCCTGAGCGGCGCCTATCAGATTTCACCGGAGCTTGAGCGCCTGTGGCTCGCCAATATTCGCGAGGCCAAGCCCCTGATGGCACAGAGCCGCGATGTCGCCGTGCCGTTAATGGCGCTGCCGGTGGCGGGATTGATCGGCCTGCTGTGGGCCTTGTGGGATTCTCGGCGGGATGCGGATCGCCTGTGGGCATGGGCGACGGTCGGGCTGATGATGCTCTTTTCCACGGCGATGCTGTTCTGGGCCTTGCGCGCGGGTCCGGCGGCGCAGTTGATGGCGGTCCCGCCTGCCGCATGGATGACGCATCGCCTGCTCGGCCTGATGCTGAACGCCCGCCCGCTCGTCCGCCTCGCCGTCTGGGCCGGGATATTGCCGCTGGCTGCCATGGCCTTTGCCGCGCCGCTCTATCCGCAGGCGAACCGCCTCTGGGCGGAACTGACCGGCAACAAGCCGAAGCCCTGGCGTCCGCAGGCGAAGGCGCGGACCGACGCGATCAAGAAAGCCAATGGCCGTTGCCGCACCCTCCCCGCGCTGGAGGTGATGAACAGACTACCATCCGCCACCATCTTCACCATGGTCGACCTTGGCCCGCGCATCATTGCGACGACGCACCACAGCGCGGTCGCCGGACCCTATCATCGCAACGGCGCGGTGATACTGGACGTCCACCACGCCTTTGACGGGCCGGCCGACGCCTTCCGCCCTATCGCGGCAAAGCATCATGCGACCTATCTGCTGATCTGTCCCAATTTCCCCGAAGGAACCATCTATCAGGCGCGCAGCCCGCGCGGCTTCTACGCCGATTTGATGCGCGGCCATGTGCCGGGCTGGCTGCATCCCGTGACGATCAGGAGCGGGACGGAATTGCCCTACACGCTCTATAAAATCGACTATTCAGCGCCGGACAGCAAAAAAGCCGCGCAGCAACGCTGAGGCCTCCGCCTCGGCCAGTCCGCCATAGACTTCGGGTCGGTGCAGGCATTGGGGCTGGGCGAACAGACGTGGCCCCTGTTCCACCGCGCCGCCCTTGGGGTCCGACACGGCGTAATAAAGCCGCGCTATCCGGGCATGGGAAATCGCCCCCGCGCACATCGGGCACGGCTCCAGCGTCACCCACAGATCGCACCCCGTCAGGCGGAAGTCGCCGATCCGCCGCGCCGCTTCCCGGATCGCCACCATCTCTGCATGAGCCGTCGGATCATTGTCGCGCCGGTTGCGATTCTCACCCTCGCCGATGACGCGCCCGTCCAGCGTCACCACCGCACCGATCGGCACTTCATCCGCCTGCTGCGCCGCATAAGCGAGATCGAGCGCACGGCGCATGGGATCGGGCAGGGGAAAGGGCGACGGCATGCGCCGCCCTTATCACGGATGCCCGCACCGATGAAACGCTCAGGGCTTCTTCACGTTCACGGTCGGCACTTCAACCGTTTCGTTGCGGCTGCCCATCTCCACCTTGCCGACATTGGCGTCATATTTGGGAAGCTGGCCGCCCTTGACGGAGATTTCGGGCAGGCTGCCCTCCTGCGTCTTTTGCAGGTTGATAAAGCCCGTCGCGATCCCCGCCGCCAGAATCAGCAGCACGATCAGCAACAACCCACCAATCACTCGCATTGCACTCTCCTCTGGGATACGGGAGAAGGAACGCCCGGCCAGCGGAAAAGGTTGCGGTTGCGGCATGATCGAGCCCTCCGCATGGCTTGACGGGAAACGGGAATCCGGTTACTGGCGCCGCTTTCCGAACGAAACCGAACAACAAGGTTGATGAGATTATGTCGCGCATTTGCGAGCTGACCGGCAAGGGCCGCCAGGTGGGTCACAATGTTTCCCACGCCAACAACAAGACGAAGCGTGTGTTCCTGCCCAACCTGCAGAATGTCACGCTGATCTCCGAAGCGCTGGAAAAGGGCGTGAAGCTGCGCGTGTCGACCCATGGCCTGCGTTCGGTGGAGCATAATGGCGGCCTCGACAACTGGCTGCTGAAGACCGGCGACGACCAGCTGTCGGTGAAGGCGCAGCGCCTGAAGCGCGACATCGTCAAGAAGAAGGCTGCCGCCGCAGCCTGATTTCTTCTGATTCGTTTCGGTAAGGGAGCGGTCTGGCGACAGGCCGCTTTTTTGCGTGGGATCAGGCGCGGTATCAGCGCAGCGCGAATTTGAGCAGCAGGGTGCGCTGGAAAAATTCGTGATTGTCGTCCGACGCGACCCAGATCATCGTTTGTCCGCCTTCTCTGGTGACGGCCAGCCCCTCGAAATTATCGGCCAATAGCGGCGGCGCGAGCCGTGCCAGCGTTTCCGCGCGCAGTCGCGTGCCGGGCTCCAGTCGTTCGGGCAGTTCGACGATGGCGACGACGCCGGTGAACAGTTCCTGCAAGGTCAGCCGCCGGTTCAGCACCAGCAGGTGCCGTTCATCCAGCGCCACCGCATCGGTGGGGCGATAGCCTTGCGGCGGCGTATAACGCAGATGAATGGGAGAGGGGGTGTCCGGGTCTGCCGGATCGCCGGAAAAGAGCAGGGCATCATGATTGCCGTCCGCCGTCATCCCCATTTCGGCGATGGCGATGAAGCGTCCGTCGGGCAGGCGAGCGAGGGATTCGATGGAGCCGGTTTCCGGCCACGCCTCGATCTCCGGCCATGTGCGGCAGGCTTCGACCCGCGCGAAGCCGGATGAATAGCGGCAGATCATCTGCTGCAATTCGAAGCCGACCCAATAGCGGTCCGTGGCGGGGTCATGCGTCATGGACTCCGAATCCCACGCCCACCAGGGTTTCTGCCGATCCTGCGGACGGACGGGCAGGGGCGCGATGAAGGACCGGCGGCGGGCTTCGCCGGGGCCGACATGAAATCCCATCAAAATGCCTGCGTCGCTCAGCCCCAGAACCTGTCCTGACGGTTCCACCAGCAGCGACGATATGCCGCCGAAATTGGGGTTCCGGCTGGTAAGCGCCCATCCCGCGACATAATCCAGCCTGCCCACGCGCCGCAGCGCCGGGTCGCTGGCGCTCAGCGCGACGGCGCGCGCCAGCACGGGCAACGTGCCGGGATGCAGCAGTTGCGGCTTGTTCTTGTGGGCTGCCGGCAGCAGCAGGATCGCAAGGACCAGAACGATCAGGATTCGACGCATCGCGGCTTGCCATAGGACAATAGCAGGCAGCTTGCAGCATCCGCGTGACAGATCGATGATTAGCTGAACAATGGCTGTCACGCTTATTCAGGCTTGGCTCAAAGCGAATCGGGCATAAGGGCGTCAATCAAGGCGAATTCGTATTCCGGATGCGCCGAGAAGATGGCTTTTGGAGGAGCAACGCCATGAAAATGAAGTTTCTTGTGAATATGGGAGCTGCGCTGGCCATGGGCGTTGCATCTCTCGCGGTGACCGCCACCCCCGCCATGGCGCGCGACGGCTGGGGCCGTCATTATGATCGCGGCCATTCCTATCGGGGTGATCGTGGCTATCGCGGTTATCGCGGCGACTATAATCGCGGCTATCGGGGCGATCGCTATTATCGCAACAATTATTATCGCGGTTATCGGGGCGGCTATCGCTGCCGGGACAGCGGCACGGGCGGCACGATCATCGGCGCGATCGCCGGTGGCCTGCTGGGTAACGAAGTCGGCAAGGGCAGCGGCCGCTATGGCCGTGGCGACGGCACCACGGGCGCCATCCTTGGCGCAGGCGTCGGGGCCCTCGCGGGTCGGGCCATCGACCGCGATTGCTAAGCGAACCGTCCTCATCGGACATGATTCAGGCAGGGCCGCTCCGCAAGGGGCGGCCCTTTCTGCTTGGTGGTCCGGGATGGGTTGCGGCCATTCGGCTCCGCCCCTCCTGGGGAGGATTTATAGGTCCGCGCCTGACCGCCGCAGGTCATTGCATGGCATGGATTTACGGAATTTTCGCGCCTGAGCTGTTTTCGGCGGCGGGCTCGATACGATTTCGATCGGCGCGCAGGGCCTTCATCGCCGCTGGGTTGATGCCCGCGTCTTCATTGCGAGCCTGTCCCGCACGCATATCCAGCATGGCCGCGGCATCGTTGAGCGCGCTGGCCTCACTCGCGCTGACGCCGCCTACGCCGTCGCCGGAATCCGATCCGCAGGCCGTCAGGCAGGCCAGCATCGTCATGCCCATAAGGGTGCGGATCATTTTTCCATCCTCCTCACGCATAAGAAAAGGGCCGCTCCGTTTCCGGCGCGGCCCTTTTCGAAAACTTCCGAAACGGAATTACATCGCGTTCGAAGCAGCGTTCGCGGCGGCGTTCGAAGCGTTCGAAGCAGCGTTCGATGCGTTGTCGGCGGCATTCAGCGCGGCGTTCATCGCGTTGTCGGCAGCGTTCGATGCGTTATCCGCAGCGTTCGCGGCGGCGTTAGCGGCATTTTCCGCACCGCCCGAACAGGCGGCGAGGCCGAGCGACGCGGCGAGAACGAGCGAAAGAGCAATCGACTTGGTCATGGGCTAAACCCCTCTCTGAGAACAAAAAACCGTGCAGACCATCTCGGAGAAAAGCTCACCCCCCATTGTCTGCGGGCCGATTCGTAATGCCTTGGTCCGCGCAAGGCAATCCTCTTCATGTGGGTTAAGGGCGCTATTTCCACGATTTTATGCGAAACATATAGGGAAAGAGCGCGATTGACGTATATAAAGTTTTCTTTATATAACCTTGTCATGAGCGCCGCACTCGACATTTTCCGTGCCCTTGGCGATCCCACGCGCCTGCGGATCATCCATTTGCTGCGCGCCATGGAACTGGCCGTGGGCGAAATCGCGCAGGTCGTGGGGCAAAGCCAGCCGCGCGTGTCCCGTCACGTCCGCATCCTCGCCGAGGCCGGTCTTGTCGAACGGCGCAAGGAAGGAAACTGGGTTTTCCTTCGCCTTGGCAAGGATGCCGCCCTCGCGCCCTATCTCGCTTTGTTCGACCGGATCGAACCGTCGCAGGCCGAACATCTGTGGCAGCAGGCGGACCTCGCCCGCCTGGCCGCCGTGCGGGCGGATCGTTCGCGCGCCGCAGAAAGCTATTTCGCCGAACATGCGGAGGAATGGGACGCGATCCGCTCGCTCCACGTTGCCGAAGCCGATGTGGAAGCGGCCATGACCGCGCTCCTCGTGCAGGAGCCGATCGGCCATCTCCTCGATATCGGCACGGGGACGGGCCGCATGATCGAGCTTTTCGGCCCCGAAGCCGAACAGGTGACCGCGCTCGACCGCAGCCCCGACATGCTCCGATTGGCCCGCGCGAAGTTGCCGGAGGACGCGGGCGACAAATATGCGCTGGTGCTGGGCGATTTCGGCGAGTTGCCGATGGAGCGGGGCAGCGTTGACACGGTGGTCCTGCATCAGGTGCTGCATTACGCACAGGCGCCCGAAGCCGCCATCGCCGAAGCCGCCCGCGTCACCGCCGCGCAGGGCCGGGTGCTGATCGCCGACTTCGCCGCCCATGAGCGCGAGGAACTGCGCCTGCGCGATCAACATGCGCGTCTGGGCTTTTCCAACGAGCAGATCGAAAACTGGTTCGCGCAGGCGGGCCTTGACCTGGAACGGGTGGAAAGCCTGCCCGGACAGGAACTTACCGTGCAACTCTGGCTGGGCCGCCGCCGTGGCGCGCGCGTCCTGCCGATCGAAGGACGCATTTCCGCATGACCCTCAGCTTCCCCTCCGTCGAAGAGGCGCGGCGCGCACTGGATGCGCCGCTCTATGCCGATCTGGCGGGCGACCTTAACGTCAGCTTCGAATTCTTCCCGCCCAAGACGGAGAAGATGGAGGAGCAGCTCTGGTCCGCGATCGAGACGCTGACGCCGCTGGGGCCGAAATTCGTTTCCGTCACCTATGGCGCGGGCGGTTCGACGCGGGAGCGCACTCACAACACGGTGGCGCGCATCGCGAAGGAAACGCCGCTCGCCGCCGCCGCGCACCTGACCTGCGTTGCCGCCAGCAAGGACGAGATCACCGAAGTAGCCGATGCCTATTGGGACGCGGGCGTGCGCCACATCGTCGCCCTGCGCGGTGATCCGCCGGTGGCAGGCGCGAAGTTCGAGCCGCATCCGCAGGGCTATCAGGGCGCGGCCGAACTGGTCGATGGGCTGGTGAAACGCCATCCCTTCGAGATTTCCGTGGCCGCCTATCCCGAAACGCACCCCGATGCGGCGAGCGCCCAGGGCGATCTCGACAATCTCAAGCGCAAGCTGGACGCGGGCGCGACCCGCGCCATCACGCAATTCTTTTTCGAACCGGACACCTTCTTCCGCTTTCGCGATACGGCGGCGGCGGCGGGCATTTCGGCGGACATCATCCCCGGCATCATGCCCGTCAGCAATTTCGCCGCGGTTCAGCGCATGTCGGCCATGTGCAACACCGATGTGCCGCTTTGGATGGGTCGCCTGTTCGAGGGGCTGGACACGCTTCCCGCCGCGCGGCAGCTTGTTTCCGCGACGCTGGCGGCGGAGCTTTGCCGCAAGCTTTATGCGGGCGGAGTGCGCGACTTCCATTTCTATACACTCAACCGTGCGGAACTCAGTTACGCCATCTGCCATCTGTTGGGCCTGCGACCGGAGAAAAGTGCATGACCGCCGAGGAACAATTCCGCGCCATCGCGGCGGAAAAGATCATGATATTCGACGGCGGCTATGGCACGTCGATTCAGAAGCATGGCCTGACCGAAGCGGATTATCGCGGCGATTTGGAGCTGCCCAAGGACCAGAAGGGCAATAACGATCTGCTCTGCCTGACCCGCCCCGACATCGTGGAGGGCATCCACGCCGCCTATCTGGAGGCGGGCGCGGACATGGTGGAAACCAACACCTTCTCCTCCACGAAGATCGCCATGGCCGACTATGGCTGTGAACATCTGGTGCGCGACATCAACATCGCCGCCGCGAAACTCGCGCGCAAGGCGTGTGATGCGGCGACCGCGAAGGATGGCCGCCCGCGCTTCGTGGCGGGGTCCATCGGCCCCACGAACAAGACGCTGTCGATCTCACCGGACGTGAACGACCCCGCTTACCGCGAGGTGGATTACGATACGCTGAAAGCGGACTATCGCGAACAATGCGATGCCCTGATCGAAGGCGGCGTCGATTTCCTGCTGGTCGAAACCTGCTTCGACACGCTCAATGCCAAGGCGGCGGGCATGGCTGCCCGCGAAGCCGAAGCGGCGGCCGGCCGTTCGGTGCCGCTGATGCTCAGCTTCACCATCACCGACATGTCGGGCCGCAACCTGTCAGGGCACACGATCAATGCCTTCTGGTATTCGCTGCGCCATCTGAAGCCGATCACCATCGGCGTGAACTGCGCGTTCGGCGCGGATCTGCTGCGGCCTTATCTCAGTGAACTGGCGAAGAATGCCGACACGCTGATCCTGGCCTATCCCAATGCGGGATTGCCCAACGAACTGGGCCAATATGACGAACTGCCTGAAACCACGGCCAGCCTCATCCGCCAATGGGTGGACGAAGGACTGGTCAACATGGTCGGCGGCTGCTGCGGCACCACGCCCGCGCATATCGGCGCGGTGGCGAAGGCGCTTGCGGGCCACAAGCCGCGCGTCGTGCCGGAACTGCCGGTCGTGACGCGCCTCGCGGGTCTTGAACCGATGCACATCGCGGCCTGATACCCACCTCCGTTCGTGTCGCGCGAAGTCGAGACACGAACGCAACCGCCTCTAGACTTCGCTCGAAGCGAACGGATTGACAGAATGACCACCCAACCTTCCGCCACCAACTTCGTCAACATCGGTGAGCGCACCAACGTCACCGGATCGGCCAAGTTCAAGAAGCTCATCATGGCGGGCGACTATGCCACCGCCATCGACATCGCGCGCGAGCAGGTGGAGAACGGCGCGCAGGTGGTCGACGTCAACATGGACGAAGGGCTGCTCGACGCCATCGAGGCGATGACGACCTTCCTGAAACTCATGACGTCGGAACCCGACATCAGCCGCGTGCCGGTGATGATCGACAGCTCCAAATGGGAAGTGATCGAAGCGGGCCTCAAATGCGTGTCCGGCAAGCCCATCGTCAACTCGATCAGCATGAAGGAAGGGGAGGACGCCTTCCTTGCTCATGCCCGAAAGGTTATGGCTTATGGCGCGGCGGTGGTCGTCATGGCCTTCGACGAAACGGGCCAGGCCGACACCAAGGAGCGCAAGGTCGAAATCTGCGCCCGCGCCTACGACCTGCTGGTCAGCATCGGTTTTCCGCCGGAAGACATCATCTTCGACCCCAATATCTTCGCCGTCGCGACGGGCATCGAGGAGCATAATAATTACGGCGTCGACTTCATCGAAGCCTGCAAGGAGATCAAGGCCCGCTGCCCGCATGTCCACATTTCGGGCGGCCTGTCGAACCTCAGCTTCTCCTTCCGCGGCAACGAACCCGTGCGCCGCGCGATGCACTCCATTTTCCTGTATCACGCCATTCCGGCGGGCATGGATATGGGCATCGTCAATGCGGGCCAGCTCGACGTCTATGACGCCATCGACCCCGAACTGCGCGAAGCCTGCGAGGACGTCATCCTCAACCGCCCCCAGCGCGATCCCAGCGTTACGCCCACCGAGCGGCTGGTCGAACTCGCCGAAAAATTCCGGGGCACCGGCGGGGAAGTCGACAAGGCGGCTGAGGAATGGCGCGGCTGGCCGGTCGCCAAGCGCCTCGAACATGCGCTGGTCAAGGGCATCGACATGTATGTGGTCGAGGATACGGAGGAAGCCCGCCTTTCCGCAGACAAGCCCATCGAAGTGATCGAAGGCCCCCTGATGGACGGCATGAACGTGGTCGGCGACCTGTTCGGCGCGGGCAAGATGTTCCTGCCGCAAGTCGTCAAATCCGCCCGCGTCATGAAGAAGGCGGTGGCCCATCTCCTCCCCTATATCGAAGCCGCGAAGGAACCCGGCGCCAAGGGCAAGGGCAAGGTCGTCATGGCGACCGTCAAGGGCGACGTGCACGACATCGGCAAGAACATCGTCGGCGTCGTGCTCCAGTGCAATGGCTTCGAAGTGATCGACCTGGGCGTCATGGTGCCGTGGCAGGACATATTGAAGGCCGCGAACGAGAATGATGCCGACATGATCGGCCTGTCCGGCCTCATCACGCCCTCGCTGGACGAAATGGTGACGGTGGCGCAGGAAATGCAGCGCGCCGACATGTCAATGCCGCTGCTGATCGGCGGAGCCACCACGTCGCGGGTGCACACCGCGCTGCGTATCGACCCGGCCTTCACTGGCCCTGTCGTTCATGTGCTGGACGCCAGCCGGGCGGTGGGCGTGGCGACCGCGCTCGTCTCGCAAACGCAGAAGACCGATTTCGTCCAGAAGACCAAGGACGATTATGAGCATGTCCGCGTCGCCCGCGCGAATAAGGGGCAGAGCGCCCTCCTGTCGCTGGAGGACGCCCGCGCCAATGCCTTCGAGATCGACGAGAATCTGAAGCCGCCGCGCCCGCGCCTGCCCGGCGTTCATCGCTTCCCGGACTGGGATCTGAAGGATCTGCGGGACTATATCGACTGGACGCCTTTCTTCCGCGCCTGGGAGCTGGCGGGCAATTATCCCGCGATCCTCACCGATGACATCGTCGGCGAAAGCGCCGCCAGCCTGTTTGCCGACGCACAGAAGATGCTCGACCGTATCATCGACGAAAAATGGCTGACCGCGCGCGGCGTCGCGGGGCTGTGGCCCTGCGCCCGCGAAGGCGACGACATCATCGTCCATGTGGAGGACGAACGCCACGTCCGCCTTCCCATGCTGCGCCAGCAGATCGCCAAGCGGGAAGGGCGGGCGAATATGTGCCTTGCCGACTTCATCAGCCCGGACGGCGACTGGATCGGCGGTTTCGCGGTGTCGCTCCACGGCATCGAGCCGCATCTGGCCCGCTTCAAGAATGCGATCGACGATTATTCGGACATATTGCTGAAGGCGCTGGCCGATCGCCTTGCCGAAGCCTTTGCCGAGCGGCTGCATCATTATGTCCGCACCGCGCTCTGGGGCTATGCGGAGGGTGAGCAGCTTACCAACGAAGCGCTCATCAAGGAGCAATATCGCGGCATCCGTCCCGCGCCGGGTTATCCCGCCTGCCCGGAACACAGCCTGAAACCCTTGCTGTTCGACATGCTGGATGCCCATCACGCGACGGGCATCACGCTCACGGAAAGTTTCGCCATGCTCCCCACGGCGGCGGTCAGCGGCTTTTATTTCGGCCATCCGCAGGCGGAATATTTCGGCGTCGCCCGCATCGGCCGCGACCAGTTGGAGGATTATGCCCAGCGACGCGGCGTCGATGTGGAAACGGCGGAAAGGTGGCTGCGGCCCAATCTGGACTGATCGGATCGCAGCCCGCCGTTCACTTCATCGGGCTGATGCGATTGTCAGCGCCCGTTATCTGAATCCGGGGCCGGGAGCCATCCGGCGTCGACCAGTGGATTTCGTTGCTTGCGCCGGTGACGTGGATGGTGCCGCCCTTGGCCATGGACAGGTGGACGCGGTTGTCTGCGCCTTCGATAGTGACCAGGCGGCAATCACCGGAAATATGCACCTGATTGCCCGCACCCGTGATGGAGGCGGACTCGCCTCCGCAATCAAGCTCGGTGGTCTGTCCCGCGCCAGTGAAGCTGGCCTGCGCGAACGCCGCCATCGGCAACGTCCCCACGACTAATAAAGTCGCGACGCCGCTCAGAAGGACTCGGTTCATCAATTTCTCCCTTTTGCCAATGATTTCGCTATGGCAACGTCGGCGGGGGGGAGGAGTTCCGGCAGAGACTTTTCTCCCTTCCCTCACACTCGGCGTCACGACCGTCCCATAACGGGGCAGGAATCCGTTAACCATGTCCCTGCATTGGCCGCGCGCCGGGCAGGGGCTACATGCCGTTCATGCGTATCCTCTCCACCATCGTGCTCGTTTCCGCCGCCGTCGCCGCCACCGCGTTGGCGCAGGTGGCCCCCGCGCCCTTCACCGTCGCGGAAACGGGGCAGGCGTTCGGTTCGCTCGCCGATGCCGTGAACGCTATCGGCCATGCGAAGGGGACGGTGGTGATCGCGCCCGGCACCTATCGCCAGTGCGCGGTGCAGGAGGGCGGCGACGTCACCTTTACCGCAGCGACCCCCGGCACGGCCATATTCGATGGCGCGACCTGTGAGGGCAAGGCGGCGCTGGTCCTGCGCGGCAGCGCAAGCAAGGTGGACGGCATCGTCTTTCAGAACCTGCGCGTGCCCGACGGCAACGGCGCGGGCATCCGTCTGGAAAGCGGCAACCTTACCGTCACCAACAGCCTGTTCCGCAATAGCGAGGAAGGCATCCTCTCCGGCGATGCGCCGGGAAGCAGCGTGACCATCGACAAGTCGACCTTTCGCCATCTGGGCCGATGCGACCGTGACCTGGACTGCGCGCATGGCATCTATATCGGCCATTATGGCAGCCTTACCGTCACTCGCTCCCGTTTCGATCAGGGCGACGGCGGCCATTATCTGAAAACCCGCACGCCGCGCGTCACCATCACCGGCAACAGCTTCGACGACAGCGCCGGGCACCTCACCAACTATATGATCGACCTGTCCAACGGCGCGAGCGGCACGATCACCGGCAATGAAATGGTGCAGGGCAAGGACAAGGATAATTACAGCGCTTTCATCACCGTCGCCCCCGAAGGCCGGGAACATGACAGTTCGGGCCTCTCCATCGCGGGCAACAGCGCGTCCTTCGTGCCGGGGCTTTCGCGCAGCAGCAGCTTCGTCGCCAATTTCACCGATGACGCGGTAAAGATCGGCGCGAACAAGCTGGCGAGCGGCATCAAGGTTTCCGACCGCCGCTAAAGCGTTTTCAAGTCAGGGAGATCACCTGACGATCCGAAAATCATGGCAAGCAAAAACCTCTTTGCCTTGCCAGTAGAGCGTTTGGGGCGGATAATCGGCCCCATGCGAACGACTTACCAATCCGCCACGGTCCGCCTCTATCATCTGAGCGACACGCAGGAAGGCGGGGCGGCCACGACTCTTTTCTATGGCCCGTTGAACGAAGCCCTCCTTATCGCCGAGCAACAGCCGGCCGATGTGCAGGACGGCCTGTTCCTTGCCACCGACAATGATGTCGTCGCCTATCTCGACCTGATCGACGGGTGAGGGGTATGTGGTTCCACGTTTCTGTTTGATTTGGGTGGGAAGGTGGACGGTTTGCTATTCCCATCTCCGTTCGCCAGGCTTCGACAGGCTCAGCCCGAACGGAGATGGGTTGTCCCAAGCTGGCCGTCGTTCGCCATTTCCATCCCCAAAACAAAGGCTGTTCTATCATTTGCACGTTCCGCTTAACGGCAAGGTCTGGCCGTCGTCCGCCATCACCCGTCCGCAAATCCAAAGGGCGCATGGGTGCGCCGGAAATCGTCGGGCAACATGTCGCGGCCGATGGGCGGGGCGGATCGCGCCAGGCACTGGCTGCGGTGGCACAGGCGGCATGTCACGCCGATGGGCGTCGGTTCTGACGGCGCGGTATCCTGCGTATAGATCAGCCGATGGGCGTGCTCCGCCGCGCAGCAGAGCGCGATCGCCCGGTCGACGCGCGGCGCTCCCCATCCGCCGCCGCCCGCCCGCACTGACCGCGCGATGGAGAAGAACCGCTCGCCATCGGGCAGCTCCAGCCATTGCGTCACCACCTCGCGCGGGGTTTCGAACACCCGATGCACCGACCAGAGCGGGCATGACCCCCCATGGCGCGCAAAGGGAAAGCCCGCCCCGTCCAGCCGCTTGCTGACATTGCCCGCCGGATCGACCCGGATGAAGAAGAAAGGCACGCGCTCCTGCCCCGGCTTTTGCAGGGTGGTCAGCCGGTGCGCTGTCTGTTCGAAACTGGCGCCGAACTGTCGCGCCAGCGCCTCCACATCGTAATGCCGCGCCTCCACCGCCTTGGCAAAGGCCGTGTAGGGCATCAGGATCGCCGCCGCGCCATAGCTCGCCAGCGCCCGCCGCGTCAGCCGCCGCCCGCTTTCGCTGGCGAACTGCCCTTCCTTCAGCAGCGTATCGAAGGCCTCCCGCATCTCCAGATAGGCGATCTGCAGCGCAAGCTGGAAGCTGGTGCTGGCCCCGTCCAGAGCATCGTCGATCAGCACTGCGTCGCGATGCCGGTCCAGCCGCCGCATCGACCCCGCCATCACCTCCGAAGGCAATCGCCGCACCCGCAGCCCATGCTTTGCCTTGAGCCATGCATGGAGGTCGCCCGCGCCCTTGATCTCCGCCGCCAGCACTTCGCCCGCATCGTCCAGCAGCGGAAAGCTGTTCCGCCGCGCCGCCACGAAACGCCGCGATTCCGCCACCGGGTCAGAGGCGTCTCCGGCCTCCATGCGTTCCCCGTCCATGTTCGCGCCCCTGTCGGCCAGCGCGAGTTGTTCCTCGCGATAGGCGGTGTAGAGCCGCAGCAGAGCTTCGGTCATGCCGGGATAGTTGACCGCGACATCCTGCGTCGCGAGGGCGGGCAGGTCGATATCGGCGAACATCGGGTCTTTCAGAACCGTCTGCAAACGCGCTGTCTGCTCCGCGCCGCCGTCTCCCGCCAGTTCGCTCATGTCCAGCCGGTATGTCCGCGCCAGCCGCAGCAGCATATCGGCGGTTAGCGGCCTCTGATTACGTTCCAGCAGCGCGACATAGGATGCGGAAATCTCCAGGTCCGCCGCCATGTCGGCCTGCGTCAGCCCCAGTTCGCGGCGCAACCTTCGCAAGCGCGGCCCCATGTAAACCGGACGATCCTTGGCCATCTGAAGAATGCTCCTGTGCAGGCTTTACAACTTTACACCAGATTTTTGTAAAGATCGACAACTGAACTTCAAAGAGAGTGCCGGACAGATCCCGCCCCCCTAAACCGGCGCCAGTTCTCTTTTTTACGGAATTGACGCTCATGACCTACCAGCAGGAAATCGCGAAAGCCGGCACGCTGATCGGCGGGCAAGCTCATTGGGACGGCATCGCACCCGAATCCGTCGCCCGGATGCGCCTTCAGAACCGCTTCCACACCGGCCTTGACATTGCGCGCGCCACCGCCGCGATCATGCGCCGCGACATGGCGGCCTATGACGCCGATCCGGCAGCCTATACCCAGTCGCTCGGCTGCTGGCATGGTTTCATCGGGCAGCAGAAGCTCATCTCGATCAAGAAGCATTTCGGATCGACCAAGGGCAAATATCTCTATCTCTCCGGCTGGATGATCGCTGCGCTGCGGTCCGAATTCGGCCCGCTGCCCGACCAGTCGATGCATGAAAAGACCAGCGTTCCCGCGCTGATCGAAGAACTCTACACTTTCCTGCGCCAGGCCGACGCGCGCGAGCTCAGCCTCCTGTTCCGTGATCTCGACAAGGCCCGCGAAACCGGCAACGAGGTCGAAATCCAGCGCCTCACGCATGCCATTGACAATCATGAAACCCATGTCGTGCCGATCATCGCGGACATCGACGCGGGCTTCGGCAATGCCGAGGCGACCTACCTCCTCGCCAAGAAGATGATCGAGGCGGGCGCCTGCGCGCTCCAGATCGAAAATCAGGTGTCCGACGAAAAGCAATGCGGCCATCAGGACGGCAAGGTCACGGTCCCGCATGAGGACTTCCTGGCGAAGATCCGCGCCTGCCGCTATGCCTTTCTGGAACTGGGCGTGGACGACGGCATCATCGTCGCCCGCACGGACTCGCTGGGCGCGGGGCTCACCAAGCAGATCGCCTATAGCCGCGAGCCGGGCGACCTTGGCGATCAGTATAACAGCTTTCTCGACTGCGATGAGGTCGACCTGAACGGGATCGGTAATGGCGATGTCATCATCAGCCGCGACGGCAAGCTGTTGCGTCCAAAGCGCCTGCCGTCGAACCTCTATCAGTTCCGCTCCGGCACGGGCGAGGATCGCTGCGTCCTCGATTGCATCACTTCGCTCCGGAACGGCGCGGACCTGCTGTGGATCGAAACGGAGAAGCCGCATGTCGAACAGATCGCGAGCATGGTCGACCGCATCCGCGAAGTCATCCCCAACGCGAAGCTGGTCTATAATAATTCGCCCAGTTTCAACTGGACGCTGAACTTCCGCCAGCAGATATTCGACCGCTGGCAGGTGGAGGGCAAGGATGTGTCAGCCTATGACCGTGCAAAATTGATGAGCGCAGACTATGACGCGACTGACCTCGCCGTCGAGGCCGATGAGAAGATCCGCACCTTCCAGAAGGATGCGGCTGCGCGGGCTGGCATCTTCCATCACCTCATCACGCTGCCGACTTATCACACGGCGGCGCTCAGCACCGACAATCTGGCCAAGGACTATTTCGGCGATGCGGGTATGCTGGGTTATGTCGCGGGGGTTCAGCGTAAGGAAATCCGCCAGGGCATCGCCTGCGTGAAGCATCAGAATATGTCGGGTTCCGACATCGGCGACGATCACAAGGAATATTTCGCCGGCGAAGCCGCGTTGAAAGCGGGCGGCGTCCGCAACACCATGAACCAGTTCGCCGCATAGAAAGGGTTTCGCGGCTGGCGCCGTGAGAACCATGTCGCAGGGGGTGTCCCATGCGCCTTGCGATAAGGAAGGACTGGCGGCCCGGAGTGCTCCTGCTCCGGGTCGTCTTTTTGCCGTCCCGTGAAATGGCCTTGCGAAACTTATGCGCCGTTCCGACTTTTACGGCCAGAAGCGACGCTGTATCGTCATGCCGGATCGCTCCATGGAAAGGCTGGCCCATGCCCTTCACGCTCATCACCGCGAATCGCAATTATTCGAGCTGGTCGCTTCGGCCATGGGTGTTGATGAAGGCGCTGGACATACCATTCGCCGACCGGATCGAGCCTTTCACGCAGGTCAGCAACTATGCGGCCTTCCGCGATTTTTCGCCGACCGGACAGGTGCCCGTCCTTGTCGATGGCGATCGGACCGTCTGGGATTCGCTGGGCATCGCGCTCTATCTCGGCGACCGCCATCCCGCTGTCTGGCCGCAGGAAGAAGCCGTCCGCGCATGGGCGCAATGCGCCGTAGCGGAAATGCACAGCGGCTTTGGCGCCCTGCGTCAGGATTGCACGATGAATGTCGGCATCCGCGTGGAATTGCACATGCCATCGCCCGCGCTCAATCGCGACATCGCGCGCCTGCGGGAATTGTTGGAGGAGGGGTTGGCGCGCTTTGGCGGTCCTTTCCTGGCCGGTTCGGCATTTACCGCCGCCGATGCCTTCTACGCGCCCGTGGCTTTTCGCGTGCGGACTTATGGACTGGACATCGGGCCGGTGGCGCGGGGCTGGGTAGATCATATGCTGGGGCTTCCGGCCATGCGCGAGTGGGAAGCTGCTGCTCTGGCGGAAACATGGCGCGAGGAAAGCCACGAAGCGGAAGTCGCCGCGGCTGGCCGGGTTGTCGCGGACCATCGCGCCATATAACTTTCTTGCTTGACGATGCGGTGAAACAGCCGATTCAGGCTCCATTTCCTCTTTCGTCCCGCGCCTGACAGGTCTAGGGGGAAGTGATCATGGTCAAGCCGAGCACTCTCTACGAAAAAATCTGGGACTCCCACGTCATCGAACGCCGTCCCGATGGAACCTGTCTGATCTATATCGACCGCCACCTTGTGCACGAGGTGACGAGTCCTCAGGCGTTCGAGGGGCTACGCCTTGCCGGGCGCAAAGTGCGCCGTCCCGACCTGACGCTGGCGGTGCCGGATCATAACCTGCCCACTACGCCGCGTCGAGATGCCGCCGGCAACCGCATCCCGATCGCGGACCCGCAAAGCGCGCAGCAACTGGCCGCGCTGGAGCGCAATGCGCCCGAATTCGGCGTGCGCCTGTTCGGCGATACCGATCCGCAGCAAGGCATCGTCCATGTCGTCGGGCCGGAACAGGGTTTCACGCTGCCGGGCACCACGCTGGTATGCGGTGACAGCCACACCAGTTCGCACGGTGCGCTGGGGGCGCTGGCCTTTGGCATCGGCACCAGCGAGGTGGAGCATGTGCTTGCCACGCAGACGCTGCTGCTCAAACAATCGAAGACGATGGAAGTCCGTATCGACGGCGAACTGGGCTTTGGCGTCACGCCCAAAGATGTGGCGCTCGCCATCTGCCAGCATATCGGTACGGCGGGCGGCACCGGCTATGTCATGGAATATCGTGGCTCGGTGTTCCGCGACATGTCTATCGAGGGACGGCTGACGGTTGCCAACATGTCGATCGAGGCCGGCGCGCGATCCGGCCTGTTCGCGCCGGACGAAAAGACTTTCGCTTATTTGAAGGGCCGCCCGATGGCTCCGAAAGGCGAAGCATGGGACGCCGCCTTAGCCTGGTGGAAGACGCTCAAGACTGACGAAGGCGCAGTGTTCGACAAGGTGGTGGTGATCGACGCCGCCGACATCGTGCCCAATGTCACCTGGGGCACCAGTCCCGAAGACGTGGTGGCCGTGACGGGGGTGGTGCCGGACCCGGAAAGCTTCGCCGATGCCTCCAAGCGCGCCGCCGCGCAGAAGTCGCTCGATTATATGGGGCTGACGCCGGGGCAGCGGATGCAGGACGTGCCGGTCGAGCATATCTTCATCGGCAGTTGCACCAATAGCCGGATCGAGGATCTGCGCGCTGCCGCCGCTCTGCTCAAGGGTCGTCATGTCGCCAGCGGCATCAAGCAGGCGATGGTCGTTCCTGGCTCCGGCTTGGTGAAGTTGCAGGCGGAGGCCGAAGGGCTGGACCGCATCTTCAAGGAAGCGGGCTTCGAATGGCGCGAGCCGGGCTGCTCGGCCTGTCTGGGCATGAACCCGGACAAGGTGCCCGCGGGCGAGCGCTGCGCGTCGACCAGCAACCGCAATTTCATGGGGCGGCAGGGACCGGGATCGCGCACGCATCTCGTCTCGCCGGCCATGGCGGCGGCGGCGGCAGTAACGGGCCGCCTGACCGATGTGCGCGAACTGTTGGATAATAAGGAAGGGGCGGTCGCATGAAGAAGATATTCTGGTTGCTTACGCTGGGCGCACTGGCGAGCGCCGCCATGGCGGCGACGTTGGGTCGTGCCGAAGATGGCCCCGCTACGGAGACGAAACAGGTTCGCTGATGGAAAAACTGACTGAAGTCGAAGGCCGGGCCTATCCGTTCGGCATGAAGAATGTCGACACCGACATCGTCATCCCCGCGCATTGGCTCAAGACGATCAGCCGCACCGGGCTTGGCAAGGGCGCGTTCGAAGTGCTGCGGAAGGAACCGGGCAACGTCTTCGACGATCCGGAATATGCGGGCAGCCCGATTCTGATCGCGGGCGACAATTTCGGCTGCGGGTCGAGCCGCGAACATGCGGCATGGGCGTTGGCGGACCTTGGCATCAAGGTCGTGATCGCGCCCAGCTTTTCGGACATTTTTTCGGGCAACGCCTTCAAGAACGGCATACTGACCGTGGTTCTGCCGCAGGAAGCGATCGACCGGCTGATGGAGGTCGCGAAGAGCGATCCGATCCATGTGGATCTGGAACATCAGACGGTGACGACGCGGTTCCAGGATCGTTTCGCGTTCGAGATCGATCCTTTTCGCAAGCATTGCCTGCTGGGTGGTCTGGATGAAATCGGTCTGACGCTGGATAACAGGAGCGAAATCGACCGTTATGAGGACAGGCTTGCGGCCGAAAAGCCCTGGCTCGTTCCGACCGTTGCCTAAGCGCGCGGTCCGGCATATCTGCGAAGATGACCAACGAGCTTTTGAACAGGGCATAGCATGACCACTTTTGACGATCGCGAACGGGCTTTTGAAAATATGTTCGCGCATGACGCGGAAATGCAATTCCGCATTCAGGCGCGCCGCAACCGCCTCGTCGGTGAATGGGCGGCCGCCAGAATGGGCCTGACGCCGGAAGAGACCGACGCCTATGCCAAGGCCGTTGTGCAGGCGGATTTCGAGGAAGCGGGCGACGAGGATGTGATCCGCAAGCTTCTGGGCGACATGACGCAGGCGGGCGTCGACATTGATGAAGCGTCTGTGCGTACCGCGTTGGAAGAACAGCAGGTGATCGCTCGCCGCCAGTTCATCGAAGCCCAGTAAGCTGCAGGAACGGGGAAGCCGCCATGCCGATGGCCGCCGATGAAATAGCCGACATGATCCGGGCCGCGATCCCGGACGCGCAGGTGGAGATCACCGATCTGGCCGGCGACGGCGATCATTATTCCGCCCGCGTGGTATCCGAAAGTTTTCGCGGCCTGACACGCGTCGCACAACAGCGCGCCGTCTATGCCGCGCTGGGCGGCCGGATGGGCGGCGTCCTCCACGCCTTGCAACTGACCACTGCCGTTCCCAACTAAGCGGCAGGAATAATGTTCGCGCCTGCACGATGATGGCGCCAGACAGGAATGGACTCAATAGATGACCGACGTCGCGCAGCAGCGGATTGCCGAGATCGTCAATGGCAATGACGTGGTGCTCTTCATGAAGGGCACGCCGCTTTTCCCGCAATGCGGCTTTTCCAGCCGCGCCATCGCCATATTGGAACATCTCGGCGTAGCTTATGAAAGTGTCGACGTGTTGCAAGATCAGTCGATCCGGCAAGGCATCAAGAGCTTTTCCGATTGGCCGACTATCCCCCAGCTTTATGTGAAGGGCGAATTTGTCGGTGGCAGCGACATCATGATGGAAATGTATGAAGCGGGCGAGCTGCACCAGCTGATGACGGATCAGGGCGTCGCTCTGGCCAGCTGAAGCGACCTTACGGGAATTTCGGAAGGCGGTCCGGCGCTTCGGGCCGCCTTTTTCGTGCGCCATTGCCGGGAAGGAAAGACCGGGTGGGGGACGCGGCGGAGACCGGCCTGCGTCCCCCGAGTAGTTAAACGGTCGGGAACGCCTGACAGGAAGCAAGCGCCGTGCCAGAGCTATAGGCTGGCAGAAAAGCGCCCTTTCAAAGGTTAACGCTTTCGCGTCGATGGAAGCGGATGTAAAATATATCGACAGGTTCGGACGTGATGGGCGTATTCCATCCTTGGCCAGCCTATTGACTACGTCTGTAGTCAATGCGATTACAGACGTAGTTGAGGACTCGGGACTCGAAACGCATCATGGCTGTCAGTGAAAAGATCAGCGAAGCCGAACTGGTGGTGATGGAGGCTTTGTGGCAGCGGGCGCCACTCACCGCCGCCGACGTTGCCGGCCGGGTGACGGCGGATCGCGGCTGGAGCGTGCAAACGGTCAAGACGCTGCTTTCCCGCCTGATGGCGAAGGACATCATCGCCGCTGATCAGGACGGGCGCCGCTTTCTCTATCGCCCCATGGTCGCGCGGGAGGATTATGTCGCGAGCGAATCCGGGCGGCTGGTCAAACGCCTGTTCGGCGGCCGTATATCGCCGCTCGTAGCCCAGCTTGCCCAGCAGGACCAGTTGACGGCGGATGACATCGCGGAACTGGAAGGCATATTGAAGGGGCTGAAATCATGAGCATCTGGCTCGCTGAAACCCTGATCGCCACGACTTTACTGATGGCGCTGGTCATGATGGTCCGCCGCCCGGTCGCGCGGTGGATAGGGGCGGGCGTCGCCTATTGGCTCTGGGCTTTGCCGCTGGCGCGGATGCTGTTGCCCACCTTGCCCAGCCAGGTCGCGGCGCCGTCTCCGCTCCAGACGGCCGTCGATCAGTCCGGTATTCCCGAGTTCATGACCGTTATATCCGTTTCGTCTCCAGCCAACGCCCCATCCAGCGCTCCATGGCTGGAAATCGCAATCGCGGTCTGGCTGTGCGGCGTGGTCGCTTTCCTGGCCTTGCAGTTGGTCGGCTATATCCGTTTTCGGCAGCATATGCTGGAGGGCGCGACTCTGATCGAGCAGGAAAGGCGCATTCGGATCATCACCAGCCCACAGGCTGGCGGTCCGCTCGCCTTTGGTGTGTTGCGCCCTTATATCGTGCTGCCGGTCGATTTCGAACTGCGCTTCGACGCGGAGGAACAGGCGATGGCGATCGCCCATGAACGGGCGCATCACGACCATGGTGATCTGGCCGCGAACATGGCCGCGCTGCTGTTGCTGGCGATCCATTGGTGCAATCCGGTCGCATGGATCGCCTATCGGGCCTATCGCGCCGATCAGGAGCAGGCGTGCGACGCCCGCGTGCTGGCGCTCTACGGTCAGGATCAGGCCCATGCCTATGGCCGCGCCATCCTGAAGGCGGCAGGTGGGCGTCAATTCGCCGGAGCCTGCCATCTCACCCGTATCGCTGCCTTGAAGGGGAGGCTGAAAATGCTCTCGAACCATGAAATGTCGCTCCGCCGGATCAGCTGGGGCATGGCCCTTGTGGGGCTGGCGACGGTCACTGGACTGGCCCTGACGGCGTCGGGCGGGCGGGCCGCGCGGCAGATGTCAGCTATTACGGAACAGGTGGAAACCGTCGATTTCACGCGGCTTTCTGATCTGGTCGCTCAGCCTGCCCATGCGGATGAACCCGCGACCATGCAAACGGCCGATGCGCCGGAGGCGGTGGACGCGCCGCCCGCCGCGCCGGCCATAGCGCAGGCCCATCACGCCGTGCCTTTTGCCCCCGTCGCGCCGCCCCCGCCAATGGCGCCCACGGCTGACATGGTGCCGCCGGTTCCCCCCTTGCCGCCGGTTCCGCCTGTCGCCCGTGTTTCCGATGCGGGGATGGAGGCTTATGCCATCCCGAGCGAGGCAGACATCCGCCGCAGAATTCCCAATGTCGATGTTCGCAATGGCTGCGATGGCGATCAGACCGTCAGTCATCGGGAAACCGTGGGCGCCGATGGCCGCCGTCATATCCGCGTCCGTATCTGCGAAACCGCGATCAAAGCGCAGGCCAGCAATGCGGCCCGGGCAGGCCTTATCAAGGCTCGGGTGGAGGCTGCGCGCGCCATGAAGATGTCGGATGAAATCCGGGCCGAAGTACTGCGTGATCTGGATGAGGAAATTGCCCGGATCGACAACCGCGCCGGAGATTGATCGTCAGACGGCGACGATTTCCGGCAGGATCGCATCAAGCAGCAACATGCCCGCCGGTTCGATCCGCAGCGCCTGTCCAGCTTTCGCGACGAGGCCGTGACCGGAAAGCCGTTCCACCGCTTTTGCATCGATCAAATCCGCCACCGGCAGGCCAGAAAGCGCCGCAATCCGTTCCAGATCGACGCCTTCCCCCAGGCGCAATCCCATCAGCAGAGCCTCGCGTGCCCGATCCTGCGAGGCGAGCGCCTCCTCGCCCTGCAATCCGTGACCGTTGCGCTGGATTGCGTTCATCCAGTTCTCCGGTTTCTTGTGGCGCAGCGTCGCCATCCCCAGCCGCCGCCCGTGCGCGCCGGGGCCGATCCCGGCATAGTCGCCATAACGCCAATAGGTTAGGTTGTGGCGGCTTTCCTGCCCCGGCCGGGCGTGATTGCTGATCTCATAAGCCGGGATGCCCGCAGCCATCGTCATTTCCTGCGTTTGTTCATAGAGCGTCGCGGCATGATCGCCATCGGCAGGCACCAGCTTGCCTTGCGCCACCAGCGTCGCGAAGCGCGTTCCCGGCTCGATCGTGAGTTGATAGAGCGAGAGGTGATCGGTCCCGAAGGAAAGGCCGCGCGCCAGTTCCGACTGCCAGTCGCTTTCGCTTTGCCCCGGCCGCGCGTAGATGAGGTCGAAATTCACCCGCGCGAAAACGGATTGCGCGACATCCAGCGCTGTCAGCCCCTCCCGCACGTCATGCGCGCGGCCCAGGAAATGCAATGCTTCATCCTCCAGCGCCTGCAACCCCAGCGATACGCGATTGACCCCCGCCGCCGCCAGATCGGCAAAGCGCGCCGCCTCCACCGAACTGGGATTGGCCTCCAGCGTGATTTCCAGATCGGAAACGGGTTGCCAATAGACCGTCGCTGCCTCGATCAACGCGGCCACGATTGCGGGCGGCATCAGCGAAGGCGTGCCGCCGCCGAAGAAGATGGAGGATAAGGGCCGTCCGCCAGTCAGATCCGCTTCATGCCGTAAGTCCGTCAGCAACGCGTCTCGCCATGAGTCGGCATCCACCTGATCCCGCACATGGCTGTTGAAGTCGCAATAGGGGCATTTGGAAACGCAAAACGGCCAATGCACATATAAGGCGATAGGATCGGCCGAGACCGATGCGGGAATGAGGGGGGAGGACGACATGGGTGAGCATTCCTAGACCGCTTTGCCATGCGCGGCCAGCGCTTGCGGCTGGAAGGGTGCTGAATGAGTGGGGATTTGGGGTGTTGCGTCCCTCCAATTTTGGCGCGCGGTGCTCCCACGAAGGCAGGAGCACGATCCCCATATTCCTCAGAAGACTGCCGCCACCATCTTCGCGAAGGCATCCGCCCGATGGCTCATCGCATGTTTCTTTTCCGGCTCCATCTCGCCGAAACTGATTTCATGGCCAAGCGGCTTGAACATCGGGTCATAGCCAAAGCCCTTGTGCCCGCGAGGCGGCCAGATCAGCGTGCCGTCGACCCGCCCTTCGAACACTTCGACATGCCCGTCAGGCCATGCCAGCGCCAGCGCACAGACGAAATGCGCGTCGTGGCCAGCATCGGGGCCTTTGGCCTCGACCGCGTCCCACACATTCTGCATGGCGAGCCGAAAATCCTTGTCCGGTCCCGCCCAGCGCGCCGAAAAAATGCCCGGATCGCCGTTCAGTGCGTCCACGCACAGGCCGCTGTCATCGGCCAGCGCGGGCAGGCCGGACAGATCCGCGGCCTGCAACGCCTTGAGTTCCGCATTGGCGATGAAGGTCGTGCCCGTTTCGTCCGGTTCGGGCAGGTCCAGTGCACCCGCCGATACCGTTTCAATGCCATAGGGCGCCAGCAGATCGCCGATTTCCCGCACCTTGCCCGCATTGTGGCTGGCGATCACCAGCTTGCCGGGTCCCAGCTTGCGGATGGCCTGTTCCTGTCCGAAATCGTCGCTCATGCCTGTTCCTATATCACCGTTCGCTTGTCGACTTCAGCTTATCCTGAACGCCTGCCAGGGCTGGCAGTCGAAGGGCGCGAAGCGAACGGATGCCGGGAAGAAAGTTTTTAACGCCCTGTCGCCTTGTCCTGCGCCGCGAAGATCTTCGCGCAGCCGATCCGCGCCAGCCGCAGCAGCCGCAGCAATTCTTCCTCGTCATAGGTCGCGCCTTCGGCGGTCGCCTGCACTTCGGCGAATTTGCCGTCGCCGGTCAAAATCAGGTTGGCGTCCGCTTCGGCATTGCTGTCCTCGGCATAATCGAGGTCGAGCACAGGCGTGCCCTTGTAGATGCCGCAACTGATCGCCGCGACTTTCTGTACGATAGGGTCTTCCTTCAGAGCGCCCGATGCGATCAGCTTGTCGATGGCGATTCGCAGCGCCACCCAGCTTCCGGAAATGGCCGCCGTGCGGGTGCCGCCATCGGCCTGGATCACGTCGCAATCGACCACGATCTGCCGCTCGCCCAGCTTTTCCAGATCGACCACCGCCCGCAGGGAGCGGCCGATGAGCCGCTGGATTTCCTGTGTGCGGCCCGACTGCTTGCCCTTGGCCGCTTCCCGGCTGCCGCGCGTATGGGTGGCGCGGGGCAACATGCCATATTCAGCCGTAACCCAGCCCGAACCCTTGCCGCGCAAGAAAGGCGGCACCTTTTCCTCCACCGAGGCGGTGCACAGCACGCGCGTGTCGCCAAAACTGATAAGGCAGCTCCCCTCGGCATGGATGGTGAAGCCGGGTTCCATGGTGATTTCGCGCATCTGGTCGGGCGCGCGGCCGGAAGGACGCATATATTTCTTCTCCGAAGCGTTCAGGGGGTGGGGCTTAGCGTCCGTTGCGGCGTCATGCCAGTGCCGATAGGGAATAAAGAGCGGGAAAAGGAAGTGGGCTATGCGGATAATGATGGGTTTGACGGCGGTGGCGGCGCTGACCGGGTGTGCCATGGATCAGGCGGAACTGGAAACGCCGGTGCGGGCCGGGGACACGATTCGCTTTTCCGCAGGCCCCTGTTTCGGCACCTGTCCCAGCTATACCCTGCGCGTAACGCCTGATGGATCGGGCCTGATCGAGCCCGAACGCTTCACCGCCGTTCCCGGCCCTACGCGCTTTACCGTCACCCCCGCGCAATATCGGCGGTTTCTGAGCGCCCTTGACGCCTATCGCCCCGCATCCGGCACCACCAAGCGAATCACCCATGGAGAAAATTGCGAGCGCTTCGCCACCGATATGCCCGGCTATGTCATCGAATGGACCCGGGGGGAGGATGCGCCCACGCGTCTGGAATATCAATCCGGCTGCATGGACGCGCGCTATGGCCGCCTGCGGGCCATGATTGCCTCCGTGCCCCGGATGCTGGGCCTGGAAGCGATGCTGAAGCCCACCCAGCACCGCAAAGCCGACACTTGAGCGGCGCGCCCGTCTTGCCTAGATAGGTGCCCATGGCGGTCACCCCGATCTCGGAATTAAATGAGCGCGCGCGCGACGTGTTCCGTCTGGTGGTGGAAAGCTATCTGGGCACGGGCCTTCCTGTCGGGTCGCGCACGATCAGCCGCATCGCCTCGCTCAGCTTGTCGCCTGCTTCCATCCGCAACGTGATGCAGGATCTGGAGGAACTGGGACTGCTGGCCGCACCCCATACCTCCGCCGGGCGGATGCCCACCGAAACGGGCCTGCGCCTCTTCGTGGACGGCATGATGCAGGCTGCGGAGCCTTCACAGGAGGAACGGCGCGCTATCGAGGCGGGACTGACGGAAAACGGCCCGATCGAAGAAGCGCTGTCCGCCGCGACGGCGACCTTGTCGGGCCTGTCCGCCTGCGCGGGCATCGTCATGGTTCCCAAGCGCGAGCCGGTACTGCGCCAGTTCGGTTTCGTGCCACTCAATGACCGTCAGGCGCTGGCCGTGCTGGTGGGGCAGGACGGCTCCGTCGAGAACCGCGTGCTCGACCTGCCCGAAGGCATCACGCCTTCCTTGCTGGCGGAGGCGGCCAATTTCATGTCCGCACGCTTCACCGGCCTGACCCTCAATCAGGCGGGGGACCTCCTCCGGCAGGAGTTGGAGAGCGAACGCAACGCGCTCCAAGGCGCGGCGCGTGAGTTGATCGAGCGCGGCATCGCCATCTGGTCGCAGGATGCCGACGACCGCCCCGTGCTGATCGTCCGTGGCCAGTCACATCTGCTGGACGATGGCACGGCGGCCGATCTGGAACGGGTGCGGCAATTGCTGGAGCAGTTGGAGGGCAAGCAGGAGATATTCGGCCTGCTGCAAAGCGCGCTGGCGGGCAATGCCACCAAAATCTTCATCGGTTCGGAAAACAAGCTCTTTTCCCTGTCCGGTTCTTCGGTCATAGCCGCCCCTTACCGGGGCGGCGATGGCCGGGTCGTCGGCGTGGTCGGCGTGATTGGCCCCACGCGCTTGAACTATGCGCGGGTGATCCCCATGGTGGACTTTACCGCCCAGACATTGTCGAGATTGATGAGATGAGTGAAGACAAAGAGAATATCGAAAATACCGAAGTCGTGGATCAGCTTCCCGAGGATGTGGCGCCCGCAGGCGACGGGGCGGAGGACCGCCTGACCGCCCTTGAAAATGAATTGGCGGCAGCGAAGCAGGACGTGCTTTACGCCCATGCCGAAACGCAGAATGTGCGTCGTCGGCTGGAAAAGGAGCTGGCGGACGCGCGGGCTTATGCTTCCACATCCTTTGCCCGCGACATGTTGTCAGTGGCTGATAATCTGGCCCGCGCGCTTCAGGCCATCCCCGCTGAGCTGCGGGAAGATGAAAAGTTCAAGGGACTGGTAGCGGGTCTGGAAGCTACGGGCCGTGAACTGGAAAGCGTGTTCGGCCGCAACGGCATCTTGAAAGTGGAATCGATCGGCCAGCCGCTCGACCCCAACAAGCATCAGGCGATGATGGAAGTGCCCTCCGCCGATGCGGAGCCGGGCACCGTGCTGGTGGAAATGCAGGCAGGCTACACCATCAAGGACCGCTTGCTGCGTCCCGCGCTGGTCAGTGTGGCGAAGAAGCCGGATTGATTGCACCCGTCACCGGGCGGTATCGGGATTTCAAGGAACG
The DNA here is from genome assembly GCF_001456115.1 of Sphingobium baderi. Classification (NCBI taxonomy): domain Bacteria; kingdom Pseudomonadati; phylum Pseudomonadota; class Alphaproteobacteria; order Sphingomonadales; family Sphingobiaceae; genus Sphingobium; species Sphingobium wenxiniae. The sequence continues at coordinate 3,752,379 of NZ_CP013264.1, read as the reverse complement.
GCGCGGACATATTGGTTCGCGCCGTTTTTTGTGGTCGTTGGAACCGAAGGGGTCGGTACCTGGCTCTTCCGTCCGCATCTTAAACATAAAAGATATATCTTAAATCTTGCATGGCGCGATTTTTAAGATATATCTGGATGCATTACGAAATAGCAAAGAGATTAAGATGCATTTCCATATTTCCCATCGCGGTCATGGAGGCCGCTCTTCTCACCATGACGGGCGAGACCGGTTTGCCGGCCCCGACGGCTTCGGCCGGGCTTTTGGCGGCGGCGGCCGTTCCCGCTCCTTTGGTGACGATCCCTTCGGCGGAGACAGCCGAGGCGGGCGTGGCGGCGGGCGGAGGCGCCTCTTCACCAACGACATGTTGCAACTTATCCTGCTGCACCTGATCGCCGCCGCTCCGCGTCATGGCTACGACCTGATCCGCGAGATCGAAAGCTTGTCGGGGCAGGTCTATGCGCCCAGTCCGGGCGTGGTCTATCCGACGCTCACTTTGCTGGCCGATATGGGCCTGATCGCCGAACAGCCCGGCGAAGGCAGCCGCAAGCTGTTCGCCGTCACCGATACCGGAACGGCGCGTCTGGCCGAAAATCAGGCTGAGGTGAAGGCCATCCTGGAACGGCTCGCCCATCTGGCGAAGAAGGCTGAGCGCAGCGACGGCGCGCCCGTCCGCCGGGCCATGCACAATCTGGCCATGGCAGTCCGGGGCCGCCTTGAAAAGGAAGGGGCCGATACCCAGACCATGTTCGACGCGGCGGCCCTGATCGATGAGGCAGCCCACAAGATCGAAAGGCTCTGAGAATGACGCTCACCGCTCATGTGCCGACCGGCCATGCCAGCCGTTATCTGCAACAGCTGTGCAAGCATTGGGGTCACAAGTTCGAGACCGATTTCGACGCGCAGCAGGGCCGGATCGCGCTCCCGATGGGAGCGGTCCGCATGACTGCCGCGCCTGAAGCACTGACGGTCACGATCGAGCCGAAGGGAGATGCGGATGTAGAACAGTTCAAGCAGGTGGTGGTCGCTCATCTCGACCGTTTCGCCTTCCGCGAAGGGCCGCTGACCTTCGACTGGCAATAGGGCAGGGTAGGGCGGGATACCCCCTTGGTCCTAGCGCGTCGGTATCCGCCGCGCGCTCGCAAGGTGATGGGCGTGGGTGATCGCTACGGCGAGTGCGTCGGCGGCGTCCGCGCCCGCGATCTTCGCACCGGGCAGCAAGCGCGCGACCATGGCGTGCACCTGATCCTTGGACGCATTGCCCACGCCGACCACGGATTTCTTCACCAGCCGCGCGGCATATTCGCCCACGACCATGCCCGATCGCGCGGCCGCCAGCAGGATCACGCCGCGCGCCTGCCCCAGCTTCAGCGTCGATTGCGGGTTGACGTTGACGAACACCTCTTCGACCGCCGCGCCATCCGGGCGATGTTCAAGGATGAGGTCAGTCAACGCCATATCGAGCGCCATCAGCCGCGTCGGCAGCGGCAGTTCCGCGTCCGTCTTGATCTGGCCATTGGCGACATGGGCGAGGCGGTTGCCGTCCGCAACGATCAGCCCCCAACCCGTCGTGCCGAGGCCGGGGTCCAGGCCGAGCAGGATCATGCCGGCTGTTCCTCCCCCTCAACGGACGGATGGGATGCGCCCGCATCGCGAAGGCAGGCGGCCAGCTTCCCATAGAGATTGGGGTGATATCGTTTCGAGCGTGGGTCGTTGCTCACGGTGGATATGAACGCGCCCCTCGCCGCGACATGGATGTGCCCGCTGGCTTCATTGAACCAGATTCCCACATCCAGCTTTACCGTTTTCGGCTCCTGCCGTGCGCTCATTTTGCCCTCCACCAGCGAGCGGACAGCACTCCGCATGAGGAAGGCCACGCCAGAGCATGGCCCCTGTCAAAGAGGAAAAGTTTCCCGGCCTTAACCCAGCTTCTCCATCACCGCGTCGGGCACTTCATAATTGCCCCACACGGTCTGGACGTCGTCGTCATCTTCCAGCGTGTCCACCAGCTTGAGCAGAGTCGCCGCGCTGCTTTCGTCCACTTCCACCGTGGTTTGCGGCTTCCATGCCAGCTTGGCGCTTTCCGCCGGGCCGAGGGAGGCTTCCAGCGCCTTGGCGACCTCATGCAGCGCGTCCATCGCGGTCCACACTTCATGCTCGTCCTCGTTGGAGGACACATCCTCCGCACCCGCTTCCAGTGCCGCCTCGAAGATCGCGTCGGCATCGCCCGCGGTCGCCGGATAGGTGATGAGGCCCATGCGGTCGAAGCCATGGCTCACCGCGCCCGAAGCGCCCAGATTGCCGCCATTCTTGGAAAATGCCGTGCGGACGTTGGTCGCGGTGCGGTTGCGGTTGTCGGTCAGTGCCTCGACAATGATCGCCACGCCGCCGGGGCCATAGCCCTCATAGCGGATTTCCTCATAATTTTCCATGTCGCCACCCAGAGCCTTGTCGATGGCGCGCTGGATATTGTCCTTGGGCATGGATTGCGCCTTGGCCGCGTTGACCGCCAGGCGCAGGCGCGGGTTCATGTCCGGGTCGGGCATGCCCATCTTGGCCGCGACGGTGATTTCGCGGGACAGCTTGGAGAACATCGACGAGCGCTTCTTGTCCTGCGCGCCCTTGCGATGCATGATGTTCTTGAATTTGGAATGGCCAGCCACAGCCCGCTCCTGAAACTGTTGGTGCTAAGGAGCGCGCTCTCTAGCGTTCAGGACGCGTCCGCGCAACTTAGACGAGTATGGCGGTGCCGGAAGCCGACACCATCAGCATCGACCCGTTCGACCCCAGCACTTCATAGTCGAGGTCAACGCCCACAACGGCATTGGCGCCCAGCGTTGCCGCGCGCATCCGCATTTCGCCGATCGCCTGTTCCCGGGCGCGTTGCAGCACGTCCTCATAAGCGCCCGAACGCCCGCCCACGATGTCGCGAACGCTGGCGAACAGGTCGCGGAACAGGTTGGCGCCCACGATCACCTCTCCGGTGACGATGCCGAGATATTCCTTCGCCGGCCGCCCTTCCAGACGATTGGTGGTGCTGACGATGATCTCGGTCATGGGCGCTCTCCTGTTTCGCGGGCGTTATTCGATTCCCAGAGCGTTCTTGTATGTTTCCAGCAGCGCTTCGGCTTCCATGCGCGCGTTGCGCTCCATCTTGCGGAGCCGGACGATCGCCCGCATCGTCTTCACGTCATAACCATTGGCCTTGGCTTCCAGATAGACGTCCTTGATGTCGTCCCCGATGCCCTTCTTTTCCTCTTCCAGCCGTTCGATGCGTTCGATGAAGAGGCGTAGCTGTTCGGCGGCGACATTGCCATCGCTCATGGGAATCTCCGTGTGAGTGTGAATCGGTTGACGCACGCTCCTAATGGCTGTCGGCGTTCTTCGCCACACTCTCCTTCATCTTCTCGATCTGCTCGGGCGTCGCTTCCGCCTGATAGCGGTCCTTCCATTGGGTAAACGGCATTCCATGGATGATTTCCCGCGCCTGATCGCGGGTCAGGTTGCCATCCGCCTCCGCGATCCAGTCGGCGAGGCAGTTGCGGCAGAAACCCGCCGCGCCCATCAGGTCGATATTCTGGACGTCAGTGCGATGTTGAAGATGGGCCACCAGCCGCCGGAAGGCGGTTGCGGCAACGGCGTCGTTGAGTATGGTGTCGCTCACGGCGAAGCCTTTCGCTGATCTACACAATCCTGTCGTGCAGCATGGATAACCGATAACCGCGCCCAGGCAAGCCAGGGGCGACCCTATGCCCAGGAGAAGATAATGACAAGATTGCCGCCCCGCTCGCGCAAGGTCCGCATTCTCGCGACCCTTGGCCCGGCCAGCGACACGCCGGAGATGATCCGCGCGCTGTTCGTCGCCGGAGCGGACGCGTTCCGCATCAATATGAGCCATGGCAATCATGAGGATCACGCCGCCCGCATCGCCGCCATCCGCGCGCTCGAAAAGGAATATGGACGGCCTACCACCATATTGGGCGACCTTCAGGGACCGAAGCTACGCGTCGGCACCTTCGCGCGCGGATTAGCGGTACTCAAAACCGGCGCGTGCTTCATTCTCGACCGCGATGAAAAGCCGGGCGACGCCAAGCGGGCGAACTTGCCCCATCCGGAAATTTATGCCGCGCTGGTGCCCGAAACCCGGCTGCTGCTGGATGACGGCAAGCTGGTGCTGCGCGTCAAGGCAGTCTCGGACGATCGCATCGAAACGGTGGTGGAGGTCGGTGGCGCGCTGTCCAACCGCAAGGGCGTCAATGTGCCGGACGTGGTCGTGCCGGTGCCCGCGCTCACCGACAAGGACCGCCGCGATCTGGCTTTCGCGATCGAACAGGGGCTGGACTGGATCGCGCTCAGCTTCGTTCAGCGGCCGGAAGATCTGGCCGAAGCGCGGCGGCTGATGGGCGGTCATGGCGCGCTGATGGCGAAGATCGAAAAGCCCTCCGCCGTGCAGCGCCTGGAGGAAATCTTGGAACTGTCCGATGGCGTGATGGTAGCGCGTGGCGATCTGGGCGTGGAGTTGCCGCCGCAGGCTGTGCCGCCACTGCAAAAGCAGATCGTCGCCACCGCCCGCCGCATGGGCCGCCCGGTCGTGGTGGCGACACAGATGCTCGAATCGATGATAAAGGCGCCCACGCCTACCCGCGCGGAAGTGTCGGACGTCGCCACCGCCGTCTATGACGGGGCGGACGCGATCATGCTTTCGGCGGAAACTGCGGCGGGCGACTGGCCTCAGGAAGCCGTCGCGATGATGGACAGTATCGCGCACAGCGTGGAACGCGATCCCGGCTATTTCGCGCGGTTGCATTTCACCGAGACGCAGCCCGACGCCACCACCGCCGATGCGCTGGCGGAAGGCGCGGGCGGCATAGTTTCCGTTGTCGGAGCGAGCGCGATCACTTGCTACACCACATCGGGCAGCACGGTGCGGCGGGTGGCTCGCGAGCGGCCGCTCGTGTCGATACTCGCGCTGACGCCGCGACTCGACACGGCGCGGAAGCTGGGCCTCACATGGGGCGTTCATGCCGTGCGGACAAAGGACGTCGGCAATTTCGAGGAGATGATCGGCAAAGCCCGCCGCATGGCGCTGCGTCATGGCATGGTGGAAAAGGGCGGGAAGATCGTCGTGCTGGCTGGCGTCCCCTTTGGCACGCCCGGGTCGACCAATGTGCTGCACGTCGCCACTATTCGCGGCGATGAACTCAAAGGACGGGAATAGAGGGAAGGAGTCCCAGCGCGGCCAGTTCTTTCCGCAGTGTTAGTGCATCGCGAAACAGATGGCCGTGCATTCCCAAGGCTCGCGCGCCCGCCACATTCTCCTCACGGTCGTCGATGAAAAGGGTTTTGCCCGCCACTGCACCGAATCGCTCCAGCGCCAGCCGGAAAATGGCGGGGTCGGGCTTCACCATCTTTTCGACACCTGAAACCACAATGTCGCGAAAGGGTAAGAAGAAGGCCGCCTCCCGCGCATGGAAAGCCTGCCAGAACTCTGCGCTGAAATTGGTGATGGCGAACAGCGGGATGCCGCCTTCATGCAGGTCCGCAACGATCTGCGCCATGCCATCAACCATCGGTGTCACGCTATCGATGAAGCGTTCACCCCACAGGCGGATCAGGTCCGCATGGCCGGGATGCCGCGCGATCAGTTCCGCGCTGGTTTCCGCGAAGGAGCGGCCCGCATCATGCTGGAAATGCCATTCCGCTGTCACCACGTCGCGCAGAAATGCGTCAAGCGCCTGATCGTCGGGGATCAGGCGCTCGTAAAGAATCCTGGGATTCCAGTGATAGAGGACATTGCCGACGTCGAAGATGACGGCGGCGACCTCCGCCACGGCTTCAGTCATTGCATCGTTAAAACGGACAACCGGTGCCCACTTTTCCGCGCGATGCCTTGTTTAGCCCTGGCGAGCCTTGAAGCGGCGGTTGGTCTTGTTGATGACATAGGTGCGGCCGCGACGACGGATCACGCGGTTGTCCCGGTGACGGTCCTTGAGCGACTTGAGCGAATTGCGGATCTTCATGGAAGCCAGCCTTTGATGAATCTTTATGATCGGAAAATCGAAGCGCTGCCCCTATGGGCGGGAAGGGCGAAAGTCAAGGGTGAGCAGCCCTCTTTTCCCGCCATTCATCCTGCATGCAGCAAAGCCGTGGCTGATGCGTTAGAGTGATTTATCAGGCAGATGAAATCATCCGCCGACTCGGAAATGACAGTAAAAAGAAGAAGCCGATCCGGGTTCATCTGGAACCGGCCCGGCCCGGGAAGGAATCCGCCGCGTGGCAACGTGTCAGGGCATATATTTTGTTGGGAGTGCATCCATGCTGAAAAAGATCGTTCTTCCCTGCTGTCTCGCCCTGTCACTGGCTGCCTGCGCGACGGCTGTGCCGCCGGTGGAGGTGACGCGTTTCCATGTCGGCGATCCGGCGCACAGCGGCACCGTTGCGGTGGAGGAAATGCCCGGAAATCCAGATGTCAGCCTGGAATATCGCACCTATTCCAATGCGGTGCAGCAGGAATTGCAGAAGGTCGGCTTCACCCCCGCCGCCGAAGGCGCGAAGAGCGATTATGTCGCGCTGGTCGCCTTTCGGCGGGGCTTTCGGCCTACCGGCTATGACCGCAGCGGCAAGCCCGTCAGCGTCGGCGTAGGCGGCGGCGTTGGTAGCGGCGGCTATTCGGGCCTTGGCGTAGGCATCGGCATCAACCTGTCGGGCAAGCCCAAGGACATCGTGTCCACCGAACTCCAGGTGCAGATCCGCCGCCGCTCCGATTCGACCACCGTCTGGGAAGGCCGCGCCGTGACGGAAGCGCGCGAAGGCAGCCCCGCCGCGCAGCCCGGCCTTGCCGCCGGAAAGCTCGCGACAGCGTTGATCCAGGGCTATCCGGGCGAGTCAGGCCGCACTATAACCGTCAAATGACCATCTCTATTTCGAGCGCTTTCGACAGCGGCAATATTCGCCTTCTTTCTGTCAACGACATGCCGGCGGCTGTCCGCGCCACGCTGGAGATTGTCCGCGACAATCAGAGTGATTTCTATCAATGGTTCCACTTCCGCGTGGCGGGCGTCGCCGGACGGGACGTGGAACTGGCCATCACCAATTGCGGGTCATCGGCCTATCCCGATGGCTGGAAGGGCTATAAGGCGCGCTACAGCGAGGATCGGGAAAATTGGCTGCTCGCCGATACCGATTATGCGAACGGCACGCTCACCATCCGTCTCTCGCCGGATAGCAACGCGGTCTGGGTCGCCTATTTCGCGCCCTATTCGATGGAGCGTCATCATGATCTGATCGCCTGGGCGGCCTGCCAGCCGGGTGTCGTCCATCGCGAGCTTGGAGTGACGCTCGACGGTCAACCGCTCGATCTTTTGACGTTGGGGGACGGCCCAAAGCAGGTGTGGCTCTATGCCCGCCAGCATCCCGGCGAAAGCATGGCCGAATGGTGGATGGAAGGCGCGCTGGAACGCCTGACGGATGAGGAGGACGCCGTGGCCCGCCTGCTCCGCCAGAAAGCGACCTTCCACATCGTCCCCAACATGAACCCGGACGGCAGTCGGCGCGGGCATTTGCGTACCAACGCGGCGGGCGTGAACCTCAACCGCGAATGGCACGAACCTTTGATGGAGCGCAGTCCCGAGGTTTTCCTCGTCCGCGCGGCGATGGAGGAAAGCGGCGTCGACTTCGCGATGGACGTGCATGGCGACGAGGCCATTCCCGCCGTTTTCCTTGCGGGCTTTGAAGGCATACCGTCGATCACGGACCGGCAGTTGGGTCTGTTCCATCGCTATCGCGACACGCTGGCCGTGCGCACGCCCGACTTCCAGACGAAACGCGGCTATCCCATCGCAGGGGAAGGGAAGGCGAACCTGTCCATGTCCACCAACCAGCTTGCCGAACGCTTCGGCGCGGTGGCGATGACGCTGGAAATGCCGTTCAAGGACAATGATGACCTGCCCGACGCGGACTATGGCTGGTCACCCGCCCGCTCGATGCAGTTGGGCAAGGATTGCCTTGCCGTGCTGGCCGAGATGATCGACGAGATTTGAGTTTGTCCGTGGGTGCGTTAGGGATTTATCGCACGCCGTCATGCTAAACGAGTTCAGGTTGACGATGAAGTGACGGCCGTCACCGGTCGTTTGCCAATCGTTCAATCGAACAGATCGCTCAGGAAATCCTTCATCGCCCGGAAGCTGCGGTGGTCTGCATGCGGGCTATAGGCCATGCCTTTGTCGGGCATGTGCACCGACTTGTCTGTAAAGGCGTGGCCGGTCTGGCCATAAGCATGGATCTGCCAGTCGCATCCCGCCTCGGTCAATTCCGTTGCCAGCGCAACGGTTGCCTCAGGCGGCGCGATGGGATCGTCCCAGCCGTGACAGATCAACAGCTTCGCCCGGATGACTGCATTGGGAAAGGATGGCGCGTCATAGACGCCGTGAAAGCTCACCCCGCCCGCAATGTCGGCCCCGCTGCGCGCCAGATCCAGCACGCATTTCCCGCCAAAGCAGAAGCCCAGCGCCGCCGTCCGGGCAGCGTCCACCTCATCACGCCCCTTAAGCACATCATGCGCCGCGTTAATCCGATCGCGCAGCAGGGCGCGATCATTGTTCACGACATTCATATAGCGCCCGAAATCCTCGTCCGCCCGCGTCGTGCGATTGCCCTGCCCAAAGATATCCGCGACCAGCACGGCATAGCCCAATGCCGCGACCTCTTCTGCATAGACGAAATCCGCTTCCTTCGTTCCCATCACATTGGGGAACAGCAGCACGCCCGGCACGCTCCCGGTCGTGGCGTCATCGAACACGGCCATGCTTTCGAATAGGCCGCCCGGTCCTTCATGCACAATGGTCTGGCGTTGAATTGTCATGGTCAGATACTCCCAAACCCCCAAGCCTCGCCTCGTTCCGCGCTGTTGATGCGGCGCGGGCGCTTCCAACCGATCCGCGGCCGTTTGCGAAGCCGCAGCGTCGGCCAGTCGCCCCGGTCGCTCCGTTCGGCAAGCCGCATTCCCTGCGCCCGATAGGCCGCCAGCACCGCGTCGGCCTGTTCCTTCAATAGTCCCGCCAGCACGATCGTTCCACCTTCTTCGACCAGCGCGCAGAGCGATGGCGCCAGTTCGATCAGCGGCCCCGCGAGGATGTTGGCGATCAGGAGGTCATAGGGCGCGCGCCCTGTGATGACGGGATGGTCCGCGCCCGCCGCCATGCACAGGATGACCTGACCGGCAACCGCGCCCAGCCGCACGCCATTGGCCCGCGCATTGTCCGCGCTGACCTCCACTGCGACCGGATCGATATCCGAAGCCGTCGCCTGGGCGCGCGGCCACAGGCGCAGCGCCGCGAAGGCGAGCAGTCCTGTGCCCGTGCCGATATCGGCGACGTTGCGGAACCGCATCCCTATGCGGTGCATTCGGTCCAGCATCATCAGACAGCCCGAGGTCGTCTCATGCTGGCCCGTGCCGAAAGCGCGGCTGGCTCCGATCAAGAAGTTGACATGGCCGGGCAGTTCGGGATCGCCGGGCAGGTTGCGGACATGAAAGCGCCCGGCAGTGACAGGTTCCAGCCCCTGCTGGCTCAGCGTCACCCAATCTTCGTTGGGCAGTTGCTCGATCGCGGGCCTGATGCGCGTAGCGCTTGGCACCAGCGTCCGCAACAACTTCACCGCGGCGGCGCTGGGCTTGCCCTCGAAATAGGCTTCCAGTCGCCAGCTATCGTCATTGTCCGGCTCCGCCTCGCTGGTCATCAGCACCGGCGGCCGATCCATCATCGAGAAGGCGGCAATGTCGCTTTCCAGCGCCTCGGCCTCGGCGCGGGTGCAGGGGAGCGTGACTTTCCAGCTTTGGACGAGATCGGCGGTATCGTTCATGCCGCCGCCTTACTGCACGGATAAGGGGAGGGGAAGTATTGGGCGTATGGAGTCCGCAGACTTATGTTTCATGTGGCGGGTTTCGGCCATTTATGGACATAACCCACATCCGTTCGTCCTGAGCAGCCACTGAGCTTGTCGAGGGGACGTATCGAAGGACATGAGGGATGCGCCAGCCTCTTCGATTTCGCTCGGCCCCTATCCAGGATGAACAGGGAAGGAGGCGGATAGTCTCCAATCCACCTATAATCCTCATTCAACCAGCCGTCTCCGCTCCTTAAGCGACCTGCCGGCTGAAGTCCGACGATGCGACCCGCAGGCCCGACAACTTGCCTTCCACCGTCATGAAGCCGCGTTCAAGCTGGTCGATTTCCGATGCGACCACTTCGGTGTCCTGCCGGATTGCCGAAATGGTGCTCGACATCGAATCGGCGGCAAGGGCGGTCTCGTCCACGGCTGCCGTTATCATGGTCACGGTCTGGGCTTGCAAGTCCATGGCGTGACGGATGCGCTGGGCGCTGGTCTGCACCTCGCCCACCGTGTCGCGGATGCGTTCGTTGGTCTGGACGGACTGGCTGGTCGATGTCTGAATGTCGGCGATCTTGCCTGCGATTTCATCGGTCGCCCGGGCGGTCTGGTTGGCGAGGCTCTTCACTTCCTGCGCGACGACGGCGAATCCGCGCCCTGCGTCACCCGCGCGCGCCGCCTCTATTGTGGCGTTGAGCGCAAGCAGATTGGTTTGCCCCGCAATGTCGCGGATCAGGCCCAGGATCGATTCGATCGACTTGGCATGTTCGGAAAGGGTTGCGGACATGGTGACGGCGTCGCTCGACTGCTGGGCGGCCCGCTGCGCCACATCCGCGGCGCTTTCCACTTCGGCGCGGGCATCGTCGATGGCGCGGATCAGTCCGGCGGAGGTCTGCGCTGCGTCCCGCATGGCGAGCGCCGACTGCTCGGCGGCGGCGGCGACCTCGGATGCCTTTCCCAACATGCCGCGCGTGGCGGCGGATGCGTCCTTGGCCTGTTCGCGTAGCGATTCGCCCAGATGCGACGCGCTGTCGATTTCGGCGACGATTCGCTGTTCGAACAGGGCGCCAAAGTGCATCCGCTCGGTGCGCCGGGCATCGGCGATGTCCTGCGCCATGGCGTTGCTCATCATGCCGATGCTCATCATGGACATGCGGTTGACCGTCCGCAGCAGCCTTTGGCAGCGCGGCCTGTCGTCCCAGATGCGGTCGCAGACAAGTTCCGCGATCTTTTCATCGCCGCGCGCGATCGAAGCCAGCACCGCGGCCACGGGCAAGTCATGCTTGCTCGCGTGGCGGGCGCAAGCGGTCGCGATGTTACCCCATTCCCCGGCATCGAAGCGCAACAGCTTTTCCCGCACATAGTGACGCGTGCTGACCTCGATCTTACGCAGTGCTTCTGGCGACAGATGTTCGGTCAACTTCGCTTCGGCCGCATAGGTATTGAAGAATGTCTGCGCGACGATATCGAGGGAATCTTCGATCAACCCATATATTTCCAGCGCTTCAGGCCCGATGGTGGGGTCCAGTTCGGCCAGGTTGTCGGCCTGGATGATCCAGCTGTTTGCGGCAGACGACATAGAATAAGGTGTCCCTGAATGGTGCGCGATCACATCTCGGCCTGCATAGCCCGCTTTGGTTAATCGATCCTTTATCCCAGCTTTCGTGCGCCACGTTCCGCCGTGCCTTGCCCTTCGCCGCGTTCGCTCTTAAGGGGGGCGGAACCAGGGACAAAGATCAGGGACACGGGTAGACATGGCGCGATCCACCAGCCGGCCGCTCTCGCCGCATATGACGATATGGAAATGGGGGCCTGCCATGGCCATCTCCATCCTGCACCGCATCACCGGCAATGGCCTCGCCATCGTCGGCGCGCTGGGGCTGGTCTGGTGGCTGCTTGCCGCGGCGACCGGGCCGGAAGCCTATGCGACCTTCCTCAAATGCGCGACTTCGCCGATCGGCTATATCGTCATGATCGGCCTGACCTGGGCATTTTTCCAGCATCTCTTTTCCGGCCTTCGCCACTTCGTGCTCGATATGGGCGCGGGTTACGAGCTGAAGACGAACAAGAGCTGGTCGATCGCCGCGATGATCGGTTCAGTCGTCGTGACGGCGCTTGTCTGGGTGTATATCTGCGGGGGTAAGTTCTGATGGGAACAGGAACCGGAATCGGCCGCGTTCGTGGCCTTGGCTCGGCGCGGCACGGCGCGCATCACTGGCTGGCGCAGCGTTACACCGCCGTCGGCAACCTGCTGCTCGTCCTGTGGCTGATCTTCAGCTTGCTGACGCTGCCCGGCCTCGATTATGAAAGCGTGACGCACTGGATCGCCAATCCGCTGGTCGCGGTGCCGATGATGCTGATGATCGTCAGCATTTTCTGGCATTTGCGTCTTGGGATGCAGGTGATGCTGGAGGATTATGTCCATGACAAGGGCCTTGCCTTCCTGTCCGTTCTTCTCCTGAACTTCTACGCCATTGGCGGCGCGGCCGCCGGCATCTTCGCGATTGCGAAGATAGCCTTCATGGGAGCTGCCGCATAATGTCGACCGAAGCCTATAAGATCATCGACCACACATATGACACCGTGGTTGTGGGTGCGGGCGGTTCGGGCTTGCGCGCGACCATGGGCAGCGCCGAAGCGGGCCTCAAGACCGCCTGCATCACGAAGCTGTTCCCAACCCGCAGTCACACCGTGGCGGCGCAGGGCGGCATCGCGGCGAGCCTTGGCAATAACTCGCCCGATCACTGGACCTGGCACATGTATGACACCGTCAAGGGGTCGGATTGGCTGGGTGACCAGGATGCGATTGAATATATGGTGCGCGAAGCACCCGCCGCCGTGATCGAGCTGGAACATGCCGGCGTGCCTTTCAGCCGCAACGATAATGGCACTATCTACCAGCGGCCCTTTGGCGGCCATATGCAGAATATGGGCGCCGGTCCGCCGGTGCAGCGCACCTGCGCCGCCGCGGACCGCACTGGCCACGCCATGCTGCACGCTCTGTATCAGCAGTCGCTGAAATATGACGCGGACTTCTACATCGAATATTTCGCCATTGACCTCATCATGGAAGATGGCCCGAACGGCAAGGAATGCCGGGGCGTCATCGCCATTTGCCTGGAGGATGGCTCCATCCACCGCTTCCGCAGTCAGGCGGTTGTGCTGGCGACGGGCGGCTATGGCCGCGCCTATTTCTCCGCCACCTCGGCGCATAGCTGCACTGGCGACGGCGGCGGCATGGTGTTGCGCGCCGGCCTGCCTCTGCAGGATCTGGAGTTCGTGCAGTTCCACCCGACCGGCATCTACGGCGCGGGTGTGCTCATCACCGAAGGCGCGCGCGGCGAGGGCGGCTACCTCACCAACTCCGAAGGCGAGCGTTTCATGGAGCGCTATGCCCCCTCGGCCAAGGATCTCGCCAGCCGCGACGTGGTATCGCGCTCCATGGCGATGGAAATGCGCGAAGGGCGCGGCGTCGGCCCGAACAAGGACCATATTTTCCTGCACCTCGATCACATCGATCCCAAGGTGCTGGCGGAGCGTCTGCCGGGCATTACCGAAAGCGGCAAGATTTTCGCGGGCGTTGACCTCACCCGCCAGCCGCTGCCTGTGACGCCAACCGTCCACTATAATATGGGCGGCATCCCCTGTAACTATCATGGCCAGGTGGTGACAAAGGTCGGCGACGATCCCGAAGTCGTGGTGCCGGGCCTCTATGCGGTCGGCGAAGCGGCCTGCGTGTCGGTCCATGGCGCGAATCGCCTCGGCTCCAATTCGCTGATCGACCTTGTCGTATTCGGCCGGGCGACCGGCTTGCACCTCAAGGAAACGATCAAGCCTAATGGCGCGCATCGGCCGCTGCCCAAGGATTCGGCAGATCTGGCGCTGGGCCGCCTCGATCACTTCCGCAACGCCAAGGGCGGCTCGTCCACCGCGAAAATCCGCCTCGAAATGCAGCATACCATGCAGAAGCATGCTGCCGTGTTCCGCGACAGCGCGCTGCTGTCCGAAGGCGTCGCCAAGATGACGGAGGTCAACAAGCGGCTTCAGGATGCATCCATCGCGGACCGCTCGCTGATTTGGAACACCGACCTTATCGAGACGCTTGAGCTCGACAATCTGATGTCGCAGGCCGTGTGCACCATGGTCAGCGCGGAAAACCGCAAGGAAAGCCGTGGCGCCCACGCGCATGAGGATTATCCGAACCGCGACGACGAAAACTGGATGAAGCATACGGTCAGCTGGTTCGAAGGTTGGGGCGGCAATGGTGGCAAGGTCAGCCTCGATTACCGTCCGGTCCATGACTATACGCTCACCGACGAGGCGGAATATATCAAGCCCAAGGCACGCGTTTACTGATCGCCTGCAAAGGCTGAAGAACGCAAAGGGGGCGGGCCTGCAGCTCGCCCCCTTTCCTTATGCGCGCCGTCAGAGTGTGTTGGCGTCGTCTCTTTGGTGGGCTAGACGGTAAGCATGGAAATACGATCTGAGCGCCCCTCCGATGAAATGGCCATTCGCCATCTCGTGACGGCGTCGTTTGCCGGCGCTCTCCACAGCAGCGGCACGGAAGCCGCCATCGTCGAAGCGCTGCGCGACGCCGGCGCCCTTACATGCTCGCTCGTAGCTGAAGAGGATGGTGCGATCGTGGGCCATGTCGCCTTCTCGCCAGTCAGTATCGACGGTGTCGCCGGGCGATGGTTCGGGCTGGGCCCTGTCGCCGTCCGTCCCGACCGGCAGCAGCGCGGCATCGGCCAAAAGCTGATTGCCGCTGGGCTGGAGCAATTGCAAAAATATCGGGCGCAGGGATGCGTGGTCCTGGGCGATCCTGCTTATTATGGCCGTCTCGGTTTCGAAAGCGATCCCGCGCTACACTATCCCGATGTACCCGCCGAATATTTTCAGCGCCTCAGTTTTGATGGCTCCGCGCCGTCCGGGACGGTGGCCTATCATCCAGGCTTTGCCGCCGGATAGGGTCGCGCCTCCAACCCTTGCCCCTTCCCCCCGCAAGGGTGTATCATGCCGGTCATTGGCCATGAGGCGGTCCTCATGCCGAGATGGCGCTTGCCGAAGACGAAACTGGATGAATGGCCCAGCGCGTCCCGACTAAGGACAAATGAATCAACGCCCTGCATGGTCACCCCTTCGGGAGAGCGACCATGGCAATAGTGCATCCAACTCCACTGGCATCCGCCCAGGAAAATTATGAAATCCGGGCCCTCGATCTGGGCGACATTCGCATTGCGCTCAAACAGGGCTGGGAGGATTTTCAGGCAAAGCGCGGCGATCTGGTCTTTGTCGGCTTCATCTATCCCATCGTGGTTCTGCTGGCGATTTTCTCGGTCAGCCGGCTGTCCATGCTGCCCTTCATTTTCCCACTGGTGGCCGGATCGGTCATGCTGGGTCCGCTTTTCGCCAGCGGCTTTTATGAGTTGGCGCGGCGGCGCGAGGCAGGGCTTGATACGCGGTGGCGGCATTTCCTGGATGTCGTGCGTGGTCCGTCCGCACCCGCATTGTTCGACCTTGCGAGCGTCACGGCGGCGCTGTTCATGGCATGGATCGCGGCGGCCTGGTTCATCTATCAAGGAACTATGGGGCGTCTTGGGCCGGACGCAGTCAGCTCTGTCGGCGCATTCCTGCATTCGGTTTTCACGACCCCGGAAGGCTGGAGCATGATTGTCTTCGGTAATCTGGCAGGCCTTTGCTTTGCCATCGCCACACTTGCGGTCAGCGCCGTGTCTTTTCCCATGGTGATCGACAAGCCGGTCAGCTGGGGCGTGGCGCTCCGCACGTCTGTTCGCGTCGCCCGGCGCAATCCCGTGACGATGACGATCTGGGGCCTCATCGTCGTTGCGCTGTTGGTGCTGGGCGCACTTCCGGCGCTAGTGGGATTGGCTGTGGTGCTGCCCGTGCTCGGCTATGCGACATGGCACCTCTATACGCGGGCCGTAGTGCGTTAGGGGCATGGGTCGCTCTCCAGAGTCCGTCCGGTCGAGACAGGGCGGACTCTAAAGCGACAGGAGCATGGGACGGGCTTCTTCCAACGCTTTTTGCCCGTCACCCGGATTGCCGTCGAACAAGGCAACGACAACGTGTCGGCCGCGCTTCAGCACGATGGCATAATTGTCCTTGAACAATCCGAAATGGGACAAGCCGCCCCGCGACACTTTCCATCCCAATCCGTAATAGGACGCCCCGGCATACAGCGGCCTTTCCATGATGCGTGGGTTCGTCGGCTGGGCAGCGAAATGCCAATAGGTCATCGCCGTGCCGGACCATCCGCCCGCCGGTCCCAGCCAGCCGTCATAGCGCATGTTGCGCGTCGCCGGGATCAACCTGCGCGCGGCGTCTTCAAAGGGCAGGCCCGATCTGCGTTCGACCAGAGCGCCCAATATGCAATAGCCGATATTGGAATAGGCCTGCCGCGTGCCCGGTTCGAACTGTTTGGGCGGCGGAGGAATATCGACGCAGCGATTGTTGGTCTGGCGCTGGGTTACAGGGTCGCCAGCCATGGCCCGATCCCACCCGCCCGCATGATGCATCAGGTTGCGAGGCGACGTCCCCGCAACTGCTTCGTCCAGGGACAGGACATGCCGGTTCGCCAGTTCCATGACCATCGCCGCGGTGATGGGTTTTGACAGGCTGTAATAAGGATAGATTTTGGCTGGATCGGAATGGATGGTCAGCGTTCGCGGTATTTCATCCCGGTCGCCATAGGCGATGCTGACCGATGTCAGCCCATGTCGGGTCATGAAAACCGTGAGCCGCTGGCGGGGATCGAAGGCGCCGGAAAACAGAATGGCGGCATAGGCGAGCAGAACCAGCAATAGCGACAAGACGACGGGCAGGAATGTTCCGCCCGATTGTCCGCCCCCTTGCATCATGGCTGCGGACAATCGAGTCCGGATGCCGGGAAGTCAAATGGAAAGAGGGAGGGCGCAGCCATCCGGCCGCGCCCTTCCATTGCCCGACAGCAATTTTTTTCTCCGGCCAAGCGATCAGGCGGTCAGGAACATCTCCGGGTCCAGCGCCATCAGGCTGTCCGCGCCGCCTTCGATCTTGCGCCGCAGCGCGCCCGCATCCGGCATGATCCGTTCGGCGAAGAAGCGCGCCGTCACAAGCTTGGCCTCCAGGAACGTCGCGTCCCCTTCGTCTGCTTCCAGCAGGCCGTTCGCCGCCTTCGCCATGCGGAGCCACATCAGCCCTGTCGCCACGATCCCCATGATATGCATGTAGTGATGCGCTGCTGCCCCGGCATTGTCGGGGTTTTTCATGGCGTTCTGCATCAGCCACATGGTCGCGGCCTGCAATTGCTGGGTCGCCTTTTCCAGCGCCTCGGCAAAGCTCACCAACTTCTCCACGCCCTTGGCCTCGGCGATTTCGCCCGTCACGATCTTCAGGAAAGCTTGCATGGCTCGCCCGCCGTTCATCGGCAGCTTGCGACCTACAAGGTCCATCGCCTGAATGCCGTTCGTGCCTTCGTAGATCTGGGCGATCCGGGCGTCGCGCACATATTGCTCGACCCCGTTTTCCCAGATGTAGCCATGGCCGCCGAACACCTGCTGGCAGGCAACGGTCACGTCGAAACCCTTGTCCGTGCCGTATCCCTTGATGACCGGCGTCAGCAGCCCGATCAGATCGTCTGCAAGCTGGCGCTCCTCCTCGGTCGCGGCGTGGTGCGACAGGTCCACCTGCAAGGCGCCCCACAGGATCAGGGCGCGCAGCCCTTCCGTCAGCGCCTTGGCTTCCATCAGCATCCGGCGCACGTCGGGATGGACGAACAGCGTGTCGGCTTTTTCCTCTGGCTCCTTCGGTCCCGTCAGGGCGCGGCCCTGCCGCCGTTCCCGCGCATAATGTACCGCGTTCTGGAAGGCGATTTCGCCCTGGCCAAGGCCTTGCAGACCCACGCCCAGACGCGCGGCGTTCATCATGATGAACATGGCGGCCAGGCCCTTATTTTCCTCGCCCACCAGCCATCCGGTCGCGCCGTCATAGTTCATGACGCAGGTGGCGTTGCCGTGAATGCCCATCTTGTGCTCGATGGAGCCGCAGGACACTGCATTGCGATCCCCCAGCGCCCCGTCATCCTTGACCAGAAACTTGGGCACCACGAACAGGGAAATGCCCTTGGTTCCTTCCGGCGCGTCGGGCGTCTTGGCCAGCACAAGATGAATGATGTTTTCCGACAGGTCATGCTCGCCCGCCGAAATGAAAATCTTGGTGCCCGTGATCGCATAGCTGCCGTCGGCAGCGGGGACGGCCTTGGTCTTGATGAGGCCAAGGTCGGTGCCGCATTGCGGCTCGGTCAGGTTCATCGTGCCGGTCCATGTGCCCGCCACCATGTTGGGCACATAGGTCGCCTTGAGCGCGTCGCTGCCCTTCGCCAGCAACGCCGCGATCGCGCCCGTGGTCAGCCCATGGTACATTTCGAAGGACTGGTTGGCCGACAGCACATATTCGTTGAACGCCGTCGCCAGCACCGTGGGCATGCCCTGGCCCCCGAACTCGGCAGGCGCGTGCAGCGTCGTCCAGCCGCCCTCGACGAACTTCTCATAGCCTTCCTTGAAGCCGGTCGGCGTCGTCACGCTGCCATCCGGGTGCCAGGTGCAGCCCTCCTTGTCGCCCACCATGTTCAGCGGAAACAGCACTTCGGCCGCTATCTTGCCGCCCTCAGTCAGGATCGCTTCGACCAGATCAGGGGTCACATTCTCAAAACCCGGCAGATTGGCATGGCGATCCAGCCCCACGACATGGTCGAGGACGAAACGGGTGTCGCGAACAGGCGCGGAATAGCTGGGCATGATCTTCTCCGAACATTTTGTTCTGTTTGCAAAAGGGGTGGGGGATCAGTCTCTGGCGATCGTGGCGATGAAGTTCGACAGTTCCATAATGGCCGCGTCGATATCGTCCTTTTGCCGGGTGAGCAGGTCGATGCGCGCTTTGCACTTGGCTATAGTGACGCGCCGCTGCGCTTCATGTTCCTCATCGGCGTCATAAAGATCGATCATCTCGCGGATGTCGGACAGGCTGAAGCCCACGCGCTTGCCGCGCAGAATCCACGCCAGCCGCGCCCTGTCTCGCCGCGAATAGATGCGGGACAGTCCTTGCCGCTCGGGCGATATCAACCCTTCATCCTCATAAAAGCGCAGCGCGCGTGCGGTGACGCCGAATTCATCCGACAGATCGGTGATGCTATAGGTCTGCCGATCATCCTGATCCGGTAATTCGATGCCGGCAATGCTGGTTCGTTGATCCATATCGGCTATCTATAATCACTTTACGTTTACGTCAAGGTTAGGATGTCGTGCGCCTTGGGCACTTTGTCCTGATGACAGCAGCCTTTGTCTTCGTTAGAGGCGCGGACGATGTTGGGGGCAATCAGACAATCGGATAATGCACGGGGCCTGTTGGCTGCGCTGGCATTGCTTGTCCTTGCCATACAGCTGCTCGCGCCTTCGGGTTTCATGCCGGTGCGGACGGCAAAGGGCATCGTCGTGACGCTCTGTTCCGGCACTGGCCCGGTCAAGGTCATGGTGCAGCGCGACTCCGTGGCGCAGGGCCGGATGAAGCAGCAGCATCACCAGCCCGCCGATGACGGCATGATGCAGCAGCATTGCGCCTTCGCTGGAGCCAACGCCACGCCAACGGTTCCGCCGCTTGCGCTGGCGGACGTTCCGCTGCCCGCGTGGCAACTGGCGTTCGGGCCGATCGCCTTCGCGCTCAAAACGGGTTTCATCGCCCGGCTGGCCGCGCCGCCACCGCCGTCTTCAGGACCGCCGTCCCTCTTCTGAAATCCATGCCGCTGCGCGTGAGGCCATGACCTGACGCGCCGCTTTACGCTCATGTTTTCAGAAGGTTTCCCTTTCCATGACCCATTATTTCCGCGCCCGTGGCGCGTCGCTCTGCGCGATTGCCTGCGCTCTTTCCGCCGTTCCGGCTTTTGCCGATGAAGCTGATCAACGCATCATCGTCACCGCCAGCCCGATCATAGAAGAAGCCGCGGCCAAGGTTGCCCGCACCCCTGGCGGCGTGGATGTCATCGCGGCCGAAGACTATCAGGACAAGCTCGCCGTCTCCCTGCGCGATGCACTGAGCTTCTCGCCCGGCGTCTATACCCAGCCGCGCTTCGGGCAGGAGGTCCGCATCTCCATCCGTGGTTCTGGCCTGTCTCGTGGCTATCATATGCGCGGCCTGACATTGTTGCAGGACGGCATCCCGATCAACAGCGCCGACGACAATGGCGATTTCCAGGAACTCGACCCGCAGGTCTTCCAGCATATCGAGGTCTATCGCGGAGCCAACGCCCTGCGGCTGGGTGGATCGACGCTGGGCGGCGCGATCAACGCGGTCACGCCGACCGGACGAAACGCGCCCGGCATCGACATGCGGATCGACGGCGGCTCCTTCGACACGGTGCGCGGCAAGCTGGCCTATGGCTATGCCGATGATCGCGCCGACGCATGGGCCGCCATCACCGCCGACCGCTCCGATGGCGACCGCGACCATGGTCGCCGCAAGGCGCTGCGCTTCAACGGCAATGTGGGCTTCCGGCTCAGCGACACGGTCGAAACCCGCTTCTACGCCAGCGTCCAGAGCATCCGCCAGAAATTGTCCGGGGCATTGACGGAGGGCGATGCGCTCGACCATCCGGCCAAGGGCAATTCCACCGGCGATCAGGCGCGCAATATCGATTCGATCCGGCTCCAGAACCGCACCACCGTCCAGATCGGCGGCGGCCAGATCGCGTTCGGCGTTTTCTACACCGCCAAGGAACTCTATCACCCCATCTATCAGGTGATCGACCAGAACAGCGATGATCGCGGCGTCTTCGCCAGCCTCGACTGGGCAGGCGACTTCGCTGGAATGCCGGTGGAAATGACGCTGGGCACTCAGGCGCGCTTCGGCAGGACCATCGCCAAGCAGTTCGTCAATAACTCCGGCAAGCGCGCCGCGCCGACCGCCTATGCGATCCAGAAGGCGCAGACGATCAACAGCTATGGCGAGTTGCGCGTCGCGCCTGTCACGGACCTGTGGTTGATCGCGGGCGGCCTCTACACCCATGGCGCGCGCAAGATCGACAACCGTTTCCTGCCCGAACGCAGCGGCAAGGCGGATTTCGACACATTCGCCCCGAAGTTCGGCCTTCTCTATGCGCCGGCGAGCACGGTGCAGGTCTATGCGAACTACAGCCGCTCGGTCGAACTACCCGGCTTTGGCGAACTCAGCCAGACGCCGGTGGGCGGCGCGCCCGGTTTCACGCCTGTGGGCGCGCAAAAGGCATGGACGGCGGAGATCGGCACGCGCGGTCGCATCGGCATGGCGGCATGGGATGTCAGCCTTTACCGCGCCACGCTGAAGGGCGAAATGCTGCAATATAATGTGCTGGCGGGCACCTATCCCGCCGCCACCTTCAACGCCGACCGGACGCGGCACCAGGGTATCGAAGCGGGGCTGGATCTGACGCTGGCGCCATGGGCGACGCTGCGGCAGATGTATCAATATAGCGACTTCCGTTTCCGCCACGATGCGATTTATGGCGACAATCGCCTGCCGGTGGTGCCGCGCCATTTCTATCGCGCCGAACTGCGGCTGGGCACGGATCGCGCCAGCATCTCCCCTTCGGTCGAATGGGCGCCGCAGGGCGCATGGGTCGACTATGCCAACACGAAGAAAGTTGACGGCTATGCCATGCTGAACCTCAGCGCGCAGGCGCAGGTGAGGGACGGCGTGACCTTTTTCCTCGACGCCCGCAACCTGACGCAAAAGCGCGCCATCGGCGACATCAGCGCCGTGGTCCAATATATGGGGCAGGCGAGTTTCTATCCGCTGGAAAGGCGCGCTTTCTATGGCGGCATCCGCGCCCGCTTCTGATGCATGAAGGGGCAGCGGTTCCCTTTCCCGCCCGCATCCATTAGGGGGCATCCTCATGTTGCGCCTTTCGGGACTGAAGCTGCCCCTCGACCACCCGGCCGAGGCGATGCCCGCCGCCATTTGCGAGCGCCTCGGGATCGCGGCGCACGAATTGCTGAACCACGTCGTCGTTCGCCGCAGCAATGACGCCCGGCGCAAGAATGCGATTCAGCTCGTCTACACCGTCGACGTGGAACTGACCGACGAAGCGGCAGTGCTGGCGCGCTTCGACAAGGATCATGACGTTCGCCCACGCCCCGACACGGACTATAAGTTCGTGACCAAAGCGGTCGAAGGCTGGTCCGGCAAGCGCCCCGTCGTCATCGGCGCGGGGCCGTGCGGCCTGTTTGCGGGCCTGATCCTCGCGCAGATGGGGTTCCGCCCGATCATCCTCGACCGGGGCAAGGTGGTGCGCGAACGCACCAAGGACACGTGGGGCCTGTGGCGGCGCGGCGAACTCAATCCCGACAGCAATGTCCAGTTCGGCGAGGGCGGGGCGGGCACCTTTTCCGACGGCAAGCTCTATTGCCGGGTGAAAGACCCGCGCTTTCTGGGCCGCAAGGTGCTGGAGGAATTTGTCGAGGCGGGCGCGCCGGACGACATTCTCACCGAAGCCCATCCTCATATCGGCACCTTCCGCCTCGTCACCATGGTGGAGGCGATGCGTCGCCAGATCGAGGCGCTGGGCGGCGAATATCGCTGGCAGCACCGCGTCGAAGACATCGAACTGGAACGGCAGGGCGACGGCACGCAGCGCCTGCGCGGCCTGCATCTCCACGGTGGGAGCTTCATCGAAGCGGATCATGTCGTCATGGCGGTCGGTCACAGCGCGCGCCCGACTTTCGAGATGCTGCATCGACGCGGCGTGCATATCGAACCCAAGCCCTTTTCCATCGGCGTCCGCATCGAGCACCCTCAAAGCTGGATCGACCGCGCCCGTTTCGGCCAGTGCGCGGGGCATCCCGCGCTGGGCGCGGCGGCCTACAGCCTTGCCCATCACTGCGCCAATGACCGCACGGTCTACAGCTTCTGCATGTGCCCCGGCGGCCGTGTGGTCGCCGCCACGTCGGAGGAAGGCCGCGTCGTCACAAACGGCATGAGCCAATATAGCCGCGCCGAATTCAACGCCAATTCCGGCCTCGTCGTCGGCATCGACCCGCAACGCGACTATCCCGAAGGCCCGTTGGCGGGCATCGACCTGCAACGCCGCCTTGAATCGCTGGCCTATGTTGCGGGCGGCTCCTCCTACAACGCGCCGGGGCAGACGGTTGGCGATTTCCTCGCGGGCCGCGCATCCACGCAGCTCGGCGAAGTCATCCCGTCCTACAAGCCGGGCGTGACACTGACCGACCTGTCTTCATTTCTGCCCGATTTCGTGCTGGAGGCGTTCCGCGAAGCGCTGCCTGCCTTCGGCCGCCAGATCGCGAATTACGATCATCCGGACGCCATCATGACCGGCGTTGAAACCCGCACATCCTCCCCCATCCGCATCACGCGCGGCAAGGATTTCCAGAGTCTGAATGTCGCGGGCCTCTATCCGGCGGGCGAGGGCGCGGGTTATGCGGGCGGCATCCTTTCCGCCGCGATCGACGGGATCAAGGTCGCCGAAGCCGTCGCCCTGGGTATCGCAGCGCGCTGATCCGGCGCTGTTTCATTGCGGCGTCGTCCGGCCCCCCGATGCACGATAACGGGTCATTTGCGCGTCATAGGCTTCCTGCGCCGCTTTCACGCGCGCCGATTCGGCTTCATAGGCTTCCCGTTCGCGCTGATACTGGTCCTGCGCCCGCTGCGATTCCGCCAGCGCGGCGGCATAGGCGTCCTTTTCCGACTTGATCCGCTCCGCGTCAGCCGCGGCCTTGGCGGCCATGTCGGCATTCAGGCGCAGCCGGTCCGCCCGGTCGGCATCCGGCGCAGGAGCTGGCGTGGTGCCAGCCGCCCTCGCGGCGGCGTCGCCCTTGCCCAGATCGTCAATACCCTTCGCCTTGTCCCACAGCGTCTGCGGAATGGCGTCCGGGCAAGGCGTCACCTCGCCATTGACCGCGATCAGCCGCAGCATCTGCGCCACCTGCATTCCATAGGTATCGGCCTCCGCCCCGGTGGCGATACTGCGCTTGAGCGCGGCGGCCGAACAGGCGGTCCAGCTTTGTGCATTGTCGGGGTCGCTGGTCGATAGCGCCTGATATTTGCGCGCCACATCCGCATCCGCGCCTTCCGCCGGAGCGCCAGACGGCCCCGGATCGATGGCCCGGATCGGACGCGCGGCGGGCGACCCGCCCAATCGCTTCAGCCGTGTGGGCACATTGCCCGCCACATCCTTGAACGCCTCTATGGTCTGGCTATCGATACCCCTGATGCCATAGGTGTAGCCGGTATTGGGGTTGAAGAAGAGATAGGTGTCAGGCCGGTCCGCTCCCGCTGGCTGATAGGGGGAATCCTTGTTCGGTTCCTTTACCATCAGGCCCGTCGCGGTCTTTTCCACGGTGATGCTGTAGCTTCCGCCTTCAAGGACATAGGTGCCTTCCTCCACCGGCGCGGACTGGGCCAGCGCGGCCGATCCAGCGCCCAGCATCATGGCGGTCATCATCCCGGCGATTGCGCGGACAAGGCTTTTCATCATTCCCCTACATTCCCATGTCATACGGACCAGGATGCAGCATAGCATCGGTCGCGGACGGGAACAGGCGCAATCATCTGTCTTCCTCCGCCCATGCCACCATCCGCATCGGTCCATGCCCGCCCGCGCCAAAGGGATAGCAGGTGGTGAGCGCCAGCATGGGCCGCGCCGGATCGCGAGGATAGGCGAAACGGTCCCAGCGCACGACTTCAAACCCCGTGATCCGATAGCGGTGGGCCGTGCCGCTGATCGGCTGGACGTGAACAATGTCGCCCACTTTCGCTCGCGCGAGGAAAGCGAAATGCGTATCGCGATGCGCCGCCATGATGGTGATGCGGTCATGACCCTGTGCGGGGGGCAACAGTGTCGGCCCGAACGCCATGGCCTGCCCCGATCCGCCGGACAGAATCACCTCGCGAACGCCAAGGCGGGGCACGCTGATGCGCGCCATCGGCGCGGTATCCGCCCAGGGCCACGGCTTGACCGGCCGACCCTGCGAGACGCTTTCATCAAAGGCGCGGTCGAGCAATATCTGCGCGGCCCATGCCTTGAGCGGAACCATCGCGCCCCGCGCCATCAGCGTCAGGCCGATTACGCACAGCGCGATCAGCACCGTCCGCTGAAGGACGCGCCCGAAGGCGCGCCCTCCTTTCCTTGCGGTCGAGATCGCAGCGCCGCTCATGCCCGAGCCTCCCGGCGCATCCACACCAACCCGGCAAGGCCGATCAGCAGGCACAGCAGCCCCTGTCCGATCAGCAGGGCATAGCCGGTCGCCGTCTGGGGCAGGTCCATCGCCTCGGCCTGATCGGCGGGCTGCATGTCGCCCTTTGCCGCCGCATGAGTAGCCTGTCCGCCAAACAGCGTGTCGAAATCCCATCCGGCGGGCAGCAGCAACGGCAATTCTTCCCGTGTCAGCCCTACGCCGTCGGGGCGGCTGGGCGTTTCGTCCACCGCGACAAGGCTCGTCTGGCGGGTGACGATGCTGTAGCTCAGGCCCAGTTGCGCGATGGCTTCATCCGCCGTCGCATCATCCGTTTCCCCCGCCGCGCGGGCGGCTTCGACATCGGCAATGCGGCGATTGGCCCACAGCTTTGCGACGGCGGGGCTGTCCACGGCTTGCGACAGGTCCACCCGCTGCGACCAGGGCCGGTCCCCGATCATGCCGGACACGGTGAGCTTGCCCGACAGCGCATCGCCCTTGCCCAGCAGCACCAGCGGCTCCCCGGCATAAAGGTCCGGCAGGCGGCGGGGCGTCAGGTCCAGCGGCGCGCCGTCGACGCTGACTTTCAGGTCGCGCACGACCGGAGCCTTCAGCCGGTCGAGCAGGGCGGTCATCTTCGCCGCGACTTCCTCGCCCGAACCGATATTGGTGTAGGTGCCCCGGCCCGCTTCGGACATGCGGCGCATCAGATAGTTGTTGGGTGCGGACCCGATGCCGACCATGAAGACCCGGCTGCGTCCTCCCTTGGCTGCGATGGCCGCCATCATCTCCTTCTCGTTGGACAGGTCGCCATCAGTCAGGAACACAATCTGCCGCACGGTCCTGGCATCCGCCGGATTGGCATCCTCCAGCGCGGCCTCCAGTGCGGGCAGCATCTCCGTGCCGCCATTGGCCTCCAGTCCTTCGGTAAAGCGCCGGGCAAGCGCAATCTGGTCGGCCGAGGCAGGCACGCTGCGTTCGAACAGGCGGGTCATCGTATCGTCGAAGCGGATGACGTTGAACCGGTCCTGCGGCCCCAGCGTATCCAGCGCATAAAGCAGGCTTTCCTTCGCCGCCGCCATGGACTGCCCACCCATGGAGCCGCTATTGTCGATTACGAACAGCATCTCGCGCGGTGCCGCCGGAGCCTTTGTATCGCGGCTTGGCGGTGTGATCGACGCCATCAGATAGGACTGGCCATCCACCGCCTGCCGGAACAGGCCGATGGTTGGATCGGCGCTCGCGGACCGCCAGCGCAGTTCGAAATCGCGGTCGGCGGGCACTTGTCCATCGACCAGCTTGATCGTCCGCGCCTGCGCCCCGTCCTGCTCCACGGCAATATGATGATACGGGCTGATGAGGTTTGCGGGTACGAAACCGGGATCGAGACGCACGGTGATCGAGACCGGGTTGATCTCTTTCCCCAGCGCCGGATGCGACAGCGGCGCGGTGACATTTCCGGCATCGGCCACGGTGGCCCCGTCCTTCAGCGTATGCGGCGGCACATAGCGCGGCCCAACCACCAGCGGCAGGCGCAGCGCATATTCCCCGCCCAGTTGCCGCACCGGCGCCTGATATTCGATGGCGACCAGCACGGTTTCGCCCGGCCCCACATTGGCGACGCTGTTGCGGAACATATTGGGCCGTTCGGATTCGACTAGCCCCGCCTTCTTCCCTTCCTCGCGCGCCTTTTCGTAGATGGCCCGCGCTTCCTCACGCCGCTTGATCCGGCCGATGATGACGCGTTGGCCGACGACCATCTTCAGGCTGTCGACCGCGCCGTCATCGGGTAGCGGATAGAGATAGGTGGCCTCCATCCATTGGGTGCTGCTGTTGCGGAAAGCCTGCGTCACGCGCACGCGAGCGATCTGGCCGCTGACGCGTACGTCCATGTCGGTGCCCAGCCGCATGGCGGGCAAAGCGGTGGCCACGCCCTTGCCGCGCAGCATCAGCGTGCCGCTGCCGATCGCATCGGGATCGCCCTCCGGCTCGGATGCCGTCAGGCGGCTGGTCAGGAAAATGGCGGCGATCAGGCCGATCAGCAGGAACAGGCCCAGAAAGGCCCGATGCCGCGACCGGCTGGGGAAGGGGAGAGGGGACATGGCAAAGCTCCATCATTAGCGGAGCCTTTCCAATAGGCAGCGGGTCCGCCGCACAGCCATGGGCAATGCAGGCCAGTTTCCGCCTTCTCCGGCGCATCCGTGCGGAACGAAGGAACGGACTTGACGGGATGTGCGGTTTTGTGCGGAATTGTCCGCATCATTTTGTGAAGGGGAAAGCATGTCGGATCAGGCGCAATTGCCTCAGGGGGAAGGGGACGCCATAGCCGACCGCCTGCGCGAGGAACTGGCGCGCCGCCGCATTTCCCGTCAGGCAGTGGCCGATATGGCGCGGATCAGTCTGTCCACGCTGGAAAAGGCGCTGGCGGGCAGTCGCCCCTTCACCCTTGCCACCGTCATCCGCCTGGAAGAAGCCCTCGGCGCCAGCCTGCGCGGCCAGCCGGGCCATGGAGAGGTTGCAACTGCTCCCGGTCTCGCCCCGGATCATATGGGTGCTTACAGCCGCGCCGCTGTCCGCTGGATCGAGGGCGACTATCTTACCCTGCGGGCCAGTTTCGGCACGCCGGGGGGGCTCAACGCCTATCGCACGACGCTGTTCTGGGATGATGCAGCGGGCCATCTGCGCTTTGCGGAATCGGACAGGGCGGACGGTGCCTTCGCGCAGGCGGGGCATGTTTCCATGCCCAATCTGTCGGGTCATACCTATCTGGCGACCAATGAAGCGGGGCAGCATCGCCTCATCATCCTGGGCCGCCCCACCCGCGAAGGGCAGATGTTCGGTCTGCTCACCACGCTTCAGGCCGGTGCCGGATCGCAGCTTGTGCCGGTGGCCTGCCCCGTCGCCTTCGTCCCGCGCGCGCAGTTACCCGATGTGCCGATGGGCGTCCTGACCGCGCAGAGCCCGCATTTCCCTGTCTGTCGCGCCATAACAGACCGCGCCACGAAGGACGATTTCTGCCGCTGGCATGGCGGATAACGCGGCGCGCTTGGCGGGGAATGCAAGAAAATCCCCCATAACAGGCCGCGTTTTCATCTGCTTATATGGGAAAGTGGATGCCCGATGAGGATTCGAACCTCAATTGACGGAGTCAGAGTCCGTAGTCTTACCTTTAGACGATCGGGCATCAGAACGAAGCCATGCTCCGTCCGGAGAGGCGCAAATAGGCTTGGTTTTTGGTCAGGTCAAGGGGTTCTGAAACCCATCAGACCTAGTTTCCGCAACGCGGTTTGACCGACCTTTGCCACGCCGAATGGCCGAGGCAGGAAGGGCGGATATTGTCAGGCCGATCAGGTCCATCTCCGGTAGCCCGGTGATAAGTCCCCTTGCCCATACGTTCGGGCTGTTTACAAACTGCGTCATTCCCAAATGAAAAGGGGCCGCTCTCCCGGTGGAAAGCGGCCCCTTTCTGATGGTTCAGTCCATATCCTGTGTGGTGAAGTCCTCACCCTGGACAGCGCCCAGCGGATCGTCGCCGATCGCCGCTTCGGCACCCTGCGCCAGTTCAGCGGCATGTTCCTGCGCGGCGGTCTTTGGCGCGATCAGGTCGACCTGGCTTGAAGCGCGCAGCGCGGCTCGCAGCGCCGCGTCACGCGACGAGGCGGCAACGCGCATCCGGTTCATGCCCGCACCCGTGCCCGCCGGGATCAGGCGGCCGACGATGACGTTTTCCTTCAGACCGACCAGCGTGTCCTTCTTACCCTGAACCGCCGCTTCCGTGAGGACGCGGGTGGTTTCCTGGAAGGACGCGGCCGAGATGAACGAACGGGTCTGGAGCGACGCCTTGGTGATGCCGAGCAGCACCGGCTTGCCAGCCGCGGGCGCAAAGCCCGGTGCCAGCTTGGCGTTGATCTCGTCCATTTCCTCGCGGTCGACCTGCTCGCCCACCAGCAGCGTGGTGTCGCCGGACTCGATGATCTCGACCTTCTGCAGCATCTGACGAACGATCGTTTCGATGTGCTTGTCGTTGATCTTCACGCCCTGCAAGCGATAGACTTCCTGGATTTCCGCGACCAGATATTCGGCCAGCGGCTCGATGCCGAGCACTTCCAGAATGTCGTGCGGATCGGGCGAACCACCGATCAGGTTATCGCCGCGCTTCACGAAGTCGCCTTCCTGAACGTCGATCACCTTGCTCTTGGGGATCAGATATTCGACCGGCTCGCCGCCATCCTCGGGATTGATGGCGATCTTGCGCTTCGCCTTGTAATCCTTGAGGAACTGGACGCGGCCCGACACCTTGGCAATGATCGCATTGTCCTTGGGCTTGCGGGCTTCGAACAGTTCGGCGACGCGCGGCAGACCGCCGGTGATGTCGCGGGTCTTCGCGGCTTCGCGGGAGACACGCGCCAGCACGTCACCGGCCTGCACCTGCGCTCCGTCATCGACCGACAGCGTAGCACCCACCGCCAGCATGTAGCGGGCGGCCTCGCCGGATTCGTCATCCAGCAGAGTGAGGCGCGGACGCAGATCCTCCTTCGTGCGGGCGGCGCCACGGAATTCCGTGACCACGCGCTGCGCGATGCCGGTGGCTTCGTCGGTCTGTTCGGTCAGCGTCTTGCCGTCGATCAGATCCTGATACTTCACGACACCCGGCTTTTCGGTGATGACCGGCATGGTGAAGGGATCCCACTCGGCGAAGCGGTCGCCCTTCTTCACGGTGTCGCCATCCGCGAACAGGATGGTGGCGCCGTAAGGCAGGCGGTGCGTTTCGCGTTCGCGGCCTTCGGAATCGATGATCGCGATCTCGCCATTGCGGGCGAGCGACAGGCGGCGACCCTGCTTGTCGGTGATGGTCGGCATGTCGCGCAGCTCGATCGTGCCGTCCGACATGGATTCCAGGTTCGACGTTTCGTTGAAGTTCGCCGCGCCGCCGATGTGGAAGGTCCGCATGGTGAGCTGCGTGCCCGGCTCGCCGATGGACTGCGCCGCGATGACGCCGACCGCTTCGCCGATATTGACCGGCGTGCCGCGAGCAAGATCACGGCCATAGCATTTCGCGCAAACGCCCATCTTGCTTTCGCAGATCAGCGGACTGCGGATCTTCACCGCCTGCGTGCCGATGGCTTCGATCTCAGCCACGAGAGGCTCGTCCAACAGGGTGCCGACCGGCACCACGATGCGGCCGTCCTTCGTGTCGACGATATCCTCGGCCGTGGTGCGGCCCAGGATACGCTCGCCAAGCGAGGCGATGACGCTGCCGCCCTGGACGATCGCCTTCATCTCCAGCGCCTTTTCGGTGCCGCAATCCTCTTCGACGATGGTGCAATCCTGCGACACGTCGACCAGACGGCGGGTCAGGTAGCCCGAGTTCGCCGTCTTGAGCGCGGTGTCGGCCAGACCCTTGCGGGCGCCGTGGGTGGAGTTGAAATATTCAAGGACGGTGAGGCCTTCCTTGAAGTTCGAGATGATCGGCGTTTCGATGATCTCGCCGCTCGGCTTGGCCATGAGGCCGCGCATACCGGCAAGCTGCTTCATCTGGGCCTGCGAACCACGCGCACCCGAGTGCGCCATCATGTAGATGGAGTTGATCGGGGCCAGGCGGCCGGTCTGCGGGTCCTTGGGCTGGGCGCGGATTTCGTCCATCATGGCGTTCGCGACCACGTCGCCGCAACGGCTCCAGGCGTCGATCACCTTGTTGTACTTTTCCTGCTGGGTGATCAGGCCGTCCTGATATTGCTGTTCATAATCAGCCACCAGCGCCTTGGTTTCCGCAACGGTTCCTTCCTTGGAATCAGGGATGACCATGTCGTCTTTGCCGAACGAGATGCCCGCCTGGAACGCGTGGCGGAAGCCCAGCGCCATGATCGCGTCGGCGAACAGCACCGTGTCCTTCTGGCCGGTGTGGCGATAGACCTGATCGATGACGTCCCCGATTTCCTTCTTGGTGAGAAGGCGGTTGACGACGTCGAAGGGCACCTTGTGGCTCTTGGGCAGGCACTCGCCCAGCAGCATGCGGCCGGGCGTCGTCTCGAAGCGCTTCATATACTGATTGCCGGCTTCGTCGGTCTGCGGCACGCGGCTGGTGATCTTCGTGTGCAGCGTCACTGCCTTGGCGAAGAGCGCCTGATGCACTTCCTGCATGTCGGCCAGCAGCATGCCTTCACCCGGCTCGCCTTCGCGTTCCATGGACAGGTAATAGATACCCAGCACCATGTCCTGCGAGGGGACGATGATCGGCTTGCCGTTCGCGGGGCTGAGGATGTTGTTGGTCGACATCATCAGCACGCGCGCTTCCAACTGGGCCTCAAGGCTCAGGGGAACGTGCACGGCCATCTGGTCGCCGTCGAAGTCCGCGTTGAACGCCGAGCAGACCAGCGGGTGAAGCTGGATCGCCTTGCCTTCGATCAGCACGGGTTCGAACGCCTGGATGCCCAGACGGTGGAGTGTCGGCGCACGGTTCAGCATGACCGGATGCTCGCGGATCACTTCGTCCAGGATGTCCCAGACTTCCTTGCGCTCCTTCTCGACCCACTTCTTCGCCTGCTTGAGGGTCATGGACAGACCCTTGGCGTCAAGCCGCGCGTAGATGAAGGGCTTGAACAGTTCGAGCGCCATCTTCTTGGGCAGGCCGCACTGATGCAGCTTGAGTTCCGGGCCCGTCACGATCACCGAACGGCCCGAATAGTCGACGCGCTTGCCGAGCAGGTTCTGGCGGAAGCGGCCCTGCTTGCCCTTGAGCATGTCGGACAGCGACTTGAGCGGACGCTTGTTCGCGCCGGTGATGACGCGGCCGCGGCGGCCATTGTCGAACAGGGCGTCGACGGCTTCCTGCAACATGCGCTTTTCGTTGCGGACGATGATGTCCGGCGCGCGCAGTTCCATCAGCCGCTTCAGGCGGTTGTTACGGTTGATGACGCGGCGATACAGGTCATTGAGGTCCGACGTCGCGAAGCGGCCGCCGTCCAGCGGCACCAGCGGGCGCAGTTCGGGCGGGATGACCGGCACCACGTCCAGGATCATCCATTCCGGGCGATTGCCGGATTCCAGAAAGCTCTCGACGACCTTCAGGCGCTTGATGATCTTCTTGGGCTTGAGTTCCGACTTGGTGGTGGCCAGCTCGTCGAGCAGCGCGACCTTCTCGCCTTCCAGGTCGAGGTCCATCAACATCTGCTTGACCGCTTCCGCGCCGATCCCGGCGGTGAAGGCGTCCTCGCCATATTCGTCCTGCGCGTCGAGCAGTTCGTCCTCGGTCAGAAGCTGGAACTTCTCCAGCGGGGTCAGGCCCGGCTCGGTGACGATGTAGCTTTCGAAATAGAGCACGCGCTCAAGCTGCTTGAGCTGCATGTCGAGCAGCAGGCCGATGCGGCTGGGCAGCGACTTCAGGAACCAGATATGCGCGACCGGCGCGGCCAGTTCGATATGGCCCATCCGCTCGCGGCGGACCTTCGACACCGTGACTTCGACACCGCACTTTTCGCAGACGATGCCCTTGTACTTCATGCGCTTGTACTTGCCGCACAGGCACTCATAATCCTTGATCGGACCAAAGATGCGCGCGCAGAACAGGCCGTCGCGTTCGGGTTTGAACGTGCGGTAGTTGATGGTTTCCGGCTTCTTGATCTCGCCGAAGGACCAGGACCGGATGCGCTCGGGCGAGGCAAGGCCGATCTGGATCTGGTCGAAGGTCTCCGCCTTCTGGACGGGGTTCGCGAAGTTGGTCAGTTCGTTCATAATTCAAGTCCCTCTAGAGGGTAAATTTGGGAGCTGCGAAGGAGGGAAGGGGCACTGCCTTTGGGAGACAGTGCCCGCAGGTTCCCTTATTCTGCCGCCTGCGCGAAGCCGTCGCCGTCTTCTTCGATCTCGTCCATCGCGGCGAGTTCGACGTTGAGGCCCAGCGAGCGCATTTCCTTGACGAGCACGTTGAAGCTTTCGGGGATGCCAGCTTCGAAGGTGTCGTCGCCCTTGACGATCGCTTCGTAGACCTTGGTGCGGCCGACCACGTCGTCCGACTTCACCGTCAGCATTTCCTGCAGCGTGTAGGCGGCGCCATAGGCCTGGAGCGCCCACACCTCCATTTCACCGAAGCGCTGGCCGCCGAACTGCGCCTTACCGCCCAGCGGCTGCTGGGTGACGAGGCTGTAGGGGCCGATGGAACGGGCGTGAATCTTGTCATCGACCAAGTGGTGCAGCTTGAGCATGTAAATGATGCCCACCGTCACCTTACGGTCGAACTTGTCGCCCGTGCGGCCGTCATACAGGTCGCTCTGACCCGACGAGTTCAGCCCCGCCAGTTCCAGCATCGCCGACACGTCCGCTTCGCGCGCACCGTCGAACACCGGCGTCGCCATCGGCACGCCGCGTTCCAGATGCTGCGCCAGATCGACGATCTGGTCCGCGGTCCGCCCGTTGATCTGGTCCGCATATTGCGGGCCGTAGGTTTCGAGCAGGCGCGTCTTGACCGCATCCGGCATGTCGCCAGCCTGCGCGTTCGGATTGGCTTCCCGCCAATCTTCCAGCGCGTGCTTGAGCTGCTGGCCGAGGCCACGCGCGGCCCAGCCCAGATGCGTTTCGAAGATCTGCCCGACGTTCATGCGCGACGGCACGCCCAGCGGGTTGAGCACGATGTCGACATGGGTGCCGTCCTCTAGGAACGGCATGTCCTCGATCGGCAGGATGCGCGAGATCACGCCCTTGTTGCCGTGACGGCCGGCCATCTTGTCGCCCGGCTGCAGCTTGCGCTTCACCGCGACGAAGACCTTGACCATCTTGAGCACGCCCGGGGGCAGTTCGTCGCCGCGCTGCAGCTTGTCGACGCGGTCCTCGAACTTCTCGACGATCGAGCGGACGGCTTCGTCATACTGTGCCTTGACGGCTTCCAGATCGCTCTGGATCTTGTCGTCCTCGACCGCGAACTTCCACCATTCGTGGCGCTCGACCTCGTTCAGCAGAGCCTCGTCGATCGCCACACCCTTGCGGATGCCCTTGGGCGCGGCCGTGGCGGTCTGACCCTGCAGCATTTCGCGCAGGCGGTTGAAGGTCGCGCGGTTCAGAATTGCGCGTTCGTCCTCGCGGTCCTTCGCCAGACGATCGATCTCCTCGCGCTCGATCGCCATGGCGCGCTCGTCCTTGTCGATGCCGTGGCGGTTGAACACGCGCACCTCGACGACCGTGCCGGCAACGCCCGGCGGCAGGCGCAGGGACGTATCGCGCACATCGCTCGCCTTTTCGCCGAAGATGGCGCGCAGCAGCTTTTCTTCCGGCGTCATCGGGCTTTCGCCCTTGGGCGTGATCTTGCCGACCAGGATGTCGCCGGGTTCGACCTCGGCGCCGATATAGACGATGCCTGCCTCGTCGAGGTTACGCAGCGCTTCTTCACCGACGTTTGGAATGTCGCGGGTGATGTCTTCCGGCCCCAGCTTGGTGTCGCGGGCCATGACTTCGAACTCCTCGATATGGATCGAGGTGAAGACGTCATCCTTCACGATGCGTTCGCTGATGAGGATGGAATCCTCATAGTTGTAGCCATTCCACGGCATGAACGCGACCAGCGTGTTGCGGCCCAGCGCCAGCTCGCCGAACTCGGTCGACGGGCCGTCCGCGATCACGTCGCCGGCTTCAATGAGGTCGCCCACCTTCACCAGCGGACGCTGGTTGATGCAGGTGTCCTGGTTGGAACGCTGGAACTTCTGCAGCGTGTAGATATCGACGCCCGATTGTCCGGCAGTGATATCGCCGGTCACGCGGATGACGATACGGGCCGCGTCGACCTGATCGACGATGCCTGCGCGCTTGGCCGCGATGGCCGCGCCGGAATCGCGCGCGACCGTGCCTTCCATGCCGGTGCCGACGAAGGGCGCTTCGGCCTGGACAAGCGGCACCGCCTGACGCTGCATGTTCGATCCCATGAGCGCGCGGTTAGCGTCATCGTTTTCCAGGAACGGAATGAGCGAAGCTGCAACCGACACGAGCTGCTTGGGGCTGACGTCCATCAATGTGATGTGGTCACGGGGCGCCATCAGGAATTCGCCCGCTTCCCGCGCGGAGATCAGGTCTTCGGCCAGCGAGCCATCGGCGTTCACTTCGGCGTTCGCCTGCGCGATGGTGTGCTTGGCTTCTTCCATGGCCGACAGATAGACGACGTCGTTCGTCACCTTGCCGTCGATCACCTTGCGATAGGGCGTTTCGATGAAGCCATATTTGTTCACGCGGCTGAATGTGGCCAGCGAGTTGATCAGACCGATGTTCGGGCCTTCCGGCGTTTCGATCGGGCAGATGCGGCCATAATGGGTCGGGTGAACGTCGCGCACTTCGAAGCCGGCGCGCTCGCGGGTCAGACCGCCCGGCCCAAGCGCCGACACGCGGCGCTTGTGGGTGACTTCCGACAGCGGGTTGGTCTGATCCATGAACTGCGAAAGCTGCGAGGAACCGAAGAACTCGCGCACCGCAGCCACGGCGGGCTTCGCGTTGATGAGGTCGTTCGGCATCACGGTCGACACGTCGACGCTCGACATGCGTTCCTTGACCGCGCGCTCCATGCGGAGCAGGCCGACGCGATACTGGTTCTCCAGCAGCTCGCCCACCGAACGGACACGGCGGTTGCCGAGGTTGTCGATATCGTCGATCTCGCCCTTGCCGTCCTTCAGGTTCACCAGTTCCTTGACCACGGCGAGGATGTCCTCGACCCGCAGCGTCGTCACGGTGTCCTCTGCGTCGAGGTCAAGGCGCATGTTGAGCTTCACGCGGCCCACAGCGGACAGGTCATAGCGTTCCGGGTCGAAGAACAGGCCCGCGAACAGCGCCTCGGCGGTTTCCTTCGTCGGCGGTTCGCCGGGGCGCATGACGCGATAGATGTCGGACAGAGCCTGATCGCGTTCCTCGGCCTTGTCGGCCTTCAGCGTGTTACGGATCCACGGGCCGGTGGTCACATGGTCGATGTCGAGCAGTTCGAGCCGGTCGATGCCCGCCTTGTCCAGCTTTTCCAGGTTCTCCGGCGACACTTCGTCGCCCGCCTCGATATAGATTTCGCCAGTCGCTTCGTTGATGAGGTCATAGGCGCTGTAGCGGCCATAGACTTCCTCGGTCGGGATCAGCAGCGTTTCAAGCCCGTCCTTTTCCGCCTTGTTGGCGGCGCGGGGCGAAATCTTGTGGCCTGCCGCGAAGACGACTTCGCCCGACTTGGCGTCAACGATGTCGAAAGCGGGCTTCTGGCCGCGCCATGCTTCGGCGAGATAGGGGATCTGCCAGCCGCCTTCGCCACGGACGAAAACGACCTTGTTGTAGAAATAGCCGAGCATGTCCTCAGCCGTCAGACCCAGCGCATAGAGCAGCGCCGTGACCGGCAGCTTGCGCTTGCGGTCGATGCGGACGTTGACGATGTCCTTGGCGTCGAATTCGAAGTCCAGCCACGAACCGCGATAGGGGATGACGCGCGCGGCGAACAGATATTTGCCCGACGAGTGCGTCTTGCCCCGGTCATGGTCGAACAGCACGCCTGGTGAGCGATGCATCTGCGACACGATGACGCGCTCGGTTCCGTTGACGATGAAGGTGCCGTTGCCGGTCATGAGCGGCATGTCGCCCATATAGACGTCCTGCTCCTTGATATCGAGCACGGAGCGGGTTTCGGTGTCCTGGTCGACTTCGAACACGATCAGGCGCAGCGTGACGCGCATCGGCGCTGCGTAGGTGATGCCGCGCTGGCGGCATTCTTCCACGTCATATTTCGGGTCTTCCAGCTCATAATGGACGAAGTCCATTTCCGCCGTGCCCGCAAAGTCGCGGATCGGGAAGACGGAGCGCAGCGTCTTTTCAAGGCCCGAAACATAGCCGATCTTGGGATCGGACCGCAGAAATTGCTCGTAGCTCTCCCTCTGGACCTCGATCAGGTTCGGCATCTGCACCACTTCGTGGATGTCGCCGAACACCTTGCGGATGCGCTTCTTCGCGCCGGTGTTGCTGATGGGGGGAAGAGCTTTGGTCGCCATGCGTTTCCTGCCTTTTGTTCGTCGCATTTTTTCGCATCGCAGCGAAAACTCAGCCTGACGGGACGATTTTCGGGCCGGATTCGACTCGATTCGCCACGCAAAAAAGTGCGGGCCGGGACTGTCCGATCCGCACTGTCAGCGTCTTGTGCACCCGCCGAACTCACCCAATTCCGCCGAAAACCGCGCGCTACCCGGTTTCGGACCCCGGTGGGATCGTGGGCCAGTCAAACTCCGCAAAAGCGGCGGATCGACCGGATTTCAGAAAGGCATATAGGATATACGTCCCGGTTTGTGAAGGGGGAGGAGGGATCGCTTCTACCCGCCTCGCCGCAAATCGCATCGCTGCCTTTATGGCTTCGCCGCCGGTGCCGCGGCGACCGGCAAGGTTGGTGGCGCGATCTTCACCGTTTCAAAGCGCTCCTTCCGCCGAACGCCCAGCAGGGCGGGAGGGGCGGGTTTCGGAGCATCCGCCACCGCGTTCGGCCCCTCTGCGATGACCGGCTCGCGCTGGCGCATGCATTCATTGCTGTTAGCGCGCGGAAACTGGGCGCAGTTCCACAAGGACCGCTGCAATCCCGTCGCCGCATTGTGGATATAGGCGAAGGTCATGCTCTCCATCTGTTCGCCCGACAAGGGCACGCTGGTGGGTGCGCTCCCCACACGCCAGCCCATGATGCGGCACTCCCGCCGGCCCGCGCAGAAAGTGCGCGCCATGACGGGCCAGTTGTCCGCCATGCTCTCCCTCGCCAGCTCGACCAGAAAGCTCTTGCCGCCCGGAACGGCTACCACCAGCCGCGCCCCGGCGATGGCATTACCCTCCACCGGCTGTTGCGGCTTCCCCGCCAGCTCGGCCGCTGTGCCGCCCACCAGCATCGACGGCGTCAGGCCAGGCATCAGGCCGGGCAGCCCCTGATGCGCTGGAGACAGGCGGGCGATCCGGCTGATGACCGGCTCGTTTGTCTCCTGCGCTTTCCGAAAGGCGGGCGGCGTCCCCCACCAGCCGCGCCAGCGGAAGAACAGATGCGTCCCCACCGCCGTCACCTTGTCCAGCGTGCCGCTCCAGTAAGGCACCACCCAGTCGGTGTGATAATGGGTGGCGTAGCCGACCGGCTTGAACACTTTGCCCGCCAACGCCTGTTGCGCGATGGCGCGTGCCCGTTCCCAGGCCGCTTGGCCCGGCGAGCGGGCCAGTGCGCCGTCGCAGGTGAAGGTGAACTGGCATCCCGTCGCTCGTTCCTGCCCCTGAAAGACGACACCGCACACCGTCTTGGGAAAAGCGGGATGCCGCACGCGATTGAGCACGACTTGCGCGACCGCCCGTTCGCCCACCGCATCGTCGCCCGCCTCATAAAGCTGGGCGGCGGCGAGGCAGTCGGTCGCGCGGGCCAGATCGTCCGCAGACCCGGTGAACTGAAAGGGCCGCGCCGCCGGATTGGGGCCATGCGAAAAGGGCACGGAAGCGTTGAGCGTCCGCGCCTGATCGCGATCGATGTCGTAAACTTCCACCGGTTCGACGGGTGGGGGCGGGCTGGGTGGGCGGATCGTGCGCTCCGCATCGGCAGCGGTGAAGCGCGGAGCCGTCAAGGGGCGTTCCCGCGCTTCCCAGCTCGCGATGGCCATCGGCAGCCCGACGAACAGCGCAAGCCAGACGAGCCACACCAGCGGATGCGGCTCCCTCCGAGGGAGAGCGTCCGTCATGCCGCTTCCGGCTTGCCCTTATTCCGGCAGGAAATCGGGAACGGACAAATAGCGTTCGCCAGTGTCATAGTTGAAGCCCAGAACGCGGCTCCCGGCGGGCAGTTCCCTGATCTTCTGGGCGATGGCCGCCAGTGTCGCGCCGGATGAGATGCCAACCAACAATCCTTCTTCGCTTGCCGCGCGCCGGGCATAGTCCTTCGCATCGGCGGGATCGACCTGAATCACGCCGTCCAGCAACTGCGTATGGAGATTGGCCGGAATGAACCCCGCGCCAATTCCCTGAATAGAGTGGGGTCCGGGCTGTCCGCCGCTGATGACAGGGGAAAGCGTGGGTTCCACCGCATAGACTTTCAGGTTCGGCCACAGTTTCTTGAGCACCTCGGCGGCCCCGGTGATATGGCCGCCCGTGCCCACGCCCGTGATCAGCGCATCGATGGGCGCATCGGCGAAATCATGGGCGATCTCCTGCGCGGTGGTGCGGGCATGCACGTCGATATTGGCGGGATTCTCGAACTGCTGCGGCATCCATGACCCCGGCGTCTGGTCGATCAGTTCCAGCGCGCGCTCGATGGCGCCCTTCATGCCCTTTTCGCGCGGCGTCAGGTCGAAACGCGCGCCATAGGCCAGCATCAGGCGCCGCCGCTCGATCGACATGCTTTCGGGCATGACCAGGATCAGCTTATAGCCCTTGACCGCGGCGACCATGGCCAGACCGACGCCGGTATTGCCGGAGGTCGGTTCGATGATCGTGCCGCCGGGCTTGAGTTCGCCCGAAGCCTCCGCCGCCTCGATCATCGCGAGGGCGATGCGATCCTTGATCGACCCGCCGGGGTTGGAGCGTTCGGACTTGATCCATACTTCCGCGTCGCCAAACAGCTTGTTGATGCGGATATGCGGCGTGTTGCCGATGGTTTCGAGAATATTGGCAGCTTTCATGAGGACTTCTCCTGGCTGATGTCCGCCTCCCTTATGTCGGGTGGGTCGAAGGTGCGTGCAAGGCGCAATTCGGGAAACAGGCGCGCCCAGACAAGGGTGATGACAATAGCGCCGATTCCTCCGCCGATCACGGCCGCAATCGGGCCGACCAGCGCGGCGAGGAAACCGGACTCCGCCTCGCCCAGTTCATTGGAGGCGGAGATGGTGAGTTGCGACAGGCTCGACACCCGGCCCCGCATGGCGTCGGGCGTGTGAAGCTGGATCAGCGATTGCCGGACATAGACCGACACCATATCGACGCTGCCCAGTGCGATCAGGGATGCGATCCCCACTTCCATCGCGATGCTCCGGGGCAGGAAAGCGGTGCAGCCGAAGGTGATGGTGGCAAGGCCGAAAAGGACCACGGCCCCCAGCATCTTGAGGCCCACTTCTTTCTTCATCGGCCGGAATGAGAAATAGAGCGCGGTGACGCCTGCGCCAATGCCGGGGGAAGCCGCCAGGTGTCCAAGGCCGGTCGATCCCACATGCAATATGTCGCGGGCATAGATGGGCAGCAATGCGGTCGCGCCCGCCAGCAGCACCGCGAACAGATCCAGCGTGATCGCGGCCAGCACCAGCCGGTTGGTGCGGACATAGGCGAAGCCGTCGATCATCTGGCGGATCGGATGGCGGCTGGTGTCGCGCGGCGGCTGCGGCACCGGCCCGATCAGCATCATGCAGATCAGCGCCATGGCGAACAAGGCCGACGCCAGCGCATAGGCGCCCCATGGCTCGGCTGCGTAGGCATAGCCGCCCAATGCGGGCCCGGCGATCATGCCCGTCTGCCACACGACGCTGGAAATGGCGATGGCGTTGGGCAGCACTTCGCGCGGCACCAGATTGGGCGCGAGCGCGCTATAGGCCGGCCCGTTGAAGGCGCGGGCGATGCCGACGATGGCCGCGATGCAGAAGATCAGCGGCAGGCTGATCCAGCCTTCCCATGTCGCGAAGGCGAGCAGGCCAGAGGATAATGTCAGCAGCGTCAGCGTTACGCGCGTAATGATGCGCCGGTCGAAATGATCGGCGACCCACCCCGTCACCGGCGTCAGAAAGAAGAGCGGCACGAACTGCGCGAGGCCGATCAGGCCAAGCTGGGCCGCCGCGCCCGATGTGCTCATCGTCTCGCGGGCGACGTTATAGGCTTGCCATCCCAGCACGATCATCATGCCATATTGGGCAAGCACCGCTGCGAAACGGCCCGCCAGATATGCGCGGAAATCGGAATAG
The DNA here is from genome assembly GCF_001456115.1 of Sphingobium baderi. Taxonomy (NCBI): domain Bacteria; kingdom Pseudomonadati; phylum Pseudomonadota; class Alphaproteobacteria; order Sphingomonadales; family Sphingobiaceae; genus Sphingobium; species Sphingobium wenxiniae. Next base: position 3,711,392 of record NZ_CP013264.1, on the reverse strand, counting down.
TGAAGCGGATGCCGCGGCGCGTGAGGGGACGTCATGCGCTTTCCTTAGCCGCGCCGGGTTGCAAACGGCAACCATATGGCAAGGAAAGGGAAGCAGTAATTCTTGCTGCTTCCATGCCCGCGCTTTGGCGGTCACGGAAACCCCGATTCCTCTGCGGCCTTGCGGGCCGGAACCTGCAAGGGGAAGGCCGGGCGATCCTATTCGTCGCGGCGCAGCAGGATGCCCGTCACCGAACCGTTACGCACCGAGCAGACGAACGGGACAGATGAATCGGTCGCGGGAGCCACCATGCCTTCCACTTCCCAGCCGGTCGCCATGCTGTTCGCGCTGGGCGTGCCGATGATCTTCGCGCCCGCTCCCGCCTGTGCGAGCGCCTTTTGCGCGCAGGCGTCACGCGCGCCGTGGGCCGTCGCGATGGAGCCATAGCCGGAGCCGGGCGAAACATAGGGTTGCCGCTTGGCGTCGCGCTCGGCCTGCCGGTCGCTGGCGATGTCGCTCAGGATCGCGGCGCCGACGGCGCGATGCAGATCGCCGTGGCTTTGGGCGAGGGCCGCCGTCCCGGCCGTCAGGCCAAGGGCGAGAGCCGTCATCGTGAAAACTGTCCGCCGCGCTGCCAAGGTCATGCCGTCCTCCCTGTCTGGACTGCTATGATACCGTCATCATCGGCGCGGGAAAAGCGGTCATACGCGGCTATTTGAACAGCCCCCCCAATATGCCCCGCACCAGCTTGCCTGCAATCCCGCCAGAGCTACGGCTCGACCCGCCAAAGACGGCGCGGCCAAGCTCATTGGCCACCTGGCGCCCGACCGAGGAAGCAGCGGAGCGCGTGGCGGACTGGACCGCCTTGTCGAGGGCCGATGGCTTGGCCGCTTCCCGCTGGGCCGCCGCATCCCGCCGGGCCTGTTCCTTCAACTCCTGCTCGCGCTGCTTGGCTTCGACCTTGGCCTGAGCGGCGGCGGCCTTGTCGGCTTCCGCCTTCGCCTTGGCCGCTTCGGCAGACGCAGCGGCGGCTTGCCCGCGCGCGGCGAGGATTTCCTGCGCCGACTCCCGATTGACGGCGGCGTCATATTTGCCCGTGCACGGCGAAATCGACTGGATGATCGCGCGTTCCTTGGCATCCACGGGGCCAAGCCGCGACCGGGGCGGGGCGATCAGCGTGCGTTGCACGATGCTGGGCGATCCGTCTTCCTGAAGCAGGGAAACCAGCGCTTCGCCGACCTTGAGTTCGGTGATGGCGGTTTCGACCTTAAGGTCGGGGTTGATGCGGAATGTATCCGCCGCCGCCTTGATCGCTTTCTGGTCGCGGGGCGTAAAGGCGCGCAGGGCGTGCTGCACGCGATTGCCAAGCTGGCCCGCCACGGCTTCGGGAATGTCGATCGGGTTCTGGGTGACGAAATAGACGCCCACGCCCTTGGATCGGATGAGGCGAACCACCTGTTCGATCTTGTCCTCCAGCGCGGGCGGCACATCGTCGAACAGCAGATGCGCCTCGTCGAAGAAGAATACCAGCACCGGCTTGTCCGGGTCGCCCACCTCCGGCAGCGTTTCGAACAGTTCGGAAAGCAGCCACAGCAGAAATGTGGCGTAGAGCTTGGGGCTCTGCATCAGCTTGTCGGCAGCCAGGATGTTGATATAGCCGCGGCCCTTGTCGTCGATCTTCAGGAAGTCATGGATGTCGAGCGCCGGTTCCCCGAAGAAATGCGCGCCGCCCTGGCTTTCGAGCTGAAGGAGCTGGCGCTGGATCGCGCCCACGCTGGCCTTGGTCACATTGCCATAGCGCGACGACAGGCTGTCCGCATTGTCCGCGCAATAGGCCAGCATGGATTGCAAATCGGCAAGGTCGAGCAGCAGCAACCCTTCCTCATCGGCATATTTGAAGGCGATGGACAGCACGCCTTCCTGCGTTTCGTTCAGGCCCATCAGGCGCGCCAGCAGCAGCGGGCCCATTTCGCTGACGGTGGTGCGGATCGGATGGCCCTGCTCACCGTAAAGATCCCAGAAGATCGCGGGATTGTCGGCATAGCTGTAATTTTCGATGCCGATTTCCTTGGCCCGCTCGACCAGCTTGTCGGCATTTTTCGCCGTCGGCGATCCCGCCATGGCTATGCCCGACAGGTCGCCTTTCACATCGGACAGGAACACCGGCACGCCCAGCGCGGAAAAGCTTTCGGCGATCCCTTGCAGCGTCACCGTCTTGCCGGTGCCGGTCGCGCCAGCGATCAGGCCATGGCGGTTGGCGCGCCGCAGGTTCAGATATTGGGGCAGGCCGCCATCCTTTTCCGGCGCGCCCAAACCGATGAAAATGCCGTCGCTCATTGACCCACGCTCCCTCGAAAAAACATTGGGCCGCGCTTGCCGGTTCAGCCCGCTCCCCGTTTATGGGAAGGGGAACTGATCCGGCAGGCGCGGCCCATCATGATCCGCTGTCCTGCCCAGCCTTATTTGTCGCGAAGCCGCACGGGCAGGAAGATCGGCGGTTGTCCGCGACGCAGCACCTGCAACAGGATCGCGCTGCGGCCCTGCGACGACACCTGCTTCACTGCCGCATCCAGATCGGACTGGCTGACGACGGGGCGGTTGTTCGCGCTGATGATGACGTCGCCGCGACGCAGGCCCTTCGCCCCCGCATCGGTGGAAGCGTCGACCGCCGTGATGACGATGCCGCGCGTATCGGCCGCGATGCCCAGCTGCCGGATGATGCTGGAGGTCAACGGAATGGCGGAAATGCCGAGCGACTTCTGTGCGGCCTGCCCGTTATCCGATCCATTGTCCTGCTGGCCAAGCGCATCGTCATCCTGCTGCTGCGCGAAGTTGTTGAGCTGATCTTCGGGCGGGCGTTCGCCGACGATGGCGGTGACATTCTGCCGCTGGCCGTTGCGGATGATGACGATGGGCACGCGCGCCCCGATCGCCTGATTCGCGACGATGGACGACAGATTCTGGTCCGGGGTCACTTCCTGCCCGGCGACGCTGACGATCACATCGCCCGCCTTGATCCCTGCTTTGTCCGCGCCCTTGCCCGGCTCGACGCTCTGGACGAATTCGCCACGGTTCTTCGCCAGCCCCAGGGAATCGGCCATGTCCTCGCCCAGCGGCGTGATTTGGATGCCCAGATAGCCGCGCTTGACGATCTGCCCCTTGCGAAGCGTTTCGACGATGGGCGCCGCCTGCTCCGATGGAATGGCGAAGCCGATGCCGACATTGCCGCCCGAAGGCGACAGGATCTGGCTGTTGATGCCGATCACGTTGCCGGCCATGTCGAACATCGGGCCGCCGCTATTGCCCTGGTTGATGGACGCGTCGGTCTGGATGAACTTGTCATAGGTGCCGCCGGTGCCGCGATGCAGGGCGGAAATAATGCCCGCCGTCACCGTGCCCGAAAGGGCGAAGGGATTGCCGATGGCCACCACCCAGTCGCCCACGCGGGCGCGGGTGCTGTCGCCGAACTTGACGAAGGGCATGGGCTTCTTCGCGTCGATCTTCAGCACGGCGATGTCGGTCGCCGGATCGCGGCCGACCAGCTTGGCGGGATATTCCTCGCGGTTGGTGAGCGTCACCGTGATCGAATCGACGCTCGCGCCTTCCGCGCCCGCGGACACCACATGGTTGTTGGTGACGATATAGCCGTCCGGCGAGATGATGAAGCCGGAGCCGAGCGATTGCGCCTGACGGGTCTGTGGCTGGCCGCCTCCGCCTCCACCCTGGCCAAAGCCGAACAGGTCGCCAAAGGGCGTGCCGGCGAAGGGGTTCTGTACCTGTACGCGCTGCTTGGTCGAAATGTTGACGACGGCGGGTTGAAGTTTTTCCACCATGTCGGCCAGACTGGCGGGCGCTCCTGCGGGCGCGGCGGCCTGCATTCCTTCATTTTGCGCGGTCTGCGCGCCGACATTGGGGCTTGAGGTGACGGCGATGGCGGTGCCGCCAAGCAGCAGGGCGCCGGTAATGGCATAAGCGTAACGCACTCGTGACGGTCCTCTCATGATCTTCGGGAATGGAAGGGCGGGACTCTAGGAGAGTCCTGGATGCGCCGCCCTGCCTTAACCCATATTGAATGACTCTGGTTCCGTAATGACCTCATCGCCCCTGGAATTGCCGGAGGAATTCATTGTCGCGGGACAGGACCATATTGGTCTGCCCCGGCTTGTCGGTCGCGAAGGTATAGCGATAGGACTGCATCGCCCGATAGAAATCGTAGAATTGCGGGTCCTTGCCAAAACTTTCGGCATAGATGCGGGCGGCGTTCGCGTCTGCTTCGGCCCGGATGATCTGGGCCTGTTTGGCGCCCTGCGCGCGGATGGTGAGCGCTTCCTGCTCGCGCGCGGTCCGCATCCGGGTAAAGGCGCTTTCCAGCGGCGTGCCGTCGGGCAGGTCGGCGCGCTTGATGCGGACATCGACGATTTCCGCGCCATATTGCCGCGCGACGCGGTCGAGGCCCGCTTCGATATTCTGCATCACCTGGCCGCGCTCGGGGCTGAGCAGCGCCGCGAAAGGCCGCTTGCCCAGTTCGTTGCGAAGCGCCGAGCCGAGTATGGGCCGCAGCGCGTCGGACACGCGTTCCTCGCTTCCCGCCGCGATATACATGCGAAGCGGATCGACGATGCGGTAACGGGCAAAGGCGTCCACCTGCAAGCGAAGCTGGTCGGTCGACAGCACCTGCTGCCGCTCCATCTCGACCGACAGGACGCGCTTGTCGATCCACACGATCTGGTCGATGAACGGCCAGCGCATGATGACGCCCGCGCCGGTTTTCCCGAAGGTTTCGTTCGGACGATAGCGGTTGATGATCGCCTTGGGATCGCCGAAGCGCACGACCACGCCCTGCTTGGTTTCCGGCACGATGGCGATGGTGCTGCCAAGCAGGAGCAGCAACGCGATGGCGATGAGCGCGATGGCGATCGGATGGCGTTGGAATGCGGGCATCACTGATCCCCCTCGGCCTGCGCGGCGTTGCCTGGCGCGGCGGTGGCGGCCTGCGCCCGGCGCTTGAGTTCGGGCAGCGGCAGATAGGGGGTGACGTTGCCGCTTTCGACGATCGTCTTGTCGACGTTGGACAGAACGCTCTCCATGGTTTCATAATACATGCGGCGGCGCGTGACGTCCGGGGCGAGCCGGTATTGCTCGAACACCTTGTCGAACGCGGCGGCCTCGCCCTGCGCCTTGGCCGTCACCTGCTGGGCGGCGGCGCGTGCTTCGTTGAGGTAGGTCTGCGCGGTTTGCTGCGCGGCGGAGACCGCCTTGAACGCGTCATTGACTGCGGTGGGCGGATCGGCCTGCTTGATCGCGACGCCCTGCACGCGGATGCCGGACCTGTAGCCGTCGAGGATTTCCTGCATCCGCAATTCGACCTGCTGTTCGATCTCGGTGCGGCCCGCGCCCAGCGCGTCGTCCAGGCTGACGCTGGCGACGACCGAGCGCATGGCGCTTTCGGCGACTTCGCGGACGCTCGCGTCGGGATCGGAAAGCTGGAACAGATAGAGTTCGGGATTACGGATGTTCCAGCGGACCGAATAAGCCAGGTCGATGATGTTCTGATCGCCCGTCAGGACGAGGTTTTCGCTTTCGGCGCTGGTCGATCCGATGTCGATGGTGCGGATTTCCTCGACATCCACCGTCGTCACATTCTCGAACGGTGCGGGCAGCGTCAGGCTGATACCGGGCGAAAGCGTGCGGCTATATTTGCCGAGCAGCGTGACGACGCCGCGTTCCTGCGGGCCCACGCGGTGAAAACATGTAAGCGCCAGCCACAACAGAATGAGGATACCGATGGCGAGCGGCCACAACGCCTTCCCATTGGCGCGGGGCGGCAGTCCGCCCAGCCCGCCGCCACCGCCCGAACCAAAGCTCTCGCGGCTGCGGCGCAGCAGTTCCTCGATCGCGGAGGGGCCTTTCTGCCCGCCCGATTTGCCTGGCTGGGTCCACGGGTTGCGCGGGCCATCGTTCCCCCCGCCGCCCTTGCCCGGTCCGTCATTGCCCTCCGGCCCGTCGCTTTTACCGCCCCATGGCCCTTGGACCATGGCGCTCGCGATGCCGGGCATCCACCCGAAAATTCTCTTCATGAGGTCTCTATAGGAAGGCTGAGCGGCGAAAAACAGTGCCCATCGTCGGGAATATTGTTTGAAAGCATTTCCGGACGGCGCGCGAAGCGGAAAATGCGCCAGCCGGGCAAAGCCTCTTTCCCCACCATGCCGAAAGGCTTTAGAGGGCAGCCATGACCGATCTCGACAGCTTCGCCGCACGCCTCAAGACCATCACCGGCGGCCGCGCCAGCACGCCGCGCGTCAAGGACGGCGTCATGACCCTCGCGCTGGAAGTAGGCGGCCTGACCGCCGATCAGCGCGACGCCATCGCCGCCGCCATTCGCGAAGGCGCGCTGACCGTTCCGGGCGTGAGCGATGTCCGCATCGCCATGACCGCGGAACGCAAGGAATTGCGGATCATCGCGGTCGCGTCGGGAAAAGGGGGCGTCGGCAAATCCACGCTGTCGGCCAATCTGGCCGTGGCCCTCAAACGGCTGGGCCATCGCGTGGGCCTTGTCGATGCCGACATCTATGGCCCGTCGCAGGCCCGCCTGATGGCGAGCGAGGATCAAAAGCCGCAGGCGCGCGACAAGCATCTGATCCCCGTGCAAAGCCCGGTGGGCGTGCCGATGCTGTCCATGGCGCATCTGGTGGAGCCGGGCCGCGCGCTGGCGTGGCGCGGGCCGATGGTCAGCAATGCGCTGGGTCAGCTCATTGATGCCGAATGGGGCGACGTGGAAACGCTGATCGTCGACATGCCGCCCGGCACCGGCGACATCCAGCTTTCGATGATCCAGAAGCACAAGCCCGCCGGCGTGGTGATCGTTTCCACGCCGCAGGATCTGGCGCTGATCGACGCCACCCGCGCCGTCAACCTGTTCGAGCAGGCGCATGTGCCGCTGATCGGCCTGGTCGAGAATATGGCGGGCTATGCCTGTCCCCATTGCGGCGAGGTTTCCGATCCCTTCGGCGCGGGCGGCGCGGAAGCGGCGGCGAAAGAGATGGGCATGCCCTTCCTGGGCCGCATCCCGCTTGCCATCGACATCCGCCGCCGCTCGGACGCGGGCGATCCTCCCGCGGCGGGCGACGATGTGCATGGGCAGGCGTTTCGCGCCATCGCGGAAAAGGTTGCGGAACATATCGCGCGATAAGGATAGGGCGTGGCCGCAGGACAGCGGATCGCGTGATCCCGGCCTCTCCCAAAGCGCCCATAAATGGGAACGTCTTGCTTTACGCCGCGTCTCTCCCATCTGGGAAGCTGAACCAAGGAGCCCGCCATGCCATTGACCGAGCCGCAGGATATCGCCGATCTGCTGGACGAAACCCGCACCATTGCGCTGATCGGCATTTCCGATCGTCCCGACCGCCCCAGCTATGGCGTCATGAAGGCGCTTCAGGACCATGGCTATCGCGTCCTGCCGGTCAATCCCCAGATCGCGGGAGAGCATGTGCATGGCGAGTTCGTCTGGGACCGGCTGTCCGACATTGGCGTGTCCATCGACATGGTCGACATCTTCCGCCGCAGCGAGGCGGCGGGCGAAGCGGTGGACGACGCCATCGCCGCCGGGGCGAAATCGGTCTGGATGCAGCTCGGCGTCATCAACCCGCAAGCGGCCGCACGCGCGGAAGCCGCTGGCCTCAAGGTCGTGATGGACCGTTGCCCCGCAATCGAAATCCCGCGCCTCGGCCTTGCGCCCATCCGCGCCGAATAAGGCTATGCAGCGCCTTTGCCGCTCTCTATCAGTCAGGATATGGGGCGAGCACCGCTAAGGCAGAAGGGCAAGGGCAGGCAGGGAATCGACCGCCGCGCCCTGCTTGTCGGGGGAGGCGCCGGCGCGGGGCTGCTGCTTGCATGGGCCGTCTGGCCGCGCAGCTACAAGCCCAATCTCAACGCCGCGCCGGGGGAGTTCGTCTTCAACGCCTTCCTCAAGATCGACCGGGCGGGGCAGGTGATCGTCATCGTGCCGCAACTGGAAATGGGGCAGGGGATAACGACCTTGCTGCCCCAGATTCTCGCGGACGAACTGGGCGCCGACTGGCGCACCATCGCGGTGCAAAGCGCGCCGGAAAGCCCCCTTTATGCGAACACCCTTCTGGCGCGTGAGTGGCTGGCGAGCGACTGGACCCGCGTCGGCGGCGAGGCGGGCGACTGGGCGCTCGATCAATATGCGACGCGCAAGGCGCTGATGCTGACGGGTGGCGGAACCTCCGTGCCGATGTTCCACGATGCCTATCGCGATGCCGGGGCCGCGGCGCGCATCCTGCTGTGCAAGGCGGCGGCGAAGCGCTGGAACGTGCCGTGGGAAAGCTGCGACATTCAGGAAGGTCTGATTTCCGACGGCGGCCAAAGGACGCTGCGTTTTGGAGATGTGGTCGAGGAGGCGGCGGCGTTCGACCTTCCCGAGATCCTGCCCCTGCGGCAGGGGATGGAGGGGCGGTTGGCGGGACAGGATTTGCCCCGGCTCGACACGCCTTCCAAGCTCGACGGCAGCCATAATTTCGCTGCCGACATCCGCCTGCCCGACATGGTATTCGCGTCGATCCGCCAAGGGCCGATCGGCGATGCGCGGCTGGAAAGCGTGAATGAGGGCGCAGCCAGGAGCGTCACCGGCTTCCTGAAGCTGGTTCGGTCGGAACGCTGGGTCGCCGCGGTTGGAACCAACTGGTGGGCGGCGAACAAGGCGCTCGATCTGGCCGATCCCGTATTCATGCTGGACGGTCCGCCCGTCAGCGACGAACGCATCGACGCCGCGCTGGAGGATGCGTTTTCCGGTTCCCATGGCCGCCGTCTTTATACGCAGGGCGACCTGTTGCCGGTGTTTGAGGGCGCGACGATCCTGGCCAGCGAATATCGCGTGGACGCCGGGCTGCATCTGGCGCTTGAACCGATGTGCGCCACCGCGCGCGTCACCGACGCCGGGGCTGAGGTGTGGACCGCCACGCAGGCCCCAGGTCTCGCCCGCACGGCCATCGCCGACGCGCTCGGGATCGACCGGGCTTCCGTGACGCTTTACCCCGTGCACGCGGGTGGCTCCTTCGGGCGCAAGATGGATTTCGAGGCAGCGGTGCAGGCCGCGCTGATCGCGCGGGACATGGGGCGTCCTGTCCAATTGCTCTGGTCGCGGCTGGAGGATGTCATTCACGACCGCCCAAGCCCGCCCGCCCATGCCCGCATGGCAGCGAAGCTCGGCCGCAGCGGCGTGATAGAGGGCTGGCTGGCGAAAGTCGCCGCCCCCTGCGCGATGAGCCAGACCTGGGCACGGATCGCAAACGGCGCCTTGCCCCACGAAGCGGCGGCCCAGAGCGCGGACAAGGCGACAAGACTCGCGATCGCGGGTATGGAGATACCCTATGCCGTCTCCAACTGGGCCATCGACCACTATCCGTCAGATGTATATCTGCCTCTTGGTTTCGTGCGCGGCAACGCTCATTTGCACAGTACGTTCTTCACCGAAAGCTTCATGGATGAACTCGCCCATCTGGCACAGATGGAGGCGATGTCTTTCCGCATCCAGATGCTGGGCGGCAATCCGCGTCTGGCCCATTGCCTTTCGACCGCCGCCGCCATGGGCGGATGGCAGGGCGGCATCGCGGGCAGCGGGCAGGGGATCGCCGCGCATCAGGCCGGCAATGCGTTCGGCGCGGTGCTGGTGGAGGCCGCGATCACCGGCGGCAAGCTCACGGTTAGTCGAATGGTGGCGGCGATCGACTGCGGCGATCAGATCAATCCCGACATCGCCCGGCAGCAGGTGGAAAGCGGCCTGATCTATGGTCTTGCCTACGCGATGGGGGCGTCGGTCCCCTATGATAAGGGAATGCCCAGGCGCGCCATATTGGGCCGCATGAACCTTCCTCGGTTGGACGATATTGGTGAAGTCACGGTTGAATTGATCCGCAGCACCGCGCAGCCCGCCAGTGCGACGGAAATCGCCGCATCACTGGTGGCCCCGGCCATCGCCAACGCCCTCTTCACCGTCACCGGCCAAAGGTTCCGCAGCCTGCCGCTTCTTTCTCAGGACTGAATATGCCTCGCATCGGTGTTCTTCTCATCAATCTCGGCACGCCCGATGCGCCGGATGCTGGGGCCGTCCGGCGCTATCTGGCCGAATTTCTATCCGACCCGCGCGTTGTGGAAATCCCGCAATGGCTCTGGCAACCGATCCTGCGCGGGCCGATTCTGCTCACCCGTCCGCGCAAGTCGGCCCATGCCTATGCCCAGGTCTGGACGAAGGAGGGCTCCCCGCTCGCCGTCAATACCCGCGACGTGGCCATCGCCCTGCAAGGACGCTTCGGCTCCGAAGTGATGATCGACTGGGCCATGCGCTATGGCAATCCATCGATTGCGAGCCGGCTGGCGGCGCTTGATGAGGCAGGCTGCGACCGCATTGTGGTAGCGCCTCTTTACCCGCAATATTGCGGGGCAACGACCGCCACGGCGGTAGATTGCGTGTCGGCGGCGCTGGCAAAGATGCGCGCTCAACCCGCGATCCGCACCTTGCCGCCCTATTTCGACGATCCGGCCTATATAGAAGCGTTGAAGATGTCGGTCCAAAGGCAACTCGACGCGCTGGATTTCGAGCCCGATCTCCTGATCGCCAGTTTCCACGGAATGCCGGAACGTACAAAGACGCTGGGCGATCCTTATCATGAGCAGTCGCTGGAAACGGCGCGACTCCTGACGCAGGCTTTGGGACGGGACGTCCGGGTGACGTTCCAATCCCGTTTCGGACGAGCGAAATGGCTTGGGCCGGCGACCGATGAGACGCTCAAAAGCCTACCGCCAAAGGGTGTCCGAACGGTTGCCGTTCTTACGCCTGGCTTTTCTGCCGACTGCCTTGAAACCCTCGAAGAAATCGGCATCCGGGGACGAGATGATTTTCTGGCTGCTGGCGGGCAAAAATTCGCGCATTTGCCTTGTTTGAACGCCTCTCCAGAGGCTATCAAACTCTATAAGAATCTGATCGGTCGAGAATTGGCCGGCTGGGTGAGTTGAATGAGGTTTCAGACTGAAAAATTATAGGAGGGCTTATGAGCAAGGTTGCTGTCGTCACTGGCGGAACACGCGGTATTGGCGAGGCGATCAGCCTGGCTCTCAAGGCTCTCGGCTACACCGTCGCTGCTAATTATGCGGGCAATGAGGAAAAGGCGCGCGCCTTTACCGAAAAGACCGGCATCGCGACTTTCAAATGGGATGTCGGCGACCATCAAGCCTGCCTCGACGGATGCGCGCAAGTGGCGGAACAACTTGGCCCCATCGATATCGTGGTCAATAATGCAGGCATAACCCGCGATGGCGTGCTCGCGCGGATGAGCTTTGATGACTGGAATGATGTGATGCGCATCAATCTGGGCGGTTGCTTCAACATGGCCAAGGCGACGTTCGGCGGCATGCGGGAGCGGGGCTGGGGGCGCTTCGTCAATATCGGTTCGGTCAACGGGCAGGCGGGTCAATATGGTCAGGTGAATTACGCCGCCGCCAAATCCGGCATCCATGGCTTTACCAAGGCACTGGCGCAGGAGGGCGCGAAATTCGGCATCACCGTCAACGCGATCGCGCCCGGCTATGTCGATACCGACATGGTCGCCGCCGTTCCTGCGGCCGTGCTGGAAAAGATCGTCGCGAAGATACCGGTGGGCCGCCTTGGCCATGCCTCTGAAATCGCCCGCGGCGTGGCATTTCTGTGCGGTGAGGAGGCGGCCTTCATCACTGGCAGCACATTGTCGATCAACGGCGGTCAGCACATGTATTGATGGAACGGGATGAGGCTTCGTCGGCCCGGTCCGCCGGAGCCTCTCTTTTTGCCCCGCCTGCAAAGCGGAGCGTGACTATTGCTGGCCATCAGACGGCCATCAGCCTTGAACCGATATTCTGGAAGGCCCTTCGTGAGGAAGCGGCGCGCGAAGGGATTCCGATCAACGCCCTTATCGCCCGGATCGATGTGGAGCGCCTGGCGGCAGCGCAGCCGCCCAATCTTGCCAGCGCGATCCGGTGCTGGCTTTTCGATGTAACATATCGAGCGCAATAATAAGAATTATTCGCAATAATGTTGACTCTGAGAACAAGTCGCAATAGCAGGTCTCCCGACAACAAAGGGGGCTTCCTGATCCATGTCCAAATCCGCAAATGTTCCGTCTTTTCTGGCGATGGGCTGTGTCGGCGCTATTGCGCTGGCGTCCACCGTCCACGCGCAGGATAGTGCCTCGGCGCCCAAGCTGGGGGGCGTCACCGTCACCGACACCGCGATCGATGAATCCGAAGTGAAGGTCGAGAAAGCGGACTCTCCGAAATATGTGCGTCCGCTGCTCGATACGCCCCAGACCATCACGGTGATCAGCAAGGCGACCATCCAGCAGCAGAATCTGCTGACCCTGCGCGATGTGCTTTCGACCGTTCCGGGCATCACTTTTGGCGCGGGCGAGGGTGGTTTCGGCTATGGCGACCGCATCATCCTGCGCGGGCAGGACGCGAAGAACGATGTGACTATCGACGGCGTGCGGTCGGGTGCGTTTCTCAACCGTAACGAAGTCTATAATATCGAGCAGATCGAGGTCACCAATGGTGCGAATTCCGTCATGAATGGCGGCGGGTCGGTTGCGGGCACGATCAACCTCGTCACGAAGCGGCCGCTGGCCGACGATCAGATCGTGATGAATGCGGGCATCGGCACCGACAATTATTATCGCGCAACCATTGACGCGAACAAGCGCCTGAACGATCTGGTCGCCGTCCGCATCAATGCCGTCTATCATGAAAATGATGTTCCGGGCCGCGATGTGGAAGATTATAAGCGCTGGGGCATAGCGCCTGCCGTCACTATCGGCATTGACGGGCCTACCAGCTTGACGCTGCAATATGAGCATCTGGATGATAAGGCGATGCCGCAATATGGCATGCGTTATTTCCCGGCGCTCGGCGGTATTCTCAGGGACTTCGACCGCTCCGCCTATTATGGCTTCGCCAATCTGGACCGGCAGGACAGCAAGACGGATTCGCTCCAGGCGATCTTCAGCCACGCGTTTAGTGATAGCGTGAAGCTTCGCAATCTCACCCGTTATGAAAATGTCCGCCAGAACACCGTAACCAGCCAACCGCAGGGTGTCTTCTGCTTGGATGATGGCGCCGGCGGCGGTTTCAACCCGGATACCAACGGTGCATGCACGACGACCATCTACACGAGCGAGGCAGGGGAAGCGCTCACCATACCAGTAGGCTATTATCTGCCTACTGGCGGCCGCGGCAACCAGCGCTTCATCAGCAATGAAACGGCCTATACGCAGTTCGACCTGAGCGCTGAATTTGAAACTGGCGGCATTGGTCATTCCCTCGTCATCGGCGCATCGGCGATGTGGGAAAAATATCAGCAACGTCAGGGCAGTATCGGACGTACCGCGGACGGCTATGACCCCTATGCAGCACCCTTTGTGGTGGCGCGAGGCGCAAGTTCGGGGGTGCCCAATCCGCTTTACAATGCAGGCGCCAGCCTGGGCCTTTACTATCCGCTCGTGAATATCGGCGATCCATCGTCGGTTATTGCCGGCCCGGCGGCGATTGGTGGCCTCGCCCGTCTTTATGGCAGCAACAGCTATGTCGGTCCGACCAATTTCATCATGGGCGGCCGAAATATCGGCCAGCAGACAAGCTATGCGGCCTATCTGTTCGATGCCATGAAGTTTACGGAATGGTTCGAGATCAATGGCGGCGTGCGCTATGAAAAGGTGAAGGGCTGGAACCGGAACTTCAGTTACCAGACCAGCGGCCCCGACATTGGATTGCCGGTGGTTCCCACTGATCCGGCCGAAACCAATCCGACCTATTTCGAGGTGGAAGACAATCTCTTCTCCTATCGTATCGGTGCGGTGGTGAAGCCGACGCCCAACACCAGCATCTATGTCGCTTATGGCAATTCAAAGCTGCCTTCGAAGGCATCTGTCGATGGCGCCTGCTCGGCCGCTAATTGTCGCCTGAAACCGGAAACGACCGAGAATTATGAAATTGGCGTGAAGGCGGATTTGTTCGACGGGCAATTGCTGCTGACTGCTGCGCTGTTCCGCAACGACCGTAATTCGATCAAGGTGAACTCGAACGATCCGACGCTGCCGGACCAGACGCTTGATGGCAAGCAGCGGGTGGAGGGTATTTCCCTTGGCGCATCGGGCAATATCACGCCCAACTGGACGATTTCGGCGAATTACATGTATCTGAAATCGAAGATACAGCAGGGCGTGTCCAACTATTGCCTTGCCAATCCGGGTGCGGCGGGTTGCGGTAACAGTGCCGATTTTGTGGATCCGACCGCTGGTTCCCAATTGGCCAATACGCCCAAGCATTCAGGTAGCCTGTTCTCCACCTATCGCCTGCCCTTTGGGCTGGAACTAGGCTATGGGCTGACTTATCAGGGTAAGTTCCTGCTGAACCAGCCCACGCTCGCGCAACTCGCGGCCGACAATTATGTGCCTTATCGTGTGCCCAGCTATACGATCCACCGGTTCATGGCATCCTACCCCATCACGGAAAACCTGATGGCGCAAGTCAATGTCCAGAACTTCACCAACAAGAAATATGTGACCACGGTTCGGAATAATATCGGCAACAGTTGGGCGCAGCCAGCGCCGACCTGTTCGGCGGTGTTCAGTCTGAATTACAAGTTCTGACCCGGAATAAATCCCCGGCTTGTCCCGGCCGGGGAAAGGGGCGGGCAGCGGCGAATCCATCCTCCTCGGGCCGCTGCCCGCCCAATCCTTTGAACCGGAGCAGGACCATGCGGGACAATTATGCAATTGATTCGCATTAGGGTTCAGGATATGGGCCTTTGCTGGCTTACTGATCGGAAGAAGGGGCGATCATGCTCTCGGTAGCGGAAGAAAGGATCGACGACGTGTTGGACGTTCCGACGTCTCAGTACCTCCTTGAATCCCGTAGCCCCAGCCGGGTCTTGTCGTCAAACCCCGTCGAGGCCACAGGTCGCTTCGGTGAAGGGCGCAGGCCCAACCTGCCCGTCATTCTTGCTATTGTCCTGATCCATGCCATGCTCATCTATGCGCTGATCCAGGTGCGGCAGCATGTCATTGAAGCGCGCGAAGCAAAGCTGACGGTGGTCAACCTGACGCCCCCACCGCCGCCGCCCGCCGCCGATACGCCCCCACCGCCGCCCTCGAAGCCGGAAATCGTTGCACCTCCACCGTTGGTCCAGATGCCCGTGCCGCCGGTTCAGTTGGTGGCGACAACGCCCGATCCCGTGCCCGTTCTGTCGCCCATGCCGGTCATGTCCCCGCCGGGACCGTCGGCATCTGCCGCACCGCCAGCGCCGCCGAGCATCGTGCAGGGTGGGGATTTGGGCGCCCAGATGGTGGCAGGCAAACCGCCGCGTTATCCCATCGAAAGCCGTCGCAAGCGTGAGCAGGGGACGGTGGTGCTGTCTCTGACGCTGGGCGTGGACGGCAGCGTCGAAAGCATCGTTATTGCACAAAGCAGCGGCTCCAAGCGGCTGGATGACGCCGCGCGCGATGCCGTTCGCGGCTGGCGCTGGAAGCCCATCATCCGCAATGGACAGCCAGCGCGGGTCAAGGGCGTGGTGGAAATCCCGTTCGTCCTGCGAATCGACGCTGCCTGATAAAGCGTTAGTCTTTCGCCCGACCTTTCTACCCCTTGTCAGTCCCGGTTCGAGTTTCAGGTCATGTTGATTGCCGTTCCCCAGTTGCTCGATATGCAGGCCGTCTGCGCTGTCCGGGCATTGATCGATCAGGCGCAGTGGGTGGACGGCAACGTTACGTCGGGCCATCAGTCGGCGCTCGCCAAGCGCAACCTGCAATTGCCGGAAGATGCGCCGGAAGCCAGGCAGGCTGGGCAGATGGTGCTGGACGCCCTCGGTCAATCGCCCCTGTTCATTGCGGCGGCCCTGCCGCTCAAGATATTCCCGCCGCTTTTCAATAGCTATGCAGGCGGGCAGGCATTCGGCACGCATGTCGACAACGCCGTCCGTATTCAGGCTGGAACGGGTTTTCGCGTCCGGTCCGACCTTTCTATCACCATCTTTCTGGAAGAGCCTGACGCCTATGACGGTGGTGAACTCACCATTGAAACCCATTTCGGGGTTCAGCAGGTGAAACTGGCCGCGGGCGATGCTGTGCTCTATCCCTCTTCTTCGTTGCATCGGGTGGAACCGGTCACGCGCGGGCGTCGCGTCGCGAGCTTCTTCTGGCTGCAATCCATGGTCCGCGACGACGCCGCGCGGCAGATGCTGTTCGATCTCGACAGCAGCATTCAGGCGCTGGCCGCCGATCTGGGTCATGGGCACGCGCAGGTGATCCGCCTGACCGGCGTTTATCACAATCTGCTTCGCCGTTGGTCGGAGGCTTGAACCAATCCGGATTGGCGTTGACGCGGATTGCGCTATAAGCAGAAAACAGGGGCCATCCGAAGCCCGCAATGAAGGACGGGAAATTATCCATATGTCTCAAATCGATCAGCCGATGAATATCACGACGATTGCCGAAGAACTGATCACCGCCGCGATCGAGGCGGGCAAGGCGATCATGGCAATCTACGATGCGGGCTTTTCGGTCGAGACCAAGTCGGACAACAGCCCCGTGACGCAGGCCGATGCCGCGGGGGAAAAAATTATCCTGGAAGCGCTGGGGCGATTGGCGGGGCATATTCCGGTGATCGCGGAAGAGGAAGCGGCGGCAGGCCGCATTCCGCAAACCGACGGCACGTTCTTCCTTGTTGATCCGCTCGACGGGACGAAGGAATTTATCCAGCGGCGCGGGGACTTCACCGTCAATATCGCGCTGATCGAAGGGCGCAAACCTGTATTCGGCATCGTCCATGCTCCGGCAAAGGGCCGGATTTTCGTGGGCGACGTGCACAGCGGAGAAGCATGGAGCGCGCCCGTCTCCCGCGAAGGCATGATCGGTGAGCGCACCCCGATCCGCGTGCGTGACCTGCCCGACACGGGATTGTCGGTGGTCGCCTCAAAATCCCACAACACGCCGGAAACCGATGCCTATCTCGATCAGTTTGACGTGGCCGAGCGGGTGTCTTTCGGCTCCTCGCTGAAAATCTGCATGGTCGCGACGGGGGAAGCGGACCTCTATCCCCGTCTCGCTCCGACCTGCGAATGGGACATCGGCGCGGGCGATGCCGTTTTGCGCGCTGCGGGGGGCAAGCTGCTTGCGCCCGATGGGGCGCCCATGGCCTATGGCAAGGACGGCTTCTTCAATCCCGGCTTCGTTGCAGCTGGCGATATTGATCCGCCGCCCATTGCGCCCTTCATGACGAAGTGAGGCCGACGCCTTTCAATTGGGATGTCTGAGTTGGCGCGGCATCTCGCGCTGGCTGCTCCCATGTAGAGAGCGGGTCAACGCGACGCCATCATGACCCGCTCCTGCAACCAGGCGCCGACCGTAGCGATACGAGCGACTTTCCGCAGATCCTCATGCGTCACCAGCCAGAAATGGCGGATGATCTCCACCCTGTCGGCCATCAATTCGATCAGTTGCGGGTCGCTGCGCGCAATGAAGTCGGGCAGTACGCCGATGCCGCTTCCATCGCGGACCATGCGATATTGCATATTGATGCTCGTCGCGCGCAGATGCGCTTCCAGCCCGGCCTCCACCTCGTCCAGATAATCGAGTTCGGGAGAAAAGATGAATTCCGGCACATAGCCGACCAGCATATGATCGCGGAGCTGGGCAGGGCGATCCGGTCGTCCTGCCCGCGCCAGATAATCGACCGACGCATAAAGATGCAGGCGATATTCTCCGAGCCGCTTGACCGACAGCCGCCCTCGCTGCGGCCGTGCCAGCATCAGCGCCATATCCGCCTCGCGCTTTGAAGGATTGAGGAAACCCGAAGCGGTAATGAGGTCCAGCCTTATGCCCGGATGCCGTCGGCTGAACTCCGCCAGCCCCGGCGCCAGCACCCATGTTCCAAAGCCCTCCGCCACCGACAGCCGCACTTGCCCGGCAAGCTGCTGTTCCAGCCCGGCCACATCCTCCACCGCCGACATGGCTGCGCTTTCGACGGCTTCGGCATGGTGCAGCAGAGCCTGTCCTCTGACGGTCAGCGTCCGCTCGCCCGATGCCAACTCGAACAGGTCCGCCCCCAGCGCCCGTTCCAGTCGGGCGAGGCGCCGCATGATGGTGGTTGCATCGATTCCAAGCATCCGCGCCGCCGGAGCGATCTTGCGCGCCCGCGCTACGGCCAGAAAGACGCGCAGATCGTCCCAATCGAACATCATTTCCCCCAACTGCGTTTTTGCAGTATAGACATGCGAAACTTCGTCGTTGCATGCAATTACACGCTATTGCTAGAGCCGCGTCAACCTTACGGAAAGGACCGTCCATGCGTGAGATTTCTCACAAGCTCGCTTTCGCCCACGATACCGCGTCCGCGCGCTATGGCGATGTCTTCGATCCCAATAATGGCGGCGTTCAGGCCCGCGTCACGCTCGGCGACGCCGCTTTGCTGGATCGCGTCGTGGAAGCCGCGCAAAAGGCGCAGCCCGCATGGGCGGCCGTTAATCCGCAGCGTCGCGCCCGCGTCATGTTCCGTTTCAAGGATCTGGTGGAACAGCATATGGACGAACTCGCCCATCTGCTTAGTTCCGAACATGGCAAGGTGATCGCTGATGCCAAGGGCGACATTCAGCGCGGCCTTGAAGTGGTTGAATTTGCCTGCGGCATCCCTCATGTGCTGAAGGGTGAATTCACGCAGGGCGCTGGCACCGGCATCGACGTATTTTCCACCCGTCAACCGATCGGCATCGGTGTGGGCATCACGCCGTTCAATTTTCCGGCGATGATTCCGCTCTGGATGTCCGCCGTTGCCATCGCGACCGGCAACGCCTTCATCCTCAAGCCCTCGGAGCGTGATCCGTCCGTTCCGGTGCGTCTGGGTGAACTCTTCCTTGAAGCGGGCCTGCCTGAAGGCATTTTCCAGGTCGTCCATGGCGACAAGGAAATGGTCGACGCGATCCTCGATCATCCCGGCATCGGTGCGGTCAGCTTCGTCGGTTCGTCCGACATCGCCCATTATGTTTACAATCGCGGCGTTGCGGCGGGCAAGCGCGTTCAGGCGATGGGCGGCGCGAAGAATCATGGCGTCGTCATGCCGGATGCCGATCTTGACCAGGTGGTCAACGATCTGTGCGGCGCGGCTTTCGGTTCGGCGGGTGAACGCTGCATGGCGTTGCCGGTCGTCGTGCCGGTGGGCGAAAAGACCGCTATTGCCCTGCGCGAGAAACTGATTCCTGCGATCGCGGCGCTGCGCGTCGGCGTCTCCACCGATGCGGAAGCGCATTACGGCCCCGTCGTTTCAGCCCAGCATAAGGCGAAGATCGAGCAGTGGATTCAGACTGGCGTCGATGAAGGCGCGGAACTGGTCGTCGACGGCCGCGGCTTCACGCTGCAGGGGCATGAGAAGGGCTTCTTCGTCGGCCCGACGCTGTTCGACCATGTGACGCCCGACATGCAGGCATATAAGGAAGAAATTTTCGGCCCCGTGCTCCAGATGGTCCGCGCCGACAATTTCGAAGAGGCGCTCGCGCTTCCCAGCAAGCACCAATATGGCAACGGCGTCGCTCTCTTCACCCGTAACGGCCATGCCGCACGCGAATTTGCCGCACGGGTCGAAGTCGGCATGGTCGGCATCAACGTGCCGATCCCGGTGCCGGTCGCCTATCACACCTTCGGTGGCTGGAAGCGGTCTGCCTTTGGCGATACTAACCAGCATGGCATGGAAGGCGTCAAGTTCTGGACCAAGGTGAAGACCGTCACTCAGCGCTGGCCCGACGGCGGCGAAAGCGGCGATAGCGCCTTCGTCATCCCGACCATGGGTTGAGGGCAGGGGTATCGTGACTCAGTTCGATCTCACCGACGACCAGCGCGAGATCCAGGATCTCGCGCGCCGGTTCACCGCCGACGCGATTACGCCCCATGCGGCGGAGTGGGACGAAAAGCATATTTTCCCCCGCGACACGATCCGGGCGGCGGCGGAACTGGGCTTTGGCGGCATCTATGTTTCCGAAGCGTCGGGGGGCATCGGCCTTGGCCGTCTTGAATCGGCCATCATCATGGAGGCGATGGCCTATGGTTGTCCGTCGACCAGCGCCTTCATGTCCATTCATAATATGGCCGCCTGGATGATCGACCGCTTCGGTAGTCAGGCGGTCAAGGATAAATATCTGCCTTCCATGGTGCCGATGGAACGGATGGGCAGTTACTGCCTGACCGAGGCAGGGTCCGGTTCGGACGCTGCGGCCCTCAAGGCCCGGGCGGTTCGCGATGGCGACCATTATGTCGTCACCGGCTCCAAGCAGTTCATCTCCGGCGGTGGAGAGAACGAACTTTATGTCACCATGGTCCGCACCGGCGATGACGGCGCCAAGGGCATCAGCTGCCTCGTCATCGAAAAGGATATGGAAGGCGTCAGCTTCGGCGCGCAGGAACGCAAGCTGGGCTGGCATTCTCAACCTACCGCGCAGGTCAATTTTGACGCGGTTCGCGTGCCGGTCGAAAATCTGGTCGGGGGCGAAGGGGAAGGCTTCCGCATCGCCATGATGGGTCTTGACGGGGGGCGCCTCAATATCGGCGCCTGTTCGCTCGGGGGCGCACAACGCTGCATCGACGAAGCGGTTAGCTACACAAAAGACCGCAAACAATTTGGCCAGTCCATCGCCGATTTCCAGAATACCCAGTTCACGCTGGCGGACATGGAAACGGAGCTTCAGGCTGCCCGCACCCTGCTGTATGCCGCAGCGGTCAAGGTAACGGAGAATGCGCCTGACAAGACCCGTTTTGCCGCCATGGCCAAGCGTCTTGCCACCGATACAGGTTCGTCCGTGGTTGATCGCGCGCTGCAGCTGCATGGCGGCTACGGCTATCTGATGGACTATCCGATCGAGCGTTTCTGGCGCGATCTGCGCGTGCATTCGATCCTGGAAGGCACCAATCAGGTCATGCGGATGATCGTTGCCCGCGATATGTTGCGGCAGTAATCGCTAACTTTTGGGGAAGGGCGCTCAGGGGCTGGGCGGTTCGCTGTCCGGTTCGAAGCTGGAACGAAGAAAACGCGCAGCCAACCCCATTACAACTCCGCTCCGGCATGTGCCGCGCCAAGGAGAGAAGATGACTGACCAAGTTCTGACCTTCATCGAAAATGGCGTCGGCCGCATCCGGCTCAACCGGCCCAAGGCGCTCCACGCCCTGACGCCGGAAATGTGCGGAGCCATCAACGATGCCTTGCTGGCCTGGAGCAAGGATGACACGGTCGTCGCGGTGATGATCGATCATGCCGAAGGGCGCGGCTTTTGCGCGGGCGGCGACATTGCCCTCATCGCCAACAGCGCGAAGGGCGATTGCGTTGAGGCCGAGCATTTCTTCTTCGTCGAATATCGGATGAACCATCTGTTGTTCGTCTATGAAAAGCCGATCGTTGCCTTCATTGACGGGATCGTCATGGGCGGCGGCGTCGGCCTTTCTCTCCCCGCGCGGCATCGCGTCGTGACGGAACGGACTATTTTTGCCATGCCGGAAACGGGCATCGGCCTCTTTCCCGATGTGGGTGGTGGCTGGTTCCTGCCGCGTTTGCCGGGCAGGACAGGCGCATGGCTCGCGGCCACCGGCGCGCGGATCGACGGGGCCGATTGCCGCGCCGTTGGACTTGCCACGCATTATATGACCTCGGACAAGCTGGATACGGTCAAGGATGCCATCCTTGGCGATCCGCAGCAGCTCCTTGCCATATTGGACGATAATGCCGAAACGCCGCCGCCTTCCAAGCTGGAGGCGATGCGTCCCGACATTGACCGGCTGTTCGCATCTGGCCGGCTGGAGGAAATCCTTGCCGCGCTGGAAGCGGATGGCGGCGAATGGGCGGCGAAGCAGCGGACCGTTCTGGACAGCAAATCCCCGCAAACGATCAAGGTGGCGTTGCGCCAGCTGGCCGAAGGCGCGGCCAAGACCGACTTTGCCGACAATATGCGGATGGAATATGGCATTGCCTGTCATGTGATCCGCCGTCCCGATCTGGTCGAAGGGGTGCGCGCGGTGATCTTCGACAAGGACAATGCGCCCAAATGGAATCCGGCGACGCCTGAAGGCGTAACGGATGCGATAATCGAGGCGATCTTCGCGCCCTTGCCGCCGGAAAAGCAATGGACGCCCTTGCCCGAACTTCAGGGGTAAAGGAAAGCTGTCCTGCGGAAATGGCGGCCCGGACTCCCAGCACCATCTGCCCGTTTCCGACAGGGTCAATGCCATGGATGAATTCGCATTCCGCGAGATATAGACGTCAAGAGTTGGAAGGAGCCTGACATGAGCCTCACCATCGCCTTCATCGGCCTCGGCAACATGGGCGGCGGCATGGCCGCCAATCTGCTGAAGAACGGCTATGCCGTCCGCGCCTTCGACTTGTCCGAAGACGCACTGGCCCGCGCCGAAGCGGCTGGCGCCGTCCGCGCCGCCAATGCGGCCGAAGCCGTCACCGGTGCGGATGCCGTCGTCACCATGCTTCCTGCGGGCAAGCATGTCGAAAGCGTCTATAATGGCGAAATCTTCGGCGCGGCCAAGGCGGGGGCGTTGTTCCTCGACTGCTCCACTATCGACGTTGCCACCGCTCGCCGCGTCATCGAAGCCGCGACGGCAAAAGGCTTCGAAATGGTCGATGCTCCCGTCTCCGGCGGCATCGCGGCCGCCAATGGCGGCACGCTCACCTTCATGGTCGGCGGCGCCGATGCGGCCTTCGCCAAGGCAAAGCCGATTCTCTCCGCCATGGGCAAGGCCGTCATCCATGCAGGTGGTGCGGGCAATGGGCAGGGGGCGAAGATCTGCAACAACATGCTGCTCGGCGCGACGATGGTTGCGACCTGCGAAAGCTTCGCCATGGCGCAGAAGCTGGGCCTCGATCCGCAGACCTTTTACGACATCTCCAGCGTCTCGTCCGGCCAGAGCTGGTCCATGACCAGCTATTGCCCCGTTCCCGGCGTTGGCCCGCAAAGCCCGTCGGACAATGATTATCAGGGCGGTTTCGCGGTCGGCCTGATGCTCAAGGACCTGAAGCTGGCGATCGAAGCGGCCGCCTCCGTCAACGCCAGCGTTCCCATGGGCAATGCCGCCGAAGCGCTCTATCAGATGCTCGCAAACCAGGGGAAGGCGACCCGCGACTTCTCCATCATGATTGAAATGCTGGACGGTAAATAAGCTCCGTCAGCTTTCCAGCAATTGCCGGAGATCCGGCATGGCATCGGCCTGTCCCATGCCATGCCGCTCCATCTCCCGCAGCGTTGCCAGCGCCATGGCCTGATAGTCCGGCAACACATCCGGGCAATATCGGTCAAAGGCGGCCAGATGATCGCCGATGGTTCCCCGGTCCCCGCGGAGCAAAGGCCCGGACAAGGCTGCGAACCCGCTGGTCAGACTATTCTCCATGGCGGCGCGGACCAGCGGTCCCAGCACTTTGCCCGGATCGTCCACCCCGGCTTCTTCCAGGGCGCGGGCCGCTCCGGCCATCAGTGTCACCAGATGGTTTGCCGCATGGCTCAGCGCGCCATGATAGAGCGACCGTTTTTCTTCTGCGATAATGAATCCCTTGCCCCGCAGCCATCCCACCACCGCCATGGCGCGTTCGGTAGTCTCGGCGGAACTCCCCGTCACGCCAAAGGGTGCGCCCACCATGCGCTTCACTTCATGGGCCGGATCGCCGGTGAAGGTCATCACCGGGTGGATGGCGGCAGTCAGCGCGCCCGCTTCGCGCAACATTTCCAGCGCGGCGGCCCCACTTCTCCCGCTCAGGTGAAAGAGGAATGGGCGATGCTTCATGGTTTCGCGCGACAGGCTTTCCACCACGACCGCTATCGCATCATCGGAAACAGCCAGAACGATGGTGTCGCATTTTTCCGCGACCTCTTTCAGATGCTCCGCAGGCGCGATATCGGGTAAACGGTCGAGCACCTCCCGCCGTCGGGCCTCGGACCGATTGTAGAGCAGTGGCGTTCCTTGGGAAAAGGGCGCCAGCCCCAAGGCGAAGGCCTGACCGGCGCGTCCCGCTCCGATAATGCCCAGCCTTTTGCAGAAAAGCGCCTGTCCCGACACCCCGTCCCTCACAGCCGCCGCGCAATGGCTCCGGCGGTCCACCCCATGCCAACGGCGAGCAGGATCGCGGTCAACCCATAGAAGAAAGACCAGTGTTCCGCCGCCATGGCCATGAACTGCTCAAAGCCCGATTTGCGGACAGTAATGTCCCTTACCGCCGCCGCCACGACGCGGCCGTCCTGCACCAGGAAAGTTTCCGCCGTATAGTCTCCCACCGTGACCCTTGCCGACAATGGCAGACGCGCCCGATACAGCACGCCGTCGGTGATTTCGATGGTGCCGGGCTTCTCGACATAAAGACCTACACGTCGGCGCAGATCCACCAGGCCCGTCTGAAACCGTGCAAGTGCGGCGCTGTCGTTTAGCGATGATGGCGACAACTGCAACTTGTCGACGCCCAATTCGTAAATGGCGGCGGTCCTGTCATCGACGATTTGCCTGATCGGCCGGGACGATGCCATAGCATAGAAGCTGGGCGCGGAGCGGAAGCGCGCGCGGTCTGCATTGACCCAGATGCCCGCGACCTTCTCCTTCTCGCGCATTATGATGGATTGGTCAGGGCCTTTGAGGATCACGACGATGTCGGCCGGCTTTTTGGGTCGTCGCCCGTCGGGATAGACGATCGCGCCGAACAGCAGCAGATTCGCGCCGGTGAAGCTATATTGGATTTCGACGGTGCGTTGCGACACGTCGGGCACCAACTCAGGCTCATCGGCGGCGCCCAGCAACAGGATGAGAGCGGGAGCGAGCAGGGAAGGGATGAAGGCGCGCTTCATCGGACCTCGATCGTATAGATTTCGTCTGGCCGCCACCCCAGGCCCAACGCCATGCGCGCCGCGACGAGCAGAACGATTGCAGCCAGCAGGATGCGAAGATATTCCGGGCGGATTGTCATCGAAAGGCGCGTTCCCACCTGCGCGCCCGTCACGCTGCCGATAAGGAGCAGCAGGGCGAGAACCAGATCCACCGCCTTTGTCGTCATGGCATGCATCATCGTGGTCGCCATGGTGACGAAGAGGATTTGGAAAAGGGAAGTGCCCACCACCGACTGTGTGTTCATGCCCAACAGATACAGCATTGCGGGCACGAGGATGAACCCGCCGCCCACGCCTAGCAGCATGGTAAGAATGCCCGTCGCCATGCCCAGAAGCAGCGGCGCGAGCGGGGAAATATAAAGCCCCGAGCGATAGAAGCGCCAGCGCATCGGCAATGCCGCGACGAGGGGGTGATGACGGCGTTTGCGCGCCGGGAGGCGCTTGCCGGACTTGAACGCAATCAGGGCTTGGATCGATTCCTTGGCCATCAGCGTCCCGATGCCGCCCAGCATCAGCACGTAAAGAATGGCGATAACCGTATCGATTTGCCCGAGGGACTGGAGCAACCTGAACAACAGGACGCCGATCCCCGCGCCGATCACGCCGCCGGCAATCAATACGCCGCCCATGCGAAAATCGACGGTGCCGCGCTCCATATGCGTGACAACGCCCGAAACGCTGGCGCCTGTCACCTGCGATGCGGCCGACGCGGCCGCGACCGTGGGAGGAATGCCATAGAAGATGAGCAGCGGCGTCGTCAGAAACCCGCCGCCTACGCCGAACATT
This sequence comes from Sphingobium baderi, assembly GCF_001456115.1. Taxonomy (NCBI): domain Bacteria; kingdom Pseudomonadati; phylum Pseudomonadota; class Alphaproteobacteria; order Sphingomonadales; family Sphingobiaceae; genus Sphingobium; species Sphingobium wenxiniae. Next base: position 3,685,684 of record NZ_CP013264.1, on the reverse strand, counting down.
CCGGACAGCAGGCCGACGACCCCGCCCAGCCCGATGATGACGAGGGCGTTCACCGACAGATTGGCGATGGGCAGGTAAAGATCCATGTCTCTCTGGGTTAGTGCCAAAGCATCCGGATATAAAGTCGTGCAATGCCCGATCGGTTAAAAATCGGTGGCAAGCGTCATGGCCAGCCCGGATGGAGGGCGCGCCCGCCCCGCGATGCGTTCACGCCATTCGATGACAATGCGGGCATTGGCATCGGGGAGAGGAAGACGCCATTGCAATTCGGGGCCTATGTCCAAACGCTCCAGATCGGGCTGCGCTCCGCCCGACAGGCTGCCGCCGATGCGGAAAGAGGATTTGCCGATTCTTGAAAGGAGCGACAGCTTACCGTCGGCGAATAGGTCGCGGCCACGTAATCCTACCATGCCCATTTGGGTGTAACCTTCGGCCTCGACGCCATCGAACAGGACGGTCGGGCCAAAGCCACCCACGATCAGGGCGGCATTGGCGTTTCTTCCTCCTTCGCCCAACGCTATGCGACGCTCTATCCCAATGCTCACCGGAATGCCGGGCACAGGCTGCAAGGAAATGCCCAGCGCCGCCTCCGTTGCAATCGGGTGGTCGAGCGCGCCGCTTATCCGTCCATATGCAGTGGCTCGTCTTTCCATGGATGGCGCGAGAAGGAAGTCGATCCGTATCCCCGCCTGGGAAGCGCCCAACCGACCAGGAGAAAGCGCATGCGGGACATTGCCGCCATCTCTCCAGAACAACCATGCGCTCGCCCGCCAACGGTCGGTGGAGGGGCGGTAGGGGGAGGAATGAGGTTCCGGCGCGGGGATCACCAGGACGGGCGAGCCATAGTTCCCGGATGGCGCGGCCTCATCGGAAGGGGGGCTGAACCCGGCAAGATGGAGGGGGATGTCTCTGCTGATCTGATGCGGGTGATGATGCCGGGCCTGCCTTTCAGGGCGAAAGGCGTCATGTTCTTTTCCCTTCCTGGCTCCTGGTCCTGGCGTGGAGACCGTGGGAGTCTCCATCGCGAATGACGGAACGGGCATGGGAGCAAGGCGCATCAGAGGGCGCGCCAGGGAGTTTGGTTCATCCATCCATATGACGGCAGCGCGAAATGCAACCCATCCCAGGATCAACAACGCGAAAAAGCGAAGGGGACGCCCGCTGGTTGTGACAGTCATTCCTGCGCCCGTAATTCGGGGAAACGGTGCTCGGTCTTGTCCCATGCCAGCGGTCTGCCAAGCAGCGAGCCGACATAAAGGAAAATGGCGCGGCGGGCCGCCATGATGGCAATCAGATTGGCGACGAATATGCGCGGGATTGAGGCGATCCCATGGTGCCAGCCATAGCTATGCCCCGCAAATAATGCGCGCAGCAACGCGCGCCAGATCATGATGCCCGCGTTCAAAAGCAATAACGTCCGGATCGCTTCAGGATAGGGCGGCAGTGTATAGGCAGAAAAAAATTCGACGAGCAGCAACATGCCCCACAGCAAAAAGGACAGGTATGCCGCGAATAGTACGAGCGCGGCAAACGCGGCCCGCCGATCGCGGATACGCATCCACCATTCGGATACGCCGCCATGCCACCCCAGTCGATCCCATCCCGCAAGGGATATGCCGATGATCCAGCGCGCCTTCTGCCTGATGGCGGCATCCAGCGTGTCTGGGAAATATTCGCGAGTGGCGACCAGGTCGCCTTTCCCATCGCGCATACGCACGAATATGCCTCGACCGCCCATTTCGCCGATGCGGAGACCGGCTTCATAATCTTCGGTCAGGGACGCAGGATCGAAGGGGCCCTCGTGCCTGTCGTGGGCCAGCCGACCCAGCATCCGCCTTTCGAAGGCGCAAGCGACCCCGGCAGACGGAATGGCGGCGCCCAATGCTTCCCGTATGGTCAGGAATTTGGAATGGCTCTCCGCAAATTCGTCGCAATAATGATTGGTGACGGCGCGGCCTAGCCATCCGCCCTTGCCGGGCAGGGGCAGCACCGGCAGTTGGACCAGATCGAAACGATCGATCATGAAGTCGAACAGACGGATCTCATCGCCATGCACGACATCCTCGCAAGTGGTGACGGTTGTATTTTAAGGAAGCCGCAGAAAAGCAGGGGTTTGAAGGATGCCTACCTGCTTTAAGCCCGTCTATTTGCAGAGCGCGGCAATCTCCTCAACGGACATGAGTTTGCCCCATCGATGCGCCATTCGATGACAGTTAGAGCAAAGCAGCGCCAGATCAGACATCTTGGGGACGCTACCTGGCTTCACCGTGTGGATCGGCTTTTTATGATGAACTTCGATATAATCGGCACCTCGCGGACCATACGTCTGCTCGAAATCGAACTTGCAGGCCTCGCAAGCTAAAGTCAGGCCAGCGTTTTTTACGGAGGCTTTTTTACGCCTCACGTTTTGTGGATTGCGCTCGTAGCGACGGTGCTTGCGATATTCAAATCCGCCTTCTGCGGCGAGGTCAGAATCCATGTCGTCGGAAAACGCTTCTCCAACCTCGATGTCATTCTCGATGCTCAAGCGAATCGCTTTGGCAGCTTCACGCAGGCTGACGAGTTTACCCGACCATTCAGTCCATACTGCCTGCTCTAATTTCGCTCCTCGTTCCATGCCCTTATTGCCCTTGGCCTGCTGTGAGGGATCATAGCGGCGGAAGTTCATCATTTTGAGGTAAACGCCATCGCTGTTGCGAAAGCGGGGAGGGACAACGCGACCCAACTGCTCGGCGCGTTTGCGAAGGAGGCCAGAAACCTCTGCGACTGCCTTGCTGCCTTTACCGGGCTGAGGGTCACGAGCGTAGAGTTCCAGGGCTAAGATCATCTCTTCGCGATCCCAATTTACCTTGCCCTCGGTATAGTCGAACCCATGCCGCTCCAGAACGGGGACCATTGTTGCCAGACCACCGCTGTAGCCACGGATTTCCTCCATATTTGGATCACCCATCACTACGTAGTGAGCAGCGTTGATGATTGTCTTTGAAGGGTAGAATCCGCCTTCCCAAATGATGTGATAATCCACGTTTTTGTCCGATCCGCCCCACTTCTCGTGAAAGGCTGTTGGGTCGGATCGATACTCTTTGAGCCGCTCGATGATGGCTTCCTTAGTCACATCAGATAGCGCCACTGCATTCCCCCTATTGGCAGTCCTACGTCCTGGTTATCGCAATGATGAGGATGGCCAAAGTGTGATTTGCTGCCTACCGTGATTGCACCGAACGTAGGGGGAAGTATGCTTGTCGATATGATGACAGGTCAGGTCATCAATGCTGTGCCATATACCGTTCAATACCGCGATTACATGTCGCGAATGTCGCCGAGTGAAATTGACGCCATTAAGGCTCACCTCAACCAGATGATCGACGGCACTGAAATTCAGACAGCGGGATGGATGCCCGGTCACGATTGGAGCGGCACGGTGTTTGAACCCATCTACTTCAAGGCCGCACGGTCCAGCTATGAGCAGTCCGCCAAGTGCTTTGGGTTGATGGTGTGGGAAGTGTTCATGGAGCGACCCGATAAATGGACCTCTGGCCGGTTTGAAAAGGATGGCGAGCCAATTGGCAGCCGCACATATTTCCATAATCGCCTCGGTGGACCTTTCCGCGCCTTAACGTCCAATCACTGACAGATCGTCCGTTGAGCGTTGAATTTGGGCCATAGGAGCGTGGTGCCGCTCTGGACCATGGCGCAGTTGATTTCAGTTTGTTGCTGGTTCCAGCATACCGCCGTCACTCGGCCATAGCTGGTCCCCGTCTGCTCGCATTGAAGCATCTGGCCAGATGCCAATTGGGACAGCATAGCGGTTGCTGATGCAGCGGAAGCCGATGGGCAGGGGTGGCCGGGCTTGCAGGTTTCGTCGCTTTCGCGAGCAGCTACCGCATGGAGCCTAATCCTCGTTCCATCTGAGCAGCGCAGAGTGTCGCCATCCGTGATGCTGCTGACGTTGCACAGGAAGCGATCAGATGGGACTTCATACGTTTCCGAAGATGCGGCTGATGCCTCCGCTCTATCCGGCAGATTGGCGAATGTCTGCTTGCTTGGCCGATAGGGCGATGGGGCATCAAGCGGAGAGGGAGCGGGTGAGGTCGATGCTTCAACCAACGCCGCTTCGCTCGGCTCACTGCTGGGCCAGAAGAAAACAGCGCAGAAGGTGCCAACCATTAGGACAGCGGCAACAGCGTAGACTGCCCATTCAGGGAACTGCCTTTCCTTTAGCTGCTGCCAGCCATTCGACCGCGACCGCCTATCATATGGTTGCCGCTGCTGGCTCACTACTCGTGGCCGCCATTTCCTTCGACGGCCCCAAGGCCGCATGTAATTCCAGAAATAGAGCGGCACGAGGGTCGCCAGCGCAGGGATTATGACGTAGCCGCCTGATATGCTGGTATTCGTCTCGACCCATACGCTTGCGGCGAGCGCGCCTACAACGGCAAGCTCTATGAGGAAGCCCTGTGTCCTCCTTATTCCCATGTTTAGCCTTCAATCCGCTGGGACAGCTTATTCTGCCTATCCATTTCAGCCTGCACTTGTTGCTTGTAGGGCGTGAATGTCTTGGTGCTCCTGATGAACGCATCCTTGAACGTGTTTACCGCTGCCATTGCATCGCCGCATACAGCACCTAATTGAGCAGGGGGATTAGAGCCGCATAGCTTGCCTACCGAAGTTGCGGCGTCCTTTGCGGCTTCTACAATTCCGTTCAGCCCTATGGCATATTGTGAACGGGCGACTTCGATTTGGTTCGTGTCTACCTCGATCTGATTGGCGGCGACCGCCAGTTGGTTGCGGGCAAGGTCCGATTGCCCATTGGCGCGCTGAACCAGTTGGGAAATTCGGGCCGTGTTCGCCATAGCCTGCTTACCGAAATTCGGGCTGCGCGAAACCGCTTCGCCTAATTTGGTTGCAGCAAGGCGCAGGCGCTCCGCGAGGTTGTTTACCTCTGTAGCCATGTCAGCCATTTGCTTCTCAGCGCGGGCTTGCGCTTCTTGCTGGGCGGCGTTCGCATTCGTAACCGCTATCCGCTTTTGCTGCTCGCCAGCATCGCCTTTCAGCTTTGCCACAGCCTCCTGATATTTTTCCAAGGAGGAACGATCAGCGGTCAAGGTGACGTTTTTGTTGGTGAGCGTCAGCTTGCTTCCTGAGACTGTGCCGCTGGCCTGTATCCCACCAAACCACGCGCTTGCAGGCCGCAGCATCAGTTCGTTCCCTGATACAGAGCCATCAACCATCGCTTCCTTGGTCGTGACTGTCCATCAACGCCAATGGTCGATTCTTCCAATCTGCCAGTCAGCTTCCCGTCTTGGGCTTGGACAAGCTGCACCAAGGTAACTCTGCCGTCAGTGGCAGCGACATAGATTCCTGACGCATCAGGCTTGCCACATGCTGCCAACAGAAGTGAAAGACCTAACGCCCACGAACGCGAGATTTTCATAATACCCCCAACGAATTGCGGCGAACGTAGCCGCATTGTCGTTACGGTTCGATAAAGAATTTCATTGTTTTGGTGGATCAGTGTCAGGCAATTTGCGCGTTGGGCCGAGTTTGCCCACGGCTCGTCACAGTGGCAACTTTAGCTGATTGCGGTCAGGTTCAGGAGCAGGGTTAAGCTTCTCAATGATGCTGGCTGCAAGGGCGTCTGCTGCCCGTTCGCGCATACGCTCGTCAGGCATTGTGAGGCCAACTCTGGCCCATGCAGGCGAGTTTAGGATTATGGCTGAGAGCGAATCGCGTTCCATGTCTCAATGAGAACAAAATAGGAACGAATTGACAAGTGGGTTTGCGGTTAGTTGCTTTCCGTTCGGAACCAGTCGTTCCCAATCTGCTCCGCTTCGACCTTAATGGATTTCACTTTGAATGGCGCGCAAGTGGCTATCTCGACCGCGCTGGGGTCAAAAACAGCGATGTTCAAACCATCCTCGTCGCCAAACTGGCTTTTGTAGGCGATGGCATCGTAGCCTTGGCTGCGGAATAGCTCTGCAAGGATTTGTGTAGGCACATAGTCTGCCGTGTCGTCTGAGAGCGTCACTGGTCTGGAGAAGGCATTGTCAATGTCAGTCCAAACTGCCGTCTTCTTCTCAGCGGCAGTAGGTTTCGTATTGCCCATTACGTGACTGAAAATCGGCCCAGCAAATGACGATTGGCCGTGACCAAGCGACAGGTCCAACGTCCGAAGTGGGCGGAGGATTTTACAGCGGGCGACAGACACCTCTGCGCCAACCCAAGGACGCACCTCTGAGATAGCTGTGTCGAGATTGCTGCCGATGTAGAGAACTGGAATACCAGCAGGATTAGCGCGGCCCTCTTTGGCGCGATTGGCCAAAGGCTTCATCCGCTGGCTGCCATAGCCGTAAACATCTTCGCCGATCCATTCTCCGTCGCTGTTTTTGCGATCTTCCCAGATTACACCACGTTGAGCGCGATAGAGAACGCGCCCTTTGTGAAGAATTTGGTCACGCTGCTCGATGGTAGCTACGACAGTATCAAGGAACGCTTGGACTTCATTGCTCCAAACAAAGCGATTGGAATGACGCACCCGCTTGGCAAATATCTCATAGCTGCGCCACGATGCGAACTCAGGAATAGAGGGGTTATCCAGCGTCACAATAGGCCTATGCGGATCGTTAAGGGCGAGGAGCCTCATAAACCACGCCATTTACGGAAAGCAAAATGCTATCAGGTAAGCGGCGATAGAAAACTGTCTCGCCATCATATTGAAATTCGCCGTCGTCCTTGTTCCAAAAGCGCGGATCAAGATCGAGATATTCAGTAACATCGTCGATAAGCTGTTGCATCGTATGGCTCCTAAAAAGCCATATCGACCTATGTTTGTCGCTCTTTCAGTCGATCCAGAAAAGGCTCTTATTCTGTCGCTGTTATTTGTGCTTCTGCCTTTGATGGAAATATCTGGCTTTTGACGTAATCGCCACCAACGGACCATAGGGCGGATACCAAGAAGGCAGCAGCTACCGCTATGCCAACGGCCTTGCTTTTCCATGCCTCTACATCAGTTAGGCGTTCCTCCACCCCTCCGAGTCTCGCCTTAAAATCATTCTCTATCTTATCCATGCTGCTTTGCATGTGCTTTGTTCGCTCATCGATAGCCGAAACCGTTATGGCTATCTCTAATATGGGATCGTGGGAATTGGTCATTGGCGATTGAAGGCTCCTGCGTGGCTTTTCGATATTTATTCCCCGCAGTGCTTCTGGTTTGTATCGACCCACTGAATTCTGGCGTTAAATCCGCCTGTTGGCCACAAACGGAAGGAGCCAACAGATGGACTGGAAAAATATGTTACGCGCGGCTGATGTTCTCAAACTGGTTGAGAACTGGAACGAACAGCAGCCATTGAAAGGGACGTCCGACGAACGAGATTTCATGCCAGTGGCAAAACTGTTCAATCCCGCTGGCGCAGGCACATGGCTCATCACGGAATGCAACGAAGATGGTTTAGCCTTTGGGTTGGTAGATTTTGGCTATCCAGAGCTGGGCTATTTCGACCTGAACGAGATTGCAGAGGTGCGTCTAATGGGCGGATTAGTCCGCATTGAGCAGGATTTGCATTTTCAGGCTGACAAGCCCCTGAGCAAATATGCGGAAGATGCTCGCATTCACGGCTGCATCAAAGCCTAACTCCCTCCCTCAAAGTGGTGCCCGCTGGTAATTGAGAGCAACCAGCGGGCATTTTTATGGGGCGCAACCGCCGGATAGATTATTGATCGCCCATCTGCTTGCGAAATTCGGTGGCAGCTTTGCCAAATTCCTCAAGGGAAGCGGCCAGTATCACGATTGCGTCGTCCATACGGTCGAAGGCATCATCAAATCGGAATTGGGGCTTCGCAACGGTTGGGGCGATGGCCTCTGGTTTTATGTTCCCGCCTTCAATGAATGTGGATGCTGAGTTGAAATACCACTTCGTAACGTCCGTTTTGACCTCGTAGGTTTCGCTTATGAAGCTGCCTGAGATTGGTTGGCCGCTGTGGAGCGTTTGCGCTTTCTTGTTATCAAGCGGGGTGAACAGGAAGGTAGCTGCTGCTGATCCATCAACCAAATATGGTTGGGCAAACACCTCCGCCAACACGGATGCAATACGGGTATATTGGGCAGCTTCAATGTCTGTCCCAAGCGGGAAAACGAACGCATAGCCGTTCTCAGTTTCCATAATCCAACTGAGCAAATCCAAGGATTCGATGCCGCTCACGATGGCTTTGAAATCAACTCCGTCCACATATTCAAGAACGATAGCTGATGCGTTGAGATAATGCGCTTTGCCATGCTCGCCATTCCAATCACAGAAACTCCAAAAGCGTGGTTGCTTGATGCGTGTGCTTTGCATTTTGATGAGTGCATTAATGTCATGGATTGGGTTCGTGATATCAATGTCGTTGGTATCTATGATAGGTGATTTTCGTCCGCGTCTTTCAAATCTGGTAACGGTAAACATAATTAAGTATCCTAAAAGTGTAATACAAAGTGTCTGTAAGTTTTGCTTACAAACCTATTTAGTGTTTCAGGAGAAATTGGGGCTGAATTAGCCTTATAATGAACATGTCATTCCTCTAAATACGGGATGACAAATAATAATAAGAAACGCGCAGGCTTGGCGCTCATCAAGCAATATGAGGGATGCAAACTCAAAGCCTACAAATGCCCTGCTGGCATCTGGACGATAGGCTACGGCAGAACCACAAACGTCAAATCGGGCGATACATGCTCACAGACTCAGGCAGATGCTTGGCTGATTGAGGAGTATGACGCATTTGAGCGTCAGGTTCTCGCGCTCGTCAAAGTGCCTCTTGCCGCAAACCAGTTAGGGGCACTCGTCAGCTTCACTTACAATCTGGGCGCACAGAGCCTCAAGGAATCAAGCCTGCGTCGCCTGCTCAACGAGGGTGATTATGAAGGCGCTGTTGTCCAGTTTGCTCGCTGGAATAAGGCCGGTGGCAAAGTCCTCAATGGACTGGTGAATCGCCGTGCCGCTGAAACTGCGCTGTTCAGGAGCGGGATCTAATGGCCCGCATATCAACGTCAGCAGCCAAGGCGAAGGGCAGGAAACTGCAACAGACCGTCCGCGATACGATCTTGGCCAAGTATCCGAATCTGACGCTGGACGATGTGCGCTCAACCCCAATGGGCAGCAATGGCGAGGATATCCAGCTTTCCACCGCCGCTAAGGCTCAATTCCCATTTAGCGTAGAGGCAAAAGCCAGGTCGAAAATCGCTCTGGTGTATGATGCCATCGAGCAGGCCAAAAGCCAGAACGATCTAACCCCGCTGGCCGTCATCAAAGCCGACCGCAAAGTGCCACTCGTAGTGATGACGATGGACGACTTTTTCAAACTGCTGAGATAGCTCATTAGCCTTGGAAATAGTCGTCCCAGCCCAACTCCACACCGCCAGCGACAGGTTCCGCCATCCGCTCTTTGACGTTTATGTCCTTCCAAAACTCATCGTTTCGCTGGCCTGACAAAACGCATCGCGCTCGCCATTGCTGATGCAGGAGATTCCAATCCAACGGCACGGCATGTTCGCATTTTGCATAATCAGGGAAAATGCCTCTGGCTGCATTCTCCGCGATCATATGCCCACGGCCCACGGCACGGCTTGTCAGTTCCTTGAGCGTATTGCGGTCCTTTGTTGGATCGTAGTCAGGTCTGGCGGATCGCGTTTTGAGGTGTTCCTTCTTATGTGCCTCGCTGAGTTTGGCCATCACGCCGATTTGCCAGTTTTTCAGCTTCGGTCGCGCAGCCTTGATCCGCAGGACATTATAATAGCGGTCCACGCTTGGTAGATCGTTCCGCTTGGCTGCTGCCTGATATTTGGGCGAGCCATCTGCCAGAATGTGTGTGTCTGGCATCAGCCCATCCAGCATCGCCTCAATCTGCTTCATGATTGCCGCTTTGCTCATGCCTAACGGGATCGCAGCAATAACGGCTGACGGCTTGCCCTCAGCGATCCACTGGTGCCCCAGATAACCCTCAAGCCCGTCCATAACGTCAGAAGCCCGCTCTGGGCTGTCGTGGCGCACAATGCCAAGCTGGGCAGTGTTAGGCTGCGAACCGAAATGCCCCATAAAACGGTATTGTCTGTCCAGCCGTTCGTCGCTGAGCGTTTGAACGTCTCCAAGATCATCATAGACAGCCAGCACGGCCTTAAAGTCCGCTGGTAGCGCCTCTGTGCCTGTCAGTTCGCCAGCACGGTATTTGCGAGCCAGTTCGTAGCTTGGACTGATTTGCAGGAATTTGAACCACAATTCCGCCGCCCAAATCTCAGGAAAATCCATCCAGCGGTCTTCATGGACCGCAATGAAGCTCAGATTTGGTGTGCGCCGCTTGCGCCGTCTTTCAGTCTGCAATGGGTTGGCTCGTTATCGAATATATATCGTGCCAACTGCCTATCAAGACAACCCTTCTGTATCAAGGCTTCAACGACGCAGCACTGCCCAACAGCGCCAAGTCAGCTCTTTCACATCGTTAGTCCCAACCAATTCAACAGCGCAAAACCGCGCTTTTGAAAACGGCCCACTGTGCGTCGGGCGATGCGCCAGGCTGGTCGATCATCATAGTCGTCGGAGTTTGAAAATACATGCTACCCAAAGCTCAAATACAAATAGCTGCTGAGATCCGCGCCAAGATAGGCAACGGACAAAAGGCGACTGCCTTGGCGAAAAAAGCCAACATGTGCTGGATACGAGGGATCAAGGAATTTGAAGCGCCGTCGCTCTTCGATAGTCAGTTCCTTGATATCGATGTTAGCACGAATGAAGGCATCATCGGCGGCTTCAATCACGTCAAATCGCTAATCGAAAAGGCATTTACGCGCTGTGGCCTTACTGTCCAGTGCGTCAGCGCCCGGCATATGTTCGAGCCAAATGCAGTAACGATCTGCGCGACCGGCTTCGTCCATCAAGGCATTGGCTACGACAAGCTCAACCTCTGCTTTTTGTTCTACCCCAGCCAAGTGGCGAAAATGCAGGACCTTGCGTCGCGAGACGTGGAGCCGCGCACGTTCGATCTAACCCTGCAATCTATGAAAGGAAATTAAATGAAAAATCTGCTCATGAAAGACATTCTGGAACATCATATTGACCAGGAGTTTGGTTCACTTCAACGTCGTGGTATCCAAGGGATCGTTTTCGGCATTAAGCTCGGAAGCGATGTTTCAACGGTAACTGTGACGGTGCCTAAAAACAAAGAGGGTATTGAATTCGTCCATCTTGCTGGCGATCAATATCGAAGCATGGCGATGAGACTGTTTGCCAAACACAGTCACCCTGATTGCGAAATTGACACCGCTTATCGTCATAACATCGAGGATGATTTCACAGCGAAAGCAGTCGAAGGAATCTACCATGCGTATGGCCAATACTGGGCATCATAACGCGTAAGTCAGCACGTCACGCTGACACCTGACAGCAAGGGAGAGCGCAATGCTCAACCAAGCATGATAACCCATCGCCGTTTCATTGCGGCGGTGGGTTTTTCTAACTCTCCAGTTAAACAGTGTTTAACTCCGGTCAAACACGAGTCAAACGTCAATTAAACATCGGTCAAACGTCAGTCAAACATCAGTCAAACAAAAATGCCATTCTAACCCGCAGAAATCAGCGGTTTCTGAGCCTCTATAATGTAGAATAATATAAAATAAAATATCATGAAGCGCATTATTATTTCGGTCGCTTCGCTCCACATTTTCAGCGCCGCTGGCGCTCATAAAATAAGTCGAAAAATCATGTGATTCAAATGGGCATTATCATGCTCGTTGAAAACTCGCCTTCATTACGCTCGCTTAAAACTCGCTCCATTCTCGGCTTCGCAGTCTGGAAGCACATTAGAGCATTAGGCTTCGCCCAGACGAGTATCTAAATGAATGGCGACGCGCGGATATCGACTTAGATCAATCATATTCGCTATAATCTGACAGTAAATAATAAATAAAAATGTGGGCAGCAATGTCCGATTCCCAAATCCTTTCAAGATGGTTGCTGCCCACAGCGCGAAAGGAGTGGAACGGACAAGATGAGACGGGAATCTCATCTATAAAATCGGACAATCGCATCAACTGAAAGGAGCGCGTATATCGTGGCTAAACAGATTAATTGGGTCAGTCTTGCCCTCAAAATCATAGACAAGCAAAATCCAAAATCAGGCGATGGCGCTAAGACCATCCGTTATATCCGATCATACATCGACACATTGCTGGACAAGGGCAGGCTCACAGAGAAGCAGTCACAGGGTCTTATCCGCAACATCGACATTCACCTTGGCATCACGCTCCCTAACCAGCTTGTCCAGATTGGCCGCACTACGGCTTGGGCATGGAAAAAGAAGGGCGTTGCGACCCATGCACCTCAGCCCATCCAATCGTTCACCGTTGAGGACCACTGGCAGGCGCTTATCGCCCACTATGGCAGTGCGGAAGCTGTTGCTCATGCCGCTTGTGATCGCATTGAAGGCGAGGTTGAGCAGGCTAATGCCCAGACCCCACCAGCAACGGAGGTCGTTCAGAAGCCCTTAGACCGAAATCAGCCAGTCACAGTCAGCATTTGGGACGAAACAGGTTCAGGCAATCTGGACTACAAGGACGGAAGCAAGGAACACATCGTGTTTTATGACGCTGCCGTGGTCAAAAAGAAGCTGGATGATGCTGGAGCACCAGATGGCCTGTGGCGCTCGCTTGAGATTGCGTGGGATGACCTCGACAACTGCGATTTCCAGCTTGGGATTATCCACGGCGACAAAGACCCCAAGGGCAAGAAGCCGCCAACCAATCCAGATTGCATCGTCGTCAAGGCTACCCCCCACGGCGACCCCTCAAAGCGTTTCGTGACGTTCGTTCAGTCCACTTATCCAAAGACCATGCTGGCAGGCATGGACGGCTGGAAAAAGAGGAAAAACAGCCATCCAGATATCAAAGGCTGGATTGATGGACTGGCGGCATAGAATGTCGCAAATCAATCGGGTTCGTCTGCGTATATCTCGGCAAGTGCAGTTATCGCTTGGGCTGCGGAGCAGGCAAAAACCTCTCGCCCTATCTGGCCACCTTTGCGATCATAGCTAAATTCTTGACGATACTTCGCAAGGCGGCGGTGCAACTCGGCTTCAAGCGTGGCGGGCTTTTCGCTCCAATCGGAATAGACCAAGTCCCAGCGACTTATCCCCGCTAATCGATGTGCGTTGAGTTGCCGTAACCGTTCTTCAACATCGGCCCCGATGCCGACTTTTGTAAGCTGCTTGCCGTGGGCAACCGCGATATAAATCCACCCTGGTCGCGCATGGCGTAACACGAAGCCAATGGTGGCGGGATGGCATTGGATGCATCGGCCCTTGCCATTCGTTAAGCGGTGCCCTTCGCTGCCCGTATGGTCACATTGTATGACGCAAAGGGTGGCATCCAAGCTGGTTTGGCTGACTACTGGAATGGCGTTTTCCAACGCAGAGCAACTGCTTCATTGAAGGGCATCCAAGCTGCTGTTTCAGCTTTGACTGTCAACATCTTGCCAAACACCACTGCATTTGGTTTGGACCTCATCATTGACGCTACCGTTGATGCTGACTTGTATGCCGACCAGTTCGACACAATCATCATCTCACCAGCAACCAAGGGCAAGTTGCAGAAGCAAGAAAAGAACAGCTACGTTCCAGCTTCACAAACCAACATCGGTTTCGACACATGGGCAGGATACAAGATCATCGTCGATAAGACTTTTGGTGATAACATGTCCGTAGTTGCTCGTTCAGGCGCTTTGGCGTTCGGCACTGGCACCCCAGCAGGCATGGTCCCATTTGAAGTTGAGCGCATCGCAAACGGCGGTAACGGCCAAGGTGGCGACATTCTCCACAGCCGTCAGTCAGTTGTCCTTCACCCACAAGGCTTCAACTACAAGGGCGGAGTTTCACCAACTGAAGCTGCAACCACTGGCAACCTCGCTCACAGCGGATCATGGGAATTGGCAGTGGACAAGCAATATGTTCCATTCCGTTTCTTCGCTCACGATGTAACCGGCGGCTAATCCAAAAACATAAAGGAGTTAAGGAGCCTCGTCAGCAATGGCGGGGCTTCGCTCTGAGTAGCTGACCGTTTGTATAAATACGGTATGATAACGATAATCCAAGCTGATGAAGTCCATACAGTTCGCGGTAACACTGAATGGTCCAATCTAAGCACCACACAAAAAACCGCAGCTTTGGCCAAGGCAGATGATTATATCACTGCCCACTATCTGCCCTTCAAAGCGGACGTAGAGGCTGACAACCAACGGCTTGTGATTGCAACCGCATTGCTCGCCTTGGAAATCCAAACCAATCCAGTCGCATTGAAGGCTGATCCAGCCATCAAATCTGAGGAAATCGAGAGCGACGGCGACAGCATCAAAACGACATATCAGGACGCTGACAAAGCCCCATACACAGACCCTTATCCGCTCGTAACCGCATTGCTTGCACCACTCAGAGTGGCCGCATCAACCGGCGCCAGCATCAGCTTTGGGCGTATGGTCCTATGACGGATATTGTTGGCAAATTCATCGACGGTAGGGAGCAGATATTCGCCGCTTTTGGCGTCAGTGGCACTTTGACCCGTATCACCAAAGGCACGTTCAACCGCGTAACAGGAAAGCCAACCACACCTGACGTTCAACAGCAACTCACCGTCGAGGTGAAGTTAGGCAAGCGCAAGGTGAAGGACGACAACGGCGTTGAGACGGTTATCCAGACTGCCACATGCCGCGAGAAAATGGAGCAAGGCGATTTGCTCTCTGTAGCTGGCCTCTCACTCAGAGTGACGGCTGTTACCCCTAAAACGATCAAGGGTGTCGTGCTTACGTTCCGACCGTAAGGAGCGCGCCTGCGCCCTTGATGAACGATTTGAAGGACGTGGCGCTGGCCATACCTGCCGTCGAAAACGATGTGCTGGCCTTCGATCCGTCAAAGCGTATCTGGAAACCGAGCAAGCCTTGGCTTGGCGATCTGCCTGACCCAGCAGACAACACCTTTCTCAACCTGCAAGACGTGCCAGACAGTTACATCAGCCACGGCTTGGATTTTGTGAGGATCAAGGCTGACGGCAGCGGGCTTGAATTCGTCCCGATCAATCAGGTGCCGAACGGCGGCGGCAGTGGACAAATTCTCCAGAAATTCAGCACAGCGGATGGGGCAACTACATGGTCGGATTTGTCGGCTGGCATCGTCGGCTGCGTTCCAGTCGGCGGCATCACTGCTACAGACGTGCAACTCGCAATTTCTCAGTTGGAAGCGCAAAAACAAGGTCTGCTGACCACTCCTGCCGTCCAGCTTCCTTCGCTGAATAGCCCGTGGATCAACTACGGCGGGGGTTATTTGGGCGCTCAATACTATAAGACTATCGAGGGAATTGTCGTGCTGGAGGGGCTTATCCAAGCGCCCGGCGGAAGTAGCACCAGCGGAGTGACCCTCTTCACGCTTCTGCCGGGATTCAGGCCGAGCGGAACGCTCATGTTCGGCCCTTGGTCTGGCGGCGGCTCTTGCCGCATCGATATAACCGTCGATGGCGACGTCATCATGCAGTCAGGAAACACAGCCTTCACGTCGTTTTCTGGCATCAGCTTTTTGGCGGCATGACTGTAGGGGCCGCGCCGAAAACGCCGACTTTCCATAAATAGGGTATGAGCAGCATACCAGCGATCACGTTGAGCGAATTTCAGAACGGCAAGATAATCGGATACCATTTGGCCCCGTTGTATGGCGACAATCCGGGCGATTTTGACGCCCTGCAATTGATCGAACAATTGGCCGCTACCAGCAGCACATTTGGCACCAGCGAATGGCGGACGGCGAACGCGCTGACTCGGCATCATGACGGCTGCTCAGCGGTGACGTTGGAATATGACGCCACCAAAGCCTTGAAGGTGGCTACGAGGCTGACAGATGCAGAACGCGCCTTCCTGATGATCCCCACTCAAAGTGACGGCTTAAGCTGCTATGCCTTCCTTTTCCCCACATTGGACTTCGCCAAATACGCAGACGCAAAACGCTGCGCCCAGCTAATCGCCCAATATGTTGAGGTGGACGGCCTCACACCGAATTCCCACCTACCATCCTTCCAATTCCGAATCCGCCATGACCTGCCAACGCATTTCCACGATGGCGCACTTCTGAACGCGCAATCTACCGTCGAACTCGGCCAGATGTTGTTGACGAAAATCAGGTCTTTTGAGCGGTAGGACACATCGCTTTGAAAGCTGTTGTTTTCTAACTATATGGTAGGAAAGCAGATGGTTAGATGGTGATAGGAAGAAAATTGCTGATAAGCGATGTGAAAGTCCCCAAGGAGGCAACGGTTAAAATCCAGCCATTCGTTCTGACCCAGCACCCTAATCTAGCCGTGATTGTAGCATTAATCATCGCAAGTTGGGCTGAAACAGAGGCGCGCCTTGATTCCATCTTTTTAGCACTGACGAAGGACGAAGCCAGGCTCGCACAATTCAAAGAGCTAAAGGGTTGGGACCGGCGCGTTGAATATATGTCCGCTGCGTTGAAGGACACGGCGGGTGAGAGGGCAGCGGCGACGGTGCGGGCGGTCCTGAATGTGGTATCAAAAGCTGCGAAAAAACGTAATGAAGTTGCCCATGGGCTTTGGGCGATCTGTGAGGGTGAACCCAGCCAATTGGCGCTATTCACGAGTGATGCTTATACTCATGCAACGAGATCGGCCATCGAGGCTGAGGCGGTTGGGTCCGCTCGAATGAATTCACCCCACGAGATATTTTTCTCTAAAGCACGTATTGTGAACGAAATACACCTGCAGAAAGCATGGGAAGAATGCGAGGAAAGCAGGAATTTGCTTCACAGTTTTTGGACTGATGAGTTGCCTGAGATTGTAAAGGTCAATCGCCACATTCCAGCAGCCAAAGCCATTGAGCATATCGAGGTGGCTGAACGTATTAAGAACGCGGAACGGGATATCAGGCGTCGCGAGAAAGAAGACGCTAAAAAACAGCGTGCCGATCGTTCGGTAGATTAAAACATGGAAACCTAACTACGCGAGTAAGCCGTCATCTATAACGCGCAAGCGACGAACCAATCCGGCTCGCTGCTCAGCATATGCTTCATAGAGTTGGCGGACAGCAGCAGAAACGGCGCTTGCATTAGAGTCTAACTCCTTTTCTGCTTCGCTTGATCGTGCGACGGCGGAAGCATGTTCCGCATCAGACCAGTTGCAATCCTCTGGAAACATGAACGCATAGTGTGGCGCATAGATATCCCATAATACGCCCGAAAAAGCGTCCACAGCGGCCAGCAAAGCGGCCTTTTGGACTTCAATTGCTTCCACATCGTGAGACTGGATGAAGAGAGCCTTCAACTCAGAATCGGCGCCTATGAATTCGCTGTGCTGCTGGGATGCCCATTCATCAATGCCTTTGGTTTCTCCATAGTTGTCGAACCGATAAATGGCGGAATGAACGTCAGTGAGCCTCTTCGCGGTGATCTCACCGACACGGTTGCGATGGGTATCCAATTGCAGGATCATGTCCCCAATCGTCTCTCGCACCATGACATTGTTTTGCGCCCGCATAAGGGCCAATTGGCGATAAACTGGACGCCCAGCATAAAAGGCCGCACCAAGGGCTAAAGCGCCGGTGATGAGCGTCTGCCATTTATCGAGCCAATGGACGAAGCAGTCCCAATAGGTCATTTAGAATCCTCTTCATCCTTCGCGGTAAGTCCAACCACGCGAGGGGGAGGGATGCGACGCGCTTTCTCAACAAGCTCACCTGCGATCTTCGCCATGACGGCATCGGCTTTGGCCTTATAGCGCCACGCTACATACTCGGATTTCAAATCCACCAGCGTCTCATAGGAGTTGGCGATTTCCTCAAAGAACGCCTCCACGTCAGCGACAGGCACTGCATGTTCGCCAGTGAGTTTCAGATGCCATTCGCCACCATGTTTCTGAACGGCAGTTTCGTCTCTACCTCTGATGATCTTGACCATCTGACCGGCTTCATTCTTTTCCCATAGGTCGTGAATGAACCTGTTCCGCTTGTCTTGAAGTGGTCCTTTGAGAGCCTTCACCTGCTCATTGACCGCATTGAACCAATCGCTGTTTGGCCAACGGACATGAGCGACTTTCTTGAGGATATCCAACTGGCTCCTGAAAGATGTTTCACTGAGAACAATCCGTTCGATTTCCGGTGCGTTTCCATCCTCCATGACCACATCACGGAGGAAATGACGAACCATGTCCTCAACCATACCCCACATGACGACCACGCTGCCTAAGGCCATCATCAACTGATTGAATTCGTCGCTTTCTTCCACAGCCATTTAATCCCCCAATTCGGTCTACCCCTGCCAATAAATAGCAGTAGGAACAATTGGAGATTTTGCCAGAATGGCACAGAGAAAACAGAGGTCAGCAACGACCCGCGAGAAAATCAGCATATCGCAATCAGTAGCCAGTGAAGCGCGTGGCAAAGACATATCCACGGTAGCTCGACAGAACCTCCTAATCAGCCCCACGGAAAGCTGGAGGGAATTGACCGTGGAGGACAAGGAGATAGTGGCGAACCGCCTTTATGGGGGAGAGTCAGTCAGCATGATCTGCAAGGATTTGGGGATCGATCCCGGCCATATCTATCGAGCCTGCTACCTTGATGACGAGTATGCCCAGCGCATCGCAATCGCCCGCACCATTGGGCAGCACGCCTTGGTTGACCAGCTATGGGAAATTCCATTCCGCACGGACATGAGTTCGGCAGACAAGCATCTGCTCAGCGATAACATCAAATGGGCAGCAGCAAGGATCGCTAAAAGCAGCCAGTCACCATTGGGCAATTACAACGAGCGCACCGAAGTCCATGAACGGACTGAGACGGTGCAGATTGTCCTACCCAGCGAATTTAATGGGATTGAGGGCGATTTCACTGTGGTTTCTAAGCCGGAATCACAACAAACCAGCCAAGGCCCATGTGGTATAGCTGACAGCAAAAAACGCTGATTTTACCCCTCTGAAACCCGCAGAAAACGGGGGTTTTCAAGGGGTGGTTTCAGCAATTTGCCCGAAATCGAGGTTTTCTTTCGGGCTATTGTGGGCCGATTATCTCGGTTCCAAAAGTATCCTTGAATAAATCCCAGATGATGATCGCGGCGGACTTGTGCCTGACTTCTGGATGCTGCCGCAGATAGGAAACGACCAAATCTCGCTGTTGAACTCCTGTGACCCCATCCAGTTTGAGGACAGGGGTGCTATCGCGAACGCCAGACAACGTGAAACCATCTGTCAGGCCAACGATATACATTTGGCAAGAGACAGCCACGGCTTGGCTGCTGGACCCGCAGAATTCGAGTATCTGATTGCCCGTCATTGCATGGGCGGTCGTCGGCAGAGCAGCCAAACCCAATGCGAGTGCCACAAGTCGCTTCATTCATTCCCCCCTTGATTCCAACAACCTATAAACGGACTGGCGATGGCATCCAAGCTGCTTGGCGATAGCAGATGGCCCCGTCCCCTCAGATGCCATCTGTCGCACTCGCTCAGCGTCAATCACAGCTTTCCTGCCCTTGTAGACGCCCTTTGCCTTGGCTTTCAGAATGCCCTCTCTCTGGCGCTCTCGTCGCAAGTCGTTCTCGAATTGGGCGATGGCACCCAGCATTCCTATCATCAGCTTGCCTGTGCTGGTGCTGGTATCAACCTCGCCCTGCTGGATGCACTTGAACGCTACGCCCTTGGCTTCCAGACTGGCAATGATGTTGTGGAGGTCGTGGGATGATCGGGCAATGCGATCCAATCTGGTGACAATCAACGTGTCACCTTCACGAACGAAATCCAGACAGAGTTGAAGCTGAGCGCGATTGCTGGCTTGGGTGCCGCTCAATTTATCCTGGAAGATCTTCTCTGCACCAGCTTCAGTCAGTCTTTCCGTTTGAAGGTCAATGTCCTGCTCTTTGGTGCTGACCCTCGCATAACCTATTATCATTCTGTTCACCTGTTATTTTTGGTTGTTAGCATCAAAAAATACAGGGTCACGAATGCGGAAGTCGATATAAAAAGACTTGTGATTCAGTGGCTTGGCTGATGTAATGTGACGGATATCCCAACTGTGACAGACTGGCTGTGGGGCTGGCTGGATTGGGAGGGGTATACCCCTGTTTCTGTTGGAGGGGCGGGGTGAGCGCTCATCACTATCTTTGATTTTCAAAACCATGCCGGTTTCAGATTTTTGCCATGCGACCAAAAACCGTTTCACCATCGAGTCTGAGCCATTAACGTGGCTTCATGATATTCAAACCTCGCAATCTCAGACCAATTGCCCAGATGGTAGTCGGCGATGTTCCGCATTTCCACTACCGAAGCAGTTACTACATCACCCTTTTCTTTGAAGAGTGTGAGTTTGATTACGCACATGATGGTAGCTCAAGAGTGCCGTGGACACAGGCCGTCCTCACTGAGCTGCTGGCCGACCCACAGCCGAACGCAAATCAGCTACCTGACCGCTTCGCTACTGTGTTGCGGGTGTTAATGGATAAACGTGAGGCACAGGACGGTGACGACGACCGTTTACTTGCTTTGGCTGCCTTAAACGTCCCACTGATGCGGGAGGGTTTTGAGGGCTTTTATGGCGAAGATGGGGTTTTCTACGTCCGGCATATCAGGACCATGACGGTGTCAACGCCGGTCAATATCTATCGGCCGCTCACCCCAGCAGAGGCAGAAAATCGGGAACTGCTAATTGCCTATCTGGACAAATGCTCTGAGGATGAACTGATAGCGGAAATCCTACTGCCTATGTTCAGGCACCTTGGTTATCAACGTATAACCAACGTAGGCCATAAGGATAAGGCACTGGAATACGGGAAGGACGTGTGGATGCGGTATAAGCTGCCGACAGAGCATGTCATCTACTTCGGCATTCAAGCCAAAAAGGGAAAGCTGGATTCCGCCGGTGCGACGAAAAGCTCGAACGCCAACATCGCCGAGATTTACAATCAGGTCCTCATGATGCTCGGGCACGAGATTTTCGACCCTGATAATAACCGTAAGGCACTCGTCGATCACGCATTTATCGTCGCCGGTGGAGAGATCACTAAGGCGGCGAGGAACTGGCTTGGCGGCATGTTGGACAATTCGAAGCGGAGCCAAATCATGTTCATGGACCGCGATCATATCCTGAACCTATATACTGCTCACCGGCTGGAACTACCCAAAGCTGCTCAGCCTGCTGTTGCTCAACCGTGGTCATTCGAAGAAGATGAGGCGCCATTCTGACTGGCGGATAGCGGGCCTGAGCGCAGTGATCGTCGGCCAGAATCGGGTTGGCATAAGCGAGGAGCCGCCCAGGCCAAATCGTCTACACGCGCAAGCGACGAAAAATAAGCCCGCCATTGCTGACGGGCTTTGGTGCTTTGGGATTGATGCCGTTTACTTCTTCTTGGCAGCGTTCGCTTTGCGCGAAGCTGCGCCAGTCTGACCCCGCGTTTTTGCGTTAGCGGAGAGAGAAGCAAGCTGAGCGTCGAACTCACCAGCGAGGGCGCTTTCCTTGATCGCGGCGTAGATCGCTTCAAATTCCTTCGCGGGAACCACGACTTCCGTTTCCTCGGCAGTCAGCTTCATGGGGCTGTTGGAGTAGCGAACGCTGAACTTCACCTCATCGCCCTTCTTGACGATGGTAGGACGCTTAACTTCCTTGTTGCCAGCTTTGAATGCGGCAAGTGCCTTGTCCATGTTCTTGCCCAGCCGCTGAGCAGGGGTGAGAGCAGCAGGGCCAGATTTGACGTTCTGGAACTCCTTGCTTTCCGCAACGGTCTTGAGCGACTTTCTCCAATCAAGTGCCATATTGATTTCCTTTCTTTAGCTGCCTTTGGTTCACATCACCTACATAGACCGTTCAAAGGGTCAACGGCTAAATATGATATGTCCAGATACAGAAAGAAGAAACCGTCCGTTCCATATTGCTACCGTCCCTACGAAGCTATGGACGCGCAAGGGAGGAATGCAATTTATCATCCTTGGGTGATGGATACCTGCTTAGCTGAATATCAAAACCCATTCAAAATGGCGCATTCGATTAATCTGTATGCGTGTGACGATGAGGTGGCCCTAACAGCCTATCAATCATGTGCCGCTTTGGGCATCGGAGTAGCCCTGTGTCAGACCGTCCGGTGGGAAGAAGGGAGTATTACGGGCTGTAACTACAAGCTGCGATTTGCGACAGAGTTGGAGTGGACCGCCGCGATGTTCGTTATCTAGGAGGGCATGAGCGGGCCTTGCATCGAAGTGCGGTGAGTTAAGCTCGGACGCGCTTGAACGCCTCATCAATAATCATGTCTTTGTCCTCCAGCAGGAACCCTTCGTCCATCGCGCCAACAATCCTGTCTCCGGCCACGCGATACCCAATTGCGGTTCCATCAGCCGCGTAGGTTGCTGAAAATCCGTCATCCACTTCCACGGTAAACGTGCGGTCGTCGTTGATGTAAACAGCTCTCAGGAGACGGCTGAGCAAGCTGTTGATCCGCGCTCGTGTCTCGAAGCGTTCATCAGCATCTTCGCTTTCCAGATTGCTCCGCATTTCCGCAATTAGGTCCACGTCCTGATTTTTGGCGGGCTTGGCGGCCTCAATGTCCTTCTCCAGTTTCGTGTTGGCAATCTGCTGCGCCAGCGTTTCTATTTCCGCTTCGATGGCGTTGGCCTTTTGAGCCAGAGCCTTTGCGGCCACGCCGTTCGCAATTGCCTCCACGATGTTATCCAGTTGCTTCTGCCTCACATCGATTTCCCGCTGCGATTCAGCGATCTTCAGATCAAACGCTTGAAGGACTTTATCCTCATGTTTCTGGCTGGCGATCAGCGGCAGGGCTTTGTTCAGCACCGTTTTTTCGATCACATCGTATCTGATGTGAGCGGGATTATTGCAGGGGCTTTCCTTATATCTCGCCTCATTGCATTTGAGGTAAGTCCGCGTGTTCTTATAGTGAACCACCGTGCCATCCTGCTTGACGTATTTGTCGTTGAAGGTGCGCTTCATAAAGACGCCAGCCTTTCCGCAAACGCCGCACTTGGAAATTCCCAAAAATAGGTTTGCGCTGCGCTTCCGTTCATCACCGCCGATGCTTGCGCGCACCTTACGGACGGATTGAGCTTTGTAAAAAGTGTCTACGTCCACGACCGCAGGATAATAATCCGTTGCGAGAGTTTCGCCTTTCAGCGTGACATATTCACCTATAACGGCGCGCGATTGCAGTAGCTTGTGGATGTAGCGGTAGGTCCAGTCGTTTCGGTCTTTATATCGCTTCTCTGATGACCAGGGCTTTTCTCCCATCTCATTCAGCTTACGCATGATGATGAGGCATCCGAGGCCATCATTATACCATCCATACATCAGTCGAACGATGTTGGCGCGATGCTCGTTCAGAACGTATTTGTCGTCCTCAATGTCCAGCCATGCGGGGCACTGTCTGGAGTATGCGCGCTTGTCGCCGTTGGCGATCTCTTGATGCACCTTCGTCCAGTTGGCCTTTGACCGTTCAGATTTTTTGAAGCTCTCTTCTTTGCCCAGCGCGCCTTTGATGATGATGGACAGCAGGTCCATCAGGTCGCCATCGTCGCCAGCCTTATAGATATGACCGTCATGGTAGGTGGCTACGTCAACGCCAGCCTCATTCAATGACCATATGAGCTGAGCAGCAGCCTTCGCACCTTGGCGCGATAGGCGATCCACATTTTCGCAAACCAGCACGGCACCTGATGAGAAATGGCCGTTCCGTGCCTTTAGTTCAAAACCGTGAAGGGCTGCACCTTCTTCACGATTGGCCCCTTTGAACGCGCTCTTGCCCTCGTCGCGCAGTTCGCCAACGAGGTCCCAACCGTGCTTGTCGATGAATGTGCGCCCGTAAGTAAGCTGGCGCTCAATGCTGCTGCCTTCTTTCTGATTTAGAGAGCTAAAGCGGGCGTAGAGATATGCGGGCTTGGCATCCGCAGTTTTAATAGGTTGCTGATTTTGTTCGGCCATATTGACAACCACCGTAAGGGGAGGGGAGTTGCCAATGTGTTTACAACCGTCACCACATTGTCGGCATCGTGAAGCAGGACCGCCTTGAACGCGAAACCGCTTTTGCGTTCTTCGGCTTCCATCGCGCGCCACAGCAGGTTGAGGCAATCGGCTTTCGTGGTGGGACCGGGATGAGAATTGATCGCCAGGATCACTCGCGGTTCATGGGCCGCGATCCTGCCCGCCGCCTCGATCGTCGCACGGTCGTTCGGATAGACTCCGACGAAAATCCTGTAGTTCGCATCCTGCCAACGGTGCAGCGCGTTTCTGATCATCGGGCCGATCACGTCAGCCTCGTCCCATGCGGGCACCAAAACGGCGATTCGTCCGGGGTTTGGAGAGTGCGGCATCGTGGCCGTCGTCATACGCGGATGGCGCGAGTAGATGGTAAGCCTGCGCCAAACACGGCGGCACAGGAACAGGACATCTATCAGCAGGTCGTCGATCCCGCCGACAAAAAGCCCCGCCACCGCGAAGAGAAGAATCTCGCGATGAGCGATCGCCAAAAAGGCGACCAGCATTTCCCCCAAAATATCGACCCCCTGTCTTTATGGGAGCGGGTGATGCCATGATGATGCCCGTTTTCCAAGAGGTTGCGTCATCGACTCCATGAAATTGTCGCCATTGCCGCAATCCTTGCCATCGCAGGCGAGGCGCTTCATCATGCGCTAGTCCGGCATGAGAGTGCGTCAGGCCGCGCTACCCGTGGGACAGGCTGATTCGCCGGAATGGGCGGGAAAGGGTAAAATCCCGCACCGGCGCCTCAGGCGACCGAGATGAGCCACCTGACCCACATATAAGGAACGTCAAGGAGAGGCCGATGGATAGGGAAGTGGATGTCAACTACCTGCTGCATCGTCAGCAGATGTCCTTGATACGCGCCGCAAAGAGTCAATCGGCGGCCGGCAGGACGGCCTATGAAGATCTCGCGCGGGGCTATGGCGAGCGTGTGGATGCCTATCGCCAGGGAAATTTCCGGACAACTTCCCTCACGCACTAGGTAAAGCCGTCAGCGCCGCGCAATCGGTCTTTCAAGAGTGCTGCTCCTGCAAGCTGTTTAGGCCTGGTTCAGCATCATGTCGCCATCAATCGGGCCATGACGAGTCCGATCCCGCGCTGCGCCTTCGTGCCCCTGCTTATGGCCGCGCTGCTTTCATCCTGCGCGACCGTTTCGCCCGAGTCGCGTTTGCGGAACCGCCTGATGGAGGCGGGACTATCCCCTCGCATGGCGACATGCATGGCCGGCAAGATGGTGGACAGATTGAGCCTGTCTCAACTTCGCAAGCTTCAATCCCTTGCCTCACTTCGCAAAACGGACATGGAAGAAGTCACGCTCGATCATTTTCTCCACAAGATCCGCGCACTGGAAGACCCGGAAATTTTCCTCGTTACCAGCAAGGCGGCGATTTCCTGCTCCTTTTAAGGGCGCGGCACTTTGCAATTTTGCAAAGTCATTTTGCAAATTCATCTGGCATGGCGCCATCGCCTATGCTTTAGCCCTCCCTAACAGGTTTGCTGCGAAAAGGACGGGTCGGACCCATGAACATCCACGAATATCAGGCTAAGGAACTGCTGGCGAAATATGGTGCGCCGGTCGCCGCGGGCTATGCTGCTTTTTCGGTCGATGAAGCTGTCGAAGCCGCAAAGAAGCTGCCCGGACCGCTTTATGTGGTCAAGTCGCAGATCCATGCCGGTGGCCGTGGCAAGGGCAAGTTCAAGGAACTGGCTCCCGAAGCGAAGGGCGGCGTTCGTCTGGCCTTCACGCTGGATGAGGTGAGGGCGCACGCTACCGACATGCTCGGCAATACGCTCGTCACCGTGCAGACCGGTGAAGCGGGTAAGCAGGTCAACCGTCTCTACGTGACCGACGGCGCAGACATTGCCAAGGAATTCTATCTCGCCCTGCTGGTCGACCGTGCGACGGGCCGCGTTGCTTTCGTGGCGTCGACCGAAGGTGGCATGGACATTGAGGAAGTCGCGCATTCGACGCCTGAGAAGATCCACACCTTCGCCGTTGACCCGGCCACCGGCTTCATGCCGCATCATGGCCGCGCTGTCGCCGCTGCGCTGGGACTTGCCGGCGATCAGGCGAAGCAGGCGGCCAAGGTCGCATCGTCGCTCTACGCCGCGTTCCTCGATACCGATGCCGAGCAGATCGAAATCAACCCGCTGGCCGTCACCGAACAGGGCAATATTCTCGTGCTCGACGCCAAGGTCGGCTTCGACGGCAATGCCATGTTCCGTCACAAGGACATCGCCGAGCTGCGCGACCTGACCGAGGAAGATCCGGCCGAGGTCGAGGCTTCGGAATATGACCTTGCTTATATCAAGCTGGACGGAAACATCGGTTGCATGGTGAACGGCGCGGGCCTGGCCATGGCGACGATGGACATCATCAAGCTGAACGGTGAATTTCCCGCCAACTTCCTGGACGTCGGCGGCGGCGCTTCCAAGGAGAAAGTGACTGCGGCCTTCAAGATCATCCTGAAGGATCCGGCGGTGAAGGGCATTCTCGTCAACATTTTCGGCGGCATCATGCGTTGCGACATCATCGCGGAAGGCATTGTCGCGGCGGCCAAGGATGTGAATCTGTCGGTTCCGCTGGTCGTGCGCCTGGAAGGCACGAACGTCCAGCAGGGCAAGGACATTCTGGCGCAGTCGGGCCTGGCCATCGTTCCCGCGGACGATCTGGGCGATGCGGCGAAGAAGATCGTGGCGGAAGTGAGGAAGGCGGCCTGACGCACCAAGCCACTGGAATGAACAGCATGGGGCGTAGGTGGTCCGGAAACGGGCCGCCTGCGTCCTTGTTGGCGTATTAACGGAGGATGTTGCAATGAAGATCCTTGTGCCCGTGAAGCGGGTGATTGATTACAATGTGAAACCCCGCGTGAAGGCGGACGGGACGGGCGTCGATCTGGCGAACGTCAAGATGTCGATGAACCCGTTTGACGAGATTGCGGTTGAGGAAGCCATTCGCCTGAAGGAAAAGGGCGTCGCGACCGAGGTTGTCGCGGTGTCGATTGGCGTTACCAAGGCGCAGGAGACGCTGCGGACGGCTTTGGCGATGGGTGCGGACCGCGCGATCCTGATCGAAAGCGATGCCGAGGTGGAACCGCTGGGCGTGGCGAAGCTGCTGGCGAAGGTTCAGGAAGAGGAAGGCGCTGGCCTGATCATCTTGGGCAAACAGGCGATCGACGACGACAGCAACCAGACCGGCCAGATGCTCGCGGCGCTGCTGAACCTGCCGCAGGGCACGTTCGCGTCGAAGGTCGAGGTCGAGGGTGACAAGGTCAATGTGACCCGTGAGGTCGATGGCGGGCTTGAAACGGTGAAGCTCAGCGTGCCTGCGATCATCACGACGGACCTGCGCCTTAATGAACCGCGCTATGCCTCGCTGCCCAACATCATGAAGGCAAAATCCAAGCCTCTGGCGACCAAGACGCCCGCCGATTATGGCGTGGACATCTCGCCGCGCCTGGAAACGATGACCGTCGCCGAACCGCCCAAGCGGTCGGCGGGGATCAAGGTCGCCGATGTCGATGAACTGGTTGCGAAACTGAAGGCTCTGGGAGTTGCGGCATGAAGACGCTTGTATGGGTTGAACATGAGGGCGGTGCCATCAAGGACGCGACCCTTTCCGCCGTTACCGCCGCCGGCAAGCTGGGCGAAGTGCATCTGCTGGTTGCCGGTCAGGGCGTCGATGGCGTCGCCGCCGAAGCCGCGAAGATTGCGGGCGTGGGCAAGGTGCATGTCGCGGACGATGCGGCCTTTGGTCATGCGCTGGCCGAAAATGTCGCACCGCTGGTCGTGGAACTGATGGGCAGCCATGACGCTTTCGTGGTGCCTGCCACCTCCAACGGCAAGAACATCGCGCCGCGCGTAGCCGCGTTGCTCGACGTGATGCAGATCAGCGACATCCTCTCGGTCGAGGGCGAGGATACGTTCACGCGCCCGATCTATGCGGGCAATGCGATCGCGACGGTCAAGTCGAAGGACGCGAAGAAGGTTATCACCGTGCGTGGCACGGCGTTCGAGAAGACAGCGCGCGAAGGCGGCAGCGGCGCGGTGGAAGCCGTGGCTTCGACCGGTGATAAGGGCCTCTCCAGCTTCGTTGGTGCGGAGATTGTCAAGCTGGAACGTCCCGAACTGACCTCTGCCAAGGTGATCGTGTCGGGTGGTCGTGCCTTGAAGGACAGCGAAACCTTCGAGCAGGTGATCTTTCCGCTGGCCGACAAGCTGGGCGCGGCCGTTGGCGCAAGCCGGGCTGCGGTGGACGCGGGCTATGTGCCCAACGACTATCAGGTCGGGCAGACCGGCAAGATCGTGGCGCCTGAAGTCTATGTCGCGGTCGGCATCTCCGGCGCGATTCAGCATCTCGCCGGCATGAAGGACTCCAAGACCATCATCGCCATCAACAAGGATGAAGATGCGCCGATCTTCCAGGTCGCGGACATCGGCCTTGTCGGCGATCTGTTCAAGATCGTCCCGGAACTCACCGAAAAGCTGTAATCGGCTTTCGACAAATAGGGAAAGGGCGCGATCCGAAGATCGCGCCCTTTATTCTTGCTTTTCCTCTTGGTTTATTCGCAATTGATGTCGTTACGGTCGATAGCGCGGCCTGCCAGCGCGCCGCCCGCACCGCCCAGGATCGTACCAAGCGTCTTGGAACCGCCCGGAGCGATCACATTGCCCAAAACCCCGCCCGCCAGAGCACCCACGATTGTGCCAGTAGTGCCGTCATCACGCTTGCAATAATAGCGGCCATCACGGTCGCGGTAGATGCTGTCATTGTCGCCAAGCCGACGGTGATGCCGTTGCCCGTCACGGCGGTCGCCGCGATGGCTGGGGCGATCATAGCTGCCGGGCCGGTCATAGCCATAACGGTCGCCATAGCCGTCAGAAGCGCAGGCGCCGAGCGGCAACATGGCGACCAGGGCAATGGCGAGAATGGGGGTGCGCATAAACATTCCTCCTTATTGGCTTTTCACCAACCCTTCGGAGCGGGGAAGGTTGCGTAGCTCTGTCACATCATGTGGCACGAGATGCGCGCAATGTTTCGGTGATCAGCGGAAAACTGCGGGCCGGCATTACGGAATGGTGGATGAGGATGGCGTGGGATTCCCCGGCGCCTGCCGGGTGACGAGGTCGGCCTTCGCCTGATTGTAGCGGGTGTTGAGGTCGTCCTTGAAGGCTGTCAGCTTGCCTTCGTCATAGAGCTTCTTGCCGACATAGCCTGCGATGGCGCCGAAGATGAGGGTGCGGATCATGGAGAACTCCTTGGCCTGTGAAACGGTCGAGCCGGACAACGGGCCGTCGGGCGTTCCTGTTCCGGGTCAAGGGAAAGGGCGCGGCGAATGGAAGAGAAGAGGCGGCGGGCGGTCTTTTACAGAGGGAAGTAGAGAACTGAAACCAGTTTGCCTGAGGCCGCAGGTGGGGCATTTTCCTACATATGTTGGAAAATCGGGATGGCCCCTCATGGCTCATTCCGCCGCCACGGCCTCCAGTCCCAGCAAGGGGGCGAGATAGCGTCCGGTGAAACTGCGGCTGTTCTTCGCGACCTTTTCCGGCGCGCCTTCGGCCACCACTTCGCCGCCCTTGACGCCGCCTTCTGGTCCCATGTCGATGATCCAGTCGGCGGTCTTGATGACATCCAGATTATGTTCGATCACCACCACGCTGTTGCCCTGCTCGACAAGGGCGTGGAGGACTTCCAGCAGCTTGCGGACGTCCTCGAAATGGAGACCGGTGGTGGGCTCGTCCAATATGTAGAGCGTGTTGCCGGTGGCGCGGCGGGAGAGTTCCTTGGCCAGCTTGACGCGCTGGGCTTCGCCGCCGGACAGGGTTGTGGCCTGCTGGCCGACCTTGACATAGCCCAGCCCCACTTCGGCCAGCATCGCCATCTTGTCGCGGATGGGCGGCACGGCCTTGAAGAACTCCACCGCGTCCTCGACCGTCATGTCGAGCACGTCGGCGATGGACTTGCCCTTGAACTTCACTTCGAGAGTCTCGCGATTGTAGCGGGCGCCGTGGCAGACGTCGCAGGTCACATAGACGTCCGGGAGGAAGTGCATCTCAATCTTGAGCACGCCGTCGCCCTGACAGGCTTCGCAACGGCCGCCCTTGACGTTGAAGGAGAAACGGCCTGGCTTGTAACCGCGCGCCTGCGCTTCGGGCAGACCCGCGAACCAGTCGCGGATGTTGGTGAAGGCCCCCGTGTAAGTCGCGGGGTTGGAGCGTGGGGTGCGGCCAATGGGCGACTGGTCGATGTCGATGACCTTGTCGCAATATTCGAGGCCCGTCACCTTGTCATGCGCGCCCGCGACGATGCGCGCGCCGTTGAGGGCGCGGGCGGAGGCGGCGTAGAGGGTGTCGATGGTGAAGCTGGACTTGCCGGAGCCGGAAACGCCGGTGATGCAGGTGAAGGTGCCGAGCGGGATCGACGCCGTGACGCCGCGCAGATTGTTGGCGCGAGCATTGTGGACGGTAAGCTTCTTGCCCGTGCCCTTGCGGCGCTTGACGGGCACTTCGATGCGGCGGGTGCCGTTGAGGTAATCGGCCGTGAGGCTGTCGCGATGGGCGAGCAGTTCGTTGAGACTGCCCTGCGCCACGATCGCGCCGCCATGAACGCCCGCGCCCGGTCCCATGTCGACGATATAATCGGCAGCGCGGATCGCATCCTCATCATGCTCCACGACGATGACGGTGTTGCCGAGATCGCGCAGGCGTTTGAGGGTAATAAGCAGGCGGTCATTGTCGCGCTGGTGGAGGCCGATGGAAGGTTCGTCGAGGACGTAGAGAACGCCCGACAAACCGCTGCCGATCTGCGAGGCGAGGCGGATGCGCTGGGATTCGCCGCCTGAGAGGGTGCCGCTGGTGCGGTCGAGGTTCAGATAGTCGAGGCCGACATTGTTGAGGAAGCCGAGACGCTCGACGATTTCCTTGAGGATGGCGCGGGCGATCTGGTTCTGCTGGTCGGTGAGCTTGTCGGGCAGGGTGGAGAAGAAGGCGAGCGCATCGACCACGCTGCGGCGGGTGGACATGGAAATGTCCTCACCGGCGATCTTGACCGCGAGAGCTTCGGGCTTGAGGCGCGCGCCGTCACATGTCTCGCAGGGCATGGCGGTCTGATATTTGCTCAATTCCTCGCGCATCCAGGCGGATTCGGTCTGGAGCAGACGGCGGTTGAGATTGCCGATCACGCCTTCGAACGGCTTGCGGACTTCGTAGCTTTTCTTGCCGTCGACGAAGCGCAGGGTGACAGGCTTGCCGCCGGTGCCGTGGAGAATGATGAGCTTCACCTCGCCGGGAAGGTCTTGCCACGGCGTTTCGAGGGAGAAACCGAACTCCTTCGCCAAGGAGCCAAGCACCTGCATATAATAGGGGCTGGGCGGGTTGGACTTGGCCCAGGGGACGACCGCGCCCTTCTTGAGGGAAAGGGCTTCGTTGGGAACGACCAGTTCGGGGTCGAACTCCTGCCGTTCGCCCAGGCCATCGCAGGCCGGGCAGGCGCCCATCGGCGCGTTGAAGGAGAAGAGGCGCGGCTCGATCTCCGCGATGGTGAAGCCGCTGACCGGGCAGGCGAATTTTTCCGAGAAGACGATGCGGTTGGCGGGGATGCCGGCGCCTTTCATCTTCTTGTCGGCGGATTGCGCTTCGTCTTCGCGGCCCGGGACGACGCCGTCAGCGAGGTCCACAAAGGCGAGACCGTCCGCCAGCTTGAGCGCCTGCTCGAAACTGTCGGCGAGGCGGGTGCCCATGTCGGGTTCGACGGCGAGGCGGTCGACCACGACTTCGATGTCATGCTTATATTTCTTGTCGAGCGCGGGTGCGTCCTCGATCAGATATATTTCCCCGTCGATGCGGACGCGGGTGTAGCCCGCCTTCTGCCACTCTGCCAGTTCCTTGCGATATTCGCCCTTGCGGCCGCGCACGACGGGGGCGAGCAGGTAGAAGCGGGTGCCTTCGGGCAATTGCATCACGCGGTCGACCATCTGGCTGACGGTCTGCGCGGCGATGGGAAGGCCGGTGGCAGGCGAATAGGGGATACCGACGCGCGCCCAAAGCAGGCGCATATAGTCGTAGATTTCCGTAACCGTGGCGACAGTGGAGCGCGGATTGCGGCTGGTCGTCTTCTGCTCGATGGAGATGGCGGGGGACAGACCCTCGATATGCTCGACATCGGGCTTTTGCATCATCTCCAGGAACTGACGCGCATAAGCGGAGAGCGACTCCACATAGCGGCGCTGTCCCTCGGCATAGATGGTGTCGAAGGCCAGGGAGGACTTGCCCGAACCCGACAGGCCGGTGATGACCACCAGCGCATCGCGGGGCAGGTCGACATCCACGCCCTTGAGATTATGCTCGCGCGCGCCGCGCACGGAAATATGCGTGAGACTCATGGGGTCTTCTTGTTCCAGATTTGTTCTATTGGGGCAAGTGCGCGTTTCGCATCTGTCCGCCAAGATAGGATCGGTTGCGGGAAAGGGAAGGGCGCGGGGGTTCCATCCCGCCGCGCGGCGCATTAGGGTCCGCCGCATGAGCGGTGGAATGGCGAAAGGGATGCGCGGCGGCGTGCTGGCTGCGACGGTGCTGCTGGCGGCCTGTGGCGGGGGTGTGCGATACAGGCCGGTAAGCGACGTGCCGGTGAAGATCGGCAAGCCCTATAGCGTGCGGGGCGTGACCTATGTGCCCGCGGCCGATCCAACCTATGACTATCTGGGCTATGCGAGCTGGTATGGCAGCGAATCGGGCAATCAGACAGCCAATGGCGAACGATTTCGGCCCAAGGCGGTGACTGCCGCGCACACGACCTTGCCGCTGCCGAGCTATGTCGAGGTGACGTCTCTGGACAGCGGGCGCACGATATTGGTGCGGATAAATGATCGCGGACCCTTCGCCAGAAATGGCAGAATCATTGACTTATCTCGGGGTGCCGCGGAACAGCTTGGCATGCATGTCCAGGGGGTGGCGCCGGTGCGCGTTCGCATTGCCAACCCACCGGAAAAAGACCGGAAAAAGCTGCGCGAAGGCAAGGATGCACCGGAAAGGCCTCGCGTTCCCGAGTCCGTGCTGGTAAAGTGGCGGGCGCAACTGGTGGCTGGAAAATAGGTAATATCCCCTGTCCTGTTTCCCAAAATAGGACGCAAAGCCAATTGACGTTACGGAAACGTAGCGTTAATGGTTTCACCTGCCAAATGTCGTTGGTAGCCGCAGGCAGCCCGTTCGTCCCCTGGGGACGCTGTCGAGCGGAAATTGGCGGCCGACTGTCGATTGGCGCCGGGTGAATGGCGTTTCTCGACTATCATGAGGCATCCCAAGAGGGGGTTTCCCCCTGTTCAGAGACGGTTAACGCGTGAGCGTGTCGTCTGATAGATGACAGTTTCGAAATCCTGGAGTGCCCGACAGCATCCTGGATACGCCCCCGGCCTTCCCTTGCGCCGGGGGCGTTTTCGTTATGCGCCTGACCGTTTCGATTCGGAGTTTCCGTTACGGAAATGTCGCTTGTCCGGGTGTTCATGTCGTTCGTCATGTCTTTTGTCCGGCGCTATCTGCCTTTTGTCGATGGATGTGCCGTTGGGCGATGAAGCGCGCCGTCCATCGAAGGCGGCAGGCATCGCGCCCGCCACCGCCGTAAAAGGAAAGGGCAACGGCGGCGACGCGCTTTCCCCCACTGATCGAGCCTCCGTTTTCATCCCCGGTTTGTCGCTCAATCCCCCCGAGCGACGAACCGGCAAGACAAGCAGTTGAGGAGACTTTGCCATGTTTGCCCCCTTGAAGACCCTTTCCATTGCCGCCTTTGCCGCCGCTTCGCTGATCGCGGGCAGCGCCAGCGCGGAAACCTTTATGTCCAACGGCCGCACTTTTGAGGTCCGTTTCGGCGATCTGGACCTGTCGCAGGCAGCGGATCAAAGGGAATTGCAAAGCCGTATCGGGCGCGCCGCCGGCAGGGTGTGCGGAAGCCGGGATCTGGCCGAAGCCACCCGTTGCCGCAGCGCGGCCATCGCCCATGTCAAGGCGCCGGTCGCCGCCGCCATCGCCCGGGCGGAAACCAAGGCGCGCTATGCCGAGGCGGGGAAAGCCCCGCATTCCGCTTTCGCCAATTGAAGGGCGCGGTCCCAGAAAGGAAAAAGGCCCGGCATTGTCGGGCCTTTTTCTGTGCGCCGCTTGGACGTCAGCGTCCCGTCATGGCCCGCGCGTTGGCAAGGAACGTGCGGCCGATGCGGATTTCCCCGCCCAAGGCGAGGCAGGCGAACCAGACGCCGCTGCCGTCATGACGCAGCCGGACGATATGGTCGCGCCGGACGATATGCGAGCGGTGGAGCCGGACGAAACGCTGCGGGTCCAGCCTTTCCTCCAGCGAACTGATGGTCTGGTGCAGCAGATAGCTGTGAGCGCCCACATGCAGGCGCATATAGTCGCGCTCCGCCTCGATCCGGTCGATCTGGCCGGCGGCGATGCGGACCAGTTCGGAGCGGTGCGGCACCCAGAATTCCTCCGCCCATTCAGGTTCCGGTTCGGCTGACGGCGCGGGGCTGGCCAGCGCGCGGCTTTGCAGCGCGAGTTCGACGCGGTCGATCGCGCGGGAAAGGCGGTCATGCGCCACAGGCTTGAGCAGATAATCGACCGCGGCGAGATCGAACGCTTCCACCGCGAAGCCTTCAAAGGCGGTGACGAAGATCACGGCTGGGCGCAATCCCATGCGGCCGATCGCGCGCGCCACGCCGATGCCGTCGAGCAGCGGCATGGCGATGTCCAGCATCACCAGGTCGGGTTGCAACCCTTCTATCAGGCGAAGCGCGGCTTCCCCGTCATTGGCCGTGCCCGCCAGCGCGATGCGCGGTTCGCGGGCGCAGAGCATCTGGAGGCGTTCAACGGCCAGCGGTTCGTCATCGACGATCATGGTGCGGATGGAGGTCATAGGTTTCAGCAGCCCCGTCGGATGATCGGAAGGGCAAGTTCGACCGCAAAGCCGCCGCCCTCACGCGGACCATAATATATGCGGCCTTCATCGCCAAAGCGGGCGGCCAGCCGGTCGCGCACATTGGCGAGGCCGATGCCGTTGCCGCCGTCCGATGCGCTGGGCGGCTTGTCGCCGTCATCGGTGACGGTGAGGCGGAGCATCCCATCCTGCTCACACGCGGCGATGGTGATGGTGACGGATGCGGACGTGCGCGACACGCCATATTTGATCGCATTTTCCACCAGCGGCTGAAGGATCAGGCCCGGCACGCAGGCGTGAAGCAGGGATGGGGGCACATCGATGCGCGTGATGAGGCGGTCGGGGAAACGGACGGCTTCGATGTCGAGATAGAGCTTCTGAAGATGCACTTCCTCTTCCAGCGGCACATCTTCCAGCGGATCGCCGGTCAGGCTGGTGCGGTAGAAGTTGGATAGGGAGAGTATCATCTGCTCCGCCTCGTCCCGCCGATCTTTCATGACGAGGGAGGACAGGGAATTGAGCGTGTTGAACAGGAAATGCGGGTTTACCTGATAACGCAGCGAGCGCAGTTCCGCCTGTTGCGCCGCGCGTTCGAGGCGCGCGGCGCGGCGTTCGACGCGATGCGCTTCGCTGGCATAGGAAATGGCCAGATACAGACCGGCCCAGGCGGCGAGGAAGAAATAGCGGCTGATCGCGTCTTCCACGATCGACATGAGGGCGTAGCCCGCTTTTTCATATTTCGCCGGATCGGAATCCGGGAACAGGCCCACGGGATCATAGACGTTGAAGATGTAGAAATTCGCCGCCGCCATCGCCAGCGCAAAGGGAGCCGCCAGCGAAAAGGCCGCGACGACGCGGACGCTGAGCGGCTTATGATCGAACCGGCGCAGCGCCAGATAGAGAACCCATGTGGCGACGACGCCGATCACCGTCACCACCATGCGCCGCGCGGCCAGCGCGTCCTGCGCCTCAAATCCCATGACGGCGGCGCGCAGCGACACGAGGATGGCGTAGAAGAGCCAGAAGCCGAGGATGGAATAGAGCGCAATGGCGGGCGGCACGCCGCGTTCGCCGTCTTCGGGAAGAAACGTCATATTGCCGGTCTACGCCAAAGGGCATCCGCTGTCGCGTGTCTGTCGTGTAGCTGGTCGAAAGACGCTGACCATTGGTCGAAGCGCCTGACGGAACCCCCGCCCATGGGCATCCGTTTTCCTTTGGCAGAGGGCCGGTGTTCCGGTCCAACAAGGAGAGCCATTATGTCCGACAAGAGCGATATCCGGCCCAACAGCCGGGAGGAGGCGGGTGACAAGCGACCGACCGACGCGCAGGACCATGCCGTCACGACGGAAGAGAAGCTGGAGGAAGGACTGAAGGATTCGATGGATGCATCCGATCCCCCGGCCGCCACCATGCCGGGCGACAATGGCGATCCGGTGCCATCTTCGGGATATAAGAAGGAGCGGGGCCAATAGCGGCCCTGCGGGAAACATGTTAATATGAGGGCAAGGGCGGCTTTCAAGGCGGAAAAACACCAGGCCGCCCCTTTGGAAGGAGAGCCGTTTATGCCGACATCTGCCACGCCTGCGATTGAGCGTATCGCCCGCGTTCTTGCCGGACGCCAACTGAGCCTGAATGGTGAAGGCAACGATCCGCATGCGTCGAGCGCGGTGGATGCGACATGGCATCGGCACGTCGATGACGCCTATGCCATTCTCCATACCCTGCGTGAACCCGATATGCAGATGGCGCAGGCGGGCGATGTCGCCGTATGGCGCAGCATGATCGGCGCGGTGCTGGAAGGCCGCGCGGATTGATTTTCTCT
The DNA here is from genome assembly GCF_001456115.1 of Sphingobium baderi. Classification (NCBI taxonomy): domain Bacteria; kingdom Pseudomonadati; phylum Pseudomonadota; class Alphaproteobacteria; order Sphingomonadales; family Sphingobiaceae; genus Sphingobium; species Sphingobium wenxiniae. The sequence continues at coordinate 3,648,903 of NZ_CP013264.1, read as the reverse complement.
CGATTTTTCTGAGACAAGAGCGGATGGAAATCGCCTCCATCCGCCGCATAGCGAAAAAATGATGTTGCGCCGCAAAACGAAATCTGATTCCCTGTGAATGTCGGTGGAACAGGCGCTTAAGCCTTCAGTAACCATAAGGCGTGCATGTTCTGCAGGACGACTGGAAGTCGGAGGGCATGAGCATGGGCACGAGTGCAAGACCTGCGGATGGCGCCATTACCCTGGCGGAACTTCGCGAATTCGCCAGCTTCACCAGCGCGACGCAACGCTATATCAGGCGATCTCTGGACATAGGGCTGCATCGCCGCGACGCGATGAAGCTGTGGTCGCGCGACATGGTGGAGGAAGCCTCCATCCGCGCCCAGGCCCGCATCTATGGGCGGCTGGACGAAATCAAGGCGCGGGTTCCGGACGATAGCGGCCTGGATCAGATGGAGCCGTTCATGGCGCCGCTGGTGATCGTGTCGGCCTTCGATCTGGGGCAGGATCGGCTGGGAAGCTTTTCGGCCTATCGTTTCCTTTATGAGCGGCTGTTGGGGGCGGGGGCCCGGCCTTGGCTGCCCGGCGCTTTCTGCGCGGCGGCGAGCCTGCCGCACCTGCATCCAGAGAAGCGGCGCGCGCTGCTCCAATCGATCAGCGAAGCGGCGGCGACGGCGATCGGATGGTCCAATCGGGAGCCGACCTTCTATCCCGAATGGGTCGACAAGGTGGACCTGAGCAAGGCGAACTGAACCGCGGGCGATCCGCTTGGCGAAAGCGGATCGCATGACGAATATTGTGTGGAACACGGCAGGCTGAGGCTTGCGCGCCGCCTGTTCGTTATCGAACGATAAGCGCCCGTCAATCGGCCTGCACAGGCGGATCGAGGATCACGGATGCCTCAGCCGTCTGGGTCTGGTAGGTCAGCGTTTCCTGAAAATAGAGTTCGACGTCATCGGCCGAATGGCTGAGATAGCCGATGGAAAGGTCCTGACCGATCGTAAGGTCGAAATCGCCGCCGCGGGTCGTGACGACCACGCCGCCTTTGATCGCGGGACTCCAGATGATGTCCTTGTCGACCAGCCGCTGGATATGTTTGAGAATGGGATAGCCTTCGTCGCTGCCGCCGGTGATGCTGGTATAGGCATCTGATCCCAGCACCAGCGCATAGGGTCCGTTGACGCCGGCGAGCCGAAGCGCGTTCACCGCTTCCGCGACGGCATCGGGATAGCCCTGAATATCGCTGGGCAAGGTGAGCTTTGGATTGCTTGTGACCTGGCGCATGCCGTCGATGCCGCCTTGCGGATACCCCTCGATGATGACGTGGTCCTCCGCGAAGGCGATCGTCCGCGCTGCGTCCTTGAGCGGTTGCCAGTCGGAATCGTTCGAGCCGCGCTCGACATCATCTATCGCCTTGCGCGTGAGCCTGAAGGGAACCCGCAGTTCAAGGACCGGGACAACCTGCCGCTGGGCGACCTTGAGCCCGTCGCAGAGCGGTGGAATGTCGCGCGTGTGCCCGGTCCCCACGGAAGAGAGGTCGAAACCCTTGGGACCGATCAGATCCACCACCTTCCGCGCGCCCAGATAACGCTTGAGCGTCCGTCCGGCCTCCTGCTCGATCTGGGCCCATGCGCTCTCGGAAATGGGCGCCAGTTCGCGATGAAGATTGTTCATGTCAGTCCTCGCTCTTCAAAGATCCAATACCCAATGATCCGTTCGATCGCGCCGCCGGTTCTGCATCGGCCGCGGATTGATCTGTGACGGGCTGCACGTCCGTTTCGGGCGATGTTGCCGCTTGCGCCGATACATTGTCCAGAAACGATGCCGTGGGGACGAAGAACAGGCTCCCCGTGACGGCCCGGCTGACATCCAGGAGGCGGTCGTAATTTCCCGGCGGATCGCCGATGAACATGTTCCGAAGCATCCGTTCGGTGCGGCTGGGCGATCGGGCATAGCCGATGAAATAGGTGCCGAACTCACCCTTGCCGATGTCGCCGAAGGGCATGTTGTCCCGCACGATATCGAGCGAATTGCCGGCGTCGTCGTTGATGCTGGTCAGCACATTATGCGCGAAGGTGGGTTTGGCGGCCTCTTCCAGTTCAATGTCCGAAAGCTTCTTTCGTCCAACGATCCCTTCCTGCTGTTCGACCGGGATCGCCTCCCACTTGGCGAGGTCGTGAAGATATTTCTGCACGATCACATAGCTGCCGCCGGCGAAATCGGGATCCTCATCCCCGATGACCGCAGCATCGATACAGGCGGGGCCGACGGGATTTTCGGTTCCGTCGACAAAGCCAAGAAGGTCGCGATCGTCGAAATATTTGAACCCGTGCGTTTCATCCACGATCGTGACCGCCGATCCGATCCGGATCATGATCTGCGTCGCAAGTTCAAAGCAAAGGTCCATGCTCATCGCACGAATGTGAAAGAGGATGTCGCCCGGCGTCGACACCGCGTGGTGGACGCCCTGTATTTCCTGGAAGGGATGCAATTCCTGGGGACGCGGCGCGCCGAAGAGCCGGTCCCAGGCGTCCGAGCCGAAACCCATGACGCAGGACAAGCCTCCATCCAGGTCGCGAAAGCCCACGGCGCGTATGAAGGCGGAAAGGTCCGCGCAAAATGCCCGCACCTTTTGAAGGCCTTGGGGCGTGTCGTTCAGGGTTGCGACAAGGAAGATCGCCGAACGGGAGAGCTTTGCTGCAACCGGCTGACTTTCTATGGATTCCACAAATTCACTCCCCATCGGGCTTTGCCGGTCGCTTTCTCCAGGCCCCGATCATGTCGATGATTCCAGCCATGTAAAGGGCTGTTTCAGGCGTTCTTGCCGATGTGGCGATGGAAGCGGATGACCCGCTTTCCGTTTCGCTTCTGTATGAACCTGCCGCTGCGCCAGTGTCGATGAAGATCGCGGCGCAGGATGCGGGCAAGGCCAAGATGCTGGTCTATATATAGGCCCGGGCGCGAAAGGGTCGCCGGATGGCGACGCCGTCTTTGAAAGGTGAGCGCGGCCGGGCCAGCGACATGGATAGATCACATGCCGCTGGCCCGGTCCAACCGTTAATCCCCTGCTTCCATAAATGCGAGCAGATCGGCGTAATGGGGCTGATGCACCAGTCCGCCGCCGGAAATGGAGATGTTCTCCCCGGTGATGTAGCGGGATTCGTCCGATGCCAGAAAGGCCACGAGGGCCGCGATATCATCGGGCGTGCCGAATTCGGGCGTCAATATGTGCCGCTGGATGATTTCCTTGAGCCCCGGCACCGTTTTTTCCAGCGCCGGGGTCAGCACGACGCCGGGAGCGATGCTGTTGCAGCGGATATTCTGCCGGCCATGCTGGGTTGCGACATATTTGGTCAAGCCGATGATCGCCGCCTTGGTCGAGCCATAGGCGATCCGCGCCAGATCGCCCGCGGTGCCGGAATTGGACGCCGTATTGATGATCGACCCGCCGCCGCCGGCCACCATGTGCGGGATCGCATATTTGCAGCCCAGCAGATAGCCGGTCAGGTTGATGTCGAGAATTTCCTGCCAGATCGGCAGCGGAATATCGGGTGCGGTGGTGTCTTGCGGGCTTTTGACCGGATCGGTCATCGCGGCGTTGTTGTGAAGGATGTCGACACGGCCGAAATGGCCGACCGTCCGGTCCACCATATCCTTGACCGATTGCGGGTTCGCGGCATCGAACTGCACGGCGAGCGCCTTGTCGCCCAGCGGCTCGGCGGCCTTGGCCGCGGCATCTTCGAACAGATCGGCGATGACCACGCTCGCGCCTTCGGAAACCAGACGGCGGGCGACGGCCGCGCCTATGCCGCCGCCTCCGCCCGTGACGATCGCGACCTTGTTCTCGAGTCTTTTCATCTTCGGATCATTCCTCTCATCGCTGTGGCTGACGGGGGCGCCGCCATGCGGCCCGCCTTTCAGCCGTGGGTCATCATGGTCCATGAGCAGGCCATGCCTTCTACCTTTTGGCAGGTTCGATAGACGATTAATCTGTCCGCCAGGCGATATTCGTCGCGTGAGCGATAGTTCTGAAGGAAGCATGGGGCGCTGCATTGCCCTAATGGTCTGGAAAGAATTCATAACCGGGCGGGACGAGCGATGCACAATCCATCAACTGCGGGCACCGCACAGGGGGCGGTGCCTCATGGAAAGCCTTCGCCGACCGCCAGCCGGTCGGTTCTGCTCTGGACCATCATCGCCCTGTTTCTGCTGAACTGCCTCAATTATATCGATCGTCTGCTCTTTTCGGTCGCGCAGGAACTGATCAAGATCGACCTTGGTCTCAGCGATTTTCAGCTTGGCCTGATCGGTGGGCCGGCCTTCGCCATCCTCTACACGCTTTTCAGCTTTCCGATCGCGCGGGCGGCTGACCGGGGCCGGCGGGTCAGGATCATCGCCATTTCGCTGACATTGTGGAGCGCCATGACCGCCTTTTGCGGGATGGCGGCCAATTTCGTCCAGATGCTGATCGGCAGGGCGGCGGTCAGCATCGGCGAAGCAGGATGCACCCCTGCATCCCACTCGCTGATTTCCGACGCTTTCCCGGCCGAGCGGCGGACGACGGTCATCGCCATATTCGCGGTTGCCGGTCCTTTTGGAGCCATGTTCGCGGCAGTGGTCGGCGGCGCCCTGATCGGTTCCTATGGCTGGCGCGCGGCCTTCATCATTTGCGGCGCGGCGGGTATCCTGCTGGCGATCCTGTTTGGCGCAACCGTGCCCGAGCCGGCCCGGACCCATCCATCCTCTTCGCCATCCTTCCTCTTTACGTTCCGTCACCTGCTGCGTCGCCGCAGCTTTGCCCTGGTGGCTCTGGCGGGCGGAGTCGCGGGCATCGGCAGCTATGCCAACCAGCAATATATGGTTTCGTTTCTGATGCGGGCGCATGGCCTGTCGTTGGCAAACGCGTCTCTGCTGATGGGGCTGGTGATCGGTGGTGTGGGCATATTGTTCACGTTGATCGGCGGCCCCGCGATGGACCTGGGGCATCGCCGCTATCCGCGGATCAAGGCATGGCTTCCCTCCGTCAGCCTGCTGTGGTGCGGCATGCTCTACGCCATCGCGTTCCAGATACCGGCGGTGAGCCTTGCCGTCGGCCTGATGATCCTGGCTTCGATGGGGCAGCATTTCTACATGCCCGCCATGTATGCACATGGACAGGATGTGGCGCCGCCCCACATGCGGGCGATGGCGTCGGCGATCATCATCGCCACCAGCTCTGTCATGGGTTATGGCCTTGGCCCGCCGCTGGTGGGACTTGTCAGCGACATTCTGGCGGAAGCCGCGCGGGGAGCGGCAGGTCTTGACCTTGCGGATTGTGCGAAGCGCGCAACGCAGGCTTGCGAGGCGGCGAGCGCGCAGGGATTGCGCCTGTCGCTCAGCTTCGGATCATGTTTCTTCATTCTCGCCGCCGGTCTGTTCGCCCTGGCGAGCCGGTGGATGACGGCCGATGTGGCCGACCGGGACCAGCCATGACTTGCTATCCGAGGCCAACTGGCAAATAATGGCTCTGCCTTTCCAGGTCGGAGAAAGACTCGACCAAGGGCAGGAGGTTTGAGGATGCAGATAGAAGCCGGCAATGCTCTGCCGATGTGCGCGCCGCACACGGCTTCGCATTTCCATGTCGAACAACAAGTCCATGCCAATGGTATTTTTGCGGACATCCGCCATTTCGGCTGGACGCAGAGCAGCAGGGCGGTATTCCAGCCCGATTCCTATTATCTCGATTTTTCCATCGGCCCGCGCTGTCCCACGTCGCGTTTCTACAGCAACGACCGCCAGTTGGCCGACCCGCCGGGCGACATCGTCTTTCTGCCCAAGGGCGGCGCTTTTGCGGCGCTCAGCGAGCCGGGCGAGCACAGTCTGCTATGCCTGACATTCGCCAATGAGCGGGCAATGCAATTGTTCGAGGAGGACAGCATCGCCGATCTGACGCCATGCCAGGACGTGCAGATCGGCCGTGTGCGTCAGGGACTTGCCCGACTGGTAGAGGAATTGCGTAACCCCGGCTTCGGGCAGGACATATTGCTCGAAAGCATGGCTCTGTTGCTGGTTGTCGAACTGTGCAGACATTTTCGTCATGCCCAATATGACGACCGCGGCGTTTATGGGCAAATGCCGGGCTGGCGGCTGCGCCGGATCAAGGACAGGATAGAAGCGGAACTGGCCAGCACGCTTTCCGTCGCTGACCTTGCGACGGAAATCCGCACCAGCCCGCGTCACCTCATGCGGACGTTCAAGGCCACGACCGGCACGACCTTGACCGACTATATTGCTGGCCGCCGAATTGCCCGGGCGCAGGAGCAACTCGCGCAGGACGATGCGATGATCAAGGTGATTGCCGGTAATTGCGGCTTTCAGAGCGCGGCAGCCTTTTCCGCGGCCTTCCGCAAGGCGACCGGCATGACCCCCCGTGAATATCGTGAGGAACGCGGCAGCTAGACCGCGTTCCTCACGGTTCAGCCTCCCATCATGGTGGCGGTCAGTTTCTCGATTTTCCAGCGGCCGCCCGTTTTGCGAAGCGTCGCGTCATAATTGGAGAACATGAGGGCGCGGCCGCCATTGTTCCAGTCAGTCACCAGACCGGAGGCTCCAATGATAGCGACATCCTCGCTCGTCCCCGCGTCGATCATGATGTCGGTGATCTGGTGCCGCCATTTGCCGCCGCTATTTTCCGCCAGCATCGCGGGCATGCCGGCCAGTTGTTCGGCGCCGCGCAGGGTCATCTGGCCAACAATATCAAAGCAGCCGTCGTCGGTGAACAACGCCACCCATTCGGCTGCCCTGCCGGCATCGACATATTGGCAGTAGCGCGCGAACAGATCGTAGATGTCCAGCCGGTCTTCAACGCTCAATCCCATGACTTCCTTCTCCTTCTCCCTGCTTCATGCTGCCTCCGTGACGGCAGCGCAACGCCATGTTGGTCGCGCAGAATGGAATATGGGCGCATCATGTCCGCCTGACGATGTTTGGGCACTTCGGCTGTAGGCATCGGCATTGCAGTGAGGGCGCGGCGACCGCCACAATCCATCTTCGACAGAAAGACGGACTCTCATTCCATGACCAGCTATCTAGATCAACTGATCGCCGATCCCACCAGTTTCCATGACGCGCCCTATGCACAGGCTTTCACGCTCAGCCGGGATGAAATCGACCGGCTGCATCTGGAAGGCGCGCGCAAGCGCTTTGCCGAACTTCGACCCGGCCTGTCCGTGCTGGACAAACTCGCGCGCGAGCAGGGAATCGACAAGATCGAGACGATCGACGATCTGGCGCCGTTGCTGTTTCCACACACCGTCTACAAATCCTATCCCATCAGCTATCTGGAGCGCAGCCGTTTCGACAAGCTGACCAAATGGCTCGCGGGCCTGACGACCAGTGACATTTCCCATGTCGACGCGTCGGGCATCGAAACGATCGACGACTGGATCGACCTGCTCGACGCGGAGACCGACCTCACCGTCCAGCACACGTCCGGCACGACCGGAAAGCTGAGCTTCGTGCCGCGCACCAAGGCGCAATGGCGCGAAACGATCATCCATTCCGCGATCATCATCCGCGACTGGTGGCCCGATCGCGGGCCGGACATCTTGAAGGACGGAATGCCGATCATCATTCCGGGCTATCGCTATGGCGCGGCGGCAACGCAGCGCGGCAACGGCATTCAGATCGACCTTTATGCCAAGGGCGAGGAAAACGCCCTGTTCCTCTATCCGGACGCCCGCTTCAGCGCGGATATCGCCTCGCTCGGAGGCCGGTTGCGTGCGGCGGAGGCACGAGGCGAGGCGGGAATGCTCGACATTCCGCCGGTTCTGCTGGAACGGCGGGACGCTCTGCTGGAACTGGAGCGCCGCCGGCCCGACGATCTCAAGCATTTCTTCAGCGAGGCCCAGCGGCGCTTCGGCGGGCGCGACGTCTATGTGACGGCGATGTGGGCGATCCTCTACGACTGGGCGGAAGAGGGGCTGAAGCGCGGCCTCAAGAACGTCTTTGGCAAAGGCAGCGTGCTGCTGACCGGCGGCGGTAAGAAGGGCAAGGAACTGCCCGACGACTGGCGCGAGCGGGTGCTGGAGTTTCTGGGTTTCGACACCATCTATGAAATGTACGCCACGTCCGAACAGATGGGTCTGTCGATGATGTGCGAGCACGGCCATTATCACATCCCGCCGATCCAGATCCCGTTCCTGCTGGATCCGGAAACCGGCAAGCCCTTGCCGCGCAAGGATGGCCTGACCGGCCGCTTCGCTTCGTTCGACCTGATGCCCAACACCTATTGGGCCGGGCTGGTGACAGGCGATGAGATCACGCTGTCGGGCTGGGAAAAGCCCTGCGCCTGTGGCCGCACCGGGCCGCACGTCATTCCGCCGGTGCGCCGCTATAGCGAGAAGGAGGGCGGCGATGACCGCATCGTCTGCGCCGGCGCGCCCGAAGCGCATGACCGCGCGCTCGAATTCCTTGCCGAACTGTCGATGTGAGAAGAACCATGACCGACGATTTCCGCGTTCCCCTCATCATCCGGGGCCAGATTATCGATGATGCAGAGATCAGCTATGGCGGCCGCCGGGGCGGCGTCAGCTTTTCGGCGCCTGACATAGGCAAACATGTCGCCCGCCTGCCGCTCAGGACGCCTTCGTCCATGGCGGATCTCTATGCGCTGAGCTTTGACGAGATACTCGATTTCCTCGTTGCCCTGGGGCAGCGACTGGATTTCGGACAGAACCGGCATTTGCAGGATGCGTTTCGCCTGTCTTGCCGGACCTCCGGCCTGTCGGAAAGCATCCTGCGTACTCATTTCCAGCATATCGGCGCTGGCTTTGACCGGACGGAAATGCGGCGCATGATGGAACGGGCCTGCGGCATCGACTATCTGGAAGGCTGGGTGGATCAGGGGCCGAGCGTCTTTCCGGGCCTGACCGCCCGCACCCGCGCCTTCGGCGCACGGACCGTGCATGTGATCGCGGGCAATGCGCCCATCGTGTCGATCCTGACGGTGATCCGCAATGCGCTGACCCGGTCCGACGCGATCATCAAGCTGCCGTCCAACGATCCGCTGACCGCTGCCGCGCTGGTACGCACGATGGTGGAGATGGACCCCGACCATCCGCTCTCCAAACATGTTTCCGTCGCCTATTGGAAGGGCGGCGATGAGCAGGTGGAATCGGCGATCTACGACCCGCGCGGGATCGAGAAGATCGTGGCCTGGGGCGGGTTCGATTCGGTGAAGCACATCACCCGCTATCTGCAACCGGGCATCGACCTTATCACGCAAGATCCCAAGCTGTCGGGCACGATCATCGGCCGCGAAGCCTTCGCCGATGACGCGACGCTGGATCAGGTGGCGCGCCGTCTGGCGCTCGACATCGGCGCGCAGAACCAGGAAGGCTGTGTGTCTGCTCGCGTCATCTATGTCGAAAGCGGCACGGATGAAGCCGGGCTGGAGCGCGCCAATCGGCTGGGGCAAATGACCTTTGACGCGCTCCAGCGTCTGCCCGATCATCTGAGCACGCCGCATAAGGCGTTCGACGGTGCGCTCAAGGCAGAGATTGACGGTATCCGCCTCAATGACGAGGATTATCGCATCTTCGGCGGCCGGACCAACGAGGGCGCGGTGATCGTCAGCCAGGAGGATTATCCGGTCGACTTTTCCCGCACGCTCGCCTGCCGGGTGGGCAATATCGTGCCCATCGACAGCAGGGAAACGGCTGTCAGCGCGGTCAATGCCTATACCCAGACGATCGGCATTTTCCCCGAAAGCCTGAAGGATGAATTGCGCGACCGTCTAGCCTTTCAGGGCGCGCAGCGGATCGTGTCGCTGGGCGGCGCGGCGACGATGCAGCATAATATGGAAAAGCAGGACGCGATCGAGCCGGTTCGCCGCATGGTGAAATGGGTGACCGAGGAACAGGCGTCGGGCGAGATGCTGGCGGCGCTGGCAGGCTGAGCGAGAGGAATGGACATGGCCGACGCTGATCTGGTGATCCGGGGCGGAACGATAGTCGATGGGGATGGTGGCGAGCCGTTCGAGGCGGACATCGCCATTGTCGACGGTCGCATCGCGGCCGTCGGTTCCGCCGTGGGGCAGGGCAGGGAGGAGATTGACGCGCGCGGGCTTCTGGTTACGCCGGGCTTCGTCGATGTCCACACCCATTATGACGGGCAGGTCACCTGGTCGGACAGCCTTGTCCCTTCCGCCGAGCATGGCGTCACCACCGTTGTCATCGGTAATTGCGGCGTTGGCTTCGCGCCGTGCCGGGCGGAGGATCGCGAAGCGCTCGTCAATGTCATGGAGGGGGTGGAGGACATCCCCGAAGCCGTTATGGCGAAGGGCCTGCCCTGGAACTGGGAAAGTTTCCCAGATTATCTGCGTTCACTCGAAGCGCGGGCCTGGGATGCCGATGTCGGCGCCTATATCCCGCATTCGCCGTTGCGCGTCTACGCCATGGGGCAGCGCGGTCTGGATCGCGAGCCGGCGACCCCGGCGGACATCGCCCGGATGACGCAGCTTGTCGAGGAAGGGATGGCGGCCGGCGCGCTGGGTTTCGCCACGTCGCGTTCGCTGGTCCACCGGCGCGGCGACGGCGCCTTCATCCCGTCTTTCCAGGCGGAGAGCGACGAACTGGCGGCGATTGCTCGATCCGTGGGCGAAACGGGGCGCGGCGTGCTTCAGATGATCCCCAATCTCGATACCGCCGATTGGGAAAGCGACATCGATCTGATGAAGCGCATGGCCCATGAGTCCGGTCGCCCCGTGACCTATTCATTGGCCCAATGGTCGACCGATCCGCAGGGTTGGCGGCGCACCATGGATGCGCTTGCCCAGCATAATGGAAGCGGAGCGGCGCCAGTGCTGGCGCAGGTTTTCCCAAGGCCGATGGGGGCGATGTGCGGCTTGTCGACATCCGCAAACGCTTTCAGCCATTGTGCGAGCTATCGCGCGATTGCGGAGCGGCCGTTGGCGGAAAAGCTCGCGATCATGCGCGATCCCGCTTTTCGCGCGCGGCTGATCGCGGAGGAGCCGGACGAGACGCCGACGCCGCTGCATCGCCTGTTGCGGACGTGGGACAATATCTATCCGCTGGGCGCAGAACCTGATTATGAACCTTCGCCGGACGGGAGCATCGCCGCGCTGGCCGCCAAGCGCGGCGTCAGTCCGGTGGAACTGGTTTATGACCTGATGCTCGAACAGGATGGCCACGCGCTGATCCTGATGCCTTTTTCCAACTATGCGGAACGGTCGCTGGAGCCGGCGCTTGCCATGATGCGCGATCCATACAGCATAGTGGGGCTTGGGGATGGCGGCGCGCATTACGGCATCATCTGCGACGCCAGTTACCCGACGACGATGCTGTCATACTGGACCCGCGACCGTGCGGGAGAGAGGCTGACGATTCCCGCCGCCGTGAAGGCGCTGAGCGCCGATAATGCCGATTTTCTCGGACTGCGAGACCGGGGGCGGGTGAAGGTCGGCCTGAAAGCGGATATCAACGTGATCGATCATGATGCGATCAGGTTGCATGCCCCTCATGTCGTCTATGACCTCCCCGGCGGAGGCCGCCGTCTGGCGCAGCATGCGACCGGCTATCGCGCCACGATGGTCAGCGGGGTAGTGACCCGCCGGGACGGGATCGATACCGGCGCGCGTCCCGGAAAACTGGTTCGCGCGGCATGATGGGAGCATGATCCGTCCGATGTGACGGATCATGCTCCAAGCATTTGCGTTTCGTATTTTCCGGGCCGTCTGGCGTTTCCGCCAGACCTGGAGTTAAGCGCGTGGCTGGATGGTGGTGCCGCCGGTCAATCCATGACGGATGAAGGGCGAAGCGAGGAAATCGTGCGGGAAGCCGAGCGGGGTCTGGCTGGCCGCGTCCAGGCGCTCCAACTGCGCCGCATCGAGGGATACGCCCAGCGCGGCGATATTATCTTCATATTGCCGCATGGTGCGCGCGCCCACCAGCGGCGACACCACCGCCGGATTGGCAAGGGTCCATGCGATCGCTACTTGCGCGGAGGTCACGCCCATTTCATCGGCGGTCGCCTTCACCGCATCAGCGATCGCCACCACGCGGGCATCGACCCGGCCAGCCGCTTGCAACATGGCGCCGCGGCCGCCCGCTTCGCTGTCATGCGCGCTGCCGCCGGTCGCATATTTGCCGGACAGCATCCCGCTTGCCAGTGGAGACCATGGCATGACGCCAATACCCAGCGCCTTGGCGGCGGGGATCAGGTCGCGCTCGGCCGTGCGTTCGATCAGATTATACTCAGCCTGAAGGGCCACAAGCTGGCTCCAGCCACGCAACTCCGCCATGGTCTGCAACCGGGCCATCTGCCAGGCGGGCGTGTCCGACAGGCCAAGATACAGGATCTTGCCCTGCGTCACGAGATCGTCGAACGCGCGCAGAATTTCATCCGTGGGCGTGGTGTCGTCCCAGACATGCAGGAAGAACAGGTCGATCCGGTCCGTACGCAGCCGCTTCAGGCTGGTTTCGACCGTCTGCACCATGTTGCGGCGGCTGTTGCCGGCGGCATTGGGATCTCCGACCGAGCGGGTCAGCGAGTATTTGGTCGACAGGACCAGCCGTTCGCGCTTGGCCTCGGCGAATTTACCGGTCAGCGTTTCCGATGCGCCATCGGCATAATAGCCCGCCGTATCGATGAAATTGCCGCCCTGATCCACATAGCTATCGAATATCCGGCGCGATTCCTTCTCATCCGCGCCCCATTCCTCGCCAAAGGTCATCGTGCCCAGCGCCAGCGGCGAAACCCGCAATCCCGAGCGGCCGAGCAGGCGATAGGTATCGAGCGACAGCGCCTGAGTGTTCGTCTGTGTCATAGGTCTTTTCAATCTTTCGCTGCTTCGGTGACGACCCAATGCATCATCTTGTGCACCGGCCATCCCCCATCGTGCGGCAGGCCGCCGAATTTTCCGTTGTTGATATTGCCAAGGCCGACGATGCGCTGGGCACCTGCCGAGGAAAGGCCGTCGCGCACCTCGGCAATGCGGGATTGCGGGTAGACGCCGACCGATTGGGTGGCCACCGTCACATGCTGGATCGCGTCGGCGAGGCGATCGACCGTGACGACATTGACCAGCTTTCCGCCGGGGTTGAACGACACAGGCTCGCTGGAGCGGATGACCATGCCCCGGCCATCGGGCTGGCCGAACACGCGATAGACCGGCTCCAGATTGCTCAGCATGTCCAGTTCGTCGACCAGCATGGGGGGCGGCAACGGACCGTCAACGCCGGCGCCATAGCGAATATCCTTGCCCATCGCCTCGACCAGTGCCTCGCAATAGGCATCGACCTGATCGCTCGACCCTTCGATGAACTGGAAGCGGGCGCAACTGCACGCATCCTGATTGAAGGCGATGATGTCAGCGGCGCTTCGTTCGGCGATGGTCGCCAGCGGCGTGCCGTCAAAGGCTTCGCTGCCGATCAGCGAAATCGACACTTTGGGATCGAAGGACATGATCTCAAAGCCCGGCGCGGCATATTTCATGGCGTGGCGCACCGCCGCTTCGCCGCCCCAGACGGCCAGCTTGTCGAAATATTGCGAGCGCAGGATGTGATTTTCGATGCTGGCGTCGCCGCCGCGCCAATAGGCTGCCGAAAAGGAGCGGGTCACGGGGTGGTTGGGGCCGACGTCAGCCATCGTCCGCAACAGGGCGGTCGCCGTGAACATGTCGTTCGACGGCATTTTCATCAGATGCACGCCCTTGCTGATGGCGCCCCGGACGATCGTGACCGGCGGCACGATGGGCGCGTTTCCGGCCAGCACATGCACCATGCGCGGCGGGAAGGCGCGGATGTCGAAGGACGCGCCCTGCACGTCGCGCCGCGCCCATCCATCGAGCACATCGGTCGATCCCAGCGATTGTTCCGCTTCGGCCTCGACCGCTTCGCGCGTGAAGAACCAGGCGATATCGCGGTAGCAATTTTCAAGGATGCGCGCGCCCAGATTGTTGCAGCGCAGATTATAGGCGGCAGCTTCCTGAAGGTAGATATTCCGGTCGAAATCGAGCGCCTTGCCCACTTCGACGAGGAAATCCACGATTTCCGACAGCGGCGTGTCGAAAGCGGGGCCTGCCTCGCTGCGCGGCCAGATCAGCGAGTCGAGGTCAATCGATGGCGTCATGACCGAACTGCCGCTGCCGCGCGAGCGATGTTCGACGGCGGCATCCAGTTGGACGACGCCTTTGATCACATGGGGAACGAGCAGTTTGTCGTTATCGGCGATGATTTCATGCAGCATGTCTGCCTCCTGTGCTTCAGGCCGCGACGGGCTGGGGTGAGGAGATGGACCCACGCACATAGGAATCGATCGACCCCGCGCAGCTGAGCTTATCCTCGCCTTCCTCCAGATCGGCGTAACGGGCGATTGCGTGGACCACCGGGGTCTTCACCCCTTCAAGGCCGGAGCAGAACTCGACCTGCACCTTGTCCCCGGAAATGACGCCGCCCCAGCGGCCGTCGGCCAGTATGTCGAAAAACGCCATGCGGCCTTCGACCGTGCCGCTATCCGTGGTCGTGCCGAGCAGCTTTTCGCCTGGCTTGTCGAGGATGAGGGGGATGATCCATGGCGGCATCGCATAGGATTCGGTCGGCTGGATCTTGGCGCAGAAGCCGCTCATTTCCACCATCGCATAGGAACTGGTGATGCGATCCGGCGTCACGCCGAAAAAGCCCATAATCTGTTCCTTATAGTCGGGCGGGACGGCCGCGCCCTTGGTGCCTCCACCAAAGCTCATCAGCGTGTCGGGATGGAAATCGCCATCCTTGACCCCGCGCGCGCGCAGTGCCTGAACGATTTGCCATGCGACGCCATACATGACGCCGATGTAGAGCGGGCGATCCCGGCGGCTTTCGAGCAGGTCCATCCAAGCATCGAATTCGCCCGCCCGCTTGACCTGGCGCGCTTCGACCTCCGCTTCATAGGCTGCGATCTCGCCGGGACCGACCTTGCCCGCAGCCAGCAGGCGGCGGAGCTGCGCCGGCCGCATGGCGTCGAATGCGCGGATCGGGTCTTCGCTCAGGCGATGAAACTCGCCCGGCGCGGCCCAGCGGGGGAAATGCGCGTTGCAAAATTCGATCATCTTGTGCGTGCCGCGCGGCGGCATCATCGTGAAGACCGACCGCGCGTTATCGGGAGCATAAGCGGGCGTGGAAAGATCCGCCGCCGCGATGCATGCGGCGAGCGAAAGATCGCGATCCTGCGTTGACTGGTCGAGGAAGGAGGATTTGCCCGACGTCCCGCTCGACGCGAAAACATGATGGCCCGCGGCCTTGGCGCGATCCAGCCAGTCGTCGATATCGCGGACATCCGAAACGTCGATATTGTCGGTCGGATAGCTGCTGAGCGTGCCGAGCCATATGTTCATATGCTTCCACTGGCCATTGTCTACAAAGGCCTCGGGATAGCTTTTGTAGTTGGTGTGAGCGAAGAGCAGGGGCACGAGGTCGGCAAAGCTGTCGACGCTGTCGATACCGGCTTCACGCGCGCGCTTGTCGAGCACCCGGATCTGCTGCCGTCGTTCCGTGAAGCGCTCGCGCGCGGCCTCCAGTTGCAGTTCCGCCAGATTGTCCGGCGCATTGCGGAATGGATCGGGCGACTGGGCAAGGGCGATCAGTTCGTCAACGGCACTCATGCAAAACTCCTCCAAGCATCAATCAGGAATATAGGAGGCGCCCGATTTTCTGCCGCTCCATTCGCTTTCATGAGAAGGACATACTGTTTTCAGCGCGACCTTTCGGCCACGCGCGGCATGGCGGCGCTGATCCGTTGCGGGCATCTGTTGTTGGTCGCGACCCGAAGCGCGCCTATGCACAGGCTATTGAGAACGGCGGAGCAATATTCGACCACGGTAGCGGCGGGATAGTCCTGCTGCGGGCGGCGTAAAAGTCGTCCACCTTGAAGCCTTTCTGCCGAGTCAGGGAGGTGTGGGGATCTACAGCGTGGAACTTTATCTTCAGGTCCGTCTGGCTTGCGCGGATGGCATGAGCCAACGGGCGGCGGCGAAGCGTTTCAATGTGTCGCGCGAAACGGTACGCAAGATGCTGTCGTTTTCATCGCCGCCGGGTTACCGGCGCCAGTCCGTACCGCAGCGCCCGAAGCTGGACGGGTTTGTGGCGATCATTGATGGATGGCTTGAGGGTGACCGCAGTGTCCCGCGCAAGCAACGCCATACGGCGAAGCGGGTATTCGACCGTTTGCGCACCGAGCATGGTTTCACCGGCGGCTATACGATCATCAAGGATTACATCCGGGAGCGCGAACAGCGCAGCCGGGAGATGTTCGTGCCGCTGGCGCACCCTGCGGGAGATGCGCAGGCCGATTTCGGGGAAGCGCTGGTGGAGATCGGCGGGGTGGAGCAGAAGGCCTACTTCTTCGCGCTCGATCTGCCGCACAGTGATGCCTGCTATGTGCGGGCCTATCCGGCGGCGGTGGCGGAGGCCTGGGTGGACGGACACGTGCATGCCTTCGCGTTTTTCGGCGCGGTACCGCGCTCGATCGTCTATGACAACGATCGCTGCCTTGTGACGAAGATCCTGCCCGACGGCACGCGGCAGCGTGCCACGCTGTTCAGCGCTTTCCTGTCACATTACGTGATCCGCGACCGCTATGCTCGCCCGGGCAAGGGGAACGAGAAAGGCAATGTGGAGGGGCTGGTAGGCTATTGCCGGCGCAACTTCATGGTGCCGATCCCGAAGTTCCCGACCTGGGAGGCGTTCAACCTGTGGCTGGAGGAGCAATGCCGCAAGCGCCAGCAGGACAAGGTGCGCGGGCAGAGCGAGACGATCGGTGAGCGGCTGCAGCGCGATCTCGCGGCCATGCAGCCTCTGCCCGCTACACCCTTCGAGGCCTGCGATCAGAAAGGCGGGCGGGTCTCCTCGCAATCCCTGGTGCGCTACAGGACCAACGATTATTCGGTTCCGGTGGCCTGGGGCCATCAGGAGGTCTGGATCAGGGCCTATGTCGATGAGGTGGTGATCGGCTGCCGCAGCGAAGTCATCGCCCGTCATCCTCGTTGCTATGCCCGCGAGGAGGTTGTCTTCGACCCGCTCCATTATCTCCCGCTGATCGAGCAGAAGATCAACGCATTCGACCAGGCTGCGCCTTTGCAGGGCTGGGACCTGCCCGAAGCGTTCACGACACTGCAGCGGTTGATGGAAGGGCGCATGCACAAACATGGCAGGCGCGAATATGTGCAGGTACTGCGCCTGCTGGAAACGTTCACCCTCGCCGATCTCCAGGCGGCGGTCGAACAGGCCATCGATCTTGGCGCCATCGGCTTCGATGCCGTCAAGCACCTCGTCCTGTGCCGGATCGAACGCGTACCGCCCAGGCTGGACCTGGACGTCTATCCCTTCCTGCCACGCACCACGGTCGAGAAGACCTTTGCCAGAGCCTATCTGAGCCTGCTCTCCGACCGGCAGGAGGCCGCATGAGCGATCAGGCCCCGGAGATCCTTCTCGCTCACCATCTCAAGGCGCTCAAGCTGCCTACGTGCCTGCGTGAGCATCACAAGCTCGCGCGGCAATGTGCCGCTGAAGGCGTCGATCATATCCGCTTCCTCGCCCGCCTCGTCGAGATGGAAATGATCGACAGGGAGCGTCGCATGGTCGAGCGGCGCATCAAGGCCGCGCGCTTCCCCGCCGTCAAAAGCCTCGACAGCTTCGACTTCGCCGCCATCCCCAGGCTCAACAAGATGCAGGTGCTCGAGATGGCGCGCTGCGAGTGGATCGAGCGGCGTGAGAACGCCATCGCTCTGGGGCCATCAGGCACCGGAAAGACGCACGTAGCGTTGGGGCTCGGACTGGCAGCATGCCAGAAAGGACTGTCGGTGGGCTTCACCACCGCGGCAGCGCTGGTCAGCGAAATGATGGAGGCCCGCGACGAGCGCCGTCTTCTGCGCTTCCAGAAGCAGATGGCCGGATACAAGCTGCTCATCATCGACGAACTGGGCTTTGTGCCGCTCTCCAAGACCGGCGCCGAACTGTTGTTCGAGCTGATCTCCCAGCGTTACGAACGCGGCTCCACCTTCATCACCAGCAACCTGCCCTTCGACGAATGGACCGAAACCTTCGGATCTGAGCGTCTCACAGGCGCGCTCCTCGATCGCCTGACCCATCACGTCAGCATCCTCGAGATGAACGGCGAAAGCTATCGCCTCGCGCACAGCCGGGCCCGCAAGGCCAAAACCAGACCCTGAAAATTACACCAATGCCGGGGGGAGTGGCCCTCGGGCTACGCCCTCACGCCACTCCCCCCGGCATGTAACACGATGGCCTGGTTTTACGCCGCCGAATGGCCGACTTTTGCTCCGCCGTTGACAGCAAAGGCATGGCGGCAGGTGTCGACAGTAAGCCCCCGTGTCATCGCCATGTCGATCAGCCGGTCATAAGCCGCGCGGCGCTCGTTCGCCGGTCGTTGCCCGGTGCCGACGCCGACATGACTGCGGAAAACGAGATCGCGCAGGGAAAGCGTCACCGTGGGCCCTGCCTGAACGCCTATGCTCATCATCCGCGCGCCGGGACGGGTGGCGCGCATCGCCGCTTCGGCCGGAGGACCATAGATAATGTCGAGCACGACATCATAGCCGCCTTCCGCAACGGCTTTCAGTGCGGCCTCATCGTCCCCTTCACCCAATATGGCGATGGCGTCCGCATGACCGGCGGCCTGCATGGCCTGAAGCCTGTCACGGTTGCGCGCCGCAACGACGACGCGGCCTGCGCCCAGTAGCCGGGCGACCTGCGCGCCTATTTGGCCCACCGGACCGGTCGCGCCCAGGATGAGGACGGACTCGCCCTTCGCTATCCTGGCTTCTTCGAGCGGGATCAGTGCGCCGGTGCCGGAGATGGCAAGAGCGATCAACTGGTCGTCGGACAGGCCATCGGGCGCTGGCCAGATTTCTTCCTCCGGCACGAGCGTGCGTTCCGCGATGGCGCCAAAGGGCGCTTTGCTATGCCCGAAATAGACGCGCTGTCCGTCATCGAGCCGTCCGACGCCTTCGCCACCCGGAACATAGGGTGCGCTGACAGGACCGAAAAACCCCTTCGCGCGCATGAGGTCGGTGGGGCCAATTCCGGCCGCCGAAACCTCGACAATGCGGTGGCCGGGCTCAGCGACGGGTTCGGGATGATCGGCGAGGGAAAAGCGGCCATCGGTGTCGATCAGTGCGGCGCGCATGTCATGCCCCTGTGAATATGGTGGGTGCGGCTGGGCCGCAGAAGTGAAGAGGGCTGCGCGCTCTTTCGACCGGGCAGCCCTGCTTCGACTATGAAATGTTGACCTCAATAAGCGCCCGGAGGCGAGATCGGGTCGGCCCCGGTCAGGTTGCGGCCGTAGATTTCATAGCCGATGGTCGGAATATTCTGAATATGCCGCAGCGCCATCGAAATATCGCGCCAGTAGCGGTTGATCGGCTTGTCCAGAGCAAAGCCAGAGGAACCGGCCTGGAACATCAGCGATTCGCTGGCGCTATGGACGAGTTCGATCATCTGCGCGCCGCCCGCCCGCTGCTTGGCCTTTTCCGCGAGCGTGAATTCCTCGCCCAGACCGACGCGATCCAGTTTGGCGGTAAGGTCGAACAGGATCAGCTTGGCGGTATCGATCATCGCTGCAGCCTCGCCCAGATCGCGCATATAGGCGCCCGAGCTGGTGCGTGGGCCGATGATGGTTGTCAGCACCGGCTTCTTGGGAGATTCGGCTGTGACGATTTCCAGCATCGCATCGACCGCGCCGATCAACTGGGCAATGCCGGTGGTGCGGACGACTGGCACGGCGGGCAGCAGGTCGGAAGGAGCGCCGAAATTACGCTTGGTCCGATCGATCTGTCCGGCGCGTTCGTCCATCAACACCATCTGCGCGTCAGGGATGAAAACGTCCTTGGCGATGGCCGTGTCGGAACCAGTGCCTTGCATGCCGGACACGAACCATGTGTCTTCGATGGTCATGCTGTCCATCGGCAGATAGCACATGCTGATGCCAGGAACGACGGGGCCGTCATAGCCTTCCAGCACCACGCCCTGCTGCGCCCAGGTCGACTGGCGCGAGCCGGACATATAGGGCCATTTGCCGTTGATGATCCAGCCGCCATCGACCTTGCGGGCTTTGCCGGGCGGGTTGTAAGCGCCGCAGACCGGCTGCGGACCTTGGCCGAATACGGCGTCCTGCACGCCGTCGGGCGCAAGGCTGGTGATCCAGCTTGTCCCGTTGATAATCTGGATGACCCAGCTGATGGCAGGGTCGCCCTTGGCAATTTCCATCTGCACGCGGCAGAAATCCGTCGTCGACATGCCCATGCCGCCCAGACGCTGCGGCAGGAGCATGCGGAGGAAACCTTCCTCCTTCAGCATCTTGTCCACGGCGGGGGTGGGATTGCGCCGCTTTTCGCCTTGGGGCGCCTCGCTTTGCAGGAATTCGCGAAAACCGCGCGCCTTCTCCACCATCGCGTCGGCGACCGCCTTTTCGGCGAAGCCGCACTGGATTTCAGAATCCGCCTTGGGGGCAGTAGCCATCAGTTCATCCTTTCTTATGTTCAGCATGGTGGCCGGCGATTTGCAACGCCCATTCGCATAAGCGATCAGGCGCGCTGTTCCAGATCGCTAGCCATTCAGGTGTAGCGGGAATGATGAGGGTGCTCAGTTGCAGACGGACCATCGTGTCGCAGAAGACGTCACGGTTGATCCGACTGCCCGTAAGCATCTCGAAATAATCGAGCACCGGATTGAGCGCAAGCTGGACGGCGGCCTTGTGCCGGCTGAAATGGCACCGTAGGAAATTGAGGTGAAACGCCGGTTCGACCTCGAAAATCCCTTCGGGCGAGCGTTCGATCGTGAAACGGCCGTAAAAGCCCATCACCGCGCGAAAGCGTTCGATCGGATCGGCTATGCCTTCGCCCGATTCCACAATGCCTTTTTCGAAACTGCTGCAAATATATTCGCTGACAGCAGCCAGCACTTCCTCCTTGGAGGCGAAGTAGCGGTAGAGCGTGCCCCGTGAGACGCCGCTGCTTTCGCTGATGTCGCTCATCGACAGGCGGCGCGTCCCCATGCTGCTGATCGCGCGCAAGGTGCCGTCCATGATCTTCTGGACGCTGCCAGACTGATCGGTGGCGACGATTTCGCTCCAGTCGGTGTGCGGCATCAACTTCATGTCTGGGCTTCCATCTCCGCGAGATTGTGCGGCACGCTCACATAGCCGGGCAAATGTTGGCCGCCATCCACATTGATGAGTTCCCCATTCACGAAGCGGGACATTTCCGACGCAAGGAAGAGAACGACGGGGCCGATGTCCTTTTCCGGATCGCCCGCGCGCTTGAGGGGATTGCTGGCGGTCGCCATCTCAAGGAAGCCGGGCACATTTTCGGCAAGTTCCGAGAAAACCTGACCCATGCCTGTGGGCGCGATGGCGTTCGTGCGGATGTTGAACCGGCCCCATTCGACCGCCGCGCTGCGGGTAAGGCCGAGGATCGCACCCTTGTTCATATTATAATCGGCATGAAGCCAGGCGCCGGTCTGCGCGTCGATCGAATAGAAATTGACGATCGAGCCACCGCCGCGCGCTTTCATGTGAGGGAAGGCGGCGCGCATGGCCCACCAGCTGCCCCAGGTGCCGATTTCCAACGTCCGCTGGAGCATATCGTCCGTCTTCTGTTCAAGCAGAATATTGGGTGAAAGCTGCGATGCATTGTTGACGAGGATGTCTAGTCCGCCAAATTCGCTGACGGCGCGGTCGATCATCGCTTCGACTTCGGACTTGACGCCCATGTCAGCGGACATGCCCACGGCGCGGACGCCGGATGTTTTCGTGATTTCCGCCGCGACGGCTTCAGCAGCGGAGCCATCCCGGCCGGTGATGAGCAGGTTCGCGCCTGCCTGGGCAAGACAGCGGGAAATGCCATGGCCCAGACCCTTGGCTCCGCCGGTGACGATTGCAACCTTGTCCTGCACCAAACCTGTCACGCAGCTACTCCTGTTATCTGTTCGCTCAGCGCACGATCCATGTCCATGCGTTCCTGGCAATAATCCTTCGTGAAAACATAGCCGCGGATGGCCCCCGCTGCATCCAGATAGTGATATTTGATGCCGCGCTCGTCGTTGGCGATTTCCTGCCACTGGCCTTCCACGCCCATCGGCGCGGGCAGCAAGACGACGGGATAGGCCGTGGTTTTGACCTGCACGGAAAGTGGCGGGAAGCGAATATCCGTCGGCGTGCCGAGCGCACTGGGTGCGATGGCGCGTGCTGCTGCCATGATCGGCGTCACATAGGCGGCCAGCCCCTGTGGATATTCCGCGCAATCGCCGATCGCATAGATGTCGGGATCACTGGTGCGGCCGGTCTGATCGACCTTGATGCCTCGCGCGACTTCCAGTCCCGCGTCCTGCGCCAACTGGATGTGCGGACGCAGGCCAACAGCGGAAAGAACCGCCGCGGCATCGATCGCCATGCCATTGTCAAGTTCGGCCCGGATACCACTTTCGCTCTTGTGGATGGCGAGGACCTTGCGGCCCAGATGCCACTCCACGCCCTTTTCCAAAAGCGCATCGCGAATCATGTCGCCGACGCCCGGCGGCACGAGCTGGGCCAGGGGGTGGCCGAGCATGTCGACGACCACCGGCTGATAACCGCTTGCCGAAAGGTCGTTGGCAAATTCGGTGCCGACAAGCCCGCCGCCCATGACGAGCACGCGGGCGCTATCGGGCAGCGCTTCCCGAAATTCGCGATAATTATCGAGATTGTTGACCGCGAGCGCACGATGCGCGGCGTCGCCGTCAATCGGCGGACGGACCGGATCGGCACCCAATGCGAGCACCAGCTTGTCGTAGAAGATCGGCCCGCCGGTGGTCAGAACGGCCTTGTCCTGCGGATCAATGGCTTCGACAATGCGCCCGGCCCGCAGGTCGAGCTTCAGCTGCGCCGCCATTTTCTCAGCCGGTGTGGTGATGAGCGTTTCGGCGACCTTGCCCTTGGCAAGCGCGGTCGACAGCGCAGGCTTGGAATAGAAATGCCCATCATCCTGCGTGACGAGCGTCAGCCGGGCGTCCGGCGCAAGCTTGCGAAGCTCGCGCAGGACGCCATATCCGGCAAGGCCGCTACCGACGACCACGATATGCGGGGTTCCCGTCACCGAATGCTGGCTCCGATCAGAGGAAGATGGCGAAGTTGGACATGCCGATTGTAGACTGGTCGACGATGATTTCCCGGCTTGCCAGCTTGTATGCGCCATCGACCAGCCGCCAGATATCGCGGCGTTCAGCGCTGATCGTCTCATTTTCCGGATTGTCCATGCGGCTGCGCTCCACATAGAGGTAGCTCACCACTTCATATTCCCCGGCCGTCTCGCTTTCAGCGATGCGGACATTGGTGACGAAGCGGCGAGTGCGCGATGGCGGATCTTCAGCCCAGGCGCTTTTCGACAGGCGGCCGGTCCGCATCAGGATCGATCCGTAATTTTCGTCGAAATGCTTCATCGTCCGCACCACGTCCCGGTCCTTGTTGGGGCCGTTGCGGGTGAGGCGCAGAGGCGCGGTGTAGCTCAGATCCTTTTCCAGATAGGCGACCCAGTCGTCGAAACGGCGTTCGTCGAGCGCGGCGGCCTCGTCATAGAGGGTTTCGAGCAGGCGGTTATAGACTTCCGACCCCAGCGGCACGCGCTTGGTGGACACCAGGCCGCGCATGACGCTAGTCTTGTCGATGGCGGCGGTCGCGTAGTTCACCATAGATATGATCCTCTCTTTCGCGCGGCTCAGGCGTCGGCCATCAGGTTGTAATAGGCCATCCACCAGGCCCATTGCGTATCGTCCTTGGTGAAGCCGGGGTAGAGATCCCCGCCGCCGACCCAGCCTTCTGGACGTTCATGGCCATGGAGCGCCTGATATTTGAGGGTGATGGACTTGCTCATGTGACCGCGCGAATTACGCATGATCTGCGGCCATGTATCGGCATCATCCTGCTCGATCGTTCCCGATGTGCCGGTCGACCAGATGGCGTTCTGGAGCATGTCGCGCTTCACATCTTCCGGCGCGTCCTTCTCCGCGAAGATGAAGTTCACGAATTCCACTTTGTCCGGCCCCTTGGGCACATAGGTGTGTAGCGACAGCGCGCCCGACGCGCCGCCATCCATGCGAGGCGCGAAGATGAACGCGATCAGGATATTCGGGAACATGCCACCGACCTGGGGAGGGATGTTCGCAAGCTGGCTGACCTGATCTTCCGACAGATTCTTGAAGAGTTGCGGGATCAGTTCCTTGGTGATGCCCGGAGGCGGCAACAGGTTCAGGCGTTCTTCCGTCGACTTGCCTTCAAAGCTGACGTCGGCGAACATCTTGAAGGTCTGTGCCGCTTCAAGGCAGCGCAGCGTGTGACCTTGCGGAACGGAAAGATCGACGCCGTACATGCCGGGCGCATTGTCATAGATCGACTCCGGCGTGCCGCCCATGATCCCGCCTTCCATCAGCGAGCGATGCAGGGTCAGCGTGTGGAAGCCATCCGATCCGGACTGTTCGCCGGGAATCTTCCAGTTGCAGGGCAGAACGAAGCGTTGCGGCGGGCCAAGCATCTCAAGGCCGTTGTCGGTGCGGCAGAAAAGCTGGTCGAGATAGAATTTGGCGTCGCCCAGATAATCCTCGAACGAGAGTTCCTTGTTCCAGGTGGCGAAGATCAACCCGCCATAGAGATGAACGCGCGCCTTCTTGAGGCCCAATTCGTCCTTGGAACGCTTGTTGCCGTGCATCTGCTCCTTTTCGATAGGCGCGCCGATGAAGCTGCCGTCAGAGCGGAAGGCCCAGCCGTGATAGATGCAACGGTGAGCCTGGGCATTGCCCGCTTCGGCCGTGCAGACCTTCATCCCGCGATGGGGGCAGACGTTGAGCATCACATGGATTTCGCCACTGCGATCACGCGAAACGATCACATTGTCTTCCGCCATGTCACGCATGACATAGTCGCCCGCCTTGGGAATCTCCGATTCATGACCAAGGAGGAGCCAGGTGCGCGCGAAGACGCGCTCCATCTCCAGCTCGTAAAGCTCCTTGTCGTTCATCACTCGCAACGACACCTCATTCATGTCACGATTGATGAGGTCGTCCAGAGTCGTTCCATCACTAAGCGTCAGCCCGGCATTGTGCAGCATCTTGCTCTCCTCAAGGATTTCCTTAGATTGAGTCGTGTTATACATATTGAACTAAATCTGTTCAAGGTGTAATGTTGCTTAGGTTGGAAGGAGAGGCTGATGAGCCAGAAGTTGAAAGTTGTGATCGATAAGCCGGCCTGTTGCGGCTATGGGATTTGCGCTGAAATCTGTCCCGAAATTTACAAACTCGATGCCAACGGTATTGTGTACGTAGATGACGAAATCGTCCCCGAAGGATTGGAAGAGCGCGCCCGTGAAGGTGCCGAAGCCTGCCCGCAGGCCGCCCTCGCAATCGAAGAAGTCTGATTCGGACTCAGGGATGGGCCGTTCCGGCATGTCCATGTCCTGTCACTGGATAGGTTTTCGGCGCAGGCTTCCTGCTGCACCGTCGTCCGGCAGGCACAGGAGAGGATTGCACCGATGGAACAGGCCGACATGTTGTTTACGCCATATGCGATCGGTTCGCTGAAACTCCGCAACCGTTTCGTGATGGCGCCTATGACTCGCAATTTCTCTCCCGGCGGAATCCCGTCCGAGGGAGTGGCCGGCTATTACCGGCGGCGGGCTGAAGCCGATGTCGGACTGATCATCACCGAAGGGGTAGGGGTGGATCATCCCTCCGCGGTGGGACGGGAAACGATGGGCGGCGGCGCTTCGCCTGTTCTGCATGGCGAGGAAACCCTGGCGCGCTGGCGCGAAATCGTCGCCGGAGTGCATGAAGCGGGTGGGCTCATCATACCCCAGCTATGGCATCAGGGGGTCATCCGCGTGCCGGGAACGGGTTATCATCCTGATGCTCCTTCGGCGCGCCCCTCTGGTGTGTGGGGCCCGATCGACAAGGCGATGGTTCCGCCGGAATATCTGGAACTGGTGCGTGAGCCCACAGCGCCGCTCACCGACAGCGAGATAGGAGACATCATCGCCGCTTTCGTCCGCAGCGCAGTCAATGCGAAGGCGGTAGGCTTTGACGGCGTGGCATTGCACGGGGCGCACGGCTATCTAATCGACAGTTTCCTGTGGCGGCACACCAATATGCGCGAGGATCGCTGGGGCGGTGGAGCTGCCGAGCGGGCAGGCTTCGCGGCCGCACTGGTTCGCGCGATTCGGTCCGCGACTGGGCCTGATTTTCCGATTATCTTCCGCTTCTCCCAGTGGAAGCTTCAGGATTATGACGCGCGCAATGCGGAAACGCCTGGTGAGTTGGAAGCCATGCTGGCGCCTCTCGTCGCGGCGGGAATCGATGTGTTCGACGCAAGCACCCGCATCTTCACGACACCGGCTTTCGAAGGGGCTGACATGGGCCTTGCGGGATGGATCAGGAGGCTGACAGGGAAACCCACCATAGCGGTTGGTGGCGTGGGCCTCAGCAAGGATCTGCAATCCTCCTTCGCCCAGCCGACGGTCATGACCGATAATCTGTCATTGGTGGCAGACAGGATGGCGCAGGGCGAATTCGATCTGATCGCGGTTGGCCGCGCTCTGCTGATGGATCCGCAATGGGTTTCCAAGATGCGGCATGGCGGAGAGGTCAAGCCTTTTCGGCTCGACGCCTACGCCACGCTGGATTGAAGGCCGCTGGTTCGATCTTAATAGCTGTCCGCCGCCGCATAGACGTGAATGCGTGCGATGTTGGTTCGTTCGGACTGCTGTGCGATGACGACGACCGCATCGGCAATATCCTGGGGCTGCATCGGCGGGATGAAGCTATCCCATGAGGGTTGGCCTCTGGCCTTCATATCCTCGAAGATTTCCGTGCTGGTGGTGCCGGGCGCAACGATGCCTACTTTGACTCCCGTCCCGGCCAGTTCGACTCTCAGGCAATCGGTAAATGATTCCAGTGCCCGTTTCAGCCCGCCATAAACACCTACGCCCGGAGCGGTGATGTTTGCACCGATGCTGGAAATGTTGATGATCTGCCCCTTGCCCGCGGCCTTCATCGTGCGCGCGAAAAGAGTGCTGGCACGGACCACCGCTTCATAGTTGATCGCGATCATGGGGCGTAGCTGGTCGAGGTCGAATGCGTCGATCGGCGCGGCGTGCAGCATCCCGGCATTGTTGACCAGAATGTCGGCGCGACCAAATCGCTCGAGGACGAAGTCGTGTAACCGTTGGGGGGCGTCTGGATCCGCCATGTCGGCGGCAAATGCAGTGCTTCCACGGCCAAGTTCCTCGGCCAGCGCAGAGAGACGGTCGGCCCGCCGTGCGACCAGCACAAGAGTTGCGCCCGCTTCGGCAAGCGCGCGGGCGCTGGCCGCGCCGATGCCCGAAGACGCGCCGGTGACGATGGCGATCTGCCCTTCCAGATTATTCATGACGTGATTTCCTCTTCCCAGATCAGACGAGACGGATCAGCCTCTTGCCGTCATTTTCCCCGCGATAGAGACCGGCGAGCGCATCGGGGCAAGCTTCGATCCCATCCAATATGTCTTCGCGCCATGTGATCCGGCCTTCCGCGATCCATGCGCGCAATTGCGCCGCCGCGTCGGCATAGCGATCGACATGATCGAAGATGACGAAACCTTCCATTCGGGCCCGCTTGACCAGCAGGTGGCGTTCAATGCGTGGCCCCGTTGGCCATGGCGCCCAGCGGTCTATCGATGCAGTTCCGCATACGATCACACGCCCGCGCAGCGCCAGATGAGGCAGAACCGAATCGCTGATCCCACCGGCGACATTGTCGAAATAAACGTCGATGCCCTGCGGCGCATATTCCGCGATCGCCGCCCCCACATCCTGCGCGCGGTAATCGATGGCGTGGTCATAGCCATAGTCTTCCACGCAGCGCCGCACCTTCTCCGGCCCTCCGGCTATACCGATCGTGCGGCAGCCAAGGATGCGGGCGATCTGGCCAACTGCTGATCCAACCGCGCCGGCCGCGGTCGACACCAGCACGGTCTCACCCGCGCTGGGCTGGCCGGTCAGGGTGAGAGCCAGGTAGGCCGTCATGCCGTTGATACCGAGAATGCCGAGCGATGCCCGCATCTCCCGCTCCGTGGTACGCTGGACCACCTGATCCGCCGCGACGCAGGCATAATCCTGCCACCCGAACCAGCCCGTTACATGATCGCCGACCGCATAATCCGGATGCGCGGACGCCAGTACCTGGCCTGAGGCAAGGCTGCGCATGACCGAACCGATGGCCACGGGAACGGCGTAGTTGCCCGCGTCGGCAATCCAGCCGCGCATGGCCGGTTCAATCGACAGATAATGATTCCGCACCAGTATCTGGCCCTGGGCAGGCTGTTCGATCGGCGCTTGGCGAATGGCGAAATTTTCGGCCTGCGCGATTCCCGCGGGCCGAGACGTCAATATGACTTGGCGGTTGAGATCAATCATCCATTCCGGCCTTCACGAGGGTGAATTTTCGTCGCGAAATTTTCCACCCGTCCGAGGTGCGGACCAGGCAGTCGTCATAAAAGCCAGTCGCGCGATGGGTCACGCCACCCTGAGCCGCTTCGGGCAGGATCGCGTCCACATAGCTGCGCGCATGCACCTGGTTGTTGCGGTTCTCTATCACGATATTGGTGATGCGGTGTAATGTCAGCCCCATGTTACGGTGCGCGGCCGCCATATATTCTGCGATTTCGCGCGGACCGCGCCAGCGCCCGAAGCTGCCATAATCGGCTTCGCAATCATGGGCGAAGCAGGTGCGAAACAACGGCCAGTCACGCGTATCGATGCCAGTGGCATAACGCAGCAGCACATGTTCGATCGCACGTTCGTCGTCAGCGCCGACGGGCAAGCGTCTCACCAGGCTGTCATGTGCGGGCATCTTCATTCTCTCCCCTTGTTTCCAGCAGAAACATAGAGAGGCGCCGTTCAATCTTGCCCGCCAAAGGATAGGATTGGCCTGCATGATCCTGCTATTTATGAATAATTGGCGAGCGCGTATATCGTCTGTCCGTAGGAGAAGAAAAATGCGGTGGCCGAAGACATGATATTGATTGACGTCGCCCTGACGACGACGGAGGCCAATCGCGGGGCTTTGGTGAGCTTGCTTGGCCAGACGGTTGCCGGATCGGAGGCGGAACCGGGATGCGCCACCTATCGCGCCACGGTCGCGCTGGATGATCCGCTGAAATTCCACATCCTGGAATTGTGGGAGAGTGAAAGCGCCTATCTGGCACATTGCAAAGGCGCGCCCCTTGCCCGGTTCCTGGAGCAATTGCCGGGATGCGGGACAATCGTGTCGATCAACCGGAGAACAGGTCCTTTCCAACCCTATGAGAAAAAGGCATGACGATGGACAGCGCGGTCAATCAAGCGGTTCGGCAGGCGTTGCACCGCGCCATTGCCGAAAAGGGCGAAATCGGCATTCAAGTGGCCGCCTATCTGGGCGAGGAACTGGTGATCGATTGCTGGGCGGGGGTAGCCGATCGGGAAAGCGGTCGTCCTGTCGATGCCGATACCTTGTTCAACGTGTTTTCCGTGTCCAAGGCTGTCGTGTCGACGGCGGTCCATGTGCAGGCAGAAAAGGGGTTGGTGGAATATGACCGGCCCATCGCGGACTATTGGCCGGAATTCGCGCAGAACGGCAAGGAAACCATCACCGTCCGCGACGCGCTCAACCACCACACGGGCACGCCGCAGATGCCGCCCGGAACGACGCCGGAATCCATGTGCGACTGGGATTTCATGGCGCGCGGCATCGCCGGCCTGACTCCCATATTACCGCGCGACAAGCCGGCCTACCAGGCGATGTCCTTTGGCTGGGTATTGGGCGAGGTGGTGCGGCGAACCGATTCGCAAAGGCGGGACTTCGGACGCTTCGTCCAGGAAGAGATATGCGAACCCTATGGCATCACCGATCTGTGGATCGGCATGCCCGACGAGGCCGAACGGCGCGTCGCCACGCTGGTGGATGAAGGGTCGTCGGCCAGCTTTCCCGACGACAGCTATTTTGCGATGGCGCTGCCCAATAATGTGCGCCTGATCCCCGACGTGTTCGAACGGCCTGCGGTGCGCCGCGCGGCGGTGGCGGCGGTCGGCGGCATCTTCAATGCGCGTAGTGAGGCGCGCTTCTGGGCAATCTGGGCCAATGGCGGCGCTCTGGACGGGAAGCGGCTATTGTCGAAGGAGAGGGTCGATGCGGCCTGCCTGCCGCGCGCCAACAGTGAGGCGCCGGATCCGGTTTACTTCAACGCGCCAATGCCACTCAGCCAGGGTGGTTTCTGGATGTATTCGCCCACCACGCCGCTGACTTGTCCTGCAAAGGGCGAGCGCACGATCTGCGTCCCCGGCGCGGGTGGCTCGCTGGGCTGGGCCGATCCTGATACGGGTCTTGCCGTTGCCTTCTGCCATAACCGGATGATGCGCCCGCGCAGTTGCGAGGATCATCCTCTGTACGAAATCGCCGACGTCATACGCTCCAGCCTGGGCGTCTGAATGCATGGAGGTTTTCGATCATGTGATCGTCGGCGGCGGGACGGCCGCGGGCATATTGGCGTGGCGGCTGACCGAGGCGGGGCGCAGCATATGCGTGCTGGAAGCGGGGCCGTCCGATAGCAAATTCTATCATCGCGTGCCCGCCGGGTTCATCAAGACGTTGTTCGATCCCGACGTCACCTGGCAGCTGGCGAGCACGCCCAATCCCCACAGCGGCGATCGGCCGATCCAATATACGCAGGGCAAGGTTCTGGGCGGATCGAGCAGCGTCAACGGCATGGTCTATAATCGCGGTCAGCGCGCCGACTTCGATCATTGGGCGCAGCTGGGCAATCGTGGCTGGGGTTATGATGACATATTGCCCTATTTCCGCCGGACCGAGCGACGGGAAGGGGAGGGCGACGATGCCTATCGCGGGCGCGAGGGGCGCTTGGGCGTGAGCACATCGCCTTGGCCGAGCGCGGTGGTCGATGCTTTCATCGATTCCGCAGCCGAGCGGGGGCATCCCTATAATCCCGATTATAATGGCGCCCGGCAGGAAGGCGTGGGCCGCTATCAAAGCGCAATCGCAGGGGGGCGGCGCGCCAGCACAGCTACCGCCTTTCTGCATCCTGCAAGGCGGATGGGCGCCGTGGTGCGAACTCATGCACTGGCAACGCGCATCCTGATGGAAGGAAAACGCGCGAGCGGCGTCGCTTATCGGCAGCATGGCGAGACGAAGGAGGTGATGGCGCGGCGGAGCGTTATTCTGGCGGCTGGAACGACCAATACGCCCAAGCTGCTCCAATTGTCAGGCATCGGTCCTGCGGCGTTGTTGCAGCGCCATGGTATTCCGGTGCTGCACGCCCTGCCCGGTGTGGGTGAGAATTTCCATGATCATTACAGTCCACGCCTTGTGGTCCGGCTGCGCGAGGGCGTGGACAGCCTGAACGCCCATGTGCGGGGTCTGCCTCTGGTCGGCCAGGTGCTGCGCTGGATGAGCGGACGGCCGAGTATACTCGCGCTGTCGCCCGCGCTGGTGCATGTGTTTGGGCGCAGCGACCCGGCCTTCGACATGACCGACTACAGCCTGGTTTTCACGCCAGGCAGCTACAAACAGGGCTTTATCGGACGGCTTGACGATTTTCCCGGCATGACCTGCGGGGCGTGGCAGATGCGCCCCGAAAGCCGGGGCCATGTACGGATAGCATCGGCGGACCCGATGGATGTGCCGCTGCTCGATCCCGATTATCTGGGAGTGGAGAAGGATCGCGCTGTCCTGATCGCGGCGTTGCGGGAAGCGCGCGCGATCCTGTCTGCCGCGCCGCTGGCGCCGATGATTGAAGGTGAACTTTTCCCCGGGCCGGATGTCCAGAGTGACGACGAATGGCTGGATTTCGCCCGCCAATATGGCAACAGCAGCTATCATTTGGTCGGAACCGCCAAAATGGGACCGGCTAGCGATCCGATGACGGTGGTGGATGATCGGTTGCGGGTTCATGGGTTGGACGGGCTGCGGGTGGTGGATGCCTCCATCATCCCGGTTATCCCGTCAGCCAACACCTATGCCGCTACGATGATGATCGCCGAAAAGGCATCGGACATGATTCTGTCCGACGCCTAAAAGGCTTGCGTCTATTCCCGCTTAGGCAGGGCGTAGGCGACCAGTTCGTCGCTTGCGCCCGACAGCATTGCGCCGTGTCCGCCTGCCGCGATCACCACGAACTGGCGGCCGCTGGCATCGGACCAGTAGGTGGAAGGGGAGGCGTTGCCGCCAGCAGGCAGTCGCGCCTTCCAGAGCAGGCGGCCCGTTGCCGT
Source organism: Sphingobium baderi (assembly GCF_001456115.1). Taxonomy (NCBI): domain Bacteria; kingdom Pseudomonadati; phylum Pseudomonadota; class Alphaproteobacteria; order Sphingomonadales; family Sphingobiaceae; genus Sphingobium; species Sphingobium wenxiniae. The sequence continues at coordinate 3,616,613 of NZ_CP013264.1, read as the reverse complement.
CTCATAGGCGCGGAACATATGTTCCTGCGTCGCGCCGATGAAGGTGAGGCCGCTCGCCGTTGCGACCGATCCACCAATATTGGGCACGCCCATGGGAATGGGCACGAAAGTCGGCAGGGCCAGCGGGCCGCTGTCGCGTGAGGTGCCGAATATCCTGCTCCAGACCAGTTTGCCGGTTTTGAGATCGACGGCGTTGATGCGCCCATAAGGTGGCTGTTGGCAGGGAATGGCCAGCGGCGAGAGGAAAGGTGCGATATGGGCGGCGTAGGGCACGCCCATCTGCGCGACCGGACCGCCGACATCGCTCATATGCTCGGCGTTCATCGGTTTGATGCCCTGCCGGTCGGCATCGGCCCTTGGTATCAGGCGATTATAGTTGGCGACCTGATTGTTGTTCACGATCATCAGGCCGCGCCGGGGGTCGACCGATACGCCGCCCCAGTCGATCCCGCCCAGATAACCTGGCCAGGTGACGGTCGGATGATCGGTCGACAGAGGCGTCATGTCGCCATCGAAGCGTGCCTGCCGAAAACGGATGCGGCACATCGCCTGATCGATGGGGGTGAGGCCCCACATGCCCCTTTCTGTAGGGCGAGGGCCGCCGAAGCTGGGGATGGCGACCGAATAGGGCTGGGTCTTCGACAGCCGTTCGCCGGGGACGGCGCCCTGAGGGACGGGGCGTTCCTCAACCGGCAATATGGGCTTGCCGGTTGCGCGGTCGAGGAAGAAGATTTCCCCGCGCTTGGTCGGCTGGAGCAGACCGCGCACGCCGCCGGGAAGATCGACCAGGGTGGGCTGGGCAGGAACATCATAGTCCCACAGGTCATGATGCGTTGTCTGGAACGACCAGCGTACCGCGCCGCTTTCCGCGTCCAGCGCCAGCACGGCACTGGAATAACGGTCATCATTGGCCGTGCGATGCCCCCCGAAATAATCCGGCGTGGCATTGCCTGTGGGTACATAGACAAGCCCCAGTGCTTCGTCCGAACTCATCGGTGCCCAGCTATTGGGCGTGCCAGGCGTAAAGATAGCGCCGGATGGCGGCAGGCCGTGCTCGTCGGGTCGACCAATGTCGAAAGCCCAGGAAAAATCGCCCGTGACGGCATCGAATGCCCGGACGACGCCTGAAGGTTCCTTGATTTTCTGGCCATCCATCACCCAACCGCCTAGCACGAGGCGGCCCCGTACCAGCGCGGGGGGCGAGGTAACGAAATAATAGCCCTTGTCGACGTTGCCCAATCCGACCTTCAGATCCACCTGGCCGCCCCGTCCGAAGCCGGGGCAGAGGCTGCCGGTCGCGGCGTCGAGTGCGATCAGCCGGGCGTCAAGCGTCGCGGTATAGATGCGCTCGGCGCAAACCCCCGTTGCCTGCGGGACGCGATAATAAGTGACGCCGCGGCAGACGAGACCATAGACGCCCGCAAGATCGGTCTTCAGATGATGCCGCCACAATTGCCGACCCGTTTCCGGATCGAGCGCGATCACATCATTATTGCCAGCGCAGAGGAACAGGCGATTGCTCACCTTGAGCGGGTTGGCCTGAAAGGCGGAGCCCTGCTTGCCGTCGCTCAGCTTTCCGGTGTGAAAGGTCCAGGCCTTTTCCAGATTGCCCACATTGGCAGGTGTGATCTGAGCCAGCGGCGAAAAGCGCGATCCGCCGCGATCGTTCCCATAGGCGATCCAGTCGCCATCGGTCGTTTGCGAAGGCCCGGCTCCCCAGATGTCGCTGTCGGCCGTCGGCGATCGATCGATCCAGAAGGCGGTGCCGACTGCGCCGACCAACAGCAGCAAAAGGCCGGGCCACATGATGCGCGCGCCGACGAATCGTCCGGCAAGCCCGACGTGCCGCCGATAGAAGGGGGTGAGCATATAAAGGCCCATGGCGACAGGCATGGCGAGCCGGGGGGCAAGCGCCCAGCCATCCAACCCGACCTCCCAAAGCGCCCAGCACAGATTGGCTGCCAGAAAAGCCCAATAGACGGTAACGGACAGAGCCGACCTGCGGCAGCCAAGATAGGCCGTAACGACCATGACAAGGCCAGAGAAAACATACCAGATCGATCCGCCGAGCAACGCCAGACGTCCTCCCAGCCATAATAGAGACAGGCCGACGAGGCACATCAACAGAAGGAAAAGAACATTCAGAAAGCGTTGCATCGGGCCCCCCGGGGATCTGGCTAAACTATGGCAGGATCAGGCGGGCAATTGCGCCGCGAGCCAGTCCGGGACGTTCAGCCGATAGCATTTCTGTTCATAGAGTCGGCTGATCTTCCAGCCTTGCCCGGTGCGAACGAATTCATGATGATACCAGAGGCCAAAGACCAGCGTATCGGTCGTTTCGCCGTCACTGACGGTCATCGGATTGTAGCAGGCCGTCTTGGTCTTTGCCCGGTCGCCCTCAATCTGATACTGGGTGGTCGAAACCGCGTGTTGGAAGGCGGGAATCGGTGCCAGACTCTCCGCAAGGAACGTCTTGATTTCCGCCAGTCCGCCGACGATGCCCACCATTTCCGAATAGTCGATCACCGCATCTTCGGTGAAATAGCGGTCCAGCGCGTCCCAATCGCGTGTATCGACAGCGTAGCAATAGCCGACGATCAGGTCCTGAATTTCGAACCGATCAGACATTTCCTGCAGGGTCAGTGTCATAGCCTCTCCTTTATTCTATAGAATTGTTGCTGACACAGTGCGGGACGCACGCCGCCTTCCATTAGGTAGGTGTAGAGGGGGGTGGCTATGGGGATGAAACGGCACCCCCGGGGCGATCCCGCGGACCATTTTATCAAGGAGATTATTATGGGCCTTGCCCCGTTCACGGAAGCCGATTTCGTCCTGTCCAAGGATAAGCGGGCAGAAATCACCGCCGGGCTGACCGAGCGGCAGGCGTTCATGGTCAATCACTGGATGGACCTGCACGAGGTCATCAACCGCGGCGATTGGGACGGCATGGACCGGTTCTTCAACACCGACACCATGACCTATGACAATCCCAACCGGCCTGACCTGGGCACCTATCATGTCTGGAAGACCTCGCCGCAGGGCCTTTACAAGACTTTCCCGCCCAGCCTCTATCGCACGCTGAAGGCATGGGGCCGCGGCGAGGACGAGATCTGCGTCCTGTGCCACCACCATGGCAAGCACACCGGCGGTCCTTACATGGGCGTCCAGCCGACCGGGAATGACCTCAATGTCCTGTGGTTCTCCTGGCTGCGTTTCCGCGGCGACAAGATCGACCATATCTATTCGATCTCCGACGTGTTGACCATGCTGAAGGATCTGGAAGTCATCAACGTTCCGCAGCCGGTCGATCCTTACAAATAATCGACATGCCGGCCCGGCGCGCATCGATAGCGCGCCGGGCCAGCAAGCTTTTGGATAGGGATCGATCAACCGTCTACGCCTCTATTAAGGCTCTGCGCGATCTGAAAGCGTACTATTCGCCTGCTGGCGGGCGTATGCGCTAGGGAGATACCCAAAACGCTTCAGGCGGCAGCGCAACCATGTAGCGTAAGCTGGCCCGAACTGAATTCCCGAACTTGCGATAATGTCACGGCAATGCCGGCTTTTAGAGGCTGAAGCCTCCATCGACGATCAAGGTTTGACCGGTCACATATTTCGCCTTGTCGGAAGCCAGGAAAGCCACGGATTCAGCGATATCTTCACCACTACCGAAACATTGCAAGGCTATGCGCTTGCGCTGCGTTTCCCATATTTCAGGTGAATAAAGCGACTTGAGGAAATCGGCGCCCAAACCGGCATCGATGATCCCCGGCGCGACCATATTGGCCCGAATGCCATAGCGGCCTTCCTCCTTGGCGACCGCGCGGCCCAATGCTTCCATCCCTGCCTTGGGAACGGAGGAAAGGGCATCACCGGGCGGGAAGCAGTAATTGGCGACCGAAACGACCGCGACGAAATTGCCGAAACCCTGGGTACGGAAATGGGGAAGGGTTGCAGACACGATGCGGGTAAAGCCGATCAGTTCGATCTCGATCACTTCGCGCCATTGCTCTTCGCTGATCTTGCTGACGAAAGGCTGGGGTATCTCGACCCCGCTGGCAAAGATCATGGTGCCGATGGTGCCGAACCGATCGACGGTCGCGCGGATGCCCGCTTCTATGGAGTCGCGGTTGGATAGATCGCAGGAAACGGGAAGCGCCTGACCGATGCCATTCTGCAAGGATGCCGCGACCGCCAGCGCTTTCTCGCGGCTGGAACGATAGCCGATGGCGATATTGTCCCATTCGGTTGACAGGCGGCGGCAGATGGCGCTGCCAAGGCCACCCGTCCCACCAACCACAAAGGCCGCGCCCTTGTTCATAGTGGCATGTGGATAGCAAGGTGGTGCAGCAGGCGCTCGGCAAAAGCGTCGTTGCGGTCCCCGGTGAACATGTGGCCCACGCCACGGGCGATCTCGACGTGCAATTGCGGGGTGAGCGCATGGAAGCGCTTGACGCTTTCGTCCGAAACGATGTCGCTCAGTTCCGCCTTCACGAGAATCAGCGGCGATTTGACGCGGCGAGCTGCCGCAATAAGCGTCTCTCCTTCCGAGGGAGGATGGAGAAATTCCGGCGCAGTCGTGCGCGGATCCCAGTGCCAGAACAGGCGACCATCTTCCTCGCGCATCGATTTGGCAAGGCCGGAGACGTTGGGAAGGCGGGGCTGGCCAAGATGGACGTGTAGCGCGTCGGCGGCATCCTCAAGCGATGCGAAGCCGGAATCGCTTGCGCGGAAGAAGCCGCGAATTTCGTCCACTCCCGTATCGACCATATAGGGCGCGACGTCGGCCAGCATGATGAGGCGAACCCGGTCGGGATGGTGCGAGCCACCCACCAGGGCCGATTGACCACCGCGTGATGCGCCCACCAGGGCAAGCGGTCCTTCGATGGCCTGGATGATGGCTTCGACATCGCGGCCATAGGCTTCCAGCAGATAGTCGCCATCGCTGGCCCAGCCGCTGTCGCCATGGCCGCGCAGATCGAATGTCAGGCCATAATAGCCCGCTTGTGCAACGTGCCGGGCCGAGCCTGCCCATGACCGGCGACTTTGCCCCCCCCCGTGGAAAAAGCAGACGGCCGGAGCGGCCGGGTCGCCATAGGCGTCCGCAACCATCTCCAGTCCGTCACCCGGCAGGCTTATCCGCTTTGGCGTTATCATGCCGGAACCGTGCACTTACTCAGCAGCGACTGGCGGCACCATTTCGGCGAACGAGGGATGTTCACCGGGGCCTTTATAGGCGAATTTCCCGGGTGCATGGTGCCATTTGCCGTCGTTGCGGCTTTCATAGGGCGAAGCAACCTCGATCAGGCAGCCATGAGTGCTCTTGTGGCCGACCCAGCTCCACTTCTGCCAGGTCATGTCCGGATCATTATAGGTCTGGCCACCGCCGGGCAGGTGCAATCCTTCCGCCTTCAGCTTTTCCATCGAGCCGGGCACATCGTCGGTCGCATAACAGAGGTGATGAACATGCTCACCGACCTTCTCCAGGCGGTCGCCCATGGGCGTGCCGGGGGCGGGCTGGATGAACTGGATTTCCGTGCCGCCATTGTTGACGAACGTAGCCCATTTCATGCCCGCGTCATCGCCGCTGGAGAACTCGTCATATTTCACGATGCGTTCTTCCAGCGATGCGGGATCAAGCACGCGCAGGATCTTGGTCCAGTCTTCAATCGCCTTATCCAGGTCTCGGACGACCATGCAAACATGGGCAAAAGGTCCGCTAGGCATTTACTTTCTCCTCGTATCTCTCAGATTTCCACGATCGCCGTGCCGGAATTGACCGTGCCCCGGCCATCGACATCCAACGTAAATTCGCAGGTCACGACATTGCCGTCGATGGCCGCGACCTTGCCTGTCACCACCGCGCGGTCGCCGCCATAGACATTGTCCAGAAAGCGCGAATCCATCGTTTTGATCCGGCCGCCGGGAAAGGCGCGCATCAGCATGTTCATCATATAGGCGACGTTGATCGGCCCTTGATTGATGACCCGGTCGCCTAGCCCCTTCGCCTTCACCACCTCGACATCGAGATGAATGGGGTTTGGATCGGCAAGGAACACGGCCCATTGCTTCATGGCCTCGGGGCTGACGCTTTCGATCGTGAAGGGCGGCAGTGCGTCTCCGATAGCGTAGCTCATGCGGCGAACTCCTTGCGGGGCAGGACCCACACATTGTCGGTTTCAAGCACTCTGGTCCCATCGAGCAAGTGCAGGCGCAGGCGATAGGTGAGCACGTCCATGACACCAAGCTTGCGGCTGCGCTTGCGGACGAGACTGAGGATTTCGCCTGTCACCTTATAGCTTTCCCCCACCTTAAGGGGAGCGTCGAAGCGCACGCCGCTGCTACCCATCATCGGGCCGTCCTCGACATCGAATTCGCACGCCTCGCACACGCCGGCAACCGTCTTGCCCATCGCGACCTGCGTCGCGATGTAATAATAGATCGGGTGCGCGGTTCCGTCGGTGGCGGGCTCTATCCCGGTCGAACGGCACAAGGCGGCGTTTTCCTCGGCCGTGATGACAAAGACCTTTGTGCCATCCAGCGAAGTGCCAGCGGCGTCCGGGGCAGGAGGAAGATCGTCAAGATCGCTCATGGCAGTTCCTTAGAAGGAGCGCGGCAGGCCGAGGCTCTCGGCGATTGTATTGCGCACCATTTCGTTGCTGATCGGCGTCATTCGCAGGATTCGGTGATCGCGCCAGTAACGCTGCATGTCGGTTTCCGCCGAATAGCCCATGCCGCCCAGAATCTGAATGCCCAGATCCGCGGCCTTCACGGCATTTTCGGTAGCGACCATCTTGAGCATGTTCGCTTCGATGCCGCAGGGCATGCCGTTGCTCTGCATCCATGCAACATTGTAAAGCAGCAGTTCGGTGAGCTTCTGCCAGGTCGCGATGTCCGCCACATAATGTTGCAGAATCTGGAAGCGTCCGATGATGCCGCCGAACGCCTTGCGTTGCAGCATATACTCCACCGCATCTTCCAGTACGCCATCGATCGCGCCCAGGCACTGCGCCCCGACCATGATCCGTTCATTGTTGAGCGTAGGCAGCATCGCATACCAGGCCTGGCCGGGCTCGCCCAGAACATCTTCGTCGGGGACGAAGACATCCTCATAATGAACCTCGCACGAACCCATGGCTCGCATGCCCAGCTTGGGAAGAAGCGAGGCGGTGATGCCGGGCGCCTTCGCATCGACGAAGAACATGGTAAGGCCATGATGCTTCTTCTCGACATTTTTGTCGGTGCGCGCGAGGACGAGCAGGCGATCGGCGGCCTTGGCGCCTGTCGTCCACATCTTGGCGCCGTTGAGTTTCCAGCCGCCATCGACCTTTTCTGCGTGGGTCTTCATCGCGCCCAGAACGTCGGTGCCGCCATCGGGCTCGGTCATCGACAGCGCGACGCGGAGCTTGCCCTGCGCCATGGGGCGCAGCCAGCGATTTTTCTGCTCTTCCGTGCCGACCGCGCCGATCGTCTTCGCGCCGCCGAATGAGGTAAGGCCCCAGACCCACAGCAGACCGCCCGCCGTTCGCGCAAATTCGCGGGCGAAGATCATCTGCATCATGACGTCGCCACCCAGCCCGTCATATTCCTCAGGAATGCCTATGCCGAAAAATCCCTGCTCCGCGATCTTGTCCCACAGTGCATAGGGATAGTTTTCTTCGTCGGCTTCCAGCGTCCGCATCCAGTCCTTGGGCGCTTCCGCATCGACCCAGCGGCGAACGATGTCCCTGAATGCCTGCTGTTCTTCGGTGAGTGAAAAATCCATTGTCATTCCCGTTAATAGCGCTTCGACTAAGCCCCTGTCGGTCGCATTGCGAACCTATCGGACTATAGGGCAGGCCGTTGGTAGAAGCCAAGCATCCGGTCCATCATCATTCCCCACTGATCGGGAACCGGCACATGTATCGCGCCACTGATGCTACGCAATGAAGCTGTTTAATGTCAGATCGACAATCCACCCTCTACGGGGATGACCGATCCGGTGACATAGGCGCCTGCGCGCGACGCCAGATAGATGGCCGTGCCTGCCAGATCCTCCGGCGTACCAACGCGGCCGCGTGGGACCATGGATACCACCATCTTGCGCATTTCATCGGATGAGATGACCGTCATTTCGGATTCGAAGAAGCCAGGGGCGATCACATTGGCGGTGATGTTGTCGCGGCCAAGCCGCTTGGCGAGCGACTTCGCCATCCAGTGAATGGCGCTTTTCGAGGCCTGATAGGCGTAGTTTTCCTTCGGCCCCACCTTCAGGGCACCAACTGATCCGATATTGATGATCGATGCGGGCCGTTCCGCCGTTCCGCCCGCGCGAAGCAACGGCAGGAATTTCTGGAGCGTGAAGAAAGGCGCCTTGAGGTTCAGGTCGATGACCGGATCCCATTCGCTCTCGCCATATTCGTCGATGGATGCGTCCGCCATGGTCCCGGCATTGTTCACAAGGACGTGGACGGCGCTTTCCCGCGCGGAGACGGCCGTGACCAGTGCGTCGATCCCGGCAAGGGTCGACAAGTCGGCAACAAGGCCGGTGCAATTGCCGCCCGTAGTCGCGGAAATCTCTGCCGCCGCCGACATCACCTTGGCTTCCGTCCGGGCGCAGATATAGACCTTTGCGCCCGCGGCAGCGAAGCCAGTGGCGATGTGCCGGCCGATTCCGGTCGAGCCGCCGGTGATGATGGCGACGCGATCCTTTACCGAGAACAGTTCCGCCGCGTTCATGCCTTGGCTCCCGCGCCGGCGATCTTCAGGATGAGGTCGACCGTGCCTTCGGGATCTCCAACCAGCAGGGCATGGTCGCCCGGATGGTCATGGACGGTCCAGCCAAGTTCCCGCGCCCGATCGTGCATGGCGGTCATGACGGTGACGGCCGCCGCGATGTAATCGACAGGCTTCGCGATCGTTTCGGCGCCCACGGAGATGACGCAGGCCGTCGCCTTCATCGGCTGGTCCGACAGATTGTCGAGCAGCCATTTTTCGCGCGCCGGGTCCATGAGGTGCGGGTGATCCTTGGCGGCGGCGCGCTGCATTTCGTGCACGCCTGAACCGATGGGACCTTCGCCCGCTTCCAGCATCGCGTCCAGTGCGGCGAGTTGGTCTTCGGGAACGTAGCCCATGAGGGAGGCGATACGTTCGCCCGACCGGGGTATGATGGCGTCGAGATAAATGACCTTGGCGATGCGGTCGCCCACCTCGGCGATGACGCCGGGCGCGACGGTGCCGGCATAGCTGTGCGCTACCAGCACGACGTCGTGCAGATCCTCATATTTGAAGACATTCACGATGTCGCGCACATGAGTCGCATTGCCCACATCACGGCCGATCAGATGCTCACGCTCGCCAAAGCCGGTGAATGTCGGCGTATAGACCTTGTGTCCCTTGGCTTCCAGCAGTTCACGGACATATTTCCATGTCCAGCCGCCCATGCCGCCGCCGTGAAGAAGAACGAATGTGGTCATGAAAATCAGGCCTCCGCCGGTTCGGTGTTCTGGATGAATTCGGGAAACGGATCAGGCCCCCACAGGAACATGCTGTCTTCGGGCGCATGATTGGCTGACGGCCAGTCGACGTCAGACGGAATGAAGTCGATATCGGCCGAATATTCGCTGAAGCTGCCCCATGGGTCGCGCACATAGTAGAAATAATTGGCGCCCAGCACATGCTGGCCCAAGCCCCAATTAGGGCCATAGCCTGCCCGCGCCATGGTCGCGCCGCCCAAGCCCACTTCCATCACGGAGCCGACATCCCAACTGTTGTGATGCATACCTCGCCGGTCCGACAGCACGAGGGCAAGCAAATGGTGGTCGCTGCCATGCACACCATGCAGGAACGCGACGGCCGGCTCGCTTTTGTCGGAAAGGCGCAATCCCAGCGTCTTTTCATAATAATCGATTGCAGCGTTCACGTCAGTTGTGAAGATGGCGAAATGCGAAAGGCGGCGAGGGTGAACCTTCGGAGCCTTGCTGTTGGGAATGGCGCCGGATTCGCCGGGTGCCGAGCTGATGAAAGTGAAATGGCTTTTTTCCGATGGCGTCGCCTTGTCGGCAACGCGCACATTGATTGGCAGGCCATCGAAACCCGCGAACCAGATGCCGTTGGATTCAACTCCTTCGGGCGCATCGATTTTGCTGACTCCGCAGCTGTCGAGATGGGCCGAAAACGCTTCCATCTCATCCGCATAAATACCGAAGCTCAAATAACGTAGTCGCTTGGCGCCGCCCTGATTCAGCACGCCCCAGCGATGTGGGTTGCCGACCGTATAAAGTTCGAGCGCGCCATTCTTGTCCCGCACGTCGAGACCGAAGAGCGTATAGAATTTGCGCGCTTCCTCCAGATCGGGCACTTCAAGCGCGAAATGGTCGATGGAATGGACGCCCAAAACATTGGCGCGGCGTCCTGAAGAGCTTTTCTGGTTCATCCTTCCCTCCTTCGTTGGCCGGGCGCCTATCGAATGGTGCCCGGCCTTTCGGTCATGCCGCCTTGATGGGGTTCACCAGCAGGCCGATCTTCTCGATTTCCACTTCACACACATCGCCGTCTTTCATGAACAGCGGAGGCTTGCGGGCAAGGCCGATGCCGGACGGGGTTCCCATCACCAGAACGTCGCCCGCCTCCAGGGTGAAGCAGGTGGACAGGAGAGCGACAGTGTCGGCCACATCGAAAACCATGTCCGACGTGTTGGCGCTTTGTACGACCTGCCCATTCAGGCGGGTTTCGATCTTGAGGCCTGCGCCACCCGCGGGCAGTTCGTCCGGGGTGACCAGCCAAGGGCCGAAGGCGCCGGTATCGTCGAAATTCTTGCCGACGGTCCATTGCGGCGTCTTGAGCTGATAGTCGCGAACCGATCCGTCATTGAACACCGAATAGGCCGCGATGTGCGACAGCGCATCTTCCTTGCTGATATCTTTCCCGCCCTTGCCGACGACAGCGACCATTTCGCCTTCATAATCAAGCTGGTCGGAGGAGGCCGGTTTGATGATCGGAGCGCCATGCCCGATCAGGCTCGAATTGAAGCGGCCGAATACCGTAGGAAATTCCGGCACCTGGAAACCGCCCTCGGCCGCGTGATCCTTGTAGTTGAGGCCAAGGCAGATAATCTTGGGCGCCTTGACCAAGGGCGACAGGAAGGTCAGGTCTTCCACCTTCACATCTTCACCCGTAGCGCTGACCTTGGCGCCGGCGTCCGTCAGAGCGTTGCCGCCGCTGGCGATCAGGGCGTCCAGATCATAAAGCGCAGCGTCACCGAACAGCGCCTTGACGCCCGCACCCGTGTCCACTGCCAGACCGACCGTCCCACCCTTTGTCACCTTTGCCAACCGCATGTTCTATCCTCCTGAAAATTTTCGAAACCGCTTGGTGAGCGGCATGTGATATCACCAAATATATTTCAAGTTATAAAATAGATCCAAGTGAATTGCCACGGTCTGCGAAGCTGATATAGCTGTTCCGATGACAAAAAAGCTGAGCCTGACCGAACGCGCCTATCGGCAGTTGCGGGACGATCTTTTGACTTGCCGGCTGGTGCCCGGAGCGAAGATCAATATCAAGGATATCACCGAAACTCAGGGCTTTAGCCTTGGTGCTGTTCGAGAAGCATTGTCTCGGCTCACGTCCGAAGGTTTTGTAATTCAGGACGAAGCGCGGGGATTTCGGGTAGCGCCCATTTCGATTGGTGACCTCACCGATCTGGTCGCCGTCCGCAGCGACATTGAAGGGCAATGTCTCAGGCGAGCCCTTGAGAAAGGGGGGCTGGACTGGGAGGCGTCCATCGTCAGCGCGGCGCATCGGCTGAGCAAGACCCCAACGCGCGATCCGCAGGAGGCGTCCCGCCTGAGCGAGGAGTATGCCGGTGCACATGCGGCCTTTCACCATGCTCTGGTGGCGGCGTGCGACAGTCCCTGGCTGCTTAGAATGCGTGATTGGCTTTATGCCCAGTCGGAGCGTTACCGTTATCTTACCGTGCCGATGGCTGATGGCGACCGGGATCTGGTTCACGAACATGCGGAGATTGTTGAGGCAGCGTTGGCGAGAGACGCGGATCGCGCCACTGCGCTCCTGGCGAACCATCTCATGGCCACGGCCAGGCTGCTGATCGACCGGCAGGAGGCCAAGGGCGGTCCCCCTCCCGAAATGGCTCTGGTTGCGGGTGGGGGCGTTTGACCGCATCTCAGCTTTGCTTGTTCTGACCAGTACCGCCGCCGCTCGCAGGCATCAGCATATTGCTCATGCCGCCATCGACCAACAGATCGACGCCGCTGATATGGCCGGCATGAGGGCTGATGAGGAACAGTATCGCATTGGCCACATCCTCCGCCAAACCCAGCTTACGCAGAGGAATGTTGGCCTCTCGCTGGTCGCGCCGCGACTGATCCTTATATCCCGCCGCGGTCATTGGCGTGTAGGTGGGGCCTGGCGATACGGTGTTGCAGCGGATGCCGTCCGGCCCCCATTCGATGCTGAGCTGGCGAATCATCATCAGCAGGGCAGCTTTACTGGAAGAATAAAAGCCGAGCGCGGGCGTGGGCTGGGTAGCCGACATGGACGCGGTGGCTACGAAAGCGCCCTTGCTCTTCTTGAGGTGAGGATGGGCAGCCTTACCCAGCAGCCACGACGAACGGGTGTTGATGGCGAAAATGCGGTCGAAATCGCTGATCGGCAGTTCGACCAGCGCGCCGCCCATGATGATGCCGGCATTGCTGATGACGGCGTCGATCCCGTCCATATGCGCGAGCGCCGCTTCGACCATCCTGTCGCCGCAGTCAGGCTCGGCGAGATCGACTACGCTGGTTGCCGCTGCGGGGCCTATTGCGTCCGCCACGACCTGAAGATTGGCCGCGTCGCGATCGGCGAGTAGCATCCGGTGTTCGCCCGGGATCACGGAGCCTGCCGCCAGCAATTCGGCGCATGCCCTACCGATGCCGCTTGCAGCACCCGTGATGATCACCCGCATTTCACTCTCCCTAAAATAAAGATGGCATCCATGCGCCGTGCCTCAGTCCTTCAGGCCCAGCTCTTCCATCAGCGCGCCGCGCAGTTTGAACTTCTGGATCTTGGACGCCGACATGGGCCATTCCTCTATGAATCGGATATGGCGCGGCACCTTGAAGGACGCCAGACGTTGTTTGGTATAGGCGATCAGTTCCTCCGCCTCGACTTCGACGCCGTCTTCCCGTTCGACATAAGCGGCGGGGATTTCCGCCAATCGTTCATCGGGGAGGCCGACCACCTGTGCAAGGCGGACTGCCGGATGGGTCGCCAGCACAGTTTCCACTTCCGCGGCGGCGACATTTTCACCGCCCACTTTCAGCATGTCCTTGAACCGGCCGTGGAACATGGCATGGCCATGCTCGTCGATGGAGCCGATATCGGCGCTATGATACCAGCCCTCTGCGTCCAGCGCCTGGGCGGTCTTTTCCGGGTCCTTGTAATAGCCGTCGAAGAGGTTGTAGCCCCGGATGAGAATCTCTCCGCGCTCGTCGATGCCCTTTTCTTCGCCGGTTTCCGGATCGACGATCTTCAGCTCGATGCCGGGCAACGGGAAGCCAAGCTTCTTAAAGCCCATTTCCGGGTCCATCGCATAGCCGCCGGTTGTAGCGATGCCTGTCGCCTCGGTCATGCCCATGGTGCCGACTTGCAACATATTCGGGGCTTTATCGCGATAAGCCTGACCCACGCGTTCCGGCATAAAGGCGAAACAGCTGTTCTGGAGGCGCACCGAGGACATGTCGGCCTTCGTCCAGTCGGGGTGAGTAATCATCGCCTGATGGAAGGTGACGAAGGGAAGGAACATCATCGTCACCTTTTCCTCTTCGATCTGCTTCAGGCTTTCTCCGGCATCGAAGTGCGGCTGGCCGATGAACGTGCCGCCCACGTCGACCGCGCCGAGCATGCACAGCATCGCGGCGATATGGAACAGTGGCAGCGGCGACCACGCGCGTTCGTCGGGCTGGAAGGACCAGCGATAGCGAGCGAGATTCGATGCTTCGCGGGTGACGGCTTCGTGACTGAGCAGGCAGCCCTTGGGATTGGCCGATGTCCCTGACGTATAGAGAATCATGGCGGTATCACGAACCCTGACCGTCAGGCGGCAGGCATGGATATCGGCTTCGCTCACCGTCTCGACCGCCGCATCGAACGTCGCCTGATCAACGAATCCGGGAGCGGAGCGGCCTCCCAGCATGATAATTCGCTTGAGAAGGGGCGCGCCGGAGAGCGTCAGGGCGGTCGGATCAACCGTATCGGTCAGGTCGGGAAACGCTTCCGTCAGCCGGCAGCCGAAATCGATATGTTCGGTCACCATGTCGTTGGTGATGACCGCTGCCAGATCGGCATTCTCCGCGACATAGGCCATTTCCGGGGCCTTGTAGCGCGCGTTCATCAGGACAGAAACGGCGCCGCACATTGCGTTGGCGAACAGCGTTTCGACAAATTCGATGCTGGACGGCAGGAGGATGCCGACATGATCGCCGCGCTTGATGCCGAGGGCCTTCAGGCCTCGCGCCCGTTTCAGGACGCTCTGGACGACATCGTCATATGTCTTGCGTTCTCCCGGGAAAACGAGCGCTTCCTTGTTCGGGGCCTTGTCCCATCCTTTGAGGAGCAGATCGCCCAAAGTGGTTGCAGAGATACGAATTGGGGCGCAATCTTCGCCTTGTGTGACCACGGATGTCCGCTCCTAAAAATGCCGGTCAGCTGTTGATGGCGATCAGATTGCAGCCATCGCTCCTCTCTGCGCCTTTCGTTGGATAGGTGCGGCCTTGCCTTCCGGGTCCAAGAGCGAGCATAGAGATTTTTGCTTTACTGGTCGGGAATTCACTATGGAAGCCTATGTCTACGATCATGTTAGGACGCCCCGCGGCAAAGGCCGCCCCGATGGCGCGCTGCATGAAATCACCTCGGTCGAAATGGCGACGCAACTGCTTCGCGCGTTGCAGGAGCGCAACGATCTGGATACGGCTCTGCTGGATGATGTGATCATAGGCATGGCGCAGCCGGTTGGTGAGCAGGGCGGCGTGCTCGCCCGTGCGGCGGTATTGCAGGCGGGTTATGCTCAGACGGTTGCGGGGCAGCAGATCCATCGCTTCTGCGCGACCGGGCTGGACGCGGTCAGCCTGATTGCCGCGCAGGTGCATTCGGGCATGATCCAGGCTGGTATCGGCGGCGGGGTCGAGTCCATGAGCCGCACGGTGATGGGCTATGATTCGGGTGCATGGACGTCCGACCCTTCGGTGGCATACGGCAATTATTATGCTCCGCAGGGCATTGGCGCCGACATCATCGCTACCCTCGATGGTTTTACGCGCGAAGATGTCGACGGTTTCGCGGTCGAAAGTCAGCGCAAAGCGGCCCATGCCTGGGAAAATGGCTATTTCAAAAAGTCGATAGTACCCGTGAAGGATGTGCTTGGAGAGGTCGTACTCGACCGTGACGAGCACATGCGTCCGGGCACGACGGTGGAGAGTCTGGCCAAGCTGAAGCCTGCCTTCGAAGGGTTCGGCAAGGCGGGCTTTGAGGCAGTCGCCAAGGCCAAATATCCTGAAATCGAAGAATTGAACTATGTCCATCATGGCGGCAACAGCTCCGGCATCGTTGATGGGTCGGGCCTGGTGCTCGTCGGCTCCAAGGAGTTTGGTGAGAAGGCGGGTCTGAAGCCGCGCGGCAAGATTCGGTCCTATGCCAATATCGGGTCGGAACCGACGATCATGCTGACCGCGCCGACAGCGGTATCGCGCAAAGCGCTCAAGGCAGGCGGAATGACCGAGAAAGACATTGATCTGTGGGAGCTGAATGAAGCCTTCGCCAGCGTCGTCATGCGCTTCCAGCGCGAACTGAATATCCCCGACGACAAGATCAACGTGAATGGCGGCGCGATCGCCATGGGCCATCCGCTCGGCGCGACCGGCGCAATGATCCTTGGCACCGTTCTTGACGAACTGGAGCGTCGCGACGCCGCCACCGGCCTTATCACGCTGTGTGCCGCGAACGGCCTCGGCACGGCCGCCATCATCGAGCGCGTCTGAGCGCGCACAAAGAACTTTAGAGCGGGAATTCCCATGAAGACTATGCGACTGGAAAAGGCCGACAACGGCGTTGCTATCCTGACCCTTGATGCGGAAGGGGCCATGAATGTCGTCAACGATGCGTTCATTGCCGACATGGAGGAGGCGACGGCACAGATCGCCGGGGACGATGGCATCAAGGGCGTCATACTGACATCGGGCAAGAAGACGTTCATGGCCGGCGCCGACCTTAAGCAGTTGGTCAACGGATTTGGTACGCTGACTCCCGCACAGGCTTATGCCTTTTCCAAGCGGGCGACCGACATGCATCGCGCGATTGAGCAGTCGGGCAAGCCGTGGGTCGCGGCGATCAATGGTCTTGCTCTGGGCGGCGGTTTTGAACTGGCGCTGGCCTGTCATCATCGCATTTTGGTCGATGATCCCAAGGCACAAGTGGGCCTGCCGGAAGTCAATGTCGGCTTGCTGCCGGGGTCCGGAGGTACGGTGCGTCTCGGTATCATCGCTGGCATGAAGGTGGCGCTCGACCTGCTTCTTTCCGGCCGATCGGTTGCTCCGGCCGAAGCGCTCAAGCTGAAGATCGTGGATGAGGTCGTTCCTGCAGACAAGCTGATCGACGCGGCCAAGGCATGGTTAGCCGCCGGGCCCGATCCAGTGAAGGCATGGGACGTCAAGGGCTGGGTGCCGCCGCAGAAAAAGGGCATGACCGTGCCCGAGGATTCGGCCGCCTATATGATGGCCGCCGGTGGAATCGCGAAGGCTGGTTATAACAGCCCGGCGCCCCTCGCGATTCTCAACAGCGTTTTTCATGGGATGCAATTGCCCTTTGACAAGGCGCTCGCCGTGGAAGGCAAATATTTCGCCAAGCTGCTGACTGATCCGGTCGCGCGCAATATCATTCGTACCACCTTCATCTCGAAGCAGGCGGCCGAGAAGGGCGCTCGCCGTCCTGAAGGCTTCCCCAAATTCGAGGCGAAGAAGGTCGGCGTGCTCGGCGCAGGCATGATGGGCGCGGGCATCGCGTTCGTGTCGGCCAATGCAGGGATCGAGGTCGTGCTGATCGACCGAGATGTGCCCACGGCGGAGAAGGGCAAGGCTTATTCGACCAAGGTTCTAGGCAAGTTGGTCGAAAAGGGCAAAACTACGCAGGAAAAGGCTGATGCCATTCTGGCGCGTATTACGGCGACTGATGACTTCGCCCTCCTCGACGGCTGTGACCTGGTTGTGGAAGCGGTGTTCGAAGATACCGCGATCAAGGCCGAGACGACCAAGAAGGCGGAAGCTGTCCTGCCTGACAATGTGGTATTTGCGTCCAATACGTCGACCCTGCCAATCTCGCAATTGGCTCAGGCATCCCGCCACCCGGACCAGTTCATCGGCCTGCACTTCTTCTCGCCGGTCGATCGCATGGGTCTTGTCGAAGTGATCATGGGCAAGCAGACCAGCAAGGAAACGCTGGCCAAGGGGCTCGATTTCATCGCCCAGATCCGCAAGACGCCGATCGTCGTCAATGACAGCCGCGGCTTCTATACCAGTCGTGTGTTCCAAATGTTGATCCATGAAGGCGCGGCAATGCTGGCGGAAGGCGTCCCTCCTGCGGTGATCGAAAATGCCGCCAAGGCTGTCGGTATGCCGGTCGGGCCGTTGGCGCTGCTCGATGAGTTGACGATCGATCTGCCGCTCAAGATTGTGGATCAGGCGATTGCCGAGGAAGGCGATAAATATACGCCGCCGGCGGGTGTTCCCGTTATGCGCCGAATGAAGGACGAGATCGGCCGATCCGGCCGCAAGTCCGGCGGCGCTTTCTACGATTATCCTGAGGGCGGCAAGAAGCATCTGTGGACGGGGCTGGCGGAGCATTTCCCGGTCAAGGATGGCTGGGATGTCGAGGAACTCAAGAAGCGCTACCTTTACGCGCAGGCCATGGAAACGGCTCGCTGCCTTGAGGAAAATGTGCTGGAGACGCCGCAGGACGCCGACCTTGGCGCCATCTACGGCTGGGGTTTCCCGACATGGACCGGCGGCACGATCAGCTATATCGACACGATTGGGATCGAAAACTTCGTCAAGGAAGCCGACCGGCTTGCTCAGCTTTATGGCCCCCGTTTCCTGCCGTCGGCTTGGCTGCGGGACAAGGCTGCTAAGGGCGAATCCTTTTACGCATCCGCGCAGGACGCGACGGTGAAGGAGCCGATGCCAGCATGAGGCGCCTGATTTTCGAACCGGAGCACGAACAGTTCCGCGATAGCGTCATCAAGTTCATGACGGCGGAAGTCGGCGCCCATGCCGAGCGCTTTCGTGAGCAGGGCATGGTCGATCGCGAACTCTATCTGAAAGCCGGGGAGCAGGGCTTGCTCTGCACCTGGGCGGATGAGAAATATGGCGGGGCGGGAATCGATGATTTCCGCTTCGAACAGATCATCATTGAAGAGAATATGCGCCACGGCGACATAGGCTTTTATATCAATCTCCATAATGATCTGGTCGCGCCCTATATCGCCAAGCTGGGGACGGACGAGCAGAAGGATCGCTGGATGCCCTGCATCGTCAGCGGCGAGAAGATTCTGGCTGTCGCGATGACGGAGCCTTCGACCGGAAGCGATCTTGCCGGTATGCGTAGCAGCGCGGTCGACAAGGGTGACCATTGGCTGCTTAACGGCGCCAAGACCTATATCTCCAACGGCATCCTCAGCGATCTGGTGGTGGTAGCCGCGCGGACCGATCCGAACAGCCGCCACGGCCTTGGCCTCTTTGTCGTCGAGCGCGGCATGGAAGGATTTGAACGTGGCCGCAAGCTCGCAAAAATGGGCATGAAGGCGCAGGACACGGCCGAACTTTTCTTCAATGATGTGAAGGTGCCCAAGGAAAATGTGCTGGGCGATCCCACGCAGGGCTTCCGATATCTGGCGCGATTCCTGGCCCAGGAACGACTGGTTGCGGCAATCGGTTTCATGGCGACAGCGCAGACGGCCTTCGACATCACGCTTGACTATGTGAAGGAGCGCAAGGCGTTCGGGAAACCGATCGGGGCCTTCCAGAACAACCGGTTCAAGATGGCATCGATGCGGGCCGAATTGGACGCGATCCAAACCTATGTCGACCAGAGTGTCCTGCTGCTCAATGCCGGTGAGCTGACTGCAGAGGATGCGTCCTCCGCCAAGCTGCTGGCGAGCGAGTTGGAAGGCCGGGTAATGGACGAATGCGTCCAGCTTCACGGTGGCGCAGGCTATATGGAAGAATATCGCATTTCTCGCATGTATACCGACGCGCGCATCAGTCGCATTTTCGCGGGCACATCGGAAATCATGCGCGAGATCATCGGTCGTGGATTGGGACTGGACGAGCGCAAGCTGTCCTGACGGCTTAGCCGGGGGTGCCGGATGCTGAATGTCGAACAAGTACGCAGCTTCCGGGTGCCGGAAGCACAGGATGCCTGCGATCCGCGCTCTGCAATCCTCTATGCGCTCGGTGTCGGTGCCGGGTTGGGTGGCATAGACGAGCAGCGCCTGGTCTTTGAGCGGGATCTGGCCGTGCTGCCGACGATGGCGTTGGTGCTGGGCACACCCGGTTTCTGGCCCATGGCGCCGGAACTGGGATGGGATTGGCCGCACATCCTGCATGGTGAACAGACGCTGAAACTGTTCCGCCCGCTTGAATTGGGGCAGTTGGTCAATGGCCGGATAGAGATTACGGATCTGGCCGACAAGGGTGTCGGGAAGCCAGCCCTTGTGCGGGCGAAGCGCATTCTCACGACACCCACCGACCGGCTGATTGCGGAGATGGAGGAAGTGTGGGTTTTGCGTGGTGCGGGCGGCTTTGGTGGTGCACGCAACCTGAGCGGATCGGGGGCTGCCGAGATGCCGGAACGGCTTGCGGATACCGTTCTGGACCTGCCGACGGCGGTCAATCAGGCGATGCTGTATCGCCTGACCGGCGATCGCAATCCGCTGCATATCGATGAGGGCACGGCGCAAGCGGCCGGTTTCGAACGGCCCATATTGCATGGCCTTGCCACCATGGGTCTCGTCGGCCGTGCGCTGACACATGCATGTTGCGACGGCGACCCGACTGGCTTGACCGAGATGCGGGTTCGGTTCACCGCGCCGGTATGGCCTGGCGAAACGGTTCGCACCGAAATCTGGCGTCATGGGGCTGAAATTTCCTTCCGGGCAAGCGTGCCCGACAGGAATATCATTGTGATCGATGGCGGATATGCGCGCATCGGTGGATTTACATAAAAGAACGGGACGCATTAAAGTGAAGATATTGGATGGCAAGGTCGCGTTGGTTTCCGGCTCTGGACGCGGCATCGGCAAAGCCATTGCGCTAAAGCTTGCCAATGCCGGCGCCCATGTGGTCGTGAACGACCTGGATGAGGATGTGGCGCGGGAAACGGCGGGTGAAATCGAGAGTCTGGGCGTGCGCGCGGTAGTGTGCGTGGGCGATGTGACGCAACCCGATTTCGGTGAGACGTTCGTCAAGACGGCGGTCGATCATTTCGGGACGATTGACATCATCATCAACAATGCGGGCTATGCCTGGGATGCGGTGCTTCAAAAGACCAGCGACGAACAGTGGATGGCTATGCTGGACGTGCATTTGAGCGCGCCGTTTCGCATTCTTCGCGCCGCACAGCCCGTGATCGCTGCTGCGGCGAAGGCCGAAATTGCGGAGCATGGCCGGGCCAAGCGCCGGACCGTCATCAATATTTCCTCCGTAGCGGGGCTTGGCGGTAATGCCGGACAGTCGGGTTATGCGGCAGGTAAGGCGGGAGTCGTCGGCCTGACCAAGACGGTGATGAAGGAATGGGGGCGGTATAATGTCACCGTCAACGCCGTTGCCTTCGGCGCTATCATGACCCGCATGACCGCTGGTGAAGCGGGAAGCTCAACGATCAGCATCAAAGGCCAGGACATCAAGGCCGGTGTGAGCGACGAGATATTGGAAGCTATGGAAAAGGGCATTCCGCTGGGTCGCGCTGGCACACCGGAGGAAGCGGCGGGCGCCGTTTACCTTCTGTGTTTGCCCGAAGCCGACTATATCACGGGCGAAGTGATCGTCGCTGGTGGCGGCTGGAAACTTTGAAAAACAGGTGGGCGTTGTGCCCACCTCCCTTTCAGGCGGGCCAACTCGGCGTTCGCCCCTTCATGCCTTCTAAGATAGGGCGCATCGGTTCAGGCACGGTTCCTGCACCAATGCCGGTGCCGAAATTCAGGCCTTTTCGTTCATAAATGCGCCAGCCATCGGTCGTGCGGCGAAGCCTGTCTTCATACCCCCCCACCACCAGAAGGTCTGTTGCACGGAGTGGATCGGCATCAGGAAGCGCGAACCAGTGCCAGGCAAGGACTCGGCTGGCGGCGCGGGCTTCGTCGCCGCTCACTTCAATCACCAGATTGGTGACATTATGCGAACAGCCCGTCAGCGCGCCCTGATAGCTCATGCATTGGGCGTGGATGGCTTCGCGGCCTACTGACTGTGCACCGCCGAAGTCGATTGAGCCGTCCTCCGTGAACACTTCCTTGGCGATGCGGTCATATTGCATCGAATCGACCAGATGGGCGTAGCGGTAGATGCATTCCTCGATCGCTATGCGATCCGCCAGTATTTGAAGGTCGATCGTCATGGCAAATGCACTCCTTTGCGGGTGGCAATGTCGGTCGTGATATCCCATAGGCGCGCGGCCTCCTGTGGAGGCATGTCGAAAGGCGTGGGTTCGAACGCCTTGGGGTTTTTGAAGATCGCGGCCTTCAATGCCGGCCGTTTGTCATCGAGCAGCAGGCGCGTCGCATTGACGGCTGACTTTTCCGGCGTCGTGCCGAACCAGCCCATCATCCGCATGATGAGTGGCATTGCCGGGTCCTGCATCGCCTTGGTCTTGGTCGAAGCTACGCCGGTGGCATAGAGACCGATGGGACGATCCGACCAGCGCCGCGATGCTTCGTCCAGGAATAGGAAACCTTCCACATGAGTGGTGAGGATGGCCTTGAAGAACCCCCACTTGCGCCGCTCAAACTGCAAATCGTCGAGATCGGGCGGCGCCATGCGATATGGCACCGCTCCGGCCAGATGGACGATCCGCCCGTCACCCGATGCCGCCAGCGTATCGGAGCACAGGCGGTTGATGATAGCCCGCGCCAGATATTGGAGGGCGAAGGCGAATTCCAGCCTGTCAGCGGTCACCGTCTTGCCCGAAAAGGCGCTCATCGCGCTGTGCATCAGACCATCTATGGCTGGACGCCATGCGGTTATAGCTGTGGCGGCTTCGGCAGCGCCGGCAATCGTCGAAAGGTCTGCCTTGAGAAAGGCTGCGTCTCGCGCCCCTGCGGTCAGCATGGCATCAACAGCAGCCGCGCCGCGATCTGCACTTCGCGCCACGAGAAGGATGGAAGCGCCCTGTTGCGCCACATTCAGCGCGGTAGCGCGCCCGATACCTTCAGTCCCGCCGACGAAAACGAAATTGCCATTTCTCGCCATGACGGGTTACTCCCTTCAGCCGCAGCCGACTACCCCGCCATCAACCGGGATTTGAGCGCCGGTGACATAGGCGCCCGCGCGCGCGCAGAGGAATACCACGATACCCGCGATATCTTCCGGGGTCCCAAGGCGCCTCAGCGGAATATGCGCCAGCAGCGTGGGATCGACATTATCCTCGTCGCGCATGTGGGCCGTCATCTTGGTCGGAAAAAAGCCGGGGATGACTGCATTCACGGTGATATTGCGTTCCGCGAGATCACCCGCCAGATCACGCGTCATCATATGAACGGCAGCTTTGCTCGCTGTATAGCTGTACGCTTGGAGCCGTTCCGTTTTCATGCCCGCGACCGAGCCGATGTTGATGACCCGTGCAGGATCGCCGGGCGTTCCTGCCGCGCCCAGTTCGGGCAGCAGCTCACGGATCATGGTAAAGGGTGTCTGGACGTTCACCGCCATTACGCCGGGCCAGGCCTTGTCAGGGAAGCTGTCGATGGAGCCGCCCCAGGTCTTGCCCGCATTATTGATCAATATGTGACATTCGCCCATCGCATCGCGATAGCGAGCGACGAGATCGACTGCTGCCTCCGGTGTCGACAGGTCTGCGGGCAGGGGGATGCATGGTCCCAGCGCCGCCATTTCCCTTGCGGCCTCTTCGCAGACGTCAGCTTTGCGCGATGTGATTGCGACGCTCGCCCCGGCACGCAATAGGCCTTCGGCAATCATGCGTCCAAGTCCCTGAGCGCCGCCGGTCACCAGCGCTTTCTTACCCGTCAGACTGAACAGGTCGCTCACATCGTCACCACGACTTTGCCGAACTTATGCTGGTCGCGCAGGTGAAGAAGCGCTTCCTTCGCCTGCGCGAGCGGATAGGTCGCCTCTATCACCGGCTTGATCTCATGCTGCGCGGCAAAGGCGAGCATATTCTTGAAATCCTGCGGATCGCCCACCTGACTGCCGACGATGCTGGCGCTTTTCAGGAAGATGTCGGTGGCGTTGAACTTGACCTCGTTACCTGCGGTCGAACCATAGATCACGATGCGCGCGCCCGGATTGATGGCGCGGACATAGTTGGCGAAGCTGGGCGAAGGGGCGCCATCCAGCACCACGTCGACGCCGCCGGTCAGCTTTCCAACCTGCTTGCGCCAATCGGGATCGGTGTAGAGCAGGCCACCCTTTGCTCCCATTGCAATGGCGCGGTCGATCACGTCCTGGCTTTCGCCGGTCACATAGACATTGGCACCCTTGGCGACAGCGAAGGCAAGACCGAATGTCGCAACGCCACCGCCAACACCGCTGATGAGCAGGGTTTCACCCGCCTCCAGTCGCCCCTTGAACATCAACGCGCGCCAGGATGTCAGCGCCGTCAAGGGCATGGCCCCGGCCTCTTCGAAGCTCATGAAAGCAGGCTTGGGTGCGAGATTGTCGACGGGGACACAGATATATTCCGCGATCGTGCCGGCGAAGGGCATTCCGAGCAGGCCGAAATCGGCGGCAGGAGCATGGCGATTGGGCCCCCAGTTCCGTGCGGGGTACAGGACGACTTCGTCGCCTTCGCTGACGCCGGTGACGCCTTCACCGATCATGTCCACCACGCCCGCGCCGTCGCAACCCAGAGAGGTCGGCACCACCATGCCCGGATACTGACCGTGCGTGATGAACAGTTCGCGGTGGTTGACCGATGCCGCTTTCACCGCAACCCGAACCTCTCCGGGACCCGGTACTGGCGTTTCGATTTCCGCTACGGCAACGGAATCAGGGCCGTCGGTCCGTTCGAGATAAAGGGCCTTCATGGTCCAACCTTTCCTAAAATGCTGTCTGGCGTTTCGTCGCTGCGCGGCCAACTTGCAAGCTTTGCGTGCAGGCCCGGCTTGTCAGTTTGGAAGCGTGGACAATCTTCCGGCTCGTTGGGAACCTATCTGTGGATAGGAAAAAGAGGTTGCGTTTATAGATTCCTCGCCCAAAATATATTTCATACGAGAAAACGAATCGTGTGAAGGCGCGTGCTTAGGAGAGAACAGCGTGACTGTTGTGCCGACAACCATCTTGCCGCCCCGTTCGACACATACGCCAATCCGGCGCGCTGCGCTTGTCGCGTTGACGGAAAAGGTGGCCCAGTCGCGGATGACGGCGGTGTCTGCGCCCGCGGGGAGCGGAAAAACGACGGCGATGCTGTTCTGGGCGGAAGAGCTTCGCGCTCAGGGGCGCCCTGTTCTCTGGCTGGCAGCTCGGGCGGGAATTGGAAGCAAGCAATCTTTCCTGCAAGCCCTGAAGGCCGCTGGCATTGCGGCCGGTCTGCCATGGGATGATCTGGAGAGCGGCGCGCCTGACGAGAAGTGGTTGACGACGCTTGCCATGATGGGAGACGTGCGACCGGTCATCATCGTCGATGACGCGCAATTGTTGGGTCAACCCATCCTTGACTTCGTCGCGCAGCTGTCATCAAGCGCGCGGGATGCCCTGACGATCATCATTGCCGCGCGCGGCACGGTAGGGTTGTCGCTAGCTCGCATGCGTGCGCTCGGCTTTCTGGTTGAAGTGGGGGTTGCCGACCTTTCCTTTTCCCTGGCGGAAGCGACCGAACTCATCACCAGGACCATCGGAACGCCTGTCGATTCACGCAATCTCCAGGATATCATTGGCGATACGCAGGGGTGGGTTTCAGGCATCATCATCGCATGTGATCTTTACCGCCGAGCCAGCGAAATGCCGGGTGGTCTTCGTTTGACGGGGCTGCGTCCGGAATTTGCTGAATATTTTCATGATGAGGTGCTGAGTTTGCAGCCCGACGAGGTGCGTAATTTCCTGGTCGATACCTCGATACTGGACGAACTGACTCCCTCTGCCTGTGCTGCGGTTACAGGGGACGAAAATGCCCGTGTGATGCTCGATTATGTCTTTCGAGAAGGGCTGTTTCTAAATGCCATCGATCAGGAGCATAGCCGCTATTCCTATCATCGGCTATTTCGCGAAATGGTGCTTGGCCGGCTGATGGATCGCGCGCCCGGCCGTGCCGCGATCATGCATCGCCGCGCAAGCGAGCATTTTGCCGAAAACGGGCAGCTGGCTACTGCGATTGAGCATGCGCGGTTGAGCGATGACAAGGCGTTTCTTGCTGATCAGCTGGATCGGCTGGCTGAGCAACTGACCTATTCTGGTTATCTGTACCGCATCGACGAACTGGGAAGCGAGCTTCCCTGGCCACTCCTTGCTGAGCGTCCGAATCTGTTACTCGCGCTTGCATGGAGGCGTATTCGCCAACTCGCCTTCTCCTCGGCGGACAGGCTGCTTTCCGCCGCGCGGCAAATTTATGAAATCCGCCGCGAGGGCCGGTCCTTGCCAGTGCATGCAATTCAGCAACTCGATCTGCTGATCCGCCATCGCTTCGTCATGCTCGCGGCCGCTCGCGATGACATGGTTAAGGTCGAAGCGGAGTCCGAGCCGCTGCTCGCTGAACTGGCCGACGGTGACGCCTATTTGAGCTGCACGCTTCTTGCACAGCTCATGTCGGCGAGGAGAGAACTTTATCACTTCCAGGACATGCTCAAGCTTGAGGCTGAAACCAGCCGGGCTCTATCCCGTCCCGGATCGGATTTCGCGTCCATTGCCCTTAAATCATCGGTCGCGCCGACAATGATGGCTCAGGGTAAGACCCAGTTTGCCCAACGATTTCTGGAAGAGGCCTTCACGCTCGCGGTGGAGATTCATGGCCCGGGTTCCGGTCTGGCGGCACTGCCTGCGCTGCCGCTTGCGGAATTGCTCTATGATGCTGGCGACCTGGAACAGGCGGCGAAGCTGGTGGAGCATTATCTGCCGGTCGTGCGGCAATGGGGTTTTTCCGATCAGATGGCGTCAGGCTATCTGGTAAACGCCCGTCTGAGTGCGGCAAAGGGAGATCTGCCCGGCGCCCTCTCAACGCTCAACGAGGCCCATCTCGTTGCGATTGAGTGCGGCCTTGATCGCCTTCGCTCTTTCATCGTGGCTGAGGAAGTCCGGCTGCTGATCAAGGCGGGACAGATCGAAGAGGCGGAGAGGCATTTCCTGGCAGGCGACCCGCAGTTGGATGGAGAACCCATACCGACCTTGCGCCCGACGCGCCGCAACGAAAGCATCGCTATTGCCTGGCTGAGGATCGAGATGCAGCGCCACCGGCTCGGTCGGGCGCGCAAGGTTGCCCATCGCTGGCTGGAATTCGTGAAGCGCGCAGGCGCGGTGCGCTCGGCCGTGATTTTCGAATTGCTGCTGGCGGAAATAGCGGTTCTCCAAGGCAATCGATCCGAAGCGCGCAGGGCAGTGCGCGCAGCCGTCGAAATGGCGGAACCGGCCGGCTGGGTACGGGTGTTCATCGATGAGGGAGAGGTGATCGCATCGCTGATTATCGAAGCCTATTCGCAGGGGCCGGAACTGGACACGCCCACCGACCGCTTTGCCGTTCGTCTTGTATCCATGTTGCGGAGAGGGCCGCAGATTGAAGCGGACGAGGAAGAAGTGGATGATTTCGGCCTGACTGGTCGCCTTGCCAACCGCGAAGTCGACATTCTGACGATGGTCAGCGGTGGATTGCGTAACAGGGAAATCGGCGATCGCCTCGGTCTGACCGAAGGTACGGTCAAATGGTATATGCAGCAAATATATGACAAGCTCGGCGTGCGGCGACGGCCCCAAGCGGTTCTGCGCGCGCGCCAGCTGGGCATTTTGCCCTGACCGTCGTGCGGCTTCCTATCGAAGGATAGATTGCGCCGCTCATCCAAGCTGCGAACGGCGCGATCTGCGCGAAAGGAAATATCATGGCAAAACGCAAGGTCATCATCAGCTGCGCGATTACAGGCGCAATCCATACGCCATCCATGTCGCCCTATTTGCCCGTAACCGCGGAAGAAATCGCGGAATCGGCAGTTGGCGCGGCGGAGGCAGGCGCGGCCATCATCCATTTGCATGCGCGCAATCCCGTCGACGGGCGTCCGGACCAGAATCCCGATTTGTTCGAGCCTTTTCTCAAGGTCATCAAGCAGCGCACGGACGCCGTGCTGAACCTGACCACGGGGGGGCACCCCTCCATGACGGTGCAGGAGCGCATTCGTCCTGCCCAGACTTTTGCTCCGGAAGTGGCCAGCCTCAACATGGGCACCATGGGCTTTGGCCTGTTCCCGATGTTGGATCGCTATAAATCGTTCAAACATGATTGGGAACCCGCCGCACTGGAAGCGTCGCGGGATCTCGTGTTCAAGAATACCTACGCCGACATCGAGCATCTGTTGGCAACTTTGTCGCCGCTGGGAACGCGTTTCGAGTTCGAATGCTACGACACCAGCCATCTTTACAATCTCAAATATTTTCTCGACCGCGGGCTAGTGAAAGCGCCGCTGTTTATTCAGACCTGCTTCGGCATATTGGGGGGCATTGGCAGCCATCCTGATGACATCATGCATATGAAGCGGACGGCCGATCGGCTGTTCGGCGATCAATATGAATGGTCCGTGCTGGGAGCTGGCGCACGCCAGATGAGCATCGTCGCCATGGCGGCTTCCATGGGCGGGAATGTTCGCATCGGTCTGGAGGATTCGCTGTGGGGTGGGCCGGGACGTCTAGCCGAAACCAATGCCGAGCAGGTCAAGACTGCGCGGCAGATTGTCGAGGGTATGGGTCTCGAAATCGCAACGCCTGACGAAGCGCGGGCCATGCTCGACCTTAAGGGTGCGGACCGGACAAACATCTGATGACAGGAAAAAGCGAGCCATTGGCCGGTATTCGTCTACTGGAGATCGACGCGATCGGCCCGGTACCGCTCGCAGCGATGTTATTGGCCGATATGGGCGCCGAGATCGTCCGCATAGCCAGGCCGCCATCGGCGGGAGCGGGGGACTGGGACGATGTGGGTGGCGACGTCCTTCATCGCAGCCGGGCCGTGGTCTATCTAGATCTCAAGAAGGATGCCGACCGCGAACAATTGCTTGATCTGGTCGAGCGTGCGGATGGTCTGATCGAGGGTTATCGGCCCGGCGTCATGGAGCGTTTGGGAGTTGGCCCAGACGTCTGTCTTGCACGCAATCCGCGCTTCATATTCGGTCGAATGACCGGATGGGGACAATCGGGACCGTTGGCGCTGCGGGCCGGCCACGACATCAATTATCTGTCCATCACCGGTGCGCTTCATGCGATGGGGGAAAGGCATGGGCCGCCGCCGGTGCCGCTCAATCTGGTGGGTGACTATGGCGGTGGGGCCATGTTCCTGATTTTCGGGATGTTGAGTGCGCTGCTTGCTGCCCAACGCACAGGTCAGGGGCAGGTGGTCGACGCTTGCATTACTGATGGGGTCGCGTCCTTGATGAGCCTTTTCTATGCGTGGCAGCCCAAGGGATTGTGGGTGGATGCTCCTGAATCCAATCTGCTGGACGGCGCCGCGCCCTTCTATCGCTGTTATGAATGCGCCGATGGACGGCATGTTGCAGTAGGGTGTCTGGAGCCCAAATTCTTTGCTCAAATGGTAGAAGGGCTGGGCCTTTCAGATCGGCAATATGATCAGAATGATCGAAACGGCTGGCCCGCGATGCAGAGCGACTTCGCCGCAGCCTTTCTGACGAAGGCGCGGGACGAATGGGCTGCCTTGTTCGCGGCCAGCGACGCCTGTGTCACGCCTGTCCTGTCGATGGAGGAGGCGCCTCACCATGCACATAATGAGGCGCGTGGAACCTTCATTCGGCGCAACGGCATCGTTCAGTCGGCGCCCGCGCCGAGATTGTCGTTGAACGCCGGTGTCATTGGTGAACCATCGCCCATCTCGATAGCGGAGCTGATCGCCGACTGGTCTTGATTGCTTTGCAGGATCGGACGTGATTGTCGCCTTCCCTCTACAAGGACAGGTTTTATGATAGTGAACGGGCGGCTAGACGGCAGGACATAGGATGCTTTGGAGAGGGCGGTCATGAAACTTGGCATATGCAGCATGTGGGGGGACCGGCTGGAGGCATTTCGTGAAGAGGTGCGGCTTGCCTCCGATCTGGGTTTCGAGCTGATTACCGTGGGGGATTCGCCTGCGGGCTGGCATGAACTTTATGTGTCGCTCACGCTTGCCGCGCTTGAGGCTCCCGAGGCGACATTGGCGCCCCTGGTGACTTCGCCCTTCATGCGGCATCCGCTGGTTACCGCATCTGCGCTCAGCACGATTGACGATCTGTCGGGTGGACGGGTCGCACTGGGATTGGCGACGGGCGGGAGCACGGTTCTGGCCATCGGACGGCCGCCCGCCACGCAAAAGGAAATTCGGACGGAACTGAGTGCGCTTCGCGAACTGTTCGCCGGGCGCCCGGTGGAACTGAATGGGGCTGAGATCAAGCCGCTGCGTTTCGCTCGTCAGATTCCGATCTATTATTCCGCATTCGGTCCCAAGGCACTGGCTCTTGCGGGGGAACAGGCCGACGGCGTCATTCTGTTCGCGGGCGATCAGCACGTGGATACGCTGAAGGATCGGATCGGCGCGGTCCGGGCAGCGGCTCAGGCGGCAGGACGCGATCCCCAATCGATAGATATCTGGGTTGTCTCCTTCGCCTCGATCCGTCCCAGCCGGTCAGAAGCCATAGACGATCTCAAGGCGTTCATCGTCGTAAACGGCATGGCTTTTCGCACGCCGGAATTGCTGGCGCGGGTTCCAACGCAGTTTCGCGGCAAGATCAAGGAACTTCATGCGCGGTACGATCCGACCGAGCATGTGGTTGTCGGTGGCAAGAATGTGGCCTTGATGGAAGAATTGGGACTTACCGAATTTCTGGCGGACTTTGATACGCTGGCGGGACCGGTTGAAGCCGCCACGGACATGTTGCGGGAGTTGGAGGCGCTGGGGGTCTCCACCTTCATTGCGGCCTTGCCCGGACATGCAGCGCCGCTGGAAACAATTCGAGGACTCGCACAAGCTCGGAGCGCGATGTGACACTGGACCTGCTGCATTTGAGCGAAGACGAAGCGGCCGGGATCGCAGCGGTGCTGGGATCCCGATCGCTTGCGGATATGATGGACGCCGCGGAAGGGATGACCCTGGCTGCCCATGGGCATTGCGTGACCTATTCCCGCAAGGTTTTCATTCCTCTCACAAAATTGTGCCGTGACGTCTGCCATTATTGCACTTTTGCCACCACGCCGGCTCGCGCTGGCGACGCGTATCTCAGCAGAGATGAGGTGCTGGCTATCGCTCGGGCGGGTGCGGCGGCCGGATGCCGGGAAGCATTATTCACGCTCGGAGACCAGCCGGAAGTTCGGTACGCCGCTGCGCGTCAGGCACTTGAGCAGTTGGGGCACGACTCCACAATGTCCTATCTCGCTGAAATGGCGGAATTGGTGTTCCGTGAGACGGGCTTGCTCCCTCATCTCAATCCGGGATTGATGAATGGTGCCGACTATGCGCTGCTGCGACCGCATGCGGCCTCCATGGGCATCATGCTGGAAAGCGGTTCTAACCGGCTGTGCGAGCGCGGCGGCCCGCATTTCGGTTCGCCTGACAAGGAACCGGCCTTACGCCTCGCATCCATTGAAGAAGCCGGACGGGCGCGGGTGCCATTCACAACCGGCCTGCTGATCGGCATTGGCGAAACCCGCGACGAGCAGGTGGAGGCGCTGGTCGCAATTCGTGACCTTCATCGTCGTTACGGTCATATTCAGGAAGTCATCATCCAGAATTTCCGGGCAAAGCCGGGTACAAGGATGGCGAACCATGCCGAACCGTCGCTTGACGATCATCTTTGGGCCATAGCAGCGGCGCGGATCATCCTTGGGCCTCAAATGACAATCCAGGCGCCACCCAATCTTCATGATCGTGTTGACCTGGCGCCGTTGATCCGTGCTGGCGTCAATGACTGGGGCGGTGTGTCGCCCGTAACGCCCGATCATGTGAACCCTGAAGCGCCCTGGCCGCATCTGGAAATATTGGAGGATGCCACCAAGGCGGCGGGACGCATGTTGCGGCAACGGCTCGCTATCGGTCCGCGCTACGCGCTCGCCGCGCGTGAATGGGCCGCACCGGCGGTCGCCACGCAGGTTTTACGCGCCATAGATGGACGGGGACTGCCCAAGGTCGATGACTGGTCCGCCGGACATGGCGATTCCGTTCCGGACATCGTGCCCGGAGACGCAGCCTATGCGTCCCGATCGGTTCTGTCGATCCTCGCTGCCGCAGAAGAGGGGAGGCGATTGAGCGAGCCGGACATCGTCAAGCTGTTCAATGCCGAGGAACATGATTTCGCCGCGATAGTCGGTTGGGCAGACCGGCTGCGTCAGCAGGCTGTTGGCGATACGCTGACCTATGCGATCAATCGCAATATCAACTACACCAATATCTGCCTCTATAAATGTGGTTTCTGTGCTTTCTCTAAAGGCAGCACCAAAGCCATGCGCGGGCCGGCCTACAAGCTCGATCTGGCCGAGGTTGGCCGCCGTGCGGCTGAAGCATGGGATCGGGGTGGGACTGAAGTATGCCTGCAAGGCGGAATTCACCCCGATTATGATGGCAATACCTATCTGGCCATCCTGAAGACGGTGCGTGAGGCGGCGCCGGGCATTCATATCCATGCTTTTTCGCCGTTGGAGGTGATGCACGGCGCCAGCACATTGGGCTTGCCGCTGGAGGATTATCTGGCGCGGTTGAAGGAGGCTGGTCTTTCCACGCTGCCGGGCACGGCGGCGGAGATCCTCGATCCAGAGGTTAGAGCCATCATCTGCCCTGACAAGGTGACGGCGGATGAATGGATCGAAGTGATGCGCGTGGCGCATGGGGTCGGGCTACGCAGCACGGCGACAATCATGTTCGGCCATGTCGAGGAATATCGGCACTGGGCGCGCCATCTGCTTCGCATTCGCGCCTTGCAGGAGGCGACCGGGGGCTTCACCGAATTCGTGCCGTTGCCTTTCGTGCATATGGAATCGCCGATCTGGCGCAAAGGTCTCGCGCGCTCGGGCCCAAGCTATCGCGAGGCGGTTTTGATGCATGCGGTCGCACGTATCGTGTTGCATCCGGTGATCCCGAATATACAGGTGTCCTGGGTGAAGATGGGACCCGAGGGCGCGTCGGCGATCCTGAACGCGGGCGCCAATGACATGGGTGGCACGTTGATGGACGAATCGATCACCCGCGCGGCAGGTGGCGTCAACGGGCAGGAGTTCGGTCCCAATGAAATGCGGGCCTTGGCGGCAATGGTAGGACGGCCCGTCCGCCAGCGCACCACGCTCTATCAACCGGTGCCTCCTCGGGCGGCAGTTCTTTCGGAGACACCATGACCGATCTGCAATATCCGTTGGACGGCAAAGTCGCGATGGTCACGGGTGGCGGGACCGGAATAGGACTGGCTACCGCTCTCATGTTGGCGAGCCGCGGGGCAAGAATTGCCGTGGCGGGGCGGGAGGCCGGAGCACTCGACGAAGCCGTCAGGCGAATTACGGAAAGGGGCGGCGAAGCGATTGCCGTCATCATGGATGTTGCCGTCGAAGAGACGGTAGAGAAGGGCATCGCGCAGGTCGTGGAACGTTTCGGCAGGCTGGATATCCTGCACAGCAACGCCGCCCAGACCGGTATGCTTGAGAGTGACGGCCTGATCGGGGATATGGATGCCGATTTCTGGGACCGGGCCTTCGCCGTCAACCTTCGGGGGGCGATGCTGACGGCAAAACATACTATCCCGCATATGCTTGTAGGCGGCGGTGGTTCGATCATCTTTACCGGATCGGGCAAGGGCCTGGCCGGGGATCTCGACTTCCCCGCCTATGGCACGACCAAGGCCGGTATGCTCAGCCTTTCGCGCTATATTGCCACGCAATATGGGAAGCGGGGTATACGTTCCAATGTCGTCGTGGTCGGACTGGTGATGACGGATGCCCTGGATCGCAATATGCCACCGCAGGCGCAGGCGCTGATGCGTGAGCATAATGTGGTCGACTATCTTGGCCGCCCGGAAGATATTGCAGAAGTTGTCGCTTTTCTGGCATCCGATCAATCCCGTTACGTCACTGGCACATCAATTGTGGCTGATGGTGGTTTCACCTCACATTCTGCGGTTTTTGCGGACATGATGCGCTTTGCCGCCAACCAATCAGAGGAAAAAATATGACAGTTCCTGCCATTGCCGTTGTCGGTGGCACCGGCAATCTCGGCGCTGCGATCGCGTGGCGACTCGCGCGTGCGGGCTATTCTGTGACGATCGGGTCGCGCAGCGCCGAAAGTGCGGAAAAGGCCGCGTCGGAATTGGGACATGGTCTGCGCGGCGGCGCCAATGCGGACGTCGCAGCCGGAGCCGACATCGTTATCGTGACGGTCCCCTTTGCCGCGCAGGAAGCGACCCTTCGCGACATTGCCCCTCATGTATCCGGTAAGCTGGTCGTGGATACTACCGTCCCGCTCGTTCCGCCTAAAGTGATGCGCGTCCAACTGCCGGATGAAGGTTCCGCCGCTCAAAAGGCGCGGAATGTGTTGGGCGATGATGTGACGCTTGTTTCCGCCTTCCATAATGTGGCCGCGCACAAACTGGCAAAGGATGTCGATGTCGGATGCGATGTGCTGGTTTTCGGTGATGACAAGGATGCCCGGTCGCGCATCGTCGCGCTGGCCGATGCCATGGGCCTGCGGGGGTTGCATGGGGGAGCACTCGTCAATTCGGCAGCGGCGGAGGCTTTGACGTCGATCCTTATTTTCATGAACAAGACATATAAGGTCGACGGGGCAGGCATTCGTATCACCGGGGAGTTGATTCCGCCGGAGGCGTGAAGGTTTTTGGCTGGAGAGGGCGATGACCCTCTCTTCGGACAGGGGCCAGCAGAAGTGGTCGATTGAGGGTAAGTGCTGGGCTACGGGAAACGTGGTCTGGCTTGGTTTTCAAGCTGTTTCCCCCCTTCCGGTGGGAAGGTGCTCCTGAAGCGACGCCGCCTATCCTTCCGGCTTAGAGAAACATGGGAGGACATAATGAAGCTTAACGTCGGCGTTCCAAACAGCATGCATGTTGCCGCTATGACGCAACCATGGGAATATGCTCTGACCGGAGACGATATCGGGCGTGCAATGGCGGTCGCCGATCAACTCGGCTTCAACAAATGCATGTTGGGTGAGCATTTCATCATCCCGGAAGAGCATATCGAACTTTCGGGCGACCATTATGTTCATGGCACAGTCGCGTTGTCTTTCCTGGCTGGCCGCACCAAGAACATGAAGCTGAGTTCTTCGGTTTCGATTCTGCCTTTGCAGAGCCCGATCGTGCAGGCGAAAGCCTGGTCGACGCTCGATTGGCTGAGCAGCGGGCGTGCGACGGCGCTGTTTGGCGTCGGCTGGCTGAAGGAGGAGTTCGACATGCTGGGCGTCGATTTCCGTCAGCGCGGGCGCATGGCCGACGAGTATGTCGCGGCGATCATCGAGCTGTGGACATCGGAAAAGCCCGAATTCGAAGGCGAGTTCGTCAGCTTCAAGAATGTCGGATTCGCGCCCAAGCCGGTGCAGAAGCCGCGTCTGCCGATCTGGTTCGGGGGCGATGCCGAACCGGTGCTGAAGCGCGTGGCAAAGTTTGGCGATGGTTGGTCGCCTTTCCGGACGCCGCCGGAAAAATTCCCCGAATGTCTCGATTTCATTCGGTCGCAGCCTGAATATGACGGGCGACCCATCGACATGTTCTTTGCACTGGAAATGCTCAATGTCGGCGCCCATCACGAAATTATGGATGACCCGCGCGCTCCTGGAACGCGCGACGCGCAGAAGGTCATCGACCAAGTGGGCTGGCTGAAGGAATTGGGGGTCAATGAAACCATCGTCCCGCTGCCGCCGGGCGTGTCAGGCTTGAACGAATATATCGAGCGGCTTCAGTGGGTCGCCGAAGAAATCATGCCGAAAATCTGAACCCTGCCGGGGGAAAGGGGCTGACAGGCGCTGCTTCCCCCATGTCGGTAAAAGAAGAATGGAACGGGAGGACTTGATGGCCCAATATGACGTGGTGGTAGTGGGGTCTGGTGCTGCGGGCTTGACGGCAGCGATCAGAGCCGCGTCCGCCGGGCTGTCGGTCCTCGTTCTTGAAAAGGCCGAACATTTCGGCGGCACGACATCGGTTTCGGGTGGCGGCATCTGGATTCCCGGCAGCCCGCAGGCAAAGGCCGCCGGTGTGGAGGACAACCGGACTGTCGTGCGCCAATATATATTGGACGTGATCGGGCCGACGGCCAATCCCGCGCTGATTGATACCTATCTGGATACAGGGCCGGAAATGGTGGAATGGCTGGATAAGCACAGCCAGGTACATTTCCTCCTCTCCCCGCCCAGCAGTGATTGGTATCCCGAAGTCGCCGGTTCTGCCGATCATGGCCGCCTGCTTGCGCCACAGGAATATGACGGCAAGAAGCTGGGCAATCATTTTGCCGAGCTGCGCCCGGCTCGCGAGGAATTCAACGCGCCCGGCGGTTTCATGATCGATCTGTTCGATCTTCCCTATCTGGCCGAGATGCCATCGCCCAAATCCCTGTTCCATTTTGGTAAGCTGGCGGCGAAGTTCGGCCTGGACAAGGCGCGCCGTTATCCCCGCGGAACGCGGCTCACCATGGGCAATGCGCTGGCTGCGCGGCTGATGCGATCGGCGATTGATGCCGGAGTGACTCTTCGCAAGGATGCCGCGGTCGACAAACTTCTAGTGAAGGGCGGCCGCGTGACCGGCGTGCGCGCGAATGGCGAAAATATCGACGCAAAGGTCGGAGTATTGTTGGCGTCGGGGGGCTTTTCAGCCAGCGAGCAGCTGCGTAAAGCCTATATTCCCTTTGCCGAGGAGCATGTTTCCATCCTGCCGTATGAAAATACCGGCGATGGCATGAATATGGGGCTGGAGGCGGGAGCTTCGCTCGACGGTGATAATCTGGTCAATGCGGTCTGGGCCGTGGTTTCCAAGATGACGCGCCCGGACGGCTATGTCGCGCGCTATGCACATCTGATCGACATGTCGAAACCCGGCTGCATCGCGGTCAATGCGAAGGGCGAGCGTTTTGGCAACGAGGCGTCCGTTCATTTCGTGGAAGCCATGCACAAGAGCGGCACCGTGCCGGCACACATCATCGGTGATGCCGCCTTCATTAAGAAATATGGCATGGGCATGGTTTATCCTGGCGGCGGCGGCCTCAAGAAGCTGATTGCGGCAGGCTATGTTACAGAGGCGCCCAGCCTGCGGGAGCTGGCCGATAAGATCGGGGTGGATGCCGATGGGCTGATGGCGACGGTGGCGAAAATGAATCGCTATGCTGAAACCGGTAAGGATCCGGAATTTGGCAAGGGCGATACGCAAATCGACATCGAGATTGGCGATCCGACGAACAAGCCCAATCCGTGCCTGGGCCGGTTGGAAAAGGCGCCTTTTTATGCCATCAAGATTTATCCGGGCGATGGGTCCACGACGGTGGGTCTCAAGATCGACGAGCAGTGCCGTGTGATCGGCGCGGACGGCGCGCCGGTGAAGGGCCTGTTCGCCGCAGGCCTCGACGCCAACTCCATCTGGCGCGGCAAATCGCCGGCCCATGGTTGTAATGTGGGGCCCGCCATGGTGACAGGCTATATTGCGGGCAAGGCAATGGCGGAGGAACTGGTTGGGGCATGACCGGGAACGCCCGCGCGATCAGTAGCGTGCGGGCAGATGAAGGTTCGCGCAGGCTCACCTTGCAGCAGTGGAGGGTGACGCGCGCGCTTTTACCGAGCGAGAGAGATTGAGCCTCAATCGCCCATAACTGCCGCACCGATCTCTATTTTGGGACTGCAATTACCCTGCATCGAAGCGCATATCCCTCTGGCAACACTGGTTGCGCGCATGAGTGATTTTGCGTTTCGACGAAGGCAGGGTTCAGTGCTTGTGCGGCGGCCTTCTCGCAGGGCCGGTGCAGCTCAACCTGTAGCTGTTCCGGCGCGAGCGCGGGCGGTCGCAACCAGCTTGTAAAGACCGGCATTATATTCGGTGAGCTGTTCCATGGTCAGATCCCGATAAGGCGTCATCGGACAGAGCGAATCCACGACATCCCAGAACGGCTCGATCTTTTCGAGCACTTCGTCAACCGAGCCGCAGGTTACGAAGGCTTCGACCATTTCGTCTGACACATTGCCGATGACCTTGGCGATGTCGCCATGTTCGCCCAAGCTTAGCTGGCAGGCGCGGGCCTGATCGCCAAAGCCGATCGCTTCGAAAAAGGGCTCATATTCCTTGTAGCCGGAATAAGCTGCGACGGTGGCGCGGCTGTCATCGATTGCCTTCTGCTTGTCATCATTGACCGCAATCCATGGCCAGGCGTTGATTTCGACATCCTCGCGCTTGCGACCGAATTTGGCCAGCGTCTCGTTTATGAAGGGCAGGCGGCTCTTCGTATAGGCTGCGGACCAGAGGGCATGGACCATGAGGCCGTCGCCGACTTCCAGCGCAAGAGCGGTCATCTTGTCCTGCAACGCCGCGATCCAGATCGGAATCTCCTCTCGCACTGGCGGCGCGGTGAGCATCATCTCCTCAAAATCGGCGGAGAAATATTCTCCCTTGATGGGGTCGAGCCCTTTATGCGCGTTGGCGACCACATAGCGGATAACCTTCACGCTCTCGCGTAAATGGCTGAGCAGCTTGCGTTCCGGCTCACCATACATGCCCGTGACGCAGCTTTTAATGCTGGAGCCCAGGCCCAATATGAAGCGTCCGCTGGAAATCCGGTCTACGTCCATTGCCGCGTAAGCAGTCTCCACCGGGCTGCGCGTACCCGCAATGGCGACACCGGTGCCGACTTTGAGGTTGCTCGTCAGCGCCGCAGTGGCAGCCATCGGCACAAAGGGCGGGCCGTAGATCTGAAGCGAGAAGCAGCCTTCGAAGCCAGCCTCTTCCATCTGCTGGCCGATACCGGCCATGACAGGAGCGGGAAGGGTAGGCATGACGGCCCACCAGCGGCGTTCGCCGCCGACAGCATTGACGAGTTTGGGCATGAGCCCTCCAAATAAAAAAAAGGCGGGCATCGCTGCCCGCCCATTGGGAAATTCAGATCAGAACTGGAACAGTTCCTTACGCAGGCCGATGATGTCGCTGCAATCAGCGCTGACATTGTCGCGATAGGCGAAATCGCCCTTCGCCTGCCGGTCAGCCAATTCCATCATGGCCATGCGATAGCGTTGCCCGGCCTGATCGAACTTGCTGTGCAAATCCTTGCGGTCGGTGTGACGCATGTAGCGCGGGCTTTGCGGCGAGGTCATATAGCTGTCCTGACGCGACACCTTGTAGCCCGCTTTGGGCATGACGTGACGGAACATGAGACCCGCATTGGATGTGTTCATGACCATTTCCATCCGCGTGCGATCACGCGTCTCGGGCGTGCAGGGGTGGAATAGGGGCACATCGTCGCCGGGTGTGAAACGGCCATAGGCGATCGCACAGTGCGAGCGCAGATAAATGCGGATCACCTGCCGCACATTCTGGGTCGGCTGCTTGATGCCGCTGAAGAATTTCATCACCGGCGCCACCGACTTGTTGACACAGGTGCGGATCATCGTGACCGTTTCGCTGTCGTAATAGGTTTCAACCGTCTCGCTATCCGAACGCTCATCGCCAACCACGTCGGCGTGAAGGAAGTCGGCGTGCGTGAGGTCGATCAGATTTTCCAGGCTGATAGGTGCTGAACATTCGAACCGGACGGTCGAAGTCATGTGCCGGGGCAGGCCGCCCTTGGGAGGCAGGAAGGGCAGGCTGGGGAGATGAACCGGATCGGCTGCCAGTGGATTGCCGAACCAGACCCACACTACGCCATAATGTTCCATGACCGGATAGCGACCGCGAACATCGGTATATTCGCTCTTGTCGCGGGCGATCCGTTCATTGGGATGAAATTCGCTCGCAACGACGACGCCATTGTCGCGCCACAGGAAGATGGGATTTGAATAAACGGCGCGGCGGACGGGTTTGCCTGTCACGGAATAATTATGCGCGACTGGAAACCAACTGTCCCGCATCACGATATCATGCGGCACCCAACGATTGATGGCGTTCATCGCAATTGGGCTGCCACCCGACGTAGTGGCTGAATTTTCGTCGTGGGAGACGGAACGATCGGCGACTTCGAGCATCTTCAAATCCTCCTTCAGGCCGCTACGGTCTGATCATTGGTCACTGGCGAGCCTTCCAGCATCGCGTTGCGTAAATCCTCGCCATGCAGTGAGACAGTGGGTTTCGTGACGCGGAGTTTCGTTCCGTCGACCGAAGACAGCACCGACAGCGGATTGATCCCGCGCAGCACGGCGCCGCGCAGCCCCGGATGGCGAACGCCCAGTTCAGCGCGCCAGCGGACGGCCGTCACGCCGCGTGCCGAAGGCACGGGGGAGAGAACGGCGTGGAGCAATTCGTTGAACTGCTCATCGCGCAGCGTCAGCTGGGTTTCGCCGGTCAGCGGATGGGTCCGCGTCAGCAGGGTAAGAGGGAATTCCGCGACGAAATGCGACGGCCAGTGCAACGGATGCCACTGGCAGTTGCGTTCCATCACCAGCAGTCCGCCTTCTTCGTGCAATTCCGACATCAGATAGGAGCTGAAGTGGACGCCCCGGATCGAGATGATGAGGTTCGGATCATCGTAGAGGGCGTTCAAATATTCCTGATGGCTGCAACTGACGTTCACCGTACCGCAATAGGTATATTTGGGGTCGGCGCGCAGCGGCGCTTCCGCCTTGGGATTGAGGCAGACCCGAACGAAGCCGCCCTGTTCGCTGACGCCAAAGGCATTGGCCTTGTAGATCGGCGGAAATTTCTGCTGATCCTTCATGTTCGGGATTTCCTTCAGGCGTCCCGATTCACCGTCATAGCTCCAGCCATGATAGCCGCACTGAATCCATCCATTGTCGCGGATGCAACCCAGCGACAGCGGTGCGCGGCGATGCGGGCAGCGGTCTTCCAGCGCGCGGGCAATGCCCTGATTGTCGCGCCACAGCACAACAGGCTGGTCGCCGATATCGACGGATAGCGGCTTTTCGGAGGTTACTTCCTCAGACCGTGCGACGGCCCACCACAAATCAGAATCGAGACTCATAAGGCAATCCAATCTCCTTTCGATTAAATTGACGGATGACAATTTATATGTCAACGTTTTTCACTATGGATCAATTGATGCTTGATCGACCTCAGCGTGCTCGCGGCCGTCCCGCGCTCAATGCCAAGCAGGCGGTGGATGAGGACAAGTTGCTGGGGCTGGCCTTTGCGACCTTTGCGGAACGGGGCTATGAGGGGACGACGTTACGCGACCTCTCGAAGCGGTTGGGGGTCAGCCATAATCTGCTGAATGTCCGGTTCGGCCGGAAAGAGGATCTGTGGATACGCGCGGTCGACTGGCGCATGGCCCAGGCATCGCCTTTCGTTGAAACCGCCTTCGATGAACGCGCCGATCCGGAAGTGCGGTTGCGCCACTTGATCCAGCGCTTTTGCCTGTGGGCCACGCGCAATGGCGACATCGTATCGCTCACCAATGTCGAAGGTTGTCGCTCCACCTGGCGACTCGACCATATTGTCGAACATTTCGTGCTGCCATTCCAGCGGCGGCTCGACAGTCTGTTGGACGCGGTGCGGTTGCAGCGGCCGGTTGATGGCCTGTCGACGGCGGCGCTGATGGCGCTGTTGGTGCAGGGGGTTGGCTATTATTTCTGTGCCGTGCCGATGCAGCAACGGTTGGGAGCGGGGCATGAAGTGGATGATGCCCACGCAGTACGGCAGGCAGAGCGCCTGGCGGCTTTTCTGCTTGCCGCCCTCCTTCCGCCTGTCGTTTGACTGGCGGAAGGAGGGCGGCAATCCAGAGAGGCTTATTTATATGGATCGACCGGCTGCGGCACTTCAACGACACCGATGTCCTTGAGCATGGTCAACACGTCGGAAATGCTGAAGATGCTGACGATCTTGTCGTCCTTGAACTTGACGATCGAGAACCAGTTGACCTGAAACTCGTTGCCGGTGGGCTGCACGCCCATATAGGGACCACCGACATGCTTGCAGTAGTGGGTGGCGTAGATCCAGATTTCATCGTCGCCCTTGCCGACCGCGTCGATGGTCTTGTAGGCGGCGGGGAAGAAGGTTTTGTAGAGCGCGACCGGCGAGGTCTTCCACTGCTCATACGTGCCCAGATCCGGTCGATTTGGATTTCCATAGCGAAAATCGGGATGGAAGAAGCGATCCATCCCATCAAAATCGCCTGCGTTCAGGGTTTCCTGCAGATCGGTCCAGTGCTTGACCATCTTCTTCTGCTTGTCGGTGAGCACGGTCGATCCCGACACGTCAAGCTGATCACGAATAGGTTCTTTCCAGGCCACGATAATCCTCTCATTCACTAAAGGTTGGGGGCAAAAAACTCAGTCTTCGGGCGCTATGGTGACCGTAAGGCCTGATAGAGCGTCCGTCATCACGACCTGACAGGACAGGCGCGAATAGTCGTTGCGATGCGGCGATCCATCCAGCAAATCGCTTTCGTCGTCCGACACCGGGGGCAGGGATGCTGCGAAGGCCGGATCGACATAGACATGGCAGGTGGCGCAGGAACAGCAGCCGCCGCATAGTGCCAGCAACTCATCGAAGCCGGCATCGCGAATGGCTTCCATCACCGAGACATCGGCGGTTGCATTGATAATCTGCTGGGCGCCGTCGCGAGTGATGACGTTCAATTCAGGCATGACGTTCCTCTGCTGGAATCGAGATTGAGCCCTCCTAATCGTGCCGCCCCGACTTCCCTCCTGTCGAAAGGCAGGTCGCGGGATCGGCTATTTGACTTCGACCTGAACCGGGAAGCGATCGAAATAGAAGGCGAAGGGCTGGCGTAGCTCCTCTCCCGTCACGTGGAAATCGCGTTCCAGATCGTAGACGATCTTCCCCTTGGCCTGCTCGCCATGCTCGGCCAGATAGCTGTGCAGATCGGCCAGTGCCTGATCGGTCAGTGGAATGTCGGCGATGCGGTATATTTCTTTCAGGATAGGATCGGGATTCCTGATCCATTCGTGAAAATAGACGTCGATCGTCTGGTCCGGAGGGAGGATGTCGCGATCCCGAACACAGGCGCGGAGCAGCTTTTCATAGCGGTCGGGCCAGTAGCCGAGCGGTTCCTGAATATCGATCTTCTTGCGGAACATCCGTGCGGCATAGGTGTACATGGTGAGCTGAGACCGGATCGAGCCGACTGGATCGCGGTGGGTCAGGACGAAGGTGGCGTCCGGGAAAGTCTTATAGAGCGCAGGCAACTGCTCCATATGCTGCGGACATTTGATGACCCAGCGGTTCGGGCCATT
This sequence comes from Sphingobium baderi, assembly GCF_001456115.1. Taxonomy (NCBI): domain Bacteria; kingdom Pseudomonadati; phylum Pseudomonadota; class Alphaproteobacteria; order Sphingomonadales; family Sphingobiaceae; genus Sphingobium; species Sphingobium wenxiniae. The sequence goes on along the minus strand of NZ_CP013264.1, from coordinate 3,573,872 downwards.
CAGGAATGTCAGCACCTGAAGGCATTTCTTCAGATAGGCATAGGTGCCCGACTGATCGTGGCTCAGATAATAGTCGCGCCAGCGCGGCACCAATGCCAGCCACTCGATCAGATAGGAGGAAAAGTCGGGTGCCTGAAGCTCGATGTCCTCGCTGATATGGTCGGGCGAAAATTCATGCATGATCGCCATATAAGGCAGGATGGATTCCATCATCCGCCAGCCATGTTCCGCCTTGGTCCAGCGGGGATTGTCGTCCTCTGCGGTGGGGATTTCGTCGGGCGCGGGGACCGGCGCGATCGCTTCCCACCAGGGCAGCGAGCGAAAGCGGCGATCGGCCGACAACAGGCCGAGCAGATGGGTGGTGCCCGATCGTGGAAGGCCCGCTACGATGATCGGCCGGTCGATCTGGATATCCAATATTTCCGGATGGCGCTTCACGATGTCTTCGATCCGCAAGCGGGTCGCGGCATAGCGGATCATCATCTGGAACAGATTGGCGCGCGTGACGGCTGAGGCATTGCCGTCCTCGTCTATGGCCTGGCACCATATGGCCAGCCGCTCGCGAAAATCGTCCGCGCCGAAATCCGACAAGCTCGTCTGCGCCTGTGCCGCACCCAGGATGATTTCCGGTTGAAAGACGATCTGATCCGCCGCCGCTTCCGCCCCGGCCATCACCTGCTTCTGAACATCGGTCAGCACGGGATGATGAAGGTCGGTAATATCGATGATATTCTGGCGCGCGGCCTTTTCCTGCGCGGGACTGCCCATATCGCTCTCCTTGCATTTGATGCGCCAATTAAAAACGCCGACCCTCTCTTCGGCAAGGTGCGCCGCCATCGCGGCTGCGCCAAATACCGTGCCATAATGCCATGCTGCGCGTCGATCATGTTGCGGTAGGCAGAACCGTTCGGAGAGGATGGATGAACCCAGTTTCCCAGGTCTATGATCTGCCGGTCACTCCGGCCATGGAGTGCACGGTCAAGGGAAGGATCGCGCTGCCCGGCGTCGTAATGGAACTGCATCATTATCGTTTTCGCGGTCAGCAGGGCGCTATTTTTTCGTCACCGCGAAGCTTTCTGGATCTGGCGCTGTCCCCCCGCCCCGGCCAGCCCTGCGGTGGTTATGGCGGGATGATTGAAGGCGGAGCGAACGCTCTGGGCGATGTGCTTTTCGTGCCGGCTGGAAGCGAGCTTCATACCAAATGGGGAGAGGGCGAGCAGACGTCGATTTGCTGCGGTTTCGATGGGTCGGGATTCGATAATGACGAGCCGGACTTGTCCTGCGACGCGTTGCAGGCTTCGCTCGACGTTCGCAGTCCAGCCGTGCGTGATGCGTTGCGGCGCATTGCCAGCGAGATCGCGCAGCCGGGGTTTTGCAGCGAGATATTGGCTCAGGCGATATGGGTTCAGACCGCGATCGAATTGCAGCGCTATCTGCGTTTCTCCGGTGGAGAAGGTGAAATGCGGGTCAGTGGCCTGTCCCGCTCCAAGCTTCAATATATCAACGAACGGATCGAGCAGCCGGGCAAGCCACCTTCCGTTGCGGAACTGGCGGCGGAATGCGGCCTTTCCACGCGCCATTTCTTTCGCCAGTTCAAGACTGCCACAGGCCAGACACTTACGAGCTACGTCACCGACCGCAAGATCGGCCGGGCCAAGCAATTATTGCGTCAGCCCGGCCCTGCAATAAAGGTGATCGCCTGGGACTGCGGCTTCGACAGCGCGGCGGCCTTTTCCGCGGCTTTTCGCAAGGCTACCGGATTTACGCCACGGCAGTTCCGCGAAGCCATGCTCCATTAGCGGCAGGGCCGTTTCGCGATGGCATTGGCGCGATCACGAAAGTCGCCCGGCTTGTCGACAAGTGCGTCCGTCAGCAATGTTGCGTTAAAGTTCCGCCTCATTGGCGGTCATTGGGAGAGTGGATGTGCCGGAAAACCTGTTCGACCTTAGTGGCAAGGTGGCTTTGGTCACAGGCGCTAATTCTGGGCTGGGATTCGGCTTTGCCCGTGGTCTGGCCCGTGCCGGCAGTGATGTTGTTCTCTGGGGACGTCGCGCCGATAAGAATGAAGAGGCGGCGGAGGCCCTGCGCGCCTATGGCGTGCGCGTATTCGCCGATGTCGTCGATGTCTCCAGCGAACCGGATATTGTTGCGGGCTTTGCGCGCGCGCTCGAAGCCATGGGCCGGATCGACACGGTGGTTGCCAATGCCGGTATTGCCAGCCGGGTTGCATTTACGGACATGGACGTCGCCACCTATCGCAAGCTGATTGACGTAAATCTCGATGGGGCGGTCTTTACCTTGCGTGAGGGCGCAAGGCATATGAAGGCGCGTGCCGAAGCAGGCGATCCCGGCGGATCGCTTGTCATCTGCGGCAGCGGTTCCATCTTTCAGGGCGTGCCCTCCATGGCGCATTATGGCATTGCGAAAGGTGCGCTGAACTCACTGGCCAAAGCGCTGGCGGCTGAACTTGGGCCGATCGGCGTGCGCTGCAACGTGATTGCTCCGGGGTTCATCGAAACCGAGATGACTTTTGCGGACCCGGAACTCGGCAAGGCAATTGCCGACATAGTCGCTGCCAAGGCTCCGCTGGGCCGTGCCGGAAAGCCCGCCGATCTGGAGGGAGCGGTTGTTTATCTTGCGAGCGACATGTCCGCCTATCACACTGGTGATACGCTGGTGGTGGATGGCGGCAAGATGTCCGCCAACTGATCGTCCGGCAGGTGCCGCACCGAGATTTTAACAGCGATCTGCCGGTAATATCAGGAGAAATGCATGTTCGCTCGGCCCAACAGTCAGCATAGCCAGATTGCCTATGTCACCAACGATCTCGACGCGGCGATGGCCGTGTTCAGGGATGCCTATGATACGCCAGCTTTCTTCGAGATGTCGAACATCCAGCCCGGTGAAGATCCGGCTGGCAGAGAGGTGCTGAAGATCGCGCTGGCAGTGGTGGGCGGTGTCGAGATTGAACTGATCGAGCCTGTCGGAGACACGGCGCCGCTATTCAAGGACGTCCTGCCTGTTGGCGATGGCCTTGCGATCCGCTTTCATCATGTCGCAACCCGGATCGACGGGGCGCTCGCCAATTGGGACGCGCATATCGCCTCGCTCGACCTGAACAAGCATCCGGTGGTGTTTGAAGGGGCCATGGGCGACATGCTACGCTACATTTATACCGACGAGCGCGCTACGTTGGGCCATTATGTCGAGCATGTCTGGATGTCGCCCGACCTATTGTCGCAAATGCGCGCCGTGGTGCCGAGCTATCCGCCAGTAAAGGACTGACTGCATGACCATCGCCCTGTCCCGCCTCAACTTCCGCGATATTGGCGGCCTGCCGACCGGGCGGGGCGGTCAAATCCGGTCCGGCATATTGTTCCGATCCGAAGGTCCGGCCAGTTTCGTCGAAGATCATCATGCGGAGCTGTCTGACCTGGGTTTTCGCGCAGTGGCGGACCTTCGATCGGAGATCGAGCGGGACGCGGCCCCTCATGGTTGGTGCGGTCCGGATTGCCGGATGCTCGACCTCGACATGAATACCGATCTGCGCGCGCAGGGTGAGGATATGTGGACATCGCTCGGTCGCGAGCCGACCGCTGCCCGTGCCGCCGAGGTGATGGCGCATAATTATGGTCTGATGCCGCAGGCCTTTCTGCGTCATTTGCCTGTGATGGTCGATGCGCTGCTGGCCCATGATACGCCCATGCTGGTACATTGCACGGCGGGGAAGGATCGAACTGGCGTCGTCGTCGCTCTGTTCCTCGACCTGTTGGGCGTGCCGCGCCCCGTGATCGTCGAAGATTATCGCAAATCCGACATATTTGGCCAGAATTTGCGTATGTCAGGGCATTTGAAAAGCGACCTGCAAAAGACTTTCGGCTTTGTGCCGCCCGATGACATGGTGGCTGTGCTGATTGGCGTGCAGGATGATTTCCTTGCGAGCGCGCTGGATACGGTCGCGACTCAATGGGGCGGGATCGACGACTATTTCGAAGCGGCAGGCGTGAATGGGCAACAGCGTGGAGCGCTGCGACAGCTTCTTGCCACGGACTAGGCGGGAAATATGCGTGGGTGCGTCCGCGACGCTGGCCGGGCTTCTGCTGCCTGGCGGCGCGCTGGCGCGGTCTGTAGATCGAACCAGATTGGTGGAGAATGATATGAGCGACACTGGCATTTTCGAATGGGAAGAGTTGCTGGACCAGCTTCGCCCGTTGGGCCAATTGATGCGCGAGCGCATCCCCGAAAGGCTGCGTAGCGATCCGCATGTCATGCAAGAATCGATGCGTCTGCTGCTGTCGGGTGTGTTGCGAACCACGAACGATGCGATCATGCACGACCGTAGCCACCCGATCTTCGTGCCCGAACTCAACATTTGCCAGAATATCTTTCAGCCCAATGCCGACACGATCTACAAGGCGGCGCTGATCGAAAAGGGCGGCACATATCGTATCCGGGGCGATCGCGGCACGACGCGGATGATGATCCTCGCCCAGCTTGGGCCGGATACGCTACGCACCGGCCAGCATCATCCCGCGCAGGACGCCAATGATTTCGACGATCTTCAAATCGGTTCGGACGGTAGCTTCGATGTCATCCTGTCTCCACAACGCCCTGCCGGTCACAAGGGGGATTGGTGGGAACTCAAGCCTGCGACCGAAAAGCTGATGGTGCGGATTGTCGCCTGCGATTGGGGCATCGAACGCGAGCCGCGTTTCGGTATCGTGCGCCTGGACGCGGAGAAAGCCGCCAAAGGACGGCCGACGCTGGCGGAATTGGCGCATCGCTTTGCCGAAATTCCCGCTACGGCGACCGTTTGTGCGCTGGCCTTTCCTGACAAGGTGCAGAAATTGCGGGACGAGGGTCTCATCAACACGCTGAAAGTCGTAGACTTCTCGCAAATGACGGGCCTTGCCCGGCAATCCTATTATGAAGGGGCCTATGAACTGGCCGATGACGAGGCGCTGATCACTGAGGTTAAGATTCCTAAGGAGGTCGACTATTGGTCGCTGATCCTCACCAACGAACTTTATGAGACAACGGATTGGTATCATAATCAGTCCAGCCTCAATGCAGCGCAGGCCGTGATCGATAGTGATGGTTATTTCCGTGCCGTCATTTCGGCCGGTGATCCGGGCGTTCATAACTGGCTCGATACATCGGGCTATCCCAGCGGCGCGGTGCAAGGGCGCTGGTTCAACACCGATGAGCGGCCCACGCCGACGATGAAGAAGGTAAAACTCGCCGATGTGCAAAGTCATTTGCCTGTCGATACAGTGCTGGTGAAGCCGGACGCGCGCGCCGAGGCAATCCGCGAGCGTACGCTCCGCGCGCACACCCGCATCATCTGGTAAAGGAAGAGGACTGTGAGCGAAGAACTTTCGAGGCTACTCGACTATGAGGCGATCCGCAATGTGAAGGCGCGCTATTGCCGCCTGCTCGACACAAAGGATTGGGACGGTTTCATTACCCTGTTCACGCCCGATGCCGTGATGGACGTGGAAGAAGATACCGGCAATCCGCCAATAAACGGGCATGCCGCTATCCTCGACCAAGTGCGCTTCGCGGTCATTGACGCGCAATCGGCGCATCAGATCCACTCATCGGAAATCGACCTGCGCGGGGATGAGGCGGATGTCATTACGGCGATGCAGGATCGGGTGGTCTGGGCGCCAGGCAAATGCCCGATTCCGGGCGGCCAGTCGATCACCGGTTTCGGCCATTACACCGAACGTTATGTGCGTCGGGATGGGCAGTGGAAAATCGCCGCGCTCAAGCTCACGCGCCTCTATGTAGAGGTGCATCCCGAACCTGCCCTTTGACAGGTTGCCAATGGTCCTCCGGGCGGCAAGGCAATGGCATTTATCTGAGAGGACATGAGAATGACGGTAGCGGTGGAGCCGGGCGCACAGGCACTTTTCGATAAGTTCGGCACCTATATCCTTCCGGGGCGGGTCAATGATCCGCGCCGTGGCATCGATGAAGCGAAAGAGGCCGAAAGGATCGGTCTGGGTTGCGTCTGGATTTCGGAACGCTATGCACTGAAGGAACCGGCGGTGCTGGCCGGTGCGGTGGCCGAGGCGACGTCCAAGATCCGTATCACCGGCACCATGTACGCGACCATGCGTCATCCGCTGGTCACCGCCAGCGTAGCCGACATGATGCAGGCGATGAGCGGCGAGCGTTTCCGCTTGATGTTTGCCCGCGCAGTCCCTGCCTATATGAAGATGTTGGGATCGCCGCCGATCACCATGGAGCGGTTGGCTGACCTGATCTCCATTTGCCGCCGCCTCTGGGCGGGCGAAAAGGTCGATTATGATGGTGTGCTGGGCAAGTTTCCGGCGATCAACCTGACCGATCGTCATGGGGGCACGCCCCCGCCGATCATCTTCACCGCCATCGGTCCCAAGAGCCTGGAATTTGCCGGCGAGCATTGTGATGGTGTGCTGCTGCATCCCTTCGTGTCGGCTCAGGGGGTGAAGAATAGTGCGAAGATCGTCCGCGATGCGGCGGAAAAGGCCGGGCGCGATCCCATGTCCGTGCGTATCTACCATAATATCATCGTTGCGCCCGACCTGCCCAAGGACGAGGAGGAAGCCGTCGTTGGTGGCCGCGCCATCACCTATTTCGAACTGCCCGGCTTTGGCGATTTGATCGTCGACATCAACGGCTGGGACAAGAAGGTGCTGGAACAGATCCGCGCACATCCCAAGATTGCGGGACTTAATGGCAAGCCGGCCGATCAGGCCTATACGCGGCAAGAACTGGTCGATGTCAGCCGCCTCATTCCGCAGCAATGGCTGGACGAGGGCGCTGCGGTCGGGACCGCCGCCCAATGCGCCGATCAGTTGATGGGGTTCCTTGATGCAGGCGCGGATGAGATCCTGCTTCACGGTTCTTCACCCAAGGACATGGGGCCGCTCACCGCTGAACTGAAGCGCGCGCTGGGGGCAAAGGGATTGTAATCATGGAACTATTGACCCCTGACCGTATCAAAACCCAGTTGCAGAACTGGCTGACGAGCGAAAAGCCTGATTGGCGCGATATTCAGGTCCATCCGCTCGACGTCACGCTGGGGGCGGGCTTTTCGGCGGACATCTTCTTTGTCGATGTCGACTATGTCGATCCGGCTGGAGCGCAGAGCCAGACGCTGGTGGTGCGCCGCCAGCCGATGGACCTGGAGGTCGTGTTCGGCAGCAGCCTCGCGCTTCAGGGCAAGATGATGGCGGCACTCGACGCGCGCGGCGACCTGCCCGTGCCGCCATGGATCGGCATGCATCTCGATCCCGATATTCTTGGCCTGCCCTTTCTCGTCATGGGAAAAGTCGAGGGGGAATGCGCCAAGCAGAAACCCAACTATAATCTCGAGGGCTGGCTGGTCGACATGACGCCGGAGCAGCGACGTCAGACATTCACGAATGCGATCAACGCGTTTGCCAGCCTGGCGAAGATTGACTGGCGCGACGGATTTGAATTTCTAGTCCAGCCGCAAAATGGGAAGCCCGGACTCGATCAATATGTCGGAGCTCTGGAGGCATGGCATAAGGCAGCCGGACGTGGCCGCACCATGCCGATCGTCGATGCCGCAATGGCGTATGTGCGGGCAAACATGCCCGCCGATGCGGATGTGAATGTTTTGTGGGGCGATCCCACGCCGTCGAACGTCATGTTCGCGGCCGACGGTAGCGTCAATGCGCTGATCGACTGGGAACTCGCGGCGCTGGGGCCGGCGGAACTGGATCTCGCATGGTGGCTCTATTTCGACGATCTGTTCGGCCGACGGTTCGGCGTAACTCGTCTGGACGGCTTGCCGAGCAAGGACGAGACCATCGCCATCTGGGAAGCCGCGAGCGGACAGAAGGCCGAACATCTCGATTATTATGATATCGTTGCCGCTCTCCGCATGGCGCTCGTTGCGGTAGGAGCGTTTGATCGGCAGGTTGGCATCGGTAACATCCCGGCGACGAACAAATCGCTCAATGATAATTTCATGACGCTTTATCTGGCGGAAAAGATGGGCCTGCCTATCCCGGAACTGGGGCCGGATTTCGTAGCGTTCATGAAGAATCTGACGCCGGTCGAGGAAAAGGCGGCCTGAAACCGTCGATATAAAATATGTTTGATCGCTTGACGCCTCGTTTGAATAAATACACGGTGTGGAATAATAATATGTAGGAGAAGGCGAGTCATGAAGCGGCGGCTGGTCGAGGTACGGCGATGAATGCGCGGGTCGAGGAGCGGAAGCCTCTGAAGGCCGATGCGCTGATCGCCGAAGCGCGTGCCGCGACAGGTTTGGCGGATTTTGGTCCTGACCTGTCGTTCATGACGGGTTTTCGGCGATTGGTCGATGCGGTCGAAGCGATGAAGCCGCCAGCCCAGTTGCGGGAAACCGCGCATCACAAGATCGTTGGTCTGCTTTCAACCCGCCTGCGCTATGTCGAGGATGAGAAGCGGCATCCCGATATCGTAACACAGGAAGTGGGCGATCCGTTGATCGTCTGCGGTCTGCCGCGCACGGGTACGACAATTACCTATGACCTGCTCTGCCTCGATCCCGCCTCGCGTGCGCCGCGCGAATGGGAATGGTATATTCCTTGGCCTGCTCCTGAAATAGCGACCTTCGACAGCGATCCGCGCATTGCACAGGTGCAGGCCATCTATGAAAACTGGCTGAAACATGCGCCGCAACTGGCGGATATTCAGCGGATGGATTGCACGCAGCCCGGTGAGTGCAACCATGGCATGATGCTGCATTTCGCCAGCACCAATTTCCCAGCAGAACTGGGCGTTCCGGATTTCGCCCGCTGGTTGCAGAAAACTGTGCCGGAAGGGCAATATCGCACCCATAAACGGATGCTACAGCAATATCAGTGGAAAGGGCCGAAGGGGCGCTGGACACTGAAATCGCCGCAGCATCTCATGGACCTTCCCGGCCTGGTGGAAGCCTATCCCGGCGCAATGCTGGTGTGGACGCACCGTGATCCGGTGAAGACCTTCTCCTCCCTCGCCAGCATGATATCGGGCTTCCTCGCGGCCGTCGGCGCCCCCCAGGATGACAAGGCGATAGGCCGTTCGGTGTTCGATACCTGGAGTGCGGCGCTGGCGCGTGCGACTGCCGCTCGCGCTACCCGTCCCGATATCGAGGCGCGGATCATCGATCTCGCCCATGCCGACATTGTTACTGATCCCATGGGTTCGGTCGAGCGCATCTACAAACGCTTCAACCTGCCTTTCAGCGACGAACATCGTACGCGCGTCAGCCAGTTCCTTACCGATAATCCGGCCGCCAGCCGCCTCGGCAAGCACAAGCATAGCCCCGAGCATTTCGGCATCGATGCTGACGAGGTTCATGCGCGCCTTTCCGACTATTATGATCGCTACGGCCATTTGCTGGGCCGCGCGTGACCGTTTTTCAGGAGTAGCATGATGAGCGTTCTCGATCGCTTCCGCCTTGATGGGCGTACCGCCATTCTGACCGGCGTTGGGCCGGGTGTAGGGAAACATGTTGCCAAGGCCTATGCCGAACTGGGTGCTAATGTCGTCATCTCTGCCCGCTCACAAGACCGGCTTGACCGGATCGCGGAGGAGATCAACGCGGCGGGCGGCGGCAAGGCGATAGCCATTGCGGCCGATGCGGGCGAGAAGGCCGATCTGGAACGGCTGGTAACGGGTGCGCGCGACGCCTTCGGTCCCATCCATATCGTGTTCAATAATGCCGCGGCTGGTGTGGTCTATGCAGCCGATGGCGGGCTTTGGGCGAATACGGACGAGGTATGGAAAACGGCGATGGACGTCAATGTAATGGCGACCTGGCGCCTGACCGAGCTGACCGAGGCTGACATGAAGGGGCATGGCAAGGGCAGCATCATTTCGGTTCAGAGCTGTGGTGGTTTCACCCCGATTCCGCCTGCCGTCGCCTATGGCGTGTCGAAAGCGGCTTTGTTGTTCCTAGTCCGCGAACTGGCAAAGTCACAGGCACCGCATACCCGCATCAATTGCCTGTGCGTTGGGTCGATGAGCCCCGACGGTCAGGAAGCGGATATTCATAAGGGGCTAGGCCTGGCCGAACGCAACGCCATCAAGCGCTTCGGCGCGGCGGACGAGGCGGTGGGCGCAGCGATCCTGCTGGCGGGCGATGCCTCCAGCTATACGACCGGTAGCACCATCTTCACCGAGGGTGGTCGGGTAGGCACCATTTCATGATCGCCAATCCGCTCTGGACTGACGATCAGACAGCGGTCGAACGGTTAGCGCTGCGCTTGATTGAGCGCGCCGATATCCGCGCTGCGCGCGAACAGGCGCGTCTCATGCTTCTGGCCGATCCGCTTGGAGGAACGCTCGATGGACGGCTGGGCCTCGATCGAGCGCTTGACCAATGGGTGTTGGGCCTTGCCATGCGCGAAGCCAATGGCGATTCCGCTGATCCCAAAGTGGTCTGGAACATCAGCAATGCCCCCCGGAACTGGTTCGGACATATCTATTCCGGCGCGGCAGTGGCGATCGACAATCCCGATAATTTCAACCGCGAGATCCCGATTGACGGCGATGGACAATATGCAGTGGACATCCGCTTTTCCGTCGACCCGCCGCAATTCAGCATCGTTGCAGAGGTCGAACCGGAGCACCATGCAGGCCTTGGCCGCAATCTGGGGGCGTTGACGCTGCAACAATTACGGCCCTTTTGCGACAGCGACGGACGGGTGACGGTGACGATAGGCCCCGACGAGGGTGGACCGACTCATTTACGGACCGAACCGGGCGCGCGGATTCAGGTCTATACCCGTGACAGTCAGCGTGATTGGCGGCAAGTACCGGCGGAGGTGAGTGTCCGCCGTCTCGACCCGCCATCAGCCTGGAGTCAGCGCGATGAGGATGAGATCGCCCGATCCATCATCGACGATCTACCTGCGTGGGTCGCCTTCTGGTCGGGTTTCAAGAATGATTTTCTGGGGCACCCCGAACCCAATCGGCTGATTGGGCCCAATGGACGGGATGGCGGCTGGGGTTATCTTGCGGGTGGACGCTTTGCATTGGGCGAGGGGCAGGGATTACTTCTCACCATCGATCCTGCGGGGAGCTACTATACCGGCATCCAGATTGCGGACCCCTGGACGATCTCGCCTGATCCGATGTTTCGTATGGTGAGCCTCAATAGCGCTCAGGTCACGCCTGCCGCCGATGGCACGATCAGCTATGTCGTGGCGGGCGTCGATCCGGGCATAGCTAACTGGATCGACACGGCGGGATTGGGAGAGGGGTGGGTATTGCTGCGCTGGCAGGGCGTTCCTGAAGGTGCCGATCCGGCAAGCTTCATCCGCGAAGTGCGGGTCGTCGACCTTGCGGCTATCGACCGCGAAGTGGACGCGGCAGTCCCTCGTGTCGATCTGATCGAGCGGGGCAGGCAATTGCGCGATCGCGCTCGTGAACATGGCCTGCGGACCGGTGCCGCGACCTGGGGAGAAAAATGATGCAACCCAAGGGTTCTATTTTGGAACTATGCCAAGTGGTGCGTGACATGGACAGCGCACTCGATCATTGGACGCGCGTCATGGGCGCGGGCCCGTTTTTCGTTTTTGACGTGCCCGTGCTGCCGGGCCAGATATATCGCGGTGAGCCGACCCAGGTGGCCATGAAGGTCGGGTTCGGCTTTTCCGGCGGGTTGCTGATTGAACTCCTCCAGCAGACGAATGACGGGCCGTCGGTTTTTACCGAGATGCTTGATCGCCACGGTGATGGCTATCACCATGTCATGTTGCGCGTTCCCTATGATGAGGGGGTGGAGCGGCTGTCGAGGGAAGGCTACGCCATGGCCTTCAGCGGCACGATGCCATCAGGCGAAAGGTTCGCATTGTTCGATACGCGTTCGGGCAATGGGGGCTATGTCGAACTGATGGAGATGTCGCCCGCCATCGAAGCCTCACTGGAACGGATGCACACTGCCCATCAGCAATGGGACGGGGTAAGCCGTCCGGTCCGGTCCATGGCCGAACTCGCCTGAATTTCATGCCGTACCGGTGGCGGCGTGGATCGCGCCAAGGAGCATGTCGGTTGCGCGAGTAAAGGCGGCTTCCACCACATCGCGCTGCATTGCCAAACGTGCGTCATTGTCGCTCAGGCTTTCCGCCACCACGACATTGCCAAGTATGACGACGGAAAAGATGACGAGCATCTCTTCGCTCTGTCGCTGCGTCAGCCCAGCTTCGTCCAGTGCGGTGAAGATCGCTTGGCGTATCGCCAGTGCGTTGGGTTGCTCCAGCCGGTCGGCGCTCCTTGACAGGATGAAGGCGGCGGACCCTGGAAAATCGCGATAGGCCAGATGAACCGCACGGGCGATGCCGCGAAGGCGGCTTTCCCAGTCTGGCGCGGACAGATCGGGCATCCGATCACGGAGGATTTCGTCTGTCAGCAGACCGAGCATCTCCTGCTTGTCGCGGACATGGTGGTAGAGCAGTCGCGGCGACACGCCCAGTTGCTGCGCGACGGGCCGGATATTAAGCGATTCTATGCCGCCCGAGCGAGCCATATCGAGCAAGGTCGCGATCAGCCGACCGCGATCAAGCGCCGGGCCTTCGGATTGCGGCGGCCGGCCACGCCGGGAGGCCCGTGCAGGCGGTTTTTGATTTGCCCTCATGCCTTCCCTTTAAGGGGATGAGCGGTAAGGGTCCATGCCCCGCAGCCAAATCGGGCTGCGGGGCAAGTGGATCACAGCTTCTTCAGTTCCGCATTCGACATGCTGGTCGTGACGCCCTTTTCACCGGCGCTCAGCGTGGTCGCGGGGATGGTAATGAACTTGCCGCGATAGATGACGCGCACAGCGGCCACCGCGCCGTCACCTGCCGTCAATACGCGATCGACCTTGCCAATCTTGGTGCCATCGGCGGAATAGATCGCTTCATTACGCTCTACTGCCGGTGCCTGAGCCAATGCGGGTGCCGCCAGGCCCAAGGCCGTCAGCGCGATGATGATCGTCTTCATATAGAGAATCCCTTTGTCGAAGATATCAGTCTGTTGGCGTAGTGAAAGGATCGTTTCAAGAGAAAACCGATACACATCGGAAAGAAGTTGTTCTATTTGTCTCGGATGCATGGGGAAAACGGCCGGACGGCAATGGGAGGGGCAATGAGTGATACCAGCGGCTTTGGGGCGCGTGACCGATGGTTCCTGTTGCTGCTCGGCGCGATCTATATGTTCAATTTTATCGATCGCACCATCATTGCTGTAGTGGGAGAGGCGATTCGCCATGATCTTCGGCTGAGCGATCTTCAACTTGGAATGCTCGGCGGCCTGGCCTTCTCGCTCTTCTATGCTGTGCTGGGCATTCCCCTGGCACGATTGGCAGAGCGCTATAGCCGAGTGCGGATCATCGCAGTGGTGACGATGCTTTGGTCGTTAATGACGGCACTGTCGGGTGTGGCGGGCAGCTATTTCCAGCTATTGCTGTGCCGCATGGGCGTGGGCGTGGGTGAAGCGGGCTTTACGCCTGCGCTCGTCTCCATGATCTCTGACCGGTTCGATGCTGGCCGCCGTGCTGTTGTCTTTTCGCTCATAGCATTGGGCGTTCCGCTGGGCGGCGCGATAGCAGCGGTTGCCGGCGGCGCAGTGGCGCAGGCTTTCGGTTGGCGACTTGCGCTCGTTGCGGTCGGATTGCCGGGCATCCTGCTGGCGCTGCTACTGCTCGCCACCATCGCTGAACCGGAACGTAAGGATGCGGGCGACCGCGCCGATACGCCACCCTTCGGCATGGTCCTGCGGCGACTGGCGCGTTCACCCGCATTCCTGCATCTGACTTTCGGCAGCGGCTTTGTGGGCCTGGTCGGATTCGGCACCAATCTGTTCCTGATCCCTTTGCTGGTCCGTCGCTTTGACCTGCCCCTCGGTCAGGCGGGCCTTGTGTTCGCACTATCTTTCAGCCTGGCAACGATGGTCGGGCAGGTCAGCGGCGGCTATCTGATCGGGCGCCTGATCCGGCGCAATATACGTTGGGGCGGTTGGGCGCCTGCAATAGCGGTGGGATTGGCTTTGCCTTTCTATCTGCTTGCCATTCATCAATCGGATTGGCGATGGCTGGTTGGCTTTCTCTTCGTAGCGACCGCTTTGCTTTACGCTTTCACCCCGGCAATCATGACCATTACGCAGTCGTTAGTCGAACCGCGCATGCGGGCATCTGCCGCAGCACTTCATTCCTTTGGCCAAACGGTGGCCGGACTGGGGCTGGGGTCGGTTGTGCTGGGTTATCTCAGCGATCGTCTCGCCGCCTTTCTCTATAAAGGAAATTATGCCGTCGATTGCCTCGCTTCAGGGAACATGCGGCCGGCGGCAGCCTGTCTTTCGGCAGCTGCGGACGGCCTGCAAATGAGCATGCAGCTTTGTGCATTGGTGCTGCTGATCGCGGTTCTTCACTATGTTTTCGCCGCAAAGAATCTCCCCCTCGAAGCAAATGCATCGTGAAAGACGATAAAGTCGTCGAGGGTCGGCCAATGCCTTCCTGATGGGATGGCGGGGGCACCATGGCTATGCAATTTTCCTGGCCTGTCGATTATACGACATTGTTTGGCCGGTGATTGAACTGGCCCGACGGACTGATCATGCAGTCATCGGCCTTGCAGATGTAATAGGAGAAAAAATATGAGTATTGATGAAGCTCAGTGGCAGAAGGGGCTGGAAGTATTCGATAAAGTTTATGGACCTGGCTCTTCCGAGATGACCCGCCCGTATCGCGATTCTTCCTTCAATCAGGAAATCGTTGGCAATCAGTTCGCCAATCTATGGGCGAGCGATATCCTGTCCATGCGGGAAAAGCGTCTGATGGTGCTGGGCGCGACTGCGATGCTGGGGCGGCCCGATCTGGTGGAAATTCAGATGAACGGTGCTCTCATCAACGGCGAATTGACCGATGAGGAATTGGATTTCATTCCGCTCTTCATGCTGTTCTATGCCGGGGCGGGCAATACGACCGCTCTGTTCCGGGGGATTGAAGCCGCCAAGGCGCGGCGTAAGGAGCGCAGCGCCGCAGCTGGCTGATAAGGTCAAGCATGGCGCAAGGGCGGTCTGGTTGAAAGAACCAGGCCGCCCTTTTCTTATTTCAGGCTTCTTCGTTGGCTTGCGCGCGCCGGATCGCGCGCGACGCCAGCAGTAACAGCAATCCACCGGCAAAGGTGAACAGCATAGCCGTGCCAATCCCCCAGGCGACACCCGCAGTGCCGCCGACGAAATCGCTGACGGCGCCGATGAGATAGGCGCCCGCGCCCACGCCGATCAGGTTCGCGCCCAATTGCACCAACGACACAGCGAGCCCGCGTAGGCGCGGTCCGGCCATCGTCACGATGACGGCATAGATCGGGCCGTTATAGGAGGCGCTGAGAAAGCCGCAAGCCATCAGCAATATCAGCATCAGGTTAAGGTCCTGCACAATCACAGTGCCGATGCCCGTTATCGCAGTCAGCAACGGTATCACCGCGCCGAACAATGCCGTTCTTGCCGGATCGAAACCGCCCCGGCGCCGGTTGACCGCGTCGATCACCCAGCCAGCCAGGAAGCCGCCCAACGATCCGAGGCCGCCATAAGCGATGGCGATGATGATGCCGGCGCGTGAAATGGGCATGGCATGGACCCGGATCAGGAAGGTCGTGAGCCATGTGCTCATGCCGTAAATGCCGGCCGCGATCAGGACGATGGCGAAAATGCAATAAAGCAAACCTGGCCGCGCCGAGAGCAGGCGGATGCGCTGCACAAGGCCAAGCCGCTCTTCCTGTTGAAGTGCGGCAGGCCCGTCATGTGCTCCACGCTTAGGTTCACGGACGGTCAGCAAAAGGATCGGGGCCAGTAGCAGGCCAGGCACACCGGCGGCGACGAATGCCCAACGCCAGCCCGCAGTCTGCACGATCACGCCGCCGACCAGAAAGGCAATGGCAAGACCGATACCCGAACTGAGATACCAGATGCCGATTGCGGTCGCGCGTCGATCCTCCCCAAAATAGTCGCTGAGCAGCGACATGCCCGTCGGTGATCCGCCCGCTTCGGCGGTTCCTACTGCCGCGCGACCGATCAGCAAGGTCCAAAACCCCGTTGCAAGGCTGCACAACGCCGTTGCCCCGCTCCACAGCGTCAGCGCGGCCGTCATCAGGTTGCGGCGGTTCCAGTTGTCCACCGCGATGCCGAAGGGTAGGGCCGCCAAAGCGAAAAATATGCCATAGGCAAAGCCCGCCAAAATTCCGAGTTGCCCGTCCGACAACGCAAATTCGTGGCCGACCGGCGCCAAGACCAGCCCGATGATGGCGCGGTCGATGCCATGGCAGGTCTGCGACAGCGTCAATATGCCCAATACATACCAAGGGTAGCGGCTGCTGAGGGCGCGTTCTTCCGCCGGAGCTCTCATGACGCTGATTGTCGCAGGACGGGTTGGATATTCATGGCGCGCCTCTCCATTTTCTAAATCGGGCAAACTAGCCGCCTATGCGAGGTGTCACATCGGCGCGCAATAATGGCACTCGGCCAGATCGTGTCGAGTATGGGCCATCATTCGCTGCGGGATGATCGGTGCGCCGCGGCATTTTTGACCTATCCAAAGATAGAAGTTAATCCGGACGGGATAGCTATCCGCGTAATCGCAGAACAGAAGCAGGCAGAGGTAGCGATGTTTCGTCCGGAGAGTGATTGGACTGGTCAGGACAGGTTCGGGGTAAACGATTTCTACATCGAAGCCACGGCAACGATGCGCGATGCGCGTGTTGATGTGCGTCATTTCAACTGGGTTTTGCCTTGCAGCGGCGTTTTCAGCCCGGAAAAACATTATCTCGACTATTCGCTCGACAGTCAGCCGCGCCGCAGCATGGTCAGCATGGGGCGGCCGGATCGGCGTGCGGCTACGGGCGACATTCTTTATATGCCGCCGCATCGTCAATATATCGGCGAACCGGCCCTGCAGGAACGGCATCTGGTCTGCGTCGCTCTGGGAGACGAATTTCTGGAGGAACTATTCGACGGTCAACGTCCGCTTCAGGGGCTGGACCCATGTGCCGATGTCCAGAATATTGCGATGCGCCGTCTTTTTGAAGCGCTCGCCGTGGAATTGCGGACGCCCGGTTTTGCAAGTCAGGTCCTGATTGAATCGATGCTCATGGGATTGGCGGTCGAACTTGTCCGGCATATGGGGCCGCAGACGTTGGGTGGTGTGACATCGCGTGGCGGGCGGCAGGTGCGGCATATCGTCGATTATGTAATGGATAATCTGTCTAGTCCGCTCGGCATCGCCGACATTGCTCGCGGTTGCAACATGAGTGTGCGTCATGTGGCGCGGGTGTTCAAAGAAGGGACCGGTGTCAGCCTTGGTGAGTTTGTTGCGCGCAGCCGCATCGCATTGGCCAAGGAATTGCTGCGGGGCGATAGCGCCCGCATCAAGGAAATCAGTTGGCGGTGCGGCTTCAGCAGCACGTCGGCTTTTTCGGCCGCTTTTCGCGCTGCTACGGGCCAGACGCCCAAGGATTTTCGCTGCCAGTTGTCTCGCATCCACTGACGCGGCGGCGGCCAAAATATCGGGTGGCGGCCAAAACCTGTCGCCGCACAGTCAATTAAGCCTCCGTCACTATGGGGGCGGATAACCCTTGGTTTAAGCGCGCGGCATTATTGCCGTATCACCGTGCCGAGAGTGGCGCGGAGCAAGATAAATGATCTGGGAGGAAAAAAATGATCAAAACCACCACTCTGGGAACGATAGCAACAGGGGCGCTGATTGTCGCACTGGCGCAGCCGGTTTACGCGCAGCAGGCGCAATCGGGTGCCGCAGAAGGCATTCAGGATATCGTCGTCACCGCGCGCCGGACTGAAGAAAGCCTTCAGACCACGCCGATCGCCGTTACTGCGCTCACCCCTGAAGCGCTGACCACCGCGAAAGTTGAAAATGTCGTCGATCTCCAGCGTACTGCGCCGGGCCTTGTCATCGGTCGCGGTTCCGCTGGCGGCGATGGCATCGTCTTCGTCGCTATTCGCGGACAGGGCAATCTTCAGCCTATCTTGGCCAACGACCCTGCCGTCGCCACCTATGTCGACGGTATCTACATTCCCCGGCCTTCGACCGGGATGACCGATATTCAGGACATCCAGCGCCTGGAAGTGCTGCGCGGTCCCCAGGGCACGCTTTTTGGTCGCAACACGACCGGTGGCGCCATCAACATCATTACCAACGATCCGACCGATCAGCTCAGCGGGACGTTCAAGGCCGAATATGGCAATTATGATAATCTGGGCGCGCAGGCCAATATCAATGTGCCGCTTGCCGAAGGTCTCGCGATCCGCCTGAGCGGCGCGATCAACGACCGGGAAGGCTATGGCGATAATCCGATCAACAATCGGGACTTTTCCGACAACCATAGTAAGTTTGTGCGCGGCAAGCTGAAATATGACGGTAATGGCTGGGATCTGACCCTTTCGGGCGATTGGAACCGCCAGACCAATCATGGTCAGCAGATTGCGCTTTGGGACTTCGACAGGAACAGCGCCACGATCAACGCTCTGGGGTTCGCGCCGGGCCTGACGGCTGGCCTGCTGAGCCGGGATAATTGGTGGCGCAATACCGCGATGGGGACATCAGTGCCGGCCAGCATTGGTGCGTTGCCGCCTGAGATTCAGTCGCTTTACGGCGTTCAGCCCTTTAATACTCTGGAAGTATATGGTTTTTCGGGCACGCTCAATGTGGATCTGGGCGGTCTCAACCTCAAGTCCATTACCGGCTACCGCCATTCGATGAACTATGGCCTGAGCGATACGGACGGCACCGCCGTTCCGCTTCTGAGCACTTATGCCGGGTCGGGTTCCTACTATATTTCTCAGGAACTCCAGCTTTCCGGTAATCTCACCGACAGCCTCAGCTTCATCGCGGGTGCCTATGCGGGCAAGGAAAGTGGTTACGAATTCAGCCGCTCGCAGATTTTCGGCGGCCTCATTCGCGATTCCAATGCGGATGTCACCAACAAGACCTTTGGTTTGTTTGCCCAAGCCTATTATGAGCTGACCCCGACCCTGCGCGCCGTGGGCGGTTTCCGTTACACTTGGGATACGCGTAACAGCGTGCTGCATAACGCCCAGGTGCTTGGCCTGCCCTATGATGCTCCTGTGGCAGGCACGCCGACCGGTATCAATTGCACGGTAGACCCGACGGATCCGGTGACAGCGACCACCTGTAATCAGGCGCAGAACGCTAAGTTCAACTATCCGGCATGGAATGCTGGTCTTGACTGGCAGGCCAGCGACAATCTCTTCCTCTATGTCGCGACGCGCGGTGCGGCCAAGGCCGGCGGCTGGAACCTGCGGGCAGGCGGCTTGCCTGCCTTCGCGCCGGAAAAGGTCAAGGACGTCGAAGCGGGTCTGAAGGTCGATCTGTTCGATCGTCGCCTGCGCTTCAACACAGCGGTTTTCCACACGTGGAAGGATGATAATCAGGCGATCGTCAACAGCTTCGTCACCGGCATCGGGGTTACCCAATACATCCAGAACAACGGCAAGGTCCGCATCTGGGGCATGGAAAATGAAATCACCGCTGTCCCGTGGGAAGGCATGACGCTCAGCATCAATGGTTCGCTTCAGGACGGCAAATATGCGAAGGGCAGCTTCAGCGAAACGCAGGTGGTCGCGGGTAGTGGTTGCACTAATCCAGCAGGGGTCGTGGATGGTTGCGTCGTCGATCTGAGCGGTCTGCCGTTGCTGCAATTGCCCAAGAAGCAGCTTAATGTCAGCGCCACGCAGAAGGTTCCGCTCGGCGCCGGTACGCTGGCCGTCACCGGTGCTTGGTCCTATGTCGGCTCCCAGCATTTCGATGCAGTCCGGGCCGCGGATCAGCAGCCGGACGCTATCAAGGCGGGTTATGAAACGGAGAACCGCCTCGGCCGCGTGCCCGGTTATGGCATTTTCAACGGCCGGATCGCATTCCAGCTGGACGATCCGAATGTTGAAATCGCCATCTACGGCCGCAATATCACCAACAAGAAATATCTGCTGCGTCGTTTCCCCGACCTCTATCGGACCCTGGGAATCGCAGCGGCTTATGTGGGACAACCTGCCACTTATGGCGTGGAAACAACGTTCAAGTTCTGATCGGCAACAGCTGACCGGATAAGAGAGCAAGGGGGGAAGGCATGGATAAGACAGCCTTCTCCCCAAGTTCATAAACGGAGATTTGAATGATGATGCGGTTCCAGAACAGCGTTGCGATTGTCACGCGCGGTTCTGCTGCTACGGAACTCCTCGCAGGAAATGCGCGCGATGCGGTTGCTCGTATGTTCCGGGCCATCACGTCTCCGAAAACCGTAGAAATCTAATGCGCGGTGCTGTGGAAATAACGCATCGTCATCCGACTATCGACGATCTTGCAGGTTCCCAGGCTGGTCATAGTCAATGCCATTCTTGGCCTGGGCTGCACAACTCGCGCCATCACCCCCAGCAGCATGTGCTGTCGCATTCCGTCCACATTTCTTCCATCATATCCTGTCGTCGCGGATTATCCGCGTCTTCGCTAATGTTAGAGGGACGGCTAAGGCCGCATCTGCTATTGGCGACGGTGAAATCTTTATAATGCTTCGGAGATCATCATGACTGCACTTGCCCAACAGCCCTTGCCTGCCCACGTGCCGGCCGAACTGGCGATGGCGCTCCCGCTCTTTTCGCGGCAGGTGATCTATGACAATCCGCAGGAAGTGCTGATCCCGGCCATGCACGCGGAACTGCCGCCCATCACCTATGTGACCAACATTTTCCCCGGTGATCAGCCCGGTTGGCTGCTCACAAAAGCCGAAGACGTGCAGGCGATGCTGCGCGATGCCGACAATTTCACCAAGAATGGCATGGGGAAATGGGCGCAGAATATCGGCGAAAACTGGCTTGTGATTCCGACGGAGGCTGACCCGCCAATACACACCAGCTATCGCAAGGCGCTCAACAGCCATTTTGCTCCGCAGAAAATGTTTGCGATGAAAGAGCAGGTACGAGAGCGTGCCCGGACTTTGATCCATGCTTTCCAAGATCGGGGTGAATGCGATTTCATTGCGGAATTCTCGGAAAAATTCCCGATTTTCATCGTTCTCGACCTCCTTGGTTTGCCGCAGGAGCGCATGGCGCAGTTCCTTATATGGGAAAAGGAAATGCTCCACTCCAATGATTGGGAGGTGCGTGGCAACGCAGTGCGCTGTGTGAAAAATTATCTGCTGGAAGAAATCGAAGCGCGCCGCCAGCACCCGCGCGATGACTATATCAGTAAAATCCTTACTTTTGAGGTCGAAGGCCGTCTGTGGAACGACGATGAAGTGTTGGGGCATTGCTTCAACCTTTATATCGGCGGTCTGGATACGGTGACGTCGCTGCTGGGCAATATCTTCAATTATCTGGCGTCGCACCCGGACAAACAGAATGAACTTCGTTCCGACCCGTCGCTGATCGTGCTTGCGGTTGAGGAATTTCTTCGGGCTTTTGCACCGGTTACAGCGTTTCGTATCGCAACCAAGGTGATCGAAATTCATGGGCAGAAGATCATGCCCGGAGAATATGTGGCCTTTAGTTCACCCGTGATCGGCCGTGATCCGGCATTTTACGAAGATCCTCAGGCCGTCCGTTTTGACCGGAAAGCGCCGCATATGTCGTTGGGCAGCGGGATCCACAAATGTCTGGGCATGCATCTGGCACGGCTGGAACTGCAAATCGCGGTTGAGGAATTCGTCGCGGCCCTGCCGGAATTCAGGATTAAAGACGGCTTCAAGGTTCCCTATTTCGTAGGGAATATATTGCATGTGCCCGACCTGCATCTTCAATGGTAATGAGCATTTTTATTCAGGGAAGATGGCCGTGCGGACGACTATCTTCCCTGATTTTGGTTGGCTGAAGGGGGCGTCGCGCGTTGTTGTGGGCCTGCCCGTCTACATCATCCGGCGAGCGAGAGGCGCAGGCCCGCTCCGGTGATCGAAGCTGCATCATTGGATAGCAGGAAGGCAATCACCTTTACAGCGGAGGCAGGCTTCACCCAGGTCGAGGTGTCGGCGTCAGGCATGTCCATACGATTTACCGGCGTATCGATGACGGTCGGAAGCACCGCATTGACCCGAATGCCCTTAGCTTTTAATTCGTCCGCGAAGCTTTTGCTCAGGGCCATCACCCCTGCCTTGGATGCAGCGTAGGGCGTCATGCCAATGCTTACGCCGGCTGCTGCGGCTGCGCCTACATTCACGATGGATGCGCCTGTCGTCAGATAAGGCAGGGCGGCGCGTGACGAAACTGTCGCGATACGCAGATTCAGGCGATACATCCTGTCCCAGCTATCCAGCGTACCGCCTTCTATCGGCTCCCAGACAAAGCCTCCGGCGATATTCACGGCTCCGTCAATCTGTCCCTGAACATTTTGCAACTTCTCGGTAAGCGGCGGAAATGGCGCTTTCATCCGCGAGATCGGCTCTCCAGGACAAGTGTTTCGCTCTGTGTCGCGGCGGGAGCGACATCCACTATCGCGATCAGTTCTTCCACCACAGCCTCGCCCAGTGCGCCAAGGCGACCCGCGACGATAATATTCAACATTGTTCCCGCTCCATATCCGATCGCTTTTCCATCTCGGTATCTAAACCATAGGCAAACCGCCACTCAGCCCGCTATCCGATTGGATAACGAGCCAGATTCCTGGGGAGAAGCAAGCAAGCGAATGAGGAACGCCCTATAGCATGGTCGGGGGCATGAACCGGATCGTTGGTCCAGGATCGAGAGATTCATATAGAGCTTGATTCCTCGATCGCCGCGGCCGGGTCGGAGTCAAAATCTTCAAACTGCTTCGGAACATAGGTTCGCAATGGCAGCTTATGGGCGCTTACTCTGGAGAATTAGCCGGGTCTTCAGGGGCGCCGAAAGAGAGCGCATCGGCGGTGCCCACATTCTGTTCGCCCGAGAATAGTTGGTCCAGCCGGTTTCGGATTTCTTGCCGATAGGTCTGCGAAACTATCGCCCGTGGCGCAGAAATCTCGATTTCATGGGCTATGACCGTCTTGATTCGTTCGATTGCAGCTTCATCCAGTACATTCACACGCCGCAATTCCGTACAGAGCTGCAAAAGTCCCGCCGCCGTAGCCTGAGCGCGTAGGCCGACATTCGTCAGATCGAAATGCAGCTTCCTCTGCTTGTCCGCGGCGATTGTCATCTTTCGTTCCTCTCCAAATATTTATACTGCACACGTAAACGCGGTGAGGGAATGAGAAGCTGTCTCATGAGATGGGTAAGGCAGCAGTTATGCCACTTTGCACAGAATAGTGAAGCGCGGATGGCATCCGAATCGCTATCGGCGATTTGGCCGACCTTCGTCGTTTGATGTTGCTCGCGTGACTCGACTGGATGCTGGCATCCATTGCTCTGTCGAGCCTTTTAATCGACAAATGGAAGGATCAGCTGCGACGATAGCGGAAGTACCACACTTCATGGCCCTGACGTCTGGCCTTCGCCTCGTAACGGGTTTCAGGCCATCCGCCGGGACGGACCAGAAAATCGTTCGGTTCCTTCGCCAGCCATTCGAAGGCAGGATGGCCGTTCATCACCATCAGCGCCCAGCGTAGATAGACCGGATGGTCCGTACCGAAACGAAATTCGCCGCCGGGACGTAGTTTCTGCGCGATCAGTTCGACCGGTCCTTTGTTCATCATGCGCCGTTTGGCATGGCGCGCTTTGGGCCAGGGATCGGGATGCAGCAGATAAACGAAGCTGAGCGCGCCATCGGGAATACGATTCAGCACAGACAACGCATCGCCCATGTGGAGGCGAACATTGGGCAGGCCCCTGTCGCGGATATGACCCAACGCACCCACCACCCCATTCAGGAAAGGCTCGCAGCCGATGAAGCCGTGATCGGGCAGCATGTCGGCGCGATAGGCCAAATGCTCGCCTGCGCCAAATCCGATTTCCAGGTGGAGCGGGCGGTCATGGCCGAACAGGCCTTCCGCTGTGATTTCGCCTTTTTCGGGGATGGATAGGGCGGGGAGCAGGCGATCCACCAATTCCTGCTGGCCCGCGCGCAGCTTGTGGCCGGACTGTCGTCCGTAAAGGCGGTTGAGGGTCGTTGGGTCGCCAGATTTGTGCGCGGTCATGGCGGGCCGATAGCGGGCCGGACGAGTGGGAGCAAGCGGGAGAATGACAATCCTTGCCTCCCGCCATCGGGTGGAGTGGAAACCCGACGGGAGGAGGCGGGAGGCAAGGTTTATGAAATGGCTGCTCCTGGGAGACGGGACAGCGATTTACAATCCGTCCCCATGAGCTGCGAACCGCTGGAGGAGCGTGATCGATAGCCCGATAGGGCCTTAGGCAACGACGGCGGATATTCGTGACAGTCATGCCGCCGGAGTTAGGGTGCCGGGTCCGACAGGGGTGCGGACCCGACGCCTCGCTTATGGCGCTGCCGAGTGAAGGAGGCTAATGAACTTTTGGTCATTTTACGGCAGGATACTGGTGATGCCGACACCATGGGTCATCAAAGTCCGGCTGTTATTGCCTTAGCAAAAGAAGCTGGTTTCGGGTGACGGATTCCAATCGATCATCACCGTTTAGGCCGCATTGTTTCTCTAATCACTGATCGCCGGCCTGTGGTTCTAAGGGAAGGGAGAGATGGAGCCTCTCCCCCCTAGTCCCTTTCTATGGCGTCAGGCTATGGCTGCCTTCAGCTTTTCCACTAGGTCGGTGCGTTCCCAAGGGAAGAAATCGCCTTCCGGCTTGCGGCCGAAATGACCGTAAGCGGCCGTCGGGCGGTATATCGGCTTGTTGAGGCTCAGATGCGTGCGGATGCCGCGCGGCGTGAGGCCGCCCAACTCTTTGATCGACCTGATCGCGTCTTCAATCTTCGCATCGTCCACCGTGCCGGTGCCATGTGTGTCGACATAGAGCGACAGCGGTTCCGACACGCCGATGGCATAGGCAAGCTGGATCGTGCAGCGCCGCGCGAGGCCCGCAGCGACGATGTTTTTCGCAAGGTAACGGGTGATATAGGCGGCCGAGCGGTCGACTTTGGTCGGGTCCTTGCCGCTGAATGCGCCGCCGCCATGGGGTGAAGCACCGCCATAGGTGTCGACAATGATCTTGCGGCCCGTCAGGCCTGCGTCGCCGTCCGGCCCGCCAATTTCGAAGCTGCCGGTCGGATTGATATGATAGACGGTTTCGTTGGAGAGCAGATGTGCGGGCAGGATTTCCGCCACGATGCCCTTCACGTAATTTTTCAGTTCCGCTTCCTTTTCACCCTGATCGTAGCCCGGCGCATGCTGGGTCGATACGACGATGGCGGTGGCGGCGGCTGGCTTGCCGTTTTCGAAGCGGAGTGTCACCTGGCTCTTGGCGTCCGGTTCGAGGAAAGGGGCGGCGCCGGAGTGGCGGTCAGCAGCCATCTTCGCGAGAATCTTATGGCTGTAGTCCAGCGTGGCGGGCATGAGGTCAGGCGTTTCGTCGCAGGCGAAGCCGAACATGATGCCCTGGTCGCCAGCGCCTTCATCCTTATTGCCGGACGCGTCGACACCCTGCGCGATATGCGCGGACTGGGCGTGCAGATTATTCTCGAAGCGCAGCTTTTCCCAATGGAAGCCATCCTGTTCGTAACCGATGCGCTTCACCGTGTCGCGCACGGCCTTTTCGATTTCTTCCTGCGCGCCGGGAGCCCACTGGCCGTTTTCATAAACGCCCTTGCAGCGTATCTCGCCCGCCAGAACGACAAGCTGTGTCGTGGTCAGCGTCTCGCAGGCGATGCGGGCTTCGGGGTCCTTGGAAAGGAACAGGTCGACGATGGCGTCGGAAATCTGATCCGCGACCTTGTCGGGATGACCTTCGGACACGGACTCCGAGGTGAAGAGATAATTGCTACGCATGGGACTCCCGTAAGATGCTTTGCGGAGAAGTGATATAAAGAAATGTTTATACGCCCTTTAGCTTTTGCCTCTCCGCATGGCAATGGCCAGGCCGATGAGCAACAGCATGAACAGCGTCGGCGCCCCATTGCCGAGACGCGCAAAAATTGTCGGCGGCAGAGAGGAAGGCAGGGTGCTGTCGAGGAAGCCGGCATGGTGCGGGCCCAAGGCGCGCAGCACATGGCCTTTTGCATCGATGATCGCGGAAATGCCGGTGGGGGTGGAGCGGATGATCGGCATTCCTTCTTCCATCGCGCGCAGGCGGGCTTGCGCCAGATGCTGGACGGGGCCCCAACTGCCGAACCACGCATCGTTCGACGGGTTGAAGAGGAAGGCGGGGCGGTTGGCTTTGTCGACGACTTGTCCGGAGAAGATGATCTCGTAACAGATTTGAACGCCCATCTTCATTTCCGGTCGACCCAGAGCGGCAGGCAGGTTCAGGCTTTGCGGACCGGGACCGGGCCAGAAGTCGGCGTCTCCGGGCACCAGGCGCGACAGGCCAAGGGGTTGAAGGATCGAACGCATTGGCAGATATTCACCATAGGGTACAAGATGCGCTTTGTCATAACGGGCAGGCAGCCGCGCATCGGGGGTGACGATCCAGACGCTGTTGTTCGCGCCCGCCAGTACATTTTCACTGTAGCCACCTTTGTCGACCGGTTTGTAATAGACCTTGTTTGCACCTGTAAGCAGCAGGTCGCCGGGACCGAGC
This sequence comes from Sphingobium baderi, assembly GCF_001456115.1. Taxonomy (NCBI): domain Bacteria; kingdom Pseudomonadati; phylum Pseudomonadota; class Alphaproteobacteria; order Sphingomonadales; family Sphingobiaceae; genus Sphingobium; species Sphingobium wenxiniae. The sequence continues at coordinate 3,547,271 of NZ_CP013264.1, read as the reverse complement.
AGGGCAGCCAGGCGGTCGCGCCATGCCGGTTCCATGTCGAGATAGGCTGGAATGGCGGCTTCAGGCCAGAAGATCAGGCGCGGAGCCGGGCGCGGGGTACCGGACAGTGCGGCGAGGGTGCGGAAATGCGCCTGCTCCAATTCGGCGGAATATTTCTCATCCTGCCCGATATTGGGCTGGACCACGCGGATGCGCGGTGCGCCCGCAGGCGTGGGGGGAGCCTGCGCGAACTGCCCCCAGAGCGCGAGGGCCAGGAGCGGGATCGTAATGGCGGCGGCTGGCCCTATGCGGCGGCGTAAAGCAAGGACCAGTGCGCCCGATGCCAGAATGGCAAGTGCGCCGAGGCCATATGTGCCGATGATGGTAGAGGCGATGGCGATGCCCGTCGGCAACCAGATCACGCCCAGCGGGCTCCATGCGAAACCGGTGAAGACGACCGCGCGCAGATATTCGCTCGCGATCCAGCAGGCGGCGAAAAAGAGGAGGAAGGGAAGCTGCGTGTTGGTCCGCAGCGGGAGGCGGCGGGTCAGCCACCACGCGCTGAGGGTCGCGAGGGCGGGATAGACGGCCAGATAGAGCGAAAGCAGGACTACCGCGCCATAGCCGAACCAGTGCGGCATCGCGTCCTGATAGGTAAAGGCGTGGGCGATCCAGTTGAGGCCCAGCGTGAAATGACCGACGCCGAACAGCCATCCGCGCGTGAAGGCGGATTTGCGGTCCAGCGCGCTTTCGATGAGCAGGATCAGCAGGGCGAAGCAGGCGAGCGTGACGGGCCAGAGCTTCAGCGGCTCAAATCCCGTCGCGGACAGAAAGCCGGCGATCAGCGCGATCAATTTGGGACGGCGTTCGAGAAGGGATGGCATGGGGCAGATTAGCGAGCGGTTGCCAGCGTGGCGTTGCTGCACTTGTCGTTCTTTTCACCGCCGCCGGTCAACATCGAGGCGGCGATGAAACCGCCGACCACCAGCACCAGGAACAGGCCGGAAAGGAGAGCCAGATATTTCTCGATGAACGCCTTTATGGGGCGGCCGAACTTCCAGAAGAGGAAACCCACCAGCATGAACTGGAAAGCGCGGCTGATGACGCTGGCCCAGAGGAAGGTGAAAAGCGGTAGTCCGACGAATCCCGCGGTGATGGTGATGAGTTTGAAAGGGATGGGCGTCGCGCCCTTTATGAGGATGATCTCTGCGCCATATTCGCGCAGGTAGCAGGCGGCGACCGGGAATTTGGCGGTGAGGCCCAGAGCGGCGAGGATCTGGTGGCCGACCGTTTCGTAGACGAAGTGGCCGATGGCGTAGCCGAACAGGCCGCCCAGCACCGAGGCCAGGGTGCAGATGAGGCCGAAGCGGATCGCGCGTTCCGGCCGGGCGAGGCACATGAGGCCGAGCAGCGGATGCGGGGGGATCGGGAAAAAGCTGGATTCCATGAATGAAATGGCGAAGAGCCAGCGTTCGGCATGGGCGTGGGCCGCTTTGGCGAGCGTCCATTGATAGAGCCGGGTAAGCATCGCGGGCGAATTAGCCGAGATTGCGGCGGGCCGCCAGTGCTTTCGCCAGCACGACCATCCGATAAGGCGGATCGAGCGGAATAGGAAATGGCCGTTTTTCGCCGGTCAGCCGATAACCGCGCCTTTCATACCAGGAGATCAGTTCATGACGGCTGTCGATCACGGTCATTTCCATGGCCGTCGCGCCGAAGAGATGGACGGCGTGATTCTCCGCCGCGGCGATGAGCTGACGGCCAAGGCCCCCGGCCTGAAGCCGTGGGTCGATGCAGAGCAGGCCGAGATAGGAAAGACCGCCGCCCCGGTCGGTGATGTTGACGCAGCCGATGGGCGAGGCCGCGTCATCGTCGAGCGCGATCAGCAGACGCTGGGCGGGATCTTCGACGATGACGGTCAGGGCCGCAAGATCGGTGCGCGCACCGCTGAGCAGGTCGGATTCCCAGGTCCAGCCCATGCGCGCCACGTCGCCCCTGTAGGCGCGCTCTATCACGGGATGCAGCGCGGGCAGGTCGGCGATCGTGGCGGCGCGGATACGCATGGGGGAGTCCTGACGGCGGGAAATGAGGTTGTAAAGAGGCGTGCAGACCCCTTGTCCATCTGTCGCGAGGCAGATTTCGGCCGGTTCAGCCGGCCCGTTCAGGATGCCAGATCTCCGCAGCTTCTCTCGCGTGGGGAGGGGATATGCGCTCGCAGGATAGCGCGCAGCTTCGCCTTCCTTCCCCCCTCATTCAACTGCGCCTGGTCAGCAAGCTGGCAAGGCTTCCTATCCTTCTTCCCAAGGGGGAAGGGAAAAGGAGCATCCCGCCTGACCGGAACCGGCCATCGCGGGTTTGTGAGCCATGGCCGCTAAAAAATTCCCGGCGGGGACGGGGATGATCTTGGCAGTGGGGAGGCGATCACCTAGCTAAGGGTTCCAAGGAGACGAATGATGCAAGGCATGGGAGACGGCAGCTGCCCCTTCACTTTCAACACGGACCCCGCGACCTTCAAGGTCGGGGATGAGGTCAGCTATCGCGTGACAGGCAGCCTGGAGGGGATGCCCTTTGCCGGCGTGCTGTTGGAAGTGCATGACGATTATGTGGTGCTGACATCCGACCCCGACGACAAGGCCAGCCGGATGCGCGCCACGCGCGAAAGCCGCCCGGTCGTGCGCGAAGAGGATGTGTGCTGACGCGACGGCGTTGACCGTCCCATATCGTCTGTGCCAGAGCGCCGATACGGCCTGAGCAGGCGATTTTCGTGTGAATTTTTCTTCCTCTTCCCGGTCTGACACCAAGGCCCGGCCCGATTTCAGGGAGCGCGCTGGCGGGCTGGCCTTTGCGCTGGGACTGAACGCGCTGCTGTTGCTGGCGCTGTTGACGCTGACGCCGGGGATGCAGCCTCCGCCGGTCGATCCGCGCCATCCGGTGACATTTGAACTGGCGCCCGGACCCCAGGCGGCGGAGGAAAAGGCGCAGGCGCAGAAAAGCGACGACGCGCCCAAGGAAAAGACACCGCAAAAGCAGGCGGATACCGCGATCCAGCCGCCGCGCCCGGTGGAAAAACCGCCGGAGAAGCCGCCCTTGCCTCTCCCCTTCATCGTTCTGGACAGCAGCCAGATGGCGTCCGCCGACATCGGGAAGATGCCGAAAAAAGGGCAGGGCCAGGGCGCGGCGCAGGGGGACAGCGCGCAGGTGGCCGGGCCGGGCGAAGGGCCGGGCGGCGTGCAACTGTTCGCGGCGGAATGGTATCGCAGGCCGCGCGATGCGGAACTTTCCCCTTATCTGCCGGCCAATGCGCCGGGCAATGGATGGGGCGAGGTCGCGTGCAAGACGGTCGACCATTATCGCGTCGAAAATTGTCAGGCGCTGGGCGAATCGCCGCTGGGATCGGGCTTTGCGCGGGCGGTGCGGCAGGCGGCGTGGCAGTTCCAGGTGCTGCCGCCCCGCGTCAACGGCAAGGTGATGGTGGGAAGCTGGGTTCGCATCCGCATCGATTATACGCGCACGGTAGTGGGCGGTGGCCCAGGGGCGGGGCGGTAGGGGCTGTTGAGGCTGTGGGCCGAAGGTGGTTATGAGTGGAGAGCGGACTTGCGTTCTCCCGACTTCCGTTCGCCCTGAGTCGGGGCTGAGCGAAGCCGAAGACCCGTATCGAAGGGGCCAGCGCGCGCCATGTCCTTCGATATGTTGAGCAGGTCGGATCGTCCCCCGGACACAATTCGGCAGGCTCAGGGGCCATCCAGAACGAACGGACATGGGGGATAATCGGCCATTGCGGTTGCCTCATGGAACGTTCCCCGCGGGATGGGCTATCAAGAGTTGCATTGCGAAACGGCAATGGCACTTTGCCAGCTGCCCGACTCACGGGAAATGGAGGAACAGATGATCGTCTATGGCGCGCGGCCTTCGCCTTTCGTTCGCAAGGTTATCGTATTTGCCGCTGAAAAGGGCCTGACCCTGGACGTGCAGCCGGGCGGTTTCGGGCAGGGCAATGAGATGTTCGCGCAGGCTTCGCCTTTCGGCAAGATTCCGGGCTTTCAGGATGGTGATTTCCTGATCAGCGACAGCACGGCGATCATAACCTATCTGGATACGATACGTCCCGACCCGAACCTGATTCCCACAGAGGCGAAGGCGCGGGCGCGCACCATCTGGTATGAAGAGTTCGCCGACACGATCCTGCAACCGGTGGGCATGCAGATTTTCTTCAATCGCGTGGTCGCGCCCTTTCTGGGCCTGCCCAGCGATCCGGCGGCGGCGGACGCGGCCGAGGCGGACAGGATGCCGGAGCTTTACGATTATGTGGAAGGAAACCTGCCGGATAGCGGGTTTCTGGTGGAGGACCGGTTCACGCTGGCGGATATTGCCGTCGCCTGCCCCTTCATCAATATCGGCTATTGCAGCGACGGGTTGGAAAAGGGGCATTGGCCCCGGTTGAAGGCATGGTTGCAGGCCGTGCGCGCGCGGCCCAGCTTTACCGAGGCGCTGGCGATAGAAGGGAAGGCGGTTAACCGGATGATGGCCAAATAATTCACCTATATGGAACATTTTTCTTGACATCGTCACGCTGTTCCGGCAGAGATGGCGACACTGGAAAATTGTGAGTCGCCGACGCGGTGATGCAAGGGGCTGGTCCTGATGGGCCGGCCCTTTTGCTGTGCGCGTTCGCGGCGAAAGGCGGAGCGATGACGGGAGAGCGGGAAAAGGCGCGGCCACCTTTGGGCGGCCGGGCGGGGGACAAGGCGGAGGCGCTGGTCGCGCAGCGGGGGCAGCGGGGGGCGGCGGGAAGCGGGCCGCAATTGAAGGCGGTGCGTAAGGACGGATGGACGCCTGCGCGGCGCAAGCGGTTCATGGAGACGCTGGCCGCGACCTGCAATGTCAGCGAAGCGGCGCGCGCGGCGGAGAAGAACCTGTCGAGCGCCTATTATCAGCGGCGTCGCGATCCGGCTTTTGCGCGGGAATGGAACCAGGCGATGAACGTCGGTTATGCGGAACTGGAGACGTTGCTGCTGCGCCAGTCGCTGTTCGGCGTGGAGGATGAGGAACTGACGCTGGATGGCGAGGGGGCGCTCAAGAGCCGGAAGCTGAAGCGCGGGCATCCGCATGTGGTGGCGATCCGGTTGCTGCTCGCGCATCAGGGCACGGTGGAAAAGCTGCGCGCCGCGGAAATGCGCGACGGCCCGGAAGCGGAGGACGCCATCGCGAAGATGCGCGCGCTGCTGGACGATGTGCGGCGCAGGCGGGAAGCGGCGGGCGATTGAGGCGGGGGCGCAGGCGATGCGGATGTCGGACATGGAATGGCTCGCCGGGCAGGATGACGCCGTGCGGGAACGGGTGCTGGCGCATCTGGACGACGCGGCTGCGGAGCGGCTGGCCGCCGAATGGCGCTGGACGGCGCGGGCGGGGCAGGTCGCGCCGGACGGGGACTGGCGCGTCTGGCTGATGATGGCGGGGCGGGGCTTCGGCAAGACGCGGGCTGGCGCGGAATGGGTACGGGAGATTGCGGAAAATGATCCCGGCGCAAGGATCGCTTTGGTGGGGGCGACGCTGGGCGAGGCGCGCAGCGTGATGGTGGAGGGGGTTTCGGGGCTGCTTTCCATCGCGCCATGGTGGTGCCGGCCTGCTTATGCGCCTGCCTTGCGGAAGCTGATATGGCCCAATGGGGCGATTGCCACGCTGTTCGGCGCGGCCGACCCGGAGGCGCTGCGCGGGCCGCAATTCAGCCATGGCTGGGCGGACGAGATCGGCAAATGGCCGGGCGGGGAAGCGGTGTGGGACAACCTCATGCTGGGGATGCGGCTGGGGCGCAGGCCGCAGGTGCTGGCGACGACGACGCCAAGGCCGGTGCCGCTGGTGCGGCGGCTGGCGGCGCGGGAAGGGGGGGACACGGTGGTGACGCGGGGGCGGACGGCCGACAATGCGGCGCATCTGGCGGAGGGTTTCCTCGCCGCGATGGAAGAAGGCTATGGCGGCACGCGGCTGGGGCGGCAGGAACTGGACGGCGAGCTGATCGAGGAGATCGAGGGCGCGCTGTGGACCCGCGACCTGCTGGAGCGGTGCCGGGTGCGGCATGTGCCCGAAAAGGGGCTGACGCGCGTGGTGGTGGCGGTCGATCCGCCTGCTTCGGCGCATGGGGATGCGTGTGGGATCGTTGTGGCGGGGCTGGGCGCGGATGGGCGCGCTTATGTGCTGGCCGACGCGAGCGTGGAAAAGATGCGGCCCGAAGGCTGGGCGCGGGCGGTGGCCGGCGCGGCGGCGGCCTATGGCGCGGACCGCGTGGTGGCGGAGGCCAATAATGGCGGCGCGATGGTCGAAAGCGTGCTGCGCGCGGCGGAGGCCGGGCTGCCGGTCAAGCTGGTCCATGCCAGCCGGGGGAAGGCGGCGCGGGCGGAGCCTGTGGCGGCGCTCTATGAGGCAGGGCGGGTGGCGCATCGCGGGGCTTTTCCCGACCTGGAGGACGAGATGTGCGGGCTGATCGCCGGGGGCGGCTATGAAGGGCCGGGGCGCTCGCCCGACCGGGCCGACGCGCTGGTATGGGCGCTCACCGAATTGATGCTGACGCGGCGCGGCGATGCGCGGATCAGGACGCTGGGATGAGGAACCCTTCGCGACGGCGGCTCGTTTCCCCAGACGTATCGCTGAACTGTTGGAGTATGTGTGATGAATATGGGCAAGCTTATGGCGGCCCTCGCTGGCGTGTCGCTGATGGCGGCGCCAGCCTTTGCGGCGTCGCTGAACAGCAAGGAACGGGCGCGGGTCGCGCGGGCCCATCCGTCCGATCGCGACGATGTGCGCTATTGCCTGTTGCAGGCCAAGAAGGGCCGCGACAAGGGCACCGTCATCGGCGCGGCGGGTGGCGCGGGCGTCGGCGCGATCGCGGGCGGCGATCTGGGCGAATCCCTGCTGGCGGGTGCGGCTGGCGCCGTCGCGGGCCGGGTGATCGGCAAGAGCGAAGGCACCAATTCGGAATGCGACCGGGTGCTCAAGCGCAATCCGTGAGATTGGAGTGAGGGTGGGGCGTGATCCCTCCCCTCATTCCACTGCGCCGGGCGAGCTTGTTGGCAAGGGGCCGTATCCTTTCCCCCAAAGGGGAGAAGGGGAAGGGCAGGAGGGGCTGTTATGGCGTCTTCCCCTGCCGGCGAATCTTTTTATCCTCGCTTCCGGATAGGGGGCGGGGATTTTTTGTGATCGTGGTGAGGGCGGCTCCGGGTGGTTGGCGGATGTTGCTATTTCAGCCCTCTCCCGGTTCGGCCTGAATAGGGGCGATACGCCACTTCGACAAGCTCAGTGGCTACCTACTCAGGACGAATGGAGGTGGGTTTGGGCATGGCCGCCCTTGGCCGAAAAGGGCCGTTTTGTCCGCGGCCTAATATATTTTTCCTGAAAAAACGGGGTTTGTCATGAAATGGTTCGGGACGAAAGCGGCGCGCGATGGAGCGCGGCCGGTGCTGGCGCGCGCCTGGGGATCGGGCGGCGTGGCTCTGGGGGAATGGCCTGCCTCTTATGAGGCGCAGGTGCGGGCCGGGGTGATCGGCAATCCCATCGCGCAGCGGGCGATGCGGCTGGTGTGCGAAGCGGCGGGCGCGACGGCGCTGAAAGTCTGCGGCGTGGAGCCGGAGGCGGCGGCGCGAGTGCTGGGGCTGGTCAACCGCTGTTCGGCGGGGCAGGCGCTGGTCGAGACGCTGGCCTGCCACCTGCTGTTGCACGGCAATGGCTATGTGCAGATATTGGCGGGCGCGGACGGGACGCCGACCGAGCTGTATGCGCTGCGCCCGGAACGGGTGAGCGTGGAGGCCGATGCACGGGGCTGGCCCGCCGCTTATCTCTATCGCGTGGGGGACAGCGTGACGCGCCTGACGCCGGAGGACGGCGCGGGGCGCACGAGCATCATTCACCTCAAAGCGCTGCACCCGCTGGACGATCATTATGGGCTGGGCTGCGTCGGCGCGGCGGCGGGCGCGGTGGCGATCCACAATGCCGCGACGGTGTGGAACAAGGCGCTGCTCGACAATGCGGCGCGGCCGAGCGGGGCGATGGTCTATGATCCGGGCGACGGGTCGGTGATGTCGCCGGAGCAGTTCGAGCGGGTCAGGCAGGAGATGGACGCCGCCTTTGCAGGCGCGGCCAATGCCGGGCGGCCGATGCTGCTGGAGGGCGGCCTCAATTGGAAGGCGCTCAGCCTGTCGCCCGCCGAGATGGATTTCGTGGGGTTGAAGGCGGCGGCGGCGCGGGAGATCGCGCTGGCCTTTGGCGTGCCGCCGATGCTGCTGGGGCTGCCGGGCGACAACACCTATGCCAATTATCGCGAGGCGAACCGGGCGCTGTGGCGGCAGACGATCCTGCCGCTGGTGGCCAAGCTGTGCGCGGGGCTTTCGCAGGGGCTGTGCAGTTGGTGGCCGGGCGCGCGGGTCGAGGCCGATCTGGACGCCGTGCCTGCTCTGGCGGAGGAGCGGGCGGCGCTGTGGGACCGCGTGGCGGCCGCCGATTTCCTGACGGCGGAGGAGAAGAAGGCGATGCTGATGATCGCCTAAAGCAGAGGTTGGGCGAGGGAATCGAGGCGGCAGAAATGTCCGCCCCAGTTCCAGCGCCCGCCCTGCATCAGGCAGTCGCCCACGGTGAAGAGGTCCGCCCACCAGGCGAGACCGCCGAGGGCGACGAGGACAAGGACGATCAGCCATTTGCGGGTAACGCGTTTCATGGCGTGGGACATAGGCGATGCGGCGCGGCTGGAAAAGGGCGGCGGGGAGCGGTGTGCGATGAAATATGATGGGGAGATGCTGGCGCGGCTGGTCGCCCAGGCGGAGGCTCAGCCGATGAGCGCGGACATGGTGATGATCCGCGCGCTGATCGAGGAGGCAAGCGAACTGGGCGCGGGACGGGCGCTGGAGCGGCTGGGGCTGGCGGATCGGCGGGCGGAGGGCGACATGAGGGAGTTGCGGGAACTGCTGTCGGCGTGGCGCGACGCGAAGAAGGCGGCGCGGGGCGCTGTCGTCGGCTGGGCGGTGCGGATCGCCATGGCTCTGGTGCTGCTGGGGCTGGCGGTGAAGATGGGTTTGCTGGGGCTGGTGCGCGGATGAGCGGGGGCGATGTGCGCTTTGCCGGTTATGCGGCGGTGTTCGACCGGGTGGACCGGGGCGGCGACGTGGTGCGGGCCGGGGCTTTCGGCAGCGCGCGGGCGACGGGCGTGCCGCTGCTGTGGCAGCATGGGCCGGGCGAGGTGATCGGATCGGTCGAGCGGCTGGAGGAGGATGCGCGGGGGCTGCGCGTGATCGGGCGCGTGTCGGCAAGGACGGCGGCGGGACGCGCTGCGGCGCGGATGCTGCGGGAGAAGGCGGTGGACGGGCTGTCCTTCGGCTACCGGGTGCGGGAGGCGCGGGGCGCGGGGCCGCGCGAGTTGCTGGGGCTGGACCTGGTGGAGGTGAGCATCGTCACCCATCCGATGCAGCCCTTGGCGCGGGTGATTGCGGTGGAGGAGGGCGGAGAGGCCCACTCCTCCAACTTCGCCTAGCCAGCAGGCTGGCAAGGTTTCGTATCCTTCTTCCCGATGGGGAGAAGGTTTTTGGCGGTCCTGCGGGGCCGCCTTTTTCGTTTTGTGGCAAGGAGAAGTCGATGACGGATATGTTGGAGAACAGCTTTGACGCGGTGCTTCAGGGGGAAAGGATCGCGGCTGTGGAAGGTGATCTTGCTGCGCTGAAAGGTCGGGTGGACGGCGCTTTTCTCTCCGGGCAGCGCCCGGCGCTGGATGGCGTGAAGGGCGGTGCGGTCGATCCGGCGCGGGCGGCCTTCGTGGATCGCTATCTGCGGCAGGGGCTTGAGGCGGGCGTGGAGCTGAAGAGCTTTTCGGGCGCGAGCGGGACTGCGGGCGGCTATGCGGTGCCGCGAGAGATCGATGCGGTGATCGACAGTACGCTGAAGGCGATTTCGCCGATCCGTTCCATCGCCAATGTGGTGCGGACGGGGAGCGCGGGCTATCGCAAGCTGGTGAGTGCGGGCGGCATCGTGTCGGGCTGGGCTAGCGAGACGGGCGCAAGGGCCGAGACAGGGACGCCGAGCTTCAACGAGATCGCGCCGCCTTCGGGCGAGCTTTACGCCAATCCGGCGGCGTCTCAGGCGATGCTGGACGATACGCAGTTCGACGTGGAAGGCTGGCTGGCCGGGGAGATTTCCCGCGAGTTCGCGGCGGCGGAGGGCGCGGCCTTTGTGGGTGGCAATGGCACGAACAAGCCCAAGGGGTTCCTGACCTATACGACGACCAACGAGGCGGACGGGGTGCGGGCTTTCGGGTCGCTGCAATATGTGGCTTCGGGCGCGGCGGGCGGTTTTGCGGCGTCCAATCCGCAGGACAGGCTGATCGATCTGGTGCAGAGCCTGCGCGCGCCCTACCGGCAGGGGGCGTCTTTCGTGATGAATTCGGCGACCCTGGCGGCCATCCGCAAGATGAAGACCAGCGACGGCGCGTTCCTGTGGCAGCCTTCGATGAGCGCGGGGCAGCCTGCGACGCTGCTGGGCTATCCGGTGGTGGAGGCCGAGGACATGCCGGACATCGGCGCGAACAGCCTGTCGATCGCCTTCGGCAATTTCCATGCGGGCTATGTGATCGCGGAACGCAGCGAGACGAGCATCCTGCGCGATCCGTTCAGCAACAAGCCCTTCGTCCACTTCTATGCCGTCAAGCGGATCGGCGGCGCGGTGGCGAACAGCGAGGCGATCAAGCTGATGAAGTTCGCCGCTTCCTGATGCGGGGGTGACGGCGGATTAACTTTGGGGGGCGTTCGCGTCCCCCTTTTTGTTTGGTGGGGAGACGGGCGTGGCGATCACGGATTGGGAAATGGCCGATCTGGTGCGGGAGGTCTGTTACGATGTCGGGACGGGGCCGCTGACGCTGGGCGGCGCGATGATGGGCTATCGCGCCTTTGCCGATGCGGTGGGGACAGGCGCGCGCTTTCCCTATGTGATCGTGGGCGTGACGGATGCGAGCCAGTGGGAGGCGGGCAGCGGGATGCTGGACGGCGAGGGGCGGCTGGCGCGGACGGTCGGCGCTTCGTCGGCGGGCGGCGCGGCGGTGGATTTCGCCGCGGGGGAGAAGCGGGTCGCGCTGGCGCTGCACGCGGCATGGGCGCGGGCGGTGGAGGCGCATGATCATGCGCCGCCGGACCTGAGCGGGATCGAGGCGGCGCTGGCGGGCAAGCAGGCGGCGAGCGGCGTGCTGGATGCGCTGGCGGGCGTGGAGGCAGGGGCGGACCGGCTGCTGTGCTTTACGGGGATGGAGAGCGCGGAGGCCATTTCCTGCACGCCCTTTGCGCGGTCGTTGCTGGACGATGCCGATGCGGCGACGGCGCGGGTGACGCTGGGCGTGCAGGATGCGGGCGGCGATATGCTGCCGGACGAGGATGACGCGCAGGCGCTGGGCAGCCCGTCGCGACGCTGGTCGGCGCTGCATGCGGTTTCCATCGTGAGCGATGACGCGCAGATCGGCGGGGGCAGGATCAGCGGCATCGACGACCTGGCCATTGCGGATGGCGGGACGGGAGCTTCCACGGCCGCGCAGGCGCGGGCCAATCTGGAGCTGGGAAACATGGCGACGCAGAATGCGGGCGCGGTGGCGATCACCGGCGGGAGCGCGGTGTTCGACAGCTTTGGCGTGGTGACGACCGGCGACCCCTATATCAACCGTTTCGCTGGCACCTCGGCCGCCAGCGCCGCGATCGCGGGACGGCGCGCGCGCGGAACGGTTTCCACGCCCGCCCCGGTCCAGACGTCCGATATATTGGGCGGCATGTATATGGCCGGCTATCAAGCCGTGTCGAACGGCTGGACCGCCAATGTCGCGGCTGTCTATGCCTATGCGACGGAGGATTATTCCAACTCCGGCTATGGCGCGGACATAGCCATCGCCACCACCGCCATCGGATCGACCACACGGGCCGTGCGTGTCCGGATCAGTTCCGCCGCCATGACCCCTGGCGGGGATAATAATTTCGCGCTGGGAGCGGCCACCAGCCGCTGGTCCGTGGTCTATGCGGGCACCGGCACGATCAACACGTCCGACGCGCGGGAGAAGCGGGATGTGGACGATATTCCCGAAGCGCTGCTCGACGCGTGGGGCGACGTGACGTGGCGGCGCTTTCGCTTCGTCGATGCCGTGGCGTTGAAAGGCGGCGATGCGCGCTGGCATGTCGGCCTGATCGCGCAGCAGGTGCGCGATGCGATCGACGCGCGCATGGGCGTAGGGGAAGCGGTGCGGCTGGGCCTCGTCTGTTTCGATAGCTGGGAGGCGGAAACGGAAGAACGGGATGAGGAGGGGCAGATCGTCCGTCCCGGCCGGGACGCCGGGGACCGATGGGGGCTGCGCTATGAGGAATGTCTGGCGCTGGAAGCAGCCTGGCAACGCAGGCGGATCGCCGGGATCGAGGCGGCGCTGGCCCAGTTGAGCGGAGGCCCCGGCGATGGAGGGTGAGGCGCTTGGCGCATTGCCGATTGGCGATGCGGGCAATGCGCGCGCGTCACTGGTCTGGCCGGGTAGCTGGCTGGCCGGAACGCGACCCGGTCAGAAGCAGCGCATGGAAGGCAGGACAGGCCCCGCGAGGCCCGAAGCGACGGGAGGAAGCAGGATAAGATGAACCTCTATCTGAAAGATCCGCAGGCGCGGATCGACCATGAAATCGACTGGTCGGCCTATCTGGCCGGGCAGCATGTCGTCGCGAGCGTGTGGCATGTCAGTCCCGCCGAAGCGGGCGGCATCGTGGTGGAGGCCGATGCGTTCGAGGATTTGCGGACCAGCGTGCGGCTGAGCGGTGGCGCTGTGGGGCGGCTTTATTATGTGACCAACCGCGTCGCCCTGTCCGACGGGCAGGAAGATGAGCGGTCGATCCATGTGCGGGTGGAGGAGCGATGATGATGGCGGCGCAAGGGGAAGCGGGCGCGCTGGCGGCATCGCTGGCGGAATTAAAGGCCTATCTGCGAATAGCGACGAGTGATGAGGATGCAGTGCTGGCAGGATTGCTGCGAAGCGCGGCGGCGCTGTGCGAGGGTTTTGTCGGGCAATGGCTGATCGTACGCGAGGCGCGGGAAACAGTGTCCGGCGATGGCCGCTGGCAACGGCTGTCGGCGCGGCCGGTGGCGGCGATCCTCGATGTGCGGGCGGTGGACGCGGCGGGCGTGGAAGAGGCGTTGCCGCCGGAACGCTATGCGATCGACATCGATGCGTCGGGCGAGGGCTGGGTGCGGCTGAGGGGCGTGGGCGGCGGGCGGCGGCTTTGCGTGCGTTATCGGGCGGGAATGGCGGAGGATATGAACGGTCTGCCCGAAGCGATCCGGCAGGGGATCGTGCGGCTGGCGGCGGATCATCACGCGGCGCGCAGCGGCGAAGGCGCGGCGCCGCCTGCGGTCGTCAGTGCGCTGTGGCGGCCATGGCGGCGGATGCGGCTGGCATGAGGGAGGCATGGCAAAGGCGCATGACTGCGCTGGCGGAAGCTGGCGCGGCGCGAAGGCGGGCCGCGATCGCGCAGGCGATGAGCGATGCGGGCGTGGCATCGGTGCGGGTGGACGGAGAAAATGTCCGGGCATCGGGGCGCGGACTGATGGCGCGATGGATGGGTGATCTGACGCTGCGTGAAGCAGGAAGGGGCAGGGCATGAGCGCGGAAATAACGGTTCGCGCCGCCATGATCGCGGCGCTGAAGCAGGATATGACGTTGATGGACGGGCTTAATGGTCTGTTCGATGGCGCGCCCGACCGGGCGACGTCGCCCTATGCCGCGGTGGAAGAGTGTCTTGGCGCGGATTGGGGGGCGAAGGATGTCGACGGACGGGAATTGCGTTTGTCGATCAGTCTGCATGACATGGGCGAGACGCCTGCCCGCATCGCGCCGCTGCTGGCGCGGGTGGATGCCGTGGTGAAGGCGATGACGGAAGCGGGCGAGGGTTGGCGGATCGTTACTACGCAGTTGCTGCGTTCCCGTATCGCCCGGCAATCGGGGCGGGATCGCGGCTGGCGCGCCATTGCGGACTATCGGCTGCGCCTGGTGCGGGAGGCGGGCTGAGGGGATTTCGGTGGAGTGTGGATATTGGAGAAGTGACGAATTTTGGCCAATCGCGGACGCACCCACCCATGTAGGGAAAGCGGCCGGTCGATTTCCCATCCAAAACCGCCATTCGGCGTGAGGCCGATCAGGCCGGGCTGAGATAATCCTCATATTCAGAGGTGATCTTGTCCATATATTCGGACACCTGATCGTTGGCGTCGGACTGGGCTTCCTGCTCCGACATGCCGCTGGTCTTGTCGTCCGCCACGATGGCGGCGCGGAAGGCGGCTTCCTTGTCGCCGCACTTCGCCTTCAGCGCGGACTGAAAATCGCCCAGCGCGAGCTTCTTGTCGAGCGCAGGCTGAATCTGCGCCGAAAGGCATTGGGAATAGGCCTTGCGCCCGGCACCGACAGGGTCAGCCGCGGGGGCGGCTGCAAGCATCATCACCAAAGGAACTGCAACAAGCATCGGACCCTCTCCACAGCTTGATTCTGGCACGGGTTAACGAACAAGGAGAATGCGCCATGGGCGTCGAAAAAGGAAGTGCGTTTCTGCTCAAGGTCGGCGATGGCGGCAGCCCGGCAAGCTACGCAACGGTAGCGGGGATGCGGACCACGCAATTATCCGTCAATGGCGAGGCGGTGAACGTCACCAGCAAGGATAGCGGGGGTTGGCGCGAGTTGCTGTCCGGCGCGGGCGTGCGGTCGGTCAGCGTGTCGGCGGCGGGCATCTTCACCGGATCGGCGGCGGAAGTGCGGATCCGCAACCATGCCCTGTCCGGCACCATCGACGAATATGAACTGAGCTTTGAAAGCGGGGAGCGGATGCGGGGGCGATTCCTGGTCACGCGGCTCGACTATGCGGGCGATTATAACGGCGAGCGCAACTATGCGCTGAGCCTGGAAAGCTCCGGCCCGGTGGTGTCGCAATGAGCGCGGCGGCGAACGCGGCGCGGGGCGAGGCCGCGCTGGAACTGGGCGGGCAGGTGCTGACGCTGCGCCCCAGCTTTGCCGCGCTGGTGGCGGCGGAGGAGGAAGTGGGGCCGCTGTTCGAACTGGTGGAACGGGCGGCGGACGGGAAGCTGTCGCTGGGCGATATGGCGGCGCTGTTCTGGCATTGCCTGACGGATCGCAGCGGCGGGCTGACGCGCGAAGCGATGGGCGAGGCGATCCTGGCGCTGGGACTGGCGAAGGTGACGCCGGTGCTGCGGACCATATTGCAGCAGATATTGACGGGCAAATGAGCGCGGCGACGCGGCTTGCGGAGCGGGCGGCGGCGTTGGCGGGGATCGCGGGTTGGCTGCTGGGGTGGCGGCCCGACGAGTTCTGGCGCGCGACGCCTGCGGAACTGGCGGCCGTGCTGAAGGCGGCGCGGGGCGAGGAAGGGCCGGAGGCTGGCGTGGACGCGGGCGATCTGGAGCGGCTGCGCGCGATGATGCCGGATCGCTGAGGCCGGGCAACAGGGGAAATCCGATGGAAGAGGAAGTCGACACGCTGGTCGTGCGCGTGCGCGCCGACACGCAGGGGCTGGCGCGCGATGTGGAAGCGATGCGCGCCGGGATGGAGGGGCCGCTGGCGGCGGGCGCGGAACGGGCGGGACGGCGGATCGAGCAGGGGCTGCTGAGGGCCGCGCGGACGGGCAAGTTCGGGTTCGAGGATTTGCGGCGCATGGCGCTGTCGGTGCTGGACGATATTGCCCGCAGCGCCCTGCGGTCGGCGATGGGGTCGATTGGCGGTGGAGGCGGCGGCGGGTTGCTGAATGTGGGAGCTTCGCTGATCGGGTCGGCTCTGGGGCTGCCGGGGCGGGCGACGGGCGGGCCGGTGGGGCCGGGCCGCGCCTATATGGTGGGTGAGCGGGGACCGGAACTGTTCGTGCCCACGGCGAGCGGGCAGGTCGTCGCGCATGGCGGCGGCGGGCGCGACGTGCGGGTGAGCATCGCGGTGCAGGGACGAGGCGACGGGCAGGATAATCCCCGGCTGCTGGCGCGCAGTGCGCGGCAGGTGGCCCGGGCGGTGAAAGGGGCGCTGAACGGATGAGCGGGATCGGCTATTGGCTGACGAAAGAGCGGGGCGGGCAGGAAGCGCGTTTCATGAAGCGGTTCGCGCCGACCCATTGGACGGTGAATTTCCCCCGGCCGATGATGGCGAGCGTGGTGACGACAGCGCCCGATGCCCTGCGGGTGGATGCGGTCTTTTACGGCTCGGGCGATCTGGCCGGGCTGATCTGGGAAGCGGAGGACAAATGGAGTCACCCGCTGCTGGCTTATGAGACGGCGCGCGATTTCCGCGATTGCGTGCTGCGCTTTCGCTGGCGGAGCGGTGGTCTCAGGCGGCTGGACCAGACGCATGGGCCGACGCTGACCATCGAGGGGCGCGATGCGGAAGGCCATACGCGGTCCTGGTATGTGCGCTTGTGGAACTATGCCAATGGCGATCCAGAAGATACGGAAATCATTCTGGATTTCTCTCGCCTTGAGGGCGGATTTCTTCTGCCGGAGGAGAGCGATCCGGTGTGGGCGGGGGATATCGACCGGATGTTCGTTTCGCTCGCGCCGCTCGATTATGATGCGGGCGATACGGTCTTTGCGGCGGGCGTCGAAGGCTGGGCGGAGTTGTCCGGCATCAGGTGCGATGGCGCAGGATCGGTGCTGGCGGTGGGTGATGTGGTGGTGCCCGAACATGGGCTGTCGATGGCGACGGGCTATGACGATTGCCTGAACCAGACGCCGGAGCGGATTATCGCGGCGATCCATGCGCTCGGCTATCGCGGCGACATCAATCATTATGTCGGCATGAGCCATTATTTCCGGCTCTTGCCTGTTGGGGGAGGGCATGTTGTCACCCTGGAAGGCGGAGCGCTGAATACGCCCTGCGCGGCATGGCACGCCGATTTCGCGCGGCGGGCGAAGACCATGGGGCTGGGGGTGATCTGGTCGCTGTCCTATGAACTGTTCGACGCGCATTGCCCGGAGGGATGGAAGCAGCGGGCGGAGAATGGCGATCCGGCGCTGACGGGCTGGACGCCGCCTTCGACATTGCTGTCCCCGGCCCATGCCGGTGCAATGAGCTATCTGCAGGCGGTATCTTCTTCCTTTGTTACCATAGCCTTGGATAATGATATTGCCGTCAAGTTTCAGGTCGGGGAGCCATGGTGGTGGGTGATGCCCGCCGATGGACGCATCTGCCTGTATGACGATGCGGCGCGGGCGGCGCTGGGGGAAAGTCCCGTTTCGATCCCGGATGTGCGGGGGACGCTTTCTGCCGGGCAGAAGATGCTGCTGGATGCGGCGGGGGCGATATTGGCGGCGTCCACGACTTCCCTCTGCGCGGCGGTGAAGGCGCTGGCTCCGGAGGCGGTGACGCATTTGTTGGCTTACCTGCCGACGGTGCTCGATCCGCTCGCGCCGGAGGCCAAGCGGGCGAACATGCCGATAGGGTGGGCGGACCCGGCCTTCGATGTGCTGCAACTGGAAGATTATGACTGGGTGACGCAGGGGCGCAGGCGGCTGACTGCGCGCGGTGTCGAAGAGGTGACGGCGCGGCTGGGCTATCCAATCGAGCGGCAGCATTATTTTTCGGGCTTCGTGCTGGCGCCGGAGGATGCCGCGCAATGGCGGGAGATCGCCGGGGAAGCGGACGCCGCCATCCGGCGCGGCACGGCGGCGACGTTCATCTGGGCGCTGCCGCAGGTCGCGCGCGATGGCTTCACCTGCTTCAGACTGGATGGGGAAGAAGATATGCAGGCCTTTGATGATATTGTCTTTCCTTTGAGCGTGGGGCGAGAGGCGAGCCTGTCCCCGGCCTTTTCGACGCAGATTGTGGAAAGCCCATCCGGCCATGAACGCAGGACGAGCGATTGGGCCGATGCGCGCCTGTCTTTCGATGCGGGGCCGGGCGTGCGGTCGGAAGCGGATATTGGAGAGCTGATCGCGTTCTTCCGGGCGCGGCGGGGCGCGGCGCGGGGGTTCCGCTTCACCGATCCGTTCGACAATCGAAGCTGCGCGGCGGGCGGAACGCCGGGGCCGATCGACCAACGATTGGGTGTGGGCGACGGCATAAAAGCGGAGTTCCAGCTCATGCGCTTCTATGGCGAGGGGGAGGAGGCGCAGGCGCGGGCCATCACGCGTCCGGTGTCGGGATCTGTCAGGGTCGCCGTGGATGGCGTCGAGCAGCTGTCCGGCTGGAGCCTTGCGGGGCTGGGCGTCATCGCCTTTGACGCCGCGCCGCCGGAGGGCGCGGTGCTGACCGCCGGTTTCCGCTTCGACGTGCCGGTGCGCTTTGCCGAGGACCGGCTGGACATCAACCGGGCGACCTTCGCCGCCGGGGAGGCGCCATCGGTGCCGCTGGTGGAGATCCGGGAATGAGTGTGGCGGAGATATTGGGCAAGCCGCTGTGCACGCTGGCCTTTTGTTGGCGGCTGGAGCGGCGGGATGGCGTGACGATGGGCCTCACCAGCCATGACCGCGACCTGACTGTCGATCATGTCCGCTATCGCGCCGCGCCGGGCATGATGCCTTCGGCCATCCGCAGCGGCATCACGGCGGAGGGCGCGGACATGGATGTCGAGGGCGCGCTGACATCCGACGCCATCAGCGAGGATGACCTGATGGCAGGACGTTGGGATGGCGCGGCGCTGGAGGTGCGGCTTACCGAATGGGAGGAGCCGGGCGCGCTGTGGCTGTTGCTGGCGCGGGGGGAGATAGGCGCTGTGGGGCGCAGGGGCGGCGCGTTCACGGCGGAACTGCTGGGCGCGACCAATGCGCTGCGGAGCGCGGTCGTGCCTTCGACTTCGGCGGATTGCAGGGCGCGGCTGGGCGACCGGCAGTGCCGGGTGGACATGGCCGGACGCAGGCGCATCGTGGTGGTTTCTGGTATCGAGGATGGCGTGGCGCAGGTCGAAGGGCTGACGGCGGGCGCTTATGCCTTTGGCACGCTGCGCTGGCTGACCGGCGGCAATGGCGGGGTCGTTCAGGCGGTGACGGACAATGAAACCGACCGGGCGACACTGGCCGATCCGCCGCCCTTCGTGGTGGAGGCGGGGACATTGGCTTTGCTGACAGAGGGATGTGACCGGCAACTGGCGACCTGCGCCGCGCGCTTCGGCAATGTCGTCAATTTCCGGGGCGAGCCTTATCTGCCGGGCACGGACCTGCTGACCCGCTATCCCGGCGCATGAGCGGCGAGCGCATGGCGGCGCGGATCGTCGCGGAGGCCCGGGCTTTGGTCGGCGTCCCTTTTCGATTGCATGGGCGCAGCGCGGAACTGGGGCTGGACTGCGTCGGACTGGCGGCGGTGGCGTTGGGCCGGGCGGGGCATTCGGGGATGGCGCCCAGCGGCTACGCGCTGCGGACGAGCGATGTGGGACGGATCGAAACATGGCTGGAACAGGCGGGATTGCGAAGAGTGGCGATGGCGAAGGCCGGCGACCTGGCGCTGGTCCGGCCGGGGCCGCTGCATCTGCATCTGATGATCCGGGTGCCGGGCGGCTTCGTCCATGCTCATGCGGGGCTGCGGCAGGTCGTCGAAATGCCGGGAGGTTCGCCCTGGCCGATCATCAGCCATTGGCGCGCGATTTGAGGGGTATTGGAATATGGCAACAGTTGTTCTGACCGCCGTGGGATCGGTTTTCGGCGGTCCCATCGGCGCGGCGCTGGGCGGGCTGGTCGGCAACGCCTTTGACCATGGCGCGCTGTTCAAGCCGAAGGGGCGGCAAGGTCCGCGGTTGCAGGACCTGCATATCCAGACATCGACCTATGGCACGCAAATCCCGAAGCTGTTCGGGACGATGCGCGTGGCGGGCACGGTTATCTGGGCCACCGACCTGCGCGAGACGAAGAAGAAAAGCGGCGGAGGGAAGGGGCAACCGAGCGTCACGACCTATAGCTATTCGGCGAGCTTTGCAGTGGCCCTTTCGGCGCGGGCGGTGCGATCGGTGAAGCGGATATGGGCCGATGGCAATCTGCTGCGCGGGGCGTCGGGCGATTTCAAGACCGCTCTGGGGGACTTCCGGCTTTATCGCGGAGAGGAGGATCAGGCGGTCGATCCCTTGATCGCGTCGAAGCAGGGGGCATCGCAAACCCCGGCGCATCGGGGAATTGCCTATGCCGTTTTCGAGGATTTGTCGCTGGCCGATTATGGCAATCGTATCCCGTCACTGACCTTTGAGGTCGAAGCGGATGACGGCGCGGTTTCTATCGGCGCAATCGCCACGGGGCTGAGCGAGGAGCGGATTGGTGGCGAGGGGCTGGCGAGCGTGGATGGCTATGCGGCGGGCGGTAGCGATCTGGAGGACGCCCTTGCGCCGTTGGTCGAAACCTTCGGACTGGCTCTTGCGGCGGGAGAGGAGGGGCTTGTGATAAGCCCGGAATGGCGGGAGGCCTCTCACGACATTCCAGCGGCGAGCCAGTGCGGGCGCGTGAACGGGCGGGCGCTGGACGCGCTGGAGCGATCCGGCGCGGCGGCCGATGCCGTGCCGGTGGCGCTATCGGTCCGCCATTATGATGCGTCGCGGGATTATCAGGCGGGGATGCAGCGCGTCACGCGGCCTGGCCCGGGACGGCTGGAGCAGGGCCTGGAATTGCCCGCCGTGCTGACCGGCGACGCGGCGCGGGCTTTGGCTGGAGAACGGCTGGGGGCGTATTGGGCGGGACGCGCTGGCCTGACGCTGCGTTGCGGTTGGGAAGCATTATGCCGCCAGCCCGGATCGGTCGTCACCGTCGAAGGCGAAGCGGGCCTCTGGCGGATCGAGGAACGGGAATGGGAGGCCATGGCGGTCCGCTTGTCCTTGCGCCGGGTGCCGGGGGCGGGGGGCACCATTCCCCCGGGCGCATCGTCGGGCGCCATCGTACGAGAGTCCGATGCGCCGCATGGTCCGACCAGCTTGCTATTGGCCGACCTGCCCAATTTGAAGGACGGAACCGTTAGCACGCCGATCCTTGTCGCGGCCGCTGGTGGTGGAGCGGGCTGGCGCGGAGCTGCTCTGTTCGCGATGAATGAGTTGGGCGAGGCCGCTCCCGCAGGCAGAACTGCGCCGCGCGCCACGATGGGGCGGGCCGATGCGGCCTTGCCGGGCGGGAGCGCCACGCTGATCGATGAAAGCCATTCGCTGTTCGTCACCTTGCTGGCGCAAGACATGGAATTGATGGACGCCAATGAGCTGGCTTTGGCGCAGGGCAGCAACCTGTGTCTGGTCGGGGATGAGTTGATGCAGTTCAGCCGGGCGGTAAGGACAAGTCCCCTGAGCTATCGTCTTTCCGGTTTGCGGCGCGGTTTGCGCGGCACCGAATGGGCAATGGACGCCCATGTCGGCGGAGAGGGATTCCTGTTGCTGGAGGAAGATCGGTTGATCGAGCCTCTCGCGGCCCTGGGCGCGGAAGGGGAGGAGGGCGCGCTGCTGCGGTTGAGCGCGATCGGGATCGGTGACGTGGAGCCGGTCGAGGCAGCGCTCGCCATCAGGGGGGAAGCGTTGAAGCCGCCTTCCCCCGTGCATGTCCGGCTGGTTCCTGACGGCGCGGGAGGGTGGCGCATCGGCTGGACAAGGCGCAGCCGCGACGGATGGCGCTGGAGCAGTGGCGGAGACGTGCCTCTGGGAGAAGAGAGCGAGCGTTATGAACTGCGAGTTCTGCGCGGTGCTGAGGTGAAACGGCGCGCCGAAACGGCCGAGCCGGTCTGGCTCTATGACGCGGCGATGGTTTCCGATGACATGGCGGGAGCGAGCGCGGCCGACTGCATTCTGGAAATCCGGCAGATCGGCTCCCGCGCGATGGGGCGGCCGGCCCGTGTCGCCATTCCGGCCTGAAGGCCATGTAGCGTTGAGGGGAGTTGGCAATGACGATGGATATGACGCCGCGCTGGGAACTGCCGCTGCTTTTCGCGGGGCAGGCGCAGAAGGAAATGTTTCACAATGAGGCGCTGACGCGCATCGACATGCTGTTGCACGGACAGGTGCAGAGCGCCGATCTGGGGGAACCGCCCGCAACACCATCGGCCGGGGAATGCTGGATCGTCGGCGCGGATGCTTCGGGCGAATGGGTGGGGCGGGAAGGCATGGTGGCCTGCTGGACCGAGGGTGGCTGGCGCTTCGCTTCGGCGATGGCGGGACTGGCGCTCTGGGTGGTGGACCGTGGCCATGCGATGCATCATGATGGTGCGGTATGGCGTTCCGGCGCCTGTCGTCCCGATGGTCTATATGTGAATGACGCCCGTGTTGTGGGGGAGCGTATGGGCGCTATCGGCAATCCTTCGGGCGGCTTGGTGATCGACGGTCAGGCTCGCGGGGCGATAGATGCGATTCTCAATATATTGCGGACGCACGGATTAATCGCTGCATAACTATGTTGATATGTGCCATCATCGAATGAGCGCTTCCGATTAGCTCGGCAAAGGCGCTAAACCCTTCCTGTTGCGTCTTTTTTGCAACAGTTTCGCTAATTGTGGACTTGCCATGAAACTTTCTTGTGGATACAGGGTTTCAGCAGTCCTTCGTGACACTTTTGAAAGGGGAATCCAAATGCGGAAGCTTGCCCTCGCGGCTGCTCTTGCGACTAGCGCCCTGGCCACCCCGGCTCTGGCGCGTGACAATAGTTGGTATGTCGGCGTAGACGCCGGTGTGCTGCTGGTCGAAGATCAGGATATCAGGTTCAATCCCGGAGTGACGGTTCCGGACGTCGATTACCACAAGGGTTATGATTTCGACGCCAACATCGGCTACGATTTCGGTAGCTTCCGTCTTGAAGCTGAAGCGGCCTACAAGCGCGCCAAGGTTGATCTGGACAAGTCCGGCTTCGGTGGTGCGGCCTCTGCCCTTTCGTTCATGCTGAACGGCTTGCTTGACTTCGGTCCCGATGACGGCCTTCAGGGCTTTGTCGGTGGCGGTGTCGGCGTTTCGCGCGGCAAGCTGGCTACGGATCTCGTCAATGACAGCGATACGGGCTTTGCCTGGCAGGCACTGGCGGGTGTTCGCTATCCGCTGAGCAGCAATGTCGATGTTTCGTTGAAGTATCGCTTCTTCAACCAGGACAAGATCAAGCTGGTCAACGACTATGCCACGGCTGGCCCGGCTGGGTCGGATGTCCGGACCAAGCTGCGTACGCACAGCCTGCTGCTTGGCCTGACCTACAACTTCGGTGAGCCGGC
Source organism: Sphingobium baderi (assembly GCF_001456115.1). Lineage (NCBI taxonomy): Bacteria > Pseudomonadati > Pseudomonadota > Alphaproteobacteria > Sphingomonadales > Sphingobiaceae > Sphingobium > Sphingobium wenxiniae. The sequence continues at coordinate 3,524,131 of NZ_CP013264.1, read as the reverse complement.
TGCTCCGCCGCCGCCTCCGCCGCCACCCCCGCCGCCTCCGCCGCCTCCGCCGCCGCCTCCGCCGGTCGTGGAATGCAGCCCTGGACCGTACATCGTGTTCTTCGAATGGGATAAGTCGGACGTTACGCCTGACGCAGCCACCATTCTGGACAACGCGGTTTCGGCCTACAGCAACTGCGGCAGCGCCCAGGTCATGCTGGCGGGTTATGCGGACCGTTCGGGTTCGGCATCGTACAACGTCGGCCTGTCTCAGCGCCGTGCTGATGCGGTCAAGGCCTACATGGCGTCGAAGGGTATCCCTGACGGCGTGATGACGACCCAGGCGTTCGGTGAATCGAACCCCCGCGTCGAAACCGCCGACGGCGTTCGCGAACTGCAGAACCGTCGCGTGGAAATCACCTACGGTCCGGGTTCGGGTCAGTAATCGACCTCCCGTTTCGGGAAAGATGGAAGAGGGCCGGTCGCAAGACCGGCCCTTTTTCGTTGGCGATTTGCGGTTTGCAACCTTGATGCCGAATGTTTTCATGGGGCGGCGGGATCGTCCGCTTCCTTCCCCATTCGTCCTGAGTAGCCACTGAGCTTGTCGTAGTGGCGTATCGAAGGCATAGGTGGTGCCAGCCTCTTCGATAGGGGTATTCGGCCTGGTCAGAGGCCAAGTTTATCCTGAAACTACTATTGCAAGCAGTCAGTCGAAGGGCGCAGCGCCTGCTCAGGGCGAACGGATGTTGATGTTTCGGTAAATGTCCGCAATTGGCCGAAAATCATCGCCCGTTTGCAAGTTGCAAGCGGCTCTTTTGTGAGTTGCTTATCCGTTCAGCCCTGTTTCACCGCTCATGGATTGAGTTGGCGATGCATTTGGGAGATGCGTGGGCTATTCGAACGCGCCGACCAAAATCCCATTCTTTCATGGGAACCGATGACAAGTTGGTTCGAACGTGCAACAAATCATCTCTTGCTGCGTTCGCTTTCCTGTTTGTATCCGGGAGTTTGCTCCATGAAATTTGCTTCGATCGCTTGGGCTTTGCCCTTGTTCACCACCGTTGGGGCTTGCGCGACGGCTTCCAATGAACCGGCTTCTCTCGCCGAGGCGCCCGTGGCGCATGCAAAACTGCTGGCGGGCGATGCTACGGCACGAGGAGAGGCAAAGGTCACTCAGGCAGCGGATGGCCTTCATGTTTTCGTGCGGGCGGAGGGGCTGACGCCTGGGCTTCATGCGGTTCATCTTCATACCACCGGAGTCTGTACTGCGCCCGATTTCGCGAGCGCAGGCGGGCACTGGAATCCGACGGGTCGTCAGCACGGCAAGGATAATCCCCAAGGCATGCATATGGGCGATATGCCCAACATGCTCGCCGGGGCGGATGGCACGGGTGAGATGGAATATGTGATCCCCGGCGGGCTTGTCAGTTCCGGTGCGACGCCGTTGCTGGATGCAGATGGGGCGGCTGTCGTCATCCACGCGCAGGCGGACGACAATAAAACGGACCCTGCCGGCAATGCGGGCGGACGCGTGGCGTGCGGCGTGTTGACTGCGGGCTGACACAGCGCATGGATGATGGAAAAGCGCGCGAGAGATGAGATAAATAGGCTCTGACTGCGGAACCTGCATTGGCTTAGGCGGGATAGTGGGCAACCTGATTATAGGTTGCCCCTTCTCCACCGAGATGGCTTTCATATAATGAAAAGCCGCTCACCTCGAACGGCGCGCTTGAAAAGTTCGCATGGCGCTTCATGAATGGCTCGACCGATGCAGTGGACCGTCCGCACCGTGCGATCGTAATATGCGGCAGATAGGCGCGAGCGTCCGGTTTCAGGCCGAGCGTGACGCAGAGATGGTCGATTTTGCGGTGCAAGATCATGAGCGCGTCACAAGGGCGTAGGCCAACCCACAGGCTATTGGGTCGACCATTGGATGCAAAGCAACCCACGCTGCCAAGTTCGACGGTAAAGGGATGGAACCGAACCGTTCCCAACAGATCGGCCAGATCATTGGCCATATATTGATCCACTTCGCCGATGAAACGAAGGGTCAAATGAAGCTGATCGTCATTCTGCCAACGCGCGCCCGCAATGCCTTCCATCAGCGTCAGTAGCTGAGAGCGGATGAAGAGGGGTGGGCGAATGGCGATGAACAGGCGATGCATTGCCTTTATATAGGTTTCCGGCCTGGGTTCGTCATGTCCGTCAGACCGCTTGAATTCAGTGACGGAACAGCCGATAATGCAAAAACCGGCGGATGGATGCCGGCGAAGGAGAATTTACTCATGGCCAACTGGTCCGACCCCCGTTCCGACATTGCGGGCTTTGGCGGCGGCGCCACGGTAGCGCGCGGCGAGGCGTTTGACGCTGGCCTGCGGGCCTATATGCTGTCGGTTTATAACTATATGGCGAGCGGCGTTCTGCTGACGGGTTTGGTCGCCATGCTGTTCGCCTCCAGCGGTCTGGCGTTGCAGATCCTGGCAGGCCCCGGCATCCTGAAATATGTCATCATGTTCGCCCCGCTTGTCTTCGTCATGGTGATGAGCTTTGGCGTAAACCGGCTTTCGACTTTTGCAATGCAGGCGATGTTCTGGGCCTATGCCGCGGTGATGGGCCTGTCGCTGGCGTCGATCTTCCTGGTTTATACCGGCACGTCGATCGCGCAGACTTTTTTTGCCACGGCAGCAGCCTTCGCGGGATTGAGCCTGTGGGGCTATACGACGAAGAAGGATTTGTCAGGCTTTGGCACCTTCCTCATCATGGGGCTCGTGGGCTTGCTGGTGGCATGCCTCATCAACCTGTTCCTGCGTTCCAGCGTTATGGATCTGGTGATCAGCGTCGTCGGCGTTTTGCTGTTCGCGGGCCTGACGGCCTATGACACGCAGAAAATCAAGAGCATCTACGCCCATGTCGCGGGCACGGATATGATGGGCAAGTCGGTCGTGATGGGGGCGCTGAACCTTTATCTCGACTTCATCAACATGTTCCTGTTCCTGCTGCGCTTCATGGGTAGCAGCCGGGACTGAGCAAAGATTATATTTGATGGGAAGGCCCGGCGGTTCATTCTGCCGGGCTTTTTATTGGCTGTTTCGCTGCATCTTGGCGATCAGAGCATTGTCCAATTCCCTCTGCCGCTGATAGCCGGGACGGTCGCGAAGGCGGACGGCATAGGCATCAAAGGATGGGCGGTTGGGAATGGTGCCGAATTGAAGTCCCCAATCAATCTGCGCGCCGACATAGACATCGGCTGCGGTAAACTGATCGCTGCAAATCCAGCCGGGGCCTGAAACGGCGCTTTCCAATGCATCTATGGTGTGGTCGAACGTTCCATATCCCGCCATTCGTTCCCGGCCTTCCGGGATGATGAAGCCGAGAGCCTTGTTGGTCACCGCCGCTTCCACGGGGCCAGCCGCGAAAAAGAGCCAGCGGTAATAATCGGCGCGGCGGTCAATAGGCGGAGCAAGATGGGCCGCCGGGAAGGCATCAGCCAGATAGGCGCAGATGGCTGCGGCTTCGGTGATCGTTTTTCCGGCATGGACGATAGCGGGAACTTTGCCCATGGGATTGATGGCGAGGTAGTCGGATGCCTTCATGCCGGTGCCATAGTCGAGTGGGACGAGGTCATATGGTTCGCCAACCTCCTCCAGCATCCATCGCACGATCTGGCCGCGTGACATGGGGTTTGTGTAGAAGGTGATCTCTGCCATCGAAGCTCTCCCTTGGCTTTGCCATGCTGTAGCAGGTTCGGAAGGTAGGGGGCCACTTTACGACGGCAGGGATATAAAAAAGGGCAGCCGGAGGCCGCCCTTTTCTATCCGAATTACCCGACGCTTATTTTGCCTGTTCGGCTGCCTTCGGCTTGCCACCCTTCTTGCCCTTTTTGGGCGCGGCGGGCGTGATTTCGAAGGCGAGGGCATCGTCCTTCAGCCGGACATGGACTTCACCGCCATGGACGAGCTTGCCGAACAGAAGTTCCTCGGCCAGCGGCTGCTTGATCTTCTCCTGCATCAGACGGCCCATGGGACGCGCGCCATAGAGCTTGTCATAGCCGCGCGCCGTCAGCCATGCCTTCGCATCATCGTCCAGCGTGATGTGGACATCGCGGTCGGCCAGTTGCAGTTCGAGCTGGAGCACGAACTTGTCGATGACGCGGGCGACGATTTCCGGCGGCAGATAGCCGAAGGGAACCACTGCATCGAGACGGTTGCGGAATTCGGGGGTGAAAAGCTTCTTCACCGCATCCTCCTGCACATCGCCGCGCGTGATGTTGCCGAAACCGATGCTCTCCTTCTCCATGTCCGACGCACCGGCATTGGTGGTCATGATGAGGATAGTATTGCGGAAATCGACGGTCTTGCCGTGGTGATCGGTCAGGCGGCCGTTATCCATGACCTGCAACAGGATGTTGAACAAGTCGGGATGCGCCTTTTCGATCTCGTCCAGCAGCAGGACGCTGTGCGGATTCTGATCCACCGCGTCGGTCAGCAGGCCGCCCTGATCATAGCCGACATAACCCGGAGGCGCGCCGATCAGGCGGCTGACCGAGTGGCGCTCCATATATTCCGACATGTCGAAACGCTGGAGCGGGATGCCGAGCAGGTTGGCGAGCTGGCGCGCGACCTCTGTCTTGCCGACGCCGGTGGGGCCGGAGAAGAGATAGTTGCCGATCGGCTTGTCCGGATCGCGCAGTCCCGCGCGGGACAGCTTGATCGCGGAACTGAGCACCTCGATCGCCTTGTCCTGGCCGAAGACCACGCGCTTGAGATCGGTGTCCAGCGCGCCCAGCACCGTCTTGTCGTCGCTCGACACCGTCTTGGGCGGGATGCGCGCCATGGTGGCGATGACCGCTTCGATCTCCTTGGGGGTGATCGTTTTCTTGCGCTTTGAAGGCACTACCAGCATCTGCATCGCCCCGACTTCATCAATCACATCGATGGCTTTGTCGGGAAGCTTGCGGTCGTTGATGTAGCGAGCCGAAAGCTCGACCGCCGACTTGATCGCGTCGGGCGTATATTTGACGTTGTGATGCTCCTCAAAGGCGCTCCGCAGGCCCGCGAGAATCTTGATCGTGTCCTCTACCGTGGGTTCGTTGACGTCGATCTTCTGGAACCGGCGCAGCAGGGCGCGGTCCTTCTCGAAATGATTGCGAAATTCCTTGTAGGTGGTCGAGCCGATGCAGCGGATCGTACCGCCGGACAAGGCAGGTTTCAGCAGGTTGGACGCATCCATCGCGCCGCCGCTGGTCGCGCCCGCGCCGATGACGGTGTGGATTTCGTCGATGAAGAGCACCGCATGAGGCATCTTCTCAAGCTCGGTGACGACGGCCTTCAGCCGCTCCTCGAAATCGCCGCGATAGCGGGTTCCGGCAAGCAGCGCGCCCATGTCGAGCGAATAGATCACGGCTTCCCTGAGCACGTCGGGCACGTCGCCCTCTATGATCTTGCGCGCCAGACCTTCGGCGATGGCTGTCTTGCCGACGCCCGGATCGCCTACATAGAGCGGGTTGTTCTTCGATCGGCGGCAGAGGATCTGGATCGTCCGGTCGACTTCGGCCGCGCGGCCGATCAGCGGATCGACCTTACCCCGCTCGGCCTTTTCGTTGAGGTTGACGGTGAACTGCTCCAGGGCGCTGTCCTTCTTGCCCTTGCTGTCCTGCGCCTTCTTTTCTTCTTCCTGAGCGCCCTTCGCTTCGCGCGCTTCGGGCGCGGACGTGCCCTTACCGACGCCGTGGCTGATATAGCTGACCGCGTCGAGGCGGCTCATATCCTGCTGCTGGAGGAAATAGACGGCATAGCTCTCCCGCTCCGAAAAGAGCGCGACGAGGACATTGGCGCCCGTCACCTCATCCTTGCCGGATGACTGGACGTGCAGGATCGCGCGCTGGACGACGCGCTGAAAACCGCTGGTGGGGGAGGGGTCGGACTGGCCCTCCACCTTCAGGCTGTCGAGTTCATGGTCGAGATATTGGGTGACGGCGTCGCCCAGTTCGCCAAGCTCCACGCCGCAGGCCTGCATCACTTTCGACGCATGCTCGTCGTCGATCAGGGCGAGCAGGAGATGCTCCAGCGTCGCATATTCATGATGACGCTCGGACGCATGAGTCAGCGCATTGTGCAGCGTGGTCTCGAGAGCGGGTGCGAAAGATGGCATGTCTGTTCTACTCCTGGCCCCAAGAAGGGGCGATCTTGAACCATATGTCGGCATTGCTCGACGGCGGATCAAGATGCCTGTCCTGATCGCCGGAATTGCCGGACTGCCCGTGCCCCAGAAAACCCGAAGAATGAAAGCCCATCCTGGGGTCGCTAGGGGCGAGGCGCGGGTTCATCGCTTGAATAACGCCTCGGCGGTTGCCTTATGGTTAACGGCGCTTTCAATCTTTGATCGGGTTCGGGCTAATTCACCCTCCAGCGCTTTGATACGCGCTTCCAGATCGGCAACGGACAACGGCCCCAAATCCTGTCGGATCAACTGGGCCAGCGGATTATCGGCCTTGCGTGGCAGATCGTCGTCCAAGTCCATGAAAGCCAATGTTGACCCTGCAAGGCAGTCTGTCAATAAGGGCGCAAACTTCACATGCGATTTCTATGATGTAGCAATGCGATCGGGGGCGGCGAGTCATGGGTTTTGAGAGCGCAGTGCCGGATGAAATGATGGCCATCGGCATTTCCGCGCCGGGTGGGCCGGAAGCGCTTGTGCCGGAACGGCGTCCGGTCCCGCTTCCGATGGAAGGCGAAGTATTGATCCGGGTAGCTGCGGCCGGCGTCAATCGGCCGGACGTCCTGCAGCGCATGGGCAAATATCCGCCGCCGCCCGGAGCGCCGGATATTCCGGGACTTGAAGTATCAGGCACCATCGTGGCTGCCGCTTCCCAATCCGGAGCATTGGTGGGGCAGCGGGTATGCGCTCTGCTGCCGGGCGGAGGATATGCGGAATATGCGGTTGCGCCCGCGGGCCAATGCCTGCCGGTGCCGGACAGTTACGATATCGTCGAGGCGGCCGCCCTGCCGGAGACGCTGTTTACCGTATGGACCAATCTTTTCGAGCGGGCCTATGTGGTCGAAGGCGATACCGTATTGGTGCATGGCGGGACGAGCGGCATCGGCACCATGGCGATCACGCTGTGCCGGCTGTTCGACATCACCATCATCGTGACCTGCGGCAGCGACGAAAAATGCGAGCAGGCGCGGCAATGGGGCGCGCATCACGCCATCAACTATCGCACGCAGGATTTCGTCGCGGAGGTCAGGCGCATCACCGGCGGGGAGGGGTGCCAGGCCGTGCTGGACATGGTGGGCGGCGATTATGTGCCGCGCAATATCGAGTGTCTGGCCGAAGATGGCCGCCATGTTTCGATCGCCGTGCTGGGCGGTGCCAAAAGCACCGTGTTTCTTCCCACTATCATGAGCAAGCGGTTGACGCTGACCGGATCGACGCTTCGCAGCCGTCCGGTCTCCTTCAAGACGCTGGTCGCCGAAGAACTGATGCGGGTCGTCTGGCCCATGGTGGAGGAAGGCCGGTTGCGGCCGGCGATGGATCAGCGCTTCCCTCTCGTGGAAGCGGCAAAAGCGCACGCGCGCATGGATGCGGGCGAGCATTTCGGGAAGATCGTTCTGACCGTCTGATCCCCTGCAATGTCGTATTTCCGTAACATTCGGCGCGGATTTGTAACATAAGGAGGCTAAGGCTCCTGCCTCAAGGACAACAGCCTTGAGGACAGACTGTGATGGACGCTGTGACGCGCCTGCCTTTCCTGTCGGACCTCGAAGAAGGTCTGATGCGGGAGCCGCATTTTCCTGAACGGCCAGGCCATGGCCGCCGCCGTTATCGCACCATCTGGATTTCGGACATCCATCTGGGCACGCGCGGTTGCAATGCGAAGATGCTGATCGATTTCCTCGACAGCGTCGACAGCGACATCATCTATCTGGTTGGCGACATCATCGACGGCTGGCGTTTGAAGAAGCGCTTTTATTGGCCCGCCAGCCATAATGACGTGGTCTGGCGCATGATGAAGCGAGCCAAGCGCGGCACGCGGGTCGTCTATATCCCCGGCAATCATGATGAGATGTTCCGGCAATTCACCGGCCTCAACTTCGGCGGCGTGGAGATCAGGCGCAAGGCTATCCATGATACGGCCGACGGTCGCAAGCTGCTGGTTCTGCATGGCGATGAGTTCGACACGATCATGCTGGCCCATCGTTGGCTCGCTTTCGTGGGGGATGCCGCCTACACCATGCTCATGCGCCTCAACGTGATCGTCAATGCGGTGCGGCAGCGCATGGGGCTGCCCTATTGGTCGCTGTCGAAGATGGCGAAACACAAGGTCAAGAACGCCGTTTCCTTTATCTCCCGCTTTGAGGAAGTGGTCGCGCATGAAGCGGGCGCGCGGGGCGTGGATGGCGTCGTGTGCGGCCACATCCACAATGCCGAAATGCGCGAGATCGGCGGCATCCAATATTATAATGATGGTGACTGGGTCGAAGGTTGCACGGCCCTGGTCGAGCATTTCGACGGGCGGATGGAGATACTCCATTGGGCAGATGAGATTGCGGCTCGCGGCGTAGGCGAACAGCCGCGCATCGCGGCGTGAAGGCGGCGGCCATGCGTATTGCCATCGTCACGGACGCCTGGCAGCCCCAGATAAACGGCGTGGTCCGCACGCTTCAGATGATGCAGTCGCAGCTTCTAAGCAAAGGACATGCGGTCAAGATAATCTCGCCCGATCTTTATGGCTCCATTCCCTGCCCCACCTATCCTGAAATCCGCCTGGCGCTGGTCCGCTCCGCTGTGGTGGGGCAGGCCATTTCCGGGTTTCGGCCCGATGCCGTGCATTTGGCGACCGAAGGGCCGCTATGCCTTGCCGCGCGGCGTTGGTGCCTGCGGAACGGAGTGCCGTTTACCACAGCTTACCACACGCATTTCCCGGAATATGTGGCGCGGCGCACCGGCCTGCCTGCGGGATGGTTCTGGCGTTATATCCGCTGGTTCCACGGTCCCGCGCAGGCGGTGCTGGTGTCCACCCGCTCCGTGCGCCGGCAGCTTCGCGCCCATGGGGTCGCGCAGGTAAGGCCATGGGGCAGGGGGGTGGATTTGGCCGCCTTTACGCCGCAAGCGATACCGCCTGCGCTCTTCGCGAATTTGCCCCGGCCGATCCAACTTTATGTGGGGCGCGTCGCGATAGAGAAAAATCTGGAGGCTTTCCTCGCCAGCGGACATCCCGGAAGCAAGGTCGTTATCGGGGATGGGCCGGCGCGTTCGATGCTCGAACGGGCTTACCCGCAGGCGCATTTCATGGGCGCGATGTTTGGCGATGCACTGGCGGGCGCCTATGCAGGCGCGGACGTTTTCGTCTTTCCCAGCCGGACCGATACATTCGGTCTTGTCATGATTGAGGCGCTTGCCTGCGGGACGCCTGTCGCAGCCTATCCGGTTTCGGGACCGGTCGACATCGTCTCCGCCACAACGGGCGCGCTGGCTGAGGATCTGGATGAAGCGATCGCCGCCGCCTTGCGCTGCGACCGGGGCCTGTGCGCTGCCCATGGCCAGACATTCACCTGGGAAAACAGCGCGGAAGATTTCCTGTCTGGTTTACACCCGATCGGCCGCGAAAGACTGAACGGCGCAGCCTGACGCTTTTCCTTGCTCCGCAAGCCGTCATGCATTATCCCAAAGCCGTCATGGCCGCCCTGCTTGGGCGGCCCTTATTGTTTTTACGTGGAGAAAGTTCCCGTGTCTCAGCCCCTCATGCCCCACGCGACTGCTAGCTGGCTTGTTGACAATACAGCGCTCAGCTTCGATCAGATCGCGGAATTCTGTGGGCTTCATATTTTGGAAGTGCAGGCGATCGCCGACGATACGGCCGGCACCAAATATACTGGCCGCGACCCGGTTCGCGCGCATGAAATCACGATGGAGGAAATCCACAAGGGCGAAGGAAGCCCGGATTACCGCCTCAAGATGCTGAAAGGCCCGGAACCTGTGCGCCGGACCAAGGGACCGCGTTATACGCCGGTTTCCAAGCGGCAGGACAAGCCCGACGGCATCGCCTGGATTCTGAGGAACCATCCTGAGATCTCGGATGGCGCCATCGGCAAGCTGATTGGCACTACGCGCACCACCATTGCGGCGATCCGCGACCGGACACACTGGAACATCGCGAACATCGTGCCCAAAGACCCGGTGACGCTGGGGCTCTGTTCGCAGCGCGAGCTTGATGCGCTGGTCGCGAAGGCGGCGAAGAAGGCCGGGATCGAAGCACCGACCGATTCGCGCCTGGATGGCGATCGCGAGGCGTTGATCGAGGAACTGCGCCGTGAACGCGACAATGCCGCACGCCGGGCTGAGGAAGCTTTGAACAGCGAGGCCGAACTGATTTCCGATGTGGCGAAGGTGCTTGACCCCTTCAGCGATAACAAGGGGCATATGTGATGCCGTAGCGTCATTTCTTCTTCGGAAGGAATGGCCCCATAATGGCTTGAAACGAGGGCTGCGCCGCGATGGTGGCGCGGCCCTTTCCTATTGCTTTACGCTTGCGTAAAGTGATCGCCCTCCATACATTCTTTCCAATGGACAAGAACGAAACCATCTGGAGAGAGCGTTACAACCATCCGACTCCGTGGGATCAGCAATTCGCGCCCATGTCGATGATCGAGATGTTTGAACAAAGCGCGCAGGCCCACCCTCATGCGCCGCTTATCGACTTTTACGGCCGCATCTATTCCTATGATGAAGTGCGTGGCGGTGCCCGGCGGGTCGCCTGCGGCCTGATGCGGCTGGGCATCAAAAAGGGGGACCGGGTCGGCCTGTATCTGCCCAATGTCCCACATTATGTCGCGGCCTATTATGGAATCATGATGGCCGGCGCGACCGTCGTAAATTATTCCCCGCTTTATACTGCCGCCGAACTGGAGCACCAGGTCGAAGACAGCGGCACGACCATTCTTTTTACCCTGTCCGCCAGCGCCCTGTTGCCCACGGCTCTGGAAGTGCTCAATAACAGCAGCCTTGAGCGGCTGATCGTGGGATCGGTGGCGGGCGCGCTGCCGCCCGTTAAATCCTTCATCTTCCGCCTGTTCAAGCGGAGCGAGACGACAGCTCGTCCCAATGACCCGCGCGTCATGACCTTTTCCAGCCTGATCGCCAATGATGGGAACTACCCGATTCCAGCGATCGATGCAGAGCAGGATGTCGCCCTGCTGCAATATACGGGCGGCACGACGGGCCAGCCCAAAGGCGCGATGCTGACGCATCAGAATCTGACCGCCAATGCGCGGCAGGTGCAGATGATCGATCCGTTGCCGGGATCGACCGACCGGATCATCGGGGTGCTTCCCTTCTTCCATGTTTTTGCCAATACCTGCGCGCTCAATCGCACGGTGCTGAACGGCGGCGAGATCGTGATGCTGCCGCGTTTCGATGCGACGCAGGTTCTCGCTGCGATTCAACGGACGAAGGCCACGGCGCTGCCTGGTGTGCCGACCATGTATCAGGCGCTGCTGGATAATCCGGCGACGCCGAACATCGATTTCTCCTCACTCCGCCTTTGCATTTCCGGCGGCGCGCCGCTGCCTCTGGAGATCAAGGAGCGGTTCGAAGCGATGACTGGCGCCAAGGTCGTGGAGGGGTATGGCCTTACCGAGAGTAGCCCGGTCGTCTGCGTCAACCCCTATGAGGGGCTCAACAAGAGTGGCACGGTGGGGCAACCCGTTCCTGGCACTCGCGTGCGCGTCGTGGATCGCGAAGATCCCACGAAGGAAGCCGCGTCCGGCGTGCCGGGTGAACTGACCTTCGCCGGGCCGCAGATCATGAGGGGTTACTGGCGGCGTCCCGATGCCGACAAGGACGTCTTTATTGGCCCCTGGTTGCGGACGGGCGATGTCGGCTTCATCGACGAGGACGGCTATGTGAAGATTGTGGATCGGTTGAAGGACATGATCGCCGTCGGCGGGTTCAAGGTCTTCCCGAGCCAGGTCGAGGCGGTGCTGTATCACCACCCTGAGGTCAAGGAAGCCTTGGTGATCGGCATTCCCGATGCCTATCATGGCGAATGTCCGAAGGCTTTCGTGTCCTTGCAGGAAGGGGCCTCGATCAGCGGAGAGGCGCTGAAGGAATGGCTCAATCCGCAACTGGGCAAGCATGAGCGGGTCTGCGCGGTGGAAGTGCGCGAGAGCCTGCCCAAGACGCTGGTCGGAAAGCTTTCCCGCAAGGAACTGGTGGCTGAGGAAAAGGCAAAGGCGGATGCGCTAAAGGCTGGAAGCGCCGCCTGACATTTCCTATCTGAGCGTCCATGCAGGATAAGGACGCAAGACATGGCCGATGAAGTCGCGACGCTGGCCGGCGGTTGTTTCTGGTGCACAGAGGCGGTCTATCAGAACCTGAAGGGCGTGAAGTCCGTGGAAAGCGGCTATATCGGCGGCGCTGTGCCCGATCCGACCTATGAACAGGTGTGTTCGGGCGCGACGGGACATGCCGAGGCGATCCGCATTACCTATGATCCGGCGGTCATTTCCTATGCCGACCTGCTCGCCATTTTCTTTGCGACGCATGATCCGACGACGCTGAACCGGCAGGGCAATGATGTCGGGACGCAATATCGGTCCGCCATCTTCCCTCATTCACCCGAGCAGGAAGCGGAGGCAAGGGCAGGGATCGCGCTGGCGCAGGCCGACCAGCTCAACCCTATCGTCACGGCTGTCGAGCCTGATGCGCCATGGTATCCGGCGGAAGATTATCACCAGCAATATTGGGAACGGGTCGGTGATCGCAATCCCTATTGCATGGCAGTCATTCCGCCCAAGCTGGCGAAGCTTCGCAAGGGCTTTGCCGAACGTATCGAAGCCTGATTTCGCGACAGCCGATCCTAGCTCATATTCCGTGGCAAGCCGGGCGCATTGCCTGCTATGCCATCGATGGATCGCAAGGATGGAAAAATGGACGGAAAACGGATCTGGATTGCACTGCCTGCCTTACTACTGTTGCCAGCCTGTGTGGCAAAGACGGCGCTCGATGTCGTTACGCTGCCCGTGCGGGCTGGTGCACAGACTGTTGACTGGACAACCACCAGCCGCGAGGAAGCCGACCGGAACTACGGCCGCAAGATGCGTAAGCAGGAGGCTCGCGAAGCCCGGGAACGACAAAAGGCCTCTGAAGAGCAAAGGCGTGAATGTCGCCGCGCGGGCTATGGCAATTGTCCCTGACGATCAGGCGGCGGCGCGGCGCAGGCGGTCGTTGATCGCGATCCCGATACCTTCCTCTGGAACAGGGGCCACGGCGATATTGTTCGCGGCGCTCGCATCGGCCAGATGAAGGGCGGCGAACAGATTGGCGGCGGCTTCCCGCAGGTCCGCGTCAGGGCTGAGGTTGAAATTGCACGGCATCAGCCCAAAACCGATCAGAAATTCATTTTTTTCTGCTTTCAGGGCATGCAGGCGAACTGGTTTTGACGGAGCATAATGGCTTTCCATTTGGCCGGGCGCTTCGATTTGTGCGTTGATGCCGCCCGCTATAACAGGCAGCCCGCTTGCTTCCTCCAGCATGGCAGCCGTTACAGGGCCAGGACGCAACAGCCGGATGCGGTCCGTTTCCGGAGCCACAATCGTTGATTCCACCCCTTCGCTGGTCGGGCCTTCGTCCAGGATCATGCGGATCTTGCCGTTGAGACTGGCCAGCACATGCTCCGCCCTTGTCGGGCTGATCGAACCGCTGCGATTGGCTGACGGAGCAGCAAGCGGCCGACCACTTTCCCGGATCAGCGCACGCATCGCGGGATGAGCAGGCAGGCGGATGGCGACCGTTGGCAGACCGGCCGTGACCAGCGGCGAAAGGCCGCTATCTTCCCGCACCGGCAGCACCAGCGTAAGCGCGCCAGGCCAGAAATATTCCGCCAGCTTTTCGGCGTGTGGCGAAAAATGCGCCAGTCCTTCGGCCATGGCGCGATCGGCCACGTGGACGATCAGCGGATTGAAGCTAGGTCTGCCCTTCGCACTGTAAATGGCTGCAACGGCATTGCTGTCGGTCGCATCGGCGGCAAGACCGTAAACCGTTTCCGTCGGCACTGCCACTGGTTCTCCGGCGCGGATCAATAGCGCGGCTTCGCGCAGCGATTCCGTGCCATAGCGGCAGATTTTCGTGGAAAAGGCTGAATGTGCGATGGTCACGGCCCCCGCGCTATAAACGTCTCTATAGACCAGTAAAAGGCCAATGCGAAAGAAGGATGACAGGTTCGTCCGACTTGCCGCCGCGCTGGTGGGGGATTAAGCGCGCAGGATGAACGACGCACTTCTGACCCGCATTGCACAAGCCCTTGAGCGGCTTGCGCCGCCTGTTCCTCCATCCGCAGATTTGACCACCGCGCCGGCCTATGTGTGGGACGGCGACGTTATTCGGCAGGTGGAGGCATTCGATCCGGTCGATTATGAGCTGCTGTCTGGCATCGACACGCAGAAAGGGGCGCTGCTTGAAAATACGCGTCGCCACGCTGCGGGCCATGCCGCCCATGATGTATTGCTATGGGGTGCGAGAGGAACGGGCAAATCGGCGACAGTTGCGGCGGTTGTCGGCAGGCTTCAGCAGGAAGGGCAGGACGTGGCCTTGCTGCAATGCGCGATAGAGGAACTTGCGAGCTTGCCCCGGCTTTTCTCTCTCTTGCGCGGAACGAAGCGGCCTTTCGTCCTTTTCCTGGATGATCTGGGCTTTGACGAAGGGGTGGGGGACGCCCGTTCGCTGCGTTCCCTGCTGCAAGGCGGAACGGCGGCGCGACCGGGTAATGTACGCCTCTATGTGACATCCAACCGTCGCCACATCGTGCCCCGACATCTTTCGGAGCAGGACGATCCTGTCAATCCGCGGGACGTTGTGGACGACAAGATGGCGCTGTCTGACCGTTTCGGCCTGAGTCTGGGTTTCCACGCCATAGACCAGCAGGCCTATGTCGATATCGTATCGGGATATGCGAACAGCCTGGGCCTCAGTTTCGATCCGTTGGAGGCAATCCAATGGGCGACGCAGCGCGGGAGCCGGTCTGGCCGTGTCGCCTGGCAATATGTCGTTGAGCTGGCGGGGCGGAACGGCCTGGCGCTCTGAGCGATGCTCAGTCGGCCTTCACCACCCGCCAGATCACGCCGCCTACATCATCGCTGACCAACAACGCGCCCTTGCTGTCGCTCGTCACATCGACCGGGCGGCCATGGGCCTTGCCATTTTTGTCGAGAAAGCCCGTCAGCACATCCACCGGCTTGGCGGTGCCGACCTCGCCGTTATTCTGGAATGATATGAACACGACCTTGTAGCCTGCGGCAGGCTTGCGGTTCCAGCTGCCATGCAGTCCGACAAAGGCGCCATTGGTGAAAGGCGCGCCCAGTTTCATATCCTTGGCGAAGGACAGGCCCAGCGGTGCGACATGGTTGCCCAAAGCATAGTCGGGGCGTTTGGTATATTCGCGGATTTCCGGGCGCTGCGGCTGGACGCGTCGATCCTCATAACCGCCCCAATAATTCCATGGCCAGCCATAGAAGCCGCCAAATTCCACGCGCGTCAGGAAATCGGGAACCAGATCGCTGCCCAGCATATCGCGCTCGTTGACCACGCCCCAGAGCGTGCCGCTATCGGGTTCAAAGGCGAGGCCCGTGGGATTTCGCAGGCCGGATGCGAAAATGCGATATTCGCCCGTCTTTGGGTTGACTTCCAGCACGGCGGCGCGGTTCTGTTCATTGTCGAGGCCGCCTTCACCGATATTGCTGTTCGATCCAATCCCGACATAAAGCAGCCCTTCAGGGCTGACGGTCAGGCTTTTCGTCCAATGATAGTTAGGGGCCTGCGCGGGCAGGTTCAGAAGCTTGCGACCCTTTTCGGTGATCTTCGTCTCGCCTTCCTTATAGCGGAAGGCCATCAACGCGTCGGTATTGGCGACATAGAGCGTGTCGCCGATCAGCGCCATGCCATAGGGCGAATTGAGACCTGTCAGGAAAGCCGTTTTCGTATCCGCCCGTCCATCTCCATCCGTATCTCGCAGCAATGTGATGCGATTGGGGGAGGGAACGCCCGCGCCCGCCTTGTCCATCATATAGCTCATGATGCGATTGACTATGCCGCTTTGCGGACGTGGCGGGCTGTTGGTTTCGGCGACCAAAATGTCACCATTGGGCAGGCGCAGCATGGACCGTGGATGGGTCAGCCCATCGACAAAGCGGCTGACGGACAGGCCTTTCGCAGCCACTGGCTTTTCGCCCGCTTTCCAGCCCTCTAGCTCGGCAATGTTGACGGTCGGGATAAGTTCGTTGCGTGGCGTGGTGAAAACGGGTTCCTTGCCTACATCCGCGCCCGGAGCCAGTTGAGCCGTATCGCCTCGCGCGAAATAGAGAAACGCGCCGCCGACGATGAGCAGCGCGATAAGGGCGAGGGCGATGATATGCTTTTTCATGGCGGTCACATCTATGCCGCCATGGTCCTGACGGCAAGGCACAGGATGTTCAGGCCGACAGCTATTTTCCGCGCTCGCGGAGCCATAGCAACAAGGCGATCACCATGCCTACGACTGCGCCGATCAAAAGACCCGCGCTGGGTTGCCCCATCAGTCCGCCCACGATTGCGCCGCCCAGGATCAGCAGGGCAATGATGGCACCGGCGCCGGTGGGGTTGTTCTTTCCTGTCGTCATGTCTGGCCATTGCCATGAGCCGACCGCCAAGGCCAGCCGCTTTTGTTCGCAATCGCCTCTGCCCCGTTTTTGAACGGATTGTCCCTTTATGGGATTTTCGTGCCGGATAGGGATTTGGCTAATGGGCGGTATACTTTCCTATCCCGCTCTATCTCTCAAAACGAACAAATGGCACGCTATTTGAGGGGGGATGGAAAGCCGTGGGGGCTATGCCGAATGGGGGAATCGATGCACGTGCCATATCTTTCGGATCGCAAAAGCTATGAGCAAGCGGCCGAACTGATCAACCTGTTCGGCGACAATGCCGGCTATGAAGCCGCCGCGCGCGCAGATCGCAGCCGCGATCTGGGCAATCACGTCCATTTCTGCCGCTGGCGACAGATCGAGAGGTTGATCGTCCTGCTTTCCCATGACCAGCCGCTCGGCACCATTCACTGATCCGGGGGAGAGGCAACTTTAGAGGCGCAGTCCCGAAGTTTCCGGCAACCCGGCCAGAATATTCAGATTCTGAACGGCTGCACCCGCGGCGCCCTTGCCCAGATTGTCGAGTGCGGCAGCAAGACGCACTTGCCCGCTGTCCTCATTACCGAAAACGAACAGCGTGAGGCGATCGGTCGCACCGACATGCTCGACCCGCAGATGGGTCATGCCGGCACTTTCTTCCAGCGGCACGACCGTGACGATCGGCGAGTCCGCATAAGCGGCGGTCAGGGCTTCGTGCAGGCTGGCTACTGAAGGTCTGCCCGGCATGGCGCGTAATTGCAGCGGCACCTCCACCACCATGCCGCGATGCACGTTGGCGACGGCGGGCGCGAAGATCGGCGGATGCACGAGACCGGAATAGCGCGTCATTTCCGGAACATGCTTATGCGCCAGATTGAGGCCATAGGCGCGGAAGGCTGTGGGAGCGCCGTCGGAACCTTCGAATTCCGCGATCATGGATTTGCCGCCGCCTGAATAGCCCGATGCCCCAGATACAGTCACGGGCCACTCTGCCGGCAGAAGCCCTGCCAGTGTCAGCGGTCGCACCAAAGCCAGGAAGCCGGTCGGCCAGCACCCCGGATTGGCGACGAAGCGTGAATGGGCGAGTTTTTCGCGATGTCCCGGCTCCAGTTCGGGAAAGCCGTATGTCCAGCCATCGGTCACGCGATGCGCCGTTGAGGCGTCAATCACGCGCGTCCGGTCATTGTCGATCAGCGCCACCGCTTCACGCGCAGCATCGTCGGGCAAGCATAGAAGCACGATGTCCGCGCCGTTTAGCGCATCGCGCCGCGCGCTTGCGTTCTTCCGGTCCTTCTCATCGAGCGCGATGAGCGTCAATTCCGGCCGTCCGGCCAACCGTTCGCCGATTTCAAGACCAGTCGTGCCGACGCCGCCGTCGATGAAGATATGAGTCGTCATGCGCCAATCCTCCGCCGCGCAATGATGGGATCGGCATGTTCCGCCTGCAATCGCGCGACGACATCGGTCAAAGGCTCGACCACCACGGCCATCCAATGCGCGTTGGCATGCAACAGCCTATCGCCATCTGTCATGATGCCCACATGGCCTGGGAAAAAGACGAAATCCCCCCGGCGTAGCGGCACATCGCCGGGAAGGGGCGAACCGATTCCTTCGCTTTGCAGGTCCGTATCGCGCGGCGCGCTGATACCGCACTGTTCGAGTGCGACTTGCACGAGACCCGAACAATCGACTCCCCGATGGCCGCGCCCACCCCATATATAGGGTTGGCCCAGATAGCGTTCCGCGACCGCTGTCCAGTCGGTTTCTTTCTCACCGATCGTTTTAGCGTGTCGACTGTGGATAAAGCCTTCGCCGGTCATGATGAAGGCGCCATCTTCTTCGCCCGCGAACACAGCGCTGCGGGGCCAATAGTCCACCACGGGCGCCTTGATATCGGCGGCGCTGAACAGGGGCGCACAAGGTGCCGTAATCCGGTGGGTTGCCTCTTCCAGCGCATCCAGCGCTTCCCGCCGGACATATCCGACATAACCGTCATGGCCGCAAAATCCCCATGCCCAATCGGTCGTGAAATCCAGCGCATGAAAAATGTCGCCCCGCAACAGTTCGCTCACCGCCTGCGCCGTGGCGCCGGGCGCCGACAGCAAGGGCGCGCCGGCAGCGACGCATGTCAGTTTGATCGCGCGTGCATAATGAGCGGAAAACAGCACGCCGGCCAGCGACACGTCGGCAAGATCGCCGCGTGTTGCATGAACGCGGCCGTCCAGTGCGACCGACCTGCCTTCCAGCTTGAATCGGATTCTTTCAGGCGGAGCGATCCGCGTGGGTGTATCTATGACGTTCATCGCGCGCGGTTCCTGCGATGAAATGGTGAAAGGCGTCAAGGAATTCCGCCCCCTTGGGTGTGCGTACTATGAAAATATTGCGCCGATCGGCGGCATCGCGCTCCCGCCGCACATAGCCAAGCGCGGAAAGCTTGTTGAGCGCGCGGGTGATAACCGGCTTGGAAACATGGAGCACTTCGGCCAATCCGCGAACGGTGTGAGGCCCGGAATCGATATAAACCGTCATCATCAGGGCCATCTGACGATTGGTCAGGTCGGGCTTTCCCGATCGGACATAATCGACCAGGGTCTGCATCCATTGGCTAAGCGGCCCGATGCCGGGACGATTTTTTTGCGTCACCGATTCTTTGGCAGTAGAGGCATCCATGAGCCCCTAACGCACGATGGCCAATCCGGTTGCGTAACGGATGTGAAGGATTGTTGGCTTTAATCCAGTTAACCGTAACGCTGCTGCAAAAATCTGAAAATAGCCCGCAATCCAAGCGCTTCGCCACCCTTCGGCCTGCCCGGCCGTGCCGACGGCCTCCAGGCGAAGGTATCAATGTGCAACCAGGGTGTATCGTCTGGTACGAACCGCCGAAGGAAAAGCGCCGCCGTGATGGCGCCTGCAAAGCCGCCTTCGCCTGCGTTGTTGATGTCGGCCGTGTCGGACTTCAGCATGTCGGCATAACCGTCCCACAGCGGCAGGCGCCAGCTTGGATCGTCCACTTCCGCGCCTGCCGCACTCACGGCGGCGGCAACATCATCGTCATTGGCGAACAGGGCAGGAAGATCGGGGCCGACCGCAACGCGCGCGGCGCCCGTCAACGTGGCATAATCAATGATGAGGTCCGGCTTGTCTTCGCTCGCCCGGGCCAGCGCATCGCCCAGCACCAACCGGCCTTCTGCATCGGTATTGCCGATTTCGACGCTTATTCCCTTGCGGCTCTTCAATATGTCGCCGGGACGGAAGGCATTGCCGCCCACTGCGTTCTCGGCTGCCGGGATCAGAAGGTGCAGTCGCACGGGTAAACGGGCACCCATCACCAGCTGCGCGAGTGCAAGGGCATGGGCGGCCCCACCCATATCCTTTTTCATCAGGAGCATGGCCGAAGCCGGCTTGATGTCCAAGCCGCCACTGTCGAAGCAAATGCCCTTGCCGACGATGGCGATGCGCGGCTTTCCCGGATCGCCCCATTGCAGTTCGATCAGGCGGGGAGCGAAGCTCTTGTCCGCCGCTTTTCCAACGGCATGGATCATGGGATAACCCTGCTCCAGTTCATCACCCTTGGTGACTGTAAACGCGGCATCGTGGCGTTTGGCGAGCACTCTTGCCGCGTCTTCCAGCTGCGCTGGCCCCATGTCTGCGGCGGGCGTGTTGACCAGATCGCGGACGAGTGCGACCGCATTGGCCAATTGCACGGTGGTGTCGATGCGCCCGATGTCCTTGGTCAGCAGCGTGCGGGGGCCAACCGGATTGTCCTCCTTGCGATAGCGGCCAAAGCGATATTGTGCGGTCAGCCAACCCAATGCTGCAGCGCCGGGCGCGCCTTCGCTCAGCCGATAAGTGCCTTCGGGTAGGACTTCGGCTAGTTTAGCAAGGCACCATGTGCCTAGCTTTTTATGATTGGCGACGCCGGCAACTACGGACCAGCTATCGTCTCCCTGTGCAGGCAGGATGGCATGTTCACTTGCTTTTCCACGAAATTTCTGCGCGCCGACAAGTGCCCGAACCGGTTCGGACTGCTCGTTCAGCCAGCTTTCAAACCGATTGCTGTCCACAAGGTGGATCAAACGGGCAGGCTGATCGTTGTCGGCTTTGAACAGGTCGGAAAAGTCGGTCATGCGGCAGGGATGTAAGGGAAAGGCGGCGGTGATGGAAAGCGCATTTTTCGTCGTTCGATCCAGTCGGTTGGTCCTGCCGTCCTTTGCAGCCGGGCAATTGCCGGCTTAGGATCAGACCGATTAGGAAGCTTGAAGGAGAATAGAGATGTTCCACGCTGATGACAGCAGCCTGCAGGCCATTCGCGCCCGCGCCTACAAGCTGGCGGAAAGTGGCCGGTTCGATGGCGCCCATGCGATTGAGAGGGCGCTGATCGCGGAAGGCTGGTCCAATGCCGGCCGGGCTTTCCAGAGCGATTATATGCGAAAGGCGATCAGCGAACGCTGCATGGCTGCGGCAAAGGTTCATTGATGCGTTATACCCGCCTTGGCGTGACGATGGGGTCGCTGGCAACGGCGGCCCTTTTCACGTCTGCCTGTTCGCCATCCTCTCACGATAATGCCGCGTCGGCGAATCGCGTAACCGACGAAGAAGTGGCCAGCTTTGCCAACCGCATGGCGGGCGAAGCTCCTCCGCCGGTTCCGGTTGGCAAACCCTTCGCGCTTTCCGAAAAGACCGACCTGCTGGAGTTCGTCTATGCCTATCCGGGGCAAGCGGCGGCGGTTCCCGCATTGTCGTCCAAACTCGGCAAAGCGATGGCAGAGGCAAAGGCCAACGCCCTCAAAATGGCGCGCGAGGACCAGAAGTCGGCCAAGGATGCAGGTTATCCCTTCCGTCCGCACAGCCTGGAGACGCGCTGGACGGTGACGGCCGATACGCCGCGGTTTCTGGCGCTGAAGTCGCAGACCTACATCTTCACGGGTGGCGCGCATGGCATGACGGGCTATGATACATTGCTATGGGATCGTCACGCCAAGCTCGAAACCAGCCTCGCGGCAATGATGACGTCCTCCACGGCGTTCGCGTCAGCAATACATGACCGCTTTTGCGCTGAACTCGACCGGCAGCGCGCGGAAAAGCGTGGCGCGCGCGTAATCCGGGGTGACGACGATTTCACCAGATGCATTGATCCGATGAAGGAAGTGCTGGTGTTGACATCGAAGGATGGCAAGTTGATCGATGGCGTCACCGTGGTGGTCGGCCCCTATAGCGCCGGTCCCTATGCGGAGGGCACCTACGATGTGGCGCTCCCGATCGACGGAGCGATCCGCAAGGCGATCAAGACGGAGTATCAGGACGCCTTCGTCCCGGCACGGTGAGTTTCATTCTGGGCGGGCGGTGCTGTCCAACCGCCCGCCACCTTATGCAGTGGAGCCTTGCGGCACGCCATAGAGGTCATGCTCATCGGCATCCTCGATCAGTACCGTCACTATATCGCCCGGCTGCCGGCCTTCGCCCACATCGCGCAGGAAGACATTGCCGTCGATTTCCGGCGCGTCGGCCTGGCTGCGCGCCGTAGCGCCGATGGAGCCATCCTCATCCGGTTCGCCAATCTCGTCGATGATGACGGGCATCGTCCGCCCCACCTTGGCGGCCAGCTTGGCGGCGGAGATGGCGGCGGTCTTCTCCATGATCCGCTGATAGCGCTCTTCCTTCACCTCTTCAGGCACCACATCGGGTAAAGCGTTGGCCGCAGCGCCCTCGACAGGCTCGAATCGGAAAGCGCCGACCCGGTCGAGTTGGGCTTCGCCCAGCCAGTTGAGCAGATATTCGAAATCCGCCTCCGTCTCGCCAGGGAAGCCGACGACGAAGGACGATCGGATCGCGATGTCCGGGCATATGTCACGCCATTTGCGGATTCGGTCCAGCACCTTGGCTTCATTGGCCGGGCGCTTCATGGCTTTGAGCACATTGGGCGAAGCGTGTTGGAACGGAATGTCCAGATAGGGTGTCAGCAATCCTTCGGCCATGAGCGGGATCACCTGATCCACATGCGGATAGGGATAGACATAATGGAGCCGCACCCATGGCGGCGTCCCCTCGCCGGTACGAAGCTGACCCAGTTCCCGCGCCAGATCGGTCATATGCGCGCGAACCTCGCGGCCCTTCCAATTGCGCGCCTCATGCCGGGTATCGACGCCATAAGCCGATGTGTCCTGGCTGATGATGAGCAATTCCTTCGTGCCCGCATGCACCAGCTTTTCCGCCTCGCGCAGCACTGCATCCACCCTGCGGCTGACCAGATCGCCGCGCAGCGAAGGGATGATGCAGAAGGAACAGCGATGATTGCACCCCTCGCTGATCTTTACATAGCTATAGTGGCGCGGGGTCAGCTTCAGCCCGCCCTCGGGCACCAGATCGACAAAGGCGTTAGGCACGGGCGGCGATGCTTCATGCACCGCGCTCACCACCGCCTCATATTGATGCGCGCCGGTGACGGCCAGAACCTGCGGGAATTTCGCGCGGATCAACTCCGCTTCATTGCCCATGCAGCCGGTGACGATGACGCGGCCATTTTCCGCGATCGCCTCGCCAATGGCCTCCAGCGATTCTTCCTTCGCCGAATCGAGAAATCCGCAGGTGTTGACCAGCACGACGTCCGCGCCGGAATAGTCCGGCGACATCTGATAGCCATCGGAACGCAGCTTCGTCAGGATGCGCTCGCTATCCACCAAGGCCTTGGGACAGCCGAGCGACACCATGCCGACCTTGGGTGGCGAAGGGATTTTGGTTGCCATGATCGGCGCGCACATAAGGATTTTCGCACCAAATGTCACGGCCTGCTTAAAATGGAGCGGAATCGAGGCCTTCTTCGCCGATTTCACCGACGATCTCGATGATCATATCGCCGGTCTGGAGTTGCTTTGCGGCATCTTCCCAGAAGCCGATGGGCCGATTCTCCCGATACACCCGGACGCCAAGGCCCGTGGTGATGGCGGACAGCGGCTTTCCGATTTCCTCCGGCAGCACGAACCGCTCATTGAGTTTCACGCGTCCGCCCGATGCCGCCAGATCGGCCATATAGTCCGCAATATGCCGTCCGCTGGTGCTCCCTGCCAGCAGCAGCCCGGCAAAGCTGACGGGATTGATGACGGTGGTCGCGCCCGCCTGCCGCGCTGGCAATTCATTGTCCTCATTCCGCACCACTATGCTGATCGGCAGACGAGGCGCCAGATGCCGCGCCGTCAGCGTGATGAGGATGGAGGTGTCATCCCGCCCCGCCGATACGATCATGCTGCGTGCGCGGTGGATTGCCACGTCCTTCAACGTCTTGTCTCGCGTGGAATCGCCGCACATGACGTTGCAGCCCATCTCCTCCGCTTCGGTCAGCGCCCGTTCGATCGGATCGACGACCACGATCTCCCGCGCATCGACGCCTCGCGCGAGCAACTCGCGCACAGCTTCGCTGCCGGACGTGCCAAAGCCGGTGACGATGATATGATTGTGCAGATCGGCCTGAATGCGTGCCATGCGCCACCTGTAGAGGATATTGCGGAAAAAAAGATTATAGGCTGTTCCCAAAAAGATTAGCCACACGAACAATCGGATGGGCGTCACCAATATCGCTTCAAACAGCCGGGCTTCCGGGCTGACCGGCACGATATCGCCATAACCTACCGTCGTCACCGTGACGGTGGTGAAGTAGAGCACGTCCACAAAGCTGATATTATTGTCCAGCGTATCCTTCAATCCGTCGCGGCCGATCCAGTGGATCAGCAGGACAAGCGCGATGAGCCCGAATACCAGTGCCACGCGCCACACAAGGTCTGCCCATATGGGAAGAGAGGATCGCCGACGCAGGAAACCGGCCATGGGCGATCGCAAGGGGATGGACCTGACCTTCATTGCTGCTCCCTTGGCAGATGATCGAGTGGATTGACGGGCGTCAGATCCTTACGCAATTCGAAATGCAATTTGGGACGGCTGGCGTAACCGCTGTCGCCGCTCAAACCGATGATCTGTCCCTTTCGCACCTTTTGGCCACGCACCACGTCAACCCGGCTCGCATGGCCGTAAGCGCTCACCCAGCCGTCGCCATGGTTGACGAGCATCAGTCCGCCGAATACGGCCACCTTGTCGCCCGCATAGGCAACCACGCCATTGGCGGCCACGCGGATGGGCGTTCCGGCGGGAATTGCGATGTCGATGCCATTATTGCGCGCGCCAGCCGTGCCGGGCCCGAACCGCGACAATAAAGCTCCATGCGCTGGCCAAGCGAAGCCGCCGGTAAATTGCGCCGGCTCCGTAATGGGTACATTGGAGGGCAGGGCGCGCGGCTGGCTGGAAGCCGCAGGCCGCCCGCTTTGGCCGCTCGCGGGCTGGCCGCCAGTCAGGACATCGTCAATGTCGATCCGGAAAGCGGCGGCGCGTGCCTCCATCGTGCTGGGCTTGCGGGCGGCGTCATCGGGCAGCAGCAGGCGCTGGCCGTTGCGTAGGATATAGGGTTCGGGAAGGGCGTTGATATCAACAATCCGGCTCCATGCCACGCCATAGGCGGCGGCGATGGCGATGCCCGTTTCCCCTTCCGACACACGATGATAGCGCCCGCCCGGAATGAGAAGCTTCTGCCCTTCCCGGATGAGATAGGGATATTTGAGGGCATTGGCCCGCGCGATGCTTTCCGATCCGGCCCCGCTGCGATTGCCGACGCCGCGCAGCGTTTCGCCTGCTTTGACGATATAGGTGGAGGGTGGGACTGTTACCGCATTGGCCACCACCTGCTGCATTTTCCAGACGGGCTGGTTTTCGATGACGCTGACCGGGCTGTCCTTATTTCCGCGTGTTTCCGCCGCCGTGGCAGCAAGACCCGCCGCCAGGAAAAAGCCAGGAAAAAGGAGCATCGGCGGGCGCGGCATCATATCCTCTCTAGCCGCGTCGTCGCAGTCTTGTCATCCCTGTCGGGCGATCAGTCCGCAAAGGCCTGAACTGTCGCCGCCATTGCGCTGTCCTGCGTCAGGTCGAAGTGGAGCGGCGTGACCGCCACATAGCCTTCCGCAATCGCCGCAAGGTCCGTGCCTTCCGGGACCGCATCGCTGGTGCCAAGGCCAAACCAGTAATAGCGATAGCCGCGCGGATCGACGCCTTCGACGATGGAGGTGCGGTCGATGTCGTGAAAGCCCTGTCGCGCCACGCGTACGCCCTTGATCTGATCCGGGTCCATTGCGGGGAAATTGACGTTGAACAGCATCCGCGGGGAGGCGGGCATAGCGATCAGCGGTCGCAGCACCTTCTCTCCCCAGGCGCGCGCA
This sequence comes from Sphingobium baderi, assembly GCF_001456115.1. Classification (NCBI taxonomy): domain Bacteria; kingdom Pseudomonadati; phylum Pseudomonadota; class Alphaproteobacteria; order Sphingomonadales; family Sphingobiaceae; genus Sphingobium; species Sphingobium wenxiniae. Next base: position 3,498,243 of record NZ_CP013264.1, on the reverse strand, counting down.
GCGGCGAAGGGGACAGCGTCGCCCATGCCCTCACGCATATAGACCTGGCTGAGCGCGATGGAGCGGATACCGGAAATCGCGCCTTCCATCGCGGCGGAAACGGTGCCCGAATAGGTCACGTCCTCCGCCAGATTGGCGCCGCGATTGACGCCCGACAGCACCAGATCGGGCTTGCAGTCCTTCATCAGATGACCGACCGCCATCATCACCGCATCGGTGGGCGTGCCGGTGACGCTGTAATGCTTATCTGCGTGCTTGCGGATACGCAGCGGGCGGGTCAGCGTCAGGCTGTGGCCCGCGCCCGACTGCTCCTCGTGAGGAGCAACGATCCAGATGTCGTCGGACAGCGTTCGGGCGATCTCCTCCAGCACCCGGAGTCCTGGAGCATAAACGCCATCGTCATTGGTGAGAAGGATACGCATAGGTAATCTACCACTTCGGTTCGCTTCGGGCGAAGTCGAGAAATCCATGCGCCCGTTTTCGACTTCGCTCGAAACGAACGAGGCAAGCCCTTATCTCGGTCGCAGCCGAGTGGTGCCGCCCATATAAGGCGCCAGCGCCTCCGGCACGATAACGCTGCCATCCTCCTGCTGGTAATTTTCCAGCACGGCGACCAGTGTGCGGCCGACCGCCAGTCCTGACCCGTTCAGCGTGTGGAGGAAGCGGGTCTGCTTCTCGCCTTCCGGTTTGAAACGTGCGTTCATTCGCCGCGCCTGGAAGTCACCGCAGTTCGATATGGAACTGATCTCGCGATAGGTTTGCTGGCTGGGGAGCCAGACTTCAAGATCATAAGTCTTGCGCGCGGAAAACCCCATGTCGCCCGTGCATAGCAGCATCTTGCGATAAGGCAGGTTCAGCGCCTGCAATATGCCTTCCGCCGCCCCGCACATGCGTTCATGCTCGGCTTCGGAAGCCTCGGGCTTGCAGATGGCGACCAGTTCCACCTTCTCGAACTGGTGCTGGCGGATGAAGCCGCGCGTGTCGCGGCCAGCCGATCCGGCTTCGGAGCGAAAACAGGGGGTGAGCGCGGTGAGGCGCAGCGGCAGGCTTTCCATCGGAACGATCTGTTCGCGCACCAGATTGGTGAGGCTGACCTCCGCCGTGGGGATCAGCCAACGTCCGTCGGTGGTGCGGAACAGGTCTTCGGCGAATTTGGGCAATTGCCCGGTGCCGAATAGCGCCTCGTCGCGGACCAGCAGGGGCGGGTTCACTTCCTCATAGCCATTCTCACCCGATTGGCGGTCGAGCATGAACTGGGCGAGCGCCCGGTGAAGCCGCGCCATCTGGCCGCGCAATGCAGCGAAGCGCGCGCCCGACAGCGCCGCCGCGCCCTCGAAATCCAGTCCCAGCGCGGGACCAAAATCGGCATGATCCTGCGGGGTGAAAGGGAAGCTGCGCGGCTCGCCCCAGCGGCTGAGTTCCACATTGGCTGCTTCATCTTCACCCGGTGGAACATCGTCGGCGGGAAGGTTGGGGATGGCGGCCAGCATCGCCTGGAGCGCTTCGCCGGTTTCCCGGTCTTCTGCTTCCAGAGCGGGCATCTGTTCCTTGAGCGCGGCGACTTCCGCCTTGAGGCTTTCGGCCTTTTTCATGTCCTTGATGGCGATGGCCTGACCGATGGCCTTGCTCGCTTCGTTGCGACGCGCCTGGCCCTGCTGCAATTCGGTCTTGATCGCGCGGCTGCGCTCGTCGAGCGCCAGTATCCCGGCAGAGAGCGGCTCAAGACCCCGACGGGTGAGGGCGGCGTCGAAAGCGGCGGGGTTTTCGCGGATGAAGCGGATGTCGTGCATGGCCCAGCCCTATGCCGTTACGCGATCGGCCGCGCAACCCTGCGCGCTGCCGTCCGTTGGTGACAGTGAACTCAAGAAGGAGATGGCGATGCGAATCGATCATGATGCGGTGGTGATGGTGGTGGATGGGCGCAAGTTGTTACTGTTCCGTAACAAAGGCGATGACGCCTTTCCCAATCTGGAAACGGAGACGACCAGGACGCAGGATAACCCGCCCGATCGCGATCAGGCGTCCGACGCGCCGGGCCGCGCTTTCAATTCCGTCGGCAGCCATCGCAGCGCGATGGAACAGACGAATTTTCACGATCTGGAGGAAGCCCGTTTCGCGACGGAAGCGGCGGACCTGCTGAAGCGCGGGGCATTGGCGAAGGATTATGAAAAGCTGATCATCGTCGCGCCGCCCACGGTGCTAGGCGAACTGCGTAAACATTATCACAAGGAAGTGCAGAGCCGCCTGGCCGGTGAGATCGCCAAGGATCTGTCCAATCACCCTGTGCCGGAGATCGAGCGGATCATCCTGGAAAACTGACCCACTGTCGCGCGCCCGCAAAAAAGGGCGGGCCGTTGACCGGCGCCGCCCTTTTCTGTTGCCCCGGGGGCGTTCCGTCAGGCCGCCGCCTTGGTCTTCCGCTCGGCGAAGCGGCGGCGGGCGACCAGCGCCACCGCGCCAGCGCCAAATAGCAGGACCATGGGCGGCGCGGGAACGTCCGTGCCCCCGGTGCTGCTGGACGTGCCGCCCGAACTGCTCGACGAGGAGCTGCTCGACGACGAACTGGAGGAGCTTGAACTGCTGCTCGTCGTGCCGAAGCTTGACGAGGAACTGCCCGATGAACCGCTGCTCGACGAGCTGGATGAGGAGCCCGACGAACCCGACGACCCATGGCCGTGTCCGCCGCTCGAACTGCTCGACGAACTGGAGGAGGACGAAGAAGAGGATGAGGAGGAGGACGAACTGGACGAAGAAGTGCTGACGCCCGAAGAGGTCGACACATTGCCGGACGATGTGGAGACATTGCCCGACGAGGTGGAGACGCCGCTGGATGTCGACACGTTGCCGCTGGAGGTCGAGACGCCACCGGTTGAGGTCGAAACACCGCCCGTGGAGGTCGAAACACCGCCCGTGGAGGTGGAAACGCCGCCCGTGGTCGAACTGGTCGAACTGCTGATGCCACCGGTCGAACTGCTGGTGGAGGAGATCACCACAGAACCGCCGCCGCTGCTGCCGCCCCCGCCACCGAAGAAGCCGCCGATGAACCCGCCTCCGCCGAATCCGCCGAAGCCGCCGCCCATGACGACCGGAACGGCCGACCCGCCCGACATCATCGGCATTTCAGCCACCGGCATGGGCGCGGGAAGGGGAATGGGCGCGGCCTGGGTAGTGACGGTCACCGTGGACGGCGCGCAGGCGGTCACCGTCTTGACGACCTTGCGTTTCACTGTGTGGACCGCGTAGCGTTTCCTGGGCGCGGCCTTCACACTCTTGGTGCTTTGGACCCCCGCGGGACGCGCGCTTTCCGCGACATGGACGGCTCCCCCGCCAATGATCGCTCCGCCGCAAGTGCAGGCGCACAATTTTGCCAATGCCATCCGTACCGACATAGGTTTGCTCTTTTCCTTTATCCCCTGGTCGCCCGTCGCTGGCTTGGCCCAGTGAAGGGGCGGCGGGTTTTCCCTATGTGCAGGAACGCAAAATAAAGCGTTAACCGCAACGCCGTTAACCCTGAATGTCGTCCTCAAGTCGAGCAGATTCCGGCAGCGACATGGGCAAATATGGTTAACGTCCCACTATGGAACATTCCCGCGCGGCGAAATGAATCCGGCTTGCCATCCGATGCCTGCACGGCCGCATCCAAGGGACTCGGCGCATCCTTGCGCTCGCGGAAAAACGGACAGGCGGCAAGCGGTAAGAAGCGGAGAATGTTCGCTTGTGTCGCTGTGCGCCCGTGGCTATTAGAGCGCCCAATCATAAAGGAATGGCTGTCCGGTCCTTTAAGTGCCGGGGCCCATCGAGTCGGAGAGCCAGATGGCATCGGTTTTGAATTCCGAGAAGGACGGCGACAAGCCGCCGAAATCGGCTGTAACACTCCCTACCGACTATCGTCCTTCCCCGGACGAGGAATTCATGAATCCGGTGCAACTGGAATATTTCCGGCAGCGCCTGTGGGACTGGAAGAAACAGATTCTCGCCGAAGCGGAGGGAACGCTCGCCGTCCTCCAGAATGAACCGCTGCGCGAACCCGACCTTAACGATCGCGCATCGAGCGAAACGGACTGGTCGATCGAACTGCGTACCCGCGATCGCCAGCGCAAGCTGATTTCCAAGATCGACGCCGCGCTCCGCCGCATCGATGAGGGCGAATATGGTTATTGCGAGGTGACAGGCGAACCGATTTCGCTGGGTCGGCTGGAAGCCCGCCCGATCGCGACCATGACGGTGGAAGCGCAGGAACGCCATGAGCGGCAGGAAAAGATTTCGCGCGACGACTGACGATTAACATTTTGTCCATGTGCTGCTGGCAATGATCCGGTCTTTCCACAAATAATATGCGACGGGTCGGTCAATGGGCATGGAACAGGATGGGTTGGAGCGCGGCCCTGCCAGAACGTCGCCACGAGACAGCCTTTTTCTGCTGACGAATCTGGTCAGGGATGACGGTATGCCGCTGTGTCAGGCGCGTGTCCGCAACCTGTCGGCCACCGGATTGATGGCGGAGTGCGAACGGCGGATCGCGGTGCAAACCCGCCTCACTCTGGAATTGCGGGGCGTGGGCAAGGTGTCCGGTCAGGTCGCCTGGACCCATGGCGAGCGAATCGGCGTCGCTTTCGACAGGCCGATCGACCCCCGGCTGGTCCGGCGTCCGGCGGGCAGCGGCAAAAGGCATATGATGCCCGATTATCTCCGCCCGCATTCCATCCGCGCCCGTTGAATCGCAGCCGGACCTGAGCGCGGTACGGCGGGTTGCGGCCAAGTCGGCCATTGCCGGCAAAAGTCGGCGTTGCTAGACATCGCCTGTCGAAAAAGGGGAGATCGGTGCGGTTGGCCCGATCCCTGCGGAGCAGGCCCTGACCTTCGCTGCGGCGTCGAGTCCCAAGACCTTGAACGTTGACCGCAGCGGTGCGGCAGCGAAAGAAAGGGCTTGATATGCAGCAACAGATTTCCGTGATCACTTTGGGCATTCGCGATCTGCCGCGCTCGCGCCGATTTTATACTGAAGGCTTCGGATGGGCCCCGGTGTTCGAGAATGACGAGATCATATTCTATCAGATGAACGGATTGGTTCTGGGAACCTTTGAAGCGTCGGCGCTGGAAAAGGACATGAGCCGTTTCGGCTTATTGTCGCCGGGGGCATTTTCCCTGGCGCATAACGTGCCCGGTCAAGCGGACGTGGAAGTTGTAATCGGGAAACTGGCCAATGCCGGCGGCCGCATCATCAGACCGGCAGATGCCCCGCCGCATGGCGGTTTCCGTGGATATGTCGCCGATCCTGACGATCACGCCTGGGAGATAGCGTGGAACCCGGCCTGGCTCATCGATGAAAACGGCCTGGTGCAGTTTGCGATCTGATCTTGGCTTGACGGTCCGCTGATCCGCGAGGGAGGCGCGCAAGCTGGGAATGCCCCAATAAAAAGCCCCGCGCGAACGGGGCTTTATCTTTCGGGCTTCACCTCCATCTGATGAAGCCCGCCATGCTATGATGGCCGCGCTTAATGTTGCGCCGTCATCTCCTCCTTCAACCGCAGTTTCTGCTTCTTGAGCGAAGCGACGAGCGTTGCGTCCGGCATGGGCCGACTCGTCTCGGTCTTGATTCGTGCCTCAAGTCCGGCGTGCTTGGCTGAAAGAGCGGAAATATGGCTGTTTTCCATGACATTCTCCTGACGAGGGTGATGGATGATCGAATAGATCATGAATCGTCCCGCTTGTCTCGGCCCTATTGGGGCTTTGCGATGGGTCGCGCGGAAATTTGCGATGGCCCGCATGGGCCCGGCAGGCTATCAACGGCTCGTCATGGGAACGGGAGTTCTGGGAAGCGAATGCGGTGAGCCGGGAAGACATCATGCGTCGATTGGAAATCCTGCGCGTCGAGCATCGCGACCTCGACAGCGCGATTTCCGCTCTGGTCGATTCGGGCGCGGGCGACCAGATGCAGATCGCCCGGCTGAAGAAGCGCAAGCTGCGCCTGCGCGACGAAATGTCGTTGCTGGAAGATTCGCTGGTGCCGGACATCATCGCCTGAACCGGTCGCCCCTGAATGGGACAACCCTTCGGCGACGCGCGAGGCGGGACTGACAAGGCGCGAAGAATATGCCACCCATGCGAAATGGGAAAAGCAGCATCGCTTGATCGGGGACTTCATCGGCGTCTGGTGGACGGCCTCTATCTGGAAGCCATGGTCATGGCGGACGAGGCGCGTTCCTATTTCGATTCCGGGGCACTGCCCGAAGATCTGGCCGAGGAACCTCTGCAACGGGTCGCCTTCGCCTGCGAATCGCTCAAGGTGACGACGCGCCTCATGCACATCATCGCCTGGCTGCTGAGCCAACGGGCGTGGCAGCGGGGAGAGATTGGCGACGCGGAACTGGGCGAAGAGAAATATCGGCTGGGCGCGGCGGCGCAAAGCGATGAGGGGCTGGTCGCCGCATTTCCTTTCGCGGCGCGATCCCTGGTCGAGGCGAGCCAGGAACTTTATGCGCGCGTGGCGCGCCTGCAGGAACGCATCGACCTGATGCTGCGTCCCGATGGCGAGGAACGGCAAAGCCCCGCGCGCGCTTTGATGGACCGGCTCAGCACGTCCTTCTGAAGGCGGCCGCTGCGATGGAATGATGCGACCGGCTTGCTTCTTGACTGGCATTGGGCACTGCATCTGGTCTAGATCAGGCGCATGACCAACGGCTTGCGGACCCGATGCCGCTTTTCAGGCTGCCCGCATGCCGCACGGCTTGTCCTTGCGCCGTTGTTGCTGGCCGCGCCATGGGCCGTTCATGCCCAGACTGCGCCCGCGCCCGCGCAGGACGAAGCGCAGCCGCTCGACCCCATGCCCGACATCGGCATCGACTGGCCCGACATGGGACAGCCGGACAAGGTGGAGCCGCTCCCCGCCGACCCCCATGCAGAGGCCGCCGACGCCGATAGCGAGAGCATGGCGGAAGCGCCCGTGGTCGAAGAGCCGGTCGAGCAGAACCCCGTTTTCACCGATGCGGGGGAAGAGCGGCGCTACAGCGTGAAGCTGAACGGCGTGGAGGGGATCGCGGACGAGCAGTTCAATCTGCGTTTCAAGGAATTGTCGACCCTGTCGCAGGGCGAGCGCCGCCGGGCCAATCTGGCGCAGATCAACCGGCGGTTGAAGGAAGATCGCGAGCTGCTGGACCAGTTGCTGCGGGCCAAGGGCTATTATGCGGCGCGCATCCGCGGTTCAGTGTCGGCGCCGCCACCGGGGAGCGACAGGCTGGCGGTGCAGTTCGATGTCGTGCCGGGGAGGCAATATCTGTTGTCCTCGGTCGAGTTGACGGGGCTGGCAGAGACGGGTGCGCGGGAACCCAAATTGCGCGAGGCTTTTCCGGTCAAGGCGGGCGATCCGGTGGACGCGGACCGGATATTGGCGGGGCGCGATTCACTGTCCAATGCGCTGGCGGAAAATGGCTTCCCCTTCGCCAGGATCGACGAGCCGGAGGTGCGGATCGACCATGAGGAGCGCAAGGGCGATCTGGACATGGCCGTCGCGCCGGGCGGCTATCGCACTTTCGGCAATATCATCCTCAATGACAACAAGCTGTTCGATGCCCGGCACCTTCAGGAAATAGCACGTTTCGATCCGGGCGATCCCTATATGGCGTCGGATGTGGAGGATCTGCGGCGCGCCATCGTGGCGACCGGCCTTGTGTCCACCGTCACGCTGAAGCCCAGGGATGCGGGCGACGGCGAGCATGTCGACCTGGACGTGAATGTCCGTTCCGCGCCGCTTCGCACCATTGCGGGCGAACTGGGCTATGGCACGGGGGAGGGGTATCGCGCCGAGGTGAGCTGGCAGCATCGCAACCTGCTGCCGCCCGAAGGCGCGGTGACATTGCGGGGCGTGATCGGCACGCAGGAACAGACCGCGAGCGCCCTTTATCGCCGTAACAATTTCCATCGCCGCGACAATGTGCTGACCGGGCTGCTGTCGATCAGCAACATCAAGCGCGACGCCTATGATGCGCGCACCATCACCGTCGCGGGCGGGCTGGAGCGGCAGACGAACATCCTGTTCCAGAAGAAATGGGTGTGGCGCATCGGCGCGGAAGTGATCGCGTCGGACGAGGCGGATTTCTTCAGCGGCGGCGCGCGGCGAACCTTCTTCATCGGCGCGGTGCCCCTCAGCCTGACCTATGATGGCAGCGACGATCTGCTGAACCCGACCAAGGGGTTCCGGCTGGGGGGACGATTAAGCCCGGAAGTGTCGTTCCAGAGCGGCACGTTCGGCTATGCGCGGGTGCAACTGGACGGCAGCGTCTATCAGCCAATGGGCGATCGGATCGTGCTGGCGGCGCGCACGCGGCTTGGCACCATATTGGGGTCCACCGTGGACAGGATCGCCCCGTCGCGGCGCTTCTACGCGGGCGGCGGCGCGTCGGTGCGCGGCTATGGCTATCAGAAGATCGGGCCGCGTTATGGGCCGGACGATGATCCGGTGGGCGGCAAGAGCCTTGCCGAATTCTCGCTGGAGGCGCGGGTGCGCTTCGGCAATTTCGGGGTCGTGCCCTTTGTCGATGCGGGCAATATCTCGACCAGCTTCGTGCCACGCTTCCGCGACCTGCGGATCGGGGCGGGCATGGGCGTGCGTTATTATAGCAGCTTCGGGCCGATCCGCGTGGATGTCGGCACGCCGATCAACCCGCAGAGCGGCGATCCCAAGATCGCGGTCTATGTTTCGCTGGGGCAGGCCTTCTGATGGCGGACGATCAGCCCGTGGAAGCGACCCCCAAGCCGCCCCGGCCCCGCCGGGCATGGGACGGGCGGTGGCAACGGTGGGTGACGGCTGTCCTCGCCGCGTTGCTGCTGATCGTGGTGGGCGCGCTGGCATGGCTGGATACGCCTTCCGGGCATCGCTTCCTCGTGTCGCGGATTGCCGCCATCAGCCCGCCTTCGGGCCTGCGTATCCGGGTCGAACGGATCGATGGCAGCATCTATCGCCGGGCGGTGCTGCACGGGCTGGTGTTGTCCGATCCCAAGGGCCGCTTTTTTGACGCGCCAAGGGTGGAGCTGGACTGGTGGCCCTTTGCCTGGCTGTCGAACCGGCTGGATATCGACCGGCTGGTGATCCCGCGCGCGACGCTGCACAAATTGCCCAGGCTCAACCCGAGCGAGCGGCAGGGGCCGATATTGCCGGGCTTCGACATTCGCCTGATGCAGTTGTCGGTGGACCGTCTGGCGATAGACCGCAGCATCACGGGGCGGGCGCAGGAAGCGACGTTGAGCGGCGACGCGGATATTCGCGGCGGCCGCGCGATCATCGACATGTCCGCGCGCGTCCTGAACGGTGAGGATGCGTTGAACATCACGCTCGACAGCCGCCCGGATGACGACAAGTTCGACCTCGATGTCACGATGAACGCGCCCAAGGGCGGCGTGCTGGCGGTGATGGCGGGGTTGAAGCAGGACGCCAATCTGCGCGTCCATGGCAAAGGAAGCTGGACGCGTTGGGACGGACAGTTTGCCGGAACGCTGGACGCGCAGCCGGTGATCGCCCTCGACCTGACGGCGCGCAAGGGACGTTATAGCGCGAAAGGATCGATCGAGGGGCCTGCGCTCGCGGGCAATGGGCTTGTCGAGCGGTTGTCGACGCCGCGCCTGTCGGTGCGCGCGGAAGGCAGCATGGAAAATCGGGTGATCGACGGCACCCTATCGCTGCGGTCTGCCGCCATCGATCTGACCGCCGACGGCGCGATCGATCTGCGGAACAATGCGCTCGACAATCTGCTGGTGGACGTGAAGCTGTCGCGGCCCGAAGCCTTGCTCAGGAATATGCGTGGGCGTGATGTGGTGGCCCGCATTCGTCTCGACGGTCCCTTTGCCAGCCCCGGCTACGAATATCTGCTGACGGCAAAGCAGCTTGTCTTCGACAAGACGACGATCAGCGACGTGCGCGCCGATGGCAAGGGGCGCAAGGCGAAGAATGGCCCGGCGCTGATCCCCGTTCGCCTGCGGGCGCGGCGGCTGGACGGGCAGGGGGAGCTGGTCGAAGGCATTTTCCGCAACTTCGCGCTGGACGGGGTGCTGCAACTCAAGGGGCAGCAGATCATCAGCAATCCCATGGAGGTGCGCTCCGACCGGCTGCGCGGGCGGTTGCTGATGATGGCCGACCTTAAGACCGGACGCTATGATTTCGGGCTGGACGGACAGATCAACGGCCTGCTTATTCGTGGGCTCGGGGTGGTCGACCTGACGTCGAAGCTGCGCGCGGTGCCGGGGCCGAAAGGCGCGTTTTCCTTGAGCGGTCATGCGCTGGCGCGGATGCGGCGGCTGGACAACAGCTTCCTGCATTCGCTGGGCGGCGGGTTGCCGACGCTGCGGAGCGCACTGGCGCTGGGGCCGGATGGGCAACTGGCCCTTCATGATCTTGTCCTTCAATCGCCGCTGCTGTCGCTGAACGCGAACGGCTATCGCCGCCGCGACGGGACATTCCATTTCGAGGGCAGTGGACGACATGGCCAATATGGGCCGTTGCAACTGGTGCTGGATGGAAAGATCGACCGCCCCGCCGTGGACCTCGTGCTGCATCGTCCGATGGATGCGCTGGGCCTGAGTGAGGTGAAGGCGCGATTCGATCCCGATGACACGGGTTATATATTCACGGCAGAGGGCGGATCGACGCTGGGGCCGTTCACCGGCAATGGCGCGATCCTGCTGCCCCAAGGCGGACAGGCGATCGTGCGCGTGGCGCGGCTGGAGGTTTCAGGGGTGACGGCGAGCGGGGATATTCGCCCCGTGACCGGCGGGCTGGACGGGCAGCTCGCCGTCGTCGGTCCGGTGACCGGCACGGTCGGTTTCCGGCCAGTGAACGCTGTGCAGCAATTGCAGCTGCAACTGGCCGCCAACGGCGCGCATTTCGATGGGCCGACGGCCATTGCCGTGGGGCGCGGCAAGCTGGATGCGACCATATTGCTCGACCCGGACGGCACCTCCATCGATGCGACGGTGCAGGCGCAGGGATTGCGGGTTGGCGGCATATTGCTGGGCCGCATGGCGGGCACCGCGAAGCTGGTGGATGGCAAGGGCACGGTGCGCGGCAGCCTTTCGGGGCAGCGCGGCCGCTTGTTCGACCTTCAGGGCGAAGCGCAGGTCGCGCCGGACCGCATCCGCCTGTCGGCCAGCGGGACGATCGACCGCAAACCGATCCGGCTGACCCGCGCGGCTTTGCTGACGCGGACGCAGGAAGGCTGGCACCTGTCGCCCGCGACGATCCGCTATGCGGGGGGATCGCTGCAGCTTGCCGGTGATCTGGGTAGCGAATCCGTCGCGATAGAGGCGCGGATGCAGACGCTGCCGCTGTCGCTGCTGGATATCGCTTATGACGATCTGGGTCTTGGCGGCGTCGCTACGGGCACGCTGAGCTACGCCAAGCCGCGCGGCGGGATGGCGACGGGGAAGGTCGAACTGCGCGTCCGGGGGCTGTCGCGGTCGGGCCTGTCGCTCAGTTCCCGTCCGGTCGATGTCGGCGTCAATGCGGTCCTCAATCAGGACCGGCTGGCGACGCGGATGGTCTTTGTGTCGGAAGGGCGCACCATCGGCCGGGCACAGGCGTTGCTGACGCCGCTGGGCCGGGATGGCAGTCTGGTCGAGCGCCTGAACCGCGCGCCCTTTTTCGCCCAGCTCCGCTATAATGGAGCGGCCGATACGCTCTGGCGGCTGACCGGGGTGGAAATCGTCGATATTGTCGGGCCGGTGAACGTGACGGCGGATATTCGGGGCACGTTGGGCGAACCGGTGATCGCGGGAACGCTGGCCACGGACAATGTCGCGATCAACAGCCCGGTAACGGGGATGCGGTTGAGCGGCGTCAAGGCTCAGGGGCGTTTTTCCGGGGACCGGCTCGTCATTTCCAGTTTTGCCGCGACGGCGCGCAACGGCGGTTCGGTGACCGGCACCGGCTCCTTCACCTTCAAGGGCACGGCGGGCGTCGGCATGGACCTGGCGTTGCAGGCGGACAATGCGACGCTGCTGGAGCGCGACGATCTGGGCGCGACGGTGACGGGGCCGATCACGCTGCGGTCGGATGGAAGTGGCGGCACCATTGGAGGCAACCTCAAGCTCATCAAGAGCCGATTCACGCTGGGCCGGGCAGCCGCCGTCGCCCAGTTGCCGCAGCTCAAGGTGGTCGAGATCAACCGCCGGGGCGAAGAACTGGAGCGCCCGCGCGGCAATGCGCCATGGGCGCTGGCGATCAAGGCGCAGGCGCGCAACCGGCTGATGGTCACAGGCCTTGGGCTGGACAGCGAATGGCGGGCCAATCTGGACCTGGGCGGCACGGTGACCAATCCGGCGATTGCCGGCACGGCGCAACTGGTGCGCGGCGATTATGAATTTGCGGGCCGCCGCTTCGAACTGCGCGAAGGGCTGATCCAGTTCGATGGCCGCACGCCCGTCAATCCGACGCTGGATATCACGGCCGAGGCGGACGTCAGCGACCTGACGGCCTCCATCCATGTCGGGGGCACCGGGTTGTCGCCGGACATCAGCTTCACCAGCGTGCCCGCCCTGCCGCAGGATGAACTGCTGTCCCGCATCCTGTTCGGCACGTCGATCACAAACCTGTCCGCGCCCGAAGCGTTGCAGCTGGCGTCGGCGGTGGGATCCTTGCAGGGCCAGGGCGGCCTTGACCCCATCAACGCGGTACGCCGGGCCGCCGGGCTGGACCGTTTGCGGATCATCGCCGCCGATCCCACGCAGGGACAGGGCACGTCCATCGCGGCGGGCAAATATCTGACGCGCAAGACTTATGTGGAACTGATCACGGACGGGCAGGGCTATTCCGCGACGCGGATCGAATATCAGGTCACGCGATGGCTCTCGCTGCTGGGCGCCATTTCCACCTTGGGCCGCGAAAGCGCGAATGTCCGGGTCTCGAAGGATTATTGAGCGGCACGGGGGATGGCGTGTTGGGTGGACTGTCCGCCATTCCCATCCCCGTTCGCCCCGAGCGAAGGCGAAGTGCGTAAGGGAGGCTCTTTGCTTCGCTCAGCGTAAAGCCCTTCGACGCCGCCTGCGGCGTCACTCAGGACAGATTTCGACTTAGCTCAGCCCGAACGGAGGTGGGTTGTCCGCCATTGGCCGAAAGTAGCCATTACAGGAACGCGGTTCGTCCCGATTGGCGCACAGATTGACGGCGAGCCGTCGTCATATGTGGCATATTGACAACATAAGCCTTTGTTTATCTTAGGTTCATGCAACCAACGGCTTTGCTCCGCTTTCACCGTCTAGTCCCTGCAGGGGGACGCAAGAACAAAGAAGACGGAGTTATTTTTATGCGAAAGATGATGGTCGCAACCTTTCTGGCCGGTAGCGCAATCGCAGCCCCGGCGCTCGCGCAGGATGTCGCCCCAACCTTCACCGGTCCGCGCGTCGAAGCGATCCTGGGCTATGACCATGTCGGCGCGGGCAGCGATATCGACAATGACAATGGCCGCGACGACCAGTCGATCGATGGCCTGCTTTATGGTGTAGGCGCGGGCTATGATGTGAACCTGGGCAGCGCCGTGGTCGGCGTGGAAGGCGAGTTCACCAATTCCACCGCCAAGAGCAACCGCCATGATTTCACCGACAATTTCGGCTTCGGGCGCGTGAAGCAGGGCCGTGACCTGTATATCGGCGCCCGCGCCGGTATCCTCGCGGACCCGGCAACGCTGGTCTATGTGAAGGGCGGTTATACCAACAGCAAGCTGAAGGTGCTGGCGGGCGATACCAATGAAACCACCGATACGGCGTTCAAGCTGGACGGCTGGCGCATCGGTGCGGGCGTGGAACGCGCCATCAACACCAATACCTTCGCCAAGCTGGAATATCGCTATTCCAACTATAATGATGGCAAGATCAAATTTGGCGATGGCGCGACCAGCAGCGAATTCAACGTCGACACCGATCGCCATCAGGTGGTCGCCAGCGTCGGCTATCGCTTCTGATGAAAGGGCGGGGGCTGACTATTTAGCCCCCGTCGCTTTTTGCTTCAAAGCGTCGCTTCGATTTCCCGTGCGGCCGTATCCGGATTTTCAGCGAGGCTGATCGGGCGGCCCACGACCAGAATGGAAGCGCCGCGATCAAGCGCTTCACGCGGCGTGACGGCGCGCTTTTGATCGCCCATGGCGCCACCCGCCGGCCTGACGCCGGGCACCACGAAGAAGCCTTCGGGCCATGCCTGCCGCACCAGCGCCACTTCCGCGCCGGAGCAGACGATGCCGTCCAGTCCCGCGCTGCGCGCCAGGTCGGCGAGGCGCGCAACCTGATCTTCCGCCCTGCCGCCGACGCCTGTGTCGAGCAGGTCGCCATCATCCAGACTGGTCAGCACGGTGACGGCGACAACCTTCGTATGGGCGCCCGCCGCGGCCTTTGCATTCTCCAGCATGGCGCGGCCGCCCGCGGCATGCACGGTCAGGATCGCGGGCTCCAGAACATGGAGCGACTGAATGGCCTTCGCCACGGTATTGGGAATGTCGTGCAATTTCAGGTCGAGGAAGATCGGCAGGCCGAACTTCATCATTTCATGCACGCCGTGGTGGCCGTTGGCGCAGAAAAATTCCAGCCCCAGTTTCAATCCGCCGACATGATGGCGCACCTGCCCCGCTAATGCCTGCGCCTTTTCCAGCTCTGGCGTGTCGATGGCGACGTAGATGGGGCTGCTCATGCTGTTCCTGTTGTGTGAAGGGAGGATGTCGCAGGGGACAGGGCTGATTCATCGCCCTGCGTCTTTGGCATGGAGGAAAGGGAAGGTGGCGACGGCGCGGCGGCGGCGGTGACAGCCGCGAGCGCGCGTTCCGTGCTTTCCAGTCTGCGTTTCATGCGCCAGCGGGTAGCCCGCGCCATGATCCAGAAAGGCCCGGCGCCCAGAAGGAAGGCGCCGATAAGCAGAACCGGCAATTTGGTTTCCATCACCAGATCGCCCCAGAGCCGAACCGTCACCGGCACATAATTCGCCATGCAGAAAAAGGCGAGGGTGACGGCGATGACGACCCAGAAGGCGGTGCGTAGAAATTGCATCGGCGATCCTTTGGTTGCTGATCCGTGGGCAGCTTAGGCGATTTTGACGGAAGGCGGAAGCGTCTCGTCCCGGCAAGCCGCGATCGTTACATCAGGGGCATGATTATGCTTTGGCGTAAATGCAAGCACATTGCAGGGAATGCACCTTCATCGGGCATTTTGCCCTCTTCCCCCTGATGCCATTGTTGCTTAGCATGGGGGATCATGAGCAAGATCGAAGATAATCCGCCAGAAACCGCGTCGCAAACCGTTGAGGAAAAGGGCGCGCCGACCCATCCCCCCGCCGGAAAAACGCCTCCGCGAAAAGGCGGTAAGGCGGCGTGGACGGGAGCGGCCGTGGGCATAGGTTCAGCCGCCATCGTCGCGGCTCTCCTCTATACCAACAAGAAGCGGTCCTGACACTTACCGGGCGGTGAGTCCAAAAAAAGAGGCGGCGTGGCCTTCGCTCACGCCGCCTGGTGCGACCCTTCGGGGTATCCGTTTCCTGCTTCGTGACAGGGATCGCCTTTCAGGATCAGCCCGCGATCAACCCGCGCCGCCGCCCAGGAAGCTGACCAGCTCAGGCTTGCTGACGGACGTGCTCTTGTCCGCATCGGCCGTGGCGAAGGCGCCCTCGGCCCAGGCCGTCACTTCGGCGGGCGGCAAGGTCTTACCGGTCGCTTTCATTTCCTGATCTTTCAACGCGACCATCCATTTGGAAAATTCCGCCTTGTCGAGCTGACCGTCCTTGTTGAGGTCATAAGCGGGAAATTCGCTATCCACGATGGACGCGACCGTATTGGCCTGACTGGAAGGCGACGCGGCCTGCGGCTGCGCGGCCGCGCCCGGCTGTGTTGCGGCGTCGGGTTGGGCTGGCGCGGTCTGCGCCGGAGCGGTCGGCGTCGTGCCTTGCTGCGGCGTGGCAGCTTCCTGAGCGATCGCGGGGGCGGTGATGGCAAGAGCGGTCGAGAAAAGAACGGTACGCAGCATATCAATCTCCTGAATTGTCATTCCGTTGGTGAATTTGTTTCAAACGGCATCGTTGTGATCTTTGCAGGGATAATATCCCAATACTCGATAAGGTTCCTGAATGGTTGTTCATCAACTTCCATTCGTCTTTTTGGACCGCTCGTTTCGGCTGTGATTTCTATTGCAATTGCGACGAATGGATGACGGTTTTTACCCGAAGTCTGCCGATTTGCTCTTGGCTGGGGACGCTGCTAGGCGGCGCGGCATCCGTTCACGCCAATATGCAGGATTCGCCATGGTCCCTCGCTACGCCCGCCCGCAAATGACTGCTCTTTGGGAGCCGGAAGCCCGCTTCCGCATCTGGTTCGAGATCGAAGCGCACGCGACCGAGGCGCTCGGCGAACTGGGCGTGGTGCCGAAATCGGCGGCGAAGGCGCTGTGGGACTGGTGGGCGACCAACCCGGCCATCGACGTGCCCGCGATCGATGCGATCGAGGCGGTCACCAAACATGACGTCATCGCCTTCCTCACCTGGGTCGCGGAGCAGGTGGGCGACGAAGCGCGCTTCATGCATCAGGGCATGACGTCGAGCGACGTTCTGGATACATGCCTCGCGGTGCAGCTTGCGCGCGCGTCAGACATATTGATCGAGGATCTCGACAAGCTGCTCGACGTCATCAAGCGCCGCGCCTTCGAGCATAAGCTGACCCCGACCATCGGCCGCAGTCATGGCATCCACGCCGAACCCGTCACCTTCGGCCTCAAGATGGCGGAAGCCTATGCGGAGTTCAGCCGCTGCAAGGCGCGCCTGATCGCCGCGCGCGAGGAAGTCGCGACCTGCGCCATTTCGGGCGCGGTCGGCACCTTCGCCAATATCGATCCGCGCGTGGAAGAACATGTCGCGGAGAAGCTGGGCCTTGCCATCGAGCCGGTGTCCACGCAGGTCATCCCGCGTGATCGCCATGCGATGTTCTTCGCCACGCTGGGCGTCATTGCTTCGTCCATTGAGCGGCTGGCGGTGGAAGTCCGTCACCTCCAGCGCACCGAGGTTCTGGAGGCGGAGGAATATTTCTCGCCCGGCCAGAAGGGCAGCAGCGCCATGCCGCACAAGCGCAATCCGGTGCTGACCGAGAATCTCACCGGCCTTGCCCGCATGGTCCGCAGCTACGCCATGCCCGCGATGGAGAATGTGGCGCTCTGGCATGAACGCGACATCAGCCATTCGTCGGTGGAACGCTATATCGGGCCGGATGCGACGATCACGCTCGATTTCGCGTTGGGTCGGCTGACCGGCGTGATCGACAAGCTGCTCGTCTATCCTGAGCGGATGATGAAGAATCTCGACAAGATGGGCGGACTTGTCCACTCGCAGCGCGTGCTGCTGGCGCTGACGCAAGCGGGGGTGAGCCGTGAGGACAGCTACCGTTACGTTCAGCGTAACGCGATGAAGGTGTGGGAATCGGACGGCCAGCTTTCGCTGCTGGAATTGCTGAAGGCCGATCCCGACGTGTCCGCGGCGCTGACCGCCCAAGAGATCGAGGAGAA
The DNA here is from genome assembly GCF_001456115.1 of Sphingobium baderi. Taxonomy (NCBI): domain Bacteria; kingdom Pseudomonadati; phylum Pseudomonadota; class Alphaproteobacteria; order Sphingomonadales; family Sphingobiaceae; genus Sphingobium; species Sphingobium wenxiniae. The sequence continues at coordinate 3,480,735 of NZ_CP013264.1, read as the reverse complement.
GTTCGACCTCGGCTATCACTTCCGTCAGGTTGACACGATCTTCAGGCGGGTGTTCGGCGAAGCCTGACTCCTATTTCTGCGTCGCGAGGCGGGTCATGCGTGATCCGCCCGCGTCCAGCACGGTTTCCATCGCCACATAGGTCGATGTGCTCGCCACATGAGGCAGGCTGGAAATTTTCTCGCCCAGCACCGTGCGGTAGCGGCGGATGTCGGACGTCCGCACCTTTAGCAGATAGTCGAAGCTGCTGGCGATCATATGGCATTCCTCGACTTCGGGGATACGCCGCACGGCCGCATTGAATTCGCGCAGCGCCTGTTCGCGTGTGTCGGACAGCTTCACTTCGGCAAAGGCGACATGATCCATGCCCAGCTTCGCGGGGTCGACGATGGCGCGAAATCCCGTGATGACGCCGGCGTCGATCAGCCGCCTGAGACGCACCTGACAAGGCGTTTTCGACAGCCCCACCGTGCGGGCGAGGTCGGTGACGGTCATGCGCCCATCTTCGATCAGCGCAGCGATGATCTTGCGGTCGAAATCGTCCAGATCGACTGACTTTGGAGGTTTGTCCATCCATATTGCCTATCAGATGACTGAAAATAAGTCATGAGATAGGTCGATGGCCTTTTTAAAAGTCGGATCGCATCGCGCCGCGATGATAATATGGTCGCATGACGACACCGCCGCCCTTCGCCGATTTCGCCCCCGCCATCCGGGAGCGGTCTTCCCTCCGGCGCGCCATCACCGCCGCCTATCGCCGCGATGAAGCCGCCTGCATGGCGCCCCTGATCGAAGCGGCCGCCTTGCCCCATGCGACACGTCAGGCCGTGCGCGAAACGGCCCGGGCGCTGGTCACGGCGCTGCGGGCCAATCGCAAGGGCAATGGCGTCGAAGCATTGGTGCAGGAATATTCGCTTTCCAGTCAGGAAGGCGTGGCGCTGATGTGCCTGGCCGAAGCCTTGCTGCGGATTCCCGACGATGCGACCCGCGACGCCCTGATCCGCGACAAGATCGCGGACGGGGACTGGGGATCGCATATGGGCGGGGGCAAATCGCTGTTCGTCAACGCGGCGACATGGGGCCTTGTCGTCACCGGCAAGCTGGTCGGCAGTGTCGACGACAGGGGATTGAGCGCGGCGCTCACCCGCCTGATCGCGCGGGCGGGCGAGCCTGTGATCCGGCGCGGCGTCGATCTGGCCATGCGGATGATGGGCGAGCAGTTCGTGACTGGCGAAACCATCGCCGAGGCGCTCAAACGCGCGAAGGAGATGGAGGCGAAGGGCTTCCGCTACAGCTATGACATGCTGGGCGAGGCGGCGACGACCGCAGCCGATGCGGCGCGCTATTTCGATGATTATGAGCGCGCCATCCATGCGATAGGCAAGGCGTCCCATGGGCGCGGCGTCTATGAAGGGCCGGGCATCTCCATCAAGCTGTCGGCGCTCCACCCACGCTACAGCCGCGCGCAGGCCGGCCGCGTGATGAGCGAGTTGCTGCCCCGGCTGAAGTCGCTGGCGCTGCTCTCAAAAAGCTATGACATCGGTTTTAATATCGACGCGGAGGAGGCGGATCGGCTGGAGCTGTCGCTCGACCTGCTGGAAAGTTTGGCGCTGGACCCGGATCTGGCGGACTGGAACGGGCTAGGCTTCGTGGTGCAGGGCTATGGCAAGCGCTGCCCCTTCGTCATCGACTGGATCATCGATCTGGCGCGGCGGGCGGGACGGCGGATCATGGTGCGGCTGGTCAAGGGCGCTTATTGGGACGCGGAGATCAAGCGGGCGCAGGTCGATGGGCTGGCCGACTTTCCGGTCTATACGCGCAAGGTGCATACCGATGTCGCCTATATCGCCTGTGCGAAGCAACTGCTGGCCGCGCCGGACGCCGTGTTTCCGCAGTTCGCGACGCATAATGCCCAGACGCTGGCGACGATCTATCAGCTTGCCGGGCCGGATTTCGCGGTGGGCCGCTATGAGTTCCAGTGCCTGCACGGCATGGGCGAGCCGCTTTATGAGCAGGTGGTAGGCCCCAAAGGGCTGGACCGCCCCTGCCGCATCTATGCGCCTGTCGGCACGCATGAGACGCTGCTCGCCTATCTGGTGCGGCGTTTGCTGGAGAATGGCGCGAACTCGTCCTTTGTGAACCGCATTGCCGATCCCGCCGTGCCGGTCGATGAACTGGTGGCCGATCCCGTCGATATGGTGCGCGCCATGCCGTATCCGGGGCATCGGCATGACCAGATCGCGCTGCCGTCGGCGCTCTATCCCGACCGGCGCAATTCACAAGGCATTGATCTGAGCGACGAAGATGCGCTCGCGGCGCTGGCCGTGGCGCTGCGGGAGAGCGCGACCATCGCATGGACCGCCGCGCCGGAGGGCGGGGAGGGGACGGAGCGCCCGGTGTTCAATCCCGCCGATCATCGCGATGTCGTGGGCACAGTCACTGAAGCTTCGCTCGGCCAAGCCCGCGCCGCCGCTATCCGCGCTTCGCAAAGCCTGTGGGGCAATGTCCCGGTCGCCGACCGGGCCGCCGCGCTGGAGCGCGCCGCCGACGCCATGCAGGCGCGGATGCCGGTCCTGCTGGGGTTGATCGTGCGGGAAGCGGGCAAGTCCTTTCCCAACGCCATCGCCGAGGTGCGCGAGGCCATCGACTTCCTGCGCTACTATGCGGCGCAGGCGCGCACGACTTTTGGAGCGGAACAGAAGCCGCTGGGTCCGGTCGTCTGCATCAGCCCGTGGAATTTTCCGCTCGCCATCTTCACCGGGCAGGTGGCCGCCGCGCTGGTCGCGGGCAATCCGGTGCTGGCGAAGCCCGCTGAGGAAACTCCACTGATCGCGGCGGAGGCCGTTCGCCTCCTCCATGAGGCGGGCGTGCCTGCCGATGCGCTGCAACTGATCCCCGGCGATGGCGCCATCGGCGCGGCCCTTGTCGCGGCATCAGAGACGGCGGGCGTCATGTTCACCGGATCGACCGAAGTCGCCCGCCTGATCCAGCATCAACTGTCTAGGCGTCTTTCACTCCAGGGCTATCCCATCCCGCTGATCGCCGAAACGGGTGGGCAGAATGCGATGATCGTCGATTCCTCCGCGCTGGCAGAACAGGTGGTGGCGGATGTCATCGCCTCCGCCTTCGACAGCGCGGGGCAGCGTTGCTCGGCGCTCCGCATCCTGTGCTTGCAGGAGGACATCGCGGACAGGACGCTCGCCATGCTCAAGGGCGCGCTCAGGGAACTCAGGATCGGCCGGCCCGACAGGCTGGCGGTCGATACCGGCCCCGTCATCACCGCCGAAGCGAAGGCGACGATTGAGGCGCATATCGACGCCATGCGAAAACTCGGCCGCAAGGTGGAACAGCAGACGCTGCCCGACGAAGCCGCCCATGGCACTTTCGTGCCGCCCACGATCATCGAACTGGAAAGCATCGCTGACCTGAAAGGCGAGGTTTTCGGGCCGGTGTTGCACGTCATCCGCTTTTCCCGCGACCGGATCGACCCGTTGATCGATGCGATCAACGCGACCGGATATGGCCTGACCTTCGGCCTGCATACCCGGCTGGACCAGACCATCGCGCATGTCATGCAGAGGGTGCAGGCAGGCAATATCTATGTGAACCGCAATGTCATCGGCGCGGTGGTCGGGGTCCAGCCCTTTGGCGGGCGGGGGTTGTCAGGCACCGGCCCCAAAGCGGGTGGGCCGCTGTATCTGGGGCGCCTGACGGCCGTTGCGCCGACGGTGTTGCAGGGGACGGAAGGAATGACCGCGCCCCTGTCCGCCTTTATCCAGTGGCTTGATGCGCGGGGGGATGATGCCGCAGTTGCCGTGGCGCGCCGCTATGGAGAGCGATCGGCGCTGGGCATCGAAAAGCTGCTGCCGGGGCCAGTGGGCGAACGCAATCTCTATACGCTGCATCCGCGTGGAGCCGTGCTGATGCTCCCGGCGACGCAGCAGGGGCTGTTCGACCAGATGGCCGCCATCCTTGCCACCGGGAATAGCGGCGTGCTGGAGGGCATGGCATTGCCCGCCGATCTGCCGCCGCTTGTCGCAAGCCGTTTCTGCGCCGATCTCGCCATGCCTGTGGCCGCTGCTCTGGTAGAGGGCAAGGCGGACAAGATCGCCGCGACAGGCCAGTTCCTTGCCGAGCGGCCGGGGCCGATCATTTCCCTCCATGCCGCGCCGCTGGGCCGCATGGGATGCCATCCGGTCGACCTGCTGCTGGAGGAGGTGTCGATTTCCATCAACACGACGGCGGCTGGTGGCAATGCCAGCCTGATGATGATCGGTTGAAATGCAGCTCGCCCGCATGGTTTTGATGAAACGGCACGCCGCTTCGCTGGCGCATTCCAGCCGCGATGGATAGAGTTTTTGGTCGGGGAGAGAGGATTCGAACCTCCGGCCCCTGCCTCCCGAAGACAGTGCTCTACCAGGCTGAGCTACTCCCCGACCGTCGGCGGTTTCGCTGGGCGATCCCGCTGGGCAGGCCGCAGCCTATAGAGGTGGCTTTTCGGGCTGGCAAGCGGTGGATGCGCTTTTTTTGCAGCTACAACAACCCCGCTGCCCGGAAGCTGAATCGATCGTTCCGCGCATCTATCACATGATCGGCGAGCAACATCCCCAGCGGGCGGATGCGGCGGTAAAGCGAACGGGTCAGCACGATGTCGGAAGGACGGAGCGTGGCGACCCTGTCCCTCTTGCGCCGCTGATGAAGGGCCAGCCACCGGCTTTTGAACAGCAATAATTGCCTTGCCGTGGAACGCCAGTCCTCGTGCGGATGCAATCGATGGAGCGGCCGCCAATGGTCGTCCAGTATCACCAGCGCGATTTCCACATCTCCCTGCATGAGGGGATAGTGCCGCCACCGGGCGAGGCGGAGCTATCGGAACCCTGTCCGTTCCGCTCGCCAGCTTTCGCCATTTCGGTGCAATTCCCTTCGGGCGCGATTTGCTTGGCAGGGGCGTCATGCTGCGGGTAGATGCGGAAGGAACGACAGACTCACCGATCCGTCCGGAAGGCCGCTGCATTGACCGAACACTCCGCCTCGACCGCCCCGCATTATGAGCAGCAATATCTGGACCTGATGCGCCGGATCTGGACGGAAGGCGATGAGAGGATCGACCGCACGGGCGTCGGCACCCGTTCCATATTGGGCGCGATGATGCGTTTTTCGCTGGCGGACGATCATGTGCCGCTGCTCACCACCAAGCGGGTTTACTGGAAGGTCGCAGCGCGGGAGATGCTGTGGTTTCTGACCGGTGACACCAACATCCGCGAACTGGTGCGGCAGGGGGTGCATATCTGGACTGACTGGCCGCTCGACGCCTATCGCAAGGCGACAGGGGAGGAAATCGACCGCGATGCTTTCGAGCAGCGAATCGTCGACGACGCCGCTTTCGCGGCGCGCTGGGGCGATCTGGGACCGGTTTATGGCGCGCAGTGGGTGAACTGGCCGCTATATGAACCGGCGGGAGAGGGGCTTTACCGTCGCGCCGAGAAGGGGCGCAACCAGATCGCCGAACTGATTGAATCGATTCGCCGGACACCGGGGTCGCGCCGCCTGCTCTTCACCGGCTGGAATGTCGCGGAAGTGCCGCACATGGCGCTGCCGCCCTGCCACATGACCTATCAGTTTCAGGTGGCCGATGGGCGGCTCAACGGCCTGCTGTTCCAGCGCAGTTGCGATCTTGGATTGGGCTTTGCGTTCAATATCTTCGGCCTGTCGATGATGACCCGGATGCTCGCCCAGCAATGCGATCTGGAGCCGGGCGACGTGGTCTGGCAGGGCGGCGACGTGCACCTTTACCTCAACCATGCGGAACTGGTGGAGCAGCAGCTCAGCCGCTTGCCGTCCGGCGCGCCGAAATTGCGGATCAATCGGCGGCCCTCAAGCATTTTCGACTATAGGATCGAGGACTTCGAAGTGCTGGATTATACGCCGCAATCTCATATCGCCGCCCCGGTGGCGGTGTGAGGCGGACAAGGGTCTGACATGTTTGGGTAAGCAACCCTTGCCTTTCGCGGCGTTGAAATATAATAATTACGTCTGGTAATTTTATTGCAACGCGCAAGAGGAGGCAGGATGAGCGACCGGACAGAATCTGGCGCGAGCGAAGGCGTGGCGGGGCGCAACCTGCCGACCCTTGAGTTGCATGTACCAGAGCCGAAATTCCGGCCCGGTGACAGCGTCGATTTTTCTCATTTCGATATTCCCGCCGCCGACGCCACGGCGCGCCCCGACGAAGCGGTCCAGCCCGCCCAGATCCGCGACCTGGCCTATGGGTTGATTCGCGTGCTGGACGAGGATGGCGGAGCGGTCGGCCAATGGAATCCCAATTTGCCGCCTGAAACGCTGCTGCGGATGTTGCGCGCCATGGCGCTGACCCGCGCTTTCGACGCGCGCATGTTCCGCGCCCAGCGGCAGGGCAAGACCAGCTTCTACATGAAATCCACCGGCGAAGAGGCCGTGTCCATCGGCGCGGCGCTGGCGCTTGCCCGCGACGATATGTGCTTTCCCAGCTATCGCCAGCAGGGCATATTGATCGCGCGCGACTGGCCCATCATCGACATGATGAACCAGATCTATTCCAATACCGGCGACCGGCTGAAAGGGCGCCAGCTTCCCATCATGTATTCAGCGCGGGAGGCGGGGTTCTTCTCGATCTCCGGCAACCTCACCACCCAATATCCGCAGGCGGTGGGCTGGGCGATGGCGAGCGCGGCAAAGGGCGACACGCGCATCGCCGCGACTTGGTGCGGCGAAGGCTCCACGGCGGAAGGCGACTTCCATTCCGCCTGCACCTTCGCCAGCGTCTATCGCGCGCCGGTCATCATGAATATCGTGAATAACCAGTGGGCTATCAGCAGCTTTTCAGGTTTTGCGGGAGCCGAAGCTACAACCTTCGCCGCGCGGGCCGTGGGCTATGGCATTGCCGGTTTGCGCGTGGACGGAAATGACGTGCTGGCGGTTTATGCCGCTACCCGTTGGGCGGCGGACCGGGCGCGCTCCAATGCCGGGCCGACGCTGATCGAGCATTTCACCTATCGCGTTGAGGGGCATAGCACTTCCGATGATCCCAGCGCCTACCGGTCGGCGGAGGAGAGCAGTTTGTGGCCGCTGGGCGACCCTATTGCGCGGCTGAAGCAGCATTGCATCCGCCTGGGCATATGGGACGAGGAGCGCCATGCCGCGATGGATAAGGAACTGGCCGAAATGGTCCGCGATGCCGCGCGGGAGGCGGAGAAGAACGGGATATTGGGCCATGGCCTCCATCATCCGATGGAATCCCTGTTTGAGGATGTGTTCGAAGAGATGCCCTGGCACCTGAAGGAACAGCAGCAGCAGATGCTCGACGAATGGAAGGCGGCGGGACTGTGAGCGAAACCATGACGCAGGAGGCGCGCGCCGACGCGCAGCAGATGAACATGATCCAGGCGATCAACAGCGCGCTGGACGTGATGATGGAGCGCGACGCGCAAGTGGTCGTGATGGGCGAGGATGTCGGATATTTCGGCGGCGTCTTTCGCGCGACGGCGGGCTTGCAACAGAAATATGGCAAGAACCGCGTGTTCGACACGCCGATCACCGAATGCGGCATCATCGGTGTGGCGGTGGGCATGGGCGCCTATGGCCTGCGCCCGGTGCCGGAAATCCAGTTCGCCGACTATATCTATCCCGCGCTGGACCAGCTCGTCTCCGAAGCCGCGCGCCTGCGCTATCGTTCGGCGGGTGAGTTCATCGCGCCGATGACAGTGCGCTCGCCCTTTGGCGGCGGCATCTTCGGCGGGCAGACGCACAGCCAGTCGCCTGAGGGCATCTTCACTCATGTGTCGGGCGTCAAGACGGTGATTCCGGCGACGCCCTATGACGCCAAGGGGCTGTTGATCGCCGCCATCGAGGACAATGATCCGACGATCTTCTTCGAACCCAAGCGCATCTATAACGGGCCGTTCGACGGCCACTACGATACGCCCGCGAAAAGCTGGGCCGGGCATCCCGACGCGCAGGTGCCGGCCGGCTATTACCGCATTCCGCTGGGGCAGGCGCGGACGGTGCGGGCGGGCGAGGCGCTCACCATATTGTGTTACGGCACGATGGTTCATGTGGTCGAGAACACCGTCGCGGCCATGGGACTGGACGCGGAGATCGTGGATTTGCGGACGCTGGTGCCGCTCGACATCGAAGCTATCGAGGCGTCCGTGAAGAAGACCGGGCGCTGCCTGATCGTCCATGAGGCGACGCGGACCAGCGGCTTTGGCGCGGAACTGTCCGCGCTGGTGCAGGAACGCTGCTTCTACCATCTCGAAGCGCCGATCGAGCGCGTCACCGGCTTTGACACGCCTTATCCGCACAGTCTGGAATGGGCCTATTTCCCCGGTCCCGTGAGGATACGCGAAGCCATCGCCAAGATCATGAAGGATTGATCATGTCCAACCCCTTCCGTTCGTTTCGAGCGAAGTCGAGAAACGGAAGTGTGTTCAACTTGCCTCGTGTCTCGACTTCGCTCGACACGAACGGAGTTCTGTAATGGCACTGTTCACATTCAAGCTGCCGGACATCGGCGAAGGCATTTCCGAGGCGGAGATCGTCGGCTGGCACGTCAAGGTCGGCGACCGGGTGGAGGAAGATCAGCCTATCGCCGACATGATGACCGACAAGGCGACGGTGGAAATGGAAAGTCCGGTCGCAGGCATTGTGATGCGCCTCGCGGGCGAGCCGGGCGATCAGGTGCCCATTGGCTCCATGCTGGTGGAGATCGAGACGGACGGGGAGGGCGAGGTCGTCCCCGCCGCAGAAACTCCGCCGCCGTCGGAAGAGGTCATCGCGGCGGGGACGCCCGGAGAAGCGGTGATCGAGGAAGCGCACACGCCTCCCTCCATTCGTCCTGAGCCTGTCGAAGGGCGCGCGGTGGAATCCACCAAGGAACAGAAGGGCCTCGACAAGCTCAGTCCGAACGGGACAGGGGAAGCCAAGGCCGAAACGCCGATCCTTGCATCACCCGCCGTCCGGGCGCGGGCCAAGGAACTGGGCATCGACCTTGCTCAGGTGAAGCATGGCGGCGAGCGCATTCGTCACGCCGATCTGGACGCCTATCTACTCTATGGCGCGGGGCAGGGTTATCATCCGGCTGGCCGTTCGGCCAGGCGCCCGGACGAAGCCGTCAAGGTCATAGGTATGCGCCGCCGCATCGCGGAGAATATGGCCGCGTCCAAGCGTCACATCCCGCACTTCACCTATGTCGAGGAAATCGACGTCACCGAACTGGAAGCTTTGCGCGAGCAACTGAACGCCGGCAGGGGGGATCGGCCGAAGCTGACCCTGTTGCCGCTGCTGATCGTGGGAATATGTCGCACGCTGCCGGAATTTCCGATGCTGAACGCGCGCTATGACGATGAAGCGGGCGTGGTGACGCGCTACGGCGCGGTTCATCTGGGCATGGCGACGCAGACCGACGCGGGCCTGATGGTTCCTGTCATCCGCGACGCGCAGGATCGCAATATCTGGCAACTCGCTTCGGAAATCCGCCGCCTCGCCGAAGCCGCGCGCACGGGCAGGGCGAAGTCGGAGGAACTGTCCGGCTCGACGCTCACCATCACATCGCTGGGGCCGCTGGGCGGCATCGCCACCACGCCGGTCATCAATCGGCCGGAAGTCGCGATCATCGGCCCCAATCGCGTGATCGAGCGGCCCGTTTTCCGGGGACGGGAGGTCGTGGCGGCCAAGCTCATGAACATGTCGATAAGCTGCGACCACCGCGTCGTCGACGGGTGGGACGCGGCGAGCTTCGTCCAGGCGCTCAGGAAGCGTCTGGAAACGCCCGCGCTGCTGTTCGTGGATTGAGGAGACTGGAATTGGGTGGGGAGCGGAGGGTCTGCTTTCCCATCCTCCGTTCGCTCAGTTCCTACTCAGGGCGAATGGACATGGGCTATGTTCGCCATTGATCGTAAGCGGTCGCTCAATTTCCGAAGAAAATGGAAGGGCTATCGGGCGATGGCGCGATAACTTAGCCGGCCGCTTTCGCCGGGGAGGGCGCTGCGAGGCAGGGGCCAGCGCACATGCGTCACATCTTCGGCGACGGCGCGGCGCATTCCGCCTAGTGGGGTCGGCAGCCATAGCTGGTCCAGCCGTCCCCAATGCGCGCCGCCATCGACCGACACGTCCATCCGGGGATCGCTGGTATCGATCCGTGCGCCGCGTGGCACCGCTTTGGTAATCGCGAAACCTCTTGCCGGATTGCTGCCTTCGTTGCGCCAATGGACCACGAAGATGAGCTGGTCGCCCGGCGCCACCCGATCCGCATTGGAAAGGATGCGGCGTTCGCGTCCGTTGAGGTCGGTCATCACCCGCTCCACGAAGATCTGCGTATCAAGCCGCATGTCCTGTTGCGCGGCTGCTACCGATGGCATGGCCAGAACCGCCAGGGTGCAAAGCCAGCGTATGATCGTCATGTGAAGCCCCGTTCCTTCATCCCTGAACCGGATAGTGCCGCGCAGAAGCGAACATTCGGTTAAGGCGGCGTTTTCCTTCCTGTCGTCGCCCTGCGATCCGAATCCAAATTGACGGCCCCTGTCTACGGGCGCAGAGCATTTTCCATAAAGTGGGGCAATAACGGATTCTGGCGCGATGTTACCGGCGGAAGAAAAGGAGGTCATCAGGCGTCGCGACCGGCTGCTTGCTTCCATTGCGCTCAGTGCGGGGCTGGGGCTGTTGCTGGCCTTGCCCTTCGCGCTCAGCGCGGGCGCGGAATTCTTCCTGCCGCTGACCGCCGCTCTGGTCGTCGCCATTGCGCTGGTGCCCTTTCTGGAGTGGATGGAACGGCGCGGACTTCCGTCCGCTTTTGCGGCCCTGCTCGCCGTCATCGTCTTTCTGATGGTGGCCAATACCGCGCTTGTGCTGATTATCGTCCCCGCGACGGACTGGTTCGGCATATTGCCGCAGCGGCTGCCCCGGATTCAGGCCAATCTCGCGCCGCTGATCGACTATTATTCCCAGTTGCAGCGCTTCGTCGACGAAACCGTCCAGATGCTGGCGAGCGGCCCTGTCGCGGCGGCCCAGACCGCGGCAGTCGAAGCGCCCCGTTCGCTGCTGCAATTCGCGGCGACATCGGCGCCGTCCGCGATCATCCAGATGGTGTTCGGCCTGCTCATCATCTATTTCTTCCTCGCGGGCTGGACGAAGCTGCGGCGGCGCACGATCAACAGCCGGGACAGTTTCGACGGAGCCATGGCGGTAGCCCGCGTGATCCAGAACGTCGTGGACGCGACATCCGCTTATGTGTTGACCATTGCGACGGTGAACCTCTGCCTTGGCGGCGCGGTGGCGCTGTCGTTGTGGCTGGTGGGGATGCCATCGCCGCTGATGTGGGGCGGCATCGTCGCGCTGCTCAATTTCATCCCCTATTTCGGGCCGATGCTGGCGGCGGTGCTGTTGGCGCTGGGCGGGTTGATGGTGTTCGACGATCCGTGGTGGGCGCTGCTCCCCGCCGCCTTGCAGGTGGGCTTCCATCTGGTCGAGGCCAATGTGGTGACGCCGATGATATTGGGACGGCGGCTGACGATGAACCCGCTGCTGATTCTGGTGTCGCTCGCCTTTTGGGGATGGGTGTGGGGCACGCCCGGCGCGCTGCTGGGCGTGCCGCTGCTCATCATCATCCAGACCGTCGTTTCGGCAGCGGGAACCCCGGATATTGCCGGTTTCCTGTTCGAGCGGGGGACGCTGGTGGTGTCTCCGCGCAAAGAAAATGAAGAGAAAGAAGAAAGTCCTGTTACGGATGGTTGACAGGCGAAGCGCGCCCGCATAGATGCCCGCCCACACCAAACGCGGGTGTAGCTCAGTTGGTTAGAGCGCCGGCCTGTCACGCCGGAGGTCGCGGGTTCGAGCCCCGTCACTCGCGCCATCTTTCACGAAGGATGGCCACTGGTTTCGACCAGATTTTCCCGCTTCATGACAATAGCCAATGGGCCGACGCCGAAGCATCGGCCCGATGCGTCAAGCTACAGATTCTCGCCCACGACGGCGGGCGCCTTCGGTTCTTCTGCCAGCCAGCGATAGACGCCGCCGGCGATCACCGCGCCCGCAATCGGCGCAATCCAGAACAGCCAGAGCTGATGCAGGGCGATCCCCCCGACCAATAATGCCGGGCCCGTGCTACGCGCGGGATTGACCGACGTATTGGTGACAGGAATGCTGATAAGGTGGATCAGCGTCAGCGACAGTCCGATCGCGATTGGCGCGAAACCGGCGGGCGCGCGGCTGTCTGTCGAGCCCAATATCACGCTCAGGAAGCCGAAGGTCAGCACGACTTCGATCGCGAAGGCCGATGACAGCACATAGCCGCCCGGCGAATTGGCGCCATAGCCGTTCACCGCAAGGCCGTTGCCCATCAATACGAAGTCCGGCTCACCGCTCGCGATATAGAGAAGCAGCGCGGCGGCGATCACGGCCCCCACCAGTTGTGCGACGATATAGGGCGCGATGTCCCGTACGGGAAAGCGTCCGCCCGCCCACAGGCCGATGGTTACGGCGGGATTGAGGTGGCATCCGGATATATGGCCGATGGAATAGGCCATGGTCAGCAATGTCAGGCCGAAAGCCAGGCTGACGCCCAGCAGACCGATGCCCACATCGGGAAAGGCCGCCGCCAGCACGGCGCTGCCGCATCCGCCGAAAACAAGCCAGAATGTACCGAAGGTTTCCGCAAACAATCTCTTGCTCATTGGCACCATCTTGTCCTCCTGTTGCGCTGCGCCACCGTCATGTCGGGTGTCGTGGCGGGGTGGCTCCGCCAGTGATGCTGGAAAGGGTGATGCGGAAGAAGAGTGCGCGCGGGAAAGGAGCGCCTTCACGGGCGCGTCCGGGTCGCAATAGCAGGCATGGGAACATGCCTTCGCCTCCCCCTCTTGTAGCAGGGGTGGCGGTATTCCGTCAGGTGCGGATATCCGTTACGACCCCTTAACGGCTTGGGAGATATACCGAAAAGGGAAGGCTGTCACGGCTTATCCGCGCCGCCAGCGGCCCGTCTCCATCCAGGCGAGCAGGCGCTTGAGGGGCAGAACCCAGATCCAGATGAGGCCGAGGAAAATATAGACCGGCACCTGCGCGATCATCGGCAACTGTCCGATGAGGCCCGACAGGCTACCCACCAGCACGGCCCACAGCAGGATGAGCGCCAGGATCATGAACATGCCCGCGGGCTTGCGCCAGCTCGGTTCATAATGTTTCATGACTCTTCCCCCTCGATCAGTTCCACTTCGGTCAGCACCATATGAAGCGGCAAATCCCAAGGATCGGCGGGAATCGCCTCCTGCTCCTGCACCGACCATGCCAGCCCGACACGCAGCGCGTCCGGGTAGCGGGCAAAGGCCCGGTCATAATAGCCACCGCCCTGACCCAGCCGGTTCATCGCCCGGTCAAAGCCCAGCAGCGGCGCAATGATGGCGTCCGGCGCCACAGGACCATCGCCCTGTTCGGGGTGACTGGTGCCAAAGCGGCCGGGCAGCAGCGGTGCGTCCGGATGCCATGCCAGGAATTCCATGCTCCCCATCCGGTCGATCACGCGCGGCAAGGCCACCGTCCTGCCAGTCTCGATCAGCTTTGCGGCCAGCCTTTGCGCGGGGGCTTCATCCTCGATCCCCATATAGAGCGCCACCGTCCGCACATCCGCCAGCCGCCTCGCGAGAGGGGAAGGCAGCACCTTGAACGCCAACCGGTGCGCCAGCGGGTCCAGCCCCGCCACGAAAGCGCGCCGCCGCTGCCGCGCCATGGCGCGTAATGTGGGCTTGTCCGGCATGCCGCTATGTTCGTCGCTCATGAACAAGCCCTTTGCGTCAGGGTGGCGGCGATGGGAAGAGGAATATAGGGAAGGCGGGTGACGGGACCACCTTGGCCGTTGGCTGGAAAATCCTCTGACGCCTCAACGTCAGGTGGGGACCATGTAGATCGGGCCAGGGCCCGCCCAGGGACAGCCCCCGTGGATGTGATTATCGCCTCAGGGATGTTCGCTAAAGCTCGTACCAGGCAGTGCCCGTCGCCTTACTATCTAGGCGTCCGGCAAGGGCGCGGCAAGCCTGTCGCTCAGCTTTTCCAGCCGCGCCGTCAAAACCTCTATCGCCAGCACAGCCGGATCGCCTCCGTCGTCAAGTGGCAGGGCTTCCTGCCGTCCGGCGACTTCCCTCTTCATGTCGTTGAGTTCGTCGGCCAGGAACAGCGCCGCGAACAGCAGTGTCCGCACCTCCGTCAATCCCGGCGTCGCCTGTTGCGCCAGCCGTGCCTTGCGCTCGATCAGGCCCGCGAGATGCGCCAGATGCGCTTCCTCGCCATCGCGGCAGCGCAGATCATATTGCCGCCCGGCTATATAAAGCGTGGTTTCAGCCATGGGCGCCTTCCTTGAGTTCGCCGATCAGCGCGTCCAGCGATTTGAGCGCCGCGCGGGCGGCTGTCGCATCGACGCCGGAAGAGGGAAGGGAAGAAGTGGACGGCCCCAGCCTGTCCATATTCTGTTCCAGACGGTCGATTGCGCGCTCCAGCGCGTCGATCGCCTGCTTCATGCGGTCGCTTGCCATGGCCCTGCATAGCGAAACTTGCCGTCCCGAAAAAGCCGTGATTGAACGGTCCGGCGCAGCGTCCGCCCCGCCTATGGTTGACGCATGGGGCTTGACGCGACAAAGGAGGCCCGATTCCGACTCGCCTGCATGATGCGGGCATTTCGCCAGACAGGAAAGACGCCCGCCCCCGATGACCGTTTCCGAAAAGACGCTCGCCAACGCCATTCGCGCCCTCTCCATGGACGCGGTTCAGGCTGCCAATAGCGGGCATCCGGGCATGCCGATGGGCATGGCCGATGTCGCCACGGTCCTCTTTTCCGACTATCTGAAGTTCGATCCGAGCCAGCCCAAATGGGCCGACCGCGACCGCTTCGTGCTGTCGGCGGGGCATGGGTCGATGCTGATCTACTCGCTGTTGCACCTGACCGGCTATGCGCGTCCGACGATAGAGGACATCCGCAACTTCCGTCAGCTGGGCAGTCCCTGCGCTGGCCATCCGGAGAATTTCGAGCTGGCAGGCGTCGAGGCGACAACCGGGCCGCTGGGTTCGGGCCTCGCCACGGCCGTGGGCATGGCGATTGCGGAACGGCACCTGAATGCGGAGTTCGGCGACGACCTGGTCGACCACCGGACATGGGTGATCGCGGGCGACGGTTGCCTGATGGAAGGTATCAACCATGAGGCTATTGGCCTTGCGGGGCATCTGAACCTTGGCCGCCTGATCGTGCTGTGGGACGATAACAAGATCACCATCGACGGCGCGGTGGACCTGTCCTCCAACGAAGACATTCGCGCCCGCTATGCCGCGACCGGCTGGCATGTCGTGTCCTGCGACGGCCATGACACGGCCGATGTGCGCCGCGCCATCGACGAGGCGCTGGCCGATCCGCGTCCCTCGTTGATCGCCTGCTCCACCAAGATCGGTTATGGCGCGCCCAACAAGGCAGGCACGTCCGGCGTCCACGGCTCCGCGCTGGGCGAAGCGGAAGTCGCCGCCGCGCGCGAATTTCTGGGCTGGGCAGCCGAACCGTTCGTCATCCCCGAAGATGTCGCCGCCGGATGGCGCGAAATCGGTGCGAGGGGCGCGCCCATTCGCGCCAAATGGGAAGGTCGTCTCGCAAGCAACGGACAAAAGGCGGAATTTGAGCGCCGCATGGCGGGGGAACTGCCCGCCGGCTTCTCGCTCGACGCCTATATCGACAGCCTGATCGCTGCGCCGCAGAAGGTGGCGACCCGCAAGGCCAGCGAACTGGCGCTCGGCGTGATCAACGACCTGCTGCCCGAAACCGTGGGCGGATCGGCCGACCTCACCGGCTCCAACAACACCAAGACCAAGTCCACCGGGCCGCTGACCCGTGACGATTATGCGGGCCGCTACATCTATTACGGCATCCGCGAATTCGGCATGGCCTGCGCGATGAACGGCATGGCGCTGCACGGTGGCGTCATCCCCTATGGCGGCACATTCCTCGTCTTCTCCGACTATATGCGCGGCGGCATCCGTCTGGCCGCGCTCCAGCAGCAGCGAGTGATCCACGTTCTGACGCACGATTCCATCGGCCTTGGCGAAGACGGCCCGACGCATCAGCCGATCGAGCATGTCATGTCGCTTCGCATGATCCCCAATCTCGACGTCTATCGCCCCGCCGATGTGGTCGAGACGGCGGAATGCTGGGAACTGGCGCTCAAGGACGCGACTGGTCCCTCCGTATTGGCGCTGACCCGCCAGAATCTGCCGCAGCTCCGCACGGAGAAGGCGGGCGAGAATCTGTCGGCCAAGGGCGCCTACCGCCTGCGCGCGGCCAAGGCGGACCGCAAGGTCGTGCTGATCGCCACCGGATCGGAAGTCGAGATCGCCGTCGCCACTGCCGAAGCGCTCGAAGCGCAGGGCATCGGCGCGGATGTCGTCTCCATGCCGAGCTGGGCGCATTTCGAAGCGCAGACGCAGTCGTACAAGGACGACATTCTGCCGCAGGGCGTCTTGCACGCGTCGATTGAGGCGGGCACGACTTTCGGCTGGGAACGCTATGCCGCGCTGCGTTTCGGTATCGACAGCTTTGGCGCATCGGCTCCGGCCGAAGTGCTCTACGACCATTTCGGCCTCACGGCCGCCAAGATCGCGCCGCAGATCGCGGCCGCGCTCGCCTGAACATATCCAAGCCAACACGCAAAACGGGAGTCAATTGCAGTGGCAACGAAGGTAGCAATCAACGGTTTCGGGCGCATCGGCCGCCTTGTCGCGCGCGCCATTCTGGAGCGTAACGATCATGACCTGGAACTGGTCAGCATCAACGATCTGGGCGATGCCAAGTCCAACGCCCTGCTGTTCAAGCGCGACAGCGTGCACGGCAATTTTCCCGGCGAAGTGAGCGTCGACGGCGATGCCCTCGTCATCAACGGCAAGCGCATCGCCGTCACCGCCGAACGCGATCCGGCCAAGCTGCCCCATGCCGCGCAGGGCGTGGACATCGCCCTCGAATGCACCGGCATCTTCGCCGACAAGGCGAAGGCAAGCGCGCACCTGACCGCAGGCGCGAAGCGCGTCGTCATCTCCGCCCCCGCGACGGGCGTGGACAAGACCGTTGTTTACGGCGTCAACCATGACTCGCTGAGCGCCGACGATGTGGTGATCTCCAACGCGAGCTGCACCACTAACTGCCTCGCCCCGCTCGCCAAGGTGCTGCACGACGCCATCGGCATCGAAAGCGGCTTCATGACGACGATCCACAGCTATACCAACGACCAGAACACGCTGGATCAGATCCACAAGGACATGCGCCGCGCCCGCGCCGCCGCTTTGTCGATGATCCCGACCACCACCGGCGCCGCCCGCGCGGTGGGTGAAGTGCTGCCTGACCTCAAGGGCAAGCTGGACGGCTCCTCGGTCCGCGTGCCGACCCCGAACGTCTCGGTCGTCGACCTCAAGTTCATCGCCAAGCGCGACACGACTGTCGAGGAAGTCAACGGTCTGCTCAAGGCCGCGTCGGAAGCCGGCCCGCTCAAGGACATCCTCGGCTATTCGGACGAACCGCTGGTGTCGATCGACTATAATGGCGATCCGCGCAGCTCCACCGTCGACAGCCTGGAAACGGCGGTCATCGACGGCAAGCTGGTCCGCGTGCTGAGCTGGTATGACAATGAATGGGGTTTCTCGAACCGCATGATCGACACGACCGGCGTGGTCGCGAAGTATCTTTAATATCCTTGCCGCCGCCGGTCCCGTGACCGGCGGCGGCTTTCCTTGCAGCAGGGGAGTGCGGCGTGAAGCCCTTCAAGACGCTTGACGATATGGGCGACATCCACGGCAAGGCCGTGCTGGTGCGCGAGGACCTGAACGTGCCGATGCAGGACGGTTCGGTCAGCGACGACACCCGCCTGCGCGCCGCGATGCCCACGATCCTCGAACTGGCCGACCGCGGCGCGAAGGTGCTGATCCTCGCCCATTTCGGCCGTCCCAAGGGCCAGAAGAACCCTGAGTTCTCGCTGAGCAAGATCACGCGTCCGCTGTCGCAGGTGCTGGGCCGCGAAGTGCAGTTCATCCCCGATTGCGCGGGACAGGCGGCGGTCGACGGTATCGCGGTGATGCGCCCTGGCGATATCGCGATCCTGGAGAACACCCGCTTCCACCCCGGCGAGGAAAAGAACGATCCCGCACTGGCGGATGCGATGGCCGCGATCGGCGACCTTTATGTGAACGACGCCTTTTCTGCCGCCCACCGCGCCCATGCCTCGACCGAGGGGGTGGCGCACAAGCTGCCCGCCTTCGCAGGCCGTTCTATGGAGAAGGAATTGGACGCGCTCCAGGCGGCGCTCGGCGAGCCGGTGAAGCCGGTCGCGGCGGTCGTCGGCGGGGCGAAGGTTTCGACCAAGCTGGATGTGCTCAACAACCTCGTCGCCAAGGTCGATCATCTCATCATCGGCGGCGGTATGGCCAATACGTTTCTCCACGCACGGGGGGTCGATGTCGGCAAGTCGTTGTGCGAAAAGGATCTGGCGGACACCGCCGAAGCCATTTTCGAAGCCGCCGACAAGGCGGGCTGCACCATCCATTTGCCCTATGACGTGGTGGTGGCGAAGGAATTCGCGGTCAATCCGCCGTCGCTCCGCACCTGCAACGTCCATGAAGTCGCGGCGGATGAAATGATCCTCGATATTGGCCCCGCCGCCGTGGAGGCGCTGGGCGACGCGCTCAAGAATTGTCGCACGCTGGTCTGGAACGGCCCGCTTGGCGCGTTCGAGATCGCGCCCTTCGACAAGGCGACCGTGGCGCTCGCCAAGACCGCCGCCGCCCTCACCAAGGAAGGGCAACTTACGTCCGTCGCAGGTGGAGGTGATACTGTCGCAGCACTCAACCATGCGGGAGTTGCGGGCGATTTCACCTTCGTCTCTACTGCGGGCGGCGCTTTCCTTGAATGGATGGAAGGCAAGGAATTGCCGGGCGTCAAGGCGCTGATGGCCTGAACGGCCGCGCGCCTGTCTTTCGTCGCCGGGAGAGGGCGACATTTTCCCTATCACAGCGCCGCCGGAGGGGTGGCGCGACCAATCGAGAAGGTATGTGCAGATGCTGGATCAGGAAATGACCAACAAGATAGCGGACGGCAACGGCTTTATCGCTGCCCTCGACCAGAGCGGCGGTTCGACGCCCAAGGCGCTCAAGGGCTATGGCGTCGAAGAAGACGCCTGGTCGACTGAAGAGGAAATGTTCGGCTTGATCCATGGCATGCGTAGTCGGATCATCACATCGCCAGCCTTCGCCGGCGACAAGGTGCTGGGCGCGATCCTGTTCGAGCGGACCATGGACGGGCAGGCGGGCGGACAGCCCGTGCCGCAGGCGCTGATCGAGCGCGGCGTCGTCCCCTTCATCAAGATCGACAAGGGCCTTGAGGACGAAGCGAATGGCGTCCAGCTCATGAAGCCGATGCCGGAACTGGATGCGCTGCTGAAGCGTGCCAAGGCGCTGGGCGTCTACGGCACCAAGGAACGCTCGGTCATCAACCTCGCCAACCGCGAGGGCATCGCCGCTATCGTCAAGCAGCAGTTCGAAGTTGGCCAACAGGTGCTTGCCGCCGGTCTGATGCCGATCATCGAGCCGGAAGTGAACATCAAGTCGCCCGAACGGGCCGAAGCCGACCAGATATTGCTGGAGGAAATCCTCAAGAATCTCGACGCGCTGCCGGGCGATGACAAGGTGATGCTCAAGCTTTCGCTTCCCGCCAAGTCCGGCTTGTTCGATCCGCTGGTCGACCATCCCCGCGTGTTGCGCGTCGTGGCGCTGTCGGGCGGCTTCAAGCGCCCCGAAGCCTGCGTCGAACTCGCCAAGAACCGGGGCATCATCGCCAGCTTCAGCCGCGCGCTGCTGGAAGACCTGCGCCACCAGATGAGCGATGATGAATTCAACGCCTCGCTGGGCGGGGCGATCGAGGAAATCTACAACGCTTCGACCGCCAAGACCCCGGTCGCGGCCTGACGGGCAAGGGTGACGGCCGTGGATGCCCCAGAGCTTTCCGCCGCCGTCACCCGCCTGACAGCGGCGGGTGGCGTCCGCTGCTGCGCGCGGCCAATGCGCCGTTCGCGGAGGTTTTGAAGACCCCGCCTCCTATGCCGGAAACCCTCCGCCGGACGCCTGGCTGGCGGACCTGCTCGTCGATCCGCGCTTCATCGCGCTGGTGACAAAGCGTGGCGAAAGGGTGATCGGCGCGCTCGCCGCTTATGCATTGCGGAAATCGAGTAGCAGCGCAGCGAAATCTACATCTACGACCTTGCCGTGGCAGCGGGTGAAAGGCAGCGTGGCATCGCCGCCGCGCTGATCGACGCGCTCCGGCCCATTTCCGTCGAAAGCGGCGCATGAAGGCCGATCATGGCGACGATCCGGCTATTGCGCTCTACACGAAGTTGGGCGCGCGCGAGGATATGCCGCCTTTCGATATGGCGCCGCGCTGAGAGCGGATGCCGCCGGGTCCGTCATCCCGAAACATGCCCTAAGACTTCCGTCCCGCGCCGCCTTGTTCTACTGCACAGCCCATGACTGACTTCACCGAAGAAGAACTGGCCCTCGATCCGCGATTCGCTGACCAGTTCGAGCGGGGCTTTCGTCCCGCCTGCAAGCTCTACCTGATTTCTCCGCCCGCCATCGATGCGGCCTTCACCGACCGTCTTGCCGCCGCCCTGGACGGAGGGGAGGTTGCCGCCTTCCAGCTTCGGCTGAAAGGGATCGATGACCATGCCATCGCCCGCGCCGCCGAGCCGCTGCAAAAGCTCTGCGCTGACCGCGAAGTCGCCTTCATCGTCAATGACAGCGTCGCCCTCGCCAAGCGCCTGGGCGCGGATGGCGTGCATCTGGGCCAGTCCGATGGCGACCCGCGTGAAGCCCGCAGCATCCTGGGCCCCTCGGCCCAGATCGGCGTCACCTGCCACGACAGCCGCCACCTTGCGATGGAAGCGGGCGAGGCGGGGGCGGATTACGTCGCTTTCGGCGCCTTCTATCCCACCACGACGAAGGAAACGCGCCATCGCCCGGAGCCATCTATCCTGAGTTGGTGGGTCACATTGTTTGAATTGCCCTGTGTCGCGATTGGCGGCATCACGGCGGAGAACGCGGCTCCGCTCGTCGCGGCAGGCGCCGATTTCCTCGCGGTCAGCAGCGCGGTCTGGAGCCATGCGGATGGCCCGGGGGCAGGCGTGGCAGCCTTCGCGCCGTTACTTGCCACCAAAGGCTGACGCATCTTTTTGAAGGCTTGCGGCGTTTCCCTGAAAAATCAGGAGAATGCCGTGCGTCCTTTCATGCTTTCCTCGCTCATCGCGCTCTGCGCGACTGCCTGTAACAGTCAGCCTTCCGCGCCTGCGCCGCAGGAGAGGGGGCAGGAACAGCAGTCGACCGCTCCGGCCGATCCCTATGCCTTCGCCGTTCAGCCCGAACCGGCGAACCAGCCCCAACGCGCCGATTCGATCCTTCAGGCGCAGGTTGCGCTCGACCGGGCGGGTTTTTCTCCCGGCGTGATCGACGGGAAGGAGGGCATGTCCTTCACCGACGCGCTGCGCGGTTTCCAGCAGGCGCGAGGCCTGCCTGAAAGCGGCAAATATGACGAGGCCACAGCCAAGGCGCTGCTGGGGGACAATCCCCAGCCCGCCACATGGCTCGTCCGCATACCCGAAGGCTTCGCGAAGGGGCCGTTCTTCGCCATTCCCAAGGATCTGAACGACCAGGCGAAGCTTCCTGCGCTAGGCTATCGCAACCTGCTCGAAAGGCTGGCGGAACGCTTCCATACCAGGCCCGAAGCGTTGTTGGCGCTTAATCCGGCGAATACGAAGGTCGGGCCGGGCGCGATCATCCGCGTGCCTGCCATCGCCAACCAGCCCGTCGCCCGGATCGAAGGCGACGATCGCGGCTGGGGCGAAACGCTCGCCAGCCTGGCTGTTGCCGCCGGCCAGACGCAGGCCGACCATATCGTCGTCGACAAATCCGAAGGACTGCTGAAGGTCTATGACGACAAGGACCAACTGATCGCCCAATTCCCCGCCACCATGGGGTCGCAGCATGATCCGCTGCCGATTGGCGACTGGACGATCAAGGGGGTCAGCCGTAATCCCGATTTCCACTATAATCCAGACCTGTTCTGGGATGCGGACGAATCGGACAAGAAGGCCTTGCTGAAACCCGGTCCGAACGGGCCGGTGGGCGTGGTTTGGATCGACCTTTCCAAACCGCATTACGGCATCCACGGCACGCCGGAGCCACAAAATATCGGCCGCACCGAAAGCCATGGCTGCATCCGCCTGACGAATTGGGATGCGGCTCGCCTTGCCCAGATGGTCAAGGTCGGGACGAAGGCGCATTTCCAGCCATGAGAGGGTCATGAGGATCGGCGCGCGGGGTTGGGCGGGGATTGTGGTTGCGGTTCTGCTCTGCGTGCTGTTCCTGTCGCTTTGCGTGCGGATCGTGCCCGCCGATGCGCCGCATGACTCCGAGCCCCTATCCTCCGCCTCGTCGTCCGCGACGGAGCTGTTGATCCCAGTGGAAGGGGTGCCCGCAGTGGTGCTCACCGACACTTTCACGCAATCCCGCGCGAACGGCGCCCGTCCGCATGACGCCATCGACATCATGGCCGCGCGGGGCAGCACCGTTCTCGCCGCCGCCGATGGCCGCATCGAAAAACTGTTCTGGAGCGAGGAGGGCGGACGGACCGTCTATGAACGCTCCCCGGACGGAAGGCGCATCTATTATTACGCGCATCTGGATAGCTACGCGCCCGGATTGCACGAAGGGCAGGCGGTGCGGCGCGGCGACCGCATCGCGGCGGTCGGGAGCACCGGTAATGCCGATCCGTCCGCCCCGCATCTCCATTTCGCCGTGCATGTCGCGGAGCCGAGAGAGCCATGGCATGGCGGGCGGGCGGTCAATCCCTATCCGTTGTTCGCCCGGTCGCCCTGACCCGCTATCCTGTAGCCACGTGACGCGTGCGATGTTAAGCCCCTCTTGCCCTGCGGCCCGTCTGGATGTAGAGGCGCGCCCAGCCTCAAAAAGGCCGGCTCTTTTCCATCCACAGACATATAGGCAGGCTCTTCCCATGAAGATCAGCGGCGTGGACATCCGTCCCGGCAACAATATCGAATATGAAGGTGGCCTGTGGCGCGCCGTCAAGATCCAGCACACCCAGCCCGGCAAGGGCGGCGCCTATATGCAGGTGGAACTCAAGAACCTGATCGACGGGCGCAAGAACAACGTCCGTTTCCGCTCCGCCGAAACGGTCGAGCGCATCCGGCTCGACACCAAGGATTTCCAGTATCTCTATGCCGAAGGCGACATGCTCGTCTTCATGGACACGGAAACCTACGAACAGATCAACCTCCCGCTTGATCTGGTGGGCGATGCCGCCGCCTTCCTTCAGGACGGCATGATGGTCATGCTCGAAATGTATGAGGAACGCCCGATTTCGGTGCAGCTCCCCGAAACGGTCGAAGCGACCGTGGTGGAGGCGGATGCCGTGGTGAAGGGGCAGACCGCCTCGGCCAGCTACAAGCCCGCCATCCTCGACAATGGCGTGCGCGTCATGGTGCCGCCGCACATCGTTTCCGGCACGCGCATCATCGTCGACGTCTACGAACGCGAATATGTAAAACGCGCGGACTGATTGCATAATCGCCCTTCCGCCTGCGGAAGGGACAGGGGGGTGGGTGGCGAGCGCAGGCGAGCCTTCCGCCTTTTCCTTTTCAGGGCGTCTCCAAACCCCGCACCCATATCCCTCCGTTGGTGGAGGGAGGAGAAAAGAACATGGTATCGCACTCCGGCCTTCTCACCGTCATGGAACGCGCTGTCCGCAAGGCAGGCTCCAAGCTGCGCCGCGATTTCGGCGAGGTCGAGCATCTCCAGGTCAGCCGCAAGGGGCCGGCGGACTTCGTGTCTCTGGCCGACAAACGCTGCGAGGAAACGCTGGTCGAGGAATTGCAGCGCGCGCGCCCCGACTGGGGTTTCCTGCTGGAAGAGGGCGGCATGATCGAGGGCGATCCCACCAAGCCGCGCTGGATCATCGACCCGCTCGATGGCACCACCAACTTTCTGCACGGGATTCCGCATTTCGCGATCTCGATCGCAGTGGAAGAGCCGCTTTATGGGGGCAGGAAGGAAATCACCACCGGCCTGGTCTATCAGCCGATCACCGACGAAAGCTATTGGGCCGAAAAGAACCGGGGCGCATGGCGACATGATCAGCGCCTGCGAGTCTCGGCCCGTCGCGACATGGGCGAATGCCTGATCGCGACCGGAATCCCCTTCATGGGCCATGGCGACTTTGCCCAGTGGACCCGAATCTTCGGCGCGGTGGCGCCTTCCGTCGCAGGCATCCGCCGTTTCGGCGCCGCCTCGCTCGACCTCGCTCATGTCGCGTCCGGCCGCTATGACGGCTTCTGGGAGAGCGGCCTGCAACCCTGGGATGTCGCAGCCGGCATCCTGATGGTGCGTGAAGCAGGTGGCTTCGTCACGGATTTTCGCGGCGGCGATCAACCGATCGAGCGGCGGGAGATTATCGCGGGCAATGATGCCATCCACAGCAAGCTGCATAAGCTGCTCGCCGGAGCGTTGCGCTAGGGGCGTTTGAGCCAAACACTTCGAGCACTTGGGCTTTTTGCGATTCATTCTCAGGGGTATGCCCCCTTGCTTCGCATATGCAGCGGTCCTAAAGCGCGCCCGTAATCATTTTCGCCCAGGGGATTCCGTTGGTCGATCTCGCTCAATATCTGCCGATCCTGATTTTTCTGGGGATCGCCCTGCTGCTCTCCAGCGCCTTCGTCTTTCTGCCGATGCTGGTGGGTCGCCTGACCGGCGCGCACAAGCCCGACCCGGCCAAGCTTTCAGAATATGAATGCGGCTTCCCGGCCTTTGAGGAGCCGCGCAGCCAGTTTGACGTGCGTTTCTATCTCGTCGCGATCCTGTTCATCATCTTCGATCTGGAGGCGGCGTTCCTTTATCCGTGGGCGGTCAGCCTCGATCAGATCGGCTGGACCGGCTGGGCGACGATGATGGTGTTCATAGCAGAGCTGGTGCTTGGCCTTGTCTATGCGTGGAAGAAGGGAGCCCTGGAATGGGAGTAGAACTGACGAATCCCGCGCCCGGCACCATGCCGCCGGTGGGGACACAGCCCGACCAGGATTTCTTCAACGCGCTGAATTCTGAAGTCAGCGACAAGGGTTTCCTTGTCACCTCGACGGAGGAATTGTTCCATTGGGCGCGCACCGGATCGCTGTGGTGGATGACCTTCGGCCTTGCCTGCTGCGCGGTGGAAATGATCCACGTCAATATGCCTCGTTATGACATGGAGCGCTTCGGTGTCGCTCCGCGCGCGTCCCCGCGCCAGTCGGACGTGATGATCGTGGCTGGCACGCTCTGCAACAAGATGGCTCCGGCGTTGCGGAAGGTTTACGACCAGATGTCAGAACCGAAATATGTGATTTCCATGGGCTCCTGCGCGAATGGCGGCGGCTATTATCACTATAGCTATTCCGTGGTGCGCGGCTGCGACCGGATCGTGCCGGTGGATATCTATGTCCCCGGTTGCCCGCCGACCGCCGAAGCGCTGCTCTATGGCGTGATGCAGCTACAGCGGAAGATCCGCCGCATTGGGACTTTCGAGCGCTGATATGGGACATCCTGCTCCGAAGATCGCTGCCATCCCCGGCATCGCGGAAGAAATTGCCGGACTGCTGGGTTCGATGCTGATCGAAACCGTCGATCATGCAGATGAACTGAGCTTCACTGTGGTTCGCGAAAAGCTGGCCGACGCGATGGAAGTGCTGCGCGACCGCGCGCACTATCAGCAGCTCATGGAAGTGGCGGGCGTCGATTATCCCGAACGGCCGGAACGCTTCGAGGTCTGCTATCATCTGCTGTCCGTCACCCGCAATCACCGCGTCCGCGTCAAGGTTTCCACCGACGAAGACAGGCCGGTTCCGAGCGTCACGCATATCTGGCCCGTCGCGGGCTGGCTGGAACGTGAAGTGTTCGACATGTATGGGGTGATTTTTTCCGGCAATCCCGACCTGCGCCGCATCCTGACCGACTATGGGTTCAAGGGCTATCCGCAGCGCAAGGACTTTCCGCTGACCGGCTATGTCGAGCTGCGCTATTCCGAAGAGGATAAGCGCGTCGTCTATGAGCCTGTTCGCCTCGCGCAGGATTTCCGCAGCTTCGATTTCATGAGTCCTTGGGAAGGCGCGCAATATGTGCTGCCGGGCGATGAGAAGGCGCCGCAGGCGCCCGGTGCGCCGTCGCCCGCGCCTGCTCCGCCGCCGCCGCCCGCCGCCCCCAAGGGCGAGGAGAAGGGCGACAAGCCGAAGGTAACGGAAAAGTCCGGCGATAGCGGAGCCGGCGAGCCGACCGACAGTAAGGCGAACGCGAAGTCCCCTGAAGCGCCGGCCAAGCCCGCCGCCGACACCGATGAAGGCAAAGGCGTTGCCAAGCCCGAGGACAAGGCCTGATGTCCGATTATATCGAAAAACTGGATCATAAGATCAATGCCGACGATCCGACGCTCGGCGATACGGAGATTCAGAACTACACCATCAACTTCGGCCCGCAGCATCCCGCGGCGCACGGCGTGTTGCGCCTTGTCATGGAACTGGACGGCGAGATCGTGGAACGCTGCGATCCGCATGTCGGCCTTCTCCATCGCGGCACCGAAAAGCTGATCGAATATAAGACCTATTTGCAGGCGCTGCCTTATTTCGACCGGCTGGACTATTGCTCGCCGCTCGGCATGGAGCATAGCTATGTGCTGGCGATCGAGAAGCTGCTGAACCTCGAAGTGCCGCTGCGCGCGCAATATCTGCGTGTGTTTTTTGCGGAACTGACCCGCATCAGCAACCACATGCTGAACCTTGGCTCGCACGTCATGGACGTCGGCGCGATGACGCCGAACCTGTGGCTGTTCGAAATCCGTGAGGACTGCCTCAACTTCTTCGAGCGGGCGTCCGGCGCTCGCATGCATTCGGCTTATTTCCGGCCGGGCGGCGTGCATCAGGATGTGCCCTTGAAGCTGCTCACCGACATCGCCGACTGGCTCGACACGCGCTTGCCGCGCCTGTTCGAGGACGCGATCTCGCTGGTGGCGGACAACCGCATCTTCAAGCAGCGTAACGTCGACATTGCCGTGGTCAGCAAGGAAGATGCGCTGAAATGGGGTTTCTCCGGGCCGATGATCCGGGGCAGCGGCATTGCATGGGACATCCGCAAGTCGCAGCCCTATGATGTCTATGACCGGATGGAGTTCGATGTGCCGGTCGGCACCAATTACGACTGCTACGACCGCTTCATGGTCCGCGTCGAGGAAGTCCGTCAGTCCGCACGGATCATGAAACAGTGCCTCAACGACATGCCGGAAGGTCCGATCGCCAGCTTCGACCGCAAGGTCTCCCCGCCCAAGCGCGGAGAGATGAAGCAGTCGATGGAAGCGCTGATCCACCATTTCAAGCTCTATACCGAGGGATTCCATGTGCCCGCGGGCGAGGTCTATGTGGCGACCGAAAGCCCCAAGGGCGAATTCGGCGTCTATCTGGTCGCGGACGGCAGCAACAAACCCTATCGCTGCAAGATCCGCCCGACCGCCTTCTCGCATTTGCAAGCGATGGATTTCATGCTGAAGGGCCACATGCTGGCCGACACCACCGCTGTCCTGGGCGCCATGGACATCGTGTTTGGGGAGTGTGATCGCTAATGGCTGACGCAGTTCATATCCCGGACGAGGCCGAGACCCGTGCGCGCTGGGGCGCCTTCTCGTGGACGGCCGAGAATGCCGAACATGCGAAGAAGGTCATCGCCCGCTATCCCGCAGGCCGTCAGCAGTCGGCGGTGATGCCGCTGCTCGATCTCGCCCAGCGGCAGGTCGGCGCGGAGACGCAGACGCAAGGCTGGCTGCCGGTGCCGGTGATGGAATATATCGCCGACCAGCTTGAGATGCCCTATATGCGCGTCTACGAAGTGGCGACCTTCTACACCATGTACAATCTCGCGCCGGTCGGCCGCTATCATGTGCAGGTCTGCGGCACGACGCCCTGCATGTTGCGCGGCTCCGACGATGTGTTCTCGGCCTGCAAGAACAAGGGGCTGGTGAAAGGTGGGACTACGCCCGACGGCCTGTTCACGCTGACCGAAGTCGAGTGCCTGGGCGCTTGCGCCAATGCGCCTATGGTCCAGATCAACGACGATAATTTCGAAGACCTGACCTATGACAGCATGAGCGCGATCCTCGACGATCTCGCCGCCGGCAAGCAGCCGAAAATCGGACCGCAGATCGAGCGTCAGACGAGCTGCCCCGAAGGCGGGCCGACCAGCCTCAAGGAGATGGTCGCCGAAAATCACGACTATCGCGGCCAATGGAATGAGGGAGCGCGGGCATGAGCGATGTGATTGCGCCTCTCAGCGACAAGGATCGCATCTTCACCAACGTCTATGGCTTCCAGGATTGGGGCATAGACGCGGCGATGAAGCGCGGCGACTGGGACAATACCAAGGCGCTTTTGGAATTGGGCCAGGACAGCATCATCGAGAAAATCAAGGCGTCGGGCCTGCGCGGCCGTGGCGGCGCGGGCTTCCCGACCGGCATGAAGTGGAGCTTCATGCCCAAGGAAAGCAAGGATGGCCGTCCCAGCTTCCTGGTCATCAATGCCGACGAATCCGAGCCGGGTTCGTGCAAGGATCGCGAGATCATCCGCCACGATCCGCATAAGCTGATCGAGGGTGCGCTGATCGCCGGTTTCGCGATGCGGGCGCGGGCCGCCTATATCTACATTCGCGGCGAGTTCATCTATGAGGCGAAAGTGCTGTTCGCCGCCGTCGAGCAGGCTTATGAAAAGGGCTTCCTCGGCAAGAATGCCTGCGGGTCGGGCTATGATTTCGACGTCTTCGTCCATCGCGGCGCGGGCGCTTACATCTGCGGCGAGGAAACCGCGCAGATCGAGAGCCTTGAGGGCAAGAAGGGCCAGCCGCGCCTGAAGCCGCCTTTCCCGGCGGGCGCTGGTCTCTATGGCTGCCCGACCACGGTGAACAATGTCGAGAGCATTGCCGTGGCGCCGACGATCCTGCGCCGTTCGCCCGAATGGTTCGCGAGCATCGGGCGGGAAGGCAACAAGGGCACCAAGCTGTTCCAGATCAGCGGCCATGTGAACAGGCCCTGCGTCGTCGAGGAATCGATGGGCATCAGCTTCAAGGAACTGATCGACCGGCATTGCGGCGGCATTCGTGGCGGCTGGGACAATCTGCTCGCGGTGATTCCCGGCGGGTCGTCGGTCCCGCTGGTCCCCGCCAAGGAGATCATGGACGCGCCGATGGATTTCGATGGCCTCAAGGCGCTTGGCTCCGGCCTTGGCACGGCTGCGGTCATCGTCATGGACAAGTCGACCGACATCGTTCGCGCCATTTCGCGCCTCAGCTACTTCTACAAGCATGAAAGCTGCGGCCAGTGCACGCCCTGCCGCGAAGGCACCGGCTGGATGTGGCGCGTTATGGAGCGGCTGCGCTCGGGTGACGCCGACATCAGCGAAATCGACATGCTCCAGGAAGTCACCAAGCAGGTCGAAGGCCACACCATCTGCGCGCTCGGCGACGCGGCGGCCTGGCCGATTCAGGGCTTGATCCGGCATTTCCGTCCTGAGATCGAGCGCCGGATCAACGAGAATAAGGGTAGCGCCCCCGTCATGGAGGCAGCGGAGTAACCATGCCCAAGGTCACAGTAGACGGCGTAGAACTCGAAGTCCCGGCGGGCGCGACGGTCCTCCAGGCGTGCGAGCTGGCGGGGAAGGAAATCCCGCGTTTCTGCTATCATGAGCGCCTCAGCATCGCGGGCAATTGCCGGATGTGCCTGGTGGAAGTGAAGCCCGGACCGCCCAAGCCGCAGGCAAGCTGCGCGCTTCCGGCGGCGGAAGGGCAGGACATCCGTACCGACAGCGAGATGGTCAAGAAGGCGCGCGAAGGGGTGATGGAGTTCCTGCTCATCAACCACCCGCTCGACTGCCCGATCTGCGATCAGGGCGGCGAATGCGACTTGCAGGACCAGTCCGTCGCCTATGGCCGTGGCAAGAGCCGCTTCGATGAGAACAAGCGCGCCGTCACCGAAAAATATATGGGTCCGATCGTCAAGACGGTCATGACCCGCTGCATCCAGTGCACCCGCTGCGTGCGCTTTGCCGAGGAAGTCGCGGGCGTGCCGGAAATCGGCGCCATCTATCGCGGCGAGAATATGCAGATCACCACCTATCTCGAACATGCCGCGAAAAGCGAGCTGTCGGGCAATGTGGTCGACCTGTGCCCCGTGGGCGCGCTGACGTCGAAGCCCTATGCGTTCGAGGCGCGGCCCTGGGAACTCAAGAAGACCCATGCCATCGACGTGATGGACGCGGTCGGCACCAATATCCGCCTCGACAGCCGGGGCCGTCAGGTGCTGCGCGCCGTGCCGCGCATCAATGACGACGTGAACGAGGAGTGGGCGTCGGACAAGACCCGCCACAATGTCGACGGTCTGGTCCGCAAGCGGCTGGACAAGCCCTATGTCCGCAAGGACGGCAAGCTGGTCCCGGCGACCTGGAACGAGGCTTTCGCGGCGATCGCCGCCGTCCAGCATGGCGGCAGCGTGGCGGCGCTGGCGGGCGACCTGCTCGACTGCGAAACCATGTTCGCGGGCAAGGCGCTGGTCGAGAAGCTGGGCGGCACGATGCTGGAAGGGCGTCAGACGGGCCTGGCCTATGACGTGTCGAGCCTGTCGGCTGTGAACTTCAATACGACGCTCGCGGGGATCGAGACGGCGGACGTGATCCTGCTGGTCGGCACCAACCTGCGCTGGGAAGCGCCGCTGGTGAACACGCGCATCCGCAAGGCGATCAAGAAGGGCGCGAAGGTCTTTGGCATCGGTCCGGAAGTCGATCTGACCTACAAGGTCGAGTGGCTGGGCAATGATGCGTCGCTGCTGGCGAAGCTGCCGCAAGCGGTAACGCAAGCGTTCGGCAAGGCCGCGCGTCCGGCGATGATCGTGGGCGGCGGCGTGCTCGCCAAGGACGGCGCGCATGGCGATACGCTGGCGCTCGTCGAGACGCTGGGCCTCGTGAAAGAGGGCTGGAACGGATATAACGTCCTGCACTTCGCGGCGGCGCGCATGGGCGGGCTGATGCTCGGTTATGCGGTCGAT
This sequence comes from Sphingobium baderi, assembly GCF_001456115.1. Classification (NCBI taxonomy): domain Bacteria; kingdom Pseudomonadati; phylum Pseudomonadota; class Alphaproteobacteria; order Sphingomonadales; family Sphingobiaceae; genus Sphingobium; species Sphingobium wenxiniae. The sequence continues at coordinate 3,449,542 of NZ_CP013264.1, read as the reverse complement.
GGCGGCGTCAAGGCGGTGGCGGCCGCCAAGCCCAAGCTGCTTTTCTCGCTGGGCGCGGACGAGGTCGATTATGCGGCGTTCGAGGACAGCTTCAAAGTCTATGTCGGCCATCATGGCGACAAGGGCGCCCATGCGGCGGACGTGATCCTGCCGGGCGCGAGCTATGCCGAAAAGGCGGGCACCTATGTCAATCTGGAGGGCCGGGTGCAGCGCGGCGAAAAGGCCGTGTTCGCGCCGGGCGACGCCCGCGAGGACTGGTCGATCCTGCGCGCTTTGTCCGAGGTGATGGGCGCGACCCTGCCTTTCGACAGCTTCGACGCGCTGCGCGCGGAAATGGTGAAGGCCGTCCCGGCGCTGGGGCAATCGGGCCTGGCCGATTATGGCTGGTCCATCCCCCGGTTGCCGACCGGCGCGTCTGGCGAGTTCGGTTCGCCGATCAAGGATTTCTATCTGACCAACGCCATCTGCCGCGCCAGCCCGACGATGCAGCAATGCTCGGCGGAGCTGATCCATGGTGAGACCTTCGCGGAGGCCGCGGAATGACCGCTTTTTTCCAGAATCTCGGCCTGCCTTATGATGGCGCATGGCTGCTTTCCACGGTCATCGGCATCCTGCTGATCGCCCTGCCGCTGATGCTGGCTGTGGCGATGATCATCTACGCCGACCGCAAGATCTGGGCGGCGATGGCGCTGCGCCGTGGCCCGAACGTCGTCGGTCCCTTCGGCTTGCTCCAGTCCTTCGCGGATGGAGCCAAGGTGTTCCTCCAGGAAACCATCATTCCATCGGCCGCGAACAGAACCCTGTTCATCATCGCGCCGATCATCACCTTCACAATAGCCTTGATGGCCTGGGCGGTGATCCCGTTCCAGGTGGGCGTGGTGTTGGCGAACATCAATGTCGGCCTGCTTTATATCCTCGCGGTTTCGTCCCTTGGCGTTTACGGCATCGTGCTTGCGGGCTGGGCATCGAATTCCAAATATCCCTTTTATTCCGCGATCCGCGCCAGCGCGCAGATGATCTCCTATGAAGTCTCGATCGGCTTCATCCTGATCACCGTCGTGCTGTGGGCCGGCAGCTTCAACCTCTCGACCATCGTTGAAAGCCAGAAGGGCTATTATGGTTTTCTGAACGGCCATGGTTTCAATCCGTTGCTGTTCCCGATGGCAATCATCTTCCTGATCTCTGCCATGGCGGAAACGGCGCGTGCTCCGTTCGATCTCACCGAAGCGGAGTCCGAGCTGGTCGCGGGCTATCAGACTGAATATTCGTCCATGTCCTTTGCCCTCTATTGGCTGGGCGAATATGCGAACGTGCTGTTGATGTGTGCGCTCAACGCCATCCTGTTCTGGGGCGGTTATCTGCCGCCGTTCGATTGGGCGCCGCTCTATTATGTGCCAGGCATCCTCTGGCTGTTCGCCAAGATACTGTTCTTCTTCTTCGTCTTCTCCTGGGTGAAGGCGACGGTGCCTCGCTACCGCTATGACCAGTTGATGCGGCTGGGCTGGAAAATCTTCCTGCCGACCTCGCTGCTGTTTGTCTTCCTGGTGTCGGGCTTCCTCATGCTGACGCGCTATGGAGGCGCACAATGAGCCTCGGTTACTACATCAAGAGCTTCACCCTGTGGGAGTTTGTGAAGGCGCATTGGCTGACCTTGAAATATTTCTTCAAGCCCAAGGCGACGATCAACTACCCGCATGAGAAAAACCCGATCTCGCCCCGTTTTCGCGGGGAGCATGTTCTGCGCCGCTATCCCAATGGGGAGGAACGCTGCATCGCGTGCAAGCTGTGCGAGGCGATCTGCCCCGCGCAGGCGATCACCATCGAGGCGCAGCCGCGCGAGGACGGCAGCCGCCGCACGACGCGCTACGACATCGACATGACCAAGTGCATCTATTGCGGTTTCTGTCAGGAAGCCTGCCCGGTGGACGCTGTGGTCGAAGGGCCTAATTTCGAATTCGCAACGGAAACGCGCGAGGAGCTGATCTATGACAAGGCCAAGCTCCTTGAAAACGGGGACAAGTGGGAACGGGCCATTGCCGCGAACCTTGCCGCCGACGCGCCTTACCGTTAAGCCGCAGCCGCCGAAGGGGATAATGGTCCTGTGATTCACGTCTTCGCCTTTTACCTGTTCGCCGCGCTCGTGGTGTGCAGCGGCGCGCTGACGATCCTGTCGCGCAATCCGGTTCATTCGGTGCTGTGGCTGATCCTGGCGTTCTTCAACGCGGCGGGCCTGATGGTCCTGCTGGGCGCCGAGTTCATCGCGATGCTGCTTGTCATCGTCTATGTGGGGGCGGTCGCCGTGCTGTTCCTGTTCGTGGTCATGATGCTCGACATCGACTTCGCGGAATTGCGTGCCGGTTTCGTCGATTATCTGCCCTTCGGCATGTTGATCGCGCTGGTGCTGCTGGCCGAGATCGTGCTGGGCATCGGCATCTGGAGCGCCGGGCCTATCGAACTGGCCCAGCGCGCCGCGCCGGTGAACCCGGAACTGAGCAATATCCAGGCGATCGGCGGGCTGCTCTACACCCGCTATATCTTCCTGTTCGAAGCGGCGGGCATCATCCTGCTGGTCGCGATGATCGGCGCCATCGTGCTGACCCATCGCGCCCGTGGCGGCGTGCGCGGCCAGAACATCGCGCGCCAGAACCGCCGCCGTCCGGAAGAGGCGATCCGTAACGTCAATCAGCCCGTGGGGCAGGGGGTGGAGCTGTGATCGGTCTTCAGCACTATATGGTGGTCAGCGCGATCCTGTTCGTGATGGGCGTGCTCGGCATCTTCATCAATCGCAAGAATGTCATCATCATCCTGATGGCGATCGAGTTGATCCTGCTCAGCGTGAACATCAACTTCGTCGCTTTCAGCGCTTTTCTGGGCGATCTGGTGGGGCAGGTGTTCAGCATGTTCGTGCTGACCGTCGCGGCGGGTGAGGCGGCCATCGGCCTTGCCATCCTCGTTATCTATTTCCGCGGTCGGGGCACCATTGCCGTCGATGATGTCAACCGGATGAAGGGCTGAGCCTGAACCCATGATCCAGCTTATCGTCCTTCTCCCGCTGCTGGCTGCTGCCATCGCCGGCCTTGGCAACAAGGCTTTGGGCAAGCTACCCGCGAAGATCATCACCACCGGCGCGCTGTTTATCAGCTGCGCGTTGAGCTGGCCGATCTTTATCAGCTTTCTGACCGGCCAGGCCGAACCCTATGTCGCGCCGGTCTTCACTTGGATTCAGTCGGGCAGCTTCGATGCTCAATGGGCGCTGCGCGTTGATACGATGACCGCCGTGATGCTGGTCGTCGTCACCAGCGTGTCGAGCCTCGTCCACCTCTATAGCTGGGGCTATATGGACGAGGAGCCGGATCAGCCGCGTTTCTTTGCCTATCTGTCGCTGTTTACCTTCGCGATGCTGATGCTGGTGACGGCGAACAACCTGCTCCAGATGTTCTTCGGCTGGGAAGGCGTCGGTCTGGCGTCCTATCTCCTCATCGGCTTCTGGTTCCGCAAGCCCTCCGCCAACGCCGCTGCGATCAAGGCGTTCGTCGTCAACCGCGTCGGCGATCTTGGTTTCATGATGGGCATTTTCGGCACCTATCTGGTGTTCAACACCATCTCGATCCCGGAAATCCTGGAAGCCGCGCCGTCCATGGCCGGTTCGACCATCGGGTTCCTGGGCCACCGTTTCGACACCATGACCGTGCTTTGCCTGCTGCTGTTCATCGGCGCGATGGGCAAGTCGGCGCAGCTTGGCCTGCACACCTGGCTGCCGGACGCGATGGAGGGGCCGACCCCGGTGTCGGCGCTGATCCACGCGGCGACCATGGTGACGGCGGGTGTGTTCATGGTGTGCCGCCTCTCGCCGATGTTCGAAACATCGCCGACGGCGCTGGGCTTCGTGACATTCATTGGGGCTGCGACCTGTCTCTTCGCGGCGACGGTCGGCACGGTGCAGAACGACATCAAGCGCGTCATCGCCTATTCGACCTGTTCGCAGCTCGGCTACATGTTCTTCGCGGCGGGCGTCGGCGCCTATGGCGCGGCGATGTTCCATCTCTTCACCCACGCCTTCTTCAAGGCGCTGCTGTTCCTGGGCGCGGGTTCGGTGATCCATGCGATGCACCATGAGCAGGACATGCGCTACTATGGCGGCCTGCGGAAGGAGATCCCGATCACCTTCTGGACGATGACGCTGGGAACGCTCGCCATCACGGGCGTCGGCCTGCCGCTGGCCGGGATCGGTTTTGCGGGCTTCTATTCGAAGGACGGCATCCTCGAAGCGGCCTATGCTTCGGGCGGTTCGGGCGTGGGCGCTTATCTGGTCGGCGTGTTCGCGGCGCTGCTCACCAGCTTCTATAGCTGGCGTCTGGTGTTCCTGACCTTCTTCGGCAAGCCGCGCTGGGCTGCGTCCGAGCATATCCAGCACGCGGTCCATGGCCATCATGAGGGGGCGGATGAAGAGACCCAACATGACGGTCATGACCATGGTCATGCGGCGACGGGCACGGCGGGCTATCATCCGCACGAAAGCCCTTGGGTCATGTTGGTGCCCTTGGTCGTGCTGGCCCTTGGTGCGGTGTTCGCGGGCTTCATCTTCCATGACCAGTTCATCGGTCCGGAAGGTGGCGTCGCGTTTTGGAAGGGCGCCCTGGCGTTCGACAGCCATCTGATGCATGCGAGCCATGAAGTGCCGACCTGGGTCAAATTCGGTCCCTTCACGGTGATGCTGGCCGGCCTGCTGATCGCCTGGCTGAGCTACATCAAGCATACAGATTGGCCGCGGCGTTTCGTCGCGCAGTTCGGCGTGCTCTATCAGTTCCTGCTCAACAAATGGTATTTCGACGAGCTGTATCATGTGCTCTTCGTGAAGCCTGCCTTTGCCATCGGTCGCTTCTTCTGGAAGTTCGGTGACATCGGCTTCATCGACCGCTTCGGGCCGAACGGTCTCGCTGCGCTGGTCGTGCAGGGCAACAAAGTCACCCGCCGGCTTCAGTCCGGCTACCTCTACACATACGCGCTGGTGATGCTGATCGGCCTCGCCGCGGCCGCAACCTGGGCGATGACACGATAATGGACGGCTTCCCCATCCTTTCCCTGATGATGGCAGTGCCGATGGCGGGGGCCATCGCCTGTCTGTTCGCGGGCGCTCAGCAGGCGCGCTGGATCGCTCTGCTGGCGACGCTGGCCGATCTGGTGCTGGGCATCGTGCTGTGGATCAACTTCGACCAGTCGGCCAGCGCGCCGCAATGGCAGTTCCAGGAATATGCCCCGATCTTCGGGCGCTTTGCCTGGGCCTTGGGGATTGACGGCATCGCCCTGATGCTGATCGCGCTCACCGTATTCCTGATGCCGATCTGCATCGGCGCGAGCTGGCAGGCGATCGAGAAGCGGGTCGGCGAATATATGGCTGCTTTCCTGTTCATGGAGGTGCTGATGATCGGCGTCTTCACGGCGCAGGATCTCTATCTCTTCTACATCATGTTCGAAGCGGGCCTTATTCCGATGTATCTCATCATCGGCATCTGGGGCGGCGCGGACCGCATCTATGCCTCCTACAAGTTCTTCCTCTATACGCTGCTCGGCTCGGTGCTGATGCTGATCGCGATGATGTGGATGGTGCATGAAGCCGGGACGACCGAAATCCCCGCACTGATGGCCTATAATTTCGATCCGCATGTCGAGATATGGCTATGGCTGGCCTTCTTCGCGAGCTTTGCCGTCAAGATGCCGATGTGGCCGGTCCATACCTGGCTTCCCGACGCGCACGTTCAGGCGCCGACCGCCGGTTCCGTCATTCTGGCGGGCGTGCTCCTCAAGATGGGCGGTTACGGGTTCATCCGCTTCTCGCTGCCCATGTTTCCGGAGGCATCCGCGCAACTCGCGCCGCTGGTCTGGGGCCTGTCGATGGTGGCGGTGGTCTACACCAGCCTCGTCGCGCTGGTGCAGTCGGACATGAAGAAGCTGATCGCTTATTCCTCGGTCGCGCATATGGCAATCGTGACGCTGGGCCTGTTCGCCTTCAATCAGGCGGGTCTGGAAGGCTCGATGATGGTGATGCTGGGACACGGCCTCGTGTCGGGCGCATTGTTCCTGTGCGTCGGCGTGATCTATGATCGCCTGCACACGCGGGAGATCGCGCGTTATGGCGGGCTGGCCATCAACATGCCTAAATATGCGGTGCTGTTCCTGCTGTTCACGATGGCGGCGGTCGGCCTGCCGGGCACCAGCAACTTCGTGGGTGAGTTCCTGTCGCTGATGGGGGTCTATCAGGTTTCGACCTGGGCGGCTCTGGTCGGCACGTCCGGCATCATCCTTGGGGCGGCCTATATGCTCTATCTCTATCGTCGCATCTGCTATGGCGAACAGAAGAATGCCGATGCGGCGGCTATGCCCGACCTGTCGGTCAGGGAAGTCGCGCTGCTCGCGCCCATTGCCGCGGTCGTGCTGTGGATGGGGGTTTATCCGGAAAGTTTCCTCGCGCCCATGCGTCCTGCCATTCATGCGCTGGAAGCGCGCCTCGCATCCGCCGCTCCAGCGGGAGATTCCAAGATTGAGATGGGTGCGCCCAAGCCGGTTGGAGAAGGTGCGGTCCATGAAGAAGTTGCCGCGCATGGGGAGGCGCACTGATGATCGATACAGCTTCCCTTCTGGCGGTCCTGCCCGAACTGATCCTGACGGCTGGCGGACTGGCGCTGCTCCTGACCGCAGCCTTTGGCGGCGAGGGCATGGCGCGCTTCGTAAACTGGCTTTCCGTGATTATCCTTGCGGTGGCGGGCGTGGCCCTGTGCTGTTCTCTGGAACACGGTCCTGATGCCTTTGATGGATTGGTGCGGGCGGATGCTTTCTCGGTCTTTGCCAAAGCGCTGATCTATGGTGCCGCAGCAGCCGCGATCCTGTTGGCCCCGCGCTTCTTTGCCGTGGGTCATACCATTCGCGCGGAATATCCGGTCCTCATCCTGTTCGCCGCCGTCGGTATGGGGATGATGGTGTCGGCGGGCGATATGCTCACGCTCTATGTCGGTCTGGAGATGAACAGCCTTGCCTCCTATGTGTTGGCGAGCTTCATGCGTCAGGATGAGCGTTCGTCGGAGGCAGGTCTTAAATATTTCGTGCTGGGTTCGCTGGCGAGTGGTATTCTGCTTTACGGCACGGCGCTGCTCTACGGCTTTACCGGCAGCACGGCATTTGATGGCATTTCGCTCGCCCTGTCGGACGGTGTGTCCAAGGGTGAGCTGTTCGGGTTGGTCTTCGTTCTTGCAGGGCTGGCGTTCAAGATCAGCGCGGTGCCGTTTCACATGTGGACGCCAGACGTCTATGAGGGCGCGCCCACGCCAGTCACTACCTTCTTTGCCAGCGCACCCAAGGTTGCGGCGGTCGCCCTGACAGTCCGCGTCGCGATCGAGGCGCTGGGACCGGCGGGTCTTGACTGGCAGCAGATCGTGATCTTCGTGGCGCTGGCCTCGATCATTTTCGGGGCCGTGGCGGCAATCGGCCAGACCAATATCAAGCGGCTGATGGCCTATTCGTCAATCAACAATGTGGGCTTCGCGCTGATCGGCCTCGCCGCAGGCACGCCCGCAGGCGTTGCCGCAACGATGAGCTATATGGCGATCTATGTGCTGATGACGATCGGCAGCTTCGCCTGCATCCTGCAGATGCGCGATGCGGAGGGCAATCCAGTCGAAACGATCGCCAGCCTTGCGGGTCTGTCGCAATCGCGCAAGGGGCTGTCGGCGGCGTTTGCGATTTTCATGTTCTCCATGGCCGGCATCCCGCCGCTGTTCGGTTTTTGGGCGAAGTTCCTGGTGTTCGATGCGGCTGTGGCGGCCAATCTCGCGGCGCTTGCGGCAATCGGCATCGCGGCGTCCGTGATCGGCGCCTATTATTATCTGAAGATCATCAAGACGATCTATTTCGACGAACCCGCAGCCGCTTATGAAGCGCGCGGCGGCGCGGTCGAAAATATGATCCTGACCGCTTGCGCCGTCGTGATCGTGCTGGGTTATCTGCTCAACCCCGTGCTGGATAAGGCTAGCGCGGCAGCGGCGGCGTCGCTGTTCTGACCGAAATCCGCTTCGTCGAGGAAACCGGCTCCACCAATGCCGATATGATGGCATGGGTGGAGCAGGGCGTATCCGAAGGAGCATGGCTCCGCGCGGGGCGGCAGACCGGCGGGCGTGGCCGCATGGGCCGGTCTTGGGAAAGCCCGGAAGGCAATCTCTATTGCTCGACGCTGGTGCGCCTTCGTGCGCTTGACCCGGCGCCTCACACATTGGCGTTGGTGGCTGCCAATGCTGTTCATGCGCTGATCGCGCCCTTGGCTGATGGGCAGGCGCGCATCAAATGGCCCAATGACATATTGGTCGATGGCGCGAAGATTGCCGGTATCCTGCTGGAAAGGGCAGGAGAGGCAGTTATTGTGGGCATAGGGATCAATGTGAAGGGGCATCCAAAGGATCTGGATAGGCCAGTGACCTCCCTGGCCGCACAAGGCGCAGGAGAGGCTGAGGCGGAAGGCCTGCTTGAAAGGTTGGCGGCGTTGTTCGCCCATTGGCTAGCCATCTGGCGCGCGCAAGGACTTGATCCGGTGCGAACGCATTGGCTTCTCAATGCCCATGCTACGGGCACGGCCATGCGCGTCAACCAACCTGATGGAAGCATATTGGAAGGGCGCTTCGAAACATTGGATCGCGATGGCATGCTGATCCTGCGCTTGGCGAATGGCGATCCCCGTGCCATTCATGCAGGCGACATCCTTCTCATCTGATATTCGGGGAACAGCCATGCTTCTCGCGATTGACGCGGGCAATACCAACGTCGTTTTCGCGCTTCTGAGTGAAGGGGAAATCCGTGCGCGCTGGCGCATTGCGACCGATCCCAGACGGACTGCGGACGAATATGCCGTGTGGCTGAACCAGTTGCTGATGCTGGAAGGCTATGCGATCGGGGATGTCGACGCCGTCATCATCGCAACGGTCGTGCCGCGTGCGCTCCATAATCTTCAGGTGCTGGCTGAGAAATATTTCAAGGTTGAACCGCTGATCGCCGGCCATGCTCCAGTGGAGTGGGGCGTGGAACTGGATGTCGAGCAACCTTCTTCGGTGGGCGCCGATCGGGTTGTAAATGCCATTGCGGCGCACCATCTTTACGAAGGCGATCTGATCGTCATTGATTTCGGCACCGCGACGACATTTGACGTGGTGGATTACAAGGGCGCTTACAAGGGCGGCATCATCGCAGCAGGCATCAACCTGTCTCTCGACGCACTGGTCGCGGCGGCAGCGAAGTTGCCCAAGATAGCGATCGCGCCGCCGGAGAACCGATCAGTTATTGGTCGCACTACCGAAGCGCAGATGCATATCGGCGTATTCTGGGGTTATGTGGCGATGATGGAAGGACTGGTCGCCCGCTTGCGTGCGGAAATCGGCCGTCCGACCAAAGTGATTTCGACGGGGGGCCTTGCGGTCCTCTTTGATGAGAATAGCGATATTTTCGATGCCATCGCGCCCGACCTGACCATTCAGGGACTGGCGCTGCTGCACGAACGGAGTAAACAAGCATAATGACACCCGGAGACGAGCTGCTCTTCCTGGCCCTTGGCGGGTCGGGAGAGATCGGCATGAACGTCAATCTTTACGGTTGCCAGGGAAAATGGGTGATGGTGGACCTGGGTCTGACCTTCGCCGATCCTGCCTATCCCGGCGTGGAACTGATATTGCCAGACCTCTCCTTTATCGAGGAGCGGCGGGATGACCTGTTGGGCATTGTCCTGACGCATGGTCATGAAGACCATATCGGAGCCATCCCCTATCTGGCCGCCGATCTCGGGGTGCCGCTTTATGCCACGCCGTTCACGGCGGGCCTTATCCGGTTGAAGCTGGAAGAGGAAGGGTTGGTTCAGGAGGTCGAACTCAACGTCATCGAAAATGAGGGCAGCTTTGCGCTTGGTCCCTTCGGTTTCCGTTATGTGCCGCTGGCGCATTCGATCCCCGAAGGCAATGCGGTGCTGATCGACACGCGTTACGGCCGCATCTTTCACACCGGCGACTGGAAGCTGGATGAGCGGCCCCTGCTTGGCGCGCCATCGACGCCGGAGGAGTTGACCGCGATCGGCGACGAAGGCGTGCTGGCCCTTGTGTGCGACAGCACCAACGTGTTCAATTCCGAAGCCAGCGGGTCGGAAGGCGATGTGCGCGAAGGTCTGATGGCGACCATATCCGGGGCTAAGGGACGCGTGCTGGTCACGACCTTTGCGTCCAATGCCGCCCGCCTCCAGACCCTTGGCGAGGTCGCGGTGGCGACGGGCCGTCGCCTTTGCGTCGCCGGGCGTTCGCTCGACCGGATCATTTCCAATGCGCGCAACGCTGGCTATCTCAAGGATTTTCCGCCGACGATCGATTGGGACGCTGCGATGGCATTGCCACGCAATGAAGTGATGATCGTGGCGACTGGCGGGCAGGGAGAAGCGCGTGCCGCCCTGTCCCGCATTGCCTTCGATTCCCATCCTATCAAGCTGGCTGAAGGCGATCTGGTCGTCTTTTCCTCCAAGCAGATTCCCGGCAATGAAATCGCAATCGGTCGTATCCAGAACGCCCTGGCGACCAGCGGCGTGCTGATGGTGACGGACAGACAGGCCGAGGTCCATGTATCGGGCCATCCCGGTCGGCCGGAACTGGAAGCCATGTATCGCTGGATTCGCCCGGAAATATTATTGCCTGTCCATGGCGAGCGTCGGCACATGGCCGAGCAGGCCCGGCTGGGCCTGACGTTGGGCATCCGCAATGCCGTGGTGCAATCCAATGGCGATCTGTTGCGGTTGGCGCCCGGAGGCCCGGAAATCATCGGTCATGAAGCGAGCGGCAGGCTTGTGCTGGATGGCGACGTCATCCTGCCCGCTGACGGCACGACCATGAATGAACGGCGCAAGATAGCCTTGCATGGCCAGATCAGCGTTGCGGTGGCTGTGGATTCGAAGGGACGCGTGGTCGGGCAACCGGCGCTTCGCACGCAGGGTGTCCCGGTCGAAGAGGATAAGGCTGCATTTCTGGAAGAAGCCGCTGCCGAGGCAGCCCAGGCGGTTGCCAAGGGTGCGCGGGAAGAGGAAGCATTGCGGGAACGCATTCGCCTTGCCGTCCGCCGGACAGCGACGCGCTGGACCGGTAAGAAGCCGGTGGTGGACGTCCTCCTCATTCGCGCCTAATCGAGTTTCCCATGAACTGGTATGCCATCTTCGCCATTTACGTGCTGTTCTGGGTGATCAGCGCGTTCATCGTCTTGCCCTTCGGCATTCGCACGCCCGATGAAACCGGGGAGATTTTGCGGGAAGGGCAGGCGGACAGCGCCCCAAGCAACTTCAGGCCTGGCGTGGTCGTCTTGCGGGCGACCATCCTTTCGGCGGTGCTGTTTGGCCTCTACTACGCCAATTATGTCGAAGGCTGGGTCACGCTCGACAAGCTGCCGGGCTATAGCCGCTCAAACTGATCGCTATGGAATGCAGCCGGTCGGGTCCAAGTCCGGCCGCAGCCGGTCCGCCTATTGCCGCAGCCGCTCGATCGCCTGCGCGAGCGCCACATAGAGCTTGCCCATGTCGGACGACAGGATGGCGACACCCAGCGCATTGCCATCCCTTGCCGATAGGATGATCCGCAACATCGATTCGAAATCATGAATGTAGCGGTTCACATGATCGCGAAACTCTGAATCCTCATCATAATGAAGGGCGATTTCGCGCGACTCTCCGGCATCCAGCAGCTTCACCGCGCGTCGTGTGAAAACGCCGCGATCGCCCTTCAGATAGGATGACCAGGCCGAATCAGTTACGTCGTTCGACAATATCTTCGCAACGTCGATTGCCGTGCTGTTCAACGATTCGATCAAAAGGGCGGATCGGCGGGCGAAATGATCCCGATCGCGTTCCTCGGCGGCACGTTCCGCCTGCTCGATCCGCTGCTCCACATTGCTGCTGGTGTCGGCAATCGTCAGCAACTGGCGCATCAGCCTTTCGGATGCTTGATGTGCAGCCTTGACCGCTTCCTCGGCAACTCTGGACAATTGTTCGATCTGGGCAGCGACGCGATCGCCGATGGCGCGTTCCATTGCTTCCTCGCTGGCATCGGCCAGGGCCTGCGCCGCTTCGGGAATGGTCCTGCCTAATGCCTGACGCGCCCGTTCGGCGGCCTGATCGGCGGTATCCTTGACCCGCAACAGAGCCGTGACCAGCAAGGGACCGGCGCCTTCCGTGATGCGCGTGGCATCCTGATGCGCGCCGTCGAGCGCCAGCCGCAGGCGGTCCACCAATTCGCGATTGGATTTCAGTCCGCCCTGCGTGCTTTCCAGCCATTCCGTCAGGCGGCTGCCTTGACCCCGCAACAGCTCTTCCGCTTCCTGCGTCCGACCGAGGAGGGCTTCCGAAATGGCCTCCAGCCGTTCCAGTTCGGGCGTCGCGCTTGTCATAAGGGTGCGGCTGCGTTCCATCCGCGCGTCGAACCGTTCCAGCGCCGCCGGATAGGTTTCGTCCAGTTCCCTGACACTTGAATCCAGCGCGACCAGCAGCGTTTCCGCGCAGGCGATCAGCTTTTCCGCCGTTATGCCGCCGCCAGCCAGCGCATTGTCTATCCGTTGCGTTTCGGCGGTCAGGCTGGACAGGGCGTCGGTCAATCTTTCGGTGCGCGCAATGGAGGATTGCTCCATCGCCCCGAAGCGCTCTTCCGCCGCTGCCAGCGTGTCGCCCAGTTGCCCATGCAGGCTTGCCATCAAGGTCCGCTGACCTTCGACCAGATCGTTTATCTGATGCAGGCGATTTTCGACTTCACCCATATTGTCGGCAAGCGTGGCGACCGTTTCGTCACCAATGGCATCGATGCTGGTGCGCGACCTCGTGACGAGTGAATCCAGCGCCTTCGCCTGATCGGACAGTCGCGTATCGCACTCCGCCAGCACGGCCTGGACCTGAGCCTGCGTGGCTTCCATCCGTTGCCGCAAATCGGCTTCAATGACGTTTATGCTGTTGCCCATGGTGACAAGCGCCGCCTGACCTGTCGCTGCGATTCCGGTCTGGGATCGGTTGAGCAGATCTTCCAGAGCCGATTTCTGATTGCCCAGTTCATCGCCTGTCGATGACATAACGTGCTGGAGTTGGCTCAGCGTCTGGTCGATCGCCTGTTGCAAATGGGCCGTGGTAGTTTCCATTTCCGCCGCGAAAGAGGACCGGCTGGCTTGCGTGACCGCTGCTATGCTTTGGCGGACGCTCTGCATGAGCGCCTCCAGATCGGAAGCCTGTTGTTCGATGGCCTGCCGGTTTTCGTCCGTGGCAGAACGGGCGCCTTGCATGGTCGCTTCCAGCCGAGCGGAGGCGATGTCGGCGATGCCGGTCATCTCCTCACTGGCCGACCGGGTGGCCTCCTGCACCTGCACAAGCTGGCTCGACAGGCTCTTGGTCGCGGACAATGTTCGCGTGCGGGTGTCGTCGGACAGTTCGCCCAACGCGTGGAGCCGCGCTTCCAGCGCATCGATCCGCTCCGACAGGGCATGGCCGTCATCCACGATCCGGGCGGCCATGCGCGCGGCCCGATCTTCCAGGTCCGGCATGGCCTCGATCAGGGTATTCAATTGGGTGACGAGTGCCTGGCCTGCCTTTTCGGCGGACTCGGCATCGCGCACCGTGCTTTGCGCGCGGCTGGCGATCAATTCGGCGGAAGCCTCCATATTGCTGCTCGCCGCCGCGCCATAGCTATCCAGCAGTTCGGCTTGGTCCTGCATGGTCTGGCGCGCCGCTTCAAGCTGGCTGGCAATCCGGCCCAGCCGCAGTTCCAGCAGGTCCGCCTCGGCGCGCAATGCCTGAGCCGTATTGAGATAGCGCCTGCTTTCCGTCCGGCTGTTGCGGATGAGCAAGATATAGCAAACGCCCAGCAGGATGATGGGGATGAGCAGGGTGGCGACCATGCCGGGCCAGACCGCCGGACCCGCCCGCCACTGGCCCGACGACATATTGGCCCAGATCGCGAAGGTCAGCCATGCCGCCGCAAAAAGGAAAAGGGCGATCTGCGTTCGTTTGAGCGCGCGATCGGCCTGCGCCGGCGGGGCTTCATCCTCCTCCATGTCGAAAAGGCTTTGTTCCAAAGGCGATACATCGTCCACGCGCGATGCGTCGATCGCCGATTTTTCGTTGTCGCGCCAAAACTCGACGATTGTGCTGCCCCCGGTCATGGCGGCTATAGTAGCATCTTTTCCTGCAACGAAAATGCCCTGTTACCAAAACTTAACGCAAGCCAGATAGCATCTGGCCCATGTCTTATGATCCTGGCGCCTTGAATGCAGCTCTGGCGGCGGCTGTTGGTGAAGATTCGGCGTTGATCGCCGACCTGCACGTTGCGTTCATGGAAAGCGCGCTCCGTCAGGTCGATTTGCTCGCCCGGGCGCGTTGCGACGCCAATTGGGAATTGGCTGCGTGGCGGCTGAAGGGGCTGGCGGCCAGTTTCGGCCTGACGGGCCTGATGGCGCTGGCGGAGGAAGCCGTGCAAGCGGCGCCAGGCGACCCCCGAATTCTCAAGCAATTGCGGACAGCGCTCGCGGCTCTCGAACAGGGTTGATCCTTTTGTGCCAAGGCGTCGCTTGCGCGATTGCTCCGGCCTTGCGAAAAGGCGGCTACACAAGAACGGGTCGGCCTTTCGCAATATGACTTTCGTGGCCATTTTGAGCGCCAGCCGGACATCGGGCGATTCGCCCGCCGGGTTACGCGCGACCTTGCACTTTGCCGGGCAGACGCTGGTGGAATATCAGGCGCGTCAGGCGGCGCGTGCAGGCGCAGATCACATCTTCATCCTCGTCAACGTCATCACGCCGGCGATTTCCCAGGCTGTGGACCGGTTGAGCGCGGATGGGATAGCCGTCGTTCTGGTGCGCGATATGATAGCGATGGTGCGCGATATGCCGCGCGATGCGGACAGCCTGCTGGTCGCCGATGGGGCCATTATTTCTCAATCGCATTTCGATGCCATCGCCGGGACAGAAGGCGATGCGCTGCTGGTCACTGATGACAGCCGCGCGAGCGCGCCCTTCGAACGAATCGATGCCGGGCAGCGTTGGGCCGGACTGGTTCGCATCAGCCCCGACCTGTTGTTTGGCACGCTGGACATGATCGGCGACTGGGATCTGGCGCTTACCCTTGTGCGTGGTGCGGTTCAAAAAGGCGCGCGTCGGATCACCGTTCCGCAGGATGACCTGCTGGAAGGGCGCGTCACGCTGATTGAAGGGCAGCAGCAGGCCGATCTGGTGGCGCAATCCGTCCTGTCCATGGCATCGCGCTCCGGCCGGATGCGCGGCGGAATCGAGCATTATCTTTTCGGTCCGGTTGCGCGTTTCCTGGGTCCCGTGTTGATGCGGAGTCAGGTGCCCGCGTTACAGGTGCGAATCGCGTCCATGATGATCGGCGCAATCGCGCTGGTTCCGATTGAACTCGACTGGCCGGTCATCGGCTTTTGCCTTCTGCTGTTCGCTCTCCTGCTTTCGGAGGTCAGCGACCGGCTGGATGAGCTGGCCTTGCGTTCGCCGCCTTTGGGCTGGATCGCTTTCATCACGCCGTTTTTCGCACTGCTCGGGTTGGTCATGGCAAGTGGCTCAATAACGGCTTCCTATCTGGCATTGATGCTCGCGATTCTACTGGTTGCCGACAGATGGCAGCGAACGGGCGGCGCGCGTGCATGGATGATTTTCACGCCGGGAAGCGCCCTGCTGCTCCTGTTCGCCGCGCAACTGGCTGGGGGCGTTTCCTGGATGCTCGATCTGGCGATGATCTGTGCGATCGGTTCGGCCGGCGCCATCATTTTGACGCGACGTGGCTGACAAATATTTCTCTGGGACGGTTTAGTGCATTTTAACGACGTGTGATTATGGTGCCCGCATGAGCGCCTATCCGACCCTTGCTGGATCGACCCTGGCGGACTGCTGGCCGATGACAAGGGTTATGGCCGGTCTGTCCGCTGTGCCCGTCGGTCATGCCATCGATCTGGCGTTTCTCTTTCCTCTGGACGGGAGGGAACGCAATGATGCGCTGATCGCGGAGACGCGGCGTCATCTGGGGGGCTGCCTGCGTGCTATAGAGATCGCCTTCCGCACTGCCTTGCAGGATGAAGCGCCCATTGCCGCCGCGCTGGACGAATGGCCCGATCCGCTTTGCTGGCCCACCGTTTGCGCGCAGCCCACAATGTTGGGGCCGTCCCTGCTGGCGCATATGCAAATGCGGGCCGGGATTAGCCTGCTGCTGCGCCAGTCCGGTCGTCCCGAAGGGGAAAGCGCGGATGGAGAGGCCGAATCTGTCCTGTCGGCGGATGACCCGACGATTGGAAACGCCCTTTCCGCCCTGGCGCTGGCGGAAGGGCGATGGCTCACGACCGGTGGAGAGGACGAGCCTTTGCGTCCGGACGTCCCGGCGGAATATTTTGCCGAGCTAGTCTGGACAGCGGCGGCCTGTCTTGCAGCGATCGTGCAGCGCGTGTCGGGATCGGACGATGCCATCATTGCCGCCTTTGAACGGGCCGGCGAAGTCCTGCTGCGCCGGCATGAGGAGGCGGCCGGTCCCATTCCCATCGCCGACGTGGTCGTCCGGCAACTCGGCGATCGGGCCGATGCACCAGAACTGCTGGCGTTGGCGCTGTCGCAACGCCAATTCCTGATCTTCATTGCGCTGGCAGCACGCCGATTACGGATGGAGAGTGCACAACTCGCGGATGTCCTGCTGTTCGGCCCCATGGATCAGGTCGCGGCCCTGAATCGGACGCTGGGCGGATCGGATTCGGATTATGTTCACCTTCTTCTAGCACTGCGCCCCGTCCGGCCGTCCCTTACCGACGCGGCAATCGTCGTGCAGGCGGAGCGTTACCAATCGCTCCATGCCGTGCAGGCCGACGCGACCGTCAGCGCGCTACGCACGCCAGCGGCTTTTCGCGCCAAGCTCGATCATCTGCGCCGGGTGACGGCGGGATGAACATGCCGGTGCACTCCGCCATCATTCAGGCATCGGTATCGGCTGAGGGCCTTTTGCTTAGTGCCGACGAACCCTTATTGGCGCTCCAGCGCGAAACGGGCGGGGATTTGGGGGAGCGTCTGGCCATCCCTCAACTGGCCGCGGTCGCGCGATTGGCGATTCGGCTGGGCATCATCGTGTCCCGCCCGGTGGTAGCCGCATCCGACCAGTGCGATATCGATATGTGGGTGCGGGCGCGGCCGGATGGGAAAGCCGTTCATCTGTCCGTGATCGACTGGCAGGAACGTCCCATTCCGCTTTTGCGGAACAACAGCAGCCTGCTGGAAGCCGACCTTGCCGCCGTATCGGACGGCTGGAGCTGGCAGGTGGATACGCAATTGCGGTTCCAGATGGTTCTGGAGGGTGGCGATCCTGACGGGGTCTTGCCGTTGCAGCCGCCTGTGCCAGGCAACCCCTTTTCCAGCTATTTCCAGCTACAGCCGGACGAGGACGGCGACATGGCCATCCTGCGCGGTTTCACGCAACGCCGGGCGTTTCGTAACCAGCTTGCCTGCCTGACCGCCGATCCGGCCAAGCGTTTTCATCTTTCCGGCTTCCCGCTTTTCGACCTGACCGGGCAATTATTGGGATATCGAGGGAAGGCCTTTGCACTCGATCTGGCGGTGCCGGTGCCGGAGATCGCAGCGCCTGCCGTTCTCGACCCCCTTGCTTTTGGCAAGAGGCTGGATCGCTCGCTTCGCCAGCCGCTGGGGCGGATCATCGCCAATGCAGATACGATCAGCGCCCAGTTGGAAGGGCCATTGCGTCCCGATTATGCGGGCTATGCACAGGACATCGCATCGGCAGGACGGCATTTGATGGCTCTGGTAGACGATCTTGCCGATCTGCAGGCGATAGACCGTCCCGATTTCACCGTTGTTTCGGAAGCGATTGATCTGGCAGATGTGGGCCGGCGCGCGGCGGGACTGTTGAGCGTGAAGGCGCTCGACCGGCAGATCAGCATCATGGCTCCCGCGACAGAGCAGCATGTGCCCGCCAATGGCGAGTTTCGCCGGGTGTTGCAGATTCTTGTCAACCTGATCGGTAACGCAATTCGCTATGGCCCGGAAGGCTCGGTCGTGCGGGTCGAAACGGAGCAGGAAGATGGCCAGTCACGCATTTTCGTGACGGATCAGGGCCCCGGCATCGCGACGGAGGATCGCGAGCGGATATTCGAGAAGTTCGAACGTCTGGGCCGCGACGATCAGGGCGGCAGCGGTCTAGGCCTCTATATCTCGCGCAGGCTGGCCCGGGCGATGGGCGGCGACATTCGCATCGAAGGGGAAGCGGGGCAGGGGGCGTGCTTTATCTTGAGGTTGCCGCTCGATCAGGCCGTGGAAGCAGACATATCCGTCTAGGATAGCGATGATCCCACCGATGCGAAGGCCCCATTCGGTTGATGATTAACAAAAGCGAAATCCGATCGTGGAAAAGGCAAGGGGCTTTGCAGACCATAATTCCTGCATGAAGAAAAAAAAACGGCGCCTGAACCGGCGCCGCCTTTCTTCATTCCTGACGCGGATCAGCGTTTGCCGACCGGGACGTAATCGCGCTGCGTCGGGCCAGTGTAGAGCTGACGTGGGCGGCCAATCTTCTGCGCGGGGTCGGAGATCATTTCGTTCCACTGCGCGACCCAGCCGACGGTGCGGGCAAGAGCGAACAGAACGGTGAACATTTCGGTCGGGAAGCCGATGGCGGACAGGATCACGCCCGAATAGAAGTCCACATTGGGATAGAGCTTCTTTTCGATGAAATAGGGATCGTTGAGCGCGATATGCTCCAGTTCCTTCGCAACGTCGAAGACCGGATCGTCGACGCCCAGCTTTTCAAGAACGTCCTTCGCGGTCTTCTGCATCACGGTCGCGCGCGGGTCGTAATTCTTGTAGACGCGATGACCAAAGCCCATCAGGCGGAACGGATCGTCTTTGTTCTTGGCGCGAGCGATATATTCCGGAATGCGATCGACCGTGCCGATTTCCCGCAACATGTTGAGCGCGGCTTCGTTGGCGCCCCCATGCGCCGGACCCCACAGGCAGGCGATGCCTGCCGCGATACAGGCGAAAGGATTGGCGCCCGAAGAACCCGCCAGACGCACGGTTGAGGTCGATGCGTTCTGTTCATGGTCGGCGTGAAGAATGAAGATCTTGTCCATCGCGTCAACGACCACCGGGTCCGGCTCATATTCCTCGGCCGGAACGGAGAAGGTCATACGTAGGAAATTGGCGGTATAGCTGAGATCGTTGCGCGGATAGACGAAGGGCTGACCCACCGAATATTTATAGGCCATGGCCGCGATGGTCGGCATCTTGGCAATCAGGCGGTGGCTGGCGATCTTGCGCTGTTCAGGATCGTTGATATCGGTCGAGTCATGGTAGAAGGCCGACAGCGCGCCGACAACGCCGCACATGATGGCCATGGGGTGAGCGTCGCGACGGAAACCGCGATAGAAAGCGGTGAGTTGTTCATTCACCATCGTGTGGCGGGTAATGGTGCGGGTGAAGTCGTCCAGTTGCTGTTTCGAGGGCAGTTCGCCGTTCAGCAGCAGATAGCTGACTTCCATGAAGCTGGACTGTTCGGCCAACTGGCCGATGGGGTAGCCGCGGTGCAGCAGCACGCCTTCGTCGCCATCGATATAGGTCAGGCCCGATTCGCAACTCGCGGTGGAGGTGAAGCCAGGATCGTAGGTGAACATGCCGGTGTTGGCGTAGAGCTTACGCACGTCGATGACCTGCGGGCCGACCGTGCCATCCAGAACGGCGTAGTCCTTTGTCTCTTCCCCGATGGTCAAAGTGGCATTTTTATCGGACATTCATGTTCTCCTTAACTGTCAGCCGACCGATGCGTGCCCCACATCCATCAACCGACCCAAGCTTTCTTCTTTTCCCAGAAGGAAAAGGACATCGAAAATTCCGGGCGAAACCGTCCGGCCGGTCAACGCCGCCCTCAAGGGCTGCGCTACCTTGCCGAGGCCCAGGCCCGCATCCTCTGCCACGCGGCGTATGACGTCTTCGATCGCTTCGACCGTCCAGGGCTGAACGGCAGAAAGAGCGTCAGCTGTGCTTGCCAGCAACGCGCGCGCCGAGTCGTCTAGCAGAGCGAGGGCCTTTTCGTCAAAATCCAGCGGGCAATTTTTGAACAGGAATTCCGCCCCCTCCGCAATTTCATTAAGCGTTTTCGCGCGTGGCTTTAGCGAAGGCATCGCCTGCGTCAACAGCGCGCCCGCGTCGGCGGGGAGGGGCTGGCCCAGCCCCGCTGCCACGCGCGGGGCGACCAGCGCCGCCAACCGCGCATCGTCGGCCTCCCGCAGATAGTGGCCATTGAGATTCTCCAGCTTCTTAATGTCGAAGCGTGAAGGCGAGCGGCCCACGCCCGAAATATCGAACAGTTCGATGGCGCGTGCGATGGAGATGATTTCCTCGTCCCCATGGCCCCAACCCAGCCGGAGCAGATAGTTGAGCACCGCTTCGGGCAGCATTCCCATTTCGTCGCGATAGGCATCGACCCCCAGCGCCCCATGGCGCTTGGAAAGCTTCGCCCCGTCCGACCCGTGGATCAGGGGGATGTGGGCATAGACCGGCTCTTCCCAGCCCATCGCTTTCATAATGCCTAGTTGGCGGAAGGCATTGTTCAGATGGTCGTCACCGCGAATGACATGGGTGACGCCCATGTCGTTGTCATCCACGACAACAGCCAGCATATAGGTGGGCGTGCCATCGGAGCGGAGCAGGATCATGTCGTCCAGTTCCGCATTCTGGACCACGACACGGCCTTGCACCGCATCCTCGATCACCGTTTCGCCTTCGCGCGGCGCCTTCAGCCGGATGACGAAGGGCGCGTCTGCGGGCGCCTCGGACGAGGCACGGTCCCGCCAGCGGCCGTCATAGCGCATCGGTTGCTTCGCGGCGCGCTGCTGCTCGCGCAGTTCCGCCAGTTCTTCGGGCGTCGCATAGCAGCGATAGGCGTGGCCGTTCGCCAGCATCTGATTGGCGACTTCCGCATGGCGCGCCGAGCGCCCGAACTGAAAGACCGCAGGCTCGTCGCCGCCAAGGCCGAGCCATTCCAGGCCATCGAAAATCGCGGCCACTGCTTCCTCGGTGGAACGGGTCCGGTCCGTATCTTCGATGCGGAGCAGGAACTTGCCGCCATGGTGTCGCGCGAACAGCCAGTTGAAAAGCGCGGTGCGGGCGCCGCCGATGTGTAGAAAGCCGGTGGGGGACGGGGCAAAACGGGTCACCACCTGCTTGTTCATTCCCGTTGCACTCACCGAAGAATTCCCTGACATTCGCCCTGCCTATTCATGAACGCGACGCCCCCTAGCATGGCTTTTGAGTCTCCACAAACTTCCGTTCGGGAGAAGGGGAAGGCGTGGCGTCAGGCCTTGGCTTTTTCATTGGAACAATGGCTGGAAAAGGAAAGGGAGCAAATCCCGCTCTGGGTTCCGGTGGGATTGGGAATCGGGATCGCGACCTGGTTTGCTTTACCCCATCGGTGGGCGTGGCTCGCTTTTTGCTGTGTCACCCTGGCTCTGGCCAGCGCCGCTGTCTTGCTGCCGACAGGAGGTCGCGCAAGGAGGATGGCGGTTTCGGCGGGGATACTCGCCTGTCTGGGTTGCCTGCTCATTTGGGGCAAGTCGGCGCTGGTGGGAGAGCCGCCGTTGCAGCGCGCCACATTCGCGGTGCTTACGGGCGAAGTCCGGTCCGTGAGTCCCGTTCCTTCGAAAGACATGGTTCGCTTGCTGCTGCGGCCGGTAGGCGCGCCGGAGCTTCCATCCCTGGTGCGGGTGAATGTGCGGGAGGCGGATATGTCGCCCGCCATAGATCGAGGAGCAACCGTTCGCTTCCGTGTGCGGTTGATGCCGCCGGCGCCACCCAGCTTGCCGGGCGGCTATGATTTTGCCGCGCGGGCTTATTTTCAGGGGATAGGGGCAACGGGACGCGCCTTGCCGCCCATCGCCGTCATCGCGCCCGCGACGGGTGGGCCTGACATGAGGAATCGCCTGTTCTCGCATATTCTCGATCGGCTGGAAGGGCCGGCGGAAGGCATTGCCGCCGCGCTCGCCACCGGCGATCAGGGCGCGATTGCGGAGGACGATGCGGAAGCGATGCGGCGCAGTGGCCTCGCGCATCTGTTGTCCATCAGCGGACTGCATGTGACGGCTTTGATCGGCGCGGTCATCTTCCTGCTCATGCGGACGATGGCGATCAGTCGCCGGGCGGCGCTGAATTGGCCTTTGATGCTGATCGCGGCGACGGGCGGGGCGTTGGCGGGGATCGGCTATACCTTGCTGACGGGCGCGGAGGTTCCGACCGTGCGCTCCTGCATCGCCGCGCTGCTCGTGCTAGGCGGTCTGGCGCTGGGGCGGGACGCCATCACCTTGCGGCTCGTGGCGACGGGAGCGCTGATCGTGCTGTGCCTGTGGCCCGAAGCACTGGTCGGGCCGAGTTTCCAGATGAGTTTCGGCGCCGTGATCGCAATTATCGCCTTGTCGGAGCACCCGCGATTTCGCGCTTTCGCTGCGGCGCGCGATGAAAATGGCTGGCGCAAGTTCGGGCGTTCGGTCGCGGTCTTGTTGATGACAGGCTTTGCGGTCGAACTGATGTTGGCGCCGATCGCTTTCTTCCATTTTCACAAGGCGGGTATGTTGGGTGCATTCGCCAATATCATCGCGATCCCGCTTACGACCTTTGTGGTAATGCCGCTGGAGGCTTTGGCGCTTCTGCTGGATCTGCTGGGCCTGGGTGCTCCGGCGTGGTGGGCGACTGGCAAGGCCTTGGATTTCTTGCTGTTGATTGCCCATGGCGTCGGAGGAAGTCCCATGGCCGTGGCGCTGGGACCGGCGCTGCCGAACTGGGTCTTTGCCGTAATGGTGATGGGCGGGCTGTGGTGCCTGCTGTGGCGAAGCGCATGGCGCTGGTTGGGGTTGGCGCCCGTTGGAATCGGGCTCCTGGCGATTTTGCTCAATCCTCCGCCCGACATATTGATCACCGGCGATGGCCGCCATGTCGCCTTGCGAACCGAGGGGGATGGCATGGCTTTGCTGCGGGACAGGGCGGGTGAATATGTGCGCGATGCCCTGACGGAAAGTGCGGGCTATGATGGAACTCTCGAATCCCTGGCCAGTCTGCCGCAGGCACGCTGCTCCGCGGATCTGTGTTCGGTCCTGTTGGACAGGGGAGGCAGATCCTGGCGGTTGCTTGTCACTCGCAGCCGCATGTTTGTCGAAAGAAAAGCCTTCATGCGCGATTGCCAATGGGCCGATATCGTCGTCAGTGACCGTCGCTTGCCTCGATGGTGCCGACCCAGGTGGCTGAAGGTGGATCGCTCTATGTTAGCGGCGACAGGTGGTCTCGCCATCAATCTGGAGAATGGGACGATTCGCTCTGTCCATAGCCCGCATGACGCCCATCCCTGGATGCCGCGCCGCGGACGCACCGATCAGAGCAGATCGCGTTAGATCTGATGCAGGCCGTGCGCTCTCATTCTGTTTCGCCGCCCGGGTTACTGAAAAGTAGCCCTGATCCTTCGCGCGATGCTTCAATTATATCGGCGCAGCAACCCGGCCAGCTTGCCTTGAATGCGAACCTGTGTGGGATCGTATAGCTGAGGCTCATAAGCGCTGTTGGCGGGGTCAAGTCTCACCCTCTTGCCGTCGCGGCGGAAATATTTGAGCGTGGCTTCATTGTCGTCGATGAGGGCGACCACTATCTGGCCTTCCCGCGCTACGTCGGTTTTCTGGATCAGCGCGAAATCGCCATCGAGAATACCGGCATCGACCATGGAATCGCCCGCTACCTCCAGCGCATAATGGTCACCCGCGCCTAGCAGGGCTGCCGGCACGGAGAGCATATTCTGCCCCTCCAGCGCCTCGATGGGAACGCCCGCTGCGATCCGTCCATGCAGAGGGATTTCGATGATGTCATTAGCGGCGATGGGCAGGCTGACGCGCGCTTGCGACGTGGCGGCAGGCATCTCCTTTGGCAGGCGATGCATGGCGTCCGGCAATTTCAGCACTTCCAAAGCCCGCGCACGATTGGGCAGGCGCCGGATGAAGCCGCGTTCCTCCAGCGCATTGATGAGGCGGTGGATGCCCGATTTGGATCGCAGGTCGAGCGCGTCCTTCATCTCTTCAAATGAGGGGGACACGCCGCGCTCTTCCAGGCGGGTCTGGATGAAGCTCAGCAACTGTTGCTGTTTGGGCGTCAACATGCCTGCGATCTCCAATGGAACGGATGGAGAACGCATAGGAAACGGAAGGGGGCAAGTCAAGCGGTTGGTGATTATCCCCTTTGCATACGTAAGGAATTGCGCTATACATGAGGCATGAGCAAGAAGCCCCAAACCATCGCGCAGTTCTTCAAGCAGTTTCCCGATGACGAAAGCTGCCTGAACCATCTGTTTGAAATCCGGTTTGGGCAGGGCTTCGAGTGCCCCTCCTGCGAACGTCCTTCCAACTGGTATCGGATCAAGGCCGAGCGCGCCTATTCCTGCCAGTGGTGCGGCCACCACCTGCACCCTACCGTGGGCACCCCGTTCGAACAGACCCGGACGCCGCTCCAGCTTTGGTTCTATGCCATCTACCTGTTCACCACGACGCGCAACGGCGTGGCGGCGAAGGAACTAGAGCGCCAGCTAGGCGTGACCTACAAGACGGCGTGGCGCATGGCGCACCTGATCCGCGAGCATATGGCTGATGTGGACGGTGAAGAACCGCTGGGCGGTGTGTTCAAGACGGTTGAGGTGGACGAAACCTATATTGGCGGCGAAGCGACCGGCAAAGGCACTGGATACAAAGCCAACAAGACCGCGATCATGGCGATGGTGGAACGTGGTGGCAGCGTCATGACGAAAGTGATCCCGAACCGTCGTAAAAGCACTCTGCAAAGCGAGATTGTAGCCAACGTGAAGCCGCACACCGAAATCCACACCGACGAATTTGTCAGCTATGCGGGCTTGGATGGGACCGGCCATGGCTTCTGGCACAAGACGGTCAATCACTCGTCGGGCGAATATGTGCGCGGCCATGTCACAACCAACGGCGTCGAGGGTTTCTGGTCGCAGCTAAAGCGGTCGATCCACGGCACCCACATTCATGTGAGCGGCAAGCATCTGTGGAAATATGCGAAGGAGGCGGAATATCGCTTCAATCGTCGCGATTGTCCCGAGACGATGCTTTCGGAGCTTCTTTCGACTTTCGGGCCATTGCCCGAACGGCGCGATTGAAGGCTTCCGCATCCCCTTCGGGATCGGCCTCATGCTCCTTGATGAACTGGTCGATTTTCCCGCTCTCGCGGGCCTGCTTCAACGTCGTCATTTTTTCAGCCTCCGATCCGGCGGGATGGCAAACACGGCACTTGTTAGGTCAATCAAAGCGAGCATGTTCAACACTATCACCAAGATCGCCGCTCCGTTGAACAGCGATTTCACGCTTTCAGTTTCAGCCACCACTGGCTTTGCGATGACTAGAGCGAGGGCCGCGCCAAAGAGCGTAATCAGAAGATAAGCATACGCCTTCGTAGCAGACCGCGCTTCTAAAAATTTCTCGCCCGTATCATTTTCTAGCCTGTTCAACTCAAGGTGGAGGCTTGCAGCCGACGCCAGCGTTATCGTTACAATAACCCCCAAGACCGCCAGCAGCTCATGGTTTACGAAGTTCTTAAGGAAAGAATTAGAATCCCCAAATATTTCTGGACGGATGCAGCTAGTTATCCCGATGCCAATCGTCAGGATTATCAAACCCGCTATCGCTAGAATCCTGCTCACGGTTCAAAGCCTGCTTGAGCCATTCTTGAACCTCTTCAACCTTCGCTTTTGGCAAATCTAAAACGCTCTGGACTTTAGCAGTCATCTTCTGCTTTGTCGATGACCATCTGTCGCCATTCAGTGATTTTGCAGTAACCGATGCATTTCCCTCTTCGCCATAAGCAACGCCTTCTTTAACGGCCTCACTATTGGCATCTATTCCCTCTGCGCTTTCTATCTTAACTTCGATCTCTTGAGCGTTTGTATCGCTGCCTATTCTTCTAAGCCCCTGCTTAACGCCACCTCCAGCGCCGAATATCATATTCGGAACAGTGAACTTAAACCTCACATATTCCAGCTGACCGCCGTGTCTCTCCGCGAAACGCCAGAATGAGCCGCCTTCGAAGAGTGCCTTGAATTGTATGGCGTATTGGTGGGGCAGAATTGCGTTCATATGTCCCACCAGGGACGACAATATCGCGCTAGGCTGGCCAACATTGGAGTTGGCCTCTACAGCCACTCCCTGTCCGCCGGGTATGTTCCTTGGGTCGATAACGACCATGGAACCAGTCCAGAAGCTGCCTTCAATTTCCGCCGCTCCATCATTTGGGGGAGTGCGGACCACATGAAATTTCTGGCGTTCGATAATGCCGACCACATAATCGCCCGCCCAGTTTTGCGGCACCCAAGAGAACGGCTTCCCTTGATGCTGGAAATCAAAACGGACCCCGAACTTCGCTCTAAGCCAATCCTCCCGAGACATTTTCGCCTCAAGTAGGTCAGGCTGGTCCCGTTCAATCAGGGAAAAGTGAAACTGTTCAAAGGTTTTTGCCATAAATCCCCCTCATGGGGGCTATCGCGTCCAATGATTAACGAGTCAATCACGTATGCAAAGGGGATAATCACCAAGCGGTTAACCGTTGGTCGCATTCGCGCGGAACGGTGAGTGGGACGGGCCGTTCTCAGGCTACCTCTTCAGGTGGAGAGGTTAGGAGAGTGACCATGCCCAACCAGAACGATCAGGACAAACAACAGCAGCGCCGCGAACAGCAAGGCGGACGTCAGCAGCAGCAGGAGAATAAGCAGGGCCAGATGGGCGATGAGCGCCGCAAGGACTCCAATCCCGGCAAGCAGCAGCGCTGACAGAAGTTGATATGTCTTTTGGAAGGGGTCGCGATGCGGCCCCTTTCTCTTTCTATGCCGGGATGGGAAGAATATCGACGATATCGCCGGTCTTGGCCGGAGCGGAATGCGCGCGACGCAGGATCAGGCAGTCCGCACGCGCCATTGCAGCCGTCGCCGCGCTATCCTGCGACGTCACGGAAACGATTCCTCCTTCGGCCCGAAAGGCGCGTAGATAGTCGTCCCGTTCTCCGGTAGCCGGCAGGGGCGCGGCAAGGCGGGCACTGGCCAGGACGGGGAGGGGCGAGGCGGCTCCTCCCATATGGCGGACCAGTGGCAGCAGGAACAACATGGCAGTTACGAAGGCGGAAACCGGATTGCCCGGCAGACCGAGAAAAACAGAATGCCCCAGCTTTCCTGCCATGAGCGGTTTTCCGGGACGCATGCGGATTTTCCAGAAGTCCAGCGATCCGCCCGCCTGGGTAAAGGCGGGACGAACCAGATCATGATCACCGACAGATGCGCCCCCCGTCGATAAAATTATGTCAGCCATTTTAGCCTTTTCAAAGGCTTGTATCATGGTTTCGAGATCATCTGGAACTATTCCCAGATCGAGGATGCCGCAAGGCACGGTGCCGAGCATTGCCATCAGCATCGGGGCATTGGATGAAGGAAGCTTGCCGGGAGGCGCAGGCTGGCCGGGCGCCACGAGTTCATTGCCCGTCGATAATATGGCTATGGTAGGGCGCTTGCGAACCGGAAGGGTTCCGTGCCCTGCAAGGACGGCTAGGGCGATCTTCGCAGCGTTCAATTGCGCCCCGCCCGCAAGCAATGTTTGATGGATGTGAAAATCCGACGCAGTCGCGCGGACATGCAGACCTGGCGTCAATGGTTTGTCCACGCCGCGCAGCACATCGCCGGTCAGTTCCGCATTCTCCTGAATGAGAATGGCGTCAGCTCCCGGAGGGAGCGGCGCACCGGTGAAGATGCGGTAGGCCTCGCCTTGTGCCAACGCAGTAGGCAGATAGCCACCCGCGGTGCTGGCGCCGGTCACGCGCCATGGTCCGGGCCATTCTGCCGCGCGCACAGCATAGCCGTCCATCGCGGAAAGATCGGCCCAAGGTTGATCGCGATGGGCCGCGATGTCCTGCGCCAGCCAGCGGCCCACGCAGGATGTGACTGGAACCTCTTCCACCGGAAGGGGCGGGGTCAGCGCGAACAGTCGCGCCTGCGCTTCCGATACGGGGAGGAGGCTCATGACGCCGGCGCGTGCCAGTCGCCTGACTTGCCGCCCGTCTTGGAAAGCAGGCGCACGCCATCAATGATCATGGCCTTGTCCAGCGCCTTCGCCATGTCGTAAATGGTGAGCAAGGCGACAGAAGCCCCGGTCAGGGCTTCCATCTCCACGCCGGTCTGGCCAGCCGTCCGGGCGGCGACCGTCACGGTTACACCCTCTTCGTCGAGGTTGAGATCGACCGTCACGGAACTGAGCGGCAGGGGGTGGCAGAGCGGGATGAGATCGGACGTCCGCTTTGCCGCCATGATCCCAGCGATGCGCGCGACGGCGAGCACGTCGCCCTTCTTTACCTGACCGGCGGCGATGGCGGCGGCGGCGTCCCGATTCATCGTAATGCGCCCGGTGGCGACGGCCTGGCGAGCGGTGACGACCTTGTTCGACACGTCGACCATGCGCGCCGACCCGTCCTCATCCAGATGGGTGAGGCCGCCGGTCATTCGCCGGTCAGCAGATTGTGGGTGGCCGCTTCCAGATCGGCCTGTCGCATGAGCGATTCCCCGACGAGGAAACAGCGCACCCCATGGTCGGCCATCGTTAGCAGGTCGGCGTGACTACCAAGGCCGCTTTCAGCGACGAAGGTGCAGCCTTTGGGCGCCTTGTCCACCAGTTCATAGGTGCGGGCGAAATCGACGGTAAAATCGCGCAGGTCGCGGTTGTTGACGCCGATCAGGCGGGATTGCAGCTTCAAGGCGCGCTCCAGTTCATGCGCGTCATGCACTTCGATCAGAGCGTCCATGCCAAGGCCGATGGCGGCATCCTCTATTTCCGCCATCTGACTGTCCTCGAGCGCGGCGACGATGATGAGGATAGCGTCTGCGCCGATGGAGCGGCTTTCCAGAACCTGCCACGGATCGACGAGGAAGTCCTTGCGGATGACGGGCAGGGCACAGGCCGAACGAGCGGCCATCAAAAAATCTTCATGCCCTTGAAAATAGGAATGGTCGGTCAGGACCGACAGACAGGCCGCACCGCCTGCCGCATAAGCCTGGGCATGGGCGGGGGGATCGAAGTCGGTGCGGATCAGGCCCTTGGAAGGACTGGCCTTCTTGATTTCCGCGATCAGGCCGAAGCCGGAGCGGGCGGCATCGTCCAATGCCTTGCGGAAGCCACGCGGCGGTGTCTGCTCGGCGGCGCGGGCATGGAGCGTGGAGACGGTCATCGCGGCCTTGCGGGCGGCGACTTCATGGCGCTTCGTTTCGCAGATCTCGATCAGCTTGTTGGTCATTTATAGGCTATCCAGCAATTGAGGAGCGCGTTGGCAAGGCCCCGGTCGATGGTTTCGGCGGCTTCCTCGACCCCTTCCCTCACATCGGGGACGGCTTCCGCGACGACAAGGGCGGCGGCGGCGTTCAGGAGCACCGCATCGCGATAAGGCCCCGGCTCGCCCTGTAGCAAGGCGCGCAGGGCGGCGGCGTTGTGCTGCGGCGATCCGCCGCGAATGGCGTCGACCGGATGGGTGGGCAAGCCGACGTCGGCGGCGGAGAGGCGGCGCATGGCGACGATGCCGTTGCCGGTGACTTCTGCCACATCGTTGCCCCCGGCGAGCGAGAGTTCGTCCAGCCCTTCGTCGCCCGAGACGATCATGGCGCGGTCGACGCCGATCTGGGCCAGCGCCTGGGCATAGATGGGGACATAGGCGGGCCGCGCGATGCCGACGAGCTGGCGGCGGACATTGGCCGGATTGGCGAGCGGACCCATAAGGTTGAAGATGGTGCGGCGGCCGATGGACTTGCGGATGGGGCCGAGCCGCTTGAGTGCCGGATGATGCTTCTGCGCGAAGAGGAAGCAGATGCCGAGGTCGGCGAGGGTGGCTTGCGCGCTTTCGGCGATCCGGTCGAGGTCGAGGCCGAGTGCTTCGAGCGTGTCGGCGGCTCCCGCCTTGGAGGATGCGGCGCGGTTGCCGTGCTTGGCAACCGGAACGCCTGCGGCCGCGACGACCAGGCTGACCGCGGTCGAGACGTTGAGCGTATGATGCCCGTCGCCTCCCGTGCCGCAAACATCAATGGCTCCGGAGGGGGCATCGATCGGGATCATGCGCGCGCGCATGGCGCGGGCGGCGGCAGCGATCTCTATGGCGGTTTCGCCGCGTTCGGCCATGACGATCAGGAAGGCGGCGATCTCCGCTTCGGGCAAATCGGCATCGAACAGCATGGCGAAGGCGCGGGCGGCCTCTTCTGCGTTCAGGGGGGCGGCGGGATCGGGCAGGTTGGTCATGACCCTGCCGCCTTAATCGCCCGATGCCCTGTGAGTCGAGTATGACTAACACTTAAGGTCACATATGTCGTGTAAGGCTCGCCATTCAGCGATCCTGCACAAACGTTGCGATAGCCCGCAAAACAGCGTCAGGCCGCTTCGCGTTCCTTGACCGGGAGGCCCGCGATGCGGAGGAAGTTCGCCAGCATATCATGCCCATATTCCGTGGCGATGCTTTCCGGGTGGAACTGCACCGAATGGATGGGGAGCGTCCGGTGGCGGAAGCCCATGACCGAGCCGTCCTCACTGGTCGCGTTTACGATGAGGCTGTCGGGAATGTCCTCCACGATCAGCGAATGATAGCGGGTCGCGGTGAAAGGCGAAGGCAGCCCCTGGAACAAGCCGGTGCCATCGTGGCGGACGGGCGATGTCTTGCCGTGCATCAGGCCGCCGCGCACCACCTTGCCGCCGAAATGCTGGCCGATCGCCTGATGGCCCAGGCACACGCCCAACAGCGGCGCGCCCGCATCGGCGCAGGCGGCGACGAGGTCGAGGCTGACGCCCGCCTCATTGGGCGTGCAGGGGCCGGGCGAGAGCAGAAAGGCGCGCGCGCCGGTGGACAGCGCTTGCCCGGCGGACATGGCGTCGTTGCGGACGACCTCCACCTCCGCGCCCAGTTCCATCAGATAATGGACAAGGTTCCAGGTGAAGCTGTCGTAATTGTCGATGACGAGGATCATGGGACAAGGGCTTTAGCGCGGGACGGGCGCGGGGGGAAGCGGGCTGTTCCGGCAAGGGGCGGAAATGCCGCGATCCTTGATTCGTTCATGCCATGGGTTGAGGCCAAGAAAAGGCGAAGCTGCTTTCGCCCGTCACCCCGCCGGCGGCGTCGAAGCGGCGCTCCATGATGGTTCCCCGGCCTTCCCCGTCGATTGCGATCAGGCTGCTGCATCGCGTGCCATAGACGGGGTTGCGGATGAAAATGGGCGAGACGGCGGCTTCGTCCGGCGCATCGGATGGAATTTCCGGCGCGATGCCGGCATCAAGCAGGGTTTCGGAACGAAGGGCATCCATCAGGACGGCAGGATCGTCGGCCTCCGTCATCAGCCAGTCCAGCAGCGCGGCCTTGAGCGCCAGCGTCTTGGGCCATGGGTCGTCCAGCGCGCCGTTGGACAGGCCGTAAAGGCCGTGTGTCAGCGTTGTGCACAGCGGATGCGGGCGGTTGGTGAGGAAATGAGCCTGTTCGCGGTCGATCAGGATCAGGTTGAAGGGGTTGAAATCATCCATCGGAGCGCGATCCGGGGCGGCATAGGCGCCCTCGCCACGAAGCAGATCCGTCACCAGCGCGCCGCGAGAGGCTTTGGCGGGATCGGGCAGGCCATAGCCCCGGCGGTTGGTGACGATGGCGCAGCGCCCCTGTTCCGACACGCCCAGCCATGTGCCGCCCGATTGCAGGTCGCGTCCTGCAATCAGATGGTCCGGCTCGTCCCAGCGGGCAAGTGGCGCGGCGGGACGGGCGTGCAGTTCGTCGCGATTGCCGACCAGCAGCAATCGCCAACGCGGATGCGCGTGCCAAGCCATCGCCATGATACACATATCTTTGCCTTCTCCTGCATGGCTGCCTGCTGGACCGCTTGATAAAGCGGCCGGCGCGCTCCATATAGGACGTGCCGGGTTCGCCCGGCTATGGTGATAAATCGTGTCGTGCAATAGGCGCAGCGGACCCGGGGGCAGTACCCGGCGGCTCCACCACATATCCCGGTGGCCTTTGAAAGGGCTGGACGGGGTGTCTGACGGGGCCGAACTAGGATCGACGTGTGTTGAAAAGCGAATGCCTTCACCCGGCCTGAGTACGCCGTAAAAATGTTCAAAACTCACAAGTGCCAACGATAACGAGGCTCTTGCTCTTGCTGCGTAATTGATGGCCTCACGGCCTGACATTACCCAAAAAGAACGCGGTTGAACCCACCGGGCAACAGAAGGGAATTCAGCGGCCGCCGGAGGGGCCGGGCAACAGAACCCTCCGGACTATTCCCATTTCCTGCTGTTTCGACTGTCTGGATGCTCGGTCCGGGCGGTTCATTTACATGTGCGTTCCCGATTCGAATCGGAAGTAAAAAGGCGAATCTATTCGATTACACTTTTATGACACATTGAAGAAATAATGATATCTATCTGTAATTAAACATATAAAAATGCTTTTTCGGTATCTCGCACACTATTGCCCGGACGTCATGAAGGTGAAATAATTCCGGCTATGATGGAAAGTTTTTTTGGGAGAATAGAGATGCTGAAGGTCGCTGCGGTAATCGGACTCGCGCTGGCCGCCACGGCGCCGGGTATCGCGCTCGCGGCGCCCGATGAGGTTGTGGTCGTCGGCGTGCCCGACGGCGGGCTGGCCGCCAATGCGCTGATGTCGGGCGATTTCCAGAAGGCCGCCAGCAAGCTGAAGACTCCGATGCCCGATGGCGCGAACGATCCCGCCCGGCTCATCAATCTGGGTAATGCCTATGCCGGTATGGGCCGCATGGGCGATGCGCGCGATGCCTATAAGGCGGCGCGGTTCGCGCCGGAATCGCTGCTGGTCCTGGCGAACGGCAATGAGGAATCCTCACGCGACATCGCCCGGCGCGCACTGGGCAAGTTGCAGGCGAGCTACGCCATGCGTTGAACGGCGGTTAAAAATCGCGCCCTGTCGATGGGAGCCGTTTCCTTCGGGAATGGCTCCCATTTCCGTTCCGGCGGGTGGCTGGTCATCGAACTGTCATTTCAAAGACGCCGTTTCGTCATCAAATCAAAATGTCCCTGTCATCCGACGCGCCTAGCTGCCGCCTTCGAGGGCGACAGGGGGCGTTGTCCGATTCGAAAATCCCCTGCGCTCCGCATTGCAACATAAACCGGCAGACGCCGGAGCGGAGACGACATGGCCAAGATCAACCGTATTCACACCATCCTGATGGCGAGCTGCGCCTGCGCGGCGCTGGGCGCTTGCGGCGCCGACGACATCGCCTCGCCCGGCGAAGGCACGATCGTCATTCCCTCGCCCACGCCGACACCGACCCCCACGCCAACGCCCACCCCCACGCCGACCGGCGTGACGCCCGCGTCCGATTGCCCGACGCTGACTGGTTCGGATCAGTTCACCAAGATCGGGGAAATTTCCGATAAGAGCGGGAACACCTGGCTCAACTGTTCTTTCCCCACGCGCTTCCGCTCTTCCGTTACCGTCCCGAAGGTCGCAGGCGTGATCTATTCGCTGCCCGGCCGCGTCGATGTCGGCACGGACCAGGGCGCTTCCAGCAACAATCTGGACGTCACGCTTTCGATCGATCCGGGCGTGGTCGTCTTTGCCAATACCGGTAGCGCGTTCCTGGCCGTCAATCGCGGCAACCGCATCAATGCGGTCGGCACGGTGTCGCAGCCCATCGTCTTCACCAGCCGTGAAAATGTGTTGGGCAACGCGAACGATCAGTCGTCGGGACAGTGGGGCGGCATCGTGCTGCTGGGCCGCGCGAAGATCACCGATTGCGCCGCCGGCGGCGCTGCGCCCGGCACGGTGGCGTGCGAACGCGATACGGAAGGGACGAGCGGGGCGATCTATGGCGGCGCCAATGACGCCGACAATTCGGGCCGCATGAGCTATGTGCAGATCCGCTATTCCGGCTTCGTCCTGTCGGACGGCAAGGAATTGCAGGGCCTCACCCCCTCGGGCGTCGGCACCGGCACGCAGATCGACCATATCCAGGTGCACAACAGCTCCGACGACGGCATCGAAATCTTCGGCGGGTCGACGCACCTTAAATATCTGGTCTTCACCGGCAATGAGGACGACAATCTGGATACCGATGTCGGCTTCCGCGGCACGGCCCAGTTCATCATTTCCGCCCAGAGGGCTAACGCCAATATCGGCGACACCTTCCTCGAAACGGACTCCAACGGTTCGACGACCGCCAGCAACGCCAGCGAGGACGCGCTGCCCCGCCAGTATCTGAAGGTCGCCAACTTCACCCATATCCAGCGGTCGAACACCGGCGACGATGGCGCGTCGATGCTGCTGCGCGGCGGCGCCGATCTGGCGCTCATCAACGGCATCATCGTCAGTCCGGAACAAAGCTGCCTGCGTATCAACGGCGCGGCGGCGGTCCGCGACGCCGACAGCGCGCTGGAGGATGCGGGCAAGCCCCGTTACCTGTCCGTCGTGATGCAGTGCAATGCGACGCCGTTCAAGGGCACCGGCACGGGTGTCACTGATGCGCTGGTCCAGTCGATCTTCA
Source organism: Sphingobium baderi (assembly GCF_001456115.1). Taxonomy (NCBI): domain Bacteria; kingdom Pseudomonadati; phylum Pseudomonadota; class Alphaproteobacteria; order Sphingomonadales; family Sphingobiaceae; genus Sphingobium; species Sphingobium wenxiniae. The sequence goes on along the minus strand of NZ_CP013264.1, from coordinate 3,414,909 downwards.
CGGCTGGCGCGAACAGCAGCTTCGCATACACGCCGTCGCTGACCAGCCTGTTCATCAACGGCGCAACCGAAACCGCCGTCACCGCGATCGACCCCAAGACGATCGACGCCGCGTTCACGACCACTAACTATATCGGCGCGGTCAAGGACAGCAACGACACCTGGTATGCCGGTTGGACATGTAATTCGGTGAGCGCGAGTTTCGGCACGTCCAGCGGCGCCTGCACCGCGATCCCGACCACCTGATCTATCCTGAAACCAACAGGGGCGGGGGAGCGTGCCGAGGCGCTTCCCCGCCTTATTTGCAGATATTTTCCCAAGAGGGGGACAACCGCATGTCGAAGCCGCTCAATCTGGCGCGCCTGCTCCTGATTTCCTCTGCGCTGGTCGCCCCGATGGCGATGGCCCAGACTGAAACCGATACCGCGCCTTCCACCGGGCCCGAAACGCCCAGCGCTCGCGAAAAAGCCGATGCCGAGGCGGACCGGGTGGATGTTTCCATCCCCGGTTCGGACATCATCGTCACCGGCCGCCGCACCAGCAACGTGTCGCAGGCCGCGCCGCAGGTGGTGAACGTGCTGTCCGCCGCCGACATCAAGCGCACGGGCGAAGGCGATATCGCCGGATCGCTCCAGCGCGTCACCGGCCTGTCGGTCGTGTCGGGCGGCTATGTCTATGTGCGCGGCTTGGGCGACCGCTATTCGCTGGCGCTGCTCAACGGTTCGCCGCTGCCCAGCCCCGAACCGCTCAAGCGCGTGGTGCCGCTCGACATTTTTCCCACCAGCGTGATCGCCTCGACGATGGTGCAGAAGAGCTTTTCCCCCAACTTCCCCGGCGAGTTCGGCGGCGGCGTCATCAACCTGACGACCAAGGCGATCCCGAGCGAAAGCTATCTGGAAATCGGCGTCGGCAGTTCCGCCAATACCGAAACATCCGGTCAGACGGGCTATAGCTATTATGGGGCCAAATCGGACTGGACTGGCTTCGACGACGGATCGCGCGATGTTCCGCCGCTGCTACGCCAAGCGCTCAAGAGCGGCGTGCCCTTCTCCAATATGGAGCGCGGCGACCTTCAGGATATCTCCATGCAGTTCCTGAACGCCAAGACGTCCGTGTTGCAACGGACGAACAGCCTGCCATTCAACTTCTCCGGCTCTATCAATGGCGGCACGGCCGTCGATGTGGGCAGCGACGGGCGGCTGGGCGTCATCGCCACCATGTCCTACAGCAATAAATGGCGGACGCGCGACGCGTTGCAGCAGGCGTCCATCGACCTGACGCAGCCCGCGGGCAAGACATACCACCAGATCACCACCGACAATGAGGTGACGGTCAACGGTCTGCTGGGCGTCGGGCTGGAACTGGGCGAGCAGAAGATCCGCTGGACCAACCTCTATATCCGCGACACGCTGAAGCGCGGCGCGCTTTCGATCGGCCAGAATGACGGCGCGATCGCGGGCGCGGATTACATGCACCAGAACACCGCCTGGTATGAGCGGCAGTTGATCGACACGCAACTGGTCGGGGAGTTCAAGCTGGGCAACGGTCTCAGCCTCGACCTGCGCGGCGGCTATGCCAATTCGCAGCGCGAGGCGCCCTATGAGCGCGAGTTCGTCTATGTGCGGAGCAACCGCGACCTGACTGTTGACCCGGTGGGCGACCGCTTCATCAATGCGCTCAACCGCCAGCGCGGTGATGCGTCGATCACCTTCAGCGACCTCAATGAGGATCTGTGGTCGGCGGGCGCGGACCTGAGCTACAAGGTTTCGCCCGCGCTGACGCTGACGGCGGGCTATGCCTTCAGCGACACGAAGCGCACCTCGTCCCGCTATGAGCTGCATTTCGATGCGACCAACCTGCCGATCCCGGTGCAGCAGCAGCGGCCGGACTATCTGCTGTCGGACGCGACGATCCAGCTCTTCGACCTGACGCTGCTGGATTTTTCCGGCAATTATCCGGTCTATGAGGCGGCGATGCGGGTCCATGCGGGCTATGGGCAGGTGCGGGCGGAAATCGTGCCGGGCCTGTTGATCGATGGGGGCGTACGCTTTGAAAAGGGCAACCAGTCCGTCACCGGCGTGGATGTCTACAACACCGGCACCGAGCCGGTGAACCGCATCCGCAAGGAATATTGGCTCCCCGCCGCGACCATCACCTTCGAGGCCTCCAAGGGTCTGCAATTCCGCCTCAGCGGCTCCAAGACCATCGCCCGGCCGCAGTTCCGCGAACTGATCGCGCAGCCTTTCGTCGATACCGACGCCAACCGTTTCTATCGCGGCAATCCCTTCCTGCAGGACAGCGAACTGTGGAACGCGGATATCCGCGCCGAATGGTATATGGGACGCGACGAGCGGCTGACGGCGGCGGCCTTCTACAAGAAGATCGACAATCCGATCGAAACCTACACCACCATCAACGACAAATATGATGTCACGACCAGCTTCGCCAACGCGCCGGAAGCGACGCTTTACGGTTTCGAACTGGAGGCGCAGAAATATCTGCCGCTTGACGGGTGGAATTCGCCCTTCTTCCAGAGCCGCCGCGTCGTCCTGATCGGCAACTATACCTATACCCAGTCGAAGCTGAAGGTCGGTGCGGACGACACGACCATTCCCTATAGCTACACGACCGGGCCGCTGCCCGCCGCGACGGACTATTTCGTCGACGGCGCGCCGATGACGGGACAGTCGGATCATCTGGTGAACCTGCAACTGGGGCTGGAGGATACCGACAGGCTTTCGCAGCAAACGCTCTTGCTGACCTATGCCAGCCCGCGCGTCACCAGCCGCGGCCCCAATCTGCAACCGGACATCAAGGAAAAACCGGGCCTGACGCTGGACTTCGTGGCGCGGCAGAGCGTGAAGCTGTTCAATGCGATCAACAGCGAATTCAAGTTCGAAGCGCGCAACATCACCGGCCGGAAATATCAGGAGGTCCAGCAACTGGACGGCAACAAGGTGTTCTACAACAGATATAAGGTCGGCACGACCATCGCGGCATCGCTGACGGTGGCGTTCTGATGCGTGGACGGCGGGAGCGGAACTGGCTTCCCCCCGCCGTCCGATATGCTTCCTGTTGGGAGAATAGGGGAGATATTAAACCCGTATCATTGCAAGTACCGACCTCACAGAATACTGAAATCTGTCGAGGGGGTGAAGACGGTAGTCACGCACCGCTCATGATCGACGAATTTGACCTCGTCCTCGGTCGCTTCATCGACGATTTCGGTGAGCGCCATCAGGTCGCGCAATGATGCTTCATCGGGATAATGGCATTCTGCCGCGCCATCGAAATCTCCCACCCCGAAGCCGGTTGCAGCGAGCAGGGCCTCCGTCCGGGCGACGTTGGTATGAAACTGGCGATAGCGCATGCCGATTTCGGGCGGCGTATGGGTGCGGGTAAAGTCCGCGTGGAAACCAAACCAATAATCAATAAATTGCTGATGGGTTAGGTGCGGGAGCCGCCGGTTTGCGATCAGGACGAACGTCTGGCCTTCGCCGGGCAGGATGACATGCTCGACCCCTGACAGTGCGGCGGATTTTTCCCTATCAATCAAATCTGCCAGCCGGCCGGATAGCCCCGTCAATAGCTGCACTGCCTTATCCACACTGTTTTCGGGCGGAATGATTTCCAGCATTACGTCATAGGGGCCGGCGGAAGCATCGAAAGCACCCGCTGCGATAATGTGCAGGGTAGGGTCCGCGACTGCCTTGCCGACAGTGATGGCGGATGGTACGCCGAGCGTGGCCTCCAGCCGGGCGATCTCCGCCTCCAGAGGCGCGCGCAATCGGGCGGCTTCGATACCCTCGTTCAATTTGAACAATAGCTTGATCTTGGTCCGCATGATGGGCATCTCCCTGATTTCCCTTTGGACCTTATCGGTTGCTGGGGCCTGCAACCATCGCCATGGATGGATCGATCGCACCGAAACTCTGATCAACCGTCCAAGACGGCGGCTGCCGCCACACCAAAGACAGGTGACCATACGGCGGCGTTTGAGATGATCGGGCAACATTGAAGCCGGGGAGGACTGATGGAAGAAGTTGATCCGCTCACAAGCTTCAGGTCCGAATCAGAACCGCTGGTCGACGGCAGGCTGGTATCGGACCCGATGGCTGATCTGCTGGAAAATATCCGCCTGAACCATAGCAGCTATGACGTCGTGCAGTTGGACGACGGCGAGGAACTGACTTGCGCTGCGAACCCGGATTTTACGGGGCTGTTCGTCATTGAGGGCGACATTGAGCTTCGCAGCGGCAATGGCGAGGTGGAAATGCTGCGGCAGGCCGATTTCGTGTTGGTGACGCCGCGTCAATTGATGCATGTCACGGCGATCGGTGGCGGCTGTCTGCTCGGCAGGGTGCATTATGGCATGGATATGGACCGCGCCAGTCTGTTGCTGAAGATGTTGCCCCCGCATCTGACCGTCAGGCGCGGGCAGGCGCAGGATGACGAATGGGAATGGCAGTTGCGGCTGTCTCGATTGATCGTCGATCGACGCCATTGTTACCGGGCTAGCAATGCCGCGATTGACCGCCGCCTGGTGGAAGTGGTTTTGATCGGCGTCATCCAGCAATATCTGACTAGCATGAAGACGACGCCCGCGCTGACCGATCCCGAACTGGTCCGGATCGGTCCCAGCCTGCACGCCATCCATCAGTTCCCCGCCAAAGCCTGGACGGTAACGTCGCTCGCGCGGGTGGCGGGCATGTCGCGAACCCTGTTTGCCGTGCGCTTTGCGGAATACACCGGTCAGACACCGGCCCGTTATCTGCTGGAACGGCGGATGGAACTGGCGCGAGACCTGCTTGCCCGCAGCCCGCTGGCGCTGGCGGCGGTCGCCCATCGTTGCGGCTATAGCACCGATGTCGCCTTCGCCCGCGCTTTTCGCCGACGCAATGGTGTGTCGCCGGGGCGCTATCGCACGGAAACACGGATGAAAGGCGACGCCCGCGGGACCGCCTGAACGGCCCCGCGAATCGCCCCCCTTATTACCGCGGGCCGAAGCCGACCCGCAAAACCAGACCATAAGCGCGCGGATCGCCGACGATCACTGAAGTAAGCGGTAGGCCGACCGCTGTGATCGCTGGACCGGACACATATTTTGCGTTGAACAGATTACGCGCGAAAATGCCTGCGCTGACCTGGCTGCCCGCTATATTGTTCCAGTCGAGCCGCGCATTGACCAGTTGATAGCCATTGGCCGTATAGCCCACCATGTCGAATTTCGACGAAGTGTAGTAGGTGGCGTTGAGCGCCACTTCGCCGATGCGCTCGTCCAGCGGCAGGACATAGCGCACATCGCCGGAAAAGGTGCGCTTGGGCGTATAGAGGGTGCCCAGATTGGGAGGCGCCACCGCTGCAAGAATGGCGGGCACGCTGAAAGATGTCACCTTGGCGTCGATGAAGGTCGCGCCCATGGTCAAGGTCAGGTTGCGGGTGGGGGCGATAACCGATTCCAGTTCGACGCCGGTAGTCCGCAACTTGCCCGCATTGATGGTCAGCACAGTGCCCTGCGGATCGTTCGACGGATCGCAGTCGCCATCCAGGAAAGGCTCGAAATCAGGTGCCGTGCAGGCCAGGCCGATACCCGCGAAATTGCCGGTGGATACGCCGGAGACGGTCTGCTGCAGATCGCGCACATAGCTGCGGAAGACCGACCCGTTCAGGCGGATTTGCGCGCCGCCTGCGCGGATCGTCGATTTGACGCCGAGTTCGACGTCGGTGGTGATTTCGGGCCGGAAACCTTGCAGCGGCTTCAGGCCTGTGCCGAAACTGGGGCCGTTGAGACCTGCCGCCTTATACCCCCGACGGGAAGTGATGAAGAAGAACAGATCTTCATTGGCCTGATAGTCCAGCCCTATGGTCCAGGTCGGCTTGCTGCTCTTGCCCGCAATCGCGCTGCCTTCGGGAATGACGCCGGGGCAGTCGTCTGGCGTATAGCTATAGGGTGGATCATATTCGCCGGTGCCGGAACACAGATAGAATTTATCCCATGTGTAGCGCGCGCCTGCATTGACGGTCAGCCCATCGAGCAGTGCGTCGAGTCGGTAGGAAAGGTTTGCAAACAGCGCCTTGCTCTTTTCCCTATTGAAGGCATAGCTGGACGGCGTGTTGGGCAGCAGGCCCGGCGCGAATACGTCGCGAAAGATGTCCGTATCCAGCGTATTTGGGCCACGCGGTTTGGCGTCGAGGAAGAAGCCGCCGACCAGCCATTTGAGGCGCCCGCCCAGCCCATCGCCTGCCAACTGGACTTCATTGCTATATTGGCGGGACCCGATGACCTGCAGGGAATCGACATATTTCAGCGGCACGGCGTCGCCGCTATTGTCGGTGGCGAACTTGACCTGACGCAGCCCGAATATGTTCGTCAGGGTGATGTTGCCGATGCTGATCTCCGTCTTATTGCTCAAGCCATAGGTCGTATAGCCCTCGCTGGTGGTGAAGTTCGAGCCGGAGGTGAAGAAACCGCGTTTCCGTTGCGCTTCATATTGGGCCGACAGATAGGGGTCGTTGGGATCGGCCCACACCAGCACGGTGCCGGTTGCCGACACCTTGGAATAGGGTTGGCGATTATAATCGAAAATCGTCGTATTCTTCAGCCAGTCGGTCGGTTCGAGCAGCAGCGAGGCGCGTAGATGATTGCTGTGCAGATTCTGCAGATCGCGAAACCGGGTGTCGATATTCTTGATGTTGCCATCGCGCCGCTCCATCAGTCCGCCCAGGCGCAGCGCGACCTTGCCCTCTAAGATCGGCACATTCACCACGCCTTCCAGCGTGCGTAGATCGTAATTGCCGATCGTCCCCTCGACATAGCCTTCCAGATTATAGGTGGGTGCTTGTGGATAGAGGAGGACCGCACCCGCGCTGGTGTTGCGGCCAAACAGCGTACCTTGCGGGCCTTTGAGCACCTGAATCGACTGGAGGTCGAACTGGGGAACGGCGCTGACATAGGTCGGCAGCGGAACGTCGGAGAAATATGTGACGACCGCTGGCGCGCCATTGCCGCTCAGGGGACGCGACTGGCCGCGAATGGCGTACATGGGCGACGCGCGGGAACTGCTGCCCGAAAGAAAGACGCCGGGCACGGAGGCTTGCAGGTCCTGTGGCGTCCGGATTTGTGCATCGCGCAGCCCCTGGGCGTCGAGCGCGGTGATGGTGACAGGCACGCTCTGGGCATTTTCGGTCGAGCGGCGTGCAGTGACGACGATATCGGCGAGCCCGGTGCTCTGATTTGCGTCCCCTTGCGGCAGGGCATCCTGCGCGAACGTGGTCATCGGGACCAGCATCATGCCGAGCGTTGAACAAAATATGGCCCTGAATTTCCCTGATTTCATTGCATCCTCCATCCGGCCTGACCTTTTTGGCAGGCTCCTTATCGGACACGACCTGACGCAATATCGGGGCCCCGCCAAGCCGGGCGGACGAATGGCATGGATAACTGGCGGATTGATCAACACGCGATGATGGCGATACGATCCCGCCCATCCTAGGCTTCAAACAGAAGACAAAAGAAGGAAGGCAAGGTCGTGCGGGGCCGTGCCCGGCGCGGAGGGTGACATATGGGCAGTCTGGATGGCAGGGTGGCGATCGTCACCGGCGCGGGCGAGGGTATCGGCAAGGGTATTGCAAGACGGTTCGCCCGCGAAGGGGCGAAGGTGGTCATCGCCGAGATCAATTCTGGGCTGGGCCAGTCCGCGGTGAAGGAAATCGCCGCGGAGACTAACGGCGAACTGTTGTTCGTACCGACCGACGTGCGCCGGAAGGATGATGTCGCAGGCATGATCGACGCCGCCGTGCAGTGCTTTGGCGGAGCTGATATTCTGGTCAACAACGCGTGGGGCGGTGGCGTCTTTAAGCGTGCCGAGCACAAGAACGATGCGGATCTGGAATACGGCCTGTCCATGAACATATGGGCGGCCTTCTGGGCGGCGAAGGCGGCGCTGCCCCATATGCGATCGAAAGGCTGGGGCCGGATCATCAGCATTTGTTCTCTGAACGGCGTCAACGCCCATACCGGCACGCTGGAATATAATGTCGGCAAAGAAGGGTTGCGCGCCCTTACCCGCAGCATCGCCCGCGAATGGGCGCCCTATCAGATTTGTGCGAACATCATCTGCCCCGCCGCGATCACGACGGCGTTCCGTACCTTTGCCGAGTCCAGCCCTGAACTGGCGGCGAAGCTGCCGACGCCGCCCATGGGTCGACTGGGCGATCCCGACGACGATATTGCCGGCGTTGCCCTGTTTCTGGCGAGCGACGATGCGCGCTATGTCACGGGCAATACGCTGTTCGCCGATGGGGGAAGCCACATCAATGGCGCAAGCTGGTCGCTTGATCTACCCGATGAAGAATAGGGGAAAGGGATGAGTCTGCCAGAAACCGCTCCGCCGCCGCCCCGCGATGTGTCGGTGGCGACGCTCGATGAACTAGAGCCGGGCAATTATTTTCCGTTGTCGCTGGGCAGCGAGACGTTGCGGCAAAATGCGCTCGACGGTCTTGTTGCAAGTTGGAGCATGCGTCGTCCTTTCTACATACGGCAGAACGGCATATTGTCGGTAATGTGTGGGCGGGCGCGGGACGTGCGGGAAGTATGGCTCGATTCGGCGCGCTTCACGGTCGAGGTGCCGCGCCGCGAGGGATATGAAATACTCGACATGTTCGGCGGGCTGGAAAGCGTGCTGCAGATGGACGGTGCACGCCACAACCGCATCCGCAAATTGATGAATCCGTCCTTTACCCGCGCGGGGATGGAGGCGCTGAAGGCCGATGCGGATCGGATCATCGCCGAAAAGCTGGACCGGATCGCGCGGATCGGCCCGGCCTTCGACGCCATGAAGGATTTTGCCGAGGATCTCGTTACCCGCGTCATGCTGGAGGCATCCTTCAAGCTGACGCCCGACCATTGTGCCATATTCGTTACGATGCAGCAGGAGATGAATAAGCTTCCCTCCTATGTCGCGGGCGAGCCGCTGCCCCAATCCTTCATCGACGCCGGGCTGGCGGTGCGCGAAGCGGTCGACGACATCGTGCGCCGCCGTCGCGCAGACCCCGGCATTGACCTTATCAGCAGCCTCATCACCGCGCAGGAAGATGGCCAGTCGCTGACCGATGCCGAGCTGTTCGGGCAGATCAATTCGATCGCGACGGCAGGCATCGGTACCACCGCGAACACGCTGGCGGGCGGCATCATGATGCTGTGCCGCAATCGGAATCAACTGGAACTGCTCAGGCAGGAGCCGCAATTGATTGACGGGGCCGTCGGCGAATGCCTGCGTTTTCATGGACCGGGTATTACCTCTTTCGTACGCTTCGCCACTGAGGATACGGAAGTCGGCGGAACCCGCATTCCCCGGCATATGCCCGTTTATGTTTCGGCGCAGGCGGCAGGCTTCGATCCGACCGAGCATGAAGACCCGTTCCGCTTCGACATCCGCCGCAACAACCGGTCCATGCTGACCTTTGGCACCGGTATCCATCATTGCATCGGTCAGAGGCTCGCGACATATATATTGCGGACGGCGCTGTCCGGCCTGATCCGGCGATTTCCGGATATGCGGCTGGCCGACAGCGCATTTCGCCCTGCCTATAGCGGCCTCACGGGGGAATTGGCGCCGCTTATGGTACCCATGCTGACGCACTGATACCGATACAGAGATTTAGAAATAGGAGAGCGATATGCAGTGGGATGAGGATTTCGACGTCGTTTGCGTCGGTTCGGGACTGGGTGGCATGTCGGCGGCGTTGACTGCTGCCGAGCGCGGGTCGCGTGCGATCGTCCTAGAGAAATTCGAACTGCTGGGCGGGGTTTCGGCGCTGTCATCGGGCCAGCTTTGGCTGGGCAATCATCATTTGCAGGATGCTGATGGGATCGAGGATAATGACGCCGATGTCGAGCGGCATCTGAGCCATCTTGGTCAGGGCTTCGCCACGGCGGACCGGCGCAAGGTGTTTGTCACCCGCGCGCGGGAGGCGCTGCGCTATTTCACCGATGTCATCGGGATAGAGATGATGGTCGTGCGCGGATTGCCCGATTATTATCATCCCGCCGTTCCCGGCAGCAGGGCCGAGGGGCGCTATGTAGAGGTCAAGCCGTTCAAGGACGAGCGGCTTGGCGATCTTGCCTCCCTTGTCCTGACCTCCCCCTATGGCGATGGCTATAGCTATACCACGGCGAACGAATGGGTAGGCATGCAGACCGGTGGCGAGCCTGTCGGCGCGTGTCTGCAACGCCATCTTGAGGTGGGCGAGCGGTGCGCCGGCGCAGGTCTTGCCGCCGCGCAGGTGGCAGCGGCGCGTGATCGCGGCGTCGAGATGCGGGTGTCGAACGCCGTCACCGAACTGGTGATCGATGAGGGCGAGATAGTCGGCGTCGTCGTGCAGGGACCGTCCGGCACGACCCGGATACGAGCGCGGCTGGGCGTGGTGCTGGCGACTGGCGGCTATGACTGGAAGCCCGATTTCGTCCGCGCCTTCGACGCCCTGCCGGAAGCAGGCACGATGGCGCCGCCAACGGTGTCCGGCGATCATATCGTGATGGCGTCGAAGGCCGGAGCGATCGCAATCCCCGCGCGCGCGCCGTCGCAAAGTCCGATCTTCATTGGCTACAAGGTGCCGGCGGAAACCATCTACGGCAAGCCATCCTCTCGCATGTGGCTGCCCGGTACGCCGCATTGCATCGCGGTTAACCGTTATGGCAGGCGTTTCGCCAATGACGGTTTCTATCCTGACGTGGCAACCAAGGTGGCGCGCTTCGATGGCCAGGAACAGGGCCAGCCCAACTGGCCGGCATGGATCATATTCGATCAGGACATGGTCGACAAATATGGCATGATGCCCAGTTGGCCTGGCCAGCCACTGTCTGAAGGCATGGCGACTTCCGCCGACAGTCTTGAAGCGCTGGCGCAGGCGGTAGGTATCGACGTCGATGGTCTGCAGGACACCGTGGCGCGTTTCAATGGCTTTTGCGAAACGGGGGTCGACGAGGATTTTGCACGCGGAAGCGTGCCATGGGGCCGGATCATGACGGGCGATCCGCGCCGGTCCAATCCCAATCTGGGGCCGATCGGCCGGGCGCCCTTCTATGCGGTCAAGCTCGAACGGGTGAATATGGGCGTACCGACCGCAGGTCTGGCGATCGATATTGACGGGCGGGTGCTCGACGCGCACGACCGGCCGATCACGGGCCTGTATGCGGCAGGCAATTCGGCATCCTGGCTGGACATTGGCGGCGGTTATAATAGCGGCATCGCCAATACGCGAGGTATGCTCTACGGCTATCTGGCCGCGCTACACATGACCGGGCAGCAGGCCGCTCCTGCTTCTGCCCCGCCGATGGTGTCTGCCTAGCCGATGCGGGAGGAGCGGACCTTCTGCCGCATATGCACGGGCCATTGTGGCCTGCTGCTAGCGATTGATGAGGATGGCGCACCCGTGTCCGTCCGCGGTGACAGGGAGGACCCCCGCAGCCTTGGCTATATCTGCTCCAAGGGCGTGACGAGCGTGCAGGCGCATACCGATGGCAGCAGGTTGCTCCACCCGCTCAAGCGTCAGCCGGACGGCAGTTTCGTGCAGATCGACCTGGATCAGGCGCTGGACGAGATTTCCGCCCGGATGGAGGCGATCGCCCGGAAGAACGGCCCCGACGCGATCGCTGGTTATCGCGGCACCGGCGGTTTCTTCACGACCAGCGGTCTGGGGATGCTGCCTGCCTTGTTGGACGCGTTCGGATCGCACAAGCTCTACACCACGCTGACCATTGATCAGTCGGCGAAAGTCGTGACTGCCTATCGGCTCGGCATCTGGCCGCCGGGTAAACAGAGTTTCCAGAGCGCCGATGTCGCGATGATGATCGGCGGCAATCCGATGGTGTCGATGGCGCAGCTCGACACCCGCAATCCGGTCAAACGCATGGCAGAGGCGAAGGCACGGGGGCTGAAGCTGATCGTCATCGACCCCCGGCAGACCGAGACGGCGGCGCTCGCCGATCTGTTCCTGCAACCGCTGCCCGGCCATGATGCGGCAATCGTCGCCGCGCTGATCCATATCGTGCTGGAAGAGGGGTGGCATGACGCGGCCTTCTGCGCGGACCATGTCGGTGATCTTGACGAATTGCAGGCTGCGGTCGCGTCCTTCGCGCCGGATCAGGTGGCCCGCGCCGCACAGATCGTGGAGGCCGATCTGCGCGCTGCTGCCCGGATGTTCGCTCGAACCGGGACACGCGGGATAGCGGTAACCGGCACCGGCGTGGACATGGGGCCACATTCCAATCTGGCCGAGCATCTGGTCGAAAGCCTCAACGTGATTTGCGGGCGCTTTGTCCGGGAGGGCGAACTTGTCGAAAATCCGGGACTGGTCCTCAACGCGGGCCCAAAGCCCGCGCAGGTGGTCAATCTGCCCCGGCCTTGGGAGAGCGGGCCTCAAAGCCGGATCGGCGATTATGGTCTGGTAGGCGGGGAGATGGTCACCGCGATGCTGGCCGATGATATCCTGCGACCCGGCCCCGGCCGAGTGCGCGCGCTAATCAACCATGGCGGCAATCCGGCGCTCGCCGTGCCCGATCAGCGCAAGATGGTGGAAGCTCTGCGGGATCTGGACCTGCTGATCAGCATAGAGCCGGTGCTGTCGGCAACCGCTCGCCTGTCGCATTATATCCTGCCGCCCAAATTGCAGTTCGAACGGCCGGACCTGCCCATCTATCTGTTCGAACCTAATATATTCCCTACGCCCTATACGCGCTACACGCCTGCGCTGGTCGATCCGCCCGCCGGTTCGGGCGTCTGCGACGAATGGAAGGTCTTTTGGGAGATTGCGCGCCGGACGGGGCGCTCCATGGCCTATATGGGCACCGCTCTTGCTATGGACGGGAGTCCGGAGGAAGATCATCTGATCGCTCTCACGCTGGCCAATGCGCCGGTGTCGCTCGATGAGGTGAAGCGGCATCCGCTGGGCTATTATCATCCGAATCTGCAATATGCGCTGCCGCCCGACCCCGCCACGGCGGGCCGGTTTGCGACGATGCCGCGGGATGTGGCGGCGGAGATGAAGGCGCTTGTGCGCGACTGGCAAACGCCGACGGGCGAGGATTTTCCTTTTCATTTCATCAATCGCCGCGCCCGGCACCGAATGAACTCGATGGGCGCCACCTTGCCTGATCTCATAAAGGCAATGCCGCATAATCCGGTTCATATGTGTCCGGAAGACATGGCGCGGCTGGAAATAATATCCGGCGATCGGGTTGAAATCGCTTCGGCCCATGGGGCGGTTACAGGTCAGGCGCAGGCGGACGGGACGCTTCGCCCGTCGGTCGTGTCGATGTCGCATGGCTTTGGCGGATTGCCGGACGAGGACATGGACGATGCTGGATCGCCCAATCTGCTCATCAGCACCGACAGCGATCTTCAGACCATCAACGCCATGCCCAGAATGACGGCGATTCCTGTCCGTGTCCGTCGGCTGGACCGGCTTTCTACCCCTATCGGCAAATCAGAGGATCAGGCAGCATGACGACAGGCCATATCGACGCAGCGACGCTCGATGAGGATTTTGCGGCGGTCAGCGAGATGTTCGGTACGGACATTCGTGATCCGCACAGTCTTTATCGCGAGTATCGACAGGCCCAGCCGGTCATGGAAGGCGACATATTGGCGCGCTTCAATGTGCCGTCTCAGGCGGACTATTCCAATCTGGGCCGCCAGGTATTCACCCTGTTCAAATATCAGGACGTGCTGGCGGTGCTGCGGGATTCCAAGACCTTCACCAGCACCTTGCTGAACGAGGGACTGGGGCAATTTCTCGGGGGTTTTCTGCTGACCGGTATGGAGGATGGGCGGCATAAGGAAATCCGCTCGCTCCTCGCTCCCGCTTTCTCGCCCCGTGCGATACAGGAGTGGAAGCTGATGCTCGGCCCCGTAGCGCAGGAAGCAGTTACTGCGTTGCGGCCCGTCGGGCGCGCCGAACTCGTCGCCGACCTGTTGTTGCCGCTGCCGGTGCGGATGATCTACGAAATCATGGGCTTTCCCCGTGATACCGAGCAGATGCAGGCTTTTGCAGCGCGCGCGATGAAGATATTGGTCGGTCCCCAACGCGACCCGGAGAAGATGCGGCTCAGCATGGAGGTGGCGTTCCAGGCTGCGCGGGAACTTTATGACGAGACGCTCGACATCGTGCGCGCACGGCGAGCGGCAGGATCCGAGGGTAGTGACCTGATCGGCTATCTGCTGCGTGCCAATGATAAGGGGCGCACCCTTGATGATGGTGAAATTACTGAATTGATCCGCCAATTCCTGCCCGCCGCGGCGGAAACCACCACACGGTCCTTTGGCAGCATGCTGGTGGCGTTGCTGGAACGACCGGCACTGCTGCAACGGGTGCGTGATGATCGTAATTTGGTGCCCAAGGTGGTAAGCGAAGGTATGCGATGGGAAACCGCTTCGCAGTTCCTCGCCCGACAGGCCGCCGTGGACGTCGAGATCAGGGGCGTGAAAATTCCTGCGGGCGCGGCCTTGTCGCTCGCTTCGGGATCGGCCAATCGCGACGAAGAGATATTCGAGAACCCCGATGAGTTCGATATTGATCGACCTCAGCGGGTGAATATCGGCTTTGGCGCGGGCGCGCATTTGTGTCTGGGCATGCAAATTGCGCGAACCGAAATGGAAGCGATGCTGAATGCGCTGCTCGATTTGCCGGATCTGCGGCTGGACCCGGATGCTCCGCCCCCGGCCATCGTCGGCGCGCAGCTGCGCGGACCTCGCGCGATCCACGTGGTCTGGAATTGAATCATAGCCGGATAACGGCGGCAAAAGGAATGGAAAGAGAATGAATGATCGTTTCAAGGATCAAGTCGCGCTGGTGACGGCGGGCGCTGCCGGGATCGGGGCTGCAACGGCGGAAATGTTCGCCCGGCAAGGCGCGCGGGTCATGCTCTCCGATATTAATCGTCCGGCGGGAGAGGCGATGGCGGAAAAGCTGCGGTCCGAAGGCTATGAGGCGCAGTTTCTCCATGCCGACGCCACCGTGGAGGAGGAAGTCGAGGCGCTCGTCCGCAAGACTGTGGAGACCTATGGTGGCCTCCATCTCGCTGCCAATGTCGTCGGCGATGCACATCCGCGGGCATCGGGAGCCGAATTCCACACGCAAAGTCTGGAGTCCTGGGAACACACCATGGCCGTGACGCTACGCAGCGTATTTCTCAGCATGAAGTATGAGATCGCCCATATGATCGACAATGGCGGTGGAGCGATCGCTAATGTGACGTCGCTGGCCGCATTGCTCTATGTCGGCGTTTCGGGCGCTGCCTATGCCGCATCGAAGGCGGGCGTTGTCCGTCTCACCAAGTTCGCTGCCGTTACCTATGCTGACCGGGGCGTCCGCGTGAACTGCATCGCGCCGGGTGTGACGCCCACGGCCGCCTATAATAAGGCAGGCGAGGATATCGGACGGATGGTCATCGACGATCTGCTGCAAAATCAGCCGATCCGTCGCACTATCAACCCCAGCGAGCAGGCGGAAGCGATTGGCTGGCTATGCTCGACGGAAGCGTCGATGGTGACCGGCCATGTCCTGCCCGTGGATGGAGGCTGGACGGCGCGCTGACTGGAATAGTCGTAGCGGTTGCGCCGCCCGTCACATGGATGGGCCCGACCTGCCCTTCTTCATTGCAGGGCTGCTACGGTCGACACATCCGACCTGGTGGCGAGCTGCGGCCGGATGTCCCGCGCCATAATCCGGCCAAGCATGATCGATCCCTGTTGTGTCAGATGGCCATAATCGAACTGGACTGGCACGCCGGGCGTGACCCATAGGCGGCATTGTGGAGCGCAGAGGCTGCGATAGGGCGAAAAATAGGGAATATTCGCCTTCCGCATCACTGCACCGATGCGCTGGTCCAAATCGTAAACCTGCACGATGCGATGTGGATCGATCGGCTCTTGCTGGTCGATATGCCGGGCGAGCAGGCGCGGAAGCGGTTGATCATATTCCACAATCGGCCCCGACACGATCAGATGAGGCGTGGTCCGACGGATTCGCTGAACGATGCCGGTCAATTCGGGGACATCCTTGTCGAGCCAGCGTGCTGACAGGATCACCATATCCGGGCGCGTTGTCTCCAGATAGTCGCCAAACACCTTGTCCATGAGCGCCAGGCATCGCGGATCACCGCGATTGTTGAGCAGCGGCCGACACCCTGTCGCCGTCGCCTGAAGAATATGCACGTCGGGCATGGCGCGGTTCAGGCCATAGTAGAGATGGGCGGCATGGCTATCCCCGACGATCAGGATGCGCGGTTTGTCGTGCGGCGCCACCATGCAACGTTTGAAATCGAAATCCTCCAATCGGCTCTGCGACGTAAGGAAGCATACCCCCGTTCGCATCATCTCCGCGCGACCGGTTTTCTCGCCATATACCAGCACCTCCTTGGCCTGTGCGGATATGGGGTGGAAAAAATTGCTGAGCGCGGCGAGCGATATGACGGCAGCGCCACACATTGCCATGGCCATTGCGCCACGTGCCACCACGGTGCGGGACCCCAACGGGCTAGACCGCCGAAACGGCTTCTCCACGAACGCCCAGGAAAGCGTCGCCGCGATAAAGGAAGCAGCCAATATCATCAGCCGATCCATATTGTCCGGGCGGCTTTCGATCTGGCGATAGAAAACCATGATCGGCCAATGCCAGAGATAGAGAGAATAGGAAATCAGACCAATGAACCGCATCGGCGGAAGCGACAGCAACCGCCCGGCCATGAACGCCGACCTCTCGCCACAGAGCAGGACCAATGCGGTGCCAACACAAGGAATGAGCGCCGATATGCCTGGAAAAGGCGTCACCTTGTTGTAGAAAAGGACCGAATAGCCGATCATCGCTAGGCCGAGGGCGACACCGATCTCGGCCTGCCAGGCGCTGCGCGGCTCCGGAACCGCCCGCATTGCTAGCAGCGAACCGATGGCGAGCTCCCATGTCCGGAACGGGATAAGGTAGAATGCCGCGCTCGTGTCACGCGTCACCATCCATTGCGAAGCCGCAAGACTGGTGATCGTCAGTGCCCAGACCAGTTGTCGCCTATATCTGTCGGCCCAGCTCCGGGTGAAGAAGATCAGAAGCGGGAAAAATATGTAGAATTGCTCTTCTACCGACAGCGACCATGTGTGCAGCAGTGGATTGTTGTTCAGTTCACCGTCGAAATATCCGCTCTGGCTGTAGAATAATATATTCGACACAAAGAATATCGACGCGATCGTCGATTTTCCTATCTCAGCTGCCTGATCTGACATCAGCAACCAACCAGCTACCGCCATGACGCAGATGTAGAGGGCGAACAGGGCAGGGAAAATGCGTTTGATGCGTCGCTTGTAGAAATCAAACAGCGCGTCGCGCCATGTGCCCTGCTCACCTAGAAGTGTTTGCGTAATCAGGAAGCCCGAGATTACGAAAAATACGTCGACACCGACGAACCCACCGGGGAAAAGACTGGTGCCCAGATGGAAGATGACCACCGGAACGACGGCTATTGTTCGCAGACCGTCAATATCTGCGCGATACTGCCTCATCATGCGGGCCTCACCTCCGTCATGCGCCGCCGGCTGGTCCAGATCGAGGGCGGGAAGATCGCGTCAGCACTTTCCCAGCAGACCGAAACGGCATGTTTGCACATTCGCGTGTCCCTTTTTCATAATCTATTTGTATATTTTAGGAAGTTATGCGCCCATTGAAAAAAATACAAGTAAAAATCTAGATGTAATTTCTTCGTATATAGAAATAATTATAAAGAATGCTTGTATATTGTGGTGATTAATTACACTTAAATAAATCATTACTTGTTTTTTATGGGCAAGATGAATAATTGTGATGTCCATTCGTGCAACGTGCGTCGCATTAAAGGGGCTCTCTTGACGGGGAAATCTGGATCATGGATGTGAAGCACGGCTCTGACGAGCACCCCCCAGCTGCTGCAAGGCATCGATATCTTTCCAATAGGATCACGAAAATATTCGCGGTTGGTGGCACGGCCATGGTGGGGACGATCGCCGCCATTTTGATGGCGGCGCCCAGTCCGCCTGTCGGCGACGACCGGCATTTCTTCATAGCTATCACGGTTGACGATCTGACGGGCAATGCCCAATTGCCCCCAGGAATGAGCCGGTTGGAAATCGCCGACCAATATATAAGGGCGTTGCGGGCCCATCGCGTGCCCGACGTCTATGGCTTCGTCAATGCTTCTAAATTGCAGAGGGACAGGGATGGGGGCCAGGTTCTGGCCAGTTGGCGCCGCGCTTCCTATCTACTGGGAAATCATTCTTATACCCATCTCAATTTGAACAAGGCGCCTTCCCTTGAAGCCTGGAAGGCAGATGTTCTGAAGGATGAGCAGAAAATAGCGCAGCAAATGGAAGGGGCGGATTGGCGCTATTTCCGTTTTCCCTTTTTATCGGCGGGAAAGGACAAGCCGCAGCATGATGCAGCGGCATCATTCCTGAAGCAGCAAGGATATAAGATCGCCGAAGTCAGTGTCAGTTTCAATGACTGGGCCTATGGCAATGCCTATGCCCGCTGTCTTGCCAAGGGTGACGAAGCCGCCATCGACGCGATGAAGAGGCAATATTTCAGAGGCGTCGACGATGGGATTGCACGGATGAAAGAACTATCCCTCAAAACCTATGGCCGCATGATCCCACAAGTGTTGCTGACGCATCTCAGCGCGTGGAGCGCGATGACCCTACCCGAAGTACTCACTCGGCTTGATGCGGCAGGTGCACAATATGTGGGGCTACCGCAAGCGCAGGACGATCCCGCCTATGTCGACGGCCCATGGGCCGGCAATCAGCAGGTGATGGAACGCGCCGCCCGACAAGCCCGAATTGATATTGATGCCATTCCACGGCTCCAGCCGATCGACAATCTCAAGATGCTCTGCCGGTAATCGTCCGGTTCAAATCCCGTTCCAAAAGTGAGTTGGATCGAAACCGGAGTCTTGATGTCGAATGGATGCACATCTTTATGTCATCCACTTCGTCTGACCTGCCCCCACCGAGTGGGCCGGTTGGTTTGTTAGTGGGTTATGCTCACCGCCGCCATATCCGGGTAGAGGTGTAGCGAAGCGGAGCCGGAGGCCGGATATGGCGGTGCAGCCGTTTCCGGTGCGGGACCATGAGCTCTTCACGCCGCCAGATCCGCTCGACCCGTTTTAGCCGGTGTTGTCACGGCCACAATGAGTTGCCGCTGGACCGCGATCTCTGAGCGGCTATGATTGCGCTTGCCCGACATGCCGCAGCGATCCGGTTGCCGCTGGACCGCGATCTCTGAGCGGCTATGATTCGTCAGATCGTCCCTCAGTTCTTCGTCGTGTTGCCGCTGGACCGCGATCTCTGAGCGGCTATGATATCCACACCCGCGCATCCCTGCCAGCGCAGGTTGCCGCTGGACCGCGATCTCTGAGCGGCTATGATTAACCCCAACAAACATCACCGATGTTCCAAGTTGCCGCTGGACCGCGATCTCTGAGCGGCTATGATCGAAGAATTTCGTCTCGAACTCAGCGTTGTGTTGCCGCTGGACCGCGATCTCTGAGCGGCTATGATAAGGGCCTCGCACAGGTGCATTGAGCACAAGTTGCCGCTGGACCGCGATCTCTGAGCGGCTATGATAACGCGGCCCACTGCCTGAATGGTATTGGAGTTGCCGCTGGACCGCGATCTCTGAGCGGCTATGATTGGCGGCGGGTTGGCCACTGCGGGCGCAGGGTTGCCGCTGGACCGCGATCTCTGAGCGGCTATGATTTGCCTGTGCCGGGGTCGCCCACCGCTTCGGTTGCCGCTGGACCGCGATCTCTGAGCGGCTATGATCGCTGCCATCAGCCGGAAGCAGGTCATCTCGTTGCCGCTGGACCGCGATCTCTGAGCGGCTATGATTTGACGACATAGAAAGGAGCGCCTTGAGGCGTTGCCGCTGGACCGCGATCTCTGAGCGGCTATGATACGACTGCCACGCTCGACAGCACCAGATGGGTTGCCGCTGGACCGCGATCTCTGAGCGGCTATGATTCGGTAAGAGGTGGAGGTTGACGCCCAAGCGTTGCCGCTGGACCGCGATCTCTGAGCGGCTATGATGCAGCGCGCGCGTGAACTGGCGGAAGCGCGTTGCCGCTGGACCGCGATCTCTGAGCGGCTATGATCCGCGCTGCTGAAAGACGCTATTCTGATGGGTTGCCGCTGGACCGCGATCTCTGAGCGGCTATGATGTCCGATGAAATCAGTGCCGCAGCATAGCAGTTGCCGCTGGACCGCGATCTCTGAGCGGCTATGATGCTTTGGATCAATACCGCTCATGGAAGGCCGTTGCCGCTGGACCGCGATCTCTGAGCGGCTATGATGGCGACATGGAGGGGATGCCGCACGCGCGAGTTGCCGCTGGACCGCGATCTCTGAGCGGCTATGATGGATCAATGGATACTGCATTGAAAACCAACGCAATATCCGTTGATCCGTCGCCGCAAAAATCATGCGAATCGCTAGAATAGCGCGAGCTGATCGGGGTTTTTCCGTTGCCGTCGACGGCGCTGTCCTGAAAATCGCACGATATTTTCATACTGCCGGTCCGTGAAGCTGAGGATGTGGACGTCGCCGCGATCTGGCAAGCTCGACTCGACCCGCCGCATATAGGTTTCGAACTGTTCCTTGCCGTTGCAGAACCGAGCATAGACCGAAAACTGGCTCTTCTCAAAACCTTCATCCAGCAGGAATTCGCGGAATTTCGTTGCCGCGCGCGCTTGTTCCCTGGTGGTCACGGGCAGGTCGAACATCACGAAAATCCACATCAGTCGGTATCCGCTTAACTGGCTTGCGCTCATGACAGTAGCGAGTCGAGTCCGGCCAGTTCCAGCGCGGACGGGGGTGTGGGAAGCGTGATGTCTGCCGCCTGTCCGCTCTGGAACGCGCGCGCCAGACTTTGTGCGGCCCGGTTCGCGGCGCCCGCCACGGTGGTCGTGCCGTCTGCGCCAGGCAGGTCGAGCGCGATCAGTCCGGCAAAAGCGCGCTTGGCTTCAGGCGTCACTGTATCGATCCCGCACGCGACAAGACGCAGGGCAAGCGCATCGACCAGCGGTCGAAACGGCTCGATCAGGTCGTCGGCCAGAGCAAAGGCATTGGTCCTGTTGGCATGATGCACGCCGATCGACGGGTGCAGGCCGGACGCAACCACGGCGCGTGCACACAGCGACCGCAGCACCGTATATCCATAATTGAGCAGGGCATTGATGTCGTCCGCATTCCGATCGCGCCGGAAACCCTCCCCCATCAGCAAGGGCCAGTAACGTCGCGCGGCCTGTGCCTCGACATTGTCGGGGTCGCCCGATCCCACGCGGCGGGCGAGCAGGTCGAAGGCCGAGGAGGAGATGCCATTGGCATCCAGTATCGCTGCCTGCCAGCGGATCTTGGCGATGACGATCCGGCGCCATAATTGTTTGGACAGCGGCTTGCCGGCCTCCCACTGCGCGCGCATCCGACTGTTCTGGGCATGGTGCCCGTCGAGCGGCAGGCACACGGCAATGGGGGCGTGATTGCTGCCGCACAGCAGCATCGCAGCAACAACGTCCGCTATTTTAGCAGCGTTGCTCCAAAGCAGACTGACCGCAAAGTCCCAACCCTTGCCGAAGAGCGGCCCTTCAACTGGGCCTAGAGCTTAACGGTTTAGTGGGGAGGAGGAATGTCGGACTGGGTTCCGAACTTATCATTTGGATGTCGTGAATAAGGGCTTCGGGGGCCGGATTTGAGCAAAGCGGCACTATAGTGCCGCTTTGGTACGGCTTCAGCGCAATTCTGCTAATTTTCGCCAGATCGGCACTTCAGTGCCCTAGCCATTGCGGGGCTTTTGAGAGCCACGCATATTGTTGAGGACGAAGCAAATTGCCGCTTGTGAGTCGCCGGACCTGAAGGATCGGGAATGGCTGCAAGGAGATTTTGAATGTTCATACCGTTGAAGAAACAGGATGAATTTGGCGTCCGTGCCGGGACTGTCCCGGCGGGAATGAGGCATTCAAACCGTACTTATGGACGTCGACTGGCAGAGCTGGAAGCGGGTGACGAACCCCAGATGAGATTCGAACAATGGCGAAAATAAAAAGAAAATAAAAACAAAGGGATAGGAAATTCGAAAAAGGAACAAAAACAGGTCTAGAACGCTAATGCGTTGAAAAAAGACACAATTATCCCTTGTGAATTTTAGTGGCTCCCCGAGTAGGATTCGAACCTACGGCCATTCGATTAACAGTCGAATGCTCTACCGCTGAGCTATCGGGGAGCAGCCTAGCCTTCGCCGGGCAGGCCGCGCCTATAGCAGCGAGATTCGTGGAATGGCAAGCGCTAATCCGTGAAAATTTCAGGCTATGAACTGCTCGGCGGCAATGCGATCGTCGAGCGTATGTTCCGGGTCGAAAAGCAGCGTCAGAGGGGTCGCGCGATCAATGGCGACCTCCACCCGCGCGACGTCGCGGACTTCACGCTGGTCCGCCACGGCGCTGACGGGACGCTTGACGGGATCGAGTACGGTGAAGCGGATCGTCGTGCTTTCCGGTAATATGGCGCCCCGCCAGCGACGGGGGCGAAAGGGGCTGATCGGCGTTAAAGCGACAAGGCCCGATCCAAGGGGAAGGATGGGCCCATGTGCTGACAGGTTATAAGCCGTCGATCCGGCGGGGGTGGCAACCAGAACGCCGTCGCATACGAGTTCGGGCAGGACCGTGCGGTCGTTGACTTCAACTTCCAGTCTGGCGGTCTGGCGGGTTTCGCGCAGCAGCGATACCTCGTTAATGGCGGGAATGGAGAAGCGCTCGCCATCTACCGTGTCCACAGTCATCCGTAACGGCGTGACCTTGAACGCCTTGGCGGAATGCATCCGCTGCTCGAGCCGTTCCAGCCGCCATTCGTTCATCAGGAATCCGACAGTGCCCAGGTTCATGCCGAAAATGGGTAGGATGCGGCGGCTTTCGAGCATGGAATGCAACGTCTGGAGCATGAAGCCGTCACCGCCCAGGGCGACGATCATATTCGCCTGCTCTTGCGGTACGAAGTCATAAGTGGCCCGCAGCCGCTCCTCGGCCGCTTTGGCCGCCGGAGTTGGAGACGCGACGAGGGCGCGCCGCACTTCGCCGCTCATCCGCCCGTAACACTCATATGACGGTTAACAGCGGCGGCTGGAGCGTCCGCTCCGATTCGGAAATCATGCCGCGCGGGTTTTAGGCGCAGGGCACGGTCGATCAACGGCTGAACCGCATCCAGACCGCCTTCGCGCAGCGCAGCGCGGAAATCGACATGATCCTCATGTCCCAGGCACATGAATATCTTGCCCTCGCATGTCATACGCATCCGGTTGCAGTCGGCGCAGAAATTATTGGTGAGCGGCGTGATAAGCCCGAGGCGTGCGGTCATGCCTTCCACGGCATGATAGCGTGCAGGGCCGCCCGTTCGATGAGGCAGAGCCTTCAGGACATGGTGCCGCCCGATATGCTCCATCACCTGCGTCAGCGGCAGATAATGGTCCGTGCGATCCTCGCCCGTATCGCCCAACGGCATGGTTTCGATGAGGGTCAGATCGAAACCCTGGCTGTCGCACCATTGGAGCATAGGTAGAATTTCATGTTCGTTCACGCCTCTGAGCGCGACCATATTAATCTTGACGGCGAGGCTCGCTTCGCGCGCGGCATCCAGCCCTTGCAGTACTTTGGAGATATCGCCGCCACGCGTGATATGCGCGAAACATGTGGGTGAAAGGCTGTCCAGGCTGACATTGATGCGCCGAACGCCGGCATTGTGCAAAGCAGCGGCATGTCCGGCCAGCCGCATGCCGTTGGTGGTGAGTGTAAGTTCGTCCAGACCCTTGCCCAGATGACGGCCGATCCGGTGGACCAGATCGGGCATATCGCGTCGAACCAGCGGCTCGCCACCCGTCAGTCTGATCTTCCTGATGCCGCGGGCAATAAAAAGATCCGCCAACAGGGCGATTTCTTCCAGCGTCAACACCTGGTTCTTGGGTAGAAAGGACATGCGCTCCGCCATGCAATAACGGCAGCGCAGGTCACAGCGGTCGGTGACGGATATCCGCAGATAATCGATCCGGCGGCCGAGGCCGTCAGTCATGGGCGCGCGGGAAAGATCGACCATGGCCATGACCTCTTAGCTAGGCGATGCATCGGGCGGGTGCAAGCGCTGCCAGTTGCGGGACGGTCAAGAGGTCAGTAACCGATTGCTGTTAAGGGGATGCAATGCGCGTCCTCAAGGAGTCGATTGTGTGAGCGGTTCAGCCGCGCCCGATGGGCAGCGCAGTGTTTTCATCCTGTCTCCGCATGACCGGGACAGGCTGTGCCATGCCGTGCAGGCGGCCGGATGGCATGCCATCGGCGCACGCAGATCGTCGGACGCCCCCCAACGTTATTTGCGGAGCGAGGCGCAGATCGTGCTGATCGACATGCGGGAAGGGCCTGAGCTTGAAAAGCTGCTGACGCCGCTGGTGCCCGCTACGGTGGCGGGTGGTGGCGCGTTGATCGTTCTGGTGGACGCCATAGACACAGGCTCGATCCCCGCATTGCTGGCGGCGGGCGCCACGCATTTTCTGACCGAACCTTTCACCCAGGCCAGCCTGACGGCGACCTTATCAGGCCGTTGACGAAGTCGGCGGTGGCTGATTCAGTGCGGCAGTGGGATTGTCTGGCGGGTTAGCGGCGATGGCGATGGGGCGTGATAGCGAGGTCCAGTCCGATTTGATCGTGACGTGGGCGGAGATACCGCGTTCACCGGGGCATGTTTTCTACGACAAGCTCCAGAAGCTGCTGGCCGAGGCGGGCTTCGATGGCTTTGTCGAGAAGACGTGCAAGCCCTATTATGCGCCGCGGATGGGAGCCCCGTCGCTGCCGCCGGGCCGCTATTTCCGCATGCTGCTGATCGGCTATTTCGAGGGCATCGACAGCGAACGCGGGATTGTCTGGCGCTGTTCGGATTCGCTGTCGCTGCGGGAGTTCCTGCGACTGTCGAGCCGCGACAAGGTCCCTGATCATAGCTGGTTGTCGAAGACGCGGAGCCGCCTGCCGCACGAGGTACATGACCAGATCTTCGGCTGGGTACTGGCCCTCGTCGCCGGGCACGATCTGGTGAAAGGCGAGCGGATCGGCGTCGATGGCTCGACCATGGAGGCGAACGCCGCGCTGCGTACCATCGTGCGGCGTGACAATGGCGAGACCTACCGCGAGATGCTGGTGCGCATGGCGCAAGAGAGCGGCATCGACACGCCGACGATCGACGACCTTGTCCGGCTCGATCGCAAACGCAAGGGCAAGAAGCTGTCGAATGCGGACTGGGCGAGCAAGACCGATCCCGACGCGAAGGTCGCGCGGATGAAGAACGGCTCGACGCGTCTGGCCTACAAGCCCGAACACGCGGTCGATCTCGACACGGGTGTTATCGTGGCAGCGCCGATCCACCCGGCCGACAAGGGCGACACGACAACGCTCGACGCCACGCTGGAGACGGCAGCACGCAACCTCGCCGACATTGGCCTGGCGCCGACGTCCGGGGATCCCTGCGATCTTGTGACCGATAAAGGCTATCATTCGCGCGAGCTCCTCAAGGGTCTCGACGGCGACATCTGGAAGACGCGCATCGCCGAGCCGGCACCGCCGAATGGATATCTGCGCTGGCACGGCGACGAGGCTGCCCAGAAGGCCGTCTACGCCAATCGGTCTCGCCTGAAATCCGCCGTCGGACGCAAGGCGATGCGCAAGCGTGGTGAGATGGTCGAGCGTAGCTTTGCCCACGTCCTGGATCGCGGCGGCATGCGCCGCGCGTGGCTGCGCGGGCGCGAGAATGTTCACAAGCGTTATTTGATCCACGTCGCCGGGTTCAATCTTGGCATTCTCATGCGCGCCCTGTTCGGTTGCGGCACTCCGAGGGGCGCCAGGGGCGCATCCAAGGCATTCTTGTTCGTAGTTCAGACCGATGTTGCGCTCGTCATCGCCCTCGTCGCCGAGTTCGACGGAGAAAGGGCCATGCTCCTCATCGTTTTTACCCCTGAAGGCGCTGACAGACCCGGCTGAAAACCGACTTCGTCACCGCGCTGTTATGGTCGGCCGAGCGGCTGGTCGAGCGGCTGGGCGGCGGCGCGATGCACAGCAGTCGCGCCCAGCGTATTCGGCGAGGCGACGCGCTGTATTGGGAAATGGATCGCAAGCGCGGCGCATTGCGGTTGAGCGAAAATCTGGTTCGGCAACTGGACTTGCCGAATCAGTATATGGCGCCGTCCAAATTGCTGCGCCGCCTGTCGCGGCCGGAAAGGCGTGCGGCGCTGGCCGCATTGGAGGGATTGAAGCGATCCGGCCGTTCCGCCGCCTTCGCGCATGATGTGCCGGAGCGGGCGGGCGACAGGCTGGTTCATCATCTGCGCTATGCGGATGGCGCGCCGGCGGCGGATGTTGAATGGTTGCATGGCGGGCATGAACAGGACGGCATCGGTCGTGATTATCTGACGGGACTGCGTTCGCGCCAGACTGCGCTTGAATGGCTGGATGGCCGGGCGGGGCTGGCGACGACGATCCTGTTGCTTTCGATCAGCCAGTTCGACCGAATGAACGCGGCCTATGGGCAGGTGGTGGGCGACGCTCTGCTGGGACGTATCGCGCGCCGGATCGAGCGCGTGGTGGACGATGTGGCGCAGGGCGCGACTGTCGCGCGCATCGCAGGCACTGAATTTCTGGTCGGCTTGACTGGGGAAGCAGCCGAGCGCGACCGGGCGACGTTTCTGGCACGTCAGATCATCGGAGCGATCGGCAGGCCTTTCAGCGCGGGCGATCATCTCATCCGTCTGACGGCGCGCTGTGGCATCGCCCAATCCCGTCCGGAGGATGATGCAACGCAATTGTTGAAGCGGGCGGGAACGGCCCTCGCGGACGCCAAGCGAACGGACGGGGAAGGGATACGCATCCTTTCCGCGGAAAAGCGCAGCCGCCAGGTCGATTCCGATCAGCTCGAAACGGATTTGCGTCTGGCGCTCGACCGGGGGGAGATAGGCATTGTCTTTCAACCACAATATCCTGTGGGGCAGGAACGGATTATCGGCGTGGAGGCGCTCGCCCGCTGGAATCATTCGCAATATGGGCCGTTGGGCGCCGGGATATTGTTCACGACGGCGGAACGGTCCGATTATATGCTACCCCTGTCCGCGCATATTCAGGCGGAAGCCCTGCGGCAGGCCGCCGCATGGCCGCGCGCGCTGTCGGACCTGCGCCTTTCGCTGAACGTCACGGCGGCGGATATTGCCCAGCCCGGATTTCTCCTGGAGTTCCTGGATCTGGTTGACCGGACTGGCTTTCCCCGATCCCGCCTGACGGTTGAAATCACGGAAAGCGGCTTGATAGAGGATGTGAGCGCCGCTGCCGCATTGCTGACGGCGTTGCGGGCCGAAGGACTGGCTGTCGCGATCGATGATTTCGGCACCGGCTATTCCAGTCTTGCCTATCTCAAAAATCTGCCGCTCGACTATCTGAAGATCGACAGTGGCCTCGCGCAGGATATTTCCGGTACGGCACGGGACCGGATCATCGTGCGGGGCGTCATCCACATGGCGAAATCCCTTGGCCTGCGGGTGATCGCGGAGGGTGTCGAAACCGAGCAGCAACTGAATCTGCTCGCCCATGAAGGCTGCGATTTTTATCAGGGATTCCTGCGCTCGGCGGGCGTGTCGTCCGACGAGCTTGTGGCGCTGGTGTTACAGGCTTAGGCCGAAACGCGCGATCAGGGTCGCGCCGGTATGCGCGCTGCCGGGGCCGCCAATGTCGCTGTTGGCGTAGCGAAGCCCGGCGAACCAGCGATCTTGCAGATAGTCGATGCTGACGCCATGGTCCCAATAGGCGCCGTCCGGCCGCAGGCGCGCGGCACGGGCCGGATCGTCCACATCGCCCGATGATCGTCCGATGCGTGCTGACAGGGTGAGCGGGGTCCCCGGCACGCCGATGGCAGCGGAGGCGGCAATATACAGATTGTCGCCGCCGATGGACGACTGCGTCGGTGCATAATTTGCGGTGAGGTCGATGCTGGCCGGTCCGATCAGAAATCCCGCTCCGGCCCCCAGTTCGCCATAGCCCTGATGAGAAGAGCCGGGGAACAGATGGTAGCGCCCCTCGGCGGACAGGCGCCAGCCGCCGACCTGCCGCACATAAGTCACCCCGACATCGGCCACGCCGTCAGCTCCGCCATGCCGGTCGCTTCCCCAGAGGGAAACAGCGGCGGCGTCGAGGCTGAGGCCCTCGGCGACAGGCAAGGACAAGGTGCCGCGCAGTACCGGATCGCCGTCGCTCCAGCTGATGCCGCGACGGCGTTCGTCGCTGGCGACCTCCACTGTGGCGGACAGGCCGTTGACATATTGGGCGTGAACCGGAGCGGCACTTGTCGCGGCGATAGCGCAGCAAGCGAGCGCCGCCCAATCCATCCGATCAATTCGAGGCAAGATTGTAAATGGCATCAAGCTCCGCCAATAGCGGCGCATGGTCCTGCTGTGCAACCGTCATAAGATGCACGCGGATCTGATCCTGATACTTTGCCATCTGGCGCACGCCGATGTCACGGCCAGAGGTGCAGGCGCCCGCCTCGCTGCCCGAAAATTCGCGGTCGGTAGGGATGGCGCGCGTCAGGGAGGGGCTATGGCTCAACTGGCGGTCGACCATGACGGTCGCTTTCCAATGGCAGCGGCGCATGTCGGCGCGGTTGGGCGTGTGCGCGCCCACCGTGCGCGTCTTGATGTCGGCGCGGGCGGCATAGGTCGCTTCGACCGGCGCGCCGCGATGGTCGATCTGGACGGTATGCGTCGCGACTGCCGCCGCGAGCGCGATAAGGGTTAAACTCATGTCATTCTCCTGCTGCGAAGCCGGGCTATGTTGCCCGATCGTCCACGCAGGATTTAGGAAAGGACTGTTGCTGCTCTTTTGCTGGGCGATAACAAAGTCCTGCCTTCTTCATACAATCGTCAGCCTGCCGCCTTGGCGAGCCCTTTGGACAATTGCAGCGCGCCGTTGAGCCGTGCGCCGGGATCGGCCCATAAGCGGTTGACCACGACCTTGCTGTCGGGACGAAGCCGCGCTACGCCATCGAGACGCTGGATATAGCTGACGAGGCCCGCCGGATTGGGGAAACGGTCTTCATGAAAGCTGACCAGCGCCCCCTTCGGCCCCACGTCGATCTTGGCGATATTGGCCTTGAGGCAATTCTGCTTGATTTCGATGATCTTGAGCAGGTTCTGCGTCGGCGCGGGGAGCTTGCCGAAACGATCGATGAGTTCGGCGGCGAAGGATTCGAGGCCCTGCCGATCCTCCATTTCGTTGATCCGGCGATACAGGCCCATGCGGAGGTCGAGATCGGGAACATAATCGTCCGGGATCATGATCGGTGCATCGACGCTGATCTGTGGCGAGTAGCTGTCGCGCGGGCGTTCGAGGCCGACGCCGCCCGCCTTTGCCTCCATGATCGCGTCCTCCAGCATCGACTGGTAAAGTTCGAATCCGACTTCCCTGATGTGCCCCGACTGCTCGTCGCCCACCAAATTGCCCGCCCCGCGAATATCGAGATCGTGGGAGGCCAATTGGAACCCTGCGCCCAGTGTGTCGAGGTCGGACAGCACCTTCAGCCGCTTTTCCGCCGTTTCGGTAATGACGCGATTGGCGGGCGTGGTGAAATAGGCATAGGCCCGCGTCTTGGCCCGGCCCACGCGCCCGCGCAGTTGGTAAAGCTGGGCGAGGCCGAAGCGGTCGGCGCGGTGGATGATGAGCGTGTTGGCGCTGGGGATGTCGAGGCCGCTTTCGACGATGGTGGTCGACAGCAGCACGTCGTAACGCTTGTCGTAGAAGGCGGACATGCGTTCTTCCACCTCGCTCGCCGCCATCTGGCCATGGGCGACGACGGGGCGGACTTCGGGCACTTCGGTTCGCAGATATTCCTCTATGTCGGCAAGATCGGAGATGCGAGGCACGACGAAGAAGCTCTGCCCGCCGCGATAATGTTCGCGCAACAGCGCCTCGCGAATGACCACGGCGTCCCACGGCATGATATAGGTGCGGACGGCGAGGCGATCCACGGGCGGCGTCTGGATGACGCTGAGTTCTCGCAGGCCCGACATCGCCATCTGGAGCGTGCGGGGAATGGGGGTGGCGGTCAGCGTCAGGACGTGCACGTCGGTCTTGAGGTTCTTGAGCCGTTCCTTGTGCGTGACGCCGAAGCGCTGTTCTTCATCCACGATGACGAGGCCGAGGCGCTTGAACTCCAGACCCTTGGCGAGCAGCGCATGGGTGCCGACTACGATGTCGACGGTGCCGTCCGCCAAACCGGCTTTCACGGCTTTTGCCTCCTTGTCGGGGACGAGGCGGGAGAGGCGGCCGATATTGACCGGGAAGCCGCGGAAGCGTTCCACGAAATTCATGTGATGCTGGCGAGCGAGCAGGGTGGTGGGGCAGATAAGCACCACCTGCATCCCCGCCATCGCCGCGACGAAGGCGGCGCGCAGGGCGACCTCGGTCTTGCCGAAGCCAACATCGCCGCAGACGAGCCGATCCATCGGTTTGCCCGCGCCCAGATCCTCGACCACGTCGCTGATGGCGCGGTCCTGATCGTCCGTCTCCTGATAGGGGAAGCGGTCGACAAAGGCGGGATAGCCCGCCGCATCCGGCTCCGCGACGATTGCGGGGCGCAGGGCGCGTTCGGCGGCGGTCTTGAGGAGTTCGCCTGCGATCTCGCGGATGCGTTCCTTCATCCGCGCCTTGCGCCGCTGCCACGCTTCGCCGCCCAGGCGGTCGAGCGTGACGCCATCACTCTCGGAGCCGTAGCGGGAGAGGACTTCAAGATTTTCGACCGGGACGTAGAGCTTGTCGCCGCCTGCATATTCCAGCGCGACGCAATCATGCGCGGCCTTGGCGACCGGGATCTGGGTCAGCCCCTCATAGCGGCCGATACCGTGGTCGCGGTGGACGACGAGGTCGCCGGGGGAGAGGGTCGCCAGTTCCTGGAGGAAGGCGTCGGCGCTTTTCTTGCGCCTGGCGCGGCGGACGAGGCGGTCGCCCAGCATGTCCTGTTCGGTGAGGACGGCGACATCGGGCGTGGTGAAACCATGATCGAGATGAAGAACTGAAAGCGTTGTTGCGCCGGTGGCGGCGAGGCCGAGGGCTTCCTGCCAGTCGTCGGCGGCCGCCAGCCTTTTGACGCCGTGGTCGGCGAGGAGGCCGGACAGGCGTTCGCGCGCGCCGGGCGAATAGGAGGCGATGATCACCCTTTTCCTATCGCGCTGAAGGGCGGCGATATGTTTTCCAACAGCTTCGTATATATTCGCATTCTGGGCGCGTTCGGGGGCGAAGTCGCGGGGGCCGTCGACGTTGAAGTCGATGACGGCGGCGCTTTCCGGTTCGTGGAAGGGCGTGGTGGCGTGCATCGGCCAGTCGCGGGCCACAGCTTCCCACTCCTGCGCGTCCAGATAGAGCGCCTTTGGCTCCAGCGGGCGATAGGCGCCGGGGTCGGAGGATTTCGCGGCGATGCGGTTGGCGTGATAGTCGCGGATCGCCTCGAAACGGGCTTCGGCCGCGCCCGCGACGCCATGGTCGAGGATGATGACGGTGCTGTCGCCGCTCAGATGATCGGTGAGGGGGACCAGCCGTTCCTCGAACAGGGGGAGCCAATGCTCCATGCCCGCCAGCCGCCGTCCCTCGCTTACCGCCTGATAGAGCGGGTCGCCTGTTGCGGTCGCCCCGAAGATTTCGCGATAGCGGCCCCGGAAACGCTTGATCGTTTCCTCGTCCAGCAAGGCTTCGGAGGCGGGGAGGAGGGTGAAGCCATTAACGCTGCCCGTGGTGCGCTGGTCGGCGGGATCGAAACGGCGGACCGTCTCAATCTCATCGCCGAAGAAGTCGAGGCGCAGGGGCTGTTCCTCGCCGCCGGGGAAGAGGTCCACAATGCCGCCGCGAATGGCGAACTCGCCCCGGTCGTGCACGGTGTCAGTGCGGACATAGCCATTGGTTTGCAGCATGTCGGCAAGCCGCTGGATGGCGATCCGTTCCTTGGGCGCGAGCTTTGCGACAAGCTGGCGGACGCGGAAGGGTGTCAGCGTCCGCTGGGTCAGCGCGTTGAGGGTGGTGACGACGAGTTGCGGCCTCCTGGGCGTGTCCTGAAGCCTGTGAAGGCCCGCGAGCCGCGCCGACGCGCTACGCAGCGACGGGCTGGCGCGGTCATAGGGCAGGCAGTCCCAGGCCGGGATTTCGATGATCTCAATCTCTGGCGCGAAATAATGGGCGGTGTCGGCGACGGCGCGCATCAGCGCATCGTCGGGGGCGATGAACAAAGCGCGGCCTTCCCCCGAACCGAAGGCTGCGCGGGCCATGTCGGCGAGCAGCCAGGGCTGGAAACCCGCAGGGACGCCGGAGAGGGTGAGCGGGGCTTTCGCCTTCAGGATTTTGGGGAGGTCGGTCATATGGGAAATATTGTCTTTCGGCTCAATCATGCTCCTGCGAAGGCAGGGGCCCGGGCCCAAGGTCTGAACTGGGCTTCTGCCTTCGCAGGAGCGCGTGGGTGCGCTGTGATTAGACGACCTTTACGAAATCGAGCTTGAGAAAGCGGTCCATCATCGGGCCTTGCCATTCATCGGGCACAGGAATGGTGCCCATGGCCCAGCCCATGATGTCGGCATCCTGTTCTTCCATCAACCGCTCGAACCATGCGGTTTCTTCTTCGTTCCACGTCGCGTGATAGCGGTCGAAGAAGCCGCCGACCGTATAGTCCGCTTCCCGCGTGCCGCGATGCCATGCCCGGAACTGGATGCGGCGCATCTGGGGATTGTCGTTCATGATGTGTTCCTTTAACGGGCAAGCCAAATGCGCCGATCGGATGTTTGCGCCACCGTCCCGGCTGGTGTTTTTGTTGGAGGCATTTTCCGAGTCGCCGGACATACCCTCCGGCTCGAAAATGCTCTAGAGCGACGTCAGATAGACATGCGACCCGATATTCTCAATCCGCTCTTTGCCGAAATATCGGCCCTGAAAGGCGTCGGACCGTCGCTGGCGAAGCCGTTGGAGCGGCTGGCGCTGGCGCGTGCGGTCGATGTGGCCTTCCATCTGCCGGTCAGTTTCATCGACCGCAGGCTGACCGACGAACTCAGCATGGCGGATGCCGGGCGGGTGATCGGGATCGAATTGACGCCGGTGGATTACCGGGCGAGCGGGAGCGCGCGGGCACCCTTCCGGGTGCAGGCGGTGGACGGGCACGGCAATGCGGTCGCCCTCGTTTATTTCGGGCGGAACAGCGCATGGCCGCGCAAGCTGCTGCCGCTGAACGAGCCGCGCTTCGTGTCGGGGAAGTTGGAAAGCTATGGCGATAACCTCCAGATCGTGCATCCCGACTATGTGCTGCCGCCGGAGGAAGCGGAGACGGTGCCGGCGCGGGAGGCGGTCTATGGGCTGTCCGAAGGGCTGACCAACAACCGGATGCGCGATCTGGCGGGGCAGGCGCTGGCCCGCGCGCCGGAATTGCCCGAATGGATCGAACCGAGCCTGCTGGCGCGCAAGGGATGGCCCGGCTGGCGTGAGGCGCTGACCCGCGCCCATGCCGACCCGTCCGATGCTCTGGCGCGGGAGCGGCTGGCCTATGACGAGATATTCGCCGGGCAACTGGCGCTGATGCTGGTGCGGCAATCCTCGCGCAAGCGGCGGGGCGTGCCGATTGCCGGGGATGGACGCTTGCGGGCGATGCTGAACCTGCCCTTTGCGCCAACGGGGGCGCAGCGACGGGCCTTTGGCGAGATTGAGGGCGATATGGCGCAGGGCGTGCCGATGCTGCGGCTGCTTCAAGGGGATGTGGGGTCGGGCAAGACGCTGGTGGCGTTGATGGCGCTGCTCAATGCCGTTGAGGCGGGCGCGCAGGGGGCTTTGCTGGCCCCGACCGAGATCCTGGCGCGACAGCATTATGAGGGGTTGCGGCGGATGGTCGCGGGCCTGCCGGTGGAGATCGCCATCCTGACGGGGCGGGAGAAGGGCAAGGTGCGCGAGGCTACGCTGATGGGTCTGGCGGACGGCAGCATCGACATATTGGTCGGCACCCATGCGATTTTTCAGGAGGCGGTGCGCTATCGCAATCTGGCGCTGGCGGTGATCGACGAGCAGCATCGCTTCGGCGTGGCGCAGCGCATGATGCTGGCGGCCAAGGCGGAGCGGACGCCGCATTTGCTGGTGATGACCGCGACGCCGATCCCGCGCACGCTGACGCTGACCTATTATGGCGAAATGGACGTGTCGCGGCTGGACGAGATGCCGCCGGGACGGCAGCCGATCCAGACGCTGGTGATGTCATCGCAGCGGATCGACGAGGTGGTGGAGGCGCTCGCCCGCCATGTCGAAGGCGGAGGGCAAGCCTATTGGGTGTGCCCGCTGGTCGAGGAAAGCGAAACAAGCGATCAGGCCGCGGCCGAGGCGCGGGCGGAGGCTCTGAAGATGCGCTTTGGCGAGCGGGTCGGCCTGGTCCACGGGCGGATGAAGGGGACGGACAAGGACGCGGCGATGGACGCCTTCGCCGCCAACCGGACGCAGATATTGGTGGCGACGACGGTGATCGAGGTGGGCGTGGACGTGCCCAATGCCAGCCTTATCATCATCGAGGGGGCGGATCGTTTTGGCCTGGCCCAGTTGCACCAGTTGCGCGGGCGCGTGGGGCGCGGGGACAAAGCTTCGGTCTGCCTGCTGTTGCGGGGAGGTGCGCTTTCCGAAACGGCGCGGGCAAGGCTGGCGCTGATGCGGGAGACGAATGACGGCTTTCGGATCGCGGAAGAGGATTTGCGGCTGCGGGGCGCGGGGGAGATATTGGGCACGCGGCAGTCGGGGGAGGCGCAATTGAAGCTGGCGACGCCCGAGCATCTGTCCGCCCTGATCGATGCGGCGCGGGACGACGCGCACCTGCTGATGGAGCGGGACGGCGGGCTGGCGCAGGAGCGGGGGCAGGCGGCGCGGACCTGTCTCTACCTGTTCGAGCGCGACGCGGCTGTGGGCTTGCTGCGGAGCGGGTGAGGGGAGCGGGATGACGGTGGCGGCTTTGCTGTTAAGCAAGCCATGCTCCTGCGAAGGCAGGAGCGCGATGTATGGGAGATAAGCGTACGGCCCGCAAACCACCCAAACCGGACACCCGCCGCATATTTGCAGTGCATCGCCAAAAATTTCCTGCGATTCACCAATAGTCCTAACGGAAAATTAACTTCCGTTCTTCATGCCTCGTTTACGAAGGAGTGAAGCTATGGCGTTTTCCCGGTCCTATTGCGCGGCTGCTATGCTTATGACTTTGCCGCTCGTCGCATGCGGCAAGGATGACAAGAACGCCAATCTTGCCGCGCTCGACGCGCAGCTCACCAACAATATGGTCGATCCCGCGCTCAAGAGCGCGCTTGCCGACCAGATCGTCGTCGATCCGAAACTCACCGGACAGTCCAACCGCAACGCCGTGCGTCCCGCCGACAAGCCCGCCAATGCCGCGCTTCCGGTGCTGACGGGCGATGCGGCCAAGGCACTGGCGCAAGCGGTGCAACGCGCGGGCGGCAAGCTGCTCGCCGCGCCCGCCCCGGCGCAGGGCGGACAGATGGAATCGACCGTGACGCTCGGCGCGCTGGCTCGCGAACAGGCGCAGCGGACCGGCGGCAAGAATTGCAGCAAGCAGCTCGTTTACGGGATGCAGTGGTCGCAACGCCTGCCCGAACCCTTCACCCTCTATCCCGGCGCGCAACTGCTCGAAGCAGCGGGCGCGGAGAAGGACGGCTGCACCCTGCGCGCCGCCAGCTTCACCACGCCGGTGCCGAAAAAGAGCGTCATCGATTACTATTTCACGCAGGCGCGGCGGGCCGGTTTCGACGCGGAACATCGCATCATCGACGGCGACAATGTGCTGGGCGGCACGCGCAAGGATGACGGTGCAGCCTATTTCCTGCTGTTCACCGATGCGCCTGGTGGCAGGACGAATGTCGATATCATCGCCGACAACGGGAAATAGTAGCCCATAGCGCCATTTCCTTTGCCGCGTTTTCCCTTTAGGGCGGGCGGCATGAATAATCTGCTTCTCGTCATGGGTGGCGGTGCGGTCGGTTCCGCGCTGCGTTACCTGCTGGGGCGGCTGGCCGGGCACATGCTGCCGGGCGCGGCCTGGCCCTGGGGGACGTTTGCCGCCAATATATTGGGCGGCCTCGCCATGGGCCTGCTGGCGGGATGGCTGGCGCGGTTCAGCACTGGGTCGGGGGAACCGATCCGACTGTTGCTGGGCGTTGGCCTGCTGGGCGGTTTCACCACCTTTTCCTCCTTCAGTCTGGAAACCATGTTGATGATAGAGCGCGGGCAGGGAGCGATGGCGCTGGGCTATGCGCTGTTTTCCGTGGTCTGCGCGATCGGCGCGCTGGCGGGCGGCCTCCTGTTCATGCGGAGCGTCGCATGAAGGGGCGTCCTCCCGGCAAGCCTTCCGGCCCTTCGCGCGGCGGCAAGTCCGGTGGCGCGGGGAAATCGGGCGGCACAGGCAAGCCCGGCGGGCAGGGTGCGCCCGGTCGCGCGCGCGGCGGAGCCAAGGCGGCGCAGGCGCGCAAGTCCGATGGCGCGAAACCCGCCCCCAGGCCGCAGTCGAAGCCTGCTGCCAAGCCCCGGTCCAGGCGCGAAACCGCCGCCGCAGCGGCGCCGGCAAAGGCCGCGCCCGGCAAGGGCGTGACGCTCGACGTGCGGCAATATCGGGTGGGCGCGGACGATGACGGTATTCGCCTCGACCGCTGGTTCCAGCGCCATTTGCCCGATGTCGGCTTCAACATCGTGTCGCGCTGGTCGCGCACCGGCCAGCTCCGCGTCGATGGCGCGCGCGCCGCGCCGGGCGACCGCATCGCCGAGGGACAACTGATCCGCGTGCCGCCCGCCGAGCCGAAGGCCGCGGCCTCCGACAAGCCCAAGCGCGCCCGCGTCATCGACCTGACGCCCGATGAGGTCGCCTTCGCGCAGGAAATGGTCATCCATCGCGACGCGCAGGCGATCGTCATCAACAAGCCGCCCGGCCTCGCCACGCAGGGCGGCACCAAGACCGACGATCATGTCGACAAACTGCTCGACGGCCTGATGTTCGATCTGGAGACGCGCCCCAAGCTGGTGCACCGGCTGGACAAGGACACGTCTGGCGCGTTGCTGATCGCCCGCACGTCCCGTTCGGCGGCGCATTTCGCCAAGGCCTTCTCCAGTCGCACCGCGCGCAAGGTCTATTGGGCCATCGTCATGGGCGTCCCCAGCATCGCGGATGGCATGGTCGAACTACCCCTTGCCAAGCAACCGGGCACGGGCGGCGAGAAAATGCATGTGGACGAGGCGGAAGGCCTGCCCGCCCGCTCGCGTTATCGCGTGATCGAGCGCGCGGGCAACCGTGCCGCATGGATCGAACTGCAACCCTATACCGGCCGCACCCACCAGCTTCGCGTCCATATGGCGGCGATCGGCCATCCTATTGTCGGCGACGGCAAATATGGCGGCAAGGACGCGTTCCTGTCCGGCTCGATCAGCCGCAAGATGCACCTCCATGCCCGCCGCATCCGGGTGGATCATCCCGATGGCGGACGGATCGACGTGAAGGCGGACCTGCCGGACCATTTCGCCGCCAGCCTCGTTTCGCTGGGCTTCGACCTGTCGGCGGGCGACCTGCCGCTGGACGATGAGATCGAACGCAAGGTGACGCGCGAGGACGAAAAGAAGTTCGCCCGCCAACACGCCAAGCAGGTTCGCAAGGAGCGGCGGGGCGAACGGCGCTCGCGCGGCGCTGGCGATGCGAAAGGCCCCGGAAGGCGCTGATGAGCAACCGGCTTGCGGTTTTCGATTGCGACGGCACGCTGGTCGACAGCCAGCACAGCATCTGCGCGGCGATGGCCCGCGCCTTCGAGGATCAGAAACTGCCCGCGCCGGATCGTCTGGCGATCCTGTCGGTGGTCGGTCTGTCGCTGCCCCATGCCATCGCCCGCCTGCTTCCCGATGCGGAGCCGGATTTTCACGATCACCTGTCCGAATGCTACAAGCTGGCTTTCCAGCAGATGCGCCGGGACAATGCGGTATCGGAACCGCTTTATCCGGGCATGGCCGATCTCATCGCCCGGTTAGACGGCGATGGCTGGCTGCTTGGCGTGGCGACGGGCAAGTCCGACCGGGGCCTGAACCTCTGTCTTGCCCATCATGGCATCGCCGCGCATTTCGTGACGCTCCAGACCGCGGACCGTCATCCCTCCAAACCGCATCCCTCCATGCTGCGGGCTGCCATGGCCGACGCGGGCGCTGTCCCTGAAAGCACGGTGATGATCGGCGATACGGTGTTCGACATCGACATGGGCCTTGCGGCGGGCGTTCGCACGATCGGTGTGGGCTGGGGTTATCATGCGCCGGACGCGCTGATCGCGGCCGGTGCCGTCGCGGTGGCGATGGACAGCGGCGAATTGCACGGCCATATCGGCGCATATGGATGACATGACGCCCCCACCCCCGCCGCCGGTCGATCCCGAAAAAGTCGCACGCCAGCGGTTTTTCGCCATCGGCCTTTTCCGCTTATCGGGCGCGGTTGTCGTGATGTTCGGCATCCTGATCCTGATGGAGCGTTTTTCCTGGGTGCAGGGGAGCAAGGCCAAGGCGATGGGCCTGATCTTCGTCATCGTCGGCCTGTTCCAATATATGATCGTGCCGCGCCTGCTGCTCAGTCTTTTTCGCCGGCACCCGCCAAAATGAGGCGCTTCTACAAGGATGCCGCCATCGTTCCGGGCGATGCGGGCTTCGAAATTCAGCTGGACGGCCGCCCTGTAAGGACGCCCGCCCGCGCCCTTCTGTCGCTGCCCAATGCCGCGCTGGCGCAGGCGGTGGCGGAGGAATGGCGCCGGCAGGGCGACAGCATCGACCCGCGCGCTATGCCCTTTACCGGGCTGGCTAATGCGGCCATCGACCAGATCGCGCCCGCTCGCGAAGCCTTTGCCGCCGGTGTCGCCCGCTATGCCGAAACGGACCTGCTCTGCTATCGCGCGGAGGGACCGGATAGGCTGGTCGCGCGGCAGGCAGCGGCCTGGAATCCGCTGCTGGATTGGGCGCGGACGCGCTATGACGTGACCTTTCGCGTGACGCAGGGGATCATCCATATCGCGCAACCACCCGAAACGCTGGAGCGGCTCGCGACAACCGTTGCGGCGTTCGATCCCTTCACGCTGGCGGGCCTTTCGACGCTGGTGACGCTCAGCGGATCGCTGGTCTGCGGGCTGGCGGTGGTGGATGGCGCGCACGATCCCAAAGCCGTCTGGGCGGCGGCGGAGATCGATGAAGCCTGGCAGGTCGAGCAATGGGGCGAGGATGCCGAAGCCGCCGCCCGCACTGATCTTCGTCGGGAACAATTTTCCACGAACTGCGCCTTTTGCGCGTTGACGCGAGCCTGACGGGCTGGGAACCAACCTGCCTTTTCGTCCATTATTCCGTTGAAAGGCGTTCGTTGCGCCTGACCTGTGTGAACGAAAATGGAGAGTCTGCTTTGTCTCGACCGGTTTATATTGCCCTTATGACCCTTGCCGCGCCGCTGGCGATGATGACCCCCGTGCAGGCGCAGGAAGCGCCTGCCGCGGCTGAAGCCGCTCCCGCCGCCCCGGCTGAAGCCGCGCCTGCCGCTGGTCAGATGACGCAGGAACAGATCGCCGCTTTCAATCAGGCCGTGACCGACTTCACTGCGGGGCAGCAGGCCCAGCAGGCGGGCGATAATGCCGCCGCCACCGCGAAATATGAAGCGGCGCTGCCCGCGATCCGCACGGCCGTCCAGACCCAGCCCGCTAATATCGACAATGTGAATTTCCTCGCCAACGCGCTTTATGCCGACGCCGCCGCGCAGGGCGCTCAGGGCCAGATGGACAAGGTGATCGCCCTTTATGGCGAATCGTTGCCTCACTGGCGCAAGGTAGTCGAAGCCAAGCCCACAGATGCCGCCAGCCGCAATATCCTGGCGGGCATCCTGATCCAGCTGGGCAACCAGAAGCTGGGGGCCAAGGACATGACCGGCGCTGATCCTTATTATAAGGAAGCCGTGACGCTGGCTCGCAAGTCCGTGGCGGAAAATGCGGCGGACAAGACCAACAAGAACATTCTGTTGTCCGCCCTTATCGGTGCAAGCCAGACGGCCAATGACGAGGCGCTTCGCAAGGAAGCGCTGGATATGGGCAAGGCGATGATGGCCGATGGCACGATCGACGCCATCAACAAACCGTCGATCGAAGTGATGAGCGGCCAGAAGGCGGGTTGATCCATTTCCGCCCGGATGCTCATGGCGTTCGGGCGGAGAAGAACGCGACATTCGATCCCGTGTCATGGGGACTGAAGGTTGATTGCTCTTCGCTCAGAATGAAAAACCGGTCTCCTGCGTAGGCAGGAGCACATAGCATCTCAACCCTAAGCGCCTGTCACGATGATCTTGTCCGCATAGACCATGCGGTCGGGCCCCAGCAGGCCGACAAGCTGCGGCAGCATGTGCCGCGCCACCGCCAGGCAACCTTCGCTGCGCCCGCATTTGCCCCAGGCGGCGATGTGTTCTTCGCTCACATAATCCGCGCCATGGATGACGATAGCGCGATTTTCCGCATTGTTGTTGGTCGGGTCGAGGCCGATGAGGCGCATCGCCTGCCCATGCTGGCCGTAATAAATGTCGCTCGTCCGATAGGCGCCCGACGAACTGGCCAGTGAATTGGGCTCGTTGGAAAAGCTTTGGAGCCATCCTGAATGGCCGGGGTCCGAACCGCGGCCATGGGCGACCAGATAGGAACTGGATTGCCCGCCGATCAGGTCCACCACATGCAGGCGCAGATCGCGCGAGGGCGCGTTGAAATCGGCGATAGCGATTCGGTCGCGCAGGGTGAAGGCGTGAGCATGGCTGTCCAGCGCGGCCTTCGCCTTTTCCAGCAGGCGCGCATAGGGCTTGCCCGCGAAGGAAACGGTGCGCGGCGCGGCAGGAACCGGCGCTGGCGGCGGGTTTTTGGGAAGAAGGCCTTCCGGCGCGGCGGCTTTGCCGATGCTGTCGGAAAGAAACGATAAGGCCAGTCCGCTTAAAGCGAACTTTGTAAAACTGCGGCGATCCATGGAAGCAATATAGCAGAGCGGCGGCCCCAGTCCAAGGCCGCCGCGATGCGCCTTAGCCGCCCGCGTTGCTCGCTTCATCCGCATGATGGTCCGCCTCGGCCTGTGAGGGGAGGCGCGAGGTCATGCCGGTGGCGGCGGCATCGTCCAGCATCTGCTGGTCTTCGGACACTTCGGGCGGCGGCGCGGCCGGGGCCGTGTTGGTGACATTCTGGCTCGGCTCAGGCGCGGCGTCCGGTTCGTCGATGATGACATTTTCGATCGGCGGTTCGACCAGATTGTTAGTCGCGGGGGCCTCTTCCTGCTTCTTGCCGCAAGCGGAGAGGGCGAGCGCGCCGCTAAGGGCGATAAGGGCGATCTTGTGCATGGGGTTCAATCCTTCGATGCGATGGCGGTCGAATGGTCGGTCGTGGGATCGACGCGGCGGCTGGACGCCTCGATCTTCTGGGCGAGCAGCTTGTCCCAGCCATAGGGGTCCGACCGGAAGTTCATCACCCCGTCGCTCCCCGGAAAGGCAGTCCAGTAAAGCAGGTAGACGGCCACTTGCTGCGGCAAGGACACGCGCTGCGTCTTGCCTTCGTCGATCAGCGTCTGGATCTGCCCCGCCAGCTTGGGATCGCCCGTCACCATCATCTCGGCCAGCGGCACCGGCTTTTCGAGACGGATGCAGCCATGGCTGGCAAGCCGGTCATAGCTCTGGAACTTCGCCCGCGCGGGCGTGTCGTGCAGATAGACCGCGAAGGGATTGTTGAAATCGAACTTCAACCGGCCCAGCGCGCTGTTCGGCCCGGCGGGCTGGACGATGCGCTGCCCGCCTTCCGGCGTGCCGATGATCTTGTATCCCTGCTTCAGCAACGTTGCGCGGCCCTTGGGGAACAGTTCCTTCTTGGCGATGGAGGCCGGAACGTTCCACGGTGGATTGACGACGATCGAATGGATGCTGGACGACAGCATCGGCGTCTGGTTGGTCGGGCTGCCGGTGACGGCGCGCATCGACTTCACCGGCTGATCGCCTTCGAACATGGTGAGCACGGCGGCCGCGATGTTCACCTGAACCCGGTTGACTGGCAGGGTGCGCGGCATCCAGCGCCAGCGTTCCATATTCGCCATGATCGCGGCGATGCGGTCCTCCACCGGCACGTTGAGTTCAGCGAGCGTCCGCGCGCCAAGCTGGCCCGTGGGATTGAGACCATAGCGCCGCTGGGCGCGCTGAAGCGCGTCCACCAGCTTTTCACCGGGCGTCACGGCCTTGTCCTCGATGGCGAGGCGCTTGCGGATCGCATCGGGCGACGCATCCGCGCTCAGTTTCGGCCAACCGCCATCGTCGCGGATGCGTTCATAAGCGACCAACCCCTTGCGAAGGCCGTCATAGCCCGAATAGGGCGGCGTCAGGCTGGCGGCCCATTGCGGCAGCCGGTCCTCCGCGATCGCCGTCGCCAGGGACGGGCGGGGATCGAAGGGCGCGGGGCGCAAGGCCCAGATATTGAGGAAGTCGGCGGTGTCTACGCGCCCGGTGCTGAGCGCCCGCGCCCGGTCCAGCGTGGCGGAAAGCAACGCATCGCCGGTCAGCGCCGCGCTGGCCTTGCTTTTTGCCATCAGACCTTCGGCCGCGCCCCTGCGAAGCCAGTCGTTGAGCCATTTTTCCTGTGCAGCCGACATCGGCGGCAGCGGAAGGGGCGGGGGCGTCACTATGGCGGGTGGCGCTACAGGCGCCGGAGCAGCAGGCAGCGCCGGCGTCACTGCCGGGGGCAGGATGGAGGTTGGGGCGCTTTGCTGCGCGACAGCGGGCATGGCGGCGAAAGCCAGCAACGCCACGCCGGAAAAGCGGATCAGATCGGGACGGTTCATACTCGACCAGATAGCGCAAAGCCCGCGGCGATCAAACTTATGATCGCGGAAAAAGATGATGCTGCCTGTCGTTCACCATCGTGCCTATGTCTTTCCCGCAACGCAGGAGGGGCGAAGCGCATACTCCGTCAGTGCACGGTGTCTTCGATGGGGGAAGCAACGGCCGTGCCTTCCATCAGTTTCGCGGCGA
Organism: Sphingobium baderi; assembly: GCF_001456115.1. Lineage (NCBI taxonomy): Bacteria > Pseudomonadati > Pseudomonadota > Alphaproteobacteria > Sphingomonadales > Sphingobiaceae > Sphingobium > Sphingobium wenxiniae. Next base: position 3,371,741 of record NZ_CP013264.1, on the reverse strand, counting down.
TCAGCCCCGCGGCAACCAGCCCCACGAAATCGCTGAGTGCGAGATAGAGGATATAGCCCCATGGCGCATGGTTGAAGACCGCCTGCCCGACATGGAGCCACAGCACGGCGGCCAGCGCGAACAGCAGCACCAAGCGCGCCCGGCTGCCGAAATCCGCTGCCGTGAAGCGCAGCGCCAGCGCGATCACCACGCCCACCACCAGCGCCAGCACGAAACCGCCGATCAGCGCAGACCCGTCTGTCACGGGGAAACCGCTGCTATTGTAGAAGATCATGCCGACCGGTCCTTTGCCGAACAGTACCGTTCCTTGCGCGGTGGCGGGATCGGGCACGACATAGACGCCGGTGCCTGTGGGATTGAGCGTCTGCGCCATGGCGGCTTGCAGATTGGCGCCCGCCTGTGGATCAGCGCGGCTGAACGCCAGCGAACCCAGCGGCGTGCCCCAGAAGATGAAGCCGGTGATATAGAGCGCAAAACCGCCCAGCAGCCCGCCTAAAACCGTCCGCACCATGATCGCCCTCCATTATTTCCCTCTTGCAATGAGGCTGGAGTATAAACGCGGCAGGGGCAATATCTTTCCGAAGGGCCGGATCAGTCCGGGCGCGCGGCCTTTTCGGCGAGACCCGACAGTCCCTCGCGCCGTTCCAGCTCATCCAGGACGGAATCGAGCGGTATGCCGCAATCGGCAAGCAGCACGAAAAGATGGAATAGCAGGTCCGCGCTTTCGCCGATGGTGTCGGCGGTGTCGCCGCTCAGCGCCGCGATGACGGTTTCGACCGCCTCTTCGCCCACCTTCTGCGCGATCTTGGCGCGCCCTCTGGATGTCAGCTTCGCCACATAGGATTGCGACGGGTCGGCGGACCGTCGCCGGGCGATGGTTTGTTCCAATTGATGAAGGGTCGCGCGCATGGCCGCCATCAAGCGCCAGGCACGCGACCCGTCAACTAAAAATCAGCGTGCGTTGCGCTTATTTGCGCTTGCGGCGGGCGCGAAAGGTGCGGAAGCCCAGAACCGCGATGCCCATGGCGAACAGGCCGAGCTGCTCCGGCTCAGGCACCGGCGTGGCGCCGCCCGACGAGCTGCCCCCCGATGAGTTGCCACCGGACGAGCCGCCGCACTGCTTCCACCATCCGCAGCCGAAGGTCGCCTGAGCGGGCGTGGCTGCACCGACCAGACCGGCGACGCCAGCGGCGAGAAGCATCTTGTTCAGTTTCATCCTCTTACTCCCTGTTTCCTGCAAATGGTGATGCAGGAAAGTTAAGCAGGAGCTGTGCCAAGAGGAGCTGAGTCACGCATTTGCGGCGCCCTGAAAGGTTAATGCCCCTCCGGCCAGTCTGGTTAATGTAAAATAAGCCGACGCTTTTGCCGTCTTGTCAGGCGGCGCGCACCGGCACGCCCGCCGCCGCCAGCGCGCGGTGGGCCTCTGCAACCGTGTGCTGCCCGAAATGGAAGATGGAGGCGGCCAGCACCGCGCTCGCATGGCCCTCGATCACGCCTTCGACCAGATGGTCGAGCGTGCCCACGCCGCCGCTGGCGATCACCGGCACCGACACGGCATCGGCAATGGCGCGGGTAAGGGCAAGGTCATAGCCCTGACGCGTCCCGTCCCCGTCCATCGACGTGACGAGAAGTTCGCCCGCGCCCAGTTCGGCAAGGCGGATGGCGTGCTCCAGCGCGTCGATGCCGGTCGGCTTGCGTCCGCCATGGGTGAAGATTTCCCAACGGTCCTCGCCCACGCGCCGCGCATCGACCGATCCAACGACGCACTGACTGCCGAAGCGGTCGGCGATGTCGGCGACCAGTTCGGGCCGGGCGACGGCAGCGCTGTTCACCGCGACCTTGTCCGCCCCCGCGAGCAGCAGCGCGCGCGCATCTTCCGGGCTGCGGACGCCGCCGCCCACGGTGACGGGCATGAAGCAGACCTCGGCGGTGCGGCGCACCACATCCAATATGGTGCCGCGCGCCTCCTGCGTGGCGGTGATGTCGAGGAAGCAGAGTTCGTCCGCGCCCGCCGCGTCATAGACCTTGGCCTGCTCGACCGGATCGCCCGCATCGCGCAGGTCGACGAAGTTGACGCCCTTGACCACCCGGCCATTGGCGACGTCGAGACAGGGAATGACGCGTGTGCGGACGGTCATGCCTATATTCTTACCGAATGGATGAAATGTGTCACGCTCACGCCGCCGCCTGCGCCACCGCCAGCGCGGCTTTCAGGTCCAGCCGCCCGTCATAAAGCGCTCGTCCGGTGATGACGCCCTCAATCCCTTCATCGGCGTGGAGGCTCAGCACGCGAATGTCCGCGATCCCCGCGACCCCGCCACTGGCGATCACCGGAATATCGGTGGCGCGGGCAAGGTCCACGGTCGCGTCGATATTGCAGCCCTTGAGCAGCCCGTCGCGCCCAACATCGGTGAAAAGCAGGCTGGCGACGCCTGCATCCTCGAACCGGCGGGCGAGGTCCGCTACCGGCATGTCCGACTTTTCCGCCCAGCCGTCCGTCGCGACGAAGCCATCGCGCGCATCGACCGCGACGACGATGCCGCCGGGGAAATCACGCGCCGCCGCCTTGACGAAGTCCGGGTCTTTCAGCGCCGCCGTGCCGATGACGATGCGCGACACGCCCAGATCGAACCAGCGTTCCACCGCTTCCCGGTTGCGGATGCCCCCGCCCAGCTGCACATGGCCGGGAAAGGCTTCGACGATCTTCTCCACCGCTTCGGCATTGACCGCATGGCCCGCGAAGCTGCCGTCCAGATCGACCACATGCAGATGCTGCGCGCCTGCCTGCGCGAACAGCAGCGCCTGTGCGGCGGGATTGTCACCATAAATGGTGGCGCGGTTCATGTCGCCTTCGGCCAGGCGGACGACTTGTCCGCCCTTGAGGTCGATGGCGGGAAAGACGATCAGGCTCATATCATCATCCGTGGGAGCGCGCTCAAGGACGCCACTCCAGAAAGCGGGAGAGGAAGGAAAGGCCATAGTTCTGGCTCTTTTCCGGGTGAAACTGGCAACCGATGATGGTGTCACGCGCGACGGCTGCGACCAGCGGCCCGCCATGGTCGGTGACGGCGGCGACATGGGCCGGATCATCGGCTTCGAAATGATAGCTGTGGAGGAAATAGGCCTCGCCCGACTCCAGCAGAGGCGGGTCGCCGCGCAGGATCACGTCGTTCCAGCCCATATGCGGCACCTTGATCGCCGGATCGGCCGGCTCGATCAGCTTCACGGTGCCGGGAATCCAACCCAGCCCTTCATGCCGTCCGAATTCCTCGCCCGCGTCCGCGAGCAACTGCATCCCCACGCACACGCCCAGAAAGGGAACGCCGCGCCGGTTCACCGCCGCGTCCATCGCCTCGACCATGCCGGGGATCGCCACCAGCGCATCGTGGCAGGCCCGGAAAGCGCCGACGCCCGGCAGCACGATCCGGTCCGCCTTCGCCACGACATCCGCGTCGGCGGTGATCGTTACATCTCGCGCGCCGGCCTTTCGCAGGGCGTTGTGCACCGAATGAAGATTGCCCGCGCCATAATCGATGAGGGCAAGGGAGGTCACAATATCCCCTTGGTCGACGGGATGGCGTCGGCCTTGCGCTGGTCGATCTCCACCGCTTGCCGCAGCGCCCGCGCCAGCCCCTTGAAGCAGCTTTCGACGACATGGTGGTTGTTGGCGCCATAGAGATTTTCGACATGCAGCGTGATCCCCGCCGCCTGCGCGAAGCTTTGGAACCAATGCTCGATCAGCTCGGTATCCCATTCGCCCAGCCGCTGTACGGAGAAGGGCGCCTTGAACACCAGCCAGGGACGGCCCGAAATGTCCAGCGACACGCGCGTCAGCGTCTCGTCCATAGGCGCATAGGCCGTGCCGTAGCGGGAGATGCCGCGCTTGTCGCCCAGCGCCTTGGCGACCGCTTCACCGATGGCGATAGCGGTGTCCTCGGTCGTGTGATGCTGGTCTACATGCAGGTCGCCGACCGTCTTGACGTCCAGGTCGATCAGCGAGTGGCGCGACAATTGCTCGATCATATGATCGAGGAAGCCGATGCCCGTCGAAACGGAATAGATGCCCGTGCCGTCCAGGTTGACGGTGACGTCGATCTGCGTTTCCGCAGTGTTGCGATGAATCTCGGCCCTACGCATGGCCGCCCTATAGCGCGTTGCGCGCGCCATGCAATGCAAGTGTATGGGAATGACGGGCGGGCTTGACGCTTCGTATCGCCTCGCTAGGACTGACAGCCATGAGTGAAGACCTGCCCGACAGCCTGATTCCCTATGATGAAATCGTGCAAGAAGCGCTGCGCGCCGTCGTCGGTCGTGTGCTGGGGGAGGTGGAGGAGACCGGAGGCCTGCCGGGAAACCATCATTTCTACATCACTTTCAAGACGCAGGCGTCGGGCGTCGACATCCCGACCCGGCTGATCGAGCGCTTTCCCGACGAAATGACCATCGTCCTTCAGAACAAATTCTGGGATCTCAAGGTCAGCGAGGACATGTTCCAGGTCAGCCTGACCTTCAATCAGGTCGCGGCCCACCTTGTCATTCCCTTTGCGGCGATCACCGCTTTCGTCGATCCGGCGGTCAATTTCGCGCTCCAATTCCAGGTGCAGGCCGATGCCGTGCCCGAACCGCATGAAGAAGCGGAAAACGACGTGCCGGACGTGAAGGCGGAAGACGGTTCCAATGTCGTGACGGTAGATTTCGGGAAGAAGAAATAAGCGTCCGCTTTCGGCTGGTTTCGGCTATTCCCGACACCCGTTCGCCCTGAGCAGGGGCTGAGCCCTTCGACTGACTGCTTGCAGCATTCGTTCAGGATAAACTTGGCCTCTGGCCAAGCCAAAGACCCATATTGAAGGGTATGGCACAACCTGTGTCCTTCGATACGCCCCTTCGACAGGCTCAGTGGCTACTCAGGACGAACGGATTTGAGTGTCCGCTTCCCACCCAACGCCGCATCCCCTAAAAAATCGCTCTTGGCTTTCCTCGCTTCCGTCCTACATCCAACCTATTGTTGCGATTGATTATTAATTGGGAGCCGAAGTATGGCCGAAACCCGCACCGAAACCGACTCGATTGGCGCGATCGAGGTGCCCGCCGCCGCCTATTGGGGAGCACAGACTCAGCGGAGCATTGAGAACTTCCCCTTCGGCGATAGCGAGCGGATGCCCATCGGCATCGTCCACGCCCTCGCCATCGTGAAGCAGGCGGCGGCGCGGGTGAACCGGAAGCATGGGCTGGATGCGAAGCTCGCCGACGCCATCGAAATCGCTGCCGCCGAAGTCGTGGAGGGCAAGTTGGATGATCAGTTCCCGCTCGTCATCTGGCAGACGGGCAGCGGCACGCAGTCCAACATGAACGTCAATGAAGTGATCGCGGGCCGTGCGAACGAAATCCTGACCGGCACGCGGGGCGGCAAAGCGCCGGTTCACCCCAACGACCATGTGAACATGAGCCAGTCGTCCAACGACAGCTTCCCCACCGCCATGCATATCGCCGCCGCGCTGGCCGCGACCCGCGCGCTGCTTCCCGCGCTCGAACGGCTCGAAGGCGCATTGCTCGCAAAAGCCAAGGCATGGGACCGCATCGTCAAGATCGGCCGCACCCATCTGCAGGACGCGACGCCGCTGACGCTGGGGCAGGAATTTTCCGGCTATGTTGCCCAGCTCCGCCTTGCCCGCACCCGCACCATGCCGCTGGTCGAACATGGCCTCACCAAGCTGGCGCAGGGCGGCACGGCGGTCGGCACCGGCCTCAACACGCCCCCCGGCTTCGCCGAGGATGTAGCAGCGGAAATCGCGGCGCTCACCGGCCTTCCGTTCGAAACCGCGCCCAACAAGTTCGAGGCGCTGGCGAGCCATGACACGCTGGTCGACTTTTCCGGCCGCCTCAACAGCATCGCCGTCGCGGTGACAAAGATCGCCAACGACATCCGCCTGCTGGGCAGCGGTCCGCGTTCGGGCCTTGGCGAACTGGACTTGCCCGCCAATGAACCGGGCAGCTCGATCATGCCAGGCAAAGTCAACCCGACCCAGTGTGAGATGCTGACGATGGTGGCCGCTCAGGTCATCGGCAATCATCAGGCGGTGACGGTCGGCGGCCTGCAAGGGCATCTCGAACTTAACGTGTTCAAGCCGCTGATCGGCGCGGCGGTGCTGCGGTCCATCCATCTCCTCGCCGTCGGCATGGATAGCTTTGCCGAACGCTGCGTCGAAGGGCTGGAGGCGAATGCAAAGCGCATCGCCGAACTGGTCGACCGATCGTTGATGCTGGTGACGGCCCTGGCGCCGGAGATCGGCTATGACAATGCCGCGAAGATCGCCAAGCATGCCCATGTCGAAGGATTGACGCTCAAGCAGGCGGGTCTCGCGCTGGGACTGGTCGATGAAGCGACCTTCGACCGGCTCGTGCGTCCTGAAAATATGGTCTGATTCAGATCAACATGGCGGAACGGACGGCGATCCGATACATTGATAGGATATGAAGAGGAAAGCCGCCCCCGCCAAACCGGCCGCGCAACCCGCATCGGTCAAGTCCCCACCCAAAGCCGGACTGCTGCGAAAGGCGGCGCGTGTCGGCGCGATATTGGTGGGAACCCGTGTCGCCGCCGAAACCGGGAAGAAAGGCGCGGTCGGCCTGCTGGCGGGCATGGGCGCCAAGAGGCTGATCCTGCGCTATCCCATGGGCGCGATGTTCGTCACCGGCGCCTATCTGGCGGGTCGCCTGTATGAAGCGAAGCGCGAGGTGGACCGCAAGCGGGCCATTAAGGCATTGCCGGACGAAAGCGCGGAACCGATCCTGATCGACGAAGCCCGGTCCCGCAGGGCCGGACGCTGATTGCCCGCTGCGGCGACCCGTGCCGGATTCGGCGCGGTGTGACGGGACGTCAGCTATTCTCCTGCCTTCAGACACCATAGGATTTTCCGCGGCGCAGCATGGTGCGCCTTCCAGCGGAGAAACCCATGACCGATTCTCACGCCCCGGTCGAAAGCGCCATCCCTGTCGCCCCCCACACCAAGCGGGAACGGCAACTATGGATGGATCTGCTCCGGGGTCTGGCGATCCTGCTGGTCGTCGCCTTCCATTCGGTGACCATATTGGAACGGCACGCTTACACCGCCGCGCCATGGATGCGCGATTTCAACCAGTTATTCGTCCTCTATCGCATGCCGACGCTGGTATTCCTGTCCGGCCTGCTGCTGGCGGGATCGTTCGGCAAGGGGATCGTGCTCTATCTGCTGGGGAAGGGGCGGCGGATATTCTGGCCGCTGCTGGTCTGGACGCTCATCTATGCGCTAGTCATCGGGCCGATGGTGGATGGACCGGTGCAACTGCTCAAATATCTGTCCGGCCAATCCTATCTCTGGTTCCTGACCTTCATCCTCATTTATTATCTGGCGGCCATTCCGCTGCGCCGCCTGTCGCCGCTGCTGGTCGCGGCGGTTGCCTTCGGCATTGCGATCCTCGCGCCCGATGGCAGCAAGAATGGCGAGCGGCTCTTCTACCTCATGGCCTTCTTCTTCCTCGGCTCATGGGTGGGCGGCCATTGGGCGTTGTGGATGCGCGTCGTGCGTTCGCGCGCGGCGCTGCTGGGATGGATTGTCATCGTCGGGGCGTCGGCAGCCGCCGTCGTCTATGAGCTTCACTATGGTCCGCTTTACGCTGTTCCCGCGCTCTGCTTCATCATCGCGGTCAGCGCCACGGCCTTCTGGATACAGGCCGCCCGCTGGTGCGCGCCGCTGATCTTCATGGGCCAGCATTCGCTGATCTTCTATGTCTCGCACTTTCCGACCATCTATATCGTCATGGGATTTTGCCGCGGGCTGGGCGTGAAGCAGGCGGAAGTCGCGACGATGGTGGCCTTTCCCGTCGCATTGCTGGTGGGGCTGCTGCTTGTGCTGGCTTCGCGCGCGAGCTGGGTCGTCGATCTGCTGTTCGTCGCGCCCGCGCCGCCGCAGCGTGTGGTCGGGGCGTTGCAGGCGGTCGAAAAACGGCTGGCTTTCGTCTAGAATGCCGACTGCCAGGCCTTCACCGCCTCGACCGGCCAGACCAGCATCAGCACGTTAAGCGTCAGATTGTCGCGGATCACCCACAGCGCCAACAGCTCGAACCCGATGCCGGCCAGCACCGTCAGCCAAACCGGCGCCCGCGCGGCAAAGGCGAAGCCCAGCGCCATCATCCCGATGTCGCTCATCGAATTGAGGATGCTGTCACCCGAATAGCCGAGCGCGATGGTCGCCGTGCGGTATCGGTCGATGATGACCGGCGAATTTTCCAATATCTCCCACAGCGATTCGACCGCCACCGCCGCCGCGAAGCGCATCCCCCTGGGCTGCCGCCGCATCAGCGCCCACGCCGCCAGATAGAATAAAAATCCGTGGATGATATGGCTCAGACTATACCAGTCGGAGAGGTGCTGGCTGTTGCCGCTGTCAATCGCGCCATGCCATAATTCTACCGTGCCGCAGGCGCAGATCGGCGGTCGTCCCATCAGGAACAGCATCGCGCAGGCCGCCAGCGCGATCAGCCCGGCAAGGGCGTAGCCCCGGCGGCTGCGGTTCCGTTTGCGCTTCAACACTGCGTCATCCCCCTTCTTGCCCTCTTGCAAATCGCTGCTTCTGGCGGCACTAGCGGCCATGGCCGACGACATTCCGACCGAAACGCCCGATTTCAAGCGCCGTGGCGTTCTCTTCGTACTCTCTTCGCCTTCGGGCGCGGGCAAGTCCACCATCGCGCGCAAATTGCTGGCGGCAGAGCCGGACCTGGCCATGTCGGTGTCCGCCACGACCCGCCCGATGCGGCCGGGCGAAGTGGATGGCAAGGATTATCACTTCGTCGATCTGGAGGAATTTCGCCGGATGACGGCGGATCATGAGTTCCTCGAATGGGCGCATGTCTTCGGCCAGCGTTACGGCACGCCCCGCGCGCCGGTGGAGGCGATGCTCAAGAGCGGCCGCGACGTGCTGTTCGACATCGACTGGCAGGGCGCGCAGCAATTGCACCAGATCGCGGGCGGCGATGTGGTGCGTATCTTCATCCTGCCTCCCTCTATGGAGGAACTGGAGCGCCGCCTGCGCGGCCGCGCTACCGACAGCGAGGCAGTGATCGCAGGCCGCATGGAGCGCGCCGCCGGAGAGATCGCGCACTGGGATGGCTATGATTATGTGCTCTGCAACGTCGATGCGGAGGAATGTTTCCAGCGCGTCCAGACCATCCTCCACGCCGAGCGCATGAAGCGTAGCCGTCAGACTGGCCTCATCGGCTTCATCCGCCGCCTCAGCCGCTATCATCAGGACGATTGAGCGCGCTTTAGACGCCAAACCCCGCCGGGGCGGCCCAGTCGGGATGAACCCACGCCATGGCTTTGAACAACGTGCCCATCGCGTCCGGGGATGTCAGGCGCAGGCGGGCGGCTTCCACCTCCTCGGCGCGCTCCGGGCTGGCCTCCGCCAGTTGCGCGGCGCGGGCGTCGATGCCCAGCTCGCCGAGAAACGCGCCCTGACCCACCGGTCCCAGTACGCGCAACCCCGCCTGCCGCGCCATATTGCCGATCATGGTGAAATCCACATGGGTGGTCAGGTCCACTTCGCCCGGATCGGTGAAGGGGTCGGCGAACTTGTGATCGCGCACCGCCTGTAACGTGTCGCCAATGGCCGGGCCTTCATAGCCATAGTCGATGATGATCGCCGCGCCGCCCTGTTTTGCGATACGGTTGGCCAGGCTGAAGGCGGCCGTGGCGCCCGCCAGCGGTGTTTCGATGACATGCCCGTCGTCCGCCGTGGCGGCGATGGCGGGCATGTCTGATTCGATACGGCGATAGCCGACGGCCGGAACGAAGCGGATGCCATCCTCCCCTCTGCTGGCCAGCACGACCCGCTCGCGCCATTCGTCATTGACGCGGATTGACTGGCGGACGGGCAGGGCGTCGAAAAATTCATTGGCGACCACCAGCAACGGTCCCTGTTCGGGCAGTTGCTCTATGCTGTCATGATGGACGATATGGGGCAGCAGCGCCCTCTGCCGCTCGCGCAGCACGGGGCTGGTTTCCACGAAATGCAGACGCGGGGCGAAGGCGGCCCGCTCCATCGCGCGGAGCGCATCGGCCGCCAGCGTCCCGCGTCCCGGCCCCAGTTCCGCATAGAGCGCCCCCGGACGCCGCCCCGACCGCATCCACACATCGGCAAGGCACAGGCCGATCAATTCGCCGAACATTTGGCTGATTTCCGGCGCCGTAGTGAAATCGCCCTCCAGACCCAGCGGATCACGGGTCGCATAATAATGCTGGTTTGCCTCGCCCATGAAATGCGCGATGGAGATCGGCCCGCCCGCCTCGATCTGCCGGGCGAGCCGTTCGCTCAGCGGCAGTTCGTCAGCTGACACTCGCGCTGCCCGCGATCGGTTCGACGCGCACGCGCCGTCCTTTGGCGGTGACGATCAGGTAAAGCCCGCCCAGGATCATCGGCACGCACAGCCACTGGCCCATGTGCAGGCCGGTGCGCGCAGCGAACTCCATCAGTTGCGCGTCGGCCTCGCGGAAGAACTCCACGCCGAAGCGGAACAGGCCGTAGAAGAAGAGGAACAGGCCGACCAGCATCCCCGGCTTGTAGCGCGCTTGGGTCTTCCAGAAGGCATAGGCGAGGATGGCGAACAGAAGGACGCCTTCCAGAAGCGCCTCATAAAGCTGGCTGGGATGGCGAGGGAAGGGGCCGCCTGTGGGAAAGATCATGGCCCAGGGCACATCGGTTTCCTTGCCCCACAGCTCCCCGTTCACGAAATTGGCGAGCCGCCCGAAGAACAGGCCGAAGGGCACGCAGCAGGCGACATAATCATGCACCCGCAACCAGCTCAGCCCTTCCTTGCGAGCCAGATAGAGGATGCCCAGCGACACGCCGACCACCCCGCCATGGAAGGACATGCCGCCATTCCACAGCTTGAGAATGTCGAGCGGATGCCGCAGGATTTCGGGCTGGTAGAAGACCACATAGGCCAGTCGCCCGCCGATGATGATGCCCAGTGTCGCATAGAAGATCATGTCGTCGGCATGACGGCGCGCCATGGGCGATCCGGGCTGCGCCACCAGCTTCAGCAGATACCAGTAGCCGATCAATATGCCCGCCAGATAGGCGAGGCTGTACCATTTCAGCGTGAAGAAGCCGAGGTCGAGTGCCACAGGGCTGAGGCCCAGATCGTCAAAGCGAATGGCGCTGGCGGCGGTGGCGGCGATGTCCAGGATCAAGATGCGGTTCCCCTTGGGAATGGTGCCGCTGCCATAGAGCAAGCGTCTCCCAAGACCAAGGGGCAAGCGCAGCTTCGCGTCAAATCGAGAGGGAAAGGTTGTAAGGGCGTCATCATGTGGACGGCTGTTTATGGCCAGTTGCGGCCATTTATCGAAACACAAACATCCGTTCGCCCTGGGTAGGGGCTGAGCCTTTCGACTGACTGCTTGCAGCAGTCGCTCAGGGTAAACTTAGCCTCGCGCCACGTCGAAGACCCGTATCGAAGGGTCTTGTGCAATATCTGTCCTTCGATACGCCTCTTCGACAGGCTCAGGGGCTACTCAGGACGAACGGGGACGGGGAGCGAGCTGTCCGCTCCCCACCCACAACCGTCCTTCGGTCCGCGCGCACCGGCCGCCATGAAAGAGGCCGCAAACCCTCCGGCTCGCGGCCTCTTCCCCTTTTGAATGCAGATCAGAAGGACGCGGTGACCGATCCGACCACGCCGGCCTTGCCGATATTGCGGCCGCTGGACGAATAGGCGTTCTTGTTGGTGTCGACATAGCTGACGCCGAAGGTCAGGTGATCCCAGGTGTAGGTCGCGCCCACGCTCCAGTCGGTATATTCCTTGCCGCTGCCGATGATGAGGTAGCTCGGTCCCCAGCTATGGCCCAGATGGGCCGACACGCCCACCGGCGAATTGGGTATGCTGGCCGACAGGTCGCCCGCGACGTAGAGATTGTCTTCCTTGTGGATGCCATCCAGCGTCAGCGCCTTGGTCTTGGGCGCATAGTTGACGGTCAGCTTCGCGGTGGCGGGGCCGAAAGTGCCCTTCACCGACGCATAGGGTTCGACAAAGTCGCTGTTAACGCCGCCCGAACCGGGATAGTAATAATAAAGGACGCCCAGGTCGAAGGTCGCCGCGCCCACCGTCTTGGAATAGCCCGCGATCAGGTCGATTTCCTGGTCGCTGCCATTGGCGACATAATCGTCGATGGAGGAACCCCAGGTCGACACATAGAAGCCCGATTCATGGGTGACGGTGATGCCGCCCTGGATGGCGAAACGCTTGTCGGTCTGGGATACGCCACGGAAACGATAATCGGTGACGACGGCGGCGCTGCCGCTGACGGTCAGTTCCGGTGTCGGCTCGTCCTGAGCGAAAGCGGGTGCCGAAAACGCGGCAAGAGCAATGGCCGACAGGCCAAGAATGGACTTACGCATGATAAAACCCCTTTGATGGTTATGCGATCGTCCCACCTGCGCGAAGGTCCCTGCCTCTTTCTCCCGCAACGGGGTGGGCCGGGTGCCTTGACCCCAAATGGATGCGCTTCCTTGCTGCGCTGCACAAGGATTTATTGCTGGATCATGTCTTTTGCCGACGAAATGTTGCTGTTCTGCAACAAGTGCATGGGCGGCATCCTGAAGCCTCGTCTGCCGCCCCGATTATGATCGAAAGCTCGTAATTATATTACGCGGGCGGCGCGGGCGCCTGCGTCGTGTGAATGACGCGCTGCGGATAGGGAATGGTGATCCCATTGTCCCGGAACAGCAGCCACAGCCGGTTGAGCACGTCCGACCGGACATTGCCCACGCCTTCCTCCGGGTCGCTGATCCACACCAATATCTCATGCTCCACACGATTCTCACCAAAGCCGGTCAGACGCACGGTGGGGCTGGGCATGTCGAGCACGCGGTGGCTTTCCTGCGCGGCGCGCAGCATCAACTGTTGCGCCAGCGGCAGGTCGCTGTCGAAGCCCACGCCCAGGGTAATGCGGACGCGGACATTGCGGTCGGAATAGGACCAGTTCTCCACCTCCTGCGTCATCAGGTTTTCGTTGGGGATCAGATGCTCCTTGCCGTCGCGAGTGATGACGCTGACGGCGCGCACGCCGATCTTGTTCACCCATCCGAAGCTGTCGCCCACCACGATCACGTCGCCCGGCTTGATGGACCGGTCCATCAGCAGGATGATGCCCGCGATCAGATTGCCGAAGGTTTTTTGCAGGCCGAAGCCGACCGCCAGGCCCAACGCGCCGGAAAAGACGGCAAAGGCAGTCAGGTCGATCCCCAGCAGGTCGACACCGATGAAGAAGGCCGCGATCACCACGGCGATGGCGGCGAGCTTCTGCGCCAGCAATTTCTGCGTGGGATCGAAGCCGTCCGCCCGGGCGATGCTGCCCCCGATCAGCCGGTTGGCAAGGCGCACCATGGCGAACAATGCGACGCAGATCGCGGCCATGGTGATGAGGCCGAGCAGAGTCACTCGCCGTTTGCCAAGGCCGATGCCGATCGCATCCAGCATCGTCCCCACCGGCGTCAACCCGCCATTGGTGCCCGACAGGGTCGTCAGGAACAGCAGCAGCGCCAGCGGCGCGACCGCCCAGACCGGTATCGCCAGCGCGCGCAGGCCATGGGCCGCGAGCAGGGCGACCGACAGGCCAAGCGCGATTCCCAGCACCAGATGCGGCGCCGTGTCCACTGGCCAGAGCGCGGTCGCGAAACCGATGAACAGCGCCGACAGGGCATAGCGCAACATGGCGCGCAGCCGCCCGGCCAGCGCCTCGCTCAATATCGCCGCCTTTTCCCGCAGCCGCGGCGCGATGAGGCGGGCCGCCGCCGTCGCCGCCAGATGCAGCAGCAACGCGATGCCCAGCGCGATCAGCGGCTGGACGATCTCCGCATCGCCCGGCACCAGCGCCAGCAGGGAGGAGAAGTCCGGCGTCATCCCCGCGCCGCGCGGAACCGGGCAAGGCCCGCATCGAGGTCCGCGATCAGGTCGGCGGGATCTTCCAATCCGATATGCAGGCGCACGGATGGACCTTCCGCCTCCCATGTCGTCGCGCTGCGGTAACGGGCTGGATCGACCGGCAGGGCCAGGCTCTCAAAGCCGCCCCAGCTATAGCCGATGCCGAAATGGGCAAGCCCGTCGATCAGCGCGGCGCGCGCCGTCTCATCGCCGCCTTTCAGGATGAAGCTGAACAGGCCGGAGGAGCCGGAAAAATCCCGCGCCCACAATTCATGTCCCGGACAATCGGGCAGGGCGGGATGCAGCACCCGCGCCACATCGGGCTGCTCATTCAGCCACCGGGCGATGGCCAACGCGCTCTCCTGATGCTGCTTCAGCCGCACGCCCAGCGTCCTGAGGCCGCGCGAAGTCAGCCATGCGTCGTCGGGACTCGTCATCTGCCCGAAAAGATAAGCCGTCTGCCGGACCTTGGGAAACCAAGCCTCACTGGCGGTGACGGAACCGATCATCACGTCGCTATGCCCGACGATATATTTGGTGCAGGCGAGGATGGAAATATCCACTCCATGTCCCAGCGCCGGGAAGAACAGCGGCGTCGCCCATGTATTGTCGATCAGCGTGACGATGCCCTTCTCCTTCGCCACCGCCACGATGGCGGGCACGTCCTGCACTTCGAAGGTCAGGCTGCCGGGGCTTTCGAGGAAGATGGCGCGCGTCCGCTCCGTCAGCAGGCCCGCGATCCCCGCGCCGACAGTCGGATCATAATAGACCGTCTCGACGCCAAAGGGCTTCAAGATCTGCTCGCAGAAATTGCGCGTAGGATCATAAGCGCTGTCGGTCATCAACAACTGATCGCCCGGCCGCAGCACCGCCATCAGCCCGCAGGCGATGGCCGCCACGCCGGAGGGAAAGAGCATCGTCCCTGCCGCGCCCGGCTCCATCTCGGTCAGCGCGTCGGCCAGGCTCCATGCGGTCGGCGTCCCCTTGCGCCCGTAGAACAGCCGCTCATGCGTGCTGGAGCCGGCGGCGCGGCGCAGATGCGCCACATCGTCATACAGGATCGTGGACGCGCGCCACACCGGCGGGCTGACGATGCCGCCCGGCTGCCCCGGCATCCCGGTCCATTCGGCCTTACGGCCCGCCTGCGCCAGCTTGGTCAGTGGCTTGCGGTCATCGTCCTTCCCGCTCATGCCGCGCCGGTCGCTTTGGGCGTGGCGGGATCGAGGCCCCATTCGGACCAGCTTCCGTCATACAGCGTCACGTCTTTTTTTCCCAGTAGTTCCAGCCCCGCCAGCAGGATCGCGGCTGTCACGCCGCTACCGCATGTAGTGATGACGGGTCGGTCGAAATCGAGGCCCGCCTGCGCGAACAATTGCCGCAATTCCTCGCCCGTCTTCATGCTGTTGTCGGCGTTGAACAGGGCGGAGGAGGGCAGATTGCGCGAGCCGGGAATATGTCCCGATGCCATGCCGGGGCGCGGTTCCTTCTCCTCGCCGGTGAAGCGCGCCGCCCCGCGCGCATCGATCACCGCTTCGGCGCGGCTGTCCACATTGGCGATCAGATCGTCCATCGTCCGCACCTGTCCGGTCGCGCGCCGCGCCACCGCATTGCCCGGCGGGGGAGTTACCGCGCCGCTTTCCGTCGGACGCCCCTCCGCCACCCATTTAGGCAAGCCGCCGTCGAGGATCGCGGCCCCCTTGCCCACGCCATAAAGCCGCATCATCCACCATCCCCGC
Organism: Sphingobium baderi; assembly: GCF_001456115.1. NCBI lineage: Bacteria > Pseudomonadati > Pseudomonadota > Alphaproteobacteria > Sphingomonadales > Sphingobiaceae > Sphingobium > Sphingobium wenxiniae. Next base: position 3,356,049 of record NZ_CP013264.1, on the reverse strand, counting down.
GCTGCGCTGTGCGTGGGGCTGTTGTCATAGACGATGATGCGGCTGTCGGTGCTTATCCCCAGCGCCCGGCACCGCTCCGTCATGAAGGCGTCGGTCGGCAACATGCCGGCTCGCGGATCGTCAAGGTCGGCCAGTGTCGGCAGGTCGAGAAAGGCCGCGCCCGGAATATGCGCCTGCTCGAACTCGGCGCGGGGGTCGCGCGGCACGCCGGGCAGGAACAGGCTGGCATCGACGATCCGCAGATCATCCTTGCCCAGTTCCCCGGCCAGCCATTCGGTCGACACCAATATGTCCATCATCCATCCCATGCGCTGCTGTCGCCACCCTTGATAGGGGGGGCGGACGGCGCTGCAAAGGGGGCTGTCAGTTTCGCCCGAACTGCCGCGCGACGCGCGCGCCGGGCCGCCGATACTGGCGCGGGCCAAGGTCGAGGCGGAAGGGCGACAGCCGCTCGGCGCGCGGCTCCTGTTCCTGCCCTACGATGAAGGCGCCCCCGGTGCGGCCCGTCCCCGTCGGATCAGCGCTGTCCTCGCCCCAGCGATATTGCACATCGAACGCCGCGAGCGGGATCAGCAGCAACCGCTCGCCCATCGGCACCGGCACGATCTGGTCCGCCGTCAGCCGCAGTTCGCCGGTCAGGCGCTGGCTGGCCCCCGGGGCGATCGCCACGGCGGAATGGAGCGGCAGGCCGGTGTGGCCGCTCACGAACTGCTGGAGCAGCGTCTGCTGATCCCCGCCCGCATTGCCGATTAGTCCGCGCACCAGCACATCCTGCGCGGTTCGCTCGCCCCGATTGGCGAGCGTCAGCGTATAGGCGACCGTCAGGCCCATCAGCGAATTGCGCGCGCCCGTCACTTCCAGCGAAAGGTCGATCTGGGCACGATCCGTTGTCGTGTCGGCAACCGCTTCGGGCATAGGCGTGGGCGTGGGTGCAGGCGGTGGAGGGGCCGTTTCCTCGGCAATAGGCTCGGCCAGGACCGGCTCCACAGGCTCCGGCGCAACCTCGTCCTCGTCCGATTCGTTCCGTCTGCGCCGCAGGAAGAAGAAGGCCGCAGCCAGCAGCACGATCCCGCCAACGATCCAGAGCCAGGGCAGGCCTTCGTTCGAAGCCTCCACAGCCGGAGTCGGTTCGGTAGGCGCGAGCGCGGCGTTCGCAGCCTCATTCGGCGCGGGCGCGGGCGCGGGCGCGGCCTGCGGTTCCGGCGCGGCGGTCGAGGGGCCCTCGCCTGTCGTGCTTTCGCTCTGCTCGGGGGCGGGCGTTTCGGCTTGGCGCGGTTCGTTGCGTTGCGCGTTCCGCTCTGTCCGGGATTCGGGCTGAACCTCGGATGGGCGCGTTTCCCGGCGTGGCGCGGACGTCTGCGCCGTTGGCTGGGGGGCGGCAGGCGGTGGCGTGGTCGGCGTCACGACAGGCGGCAGGGCCACGGCGGGCGGTGGCGCTACCGTTGGAGTCACGGGATCGCGGAACACGTCCAATTCTGGCCCCTGCCGACTATCGGGCGCATTTTGCGTGTTGCCGCGCGGCAGATTCATGACCGGCCCGCCGCTATCCTGCTGCTGGGCAAGCGCGCCCGTCGCCAGCAGCAGCGGCACCATGGAAAAGATCAAGCGATAAGGCCCCATAATCAGCAGCCAAGGCAATGCTTCACCTGAACAGCAGATGAACAGATCGCCCCCATGACTTTATGCGTGCAATCGCGTAGATGGGCCGCCATGACCGATACGCCCCAACCGATCCATCTTGGCCAGACCAGCGCGCTGCCCCAGCGCCCGGAAGAGGCCGTCCTCGATTACGTCCCCAATCCCCGCCCGGGAAAGCCCTATCTGGTGCGCTTCACCGCGCCGGAATTTACCTCGCTCTGCCCGGTGACGGGGCAGCCTGACTTCGCCCATCTGGTGATCGACTATGCGCCGGCCGCGACCATCGTCGAATCGAAGTCGCTGAAGCTGTTCCTCGGCGCCTTCCGCAACCATGCCGCCTTCCATGAGGATTGCACCGTCGGCATTGGCGAGCGGCTGTTCACCGAAATGAAGCCGCTCTGGCTCCGCATCGGCGGTTACTGGTATCCGCGCGGAGGCATCCCCATCGACGTGTTCTGGCAATCGGGCGATCCGCCCGCAGGAATGTGGCTCCCGCCGCAGGACGTGCCGGGCTATCGCGGGCGGGGTTGAAGCCCGCTAAGGATACAGCATCCCCTCATGCCATTCATCGCCATGCCGCGTGAACAGGCGGCGTTCGTGCAGCCGGTGCTCGCGGTCCTGCCAGAACTCGATCCGCTGCGGCTTCACGCGAAAGCCCGACCAGTGCGGCGGGCGCGGCACCGGCCCGCCCTCGAACCGGGCGCGCATTTCCTCATAGCGGGCCATGAACACCTCTCGCGAAGGTAGCGGCTGCGACTGGTCGGACGCCCATGCGCCAAGCTGGCTGTCGCGGCTGCGCGTCGCGAAATAGGCGTCGGCGGCGGCTTCGTCCACGCGCCCCACCGGCCCCTCGATCCGGACCTGCCGCCGCAGCGACTTCCAATGGAACAGCAGCGCGGCATGGGGATTGTCCAGCAGCTCGCCCGCTTTGCGCCCCTCGAAATTGGTGTAAAAGACGAATCCGTCTGGCCCATGCCCTTTGAGCAGCACCATCCGCACCGAAGGCCGCCCGCGTTCGTCAGCGGTGGCCAGCGCCATGGCGTTGCTGTCGTTGATCTCGCTCTGGCGCGCTTGCGCGTACCATTCATCGAACAGGGCGAAGGGGTCTGTCATGCCCCCGACCTTAGGAAGAAGCGCTTCGGCTGTCGATACAGGCCAGCCGCAACTTGAACGCGGCGGCGCTTTTCTCCACATAGAGGGGCAAATTCACTTTCCACCGTTAAAGATAAAGGTAACACAGCGTAGATGGCCGATCCCTATTCCACATTGGGCGTCGCACGCGGCGCGAGCGAGGCGGAAATCAAGTCCGCCTATCGCAAGCTCGCCAAGGAACTGCATCCCGACCGGAACAAGGACAATCCGAAGGCGGCGGAGAAATTCTCGTCCGTCACCAATGCCTATGACCTCCTGTCCGACAAGGACAAGCGCGCCCGCTTCGACCGGGGGGAGATCGACGCAGACGGCAACCCGACCGCGCCCTTCGGCTTTGGCGGCGGGGGAGGGGGCGGCGGCTTTCGCGGGCATCCGGGCGGGGGCCAGGCGGGCGGTTTCGAATTTAACGGCGGCAGCGCGGATTTCGGGGATATTTTCGAAGGACTGTTCAGCGGCGGGGGTCGGCGTGGCGGCGGATTCGGCCGCAATGCGCCTCCGCAAAAGGGCGCCAATGCCGCCTATCGTCTGGCGGTGGCCTTCGTCGACGCCGCCACGCTCGCGCCGCAGCGGATCACGCTTCAGGACGGCAAGACCATCGACCTCAAGCTTCCCGCCGGGGTTGAGAGCGGCACGCAGATGCGCCTTTCCGGCAAGGGCCAGCCCGGCCCCGGCGGTGCGGGCGACGCTATCGTCACCATCGACGTGAAGCCGCATCCCTTCTTCAAGCGGGACGGCGACAATGTTCTGCTCGACCTTCCCATCACCCTCGACGAAGCGGTGAAGGGCGGCAAGGTCAAGGTGCCGACGGTCGATGGCCCGGTGATGCTCGGCGTTCCGGCCGGTTCCACTTCCGGCAAGACGCTGCGCCTGCGCGGCAAGGGCTTCACCGCGAAGGACGGCAAGCGCGGCGACCAGCTCGTCACGCTCCAGATAGACGTGCCCGCCGACGATCCGGCGATCAAGGCGTTTGTCGAAGGCTGGCAGGACAGCCGCGCCGTTCGGGCCTCGATGGGCGTTTGATGCGTTAGGGGACGAATGCCGCAACCTTCGCCCCTTTCGCCTGAATCGCGCCGCCACCTCGCATATCAGGCGCGCAGCCGCCTTAACCGCCATATCGACCGGGTTCGTCCCGGCAGCCACGCCTTCGAAGTCATGAAGCGCGTGGCTGTGGGCACCTATAGCGACGGGTTCATCCATGCCGGGAACCTTGCTTACCTGTCGCTGGTGGCGCTGTTCCCCTTCTTCATCGTGGCGATGGCGGTGGCCAGTATCTTTGGCCGATCGCAGGACGGGCTGGCCGCGGTCGGCAATTTTCTCGACAATATGCCGCGCGGGGTCGCCGACGTCATCCGCCAGCCCATCGGCGAAGCGCTGGCTGCGCGCACCGGGCCGCTGCTCTGGCTGGGCGGCCTTGTGGGGCTGTGGACCGTGGGCAGCCTGATCGAAACCGTGCGTGATATATTGCGCCGCGCCTATGGGACGAAAAGCACGCGTTCCTTCCTCCACTATCGTCTGGCCGCTATCGGTATCACGCTGGTCAGCGTGCTGGCGGTGATGTTCTCCTTCTCGCTTCAGGTCATAGTGACGGCGATAGATGAGATCATCCATCGCCTCTTCCCTTTCGCTGACGAAGCCATCCGCATCATCACGCTGACCAAATTGGTGCCCAGCGGCATCCTCTTCCTTTCGCTCTGGTCGCTTTACTGGTCGCTGACGCCCAGTCGCTACAAGGACGGGCGCTTCCCCAAATGGCCCGGCGCGGCGGCGACGACGGGCTGGTGGTACGCCGTGACGCTGCTGTTGCCGCCGACCCTGGGATTGCTGGGCAGCTATGATCGCACCTATGGCAGTTTGGCTGGCGTGATGATCACCCTCATTTTTTTCTTCCTCGTCGGGCTTGGCGTGGTAATTGGCGCGGAACTCAATGCGGCGCTGGCGGAATTTCCTGAGGAGGAAGAAGGTGAGCCGGCGCCGGACGACAAAGGGAACGGGACATAAGAATGAACGGCTTGATGGCAGGAAAGCGTGGCCTCATCATGGGTCTTGCGAATGACAAGTCGCTGGCCTGGGGCATTTCGAAGGCCCTGCGCGCGCAGGGGGCGGAACTCGCTTTCTCCTATCAGGGCGAGGCGCTGGCGAAGCGGGTGAAGCCGCTGGCGGAGGAACTGGGATCGGATTTCCTGATCGAATGCGACGTGTCGGACATGGACAAGCTCGACATCGCCTTTGACGAGATCAGGGCGCGCTGGGGCAAACTCGACTTCGTGGTCCATGCCATCGGTTTTTCGGACAAGAACGAGCTGCGCGGCAAATATGTCGACACCAGCCTCGAAAACTTCCTGATGACGATGAACATTTCCGCCTACAGCTTCGTCGCGGTGGCGAAACGCGCCCGCGCCCTGATGGCGGAGGGCGGCAGCCTGCTGACGCTCAGCTATTATGGCGCGGAAAAGGTCATTCCCCATTATAATGTGATGGGCGTGGCCAAGGCGGCGCTGGAAACCAGCGTCAAATATCTGGCGATGGACTTGGGGCCTGAAAATATCCGCGTCAACGCCATCTCCGCTGGCCCCATCAAGACGCTGGCGGCGAGCGGTATCGGCGATTTCCGCTACATCATGAAGTGGAACGAGCTGAACAGCCCGCTCCGCCGCAACGTGACGATCGAGGATGTGGGCGGCGCGGGCCTCTACCTCCTCTCCGACCTCGCATCGGGCGTGACGGGCGAAGTCCACCATGTCGACGCGGGCTACAACGTCATCGGCATGAAAGCCGAAGACGCGCCCGACATCGCGCTGGACAAGTGAGGCGATTGAAAAACCTATCGCGTTAGGTTATATATGGTGACGGTTCACCGCCAGGGCGGGGTCGCGTCGTCATCTATGTGGATGACCATGCGCCTGCTCATGTTCATGCGGTTGGTGCCGGCGAAGCGAGCGCCGACATAACAGGCTCTGCGCCAAGGTTGATCGAGGTCCAGGGCTTCACGCGCGCCGAGGTCAGGCGGGTTATGAAGATCGTGGAGCAGCAGCAAGCGGCGCTGCTGTTGCGATGGAAGGATATACATGGTTGAGATCAGCGATGCCGCCATTGATGCGGCCCTGGAATGCGGCAGAGAAGCCGTGCGGGAAGAACCGCGCGCAACCGCCGCGCATTATGATGCCCGAACTGGCCGGGTGATCGTGGATCTCACCAACGGCTGCACTTTTGCCTTTCCCTCTCGGCTTGGACAAGGGCTGGAAGGCGCCACGCCGGAACAGATTGCCGCAGTTGAAGTCAGTCCTTCGGGCTATGGATTGCATTGGGAGGATCTTGATACGGATCTGTCCATTCCCGGCCTGATGGCGGGGCTGTTCGGCACCCGGGCGCATATGGCGCGGATCGCAGGACGGTCGCGCTCGCCTGCCAAGGTGGCTGCGGCGCGGATGAACGGAGCCAAGGGCGGCAGGCCCCGGAAGCAGGCCAACATATGAGCTTCAACACATTCGGCCGCGTTTTCCGCTTCACCACTTGGGGGGAGAGCCATGGCCCCGCCATCGGGGCGGTCGTGGATGGCTGTCCTCCGGGGCTGCCGCTGAGCGAGGCGGACATTCAGCCTTTCCTGGACAAGCGCAAGCCCGGCACGTCCAAATTCACCACCCAGCGCCGCGAACCGGATGAAGTCCGCATCCTCTCCGGCGTGTTCGAAGGGCGCACCACCGGCACGCCCATCAGCCTGATGATCGAGAATACCGACCAACGCTCGAAGGATTATTCCGAAGTCGCCAAGGCCTATCGTCCCGGCCATGCCGACTATGCCTATGACGCCAAATACGGCTTTCGCGACTATCGCGGCGGGGGCCGGTCCTCCGCCCGCGAAACCGCGAGCCGGGTGGCGGCGGGCGCGGTCGCGCGACTTGTCATCCCTGATGTCGACATCTTCGCCTATGTGAGCGAGATTGGCGGCGACGCCATCGACCATGCCCGTTTCGACGCGAGCGAGATCGACAACAACCCCTTCTTCTGCCCCGACCCGGAAGCCGCGAAGCGTTGGGAAAAGCTGGTGGACGAAGCTCGCCTCGACGGCTCGTCCCTCGGCGCGGTGGTGGAATGCGTCGCAGCGGGCGTTCCCGCCGGTTGGGGCGCACCGCTCTATGCCAAGCTCGACAGCGAACTGGCCGCCGCGATGATGAGCATCAACGCGGTCAAGGGCGTGGAGATTGGCGACGGTTTCGCAGCCGCCCGCCTGCGCGGCGAGCAGAATGCCGATCCCATGCGTCCGGGCGAGGATGGTCCGCAATTCCTGGCCAATCATGCGGGCGGTATCGCGGGCGGCATCTCGACCGGCCAGCCGATCAAGATGCGCGTTGCCTTCAAACCGACCAGCTCCATCCTGATCCCGGTCGAAACCGTGACCCGCGAAGGCGTGGCGTCCGACCTCGTGACCAGGGGACGCCATGATCCCTGCGTCGGCATTCGCGGCGTTCCGGTGGTCGAAGCGATGATGGCGCTGGTGCTGGCCGACCAGAAACTGCTCGACCGCGCCCAGTGCGGGGAACGCTGAAGTCGCCGCGCCAGCGGCGAGACGCCTCTTTCCTTCGATAAAGCCGCATCGGAAGCGAGACGACTCACCCGATCTGCGTTACACTTCCCAAACGGATCGCCCGCGGGAGGGCGAAGCGGCAGAGCGTAAGCCTGGGGAGCGTCATCGCCTTCGCGCGGATATGGCGGTCAAACTGTCCCCTTCAAGCCGCGAACACGGGCCAGCCATGCAACCATGGCTGGCCCATTTCGTTGGATTCCTCTAGGTAAAGACGAAGGCCACGCGACGACGCGAGCAGGGGGATCGACCGGCATATGCATATGGTAACGGCGCTGTTGGGCGCCTATCGCGCGGAGATCGGTCTGATCCTCCTTGCATGCATGTTCGTTGCCTTCCTGCGCGAACGCTATCCGGCCAGCGTTGTCGCGGCGCTTGGCGCCTGCGCCTATGCGGCCTTGGGGCTGATCGACGAAAAGGGCCTCTTTTCCGTTTTCGCCAATCCCGCGCCGCTGACCGTCGCGGCGATGCTGGTGCTGTCGGGCGCGCTCATCCGCACCGGCACGGTCAACCGCGTCGCCGACCTCATCATGACCCGCGCGCAGCAGCATCCGCGCCTTGCCCTTGCCGAAGTGACGGTGGGCATCGTCATCATCTCCTGCTTCCTCAACAACACGCCGGTGGTCGTGCTGCTGATCCCCATCGCCTTCAAGCTGGCGCAGGCGACCAACATCCCGGTCAAGAAGCTGCTGATCCCGATGAACGCCGTCGCGGTAATGGGCGGTTGCATCACGCTGATCGGCACCTCCACCAATCTCATCGTCGCGGGCATCGCGGCGGAGCAGGGGATGGAGCCGATCGGCATCTTCACCATCTCCCCTTATGGCATAGCGGGCACGGTGGCGGGCATCGCGACGCTTGCCTGCCTGTCCTTCCTGCTGCCGAGCGACGAACCGTCCATCGGCGGCGAGAATGGCGGAACGGTGCAGGATTACCTCACTGAACTGGTGGTCCCGCATGACAGCGATCTTGTGGGCCGAGAAATCGGCTCGCTCAGCCTGTTCGGCCGGTCGGTAGTGCTGCTGGGCCTCAAACGCGCGGGAGAGATCCGGCGCGGCGACCTGATGGAGGAGGAGCTTCATGCCGGCGACCGACTGATCGTCCGGGCGGACGGCACCGCGGTCATGACCCTGCGCGAATCGGGCCGCTTCGAACTGGGAATCGCGGCGGATTCCGAAACCTCCTCCCATGAAGGCACGGTGATCGAGGCGATGGTCGCGCCTAGCCATCCTTCGACCGGCGACCGGCTGAGGGACATACCCTTCCTCCACGCGCTGCGCGTCCGCATCATCGGCATGCATCGCGCGCGGCATTTACCCGGTCCCGATCTGGCCGATGCGCGCATTCGCGGCGCGGACCGCCTGTTGATCGCCGGCAGCGACGATGCGGTGCGTTCGCTGCGCGACCATCCGCATCTGATGGGCGTGGACATCAGCCGCACCCGCGCCTTCCGACGTAGCAAGGCGTGGATCGCCATCCTATCCATGGCCGCCGTCGTGACCTTCGCCGCGCTGAATTTCATCAGCATCGGCCTTGCCGCTTTCCTCGCGGTGGGCGTCATCCTCGTCACCCGCTGCATCGATGCGGAAGAGGCATGGAGCGCCATTGATGGCGATGTGCTGGTGCTGATCTTTGCAATGCTGGCGGTGGGGATGGCGCTGGAACAGTCGGGCAGTGTCGCGCTGATGGTCGGGTGGGTCACTCCGCTGCTTCAGGTCGCGCCCACATGGTCGCTGGTCTTCGTCATCTATTTCTTCGCGCTGATCCTGTCCGAACTGCTCAGCAACAATGCGGTCGCCGCGCTGATGACGCCCATCACGATCGCGCTGGCGCGGCAACTGGGCGTCGATCCGCTGCCGCTGGTGATCGCGCTGATGATCGGTGCGTCGGCCTGTTTCGCGACGCCCATCGGCTATCAGACCAACGCGCTGGTCCATGCGGCGGGCGATTATCGATTCGCCGATTTCGTGCGGATCGGCGTGCCGCTGAACATCGTCGTGGGACTGGCGGTGTGCACCACGCTGGTGTTGTTGAATTAGGTAATTCGGGCAGTTCAGAAACGGTCAGACTTTGCCGTCAAGCAAGCCATGCTCCTGAAGGCGGGAGCACGGTGTACGTTGAATAAGCCGCCGTTCCGCAATCCGTCCCTGCGTCAGCCCACAATCATCCCATGCTTCTTCGCGCCGAAGCTGACCTTGTCGCCGGCCTTGAGCGCCAGATGCGGGTTTTTCACCACTTCGCCGTTCACGCGGATCGCACCTTCGTCCAGCTTGCGGCGGGCTTCCTTGTTGGAGGCCGCGAAGCCGAGCGCGGTGTTCGCCTGAACGATGGTGAGGCCCTCTGTGCCGAGGCTGACGGTCGGAAGATTAGCGTCCGACGCGCCTTCCTCGAAGGTTTTGCGTGCGGTTTCGGCGGCGGCGGCGGCGGCCTCCGCGCCGTGGGCGAGGGCGGTCGCGGCCTCGGCCAGTATCTTCTTCGCTTCGTTGATCTCCGCGCCCTCGAGCTTTTCGAGGCGGGCGATCTCGTCCAGCGGCAGGTCGGTGAACAGGCGCGTGAAACGCCCCACATCGGCGTCCTGCGTGTTGCGCCAGAACTGCCAGTAATCATAGGGCGCCAGCGCATCGGCGTTGAGCCAGACCGCGCCCTTGGCGGTTTTGCCCATCTTGCCGCCGTCCGCCGTAGTGATGAGCGGGGAGGTGAGGCCATAAACCTGCGTGCCGTCGACGCGGCGGGCGAGTTCGATGCCGTTGACGATGTTGCCCCACTGGTCCGATCCGCCCATTTGCAGGCGGCATTCGGCGCGGCGCGACAGTTCGAGGAAGTCGTAGGCTTGCAGGATCATGTAATTGAATTCGAGGAAACTGAGCGATTGCTCGCGGTCCAGCCGCAGCTTCACCGAATCGAAGCTCAGCATCCGGTTGACCGAGAAATGCTGGCCGATGTCGCGCAGGAAGGGGATATATTCGAGGCGGTCGAGCCAGTCGGCATTGTCAACCATCACCGCATCGCCGGGGCCGTCGCCGAAGGTCAGGAAGCGTTCGAACACGCGCTTGATGCTGGCGACATTTTCCTGAATCCGCTCAACCGTCAGGAGCGAACGCGCCTCGTCACGCAGGGACGGGTCGCCGATCTTGCCGGTGCCGCCGCCCATCAGCACGATGGGCTTGTGCCCGGCCTGCTGCATCCGGCGCAGCATCATGATCTGCACGAGACTGCCGACATGCAGCGATGGCGCGGTGGGATCGAAGCCGATATAGCCGGGGACGACCGATTTCGCGGCAAGGGCGTCCAGCCCCTCCGCATCGGTGAGCTGGTGGATATAGCCGCGCGTGTCGAGCAGACGGAGAAGATCGGATGTATAGGTCGTCATGGCCTGTCTGGTCTGGAAAAGATCGGTCTGTGGAAATCCGGGCGCGCATAACATGGGGAAGGGCGCTTGGGTAGCATGCTTGCAATCGGATTGATGTCGGGCACATCGCGCGACGGCATCGACGCGGCGCTGATCGAGACGGACGGCGAAGGGGCGGTGCAGCCGCTGGCTTTCCACGCCATGCCCTATGGCGAGGGCTTCCGGCTGCGGCTGGCCGAGGCGTGCCAGCGGGCGATGGCGATGGACGCGCCGGGCTTCGAGCCGTTGATCCGGTCGGTCGAGGAAGAATTGACGGAACTGCATGTGGAGGCCGTGGCCGACCTGCTGGGACGCAGTGGCTATGAGGCCGGCGATGTGGGCGTCATCGGCTTTCACGGGCATACGGTGGCACACCGGCCGGAGCGTTGCTGGACCTGGCAGATCGGAGATGGGGCGGCGCTGGCGGGGGCGTTTGGCATCGATGTGGTCGCGGACCTGCGGAGCGCGGATGTGAAAGCGGGCGGGCAGGGCGCGCCGCTGCTGCCCATCTATCATCGGGCGCTGGCGCATGAACTGGCAAAGCCGGTGGCGGTGCTCAATCTGGGCGGGGTGGCCAATATCACCGCGATCGGACCGGACGGGGAACTGGTCGCTTTCGACACCGGCATGGCAAGCGGGCTGATCGACAACTGGATGCAGACCCATGGCGCGGCGGCCTATGACGCGGGTGGGGCCGTGGCGGCAAAGGGACGGGTGGATGAAGCGCGACTGGCGGAGATGCTGGCCGATCCCTGGTTTGCCGTGCCGCCGCCCAAGAGCATCGACCGGGAAGCCTTTTCCATCGCGGCGGTGCGCGGATTGGAACTGGAGGACGGCGCGGCGACCTTGACCGCTTTTTCCGCCGCCGCCGTGGCGCGGGGCGTGGAGCATCTCGGCGCGCGGCCGGAGCGCATCTATGTGGCGGGCGGCGGGCGGCATAACGCCACGCTGATGGCGATGCTGGCGCAGCGGACCGGCGCGGAGGTGCGGCCCGTGGACGAGCTGGGCTGGGACGGCGACGCGCTGGAGGCGCAGGGCTTCGCCTATATGGCGGTGCGGTCGGTCAAGGGGCTGGCGATCAGTTTTCCCGGCACCACCGGAGCGCCGGAGCCGATGACCGGCGGAAGGTTGTTCCGCCCGGCTTGAAGAGAGGATTGCCCGGCATTTGCGTGGACTTTTCCGATGACGATTATGGGTGGATTCCCGCCACTTATCCGTCATCTCCGACCCGAAGGGCGGCGTAAGCCAATGCTGGGATGACGGACATTAAATGACAGCAACTGGCCGTAAGCGGCTGCCAGGCGGAGGCTGTTTGTAAACAAAATAATCAGGCCCGAACGGCGCAAGGCCATGCGCCGACCCTACCGCTTGCGGGTGAGTTCGCGCATCGCTTCGTCGATCCCCTCGATCGTCAGGGGATACATGCGGTCGTTCATCAACTGGCGTATGATCTTTGTCGATTGATTATAGTCCCAATGGTCGCGATGCATGGGATTGAGCCAGACGGCGGCGGGATAGGTGTGGGCGACGCGCTGCATCCAGACCGCGCCTGCTTCCGGGTTCATATGTTCGACCGATCCGCCCGGATGCGTGATCTCATAAGGGCTCATCGCCGCGTCGCCGACGAAGATCACCTTATAGTCATGGCCATATTTGTGGAGAATGTCCCAGGTCGACGTGCGCTCTGAAAAACGACGGTGATTGTTCTTCCATACCGCTTCGTAGAGGCAGTTGTGGAAATAGAAGAATTCCATGTTCTTGAATTCGCCAGTCGCGGCGGAGAAAAGCTCCTCGCACAGCTTGATATAGGGGTCCATCGACCCGCCTATGTCGAGGAACAGCAGCAGCTTCACCGCATTGTGGCGTTCGGGGCGCATCCGGATGTCGAGCCAGCCCTGACGCGCCGTGCCGCGGATGGTTTCGTCCAGGTCCAGCTCATCCGCCGCGCCTTCGCGGGCGAAACGGCGCAGGCGGCGCAGCGCCACCTTGATATTGCGGGTGCCCAGTTCCCGGCTGTTGTCGAGATTCTGGAACTCGCGCTTTTCCCAGACCTTGATGGCGCGCTTGTGGCGGCTTTCGCCGCCGATGCGGACGCCTTCGGGATTATAGCCGCCATGGCCGAAGGGGGACGTGCCGCCGGTGCCGATCCACTTGTTGCCGCCCTGATGGCGGGCCTGCTGTTCTTCGAGCCGCTTTTTCAGGGTCTCCATGATCTCGTCCCAGTCGCCCAGCGACTTGATCTTTTCCATTTCCTCCGGCGTCAGGAACTTTTCCGCGACGAGACGCAACCATTCCTCCGGAATTTCCGCTTCGACGCCCTCCGTGTTCAGCACGCCCTTGAACACCTGGGAAAAGACCTGATCGAAACGGTCGATCAGCCCCTCGTCCTTCACATAGGTCGCGCGGGCGAGATAATAGAAATCTTCGGGGCGGCGTTCGATGACGTCGCGGTCCAGCGCCTCCAGAAGCAACAGATGCTCCTTGATGCTGGCAGGAATGCCGGCGGCGCGTAGCGCGTCGAGGAAGTTGAGCAGCATGGTGGCGCTTTTCGGACAGAGCGGGCGGGGATGCAAGCAGGCTGTTGAATACAGTATAATGTTAATTGTTGCATTGCATGGTCAATGCATCACTATCCATTCCGCAGGATGGCTGTTGGAGGCTCCTTGGAAAATCAGGATTTATTGGCCGATCTGGGCGAGCGGTCGGGCGACATTGCGTTGCAGTGCAGCGAAACGGCCGGATTTCTGGGCGTGCTGAACGGACGGATTCAAGGCAATCTGGCGCGGCTGACCGAATTGCAGGCCAATATGGGCAGGCTGGGGGACAGCCAGCAGGAAAGCGTGCTGGCGGCGCAGGAACTCAAGCTGACGGCGGCCCGCGCCGGACGGATGATCGCGGACGGGCATGAGGTGGTGTCCCTGTCATTGGGGCAGGTGGCCGAACTGGTCGCGCAGGTGACGGGGCTGGAGGAACATCTGCGGCGCTTCCTGAACGTGATCGAGGCAGTGGGCGGCATTTCCGATCATCTGGGCGCCATCGCGCAGCAGACGCGGATGCTGGGCATCAATGCCGCTATCGAGGCGGCGCGCGGAGGCGAGGCGACGCAGGGCTTTGCCGTGGTGGCGGAAGAAATCCGGCGGCTGGCGGCGCAGGCCGGTGAGTCGGCGGCATCGGCGGGCGAGCGGCTGGGTCAGTTGGACCGGGACGCGCGGCAACTGATCGACGGCGTGACGGCCAATATTGCGCGGGGGCGGGGCGTGGGTGGGCATATCGATACGCTTCATGCGACGATGGCGGATATTGCCGCGCTGGTGACGCAGTTCGGGGATCGGTCCGCCACCATCGTGGCCTGTACCGATGCGGCGGACGGCGATGTGATGGCGTTGCGGCAGGGGCTTGACCTGTTCAGTCGGACATCGGGCGAAAGCGCGGGACAGGTGGATGCCGTCCGCCAGCAACTCGAAGGGCTGGAGGGCATGGCGAACGATATGCTGAACCGTGCGGCCCATGCGGGCGGGCGGACGCGCAACAGCCGCTATATCGCGCTGGCCGAGGAGGGGGCGGAGGAAGTGGCGCGCCTGATCGGGAACGCGCTAGCCAGGGGTGAACTGACGGTGGAGGCGTTGTTCGACAAGGACTATCGCGGGATCGCGGGGACGGAGCCGGCCCAATATGAAAATGGCTTCACCGCCTTTGCCGATCGCGCGATCCGGCCGGTGCTGGATCGGCGCACGGATGAGGATGCGGCTATTGTGGGGTGCTGCCTGATCGACATGAACGGCTATCTACCCACCCATATCAGCGCGCGCAGCCAGCCGCAGAGGGCGAGGGAAAGCGCGTGGAACGTGGAACATGCGCGCAACCGCCAGATATTCATGGACAGCCAGACCCGGCGGGCGCTGGATGGGGAAGATGACTTTTTTCTCTTCACCTACCGACAGGATCTGGGTGAAGGGCGCTATCGCGCATTGCGAAGCGTGTTCGTGCCGCTGGTCTTCCACGGTCGGCGCTGGGGTCTGTATGAGGTCGGCTACCTCATCTGATCGCGGCGGCGGATACCGTGGATCAGGGAGATGAGCACGAAGGAAATGATCATCAGCAGATACCAGGAGCCGAGCTTGGCGAGGCTCACCATATGCCAGCCGTGCCGCTGGTCGGGATAGGCCCAGGCATTGGCGAAGGTGCCGATATTCTCCGCGAACCAGATGAACAGGGCGACGAGAAGAAAACCGAGCAGAAGCGGCATCCTGCGTGCTTCGCGCCATGGCGTGAACCAGATGGTCGTGCGGGCGAAGAGGAGGATGGCGGCGGCGAAGAGCGCCAGCCGGACATCGGGCAACCAATGATGGGCGAAGAAATTGATGTAGATCGCGGCGGCCAGCAACACCGTGGTCCAGATGGGCGGATAGTGGCTGAAGGAAAAGTCGAAGATGCGCCAGATGCGGGCGATATAGCTGCCCACCGCCGCATACATGAAACCGGAAAAGAGCGGCACGGTCCCGATATGAAGGATGCTATGTTCTGGATAGATCCATGAGCCGGCGCTCGTCTTGAACAGTTCCATGATCGTGCCGATGACGTGGAAAGCGCAGATGACCAGCGCTTCCCGCGCGGTTTCGAGGCGCAAGGCCAGCATCGCGACCTGAATGGCGAGCGCCGCGAGGGTCAGGAAGTCGTAGCGGTGCAGCGGGGCGTGGGCGGGGTAAAAGAGATGCGTGCCGAGCAATAGCGCCAGCATGAGGCCGCCGAACAGGCAGGCCCAACCCTGCTTGAAGCCGAAAAGCAGGAATTCATAAGCCCAAGCGCGCGGGCCTGCGGCGATGCGTATGGATTCGAGATGGGCGCGAATGCGCGCGAAGCGGGTGGCGCCCGTTGGGATGGTCATGCGGCGGGCTTAACGGAGGCCAAAGCAATAGGGACAGAGATTATCGCAGGCTCTTGCGCGTCACGCTGACAGTGACTTCGCCATTGGCGGCATAGGCGGTGGTCGCTTCGGCCTGCGCGGTTTGCGGGTCTTTGCCGTCGATGATCGCGGCGATCTGACGAGGGCTGGGTATGCGGTCATAAACGCCATAGAGTTCGGTCTGGCCCAGCGAATGCATGGAAAGCTGATAGCCCGATCTGCCCCGTGCCGGTTCGAAGGCGAGCAGGCTGCCGGTATCGTCTATCGGCACGATGATCGCGCTGCCCTCCATGCCCGTCTGTTGCAGCATTTCATAGCGCCCATCGGAGGTTTCGACCGTGCCGCGCAGGCAAAGGCTACCTCGGCCATCGCGGGGGAGGGCAATCTCCCCCTTTTCTGTGCCGGAGGGAGCCGCGCCGCTGAGGCGGGCGTCGCGATTGTAGGCGGCAGGACAGGTCGCGATCTTTGCCGGGATGACGGCGTGGAGTGCGCCGGGATCGTCAAAGGCGAGGTTGGCGATCATTCCGTCGAGGCCCGCAAGCACATCCTTGCGGCGCTCGGCGGGGCCGGTGACGCGCATCTTCACGATCCAGCGGCCCGCATGGACGAACGCCGCCGCCGTGGTCAGCGCGCCATCGGCGGCATCGTCATAGACGGCGCGTATGGCGGTGCCGGCATGGCCGCCCGTCGCCGCGCTGGCATAGCTGGTGCGGCGGGTCTTGGCGCCGAAACGTTCCATCACGGCCTTGTCGGTCATATAGGCGGCGAGCGCGGCGTCGGCATAGCTCGGCAGGTAGACGTAAAGCGTCGCCTGGACCGCGCCGTCTTGGGAGAGATATTGGGCGTAATTGTCGATGCCCTTGCCGCCATTCGATACTTCGCCGCTCCTGGAAAGCGAGAGGCCCGCCACGGTTTGCGGGAGGATTATGCCCGCTGCATTGGCGCGCAGCGTCGTTTCGGTGGGCGTCCAGGCTTCGGCTTCCTCCGCCGCATGTCCGAAGGCGGGCATGGCGAGCGCCAGCAGGGCTGAAACGAGGGGCAAGGCGCGCAGAGGCATTGACATCCTTCTCCTGATCCAGGCCGTCTTGACGCGGCCTTGAATGACAGGAAATCAGGATGGCGGGCTTGCAGGCGCTCCGCAAGGGGCGTTGTCAGGCGGAATCTGTGCCGGATAATGGGGCAGATCCGGGTCGAAATGCGCCCAATGCGGTGCGGCCTGGGTCCAGATGATGGCTTCGGGCGCTTTGAGGTTCGGATCGTCGAGCGCGCCCGCGCGGATGAAGGTCAGGTGCGGACGCGATTCGGCAAGGCTGAAGAGAGGTGTGCCGCAGGCCGGACAGAAGCCGCGCCGCATCCGGTTGCCGCTGTCCGCGACGCTTTCATGCCAGCGCACTTCGCCGGTCGTCGTCACCTTGTCGGCGGGGAAGCAGACGTTCACGGTCGCCGATCCGCCGCCCAGATACTGGCACAGGCGGCACCAGCATTGGCGGGCGGCCATGGGTTCGGCGTCGATCATGATGCGGACCTGACCGCAGAGGCATCCGGCTTGATAAGGCATGGTTAAAGTCCGTTCGTTTCGAGTCCTTCGACTACCTGCTAATTCAGGCGCTCAGGACAGGCCAAGGTCGAGAAACGGATAGCGTATCCATATCGTTTCTCGACTTCGCTCGAAAACGTTCGGAGGTTGGCTGTCCTTACCGCCCCTGCCGCCGCGCCATGAAGGCGAGGCGTTCGAACATCATGATGTCCTGCTCATTCTTCAGCAGCGCGCCGTGGAGTGGTGGGATCGCCTTGGTCGGGTCGCTGTTCTGAAGCACGTCGAGCGGCATGTCCTCATTGAGGAGCAGTTTCAGCCAGTCGAGCAGTTCGCTGGTCGAGGGCTTTTTCTTGAGGCCGGGCACATCGCGGATCTCGTAGAAAATGTCCATCGCCTTGCTGACAAGGATTTTCTGGATGCTGGGAAAGTGGACGTCGACAATGGCCTGCATCGTCTCGCGGTCCGGGAACTTGATATAATGGAAGAAGCAGCGGCGCAGGAAGGCGTCGGGCAGTTCCTTCTCATTATTGGACGTGATGACGACGACGGGGCGCTCCTGCGCGGCGATCGTTTCGCCGGTTTCGTAGACGTGGAAAGCCATGCGGTCGAGTTCCTGCAACAGGTCGTTGGGGAACTCTATATCGGCCTTGTCGATCTCGTCGATCAGGAGGACGGGGAGCTTGGGCGCAGTGAAGGCTTCCCACAGCTTGCCCTTGCGGATGTAGTTGGAGATTTCGTGGACGCGCGGGTCGCCGAGTTGACCGTCGCGCAGGCGGGCGACCGCGTCATATTCGTAAAGGCCCTGATGCGCCTTGGTCGTGGACTTGACGTTCCATTCGATGAGTGGGGCGTCCAGCGCCTTGGCGATTTCCTGCGCCAGCACGGTCTTGCCGGTGCCCGGCTCTCCCTTCACGAGCAAGGGGCGGCGCAGCAGCACGGCGGCGTTGACCGCGACCTTCAGGTCATCGGTTGCGACATAATCCTGCGTGCCTTCAAATCGCATGTTCGTTCCGCTCTTCGCTTTCCAATTGTCCGACAGGAACTAGGCAAAGCGAAGAGAGGGCGCAATGCGTTTGTGCGGCGCGGCGGAACTTGCGCGATCAGGAACGAGCGCGGACCTGGGCGCGGGCGGCCAGCAAGTCCCAGAGGCCCCGATGCTGGCTGAGAAGCTGGCGCGCGCCGAACTGGATGGCGCGGTCGATGGCGTCGTCCCCGCCGATGGCGCGGGCGACATCCAAGGTCGCGGCCCGGTCGGGAAGGGTGGAACGCACCGGCTCCAGGCCCATCCGGATCGCGGCTTTGTCCAGCACGCGGCGTACGGCGCGCCAGTCGAGCGCCAGCGCCATGGCCGCGCCCATCGCACAGCCGCGTCGGTCGGATTGGGCCAGCATATCGAGGGCGTGGCGTTGCTGGCTGACGGTGGTTTCGCAATTCGCCTGTCCGGTCGTGCTGGGGGCAGGGCCGACAGCCACTGTCACTTGCGTCAGATAGGCGCGTTCGCGGGCGAAGCCGTCGGCAGCCTGGATCAGCCATTCGCGCGCGGCGTTGTCGGCGGAACGGGTGGCGGCATGGTCGATGACGCCGGGATGACGGCCATGAAGCAGGCAGAGATAATAGGCTGCGTCGGCAAGGTCGGACAGGGACAGCAGCGCGTCGCGCACGTCCTGGCCACCCGCCGCCTGATGGGCATAGGGATGCGCGCCCGTGCCATCGGCCGCGACCAGCGCCTCCAGAACCTGCGCTATGTCTCCAAACTGATAGCGTTGCGCTGCGTCGTTCATCACAAGAAAACCCCTGTGCCCATGCATTTAAGGCTAAGGGGAGAGCGTATCGCAGGGCGGTAAACGAGGAGTTTACGGCATAAAAAAAGGCGGCCCCTTTTGCCGCCTTTTCCCTTATTTCGTCGCAGAAACCGTCCTATTGGTCGAGGAAGCTCCGCATCTTGCGCGAGCGCGAAGGATGCTTGAGCTTGCGGAGCGCCTTCGCCTCGATCTGGCGGATGCGTTCGCGGGTCACGCTGAACTGCTGCCCCACTTCCTCCAGCGTGTGATCGGTGTTCATGCCGATGCCGAAGCGCATACGCAGCACGCGTTCTTCGCGGGGGGTGAGGGACGCAAGGACGCGAGTGACCGTTTCCTTGAGATTCGCCTGGATCGCGGCATCCACCGGGATGATGGCGTTCTTGTCCTCGATGAAGTCGCCCAGATGCGAATCCTCCTCGTCGCCGATCGGCGTTTCTAGGGAGATCGGCTCCTTCGCGATCTTCATGACCTTGCGGACCTTCTCCAAGGGCATGGAGAGGCGTTCGGCCATTTCTTCGGGCGTCGGTTCGCGGCCCTGTTCGTGCAGGAACTGGCGGGAGGTGCGGACCAGCTTGTTGATCGTTTCGATCATGTGGACCGGGATGCGGATGGTGCGGGCCTGATCCGCGATGGAGCGCGTGATCGCCTGCCTGATCCACCAGGTCGCATAGGTGCTGAATTTATAGCCGCGACGATATTCGAACTTATCGACCGCCTTCATCAGGCCGATATTGCCTTCCTGAATAAGATCAAGGAATTGCAGGCCGCGGTTCGTATATTTTTTAGCAATGGAAATGACGAGACGCAGGTTCGCCTCCACCATTTCCTTCTTCGCGATGCGCGCTTCGCGTTCGCCCTTCTGCACCATATTCACGATGCGGCGGAATTCGGAGAGCGACATGCCGGTCGCCTGCGCGATTTCGCTCACTTCGTTGCGAATGCGGTCGACCGCGCGCGCTTCGGCGGCGGCGAAAGCAGACCATTTCTTGTCGAGGCCGCTGACCTTGTCGAGCCAGCCGTCGTCCAGTTCATGGTTCACATAGCGGTCGAGAAAATCCTTGCGGCTGACCTTGTGTCGCTCGGCCAGACGCAGCATCTGACCGCCCAGCGCGGTCAGACGCCGGTTATAGGCATAAAGCTGATCGACGAGATATTCGATCTTCTGCTGGTGGAACTGGACGCTTTCGACCTCGGCGGTCAGTTGCTCGCGCAATTCCTGATAGCTGTCCTCGGCCTTCTGACTGAGGTTCTCGCCATTGGCCATGGCGGCCATGCGCGCTGCCTGCGCGTTGGAGAAGGTGCGGAAAATTTCCGTGATGGTTGCGAACTTCTCCAGCGCCATCGGCTTGAGCGTCTCTTCCATCTGGGCGAGGGAGAGGGTGTTGTCTTCTTCCTCTTCCTCTTCCACCCGGCGGGTGCGGCGTTCGGTCAGGCCGTCCTCATCCTCATCGGCGTCGGCGGATTCCTCCTCCGGCTCTTCTTCTTCCTTGAAGCTGGGACCGGCGGTCTTTTCGCTGATTTCGCCGTCATCGTCCTCGGCCCCTTCCTCCAGATTTTCCGGAGCTGGGTCTTTGGATAGCATGGCGTCGAGGTCGAGGATCTCGCGAAGCTGCATTTCGCCATTGTTGAGGGCGGTCGACCATTCGATGATTGCGTTGAAGGTCGTGGGGCTTTCGCACAGGCCCAGGATCATCGTGTCGCGGCCGGCCTCGATCCGCTTGGCGATGGCGATCTCGCCTTCGCGGCTGAGCAGTTCCACCGCGCCCATTTCGCGCAGATACATGCGGACCGGATCGTCGGTGCGATCGACGGTTTCCTTCTTTTTCTCAGTAACGAGCTTGGGGCCGCCATCATCCTCGGCGCTATCCTCGTTCGTGTCGTCGTCATTATCGTCGCGCTGATCGTCGCCGTCTTCGCTGGCTTCTTCATTCTCGACGATGTTGACGCCCATTTCGTTGAGCGCGGACATGATGTCCTCGATCTGCTCGGAGGACATCTGGTCCTGCGGCAGGGCGTCGTTCAACTCGTCATAGGTGATATAGCCGCGCTTCTTCGCGCGGGCGATCAGCTTCTTGACCGATGCCTCGTTCAGATCGAGCAGCGGCGCGTCGCCGGTATCCGTATCCTCACCTGAAGCCTTGCCGTTCGCTTTGGTCGCCATTTATTCGCCTTAAACTTCACCGCTCCGAAAAGAGCGATTATTCAATCAGATAATGTCTTCAGACTGCGCCAGTTCCGCCAAGCGTCGATCGTGATCCGCCTTCAGCGCCCTCATGCGCTGCTGCTCAGCGAAATTTTCTTCGCTGACCTCGCTCTCAAATCGCCGCGTGGCTTGCGCCAGTGCTGCCTCCAACTCCGGTCCCTGCGCCATCACCCGAACAGCTTCATCCAGATCGCGCGCCACGCGATCAGGGTCGGCTGTGATCCTGTGGGGGGTGAATGTGAACGTGTCGGCCCGGAGCATCCCCTTCGCCATATTATACACTTCACCTTGCCCCAATATGGTAAGGAGGCCCTGTCTTTCAACTGTTTCTTTGCGGAATGATGCGGCAATCATCGCGTCAAGCAATTGGGCGAGCGCGGAGTCGGCGATCTGTAGTCCCGAAAGTGTTTCGCGGTGGAGCGCGATCTGTTCGGGATGACGCAGCAGGCTGGCAAGAATCGCGCGCAAAAGACGCTGTTCCATGCCGCTTTCGCCGATGGCGCGGGCTTCGGTCCCGGCGGGCGGAAGCGGCGGCTTCCAGTTGCCGCGCCGGTCGCGTTGCCAGCCGCCGCTCGCGCCGCGCGGATTGTGGCGGGGGCCGGGGGTGAAGCCGCTCTGGCGGCGGGCGAAGAACAGGGCGTCGTAACGCTCGCGGAATGCCTGCACATAATGAGCGCGCACGTCGGAATGCGCGATGGCGTCCGTAATGGCCGACAGGCGCTGTTTGAGCGCGGCCCGCTGTTCGGGCGTATCGAGTGGCGCGACGCCCTGCTCATGCTTCCAGAGGCGTTCGACCAAGGGTTCGGCGCTTGCCAGCACGCTTTCCATGGCGGTGGTGCCCTGGGCACGGATGAGGTCGTCGGGGTCCTGGCCGCCCGGAAGAGTCGCGAAAGCTAGACTCATGCCCGGGCGGAGCAGGGGCAGGGCCCGAGTCGCGGCGCGGATCACAGCCTTCTGTCCTGCCGAATCGCCGTCGAAGCAGAGGATGGGGACGTCCGCCATTTTCCATAGCCGCTCGATCTGATGTTCGGTCAGCGCGGTGCCGAGCGGAGCGACGGCTTCGGCGAAACCGGCCTGCGCCAGCGCGATCACATCCATATAGCCTTCTACCACGATGATGCGGCCCGACTGGCGACTGGCGGGGGAGGCGCGGTCGATATTGTAGAGTGTGCGGCCCTTGTCGAAGAGGGGGGTGTCCGGGGAGTTCAGATATTTGGGCTCGCCCTGGCCGATGATGCGGCCTCCAAAAGCAATCACCCGGCCGCGAATGTCACGAATAGGGAGCATCAGGCGGCCGCGGAAACGGTCATAGCTGTCGCGTTTCCTGGCTTGGCTGTCTTCCGGCTCGGCGCCGTCAGGGTCGATCAGCAGCCCTGCCTCAATCAGCATCGGATCGCCGAAATCGCGCAAGGCCACTTTGAGCTTGCCGCGCGAGTCCGGGGAATAGCCGAAACCGAAAGTGCGGCGCGTGGCGTCCGATATGCCGCGGCGCTGGAGATAGGCGCGGGCTTCTGCGCCGTCGATGCCGCCCAATTGATCCTCGAAAAAGCTCTGTGCCGCCGCCATGACGTCGTGCAGCCCCTTTGCCTGTTCGGCGCGCTGGGCGGCGCGGGGATCAGGTGCAGGAACTTCCATGCCAGCGGTTTGGGCGAGTTCCTTCACCGCCTCCATAAAGGGCAGGCCGCGCTGGTCCGTCATCCAGCGGATCGCATCGCCATGCGCGCCGCAACCGAAGCAGTGATAGAAGCCCTTTTCATCGTTGATCGTGAAGCTGGGCGTCTTTTCATTATGGAAGGGACAGCAGGCCTTATATTCGCGACCTGCCTTCTGGATCTTCACCGTGCGGCCGATCAGTGCCGACAGCGATGTGCGTGCGCGCAGTTCGTCAAGGAAGGCGGGGGTGAGGCTCATGCTGGCATATCGCCGTTCGTTTCGAGCGAAGTCGAGAAACGAGTCGAATGCGAGTTCTGCGAAGCTAAACGCTCGCGCGGTAGTTTGGCAAAAAACGAAACCAGGGACCAGTTGCCCGCGATCAACGCCTCTTTCTTGGCGCGCGACCAGCCTTCGATGATTCGTCCGGCCTCCAATGCTTCGATCCGGGCGGAGAAGTTTTCGCTCCAGACGAGTTGCACGGGCAGGGGGGGGCGCGTGAGCGCACTGCCCTGACCGCATTGATGCTGCCCGATGCGATGTTCAAGGGCGTCGGTATGGCCGGTATAATAACGGCCATCCAAATATTTCAGCATGTAGGTCCAGAAAACCATCGGTCGATTATGCCCCAACGCCTGTCCGTGTCGAGCGAAGTTGGGATAGGAGATCGCAGCGGTTTTTCGACTCGCTCGAAACGAACGGAGGCTGAGCTTACCCCAAGGCGGCCTTTACCAGTCCGCTGGCCTTGCTCATGTCGATGACGGAGCCGTGGCGTTCCTTGAGGACAGCCATGACGCGGCCCATATCCTTGACGCTCGCCGCGCCCACTTCGGTCTTGATCGCCTCGATCGCGGCCTTCGTTTCATCCTCGCTCAGTTGCGCGGGGAGGAAGCTGTCGATCACGGCCAGTTCGCCCTGTTCCTTGGCGGCCAGTTCGTCGCGGCCTCCGCTCTTGAACATCTCGATCGATTCGCGGCGCTGCTTGGCCATCTTCTGCAGCACGTCGACCACGACCGTATCGTCGTCGGGAACATTGCTGGCGGTCCGCAGTTCGATGTCGCGGTCCTTGAGCTTCGCAAGGATCAGCCGCACGGCGGCCAGCCTTTCCTTGTCGCCGCCCTTCATGGCTTCGATCTGGGCGCTCTTTAGCTGCTCGCGAATCATGGCGATAAGAATCCTGTTATCCGGAAAGAGACAGATATAATGCGAAAAGAGATTTTTAACAGGAGTTGACCGCGCGCCCTGCTGGGCATAGGTGGCGGGCCGTTTAACCCGCTGAAGACGGGTTCCCGCAAAAGCATAAGAAGGACTTAGCAAGCCATGGCCGACGCCAAATCCCTGACCGTGCCCAAAGGAGCCACAGGGGTATTGGTTTTCGCCGATGGCTCGGCCGTGTTCGGACGCGGTTTCGGTGCGGTCGGCGAAGCGGTGGGGGAGCTTTGCTTCAACACCTCCATCACCGGCTATCAGGAGATCATGACTGATCCCAGCTATGCCGGGCAGATCATCAATTTCACCTTTCCTCATATCGGCAATGTTGGCACCAACCCGGACGATGTGGAGGCGGACAGCCCCCATGCACTGGGCTGCATCGTGCGGCAGGATGTGACGGAGCCCAGCAATTTCCGCAATGTCGAACCCTTCGACCAGTGGATGCAGGAAAAGGGCCGGATCGGCCTTGCGGGCGTCGATACCCGCGCGCTGACGCGGATGATAAGGCTAAAGGGCGCGCCCAATGTCGTGATCGCCCATGATCCAGAAGGAAAGTTCGACATCGCCGCGCTGGCGGAGAAGGCGGCAGGTTGGCCGGGACTGGAGGGCATGGACCTCGCCATCGAAGTCACGGGGACGGAGCGTCCGTGGAAGGACGGGGTATGGCGTCTGGGCTTCGGCTATGGCGTGGGTGAGGCGGGAGATGAGCGGCCCCATGTCGTCGCGATCGACTATGGCGCGAAGAACAATATCTTCCGCAATCTGGTGAAGGCTGGCGCACGCGTCACTGTGCTCCCCGCCACCGCGACCTTTGAACAGGTGATGGAACAGAAGCCTGACGGCCTGTTCCTCTCCAACGGTCCGGGCGATCCGGCCGCGACCGGCGGCTATGCGGTGTCGGTGATCAAGCAGGCGCTGGAGGCGGAGGTGCCGATCTTCGGCATCTGTCTGGGGCACCAGTTGCTTGGCCTCGCAGTCGGCGCGAAGACGGTCAAGATGCATCAGGGCCACCGCGGCGCGAACCATCCGGTCAAGCGGCTGGAGGACGGACTGGTCGAGATCACCAGCATGAACCACGGCTTCGCGGTCGATGCCGATACGCTGCCCGCTAATGTGAAGCCGACCCATGTGTCGCTCTTTGACGGTAGCAACTGCGGCATCGAACTGACAGACAGGAAAGCCTTTTCGGTTCAGTACCACCCCGAGGCCTCACCGGGGCCGCAGGACAGCTTCTACCTGTTCCAGCGGTTCGTGGAGGGGCTTAAGTGAGCCTCAACCTGCCCCAGGTTGATCCCGCCCGGCTCGAAGCGGAGTGGGAGGCGGACAAGGCTGTTCTCGCCAATCTGGCCGAGAATGGCGACAAGCCGAGCATTCCACGCCCCGTCGATGTCAGCTTCCGTGGGAGCGAGAAGGATTTCGAACGGGTGCTGACCATCGCCAGCCAGTTCGGCTTTGTCGAACTCGACCGCGAAGAGGATGAGGAAGGCGATCTCTACCTGTTTCTCGAAACCGAGCAGGCGGTCGACGAAGCGTCCATCCGTGCGCTGACGAAAAAGTGTCTCCAGATCGAAATCCTTTGCGGGGTCGAATATGACGGCTGGGGTTGCGAAGCCCGGACAGGGGCAGTGCATTGACCATCGCTTTACGAACAGCCTTCGAAGG
This sequence comes from Sphingobium baderi, assembly GCF_001456115.1. NCBI lineage: Bacteria > Pseudomonadati > Pseudomonadota > Alphaproteobacteria > Sphingomonadales > Sphingobiaceae > Sphingobium > Sphingobium wenxiniae. The sequence continues at coordinate 3,330,323 of NZ_CP013264.1, read as the reverse complement.
CGCCGATCCTTATAAATCAGAGGCCGAATAATGCCCAAACGCACCGACATTTCCTCCATCCTCATCATCGGCGCGGGGCCGATCATCATCGGCCAGGCGTGCGAGTTCGACTATTCGGGCACGCAGGCGGTGAAGGCGCTCAAGGAAGAGGGCTATCGCATCATATTGGTGAACTCCAACCCGGCCACGATCATGACCGACCCGGAATTCGCCGACGCCACCTATGTCGAGCCGATCACGCCAGAAATCGTGGCGAAGATCATCGAGAAGGAGCGGCCGGACGCGGTGCTGCCGACCATGGGCGGGCAGACGGCGCTCAACACGGCGCTGGCGCTGTTCAATGACGGCACGCTGGAGAAATATGGCGTCCAGATGATCGGCGCGGACGCCGAGGCGATCGACAAGGCGGAAGACCGGATCAAGTTCCGCGACGCCATGGACAAGATCGGCCTGGAAAGCGCCCGCTCGCGCATCGCCCACACGATGGAAGAGGCGATGGAGGCGCTGGAGTTCACCGGCCTGCCGTCGATCATCCGTCCCAGTTTCACCATGGGCGGCACGGGCGGCGGCATCGCCTATAATCGCGATGAGTTCATGAGCATCGTGCGGGGCGGCCTCGACGCTTCGCCCACGACCGAGGTGCTGATCGAGGAATCGCTGCTCGGCTGGAAGGAATATGAGATGGAGGTGGTGCGCGATCGCGCCGACAACGCCATCATCATCTGTTCCATCGAGAATATCGACCCGATGGGCGTCCATACCGGCGACTCCATCACCGTCGCGCCCGCTTTGACGCTGACGGACAAGGAATATCAGATCATGCGGAACGCGAGTATCGCGGTCCTGCGTGAAATCGGCGTGGAAACAGGTGGTTCCAACGTACAGTTCGCAGTCAATCCGAAGGATGGCCGCCTGGTCGTCATCGAGATGAACCCGCGCGTTTCCCGTTCTTCCGCGCTGGCTTCGAAGGCCACCGGCTTCCCAATTGCGAAAGTCGCGGCGAAGCTGGCAGTCGGCTATACGCTGGACGAGATCGAGAACGACATCACCGGCGCGACGCCCGCGAGCTTCGAACCGACCATCGACTATGTCGTGACCAAGATCCCGCGCTTCGCCTTCGAGAAATTCAAGGGGTCTGAGCCGTTGCTCGGCACCGCGATGAAGTCGGTGGGCGAGGTGATGGCCATTGGCCGCAACATCCATGAATCCATGCAGAAGGCTCTGCGCGGGCTGGAAACGGGCCTATCTGGCTTCGACAATGTCCATCATCTGGAAGGCGCGTCCAGAGACGACATCATCGCCGCACTTGCCCAGCCGACGCCCGACCGCTTGCTGGTCGCCGCGCAGGCGCTGCGCGAAGGGCTGAGCGTCGAGGAAATCCACGCCGTCGCCAAATATGATCCCTGGTTCCTCGAACGGATCAAGGAGATTGTCGAGGCCGAAGCGGACGTGTTGGCGAACGGCTTGCCGCAAGATGCGGATGGGATGCGCCGCCTCAAATCCATGGGTTTTTCCGACAAGCGGCTGGCAGGGCTGGCTCTCAAATCCGCCAATCTGCGTGGCATGGAGCGGGGCATCGCACGGGGCGGCGGCCTGATCCATGACGCGGTCGTCGCCATGACCGGCGGCGTGACGGAGAATGAAGTGCGCGGCCTGCGTCACAAACTGGGGGTGCGTCCGGTATTCAAGCGCATCGACACCTGCGCCGCCGAGTTCGAGGCGAAGACGCCTTATATGTATTCGACCTATGAAGCGCCGATCTTTGGCGAGGCGGAGAATGAGGCGCAGCCCACCGACCGCAATAAGGTCGTGATCTTGGGCGGCGGGCCGAACCGGATCGGGCAGGGGATCGAGTTCGACTATTGCTGCGTCCACGCCTGCTTCGCGCTCAGCGAAGCGGGTTATGAAACGATCATGATAAACTGTAACCCGGAGACGGTTTCGACCGATTACGATACGTCGGACCGCCTCTATTTCGAACCGCTGACGGCTGAGGACGTTCTGGAAATCCTGAACGTCGAAATGTCGAACGGAACGCTGAAGGGCGTCATCGTGCAATTTGGCGGCCAGACTCCGCTCAAGCTGGCGCAGGCACTGGAGGATGCAGGGATTCCGATCCTGGGCACGTCGCCCGACGCCATCGACCTTGCCGAGGATCGCGAGCGGTTCGCGGCGTTGATCGACAAGCTGAAACTGAAGCAGCCAGCTAACGGCATCGCTCGTTCGCGGGAAGAGGCGATCGCCGTCGCCAACCGGATCGGCTATCCGGTGCTGATGCGTCCGTCCTATGTTCTGGGCGGCCGCGCGATGGAGATCGTCGACGGTCAGGCGCAGCTTGAGGAATATATCACGACCGCCGTTCAGGTGTCCGGCGACTCGCCGGTGCTGATCGACCAGTATCTGCGCGATGCGACCGAGGTGGACGTGGATGCGCTGTGCGATGGCGACGATGTGGTGGTCGCGGGCGTGCTTCAGCATATCGAGGAGGCGGGCGTCCATTCAGGCGACAGCGCTTGTTCGCTGCCGCCTTACAGCCTGCCCGACGACGTCATTGCGGAGATAGAGCGGCAGACCGAGGTGCTGGCCCATGCGCTGCATGTCCGCGGCCTCATGAACATCCAGTATGCGGTCAAGGACGGCACCGTCTATCTGATCGAAGTCAATCCGCGCGCCAGCCGCACGGTGCCCTTCGTCGCCAAGGCCATCGGCACGCCCATCGCCAAGATCGCCAGCCGCGTGATGGCGGGGGAGAAGCTTAAGGACCTGCCGAAGATCGACCGCAACGCTATCGATCATGTCGCGGTCAAGGAAGCGGTGTTCCCCTTCGCGCGCTTCCCCGGCGTCGATCCGGTGCTCTCACCTGAAATGAAGAGCACGGGTGAAGTTATGGGAATCGATAGTAATTTTGCCACAGCTTTCGCCAAATCGCAGCTTGGCGCCGGCATGGTGCTCCCGACGCAGGGAACGGTGTTCATTTCGCTCAAGGACAGCGACAAGCCGGTGATCCTGCCGGCGGCGCGCAAGCTGGTCGACATGGGCTTCAAGATCATCGCTACGGGCGGTACGGCACGCTTTCTGGAAGATAACGGCATCCCGATCGAAACGGTGAACAAGGTGGCGCAGGGCCGCCCGCACATCGTCGACCGGATCACCGATGGCGGCGTGGACCTGATTTTCAACACGACCGAGGGGTGGCAGTCGCTAAAAGATAGCAAGGCGATCCGTACCAGCGCGCTGCGGCAGAAGGTCGCGAGCTTCACCACGGCGGCTGCCAGCCTGGCGGCGGCGGACGCAATCGAGGCGTTGCGCGGCCATGCCCTTGAAGTGCGCTCGCTCCAGTCCTATTATCCAAGGCCGCAAGCCTGACCCCCTGCATGAAGGAACACGCTGCGGGCGACCCCATGGGCGGGGCCGCCAAAGGGAAGTTTTGACGAAGGATTTGCAGTAATGGCGACCGTCGAGAAGATGCCGATGCTTCAGATGGGCTATGACAAGCTCACGGCGCAGCTTCGCGAACTGAAGGCTGAGCGGCCGCTGATCGTGGAGGCGATCGAAGTCGCGCGCGCGCATGGCGACCTGTCGGAAAATGCCGAATATCATGCGGCGAAGGAACGGCAGGGCCAAGTCGAAGCCACCATCGCCGATCTGGAGGACAAACTCTCCCGCGCGCAGGTTATCGACCCGAAAACGCTGTCTGGCGACAGGGTGATCTTCGGCGCGACAGTTACGCTGCTCGACGAGGATGACAAGCCCGTCAAATATCAGATCGTGGGCCAGGCCGAGGCAGACGCCAGGATTGGCATGATAAGTTATAATAGCCCGCTGGGCCGGGCGCTGATCGGTCGTGAGGTTGGCGATGAAGTGGAGGTGTCTGTCCCGTCGGGCGACAAATTCTACCTTGTCGACAAAATCGCGTTCCTCTGATCTCGTGAAACCGCCGATCGGTCGCATGACCAATGGGATCGCGGCGATCACTTTCGCCGCGTTCCTGCTGCTGTATCTGACGGGACAGGTAGACAATGCCGCCATCATGGGCGGGTTTATTCCTGCCCGGATCGGCGATTCCCATCTTCTCGACGGCATATGGGCCGTGCCTGCGTGGCTGACGCCGCTTAGTTGCACGTTGATCCATGCGGGCTGGCTGCATATCGGCTTCAACCTGCTGATGCTGGTCTTTTGCGGGCGGCAGGTGGAGCATGTGCTGGACCGCTGGGGGACACTGATCCTCTATGTCGCGGGCGCTTATGGCGCCACGTTGGTGCAATGGGCGGTCGATCCCGGCACCACGAATCCGATGGTGGGTGCAAGCGGCGCGATTTCCGCGGTCGTCGCCACTTATTCGCTGCTTTACAGCCAGCAGAATGTGCGGCGGATCGGTCCGTTTTCGGCCAATATGGTGCGGGTGTTGTGGCTGGCGGCGGGCTGGATCGCGATTCAGTTGATGATCGGTATCGCGACGGCTGGCGGCATGGGCGATCTGGGCCAGATCGCGGTGGTAGCCCATATTGGTGGTTTTCTGGTGGGGCTGGCGCTGACGCGGCCTTTGTTGCGGTGGCGCTTCAGGAAGCGGCATCAGCTGGTGAATTGAGCGAGGCGTTAGCTGCGGTTTTGTGACGGCAGTTTCGGCCAATTTTCGCCATTTACGTCCGAGCCCCGCTATATCCAAAGCTGACCAAAGGTCGTGAGATATGATTTAAATCGGAACCAGCACTCGAAATAGTGATGCGTCCTAGCACGCAGATTTGGATTGCAGTCCTCTTATGCGTGTCGGTTGGTGGCAGTTCTGTTGCCTCTTCATATATGACATACAAGTTTACGCGGCAGAGCCGTGGCGTGGCTACCTTGATGGGGCGATTTGTCGCCCTGTTCGCAACAGGGAGCTATTTCGCGCGGAGCCGGGAGCAGCCTTTGTAATGACGCTAGCGGCATTTCTCAGGCTTGTAGTCGGTCCGCTGATTTTCATCGCTGCAACGCGAACGGTAGATAGTTGAACCGCAAAGTGTGGGTAGCGACGGTTTTAGCATAATCGCTCGTCACAGGCGGGCAGTCCCTAACTATCCACTATGCCTTTGGTGGCCTGATGCTTTTACCCGAGCGCCTACGTGGATTTGGGCAGTTCCGGTTCCAGCAGACGGTGCAGGTGCACGATCACATAGCGCATTTCCGCATCGTCCACGGTGCGTTGCGCCGCGCCGCGCCATGCGCTTTCGGCGCTGGCATAGTCGGGGTAGACGCCGACGATGTCGATGGCGCCCAGATCCTCGAACTCAAGCGTCTGGGGATTCTTGACGCGACCGCCCATCACGAGATGCAGCTTGCTCATGACCTTCCCTTCCTGGATTTGGCTCCTCATGGATTTGGGCGGACTTAGCAGCGCTCTCCTGCGCCTCCAAGGGAAAGTGGGCGGTCGGTGCGTGCATTCACGGCCGGTGCGATTACCTTTTGGGCAATCGCGATTTGAGGGCGTCGCTGAAAGCGTCGGCCTTGGTCGCGACGAGGGCGATCATCTCATCGGCGAGGCGCGATGCCTTGCCGGGCAAATCTGCGGCTGAAGCACTTTCGCGGGCGTGGGCCGCAAATTCGGCCGCGTTGTCCCGGGCGGTCTGAAGTGCTTCGCTGGCGGTTTCCTTCGCGGCGTGGAACGCTTCCTCCGCGCTGTCCTTTGCGGAGAGGAGGGCGCTGGTTGCGTTACCTTTTGCGATATCGACATTTTCCGTGCTGGAAGCGCGGGCGGCTGCCGCCGCTTCCAGCACGCGTCCTCCCGCCGTGATCGCCAGGCCGGGAAGTGCCTTCATCACCTTGCGGCTTTTGGGGAACATCCAGGCAACGACCGCGCCGACAGCAACGGCGCCCGCGACAGCGGTCACGGGATGTTCCTGAATGATCTCATTGGCGCGCGTGGCGGCCTTTTGCGTGCGATCGCGGGCGTCGGCATAGGCGGCGCTCGCTCGTTCACGCGATGTGACATAGGCTTCGTTGGCATTGTCGCGCGTGTCACGCAGCCGCTCCGTCGCGCTTTCGGCCATATCGTTCGCCGCTTCGCGAGCACGGGTAAGTTGAGCGCGGATATCAGCCATCTTCATTCTCCGGATTGCGATTTTTAAAACGAACGTGCAGGCGGCGGAAAAGTGCCGCCAACGGACGCCGGGCGAGATAGAGAAGGAAGGCAGTCAGCCCCGCTCCTGCGGCGACCGGATGCTGCCCCACTTTGGCCGCCCCATCCATCGCGACCGAAACCACCTTGTCCTTGGCATCCTGCTTCAGACGAGCTGGCGCGACACGCGCTTTCGCGGCACCGGCGGAAAGCAGGAACTGAGCCTTCTTTTCTTCGGCTTGCTGGATGGCTTCACGATAGGCTGCTTCGCGGCTCATGGCTTCATCGCCCTTTTCATGCGTCCGATCCGCGCCTTGGCCAGCAACAGCAAGAGCAGGATGACCAGCAGCGTTCCGCCCAGAACCGCGCCGGTCGCGCCCAGCGGCCCAAGCGCGGGCGCAAGGCCGAAAATCAGCCCTACCAGCGAGGCGACCACAACGCCGAACAACAGCATCAGGGCGACGGCGCCCAATATGGCAGCATCGCGCGCGCCCGCGGCAGCTATGCCCGCGCGCAGCTTCTGCCGTTCGATCTCCGCCTCCGCATAGGCGCGGCCATCGGCGTAAAGGCGCGCAATGCTATCGCGGACAGACTCGTCCTGCCCATCGGTCTGCGGCGTTTCCACCGTTTCCGCCGGTTCCTGGGTCAATGGTTTCTCCGCCCTCTTTGGCGCCCCTTCTGGTCAGGGCCTTTAGTGTGTGCCATGCCTTTTCAGGCGTCGTCGGACGATCCCTTGGCCAGACGCATCAATACGAAGCCGACCACCGCAGCCGCGCCGATGGCCACGGCCGGGCTTTTTCGCACGAAATCGCGCGCTTCGCTCATGAGCTGATCTACATCCTTGCTGTCGAGCGAATTGGCGGTGTTGGCGACCGATTCGGCTGCGTGGCGGGCATAATCGCCATATTGGGGCCCCAGCTTGGCGTCCACTGTCCCCGCCGTTTCGGAAATCAGCTTGGCAAGTCCCTGCATGGCCGATCCGGTCTGGTCCTTCGCCACGGTGGCGGCGGAGCGGGCGGTCTTGCCCGCCTGTTCCTTGAGCGGATCGATATGGGCCTTCCAGTCGACGGCGTTCAGCTTGTCCTTGGCACCCTTGGCCGCCTTTTCCGCCTGCGCCTTGATAGGGGCGATCTGTGCGCTCCAGCCCTTGGTTCCGGTATCCTTCGTCTTGACGGCGGGCGGCTTGCGCGTGGCGGCCTTCTTGACCGGGGCAGCCTTTACGGGCGCGACGCCGGAAGCGGAGGCCTTGGCCGCTTTCGCCTTCGATGTCTTGGCTGCGGCGGTTTTCGTGCCTGTCTTGGCAGGGGTCTGGGGCGTGTCGGCCATGGTCGATTGTCTCCCTTCACATCAGGTTGTCGGGCAGAGGTCCGGATCACCAAGTGGAAATGCCGTAGCATGCTAATGCTTGGCGGTCGCCTGTAGTTCCGTTGCCGTTACCATTTCGAGCATCGGCATTTTTGCCGCTGTTGCAACCCCCCGCATTGCAAAGAGGACGGGTGCTGGCTAAGCGGAGCGCGAAAAGCCGCCGCACAGCATTTCAGGAGCGACCATGACCGCCATTCTCGACATTCATGCCCGTCAGATTTTGGATAGCCGGGGCAATCCCACCGTCGAAGTCGATGTGATGCTGGAGGATGGGAGCTTCGGCCGCGCGGCCGTGCCTTCGGGAGCTTCGACCGGCGCTTATGAAGCCGTGGAAAAGCGCGATGGCGATGCGTCGAAATATATGGGCAAGGGCGTTCTGGCCGCTGTCGCTGCCGTGAACGACGAGATTGCCGAGCAGATCATCGGCCTCGACGCGGAAGATCAGGCCGAAGTCGACGCGGAGATGATCGCGCTTGACGGCACGGAGAACAAGAGCCGCCTTGGCGCGAACGCGATCCTGGGCGTCAGCCTCGCCACCGCGAAGGCCGCCGCGGACGCGCGGGGCCTGCCGCTCTATCGTTATGTCGGCGGCGTCAATGCCCATGTGCTGCCAGTGCCGATGATGAACATTATCAATGGCGGCGAACATGCCGACAATCCGATCGACTTCCAGGAATTCATGGTGATGCCGGTCGGTGCGGAAAGCATTGCCGACGCGGTGCGGATCGGTTCGGAAATCTTCCATACGCTCAAGAAGGGCCTGCACGATAAGGGGCTGGCGACGGCGGTGGGCGATGAAGGCGGTTTTGCCCCGAACCTGGCCTCCACCCGCGATGCGCTCGACTTCATAATGGCGAGCGTGGAGAAGGCAGGCTATACGCCGGGCGACGATGTGGTGCTGGCGCTGGATTGCGCGGCGACCGAGTTCTTCAAGAACGGCAAATATGAGATTTCCGGCGAGGGCCTGTCGCTAAGTCCCACGGAAATGGCCGATTATCTGGCCGCGCTGTGCGCGGACTATCCGATCAAATCGATCGAGGACGGCATGAGCGAGGATGATTTCGAAGGCTGGAAGGCGCTGACCGACAAGATCGGGGGCAAGGTCCAACTTGTTGGCGACGACCTGTTCGTGACCAATCCCGCGCGACTGTCCATGGGCATTGGCAAGGGGCTGGCCAATTCGCTGTTGGTGAAGGTGAACCAGATCGGCACGCTCACGGAAACGCTGGCGGCCGTCGATATGGCGCATCGCGCGCGTTATACCGCCGTCATGTCGCACCGTTCGGGCGAGACGGAGGACGCGACCATCGCCGACCTGGCCGTCGCGACCAATTGCGGGCAGATCAAGACCGGCTCGCTGGCCCGTTCCGACCGGCTCGCCAAATATAACCAGCTGATCCGTATCGAGGAAGAGCTGGGCGATGTGGCCGTGTTTGCAGGCCGTTCCATCTTCCGCTGAATCTATATTTCGACGGTTGGCCGCAATCTCGGCGTTTTTTGCTTGCGGCCTGCCCTTTCCTGTGATTCATCCGTGCTATGGCGCATATCGCGAAGCTTCGTCTCCTGCTCTTTTCGGCTTTCGGTCCGGCGATCGCGGTGCTGTTGCTCATCCTGTTCGCGGGTTATGTCGTGCTGGGTTCCAACGGCGTGCTGGCATGGGGCGATTACACTCGTCAGTTGCGCGATGCGCGCACCGAACTGAAGAAGGTGGAAACGCATCGGCAGGAATTGCGGAATCGGGTCGACCTGCTCGATCCGCGCCGAGTTGACCCGGACCTCAGCGATGAATTGATCCGCCGCCAGCTTGGCGTCATCCATCACGATGAAGTGGTCGTTCCGCTGAACTGAACGGCGGTTCAAAGCATGGCTTGCGGCGTTGCAATCCGCCGCTTTCTGCCGCTATATCGGCATTCCTTTCATATACCCACGCAAAAGGATATAAGCCTTGGCGAAACCAACCACGCCGCGTCCTTCCCGCGCCAGAGCGAAGAAAGCGGAAACCCCAGCCGGGGCGGATCATAACCGGCTGCGTCCGCAAGAGCCTGTTGATTATAAGGCGAGTAAGGAAGAACTGCTGGAATTCTATCGCCAGATGGTGCTGATCCGCCGGTTCGAGGAGAAGGCGGGACAGCTTTACGGCCTGGGGTTCATCGGCGGTTTCTGTCACCTCTATATCGGCCAGGAAGCGGTTGCGGTGGGCATCCAGTCGGCGCTGGAGCCGGGCAAGGACAGCGTTATCACCGGCTATCGCGATCATGGTCACATGCTCGCCTATGGCATCGATCCCAAGCTCATCATGGCGGAACTGACGGGCCGGGAGGCCGGCATTTCCAAGGGCAAGGGCGGATCGATGCACATGTTCAGCGTCGATCACAAATTCTATGGCGGGCACGGCATCGTGGGCGCGCAGGTGTCGCTGGGCGCGGGGCTGGGCTTCGCGCATAAATATAATGGCGATGGCGGTGTGTGCGTCGCCTATTTCGGCGATGGCGCGGCTAACCAGGGCCAGGTTTATGAAAGCTTCAACATGGCCGAGCTGTGGAAGCTGCCGATCATCTTCGTGATCGAGAATAACCAATATGCCATGGGCACCAGCGTCAACCGCTCGTCGGCCGAGGATCAGTTGTATCGCCGTGGCGAGAGCTTCCGCATTCCGGGGCTTCAGGTAAACGGCATGGACGTGCTTGCGGTGCGCGGCGCGACCGAAGAGGCGCTAAAATGGGTGAAGGATGGCAATGGGCCGATCCTGCTTGAGATGAAGACCTATCGCTATCGCGGCCATTCCATGTCCGATCCCGCCAAATATCGCTCGCGCGAGGAAGTGCAGGAGGTGCGGGAGAAGTCAGACCCCATCGAAGGCGCGAAGAAGCATCTGGAAGCCGCCGGTATCAGCGAGGAGGAACTCAAGAAGATCGATCAGGACATCCGCAAGATCGTCAGCGACGCAGCGGATTTCGCGGAAAGCTCGCCCGAACCTGAACTGAGCGAACTCTATACCGACGTGCTGGTGGAGCAATATTAATGGGTATCGAAATCAAGATGCCGGCGCTGTCGCCGACCATGGAGGAAGGCACGCTGGCCAAGTGGCTGGTGAAGGAAGGCGATGAGGTGCGGTCCGGCGACATATTGGCCGAGATTGAGACCGACAAGGCGACGATGGAATTCGAAGCAGTCGATGAAGGCAAGATTGGCAAGATTGTCGTGGCCGAAGGGACCGAAGGGGTGAAGGTCGGAACCGTCATCGCCGAAATGGCGGGCGAGGGCGGCGAAGGCGCAAAAGCCGCGCCCAAGGCGGAGGAGAGCGCGCCGCCTGCCAAATCCGATGCCGCGCCTGAAGCGCCGAAGAAGGCGGAAAGCGGCACAACCAAACTGGCCACGCAGGCGCAGGCGACCATTGCCGACCCGGACCTGCCCGAAGGCACTGAATATGTGAAGACGACGGTGCGCGAGGCGCTGCGCGACGCGATGGCGGAGGAAATGCGCGCGGACGAGCGCGTCTTCGTGATGGGCGAGGAAGTCGCCGAATATCAGGGCGCCTACAAGGTGACGCAGGGCCTACTCGAGGAGTTCGGCGATAGGCGGGTCATCGACACGCCGATCACCGAATATGGCTTTGCCGGTATCGGTGCGGGTGCGGCCATGGGCGGGCTCAAGCCTATCGTCGAGTTCATGACGTTCAACTTCGCCATGCAGGCCATCGACCACATCATCAACTCGGCGGCCAAGACCAATTACATGTCCGGCGGCCAGATGCGTTGTCCGATCGTGTTCCGCGGTCCCAATGGCGCGGCGAGCCGCGTGGCGGCGCAGCACAGCCAGAATTATGGACCATGGTATGCGGCGGTGCCGGGCCTGATCGTGATCGCGCCCTATGATGCGGCGGATGCCAAGGGATTGCTCAAGGCGGCGATCCGGTCGGACGATCCGGTCGTGTTCCTGGAAAACGAGCTGGTCTATGGTCGCAGCTTCGACGTGCCCAAGGTGGATGATTATGTTCTGCCCATCGGCAAGGCGCGGATCATGCGGCCGGGCAAGGATGTGACGCTGGTCAGTTATTCCATCGGCGTCGGCCTGGCGCTGGAAGCGGCTGAGACGCTGGCAGGCGAGGGTGTCGAGGCGGAAGTCATCGATCTGCGGACCCTGCGCCCGCTCGACACCGCGACGGTGCTTGCGAGCCTCAAGAAGACGAATCGCCTGGTAGTGGTCGAGGAAGGCTGGCCGGTCTGTTCGATCTCCTCGGAGATTGCCGCTGTGGTGATGGAGCAGGGCTTTGATGACCTCGACGCCCCGGTGCTGCGTGTCACCAATGAGGATGTGCCGCTCCCCTATGCCGCCAACCTCGAAAAAGCCGCGCTGATCGACGCCGGACGCGTGGTCGAGGCGGTGAAGAAGGTATGCTATAGGAAGTAGAGCGACTAAAATCCCACCCCTCCCTTTCAAGGGAGGGGTGATTTGGCTGGGACATTAGGTGGCGCTATATTGCGTGCAGAGTGATCGCGATGCGTTTTCGGCATTGTAAATCCCGCTAGTCCCGCCTGCATAATCTCTATTGTCGCGCACGGTGAGCGCAGCGACATCCTTTATCGTGGGATTTATGCCGGGCAGAAAATCCAGGCTGATGAGCGGCTGATATGTATAATCTATCTCCACGAACATCACCGCGCCGTTCGATGGGGACGTGATGCGCTGACCATTGGCAGTGATGCCATCCATGTCGCCACTGGCTGGAAGGGCGGGATTGGTGGTGTTGGTGGCCGTATAGTAGCTGGACGTAACTGCCTTCACTCCTCGACAACGCTGCCATTTGACGACGAATTTGTCGGGAGTGCTCGAAGGCTGCAGACTGGCGAGGATGACTCGGCCGTTCTGGAACAGGTCGAGGCGTCCTGATTGCAGGCCGGCGCCAGTCAATAGGCCGTTGATCTGCGTTTCACTGATCGTCTTGGCGTTCATGGTGCCCGATCCGATGCGTGAAGCATTGTCCGCCACCATCAGCGCAAGTTGGCTTATCCGCATCTTTGTCGTCGTGTAATTGGCGAGTTCCGTTCCTGCCATGGTTATGGTGACGACAAAGGGCAGGCACATCGCAAATTCAACCATCGCTACGCCGCCTGCATCCCTCCGCAGAGCGTGCAGCCGTTGTGCGATCTGTCCGACTCTATGCCGCAGGCGCATTGCGATCATGGGCAATTCCTTGTCGTGACGGCTTTCTGTTCACCATAGGGCTGGTTCACCAATAGGGTGCTGGCGTTCATAGTGACATTGATGGGCAGCCCCGCCAGCTTCGCCATGGGAAAGAGGCGCGGATAGGAGACGTTGGCGGAAAGCAGCACCGCATCCTTCGCTCCGCCCGAATTGTTCTGGCCATTGTCGATATCCCATGAACCGCTGTTGTTGAGGTCGTCATAGGGCTCGCCCGCGTCGCAGGTGCCGCTGCCGTTCGTGTCGGTGAACGGTTCCTTGGTCCGGTTGGCGGCCCTTGCGTAGTCACGGAAGGAGGTTCGTGTGATCTGCACGGTCGCATTATTGGCGAGTTTCAGTACCTGCTGCTCGATGTCGTCATCGATCAACTGGCGGCGGGTGGCCTCCGAGGCGCTTTCAAGCGTGCTGTCACGAGCGGCCTTTTGCAGCGCACCCTGCAACACGCTTTGCATGTAGAGCGAATGGCCAAGGTCCATCGCGCCCATCAGCAGCAAGCAGAATACTGGCGCGATCAGTCCGAATTCCACGATGGTCACGCCCGCATGATGGGCGCGCAGGTGATGAAGAGCGTGCCTCATTGCGTTAGCCTCAGTTGGGAGATGTTATCGGCGATGTCCTTGAAATTATTGATGAGGGTCGTGGAGTTGGCGGCCGTAAAGGCATGTTGGGCGTCGGAAGCACAGTTTTGCAGCCGAGCAGCAGTGTCCTTGACAGGCTGTGAGGAACTGTTCGTGACCGTTACGCCGAAATAAATGGTCCAAACGGTGAAGCCCTTGTTTTTGGCCGCACTGCACAGAGCGGTGAAGCGGGCATTTACCTGCGCGTCGGTGTCGGGATCCGTCGGCGCGATAGTTTCGCTGGTTTGCCGTCGGTCCAACTTATGGATGCCATAAGCCGTGGGTTCCTCGACGCCGCTGTTCGTTTCGCCATCCGTCATGAAGATGATGTGCCGTTCGATCTGTCCGCCCGTGGGTGTCGCGGCGTTTTCGCTTCTGAAGATGCCGGTAGGCGATGCGAGTCGGGCGCCCCAGAGCATCCCAATGTCATGATAGGTCGTGCCGGAGGGCGTTAACGAATTGACATAGGCTTGGAACGAAGAAGCCGACGCCCAGACTTGCAACTTCTTTGCTTCCGTCGGGCAGGTGGCGCTCATGCTGCTGGAGGCATTGGTCGATTCGAGGTTTTCATACGTGTTTCGGTTAAACTGCGCGCCGGGGAGCAGAGGGCCCCATTGCGTGTCTCTGTCCGAAGTGCTCGGTACCATGTCGATATCCAGGTCGTAGGCGCCGGAGGGAATGGGATAATAGGAGGTTGCGCGAACGGTTTTCCGTTCCTCGATGCAGCCATTCCATGCGATGGACCTGTTTGCGCCTCCTGTCCCGACGGGCAGGGTTATGCTGCCGTTCCACTGGCTGTTGTCTGTTCCACCCGCCTTCAGGCTGGCGACAGGGAAGCTGACTGGCTGATAGGTATAGATATAGCGTGGCGTTTTGGTTGTCGTGTCGACCTTTTGTTCCTTATAAACCGTATAGATTGTTCTGTCATAACTATAGGTTTTTTTGTTCTTGTTGCTGGAGCTTGAGCATTTGTCGTCGTAATCGATGCCATTGCTGATACGCGTTGTAGTAGTTCTTATCGTGACCGTGCCGTCGGTAGCTGTGCTTGAAGATTCGCTGCTAGACGTCGTCTGCAGAAAAGTGTCGGCGGGAATATTGCAGCTGCTTTGGCCGGAAACAGTATCGGATACGACCGTTCCCGAAACCTTGGTCCATGAGCCTTCGCTAGTGCTAGTGTTGTAAGTTGTGCCATTCCAAGCATAGGTGCGCGATTGATAGGTCCAGTTGTCCGCTATCCAGTCATTTTTCAGCAGCTTGCCGACATTCACATTAACGCTGTAGGGCACAAAACCGAAGCGTAACTGGGCTGTCGAACTGTTGCTGCCGGTCGGAGTCGATCCGCAATCGGCATCGGTGTCCTGCTTGGCCAGTGCCTCGTAGAAGCACTTCACTGCTTTCTTGAGGCCGTCGATCTTGGAGAGGCTATCGCTGCTGTTGGCCTTGCTGGCCATTGAACCCGTGACGTCGAGCACGAACATCACGTCGGTATTGGGAATCCGCATTTCCGCTTCGCAGGTCGTGCTCAGCGTTTTGGAGGATATGCCCAGCGCCCGCATGACCGTCATCGGCACGGTCACGGATGCGGTGCCGGTGACTTTCCGATTGCTCTCGACGAAACTGCGCGTGGTGCCGGTGGTGCCATAGGGGTTGGAGCCGAAATTGGCGTCGAACAGCTGGAGCGCGACCGTATCAGGCTTACCGCTGTTCGCCGACCATGCGCCTGCGCCCATTTCCTTTCGGCCCGCCAGCGCCCCGGCGTCGCAGGCCTGTTGCAAACGCGCCTGGGTCAGGTAGAGGCGGCTCATGTCGATGCCGCCGCCGACCAGACCCAGCAATGGAATGACAGCGGCGGCCACGATCATCAGCGCATTGCCAGCCTGATTTCGCAACAGACGCGCCAGAAACCCCTGCTTGAGCGCGCCCCCGCCATGATTGTTCTTGCTCATCGTTTCGCAATCACTCATGCAAACCCACCCCGGATATCATGCCCACTATCCGGGCAATCTGATTAGAACCTGTATGAGATCTGTGGTTAAAGGATCGATAACCTGCATATTTTCTGTAAGGACGGATGAGGCGATGCATGACAGCGAAAAGGGCGTGACGCCGCTGGCGGCGTTGCTCTGCGCCCATGCTGGGGACATGAAAGTACGCCATCATGCATTATGGGCCTTTGATGCGCGGCTTGCACAAATTGCGCGAACCACGACCGAACCTGCCATTGGTCAGATGCGGCTCGTCTGGTGGAACGATGTCATCGCCGACGAGGCAGGGCTAAAGGGCAAGGGCGATCCCGATGTCGATCTGCTGCGTGAAACCGGCGCGATGACGATGCCCGGTCTGTCGGCCATGATCGATGGCTGGGAAGTGGTGGTGGTGGAACCGGAGATCGACCGCGATTTGCTGCGCGTTTATGCGGAGGGCAGGGGCGGTGGACTGTTCCGGGCGTTGGCGGGCGTGAAGGATAAACCAGAGGGGTTGATCGCTGCCGGGCGATTATGGGCGTTATGGGATCTGGCAGGCCATGTCGGGGACGATGCGCTAAGGGGTGCTGCGATTGCTTTGGCGCGCGAGGAGCGGTTTGATCTGGCCGCGATGAAGGGGCCGCCGACATGGAAGCCTTTGCGGATACTCGCTACCCTCGCGCGGGAGGATGTGATGAAAGGGCGGGGCGCTTCCGCCGGAATATCGCGTGGGCTTGCGTTCAGGCTCTTGCGAATTGCCCTTATCGGCAGATAGCGGGAAGGGGATCAAGGGGGATATGACCAGGTTATTGGCGGGCGGGATGGCGGCGCTGCTGCTGGTGGCGGGCGGGTTGTTCTGGTGGCAGGGGCAAGCAGGGAACGCGCCTTTGCCTCAGGCATTGATCGGCCCGCCACCTCCGCCCGAGGTCGAGGAATTGCCGGAGGGTGATCCTGGCGCTGTAGGAAAAGCGCCGCCTATGCCCGGAGAAGCCAGCCCGCAGAGCCGCGAGCAGAAACGCTTCGCCCGCTATGACCGCAACCGCGATGGCGTCATCACACGCATCGAGATGATGGGCAGTCGGGTGAAGGCGTTCAAGGCGCTGGACAAGGATGGCGACAATCTGTTGTCCTTCGAGGAATGGGCCGTGGCGACTTCGGATCGTTTCGGCGCCGCGGACGCAGACAAGGACGGCAAGCTGACACCTGCCGAGTTCGCCGCGACCGCGCCTAAGCGATCACCCAAACCCAAATGCAAGTGCTGATGGTTCAGGCGGGTTGAAGCTCTGCGTTCAGCCACTGGCCGAGCGAGGCGCGGGCGCGCGCGGTCATGGCTTCCTTGCGCTGTTTCTTTTTCACATCTTCCAGCGGCGGGAACAGACCGAAATTGACGTTCATCGGCTGATAGTCCGCCGTTTCGACATTGCCCGTCACATGGCCCAGCAACGCGCCCAAAGCCGTATCGGCGGGTAATGGAGTAAGCGGGCGGCCCAGCAGCTCGGCCACCGCAAACCGTCCGGCAAGCAGGCCGATGGCGCTGCTTTCGACATAGCCTTCGCAGCCGGTCACCTGCCCGGCGAAACGGATATGCCGGGCATTCTTCAGGCGCAGTGTCGCATCCAGCAATTTGGGTGACTGGATGAAGGTGTTGCGGTGCAGGCCACCAAGGCGCGCGAACTCCGCCTTTTCCAGGCCAGGGATGGTGCGGAAAAGGTCGATTTGGGCACCATGTTTGAGCTTGGTTTGGAAGCCCACCATGTTCCAGAGCGTGCCCGATGCATTATCCTGCCGCAGCTGCACCACGGCATAGGGCCAGCGGCCCGTGCGGGGATCGTCGAGGCCCATCGGCTTCATCGGGCCGTGGCGCAGCGTTTCGGGCCCGCGTGAAGCCATCACTTCGATCGGCATGCAGCCTTCGAAATAGGGGGTGTCCTTTTCCCAATCCTTGAAGTCGGCCTTTTCGCCGTCGAGCAATCCCTGGACAAAGGCCTGATACTGCTCCTTGTTCATGGGGCAGTTGATATAGTCTTTCCCCTCGCCGCCGCCGGGGCCGATCTTGTCCCAGCGATTGGCCATCCAGCATTGGCCCATGTCGATGCTGTCGAAATGGACGACCGGCGCGATAGCATCGAAGAAGGCAAGATGATCCATGCCGGCCGCCGCGCCGATGCTGGTGGCAAGGCCCGGAGCGGTCAGTGGGCCGGTGGCGACGATGGTCATGCCCTCAACCGGGAGCGTGTCGATCCGTTCGCGCATGATCTCCACATTGGGGTGCTCGGTAAGGGCATGGGTGACACCGCCCGAAAAGATGTCGCGATCCACGGCCAGTGCCGATCCGGCGGGCACTTTGGCAAGGTCCGCCTGCGCCATGATGAGCGAGTTCAGGCGGCGCATCTCCTGATGCAGCAGGCCCACGGCATTCTTGTCCGCATCGTCTGAGCGGAAGCTGTTGGAGCAGACGAGTTCGGCCAGTCCTTCGGTCTGATGCGCCGGAGTCATGTCGCCGGAGCCGCGCATTTCGGACAGACGCACCTTCACGCCTGCCTGCGCCAATTGCCATGCCGCTTCCGATCCGGCGAGACCGCCGCCGATGATGTGAACCTGATGAGTCATGCCGGTCTCAGTGGGCAATTTTTTCCCTTCCTGCAACGATCAAGACGATCAGCCAGATTCCAACGCGGGCTGGGCTGCTACTCCATAATAAGCGTTCTCGTCCAATATGCCCTCGCGCCTTGCGACGATGGTGGCGACCAGCACCTGTCCCGCGACATTGACAGCGGTGCGGCCCATGTCGAGAATCGGATCGATGGCGAGCAGCAGTCCTGCGCCCTCCAGCGGCAGGCCGAGCGTTGACAGGGTGAGCGTCAGCATGACGATGGCGCCCGTGAGTCCCGCTGTGGCGGCCGATCCTATCACGGACACGATGACGATCAGCACATAGTCGACGGCATGCAGCGGAATGCCATAAAAGCCCGCGACGAAAATCGCTGCCAACGCGGGATAGATTGAGGCGCACCCATCCATCTTGGTGGTGGATGCGAGCGGGATGGCAAAGGCGGCATAGGCTTTTTCGACGCCCATGCGTTCGGTGACGGCTTCGGTCACGGGCAATGTGCCGACCGAGGAGCGGGATACGAAGCCAAGTTGAATCGCTGGCCAAGCCTTTGCAAAGAAGGGTAGGGGTTTAAGCCCGTTGGCGGCGAGCAGCAGCGGATAGACCACCAGCAGCACAAGCGCGAGGCCGAGATAGATGGCGGCGGCGAATGTGCCAAGCTGGGCCAGTGCGTCCCAGCCATAAGTCGCGATTGCCGTGCCGATCAGCGCGGCGGAACCGATCGGCGTCAGGCGGATGATCCAGCCGAGGATCGCGCGCACCACGGCCAACAGGGAACGGACGAAGGTAAGGAAGGGCTCGGCCTTGTCGCCTACCTTCAATGTTGCGAGACCGATGGCGATGGAAATGACCAGCAGTTGCAGGATATTAAAGGAAAGAGTGGTGGTGACGATCCCGTCCGCGCTCTTGCTATCCGCGGCCAAGGCCAGGCTGTTGGTTGGGAGCAGGCCCTTGAGGAAATCGAGCCACCCCCCGCGTGTGCTTGTTTGGCCGATGGGCAGGGTGGCGCCATGCAGACCCGCGCCGGGCTGAATGAGCAGGCCGAGGGCCAGGCTAATGACGACCGCGATCAGGGCAGTAATCGCGAACCAGAGCAGCGTCTGTCCCGCTAGCCGTGCCGCATTGTCGAGCGCCCGCAAATTGGCGATGGAGGCGACGATGGCCGCGAAGACGAGCGGCGGCACTACGGCTTTCAGTAAGGCGACAAAGGCCGACCCGGTGGTCTGAAGCGCCTGCGCCAGTGTATTCAGATCGCCATCCGGCCCCGCGCCGATCTGCCGCGCGACGAGGCCGAGAAAAAGGCCCACGGCCATGCCGGCGAGCACCTGAAAGCCGAAGCTGCGATAGTGGAGCGTCATGCCCGTTATATCGGACATGGTCTCGATGATTACGCGCAAACAATTCTTTCAAGGGCTTCAAAGAGCATTGGCGTCCCTGCTTCACCGTGCCACATGAGTAATACAGGTTGGCAAGGGAGAGAGACATGATGGACAAGGGACGCGTGGGGATCGGCTTGCTGGCACTCACGGGCAGTGTGGCTGCGGCGGCACCTGCCGCCTTGGCTGCGCCGGACATTGCCCTTGCAAAGGCCGTGCTCATGAAATCCGTCGCCTTCCGCACGGTGGAGGGCGCAGGGGAGGTGCCGAAGCTGGCGGCCTATTATGCCTCCGTCCTCAAGGATGCGGGTTTTGCCGACAAGGATATAGAGATCACGCCGATCGGCGAAACAGCGACCTTTGCGGCGACATGGCGGGGCACGGACCCGGCGCTGAAGCCGCTGCTGATGATCGGGCATATGGACGTGGTGGCGGCGAACCGGGCGGACTGGACGCGCGATCCTTTCGTGCCGGTCGAGGAAAATGGCTATATTTTCGGGCGGGGTACGGAGGATAATAAATATGACGTCGCCATGATGGTGACCACGCTTGCGGGCCTTAAGAAAGAAGGATGGAAACCGCGCCGGACGATCATCCTGCTGCTGTCGGGAGATGAGGAAACCGATATGCGGACGACGCGGGCGCTGGCGGTGAAATATAAGGACGCCGAACTGCTGCTGAATGGCGATGGCGGCGGCGGATTGCTGGATGAGGAAGGAAAGCCCGTTCTGTATCAATTGCAGGCGGGTGAGAAGACCTATGCGGATTTCCAGATCGGATTCACCGATCCGGGTGGGCATTCCAGCGCGCCGACGCCGGGCAATCCCATCTATCGCATGGCCAAAGCCATTGACCGGATTGCGGCCTACAAATTCGCGCCGATGCGAAACGAACTGACTGAGGCGTCGATGCGGCTATCGGCGGACCGGATCGGCGGCGATATGGGGGCGGCGATGAAGCGCTTTGCCGAGACGGGCGACAAGGACGCGGCGGAGATATTGTCGACGCGGCCGGAATTTGTGGGGCAGGTGCGAACGACATGCGTTGCGACCATGGCGCAGGCGGGCCATGCGCTGAACGCCCTGCCGCAGAGCGCGAAGGTTAGCGTCAATTGCCGCATCTTTCCAGGTGTCGGTGTCGATGCCGTGAAGGCGGAACTGGTGAAGGCTGTCAATGATCCGGGCGCGACCTTTACGACGCTGGGCGATCCGGTGGCGAGCGACGCTTCCCCCCTGCGGGCCGATGTGGTGAAGGCGGTGACGGCGGCGGTCACGGCGCGCTATCCGGGGATACCGGTGATGCCGAGCATGTCGGCGGGCGCGACGGACAGTCTGCATTTCCGGGCGCTGGGCGTACCGAGCTATGGCGTGGGTAGCCTGTTCATGCGGGCGGAGGACGGCTTTGCCCATGGGCTGAACGAGCGCGCGCCGGTGGGCGGGATTCCTTCTGCTCTGCGGCAGTGGGAGAGCGTTTTGAAGGCGCTGGCGAAATGAGAGGCATTTGATTCCATGAACGAAATAGCGAAGGGAAAGCACTTTCCCATCGCTATTTCATTTCGGATCAGTAACGATCAGGCGCCCCCCGCGACGCTGTTGGCGGCGGAGAGGACGGCCTGGACCGATGCGGTCGCGACGTCCGTGTCCGTGCCGATCCCGAAGACCGTGCGACCGTCGGACGTGCGGCATTCGACATAGGCGGCGGCAGCCACGTCCGTCCCCGCGCCGATGGCATGTTCGCTGTAATCGGCGATGTCCAGATCGACACCCAGTTCGTCGCGCAGCGCCGCCAGCACGGAGGAAAGCAGGCCGTTGCCGCGCCCGGAAATCGACCGCTCGCCGCCCTGATAGGCGATCTTGCCGGTGAAGATGCGATCGCCCGCCGCGCCGCCTTCATGATAGTCGATCAGCCGATAGGGCTGGTCACCGGACAGGCGGTAATGATCCTCGAACGCCCCCCAGATATCGGCGGCATTGAGTTCGCGGCTGCTTTGGTCGGCCAGAGCCTGCACAACTCGCGAGAAATCCGCCTGCATCCGCTTGGGCAGCTTCAGCCCCTTGTCCTGCTGCAAGACCCAGGCGACGCCGCCCTTGCCGGATTGCGAATTGACGCGGATGACCGCTTCGTAATTGCGGCCCAGATCGGCGGGATCGATGGGCAGATAGGGCACGTCCCAGATTTCGTCGTTGCGAACCTCCTGCGCGGCGAAACCCTTTTTGATCGCATCCTGATGGCTGCCCGAAAAGGCCGTGAAGACCAGTTCGCCGCCATAGGGATGGCGCGGATGAACGGGCAGCTGGTTGCAATATTCGACCGTCTGGATGACCTCGTCTATGTCGGAGAAGTCGAGGCCGGGATTGATCCCCTGCGAATACATGTTGAGCGCGACCGTCACGATGTCGCAATTGCCGGTGCGCTCGCCATTGCCGAACATGCAGCCTTCCACGCGATCCGCGCCCGCCATGATGCCCAGTTCGGCCGCCGCGACGCCGGTGCCCCGGTCATTGTGCGTGTGCAGCGAGATGACCACGCTGTCGCGCCGCGAAATGTGGCGGCAGAACCATTCGATCTGATCGGCATAGATGTTGGGCGTTGCCGCTTCGACCGTGGCGGGCAGGTTCAGGATCAGCGGACGGTCCGGCGTCGGCTGGAGAATGTCGATTACGGCCTCGCAGCATTCCAGGCTGAAATCCAGTTCCGCGGTGGAGAAGGTTTCGGGGCTATATTCGAAATACCAGTCGGTATCCGGCTGCCTGGCGGCATTGTCGCGCAGCAGTTTGGCGGCGTGGACCGCGATCGCCTTGATCTCTGGCTGTTCCATGCCAAAGACGATGCGGCGCCATGCGGGCGAAATCGCATTATAGACATGGACGATGGCGCGTTTCGCGCCGCGCAGGGATTCAAAGGTCGTGGCGATCAGATCTTCGCGCGCCTGGGTCAGGACTTGAGGCGTCACATCGTCGGGGATACGGTCGGAACGGACCAGATCCTGAATGAAGTCGAACTCGGTCGCCCCTGCCGAGGGGAAGCCTACTTCGATTTCCTTGACGCCGATCTTCACCAGCAGATCGAAGAAGCGGGTCTTTTTTTCCGCATTCATCGGGTCGATCAGCGACTGATTGCCATCGCGCAGATCGGTCGAGAGCCAGCGCGGCGGCGCGGTGATGATCCGGCTGGGCCACTGGCGGTCGGGCAGGTCGACCTGCGGGAAGGGGCGGTATTTGGCGGAAGGATCGGTCAGCATCATCGGAAAGGCTACTTCTCTGCTACGGGCGTGTGTCTCACATGCCCGATGGAACGACTGTTTGCTTGAAGGTGCCCTTAGGCGTCTTGCCGGCCCATGAAAATGGCGCGCAGCACAAATATCACGCCTAAGGGCGTGTAAGTCGTAGCAGGGGTAGGAGCACGCGCTGCGTCATGAACAGCGCCATAACCCCATTCGTCGGGTTGCGTCCAGTCGTTTCTTGTGCGGCGCCCGTTGCCCTTATTCCCGCCTGCCTGTCCTATAGCTGCCGGAATGTGGCGTCGATGGAGAGATCCACGCGATTGGCGACGAAAGGACGGCCATAGCTCATGCCGAACTGGCTGCGCTTGACGGCGGCATTGCCGGTAAAGCGCAGCGCGGGCTTCGCACCGCTCAATATATCGGGATCAAGCCCCATGAAGCGGACGGCGATGGCGATCGGGCGGGTCTGGCCGTGCATGGTCAGTTCGCCGTGAATCGCCAGCACATTATTGTCGCCGATGGACGCATCGTTCGCAGCGAAACGAACGGTGGGATAGCGATCCATGTCGAAGAAACTCGCGCTCTTCAACATCTGGTCGGTGGAGGCGTCCCCGGTGGTGAGGCGATCGACCGGGAAGCTGATGTCGATATCCGCGTGGCCGGAACGGCGCGGGTGGATGACAACGGTGCCGCCGGGCTCGATAAAATCGCCCTGATAGCTGCCAAACAGCGATTTCACCTGGAAATGGACGCGGGTGCGATGGGAGTCGACCGCGTAGGTGCCGGGCGGATAGCGGTCCTGATCCAGCCCGGCCGTGGCGGCGGGCTTCGCCGGAACGAGCGGCAGCATGATGAGACATGCCGCCGCCCGCGTCGGGAGCGCCCGCATGGCCGCCTACTGCTTTTCGAAGGCGGCGACGATCTTCAACTCGATCGTATCGCCGACCATGGGGACGCCATAGCTCATGCCGAAATCGCTGCGCTTGACCGCGGTGGTGGCGGTGAAGCCGATATTCTCCTTCTTGGACATGGGATGGATGCCTGCGCCATAGAAATCGGCATCCAGCGTTACCGGCTTCGTGATGCCCTTGATGGTGAGGTTGCCCGTGATTTCGGCATCATCGCCATCGACCTTCACGCCGGTCGACACGAAGGTCGCCTTGGGGAATTTGGCCGCATCGAAGAAATCCGCTTTCATGAGATGCGC
Organism: Sphingobium baderi; assembly: GCF_001456115.1. Taxonomy (NCBI): domain Bacteria; kingdom Pseudomonadati; phylum Pseudomonadota; class Alphaproteobacteria; order Sphingomonadales; family Sphingobiaceae; genus Sphingobium; species Sphingobium wenxiniae. The sequence goes on along the minus strand of NZ_CP013264.1, from coordinate 3,306,664 downwards.
GTCGAGTTCGGTCACGCCGGTCTTGAGGTTCGCGACGGGAATATCGACCGAAACCTTTGCGGCGGCAGGATTTTTCGGGTCGAGCGTCAGCGTGCCGGTGGGCTGGGCGATGATCCCCAGATTGTTGCTGAATCCCATATGGTCATAGGCGAAAACGATCTGCGTATGAGTGGGTTCGATCACATAGTTGCCGCCGGTGACCTTTGAGACATCCTTTGTACCGGGGGCGGGGGGCATCTGCTGCGCGACGACGACGGAGCCTCCGGCAAGCGCGACCAGGGCGGCGGCGGGGATCAGATATTTCCGCATTTCGCAAACTCTCCAAAACGTTCAAGGGGCGCAGCCAGAATAGGCCACGTCCCTTGATTGTTCCAGAGCTGTAATTGGAAACGGATCGTTCTGAACGGCAGGCGGGCAACCTTCCCCGTCATGGCCCTATGGATATTGCTGGCGGTTGAGATGCGCGATCCGGTCAACCAGATCGAAATGCTCGAAAACAGCCGCAATCTGACTGGACGCCTTCTGGACCGATCCGCAGTAATTGTCGTGGCGCAATGCTGACGCCTGACTGCCGGACAAGGAATGATGCTTGGGCGAATGGCCCAGATTCGTTGCAGCGACAGGCGTGTCGCGCAGAAGGCTCATCGCCTTGAACCATACGTCGTCTTCGGTTGGGCAAAGCGCCCGAAAAGTCGCGATGTCAAACACCCGCGCGTCCATGCAGCCAGGCGGATAGAGTATCCCACCCGTCCCATAAGCAAAAAAGTCATAGCCCATACGAAGCGGACGGCTGGGCGCATCAATCTCCCTGACCTGCGTCTTGGGAGTCATGAGGCGGCCTTCCTTTGCCGTGCGAACCTTGCCGTCCCGTCCGATCCGTAATTGCCGGACCCAATTGCCGACGATTGCATGAGGCGCCTGCTCGGCCGTTCTGAGCAATGTCTCCAGGCTGTTGGGGGGTGCGTAAAAGTCATCGTCAAAAGTGATGACATGATGGTTCGAATATCTCTCCAGCGCGTATATCAGTTTGGTATGCGGACCGACATCGGGCACGAAATGGATGTTGAGGCCCATATCCTGGAGCCGGATCAGGGATTCCGGCAACAGGCCGATATCGATGTCGTTCGAGAGATAAAGATTGACGCTTTCGGGCCGGACGGTCTGAAGCAGCATGGATTCGACAGCCATTCCCACGGTTCCAAGCCGATGCCGCGTGGTCGTGACGCTGGCTACCAGCCCGGGACGAGCAATGCCCGGCAGGATCGGAGCGGACTTCAATATTGCCGACATTTGCCGTGCGTGGAGATTGATCGCCAGATTGCACTGATAATCGCTCATGCGCCGGGCATGGTCGAGCCGGATCAGTAAAAACAGGGCGGCAATAAATGCCGCCCCGGAAAGGATCAACGATGTGAAGAGTAGCACCCCCTCTACTCTTCCGCGTCAATTCTTGTCTTTGTCGACCAGCTTGTTCGCGCCGATCCAGGGCATCATGGCGCGGAGCTGTTCGCCGGTCTTTTCGATCGGGTGCTGGGCCTGAAGCTTCCGCTTGGCCTTCATTTCCGGATAGCCGGTCTTGATGTCGGTCATGAAGCGCTGAACGAACTTGCCCTGCTGGATGTCGGCGAGGACGCGCTTCATTTCGGCCTTCGTCTCGTCGGTGATGACGCGCGGGCCGGTGTGGTAATCGCCATATTCGGCGGTGTTCGAGATCGAATAGCGCATGTTCGCGATGCCGCCTTCATACATCAGGTCGACGATCAGCTTCACTTCATGGAGGCATTCGAAATAGGCCATTTCCGGCGAGTAGCCCGCTTCGGTCAGGGTTTCGAAACCCGCCATGATGAGGTGCGTCAGGCCGCCGCACAGCACCGCCTGCTCACCGAACAGGTCGGTTTCGCACTCTTCCTTGAAATCGGTCTGGATAACGCCCGACCGGCCGCCGCCGACGCCGCTGGCGTAGGACAGGGCGATGTCATGGGCGTTGCCGGTCGCGTCCTGGTGGATGGCGATCAGGCAGGGCACGCCGCCGCCGCGCTGATATTCGCTGCGGACGGTGTGGCCGGGGCCCTTGGGCGCGATCATGATGACGTCGACGTCGGGGCGCGGTTCGATCAGGCCGAAATGGACGTTGAGGCCGTGCGCGAAGGCGAGCGCCGCGCCGGGCTTCAGGTTCGCGTGGATGTCGGCGGCGTAGATTTCAGCCTGGAACTCGTCGGGGGCGAGGATCATGAGGACGTCGGCCCATGCGGCGGCTTCGGCGTTGGGCAGAACCTTGAAACCCGCGCCTTCGGCCTTCTTGGCGCTGGCGGAACCGGGGCGGAGCGCGATCGCGACTTCCGCGACGCCGCTGTCGCGCAGGTTCTGGGCGTGGGCGTGGCCCTGGCTGCCGTAACCGAGAATGGCTACCTTCTTGCCCTTGATGAGGCCGATGTCCGCGTCGCGATCGTAATAAACCTTCATGTGACGTTCCTTCTTTCTGTCCTTTTGCTCCCTGATGGAGCTGTGATTGCTGTGGTGAGCGGGGCGGCCCTCACCCTCCCATCGCGGTGCGATGGACCCCTCCCTCTCCCGCTCGCGGGAGAGGGGCGATAATGTCAGGCCAACTCCTTGCCGCGCGTCAGGCCGACCACGCCGGTGCGGCCGACTTCCACCAGGCCGATCTGGCGCATCAGGGCGACGAAATTGTCGATCTTGTCCGTCGTGCCCGTGATTTCGAAAATGAAGCTTTCGATAGTCGTGTCGACCACCTTGGCGCGGAACACGTCGGCGAGGCGCAGCGCCTCGATCCGGTCCTCGCCCGTGCCCGCAACCTTCACCAGAGCGAGTTCGCGTTCCACGAAGGGACCGGCTTCGGTGAGGTCCGTCACCTTGTGCACCGGCACCAGCCGTTCCAGCTGAGCGATGATCTGGTCGATCACCTTGGGCGGGCCGCCGGTGACGATGGTGATGCGGCTGATCGCATGATCGGTGGTGATGTCCGCCACCGTCAGGCTGTCGATATTATAGCCGCGCGCGGTGAACAGCCCGGCGATGCGGGCCAATATGCCCGCCTCGTTCGCGACCGTCAGCGACAGGACGTGCCGCTCGCTCAGTTCTTCCTGGATATGCATCAGATGCCTGTTCCGTTGTCCGGTTCTTCTGTGCGCTCATGGCGCTGTGAGATCATGCCCGCAAAGGCGTAGTGCCATGCTCCATCATCGCGATAGGCGAGGCGGACGGGAAAGCCCGCCACCGCGTCGAACATCCGCGTCAGATGCTCGCCCACATAGCGCGGCCCGGCCAGAAGGCGGCCAATGCGGCGCTCATGGAAATCGAACCCTTCGTCCAGATGCACTTCCCATTCCTCATTGTCCGGATCGATATGATCGATGGTCCAGCCCGTCAGTTCAGCCGTGCCCGCGGATCGTTCGAAATCCCAGGGCTCGCTTACATGGACGCGGAGCTTGAGATGCTGCGTCACACCAGCGCCTTCGCCTCGTCCGACAGGCTGCCCGACACCTGGCTGGGATCGAGCAGCATGTCGGTATGCGCTGCGCCCGACGGGATCATCGGGAAACAGTTGGACAGTTTCGCCACGCGGCAATCCACGATCACCGGGCCGGGCGTGTCGATCATCTGGCGGATGCCCGCCGCCAGTTCCTGCGGCCCTTCGATGCGGATGCCGGTCCAGCCATAGGCTTCGGCCAGCTTCACGAAGTCGGGCAGGCTGTCCGAATAGCTGTTGGAATAACGGCTTTCATAGGTCAGTTCCTGCCACTGGCGGACCATGCCCATATATTCGTTGTTCAGGATGAAGAGCTTGACCGGCGTGCGATACTGGCTGGCGGTGCCCATTTCCTGAATGTTCATCTGAACCGAAGCGTCGCCCGCCACGCAGATGACGAGGCTGTCGGGATTGCCGACCTGCGCGCCGATGGCGGCCGGGAAACCATAGCCCATGGTGCCCAGCCCCCCGGAAGTCAGCCATTTGTTCGGCGCGTCGAAACCGAAATGCTGGGCCGCCCACATCTGATGCTGGCCCACTTCGGTGGTGATGATCACATCCTTGGCCGAGCGCGTCGCCTTGTAGAGTTGCGCGATCGCTTCCTGCGGCATGATCTCTTCGCGGCTTTCGGGATAGGCGAGGCTTTGCTTTTCGCGCCAGCCGTCGATCTGCTTCCACCATGCGGACAGGTCCGCCCTATGATGGCCCCGCGATTTCCAGAGCGCGATCATGTCGGCCATGGCGCTGCCCACGTCGGCGACGATGGGCAGATCGACCTCGACCGTCTTGTTGATCGAGCTGCGGTCGATGTCGATATGAACCTTGCGGCTGTTGGGTGCGAAGGCGTCCAGGCGGCCGGTCACGCGATCGTCAAAGCGCGCGCCGATGCACAGGATCAGGTCCGCCTGATTCATCGCCCAATTGGCTTCATAGGTGCCGTGCATCCCCAGCATTCCGAGCCATTGCGGCGAGGAGGCGGGGAAGGCGCCCAGACCCATCAGCGTCGAAGTGACGGGCGCGCCGGTGATGGCGGCCAGTTCGCGCAGCAGACGGGTGGCTTCGGGACCGGAGTTGATGACGCCGCCGCCGGTGTAGAAGATCGGGCGCTGCGCCGCCGCCAGCATTTCGACTACCGTGTCTATGGCCTTTGCGTCCGCCTTGGTCTGCGGGCGATAGCTGGCATGGGCGATGCCTTCGGGCTTCTTATAAGGCGCGGTCGCGATCTGGACATTTTTGGGAATGTCGATGACGACCGGGCCGGGGCGGCCGGTAGTGGCGATGTGGAACGCTTCATGAATGACGCCGGCCAGCTTGCCGGGGTCTTTCACCAGATAATTATGCTTGGTGCAATGGCGCGTGATGCCGACCGTATCCGCTTCCTGAAAAGCGTCGGTGCCGATCAGCTGCGTGGGAACCTGCCCGGTGATGACGACCATCGGTATGGAATCCATCAGCGCGTCGGTGATGCCGGTGACGGCGTTGGTCGCGCCGGGGCCGGAGGTGACGAGCACCACGCCGGGCTTCCCGGTCGAGCGGGCATAGCCTTCCGCCATATGGGTCGCGCCCTGTTCGTGACGGACGAGGACGTGGCGGATCTTCGGATGGTTGAAAAGCGCGTCATAAATGGGCAGCACCGCTCCGCCCGGATAACCGAACACGACTTCGACGCCCAGATCGATCAGGCATTCAACCAAAATGTCCGCGCCGCTCTTTTCGGCCACGATGAAATCCTTCCCTTGCGTGCGAGGCAGCCCTTTGCGCCCGGATGAGCGGAAAGGCAAGGTGGGTGCCTCTATTGGATATAAAATGGCAAGTCAACAGTCATTGTTGTAATTTAATTACTAATTCAGCAATTAATCCTGCATCTATATGTCCTATTTCGCGATGCCAGTCGAGCGGGGGCTGGCGGGAGAACCAGGTATATTGGCGTTTGGCATATTGGCGGGTGGCGATGCGGCCACGTTCCATCATGGTGGCGCGGTCGATTGTCCCAGCCAGCCATGCGGCGATTTCCGGCACGCCGATGGCGCGCATGGCGGGGAGGTCGGGCGACAGGTTGCGGGCGAGGAGAGCTTCGACTTCCTTGACCGCGCCGGTGTCCACCATCTGCCCGAAGCGCAAGTCACAGCGGGCGATCAGCCAATCGCGCGGAGGCAGGAGGATAAGGGGGGAGAGCGTGATGCGGTGAGCGATGCCGCCGCTTTTATGCCTTTGCCATTCCGAGAGAGGCTTGCCGGTGGAGCGGATCACTTCCAGCGCACGGGCGACGCGGGTGGTGTCGGCGGAGGCGAGCCGAGCGGCGGCGTCCGGGTCTTCCTGCGCGAGGGCGGTATGGGCCTGCGCCACGGGGAGGGCGCGGACGGCTTCGCGGATGGCGGGGTCGATATCCGGCACCGGCGCCAGGCCGTCGAGCAGGGTGCGGATATACATGCCCGTTCCGCCGACGAGGATGGGGAGGCGGCCTTCGCCATGGGCGCGGTCTATTTCCGCGCGCGCCTGAGCGGCCCAGCGGGCGGCGGTGCAGGCTTCCGCCCCGTCGATATGGCCGAAGAGGCGGTGCGGAGCCTGGGCCATATCCTCCGCGCCGGGACGGGCGGAGAGGATTTGCAGGTCGGCATAGACCTGGCTGGCGTCCGCATTGATGACGGTGCCGTTTGCCGTTTGAGCGAGCGCGATGGCAAGCGCGCTCTTGCCGCTGGCGGTAGGCCCGGCAATAAGCGCGACGCGTGGGCGGGATTCGCCCGCTTCGGGATCGGGAGTGTTCATGTTCGTCGCGACCTTAGTGGCAAGTGCGTCCTTGAGTCAGGGGGATATTGCGGAAGCGGTCGGGCGGCTCTCCGTCGCCGGTTGCGCGCCGGTCGATAGCGCATGGCTGGACGAGGGCAAGGCGGCGGACATCTTCTTCGGCGCGGACCCGGTGACGGCGCGGGCTGTTCTCGCCGATCTGGGCGCGGTGGACGTGATCGTCCAGCCCGCCCAGGGGCGCGAAAAGAAGCTGCTGATCGCGGACATGGATTCCACCATGATCACCGTCGAGTGCATCGACGAACTGGCCGACTATGCCGGGATCAAGGCGCAGATCGCGGAGATCACAGAACGGGCGATGCGCGGCGAGCTGGACTTTGCGGGCGCGCTGCATGAACGGGTGGCGCTGCTGAAAGGGCTGGAGGATGCGGCCATCGACCGCTGCCGGGACGAACGGGTCGTCATCATGGGGGGCGCCAAAGCGCTGGTCCGCACGATGAAGGCGCGGGGCGCGCGGACGCTGCTGGTGTCGGGCGGGTTCACGCGCTTCACCGGGCCGGTCGCCGACGAGATCGGCTTCGACAGCGCGGTCGCCAATGTGCTGGAGATTGCGGATGGGGCGCTGCTGGGCACGGTGACGGTGCCGATCGTGGATGCGGCGCGCAAGCGGGCGGAACTGGAAGCGGCGATCGCGGGCGGGATCGACCGGACGCTGACTCTGGCGGTGGGCGATGGCGCGAACGATATTCCGATGATCGAGGGAGCAGGGCTGGGCGTCGCCTATCATGCCAAGCCCAAGACGCGGGCGGCGGCCGATGCGGAGATCGTGCATGGCGACTTGTCAGTGCTTCTCTACGCGCAAGGCATCGCATCGGCGGAATGGGCGCAGGACTGATAGGGCGGGTTTTAACGGTTGATCTCGGTTAAGGCTCCGTTCGCCGTCATTGCGGTTCGGTAATGGAATCCTTTCCGCCTCTGGGTCGTTGGAGGTCGGCTGCGTCCTGCAGCATTGAGTAGTGTAGGGCTTCCGCCGTTGGTGCGGACGCCACAGGGAGATGCTATGAATATTCGGCAAATGGCTCTGGCCGCCGCAGGGGTGCTCGCTTTGAGCGCCTGCGCCTCCACCAAGGATGAACCCGTAGCGCCAGCGCCGCCGCTGGGGCCGGGTGCGATAGCCGGCACGGTCGCGGCAGACCGTGATGGAGACGGTATCATCGACGGATATTACACCGCCGACGGCATCTATAATGCGATCCAGGGGCCGCCTTGCCCGCCGCCTCCGCCGCCCATGCCTTCCCGCCGGGGAGAACGCGGCTGATCACCCGACCTTTCAGGGCGCGGCATATCCGCCGCGCCCCTTCCTTTGTCCCAATCCTGATCCTTGGCCTGATGGTGAGCGCGGGCGTCGCGCCGGTTGCGCGTGCCCAGGATGCCGCCGTGAAGGAAACCCCCGCGCGGTCGAGCGTGGCGGCGGAAATCCGCGCGCAGGTCGGCGGCAAGCTGCGAGACTTCTACGGGCCGCGCGGATTTTGGCCGGTGTGGGTCGAGAAGGACGCCGTGGGGCCGCAGGCGGATGCGCTGCTGAAGCTGATCGACAGCGCGGAGGCCGATGGGCTGAAACCCGGCAACTACGATCCCAAAGGGTTGCGCCGCGCCATCGAGGACGCGAACGGCAGCGGCGATCCCAAGGCGCTGGCCCGCGCGGAACTGGCGCTGTCCAAGAGTTTCGCGAAGCTGGTCGCCGACATGCGGGCGCCTTCGCGGGCGGTGAAGATGCGCTATCTGGACCCCGAAGTGGAACCGCGCGATCCCGGCCCGGCGGACATATTGCGCGCCGCGGCGGTGACATCCTCATTCGAGGAATATGTGGCGCAGGCGGGCTGGATGAGCCCCTTCTACATGCAATTGCGAAAGGCGCGGGCAGGTTATGGCAAGACATGGGCAAATCTGCCCGATGTGGCGGTGCCCACGGGCCTGAAATGGAAACCGGGCGTGAAGGGACCTGGCGTTGGCGCACTGCGCGAGCGGCTGGGGCTGTCGGCAGGCGGCGGGTATGACAAGGCGCTGGCGGCGAAGGTCAAGGCGTTTCAGGACGACCATGGCCTGACGCCCGACGGCATTGCGGGCACGCAGACGGTGACGGCGCTCAATCGCGGGCCGAAATATTATGCGCGGGCGCTGGCGCTCAATATGGAGCGGACGCGGCTGCTGCCGGGGCCATGGGTGCGGCATGTGGTGGTGGACGCCGCTTCGGCGCGGCTCTGGTATTATAGCGGTGGCAAGCTCGACGGCACGATGAAGGTCGTGGTCGGCGCGAAGGAAAGCCAGACGCCGATGATGGCGGGCATGATCCGCTATGCGACGCTCAAGCCCTATTGGAACGTGCCGCCCGATCTGGTCGAGCGCAAGATCGCGCCCAAGATACTGGACGGCGCCTCGCTCCGGAAAATGAACTATGAGGCTTTGTCGGACTGGAGCGCCAACCCGCAGAAGCTCGACCAGAGCAGCATCGATTGGCAGGCTGTGGCGTCCGGGCAGCAGGAACTGCGCGTGCGGGAACTGCCGGGGCGGGCCAATTCCATGGGGCGGATGAAGTTCATGTTCCCCAACGATCTGGGCATTTATCTGCACGACACGCCCTCGCGCGATCTGTTCGGCAAGCCCGCGCGGCAGTTCAGCAATGGCTGTGTCCGGCTGGAGGATGCGCCAAGGCTGGGCAAATGGTTCTTCGGCAAGGCGCTGACCACCGATTCCGACAAGCCGGAGCAGCACAGGCCGCTGCCCCAGCCGGTGCCGGTCTACCTCACCTATCTGACCGCTACGCCGGGGAAGGATGGCGTGGGATTCCTGCCCGATGTCTATGGCAGGGATGGGGAATAGGAGTTCATTCCGGGCGAAGTCGAGAAAGGAGAGAATGGCTCCGTCGTTTTTCGACAGGCTCAAAACGAACCGGGTCTTAAATTCCCGCCAGCATCCAGAGCGCCATCGCCACCATCATGACGTTTTCGGTGAGCGAGACGAACCCCAGCGGCACATTGCTGTTGCCGCCGACGCAGGCGCATTTGAGTTCGCGCCCGTCGATATAGACCGCCTTGAACACCGACACCGCGCCGATGCCGCCGATGAACAGGGCGACGGGGATCGACAGCCAGCTGAGCGAATGGGTGAGCATCAGCGTGCCCGCGCCCAGTTCCAGAAAGGGATAGGCTTTGCCATAGGGCGGCAGGCGGCGGGCGAGCAGGTCATAATTCAGGAACATGGTCGCGAAACGGTCCACATCCTGTAGCTTCAGCATGGCGAGCAGCATCATGGCGGCGGCGATGAAACGCTCGACCGTCAGGATGCCGATGAGCGGCGCCAGGGTCAGCCAACTGATCGACAGGGCGAGGAGCGCCGCCACCGCAAAGACCGCGAGCACGGGCACATAGCTGGTCGCGCCCGGATCGCGGACCTTTAGGCCCAGATAGCGGCGCAGGTCGTCATGGCCGCCGATCCGCCGGCCGTCGATGAAGATTTGCGGCGTCGTCTGGACGTCATGCTGCGCCTTGAACGCATCGGTTTCCTCTCGGGTGGTGAGCCAGTGATCCTCGACTGCATAGCCGCGCCGCCGGAGCAGCCAGCGCGCCTTGATGCCATAGGGGCAGATATGTTTGGGCATCACCATCCGATAGAGGACGGCCTTCTTTTGCGGGGCGCTGGTCATGAGCATCCTTTTCTTGCGCGTAATACGGATGCTTCCCATATAGGTTCCGTACCATGGTACGGAGTCAAGGGCATGACGACGATTTCCGGTTTGGCGAAGGAAGGCGGCGTCGGGGTGGAGACGGTGCGCTTCTATCAAAGGCGCGGTTTGCTGGGGACGCCGGAGCGGGCCGGTGGCGTGCGGCGATACGGCGCGCAGGACGTGCGGCGGTTGAAATTCATTCGCGGCGCGCAGGCGGCGGGCTTCACGCTGGAGCAGATCGGGGAATTGCTGACGCTGGATGCGGGACAGGACCGGGCGAGGGCGCGGGAACTGGCGGCGGAGCGGCTGGCGGCATTGGATGCGAAGATCGCGGAGCTTGAAGCGGCGCGGATGTCGCTGCGGCGGCTGGCGCGGGAGTGCGGGGCCAGCGAGGAGGGGCCTTGTCCGATCATATCGGCGTTTGAGGGGTGAGGGTGGTTAATGGGGTGAGGTTTGTGTTCCAGGGGCAATGACCATTTCCGGCCATTTGCGGTCATCCACCCATAACCGCCCCCAGCGCGGACTTTAGAAGCCCGCCATCAGCCCGTCTATCGCGCCTTGCAGGATGTAGCTTGCCGCCAGCTTGTCGACCAGTTCGTCGCGGCGGGCGCGGCTGGCGTCGGCTTCCAGCAATGTGCGCGTCACCGCCTGCGTCGACCAGCGTTCGTCCCAGAGGAGGATCGGGCGGCCAAGGTCCGCTATGTTGCGGGCGAAGGCGCGGCTCGCCTGACAGCGTGGGCTTTCGCTGCCGTCGAGGTTGAGGGGGAGGCCGATGACCACGCCCTTCACCTGCTGCTGGTCCATGAAGGCGGCGAGCGCGATCTTGTCCTTGCTGAACTTCCCGCGCGAGACGGTGTGGGCGGGGCTGGCGATGGACCAGCCCGCGTCGCACAGCGCAAGGCCGATGGTCTTGGTGCCGACGTCCATGCCGATCAGGCGGCCGCCTTGCGGCAAGGCTTCACGGAAGACGGCGCGGTCGGTGGTGAGGATGGGGGCGCTCATTTCAGGAACGCCGCCAACCGCGCGCGGGCGTCTTCGCGCACATCGGCCCAGAACAGGTTGTAGTCATAGACGTGGTAATTGTTGCCGGGCAGGGTGAACGGCCCCATGTCCACCGGCTCCCCGATCAGCAGGAAGCCATTGTCCGCGCAGCGTGCGGGGACGGCGGCGGAGACGAGCAGGGCGGGCTTGTCGTCCTCCCTGCTCTGGAGCGTGCCGCGATTGGCGCTGGCGGGAGCCGCACCGTTGCGCGTGCCGGTCAGCGGGTTGGTGCAGAGCATGTGGGTGCCTTTGCGCGGCTTTCCGGTGAGGCCCTTATGCGCGTCGAACAGGGTGAGGACGGCGGAGGGATCAGCCGGTTCGGCATAGCTCTGCCAGCTCAGGATGCAGCGCGCCTGATCCCGCTTCACGCAAGCGGGCAGGCCCAGGGCGGGCAGATCCGCTTCGACCGAGATGGGCCAGCCGACGACATAGGCGGCGACGATCCTTGCCGCGACGGGCTTGCCCGCGACCTGATCGCGCATCAGGCGGAGCAGGTGGAGCGATCCCTGACTATGCGCGGCGAGGATGATGGGGCCTGTGGGATTGGCCTTGAGGAAGGCGGCGAAGGCTTGCGAAACGTCGCGATAGGCGGCGTCGATGGCCTGATCGCCTGCGGGCTTGTCGGTCAGGAAGGCGCCGTAATTGGCCTGACGGTAGCGCGGCGCCCAGATCGCGCCTGCCGCATTGAAGGCGCTGGCCTGTTCCTTCACGAAGCGGCGGGCGGTGCTCAGCGAATCCTTGTCGTCCAGCCGCATGTTCCAATGCGCGTCGCCCAGCGCGGTGATGTAGGAGGTGGGGTGGATGAAGAAAACCGCCGCTTTTTGCGCGGTCGGCGCGTCCTTGACGCCCGCGGGGGTCCAGAGGGCCGGATTGTCCCGAGCGATGTCGGGGCGGGCGATCCACATCTTCGGATCGTCATAGGCGTTGGCGGGCAGCGGCTGGAGCGGAGCGAAGGCTTCGCGCGGGACCATGACGGCGCGGATCATCTGATTGCCCCAGAGGCGATAGGCCAGCAAAGCCGCGATCACCAGAAAGATGAGGGTCGCGACGATATAGAGGAATTTGCGGGCCACCCATGCTCTCCGTTGCGTGGGCGCGGCGGCCCTGTGCGTCGCGGCCTGTCTGGCGCAAGGGCGGGGCGCTGGCAAGTCGCGAAACGGCTTGAAGCGGGCAGGTGCGGATGCTAGCGGCGAGCCATGTCTATAGACCTTCAGACCGTCAAGAAGATCGCCAGCCTCTCACGCATTTCGGTGAGCGATGCCGAAGCGCAGGCCATGGTGCCCGAACTCAACAACATCCTGGGATGGGTGGAGCAACTGGGTGAGGTGGACGTGACCGGCGTTCAGCCGATGACCGCCGTCATCCCCAACCATCAGCGCCTGCGCGAGGACGTCGTGACTGACGGCGATGTGCGCGACAAGGTGCTGGCGAACGCGCCACAGGCCGAACATGGCTTTTTCGCGGTGCCCAAGGTGATCGAATAATGCCGAATTCCACAGATAAGAACGCTTTGACCGATCTGACGGTCGCGGAAATCCGCGACGGCTTTCGTGGCGGCGCTTTTTCGGCGCGCGAAGTGGCCGAGGCGTTCAACGCCAATGTGGCCGCGGCGAAGGCGCTCAATGCCTTTATCGTCGAGACGCCGGAAAAGGCTCTGGCAGCCGCCGATGCCGCCGACAGGGCGAAGGCGGCGGGCGAGGCTTTGAAGCCGCTGGCGGGCGTGCCCATCGGCATGAAGGATTTGTTCTGCACCGAGGGCGTGCAGACCACCGCCGCGTCGCACATGCTGGAAGGCTTTACGCCGACCTATGAATCCACCGTGTCGAAGAAGCTGTGGGATGCGGGCGCGGGGATGCTGGGGAAGCTGAACCTCGACCAGTTCGCCATGGGGTCGTCCAACGAGACGAGCTATTTCGGCAATGTGATCTCTCCCTGGAAGCGCAAGGGCGGGGATAATGCCGCGCTGGCGCCCGGCGGGTCTTCGGGCGGGTCTTCGGCGGCGATCGCGGCGCGGCTCTGCCCGGCGGCGACGGGGACCGATACGGGCGGATCGATCCGTCAGCCCGCGGCTTTCACGGGCATTTCGGGGATCAAGCCGACCTATGGCCGCTGCTCGCGCTGGGGGATCGTGGCGTTCGCTTCGTCGCTCGATCAGGCGGGGCCGATGGCGCGGACGGTGCGGGACAATGCCATCCTGCTGGAAACGATGTCGGGCTTCGATCCCAAGGATTCGACTTCGCTCGATCTGGCGGTGCCGCAGTGGGAAGCGGGGCTTTCGAGCGACCTGCGCGGCAGGAAGGTTGGCATTCCCAAGGAATATCGCCCCGACGGCCTGAATGCGGAAATCGCGGCGCTGTGGGACCGGGGCATCGAATGGCTGAAGGATGCGGGCGCGGAAGTGGTCGAGGTGTCGCTGCCGCATACGCAATATGCGCTGCCGACCTATTATATCATCGCGCCGGCGGAGGCTTCTTCGAACCTCGCGCGCTATGACGGGGTGCGCTATGGGCAGCGCGACTTGCCGGACGGGGCGGGCTTGCAGGACATGTATGCCGCGACCCGTGCCGCGGGGTTCGGGCCGGAGGTCAAGCGCCGGATCATGATCGGCACCTATGTGCTGTCGGCGGGCTTCTACGACGCTTATTATACGCAGGCGCAGAAGGTCCGGGCGCTGATCGCGCGCGATTTCGAACTGGCTTTCGAAAAGTGCGACCTGCTGCTGACGCCGACAGCGCCGAGCGCCTCCTTCGCGCTGGGCGAGAAGCAGGCCGATCCGCTGGCCATGTATCTGAACGATGTGTTCACGGTGCCCGCGTCGCTTGCCGGACTGCCCGCGATGGCGGTGCCGGGCGGGCTGGACACGCAGGGGTTGCCGCTGGGCTTGCAGATCATCGGCAGGGCGCTGGACGAGCAAACCGTGCTGAACGCGGGTCTGGCGATCGAAGAACGGGCGGGCTTCGTCGCGCGGCCGAGCAAGTGGTGGTAATCGCGGCGGGTCGCTGACTCGGCCGGCATCGGAGCAAGCGTGGTGAGATCGGGCGGTTTTCGGGAACGTAATGTCGAAGTGCTGCGGGAGGCGCAGAATGCGCTGAACGTCGCTTTCGGCGCGATCTTGAGCGCCTATATCGGCAATTCGCTGACCGACATCGACAATCGGCCGTTCGACCATGTGCTGCTCGCCAAATTCTTCGTCCTCATCGCACTCTTCATCCTGGGGCTGTGCGTGGGCAATGCGGTCATCCTGCGCGGCGAATTTTGGATGGGCGGGCTTTTCCTGGCTGGCGCATTGGCGGCGGCGCTGCTCGCCCATCATGTCGGCGCCGAACTGGGTTTTGAGGTTGTCGTCCTGCGCGTCTTGACGGCATGTTGGGTCTTTGGCCTGCTCGGCAGCAATGCAGTCCTGACCACGATCAACTATATTCATCATCGGAACATGAACAAATGAGCAGCTATCGCATTCAGGGCGCAACCGGCGAGTGGGAAGTCGTGATCGGCCTGGAGGTCCACGCGCAGGTGACGAGCAACGCGAAGCTCTTTTCCGGGGCGGCGACCGCTTTCGGGGCGGAGCCGAACACGCAGGTGAGCCTGGTCGACGCGGCGATGCCGGGCATGTTGCCCGTGCCGAACCGCGAATGCATCCGACAGGCGGTGCGGACCGGCATGGCGATCAATGCCCAGATCAACAAATGGTCGCGTTTCGACCGCAAGAATTATTTCTACGCCGATCTGCCGCAGGGATATCAGATCAGCCAGCTTTATCACCCCATCGTGGGCGAGGGCGAGATCGAGATCAATCTCGATGAAAAGAACCCCGACGCGCAAACCAAGGTGATCGGCATCGAACGCATCCATGTCGAACAGGATGCAGGCAAGCTGATGCACGATCAGCATCCGACGCGCTCCTATGTCGACCTCAACCGTTCGGGCGTGGCACTGATGGAGATCGTGTCGAAGCCGGATATGCGTTCTCCTGCCGAAGCAGGGGCTTATCTGTCAAAGCTGAGAACGATTCTGCGCTATGTCGGGTCGTGCGACGGCAATATGGATCAGGGGTCGATGCGCGCCGACGTGAACGTTTCGGTCCGCAAGCCGGGAGAAGCGTTCGGGACTCGCACAGAGACGAAGAACGTCAATTCGGTCCGCTTCGTCATGGCGGTGGTCGAATATGAAGCGAGCCGTCAGGTCGATGTGCTGGAGGCCGGGGGCACGGTGGTGCAGGAAACCCGCCTCTATGATCCGGACAAGAATGAAACGCGCTCCATGCGGTCGAAGGAAGACGCGCATGACTATCGCTATTTCCCCGACCCGGACCTGTTGCCGCTGGAACTGGAGGATGCGTTTCTGGAGGAATGCCGCCAGTCGCTGCCGGAACTGCCGGACGCCAAGCGCAAGCGTTATGAACAGGATCTGGGGCTGAGCGCCTATAATGCCGCCACGTTGACGGCCGACGCGGATACCGCGCGCTGGTTCGAGGCGCTGCTGGCCGAAGGCGCGCGCATCCAGAAGAAGAGCGAGGGCGCAGTGGCCAAGGCTTCGGCCAACTGGCTGCTGTCGGAGCTTTATGGCGCGCTCAACCGGCTTGGGCGGACGCTGGAGGACAGCCCCGTGACGCCGGAGGATGGCTCGGAACTGCTGGCGCTGGTCGCGGACGGCACGATTTCGGGCACCATCGCCAAGCAGGTGTTCGAGATCATGCTCGAAACCGGCGGGAAACCCGCGAAGATCGTCGAGGAAAAGGGCCTCAAACAGACCAGCGACACCGGCGCGATCGAGGCGGCGGTGGCCAAGGTGCTGGCCGACAATGGCGACAAGGTCGAGCAATATCGGGGCGGCAAGGAAGCGCTGTTCGGCTTCTTCGTGGGACAGACCATGAAGGCGATGCAGGGCAAGGCCAATCCGCAGGTGGTGAACGAACTGCTGAAGAAGGCGCTGGGCTGACGGAACAAGCCTTGGTTCCATGTCGGCTGGTTTGGGGCTAGTTGCGGATGTTCTTTTTCGCTTCTCCCCCTGGGGAGAAGTTGGAAAAGGGGGAGGAAGGCGAAGCTGCGCGCTATCCAGCGAGCGGCCCATGCCCCCTCACCCAGATACGACCAGCCAGCAAGCCGCCTAGTCTCCGCAAGCTCGGCCAGTGTTACGCGCCTCAGGCCGACTCCCAAGGGGCGAGGGATAAAATTATGCCCGCAATCCACCCAAGCCCACCATTCGGCACAGGTTTCAAAACGGCATAATCTGCAAAAAAAGAAAGGGCGCCGTCATGGGGGACGGCGCCCTTTCCCTTTCAAGGCCATGATCCCCGGGGGAGGGGACATGGCGTGACCGGCGGATCTGGAGGGTCTGGGGTTCGACCCGCCGGTTCATCTTCAAGACGTCACAGGATGAAGTTTACCGTCGCGCGAAATGCTATGGCGACGTGGTTTTGCTGTTCCTCGGCGCTGAACTCTCCGCCCACGCGGAAGCTGTCGGTGCCGCCGATCAGGCGCGCGCGCCCGGTCCAGCCATTGGTGCGATCATCCGCGACCAGCGTGAACTGCTCGCCGCCCTTGAAATAGGCCACGGTGTCACCCAGCGATCCGCCGATGATCTGGCGGCGTCCGCCCTCCAGTTCGAAGCGGACCCAGCCTTCCTGCGGATCGAGGCTGCCGAAATCATAGCCGGCCGTGACGGTGCCGTTGGCTGTCAGTTCGTCGCTGGTGCGGCCGAGCACGGTCAGGTTGAACGCATCGCCGCCGCCGCTTTCGACATAGCCCTTTTCCTTGAGGCGGTAATAGTCGATCCCGGCCGCCGGACGCAGCGACAGGCGGCCCATCCGTTTCTCATAAGAGACGCCCGCCGTGGCGGAATAGAGCTTGCCCGACCAGTCGCCCTCGGTTGAGCGCGATACGGTCCCGCTGGCGAAACGACGTGTGCCCGTGAAGTCGATATGCGCGGCCGAGACGCGGGCAAAGGCCTGAAGCGGACCGAAATCGCCACGCCAGTGCGCCGCCAGTTCGAACTGGTCGGAATCGACCGCAAGGTTGCTGCCGCCCTTGGAATCGCTGCCGTGGATATAGGCGAAGGAGCCGCCGAACGCGCCGATGCCAGTCAGATATTCGACGCCCGCATTCGCGCCCCAGCCGTTGATGTCATAGGATGCGGTGTTGCCCACGCTCTTGGAACTGCCGAATGCGACCTGTTGCAGCCAGAAGCCCAGCCGTCCGTCCTTGGTGCGATAGATGCCGCCCGGATCGGAGAGGATGCGCGCGGTGGCGCGGGAACCGGATGTGACCGCTTCGAACGTGCCGCCCGCATGATCCGGCAGCATCTGTTGCAGATTGGCCTTGAGCGCATCGCCGTCCGCGACCGCCAGATAGGCGTTGGCGACCGCGCTGTCATTGTCGAGCGCGTTGAAGACCGCCTGATAGGCGCGCGCCTGGGAGCCGGACAGGCCAAGCTCCGTCACGCTTTTCGCCGCGACGCTCAGGGTGACTTCGCCCGTGCCGTTGTCGGCGGTTACGCTACCCTTGAACATATAGGGAAGCAGTGTCGTGCCGGACAGCGAGGGCGAACCGTTGAGCGATCCAGCCCGGACGATGACATAATCGCCCGCCGCGCCCTTGACGTTGGTCATGGTCGCCTTGACCTGCGAGCCGTCCGCGAAGCTGGCCGCACCGGCCACGTCATAGGTGGTGTGCGTCCCGTTCGCGCCGTCGATGGTCACGCCGATGATGGAGCCGGAGCCAGCCTGAAGCGAGGCCAGCGCGATCGATCCGGTGTTGGTGGCATTGAGCGTGCCGCCGCTTAGCACCAGCGCGGTCTGGCCGCTGTTCAGCAGTTTTCCGGTGAAGCTCGCCGTGTCGGACAGCGTCATGCTGCTGCCCTGGCCCGCAAAGTCGACGTCGCCGGTCACTTTCGACGTGTTGGTAAGGCTGAGCGTGCCGGTCCCCGCGCCGAAAGAGATGTTGCCGCTATGGCTGGCGCTGCCCGACAGGGCCAGGCTGTCATCGCCCGCGCCCATGCTGATGTTACCGGCGACCGATCCCGCCGATACGGTCATGACGTCATTGCCCGATCCCAGCCGGACATCGCCGACGATGGACGGCGCATCGGCCTTTTCCGACGCCAGGGATTGTCCCAATGTCACGCCGCTGCTGTTGGCGCTGAGGTCGATGGCGACATTCGATCCGGCCTTGCCGCCTGTCGCGCTGATCTTGCCGCTGTTGGTCAGGGTGGAAACGGTGCCGGACGAATCGACAATGGCGACCGCCGTGCCTTTTTCATCGCTGCCCGCCTTGGCCTGCACCGTGCCGCTGACGGCAATGGTGCTGGCATGTGCGCCCGCATCGATCACGATGCCGCGGGCGGAGGTGCCGTCCTTGCTGGAGC
Organism: Sphingobium baderi; assembly: GCF_001456115.1. Classification (NCBI taxonomy): domain Bacteria; kingdom Pseudomonadati; phylum Pseudomonadota; class Alphaproteobacteria; order Sphingomonadales; family Sphingobiaceae; genus Sphingobium; species Sphingobium wenxiniae. The sequence continues at coordinate 3,288,305 of NZ_CP013264.1, read as the reverse complement.
CGTTCGCGCCCACGGTGCCGGAAATCTCCAACTTGTCCGCTGTGGCCCCCGATCCAAGGCGCAGCGCGGTCGCGTTGCTGTCATAGGATGTGGCGGAAATAGACCCTGCGACGAGCACGCCTTTTGCAACGGTGACGTCGCCGCCCAGCCCGCCGATGACCAGACCATTGGCGTCGACGCCATCATAGACGCCGGCGCCGCCGATCGCGCCCTTCACGATCAGGCCGTATCCGGAACTTTCCGCAGCGACGGCGCCGATGCTGGTGTCGCGATCCGCCGCGCCGATCTGGACCGCGGCGGCCGAACCATAAGTGAGGATGGAGGCGCTGCCTTCGTTGCTGTCGGTCAGGCCGTCATCATCGATGTCGGTATCGTCCTCATCATCCTGGTCGGTGCGGGTGGGGGGAACGTCGAAGATGATGCCGCCCGTCACATTGCCCGCGATGCGAACCGCCGAACCGCCCTGAAGCAGGTCGTCGGCATCCAGCTTGCTGGTATCGGCGGGCCGAGTGGTGGAACGATAGCCGGAACTGGCGATGGTGCCCTGAATCTTGATCGCGCCGTCGACATCCCCCAGCAACGCCGCGCCGACGCTGTTCGCGCCCTGCACGGTGGTCGATCCACGCAGCGTGACGTTGCCGGTCACGTCATTGGCAAGCACGCCATAGCTGTTGTCGCCCACCACATTGATCGTGCCGCTGGTGGAAAGATTACCCGTCAGCGGGGCGTCCAGGCGGATGCCCGCCGATTGATTGCCCTCGATCGTGATGGTGCCGCTATGGTCGATCGCGCCGTTATGGGCAGTGCCGGACTGGACCCAGATGCCCTTCTTGTTCGATCCCTTGGCGAAGGGGCCGTCCAGATCGCCGTCATCGTCGTCGTCCTTGGCGGTATAATCTTCCGTCAGCGTGATCGTGCCGCTGTTGGTGATGGCGCCCGTCGTGCCGGGGGCCACGATGATGCCGGTCACATTGTTGGCGTCGTTGATCGTCAGCGTGCCCGCATTAGTGACCTTGTTGTTGCTGTCCATCGTGATGGCCGCGCCGCTGGTCAGCTTGATGGAGCCGCCCGACGTGACATTGATGTCGTCCGCCGCGCCATTGGCGACGGTGGAAGTCTTGACCGCCGTGGTCGTGCTGGAATCGATCTTGGTTTCCGCCGAAGCAGGAGCAGCCGCCAGGGCCGCCAGAACGGGCGTGATGGCCGTGCAGGCCAAGAGATGTCGCATGATGTCTCCTCTGCGTGGGCGCGCTTTCTTTCGTGCGCCTGTGCGAGAGGGACGCTGCCGTCCGATCAAACCCGTCCTGAAATATTCACCCGGCGTTCAGAAGGCGAAATCAAGCCCGACGCGGACGGTGCGCGGCCGCAGCGGCGTATAATAATCGCTGTGCAGGTCGAAGGGCGTTCCCAGCGAAAAGCGGTTTCCGTTGCTGTCGAACAGATTGGACAGGGAAAGCGACCATTGCATGGGGCCGCGCGTCAGGCTGGCGGAAAAGGCGGTGTCGACATAATCGCCCTGGGTGCGGCCCAATATCGGGCCGACGCCCAGCCGCGATTTTCCGACATAGCGTGCGGAGGCCGACAGATGGAGCGAGAGGAGGTCGCTTACCGGCGTGCGATAGTCGACCGCCAGCCGCCCGCTGAGATCAGCGACATTGGGCAGCGAAAGCCTGCGGCCGTCATAGGAGAGCGTCCGCAGGAACTGCGCGGGCTGATCGAGGCGGCTGTCATTGTAGATCATGCTGGCGTCGAGCGTGATCTTCGGCATGGGGCGCAGCACCACGCGTCCCTCTATCGTATAGATGCGGCCGTCGCCGATATTGGCCGTGGTCGGCAGCCCGATCCGGTCGGTCACGTCCGCCTGGATGTCGCGCCAGTCCGTATAGGCGATGTTGGCGGAAATCGCCACGGGATCGCGGCCGGGCACGCCTTTGCGGAAACCCGCTTCCAGCGTCGAGACGCGATCATTGCGGAAGCGTTCGATGCGCTGGTCGTCCACGGCCAGACCGCCAGGACGAAACCCCTGTTGAAACCGCGCGTAGAGCGTGATGCCGGGCAGGGCGTCGCTCAGCACCGAGGCGGAAGGCAGGAACATGGTTTCGCCGCGGTTGGCCTGCGCTTCGGCATAGGCGATATCGGCCGCGGCGAGCAGGGAGATGGGATCGTTCGCCTCACCCGACAGGCGGCTGTTGGTCAGCCGTCCGCCCAGCGTGGCGATCAGCCCCTTGACCGGTTCGAATGAGGCTTCGGCGAAGATCGTCGCTTCCTTGATCCGGTTACGCACGCCTGTTGCTGTCGCCGCCATGCCCCGCCCGAACATGGGGACGCCGGGAATGATCTGCGGTTGGAAAGCCGCCGTGCCATAGGATGTGAGCGACCGGCGGATGTCGGACGTGCTTTCGAGATAGGATGCGCCCAATATCCAGCCCAGCCCATTGTCCAGATCGCGCACCAGCCGGTTTTCGGTCGAAAAAATCTCCACCTTGTTCCTCTGTCGGAACAGGGCGGGCGGTCCGCCGGGCTGGGTCGCGTCATAGCTTTCGGCGAGGATGTTGCGGACATAGCCGGTGGACGACACGAAGCGCATATCGTCCCATTGCCGCTCCACCCGTGCGTTGAGGAGCAGATAATCGGAATGATAGGGCTGGGCGACGCTCGAATCCCGTGTCAGGCGTCCGCTGTTTCGGCTGGCATATTGCGCGTCCCGGCCGTTGATCCGCTGGTAGAGGCCGCTGAGGTCGATGGTCCAATCCTCGTCGGGCGCAAAACGCAGCGCCGCCCGCGTGCCGTAGATGCGCGTCCGGTTAACGTCGTCGCGATCCCGTAACCGGTCGTCGATATAGCCGCCCTCCTGCACGCCATAGCCCACGACGCGCAGCGCGATCTTCTCCGGCACGATGGGCAGGTTGAGCACCGCCGCCAGGTCGCCGCCCGGATCGCCATGCTGCGTGGCGGAGACGCCCGCCGAAATCTGGCCGCCCGTTTCGCCCAGATTGGGCGGATTGGGAATGATGCGGATGATGCCGCCCAGCGATCCCGCGCCGTAAAGCGTGCCCTGCGGCCCTTCCAGCACTTCGACGCCGCGCATGTCGTAAAGGCGCAGGTCCGGGTCCGGCGCGGCGTAGTTGAGGCGCATGTCACCCAGATATTGTCCCGTCGTTGCCTGCGTCGGCCCCGCCACGCCCGAATCCGCGATGGCGCGGATGAAGAGCTTGTTGCGGCCCGATCCGGCATGGGTGGAACTGAGGCTCGCCACGCGGGAGAGGAGCGCCGCCGATCCGCCCGCTGCTTCGCCGCTGTCGAACAGACCGCCGCTCACCATGTCCACCAGGCCGGCATAGCGCGGCAGCGGCACGTCACGCTTGGAAGCGGTGACGATGATCTCCGCTGGCGGCGGCGCTGGCGGGAGCGCGGCGGTGCTGGCGGGACGATGAGGGATGGGCCGCGCCGGAAGAGACGCGCGCACGATACGGAACGTCCGGTCGTCGATCCGGCGTATGGAGGCATGGCTACCCTTGAGCAGGCGCTTGAGCGCGGCTTCCGCAGACATCCGTCCGCGCACGGCAGGGGTGGCGATGCCTGCGAGCGACTGATCCGACATGCCGATGCTGGCGCCCGTTTGATGGCCGAGCGCGATCGCCGCCTCGCCCAGCCTGCCGGGAGCGAGGTTTATATTCTGTCTGTCCGCCGCCCGCGCAGGCGTTGCGGCCGCTATGGCGAGGGCGGTGACGAAAAGGACGTCAGCTTTGCGGACCATCCCCTTCTTTCAGCAGCCATCCGTCCCCTTGACGAACGGCGGTCAATCCCATGAGCGGCGCGGCGCCGGTGAAGAAACGGGCCGGGTCCTTGTCCAGCGCGATGGTGCCGGTGAAGCGCATCGCCGCAGCGCCGGGCGTGGCGGTCAGGCGCACGCCGATGGAGCGCGCAATATCCTCGCCGATCTCATCGATCCGGGCGTTGGCATAGACCAGCCGGCCGCTGCGCCAGCTTGCCACGGCTTCGGGCGCGATGGGCATGACGTGCAGCCCCGTGGCGTCCTGGGTCAGGGCGCGGCCTGCGGGCAGGGCGATGGCCTGCGCGGAGGGGTTGTAGATCACCTTGCCTTCCGACACCCCGATACGGGTCGAAGCGCCGCTATGGACGATGTTGAAGACGGTGCCCGCATCCTCGAACACATCGTCGCCCACCATCACGCGAAAGGGATGGGTATCGTCATGCCGCACGGTGAAGGCCGCCTCGCCCTTATCGAGCGCGGCGAAGCGCGGATCCTTGCGGTCGAGCCGCAGCGTCGTGCCGCCGTTCACGTCGATCCGCGTGCCGTCGTCCAGCGCAATCATGCGGCTTTCGCCGGGCGCGGTCGTGACGGTGTAGATGTCGCTCCGGTTCACGACGCTGAGCGAAACCACCGCAACCAGCGCCGCCGCCACTGCGCCGCCGCCGATCCAGCGCATGGGCCTCCAGCGCCGTTCGCCCGGATCACCGGCGTCGTTCGCGGGCGCGGGCATGTGCACGGGATCGGCGGGGATGAGCTGTTCCAGCCCCGCATCCTGCGCCATCAGCGCGTCATAGGCCGCCGCATGGGCCGGATCGACCTCCAGCCATGCGGTGAAGCCTTCCCAATCGACAAATTCCGGATCGCGCGTGCGGATCACCCACATGAGCGCATCCTCATGGATCATGGCATCAGCCCTGTTCATTTTTCACCCCTTGCAGGCTGTGACGCCACCATCGCGCTCATTCCGTCTCCAGCCTCTGCTTGAGGGCGATCATGGCGCGATAGGCCTTCTGCAAATCCTTCTCCACGGTGGTGAGGCTTACGCCCAGTTCCTGCGCGATCTGTCGTTGGCCGACCCCCTCGATACGGAAGCGGCGGAACACCAGTTCGACGCGCGGGCCAAGGTCGCGCAGCACGGCGCGCGCTTCCCCCAGCCGCTGCGTCAGGATCATCCGTTCGTCCACGGCCATATCGCTCGTCGGATCGGCCATCACGCCGCCCGCACCCTCCGCCCAGTCCTGCTCGCGCTTTGCGCGGCGGACGGTGGAGCGGTAGCGGTCCAGCATCAGATTATTGGCCATGCGATAAAGATAGGGCAGGGGATCGGCCACCGGGCCGAGATCCTTCGCCTCCAGCTTCATCCACATGTCCTGCAACATGTCCTCCGCATCGTCGCCAGCGCCGCGGCCCCGCAAGAAACGCAGCAGGGCAGGGCGGTTCTGGAGGAAGATTGCGGAAAGGCCCGTGGCCATGTCCATTCAGGGTCCAGTGCTTGCCGTTCAGGCCGGTTGCAATAGAGGCGTGGGCGGGGTCTTGGCAAGGTGATGACGGTTTACCTGAGCGCGGCGCTGCTTTAGCGATCGCGGACATGGCACAAGCGCATATGACAGGATTTGCCGATCGGGATGCGGCGCGGGACGTGGGGATGGACCCGGACCGGATCGACGCGCTGGTGGCGTATTTCGACCGAACCTATGTGGCGAGCGGGAAATTGCCGCATTTGCAACTGCTGCTGTCGCGGGACGAGCGGATCGTCCTGTCGGTGAGCGGGGGACGCGCGCGGGCCAGCGGGGAGCCGCTGTGCGAGGATGCGCTGTTCCGTATCGCATCCATGACGAAGCCGGTGACGTCGGTCGCCTTCATGATGCTGGTGGAGCAGGGGCTGGTGGCGCTGGACGATCCGGTGACCGATGTGGTGCCCGAATTCGCCCGGCTGCGCGTGGGTATGGAGGAGAAGGCGCTCAAAAGGCCGATGCGGATGATCGACCTGCTGCGCCATACATCAGGCTTTACCTATGGCTTGCAGCGGCGGACAGCCATCGACGCGCGCTACCGCGAACTGGGGCTGGACGAGTTTCAGCAAAAGCGGTCATCCGACGATTTCATCGCTGCGCTGGCGGATATTCCGCTGGAATTTTCGCCGGGGGAAAACTGGAATTATTCGGTTTCGACCGATGTGCTGGGGGTCGTGGCCGAACGGCTGACGGGGATGGATCTGGAAAGCCTGTTCCGTGCCCGGATATTCGATCCGCTGGGGATGCCCGACACCTTCTTCACCGTGCCTGCCGATCGGGTGGACCGCCTGACCGATGCATGGCGTTTTGTCCCGGGCGGCGGGTTGGCGCTGGGCGATCGCGGCGCGCGGAGCGGTTGGAGCCGTCCCCTGCGATTCCGCGCGGGCGGCGGCGGGCTCGTTTCCTCGACCGGGGACTATCACCGTTTCGCGCGGATGCTGCTGCGCGGCGGAGAATTGGATGGCGTGCGGCTGCTGCGGTCCGAAACGGTCGAAGCGATGCGGACCAATCAGTTGCCGGGCGGCCGTGATCTTACCAGCATGTCGACGGGCATGTTCAGCGAAGTGGATTATGCGGGATTGGGCTTTGGCCTGGGTTTCGCCATGGAGCTGGGAACGCAGGTCTATAGCTGGGGCGGCATTTTTTCGACGCATTTCTTCATCGACCCGGTGGAACGGATGATCGCCATCCTCATGACCCAGCACCTGCCGTCGAACATCCACCCCATCCGCAATGAACTGCGCGTGGCGGCAAGGGCGGCGATAAAATGAAACAAGCCCCGCACGATGGCGGGGCTTGCAACATTGTTTTCCGATAACCGGTCGATCAGAAGCGGTAGCCGAGGATCAGCGCCGCCTGATGGCGTTCCGGCTTTACGCCCACGATATGCTCATAGCTCGAATAGCGATATTCCGCGCGCGCCGTAAAGCCATTGAAGGTGGTTTCCACACCGGCGCCCAGACGATAGCCGTCCAGATTCTTGCTGGCGCGCGAAAGGTCGACGCCATCGTCATAGACCGCCTTGACGCGGGCATTGGTGTAGCCGCCCTTTGCATAGAGCATGACGTTGTTGACTATTTCGCCGCCGATGCGGACGCCCGCATAAAGATCGCGGCCGGTCTTCAGCGAAGCGCTGTCGCCGGGGATCAGGATATTGGTTGCGCGATCTTTGGTGTCGGAATCGGCATATTCGCCCTCGATGCCGAACACGGCGCCGTTCAGGTTGATGTCATAGCCGACCACGCCGCCATAGAGCAGGCCGCTGTCATGGGTGCGGGCATCGAAATCGGTGTGGTCGAGGCCGACGACGGCGCCGATATAGGGTCCCGAGAAAGGCGTGGCGTCCTGCGCGAAAGCGGGAGCCGCGACGCCGGCGGAAAGCAGTGCGACCGCTGCGATAAGTTTCTTCATTGTTTCTACCTCATTCATCATTCCATGAAAGCGATGCGTCCTTAAGAGGAATAATGATCGAGCGTAAAGTGCTAGTGTTATGTTTATGCCTATATTGACATTTCTTATGTTGTAATTTTACATCATCCCTTGAATTCGGGGAATGTAATTCCAAGTCAGTGACATGTTTGCCATTAATCTGCCATTCATCTTTGGCTTACTGTGAAAAGTGATCCATGGCCGAAGGGGTGTATCGCAGGAGGAAAGTGGCTGCGGATGGGCTGGGCCAAATTGTCCATCCTCGCGACATATGGCGAAGCCGAAACGATCGACGATCTACTCGACGTGGCGGAGGACTGCACCGCCCACGAGTTGAAGATGTATTCCGCGATGGCAATCGATCCCGATGGCCAGACGGTCGTGTTGCACCTCGACAGCGAGCAGTACGCCCTGCTTGAACAGGCCCTGCTGGCCGAAGGCGCTAGACTGGAGCTCAAGGATGTGGGGGCAATCCTCGATAGTCACTATCTGAATCGCGATAGCGCGCTGGGGGATACGCCATTGGGAAGGTCGAAAGGGGAACAAAGACTCCCAACTGATGTGGGCGTGTCCGGCGACGATTTAGGGAAAACCGTGTAATTCAATATGTTGGAATGGTAGCGGAGGAGGGACTTGAACCCCCGACACGCGGATTATGATTCCGCTGCTCTAACCAGCTGAGCTACTCCGCCCCATGGGCCTCGCGTGGCGTGTCGCCCTGCGGTGAGGGCGCGCTATACGCAGCGGGGGCGGACCGGTCAACGGGGTTTGAAAGAGGCCGTGAAATTATCGCTTCATTTCCGGCGGACCGTCCATCCCGATGGTGGCGAAGTGGGATAAACGGTCAGCTTGCCTGTATCGATCGCCTGCACCGCCTGCGTCACGAGCGGACCGATGCGGCTCATGTCCGGTGCGTGGCCCGCGCCCGGCATCATGATTTCAACGGCCGGAGTCCGGGCGGTGGCAAAGAGCGCCGCAGCCTGGCCCAGATCGACCCGGTCATCGGCGCTCCCCTGGAACATGATGAAGGGCGCGCCGATCTTCGTCACTGCATCCAGATTGTTCCATTTGTCGGGCAGCAGCGCGCTGACGCCGCCCGGCGCCGATTCCTCCAGCTTATCGAAGGTGGAAAGCGTGACCACGCCGGCCACCCGAACCGTCGCGGCGACATGCAGCGCGACTGCGCCGCCCAGAGAGTGCCCGACCAGAAAGATGCGGGCCTTGGGCCCCACAAGCGCTTTTGCCTTGGCAACAAAAGCGCGACCGTCCGCCACAAGGCCCGCCTGCGTCGGCTTGCCCGGATTACCCCCGAACCCGCGATAGGAGGCGACGATCACATGGTCGCCATGGCCGGTCAGATGTTCCGCATAGCGTGCGCCCACGCCCTGGTTCGATCCGCGTCCATGAAAGAAGATCAGCACATCATGATCGTCGGCCGCGCCGGGCCAGTAATAGCCGGTCAATGCCAGTCCGCCTTCGCTTTGCACGGTCAGGGGCTGCGACGGCTTTTTCGTCCAGCTTTCGACGCTGATGGGGGTGTTGTCCGCCTTGTAGATCTGTTCGCGCACCGTGGCGGCGCAGGACGTCAGGGCGAAAGCGGCCAGTAATACGCCGCCGATAGCGCGATTGCGAGAAGGCATGATAATCCTTTCAGCCGGGCGGGCGAACAATGCCAATGGGATGCCTGACACATTTTTGTCTTGCAATCCCTCGCCAGCATTGCACTAATGCTGCAATGCACAATTGGCCTTTGGCCGAGGGAGGATCGACGCTTTGCCCTTCCATGAAATGTTTGAGCCTGATGGTTCCGTTCGCGCCTGTTACGACGAAGTGCAGAAATGGGTGGAGCGGACCGGTATAGCCGGGCTCAATCGTCGCATGGAGGAAGCCGAAGCGATTTTTCGCCGCATCGGCATTACTTTCGCCGTCTATGGCGAAGGCGGCGATCCGGAAAGGTTGATCCCCTTCGATCTGCTCCCCCGCATCTTCACCGCGCAGGAATGGCGGGTGTTGGACCGGGGCATCAAGCAGCGGGCGCGGGCATTGAATGCCTTCCTGCTCGACGTCTATCATCGCGGAGAGATCATCAAGGCGGGGATCATCCCGGCCGACATCATTTATCGGAACAGCGCCTATCTGGCCGAAATGGTGGGTTTTACGCCGCCGGGCAGGGTTTACAGCCATATCGTGGGCATCGACATCGTGCGGACGGGGTCGGCGCGTTTCGAGGTGTTGGAGGATAATTGCCGCACGCCTTCGGGCGTATCCTACATGCTGGAGAACCGGGAGATCATGACGCGCATGTTCCCGGAGCTGTTTGGCGAAGGACTTGTCGCGCCGGTGGATGATTATCCCGCCGAACTTCTCAAAAGCCTCAAGGAGGTCGCCCCGCCCGCCTGCAAGGGCGATCCGGTCGTGGTGGTGCTGACGCCCGGCGCGCTCAACAGCGCTTATTATGAGCATAGTTTCCTCGCCGACCTGATGGGCGTGGAACTGGTGGAACCGGCGGACCTGTTCGTGGACGATGGCCGGGTCTGGATGAAGACGACGCTGGGGCCAAAGGCGGTCGACGTGATCTATCGCCGGATCGACGACGAATATCTCGACCCATTGACCTTCCGGCCCGACAGCCAGCTCGGTATTCCCGGCATCTTTCATGTCTATCGCAGCGGCGGCGTGACGCTGGCCTCCGCGCCGGGCGCGGGGATCGCGGACGACAAGGCGGTCTATATTTACGTGCCGGAAATGATCCGCTTCTACCTGGGCGAGCAGCCGATCCTCGACAATATCCAGACATGGCAATGCTCCAGGCCGGACGAATGCGCCTATGTGCTGGAGCATCTGCACGAACTGGTGGCGAAGGAAGTCCATGGGTCGGGCGGGTATGGCATGTTGATCGGGCCAAAGGCGTCGACGGCCGAGGTCGAAGCCTATGCCGACCGGATCAGGGCCAATCCCGGCGAATTCATCGCCCAGCCGACGCTGGACCTGTCCACCGTTCCGACGCTCGGCCCCGCCAGCGTGGTGGGCCGCCATGCCGATTTCCGTCCCTATTGCCTCGTTGGCAAGCAGATCCGGCTGGTGCCCGGCGGGTTGACCCGCGTGGCGTTGACCGAAGGGTCGCTGGTCGTGAACTCCAGCCAGGGCGGCGGGGTCAAGGATACATGGGTGCTACAGGATTGATGCGATGCTGAGCCGGACCGCTGAAAACCTTTTCTGGATGGCCCGCTATATGGAGCGGGCCGAAGCCACCGCGCGCCTGCTGACCATGGGGCAGCGCATGACGATCCTGCCGGGCGCGCATCACCGCGACGAATGGCGATCGGTCGTGCGTGCGGCGGGATGCGAGGGGCAGTTCCCCGCAGGAACGCCCGTCACCGAAAGCGATGTCGTATCCTATCTGATGCTGGACCCGGACAATCCATCCTCGATCAGATCCTGCCTGCTCAAAGCGCGCGCCAATGCGAAGTCGGCGCGCACGATGCTGACGCAGGACATGTGGGAATCATTGAACGAGGGCTGGCGCAAGCTCGACAGCTATGACCTAGCCGAGGCGCGGCAGCAGCTTCCCGCGCTGATCGACTGGGTCAAGACGCGGGTGATGACTTTCCGGGGCGCGGCCGATGCGGGACAGCTTCGCAACGAGGGCCATGATTTCCTGCGGGCCGGGGCCGCGCTGGAGCGGGCGCAGATGACGTTGCGGCTGCTGGACGTCAAATATTATGTCCTGCTCCCCGAAACAGAGGTCATCGGCGGCAACCGCGATCATTATCAATGGACATCGGTGCTTTATGCCCTGTCCGGGGTGCGGGCCTATCATCATGTCTATGGCGGCACCTATACGCCCTGGCAGATCACTGACTTCCTGATGCTCAACCGGCTGTTCCCGCGCAGCGTCGCCTTTTGCGCCGATCAGCTTGCCTACCGGCTCAACCGGCTGGCGGGATGGCATGATTCGCGGGGGCCATGCCACGATACCGTGCAGGAAATGGTCGGCGTCATGGAAGGGCTGGATAGCGGAGAGATTTTCCGCCGCGGCTTGCACGAAACCGTGCAGATGGGGCTGAAGATGACCAACAAGCTGGGCCATGAAATCGCCCAGACCTATTATTTCATTTAGCAAAGGTAGAGCGTTCCGTCATGAAACTGCTCATCCGGCACCAGACTGTCTATCGCTATGCCCAGTTGGCGGGCCGCGTCGCCATGCGGCTGAAGCTGATGCCCGTCGACACGCCGCAGCAAAAGGTGCGGGAGTGGCGTGTCAGCATCAATGACGAACCGGTCACCGGCTTTCACCTCAACGGCAATGGAGAGAAGGAGGGGGTGTGGATTTGCCATGGTCAGATCGACCATGTCACCGTCGTGGCGGAGGGACTGGCGGAGACGACGGAAACCCATGGCGTCCTTGGTTGGCCGTCAGGGCAGGTCGATCCGCGTTATTTCCTGCGCGATACGCCGCTGACGCGTGCATCCGACGGGATTCGCGATCTGGCCCTTTCCGTGGCGCAGCAGGGGGCGCCGCTGGATCAGCTCCATGCCCTGTCCGCGGCAATCAGGGAAGCGGTCAGTTATCGTTCCGGCGTGACGGCGGCGGACACCGCCGCCGCCGAAGCCTTTGCCCTGGGCGCGGGCGTCTGTCAGGATCATGCCCAGATATTCATCGCCGGCGCGCGGGCGCTGGGGATGCCGGCGCGCTATGTTTCGGGCTATCTGCTGGCGGAAGAAGACCATGCCCTGCACGAAACCCATGGCTGGGCCGAAGCGTTGGTGCCCGATCTTGGCTGGGTGGGGTTTGATCCGTCCAACCAGGTCTGCGTCACGGAAAGCTATCTGCGCGTGGCGTCGGGGCTGGATGCGGATGCCGCCGCGCCGATCCGGGGTTCGGTCACGCTGACGGGCGATATGTGGATTGACGCGGACGTCCGGATCGCGCAGGCCGAGGAAGGGCTGGAGGCGCGGCAGTTGCAGCAACAGCAGCAGCAAAGCGCGCGCTCGTCCATCCTGAAGAGATAGGCAGGCATTCGGGGAGCCGCAGGGGCATGACATATTGTGTGGCGGTGCGCGTCGACCAGGGACTGGTCATGCTGTCCGACACCCGCACCAATGCGGGCATGGACAATATCGCTCGTTTTCGGAAAACCTTCACCTATGTGAACCCCGGCGAGCGCGCCATCGCCCTCATGTGTTCCGGCAACCTGTCCATCACGCAGGGCGTCAAGACGATGCTGGGCCGCGCGATCAAGGATTCTGCGCTTGATCCCGATGTCGAAACCATCCTCAACTGTCCGACCATGCACCGCGTGGCGGAGATTGTGGGCGACGCCATGTGTTCGATGCAGGGGCAATATCGCAACACGATCGAAATGCAGGGATCGGCCGCTGACGCTTCCATCCTGATCGCTGGACAGCGCAAGGGCGGGAAGCCGCGTCTTTATCTGGTCTATTCCGCCGGCAACTTCATCGAGGCGACCGAGGACACGCCCTTCTTCCAGATCGGCGAACATAAATATGGCAAGCCGATCCTGGATCGCATCATTCAGCGCAAAACCAGTCTGGAGGACGCTGCGAAGGCGGTGCTGGTGTCGATGGATTCGACGCTGCGTTCCAACCTTTCCGTGGGGATGCCGCTCGACCTCGCCGTGATCGAGCGGGATGCATTCGATTTCCGCGTCCGCACCCGTATCGAGGCGGATGACAGGCAATTTTGGAAAATTTCGAAGGGCTGGTCCGCCGCGTTGCGGAAGGGGTTTCAGGCCCTGCCCAATGTGCTGGACTGAACGCCGGCTGATCGCTGGCCTATCAGGGGCAGAGGGAAATCCATGGCCAACTGATGCTTGCGCGAAGGCAGGCGGGCCTTATCTCCTTGCCCACAACGAATCGCAGCTGAAAGACCATCATGACCGCTACCCATTCGACCCGCATGCTCATCCTCGGTTCCGGCCCTGCTGGCCTGTCCGCCGCCATTTACGGCGCGCGCGCGGGTCTGGCGCCGATCGTGGTGCAGGGAATGCAGCCGGGCGGGCAGCTTACCATCACGACGGATGTAGAGAATTATCCCGGCTTCAAGGACGTGATCCAGGGGCCTTGGCTGATGGAGCAGATGCAGGCGCAGGCCGAACATGTCGGCGCGCAGATGGTCTATGACATGATTGTCGATGTCGACCTTTCGCAGCGCCCTTTCCGCCTGACCGGGGATAGCGGCACCGTCTATGTCGCCGACAGCCTGGTGATCTGCACCGGCGCGCAGGCCAAATGGCTGGGCGCAGAGGGCGAGCAGTTGCTTCAGGGCAAGGGCGTGTCGGCCTGCGCCACCTGCGATGGCTTTTTCTATCGCGGCAAGAAAGTGGTTGTGATCGGCGGCGGCAATACGGCGGTCGAGGAGGCGCTCTACCTCACCAATCACAGCCATGACGTGACGCTGATCCATCGCCGCGATTCATTCCGCGCGGAAAAGATCCTGCAGGAACGCCTGTTCGCGCATCCGAACATCAAGGTCGTCTGGAACCAGAAGGTCGAACGCTTTGTGGGCGGCGGCGATCCTGAAGGTCTGGTCGGCGTCGACCTGATCGACACGGTGACGGGCAAGGCCAGCCATATCGAGGCGGACGGTGCCTTCGTGGCCATCGGGCACCAGCCCGCGACCGAATTGTTCGCGGGCAAGCTGCCGATGGACGATGGCTATCTGCTGGTGGAAAAGGGCACGACCCGGACCGCCATCCCCGGCGTGTTCGCGGCGGGCGACGTTACCGACAAAATCTATCGGCAGGCCGTGACGGCGGCGGGCATGGGCTGCATGGCCGCGCTGGACGTGGAGAAATTCCTTGCCGAAGCCGATTTCGAGGCGCTCGCGGCGGAGTAGAGTCGCCTTTGTTCGGTGGCGGTGGGGTTATGATGCGGCCATAACCCCCTCCGCCATGCTGAATTTAGCTTCGCTGGCCTTCGGCTCAGGGTCCGTTTCGCTGGATTGAGTGGAGGTTGCGAGGCGCGATGGATACTGAAGCAAGTTCTGCATGACGGTGAGGGTTATGGCCCCTCATGGCTGAAAACTGGCCTTAACCGCCGATCTTCATCCGCGCGAAGGCGACCAGCGTTCCGAATGTCTCGAACGTATCGCCGTCAATATCCTCATCGTCGATCAGGATGTGGAAGCGGTCTTCCATTTCGGTGAGCAGGCCCGCGACAGCCATGGAATCCAGTTCCGGCAGCGCGCCGAACAGCGGCGTATCGACTTCGAAAGCGTCGACCCGTTCCTGCGACAGGCCCAGCACGTCGCGCAGCAGCGCTCGCGTCAGGCCATCCACATCGTCCATCCGGTCGACCGGCTGAGAATCTTCTGCCCGCATGATGGGCGCCCTCTAATCGTTCCCGGTCTATCCCACAAGCGCGGAAATGGCTGTCCGTGCGGCCGGCAGCCATGTGGAGGCGTGACGCGGATTGAAACAATCGATGCGATGTAGCGTCGCCCGGTCTTCCATCCAATCCTTCTTATAGGGATTGTCGCCCGTGCCATAATCGATGACCGACACACGATCCGTGTCGATCGCGTGGGCGAACATGGCATGGCTTAGCAACGTGCCGGGCGAAGCCTGATCGAAAGCCTGATCGTGCGATAGCTTGTGGATCAGCGCGATGTCGTTTTCCACGGTCCAGATCTGCGTGGCGACCGGCATATCATCCCGTCGTGCAAAGCCCATCCGCAACGTGCCCGCCGCGCTTTCCCGCTCGGCCAGTTCGCGCAGGAAGGAGAGGCCCGGTTCCGCGTCCTTCCAGCTCCGGGCATGGACATGCTGGTAATCGGTCCACAAGGCATCGTTCAGGCGACCGGTTATCTCCATGACAAAGGGATGACCGCGCCCCTTGCGCCTGACCTGGCTGCGAAGGCGTCCGGGGCGCTGCGCCCAATAGCTGGCGAAATCGCGCCCTTTGACGTTCAGCAAATGCCGCCCGCCCATGGGGCGGCGCACCGCGAACCATCCGGCGCGGCGAAAGGCGGACAGCATCCGGTCGGCTTCATCCTGCATCGGATAGAAATCGATCTGGGCGTGACGGCTCAACAGATGGCGAGCGGCTGCCTCCAGCAATTCCGTCTGCAATGGGGGAGCGGGCGAGCCAAGGAAGATCGGTCGCCAAACGAAACTATACCAGTTAGCGAGAGCCGAAAGACGGCGCGCATCGGATGGCAGCAGGAACAGCCAAAGCTCCGCATCCGCCTGCATCACCTGAAGAATATAAGTGGGCTGACCGGCAAAACAGTGGTTCTGGAGCGATTCGAACCAGTCGATCCGGTCGAACAGGCAGGGCGTCGCGGCGCGATCCAGCCGCCCGGCCAGCGCCGGACGGACTTCCGCGAAGCTGCGATATTCCCTTGTGACCGCCAAACCACTATCTCCCCGGCACGCCCCACGCGCCTAAAGGAAAAGTCTGGAGATGAAGTTAAGCGATCCCCTCTATGGCCTCCGCTATGGCGATGGGAAATTGCAGCCTATCGACCATGTGCTGCTGCGCGGTGAGCCCATGCATCCGGCGCTGGACGGCCGTTCAGGCAGCTATAATTTCTCCGAACTGGAGCAAACTTTGGCGCGTCTGGCGGGCTGGCTCGCCGGATTCGGGCTGGAGCGTGGCGCGCGCGTGGCAAGCTGGATCGCCAAGGGGCCGGTGGCCGCGCTGATGCCGCTCGCCGCGCCGCGTGCCGGGTTGGTCCATGTGCCGATCAATCCGCTGCTCAAACACACGCAGGTCGCGCACATATTGGCGGACAGCGGCGCGGCGCTTTTGATCGGCACGGCGGCCCGGCTGGATACGCTGGGCGAGGGCGATGTGCCGTCCGGCTGTCATCTCCACCGTGAGGATGACGCCGCTGCCGGGATGAGTGGGGGAGAGGGGATCGGCCCTTCCGATGCCGCGCCCGACGATCTGGCCGCCATCCTCTATACCAGCGGTTCGACCGGGCGGCCCAAGGGCGTGATGCTCAGCCATGCCAATCTGTGGCTCGGCGCGGTGGCTGTGGCTGATTATCTGCGCCTGTCGCCGCAGGATCGCACGCTGTGCGTCCTGCCGTTCAGCTTCGATTATGGGCAGAACCAGCTTTTTTCGACATGGTATGCGGGCGGATGCGTCTATCCGCTTGATTATCTGACGCCGCGTGACGTCATGAAGTCGGTGGACCGGCGCGACATCACGACCTTGGCAGGCGTGCCGCCGCTCTGGGTGCAACTTACGGAACTGGATTGGCCCCCCGAAACCGCGGCGAAGCTGAAGCGCCTCACTAACAGCGGCGGCGCGCTGACCCGTCCGCTGGTGGCGAAGCTGCGGGCGCTGTTCCCGCAGGCGGATCTTTATCCCATGTATGGTCTCACCGAAGCCTTCCGCTCCACCTATCTCCCGCCCGCGCTGGTGGAGAGCCATCCCGACAGCATGGGTTCGGCCATCCCCTTCGCGGAGATATTGGTCGTGCGCCCCGACGGCAGCCTGACCGATGACGAGGAGCCGGGCGAACTGGTCCATTGCGGTCCGCTCGTCGCGCAGGGCTATTGGCGCGACGCCCAGCGCACGGCGGAGCGTTTCAGGCCCGCGCCGCCTGCGTCCCGCTATGGCGGCACGGCGGTCTGGTCGGGCGACACGGTGCGGCGGGACGGGGAAGGGCTGCTCTTTTTTGTCGGACGGGACGATGCGATGATAAAGTCCGCCGGAAACCGGATCAGCCCGACCGAGATCGAGGAAGCCGCCGTCACGGTCGAAGGGGTGGCGGAGGCTGTTGCGCTGGGTGTGAAGGACGACCGGCTGGGGCAGGCGGTGCTGCTGCTGTTGCGCGCGGGCGATGAGGGTGTAAAGGCGCAAGTGGAAGCGCGGCTCAAGGCCGAACTCCCCAATTTCATGCAGCCCAGGGAGATTGTCGTGCTGGCCGAATTTCCGCGCAATCCCAATGGGAAGATCGACCGCGTGACCCTCGCAAAGGACTATGCGGCATGAAACCGATGGGCCCCATTCCGCCGCATTTCTCCGCCGAGGACGGCATGTTGCTGATCGGCGGCTGTGGCGCGGCCAGCCTTGTCGATGAAGCGGGCGACACGCCTCTGTTCGTCTATGACATAGGTATCGTGGAAGCGCAGGTCCGCGCCTTGCGCGATGCCATGCCCGATGTGCTGGCGATCCACTATGCGATGAAGGCCAACCCCTATGCGCCATTGCTGGCACGCATGACGGGGCTGGTGGATGGCTTTGACGTGGCCTCGGGCGGGGAACTGGCGCTGGCGCTGGAGGCGGGCATGGACCCCGCGCACATCAGCTTCGCCGGGCCGGGCAAGCGCGACGACGAACTGACCGCCGCGATCCAGTCCAGCGCGACCATCAATCTGGAGTCGGAGGGGGAAGCACGCCGCGCACTGGCGATTGGCGACCGTCTGGGGATCACGCCAAAGCTCGCCATCCGGGTAAACCCGGACTTCGATCTCAAGGGGTCGGGAATGAGGATGGGGGGCGGATCCAAGCCCTTCGGCGTGGACGCGGATCGCGCCGCTGCGCTGGCCCGCTCGGTGATGGAGGCGGGCGCGGAATGGCGCGGCTGGCATATCTTTGCGGGCAGTCAGGCGCTCGACCCGCAGGCGATCACCGACATGCAGGTCGCGACCCTCGGCCTTGCGGCGCGCCTGTCGGAGGAAGTCGGCGCGACCCCGCCGCTGGTCAATCTGGGCGGCGGCTTCGGCCTTGCCTATTTCCCCGGCGATCAACGGTTGGATATCCGCCCCATCGGCGCGGCGCTGGAAAGCGCGCTGGAAGGGCGCGCAGACATGCTGCGCGACAGCAGCTTCGCCATGGAACTCGGCCGCTGGCTGGTGGGGGAGGCGGGCGTCTACCTGACCCGCGTGATCGACGTGAAGCAAAGCATGGGCGAAACCTTCGTCGTCGTGGATGGCGGGTTGCATCACCAGCTCGCCGCCAGCGGTAATTTCGGCACGGTGGTCCGGCGCAACTATCCGATCGCTGTCGCGAATCGATTCGACATAGAACCAAAGAATGAGCAGGTGACTATCGTTGGATGTTTATGCACCCCTATCGATCGTCTGGGTGATAAAGTCGCGCTGCCACCGGTTAACGAGGGCGATCTGATCGCGATTTTCCTCGCCGGAGCCTATGGCGCGTCGGCCAGTCCTGCGACATTTCTGGGCCATCCCCCCGCGCGCCAGCTTCTGATCGGCTGAATCCGGGATGATTTAAATCCTAACGGTATCTTTACCCTTTGCGGGCATGAGAGAGGCTGAAGCCATGTGCTGATCCGGCCTGCCTCACCTCTTTGGCGGTCGCCAGCGCGTGACGCATAAAGAGGTGAGATTATGGGTTTTCAGCGGATTTCCAGGCTCGTTATCGGTGCATCCCTTTCCGCCATGGTGCTGTCGGGCTGTGCATCGAGCGCCAACGGCCCGCAACTGCCGCCCGCATCCTTCGTCGCCACGGAAGAAAAGCCGGGCGAGGAATATGTCATCGGCCCGCTCGACGAACTCACCATCTTCGTGTGGCGCAATCCCGAACTGGGCGCGAAGGTTCAGGTGCGCCCCGATGGACGCATCACCACGCCGCTCATCACCGACCTGCCCGCCGTCGGTAAGACGCCCAAGATGCTGTCTGAAGACATCAAGCAGGCGCTGTCCAAATATATCGAAAATCCGCTGGTTTCGGTGATCGTCAATAATTTTTCCGGCACGTTCAGCCAGCAGGTGCGGATCGTCGGCGCGACGGAAAAGCCCGCCTCCATCCCCTATCGCGCGAACATGACGCTGCTCGATGCGATGATCGCGGTGGGCGGCCTTTCCGAATATGCGGCAGGCAACAAGGCGCGTCTGGTCCGCTTCGACAAGGAAAGCGCCAAGCAGACCGAATATCAGGTTCGCATCGGCGACCTGCTGAAGCGCGGCGACAGCAAGGCGAATGTCATGCTGGCGCCCGGCGACGTCATCATCATCCCGGAAAGCATGTTCTGATATGGCAGGACTTTACGACGAGCTTCTGGTCATCCTCCACGGCATCTGGAACCGGCGCTGGATGGCGCTGGCGGTGGCGTGGGGCGTGTGCATGCTGGGCTGGCTGGCCGTGGCGCTCATCCCCAACAGCTATGAATCGAAGGCTCGTGTCTATGTGAACACGCAGTCGCTGCTGGAGGACAAGGTCGGCATCACGCAGGTCCAGTCCCAGCAGGACCTGGATCGCCTTCGCCAGACGCTGGCCAGCGCGGAAAATCTGGAAAAGGTCGTGCGCGGCACCGATCTGTCGCAAGGCATTTCCGGCCCCCGCGACATGGCCGCGAAGATCAGCGCCCTGCGCGAGAACATCTCCATCATGGCGCAGGCCGATCCCAGCATGATCGACATCAGCACCGTGTCCGCCGACAGCAGCCTGTCGGACGGCGCCAATGCCCGCATCGCGCAGCAGGTCGTGCAGAAGATGATCGACATCTTCCAGGAAGCGAACCTGACCAGCGACCGGACGGAAACGAAACAGAGCCTCGCCTTCCTCGACCAGCAGATCGCGCAGCGCGGCAAGCAGCTTGCCGCCGCCGAACAGCGCCGCGCCGAATTCGAACAGCGCTTCATTGGCCTGCTTCCCGGCGCGGGCACCATCGGTCAGCGCATGGACGCGGCCCGGCAGGAAATCAGCAATATCGATTCGCAGCTCGTGCAGGCGCAAAGCGCGCTGACGGCGATGAACGGCCAACTCGCGGGCACGCCGCAGACGCTGCCGGGTGTTGGCGCTTCGGGCGGACCGTCCGCTCTGGCGCAGGCGCAGGCGGACCTGGCCTCCATGCGTTCGCGCGGCTGGACTGCCGACCATCCCGACGTCATCGCCATGCAGAGGCAGGTCGATGCGCTCCGCAAGCAGGGCGGCGGCGCGGCTGGCGCCGGCGGCACGCCCAATCCCGCTTATCTGTCGGTCAAGTCCATGCAGACCGAACGCGCCGCGACCGTGCAGGCGCTGGGCGCCCGCAAGGCGCAGTTGCAGGCCGACCTCAACGTCATGACCTCGCGCCAGACGAACGAACCAGGCATCGCCGCCGAGCAGGAAAAGCTCGCCCGCGACTATGACGTGCTCAAGGCGCAATATGACAAGCTGCTCTCCGACCGTGAGGAAATCCGCCTGCGCGGCGAGGTGAAGACCGAAACCGGCGCCGTGCAGTTCCGCGTGCTCGCGCCGCCCAGCGCGCCCAGCGCGCCCGTCGCGCCCAATCGCCCGGTCCTGCTGATCGGCGTGCTGGTGCTGGGGATTGGCGCGGGCGTGGGCGTCGCGTTCGCCATCGGCCAGCTCAAGGGCACTTTCCCGACCGCCGCCCGTCTGGAGCGCGCCGCCGGCATCCCCGTCATCGGATCCATCAGCCAGACGTTCAGCGCCGGGCAGGCCGTGATCGAACGGCAGAGGCTGAAATGGTTCGCTGGCGCAAGCGGCGGTCTGGCGGCGGTCTGCCTGCTGCTGATCGCCATCGAATTCATTCAGCGCGGCATGGCGTAAGGAGGCTTCATTCATGAACAAGCATAGCTCCCTGTCGGCCAGCGGTTCGCTGTTCGAGCGCGCGACGAAAATCTATGATTTCGACGCCGCGCTGAAAGGACGCGCCGCGCCTGCCGTGGAAGCGCCCGTCGAAGCGCCGCTCCCGGCTGCCGAAATCGCGCCGGAACTGGCTGTCCCCGCTTTCGAGGAACCGCAGTTCCGCGCGCCCGCATGGACCGGCCCGGTCCAGCATGTGGACCGCGAGAAGCTGGCCGAAGAAGGCTATTTGCTTCCCGGCGGCCCTGTCACGACGATGAGCGAGGAGTTTCGCCTGCTCAAGCGTGACCTGCTGACCCAGCTTCAGGACAATGCGCGGGGCAACCGCATCCTCCTCTGCTCGCCCCATAGCGGGGAGGGGAAGAGCTTCTGCGCCATCAACCTCGCGATCAGCCTGGCGGCGGAAAAGGACCGCGAAATCCTGCTGGTGGACGCCGATTTCGGCAAGCCCGGCATTCCTGACGCGTTGGGCCTGACCGCAGGCCCCGGCCTGATGGATGCGATCAGCAATCCCGCCATCGCGATCGAGGATTGCGTGATCCGGACGGACATTCCCGCGCTGTCCGTGCTTCCAGCCGGTCAGCCGAGCAACAATGACACGGAATATCTCTCCTCCGCCCGCACCGAAATGCTGCTCCGGCGGCTGGCGGAAGGACGGCCCGAACGCATCATCCTGTTCGATTCGCCGCCTTTGCTGGCGGCTTCGGCGGCGGCCGTGTTGGCGGGCCATGCCGCCATCTCTCTGCTCGTCGTCCGGGCGGACAGGACCAACGAAAACGCCCTGCGCGAAGCCGCCGCCATGCTGAAAGGCGGAACGCAGGTGCAGCTTCTGCTCAATGGCGTCCGCTTCGCTTCGGGCGCGCGCCGTTTCGGCGGCTATTATTCCAAGGAAGGCAGCAGTTCATGACCACCCAGCGGCTTGCAGGGCGTGTGCGATGGATCGCATGGGGCGCGGCGGCTACGCTTGCCTGCGCCACGCCTGCTTTCGCCCAGTCGGGCGGCAACGGGCAGCGCACTGATGTGACGCCCTATCTGGGGGTCGATCAGGTCGTTCTCGCGCCGCTCAAGGGCGATGGCGACGTCCTGACCTACACCAATGTCACGGCGGGCGTCACCGCGCAGTTTCAGAGCCGCCGCGTCGAAGCCGCCATCGATGTGCAATATAGCCACCTTTTTGGCTGGAGCGATGATTTTGCCGATCAGGATGTCATCAGCGGCATCGTCAGCGGTCGGATCAATGTCGCGCGCGGGCTTGCCATCGACGCGGGCGCGCTGGGAACACGTGCGCGGACCGATGGCTATTCGGGCGCTTCGACCTTCGGCAGCAGCGCCACCAGCCAGGTCTATGCGGGCTATGTCGGCCCGACCTATGCCGACAAGCTGGGCATTTTCGACGTCACCGCCGCCTATCGCCTGGGCTATGCGCGGGTGGAGGATAATCTCAACCGGGATTTCCCCGGCGCGCAACGTGGCGGATCGTTCGACGATAGCTGGTCGCACATGCTCACTGGATCGGTGGGCGTCGGGCCGGGCGTCGTGTTGCCGGTCGGTCTGGTCGCGAGCGGCGGCTATAGCCGGGAAGACGCCAGCCAGCTCGACCAGCGGTTCGAGGATAAATGGGGCAGGCTGGACGCCATGCTGCCGGTGTCCCCGACCGTCGCGGTCGTGGGCGGCATCGGCTATGAAAATATCGAGATCCGCCAGCGTTCGCCGCTGCTGGACACGAACGGGGTTCCGGTCATTTCCAACGGCCGCTTCGTGACCGACAAAAGCTCGCCGCGCGCGCTGCTTTACGACTTCGACGGGATCATGTGGGATGTGGGCGTGCTTTGGCGGCCCAGCCATCGCACCTCGCTGGAAGCGCGGGTCGGCCGCCGTTACGGCTCCATGACCTATCAGGGCAGCTTCACATGGCAGGGGCGCGACAGTTCCTTCGCCGTCATCGTCTTTGACGGAATCGACAGCTTCGGCCGCATGATAACATCCGACGTGGCAAGCCTGTCGCGCAGCAATCTCAATGTGATGCGTAACCCCTTCACCGGCGATCTGACGGGCTGCGCCTTCTCGCCGACGGGCGGTGGACAGTGCTTCAACGATGCCTTGAGCGGGATCACCGAAGCCAATTTCCGCTATCGCGGCGTCGCGATGCAATATGCAAAGCGGCATGGCCCGTGGGATTTGGGCATCGGCGCGGGCTATTCGCAGCGCAAGTTCATCACGCCGTCGGGAGACACCATCTATATCCGCGGCACGAAGGATGAGAACTGGTATGCCGACGCCTCGCTCAACTATGCGCTCAGCGAGCGGGACAGCATCGGCACCGGCGTCTATATCAACTATTTCAATGCCAGCGGCGGCCGCCCCGATGTGCTGAACGGGGGCGCCTTCACCGGCTATTACCGCACCATTTCCCGCCGCCTGACGGCATCGGCGGCCCTTGGTGTCGATGGCGCGAAGGGAGATGATCTCGACACGGTCATCACCGCCATGGGCCAGCTTGGCCTGCGTTACAGCTTTTAAAGGGTTTCCGGTCACGATTGCGACGGGCCGGATGGAGACGACAAGATGTACGATCAGTTCTATGGATTGCAGGGCCGACCGTTCCAGCTCACGCCGGACCCGCATTTCTATTTCGAGAGCGCGACGCATCGCAAGGCGCTGTCTTATCTGGGCTATGGCCTGGCGCAGGGCGAAGGCTTCATCGTCATCACCGGCGACATCGGCGCGGGCAAGACGACGCTGGTCGGTCATCTGATGAACACCATCGACCCGCAGCGGCTGACGGCGGTGAAGATCGTGTCGACGCAGGTGGAGGGCGACGACATGCTCCGCCTTGCCGCGCAGAGCTTCGGCCTTGCCGTCGATGGCCTGCCCAAGGCGCAGATATTGCGTCAGATCGAAGGCTTCCTCCACGCGCAGGCGCGGTTGGGTCGCCGTTCGCTGCTGATCGTCGATGAAGCGCAGAACCTCCCCATTTCCGGGGTCGAGGAATTGCGGATGCTCTCCAACTTCCAGCTTGGCGGGCAATCGCTGCTCCAGATTTTCCTTCTGGGCCAGCCGGAGTTTCGCGACCTGCTGAAATCGCCTCAGCTTGAACAGCTTCGCCAGCGCGTCATCGCCACCCATCATCTGGAACCGATGATGGCAAATGAGGTCGAACCCTATATCGTCCATCGCCTCTCGCTGGTCGGCTGGACCGGCAATCCGCATTTCACCGCCGAAGCCTTTGCCGCGATCTATGCCGCGACGGACGGCGTGCCTCGCCGCGTCAACGCGCTGGTCAGCCGTCTGCTGCTGCTGGGTGCGATCGAACAGCTTGGCGAGATCGACGGCGATGCCGTGCAGGCCGTGATGGCCGACATGGGCATTGACGAGGCTGAGCCGGAAGCGGTCGCGCCCTCCGCCCTGGACACTGTGGCCGATCCGGTCGCGCCTGTTGCTGACATCGTTGACGGGGAGAGCGAAGGGCCGGACGCCGATCCTGCACCCGAAACGAAGGCGGAGCATACCGAAGCGGTGGACGTCGCGCCGGCCCGGGAAGCACTCCCTTCCGCCCTGCTGGATGAGATCGCCGCGCTGCGCGCTGAAATATCGTCGCTGCGCGCGGTGCAGGCGCATATCTCCATGACGCCTTCGGTCGACCCCGAAGCGCTCAAGGACTGCTTCACGCTGATCGAGGAGCGGCTGAGCGGCCTTGAATCCCGCGCGCAGGAACAGGATACCGCCTTGCGCCGCGTCCTCACCCTGCTGATCGACTGGGTCGAGCGCGAAGAGCGCATGGCTCCCTTGCAACATGAAGCCGCCGCCTGATCGCGGCTTGCTGGATGTGTGCGGAGCGGCGAGGGGAAGGGAATGATACGCAACGCCTTGTCTGTCGATGTGGAGGACTGGTTCCAGGTCGGCGCGTTCGAGCGCACGATTCGCCGCGATGACTGGGACAGCCTGACCCACCGCGTCGAGCGCAACACCGATGCCGTGCTGGAGCTGTTCGACGCGGCAGGCGTGACTGCGACCTTCTTCACCCTGGGCTGGGTGGCGGAGCGTTATCCCGCGCTTCTGCGCCGCATCGGCGCTGCGGGTCATGAGGTGGCGAGCCATGGCTACGACCATGCCCGCGTCTTTACCTTCACGCCGGAGCAGTTTCGCGCTGATCTCCGCAAATCCCGCGCCATCCTTGAGGATGCGAGCGGACAGGCCGTGACCGGCTATCGCGCGCCCAGTTTCTCCATCGACCCGCGCACGCCATGGGCGCACCGGATTCTGGCTGAGGAGGGCTATCGCTATTCCAGCAGCGTCGCGCCGATCCGCCACGATCATTATGGCTGGCCCGATTCCCCGCGCTTCGCATGGAAGCCGGTGAAGGACGCGCCGCTGGTGGAGCTTCCCGTTACGACAGCGCGCCTTGCCGGACGGACGCTGGCGGCGGGGGGAGGGGGCTTTTTCCGCCTGTTGCCCTATGGCTTTTCGCACTGGGCGATCCGGCAGGTGAACGGGCAGGAAAATCGTCCCGCCATTTTCTATTTCCATCCGTGGGAGATTGATGCCGGCCAGCCCCGCGTGGCGGGTGCCCCGCTGCGCTCGCGGGTGCGGCACTATAGCAATCTTTCGGCCATGGCGGGCAAGCTGCGCCGCCTGACGCGCGATTTCGCGTGGAGCCGGGTGGATGCGCTGGCCGATCAGGAAGCGGAGCGCGCGTCATGAGGACAGGCAATCGGGCCGACCTGGCGGTGACGGCGCTGGACCTGCGCGATCCGGCGCAGGGGCAGGCGGCGGACGATTATGTGCGGGGCCATGCCGATGGCACGCCTTTCCATCGGCCCGCGTGGCTGCTGGGCGTGGAAGAGGCTACCGGGCACCGCTGCCATCTGTTGGCGGCGGTTGCGCCTTCGGGCCGGATCGTGGGCCTGCTGCCCCTGCATCACGTAAAGAGCCGTCTTTTCGGACAGGCGCTGGTATCCTCCGCCTTCGCGGTGGATGGCGGCATATTGGCGGATGATCCTTCCAGCCTTGCCGCTCTGGTCCGGTCGGCGGAAGATATTGCAAGGGCGAAGGGAGGGCTGTCGATCGAACTGCGGGGCGGCCCATCCCCCGCGGCGCATTGGGAACGCCGCGAGAATGAACATCTGGGCTTCGTCCGCCCGCTTGCCGCCGATGACGAAGCGGAACTGCTCGCCGTTCCGCGCAAGCATCGCGCCGAACTTCGCAAGGCGCTCGCCAATCCTGCGCTGCGCGTCGAACATGGCCGCGAACCGCGCCATATCCGCGACCATTACCGCGTCTATGGCGAAAGCGTCCGCAACCTTGGCACGCCGGTCTTTCCCGCCCGGCTGTTTCGCGAAATATTGGCCCGTTTCGGCGAGGATGCGGATTTCACCATCGTCTATGAAGGCGACCGCCCGGTTTCCGCCGTGCTGACGCTTTACCATGGCGACCGGGTGATGCCCTATTGGGGCGGCGGCGTGCAGGATGCGCGGCGGCTGCGCTCCAACGAACTCATGTATTATCGCCTGATGAGCCACGGCCGGGCGCGCGGGATGCGGCTGTTCGACTTCGGCCGGTCCAAGGCGGGCAGCGGGCAGGCGGCATGGAAGAAAAGCTTCGGCTTCGATCCCCAGCCGCTTTCCTATCATAGCTGGTCCCCCACCGGCGAGAAGCGCGACATCAGCCCGCAAAGCGCCAAATATCAGCGCCGTATCGACCTGTGGAAGAAGCTGCCGCTGCCTGTCGCCAACCTCATCGGTCCCTATATTTCGCGGGGGCTGGGATGACCGGCGAGATACTGTTCCTTTGTCATCGCATCCCCTTTCCGCCGGATCGGGGTGACAAGATCCGTTCCTATCATCTCCTGAAAAGGCTGGCGGAGGTCGGGCCGGTTCATGTCGGGTGCTTCGCCGATGACCAGCGCGACATGGGCTTCGCGCAGGAAATGGCCGCCTTCACCGCCAGCCAGTGCGTGCTGATGCGCGATCGTTCGCGCGTGACGGCGGGCCTTTCCGGCCTTGCCAAGGGGCAGCCGCTGCTGGTTTCCCTGTTCGACCATCCCGGCCTGCATCGCTGGGTCGCCCGGGTCATGGCGGAAAGGCCCATCGCCGCCGTCGTCGCTTATTCCGCGCAGATGGCGCATTTCGTGCCCGCCTTGCCGCAGGGCGTACGCTTCCTGATGGATTTCGTCGACTTCGACTCCGCGAAATATGCCGCCTATGGCGCGGAAGGCTCCGGCCCGATGGCGTGGATCAACCGGCGCGAAGGGCGCGTCCTTCTCGATTTCGAGAAATCCGTCGCCGCCCGCGCCGACATCTGCGCCTTCGTCAGCGAAGCCGAAGCCGCTCTGTTCCGCCAGGCAAGCGGGCAGGGACCGGCCAAGGTCATCGCCATCGAAAATGGCGTGGCGCTGGACTATTTCGATCCCGCCGCCGGCTTCCCCGCTGTCGAAAAGGGCGGGGGACCGCTGCTCGTCTTCACCGGCCAGATGGACTACCGCCCTAATGTCGAAGCGGTGGAGAGCTTCGCGCGTGAAAGCTTCCCCGCCATCCGCGCCGCCCATCCGCAGGCCCGTTTCGCCATAGTCGGCCGCAATCCCGCCAAATCCGTCGAAGCTCTCGCCGACCTTCCGGGCGTGATCGTGACCGGCTCCGTCCCCGATGTGCGCGGCTGGCTGGCGGCGGCGGATGTGGTCGTCGCGCCGCTCCGCATTGCGCGGGGCATCCAGAACAAGGTGCTCGAAGCCATGGCCATGGCCCGCCCCGTCGTCGCATCCCCGCAAGCCGCCGAGGGGATCGACGCGCAGGATGAAATCCATTTCCTGATCGCAGCTGATCCGGCCGAGGAAGCCGCGAAGATCATCGCCCTGCTTGCCGATCCCACCAAAGCGGCGCGCCTGGCGCAGGCGGCCCGCTTCCGCATGGAGCAACGCTATCGCTGGTCGGCGACGCTGCGCGCCGTGCCCGGCCTGCTGTTGGGCAAACAGGAAAAGGACGCGCGCGCGGCATGAACGAACAGGCTCTTTCCTTCATGCAGGCGCGCCGGATGGAACTGACCGGCTGGCGCGGCCATCTGACTGCGCTGGGCGTGGTCGCACTGGTCATCGTGACGCTCTTCTTCGCCGATGTTCAAAGCATGGCGGCGATCTGGTGGAACAGCTCCACCTTCGGCCATTGTCTGTTCGTGCCGTTGCTGGTCGGCTGGCTGGTGCAGCAGCGCATTCCTGGCCTTCGGCAGTTGCAGCCGGTTGCCTGGCCGCCTGGCCTGCTCTGGCTGGGCGCTGGCGTGCTGGCATGGCTGGTGGGCGAAGCGGCGGGCGTCGCCCTGATCCGCCATGGCGCGCTGGTCGTCATGCTTCAGGGCGCGACGATCGCCCTGCTGGGGCCAATGGTGGCCCGTGCTTTGGCCTTTCCACTTTTCTACGCCTTCTTCATGGTGCCCTTTG
Organism: Sphingobium baderi; assembly: GCF_001456115.1. Lineage (NCBI taxonomy): Bacteria > Pseudomonadati > Pseudomonadota > Alphaproteobacteria > Sphingomonadales > Sphingobiaceae > Sphingobium > Sphingobium wenxiniae. The sequence continues at coordinate 3,260,131 of NZ_CP013264.1, read as the reverse complement.
GCGAAGAACTGGTCCCGCATCTTCAGCTTGTGACGGCGCGCCTTTCCATGCTGTTCCTGACCGGGGCAGGCGTCCCCGCGCATCTGGACGGCATCTTCATCACTACGCCCACCGGCTATTTCGAAGTGGCCGAAGCCTGTTCCGGCGCGAAGTTCCTGATCGCGATGACGGCTTATGGCATGCTGGTGTGCAATGTCTGCTTCCGCACATGGCCCCGCCGCCTGATCTTCATGGCGGGCGCGTTGTCGCTTTCCGTGCTGGCGAATGGAGTCCGCGCTTTCGCGACCATTCTCGTCGCCCATATGACCACGGTGGATGCAGCGGTCGGTTTCGACCATGTCGTTTATGGTTGGGTGTTCTTCGCGATCATCCTCGCCATCGTGATGGCGACCGCCTGGCCCTTTTTCGACCGCAAGCCAGGCGACCCCTGGTTCGATCCCCGCGATTTGCAGGGCAAAGTACGCGCAGTCGCTCCTACGGGGACCATCGCCGGAGCCGCGCTGGCGCTCATCGTCGCGGCCCCGCTATGGCTCGCGGCGACCGCGGCGGGGGGCGAACCTCTCCCGTCAACGCTTCGCCTGCCTGAAGTCAATGGATGGACCCGCGCCGACGCGCCGCAACGCTATCCATGGAGGCCGCGCTTCGACGGCGCGGATCATTTTGTCATGGCCCGCTATCGGAATGCGGCGGGGCAGGTGGTGGACCTCGCCATCGCGACCTATGATCGGCAGGAGGAGGGGCGCGAACTGGTTGGCTTCGGGCAAGGCGCCGTCGATCCCGACCGGCAATGGGTCTGGTCCTCCCCCGCATCCGCGCCGAAAAACGCGCTCGGCGAGCAGATCACCGCTCCGGGCCCCGTCGTGCGCGATGTAGTCAGCGTCTTCACGGTCGGCTCCGGCGAGCCCACCGGAAGCAAGCCACAGGTCAAGATGGCGACCATGCAGGCCCGCCTGCTCGGCGGCGACCAGCGCGCCGCCGCCATATTGGTGTCGGCGGAAGAACGGGAAGGCCAGCCCGCCAGCAAGGCGATATCTGCTTTTCTGGCTGATCTCGGCAATGTGAAGGATTTGGCTGACCGCAGCGTCGGCATACGCTAAAGCCCTTTCGCATGTGCGGGATAGCGGGTATTTTTCATCTTGAAACGGCAAAGCCGGTCGATCCGTCGCGGGTACGGGCGATGCTGGACGCGATGCCCTATCGCGGCCCGGACGGCAGCGGCGTCTGGACAGCGCCTGGCGTGGGCCTTGGCCACCTTCGCCTTTCCATCATAGACCTTGCCGCCGGCGCGCAGCCGATGCTGACGGAGGATGAAAGCCTTGCCGTCGTTTTTAATGGCGAGATCTACAATTTCGCGGAAGTGCGGGCGGAACTGGAGGACAAGGGCCATGTCTTCCGCACCCACAGCGACACCGAAGTCATCCTCCACGGTTATCGGCAATGGGGCGAAGCGTGCGTCGAACGCTTCCACGGCATGTTCGCCTTCGCCCTGTTCGACGCGCGGGCGCAGTCGCTCTGGATGGCGCGCGACCGGCTGGGGGTGAAGCCGCTGCATTATGCGTTGCTGTCGGACGGTAGCCTGATCTTTGGATCGGAACTGAAAAGCCTGCTCGCCCATCCGCTGCTCCGCCGCGCCCCGGATATTTCGGCGGTCGAGGATTATATGGCCTATGGCTATATTCCCGACGACGCCTGCCTCGTCGCGGGCGTGAAGAAGCTGGGCGCGGGGGAAACGCTCCGCCTCGTGCGCGGACGCCCCGTGTCGAATCCGCAACGCTATTGGGACGTGAGCTTCGCCGACCGCACAAAGTCGAAACCGGCCGAACTGGAAGAGGAACTGGTCGCCCTGATGCGGCAGGCGGTGCGGTCCCGCATGGTGGCGGACGTGCCGCTGGGCGCATTCCTCTCCGGCGGCGTGGACAGTTCCAGCGTCGTGGCGCTGATGGCCGAAGCGTCGAAACAGGCGGTCAAAACCTGCACCATCGGCTTCGACGTCGCATCGCTGGACGAAACGGCCTATGCCGACCGCATTGCCCGCCGCTTCGCCACCGATCACCGCTCCCGCATCGTCTCGCCCGACGATTATAGCCTGATCGACACGCTGGCCTTCCATTTTGATGAGCCTTTCGCCGACGCCTCCGCGCTTCCCACCTATCGCGTGTGCGAACTGGCGCGTGAGCAAGTGACGGTCGCCCTGTCCGGCGACGGCGCGGACGAAGCCTTCGCAGGCTACCGCCGCCACCGTTTCCAGATGCAGGGGGAGCGTGTGCGCGCCTTGCTGCCCGCCCGATTGCGCCAATCCGTATTCGGCACGTTGGGCCGCTATTATCCCAAGGCCGATTGGGCGCCGCGCCCGCTGCGCGCCAAATCGACCCTGCTCGAACTGGCGGGGGAGGGCGGGGAAGCCTATGCGGCCTCGGTCGGCGTCACCCCCTATGACCTGCGCCGCCGTCTCTTCACGCAGGATGTGAAAACGGCGCTGGGCGCTTACCGGGCGGAGGATCGTTATATCGCGGCGATGGCGAATGCGCCCGCACGCGACGCGCTGGACCGGGCGCAATATGCCGACATCCGCATCTGGCTCCCCGGCGACATACTCACCAAGACCGACCGGATGAGCATGGCCGTCAGCCTGGAGGCGCGTGAGCCGCTGCTCGACCACCGTATCGTCGAGTTCGCCGCCCGCCTGCCGGTATCGCAGCGCATCCGGGGCAATAGCGGCAAATATCTGATGAAGAAGGCGATGGAGCCTTATCTGCCGCAGGATATTCTCTACCGCCCGAAAATGGGTTTCGTGACGCCCATCAGCGACTGGTTCCGTGGGCCGCTGGCGGGGGAAGCGACGGCGGTCGCGGGCGGATCTGCACTGGCCAAGACGGGCTGGTTCGACACCAAGCTGCTGGGCAAGGTCGCCGCCGACCACAGATCGGGCCTTGCCGACCATGGCCGCCTGCTCTGGCAACTGGTGATGCTGGACAAGGCTCTGGGGCGGCTTTTCGGGCTTTAGGTTTCGCGCGACGCTGAATGACGGTTGGGGGTGGATCGCGGATTGCGCGCTTTGTGGACCTCCGTTCGTCGTGAGCCTGTCGAAGGACGCGCGCAACGGCCCGGTTTTATCATGTGCTTCGGCTCGTTCAGGACGAACGGAGGTGGGTGCGACGTCCCCAACTGGCCGAAAATCGCCGCCGCATCCGTGTGAGCTTGCAAACTCGCGGCATCCTCTCGCCCTAAACCCTTGCAACCATCGCCCCACGGTGCCACGGAGCGCCGGAAGAGGGAACCGATTGGGCGCACCAGTGACCATCTCCAAGGAAATCGTGCGGCTGAGGCTTTATTTGCTGTGTCTGTTGTCGGACATGGCTGCGCTGTTCCTGTCCTTCCTCATTGCCAATTTCCTCGTGCTGGGCGCCTGGGCGGGCGAACCGGGCAAGCCCCATGGCCTCGTCATGTTCGCCATGATCGCGCCGCTTTATACGCTGCTTGCCGTGCAGGGCGGGGCCTATGGCATTCACATGCTGGAGGATGTGCGCCGCGCTGCCTTCCGCGCGCTGCTGGCCTTGGCGCAGGCGGCCTTGCTGATGCTGCTCATCGTCTATCTGGGCAAGATCGCGGAACAGCTTTCGCGCCTGACCTTCCTGACCGGCTTGCTGCTGTCGGCCGTTGGCGTAGCCATGGTGCGCCTCGCCATTGCGCGCCTTGGCGACAGGCTGCTGGGCGAAGTGCCGCATCTGACCGCCGTCATCATGGATGGCGTGGCGATCGATACCGGCCCGCACATGCTGGTCATTGCCGCCGACGCCGCCAATCTCCACCCCGAAAATCACGATGCCGACATGGCGGCCCGCCTCGCCGCTGCGGTGGGCATGGCGGAGCGGGTCATCGTTGCCTGCCCGCTCGAACGCATGGATGACTGGTCGGTGGCGCTCAAGTCCCTGTCGGCGCGAGGTGAGATCGTCGTGCCAGAAATGCTCCGCTTCGCTCCGGCGCGAGTGGACGAGTGCGATGGCCAGCCCACCATCGTCGTCGCCGGCGGTCCTTTCCAGTTTCGCGACCGCATCATCAAGCGGCTGTTCGACGTGGCAGTGGCGAGCGCCGCGACCATCGCCCTGTCGCCCGTCCTGATCGCCGCCGCGCTGGCGGTGAAGCTCACCAGCCCCGGTCCGGTCCTCTTCCGCCAGCCGCGCATCGGCCGCGACGCCCGCCCCTTTAACATCTACAAATTCCGCTCGATGCGGACGGAGGCCAGCGACCGCAAGGCGGACAAGCTCACCGCCCGCGACGACGATCGCCTGACCCCGGTCGGCCGTTTCCTGCGTCGCACCAGCATTGACGAACTGCCCCAACTCTTCAACGTCCTGCGCGGCGACATGAGCATCGTAGGCCCGCGCCCTCACGCCGCGGCGGCCAAGGCGGGGGACAGCCTCTATTGGGAAGTCGACGCCCGCTATTGGGAACGCCATTGCATCAAGCCCGGCATGACCGGCCTCGCGCAGGTGCGGGGGCATCGCGGTTCGACCGATCATCATCAGGATCTGATCGACCGCCTCCAGTCCGATCTTGAATATGTGACCGAATGGTCGATCCTGCGCGACATCCGCATCATCGTCATGACGCTGGGCGTGGTCGTCCATCACAAGGCCTACTGAACGGGTGACGATGGTCGATCTGATCCTCGTCCTTATCCTGCTGCTGTCGCTGGCGGCAGTGGCGTGGCCGTTCCTGTTTTATCCGTTGATCCTGCGCGCGCTTCCGGCAAAGACGGAGCAGCCGCTTCCCGGCACGGCCCCAACCGCCTCGCTCCTTTTCTGCGCCTATAACGAAGCCGCAGCGATGCCGGAAAAGCTCGCCAATCTGGCGATGCTGAAGGCCCGTCACCCTGGCCTTGAAATATGGGCCTTCGACGACGGATCATCGGACGATACCGCTGCGCTGATCGAAGGGCCGGGCGATCTTGTCACCCTGATCCGGGGGCCGGGCCGCAGCGGCAAGGCGCACGGCATGAAGCAACTTGCCGCCCGGGCGTGTGGCGATGTGCTGATCTTCACTGACGCCAATGTGCTGCTGGACGCCGACGCCGTCGACAATCTGCTCGCCCGCTATGCGGACCCTGAGATCGGCGGTGTGCTGGGATCGCTGCATTATGTGGGAGAGGACGAAAGCGCCACCGCCTCGGTCGGCTCCCTCTACTGGCGGATGGAGGAACGGCTGAAGGACGAGGAATCGCGCACCGGCAACGTGCTGGGCGCGGACGGTTCGATCTTCTCCATCCGCCGTTCGCTCTATCCGGATTTCCCCGACAGCGTGCTGGATGACCTTACCGTGTCGATGGCCGTGATCTTTGCGGGGCGGCGTCTGGTCAAGGCGAAGGATGTGATCGCCCGCGAACGGCTCGTAGCTGCGCGGGGCGACGAATATCGGCGCAAGGTCCGCATCGCCGCCCGCGCATGGCACACCCACAGCCATTTGCGCCCGCAACTCCGCCGCATGAAGGCGCTCGACCGCTTCAAATATGCCTCGCGCAAGATCATCCGCTGGTTCGGCGGTCTGTTCATCCTGACGGGCGGAGTGGCGGCGGCGGCGCTGGCATGGCGCATTTCGCCCTTGCTCTTCGGCGCGGCCCTGCTGGCGGCGGTCCTGCTCGCAGGGATCGCCTTTCGTGCCAGAGGCGGCCTGCTTGCGGCGCTCGCGGACATTCTCATTGCCTATGCCGCCACCTTGCAGGGCGTCATGAAGGCGATGCGTGGCCGCACCGTCACCATATGGAATCCGGCCAAGTCGCGCTGATCCCCCTCGCCAAAGCCGGTGCATATTGTATAGGCCGGTCCCTGTCCTCATGCGGAGAATGGCGTGATTACTGTTCAGCGGGTCGCAAAAGCCGCCGGCAAGCATCTGACGAAAACGGGGCTGAAACTCCGCAAGGCGCTGGGCGCGCGTCCTGATCGCGGCTGCCCGGCCTGCGGGCGGACGGTCATTGGTTTCTTTCGCTATGGCGACAATGCCGAATGGGGTTGCCCGGAATGTGGCGCTTCCCCGCGTGAGAGGCTGATGAACCACCTGATCGCGCAGGACGTTCTGAGCGTGCCCGTCGATGGCGCGATCCTGCACATGGCGCCCAATGAAGCCAGCCTTGTCCGCCGTTTTTCCGCCGCGAAAGACTATGTCCCCGCTGACATTGACCCCGCCCGCTACACGGTCCCGGCCATGCGGCGCGTCGACCTCATGGAACTCAGCGAGACGGATCGCTACGACATCTTCTACGCCAGCCATGTGATGGAGCATGTGCCCGATGACCGCGCCGTGCTCGGCAACATCCTGCGCGCATTGAAACCGGGCGGCGAGGCATGGCTGATCGTGCCCCTCTGGAACAAGCCGACCGAGGATGGCAGCTTCGACATCCCCCCGCGCGAGCGGGAGCGGCGCTTCGGCCAGTGGGACCATGTGCGTCAATATGGTCCCGATTTCGCCGACCGCATCCGGCAGGCGGGTTTCGACCTGGAGGAAATCGACGCGGCCTCCATCGGCGCCGATATGCGCCGTCTCTACGCGCTGGACGACCGGCTGTTCCGCGCCCGCAAGCCCGGCGGAGCATCGCTCCGGTGAGCGCCCAGGCAGCCGGAGGGCTGCTCGCCCGCATGGAGGGGTCGGCGCGCATCCTGGCGCTCGTGAAGCTCGCCAATGTGGGATTGGTGCTGATCTGGGGTTTCGCCGTCACCTATGTCTTTGTCCGCGTGTTGCCGCTGACGGAGTTTCAGGCGTTCCTGCTGCTCGTCGCGTTCGGCAATTTCACCATCTCGGCGGAGTTTGGCCTTACCAGCATCATCTACGCCCGGCTGCGGCGACACTGGCTGGGCAGCGATGCGGCGACGGAGGACAGCGGCTTCCGACTGGAGGAAATGGGCATCCTGTTCCTCTTCCTGGGCCTGCTGATCACGGGCGGCGTGCTGATCTTGCTGATCGCTCTGGCGGCGGGCGGGCTGAAGACGGCCATGCCGCTGCTCTTCCTCCTTTTCTTCCTGTCCGCCTGCCTCAACCTGCCGGCCTTGCTGGCCAAGCGGGCATTGGCGGCGGTGGATGGCAATTTCATCTGGGAAGCGCTCGATTGCCTGCGGCGGGTCATGACGATCGCGCTGCTGCTCGCGATTCTCGGCGGGCTGGACCCGCGGCTGTCGGTCGCGCTGCAACTGGGCGTCAGCATCGCCGTCATCGGCTATGCCATCGCCCTGGTCCACAATCGGTTGAAGATGCGGCGCGCGCACTGGTTCGCTTTCCGTGTCGGCGGCGGCCATGTGCGGCGGCATTATCTGCGCGACATCGGCGCGTCGGCGGCGTTCACCATGTCGGACATAATCGCCTATAACGCGCCCTATTTCACCATCGCCGCCGCCACCAGCGACGCGCGTCCGATGCTGTTGTTCGATTTCTTCTTCAAGATGTCGCGGGCGCTCTCCATGCTGGTGCGGGCTGCTGTGGAGGCGGCGCTTCCCCGCATCACCCGCGCTTTCCATGCCGGGGACGGCCCGCGCCTGCGACAGTTGATGGGGCGGGCGCTGGCGGTGGCCCTGTTCTTTGCGGTGGGGGCATCGGCCGCGCTTCTGCTGGTCGGCCGCTGGCTGTTCGACCGGCTGTTCGATGGTCGGGCGGCCATCGGCTTGACCGAACTGCTGCTGATCGACCTTGCCCTGCTGGCGCTCGCCGTCATTTGCGTGTCCGTCTATGTGCAGGCGGCGCTCGGGCGTTTCTCGCTTCTGTTGCGGCGGTCGTTGCCCTTTCTGGCGGGGTCGCTGCTGAGCGTGCCGCTGGTGCGCTCCTTGTGGCCGCAGTATTTCGATTCCGCCTTCCTGTTCCTTTATGCCGCGACGCTGGCGGTGGTGGCGTCGCTGCATGCCCTGTCGCTCCGCCATCTCGTGCGAGAGGTGCGTTCTTGAAGATCGCCATGGTCGATCCCTCGCTCTTTACAGGGCGCTATGATGACAGCCTCTGCGCGGCCATGGGCGCGGCGGGAGAGGACGTGGCGCTTCTGGGTCGCCCCGTGCGCCCGACGGACGCCTTCATTCCGCAGCATTACCGCTACGTCCCCCGCTTCTTCCGCCGCAGCGAAGCTGTGCGGGGCCGGCTGGGAGAGGGGCGCGTCTTTCGTCTTCTAAAAGCCGCCGAATATGGATGGACCAGCGCGCTCGGCAAGACCGAGGATCTGGCCCGCGCCGATGTGCTTCATTTTCAGTGGCTTCCACTCGCGCCCGCCGATAGGCTGCTGCTGCGCCGTCTGCGCCGCAGAGTGGCGCTCGTCCACACCGTCCATAATGTCGATGCCTATCACGCCGATGCAGGGTTTCAGGGACGGGGCTATCGCGCGCTGCTCGATCTGTTCGATGCGCTGATCGTCCATGGCGACACCACGCGGGAGGCGCTGGTCGCGCAAGGGGTTTCCGTCGACCGCATCCATGTGACGGCCCATCCACCCATGCGGCTCGCGCCGGCCATGCCCGACGATTTGGCAAGCGTTCCCGATCCTATGCGCCCGCGTGTGCTGTTCTTCGGCACGATCCGTCCTTATAAGGGCGTCGACCTGTTGATCGAAGCATGCCTTTCCCTGTGGCAGGGCGGACATGATTTTGAGCTGGTGCTGGCCGGAAAGCCCTTCATGGACATCGCCCCGCTGATGGAGGGCGTGCGCCGGGCGGGCTTTGGTGACAGGCTGATCTGCGACTTGGGCTTCCTGCGCGAACAGCGGCTGGACGCGCATATGGCGAAGGCGGACATCATCGTCTTTCCCTATCGCCATATCGATTCAAGCGGCGCGTTTCTGTCCGCGCTTCATCATGGCAAGGCGATGGTGGCGTCCGATGCGGGCATGTTCGCCACGTTGCCGGAGGCCGTGGCGATCCGCTTTCCGGCGGGAAATGCGCCCGCCCTCGCACAAGCCCTCTTGCCGCTCCTGCAAAGCCCCGCCATCAGGCAGGCGAGGGGTGGGCAGGCGCACGCCTATGGAGAAGATATGGGCGACTGGAAGGACATGGCCTTGGCGACGATCGACATCTACCGCAAAGCCATGGCTGCCCGGACATGAGCCGCTACGCTCGCGAACTGTCCGACCGGTGGCGGGCGATGCGTCTCGCCATGGGTGGGCGCGTTCATCAATATCCCGAAATCCAGGCGCTACGGCGCTTTCTGAGCGCGTTCAACGTGGACTGCGTTTTCGATGTGGGCGCCAATCGCGGGCAATATGCGACCATGCTCCGCAAGGATGCGGCCTTTACCGGCACGATCCTGTCCTTCGAACCCAATCCCGATATTTTCGCGGAGCTTTCCCGCCATGCTGCTGCGGACAGGCGCTGGCATGTCTTCAACATGGCCCTGTCCGACTTCGATGGCACGGCCAGCTTCAACATCATGGCGGCCGACCAGTTCAGCTCGCTGAAAAAGCCCGCCGCCGGTCAGGACGCCATTTTCGCGGACCGCAACAAGGTCACGCGCACCGTCGATATGGCCTGTCGCCGCCTCGAAAGCCTGTTGCCGGAATTGCAGGCGGCGCATGGCTTTACATGCCCCTTCCTTAAGATGGATACGCAAGGCCACGACCTCGCCGTGTGCGAAGGGGCGGCATCGGCGCTGGGCGTCATGACGGGCGTTCAGACGGAATTGGGTGTGCGGCCTATTTATGAGGGCGGGACGGGCTATCGCGCCATGATCGACTGGCTGGCGGAACATGGCTTCGTCCCTTCGGCCTTTTTCGCCAATAATAAAGGGCATTTCCCCTTGCTGGTCGAGATGGACGGCATTTTCGTCAATCAGGCATTGCTGGCGGCGGCGGATTGATGGGGGGACGTGATCAAGGAACAGGCGGCCCTTCCCGGATAGGCGCGTTCACGCTGTTCCAGGTGGGCGGGCTGGGCCTTGCCTTCTGGCTGATCGCGACATTCCTGTGGCACATCACGTTCGGGCAGGGGGCCAGCCTGCCGGTGATCCTGTTCCTGGATCAGGATTTCCCCGCGTTGCTGATCGCTCTGTTGCTGCTCGCGCTGGCAATGCCTTTCGCGGAAGGGAAGGGGTTCGGACTGCCCGCTCCCCGGTCGCGCATCATCATTCCGCTGGTGGTGGTGTTCGGGCTGGTGGCGTGGGCCGGGCATTATCTGTTGTTTCAAAACTACGCCATCTCGCGCGATGAGGAGGTTGCCCGCTTTGCGGCCGCCTATATCCGCGAAGGATTGTTCGCCCGCCCCATCCCGGCCGAATGGGAAGGCTATCGCCGCGCCATCATGCCGGAATTCTTCTCGCCCTTCGGCGCTGCGGACTATTGGACGGCGGCCTATCTGCCGGTGAACAGCGCAATCCAGGCCTTGTTCTGGAAGCTGGGCGATCCCAATGTGGCCGGGCCGGCGCTGCTGGTCGCGGGACTGATCGCGCTGTGGCGGGTGGCGCTCCATCTCTTTCCCGACCGGCCCGATGCGGTATGGGTGACGATGCTGCTCGGGCTGTCTTCGACGCAGCTCTGGATCACGGCGATGACGCCCTATGCCATGACGGGGCATTTCGCGCTCAACATGGTCTGGCTGGCGCTGGTGCTGCGGGGCGGCTGGCTGTCCCATCTGGTTGCGGGTCTGGTCGCGCTTGTCGCGGCCGGGCTGCATCAGTGGCATTTCCCACCGATCTTCATCGCGCCCTTCATCCTCTGGATGCTGCTGGGGCGCCGATGGGCGGTCGCGGCTTTCCATATTCTGATCCTGATCCTGATCGTCATCGTCTGGGCAAAGCTGTGGCCCGGTTTCCTGACGCATGTGCTGGGGCCGCCTATGGACGTGCGCCCGGCGGCAGGCGTGGCTGACAAGGTCGGCAGCCTGTTCGAGCGGTTGGGCGACCGCTGGCAGCCGCTGGTCAACCTGACCCGCTTCATCGCGTGGAACAATATATTGATGGTGCCGCTGGCGGTGCTGGGCGTGGCGGCGATGCGCTGGCGCAGGGCATTGAAAGGGCAGGAAATCGCCTTGCCGCTTGCTCTGGGTTGTCTGGCGGGCTGTGGGCTGGCATTGGCCCAGGGCTATGGCTGGGGGTATCGCTATGCCCATGGCTTCATCGGCCCCTTCTGCCTTCTTGCGGGGCTGGGCTGGGCGCGTTTCCGTCCGGCGGGGATGATGCGGCCGATCTTCATTGCCTTGGCCATCACTCTGGTTACGGCTGGTTTTCTTGCTTGGCGGACGCATCTCTTCGTCGCGCCCTATGCCGCGAGCCATCGCATGATCGACGCGTCGAAGGCCGATGTCGTGCTGGTCGATCCGCGCGGAGGCCTGTTCGTCACGGATCTGGTGCGTGGGCGCAATGGCGTGCCGGGGCGGCCCATGGTCATGAACCTTGGCATGTTGACGCTGGATCAGGTCGACAAGCTCTGCGCCGACTATGTGGTGGAATTGTTCGACCGTGCGGAGTTCCGCCCGCTTGGCGTTCCGCTTGCGCGCTGGAAGCTGGGCCGGATGGATGCGCTGCGGGCGCATATGAAGGTGGTGGGTTGCGACAAGCCTGTGCAGCCGCCGCTTCCCGCGACGCTGGAGGATGCCTTCAAGGCGGCGGGCGACGTTCTTTGATGCCGCAGGGAAGGGGCGTCATTGCCCCTTCACATAGACCCGCTTGCCGCCGATCCAGGTTTCCAGCACCTGCGTTGCGCGAATATCGGCGGGGCGCGCCATGGAAATATCCCGGTCGATCAGCAGGAAGTCCGCCCGTTGTCCGGGGATCAGGCTGCCGAACCGCTTCTCCGCGAAACCGGCATAGGCCGCCTGCCGCGTGAAGCCATCCAGCGCCGCTTCAAAGCTTACGCGCTGTTCCGGCATCCACCCGCCAGCCGGTTCGCCCTTCGCGTCCTCGCGGCTCATGGCGACGGCAATGCCGGGGAAAGGGTTGGGATTTTCGACCGGCACGTCCGATCCGAAGGCCAGCGGCACGCGATTGTCCAGCATCGCCTTCCACGCATAGGCGCCTTTCAGCCGCGCCTCGCCCAGCCGCGCTGTGGCCATGCGCCAGTCCGACGCTTCATGCATCGGTTGCATCGATGCGACGATCCCGAACTGCCCGAAGCGCGGCAAATCGCCGGGCGAAACGATCTGGGCGTGTTCGACGCGCCAGCGCCGGTCGCCCTTGTAGGTTTCCGCCAGTTCAGTGATCGCGTCCAGCACTTCGCTGTTAGCCGCATCGCCTATGGCATGGACGGCGATCTGGAAATTGTCCATCGACGCCCGGCTCATGATGTTGCGAAGCTGGGTCGAAGGGATCATCGCCAGTCCCCGCTGCCCCGGCGCATCGGCATAATCCGCCTTCAGCCATGCTCCTCGCGATCCCAAAGCGCCGTCCAGCACCAGCTTGACCCCGCCCATCCGCAGATGGTCGTCATAGAGCCACGGCGTCGGCTCCGGCCCGGCGATCAGCACCATATTGTCCAGCCCCATCGCATAGGACATGATCCGCACCCGCAGCGCCCCCCGGTCGGCGGAGCGGCGAAACGCCTGCCAGTCCTCTATGCGCGTGCCCATGTCGGCGATGGCGGTGATGCCCGCCGCCAGCAGTGTCTGTTGCGCCTTTTCAAGCGCGATGTCGCGATCCTTGGGCGCGGGCGGCGGCACGACGCGGGCCATCAGGTCCATCGCCTTGTCCACCAGCACGCCCGAAGGCTTGCCCGCATCCATCTCGATCCGCCCACCTGGTGGAGCCTTGCTCGCGGCCGTGATTCCGGCGGCCTTCAGCGCCAGATTGTTGGCCCAGCCCGCATGGCCGTCCACCCGTTCCAGCCAGACCGGAATGTCGGAAACGGCGGCATCCAGTTCGGCAGCGGTCGGGAAACGCCCCAGACCCCATTGCTCCTGATTCCAGCCCGTACCGATGATCCATTTCCGCCCTGGGCTGGCCTGTGCATAGGCCCGGATCTTCACCTGCGCCTCCGCCAGCGATCGCGTCTCCGAAAGATCGAGCGTGACGAGCGACAGGCCCAGTCCCATCACATGCCCATGCGCGTCGATCAGGCCGGGGATCAGTGTCTTGCCACCGCCATCCAGCTTGAAGTCCAGCCGCTTGGGCGCGGGCGTATCGTCGCCCTTGCGCTTCTTGCGCTTGGGCGGGGGCGGTTCCTGATAGCGGCCCTGGATCAGTTTTTCGACCTTGCCTTCATCGTCGATCAGCAGGGCGTTGAAGTGCACGACCCGCCCCTGCGCGTCGAGCGCGATGCCGTTCACATTGTCGATCACGCCCGAAGCCAGCGCAGGCATGGGCAGGGCGATCGCGGCCAATGCCGCCAGCAGTCCAGCCTTCATGCCCGCGTGATCCGCCGCACCAGTGCGCTGATGTCCTGCCGATGCCCGTCCATCGCCTGCACATCGGCATAGAATTGATCGACCAGTGCCGTCATCGGCAAAGTCGCGCCATTGGCCCGCGCTTCGTCCAGCGCCAGTTCCAGGTCTTTACGCATCCAGTCGACCGACAAGCCGAAATCGAAACTGTCCTGTGCCATCGTCTTCCATTGATTGTCCATTACCCAGCTTTGCGCCGCGCCGCCGGAAATGGCCTCATATATTTTCTCCACATCCAGATTGGCGGCCTGCGCGAAGCGCAACGCTTCGGCTACGCCTTGCAGCGTGCCCGCAAGACAGATCTGGTTGACCATCTTCGTCGTCTGTCCCGCGCCGGCCCCGCCGACATGGACGATCCGCGCGGCATAGGCCTGCATGACGATCTGCGCCGCCGCGACAGCGGGCTTCGCGCCGCCGCACATGATGGACAGCCTGCCGTTTTCCGCGCCGATCTGCCCGCCGGTCAGGGGCGCGTCGACGCAATGCAGCCCCAGACTCTGCCCTTCGACATAAAGCTGCCGGGCGATCCGCGCCGATACCGTTGTATGATCTATGAAAAGACTGCCCGCTTTCATGGCCCGGAAAACGCCATCGCGCCCCAGCGTGATCTGTGACAGGTCGTCGTCGGTTCCAACGCAACTGATGACGATTTCCGCATCCTCCGCCGCCTTTGACGGGCTGATGGCGACTTCCCCGCCATAGGCTTCCGTCCAGCTTTTCGCCTTGCCGATGGAGCGGTTGTAGACGGTCACCTGATGCCCCGCCTTGGCCAGATGCCCCGCAATCGGGCCACCCATGACGCCCAGGCCGATAAACGCGATGTTAGCCATAAATCCCGTACTTTATGTGCGTGCTCCATAGCCATAGGGCCAGTTTGGGGACGGTGCCAGTTTCTTCCGTCCTAATTTTCGTATAGGGGGCAGGCCATGAACACTCTGACCAAGATCGAAGGCGCCCTGCCGCTGCCCGTTTCCGTCGACGACATCCTTGCGGCGCGCGTTCGCATTTCCGGTTCGATCGTTCAGACGCCCACGCTGATCAGCCAGACGCTGTCCGACATGCTGGGCTGCAAGGTGTTCCTGAAGTTCGAAAATCTCCAGTTCACCGCCGCTTATAAGGAGCGCGGGGCGCTAAACCGCCTGTTGCAACTGGACGATGAAGCGAAGCGCAAAGGGGTGATCGCCGCTTCGGCAGGCAACCATGCCCAGGGCCTTGCCTATCATGGCAAGCGGCTGGGCGTGCCTGTCACCATCGTCATGCCCACCACCACGCCGACGGTGAAGGTGACGCAGACGCAGGGCCATGGCGCGCGCGTCGTGCAGTTCGGCGAGAAGTTCGACGACGCCTATGCCCACGCCCGCAAGCTGGAAGCGGAAGAAGGGCTGACCTTCGTCCATCCCTTTGATGAGCCGGACATCATCGCCGGGCAGGGCACCATCGCGCTCGAAATGCTGGAGCAGGCGCCGGAGATCGATACGCTGGTCATCCCCATCGGCGGTGGCGGCCTGTTTTCCGGCATGGGCACGGCGGCCAAGGCGATGAAGCCCGACATCAGCCTGGTTGCGGTGCAAGCGGAACTTTATCCGTCCATGTATGACTATATCAAGGGCGAGAATCTCGTCTGCGATGGCGACACGCTGGCCGAGGGGATTGCCGTCAAGCATCCCGGTGAACTGACCCGCCGCTTTGTCGAGCGGCTGGCCGACGATGTGCTGCTGGTCAATGAGCGCTGTCTGGAGGAGGCGGTCAGCCTGCTGCTCCAGATCGAAAAGACGGTGGTCGAAGGGGCAGGGGCGGCGGGCCTTGCCGCGTTGCTTACCCATCGCGAGATGTTCGCGGGCCGCAATGTCGGGCTGGTGCTGACAGGTGGCAATATCGACACGCGCCTGCTCGCCAATGTGCTGCTGCGCGATCTGGCGCGCTCGGGACGGCTCGCGCGGCTGCGGATACGGTTGCAGGATCGTCCGGGCGCGCTCTTCCATGTCGCCCGCATCTTCGATCAGGAAGCGGTCAACATTCTCGAACTGTCGCACCAGCGCATCTTCACCAACCTGCCGGCCAAGGGTCTCAGCCTCGATGTCGAGTGCGAGACGCGGGACCGCACGCATCTCCAGCGCCTGATCGCCGCCCTGCGCGAAGCGGGATATGAGGTCGCCCCGATCGAGGTTGCCTGACTTGCGGCGGTCCATCGTGTTTTCATGGTAAATGATCTTTTCATGGATGGATTGGAGCGGCATAGTCCTTCCATGAATCGTTCGTCCAATAGCGGTCTGGGGGAGAGGGGAGCATGAGCGCGCCATTCCGTTTTCCGCGCTTTTTTGTGACCAATCCGTCGCCATGCCCTTATTTGCCGGGCAGGAGCGAGCGGAAGGTGTTCACGGAACTGTCGGGCGAAAACGCCTCGGAACTCAATGACGCGCTTGGGCGAATCGGTTTTCGCCGCAGCCAGAACGTCGCTTATCGCCCCAGCTGCGCCGATTGTTCGGCCTGCGTGTCGGTGCGCGTGGTGGCGGAGGAATTCCAGCCGAACGCGACCCAGCGCAAATTGCTGCGGAAGAATGAGGATCTGGTCGTCACCCCCTGCAAGCCATGGTCGACAGAGGAGCAGTTCGCCTTGCTGCGGCGCTATCTCTCCGCGCGCCACCCCGGCGGGGGCATGACCGAAATGGACGAGATGGACTTTGCCGACATGGTCGAGCAGACCCCCGTCGACAGTCATGTGATGGAATATCGCGAACCGGGTGAGGATGGCCGTCCGGGCAGGCTGGTGGGCGCGTGCCTGACCGACCGGCAAGGCGACGGCTTGTCGATGATCTACAGCTTCTTCGACACGGATATGGAACATCGCAAGGGGCTCGGCAACTTCATCATCATGGATCATATCCTGAGCGCGGCGCGCGCGGGCCTTCCCTATGTCTATCTGGGCTATTGGGTCGAAGGGTCGCAGCGGATGCAATATAAGATCCGCTATCGTCCTCTGGAAAAACTGACGCGGGCAGGCTGGACGCGCTTCGATCCGACAGAACAGAGCGACGCCATCCGCAGCGGCCTTCCCCGCGAACAGCCGCTCATTCCGATGGAACTGGCGCGGGTGTTCCGTAAATAGCGCAGGGCATCAGGCTCGCGGGACGACGAAGCTAATCCGGCTGAAGGTTACGATAGAGGCCATGAACGGTCGCTGGCGATCGCGTGGTCCAAACTCCGAATTGTTCAAAGGCGTCGAGGTTGCGGGCCATCGTCTCTTTCCTTCTCACCGCAGGCACCCATCCAGTCCATCCCGCTGAACTACGCCGATCCGCGCGGCGATGCTGTTGCCGTAGCGGCGGGTAAAGCCGCTCGGCGCGACGGCTGCCCGTTTCTTGGGGAGCGGCAGGACGGCGGCGATCCGCGCTGCTTCGGCTCGCGTCAGGCGGCTCGCGTCATGGTGAAAATAGCGCATCGCTCCCGCGTTGGCGCCATAGGTTCCGATCCCGGTCTCCGCGACGTTCAGGTAAACCTCCATGATCCGCCGCTTGCCCCATATCGCTTCGATCAGCACGGTGAACCACGCCTCGAACCCCTTGCGGACAAAGCCGCCGCCCTGGATCAGGAACACATTCTTCGCCGTCTGCTGGCTGATCGTCGATCCGCCCCTGATCCTTCCTCCACTGGCATTGTGCCGCATGGCCTGGGCGATCGCATCGACATCGAAGCCATGGTGCGAACAGAAACGGCTGTCCTCCGCCGCGATGGCGGCGCGCGCCATGTTCGGCGCCATCTCATCCAGGCTCATCCAGTCTTTGGTGAAGCCGTGGGGATCGAACAGCATCGTCCACGTCACGGGCGGCGGCACGAAACGATACAGGCCGACCATCAGGAGCGACAGAATCACGAAGCCGCCCACGATCTTGAACGGAATGGTGATCCAGCGGGAACGGCGGCGCGATGAAGGGGGCTTTACGGTCATGACGGTCTCGTAACGCGCCCTGCCACCCATGTTCAAGCGGCGGCGAGCGTCCTTTCGGGGCGTCCGCGATGGATGAGCAATATCATCGCCGCCGCAATCAGGCACAACAGGCCCGCTGCCACGAACGCTGGCATATAGCTTTGCCAGACCGTCCGTGACAGGCCTCCGCCAAGGGCTGCGCTGGCCGCGCCGAGCTGATGCCCGGCAAATATCCATCCAAAAACGATATTCGTCTTTTCCGGTCCAAAATGGCGGGCCGTCAGCTTTACGGTCGGCGGCACGGTCGCCACCCAATCCAGCCCATAGAAGATCGCGAAGATCGACAGGCTGTAGAGCGAAAAGTCGCTGAACGGCAGATACAGCAGCGAAAGCCCTCGCAGGCCATAATAGCAGAACAGCAGCCATCGATTGTCGAACCGGTCGGACAGCCAGCCCGACGCCAATGTCCCGCCGAAATCGAACAGCCCCATCATCGCCAGCATGGACGCGGCGCCGACGGCGGCTAGTCCATAATCCCCGCACATGGCGATGAAATGGGTCTGGACCAGCCCATTGGTGCTGGCGCCGCAGACAAAGAAGGAGAAGAACAGAACCCAGAAAACGGGCGCCCCGGCCGCTTCGCGCAGAACCGCGATCGGCGTCATCAACAGCGCGCCCAATGTGGCGGGCTGCACCGGAGCGGGTTCTACGGCGCCCGCGCCATAGGGGGCAAGGCCAAGGTCGGAAGGCCGATCCTGCATGATGAGGAAAACGACCACGGCTGCAATCAGGATGGCGCCGCAGATCATCAGCAGCGCCATGCGCCAGCCATGGCTCTCCGTCAGCCCTGCCAGCAGCGGCAGGAAGGCAAGCTGGCCCGTCGCCGTGCTGGCGGAAAGCAGGCCCATCACCAGCCCGCGCCGTTCGGAAAACCAGCGCGTCGCGACCGTCGCGCCCAGAACCATGGCCGTCAGTCCCGTGCCAAGTCCGATCACCACGCCCCACAGCAGGAAGAGCTGCCATATCCGGTCCATGGCCAATGAAAGCAGCATTCCGCAGGCCACAATGCCCAGTGAAATCAGCATCATGCGACGGATACCGAAACGATTCATGAAGGCCGCCGCGAACGGTCCCATGCCCCCGAACAGCAGGAAGCGAATGGCCAGCGCGCCGGAAATATCAGCGGCGCTCCAGCCGAATTCCTTTTGCAGGGGAACGATGAATACGCCCGGCGCGCCCACGGCCCCGGCAACGACCAGCATGGTGAGGAAGGTCGCGCCCGCCACCGCCCAGCCATAATGCACATTGCGCGCGGAAAATCGCCGCGCAAGACGGGCGGAGAGCATGAAGTTCCTCCGGGAAGTCACGGATTGCGGTTAAATGATATATGTCATATATAAGATCAAGGGCCAATTGACGAAAGGCGGCCATGAAAGTCAGTCGGGAACAGGCCACGCGCAATAGGGAAAAGGTGGTGGACGCCGCTTCACGCCTGTTTCGCGCGCGTGGTGTAGACGGCGTCGCCATTGGCGAAGTCATGCGCGAATGTGGCCTGACCCATGGCGGCTTCTATAACCAGTTCGCGTCGAAGGATGGGCTGGCCGTTGAAGCCTGCGCCCGGTCCCTGATGCGAAGCGCCGAACGCTGGCGGGGCATAGTGGCTGAAACGAGCGAGGGAAATGCATTGCACGCCATCGCGGCCGACTATCTGAGCGGGCGGAACCGGGACGCGCCTGAAACAGGCTGCGCCCTCATCGCGCTTGGCCCTGACGCGGCCCGCAAGGGAGGCGATCTGGCCGACGCTTTTCGCCATGGTTTCGAAGCCTTGGCTGCCATTCTTGAGGAAGCCGATCAGGAAGGCGGCCAGGAAGCGGCTCTGGCGCGCATGTCTCAATGGGTCGGAGCCTTGTCGCTCGCGCGCGCTGTCGGCGACCCGGCCCTTTCCGATCAGCTATTGAGCGCGGCGCGCAAAGCGGCTGGGCTGGCGGCATGAGCGCGTCCCCCAACTGGAGGCCGATGAAGGCCGGTGACATTGCTGCCGTGACGGCTATTTCGGATCAGGTGCACGGCGCTTTCACGGAAGGCGCGGATGTCTATGCTGATAGGCTGACGCTCTATCCCGCTGGATGTTTCGTGCTGGAACAGGACGGCCATGTCCGGGGTTATCTTATCACCCATCCATGGATGGCGGCCGATCCGCCTGCATTGCACAGGCTGCTGGGAGCCATGCCGGCAAAGGCGGATTGCTATTATCTGCACGACCTCGCGATTCTGCCCAATATGCAGGGGGGAGGCGCCGGATCGGCCGCGATGCGCCATGTCGTCGATGCGGCCCGTGAAGCAGGCCAAAACCGCATTCTGCTCATGGCCGTCAACGGCGCCGATAGCTTCTGGCAGCGGCAGGGCTTTGCGGACATGTCCGACCGGATTGCTCCCGCCAAGCGCGCGTCCTATGGTCCGGACAGCTTTTTCATGGGTCTTGAGATTTGAAACGCGGCCATGCCGCCGACCCGCAGCGCCAAAGAAAAAGCCCCAGAGAATTTCCGGGGCTTTCCTTCATCGTTCGACAGGATCAGGCCGCTGCGAACCGGGCCATCTTGCCGAGTCTGTCCCCGGCGATCCGCATCATCGCTTTTTGCAGCTTTTCGAAAGCCCGAACCTCGATCTGGCGCACGCGCTCACGGCTTACGCCGTAGACCTGCGACAGTTCCTCCAGCGTCTTGGGCTCTTCGGCCAGTCGCCGTTCGGCCAGGATATGTTTTTCCCGGTCGTTGAGGTCGTCCATCGCTTCCACGAGCATGTCGTGGCGCAACTCGCGCTCCTGTTCGTTGGCGACGCGTTCGTCCTGCAGCGGATCGGTGTCGGCCAGCCAATCCTGCCACTGGCCTTCGCCATCCTCGCGCATCGGTACGTTGAGCGACGTGTCGCCGCCCATCGCCATGCGCCGGTTCATGGAGACCACATCTTCTTCCGAAACGCCCAGATCGGTCGCGATCTTCTTGACGTCATCGGGATGCAGGTCGCCATCCTCGAACGCTTCGATATTGTTCTTCATCCGGCGCAGGTTGAAGAACAGCTTCTTCTGCGCGGCGGTGGTGCCCATCTTCACGAGGCTCCAGGACCGCAGGATGAATTCCTGGATCGAGGCGCGAATCCACCACATCGCATAGGTCGCCAGGCGGAAACCGCGATCGGCTTCGAACTTCTTCACGCCCTGCATCAGGCCGATATTGCCCTCGGAGATCAGTTCGCTGACCGGCAGGCCATAGCCGCGATACCCCATCGCGATCTTCGCCACCAGGCGCAGATGCGACGTCACGAGCTGCGCCGCCGCTTCAGGATCCTGATGTTCCTGATACCGCTTGGCGAGCATATACTCCTGCTCCGGAGTCAAAAGCGGAAACTTGCGGATTTCCGACAGATAACGGTTCAGGCTGGCTTCACCGCCCAGCGCCGGCACCGTTGGGACATTGCTTTTGTCAGCCATGTCGCTTCACCTTTCCCTTTCATGCGCGGCGGGACCCAGAAGAGGCGTCACAGGCGCCGTCGCAAACTTTCCAAACCTCTATACGTGGAGCTGACTTAACAGTTCCTGCATATCGGCTGGCAAAACACTCTCAAAACGCAGGCTTTCGCCTGTTAAGGGGTGTATGAACCCCAGCGCCTTTGCGTGCAATGCCTGCCTTTTGAAACCCATCGTTTCCAGTATTGATTTGAAACCTTTCCTGTCTCTACCGTAAACCTGATCCCCGATCAAGGGGTGTCCGATATGGGCCATGTGAACGCGCACCTGATGGGTCCGCCCGGTTTCCAGCCGGCATTCCACCAGAGCCGCGCCCGCGAGCCGCTCCATCGTGCGGTAATGGGTGACGGCATGTTTGCCGCGCCCTTCCCGATGAACGGCCATCTTCTTTCGATCAGCGTCGGATCGGCCGATCCATGTATCCACCGTTCCTTTGCCCGGAGCCGGAACCCCATAGACGATGGCGGCATAAAGCCGGTCGATGCTATGATCCTTGAACTGGCGGGCGAGTCCCTCATGGGCCTTGTCCGTCTTGGCAACGACCAACAGGCCCGAAGTATCCTTGTCGATGCGATGAACGATGCCGGGCCGTGCAACACCTCCGATGCCTGACAATTGGCCCCGGCAATGGTGGAGCAGCGCATTGACCAGCGTGCCGTCCAGATTGCCCGCCGCCGGGTGGACGACGAGGCCGGCGGGCTTGTCCACGACGATCAGCTCGGCATCTTCATAGGCGATGCTGAGCGGAATGTCCTGCGCCACGGCTTCCGCCTCGACGGGCGGGGGCAGGGCGATGGTGAAGGACTGTCCGGCGGCCACCTTCATGGATGGATTGGGCGACCGGCCATCGGTTATGACCTGGCCTTCCAGGATCAACGCCTTCAGCCGCTCGCGCGAAAGATCGGGCAGCAGGTCGGCCAGAGCGCGGTCGAGCCGCAGCCCGGCCTGCGCCTCTCCGATCGTCGTTTCGATGATGGAAACCCCCGCGCCCATTGCTAAGGATGTAAGAATGAAAGTCTCCATTTCAAGGGAATGTCTGGAACAGATCCTGCACCTGGCCGCTGCCGGAAAGGATGAGATATGCGGCCTCCTGCTGGGCGCGGAAGGGCGGATCGAGGCGATCCGGCCCGGCGCCAATATCGCCGCCGACCCGTCCCGCCATTTTGAGCTGGACCCCGCAGCCCTCCTCGCCGCGCACAAAGCCGCACGGGCTGGCGGACCAAGGATCGTCGGCCATTATCACTCGCATCCGGGCGGGGTCGCGGTGCCTTCCGCTACCGACGCCGCCTGTGCGGCCCCCGATGGCAGCCTGTGGCTGATCGTGGCGGACGGCGTGGCACGGCTTTGGATCGCGGGGCCGGGCGAGGGGGGGAATGTGCATTTTGCCGAAGCGGCGCTCGATATCATGTGAGGGAAAGGGGGTGAGCCGGGCTTGCATCCTCCGGTTGGGCGGCGCATTAGCGTGATATTCCCCAGATGTTCAACCAATTGAGCGGCAGCCATCCTTCATGACCCATCCGACCGACAGCATCGAATTTGCCAGCCTGCTTTGTTCGCGCCTGTGCCATGACCTGCTCAGCCCGGTCGGCGCACTGAACAACGGGCTGGAACTGATGGCGGATGAAACGGACCCGGATATGCGCCAGCGCTGCCTGGACCTGTTGTCGGACAGTGCGAAGACGTCGGCGAACAAGCTCAAATTCTTCCGTCTGGCCTTCGGATCGGCGGGCGGTTTCGGCGATGCCGTGCCGACGCATGAAGCGCGCGTCGCGATTGAAGGGATGTTCGCCACGGCCGGCCGCGTCAAGGTCGGCTGGCTGGTCGAGGACGATATGCTGGGCAAGCTGCCGGTCAAGATCCTGCTCAACCTCGCGCTGATTGCGGGCGATGCGCTGGTGCGCGGCGGGCAGCTAGACATCGGGGCGGAGCAGCGGACCGGCGTGACGGAGATCGTCGTGCGGG
Source organism: Sphingobium baderi (assembly GCF_001456115.1). NCBI lineage: Bacteria > Pseudomonadati > Pseudomonadota > Alphaproteobacteria > Sphingomonadales > Sphingobiaceae > Sphingobium > Sphingobium wenxiniae. The sequence continues at coordinate 3,237,396 of NZ_CP013264.1, read as the reverse complement.
CGGAGGGCCCCAAGCTGGTGCTGGACCCGGACCTGCGTTCGGCGCTGGCGGGCACCCTGCCGCCGGAAGGACTGGCATCGCGCACCGCCGCCGCCTGGATGGTGAGGGAGCTGGTGACGAAGGCAGGCGGCGATGTCGCGCTGTCGCCACCGGGTGAGCCGGTGTTGCTGTTCGGCGTTTCCATTCCCGGCTGATTCGGCGTCCCGGCGGAGTGGAACATCCGGTCGACGGAACAGGGCCGAAGCGATCATGGTTATGCCGTGCTCATGTAGGACGACACGGGATGCGTGGTCTGTCCGCTGTCCCTCCCCGTTCATCCTGAATAGCCACTGAGCGCAGTCGAAGTGGCGTATCGAAGGACTGATGTCGCGCAAGACCGTTCGATACGGATATTCAACGGGCCTGTCTGAACCTGTCGAAGGGCTCAGACCCTACTTAGGCGAACGGACGCTTATGTTTCGGCAAAGTCCGCAAAACGGCCGCTTCCCACAATCGCACATTTCGAAAAAAGCACCCCAAGCCGCCCCTCCAACAAAAAACCCGGCCGCTTTCGCAGCCGGGTTTCCTGTTTGCTCTGTAACAGCGATCAGGCGCTGTAATACATATCGAATTCGACCGGCGAAGGCGCCATTTCCCAGCGATACACTTCCGGCCACTTCAGTTCGAGATAGGCGTCGATCTGGTCCTTGGTGAACACGTCGCCCTTCAGCAGGAAGTCGTAGTCGGCTGCCAGCGAGTCGAGCGCCTCGCGCAGCGAAGCGCAAACGGTCGGCACCTGGCTCAGCTCTTCGGGCGGCAGGTCATAGAGGTTCTTGTCCATCGCGGAACCCGGATGGATCTTGTTTTCGATGCCGTCGAGGCCCGCCATCAGCAGCGCGGCGTAGCAGAGATAAGGGTTCGCCATCGCGTCGGGGAAGCGGAATTCCACGCGCTTCGCCTTGGCGCCCGCGCCGTAGGGGATACGGCAGGAGGCCGAACGGTTGCGCGCCGAATAGGCCAGCAGAACGGGCGCTTCAAAGCCCGGCACCAGGCGCTTGTAGCTGTTGGTGGTCGGGTTTGTGAAGGCGTTCAGCGCCTTGGCGTGCTTGATGACGCCGCCGATGAAGTAGAGGCACATGTCGGACAGACCGGCATAGCCTTCGCCCGCGAACAGCGGCTTGCCCCCGTCCCAGATCGACATGTGGGTGTGCATGCCCGAACCATTGTCCTGTGCGATCGGCTTGGGCATGAAGGTCGCGGTCTTACCATAGGCCTGGGCGACCATGTGGACCACATATTTGTAGATCTGCATCCGGTCGGCGGTCTGGACCAGCGTGCCGAAGGTCAGGCCCAGTTCGTGCTGCGCGGCGGCGACTTCATGGTGATGCTTGTCGCAGGGCAGGCCCATTTCAAGCATGGTGGTGACCATTTCGGCGCGGATGTCGGTGGCCGGATCGACCGGCGCGACGGGGAAATAACCGCCCTTGGCGCGCGGACGGTGGGCCAGGTTCCCGCCTTCATATTCGCGGCCGGTGTTGGTCGGCAGCTCGATATCGTCGATCTTGTAGAAGGACTCATTATAGTCCGAGTTGAAGCGGACATCGTCGAACATGAAGAATTCGGCTTCCGGACCCACATAGACCGTGTCGCCGAAACCGGCCGACTTGACGAAGGCTTCGGCGCGCTTCGCGGTCGAGCGGGGATCACGGGCATAAAGCTCGCCGGTGTCCGGCTCCACAATGTCGCAGAACAGGATCATCATCGGGGTCGCGCTGAACGGATCGACATAGACAGCGTCCAGGTCGGGCTTCAGGATCATGTCCGACTCGTTGATCGCCTTCCAGCCTTCGATCGACGAACCGTCGAACATCAGGCCTTCATTCAGTTCATCTTCGCCCAGCACGGTCGACACCATGGTCAGGTGCTGCCACTTGCCCTTGGGATCGGTGAAACGCAGATCGACCCATTCGATCTCCTTTTCCTCGATCATCTTGAGGATGTCTTTAGGCGTGTTGGCCATGTGAACTTGCCCTTCTTTCATGATTACCCCCCCGAAGGGGTCGGTTGATGCTTATGTCCGCCGGTCCCCTGAGCAGCCGGCTTGGACGTTTTTCAAAATCAGATGGCGTCGCTGTCGCGTTCGCCGGTGCGGATGCGGACCGCGCCCTCGATCGTGGAGATGAAGATCTTGCCGTCGCCGATCCGCCCGGTCTGCGCGGCTGCGGAGATTGCTTCCACCACGCGGTCGGCCAGCGTGTCGTCCACCACAACCTCCAGCTTCACCTTGGGGAGGAAGTCGACGACATATTCAGCGCCGCGATAAAGTTCGGTGTGGCCCTTCTGGCGGCCAAAGCCCTTCGCCTCGGTCACGGTGATGCCGGACACCCCCACTTCGTGCAGCGCTTCCTTCACTTCGTCCAGCTTGAACGGCTTGATGATCGCTTCGATCTTTTTCATCTCAAAAAAATCCCACAGCAGACGCATTCAGCAGAGGAAACGCCCCTCCGCCCACATTCAAGGTAACGATCATCATGCCCCCCTCGGGCAAGCGCCGCCCCTCTCGACAATCAATTCCCGTGCCAAATGGCGAATCGCCGGATATGCTTTCGGCGATGCAGCAATCTTTGTCCATATTGCCCGGATTCCGGGCAATCCTTTACCCAAATGCCTAATTTTTAGGCATAGGGTGGTGAGTCGAGTCCAGCGGGACTTTTCGTGAAGATTTCGCAGCCCGTCTCGGTGATGCCGATGCTATGTTCGAACTGGGCGGAAAGGGTGCGATCGCGCGTCACCGCGGTCCAGCCGTCATCCAGCATCTTCACGCCGGGCTTGCCGATGTTGATCATCGGTTCGATGGTGAAGAACATGCCGGGCCGCAGTTCGGGGCCAGTGCCGGGGCGGCCGATGTGCACGACCTCCGGGCTGTCGTGGAACACGCGGCCCAGTCCATGCCCGCAGAAATCGCGCACCACGCCATAGCGATGCTTTTCCGCGTGCCGCTGGATAGCATGGCCGATGTCGCCCAGATGATTGCCGGGTTTCGCCTGCTCGATGCCCAGCATCAGGCATTCATAGGTGATTTCGACCAGCCGCCGCGCCTTGATGGGCGCTTCTCCGGCAATATACATGCGGCTGGTGTCGCCGTGCCAACCGTCAACCAGCGGCGTCACGTCGATATTGAGGATGTCGCCGTCGCGCAGCTTCTGATCGCCGGGGATGCCGTGGCAGATCACATTGTTGAGCGAGATGCAGCAGCTATGCGTATAGCCGCGATAGCCCAGCGTCGCGGGCACGCCGCCGCCCTCCAGCGTCATCCGGCGGACGATGTCGTCCAGTTCCCCCGTAGTCACGCCGGGCACGACATGGGGCGCCAGCGCGTCGAGAATCTCCGCCGCCAGCCGTCCGGCCTTCCTCATGCCTTCGAAACCCGCCGCGTCATGGAGCTTGATCGCGGCAGAGCGGGAAATCGGCGCGTCCGCCGTCATGGTCATATATTCGGTCATGCCGCGATTATAGGGCGTTGCGCGGAATAATGCGAGGGGGGTGGGCGGCTATCGGGCTCTATGCAGCGCGCGCGACGCAGGCTATGGGCGTGTGTCATGGCCGATCCCCAACGCATCTGGACCGCAGCTCTGATCGTCATCGGCGACGAAATCCTCTCTGGCCGCACGCAGGACAGGAATGTCGCGCAGATCGCCACCTGGCTGAACGTGCAGGGAATCCGCCTCACGGAAGTGCGGATCATCGCGGATGACAGCGGCGCCATTGCGGAGGCGGTGAATATGCTGCGCGCCCGCAACGACTATCTGTTCACGACTGGCGGCATCGGGCCGACCCACGATGACATTACTGTCGACGCAATCGCGGGGGCGCTGGGCGTGGAAGTGGAAATCCATGCCCAGGCGCGGGCGATGCTGGAAAGCTATTATGAGACTCGCGGTGGCCTCACCGAAGCGCGGCTCCGCATGGCGCGGGTGCCGGCCGGGTCGTGCCTTATCGAAAACCGCATGTCGGGCGCGCCGGGCATCCGCCATGGCAATATCTTCATCATGGCGGGCGTGCCCTATATAACGGCCGGGATGTTGGAAAGCCTGACGGGCAAGTTGGAGGGTGGATTGCCACTGCTGTCCGCCACGGTGGGCTGCTGGGTCGCGGAAAGCGAAATCGCGGACCTGCTGGCCGAAGCCGAACGCGGCCATGAAGGGTGCCAGATCGGCAGTTACCCCTTCTTCCGCGATGGGCGCACGGGCGCCAACTTCGTGGTTCGATCGACCGATCAGGCCGTGCTGGACCGCTGCGTCGCGGACCTTGGCCTGGCGCTGGAAGCCGGCGGCTGGCCCGTCATCGCGGGCGGTATCTGATCCATAACATCGGTTAGGGCGATGAAATGCCGTCAGGGCGCGTCGATATGTGGCGCGGCAGCGGCGGGCTGCGTTGCGCGTAGGCATCGGCTGACGCTATGTTGCGTTGCATCAACGGCTGTTCCCATCTCATCGCGTGAGCGGGTCGGCGAGCGGACTGTCTCGAAAGAATAGGGTGAGGGGTTATCCCGATGCTTTTCAGGAGTGGCTTTGTGCGTCCTGTGAAAATGCGAATGGATAGGCCAGGAATAAACATGTTGAAGGAGAAACTGTCATGCGGATCGTGATGACCGGGTCTGGCTATGTGGGTTTGGTGTCGGGGGCATGTCTTGCGGATTTCGGTCACGAAATCATTTGCGTGGACAAGGACGAGCGCAAGATCGCGATGCTGCTTGAGGGCGGCGTCCCGATCTATGAGCCAGGGCTCAAGGAACTGATCGCGCGCAATGTCGATGCGGGCCGTCTGACCTTCACCACCGACCTGGCGGCTTCTGTCGCGCAGGCCGATGTGGTGTTCATCGCGGTAGGCACGCCCGCGCGTCGGGGCGATGGCCATGCGGACCTCACCTATGTCTATGACGCATCGCGGGAGATCGCGGCGTCGCTCAAGGGCTTTACCGTCATCGTCACCAAATCGACCGTTCCCGTGGGCACCGGCGACGAGGTGGAGCGCATCATCCGCGAAACCAATCCGCAGGCGGAGTTCGCCGTAGCCTCCAACCCGGAATTCCTGCGCGAGGGCGCGGCCATTCAGGACTTCAAGCGCCCCGACCGCATCGTCGTCGGCATCGAGGACGAACGCGCCCGCCCGGTGATGGAGGAAGTCTACCGCCCGCTCTACCTCAACCAGTCGCCGATGATATTCACCGGCCGCCGGACCAGCGAACTGATCAAATATGCCGCCAACGCCTTCCTGGCGATGAAGATCACCTACATCAACGAGATCGCCGAGCTGTGCGAGCAGGTGGGCGCGGACGTGCAGCAGGTGGCGCGCGGCATCGGCCTCGACAACCGGATCGGGGGCAAGTTCCTCCACGCCGGGCCGGGCTATGGCGGCTCCTGCTTCCCCAAGGACACGCTGGCGCTGGTCAAGACGGCGGAGGATGCGGGCGCGCCCGTCCGCCTCATCGAAACCACCGTCGCCATCAACGAAAGCCGCAAGCGGGCGATGGCGCGCAAGGTGATCGCGATATGCAACGGCTCTGTGCGGGGCAAGACGGTCGCGGTGCTGGGCCTGACCTTCAAGCCCAATACCGACGACATGCGCGATGCGCCCTCGCTTTCGATCATTCAGGCCTTGCAGGACGCGGGCGCGCAGATCCGCGCCTACGACCCCGAAGGCATGGAAGCGGCCAGCGCCATGATGAAGGATGTCGAGTTCGCGGCCAATCCCTATGTCGCGGCGGAAGGCGCCGCCGCCGTGGTGCTCGTGACGGAATGGGACGCCCTGCGCGCGCTCGATCTCAAGCGGCTGCGCGGCGTGATGGCGGGCGATGGTCTTATCGACCTGCGGAACATCTATCGCCCGGACGATGCGGAAGCGGCAGGCTTCGTCTATGCCAGCGTGGGCCGCGGCGCGCCACCGCTCGCCGAACCGCTGGTGGAAGCGGCGGAATAAGGCTCAGTCTGCGCCATAAAGTGTCTGGGAACCGCCCGCCAAGGCGTGCAGGCGGCCCCAGCACTTCACCCACTGGCCCACTATATCGACCCGCCGCGCGCCGGGCATCAGCATCCCCGCCAACCCCGCCGTCCGCAGCCCCAGCAACGCGAGCGACCGCGCGAACAGCGCAAGTCCGCCTGTCAGCCCCGGCCTTTGCTTGCGCCTTGCCAGCGTTTCCGTGCAGCCGATGCGCCACATCCGCCGCAGCACCCATGACAGGCGGGTGCGCTCAGCCGGCACCCATTCGCTGACCCGCGCATGCGGCGCCCAGCCGAACGTCCCGCCCGCCGCGCGCAACCGCATCAGAAAATCCAGATCTTCCCCCCCGCTACGGTTGAAGCGCATGTCGAACCAGGGCGGCGCGACCCGCTCCAGCGCCCTGCGCGTAAGAAGCAGGTTGTTACTCGCCCACAGCATGTCCGTGACGCCCTTGGGCCGTTCCTCCGCCCGGAAAACCAGCGTCTCGCTCACCCAGCGGGGCGGCGGCGCGCTGAACTGCGGATCGACCGGCCCGCCCACGACCTCCGCTCCTGTTTCCGCCTGACAGGCGATCAGCGCGTCGAGCCAGCCGGGCTGTGGCCATTCGTCATCGTCGATCATCGCCAGCAGCCGCATCGCCGGATCGGCCATCGCCGCTTCCGTAATGGCGTTCCGTACCGCGCAAAGTCCCGGCTGCTCCACGATCAGGACATGCAGGGGCAGGGGATAGCCCGCCGCCTCCAGCGCCCGCGCCACCGCCGCGCCCTCTTGCCCGCGCGCGTCATTCTCCGCGACCAGCACCACCACATCGCCCCGCCGCACCACATCGCCCATGCGCTCAAGCAGGTGGCGAAGCCGGTCCGGGCGGCGGAAGGTGGGGACAGCGATCCAGATCGGCGCGCTCGGGTTCACCAGGCGGCGGCTCCGATGGCCTTGGCGCGGGCGCGACGGCCGTCATAGAGCCATTTGATCGCCCGATGCCCGCGCACCTCGATCAGATGATAGCTCGCCCAGCAAAGCAGCCATGTCGCCGCGATGGTGCCGATCAGGAACAGCGCGTCCACGCCCGTCACGCCATGCCGCTGGGCCACCGTCAACGCCCGCGCCCCGATGTCGCGCACGAGCGGATGCCACAAATAAATGGAATAGCTGATAAGGCCGAGGTGAAAACTCAACCGATTGGCCAGCAGCGCCCGCGCCGCCGCGCCGTCATAATAGCAGCACAGCACCAACGCGGGCATCAGGCAGACCACCAGCAGGTCTTGCTTCCCCGGCAGCGACAACGCCACGGCAATCGCCGCGCAGACCAGCGCAAACGCTCCCGGCCTGTCGAACGCCGCCCGCGCCCAGCGCATCCGCGCGCAGCGATAGGCGATCACCCCCAGAGCAAAGCCGCCAAGGCAGCGCAGCAGCGTCAACACGCTGTCCGACGCCAGCACGTCCATGGGACCGCTCGCGCCCAGCCCGGAGCGCGACACCAGCCACAGCAGCGCCACCGCCGCCAGCCCCTGCACCCACACCCATCGCGAAAAGGCCACCGCCGCGATCAGCGGGTAGAGCAGATAGGCCGCAACCTCCGTGCTCACCGACCAGCTATTCCCGGCAATCGGCTCCGTCCCCCAACCCCAGCTTTGCACCATCAGCAGGTTGCTGAGGATATTGACGGGAGTAAGGGGAATGCTCTGGCTACCCGATATGTTGATCAGGATGCGGGCGATGCACACCACAGTCACCACCAGATGCAGCGGCCACACCCGCGCCGCCCGGTTGACGAGGAAGTCGCCATAGGCGGGCAGGCTCCAATGCCGCCCTACCTTCTCATAATAGCCGACCGATATGACGAAGCCAGACAGGATGAAGAACAGGTCCACCGCCAGATAGGCGCGCGAAAAGAGCGGCATCGCAAAGCCCGCGAACGCCGCCTGCTGCGGAATATGATAAAGCAGCACCGCGACAGCCGCCAACCCGCGCAGGCCGGTCAGGGAAGCGACCCTCATGCGCCGCGCTCTCGCATCTGCGGCGCAGCCCTGAAGGCGTCGGCGATGGCGCTCCACAACGGCTTGCGCTCGCCCGCCGCGTCCAGAGGCAGGCCGCGCGACAATTGTCCGTCCGGCCACTTATAGTCGGGATAGTTGGACAGCCAGGAATAGCGGTCCGAAAGCCCCCAGCATACCACGCCCCGCGTCGCCGGATTGTCCAGCGCCACGTCGAGGAAAGCCTTGGCAACCGCCGCCAGTTCCCGGTCGCGCTTGTCGGGATCGGGCGGCCCGCCCCGGTCGGCCAGGTCGAACTCGGTGACGGATATGTCGAGGCCATAGCCGGTGATCTTGTCGAGGAAATCGGCAAAGACCTTCTGGCTGAACCCTTCCTTATAGGGTTTGAGGTGCCCCTGTATGCCCACCGCATCCACCGGCACGCCCCGCGCCATCAGCCGGTCGAGCAGTTTGAGGAAAGCCGTGCGCCGCCGTTCGCAGCGGGTCGAATCATGCTCCAACCCGAAATCGGTCAGGAACAGCGACGCCTTGGGATCAACCTCCCGCGCCGTGTGGAATGCCGTGTCGATATAGCCTTCGCCCATGGTGCGAAGCCACATGCTGTCCGCCCGCATCCCGTCCGGTCGGCCGTCATTGGGCTCTATCGCTTCATTCACCACGTCCCATTCGGTGATCCAACCGGCATAGCGGCGCATCGCGGTGCGGATATAATCCGTCATCAACTTTTCGCGTGGCCCCGGTTTCGCCGCGTGCAGCGCAGGATCCAGCCAGTCGGGATTGGCCGCATACCAGACCAGCGGATGCCCGCGCCCGGCAATGTCATGCTTGCGGGCAAAGGCCATGATCGCATCCGTGCCGCTGAAATCATAGCGGCCCTGCTTGCGCTCGGTCGTGCCGCGCTTCAGCTCATATTCCTGCACCACGATGTCGCATTCGCGGGCGACGGCGGCGGTGAAGTCCGGGTCTTCGCGGAGTTGCCGGGATTTGACCGCGCAGCCGAAATAGCGCCCCGTCCGACGCGCCAGCGCGGCAAGGCCGGGGGAGGGCGGGATCGCCGCGCGCGCGGGGGCGGAAGGCAAGGCCCCCAGCGCCAGCGCGCCCATGACGAAATCCCGCCGTCTCATATCTTGGGCCTTCCCACGACCATGTGGGACAGGTCGATCCAGCGGTCCGTCAATCTGCGATAGACCGGATCGGGCAGCACGATCTGCATGAATACCGTGGCGGCGAGGCGCGGGCCGAAAGCGCCCCGGCACACCGCTTCCAGATAATAGCGCATCGCCCGCGCCCGGCTGGTCGGCCATATGCTTTTCGCGGCGTGCCAGCCCATATAGGCGGCAAAGGCGCGGGGCGAGATATGGGGACGCAGGTCACGCAGCCATGTCAGGCTGCCCACATTGCCGCGCACATGGGACAGGCGCTGGTCGGTCTTGCTGTCGGCCCAGATCGTGCCGGGCCGCTCCGTCATCACGAAACGCGCGCCCGCCAGCGACAGCCGCACCGCGAAATCGGTATCGTCGCCAAAGCGCACATCCTCGCGATAGCGCACCTTTTCGGCGAGTGGGCGGCTCAGCGCCATGCTGCTCGTCTGGATGAAGCCCCGATCGCACATCAGATAGCCGTCGATCGTCTCTCCATCGGCGATGGCGCGCGGCGGCTTCAGGAAATTGCGCCCGCCGCCCCGGTCGGCCAGCACCTGACCATAGGCCACGACATTGTCGTCCTGCTGCACCAGCGGTAGCAGATCGGCCAGATGATAGGGCAGGAAGCGGTCGTCGCAGTCGAGAAAGGCGATATAGCGGCCCCGTGCCTCGTCTATCCCCCGGTTGCGCGCCGCCGCCGCGCCCTGATTGTCCTGCACGATGACGCGCAGGCGCGGATCGCTCACGGCGGCCAGCGCCGCCTGCGTATCGTCGGTCGATCCGTCCACTACGACGATGACCTCGATCATCATGACGGTCTGTTCCAGCGCCGACATGACCGCGCCGACAATCGCATCGGCCCGCTGATAGGTCGGGATCACGACCGAAAAGATCGGATGCACGGCAGCTTCCTTCAATGCCGCGGGGGAATGCCATGTGCTCATCACGACTTGGCGCCATGGCTGAGCGGTTCGGCCTTGCCGAAGCGCAGGACGAAGCCGTTGACGAGCGACCGGTACAGCGGCTTGGGCAGGTAGGACCGCAATATCTGCCGCGCGATGATCTTCGGCGGCACGCCCCCCGCGACGAAGCCTACGATCAGGTCGCGGATCGCCATGACGGGGCGGATGGGCGCCATGTGATAGGCCAGCACCGTCGCGCGATAGCCGCGCCGCGCCCGCCCGGTCAGCATATGGCCGCACCGCTCCAGCCAGTCGAGCGAGGTCTCATAGCCCTTCACATAGGATGTCCGCCCCGCCTCCGTGGCGTCGAGCCAGATGGTGAGCGGCTGCTCGATCATGTGGAACCGCGCGCCCGCGCCTTGCAACCGGACGCAAAAATCCAGGTCCTGTCCTTTCTTGAGCGCCGGGTCGAACAGCACGTCCTGCGCCAGCGGGGTGCACACCACCATGGTCGATGTCTGCATGAACTGGTTGGCACAGAACAGATATTCGCCGACATCCTCATCCTCGCGAATGCCCCGGTCGGGCCTGATCCAATAGCGGTCGACGCCCCGGTCCACCTTCATCCGCGAATAGAGCACGGTGAGGCCATCGTCCCCGTCCAGCGCCTTCGCCATGATGGAAAGCTTGCCGGGCAGGAACAGGTCGTCGGAATCGAGAAAGGCGATATAGCGGCCCTGCGCCGCCATGATCCCGGCGTTGCGCGCCGCGCCGCCGCCTGCATTGTCCTGCCGGATGTAGCGGATGCGGGGATCGCCTATCGCTTCGATCACTGGCTGGGGATCGTCGCGCGATCCATCGTCGACCACGACGATCTCATAATCCATCCAGTCCTGCGACAGCACCGAACGGATCGTTTCGCCGACCTGCGCGGCGCGATTGTAGAGGGGGATGACAACAGAGAAAAAGGGCGTGGTCATGCGCCGTGCACCTTCCGATATTCCTCATAATGGATGCCGGTGAGGCCCGCGATCTTGCCGGCGGCGCGATAAAGCTTGCCCAGCCGCTCGACCCGTTTGCCCCGGTCGAGCGTCGCGACCGCGCCCAGCCCGCCGACGATGAAACCCCCGACGATGCGCGGCGCTTCGCTGGCGGCGGCGCGCAGGGGGCCATGCTGGGTCCGCAGCACGATCATGTCGGTCATGCCCACGCGATAGCCGCGCATCAGCAGCCATTTGGCGGTGACGCGGCTCGCCGGGATCAGCTCCGTGACGACCGCCTCCTCCGACCAGGCGAAGCGGTGGCCGGCGCGCTTCATGGCGGTGAAAAGCTGCTTGTCCGACCCGCCGGTCAGGGCCATCCGCTCATCGAACGGTCGTGGCCCCATGGCCCGAAGCGCCCGCGCGGCGATCAGCACGTTGGCGGTGCTGTCGATCAGATCGACCGGCCCCGACGCGCCCCGGCTCTTGGGCTGGAGCAACGGATGGCGCGCCGCCCATTCATCGACCTCCCTGTCCATCTCGCGCAGCACCGCGCCGCCCACGACATCGGCCCGCCACTTCTCCGCCGCCTCGACCAGCGAGTCGATCCAGCGGGGGGAGGCCGCCTCGTCATCGTCCAGCATCGCGACATGGGTGACGCCCTCGCGCGCCAAAGCCGCTTCGGTGAGCGCGTTGCGGACATGCGGGATGCCCCGCTGCCTGACGGGCATCCCCATGATCGGCCAGCGATAGCCGGCCTTCGCGATGCGGTCGAGCGCGACCAGTCCTTCCTGCCGCTCGGCATCATTGTCTCCGACCACGACCTCCACCTCATGCCGCGTGTCGAGCACCGCGATGGACTCCAGCGTCCGCATCAGGCCCTGTGGCCGGTTGCAGGTGGCGATGCATATGATGACCTTAGCCATGGGCAGGCTCCTGCGATTGGGGGGATTGGAGGAAACGGCGGTTCCACACGCGCCGGGGCCGCGCCTTGTAGGTCGCGTGGGCGGTCGCGATTGCTGCAAGGAAGATCACCCAGACCTGCCTGTCCTTGTCGAAAAAGGATGTTTCCAGCAGGTTCTGATACAGCACGAAGACCCAGATCGCGAAGGCGGGCACCATCAGCTTCTGGTTCTCCCGCGTCGTGCCGGTCAGGAACCACCAGGCGGGCAGGGCGACGAAGGACAGGATCAGCATGACAAGGCCCAGCGGTCCTGTCGTCACCCATATTTCCAGATAGCCGTTATGCGAGTGCGCCGTGCGGAGCTGGAACACCTGATTGAGATAGTCGCGCGACGGCGACAGGTCGCCCACCTGCCAGAAGCCGCCAAAGCCCGCGCCCAGGAACGGATGATCCTCCAGATAGGCGAGCGGCACATGCCAGATCGAAACGCGCCCGGTGAAGGATGTGGGATCGGCGAAGATTCGCTCCACCACCGGCTGATAGGCAACGTAGAGCCACAGCACTCCCACCATTCCGAGCGCCAGCATCAGCAGCAGGACCGCCCGCTTCTGCGTGGAATCGCTCAGCGCGCGATAAATGGCGCAGACCATCAGAATGGCGAAGGACAGGGCCAGCGACGTCTTGCTCTTGGTCCCCACCACAAAGACGAAGGCCATCAGGGACCACAGCGCATAAATCCACTTCTTCGTGTCGATCCACGCATTGACCGTCACCATGAAGCACAGCGCCATCACCGCGCCCGCGATATTCTTGTGGAAGAAGAAACCGCGCCACGCGCCGACCAGCGCCCGGTCATTCTCGCTGGGCGGGTGCACCGCCGCCGGAATGATCGGCAGCGACACCCAGCAGATGATGAGCGACAGGATCAGCGCCGACCGCAAGGATTGCATCAACCGCTCCGGCCCGATCATGGAAAGGGTGCAGAAGGTGATGTAGATCACGATGATCTGCTGCATCACGCGCTTGAACGACACGAACGGGTCGACGCCCCATGTGCATGTGACGCAGAACCAGGCCAGCATGATGACCACCGGCCAATAGCTGAACTTGTATCGCGGCGGATGCTTGCGGATGATCTGCACGCCCGCCAGCAGCAGGGCGAAACCGATGAACAGCGCCTGCTTGAACAGGTCGCCGCCGTCATTGTTCGCCGCCAGCTCGACCAGTTCTTCCTGCGTGCGCTCCGCGAAGGGGCGCTGGCCGATAAAGACCATCATCAGGAACACGAAATAGAATATCTGCGCCGTCAGGATGAGCCGTTTGGATTCCCGCGGTTGGGACGCCTTGACCTCCAGCGGGGCGCTGCGCTGCCATGCAAGCGATGCCATGGCTTTAGCCCTCCGCCCGTTGCTGGCGCCGCCAGTGATGGTCCAGCCGCCAGATGCCGAGCATCATGACGAGCTGGGACAGCACCACGCCCGCGATGGACAGGACCGGCGCGACCGTCAGCGTCAGCGCGGTCACGGCGACAAGGCCGACGACGCAGCTTCTCATGCTCTGCGCGGCGAGCGGACGGAACGCCTTGCGCGCCTGCGTCAGCACGCTCATCGGCGTCTGGAGGCACTGGACCAGCGACAGCAGCGCGCACAGCATCACGGCGGTGACGACAAGGCTATGGTCCAGCGTCGGCTTCAGGATCAGGCCCGGAAAGCCATAGAGCACGATCGCCGCCATCACGCAGGTCGCCAGCCATAGCATGACCAGCGCGCCCATGAAGATGCGTTCCGACTGGATCGCCGCCCGGCCGTCGCCTCTGGCTATGGCGCGGGTCATGCGGGGGCGCTCCAACTGGGTAAGGGCGGTGATGCATACATTGACCGGGCGGAAGAACAGCATCCCCACGGCAATCGGGGCGAAGGCCGCCGGTCCCGCCAGCAACGTCACCGCATAGCTATGCGCGTTGGACGTGGCTTCGGTCGACAGCACGCCCACCAGCGTCCATGCGGATTGTTCCTTCCAGACCGTGCGATATTGGCGCAGCGCGCGCGCAGGCTTCATCGCGACATGGCGGCGTAGATAGGCCGTGCCGAAACACAGCATCCCCACCAGGCCGGCGAGCAGGATGATCGCGCCGATCCCGGCCAGATCGGCGCCCGTGCGCGACGCGACCAGCAGGCCGATCAGGATCGTCGCGGCATAGGCGAAATCCGACCGCGCCGCCCGCATCGGCGCATGATGGGCATAGGCGTTGGACCGCCCGAACCAGCGCACCAGCGACAGCGTGCCCGCAATCCCGAACACCAATGCGGCGGCGGGGGACGCCATGACCCAGGCGACGATCGCGCAGGTCAGCCCCTGGCTCAGGCACAGCAGCAGGTTGACCGGAAAGAAGAAGTCATGGGCGCCCGCCGCGACTTCCTCCTCCTGATTGACGGCGATGGTATAGGGCGTGGACACCAGCGCGTTGGACAGGCTGTATCCGAACTGGATGATGACCAGCAGGAACGCCAGCACGCCGATGCCGCTGGCACCCAGATGATGGATCGAGAAAAGCTGGACCAGCAAATGGCTGACCGACACTACGGCCGACGAAAGGCTGGCAAGGCCGAAGCGCCCGAAAATGCCGCCGATCTTCTGGATACGGCCTGCCGCCGGGGGGCTTTCCGCCGCCTGCGCTTCAGCCATGGCGATGCTTCCAGATCAGCCAGAGCGCATGGGGATTGGTGGTGAGGTAGCGCCATGCAAGCTGCCGTGGCCGTGTCGCCATGCGGTGCAGCCATTCCAGCCCCGCCTCCTGCATCCACATCGGCGCGCGCGGATAATCGCCCGTCACATAATTGAACAGCCCGCCGCAGGTGACGATCCACCCGGCTTTGATCCGGTCGCGGTTACGCACGCAAAATGCCTGCTCGCGTGGTTTGCCGGTGCCGACCCACAGCACATCGGGCGCGGCGGCGTTGATCGCGTCGATCACCGCATCCTCTTCGTCACGCGTCCAAAAGCCATTCCGGCGGCCTGCGACGTTCAGCCCCGGCGCGATCTCGGTGATCCGGCGCGCGCATTGGGCGTTCACCGTCTCTTCGCCGCCCAGCAGATAATAGCTGACGCCTGCCGCCGCCGCGTCCTTCAGGCTGTCCATGAACATGTCGGTCGTGCTGGAACGGTTTGCGATGACCGGCCCGCCCAGCCAGCGGGACGCCGCGACGATGATCTGCCCGTCCGCATGGATCAGGTCCGCCTGCGCCAGATCGGCGCGAAAGGCCGGATCGCTTGCGTTCATGGACAGTCCCTGTCCGTTGCAGTCGAATATCAGCGCGGCGCGTTCGTTCAGCGACCGGCGGAGCGGCGCGTCCTCCAGCATCTTGCGGATCAGCGCCTGAAGTGACAGCGTCGACACCGGCACGCCGCCCACACGGGCGATCGGCGCGCCGCCGCCATGCTCGCTGTTTCCGGGCCGCGCGGGTTGCGGGCGGGGGAGGGCCTGCTGCGCGCTCATGCAATCACGGTCCCGGCGATGGGCACCTTGTGGCGGTCCAGATCGTCGATGATGCGCCGCATGTCGGCAATGGCCGTGTCGCCGCGCCGTACCGCCAGCGTCACCGCGTCGAAGCCCGCGAGGATCGAACCGAAGGGCGTCTGATCGCCCCGCCGCTCGGCAAGGTAGAACAACATCCCCATCTCGCCCAGACCCCAACCGTCCGCCGTTTCGGCCAGCGGCCCGCGCGTCAGCAGGCCCGCCGCGCTGCCCGAAGGCCGGCCCGCCGTCATCAGCCACAGTCTTTCGATCGCCGTTTGCGCGGCGGGCAGCAGCGTGGCGCTGCCCATCAGCTGCTCCGCCAGCCCCGCCTTGTTGGCGATGCGGAACAGCCGGTCGAGCGAGGGGTGGGCCATGTCCACATCGACCGCCATGGTCGGGCCGTCCATCTGCGCCATCACGACCGCCAGATTGGCCGCCAGGATCGCCGCTTCATCGCCCGTGTCGATCGACAGGATCGCCATGCGCGGCGCGCCCGCGTCGCTGCTGCCCGCCGTGGCGCGCATCTTGGCGCGGATCGCCCGCACCTTCGCCGCATAGGGGTCGGCCGGGTCGAACGCCGTGACGACCAGCGGGTCGATCCGCTCGTCCCCCGTCAGCAGCAGCGGAAATCCGCCGCCCATCGCGCCCAGCAGTCCCGCCATGTCCGCGTCGAACAGGCCGAGATCGACGGCGGCCTCCGCAAAGCTCAGGTCCGACGCGCGGGCATGCGCGTCCACCCTTGCCGCTTCCGCTTCGGTCAGCAGGCCATGCTGCACCGCCAGCCGCGCCGGGTCCTGCGCGTCGCGGGCGCGGGGCTTGAGGGCGGCCGAAGCGCTGGGCGTCGTCAGGCCCGGATGAACATTTGCCGTGGAACGCAGTCTCATGCCGCCTCCTGCTGCTTGTGGAACCAGTGCGTCCGCGCCGGAACGGGGCGCAGTTCGGTGATGACATCGACGTCCGTCGCCCGCGCCACGCCCGAAGCGGAGCGCACGCGCGGCGTCACGATCTCGCCCAGGATCACGAAGGCGACCCCGCCGACCAGGCCCAGCGCGATGCCGCCCACCAGCCACAGCAGGATATTGGGCTTGGCCGGCAGCAGCGGCACGGTCGCTTCGTCCAGCAGGCTGGCGTTGGGCTGTGAGATCTGACTCTTCAGCTCCGCCTCGTTGAACCGCTGGCGCACCGTGTCATAGGTCTGCCGCGCCGCGTCCACGTCGCGCTGGAGCACCATCAGCTGGTCCTGCACGTCGGACATGCGGATCATGCGATCCTCCTGTTCGGACATGCTGGAGCGCAGCGTCCCTTCGCGCCGCCCGGCCGCCACGCTGTTGGCGTTGACCGCCGCCGACTGGCTGCCGCGCGCCGACGCCAGCTTGGACTGCAATTCCCGCAGCCGCGCATTCGCAGCCACCATGCTGGGGTGATTGGGGCCAAGCGTCTTGGCGAGTTCCGAAACCTGCCCGGCCTGCGTCGCGACCTGTTCCTGCAGGTTCTGGACGATCAGCGATCCTTCGATGTCGGACACCGACCCCGCGCCTGTCTTGGACCGGGCGGCGGCGGCTTCCGCCTGCGCCTGCGTCAGTTGATAGGACATGTTCTTGAGCTTCTCGGCCTCAAGGTCCATGCGGTTGATGCCGATGATGTCGTGCGCGCGCTGGAAATCGGACAGCCGCTTTTGCGCCAGTTCATAGCGGCGTCGCACATCGGCGGTCTGTTCGTTGAACCATTTCGCCGATCCGCGCGCGGGGGACGCGCGCAGTTCCACCTGCTCGCGCATATAGATCTTCGCGGCAAGGTTCGCGACCTTCGCCGCGACTTCGGGATCGGGGTCGAGGAACTGCAACTGCATCACATTGCTCTGCCGACCGGTGGTGATGATGAGGCCCGCGCGCACCCGCGCCGCCGCAGCCTGTATCCGCTGGGCGGCAGGCAACTCGGCGGGCAGCGCATCGACGAATCCGGCTTCCTTCGCGACGGCATTGACGACCTTCGCGCTGCGGATGATGTCGGTCTGCGTGCCCACGATGCTTTCGGTGTCGACCCGCACCTGATTATTGCCGTCCTCGGTCGGATCGGTCTGCGACAGGTCGAGCATCAGCGATGACGTGCCCATATATTGCCGCGGCTGCAGGAACGCGGCGATGGCGATCATCAGGAACAATATGCCGCCCACCAGAGCGGCCGAACGCCAGCGCGCCCTGAGCGCGCTCAGCAGGTCGATCGGATTGAGGATCATAGCCCGTCCACTCCTTTCAGCATGGCGCGCATCTCTTCGGTGCGGCTGGGTGCGGCCGTGCCGTTCCCGGGCCGCTTCGCCATCAGCAGCAGGAATTGCGGCGCCAGCGTGTCTTCGAACATCCACAATTCCCCGGCCGATGTCGGCACCAGCGCCGGGGCCAGCCGCGCCAGCGCATCGGCCGCTTCGCCATGCAGCCGGTCGGAAGGCCCGAACAGTTCCGCCCCGGCCTCCACCAGCCGCTCCTGCGAGATCGCATAGACTTGCGAAGCCACCACGCCCGCCAGCGCGATCATGCGGCGGTTATGCGGCGCGTCGCGCAGTGCGCGAGCCAGATGGGCGTGCGCCACCGCGCTCATTTCCGCCCAGTCCTCCAGCGCGACGGCTAGGCCCGCTTCCACATCGGCGGGGGTGATGCGGGTGCGCCCCGCCGCTTCGGGGATCAACGCCGCCTGCATCCCGAACAACCGCGCATGATAGGGCGACCCCATCGCCGCATTCGCCAGCATGTCCAGCGCCTCAAGGTCCATGGTCAGGTTCGCCCGCTCCGAACAGCTCAGCAGCAACCGGGCCAGGTCGGGGGTGGGGATGGGGCTGACCCGCTGCGGCGCGATATGCCGCCGCAGCGAAGGGTGCGCCGCGATCAGGCCGTCAATGTCGCCCGCAATGCCGACCAGCACCAGTTGCACCGGCGAATGAAGGTCGGTCAGCAGCTTCATCAGCGCGGCCACATCCTGCCGCGCGGTTTCGGAATGCACCCGGTCATATTCGTCGATGATGAGGATGGAGCGTTGCCGCACATCCTCCACCAGCACGCTGGCGAGGCGCGGCACGTCGAACGGGCCGGACAGCAGCGCCTTCGCCTTTTCCTTGCCCGCCGCGCTCATCGGCAATTCGGGCAGGAAGGATCGGAACAGCGCCTCGAAATCCGTTTCCCCATTCGCCGACCCGTAAAGCGCGACGCAGCCCGCTTCGTCCGCCAGATCGCCGAATACGCGCGCGAGCGAGGTCTTGCCCGATCCCCGCGTGCCGAAGATGACGGCGTGCTTGCGCTGGACGACGATGGCTTCGACCAGCTTTTCCAGCTCCGCATTGCGCCCGGTCAGGCCGTGGCGGTCCGTCACCGGCATGGCCGTGTTGAAGGCGGCATAGATGGAATCCCGTCGCAGGCTGATCGGCTTGATGGGTTGCGCCATCGCGCCCATGGAAAGCGGGCGCCCGTCCGCCTCCGGCCCGTCCCCGGAAGATCGGCCGAAGCCGGGCGGAGCCAGTTCTTCCAGCAGCAAGGGGGCGGCGGAGATTGGCGGGGATGCGGGGATGACCCGCTGGCCGCCTTTGTCCACCCCGGCCAGCTTGCGCGGCAAGGCTTTCAACCAGTCCAGCGCCCCGCCCTGGGAACGCTGCGGTTGCGTGAAATCATGGTCGATCGCCGTCAAAACAGCTTCTCCCTGATGATGAGGACGTCTTCGGGTTTCACCGGATCGTCGAGATTGGCCTCGACCTCCTTGCCGTCGCGCTTGACCTTGATGCGCTTGGTGGAACCGGCCAGCGTCGGCCCTCCGGCCAGCGCCAGCGCCTGCCGGAATGTCTGGCCCGGCGCGTAGGAGAAGGCGCCCGGCTGCTGCACCTGGCCATAGACATAGACCTTCTCGGCCGGCGGCACGAACAGGATGTCGCCCGGTTGCAGCGTGCGGCCCGCGCCCGCGCTCATGTCGGCCAGCGATATGCGGACCGGCCCGCTGCCGTCCGCCGGGGTCAGGATCACGGCGTTCGCGCCCGATGTGGTCGAACCGCCCGCCTTCGCCAGCATGGACGCGACCGAATAATTGCGGTCGAGCGGATAGTTGCCCGCCTGCGGCACATTGCCCAGCACAGTGACGAAGCGGCTCACATATTGACTGACCTCCACGCTTACCGATGGATTGGTGAGGAAACCGCCGCTGGCATAGGCCGATGCTATGGCCTGTCCCAGTTCCGATGTCGTCTTGCCCTGCGCCGCGACCGGGCCGATCAGGGCGAGTGTCAGCGACCCGTCCGCCTTGATCCGGCTGGTGGTGGACAGGTCGGGCTGGCCGAAGATCGAGATCTTCACCTCATCGTCCGCGCCCAGCCGGTATCCGGCATTGGCGGGCGAGGGGGAAGGGGCCACCGCCTGGGCAGGCGTGGCCGGTCCGGTCTGGGCCGTCGCCACGGCGGGCGCCGCCGCCGTCAGCAGGATGGTAAGAGACCGGAGGAGTGTTCCTGTTTTCACAGCTGTCGCTCCCATGTTCATGGCTAGAATCGCAGAAGGGCGGATAACGTCACTTGCGTGCCGCTATAGTTTGACGAACTTGTGTCGGTGCGCCGCCTGTAATGCTGCGCGTCGAGCGCCAGATCGGCCCTGTCGGTCAGCTTGCGCTTGACCGTCGCGCCGAAACGGCGATTTTTGTCGGCGGTGATGTTGAACGGGCGCAACGCCGCATCCTGGCGGAACTTGCGTCTTTCCCAATCGGCATAAAGGCCGATGGAGGTCAGTTCGCTCAGCGCATAATAGCCTTCGACCCGATAGTTCGACCGGATCGCGAAGCCGCTGGCGATCAGGCTGTCGTTCACGATGTCGCGCTTGGTCGAAACCGCCAGTTTCAGGCGGGGAACGAAGGCGCTGGTCAGCTTCACGTCCCATCCCAGGCCATCATAATCGCCCACGACATCGGACCCGCCCTTCACGTCCAGCCAGGCGACCTGCGCGTCGATCTGGGTCAGCGGCGACACCGACCGCTGGAACCGCAGCGCATAGGCGTCGATCCGGTTGGTGATGCCCAGATTGTCGCGGTCGCTGGACGTATGTTCATAAGTGGCCGTGATCGTGCCCAGGCTGGGTTTGTTATAGCCCACGCCTGCATAGAAGCTGTCGCTGGTCTGGTCGGCATAATCGAACCGGTTGGCGTTGCGCGTCATGGCATGTTCATAGCCCGCGACCGGGAACAGGCCGGGCCGTTCGCATGACAGGTCTGCCCCCAGCGTCGTGAAGCGTTGCAGATTTTCCGTATTCTGGTTGATGTCGCCATAATCGGCGCGCTGCTGGCGGTAGGTGGCGCTGGGCGTCAGCACGCAGGTCGCGCCGAAACGGATATTCGCCCTTGCCTCGCCGTCCAGGCGCAGCTTGCTTCGCTCATTGTGCGACACGAACCAGTCGTAGCCGGCTTTGGCGCGCACCAGCACGTCATGGCGGCCGACGGGATGGGCATAGGTCAGCTGGACCGATGGCGTGACGATGATGTCGTCGGTCGGCTTTTCGACCCGGTCGTCGACCCTGAAGACATTGTCGTCATACAGCAGGTCGAGGCCGGTTTCGATCTGAAGTCCCAGCTTGTCCGGTTTCTCGCTATTGCCGTTGTCGTTTCCCTGGGCACGCGCCGACAGCGGTGCGCCCGCCATCATGACGCTGCCCAGCGCCACCGCGATGGCGGCGCGCTGCCAGTTGGTTTCATTTATTGCGGGCGCACAGGGGCGCTCCTGCAAATGCAGGCGGTTGGTTATTTTCAAATGCTATGACCCTTATTGCATTGCAGCAACGAAGGTCATGCTAGTCCGATTTCAGAGGAAATATAGGGGCCGCAATGCGGCTGGTCGCAGCAAAGCAACGGCTCGCTTCATGGCCCGTGCAGCCCTGCTGCCGGGCGCTTACGCTGTTCATCTGGCAGCAAGGAAAAGGGCGTCGTCAGCCCCGGAACAGGAAATAGGAAATGGTGGCCAAAGCGCCCGCAAAGGCGATGATTCCCGCCCAGCGCGACAACAGCTGGATCGACTCCTCCGCCCGCTCGGCAAACCCCGCCGCCCCGGCCCGACCCATCGGCCGATAATCAAACCGCGATCCCTTCTGTGACTCGCTCTTGATTTTGAACTGAACTGCTTCGTCAACCACGGCCTGATCCTCGCGCTCATCCTGGCGCAGCTTATCGGCTCTCTTGGTTCACAAATGGTTGATCCGGGCGGAAAGATCCCCTCGGCTCACCGCAAAATGGCGGGATGCTCCCGCCGCCCGCTCAATAAGCGTTGCGGTGGATCAGCACATTGGCCGTGCCGATCAGGATGGCGACGTCCCGCGTCAGGCTCCACCCGTGCAGATATTCCAGGTCCGCCTCCACCCGGTTCAAAATGTCGCGTCGCGTTTCCGTCGCGCCCCGGAAGCCGCGCACCTGCGCCAGTCCGGTGATACCGGGCTTCAGCGCATGGCGATGCCAATATTGCCGGTCGACCTGCCAGAAAAGCTGCTGCTCCGCCGTGGAGCCAAGCGCATGGGGGCGCGGCCCGACGAGGCTCATCTCGCCCAGCAGTACGTTGATGAGCTGCGGCAGCTCGTCGATGCTGGTGCTGCGGATAAAGCGTCCGACCCGCGTGATGCGGCCATCGTCCCGCCGCGTGGAAGCCGCGCCCGCCGCATCGCATTGCTCCACCTTCATGCTGCGGAACTTGAGGATATGGAACAGCCGGTTACCGCGTCCGATCCGTTCCTGCCGGAAAAACACCGGTCCCGGCGAATCCAGCTTGATGGCAATGGCGACTGCGATCAACAGCGGCATCAGCGCGATCAGCACAGGCACGGTTAGTGCGATGTCCAGAAGACGCTTCTTCGCACGGTTCGCCAGATTCAGCGGCCCCCGCGCCACCACCAGCGTCGCGACGCCGCGGCAGTTCTGCACGGCCAGCGGCGCCATGGGCGCGAGTTCAGGCACGACGATTTCGCCCAGGATATTCGCGCCCTTGAGCATTTGCGCCCAATCGGCCTTGCGGTCGGCGGGGCAGGATATCACGACCCTGTCGAAATCCCGCAACACCATGCCCAGCCGGTGGAGCATATAGGGGTCGTCCAGATCCGCTTTCAGGCCGATGGTTGGCGCATCCAAAATTACCATGCCGCTCACATCCTCGGGGATGAAGCCTTCGTCGATGATGAGCAATTGCGCGAAAAGGTCGTGGCCGAAATGCCGCCGGACGGTCCTGGTGATGAGCAGGCGTTGGGCCATCAACAAGCTACCGCTGCACAACAGCCCCGTCGCTATCCCCAGCCGTGAAAGGCCTCCCGTGGCCTTCAACGAAAAGAGAACGAGGAGGAAGATCAGCAGCGTTCCTGCAAAAGCCATTGCTGCGCTGCGGCACGATGCTGTGCCATGTGTCAGGCAGTGCGGATTATATGCCTGACTATGAAAGGCAACGAAGCCATAGACGATCATTCCACCGCACAGCGGTTGCCATAGTTCGCCCGAGAATACAGGCATCGCGGCCGTGCCCATGCCGATTGCGAAACCAGCGCCCAGCGCGATCATGTCGGCGAGCAAGAGCAGCAGGCACAACCACAGCCTCGTGTTCTGACGGACAGCGGTGGCGGCAGGCTGACGATCGGGGACTCCCTCGATCGCCAGGTCGATCTTAGACATCAGCAACCCTTTTCTACGTCAAGCCACAGATCAATCCTCAACCGCATGGCATACGGCTGGTGGGCGTTCGGAACATCCTCGCCCAGCAATCTATGTCTTTTGACTTATGTTGCACGGCAACAGGACATAAATGCTCTGCCCTGGCAATCGGCTGTGGGACATGCGGACGCGGTTTTCCGACGATCCGTTGAAGGCGGAATGACCGCTTGTCGCGCGGGATTCCAAATGCTTGCGGGAGTCTGCGCGGCGTTACCGTTTGATTTCCGTGTCCTACGCGGCGATCAGCGCAGGAACAGCCAGCCAATCAGCCCAAGAGCCGCGATCAGGGCTATAGGCCCGGCCCAGCGCGAAAACAGGGATATATAACCGTCCAGGCTTTCCCAGGTGGAAAGCGGCCGCTCCAGATTCCCATCGCCAGTGGATACGACCCGGTCATGCTGTGGCAGAGGGCGAGCTGTCTTGGCATCCGGGCTTTCGTCAAAGGGGGGCGGGAAAAGTTCAACCATCTTTCATCCTGGCAACCCAATGATGCCTGAGGTTCCACAATAGCCTGTGTTGAAGAAAAGCGAAACCATGCCTGTCCTTGATTGCTACGAAAGTTCGAAAAGGGGGCGGGATCGGCTATTTCCCGTTCAATGCGGCGTCGATTGCCTGCATGAAGGGGAGCGGGCTTGCCAGAAGATGCTCGGCGTCGGGAGAGGATGCCCAGCCGATCGTCCGTTCAAGCCCGAAGCCAGCCAATCTGGGGCGGAGAAGGCCGTCCTGCCAGTAACTTTCGGGCATGACGGTGATGCCAAGCGACGCGGCCACCATCTGCATGACGCGCTCGTCATTGGTGGAACGAAGCGCGAAATGCGGCCTCACCCCGCGTTCGATAAAGTGTCGGCTGACTTCGGACAGCGCCTCGCAATGACGGCGGACGATCATGACTTCATGGGCGAGTTCCTCTGCGGCAATCTCATATTTGTGCGCCAACCTATGAGTCGCCGGGATCGCGAGCGCATAGCCTTCGGTAGCAATAGGCGTTTCGGCGAAGCGATCGCCGCCTCTCCCGACAAGAGACAGGGCCAGATCAATTCTACCTTTTGCCAGATGCCCGGTCAGTTCCCGTTCGCTGCCAAAGAGCAGTTCGAACCGCCAATGCCTTTGCGGCGGAACGGATGCGAGGGCGGAGGCGATTAATGCCCCCGGGATGCTGCTGAGGACGCCCAGACGCAATGGCGGGAGATCGGTCGTTTGCTCCATGGCCTGAAGCGCCAGGTTGAATTCCCGTTCGATGCGTCGCGCATGGGGCAGGAAGCGTGCGCCCGCGTCGGTCAATTCGACCCGCTGATTGGATCGGACGAATAACGAAACGCCGAGTGTCCGTTCGATCTTGGCGATGCCGACGGACAAGGTCGGCTGCGATACATGGCAATGGGCGGCGGCGCGGGAAAAATTCCCTTGATCGACTACGGCCAGAAAATATCGAAGCAGATAGCGGTCGAGCAAGCAGCGTCTCCAACAGGGCATCTATAGACAGGATTAATAGCATGGTTGCCGAAATTTCAATTTTTCGGGGAATGGCCAAGGCGCTAGGATGCCGGCAAGGAGAGACGCGATGACGGATTTCGACTTCGGCCTCAGTGAAACCGCGGACATGATCCGGGAGAGCGCCACGCGCTTTGCGGCAGATCGGATCGCTCCCCTCGCAGCGGAGATAGACGCCAAGGACTGGTTCCCACGCGCACTTTGGCCGGAAATGGGCGCTTTGGGCCTGCACGGGATCACCGTCGAGGAGGAATGGGGCGGCTTGGGCCTTGGCTATCTGGAGCATGTCGTCGCGCAGGAGGAGGTCGCGCGGGCCTCGGCCTCCATAGGGCTGTCCTATGGGGCGCATTCCAATCTTTGCGTCAATCAGTTGCGCCGCTGGGGCAATGCGGCGCAGAAGGCGGCATATCTGCCCCGGCTGATTTCGGGCGAGCATGTCGGCAGCCTCGCCATGTCGGAGGCGGGAGCGGGATCGGACGTCGTGTCCATGAAGCTGCGCGCGGAAAAGCGGGGGGACTGCTATGTGCTCAACGGCACGAAATTCTGGATCACCAACGCGGCGGAGGCCGACACGCTGATCGTCTACGCAAAGACGGGCGAAGGATCGCGCGGGATCACGGCCTTCATCATCGAAAAGGGCTTCAAGGGCTTCTCCATCGGTCAGAAGATCGACAAGATGGGGATGCGCGGCAGTCCGACCGGCGAGCTGGTCTTCGACGATTGCGAGGTGCCGGAAGAGAATGTCATGGGGCCGCTCGACGGCGGGGTCGGCGTGCTGATGTCGGGCCTCGATTACGAGCGCACGGTGCTGGCGGGGATACAGCTCGGCATCATGCAAGCCTGTCTGGACGTCGTGCTGCCCTATGTGCGGGAACGCAGGCAGTTCGGACAGCCCATCGGCGCGTTCCAGTTGATGCAGGCGAAGGTCGCCGACATGTATGTGGCGCTCAATAGCGCGCGGGCCTATGTCTACGCGGTCGCGAAAGCCTGTGACGCGGGCAGGACGACCCGCTTCGACGCGGCGGGGGCGATCCTGCTGGCGAGCGAGAATGCGATGAAGACCGCGCAGGAAGCGGTGCAGGCGCTGGGCGGCGCGGGCTATACGAAGGACTGGCCGGTCGAACGCTATATGCGCGACGCCAAATTGCTGGACATCGGCGCGGGGACGAATGAAATTCGCCGCATGTTGATCGGCCGGGAATTGATCGGGGCATGAGCGCGCCGGTTCTGGATGGGAAGCTGTCCCCGGACAGCGACGCCTTTCGCGCCAATGCGGCCATCAATCGCGCCCTGGCGGAGGAATTGCGGACTAAAGTGGGCGAGGCAGCGCGGGGCGGCTCCGCCAGGGCGCGGGAGAAGCATGAGGCGCGGGGCAAGCTGCTGCCGCGCGAGCGGGTGGAGCGGCTGCTGGACGCGGGATCGCCCTTTCTGGAGATCGGGCAGCTTGCGGCCCATGATCTGTATCAGGGCGAAGTGCCGGGCGCGGGCCTGATTACGGGCATCGGCCGGGTGTCGGGCCGTCAGGTGATGATCGTCTGCAACGATGCGACGGTGAAGGGCGGAACCTATTATCCGCTGACCGTCAAGAAGCATTTGCGGGCGCAGGAGATCGCGCTGGAAAACCGGCTGCCTTGCATCTATCTGGTCGACAGCGGCGGCGCGAACCTGCCCAATCAGGCGGACGTGTTCCCGGACAAGGAGCATTTCGGCCGCATCTTCTTCCATCAGGCGACCATGTCGGCGCAGGGCATTCCGCAGATCGCCTGCGTGATGGGGAGCTGCACGGCGGGCGGCGCCTATGTCCCGGCCATGTCGGACGAGA
The DNA here is from genome assembly GCF_001456115.1 of Sphingobium baderi. Lineage (NCBI taxonomy): Bacteria > Pseudomonadati > Pseudomonadota > Alphaproteobacteria > Sphingomonadales > Sphingobiaceae > Sphingobium > Sphingobium wenxiniae. The sequence continues at coordinate 3,210,973 of NZ_CP013264.1, read as the reverse complement.
CGGTGATCGTCCGCAATCAGGGGACGATCTTCCTGGCCGGCCCGCCGCTGGTGCAGGCGGCGACGGGCGAGGTCATCAGCGCGGAGGATCTGGGCGGCGGCGATCTGCATGGCCGCAAGTCCGGCGTGGTGGATCATGTCGCGGAAAATGACGATCATGCGCTCAGCATCGTGCGGGACATCGTTTCGACGCTCCAGCCGGATCGCGCAGCCGACATCCATGTTCGCGAGGCGCGGCCGCCGAAATTCGCGGCCGAAGATCTTTACGGCATCATCCCGGAGGATGTGCGCGCGCCCTATGACGTGCGCGAGGTGATCGCGCGGTTGGTGGACGGCAGCGAATTTCACGAGTTCAAGGCGCTCTACGGCTCCACGCTGGTCTGCGGCTTTGCCCATATCTGGGGGATGCCGGCGGCGATCCTCGCCAATAACGGCGTGCTGTTCAGCGAAAGCGCGCAGAAGGGCGCGCATTTCATCGAACTGGCCTGCCAGCGGCGTATTCCGCTGCTGTTCCTCCAGAATATCTCCGGCTTCATGGTCGGGGGGAAATATGAGGCGGAAGGGATCGCCAAGCACGGCGCGAAGCTGGTGACGGCGGTGGCGACGGCGCAGGTCCCCAAGATCACGGTACTGATCGGCGGCAGTTTCGGCGCGGGCAATTACGGGATGTGCGGACGGGCTTATGGGCCGCGCTTCCTCTTCACCTGGCCCAACAGCCGCATTTCCGTGATGGGCGGGGAACAGGCCGCGTCGGTGCTGGCGGCGGTGCACCGCGACGCCGCCGCATGGACGGCGGAGGAAGCCGAAGCCTTCAAGGCGCCGATCCGGCGGAAATATGAGGAGGAAGGCAATCCCTATCACGCCACGGCGCGATTGTGGGACGATGGCGTCATCGATCCGGCGCAGACCCGCGACGTGCTGGGGCTGGCCTTTGCGGCGACGTTGAACGCGCCGATCCCCGACCATGCCCAATTCGGCCTGTTCAGGATGTGATGCCGATGATCCGTTCCCTCCTTATCGCCAATCGGGGCGAGATCGCCTGCCGCATCGTCCGCACCGCGCGGCGCCTGGGTATCCGCACCGTGGCGGTTTATTCGGACGCCGATGCCGGGGCGTTGCATGTGCGCGAAGCGGACGCGGCCGTGCATATCGGGCCGTCGCCTGTCCGTGAATCCTATCTGCTGGGCGACCGGATCATCGCCGCCGCGCGGGAGACGGGGGCGGAGGCGATCCATCCGGGCTATGGTTTCCTGTCGGAAAATGCGGACTTCGCGCAGGCGGTGATCGACGCCGGGCTGATCTGGGTCGGTCCCGATCCGGCGAGCATCACGGCCATGGGATTGAAGGACGCCGCCAAGTCCCTGATGAGCGAGGCGGGCGTGCCGGTGACGCCGGGCTATCTGGGGCAGGACCAGAGCGGGACGCGGCTGGCGGCGGAGGCGGACGCCATCGGCTATCCCGTGCTGATCAAGGCGGTCGCGGGCGGCGGCGGCAAGGGGATGCGGAAGGTCGATGGGCCTGGGGATTTCGCCGAGGCGCTGCTGTCGTGCCGGCGGGAAGCGGCTTCGTCCTTCGGCAACGATCAGGTGCTGCTGGAAAAATGGGTGACGAACCCGCGCCATATCGAGGTGCAGGTTTTCGGCGACGGGCACGGCAATGTCGTCCATCTGTTCGAGCGGGACTGCTCGCTCCAGCGGCGGCACCAGAAGGTGATCGAGGAAGCGCCCGCGCCGGGCATGTATGACGCCACGCGGGAGGCGATCTGCGATGCGGCGGTCCGGGCGGCCAGGGCGGTGGACTATGTCGGCGCGGGAACGATCGAGTTCATCGCGGACGGTTCGGAAGGGCTGCGGGCCGACCGCATCTGGTTCATGGAGATGAACACACGGCTTCAGGTCGAACACCCTGTCACCGAGGCGATCACGGGACAGGATCTGGTCGAATGGCAGTTGCGCGTGGCGTCGGGCGAGCCTTTGCCCCAGACGCAGGAGCAATTGTCGATCAACGGCTGGGCCATGGAAGCGCGGCTCTATGCGGAGGACCCGGCGAAGGGCTTCCTGCCGTCTATCGGAACGCTGGACTTTTTTGATCTGGGCGAAAACTGCCGGATCGATACGGGCGTCGAGCTTGGGGCGGAAATTTCCTCCTTTTACGATCCGATGATTGCCAAGGTCATCGCGCATGGCCCTGAACGGGAAAGCGCACGCAGGCGGCTGGCGGCGTGCCTCAGCGACAGCGTCATTTGGCCGCTGCGTACCAATGCTGGTTTTCTGGTGAAAGCGCTGGAGCATCCGGCCTTTGTGGAAGCGGACATCGATACAGGCCTCGTCGAGCGTGAAGGCGAGGCGTTAATGCCACCCGAGCGACCTTCCGGCGCGGCCTTGACGGATGCAGCGGCGGCACTGGCCTTTGGTGGAGAACTTGGTGGGTTCCGTTTGAATGCGCCTGTGCGGAGCGACGCCCTTTTCCTGTTGAATGGCGAAGCTGTGGCCATCTCCTTCGACCCGCAGAGGGCTGGAGACAGGGAGGAGAGCGACGAGGTCGTGTTGATTGCGGAAGGAGGACAGACCTGGCGGTTGTCGCCATGGCGCATGAACGGGGTCGCAACAGGCGGCGCATCCGATGGGCTGGTGCTGTCGCCCATGCCGGGGCGGATTATCTCCGTCGCTGTCGGGCGAGGAGACAAGGTGGCCAGGGGACAAAGACTGCTAACGCTGGAAGCCATGAAGATGGAGCACGGCCTTGTCGCACCTTTTGGCGGTATCGTGGCGGAGTTTAACGCGACGGAAGGCAGTCAGGTGAGCGAGGGAGCATTGCTCGCGCGGATCGACAAGGAGGAAGCGTGATGGCGGGCCGGTTCTTCGATCAATGGAAAATCGGGGATCGCGTCGTCCACGACATTCGCCGCACGGTAACGGAAACGGACAATCTCCTCTTTTCCACGATGACGCATAATCCGCAGCCGCTGCATCTGGATGCAGAGGCGGCCAAGGCGTCGGAATTCGGGCAGATTCTCGTCAATGGCACTTTCACCTTCGCCCTGATGGTCGGCTTGTCGGTGGGCGATACGACGCTGGGAACGTTGATAGCCAATCTGGGTTATGACAAGCTGGTGATGCCCAAGCCCGTTTTTATCGGCGACACTTTGCGCGCTGAAACGGAAGTGATAGCGCTCAAGCCGAGCAAATCCCGGCCTGGCGCTGGCATCGTCACCTTCGCCCATCGCCTGATGAATCAGCGGGATGAATTGGTCTGCGAATGCCTCCGCATGGCGCTGATACAGGGAAGCGGGAGCTGAATTGGGTTCAGACGCGAGCGGTGCGCCCGCGCCTGAACCCCCGGATCAATATTTCACGCGGATGCTGGCAAAAAGCGTGCGGCCCGGTTCGGGGAAGCCATCGGTCAGCGTGTAATAGTCATCGAACAGGTTGCGTCCGCCCACGCCAATGTCGACATTATCCGTCAGCGCATAGTCGATCCGCAGGCTTGCGTTTACATAAGCCCCGGTTCGGTAATAGCGCACGGGATCGCTGGAGGGCGTGGCGGTGAACAGCGTCCAGCGTTTCGACGCCAGATCGACGCTGGGCACGATATGCAACTGCTCCACCGGCGACCAGTCGAGCCAGGCGAAGCCCTTATGTGTCGGCACGCCCGTCAACTCGAAGGCGTCCTGTCCGGCATAATGCAGGCGCCGCTTGGTCAGCGTATAATTGAAGCCAGCGTCCAGCCCCGGCATCAGCGTCGCCGAAAGGGAAATTTCCCCCCCATAATAATGACCTTTGCCGACATTTTGACTCTGGCTCATGTAGCGCTGGTCACAACCCGGGGTGGGAACGGTCGGCGGCGCGGTCGATGCGGTGCAGGGATAGGCCAGGATCGGCACGGACTGGATGATCGCATTGTCGATCCAGCTATAGAATAGCGCGCCTTCCAGCTTGACGGAGCCGTTCAGCCATGTGCCGCCGATTTCGGCATTAGTGGCGCGTTCCGCCTTCAGGTCGGGGTTGGGAATGGCCTGATTGAAGCGCTGGCTGAACCGCTCGAAGATGGTCGGGAAACGTGCCCGCGACGACAGGCTGGCGTGCAGGGAGAGGACTTCACTGGCCTGCCAGTCGAGTCGGCCTTGTAGGTTCCAAGTATCCGCATCCCGGCGTGGATAGTTGTAAAGTGTGGCAGGCGTGCCCGACGTGCCGAGCGGAGAACCATATTCTTCCGCCCGCTTGAGATCGCGCCAGTCGAAACTTCCGCCCAGAGTGAAGGAGAGGGTGGGCGATAGCTTCAGCTCATTTTCCAGCGCGGCGGAAAAGACATTTTCCGTCTGCGTCTGTTCCGGCTCCGTGCTGGGCACGCCGGTCATGGAGAAACTGGTCTGCGCTTCCACATGCTTGTCGTGGCGGTAATGGAAAGCGATCCGTAGCGTGTCGGCATCCGACGCCTGGAAGTCGAGCTGAGCGGAACCGCCCCAGGCGCGGTCACGATAGGGGCTGTCAAAGGCATAGGGACGGCTCTGCGTATCCTGATTGCGGTCGTTGAAGGATCGCAATATCGAATCGAAGCTATTGTAATAGGCGCGTGTCTTCAGCGTAGCGCGGTCACCCAGCGCCGTGGTCGACAGGAAATAGACACTTTCGATATCCCATGATGGCCATGTCCAGAAGCGAGGCGTCGATACCGTGTCGCTGACGTGCAAGGGAGCTTCCTTCGCGCCTTCCTGCCGGGTGTAGCTGATCGCATATTCGTCGGTTTCGTTTGGCGTGAAACCGACCTTGGCATTCGCCCGCCAGTCCCGCGTGCGCGAAAAATCGCGTTCGCCGCCGTCCTCCAGCGTTGGGACGGTCGCACGGAAATCATTGGGCAAGTCCCAGTGGTCTGTGAAGCTGCGCGCATAGCTGGTCTGTGCATACCAGCGATCCTGCTTCGTTCCGATCATGGCGGAGGTGGAATAGCCTGCATAATCGCCGTCATTATCGAGATTGATCGTGCCGCGCACGTCGATGTCGAGTTCTTTGGTTGGCTTGCGCGTGACGAGGTTGATCGCACCGCCCATCGCTCCCGGTCCGTCTAGGACGGAGGCATAGCCCTTAGCTACCTGAACTTCCGCAATATCGGTTGTCAGGAAGCGCCCATAGTCCAGCCGGTTGTCGGCGGGCAGGTAAACGCGGATGCCGTCGATCGACAGCGGCACCTGAAACCGATCGAATCCGCGCACGAAGACGAGGCGTTCATTGCGCGTGCCGCCGCTATTGCCCGCCGCCACGCCGGGCATCAGGTTCACTGCATCATCCAGCGCGCCGCGGTTGAAGGTATAGATCGCGCCCGCGGACAATGTGTTGGCATCAATGCCCACGCCGTCCAGTCGAGGTGCGGTTACTATGATCTGTCCCAATGAAAAGCGGTCGGATTGCGCGACGGATGGCGTTCCGTCCGTCTGGGCCTGTGCCATCGGGATGAGAGAAATACCCGCCAACAGCGTGGCGGCAAGAATGATACGCATGGAACCCCCTTTTATGGTCTTTCGACTCACTATATTTCGTCATATATAGCTTTGTTTCGGGGAGGGAAGTTTCTTGGCAAATGCATTTTCTTTTCGGTGTGGGATGGCTCTTTGCGCCATGCTGATGCCTTGGCCCGCTTCTGCCGCGATGGAAGAACCGGTGGCCTGTTCGGCGCCTGCGGAACTGGTTCAGCCATTCCTCTCCTGGCGCAATCCGATCGCTTTGCAGGCCGCTTCCACCCGCAAGGGCACGGCCAAAGCCAATTTGAGCGCTGGGCAGGCGGCTGCCCTTACGCTGTTGCCGACACCTGAAGTCGCTTATGTTCTGCGACCCGAAAAGCCGGGTGGATCGGTCAGCTTTGGTGGTTTGGCGCGTTTCGTCGTGCCGACTGCTGCGGTCTGGCGCGTGGCGCTTGGTTCGGGCGCGTGGGTGGATGTGGTCAAGGACGGAAAGGCGCAGCCGTCCGTCGCCCACGGACATGGCCCGCAGTGCAGCGGCATCCGCAAGATGGTGGACTATGAGTTGCAGCCGGGGAGTTATACGCTGCAAATCTCCGCCAATGGCGAAGATCGGTTGACCGTTCTGGTGACGCCGCTCCAGTGAGAAGCTGGCTGCTGGCGCTTTCCTTGCTGCTATTGACCGCAGGAGGAAGGGCTTGGAACTGGGGATTGCCGTCCGACATTCCTCCACCGATCGTGCCAGCCGACAGTGCCATGAGCATGGCGAAGGTCGAACTTGGCCGCCGTCTGTTTTACGATCCCGATCTTTCAGTGAACGGCACGCTATCCTGCGCGGGATGTCATGAGCAAAAGCGGGGCTTTGCGGACGGCAATACCATGCGGCCCGGTGTGCATGGCGATCCAGGGCGCCGGAATGTCCCCGGGCTCGCCAATGTCGCCTGGCGGAGGCGATTGACCGCTGCCGATCCATCGCTGACGACGCTTGAGGCCCAGATGCTGGTGCCGTTGCTCGGTGACAATCCGGTGGAACTGGGCATGCGCGGGAAAGAGGCCGAATTGTTCCGCCGTTTGGGCAATGATGCTTGTTATCGCCGCATGTTTGCTCGTGCTTTTCCCGAAGTGAAGGGGCATATAAGTCTTGACACCATATCCCATGCCATAGCCGCCTTTGAAAGGACGATGATCGCTCTGAACAGCCCATTTGATCGCCATGGGCGCGGTGAGATTGGCGCGATCTCCACCGAAGCGCGCAGGGGCGTTGCTTTGTTTGCCGCGCGGGGATGTGTTGCCTGCCATGCGGGGCGGGACTTCACCGATGACGATTATCATCGTCTGGAAAAGAATATGGGCAAGGATCGCGGCCTGGTCGAGAAGACAGGAAGGCCGGAGGATGGGGATCGATTTCGGACGCCCTCCCTGCGAAACGTCGCCGTCACCGGTCCATGGTGGCATGACGGATCAGCACCGACATTGGAAGATGCGATCCGGCGCCATGTCATGGGATTGGCTCAAGATGAAATGGCGCCTTTGCGTGCGTTTCTGGAGAGCCTGACCGATCGGACCTTTCTGACCGATCCGCGGCTCGCGATGCCTGATCGTGCGTGCGGGCGTAAATTATGAGGCTGGTTGAGTATGGGAGGGTGATAAGGGCGCTTCCCTCAGCAAATTTTCAAGATGGCTGAAATGCCCGTCCGCTGTGGCCGAAATAGCGGCTTTTTCCATCGCGCGGTAATCGGTCAGTATCTGCCGACCAGTTGATGTCAGCCGAGCCCCGCGTTCCTTGCCGCCGCCTGCTACCGTCTCGACCAGTCGCTCGCGCCAGCAACGGTTCATCGCGTCAACCAGAAGCCATGTCCGACGGTAGCTCATGCCCATGGATCGACCCGCGGCAGAAATGGAACCCAATGCGTCAATGGCTTCCAACAGGTCGGCTTTCCCCGGACCCATGGCAATTTCATCGCCACAGAATATCTGAACCTTGAGCTTGAGAAAGTCGGCGCGCATATCCTCTTATAACCCTTTCCAAGCCTTCGTTAAGTCGTCGCGGTTCTGTCGATTAGATTGCCGCCTGCTTCTCTCATAATCCTTAAATCAGCCCTGCTGGCAGACTTATGCTACATTTCACCATCTCGGCATGCAGGCCAATGTCAGGCCATTGATTATTCGGACTGTGCGGCTAATCGCTCGGAATGTAAGACGGTGGCGGTGCAGATGGCGCTTTTCATACGGTCTGTCGTACTGGCAGGAGAATTGTGCCGAGCATAACCGCTTCAGTTGCCGGATCGTGCCTTCGCAGGCCGCCGAATAGGAACGGGACATGGATGACGAAAATGCGGTATCCGCCGCCGACCGCTGGATATATAGCCCGCGCCATCTTGCAGCGATGAGGGAGGCGCAGGCGACCGCGATGACCGAAGATCGTATCCGAATCTTCCGGGGCCTGACGCCGCGCCAGTATATCGTAAAGCTCGCCACAGAGATGTCTCCGGCGGCCGTTGTCAACCCGATCGCTACGCGTCGCACATGACTCCGGGGCGGGGCGATGTCGCCAATCAGATGTTTCAGCGGCTGACCCCTCAAGGCGAGAGAGGCTGCGTTATGCGCGATTTGGCCGAAGAAGTGCCGGTCGCGCTGGAGTTCAACGGAGTCGGCTATGCGGTGCTGATGGCGACGCCGACCGATATTACCGATCTGCTGGTGGGTTTCGCGCTGTCGGAGCGGTTGATGGGAGCGGGCGATCCGGCGTTCGATGTGGATGTGCATGCGACGGAAGAAGGCATCATCGCGCGCGCGACATTGCCGCCCGAACGTACCGATGATCTGCTGGACCGGGTGCGTCATCGTGCGACAGATTCTTCCTGTGGTCTGTGCGGGGTCGAAAATATAGAGCAGGCGATGCGCCCACTGCCGCTGGTCATGGCGCGAAGCCGCGCTGATGACGCAGCCATTTTTCGTGCTTTGGAGGCGTTGCAGGTGCATCAGCCGCTCAATGCGCGGACAGGCGCGGTCCATGCTGCGGCATGGGTTGGACAGGATGGCACGATCCGACTGGTGCGGGAGGATGTCGGACGGCACAACGCCTTCGATAAGCTGATCGGCGCAATGCGAAGGGCAGGGGCGGATTGGGATGGCGGCTTTGCGTTGCTGTCGTCGCGCTGTTCCTATGAACTGGTGGAAAAGGCGGTGCTGAGCGATTGTCCGTTGCTGGTGACGATCTCCGCGCCCACAGCCTTGGCCCTGCATCGCGCGCGCGAGGCGGGGCTGGATCTGCGCGTGATTGCGCGGCCTGACGCGATGCTGGTCCCCACATGAAGGGCGGAGTTTTGGGCGTCGTGCTGGCAGGTGGGCTTTCGAGTCGGTTTGGGACGGACAAGGCAGAAGCGCTCTATCGCGGGCGTTCGCTGCTCGACTGGTCAATGGGCAATCTCGCGGACTTTGTGGACAGTGTGATGATTTCCGGGCGAATGCATCCTGTCTATGGCGGCGTGGAGGACAGGCCCCAGGCTGGTCTGGGGCCGCTGGGCGGGCTGGCTGGGGCGATGGCAGTTGCGCGGGAACGGGGATTTGCCCATGTCCTGTCCATGCCCTGCGATACGCCTGACATGCCGCGCGCTCTGCTGGTGGAACTATGTGCAAAGGAGCGGGCCGCTTACGCGACGGGTTGCCCGGTGATCGGGCTGTGGCCGAGCGTGCTGGCGGGTGAACTGGAGGAATATCTGCTGCGGACGGGTAACCGTTCTGTCCGGCACTGGGCCGAGAGCATCGGCGCCTGCCCGGTGGGAATTGGGCTGACTATAGCGAATGTCAATTATACAGGAGATCTGGAACGATTGACTAAGGCTAAGCCGCGATAGCCTGGTCATCTTTCAGTGCGTATCGCCTGGAGAGCCAACGCGCCTCTCTCGCTGATCTGTGGTCAGGCTAAAATATTTGGCGAAGGCTATGAGCAGGATTGCCAGAACGGCTTAGGTCACTGAATTAAGGAAAAGTCCTATGATCAGGCGTTTGATCTCAGGTTATGGAAATGATGAATTACAGTGTGTTTACTGGTGACCCCTACGGGACTCGAACCGGATTTTCAGGGCGCTACAGGGGATCAGAGGGGAAATAAACCTCTATTTTTCAACAACCGACTTACCCTGGATTGCCCTCCATTACCCTAAATGTGCCACGAAATGTGCCACGGCGGAGGGTCCGTTCAATCCTCGGTGATTCCAGGGGCTGATGACAGAATGCGATCGCTGTTTGTCTCCGAGCAAACTGCGTGCTTCTACCGCAATACTGATCGCTCGAGTCTGACGCTTCTCACGCCGACGGCATTGAGTCTGGATGCACGGCCTTGACCACGAAGCAGCCGATGCAATCAGCTCTATGGTGATCGATCATCGGAAACGATGAACCGCGCTGCGAACCAAAAATCCAAGAAACCGCATAGCTTGTCTCTTTGTCTATTGTTCCCATCCCCCGCCCAAGGCTAAAAATACCCGGACTCTATCGTTCGCAATCGTAGCGCTTGACGCTGCTAGCGCCGATTCGGCGGCAGCGAGGCTTCTTTCGGCATCGAGCAGGTCGAGGCCCGTTCCCAAGCCGCCGCGAGTCATTCGCGTCTGCAGGCCGAAGGCTTTGCGGTTCTCATCGCGCGCAATCTTGAGTTTTGCGTTCTGCTCGAGGTCGCGCGCATAGGTGCTAAGCGCGGTTTCCACTTCGCGCAAAGCAGACAGGACGCTGCCGTCAAATGCCGCCAGCGCCCCGCGAGAGGCGGCGTCGGCCTCCACGATTCGCGCCCGTGCCACCCCCCGGTTAGGGAATGTCCAGGAGATCAGCGGTCCCAGGCTGAACCTGAACGCCGAACTATCGAACAGATTGCCGACGCCGCGCGACGTCGTGCCCAGCGATGCGCCGAAGCTGACGCTCGGATAGAGTTCGGCCGTGGCCACGCCCATGCGCGCGGTCGCCGCCGCGAGTTGGCGCTCGGCCTGGCGGATATCAGGTCGCCGCCGGATTAGTGCCATTCCGTTGCCTATCGGCAGCGGCTGGTCGATGGTCGGGATTATCTGGCAGCTCGCGAGGCCGGGAGGATAGTCTTCGGGTGCCCTGCCGAGCAGCACGGCGAGACTGTAGAGGGCCGCCTTGCGGTCCGCTTCCAGCGGCGGCAACGCCGCTTCCAGCTGCGCCAGGAGCGCACGGGAGCGCATAGCATCAAGCGGGGTGTAGAGGCCTGCGCGCACGCCACGGTCGGTGAGCGCAAGACTTTGCCGCTGCAACTCCATCGAGCGGCGTGCGACGACCAGCCGCGCACCGGCGGCACAAGCGTCGGAATAGGCTCCGACCACGCCCGCAACGACTGTGGTACGCGCAAGATCATAGGCAGCCGCCTGCGCCTGGGCATCGGCATCCGCCGCTTCGATGGTGCGCCGGATCCGACCCACCACGTCCAGTTCGTAGGAGATCCCGACGCCTGCATCGAATGTTGCATGAGTTCCCGCTGGTGATCCGAGACCGAGATTGGAGGTCTCTCCCGCGGAGGCGCCACCATTTACCGACGTCTGGACATGGGCGCTTGCCCGTATCTCCTGGACGATCGCCTGCGCGCGTTCGAGATTGGCCGCGGCAATCCGCAGATCGGTATTGGCTCGAATGGCTTCCTCGACGAGCGCGTCGAGTTGGGGAATGGCATAGAGCCGCCACCAACGGTCCGGCAACGGCTCAGCGGCAAAGGCCGGCGAATTCCCCTCGGCGAAGGCGGTCGGTTTCTCTGCTATCCCTGCCGGCGGAGGCGGCGCGTGATAGTCCGGGCCGACAGTGGCGCAACCCGCCAACATCAGCGCGCCCGCGAAGGCCCATGATCCCCTCGTGCCGAGACGCTTCATTGTCATGCGCCCAGACCGACCGTGCGTGCATCCCCCGCGCTATCAAGCGACACCGTGACCGTTCGTCCCGCGATCAGGTCGATGCCGGGAGGAACCTTGTCGATGGCGATCCGCACCGGGACGCGCTGGGCAAGCCTGACCCAGCTGAAGGTCGGGTTGACGTTGGCGAGCAGTGTGCCCGAGGCAGTCGTTCGCTCGCGATCGTCAATGCCGGCTGACCGACCCTCGACATGACCGGAGAGGGGGCGGTCCTCACCCATAACGCGGATGGTCACCCGCGCGCCCGGATGGATATGCGAAAGCTTGGTTTCCTCGAAATAGCCCGCCACATAGTAACTGTCCGAATCGACCAGCGCCATCACTGGCTGGCCGGCGGTGGCATAGGCACCGGGACGAAGCGAGAAGTTGGTGACGATACCGTTGACGGGCGCACGCACCTCAGCGCGTTCGAGATTGATACGGGCAAGATCGCGATCGGCGATCGCCTGCGCATAGCGGGCGCGGGCCTCCTCTGCGGCGGAGCGGCGGTCGTCGCGCTGCTGACCCGAGACGATGTCGGCAAGGCCCTGATAGCGCCGGTTCTCACGCTCGGCCGCATTCAATGTGGCGCGGGCGGTGGCGACCGCCGCTTCCGTCTGCTGGAGGGCGTTGCGCAAGCGGACATGATCGATCGTGAACAATATCTCGCCGCGCCTCACGACCTGATTGTCACGGACATGCACCTGTTCGACCCGGCCGGATACGTCGGCGGCCAGTGGAACCACATCGGCCCGGATCTTTCCATCTCGCGTCTGGGGGGCGTAAGTATAGTAATTATAGAGCTGCCAGAAGACGAGCACCGCGACGCCCAGCACGAGCAGGGTAAGGAGCGGCTTGAGCAGGCGCAGGATCGTATCGCGGTCAATGGTCATGGCGTGTGCTTCAGGATGAGGTGACCAGGCGCAACGCGAGAAACGCGGCGCCGGTCAGGATGAGGAAGAGGGAAGTATCGAACAGCGGTCGCTGCCAGACGAGGCGATAGAAACCCGCGGCTTCGAGCAATAGCGAGACGAGCAGGCGGGCGGCAAAGCCGATGCCGACGCAGAGGAGCAGCGGCGAGAGGAAGATGCCGGCAATATCGATCTCTCCGATCATCGGGAGGGCTCCCACGCCGGTGCGCGTTCGAACAGGGCGATACGCAATCCCGCAAGGGCATGGATAACGCGGTCCGGCCGGTCTCCTGGAACCCTGTGCTCGAACCATAGCCGGTCCAGGGCATCATCGATCATCGTGAGCAGCCGCGACGACGGCTGCGGCGCATCGAACTCGGCGCGGAACTGGTCGAGCACGCTATCGGTCGCCGCGCGGGCTGCGGGCGGAAGCGCTTTCCCGATCATACGCAGGTCGGCGACGTTCACGCCGACACGAAGGCGGGAGAGCAGGCTCGCGCTGCGTTCGATCTGTCCCGTCGCGGCAAGCCGGGCGGTCATGACGGCGATGCGATCGAGCGCCCTCTGGACATAGCTGTCCCGTATTCTCTGGTTTGCCGAGCGGCTGAGCCGGGCGATGTCTCGCGCTTCCTTGCGCAGGAAACGCTGAAGCTGATGCTGGACGCCCCAGCTTCTGAACAGCCCCGCGCCCAGAAAGGCGACATAGACACCCAAAAGGCTGGCAAGGCCGGTCTCGAGGAAGGCCCCGAAATCGAACGGAGAATAATGGCCCTGGAGGTTGATGTTGCTGAGGCCGTAGGCCAGCACGAGGGTCGCCATCGGATTGACTGCCGCCCATGCTCCGAGCGGCAGCATGAACAGACCCATGACGAGCGCAAATGCCGCAAAATCATTGGCGAGCGGCAGAAGGCCATAGCAGAGCAGCCCGGCAAGCGTCAGCGCGAGCACCGCGAAGCGGCCGAACATCGCGATCGCCTTGCCTGGCTCGTCGCCGCCTCCAAAGAAGGCCAGCGCGACGGTGCTGAGCAGCACGGCATTCGCGCCCTGATGCCAGCCCGTCATGTACCAGAGACCGCAAAGCAGCGCATAGGAAACGAGAATGCCCCCCGCCAACCTGCTGGCGTGATCGAAGTCTGGGATCAGCGGGAAGGCGCGGGTTTCCCTGACCTGTCCGGCGAGCGCCGGCGTCAGCACCGCTTTCCCGTCGAGCACCGCCTCGATCCGGCGCACCTCGCTCCAGAGCGTGAGCCCTTCAGTGAGCATCCCAGCCAGCGAATCGTGCACGAGTTGCTGCCAGCGCCTGCCGGGCCCGGCATCGAGCGGAACCGCCCGCACATCGTCCGCAAGTCCCGCCGGCGGTTCGGCACCAGTTGCAAGGCAGGCGCTCGCAGCCGCCAGACTGGGCCGGAGCGCTTCACGCTCCGCCTCGCTGAGCCCGGCGATCCGGCTGCCGATCGCCGAGAGCAAAGGGATCATGCGGAGCAGACGCTGCTGGATCGCAAGCGCATGGCGCAATTCCGAGCGGCTGATCGTTGGATCGTAGCGCAACGTACTGATGAGCTGCGAGAGCGAGGTGATGTCGGCCAGCGTCTTCAGCCGATCATGTTCGCCCTTTGCATCCGCCTCATGTCCGTCGAAGATGTCCCTGGCCCAATTCTCCATGTCCGGCAGCCAGCGATGGATGCTCGCGCGCAGGGTCCCGCCGAGCGACCGCGGCATGACGATGGCATCGACGATCGTGGTCGAAAGAATCCCAAGCGCGATTTCGCTGACCCGCGCCACCACCGTGTCGAAGCTCGTCTCCGGATGGTCCACGCCGGCGACAGCGACCAGCATGAGTGTGATCGAGAAAAGCTGGAAACCATAGCTGCGGGGCGTGCGATCGAGAAACGATAGGCCAAAGCCCATGGTCGCGACGATCCCTGCGGCCGCCACGAGCAGCAGCGGCGTGCTCGCAAACATTGCCACCAGCCCGAGAGTGACTATGCCTGCGCAGAATGTTCCTGCGAAGCGATAGACGGCCTTTGACCGGATCGCGCCCGACATCGGGTTCATGCACACGCAGCAGGTGACAAGCGCCCAATAGGGGTTGGGCAGGCCAATCCGCACGGCAAGCGCGAAGGCGATCATGCCGGCAACGAACAGCTTGGCGGAAAAGATCAGTTGGTCGGCGCTGACCTTCATCGGCCCGAACGCTCCTGCTGCAGGTATTGACCGATGCGCGCCTCGAACAGACGGAGCGTCCGGGTCGTCGTCTCAATGTCCTGAGACGGCAAATCCCCGAGGATCCCGGCCCGCAGCTCGTCGACTGCCTTCTCCATCTTGCGGGCTATTTCGCGGCCCTTGGGCAAGGCCTGGATGATTTTGGCGCGGCGGTCGTCCGGAGAATCGCGGCGCTCGAGCAGATCGGCCGCTTCCGCCTGGTCGAGGATGCGGACCATGGCGCCCGGGTTTACCCCGACTTCCTCGGCCAGCGCGTTCTGCCTGATGCCTTCCTCTCCACGGCGCGCAGCCAGGATCAGAGCCGACGTCAGCGATGCCGGAAGCCCGAAGTCAGCCAAGGCCATGTTGACCGCCTGAACCCAGATGCGCCGCACTGGCTGCAACGCGTTGGTGAATTCAAAAAGCGTCGCCGCGCTGACTACGGATCGGTGGGTTGGCATGGACGTCCCTGTAGACCGACGTGTCTATATATTCAATAGGCAACGGTTGCCTTTGCAACATATTTGGCTATGAACGCCTATCTACGCTCATGTTGAAGGAGGATTGGCCATGAGCCAGGAGCAGCTTCAAATCGAGACCGGCGAGGGCAACTGCCCCGCCTATTTTTTCACGCCGGACGGGGCGGGCCCCTGGCCGGGCGTGATCTTCTGCATGGACGGGTTCGGCATCCGCCCAACGCTGTTCTCGATGGCGCAACGGCTCGCCGACAGCGGCTACGCCGTCTTGCTGCCCGACTTCTATTATCGCGCAGGTCCATATGGACCGCTTGTGCCCGCGGAGGTTTTCGCGAGTGGTGACCTCATGGGCGCCATCGGTCACTTGCTGGCTTCCACCGACAACCATCGGGCGGCACGGGACGCGGAGGCGTTCATCACGTTGCTTGACGAACGACCTGATGTTGTCGGCCCTCGATATGGCGTAACCGGCTATTGCATGGGGGGCGGCATCGCGCTGTCGATCGCCGGAAGCTGGCCGAAATACATTGCCGCTGCGGCGAGCTTTCACGGCGGCAATCTCGCAACGGACGCGGATACCAGCCCGCACCTGCTGGCGCCTTCGATCAGTGCGCGGGTCTATGTCGCCGGCGCCGACAAGGATGATTTGTACCCGCCCGAAATGGCCGAGCGTTTGGAAAAGGCGCTGACGGATGCTGGCGTGGACCATCGATGCGAGATTTACAGCGGAGCGCTGCACGGGTTCACCATGGCTGACTTTCCCGTGTTCGATGTAGCGGCCGCGGAAAGGCACTGGCGAGAGCTTGTCGGGCTTTTCGATGGTTCGCTGCGTTAGGCAATGTCAGCATCGCCAACAACGGGACGGCTATGGCACATATGATGGAACAGCGGCGTTTCCTCACACCCGATGGTTTGACGCTGATCGGAGATGTCGGCGGACCGCCCGATGCGCCGACTGTCATTCTGCTGCACGGCGGCGGCCAGACGCGACACAGCTGGGCCGGTGCGACGAACCAGCTTGCCGATCGAGGCTATTTCGTCGTGAACTACGACGCTCGCGGACATGGGGACAGCGACTGGTCTCCCGATGGGGACTATTCGCTTCCCGCGCTTGCTTCAGATCTGGGCGCGGTCCTGTCGACAGTTTCCCGGCCTGTAGCGCTGGTCGGCGCTTCCATGGGTGGAATGACGAGCTTCTATGCCATTGGTAGGGCGTCTCGATCTGTCGCGGATTTGCTCGTCATGGTTGACATCGTTCCGCGGCCGGCAGCGGAAGGTACGGAGAAAATCCGGCGGTTCATGAAGGCTCACCCACATGGGTTCAGCGATCTCGATGAGGCGGCCAACGCCGTGTCCGCCTATAATCCGCAGAGAAGGCGCCCTTCGGACCCGAGCGGCTTGATGAAGAATCTCCGTCTGCGCGACGACGGACGTCTTTACTGGCACTGGGATCCGCGCTTTCTCGAAAGCCTCCCCAACTCGGAACCGCCGTCCTTCGCAGACGATATGGAACGGGTCAGCGGCAATGTCACGCTGCCTACGCTGCTGGTCCGCGGAGGGCAGAGCGATATTGTCGACGATGAAGGTGTGGTCAGCATGTGCAGGCTCGTGCCGCAGACGGAGGTTCGGGATGTGCCGAAGGCCGGACATATGGTCGCCGGCGATCGAAACGATGTCTTCAACGATATCGTGATCGATTTCCTGCAGCGGCACATACCGTCATTCGGATGATGCGGGGTGCCGCATGAACGGAAGGTGGAAGGCTTGCGGCTCAGCGCTGGAGCATTTGTCATGACGGCCGTCCAATCAGTCGGATTGAAACGTCACATCGAGACTGCCGGCCTCAGCGCTGCTGGTGAGATTCAACTCAGGCGGGCGGCCGCTGGCTCATAAATGTCCGCCAGTTTGAGCAACCCCGCTCTTTGTCCACGACGCACGGCAGAGCCCTCGCATCGAACTGGCTGAGCCGGATACGTCCCCTGACCGTCACCGCTTCCGATGCTGCCTTCGACTTCAAGTGCGCTTGATGGATAATTGAAGAACCAGCACGCCGGCTATGATGAGACTGATCCCAAACATAGCCGTGAGACTCAGGCGCTGCTGATATACGATCCAGCCAATCAGGGTGAGCAGGGCAATCCCGACGCCGCTCCAGATCGCATAAGCGATACCCAGCGGGATAGTCTTCAAAGACATCGCCAGCGCGCTGAAGGCGACGATGTAACCCAGGATCGACACTAACGCCCACACGGGGCGGGAGAAGCCATCGCTTGCCTTCAACGCGGAAGTCGCGATGACTTCCGCGCCTATGGCCAGGGCAAGAAGCAGATAGGCTTTCATTTGTCTGCGATCATGGGGAGTGCTGTCGGGAAGCTTTGCAACGAGCGCAGACGTCATGCGGGATGTGCATTAGCGTTTCCCCTGCCTTCAACGTCACGAAGCCAAGATTGCCGGGTCGAACCCTTCCTCCCAATAGTGTGGACGGACAATGGGAAGGCCGAGTGCCGCGAAGGCGCGATTGTCCTCCCAATAGGTCGATTCCAGCACGATCTTCCCGCTATTATCGAACTCGAGGAAGGTGGAACCGAGCGTGCTGATCGTTTTCCCGCCCGTCGCAATGCCACGATAGCTTTCGGCGCCCTCGATCTGGACGTTCCAGTGGATGAGGCCCCTGCGTTCGTTACCGAGATATTCGGTCGCCGTGAAACGATAGCGACCATTCTCGCCGGCCGCGATGCCGCCCAGATTGCGGACCAGCATTTCGGTATCGGTGAACGTGTCGTTTTCATGATCGTCAATTTTCGACCAGTCCGACGAAAAGAAGTCGGCGTAAAGCGCACGCAGCACATGGATGTCGCCGCCGAGCGCATTGCACCAGTCCTGCGCGAATTCGAGCGTTCCGGCGGGAGCCCCGCTCAGTTTGACATCCGCCGAACGGGCAGGCCCTTCGTGCGGTTTGCCGGTGAGGATCTTGGTCGGGCTGACGGGGCCTACGGCGCGCAGGACCGCAGCGGCATCCCACCAGGAGGATTCCCGCTTGATGAAGCCGTCCTTGTAGATGTGGAATGTATGCCCCTGGGTCGTGAAGGGCTTGTCCTTGACGTCGAGGCCGATGAACATGGCCGCATCCTCGGGTCCCCATTCCCAACGCAGGAGCCCGAAATTCTCATCGCCGATATAGGAGCGCATCCTGAAATTGTGGATGCCGACGCCATTGGTGCGATCCTTGTTGGCGTAGGGGACGAACAGCCGGTGAAGGTCCGCCTGGTTGTCGATGTTGTGCTGGTCGAGCATCACATCCTCGAAGACGAAGTCGTCGCCTGGCCCATATAGGCTGCAGATCGCTTCCGGGCTGTGCCTGAAGGCTTTCAGCCATTTCACGCAAAATGAATAATGCATCGTCCTGCTCCTTCCGTGCGACGAGCGTTGCGCTCGATAATCCGATGTGTCGGCATTACATCCTGAAGACCCCGTATCGCGGTTCGGGGATGGGGGTGTTGAGCGCGGCGCTGAGCGCGATCGCAATGGTTTCTCGGGTGGCGAGCGGATCGATGACGCCATCGTCCCACAGTTCGGAGGTGGCATACCAGGCACTGGACGAACGCTGATATTCCGCGATCACGGGCTCGCGGATGGCCGCGATCTGCTCATCGGTAAGCGCGCCGCCTTCTCGTTCCATCTGCCTGATCTTGACCGTGGTCAGCACGCCAGCGGCCTGCTCGGCACCCATCACGGCCACCTGCGAGCGCGGCCAGGAGAACATGAAGCGCGGATCGAAGGCACGGCCGTTCATGCCGTAGGTTCCGGCCCCGAAGGAGGCGCCGCAATTGATCGAGATCTTCGGGACCGAGGCGCCGGACACCGCCATGATCATCTTGGCGCCGTCCTTGGTGATCCCTCGCCGCTCATATTCGCGGCCGACCATGAAGCCGGTGATGTTCTGCAGGAACAGGAGCGGCGTGCGGTTCTGATCGCACAGCTCGATGAAGTGCGCACCCTTCAGCGCACTGTCGCTGAACAGCACGCCGTTGTTGGCGAGGATGCCGACCTGCTGGCCCCAGATGCGGGCATAGCCGCAGATGAGGGTGGTGCCGTAGCCCGGCTGATATTCGTGGAAGCGGCTGCCGTCGACGATGCGGGCGATCACCTCGCGCATGTCGAACTGGACGCGGCCATCGGCGGGCAGGATGCCGTAAAGCTCCGCCGGGTCATAGGCGGGCGGTTCGGGATCGATCGCCGGCTCGCCAGCCTTGGGTTGCCTGCGCCATTGCGCGACGATCTCTCGCGTGATCGCGATGCCGTGCAGCTCGTTGTCGGCCGGATAGTCGGCAACCCCGGAAACCGACGTGTGCATGTCCGCGCCGCCCAGCTCGTCGACGGTGACATCTTCCCCGGTCGCCGCCTTCACCAGCGGCGGACCGCCGAGGAAGATCGCGCCCGTGCCGCGCACGATCACGGAATAGTCGCTGAGCGCGGGGATATAGGCCCCGCCCGCCGTGCAGTTGCCAAGGACAAGCGCCACCTGGGGCACACCCATCTTCGAGAGGGTGGACTGGTTGCGGAAGATGCGCCCCGCGCCGTAGCGATCGGCGAAGAATTGGGCCTGGAGCGGGAGGAAGCCGCCGGCGCTGTCGCACATATGCACGACCGGTAGACGGTTCTCGATCGCGATGTCGAGGGCGCGGACGATCTTCTTGACCGACATGGGATACCAGGCGCCGCCCTTGACGCTGCTGTCGTCGGCGCGGATCACCACTTCCTTGCCTGAGACGATGCCGATTCCGACAAGCTGGCCGGCGCCCGGCGCATCCTCGGCATAGGGTGTTTCGCCTGCCGCCAGCGTGGACAGTTCGAGAAAGGGCGTGCCGGGGTCGAGCAGTTGCTCGAGCCTGGCGCGGACCGTCATCTTGCCTTGGCGTTCGAGCCGCTGAAGGTCGCGTTCGGGACGAATGGTGCGGACCGCGTGCTGGCGCCTCTCCAGTTCCGCCGCAAGCGCGCGATTATGCTCGACATTGGCGAGAAAGGCGGCGTCGCGGGGATCGATCCGGCTGTGAATGCGGCGCATCATGCGTCCTCTCCCAGCGGAGCGAGCGTGACGAGCGGCGCGTCGCGCTCGAACGACTGCGAGAGTGTGACGTGGACCGCTTCGACAACGCCGTCGCGCGATGCGCGGATGGCCGTTTCAAGTTTCATGCTTTCGATCACCAGCAATATGTCGCCTTCCATGACGGTCTGCCCGGCTTCGCTCGACACGCCAACGACAGCGCCGGGCATGGGCGCGCGCACCGTATCTTCCGATCCACTTGCCGCTCCGGCCGCATGGCGCAGGACGGCATCCTTGAAGAGCAGCTCATGGGACTCGCCGTTCCAGTGGATGAAAAGCCTGTCACCTTGCCCGGCGATGTGGACGGGGCCCTGGCTGTCGCCTGCGCGCAGCAAGCCGTTGTCGAGGGAAATCGCGACATCGCCGCCGTCGAAGCGCAGGATGTAGCCGTCAGCCGTTCTCGACAGCCAGATCAGATGGTCATGGCCATCCAGTTCGATACAATGCCGCATCAGTTCCTCCATCCGCCGATGGCGGCGTGAAGCGGGGGAACCGCGTTCGCGGCATCGAGGACAGGGCGGGCCGAAAGCGCCGCCGCCGCCAGCAGGGCGCGGACCGTGGCGCCATCCACAGCCGGGTCGGCCGCCAGTTCGGGTTTCTCACCGATCAGGCCCGTATGTATGGCGCCGGCGCGCACATCGGGATCGGCGAGCAAGCGTCGCAGATAGGCGATATTGGTGCGGCACCCCAGAATGACGAAATCGGCGAGCGCGGCATCGGCCTTGTCGAGCGCCGCTTCGCGGTTCGCCGCATGGACGATGAGCTTGGCGATCATCGGGTCGAAGGCCGCCGTCACGGCGCCACCCTGTTCCACGCCGGAATCGATCCGCACGCCGGCGCCGCCGGGCGGAATCATCGTCAGCAAAGGGCCGGTCGTGGGTGCGAAGTCGCGCGCGGCGTCCTCCGCATAAACGCGGACCTCAATGGCATGGCCGTTGATAGCAAGTGCGTCCTGGCCGTAGCCCAGCGGTTCGCCCGCGGCTACGCGGAGCTGTTCGGCGATGAGATCGGTGCCGGTAATCTCCTCGGTGACGGGATGCTCGACCTGGATGCGGGTGTTCATTTCGAGGAAGTAGAACTCGCCCCTGCCGTAGATGAACTCGACCGTCCCCGCGCCGACATAGCCCGCCGCCCGCGCGATACCGGCGGCCACCTCGCAGATGCGCTCCCGCTCATCGGCGCTCAGCGTGGGGGAAGGGGCTTCTTCCACCACCTTCTGGAAACGGCGCTGGAGCGAGCATTCGCGCTCGAAGAGATGCACGACATTGCCGTGCGTATCACCCAACACCTGAACCTCGATGTGGCGGGGACGCTCGACATAGCGTTCGGCGAACAGCCGGCCATCGCCGAAATAGCGTTGTCCCTCGTTGCGACCGCGCTCGATCTCCTCTTCGAGAAGGGCAAGATCGCGCACGATGCGCATGCCCTTGCCGCCGCCGCCGGCCGAGGGCTTGATGAGCAACGGGGCGCCGACCGCGCGAGCGCGTTCCACGAAGGTCGCGGGGTCATCGTCCTCGATCGCGGACGGCGCGACCGGGAAGCCCCGGCTTTCCACGAAATTGCGCGCGCGCACCTTGTCGCCCATCAAATCGATGGTTTCGGGCCGGGGGCCGATGAAGGCGATGCCCGCTTCCTCGCAGGCCCTCGCGAACCCTGCATTCTCCGACAGGAAACCGTAGCCCGGATGGATCGCATCCGCGCCGGATTCCTTGGCCGCCGCGATAATCTGCGCGCCGTCGAGATAGGCCGCCACTGGCGTTGCGCCGGTGATTTCCACTGCGGTGTCGGCCTGCTTCACCGCCGGCGTCTGCGCGTCGACGGCATGATGCACGGCGACGCCCTTAAGACCGGCCTTGTGGACGGAGCGGAGGATGCGAACGGCGATTTCGCCGCGATTGGCGATCAGGACTTTTGTGATCTTCGTCATGCGCCCGCCTTTGCGAGATACGCGGCGCGTAGCGCCTTCTTGTAGAGTTTCCCGTTCTCCTGGCGCGGCAGTTCTCGGGCGAGGTCGAAGGAACGGGGTACCTTGATCGGCGATAGATGAGCGCGGCAATGCGCGGTGAGCATCTCGACAAAGGCGGTTTCGTTCTCCGGCCACTCGGTCGGTTGGACAACCGCTTTCACTTCCTCGCCGAACTCCTCGTTGGGAACGCCGAACACGGCAACATCCGCGATCGCCGGATGCACTGAAAGCAGGTCCTCGATCTCCTTGGGATAGACGTTCACCCCGCCTGTGATGATCATGAAATCCTTGCGGTCGGAGAGATAGAGATAGCCTTCCTCATCGAGCCGGCCCATGTCGCCCATGGTGATCCAGCCTTCGCGATGATAGACCGAGGCGGTCTTTTCCGGGTCGTTGTGGTAGGCGATCTGCGGTCCGTTGCCGAAATAGATCTGGCCGATTTCGCCCTGGGCCAGTTCCTCGCCATCATCGCCGACGATATGGATTTCGCCCAGCACCGGACGTCCCACGGACCCAGGATGCGCCAGCCACTGTTCGGTGTCGATCGCGGTATAGCCGATCGCTTCCGATCCGGCGTAGAACTCGTGGACGATCGGTCCCCACCAGTCGATGAGCTGGCGCTTCAATTCCGGGGGGCAAGGGGCTGCTGCGTGAACCGCGACCCGGTGACTGGAAAGGTCATATTGGGCCTTCACCTCGTCCGGCAGACGGACCATGCGGCTCAGCATGGTCGGCACCCATTGGCTGTGCGTCACATGATAGCGGTCGATGGCGGCCAGCGCCTGTTCGGCATCGAACTTGGTCATGATGACGTTGGTGCCGCCGATGCGGTGGATGGCGAGCGTATATTTGAGCGGGGAGCCGTGGTAGAGCGGCGCGGGGCACAGATAGACGCTGTCGGGCGTGAAGCTATAGAGTTTGGCGAGCAGCACCGAAAGCGGATCGGCTTCGTCGCGCGTGCGGCCGAGCTTGGGCAGGATGCCCTTGGGCCGCCCGGTGGTGCCTGACGAATAGAGCATGTCGGCGCCCGCTGGGGTGTCGGAACTGGTTTCAAGCGGCGTCTGGCCTTCGATCAGCGCCGTGACGGACAGGAAGCGATCATTCGCCTCGCCGGTGGTGAACCAGTGGCTGACCGGCGTTTCCCAGCCCTGCAACTCCGCCATCAGCGGCTCATATTCCGGCGCCGTGACGACAAGGCGGGCGTCGCTGTCGGTGAGGATATGCGCCACTTCCGCATGCTGAAGGCGAGTGCTGATCGGCGTCCAGTAGAGGCCCGCGAGCCATGCGCCCCAGCCTATGGGATGATACCAGATGCCGTTGGGGAGCATGAGGGCGATATGATCGCCGGGTTGAAGGCCCAGCGCGCGGAAGGCCGAAGCGATCTTCCCCGCCGTGTCGGCCAGTTCGCCATAGGTCATCGTGACGCCGCTTTCCGCGATGATCGTGGCGAGGGCGTCGGGTTTTTCCTTTGCGACCAGGAACGGGTTCATGAGAAGTCACCGCGCATGGCTAATCCATCCTCTCCGATTCTTTGACTGTGCATTAGATGAAATGTTCAATTTATGCAATGTTGTCGCATGGATGATCCTGGCCATCGCTGGTGCCTCTCCGATCCTAGCGGTTCGATAGACTGGCGAGGGTCGCTGCAAAGCGCGCCGACCGTCCCGCCTGGTGCTGAAGTTCCCGTTCGGTCGCGAGCGATTGCTCAAAAGTCTGGGTTTCGGCGAGAGCGGCGGCGCGCTTGGTCCCGGCGACGGCCAGGGGATCGAGCGTCGTTGCATTCTCGATGAGCGACGACAGAAGGGAAGCTACGGCGCCGGACTCGACAAGGCGGGAAACCATGCCGATGCGGACAGCCTCTTCGCCGTCGATCGTCTCGCCGAAGAGAAGCAGGCGCCTTGCCTGAATCGGGCCGACAGTTCGGGAAAGCAGCCAATTCAACCCGCAATCGGGGATGAGGCCGATCCGGGTGAAGGGGAAGGCAAAGCGCGCCTTCTCGGTGGCCACCACCATGTCGAAGGCGAGCACCAGCCCGCAGGCGCCGCCGACGACCAGGCCGTCGACCATGCAGACCGTGGGGCAGGGAAGGCCGGCAAGGCGTCTGAGCAATGGGTGATAGTGGTCGTCCAGCAGGGTTCCCAGTTCGCCCGCATGCGTCATGGGATCGGCAAGGTCGCCGCCGCTAGAAAAGGCTTTTCCCTCCGCATCGAGGATGAGAAGATGCGCGCTGGTCCGCTCTACCTCACCCAGCGCCTCGCCGATCTCCGCGAGCAGGGCACGACTCAGCACATTGCGCTTTTCCGGCCGGGCCAGCGTCACTCTCGCGACGCCGTCCGTGATGCCGAAATATATGTGCTGCCAACGCATGAAGAGCCTCGCTGTCAGAGAGCTTCGATGATCGTCACATTGGCGATGCCGCCGCCTTCGCACATCGTCTGGAGGCCATAACGCTTGCCGCGCTTGCGCAAGCCGTGAACCAGGGTCGCCATCAGCTTGGCGCCGGATGCGCCGAGCGGATGCCCCAGCGCGATCGCGCCGCCGTTGACGTTGAGACGGGCTGGATCGGCCCCGGTTTCCTTCAGCCAGGCGAGATTGACCGACGCGAACGCCTCATTGACTTCATAAAGGTCGATATCGTCGATGGTGAGGCCCGCGCGATCGAGCGCGCGCCGTGTTGCACGGATTGGCTCGTCGAGCATGATGATCGGATCGCCGGCGGTCACGGTCAGATTGACGATGCGGGCGAGCGGCGTCAGTCCATGGACTTTAAGCGCCGCCTCGCTCACCACCAGAACGGCGGCGGACCCGTCGCAAATCTGGCTGGAGTTGGCGGCGGTGACGACACCGCCCTCCTGCAGCGTCTTCACCGAGCCGATCCCTTCCAGGGAAGCGTCACGGCGAACGCCCTCATCGTGGACATGTAACTGCGAATTGCCCTGTGCATCAGTGATTGCGACGGGGACGATTTCATCGTCGAACGCGCCGGCATCGATCGCGGCGACCGCCCGCCGATGGCTTTCCAGCGCGAAGCGGTCGAGCGCATCCCGGTCGAACCCATATTTGTCGGCCATCATCTGCGCGCCGGTGAACTGGCTGAACTCGGCGACCCCGAACCGCTCGCGGATACGGTCCGCGAACGGCGTGCCCAGGCCCGCCTCGGCGGGGAGCTTCGTCGCGGTGAACATAGGTACGCGGGTCATGCTTTCGACGCCGGCGGCAAGGACCACATCCTGCGTGCCCGACATGACCGCCTGCGCCGCGAAATGGATCGCCTGCTGCGACGAGCCGCACTGGCGGTCGATGGTGACGGCCGGCACGGTCTCCGGCAGGCGGGACGCCAGCACGGCATGGCGACCGACATGGAAGCTCTGTTCGCCCACCTGGCTGACGCAGCCCATGATGACATCGTCGATCGCGGCGGGATCGATGCCGGTGCGGTCGAGGGTGGCGTTGAGAACTTCGGCGGCCAGCTCGACGGGATGCCAACCGGCCAGCGCGCCCTTCCTGCGTCCTCCGGCGGTGCGCGCCGCCGATACGATATAGGCTTCACTCATGGCTGAAATCTCCGGTGATGCTGAAGGGGGAGCAAAGCGTGGTCATTTTCCGCTCCACGCGCCTTTGCGCTTTTCGACGAAGGCGACCATGCCCTCGCGCTTGTCGGCGGTCGCGCACAGGCCATTGAACAGGCGGCGCTCGAACAGGAGGCCCGCCGAAAGACCCGTCTCGAAAGCGGCGTTGACCATTTCCTTGTTGGCGATGGTGGCGAGCGGAGGGTAGGCGGCGATCTCCGCCGCGGCCTTGATGGCGTCCTCCACAAGGGTCGCAGCGGGCACGATGCGAGACACAAGACCGGCGCGTTCGGCTTCATGCACGTCCATCATCCGGCCGGAAATGCACATGTCCATCGCCTTCGCCTTGCCGACCGCGCGGGTCAGGCGCTGCGATCCGCCCATGCCGGGCGCAACGCCCAGCTTGACTTCGGGCTGGCCGAATTTCGCCGTGTCGGCGGCGATGATGAAATCGGCCATCATGGCAAGCTCGCAGCCCCCGCCCAGCGCGAAGCCCGCGACCGCCGCGATCCAGGGCTTGCGCGTCGCCACGACCCGGTCGAAGCCGCCGAAATAATTTTCGCCGAACATCTCGGAAAAGCCGCGGTTGGACATTTCCTTGATGTCGGCACCGGCGGCGAAGGCTTTCTCACTACCCGTGAGCACCGCGCAGCCCTGGCTGGCGTCCGCCTCATAGGCCGCGAAGGCTTCGATCAGGTCGGCCAGCACCTGGCTGTTGAGGGCATTGAGGGCATCGGGACGGTTGAGGCGGATGAGAGTGACCGCTCCGTGCTGCTCCACGATGATCGTCTGAAACTGGCTCATCTTGTGTCTCCGAAAGTCGAAGCGGCGCCGGGGTCAGAACCCGACCTTGTCGCCGCCCTTGAGTTTGAGGATGTCGCGCGCTTCGTCGGGGGTGGCGATTTCGAGGCCAAGCCCTTCGAGGATCTGTCGGACGCGGATGACCTGCGCGGCGTTGGAGGGCGCGAGGACGCCCCTGTCGAGCCAGAGATTATCCTCCAGCCCGACGCGGACATGACCGCCCATGGCGGCGGCCTGCGCCGCGACCTGCATCTGGCTGCGCCCGGCGCCCAGCACCGACCAGCGGTAGTTGTCGCCGAACAGGCGGTCGGCGGTGCGCTTCATGTGCAGCACTTCTTCCGGGTGCGCGCCGATGCCGCCCAGGAGGCCGAAGCAGGTCTGGATGAACAGAGGCGCCTGAACCAGCCCCTCGGTCCAGAAATAGTGGAGATTATGCAGATGGCTGGTGTCGTAGCACTCGAATTCGTAGCGCGTGCCAGTGGCGTTCAGCGTGTCGAGCGCGTAGCGAATGTCCTGGAAGCTGTTGCGGAAGACGAGGTCATGGCTGGCCTCGAGCATTTCCGGCTCCCAGGCGTGCTTCCATGTCCGATCCTTCTTGAGCATCGGGAACAGACCGAAGTTCATCGACCCCATGTTGAGGCTGGCGACTTCGGGCTTCCACACTTCCGCCGGCTTCACCCGATAGTCCACCGGCATATAGGGCGAGGCTCCCGTGGTGATATTCACCACGACATCGCTGCCCTGCTTGATGACCTTGAGGAACGGCTCGAAATCCTCCGGCGTGTGAACGGGTTTGCCGGTTTCGGGATCGCGGGCGTGCAGATGGACGATCGCGGCACCCGCTTCGGCCGCCTCCAGCGCGCTTTGCGCGATCTCGGCGGCCGTCACCGGCAGATGGGGCGACATCGAAGGTGTGTGGATCGACCCCGTGATCGCGCAACTGATGATGACCTTGGACATGGAACTTACTTCGCGGCCATGCGGATCGATCCGTCGATACGGACGACCTCGCCGTTCAGCATGTCATTGTCGATCATGTGGAGCGCGAGCTTGGCGAACTCCTCCGGCTCGCCGAGGCGCGGCGGGAAGGGAACCGAGCGGCCGAGCGATTCCAGCGCCTCATCGGGCAGGATCTTGAGCATCGGCGTCAGGAAAATGCCCGGCGCGATGGTCAGCACCCGGATGCCGTAACGCGCAAGTTCGCGCGCGGCGGGAAGCGCCAGGCCGACGACACCGGCCTTGGAGGAAGAATAAGCGGGCTGGCCGATCTGTCCATCGAAGGCGGCGACCGAGGCGGTGTTGATGATGACGCCCTGGGTCTGCTTGCCGTCACCCGGCTCCTGATCACGCGCGATCGCGTCGGCGACGAGGCGCAGCATGTTGAAGGTGCCGATCAGGTTGATGCGTACGACCTTCTCGAAGGCCGAAAGCGCCAGCGGACCGTCCTTGCCAAGAATCTTCATCGGCGTGCCGACGCCCGCGCAGTTGACGAGGATACGCGGCGTGCCGAGTTCGGCAACGATCTGCGCGACCGCCTTCTCGCCTGCCTGTGCATCCGCAATGTCGATGGCGAACGCCTTGCCGCCGATCTTCTCCGCGACCGCGTTCGCCGCATCGGCGTTGAGATCCACGACCGCGACCCTGGCGCCGCCCTCCGCAAGCCTGATCGCCGTCGCTTCGCCGAGGCCCGAGCCGCCGCCGGTGACGATCGCTACCTTGTTGCCGATATCCATGGGTTTGCTCCTTGATGGTTTGCGCGCTTCATTCAGGCGCGTAGAGGTTGCCGAGGCGCATGCCGCCGTCACAGTCGATGGTGGTTCCGGTCACGAAGCTGGCCGCCTCGCTGCACAGCCAGGCCACCGCATTGCCGATGTCGATACGTTGGCCGAACCGGGGGAGCGCGAGCGCGCCGCGAATGCGTTCGGCGAGGTCCGCATCGGTCGCGAGCCGCGCCAGCCCCTCGGTGTCCGCGATCGGGCCGGGGGAGACAGCGTTGACCCTGATCCCTTCCGCGCCCCATTCGAGCGCCAGGCAACGGGTCAGCATGTCGATGCCCGCCTTGGCCGCGCAGGCATGGGCCTGCATGGGCATGGCGCGCTGGGCCTGGGGCGCCGTGATGTTAACGAGGACGGCGCCGGGACGCCTGAGATGCGGATAGGCGGCCGAAAGCACGTTGAATGTGCCGATCAGGTCGATGTCGACGATCGTCTTGAAAGCGTTGGGCGACATCTTGGCCGCCGGCACGAAGAAGTTGCCCGCCGCGCCCGAGAGAACGATATCGATCGGCCCCTTGGCATTCGCCACCTCTTCCATGATCGCCTGCAGGGCGGCAGGCTCGCGGACATCACCGGCATGATGCGTGACGTCCACGCCATCGGCGCGCAGCGTGTCGGCCGCTGCGGCGATGCGATCCTCGGAGCGGCTGACGATCGCCAGGCGCGCGCCCAACGAACCCAGCCGATGGGCGACGCCCAGGTTGATACCGCTCGACGCCCCGACGACGATGGCATTGCGGCCCGAGAGACATTGCGGGTCAAGCGACATGGATTTCTGCTTTCTGAAAGGAGTCGGAGAAATAGACCGGACGCTCGATCGTCCAGAGGTCGCCCCACAGGGCGCCGCCGCCATCGGCCGTGATGGTCGTGCCGGTGAGGAATCGCGTGGTGTCGCTGGCGAGAAACGCGATGATCTGGGCGATGTCCCAGGGATCGCCGGTCGCGCGCTGGGGATTGGCGCGGGCGAAGGCGGCGCGTGCGGCTTCCGGATAGACAGAGAGGCCGCCGCTATCGACAAGACCGGGCGCGAGGCAGTTGATGCGGATGCCATGGGGCGCCCATTCGACCGCGGCGGTGCGGGTCACATTCTCGACGCCGGCGCGCGCGGCGGCGCTGTGCGCGATGCCCGGCATGCCGCGGCCGTTGGCGGCCGTGACATTGACGATGACACCGCCCCTGCCTCCGTCGATCCATCGCCGGGCCACGGCCTGCATCATCAGCCAGCACCCCGTCAGATTGGTTTCTATGACGGCCCGCCAGCCCTTGGGCGCGATCTGCGACGCGCCTTGCGCGAACTGGCCGCCGGCATTGTTGATGAGGATATCCGGCAAGCCGAAACGCGCCGCTACGGCGTCCAGCAGCCGTTCTATCCCGGCCTCGTCGCGAATATCGCAGGGGTGGGCGAGGATGGGCCAACCACGCGCGTCGAAGGCGGATTGCACCGCTTCGAGCCGTTCGGGGTTGCGCCCGCAAATCGCAACCCTTGCACCGAGACGCGCCAGCACCCATGCCGCCGCTTTGCCGATCCCGCTGCCCCCGCCCGACACGATGGCCGTGCGCCCGTCGAGCAGGCCGGACGCAAGCGCCAGCGGAGCATCGTCCAGCCGAAGATCATCGACAGTACGCGCGCTCATTTGAGAAGTTCGCCGGCGATGATGAGCTTGCGGACCTCTGTGGTTCCCGCGCCGATCTCCATGAGCTTGGTGGCGCGGAAGAGCCGGTTGATCTCCGACTCCCAGATATAGCCGGTGCCGCCATGCACTTGGACCGCATTGTCCAGCACCTGGTTCATGGTGTTGGCGGCGTAGAGGACCGAGGCGGCCGTCAGGGCGTGAATCTCGCCGCGTCCGCCCTCGCCATGCCCCAGTTCGGAGCAGCGCGAGAGAACCTGATAGCAGAAGCCGCGCAGCGTCTGGACGGCGACATACATATCGGCGAGGCGCGACTGCACCATCTGAAACTCGCCAATGGCCTTGCCGAACTGTACGCGGGTCTTGGCATAATCGACCGACAATTCGAGCGCCCGTTCGCAAATGCCCAGGCACAGGGGCGAGATCATCGCGCGTTCGAGATCGAGGCCGCTCATGACGACCCGGACGCCGCTATTCTCCTCTCGCAGCAGATTGGCGGCCGGTACGCGGCATTCGTCGAATACCAGCTCACCGGTCTGGCTGCCACGCCAGCCCATTTTCTCGAGCTTCTGGGCAACATGGAAACCCGGCCGATCCGTTTCGACGACGAAGGCCGAGATTCCCTTGGCTCCCGCCGCCGGATCGGTCTTGGCATAGACCAGCACCACGTCAGCGACCGGGCCGTTGGTGATGAAGATCTTGGTGCCGTTGAGCACATAGTCGTCGCCATCCCGGCGCGCGGTGGCGCGCATCGAACCGAGCGCGTCCGAACCGGCACCGGGTTCCGTCAGCCCAAGCGCACCGGTCCATTCGCCCGAGCACAGCCTTGGCAGGAAGCGCGTACGCTGCTCGTCGTCAGCATTGGCATAGATGTTGTTGAGGCAAAGATTTTCGTGAACGACCCAGCTGAGCGCGAGGGCATGGTTCCATCGTGCGAAGGCTTGCGCGACAAGTCCAGCGGTGAAAATGTCCGACTCAAGCCCGCCGAACTGCGCCGGAGTCGTAATGCCGAGATAGCCGGCATGGCCAAGCCGCCTCATAATATCGACCGGCCACCATTCCTCGCCATCCATCCGCTCGGCAAGCGGATAGAGTTCGGCGCGCGCGTAACGGTCGGCCTGGTCGAGAATCTCCTGACGCTCGGTATTGAGCCGATATGTCCACGCCTCGGATTGATCGCTTTCCGCCATGCCGCATGCATCCTCTTCCGCCATTGATCAGGCTGTGAATCGTCTCCTAGCAGGAATGTGCATTATGGCAAGTATTCTATTACGACACTATTCAGAACTGCGGCAAATGGGCATGCAAACGCGGCCCTCATGCGAAGGCCGCGATGAAAAGAGAATGACGCTGAATTTAGCGTGTTGGCGGATGCGACCGCTCGTTGGCCCCTTCGATCTCACCGGGCGGGGGCGCAAGGTGCGGGATTGCGCCGTTGAGGCGCGCTTCACGGGCTGAATTGCGGAACGATAAGGCAAAGAAATCGACGCCCCAGCGCAATTCATCCGTGGTTAGATGCGATAACTGGCCCGCCAGATAGTCGACCGACGCCTTGACCATTCCGTCGACGAACTTCTCGCCGGCCTTTGTCAGTCTGACGACTTTCTCACGCCCCGAATCAGGATTCTCGATTTGCGAAACGAGAGAGAGGGGCGGCTTGGACAATTCGCGCAACAGCTTCGATACGTTTGAATTGCTCATCTCGAACCAAGTGGCGAGGCGAGTTTCGATATCCTTGCGCCGCACCCAACCGGCTGCATCCGCGCGCGAATGAATGAGCCACAGGATCGCCGCCTGCTTGCGAGAGATGCGCCCCTGACACATCACCGTTTCGAGGTCCATGCCGATCCGATAGTGGATCGGATAGAAGAAGTTCAGCAACTCGCCGACCAACGGGAGCGGCGGGCCATATGCCGGCTCGGCTACCGCATCATCCTTCCTCTTCTGCCGGGTGGCCGTTTGCGCCGTCATCTACGTCCTCGATATCTGCCTGCGCCCTTCATAGAATATTCAGTGGCGCTTGAAAACATTACAATCAAAGGACAATGACGAAA
Organism: Sphingobium baderi; assembly: GCF_001456115.1. Taxonomy (NCBI): domain Bacteria; kingdom Pseudomonadati; phylum Pseudomonadota; class Alphaproteobacteria; order Sphingomonadales; family Sphingobiaceae; genus Sphingobium; species Sphingobium wenxiniae. The sequence goes on along the minus strand of NZ_CP013264.1, from coordinate 3,179,142 downwards.
GTGTATTATTGTGCGATCTGATGTGGCGTATGCGTGCGATTTGGGGGCGTCTCCATGAAAGAGCAAATCTCTCAAAGCGCCTCTCCGACCAGCCGATAAATGTGCTACAATCAGGCTATGGTGCGGGTTCCCCGCCGCCGCTAGCCGTGCGGAGCCGCGCGAAATCATATACTTGGCGCCCGACCAAAGCGAGTTGATCGCAAACGGCCGCGTCCGTGCATCTGCCATCCCTGAACAGGCCTCCGGAACTGTTGACAGCCGCGCCAAGCGGCGTCGGCCATCCCCGCAGGGCGTGGGTGATCGAGCGAAGCGCAGCGAGGGTAGACCCTGTTGCCTGCCAGCCATAGGCGGTAGCGATCAAACCGACCGGAACACCGTCCAGATAGGCACGGGGATCTTTCGCGGTTTCTTCGACATAATCGATCGCGTTCTTGACCAGGCCGGAAATCGACCCGTGATATCCCGGACTGGCGATGATCACGCCGTCGGCGCGCCGCACCGCGTCAACCAGCGTTCTCGCCTCCGGAACATCCATGGCGCGAGGGCTGAGGTAGTGTGGTAGTCGGCCCAGGTCCGCGCCGCCGAACAACAGCGTCCGCGCACCCAGTTGTTCGGCCGTTGCGAGAGCCATGGCAAGGGCCTGCTCGGTTGATCCCCCAGGAGAGACCGTTCCGCCTATGCCGAGAATGAAGGGCGATGCAGCAGTCATGAAATAATTACCTTCGCCGGGAAGAGGGCGAGCCCAGGGGCCGGCACCGGCGCTTACGTGCCGGTGCCGGACAGCGACCTTAGCCAAGTACGCCGAGTTGCGATTTCCCAAGCAATTCGTAAACGGCATCTCCGGAAAGTGGGTGGTAGATGCCGGCGCGCGCGTCGCGGAACGCGCGCTCCAGCGGTCCACCGCGCCGGATCGCTCCGCCGCCGGTCAGGCGCATGGCGATATCGGAAACCCGCACGGCGGCCTCGGTCGCGGCGATCTTCGCGATCGAAATCCGTGCAGGGCGCTCAGCCGCGCTCCAGTTCGCATCTTCGCCTGCCGCCAGAAGGTCGGCGGTTCCGCGCACTGCGCGTTCAGCCAGTTCCAGTTCCACGATCGCCTGGCCGAGCTGGTGCTGGATATGCCCCACGTCCCGGACCATCACGTTCGCGCCCGACACGGTATGGCCGAGCGACTTCTTCGCGAGCGAATCCCGAACCAGGCGCAAGGCCCGGTCCGCAACGCCCAGATAGACGCCGGCGAACGGGAAGCTTACCCATTCCATTTCGCCGATCAGGCCGGTGCGGAACGGGCCGCCATAACCGTCGGCGGGCACCGGCACCTTGTCGAACACGCAGGTCTGCGTGCCCGAAGCCCGCATGCTGAACGTATCCCAGGTACGCTGGATGCTGATCCCCGGCGTGTTCACCGGAACAATGAAGACCGACTCGCGTGCCTTGTGCTCTTCATAGTCCTCCGGAACCTTTCCATCGGCGTCGGTAATGGTGGCGTTGAAGGTGACGATGTCCGCCCCCTCGATGAAGGTTGCCCAGTTCTTCTTGCCCGAAACATGCCATCCACCATTGCCGTCGGGGACGGCAACCGTATCCGCGATGGTGGAAAAGCCGGCGCGTTCCTCGCTGAACGGACCGGAGATCAGGGCATTGTCCTCGACCACCTGCCTGAACAGCCTGGTTCGCGCTTCCTCCTGCAAGAGATCGCGAAAGATGCCCACCATCACATGGTGCATGTTGAAGGACAGGGTGATCGCCGGATCGCCCCAGGAAGCCAGTTCCTTCTCGACCAGCGCCACGGTCCACAGGTCGGCGCCGAAGCCACCATATTTCTTGGGAACGATGAGCTTCGCGAGACCGCTTTCCTTGTAGAGGGGGACGAGTTCGAGCGGCAGTTGGTTTTCTTCGTCGGCCTTGGCGCCTACCGCCGAAAAGCTCTCGGCGAGCTTGCGCGCACGCGCCACGAGATCGTCACGTTCGGCCGGTGTGATTTCGATACTATGCTTGCCCATGGGCCTCTCCTTCGCATCTGCAGAGATCGCGAAAATGGGCGATCTTGCGACTGGCTACGCGCCGATCGGTCGCACCAGGGCAGGGACTCGATCGCTTGAAATCCAACCTGTTTCCGGGCGGAAATGTAAGCGGTTCGGCCTCGATCACGGCATGTTCCCGATCAGCACTTGGGGTTCTATCTAGCCAAACACTGCATTTTGGCAAGTGTTTATTGAATGAACAAAATGGCGCTTGCGATGCGCTGTCTCACCGGATGGCGGGGCCTCCCGTCAGGGCCTCTACGCGCTCCATCCACGGCAATATGGCAGGCTCGCTGCGCAGCACGTCCAGGCCGCGCCCGGAACCGGCGACACATTCCAGTTGGGACACCACCGCAATGTCCGCCAGCGTGAGGCTCTCGCCAACGAGGAAGTCCCGACCATCCAGCAGGGCGCCAAGCGCCCGCGCGTGGCGTTTCAGTTCTTCCAGAATGTCGGCTTCGCTCCGGCGCGCGAGGCCCTGTCCGGTTCCTTGCTTTCGCGTGAGATAGGGAACCAGCGGCCGGGCGATGCGCCGCATCAACGCATTGTCATATTTGAGGATTTCGCTCACCCAGCGTTCGCGGTCATAAGGCCAGGTGAACCGCATCGTCATCTCGAAGAAATAGAGGCTCTCGTCTGCCCAGTCTTCCAGCAGGTCGACCAGCGCGCGGGCCTTCGGCTCCTGCGGAAAAAGGGCGGGCTGGGGGGCGTGGAGGTCGAGCGCGCGGCAGATGTCGCTCGAATCGTGCAGGACGCGCCCATCCAGTTCAAGGATCGGAACCTTTCCGACCGGCGACAGCCGCTTGAGTTTGCCGAGGTCCGCCATGGGCACATTATGCACCGCATAGTCGAGGCCTTTATAGGTGAGAACACGCCGCACCTTGTCGCAAAACGGTGAAATTTCCAGTTGATGGAGGATGATCCCTGCCACGGCGCTCTCCCGTCATTCTTAAAACTGTGCATTGACGACACTATTTAGGGAAGATAGGGTTTGGGCGAGCTTGGGTCAATGCACATCACAAGCTCGGCAATGAGAGGATAGCGTCCTATGGCCCTTGTCGAATATGCGCGTGAAGGCGCGGTAGGGCGGTTGACCCTCAACCGCCCGGAAGCAGGAAACGCCGTCGACCCTGAGTTCATTGCCGATCTCGCAAAAGCGATTGAGGCCGCCTGCGCCGATCCGGGCCGCGCGATCCTGATTGACGCGCGCGGCGCGAATTTCAGTCTTGGCGGTGATGTTCGTCATCTCGCCGCTTCAGGAAATGGCGTGGCGGATGTCCTGCGCGATATGGCCGCCCGCTTCCATGAAGCCCAGCTCAAGTTGTGCGAACTGCCCCTGCCCATTGTTTCCGCCGTCCAGGGCAATGCGATTGGCGGCGGCTTCGGACTCGCGCTTTCGGCCGATTTCATTCTGTGCGCCGACACGGCTCGGTTTTCGACCGGCTATTCCCGCCTGGGCCTGAGCGCCGACGCGGGCGTCAGCTACTTCCTGACCCGCGCGTTGGGGGCCAGGCGCGCGACGGCGCTTCTGATCAGTTCACGTTTCCTGTCGGCGCAAGAGGCGCGAAGCATCGGAGTCGTGGATGAGGTCGTGCCCGAAGCGGACCTTCAGGGCAAAGCGGTGGCCTTCGCCGATCAATTGGCTTCGGGGCCGACAGCGGCCTATGCGGCCATCAAGCGCCTCACCGAGGCGGCCAGGACATCGGGACTGGCAGACCATCTCGATCGCGAAGCCACCGAAATTGTCGCCCTTGCATCGGGCGATCAGGTGCCCTGCGCGATCGACGCCATCGCAACCCGTAAGCAGCCGGTTTTTCAAGGCTGAACCAACAAGGACATCAAGAATCGACATGGCCGGATTATATTTCGAGGAATTGGCGCCGGGCCTGATCCTGGATCATGCAACCAGGCGCACCGTTACTGAAACGGACAACGTCCTGTTCACGACGATGACGATGAATCCCGCGCAGATCCATCTCGACGCGGACTATTGCGCGCGGACGGAATTTGGGCAGCCGCTCGTCAACAGCATCTTCACCCTTGGCCTTATGATCGGTCTTTCGGTTGGCGACACCACGCTGGGCACGACCATCGCCAATCTCGGCATGACAGATGTCGGCTTTCCGGCTCCCGTATTCGTGGGCGACACCATAAAGGCTCGAACCACGGTCAAGGAGGCCCGCATCAGCAAATCGCGGGATGATGCCGGCATCGTCACCTTCGAGCATCAGGCCTTCAACCAGAAGGACCAACTTGTCGCCCGATGCCTGCGCGCCGCACTGATGCTGCGGCGATCGGTATGATGCTGCGCTCCTTCCTCTTTGTCCCCGCGGACAATGAGCGGAAGATCGCCCGAGGGCTGCAATCGGAAGCCGACGCCTTGATCCTCGATCTGGAGGATTCCGTGGCGCCCGACCGCAAGGCGGAGGCCCGGAAGCTGCTCGCCGGCCAACTCGCCGATCTCGATGGCAGCACTGTGCCCAAGCTCTATGTGCGGATCAATCCGCTCGACAGCCCCCATGTACTCGAAGACCTACTCGCGGCGACTCACGCGGCCGTCGCCGGCATCGTTCTCCCCAAGGCTTGCGGCCGTCACGACATCGATCGTTGCGGGCATTACCTGGATATGGCGGAGAGCGCGAAGGGCATCGCTCCCGGTGCCATCGGCATTCTCCCCGTCGTTACCGAGACGGCTGCGGCGGTGCTCAGATTGCCGGAACTCACCGCGCCGATCGGGCGGCTTCATGCCTTGACCTGGGGCGGCGAGGATCTGGCGACAGTGCTTGGCGCCCGCGGGAACAAGCGTCCGTCCGGCGAATGGGACGACAGCTTTCGCCTGGCGCGCGCGCTTGCCCTTCTGGCCGCGGCGGCGTGCGACGTGCCTGCGATCGATACGCTTCATGCCGATTTTCGTGACGGCGAAGGATTGCGGGCAGCCGGTCTTGCTGCACGGCACGCCGGCTTTGCGGGCAAGATTGCGATCCATCCCGATCAGGTTTCCGTCATCAACGAGGTCTTCGCGCCGAGCGAGACGGAGATCGAGGACGCCAGGGCAGTCGTCGCGGCCTTCGCCGCGTCGCCTGGAAGCGGCGTCGTGGGACTTGGCGGCCGGATGCTGGACCGTCCGCATCTTGTAGCCGCGCAACGGCTGCTCGCGACAACAGGAGAGGTACTTCAATCATGACCGACGATCCGGGCGCGATCCTTGAAAGCCAGCGCGCGCAATCGCGCGATCCATCGCCCGTATCGGCTGCGCTGCGCAAGGACCGCCTGCGGCGCGCCATTGAGGCTCTGTCGAGTCATGAGTCCCGGTTCTGCCACGCGCTGGCTGAGGATTTCGGTGTCCGCGCGCGCGAGCAGTCCCAGCTCTACGACATTGTCGCGTCGCTCCAGACCTTGCGGCATACGCTCAAGCATGTCGATCGCTGGATGCGGCCCGAACGGCGGCCTGTGGACATGGCGCTCCGCCTGTTCGGCGCCTCTGCCTGGATTGAATATCAGCCCAAGGGGGTTGTCGGCATATTGTCGCCCTGGAACTTCCCGCTCTATCTGACCTTCGGCCCGCTCGCCGGAGTCCTTGCCGCTGGCAATCGTGCGATGATCAAGCCGTCCGAGCATAGCCCGGCGACATCGAGCGTATTGTCGGATGCCATTTCGTCGGCCTTCGATCAGGACGAAATCGCGGTGGTAACGGGCGGCGCGGACGTGGCGGCCGCCTTCTCCGCCCTGCCGTTCGACCACATGATCTTCACCGGGTCGACGGCCGTGGGGCGCCATGTCATGCGCGCGGCGGCGGATAATCTGGTGCCTCTCACGCTCGAACTGGGAGGCAAGTCGCCGGTCATTGTCGGCTCGAACGCCGACACGGCGCTGATGTGCGATCGAATCGTCACCGGCAAACTTCTGAACGCCGGCCAGATCTGTCTCGCACCGGACTATATGCTGGTGCCCGCCAGCGAAGAGGCCGCGGTAGCCAAGGGGATCGCTGCGGCGGCGGAAGCCATCTATCCCAATCTGACCGCCAACCCGGAATATGCCTCCGTGCTCGGCGACCGCAACCGCGAGCGGCTTTCGCGCTATGTCGAGGAGGCCCGGGCGCACGGCGCGCGCGTGACCGAGATCGGTGCGCGCGCAAACGACGGGCGGCTGCCTTTCACGATCCTTCAAGATTGCCCGCTCGACGCCGCGGTCATGAAGGACGAGATTTTCGGGCCGATTCTTCCGATCCTGTCCTATGGCTCGCTTGACGAAGCGATCGCGTTCGTCAACGCGCGACCGCGCCCGCTCGGCCTGTATTTCTTCGGTCGCGACAAGACTGAAGAACGGGAAGTGCTGTCGCGGACCGTCTCCGGCGGCGTCACGCTCAATGATGTCGTCTTCCATGTGACTGTCGAAGACTTGCCCTTCGGCGGCATCGGGGAATCCGGCTTCGGCGTCTATCATGGCATCGAGGGCTTTCGCGAGTTCAGCAATGCGCGAGGCATTTTCCGCCAGTCGCGCTTCGATGTCGCCCGCATCGCCGGCTTTCGCCCGCCCTATGGTGCGAAGCTGAGGAAATTCATCGCAAAGAACCTTGGCGGCAGCCGGGCGCATTGAACACGAGGAGAAGGATATGACCCCGCCGATCGATCATCCGCTCAATCTCACCACGCAGGCGATATTGACATGGGGGAGTTGGGGATTGACCGCCGTGGCGCTGCTCATCGCGGCTAGGCTCGGCGTCCGAGAGAGAACGCCGTTCTACGTTCTCCTGATTCTGGCCGCCATGTTCGGCGCCTTTGCTGAACCGCTCTATGATGAAGGTCTGATGCTCTGGTTCTATGAACCCGGCATCTGGTCCCATTTTACGGCCTTTGGCGTGGCTCAACCCAATTGGACCCATAGCGGATATGCCATCCTCTATGGCAGCGCGGCCATGATCATCACCAAGTCCATTCACGACGGCGCGATTTCTAAAAACAGCGTGTATATTTTTTTCGCGCTGGAAGTGGTCATGTCCTGCGTGTTCGAGATGTTCGGGATCAACGGCATAAACGGCGGTGCCTATGAATATTGGGGGCCGCACGTCTTTCGCTTGTTCAACTACCCCATCATCATCGGCATCCTCGAAGCAACGCAGGTCATTTGTTTCTCGCTTGCTGCTATCGAGCTTCGCCAACGGGCAACGCATCCTGCGCACCTTCTTGGCCTCTTCGCCATTTTCCCGATGACCTTTTACGCCGCGAACTTTGGCATCGGCGGTCCGGTCATCATCGCGCTGCATCTCGACGCGCCAGCCACGTCTACGGCATTCGTGACGTTTGGCACGCTCTTGAGCATCGGTTTGGTATTCATCGTCCTGCGGATGGCTGGAGCCGTGATGATAGAGCAGGCGCAAGCAAGCAGGAATGCGGCCCGCTCACTCGGCCAAGGATAGGAGCAAGGATCGTGGTCGAACTATCCCTTGCAGGAGCCATTGAGTCCTTCACCCTGCGCGTCGAGGACCAGGTGTTGGACCGGCTCCGCCAGCGCCTTGATGACGTTCGATGGCCCGACTGCGAGCCGGTTGCCGATTGGTCGCAGGGTGTACCGCTCTCGCGGATGAAGGAACTGGTCGACTATTGGAAGTCTGGCTATGACTGGCGGCGCTGCGAGCGCCGCCTCAACGACCTCGGGCAGTCCCGGGTGCGGATTGATGGCATTGACATCCATTTTCTTCATATCCGTTCGCCTCATGAAGGGGCGATGCCGCTGATCCTCACCCACGGTTGGCCGGGTTCGGTGATCGAGTTTCTCAAGTGCATCGAGCCGCTTACCGATCCCACACGTCATGGCGGCAAGGCCGAGGATGCATTCCATCTCGTGATCCCATCGCTGCCGGGCTTTGGTTTCTCCAGCAAGCCGGTCGAACCGGGTTGGAACGTGCAGCGTATCGCCGGCACCTGGGACATCCTGATGCAGGCCCTGGGCTATGAACGCTACGGCGCTCAAGGCGGAGACTGGGGCGCCGTCGTCACGACCGAGATGGGCGTGCTGCGCCCCGCTGGGCTGCTCGGTATCCACCTCAATCTTCCATTCGTAATCCCCGATCCGCTTCCCGCTGAACCGAGCGACGAGGAGGCGGCGATGCTGGAAGCGCTCGTCTATTACAACCGCTGGCAATCGGGCTATTCGACACTGCAGGCGAGTCGTCCCCAAACGCTCGGTTATCTGCTTGCCGACTCCCCCGTCGGCCAGGCCGCCTGGATATACGAGAAATTCTACGAGTGGTCGGACTGCGACGGCGATCCGGCAAATATCTTCACGGCCGATGAGTTGCTCGACAACATCATGCTCTACTGGCTGACAAACAGCGGGGCCAGCTCAGCCCGATTATATTGGGAAAGCTTCCACGGTGCCTTTGGCGCAAGGGAGCTTCACCTTCCGGTGGCATGCAGCATCTTCCCTGGGGACATCTACAGGGCACCGAGAAGCTGGGCAGAGAAATGCATGCACAATCTCGTCTATTGGAACGAGTTGGCCAGGGGAGGGCATTTTGCGGCCTTCGAGCAACCCCACATCTTCGCCCGCGAAGTAAGACAGGCGTTTCGCGCCATGCGGTGAGCCGGCAACGCCGACAGGTGCTTGCTGGCTGAATTTCACAGCGGGATCGCCGATCGCTTCCGTTTGGACGGCTTCTCAGAATCGTGCCAGATTTCAACCATGCACTATCTGCATCGTTTATATATTGCACTATCCCCAGAATGTTGTAATGGCTGGGGCAGCGATCGGGGAGTCGATATCATCGACGTGAGCCCGACGAGGTTTCGACGGTCATGATGGCCGCAGAAGGAGGATGTTCATGATAAAGGCGCCCTTGAAGGCTCGGGTTCTGTTTCAGTCACTCGGCATGGTCGTGCTGGCGCACCAGTTTGCGTCGCCTGCGCTCGCGCAAACCGAACCTTCGTCTGCGCCGCAGGCTTCCGCTCAGTCATCCGGCGACCAACTGGGCGAGATCATCGTCACGGCCCAAAAGCGTTCGCAGTCGCTCAACAATGTCGGTCTTTCGATCACGGCCGCGGATGGCGAGCAGCTCACCAATCTGGGCATTCGTGAAACCGGCGATCTCGTCAAGATCTCGCCCGGACTGACCTTCACCAAGAGCCAGGACGGCACGCCGCTCTTCACGATCCGGGGTGTCGGCTTCAACGACTATACATTGGGCGCGAGCCCTGCTGTCAGCGTCTATGTCGACCAGGTTCCCCTCGTTTACAGCGCCTACACGCAGGGCGCCACGCTCGATCTGGAGCGTGTCGAGGTGCTGAAGGGGCCCCAGGGCATTCTCTTCGGCCAGAATTCGACGGGTGGTGCGATCAACTATATCGCCGCCAAACCGACGTCAGACTTCCAGGCTGGCGTGAAAGCCTCCTATGGCCGCTTCGACACGTTTGACGGTGAGGCGTTCGTCAGCGGGCCGATCACCGACACCCTGGGCTTCAGGCTGGCCGGCAGTACAACGCAATCGGGTAGCTGGCAGTATAGCTACACCCGCGATGACAAGCTCGGTAAGCAGGACATCCTGCGCGGTCGCCTGCTTCTGGATTGGAAGCCGACCGATACGCTGTCCTTCCTGTTCAGCGCTAACGGTTGGCGCAACAAGTCCGATACCCAGGCGGCGCAGCTTGTCGGACTCAAGCTCCAGCAGGACGCTTCCGCGCCCGGTCAATATGATCCGGTGGAAACTCTCCGGCGTGTCGCCGCATTCCGGGCCCTTTCTCTCGCACCGGGCAACGCACGTGCCGCCGATTGGGATATGGGCAGGAACCTGAAGCGCGATGACAGCCTGTGGCAGCTTTCCCTTCGGGGCGATCTGGAGCTGGGCAGCGGCATCACATTGACGTCGCTAACCTCTTACACCCGCTTCCGCCAGGACTACGAACTGGACCGCGATGGCACGACCCTGCAAAACGCAGGCGTCGAATCGCGTGGCAATGTCAAAACCTTCACTCAGGAGTTGCGGCTTTCCGGAGAAAGCGACAGGCTGAACTGGACGCTGGGCGGCAATTACGCGAAAAACAAGATTCGTAGTTCCGACAATTTTCTGGTGAATGATTCGACCAATACGGCCATCTTGCCTGGCTTTGGCGTCGACAACGGAGATACCACGATTACGGAGAATATCCGCGATCTGGCCGCTTTCGGAAACGTCGAATATAAGCTCACGGACCAGCTGACCGTCCTCGCGGGTGCGCGCTATACCGATACCAAAAATGACTATACCGCTTGTATGCGCGGTGGTCCCGGCCAGCAATTTGTGTTTTGGCAGCTCTCTCAGGCGATCAGCGGTGTTGCTCAACCGGCACCCGACGCAAACACCTGCGTCAATATGGATGAAACAACGTTCCTGTTGATCAGGACTCCCTTTGAGAGCACGCTCCACGAGGACAACGTCTCGTGGCGAGTGGGCGTCAACTACAAGCCGACACGCGATGTGCTGCTCTATGGGCTGGTGTCGCGCGGTTATAAGTCAGGAAATTTCCCGACTGTTCCGGCTTCGACAACGCAACAGTTCGCGCCGGTTAAGCAGGAATCGGTCACCGCCTATGAGGTCGGGATCAAAGCGACCGCTCTGGATAGGAAACTGCAGATCAACGCAGCTCTTTTCCACTATACCTATGACGACAAGCAGATTCGTGGTCTTGTGATTGATCCGATCTTCAACCAGCTCGAAAAACTGGTGAATGTTCCCAAATCCCGGATCAACGGGGCGGAGATCGATATCACTGCTCGTCCATTGTCCGGGCTCACGCTGCGGGCGGCGGGTACCTGGATCGACTCGAAGGTTCTGGATTTTGTCGGGATCAACAATGACCGGGTCCTGGGTGACTATCGCGGATCGGAGCTGCCCTTCTCTCCCAAATGGCAGTTGGTCGGCGATGCGGAATATCGTTGGGCTCTGAGCAGCGACCTCAACGCGTTCGTCGGTGCCAATGTCCTCTACAACAGCAAGACCAATTCGACGCTTGGCGCTCCGGCAAGCTCGCGCATCAAGGCTTTCGCGACACTCGATCTGCGCGCCGGGATTTCCGGTCCGGATGATAAGTGGACGTTATCAGTCTGGGGACGGAACGTGACGGACACCTATTACTGGACCAACCAGTTCGTCACCCAGGATGTGATCGTGCGATATACAGCGATGCCTGCCACCTACGGGGTTTCTGCGAGCTATCGATTCTAGCTGCTTCCTTGTTGGTGTAAAACCGAACCTTCGGGGTAAGCAGGGGAAGCAAGTTCTTGATTTGCGGTGCGCCAATTTGCCCTCCGTTACCCTAAATATCCTACGGAAATGCTGCCGGATGGGTTCCGTACGCTTCTTGCCTTTCGGGCTCAGAGCGCACGCTAATTTGTCGACTTTGGCTTCACGTTGGCGCGGTTCAGTTCGATGAGAAGCCAATCTCGAAACTTGCCCATATATCCGCCTGTATCGGCGGCGATCTGTGCCAGCAGTTCATCGCTCAGTTCATCTTGTTTGAGATCGAGATCACGCAACGCGCGTCTCACCATGTGGCCTTGGAAAACGAAAATCGCATTGCGCAAATATCCGCGCACGATTTTTTCGATCTTTTTATCGTCCCCTTTGGCGGCATGGATGAGCTTTTCTATGGCAAGAACCGTGGGATCGGGCTCCGCCATCGTCTGGCGCATTTCCGGTGTGAGCTTCATCTCCTCGTCAGACATGGATCATTCCGGCTCATTTGCTTTGGGCATATCAGTATAGTCGCATGGTCGCCGCAGGTGAACAAGGTTCAGCTACGAGGCTCCGTCAGAAAAACCAGCTGCGGAAGATGGGCCATCCCACCATGAAACAGACGGCATTGCTGCCAGATATTTTGTCATGACTTCGCGGTGCCACACAGGTTTTCTCGCGCAGTGATGGCAGGGGCGTGGGAATGTCCTTTGATGTTAACCATTTCCGCGATGAAATTCCCCTCCAAAAGTCACATTGCCGAATGGTGAAATTCCATGATGATAGCCTGTTGGAGCGTTTTGTTCGGTTAGCGGGGGGCAAGCAGACATAGGGCATCGGCGCGGTTTGCCCGATGCCCCCGAATGGGATGGAGAGCGAATGCCCATGCGACACGAAGCCCGAATTGAACCCATGCTGGAGGAGACAGGCCGTCCGGCTGTCTTCGCGCCACTATGCAGGTCGATCATCAGCGCAAGAGCGGCGTCGGCCACCATGTTCGGCTCTCTATGCGCCGACCCAGGATGCGAAATGCTGCTCGATCTCTATTGGCGCGACAGCCAGGGATTGAAGACTTCACTCACCAGCTTCTGCCTCGCGTCAAAAGCATCTGAGATGACCGGCCGGCGATGCCTTGCCGAGATGGAGGCGCAAGGCATAGTCGAGCGCTTCCCTGATCCCTTCGATAAACGCCGGATATATGTCCGGCTGACCGCTGCCGGGCAGGATAAGATGGATGCGTGTTTCCAGACCTTGCTGTCCGGATATGCGCAAACCTGTCACGACTGTGCCCGCAAATGCGGCGACGCTCCAGACGGGGCCCGGCAGGCAGTCCCGTTCTGCATTGCGATAGACGGCGTCCGGCGCTTCCGGCGGTAGAAGTTCAGCGTCGGTATCATTGGTCGGTAAATAGGTCGGCGTAGCGCGAAGCGCTGCGCCGGTAAAACCGGGACGCGCTGCCCGTTGATCCGAGCTGAGATCACGCTGTCAGCAAGTATCGGCCGCGGCCTGAAGAGAAGGAGGGGTGGGGCGAGGGAGTTTTCCTATGCTGGAGTTTCTCCCATGGCCCTGTCGCGCACGAGCGCCGATCCGCGCCTGCATGCCGCTGCCGCCAATATTGTCAAATCACTTGGTGGAGCATGGAAGCCATCGGGCGCGATGTGCCGTTGTCCTGCCCATGACGACCATCGTCCGAGCCTGTCGGTCCGGGTCGGCGAGCATAGCATATTGTTCAAATGCTTTGCCGGCTGTTCCACGATTGATGTCATCCGCGCGCTGCGCAGCGACAGGCGGCCTATCCCGACAGCCGATGCTGAAACGGAATTCACACGCGCAGATGGCAGTGAGCGACGGTTGGCCGGCCGAATTCGTTCGCTCTGGGAGGAGGCGCGCCCTGTCACCGACATCGCGGTGAGCGTCTATATGGCGACGCGCGGCTTCAACGGAACGCATCCGGTTTTGCGCTACCATGATCATGTGCCGCTTGGCCGCGGCGTCGACGTCCGTTTTCGTCCCGCGCTACTGGCCGCCATCGAAGCCGACACCGGCGTTATAGCGCTCGAACGCCTGTTCCTTGATCCCCGCACCGGATTACCGGCGACTGATCTCGATCCGCCCAAATTGATGCTCGGCCGCCCCTATGGCGGCACGGTCCGCTTCGGAGCCGCCACCGATGTGCTGGGGCTGGCTGAAGGCTGGGAGACCGCCTGGTCCGCCCATTTGCTGCTGGGCATCCCCGTCTGGGCCGCGCTTGGCGCCGACCGCTTCCCCTTGGTCACTGTTCCGGAGCGGGTGGAGCGCCTCTTCCTCCTCCATGACAACGACCTTTCCGGACGGCGCGGCGCGGCGCGGGCAAAACATGCCCATGCGCGAGACGGCCGATCGATCGAGGCGCTGCCACCACCGCCGGGCTTCAATGACTGGAACGATCTGTACCGGGCGAAGGGAGGGGGGGAGGGAGATGGTTGCGGAATGCAGGCTGATGATCGGCCGCGTCCCGCGCATTCGGACACGCGCAGCGGCATGGGCACCCAGCCAGTCCTGAACGCGAACCTGCTACAATCCACACAGGAGACGAGCCTTGACCTCGCCACAACCGAGCTATCCCTCCACGCTGCCGCTCTCCAGGATCGAGCCGGGATATAATCCCCGACGCTATTTCGATCGGAAAAAGCACGAGGAACTCGTAGAATCGTTCCGTCTGCGCGGACGAATGCTGCAACCCATGCTGCTGCGACCGGCTCAGGATGCCGAGGGCAAATATGTCATTATTTGCGGCGGCCGTAGGTATAGGGCTGCCCTCGAGGTGTTCGGGCCCGATGGAGAAGTGCCGGTCATCATCCACGAGATGACAGACCAGGAGGCGCTTGAAGCCGCGATCGATGAAAATGAGGTGCGCGACGATACCTCGGAGACGGAGCAGGCCGATGCTGCCGTCCGTGTTCTCGCGGCGTGCAAGGGCGACCGCGCCGAGGCCGCATGGCGATTGGCCTGGTCCCGCACCAAGCTCGATCGCCGCCTGGCGCTCGCTGAACTCACCGAGGCCGCCAAAACCGCGCTTGATGAGCGCCGGATCAAGGTCGGGCACGCCGAACTGCTCGCCGTCATCCCCAAGGACAAGCAGGACACGGCGCTCGAAACGATCCTGCGTCTGAACCTCGACGTGAACGATACGCGCAAGGAACTCATGCGCATCACGCATAGTCTCGCCAGCGCGTGCTTCGATAAGACCGAATGTGCCACCTGTCCGTTCAACTCGGCCGCGCAGCAGGTCCTTTTCGAAACCCATGTCGACGATGGCCATTGCACCAATCCGGGTTGCTTCAAGCTCAAGACCGAAGCCGCCGAAGTGATCCGTTTCGAGGAGGAGGAACGCGCCGCGAAAGCGGCAAGGAACGCGATGCCCACTGTCGTCGATGATGCAGATGGTGAGGAACAGGACGATGTCACGGACAAACCCGCACAGTCGATGGATATCCAGCCGCAACCAGAAAACGGCGCGCTATCATCCATTCCTGTCGAAAGCCGCGAGCTTCCTCCGGCGCGCACAGCCGACATCGTGCGGGCCGCGTCGTCGGCGCATAAACCGACTGTCACGGCCAGGTCGATCGCGGCCCGAACCGTCGAGCTTCGCGAGGCGACATGGCGAACCGCGCTTGCCCGTGCGCTCGCCGGCAATGCTGTCCACGCGCGGACCACGATCCTTGTCGCGGCGATGTCGGGCACGCTTTCGCAGATCAAGCCCGGCACGCTGACGTCCCGTGCCGGCATCCTCGTCGGCGCCTCGTTCCCGGACCTCGACTTCAAGGGCAAGATAGCGGAAATCCGGGCGCTTGCCGATGCACGAGCCGCCAACGTGCTGGCCGTCATTGGCGGCGCTTACGCCAAGGATGTGCTCAGCTTCGATCATGTCGCGGACCTTGCGAGAGTGTTCGAGGTCGACCTGCGCGAGACGTGGCAAGTCGATCAGGCCTTTCTCGAACGCTACACCAAGGAAGAGCTCAAGTTCATCGCCCAGGAATGCGGCCTGATCGCGCATGTCGGCGAGAAACGGTTCGCCAAGCTGCTCGCATCGAAAAAGACCGAGCTTGTTACCGGCATGCTCAATCGCATCGGGTTCGATTGGGCGGGACGCCTACCGAGCGCGATGACGCTCGATGGCGCCTATGGACCGCCCCCGGATCGCGCTGCCCAGCCGATCGAAGCTCCCATCCCGCAAATCGCCGCCTGACCGGCATCCTCGCCCTTCCAGACAAGGATTCACGCCCATGTTGATTTCCAACCTGCTCCCGCTTCTCGCCAACTATTCGCTCGGTTTCGATCTTGTCGCCAGCCCTGACGATACCGTCACGCTGACCGTGATCCCCCGCAAGGCGGTGGGCGCGAAACACAGTCTCGAATCCGGCGAGACCCGCCCGATATCGATCACGGCAACTGCCGCGGAGATCGATGCGGAACTTGGCCGCGGCGCGGACGGCGCGCTCGGCCAGCTCATCGCCACGCGCAAGACCCTCGCCGACCAGATCGCCGATCAGCGCCAGGCGGCCGAGGACGCAAGGGTCGCCGCTGCGGAAGCTGCGAAGGCCAAGGCTGCGACGAAGGCCGCGACGGCAAAGTCGACGCCGCCCGCCAGTCCCCCGAAGCTCCAGCACTCGGTCACTCCGCCGGTCGATGCCAAACCGGACCAACCCGCCACCCTGTTCTGACCGAACTCCGCCCAAATCTCGCCACGACCCAAGCCGGGAGTTTTCCCTCATGCAGATCAATCATCTCACCCGCGCGTACCGTTATGACGGCATCGACCTTCCGGTTCCGCCGCATCTCGCCAACGATCCCGACAGTCTGCGCGCCTACCACGCGACCCTCTACCCTGCGGTTCTCAACGCCGAGATGGTCGATGCCGGCGTGTCGGGCGGCGCCCACGTCACCGAATACCGGCGCGCCGTCGGCACGAAGGGCTGACCGTGGCGCGCAGCAGCAGCAGCGCCGCGATCCCGTCCGCCGTTCGCAAAACGCTCATCGAATGGATTGAACCCGGCAATGGCGTCACATCCGACTTCACCCAACCAATCTGCAGCGAGCAGACTCAGGCGCTCCACGCGCGCATCCTCCTCGCCTCCGGGGACAGCAGGAGCAACGCTCCCAGGCCGCTCCCGCCGCCGCCGGGCCTGCGCCTTCCACCCCTCGGCTGACCTCGCGGGACGCGTCGTCGCGCTGTCCGGCGACATTCCCGCCCACTTCGATGCTCCGCTGGCGCCTCATCATAAGCTGATAGGCCGTTGGGCTGCGTCTCGGGAAACGACGGCCAAACGCTATACCCGCGCCGAGGCGCGCCAGCGCATCGAACGGGTGTTCGACAAGGCGGTGCTCGACATTCTCGGCTCCGTCGAATTCGCTGACTTCAGGGTCGTGGTTCTTCACGGCGAGGAAGACTATCCGCCGGCGATCGCGGTGATCTGCGACAGCATGGGGCAACTGGAGCTCGGGTGGATCGAAGACAGCGATGCACCCATTCCCTGGCGCGCCGCGGCCTACAAAGCCCTGGACGATATGCTGGCGCGCGCCCTTCCGATCTTCGGCTACGATGATCTCTTCGATGAAATCTCCATGTATTATTGGGACGGCGCGACCGACGATGAAACCGCGCGGCAGTGGATCACCGAATATCAGGGCGTGGATCCTGAGTATCTCGACGAACTCACTCTGCCATCCAATATGGAGTCTCGTCGGCCCGAATGGATGATCGCGAAAAACGCGGGGGCATCGGCGGAACTTCCGAACGGTTTGCGCCGGAAACTGGAGGAACTTCGCAAGGCGCATGCGGCCCTTGGGAAGCTTCGGCCGGAGCGCAACGCCTGGCGCTTCGATCTCCAGATTGCCTACGAGTATCTCCCCGGCATCGAGGAATGCTCGACATTGCCCCCGCTGACCCTCGTTCCGGTCGAGCAATTCGCGCGCGAGGTCGATGACGTCGGGCGCCACGGGATGGAATACGGCTTCATGGACATCGCCGGCTTCTGCCCTCTGCCGGATTCGGTCCCAGTCGATGACTGGTTGGCGTCCTTGCGTGTCGGCGCGCGCTTCCTGCTTGCCGCCCAGGACCTGATCCAGCTCGACCCAGCCAACCTCTGAGGTTCCTTTATATGTCTGACCACAGCACCCAGTTCGAAGCCACCGCCGGCGGTCTGGCGCTGACCAACGCCATTCTCCTCTACCGCAGCCAGCCGATCCGCAACGCCAGTCCCTACGCCACCACTCGCGAGGGTGCCGCGGCATTTGCCAGCATCCATGCGATCGAGCATGACGACGAGGGACGACCGACTATCGGCGCGGGCACATCGCTGTCGCGCGCGCATCTACGTCAATGGACCGAGGCCCTGGGGCGGACCGTTCTTCCCGAATTCCTGCCTGACAATGTGCTGGTCGCGCATCCCGACATGCTCGCATGGTGGATCCCGGCCCAGGTTCGCCCAGCATATTTCGCGCTTACGACTCCACCCGCCGGCCTGCAGGTGCTCGCAGCGCGAACTACCATGCCGGTCCCTTATCCGCCGCATCTGTTCATCGCGACCCGATCAGGGTTCGGTGTTTATGCCTTGTCGGCAAACGAGCGGCCCGGGATCGATACTCCAGTGCTGCACTCGCCGGTGCTCAATGTTTACCTCGATGGGCAACTTTGCTGGGGCAACATTCCAAGGCCAAAAGCGCTGACGACAGCCTCCATCCCGGAATTCGAGCGCGCGGTGTTCGATAGCTGGTCCACTCACCCAAATCCCGGACAGGAACTGACCATCACCGGCAAAGGCGGTCTGGTTCGGCTCTGGGATGACCTCGCCGCGCGCAAGGCGAAGCGCTTTCCTGTCAGGCGTCTCAGGCCGTTCGATCCCGGTCGGACACGTCAGGCTTCCCGGCGAATGATCCGGACCGACCCGATGACTCTGGGGAAACTCATTGCGAGAGGAGCGAACCAATGACCGTGCTGGCTGACGACCCGACCGCGGCCGCGGTCCTTGCCGCCGTGCCATGCTATCCGGTCCCACCGCAAGGACGCTCGCCCGCCCTCGATAGGCTGCGCGCCGCCCGCGCCGGGCGCGGCCTTGCGATCGGGATAGACGGCGTCATGCTCGTCCTGCGCCGGGCCTGGCTGGAACTCGATTTCCCGATCACGACGCCTCTTGCCTTGCATGTGCCCTACGGCAGCACGGGCGCTTGCCGCGCTGAGCTGCGTTGCGGCCTCATTCCGGGCGAGCATCTCGCTCATATTCTCGATCATTTCCGCGCGGCGTTGCCCAATGAAGCCGCGGCGTTCGTCCTATGGAACGAAGCGACCCACGAATTCGCAGTGGACTTTCCGGCCATCGACGACGCCACGCCCTCGCGCCTCGTCTACCGCACGCCGGTCCCGCAACCCGATTGGCATGTCGTCTGCGACCTTCACAGCCATGGGACCGGTCCCGCCTTCTTCAGTGCCACCGACGATGCCGACGATGCTCATGCGACGAAGATAGCGATTGTGGTCGGACGGCTCGACGATCCCAGTGGCCTGGCGATGGTCGCGCGTCTTTGCGCCGACGGCATGTTCATGCCGCTGCCGCGGAGCCCGTTTTCAGGAGACCGCCATGCCGACTGATCCTACGGATCGCCACTATCTGCCCGCCGGGTTCGACAATCGCACGATCAACGTCCTGCTGGTCGGATGCGGCGGAAATGGCGGGCAGATGCTGATGGGACTCGCCTCGCTCGATACCGCGCTGCGTGCGATCTCCTCACGATCGCTCCACGTTGCTGTGGTCGACAATGATATCGTGACCGAAGCCAATCTTGGCAGGCAGCCATATTATCAGGGCGACGTCGGCAATTCCAAGGTCCGCACGCTCACCGAACGGATCAACCTCGCACATGGCCTGACCTGGCAGGCGGTTCACGGCCGCGCCCCTGAAGCCATTGGTCTAGAAGGCGCCGACATCGTCATCACCTGCGTTGACACGGCATCGGCCCGCCGTGCGATCGGCGCGGCGCTCGCCGAGTGCAGGACCGTTCCCGCCTATTGGATGGATCTCGGCAATCGCGCGAGTGACGGGCAATATCTCATCGGCTCCCCGGAGGCCCGTTCCGACAAGCGCCGCCGTCGCCTGCCGACCGTGCTCGAATATTTTCCTGAACTCGCCGACGAAAACCTGCCCGACGATGATGCACCATCCTGCTCGGTTGCCGAGGCGCTCGAGCGTCAATCGCTGTTCGTCAACCGTGTCGTCGCGAGCCATGCTCTGGCGCTCCTGTTCGACCTCCTCGGACGCGGCTCCATCGGTCACGCGGGCGCGTTTATGAATCTCGCGAGCGGTCAGGCCGTCCCGATCCCGTTGCCGCGCGGCGACTGAACCTATCCGCATCACCCCGTCCAAGCCGGTCCGGAGCCGGCCGAAACCACACGCCAGTTCGGCGGAGCGGCAGGAGAATCGTGCCACCAAAATTCCAACCAAAGGAGAACGTGTATGGCTTCCATTTCCGAAAATGGATGGACCCTTCATTACACGATTTGCACCTTGCTGGCCGCCAAGGTGAGGCCGGGCGATATCATTCCCATGCCGGGCGGGGGCGGCGACTTGATGATACTCGGCGGGCGCGCCCCGCAGCGTGCCAACGACCGTGGCAGCGTTTTCGTGCGCGACCCCCTCTCCGAGACCAGTGATCGCATGGAAATGCCGCTCCGCGCGCTCGGCATGGTCTGGATCAGTGCCGCCGGTGGCTGGTCGGAACTCCCGGCATGAGAGAGTTCCATGTCCATGTCTATACGACGATCAGGGTCAAGGTCGCGGTGACCGCCGATGATCATGCGGACGCCATGAGACAGGCTGACGCGATCGTCGAACGCGGGATTTTCCCTGTTCGTCTCCTTCCGAACGCCGCTGGCGTGCTGGAGGCGGAGCCGGCCGAAGAGGTCACCGGCTATCTGGTCGATGAAACCAACGATCCCGAATTCGAAAAGAGTCGCTCCTACGATGCCGAATACCGGCCTTGCGGCG
The DNA here is from genome assembly GCF_001456115.1 of Sphingobium baderi. Lineage (NCBI taxonomy): Bacteria > Pseudomonadati > Pseudomonadota > Alphaproteobacteria > Sphingomonadales > Sphingobiaceae > Sphingobium > Sphingobium wenxiniae. The sequence continues at coordinate 3,158,893 of NZ_CP013264.1, read as the reverse complement.
CGGGCGACAGTCCGGGCTGCGCCTGAGGAGGGGGAGAGGGAACGGGGAAGGGTGCTCCGCATGATGGAGCAGTCTGGAGAACCCCCATGCAAATCGAACTACGGCGCATCTCCTACAGCGCCGCGCTATCGCAGGAAACTTCGGCTTTCTCGGCAGAAGTCTGGATCGACGGCGAACTTGCCTTTCATGCCCGAAACCAGGGAACGGGCGGCGCGGACTTCTATCATCAGGTCGGTCGGTGGACCGTGGCCGAGGTCGATGCCTGGCTCAAGGCCAACCGACCGGTGCGCTACCTGGATGAGAATCTCGGCTGCGACCATGATCTCGAGATTGAGGTGAGCGATCTCCTCCTTCGCGCTGTCGAAGGCCGTCGCCTGAAGCGGCTGCTCCGCACTAATCTCGTCACGATCGAGAGTGATGAGATCCTGCAGTATCCGCTGCGCAAGCGGCCACTTGCGATCGTCACCCGCGCCGTGCGCGCCACCAATCCCACCGCGGTCATCGTCAATGACGCCGGCGATGAGGTGTTCGCGCGCGCGCTCGACCTGCTCCTCGCCAGCTGCTGACACTTCAGGCTGGAGATCGTCATGACCGATAAGTTCGATCCCGCCGATGCGGGATGCTGGATGGCACGCGGCCGTCCAGCCCATCACGCCCATGCGCTGGCCGATGCCTGGCGCCGCTTCCCCGACCTGCCGAACGATGCGCCCCTCGACGCCCGCATGGCGCGTTCCCGCGAGCGCGTTCAGGCGCTTCGTCCCCTCAACGAGGCGATCGCCCAGGAAACCGAGCGCCAGCGCGTGGCCGCGAACTTTGCCTGCATCGAGCGCCAGATCGCGCAGGGCAGCAGCGACAGCCGAAACCCCGCGATCCTCCACGGCCGTGACGTCCATGGCTATGGCTGGGATGCTGCCGTTGCCTACGCCGACGGACTCTATGCAGCCCGGGCGGGATGGGAATCCAGACCACCGTCGCCGTCTCGCCGGGGAGAGCCGGATGTCCGCCGGCTTGGCTACGATCGTGGATTTCTGGATGGCGGCGGCAGGCCCGATGACATCTTCGATGTCGCCCGGCGATCCTTTCTGGCAGCGCCGTCAGAGCCCGATCGAATGGAAGAACCGCGCATCGCCCGGCCGCTTCCCAGCCAATGGCCAGCTCCCACGGACATTCCCGCACCCGTATCCTGGCACAGGCGCTTGCTGGTGCTCGGCGCTTTGGAAAGCGCGACGGGCGTGATTGGCATCCACGCGATGCTGCGGGAACGGCCCGGACATGAAACCGCAGGGCTTTATCTGCTCGGCGCTGACTCAGGGTTGAGATCCATCTCGACGACAAACGGAGCAACGCCTGGCGATCAAACTGCGCTTCGCCATACGCTGCGCCAAGGCGACTATACCGACATCCTTGTCGTTGCCGACGACGCCGAGATGTCCCGACTGGACGCCGACGCCGATATCCTGCCGCTTGCGCGAACGATGGAGCGCACGCGCAATTCGGTGCTCCAGCAGCGCGCGCAGTTCCGTCTCTGGCTGGCTCGTGGCCGCGCGCCCGGCGACCAGTTTGCCGGCGGCCATATCCGTTGGAGCAAGATGGCCGCCGGGCTGTCGGGCCGTCTCGGGGATTTCACCGCGCGCTATGCTGGCCCGGCGCGGCCTCGCGGGCATCGCATCGTCGTCGAGGATGCAAGCGGTGGGCCGGCACTCGGTTACCGCACGCCGCTGGGCCGCGAGCTCCAGCCCGAGATCGTGATCGGCAACAAGGCGCATGCGCGAACCGCGATGGCCGACCTGCTGCGCCAATATGCAGCTTCGCTTCGCCTCGGCTGACCTGACGCCTGAGACGATGCTCAACCCAGGGCCTCACGTCGCGCCCTGATCTTCGACCAGCCTGAGACGCTTGTGGGCCGCAGCGCCGCGCCCGCGAACCCACCAAAAAGGAAGCATTCCATGCGAAACAGTGCATCCGCGCTGGCTCTCCAGCTATGCCTCGATTTCGACCAGCCGGTCAGGCCTCCCGATCCGGCGCCCGATGCAGCGGGCGTCTCCCAGGTTTGCGAACCTACGCTCTTCTCGCTGGCGCCGTCGGAGGTGCTTGCCCCCAGCGATTTCTCCTTCGCCGCCGGGCGGATGCTGGCGTCGTCATGGAAGGTCCGCGCGCAGGACAATGTCGAGGCGATCAGGCTGCTGAACCTCCTGGACCGCGAAGAACGAGGGGCGACGCCGGCCGAGCAGGAAGCGATCGCGAAGTTCATCGGCTTCGGCGCCTCCGAGCTTGCGAACAACATCTTCGCCGATCGCGCGGGCACATTCCGCGATGGCTGGGAGGAACTGGGGCAGGGCCTTGCCGCGGAGACGACCGATGCCGAACTCCAGTCGCTCAAGCGCGCGACGCAATATGCCCATTATACGCCCGAATATATTATCCGCGCCATGTGGGATGCCGCCCGCATCCTCGGTTTCACTGGCGGACAGGTTCTTGAGCCGGGATGCGGCAGCGGCCTCTTCATGGGTCTGCGGCCCGACTGGCTGGCGAGCGACACGCTGTTCGTCGGCATCGAGAATGATCCCGTCACCGCCCGCGTCGCGAACGCGCTCTATCCGGGTCAGATCATCCGCTGCATCGATTTCGACAAGGCGTCGCTGCCGCGCGACTTCGACCTCGCCATCGGCAATCCTCCGTTCTCGAACCTCAGCATTCAGAACAAGACCAGCCTAGGCCGGCTTGGGCTTTCGCTCCACGATTTCTTCATCGCGAAATCGCTGGAGCACCTTCGGCCCGGCGGCGTCGCCCTGTTCGTGACCTCACGCTATTCGCTCGACAAGAGCGATCCCAAGGCCCGCAGCCATATCGACGGCATCGCCGATTTCCTCGGCGCCGTGCGTCTTCCGGGCCGGGCCATGCGGCAGGAAGCTGGCACGGACGTCGTCGTCGATATCCTGCTCGTCCGTAAGCGCGAGCCTGATCTCCTCCGGCCCGGCCACAACTGGATCGATCTGGCCGATGTTCCCGACAGCGACGAGGGCGAGGGGCCGCTGCGCATCAACCGCTATTTCCTGGACAATCCCGGTCATGTGCTCGGGCGCCATGAATGGAAGAGCGGCCAGTTCGGCATGGACTATCACTGCGCCGCCGAGCCGGGCGTCGACCTTGGGCAGGCTCTCACCACCGCCCTGTCGGGAATCGCGTCCCGATATGAAGGCACCTGCCGCCCCGTTCATCGCACGACATCGCTGCGTGACCGGGTCGATGTTTCCCTCAACGTTGAAATCGGCACCGCCGCCGACGAGGCCGAATTCAAGGAAGGCAGTTATCTCGTTTCCGGCGGTGTCCTGCACCAGGTCGTCGACGGCATGCCCACCGCGGTTGACGTCAAATCGGGGCGGGGCACCACGGGCCTGTTCGCCAAACACGCGAGTATCATCAAGGCGCTGATCCCGATCCGCGATGCGGTCCGCGCGATCCTGCGGGCGCAGCTGAACGACCAGCCCTATGCGGCGTCCCAGGAGAGGCTGCTCACGCATTACAGGCAGTTCACGAAGAAGTACGGTCCGATCAACCGGACCATCACCAGCATCCGCACCGACCCGGACACCGGCGCCGAGAAGGAATATCAGCGCCGCCCGAACCTCCAGCCCTTCCTCGACGATCCCGACGTCTGGCTGGTCGCGTCGATCGAGGCCTATGACGAGGCGAGCGATACCGGTACGCCCGGCGCGATCTTCACCGAACGTGTCGTCAAGCCGCCGGTCGCCCATGAAATCCACTCGGCGCAGGATGCGCTGGCGGTGTCGCTCCACGAGCGCGGCCGCGTCGATCTCCCACTCATCGCCGGTCTGCTCGGCGTCACCGAGGCCGAGGCCCTCGCCGACCTTGCCGACGACGTCTATCTCGACCCCATCCGCACCACGCCCCATTTCGACCACTGGGTTACGGCGGACGAAGCGCTTTCAGGCCCCGTGCGCACCAAACTCGCCCTCGCGCGCGAGAAGGCTGAATCCGATCCCCGCTTCAATGCCGTCACCACCGCGCTCGAGGCGGTCCAGCCGGTCGATCTGAAACCCAGCGAGATCACCGCGCGGCTCGGCGCCCCCTGGATTCCCACCAATGTCATCAAAACCTTCGTAGCGGAGATCATGGAGGTCGAGACTACCATCTATCATACCGTCGATATTGCGAGCTGGACCGTCGACAAGGCCCCGTTCGCCGGACACGTCAGTTCCACTTCGACCTGGGGCACGGCGCGCCGCGGTGCAGCAGACCTGCTCGAAGATGCCCTCAATTCCCATATCCCCAAGATATACGACGTTCACCGCGAAGCTGACGGTTCAGAACGCCGCGAGCTCAATGTCACCGACACCGAAGCCGCGAAAGAGAAGCTTGCCAAGATCAAGTCGACCTTCGAAACTTGGGTGTGGCAGGACAGTGAACGCGCCGACCGCCTGGTCCGGATTTACAACGACGCCTATAACAACCTCGTTCCCCGGACCTTCAACGGCAAGCATCTGACGCTCCCCGGCGCGTCGACCACCATCCAGATACGCGATCACCAGAAGCGCGTTGTCTGGCGGATCGTCGCCGCGGGCTCGACCTATGTCGCCCATAGCGTCGGCGCGGGAAAAACCTTCAGTCTGTGCGCTGCGGTAATGGAGCAGCGCCGTCTCGGTCTCGCCAACAAGCCGATGATCGCCGTGCCCAATCATTGCCTCGCGCAGATCGCGCGCGAGTTCCTGATGCTCTATCCCACCGCGCGCATCCTGGTCGCCGACGACACGAACTTCATCAAGGAGAAGCGGCGGCGGTTCCTGGCCCGTGCGGCGACCGGCAACTGGGACGCGATCATCATCACCCATGATGCGTTCAAGTTCATCCCCACGCCGGCAGCGTTCGAAAAGCAGCTGATCGAAGACCAGCTTGCCAGCTACGAGGTGCTGATTACGGGCATCCAGAGCGACGACCGCGTCTCTCGCAAGCGGGTCGAGCGGCTGAAGGAGGGACTCCAGCGGCGGCTTGAGAATCTGAAGGCCCGCAAGGACGACATCGTCCATATCGGCGAGATCGGCATCGACCAGATCCTGGTCGACGAGGCCCAGCAGTTCCGCAAGCTGACCTTCGCCACCAATCTGGGTGACCTCAAGGGCGTCGACCCGGTTGGCTCGCAGCGGGCGTGGGACCTCTTCGTCAAAAGCCGATACCTTGCAGACATCAATCCCGGTCGCGAACTGATCCTGTCGTCGGGGACGCCCATCACCAACACCCTCGGCGAGATGTACACGCTCCAGCGCTTCATGCAGCCCGATGAGTTGCATGCCAAGGGCCTGCACGAGTTCGACGCCTGGGCCGCGAACTTCGGTGACACCCGCACCGAACTCGAACTTCAGCCGAGCGGCAGCTACAAGCCAGTCACGCGCTTCTGCGAGTTCGTCAACGTCGCCGACCTGATGGCGATGTATCGCAGCGTTGCCGATGTCGTATTGAAGGACGATCTGCGCCAATATGTCCGGCTGCCCACCATCAAGGGCGGCAAGCGCAAGATCATTGTCGCGCAGTCCGGGCCGCCCTTCAAAGCCTATCAGAAGGTGCTCGCCGGACGCATCAAGGCGATCGAGAACCGCAGCGGGCGGCCCCAGAAGGGCGACGATATCCTCCTTTCGGTGATCACCGACGGGCGGCATTCGGCGATCGATCTCCGCTTCGTCGATCCCTCGATGGGGAACGAGGAGGGCAACAAGCTCAATCTCCTGATCGAGAATGTCCACCGTATCTGGCGCGATACGAGCGACAATCGCTACACCGATCCCGAAACCGGCAGGCCCTATCCGCTGCCCGGGGCGGTGCAGATGATCTTCTCCGATCTCGGCACCGAGAACGCCATCGAGACACGCGGCTTCTCCGCCTATGTCTGGATCCGCGAACAACTGATCGAGATGGGCATACCGGCCGATCAGATCGCCTTCATGCAGCATTACAAGAAGAACAGCGCGAAGCAGCGCCTGTTCAACGACCTCAATCAGGGGCGCAAGCGCATTCTCATCGGCTCGACTCCCACTATGGGAACGGGCGTCAACGCGCAGCAGCGCCTCAAAGCCCTGCATCACCTCGACGTTCCCTGGATACCCTCAGATATCGAGCAGCGCGAGGGTCGGATCGAGCGCCAGGGCAACCAGAACGACGAGATCGAGCTCTACGGCTACGCCACCAGCGGCTCGATGGACGCGACGAACTGGCAGATGCTTGAGCGCAAGGCCCGCTTCATCGCCATGGCGATGTCGGGCGATCGCTCCATTCGCCGGATCGAGGATGTCGGCTCCAACGTCAACCAGTTCGCACTGGCCAAGGCGTTGGCGTCCGGCGATGATCGCCTGATGCGCAAGGCCGGGCTCGATGCCGAGGTCGCAAGGCTCGAACGCCTGCGCGACGCGCATATCGACGATCAGTATAATATCCGCAGAACCATCAAGCGAACCGCGGACGCCATCATCGACAGCTCCAACCTGATCGCGAAGCTGGAAGCCGATATCGCACGCCGGGTTCTTCCGCGGCACGACCAAGTTCTTTTCGATTGCGGCGGCACGATGATCACCGACCGCAAGGCCCCCGGCGAACGTATCCTGAGGCAAGCCTTCGAATTGCGGCTGCACGGCGGCCAGGCCCGCCAGTCGCTCGGCACCGTCAACGGTATCGATGTAGAACTCGCAGGCTACGAGGCCGTCGACGATGATGGCGAACCCGGTATCCGCACGTCTGTCGCGGCACTGCACCACGGCGAGCGCAACGGGTTTGAGGTATCCGACAAGACGCGCTGGAGCACGGCGTTGGGTCGGCTCGAATCCTCCATTCTCAATCTCGACGCCGAACTTGCCGCCGTGCAGGCCGATCTCAAGGCGAACGAGCGGCGCCTTCCAGCCTTCGAGGCGCGTCTCGGCCAGGACTTTCCCGATGCCGCCCTGCTGGAAGACAAACTGCGGGAACTCGCCGAACTGGAAGCCGATCTGGCGACGACCAAGGGCGAATTCGAGCCGGGGAATGACGATGGCGCAATCCTGACGCCGCCTTCGAGCAACGAAGGCGCAGCGGTGTCGCAAGCGGCCTGACCGGTTTCCTGTCGTAATCCAGCTCGACAGATCACGCGCTGGCCGCCGAGGAGGCGCTGTTCAGAAGCGGCGACCAGTAGCGATCGCGTTCGGCGACGGCATCGGACGAAAGGGAAGGGGGTAGGCGTGGTTGGTCGTCGGGGGGCGGAGATCATCGCGGTAGCCACACAGCATCAGATCCGCAACGCCGCTGAGCGCACCGACAATCCCGCCGCGATCCCCCAGCATGGTGGAATGTTGGCTGCGGAAAAACCCACGCCACAAGCCCTTTGTCCAATCTCCACTTGAGGAGTCACGCGCATGGAAATCACTTTCCACTTCGGTGCCGCCGGCCATCCCGTCAGCAGGATACTCCACGCTGTCTACGGCTCCCACTATGGCGTGGCGCTGGCTGCGGCGCGCACCTGGCACCAGCGCATGATCGCCTCCGCGCGAAACGGAACCCCGCCCGGCGGTCAATTCGTGATCGAGGTCAAGAATGATGCGGTGGTTCGGACCGATCTCATCTTCGATGCTTATTATTTCCGGCAGCATCAGGAACCCGATGACTCCTCCTGGTTATGCCAGTTCCAGTCCTTTCCCCTCGCCATTCCCGAAACCGTCAAACAGATCGTGACCGAGGCGCTCCGGCACACCCTGGTCGATGTTGGCTTCCTGATCCCGCGCGCCGAGTGGGAGGAACGATACCCCGAGCAAGCCGAGATGCTGCGCCAGTTTCGCCAGGCGATGCACGATCGCTTCGGCCCGCGCGATGATCAGGGGAAGGACATGCCATAAGCTGGCACGGCCTCTACCCGCTCGCCGACGCGATCCGGCCCTTCGTGGTCACTCGCTATAAACTGGCTACAATCCTTGGCGCCGCTCGGCTCCACGAGATCAGCTCTCCGCCCGTGTCCTGGAAGTGCCGCGGGCGGCCATAAGGAGTGAAGGGGGAAGCTGGGAAGGGAGCAGGCGAGTGAGTCCGAATGGACCACGGACCACCACACCCCGGTTCTGCGCGGGGTGGGCTCTTCCTTCTTCGGAGACATTTCCCATGACCACTCCCAGATCCGCGCCATGGACGGCGCAGGAAATCACTACGCTGCGCGCCTGGTATCCGGCCGAAGGGCACGGCGTCGCGCAGCGGCTACCGGGCCGAAGCATCCATGCCTTGCAGGTCAAGGCCCACAAGCTCGGTCTGAACACAGCGCATAGAAATTCCGCGCCCAGACCGCATCTTGAAGGCGAATCACTCGAGGAAGCCATCCGGCTGCGCGAGGTCGAAAACTGGTCGTTCAACGCCATCGGCAAACATTTCGGCATCTGCGAAGCCAGCGCCTGCAATGCGGTGACGATCGCCCTTTGTGTCCGGCGCGGATACCGTCCCGCGGAGCGCGATAAGCATGGCCGCCTGACGGCCGAGGGCATAGAGCGACTGCGCTACGCATTGAAAAAGGGCTACAAGGGCATCGACATCCAGTTGCGTCTTGGCGTCTCGGCCGCCTGCGTTTCCGAACAGCGCCGCCGATATAACCGTGAACTGCTTGCCCGCGGCAAGGCGCTACTACCACCGCCGGGAGGTGGCCAGGCCTACAGCGGCGTCAAGGTTTCGGCGGCGAAGCGCAAACAGGTAGAGGAACTGTTCCTGCAGGGGCTTGGCACCCAGAAGATTGCCGAGCGCACTGGCGTGTCGCGGACGAGTTGCACACGCATCCGGACCCGGCTCTTCCGGCGCCTGCGCCGCAAGGGTGAAACGCTTCCCGGATGCGATGCCGCCGGGGTTCGTCGTGTCCATGCCGAAACCGCCCGCTTCGTCACCGATGAGCAGAAAGACCTTCTGCGCGCGATGCTCCTCGATCGTGTGCCTGTCCAGCGGGCCGCGCGCGAACTCGTGATCGGCGCATCAAGTGCCTATCGTCTTCGAGATGCGTTTGCCGCCGAACTGGCGGGCGAAGGACAGGTTCTCCCGCCTCCCAGGCGTCCCGGCCGGGTTCGCCATGCGCCGGTGCGTAGTTCGTCCTGGCCTCCAGCTTCGCCTCAGGAGATTTACGCATTTCGGCGTCTCCTATGCACGATGACCTTCGCAGACGCGAAAACCCATTGGCAGGACATGCGGCGGGAGGCGGTGAAGGCGGAACGGGAAGCCGCCGCGACGCAAAAGCTGACGTTCGAGGAGCAGCTTGCCAAGGTCGCATCCGGCGAACTGCGGATCGTGAGCGGTTTCGTCCGGAACCACCTGGAGCCGCGGCTGCCTATGCATTCTTCGCTACGAAGCAGGAGCGAGACCCTGATCGACGCCTGAGGACGCCTGCATCGATCCGGAATGGATAGCGCGCCTTGATGCAGCCGACGCTCTAGACGACCGAGCCACGCCACCGATGGCAGCGGAATGATCTCGATCGATTCGACGACGATCGAGGACAGGTTCCAATGCACCGCGAATTGTGCGAGCGTCGCACGATGAACGAGCTCACCGGTCTATCGCAGGCATTGCAGGAAGGTGGCGGGCCGGGGTTGCTTGCCGAATATGGCATTGCCGTGGAAGGAAGCCCGGAAGCCCTCGCGACACTTCGTCGATTGCTTGTCGGCAAACCAATTGGCCAAGCCTTGGTGCTCATCGCTCAATTCGGGCGTCAGTATGGCATCCGGCTTTTCACGACGTCCCAATTCGATGAACATCTCTTCCTGAAAGACGCGGCCCGCTTCGGAATGGATTATGAAGAGGCCACTATGTTTGCCCTCAACCTGATTCCTCAGCCTGGTGCCGTCCCCAAATTGAGTTCGGAAATACGCCCGCTGCATTTAGGCGCCACCCGGAAAAAGCGACCACCCAGGCAATAGGCGCCCGCTCGCTACAACTTCGCCATGCGGTGGTCTGAAGGATATAGACATCGCGATCGCACCGTCACCGGCTCGATCCGACTGGTGCGCTCGTTCCCGCTGACCGTTGGGCCTCTGCCTGAACCTATAGTCGCCGCCCGGCGACCGGCAAACCATCAAACCGCCAGGTACGCCGGGTCGCCGCTCATCTCACGGGCCATTCCTCACCACCACCATCCCCACAAGGAGTATCTGCATGACGACTTCCGATATCGATACCGCAACCGCCGAACAGCTCGCGCCGGTCCTTTACGCTGCTATTCAGCGTCTCGGTCAGTTCGGCCGCACGGGCGCTGTCGCGCTCGCTGCCCTGGTCGAAGATGACGACGCCGATTTTGAGGAGGGTGCCTCCTGGATTGGCGACATCGCCGCCGGCGATCTGCGCGAATAGCCACCCGACACCGACATTCCTTGTTTTCCACGAAGCCCGGCCATCGCGCCGGGCTTCGTGATTCTGGGGAAACGTAGATGCACTGCCTCGCCCCGAAACCTGATGATCGCGGGCCCCTCGAAAGGACGATCGATGACCAGCTTTACCGCAACCTATAGCCCGGAAGACAACAAGATCCGCATTTACGCATCATCGCACCTTGATGCCGAGACCTATGCACAGGTCAAGGCGGCCGGGTTCAGATGGGCTCCGAAGCAGGAGCTTTTCGTCGCTCCCAGGTGGACGCCGCAACGCGAGGATCTGGCCATCGAGCTTGCGGGCGAGATCGAGGCCGAGGAAATGAGCCTGGCCGAGCGCGCTGCGATCAGAGCAGAGCGACTCGAAGGTCTTGCAGACAAGCGCAACGCCCAAGCCAATGCCTTCGCGCACCGCGCGGATGAACTATCGCAGGCCTTCTACATGGGTCAGCCGATCCTTGTCGGCCATCATAGCGAACGCGGGGCGCGCAGGACACAGGGACGAATGCACTCCGCCATGACAGCATCTGTAAAGGCGGAAAAGGCAGCAGGCTACTGGCTCGGCCGCGCGAGCAGCGCCGGGCATTATGCCAGCAGGAAGAGCGACCCGCGCGTCCGCGCCAACCGAATCAAGGCCCTGCTGGCAGAACTGCGGGACTTTCAGCGCGGTCTCAACAGGGCCCATGCGGCGCTGGCGATCTGGGAGGAGATCACGACCGACGAACAAATCCGTCACGCGCTCGGCAACATGGATTCCCGCGAACTCTGGTCGGGCTATGATGTCTATTACAAGGTCAACAGGGGCGAGATCACGCCTGCCGACGCACGGCAACAGTGCATCGACGGGGCAACCGTCGCCGTCAACGGTCCCAACCGCCGCCGCTGGATCGAGCACATCCTGCACCGGCTCGCGTTCGAGCGTTCCATGCTCGGCGACGTGCCGCGCTATGACGGCGAACTAACCCCGGTCATCATCCAGGCCTTCGCTCGCGAGCATGGCGCGGAAAGCCCGAAATGTAGCGCGCTCACTGTCGGCCGTTTCCGTCTCGAAAGCCCGGTTCCACTTCCGGCGCATATCGCGTCGGCATCCTCTCTTGAACTGAACGAGGATGACTGGCGCGACCTGATGCAGGCGTGCGGCTACATCGTACTGGAGAAGAAGGCTCGCCGGGCGGGCAAGCCGGGCACGGTGCCGCTGATCAATCCATCGCGCGAGCAGGCCGAACAACTTCAGCGGATATGGAACCTGCGCATGGCCGCAGCCCGCAAGGGCAAGCAAGGTGCAGCCAAGCCCAACGAGGTACGTGCGACGGAGCAAGCCTTTTATTCGGCCAATTCAAAGGGCGACTATGACGTATTCAAAACGGTGGAGATAGCCGCAGATGGCCGCCCCGTGCGAATGGGCTGGCAGGGGCATGAGCGCGTGCGGTCCGGCGAGCCTGTCGCCCGCATCCGCATCTCTGATCTAGGCAACGAAATGTACCAGCCGGACGCCGTTGTCTTCATCACCGACAAGCCGAGCAAGGCGTTGCCGATCGACCTCGACGCTCTTGAAGCCGATGCCCGCCATGCCGTGAACGAGGAGGCCGCAGCATGAAAGCAGGCGTCTCTTCCTGGCCCGCAGAGCCATCACGGATCGCGGTCCATCCGCCCAGCGTTTTCGCAAAGGCTGAGATCGCGTCCGCTGCGGAAAACCAAAACCGCACCATGCCGACGGATAGTCTCGTATCCGCCCTCGAAACCGCTGCCTGCCTCTGGGAGGCGGTGCTGACATTGCGCGATCATCCCAGCTCCGACCCGGACGCCGTCGCCTTGGCGCTGGCCATCCGCGAAACCTGCAATGCGGTCGGCGCCGCTGACCTGCGCTTGACAGTCGTGGGCTGGGCCAACGCGGTCGAGGCTGCCTGGAGTGTGGTCGCCGACACCTACGACCTGTGTTTCGACTGGGACTTCGTGCCGGGCTGGATCGTCGATCATATCGACTGGTCCGATCCTACCCATCCCACGATCAGGCCGGAACCCGTGCCGGAAGGCCCCGATCGTGCTGCGATCGACGAACCCGTCACCGCCCAGCCGCCCGCTTGGCGGCTATCTGCTGACGAGGGGAACTGACCATGGGGCGCTCGGTATCCCATCCCAGCGGAGCGCATGTCGCGTTCGCGCAGTGGGACGCGGGCTGGATCGAGGACGACGACGATTCCGACACCCGCCATTTCGATGAATTTGCCGCACAGGATGACTGGGACTTCATCGTCGCGGATTTTCGGGAGCAGGTGCTCGCACTCTATCCTTCGGCATGGACTCATGACGGATGGATTGACCGTGAAGATCGGATTGTCGCCATGAACGGCTATGCCCGTTTCGGCCTCTCGGAATATTGCGGCTGCATAGCCTATTGGGTGGTCTTGCGGGATGACATCGGCGCCGGCCGGGAAGGGCTGGCAGAGCAATGGTTCGACCAGATCGGGCCAAAGTTCGAGCAGCGTTTCGCGACGCTTGTCCGGCTGGGCAGCTTCTCGAACGGCGAGTCCGTCTATCGGCGTATCGCCGCCTGATCGCCCGGCCGGCCGATCCCATATTTAGCTCATTTCACGATCGCAGGATGCCGCCGGAGCGCTGCTTACCGATCGCACAATCGCGCCATGAAGGGGAGGGGGCGGGAGGTGGGGGCGATGATGAGGTCGCAGCATTTCCGGAGACTCACATGACTTTCCCCACCACTATCCACACCACGGTCGGAGATTCCCTGCTTACCAGGATCACAAGGTTCTTTGACGGCTCGGTTTCTGCGTGCCTGATCGAGGCGATCCAGAACGCACGCCGGGCTGGCGCCAAGCGGATCGATATTTCCCGGATCGAGAGCGATCGGGGACCTGTGCTGCGTATCCGTGACGACGGATGCGGCATCGCCGATCCGGTCAAGTTCCTGACGCTTGGCGACTCCGGTTGGGACGAGACGATCGCCCGATCCGAAGATCCGGCGGGCATGGGCGTGTTCAGTCTTGCGGGACGTTATGTCACGGTCCGTTCCCACGCGGCTGAACTCGAGGTGGCTTGGCAGGTGACCATCACCCCCGACGCCTGGGAAAGTGGCATGCCGCTCGATCTTGCGCCGGCGGCCATCGACAAGGGCACCGAGATTGAGGTCGACATGACCGAAGACTGGGTGAAAGCACTCAATCAGGCGGTGAAGGATGCCGCGCGCTTCTGCCCGGTGCCGGTCTGGCTCGACGGCAAGAGGCAACTCCACGAAAGCTTCCTCGCCGATGCGACACGCGTCGAGAAATGGAACGGCTGCAACATCGGCATCTACTGCGACAATATTCATGTTCCACGCGAACTGGCGCGGATCAACTTCCATGGCCTCACGGTCCCGTGCCAGCTGCCGCATATCCATGACGTGGATGGTGGCCGTGGATGGTATGCCAAGGTCGACATCATAGACGCAGGCCACCTACAACTCGTGCTCCCTGCGCGCAAAGAAATGGTGCAGGGGCCGGCGCTCGAGGCGTTGCGCGAGGCCTGCGAGGCGGCGATCTTCCGCACCGTCGCCCGCAAGGGTCACCATCGGCTGTCGCATGCCCATTGGCTGCGGGCCAAGGCGCTGGGCGTGTTCCTCCCTGAAGCCGCACCCTGGCTGTCGGTCTGGACTCCGCGCACCGCGGAAGCGGATAGCACCATGTTCGGCGAGCGGGTGGCGGGTGAACCGATGATCCTGATGCCGACGGACCAGGCCCATATCGAGCAGTGTGCCGAGCGCGCCCTCGCGTCGGGACGTCTGCACGGCGCGACCCCAGTCGAGCCCGTCGATGAATTCGCGGGATACGCCTGGTATGACGAACTTCCGCGAGTGCTCGGATGGTCCTTCCGGGTCGACCAGGGCGAAGGCGACGTCTTCGATTATGCGGCTGACACGCAGCTGTCGCAGGTCGTGGTCTCCGGGCGCGTCGATGCGATCGAACTCGAAATCGCCGTGCAGGCGTCAGCCGATTCCGGCGAACCTGCCGAAATCCTCTCGTTACCGGCGGATGTGCTGATTATTCCCGATGACTGCTCGAACGATCTCGATAACGTCACCATCCTGCTCAGCGCCGACTGTGCAATCACACCCAGCGAACTCGCCTACCTGCTCGAAGCCGCCTGTTTCTATCACGACGACGATTGCGACGCCGACAGCTATCATACCCAGCAGGCGACATTCGATATGCAGGCGCGCTTTGCTGCGAACATGTTGCTGCTCGGCGAGGATGCCGCAATCCTTGAGCGAGTCCGCGAGGCGATCCGCGAGCATGTCTCCTGGCTGATCCCCAAGGACCGGGCGATTAGGATGCAGGCTGTCAACTATCTGGTTGAGGCCAGCTTCGCGGACAATGACGACGGGGCCGCTCTCGGCGCCGCCGAATAGCCCATTCTCTTTCCGGCCTGCCCGGCGCGTCATCACGCGCGCCGCGGCACGCCATGTCCATGAGGAATCGTCCCATGACCCAGGCTCCTCCATTCAGGAAGATTTTCGACGGCGTCGCGACACGCGAGCAGATGTTCGAACTGTTCAACCGCGTTCCCGATTGTTCGTTAGAGGATCGCATTTCGGGGAAGGCTTTTGAGAATAGATGGTTCGAGATTGAACTCGAATCCTACGAATCCATGCTTGAGGAACTGCCGCCGCTCTTCATGCGCGCCGGGATGTTTGCCTGGTCTGAACTCAAGGCCGGTTTCGTCGGTTCGGTCTTCTTCGCCATCACGATCGGACGCAAGCGCTGGTTTACCGGTTATTGCAATCTTGGAGATCGCCATAGCCCCGACGCGATGCGGGCGGCAATCATAGCCCATGAGACAGCCGCCGCTCCGGGCATGACCCGCGAACAGAAGCTGGAACTGATCTGGTCGCACACGCATCCTGATATTCGTGGTCTTGCAGGCGAGGCCGATCCCGATGCGTGGCCCCCGGAAGACCGGGGCAAACGCACGATCGTCATTTGTGAACCGGACGGCGGTTCCGCTTTGAAACTGCTCGAACGCCTCACCGATGATGAGATCGACCACCGGCTGCCGTCGGGGCCGGCGATCTAGCCTGCCGGGTGCTGTTCCATCCTTTCCATCCAGGAGCTGAAAGATGGCCAATCACTATCTGCAAACGGCGTTCGCCATTCCGCTGATGCCGCAGGAAGCAATCCTGCTCAAGGAATGCTTCGCCGTATCGACCCAACTGTCCAGCGACTTCGCCGAACTCCCGTCTAACGGGATGCAAGCGGTGAAGACCTATTACGCGTCGCTCAGCGAGGGATTCAGGAACACCTTTCCGAACAAACCGGAGGAGGAGGATCCTTTCGCGGACTTTCTCGATCTCTGGTCGGATCCGGGCTTTCCCGAGTTCGATGCCGATCTCATCATTCAAGGCGACCCGGAGGCCAAGACACAGTTCGCGTTCATCAGCGGCCATGAAGCCGACGTTCCGGCCCTCGCATCGCTGATCCAGAAAGTCTGCAAATCCGCGCTGCCGTTCGGCTTTCAATGGGCGGAGGTGGCCGACAAGGACATCGCTGACGGTTTCGGAGGCGGTTACTATGTCGTCACCGATACTGAGATATTCGGCGGCTCGACCCGGTGGCTCATGAAGGAGACGCTGCAAACATTGCGAGCTGGCGCGACATGAAGCCGCTGCTCAAGCAGCCGTGCAACGAATGCCCCTGGCGCCGCGATCATCCCGCCGGCTGGCTGGGCGGCTACCGGCCGGAGGATTTCACGCAGCAGATCCAGTTCGACGGGCCGCCGCTGCCTTGCCACAAGACCATTCCGGGCGATGGCAGCGATGCCCGCGCGATGTGCGCCGGCGCACTCATCTTCATGCGCAACAGCTGCAAAGGCGCGCATCACCCCGAATATGGCGACGCGCTCGATATGATCGAGCCGGATACTGAGACAGTATTCGCCTGGTCACAGGAGTTTATCGACCACCATAATAACCCGGCGCATTGGGTCGAGAACGTCCGGGCTCGGATGATGAAGCGCCCCTGAGACCGCCAATAGCTCTTCCATCCCCGACATAGCACCGGACACCTCGTGTGCCCCGTCTGGTCGCACCCGCGAAGGAGATTCCGATGAACGACGATCAATTCGACGCGCTGGTCGATGACGCTACCCATGCGGTCAACACCCTCATTCCCAACACTGTGCTGGACGGTCTGCGCGATAGCGAAAGGTCGGATCTGCTTTTCCAGATCAATGACGCGCTGACACCGATCCTGCGCGAAGCGATCGACAGGACCGATAGCGACAATCCGACCCGCGCCAGCACGATTGCTGCCCTAATCTGCGAGCTGCTGGAGACTCATGCCAAAAAGTGCGACGAGAGCGGCGATTGCAAGGATGACCGTCCGCCCCATGTAATTTCGGAAATCCATGGCACAAGCGCCAATATCGACAGCATCGCAAGCTGCGATATCCAGACGGGGACGCAGATCTACCTCGTGCTGGGCGATCGTTCCGCCTTCCGCATTACCGTGGAGGCGGTCTCCACATGATCGAGATGCACATGGGGCTTCGTGCCCTGAGGCAGATCGCGCTCGCTGCCGACCAGAGCGAACGCGACGTCGTCAGGACGGATGTATCCGATATCCTTGAGCGCGCCGGTTGGGAAAATTCGGCGCGCACCGTCATCGACAGCATCGGTTGCCCAGTCGTCTCCCACGATGCCGCCTCCGACGATCAGGAAGACCCGTCACAACAAGGCTGATCCCGCATCGGCCATGCCCGCCTACCGGGCAGCAAACCTTCCCCATCTCAACCTCATGGAGGATATCATGGCCCAACTGTCTCCCCTTCGCGAGCGTTTGGCGAGCGCGGAGCACGCATATGCCTGCGCGATTCAGCGCCGTAGCGCCACCGGCCGCAACCAGTATGTCATCCGCACCGGCAGCCCGATCCAGCCGTTCTGCGTGACGGAGACGCGCCCGGCGAAGGACGAAAATCTCGTACTGCACGTCGCCTGATACCAATCCCATCGTCGTGGAGGCGCCAATGAACCCTGCCGATCGATACCCGATCACGCCGGGCATGTGGATCAGGACCGAGGAGAACGAGAAGTTCTTCTTCCTGCGATATTCATCGACCGGCCATTGGGGTTTCTTTTCCGAGGAGCGTCATCACACCGTGCGGGAATACAAGCTCCCGCTCGCGGGCCTCAAACCTTGGCACAAGGAACGCTGCCCATGAAAACGCACGCGATGGCGAGCGGCCTTCGGGTCACTCTGAGCAAGACCGAGCTGCAAGCCTTGCTTGCGCTCGCGCGATATGGCGCCGAACAGATCGCGGCCGCACACCATTCTTATATCGTGCCAAAGCGGCAGGAAGCCCTGGCGGCCGACGTCATCAAGGGCCTCGAACAGGGGCTGTCGTCGGTCCGCTGGAAACAGGCGGAGGCCAAGGCAAGACGCGACGCACCGAAACGCGAGGCCGAGCGACGCGCAGCACGCGAGCATCATGCACAGATCGACGGCTATACGGTTTGGGGGATGTTGAGCGACTGGACCGATCTTTCGGACGATCCCGACCGGCACCAGTGGGCGGATCTATTGAATCCTCTAACCGAAGCGCGTGAGCAGGCAGAAATTCGCCATAATGTCTGGCGGATATTCATCAGCAAGGGCAGCGCCGCGGCGGACGATCTCATCGTCTATCCGGGTGATTGCACGCAGACCGCCGATCGTCAGGAAATCGAGGTGCTCGCCCGACGAATCATCGCGCAACATCGGGAATGACGGGATCGCGCTGGCAAGATATGCGCGCGCCCTCGGAGGTGACCACAGGATCGGCCATTGCGAAAGGGCCCGCAAGGAGGGGAGTAGGAGGGGCTGACGGTGAACTTCCCTGGGAGCTTGCTATGACCGCCAGCGATTTTGCCACATACCATCGCGTATCCACGCCACCCATATTCATCTCCGGATCGCTTTCCATCCGGCAGCTTCCGGCCTGCGTAATGAAGCGGCTCGGCGTCGTCATCGAAAAGGAGTTGCCCGTCGTGATTGGCGACGCATCTGGCGCGGATGCAGCGGTCCAGCGATTCCTCGCCGATTGCGGTGTGCGTCACGTCACGATCTTCTGCGGAGGTTCCGTCCCCCGGCACAATATCGGCATATGGCCGGTCCGGCAGATCCGAGCAGATGCTCCTGCGGGTACGCGCGCCTTCCACAGCGCGAAAGATCGGGAAATGTGTCGCCTCGCCGGTGTCGGGTTCGTCATATGGGACGGAACGAGCCAGGGCAGTCGCGCCAACATCCGGCGACTATGCGAGCGCGGGCGGTATGTCGTCGTCTATCTTCGCCCTGACGACTGTTTCGTGACCCTTGCCAGTGATGCGCAAAGGATGGCGTTTTTGGCCTCCGGCCGTCTCGGCTGACATCACTGCGGAATGGTGGTTGCACGCCTCGCTAGAACCCGCCCCCAGCCTCGAACTTCCATCACAAGGATGCCATCGATGACCGAATCCATTCGATTGTCCGCCGATGACGTCCGGCAGCTGCGAGACGTCGCCGAGCGTATCGCCCGCCGCCACAGTTCCGTCCGCCGCTTTGCGATCGAGATCGCCGAGCGCTTCAGCCTCACCACCGGCAACGCTGCCCTCAATATCCGTGCGATCAGCGCCGACCCGGATTGGGCGGACACCGATCTCAATCAGACGTTCCCCTGGTCGCGCATCCGCGAGCGCCATATACTTGCGAACGGAGGTGCGCTGTTCGACCTCTATATCTACGAACGGCCCGGCATCGGGGAAACCGGCGACCTTGTCTGCTGCGTCCAGGCCGAGTTAGATGGACAGGGCCTCATTGCCGTCCACGCGGATAGCACCAGGGATGTCTGGCGCCGGTCGGACCTGTAGACTGTCTTTCCGCCCATTCGATACGATGAGCGCGATCGCTCACAGCAACCACATCTTCGGGAATCCCGCCATGCGCCTGTCAGACGAGCTTGCCGCCAGACGCCGCCTCTATGCCATGCCGCTCGTCACCGCTCCGGCGGTGATGGTCATCGACATTCCGCCGCGTCTCGCGGGGCAGGGGCTCGCACTCGATCGCTATTATATCGTCATGATCGAGACCGATGAGGAGCTTGCCGCGTTCGAAGCGTTCCTCACCGTGGACCGGGACGGCCTGCGAGCACCCGATCTACTCGATCGCAAACCCAGTTGCCGCGAGGCGGGAGAGATAAGCTTCTTCGAATTCTCGCCCCCTGAGCCGGGCTGGCCATGGATCCTGCTTTGTCACTGGCCGCGGCACTTTGCGCGGATGTTCGGCACCGACCCCGATGCTCTCGCGCGCCGGGCCTATTCGATGGAGGCGTTCGACGATCGGGAAGGCCTGGAAGCGGCGCTGAAGGCGCATATTGCCGCGTTCGGCGAACTGGCGGACGTCAAGGTCATCCAGCCGCTGGCCGGCACGGCGGGCCGGGCGTGATCAGGCTGCCTGACTTGCCCCTATTCTGGATGAGCAACTGACCGCAGCGAACAGTCCTGGGCCGCAGGAGGGGAGGAAAGAGGTGATGGGCGAGGGAGCCATAGTGGATCCTCCGATCTCCATAAGGAAACAGCCCATGCCCACCCATCAGCTATCCGGTTTCACGACGGAAGCAACCGCCGACATCATCTCTCGGCCGTCCGCCGATCTTGTCGCGCTGTCCAGCAACGAACTGATGGTTGCGCGCAAGCTTGCCTATAATCCCGAAAACGACGCGCTTGGCGAAGGTGATTTCTGGGCCGAATATATGGAAAGCGAGGACGACTGCATGGCCGCGCGCCAGGTCGTTCCGTTCGACACATTCACGCTTTCCGTCTGGCATACCCTTGCCGCCGACATGTTCGAGGAACGATCCGATGAACGCGATGCATCCCAGATCGACCGGCTGATCGAAAGGCGCGGCCTGTTTCCTCATGATCCCGCCAATCGTCCTTGGCGTATCGCGCTTCCCGCAATCGAACTCCAAATCGCGCTTGAAAAGGATATCAAAGCAGGTTCGTGTCGGACTGCCGATGCCCGGATACGGGTCGATGCCCTCGATCAATTGTCCGGCATGGAGCCCGACTTCTATACGGATAGGGAAGCCATATCGACCGCAGGCTGGGACGCTCTTTCGGTCACCATCTTCGAACAGACCTGCACTGCGCCGACGGGCGTGCGCTTCGGGAACATCTTCGATCGACCCGACCTGACGACCGGAACGCCGCTCGCGCACGCCCGCGCCCAACTCTTCGAACTCCAGACGGCGCTCGCTTCCGCCACACGGAGCCGACGGCAGGATCCTGCGTTCAAAATCTATGTGCGGGGCATGATGGACGAGCTGCTCGCGATGCCTCCGCTGCTGGAGGCGATCCATAATGACCACAGCGGCGCATTCCGCGTCGTGGCCGCCTTTCTCGACGATCATCATCCCGAATGGTCCGAGGGGCTCTCGAAGAACCAGGCATTCAGTCCCTTGCTGCCCCTGCCTGTCGACTGGAATGGCCACGTCGATATCGTTGGCCTGGTGCAGGACTCGCGCGCCCGCATGTCCGCCGAAACGGTGGGTGTCGCGCCGCAGTTCTTCGGACTCTATGCCGGACGCCGCGATGGCAGTTCCGTCTGGCTCGGGGCGGCGGCCTGCGAAGCCGATGCTCATGCGCTGGTGACCCGGTTGGGCTAACCCGGCCCCATATCGATCCGCTCATTGGCGCGGCAGACTGGTGCAACAACAGGGCGGCAACATGGCGCCCTTCGCGTTCTCCACAGGGGGAAAGGGGGTGGTTGGTGGATGAGTTTCATCTGGGAGTTCACCAACCATGTCCAGCAGCCAGCGAACCACGAACACCCCCGAAATCATCGTAACCGACAGCATCACCTGTCCCAACTGCGGCGCAGCCGAGTGCTATGATGATCCCACGAGCCCTACAGGCAAGCGGTTCAACATCAACGCCTATAAGGTCGGCGACAAGCACGGTTACTGGTGGAGCCGTTGCAACCTTTGCAATAGCTGGTTCTAGAAGGGCAGGAGGATTTCCGGCTCCCGCAAGCGTAACCGTCTTTCGTCTCACCGACCCTTCGCTTGAGAAGCGTGACGTCGCGGAGGCCAGCATGAACATAGAGATCATCGTCGGCCTCCCGCATCTCAATCGTGGCCCGCTTCTCCAGCGCGCGATCGAGATGCGCTATCCGGTCCTCATTTCAGCGAACGCGCTGTCGCGATGGGATCGCCGCGAGGGCTATGCGCGCTGGGCGGGCTGGAACCTGCGTTCGCTGGCCAATGCCTCGCGCCTGGTGTCGATCGACCTCGACTCCGCCGGCTTTGTCGTCGCTCATCGCTACCGCGGGCTGCCCTGGACGGCCGATGACTATATCGAACTGGCCGCAAGCTACCCATTTCGGCGCTTCGCGAGCCTCGACCTGTGCACCGAAGAGGAAATTGCCCGCGACCGCGACGAAGTCCTCGACCGTATCTCGCGCACCATCGCGCTCAATCATGCCTGTCATGCAAGAGCCGCCGATCGCGGAATCGATGCCCGGTTCATGCCCGTCATCCAGGGACGGCATCCCGACGACTATCTGCGATGCCTCGACGGCATTGCCGGTATCCTTCGGCCAGGCATGGTTGTCGGTATCGGCTCCATGTGCCGCCGCACGGTGTCCGGTCCTGATGGGCTTCTCGCGGTGCTAAGCCGGCTCGACCGGGACGCAGACCCTGCGCTCCGCTTCCACCTTTTCGGTGTGAAGGGAACAGCCCTCCATTATTTGCGGCCGCTTGCGCATCGCATCGCCAGCCTCGATTCCTGCGCCTATTCTCTGGCCGCGCGGATCGAGGCGTGGCGCGAAGGCTTTTCGAAGACCGACGAGTTCGTTGCCGGTCATATGGAGCGATGGCAACGCCGGCAGCAGGCCCGGCTCGACGGGGGCGACGCCGCATTCCAGCATCATCTGCCGCTCACGAAACCTGCGCTTTCGGCCGGAAACGCATGGGACAGAGCACTCGATCTCGCCCGGGCGGAAATCCGCACTTTGATCGAACAAGGGGAGATCGCGCACGAGCAAATCACCGAAGGGTGGGTCGCGCAGTGGGCGGCTGAAACCTATAGCGCCACGTAGTAACGCAGGTCCTGGTGAATTTAGCCTCGGTCGCTGACCTATGCGGTGTGCGAAGAACTCACCGGCCTATAAGGTCGAGGACGCCACGCAGGGTCTTGCCCATCGATCGAATCATCTCCTCGCCCGCCTCACCTCGTCATCCCGACAGAAGTTCCAATACTCGTCCATATCTGCGAGCGTTAGCTTCTTCGGCTGCATCTTGGCCCAGGCATCCGCCATAAAGAGCATGAAGCTCATTGCGCCGTCATCAGAAACGGCATGCGGCTGATACACGATAGGCAGGTTCATCACGAGCATCCCTGTCGGAGCACTTTGTTTCTTTTTCAAAGCGGCGATAGGCGACCGCCCGTTTTTCACAGGTCCGAGACGCTCCGATTACGCCTGTCGCTGCGAATTCACAAGATTGACCGCCAGATTGGCGTGAACGACGCGCGGTTGCAACCACCGATCACCGTCGCCGCACGGCCTGGCTGTGCCGATGGGGGCAATTGCGGCCTTCAAGCCCGCAAAAAGGAGGTATCCGTGACCCAGTGTCCCGAATCCAATTCGGCCGAGCGTCATTGCTATGGCGTGATTCTCCATCATCGCGCCGAATGGTGGCTTGTCGAATTTCCCGAGCGCGATCCGGACCCTATCAAGGCATGGGCCCTGACCGGCCAGCTTACGCCGGCGATGGCGGATTGGTTTCGTGCCGATACGGGCAATAACGCCGCCAAGGCAGAGGTCCCCGCGTTGAACCCGGACAGTCGCTGCTGGTCTGGTGAATTCTCGATCCGTCCGTCGCCGGATAGCGCCGATCGCTTCGACATCGATGCGCATCCCTGGGGCTCCGAAGCGGGCGAATTGGAGACGCGGCTTGCCCGCGCCATGATCGAAAGCACACTCTTCCCTATCCCGCCCGGCTTCCTTTCAGTCTTCACAGGCCTTCCGGACGACGATCGACCCGTTCTTGCCATCCGCCTCAGCGGCTATATCTGCTCGACGTTCGAAGTGCTCACCGCCCGTTACATGCCGGTCTATCGGCCTCGATCGCCCTGGCGGGACATATCGGGCGAGGCCGTCAGCGACAGCGGCAGTGACATTCTCGGATGGGCACCCGCCCGCGACTGGATCAGGCCGGCATGACACACATGGCCTACCGATGCCGGATCGAGCTTGCGCCGATACCGCTGGATCATTATATCTGACTAACTAGTCAGATGGAGAATTTTCATGACTACCTCCAAACGCGCCGGTGACGGCCCCGCACGCAAAGGTGGTTCCAGGCTTCCACCAGCGGCGCGCGGATGGAAGCTCGAAGACGCCAAGGCGCGGTTCAGCGAGGTGGTTCGCCTGGCCCGCAGCGAAGGGCCGCAACGCGTCACGGTGCGCGGCAAGGATGCCGTCGTTATCATCAGCGCCGACGAACTCGAAAGATTGCTGCCGCCTGAACGCAAGAAGCCGCTTGTCGCCTTTCTCGAAGGACTGCACCTCGAAGGCGTCGATCTGACGCGCGAACGCGATAGCGGACGGGACATCGTCTTGTGATCGGCTGGCTTCTCGACACCAATGTGATTGCCGCCCTCATAAATCCCAACGGCGCGCCGAGCGTGAAGACATGGGCGTCGGAGCAGCCCGAAGAAGCGCTGTTCCTCAGCATCCTGACGCTCGGCGAATATGACAAGGGAATCCACGCCATACCCGCGAACCATCCCGAGCGGCCCCGCTATATCGGGGCTCGCGATGCGCTCGAAGCGCGTTTCAAAGGTCGCATTCTGTCCGTTGATGACGCGATTATCCGGCGATGGGGAGCAATCTCCGGCGACGTCAAGCTAGGGACGGGCCATGCGCCGGGCGTTGTCGACACAATGCTGGCGGCCACCGCGATTGAGCACCAGCTTTATCTCGTGACTCGCAACGTCAAGGATGTGCGTCACAGCGGCGCAGCCATATTCAATCCGTGGGAGGATGATCCCACAACTCTGGCGCTATCCTGACCAGTTCGGGAATGAGATCCTTCCTCAGGCCCCTTCGAGCAATCGCTCCCGCGCCAGATCCAGCGCGTGCGAAAGCCGTATCGCCACCACCTGGTCCTTAGGGTCGACGAGGCATTCGAGTGCCGCCTCCATGTGCTTGATGGCGTTTTCCAGCCCTGGCTCTTCGTCTGTCATCTGTGCTTCTCCGTCCCGTCGCGCTCAGTCGGCGGGCACCCCCCCGGAGGAGGATGCCGGCCCCTGAGCCGGACGGTAGAAAGACGCGAACAATAGAACGCGTGCCTGATCTTTAGCCGGAGCCTGGACATAATCAGGCAATCCGGCCGCAAGGCATGCGCCGACTCTATTGTTCGGAGTTTCTACTCTCCGGCCCACCACCGGCGGACCCGCCCCTCTAACCCAATCGGGCAGCAACTGCCAATCGGTTCCGTGCGAAATTACCGGATGCCGCAGGTGGGGACGGGATATTCAGCGTGTCGATAGACGCGCCGCTTCGACCGGCCGATACATATCCGCGCGATCACGCATTACGCTGGTAAGCCAGGCGAGATGGCTGGCCGCGTCCGCCAACGGCAACGTGGCTACCGCGTCGAACAGGCTGCGTTGATAGGGTGGACCGCTATCGAGGATATCCACCAGCTTTTCCCGCGCCGGGCTATGGGGATCGGTGATCTCGGCATTGGCTTCGCGAGCCGCCTCCAGAAAGGCCTCAGCCAGTTCTTGCGTGGCATAGTAGCCGCTGTCGAGACCTTCCCCGAGCGCGAGGGCGGCGATCTGGCTGCGCACATCCGCGATATCGGGGTCGTTGACTGCATCGATCAGCGACAGGTTGAAATCGAAGGTGGCGAGATAGTCCGCGATCATGGGAAAGTCCTTTCATCCATGAATAGAACATAGGTCGAACATGTTTACAATCGGAATGATGCCCGCAATAGGATCGCGATCATGAGTTTCGCTTCCGCATGGGCCGCCCCGATCGGCCGGCACCCCGCGCCGTGACCATGGCGGCCGCGCCTCTGCGCCTCCGTGGACAGCTGCGCCGATCCGAGCGCGGTTTCCTCCTCGAGATGGAGGATGGCCACGTCTGGCGTCTCAATGGCGCGCAGGATTTCCCGCCGCTGGTGGACGCCACTGTCATCGTCGAGGCACGCAAGGCCAGCAGCAGCCTCCTCGACGTTCTCTGGCTCGGGCCAGCGTAGCAACCCCAAAGGCACGCTCCGATCTCTCCTCGGGCATCGCGTTTGGGGAACCGTCGCCGCGGGCCTCGGCGAGGACGCCTCGGCCCGCAATCAGCGTCGCACGCAGTCTGTCATCACATTCTGCGCCGCCTCGCAGGGTCTCGGCGTGCCAGGGCTGGTCGGGGCAAGCAAGGGCTGCCTCCGGCCAAGAAAACCTAGGAGTAGAAGGGGCCTGCCGACGTTGTCGCTTGGGGTAAGCGGTCGGCAGGCCCCTTCTACTCCAAGCTTTTCTAAAGGCCGCAGCGCGACGTCCCTTGCTTGCCCCGACCAGCCCTGACCCTTGAGCCCCGGCGACGGCGGCTCCGAATGCGATGACAGACGGCCACCGTCGCGTCCTCCGCTGATCAGGAAGGAATGGCTTCGCCATACTTTTCTTTGTTCGGGACGCTGCCGCGTCCGTTTTATTGGCTCTGGCTCACCAAATGCGATGAAATACTGTCAAGAAAACAATGACATATACTCAAAAAGGGGGAGGGGGTATAAGTATAGGTGCTGATGGGGATTGGCCCCGGATGCATCGTTTGGAGTAAAGGCTATGAATATCGGTGAGTTTAACCTGAACAAGGGCCGCATCATCGGGTGGATTGCCACCCGCGCAATCGACCTGCCCAAGCTGGCCTTGCGCCCGGTGGAAAGCGAAAACGAACTGGCCCCGGCTTATGAAATCATCGCGCCCAATGTCGGGGGCCGTGTCGTTCAGGTCGGCGCGCTTTGGGAAGCCGTCGCCAAGAAAACCGGCGAGGTTTTCCTGCAAGGCCATGTTGATGACCCGTCGATGCCCGAAGCCCTGCCCATCGCGCTTTTCGGCTCGGTGGAGGAAGGCTATCGGGTGGCATGGCGCAGGCCGGAGCGCGACGATTTCGGTCCCGCCATTCGCGCCACCCGCGACAATGCGCCTTCCGGCAACCGTGGCGACGACTACGGTTTCGGTGACAGCACCGCCGATGAAAGCGGCGGACTGTCCAGCCAAGGAGCCGCCGCCGATCTGGACGATGAAGTTGCGCTCTAGGGGCTAGGCCGAGACGGGCCGGGGGAGCGTTGCACCGCTTCCCCGGACCCTAACCGATCATCCTGCCATCAGGAGTCAGACCCATGACGAAGAAGTCAGCTAAGAAAACCGTTAGCACATTTGCGGACCTGCCGGAACTTATCGCGGAGGAAACCGCAAACCCTGCCTTTGAAGCATCCTTTGGCGATCCGCTGCCGCTGTCCATCATCGAACCCGGCGACGAACCGGGCGAACACACCATGCCCGAACCGTTCACCGCGCAGAAGGTATGCGGCGAACTTATCACGTCGCTTTACTGCCTCTTGACCGACACGCGGCTTGACCCGCTCGCCCCGCAAATCGCTTGGGGTATCGTCAACAGCTTCCATTTCGTTGCCGGAACGGTGGAGCGCCAAGAGGATAGGCTTGCCGACAAAATCCGCGACATGACGCGGCGCATGGAACCGGGCGAGGTATTCAACAAAGACCTTGAGGATACCCAGTTGCAATGCCGCTCGCTGGCCGAACAGCGCGCAGCCATCGAGACATTGCGCGACTATGCCGCCGCCATGTATCGCGCTTGTTGGCGTCGCGCATGGGCACCGACCAAGGGCAGCAAGGCGTCATCTGTCACCACCGCAAGCTATATCAATGCGCTGGATTTCTTGCAGGAGCGCGCCCTTGCCAAGCGCGAGAAGCACCAGCCGCAAGGCCCCGTCGTCATCTTTTCCGGCCCAGCCGTATGGGAGGAATGGCAACCGCTTTGGGCGAAGCTAAGCGAGATCAAGGCCCGTGTTCCGCATATGACGCTTGTTACCACCGGGCAACGGAAAGGGGCGGACGCCATCGCGGCGGCATGGGCAGCGCGGGAAGGCGTCCCCGTTGTCGCCTATGGCCTCTATGGTGGCGGGCGCAAGGCTCCCTATCAGCGCAACCGCAAGATGGGCGAGCTTGAGCCGGTGGAAGCCGTCCTTTGCGAAGGGTCCGGCATCCAAGCCAATCTCTATCAGACCATGCGGAAACAAGGCGTTCCCATCCATGCTTTCCGCAAGCCCAAGGATGCCCCCGCATCCCGCAAGCCGCAGAACGGCGAGGGGGACACGTTCAGGCAAGCACGGCGCAGCGCCTGAAACCAAACGGCGCGGCGCTTCCCCCAGCGCCGCGCTACCCATCACACGAGACCCGCCAAGGCTGGCGCGCATCCCCGCGCGCTGGCCTTTTGTCGTGCCCCCGGCCGCCGCCGCGCCTGACGGCGCGGCGGCGGGAAGAACCAAAAGGGGAAGGGCCGACAGGTTCACGCCCCCACCGAAGGGCCGAGCGCCCCACCGTCATCCCCCTTTGCGGGCCTTGGCGCGGCTGGCGCTTTCCCCGAATGGGAAGCATCGGAGGCACCCGACGCCCCCTTGAGCGCAGCCAGCGCGGCAGCGCCGCCCAACCGCAACACATGGCCCAGCACGTCCCGGAACTCGCGTTCCGTCAATTGCTCGACCGGCAGCGCCGTCACCATTGCCGCATAGCGATCGCGTAGCCGCTTGCGTAGCGCAGCCTTCTCGACCGCAATCCTCTTCTCGCGATCTTCCAGATCAGCGAGCCTATCGCGTTCAGACATTTTAGGCATGACCAGTTTCCTTCTCAGGCTGGCCCGCTCGTCACGCGATCCTTGTCGCACAGGCGCACCCGCGCCACAAGCGACCCCACCGCATAGCGCGACCTATCTCCCCACATCGACCACCACCGCAATGGGTGCGCCCGGCAGCGGTAGGGATGACGCAGCAACTCCGTTGCTGCGGGCAAGCGACGCACGCGCTTCGCGGTTTGTAATGCACCGTACGCACGGGTGCTGTGGCCTGAAACTGCCCTATAATCAATGGTTTCCGTTGGCAGACGCGTCAGCCAGATTTCACGTTATTTGGCTGACGCGTCTGCCGCCTCAGTACTATTGCCCGAAAAAGCCCCGCAATTCCGCCGTTTCCGGCTGGCAGACACGTCCGCCACGCTGATTTTATTGTGATCGTCGCTTGTCTGCGCTATAGTTGCTGTGCGTCGTGACCTCCTTGTCGAAGCTCCAGTCGGAGCATCACCTTGGCAAGGGTCACAATCCGGATCGACGATGCCCTTTACGAGCGGCTGCAGCGCCGTGCCCGTAAAGTCGGCGTCAGCGTCGCCGAACTCCTCCGCCCCGCGATCGACCAGACCGCCGATCCCCGCGGCGGCTACGTCTACACGACGCAGGACGAAATCCTCTCCTGCGTCCTGCAGACGCTCTCTATCCTCGCGGCATCGGTGCGACGCCGGTCGCCCGAGACGCTCGAACAGGGCATGGCCGACGCCAGGGCGCTGCTCCTCGAAAAGGGGCTGCTCTCACCGGACGAACAGCCATGACCCGGCGCGCGGATCCCCACCTCGCGGACACATGCCCGGCCTCGCGTTCCCCCTCGGCGGGCTTCCCGTCCGGCCGCGCGATTGCCTGCGATTATTCCCTGCCGGTCAGGGCCATCCCAAATCCGGGGGCATGCCGTAGCGCACCGCCAGCCGTTCGGGGGAGGGGCCGGCCATGAGCATCTTCCGCAACGACACGTTGGGGAGCTGGACGCGGGGCGGGCAGGCGATCGTCCACAATGTCCGCATGACCACCCAGGTCTTTTTCCAGACCGTGCTGGCCGGGCTGATCCTCTGGTTGATGGGGACCTGCTGGTATGCGTTCGAAAAGTCGACCGACTATCAGCGCTTCGTCCTCGCCAAGCTGGTGGAGGCGACCATCAAGGCGGATGCGGCGCCGGGGACCAATGACCCGGTGCTGTTCCGCACCCCCGACGGGCGCCAATACTGGACCTCGGCCGACACCCTCGCCGACTCCGGTGTCGCGAAGCAGGCGCTCCACAAACTCGAAAAGGACCTCATCCACGGGGCGGCCATTGCCGGTGTGGTCGCCCTCTTCGGACTGGTCAGTGCCTGGTTCTATTTTACCAGAACTGGGAAGGGGCTCGGCTCCAACGAATATCTGCGCGGCGCCCGCTTCGGGACGGCCTCGGAAGTGCGGCGCGCGCTCCGGGGGCAGAAGAAGGGGGCGCTCACAATCGGCGGCGTCGCCGTGCCGGAAGCCTTCGAGCCCGAACATATCCTGCTGGTCGGCGCTCCAGGAACGGGCAAGACCAACCTCATCACCACCATGCTCGAAGGCATCCGCAAGCAGGGTAAGCGGGCGATCGTCTATGACACGGCCGGGAGCTTCGTTGAGAAATTCTATCGCCCCGGCAGGGACATCCTGCTCAACCCGCTCGACAAGCGCACCGACATCTGGAGTCCCTGGGTCGATGTTCCGCGGGAGTATCATTACGACCAGATCGCGGAATCTACGATCCCCGACAAACATGGCGATCCGTTCTGGAGCAAGGCCGCGCGCGGCACGCTGGTCGCCGTCCTGCGCAAGCTCGCGCGGCAGAAGCACACGCTCATCTCGGTCCTGCTTGATCGGGTGCTGCGTTCCCCGCTCGCCGATCTTGCCGCCTATGTGAAGGGCACCGATGCCGCCGCTTTCATCTCCGCCGAGGGAGAGCGCACCTCGGCCGGCGTCCAGGCCGAGCTTGCCTCGGTCATGCGCAGCTTCGCCTATCTCGACGATACCGAGGACGGCTTCTCGATCCGGCGTTGGGTCGAGGACGAGAAGGACGACAGCTGGCTGTTCGTCACCGTCAAGGCCGACCAGCTTCCTTCGCTGCGCCCCCTGATCACGGTCTGGCTCGACATCGCGATCAGCGCGATCATGAGCCTCACGCCCGACCGCGACCGGCGGCTCTATTGCGTCATTGACGAATTGCCGACGCTCCAGAAGCTCCCCAGCCTATCCGACTTCCTCGCCCGTGCGCGCAAATATGGCGGCTGCGGCATATTGGGGTTCCAGTCCTATCCCCAGCTGACCGCGACCTACGGCAAGGAGGATGCGGCGGCCATCACCGGCTACTGCTCGACCTGGGTCGCGCTCCGGGCGAACGATAGCGACACCTCGGAACTTATCTCCAAAAACCTTGGCCGGGTCGAGCAGGTCGAAGCCAACGAGGGGATGAGCTACGGCGTCAATGACATGCGCGACGGGGTGAACCTCAGTCGCATGCAGGTGACCCGCCCGCTGGTTCTGGACACCGAGGTCACCCATCTGCCGAACCTTTCGGGTTTCCTCCGTTTCGGGCGCAATCTCCCCGTCGTCCGTTTCACCGATCGCTTCAATCCGCTGCCTTCGATCGCGGCCGCGTTCGTTGAACGCACCGAGCCCCCCAAAAGGCTGCCGCTCGGCAAGGCCATCATCTCCCAGGCGTGGGCAGAGCGCCGCGCGCGCCAGGCGCGGGAGGAGGCCGCGAGGCGAGGGCAGGGTCCGGGACATCCGGACACGCCGCCGTCTCCCGGAACGGGGCAAGGCGATCTTTTTACCGGCGAGGCCAATCCCCCGCCGGCGCGGGAGCCGACCCAGGAGCCGCCCAGCCTGCCGGATCCCCAGGACGCCGTGCCGCAGGATGAGGTGTTCGGACCCACCGACCACAGCGATTCCGGCATGACGGACGAGGGAGCGCCGATCGACGATCATCCCGACGAGGAGAACAGGGTTGCCACCCCCATCCCCTTGTTGGGGGCGACGCGCGGCACGATCCGTGTGCGGCTCGACAGCCATGGCCGTTCCGAAGGCCCGCGTGAGAAGGCGAAGCCGGCATGATCCATCCTCGCCGCCTCAAGGGGACACCCGCCAATATCGGCCGCTACTATACAATCGGCGACTATTATACCAAGGGCGGCAACGAACCCTCCGAATGGGGCGGCAAGCTCGCCGCCAGCCTCGGCCTGTCCGGGCCTGTCGACCCCAAGCAGTTCGAGGAACTGCTCGCCGGCAAGGTCGGCGACCAGCAGCTCGGTCGCCGGCGCAAGGAAGGCATCCAGCATCATCCCGGCTGGGATTTCACGATCAGCGCGCCCAAGTCGATCTCGATCCTGGCGCTGGTCACGGGCGACGAGCGCATCCTTGCCGCGCACGAGCGGGCGGTCGGGGTTGCGCTTGCCTATGCCGAGGAACATGCCGAGCTGCGCCGCCGGGTGGACGGCGAGATCGTCCACGAGACGACGGGCCGGCTGCTGTTCGCGCGTTTCACCGAATATGCCAGCCGCGAGCACGACCCGCAGCTCCATACCCATGTCGTCATTCTCAACATGACCAACCATCTCAATGGCGACCGCATGTCGAGTCTCGAGACGCGCTCGATGTATGCCGAGCAGCTCGTCATGGGTCAGATCTATCGCAACGAGATTGCCCGCGACGTGCGCGCGCTGGGGCATGAGATCGTGTTCGATCCGCGTAAGGGGCTGTTCGAGGTCGAAGGCATGCCCGGCCAGCTTATCCGTGACTATTCGCAGCGCGCCGAGCAGATCAACGAGCATGCCGCGGAGCACGGGCTTGAGGGACAGGCCCAGCGCCGGATCTCCTTCTTCGCGACCCGAAAGGCCAAGGAGACGATCGGCCTCGATGACCTGCGCGAGCAATGGCGCGTGCGTGCTGAACCCTATCGTGAAGATCTCGACAGGCTCCAGGCCGCGGCGCAGGAGCGGGGTGAACGAACCATCGAGACCGATCCGCGCGTTGCCCGCCGCGCCGCTCTGTTCGGCATCCGCCAGAATGAAACGCGCGAGGCGGTCAACAATATAGGCCGTCTCTATCGCACCGCGCTCGCATCGCATGTCGGTGAGGTCCGCCTGGGCGACGTGCGGCCGCTCTACGATGCGCAGGAGAACAAGGGCAAGCTGCTGGTCACGGTGCGCCAGACCGGCGACCAGCCGCTTCCGCGCGGCCGGACATCGCGCCGGACCGCCAAACTCGAACTCGCCCTGTCCGAGCATCTGTCGCTGGCCATGGGCGATGCGAAGCCGGTTGCCACCCGTGAACGGCTGGAAGAGGCTGCGACGGCCGCCAGGCTGAAGCCCGAACAGACCGCGGCGCTGATCGCCATCGGCAGCGGCACAAACCGGGCGGTCGGCGTGCATGGTGTCGGCGGCGCAGGCAAATCCACCCTGGTCGCCGCGTTGGTCGATGCGACCCGCGACGACTATACCACCGTGGCGCTCGCACCGACCTCTTCGGCGGCGGCGGAACTCGGGCACAAGGCGGGCATCGAATCCCGCACGCTCGCCTCGCTGCTCGCGAGCGGCGGTTATGGCATTACCGACAGGCATATTCTCGCGCTCGACGAGGCGGGCCAGCTCGGCAACCGCCAGGCGCTGCGCGTGCTGGAGATCAGCCGCGCGACCGGCGCGCGTCTCATATTCCTCGGCGACAATAAGCAGACGGGCGCGATCGAGCAGGGCAAGGCCTATTGGCTGCTCCAGCAACTCGGGCTGCCGACTAGCCAGCTCAAGGAGTCGCGGCGCCACCTGACCGACGCGACGCAGGAGGCCGCGGACATGGCGCGCAAGGGCGACTATGCCGCGTCGCTCGCCGCGCTGGATCGCGTGACCACCGGCGACACCGCGGAGAACCTCGCCAAGGCGATGGTCGCCGATTGGACCCGGCTCAAACCGGAGATACGGGGCGAAACCAATATCCTCGTCCTCGACAACGCGACCCGTCTGATCGTCAACAGCCATATCCGCGAAGTCCTGAAACGCGAGGGCACCGTCGCGGCCGAAGACCATCGGCTCGAAGTGCTGACCCCGTCCGGCCTGACCGACCAGGAAAAGCAGATGGCGCGCTTCTACAGCGCGGGCCAGGTGCTCAAGTTCACGCGCGACAATCCCAGGCTGGGGATCGCACGCGACGCCGACTATCGCGTCGTCGGGGTCGGCCGGAACAATCATGGCCGCCAGGTCGTGCGCCTGGTCGACGAGCATGGCCGCCAGATCGAATGGCGTCCGGGCCTCGGCAAGGCGGCGCATGTCAATGTGTTCCTGCCTGAGAAGCGCGACCTTGCCCAGGGCGACCGCATCCAGTGGCGGCTGGTCAACAAGGAACTCGAGGTCAAGAATGCCGAACGCGGCACCGTTCTGGCGCTCGAGGGCAATATCGCGACGATCAGATGGGACCGCGGCGAGCGCGTCCAGCAGGTCGATCTCTCGGTCCACCGGACCTGGGATCATGGGTATTCGGAAACCGTCTATTCGTCGCAGTCCAAGACCTATGACCGCGTCTATGCGCTGGCGCCTGTGGAATCCGGCCTCGTCAACGGTCAGAACTATTACACCGCCATCACTCGCGCCGCCTATGGCGTGAAGCTCTGGACCGAGAGCCAGCAACGTCTCGCGGAAAAGCTCGCCTCGCGATCGGGCGAGAAGACCTCGTCGCTCGAAGGGCTCGGCCGGATCAGGGCCGACAGCCACAAGATGCGGGGACTTCGCCACAAGGACCGGCACGACCGCTCCCGCGAGGAGAATGCCCGCGAGCGCGCCGCCCGTAATGCCGAGCGGGAGCAGCGCGAGCGGAAACGGCAGGGCCGCTCCGAACCCCGCCCGAACAGTCTTGCCGAGATCCTCGCCGGCCGCGCGCAGGAGGCTGCCTCGCTGGTCGACCGCTTCCTGCGCGGCACGATCGAACGGGACCGTCAGCACGCGCCGGCGGAGCCCGATCGCGCGGGTACGCGCGAGCCTGTCCACCAACCAGAACCCCAATCCCAACCTCAGCCGCAGCACGATCATGGCGATCGTGGCGGCGGGCATGACCGATAGGAGAAGATGATGGAACTTTTGCTGATGGCGATCGCCTGCGCCGCCCTCGTTGCCCTGCTATACCGCCATTATCGCGTTCCGATCCGTCATCGCTGGCGACGCCGACAGGCTCGAACGATGTGCGAGCAGCTGCGCGGACCGGATCGCGATCAGCCCGCCGTCTTGCACTATGCCCGGCTGCGCGCGATGGATCCGCTGGCGTTCGAGGAATTACTGCTCGAAGCCTTCGAGCAGCGCGGGCACCGCGTCATCCGTAATCGCCGCTATACCGGGGACGGCGGCGTCGACGGGGAGGTCATCATCGATGGCCGGCGCTGGCTGATCCAGGCGAAGCGGTATCGCGATGCGATCAAGCCTGAACATGTGCGTGAGTTCGCCATGCTTTGCGCTGCGCGGCGGCGGCGCGGCATGTTCATCCACACCGGTCGCACCGGCGGGATGAGCCGCACGATCTGTTCGAGCGCCGATGGCATCGAAATCGTCTCCGGGCAGCGATTGCTTGCGCTGCTGACCGGCGCTCCGTTCGAGCCGGATGGTCTGCCGTCTCGCGATCTTCTTCGACGTGGCCCCTCCGATTTTCGTGATCGGATAGTGCAATGAGGGCGTGTCGATCAATGATTTTCCAGGCCTCGGTAGCGGGAAGGGCGCTCACCAGTATAGCGATCCTGTCCGTCATACTGACGCCGGCTCCTGTGCTGGCGAAGCAAGCTGCACCTGGTGAGGTCGCCGAAATCGCCCGTTGCATCCGCGTCGCCGCGCGGGGGCGTGCCTGGCTTGAAAAGACGCTTTGGGGCTTGCGGACACAGGAGGCTGGCTGGCTGGGCGCGGAGATCGCGAATACCAACGGCACCCACGATCTCGGGCCGCTTCAGATCAACAGTAGCTGGGTGCCGAAAATGTCCCGACTGCTCGAACGACCCCAGGAGCAGATCCGTCATTGGCTGCGCTACGATCCCTGTTTTAATGTCGAGGCGGCACGCTGGATATTCCTGTCCGGGCTGGAAGCGACCGGAGACTATTGGAAAGCGGTTGGCGTCTATCATAGCCCAACCGAGGCGAGGCAGGTCGCCTATGCGAAGAAGGTCGCAAGCCACATGCGTCGGCGGTTTGGCCCGGACGTGTTTGCGGCAAGCCGCGGGAACCTGGTGAGGTAGTTTTGGGCGATGAATACAAGCGGTTGAATAGCTTTCAACGCTGGACTCCAAGGCTGGGCAGGCAGCCCGTTCGCTGCATCTGCCCTCCGAGGTCATCCCTTTTCAGCGAACACTGGGATCGTACCTAAGATCGTGCGCTGGCCACCTGCGCTTTGCAGCTTCCGCCCCAATTCAGCGATGCGTCGTTCGCCGTCCTCTTACGTCAGTGTACTCCTTCGATGGGGCTGGCGGACTTGCACAGCTTGGCAGGCTTGGTGGACGGCCTGCGATCTGCTGATCGGTGAAACTGACGACAGGCAGGCAATGGCGCGATAGGGTGAGTATTACGCCCGCGCCCGCAGTTCGTCGATCATGCATTTGTGTTGCCCATAACCTGCTCTCGATCTTGGGCCATCCGGCCGGAGCTGATCCGGTCAATCTGATGATCGAGCCGAAGTCCATCGATACACTCAGGAGCCTTACGTAGTGACGTTGCCAGTCGGCGCGGTGATGGTGACCACAAAAGAGGTGGCTGGGTGAAACCTTGAGGCGGCCTCTGGCACCTTACGCAAGCTGGAGATGAGCTATGTCCAAGCCGATGATTTTGTGGTTCGAAGACATCGGTATCGCTGATGTGCAGGCCGTAGGCGGCAAGAACGCGTCTTTAGGCGAGATGACCGCGGCCCTCGCTCAGAAGGGCGTGAAGGTGCCCTCTGGCTTTGCCACCACTGCGGACGCTTACAGGGCGTTCATTCACGACAATGAGCTTGCACCCCGCATTACGGAACATCTCTCCGCCTTCCACTCCGGCGGATGCACCCTTCAGGAAGCGGGGCAGGCTATAAGGAGTCTGTTTCTGGAAGCGGAAATGCCCTCCCATATCGCCGAGGAGATTGTGTCCGCTTATGCGGAACTTGGCCGGCGTACCGGCACAGAGCGTCCCGCCGTTGCCGTGCGCAGCAGCGCGACCGCCGAAGATCTGCCGGATGCGAGCTTCGCGGGCCAGCAGGAAACCTTCCTCAATGTCCGGGGCCGGGCCGCACTTCTGGCGGCCTGTCGTCGATGCTTCGCCTCGCTGTTCACCGATCGCGCGATCAGTTACCGCGATGCGAAAGGCTTCGATCATCTCGAGGTTGCGCTGTCGATCGGCATTCAGCAGATGGTCCGCTCGGACCTGTGCGGATCGGGCGTCATGTTCTCGATCGATACCGAAACTGGCTTTCCAAATGCTATCGTCATCAGCGCCGCCTGGGGGCTGGGCGAGACCGTCGTCCAGGGGAGCGTAAACCCGGACAGATATGTCGTATTCAAACCGCTTCTCGCGCAGCCGGGGACCGAACCGATCATCGACAAGGAGTTGGGCGGTAAGGCGTTCCGCATGGTCTATGGGGAAGGCGGAAGCCACCGTACGAGGATCGTCGAGACAACCGAGCAGGAGCGTCAGAGCTTCGTTCTCGATAACAGCGATATCGTCCAGCTCGCGCGGTGGGCCGTGGCAATCGAGGACCATTACCAGCGTCCCATGGACATGGAATGGGCGAAGGACGGCGAGACTGGTGAACTCTACATCGTCCAGGCGCGTCCCGAAACGGTTCAGG
Source organism: Sphingobium baderi (assembly GCF_001456115.1). Taxonomy (NCBI): domain Bacteria; kingdom Pseudomonadati; phylum Pseudomonadota; class Alphaproteobacteria; order Sphingomonadales; family Sphingobiaceae; genus Sphingobium; species Sphingobium wenxiniae. Next base: position 3,121,806 of record NZ_CP013264.1, on the reverse strand, counting down.
CCCAGGCCAGCACTTCGACATTCCGGCATTACCGCCTCAAGGAGAAAGGCGACCCGCTATTGACGGGCGCGGCGGTGGGAACAGCCATCGCTGCTGGCAAGGCTTGTGTCATCCGGACCGCCGCCGACATCGCCCAGTTCCGGGACGGGTCTATTCTCATCACTGAGACGACTGACCCCGATTGGGTTCCGGTCATGAAACGCGCGGCGGGGATCGTGACCAATCATGGCGGCACCACCAGCCACGCTGCCATCGTCAGCCGCGAACTCGGTGTTCCCGCAATCGTCGGCACCGGAAACGCGACCGAGATCATTGCCGAGAACAGCGAGATCACGATCAGCTGCGCTGACGGTGACGTCGGAACAATCTACGCCAGCATACTCGATTTTTCCGTGACGGACGTGGATATCGGCTCCCTGCCGGCCACCCGGACGGACATCATGGTCAATATCGCGAACCCGGCGGCGGCATTCCAGTGGTGGCGGCTTCCTGCCCGAGGGGTCGGCCTTGCGCGCATGGAGTTCATCATCAACGCGCATATCAAGGTGCATCCGATGGCACTGGTTCACCCGGATCGCGTGAGCGCTGAAGCTCAACGGCAAATACGCGATCTGACCAAGGGGTATTCCGACCCATCGGAGTTTTTTGTCGATGTCCTCGCGCGCGGCATCGCGAAGCTTGCAAGTCCCTATTACCCGCACCCCGCCATCGTGCGCCTGAGCGATTTCAAAACGAACGAATATGCGCACCTTGTGGGCGGCGACGCCTTCGAGCCGGATGAGGAGAATCCGATGCTCGGCTTCCGCGGCGCCTCGCGCTATTACGATGAACGGTATCGCGAAGGCTTCGCTCTCGAATGCCGCGCGCTCAAGCGGGTCCGGGAGGAACTGGGCTTCTCGAACGTCATCGTCATGGTCCCCTTCTGCCGCACGCCGGCCGAGGCGGATCGCGTGCTCGAAGCGATGGCCGAGAACGGTTTGCGCCGCGGGGAGAATGGGCTGCAAATCTACATGATGTGCGAGATACCCTCGAACGTCATTCTCGCCGAGCAGTTCGCTACGCGCTTCGACGGATTTTCCATCGGCTCCAACGACCTCACCCAGCTTGTGTTGGGTGTCGACCGCGATTCCGGGATTCTGGCCAATCTCTTCGATGAAAGAGACGAAGCCGTCACCCGCATGATCTCGGAAGCCATTCGCAAGGCGCACGCGGCGGGCATCAAGATCGGCATATGCGGCCAGGGGCCGAGCAACCATCCGGACTTTGCGGCGTTCCTGATTTCGGAGGGTATCGATTCCATGTCGCTCAATCCCGACAGCTTCGTGCGAACGATCAAGGCCGTCGCGGAGGCGGAGGGACAATCGGGCTGAGCGCCGGGTGAAATGACACTGATGCGAGGTACAGGAAATTGCGTCTACCGGTGCTGATCCGCCTGGGTTCACCCGCATATTGTCGCGCAATCGCGAGCTCGGGAAGGTTACCCGAGAACGTCGTCTGAGTCCGGCGGCATTCGTAAAAGCCCTAATGGCCCCATCCTGGAACCGCCGATAGCCTTTGAGTGCTGGCTGGAATCGGGGAACAGGGTCCGGCCAGATGACGTTGATAGCAACAGTCGGAATGAGCGCCGCCGGTAGCGGGGAGACGGACGGCAACAGGAGGTTTTCCTATGTCTGCCGTATCTGCCTTTCCATCCTTCTCCCAGCCCCGAATGTCCGCGAAGACATCCGGCGTCGTCGCGTGCATCGATTGCACCGATCGCAACGCGTGGATCTATCCACACGCTCTTGCTCTGGCTTCAACGCTCGACGTTCCGGTAACGCTGCTTCAGGTCTTGGACAGAGACGCGTCGCCCGACGCACGGCCTGACCCCATCGAGTGCAATCTTCGTCGCCGCGAGGCCATGCGGGTGCTCGATCGTTGTGCTGCGACGATCGAACCGTCCTCATCTCAAACGACCATTGAGCTCGCAGAAGGACCGGCGGCGGAGGAAATCTGCCGGTACGTGCGGGAGTGTGACGAAGGGATGGTCGTGCTGGGCAGGCGCGGACGAAAGGAAGCCGGCCGCGACGGCGTCGGGGGCACAGTCCACAAGGTGCTGTCCCAGGCACCAGGCCCTGTCCTGCTTGTTCCGGTGGAAGCGCCCGTCCCGGGTTCGGCCTATCGACGGATCGTGGTGCCGCTCGATGGCTCGCGCTGGGCCGAAAGCGTGCTGCCCCTTGCGGTGCGCCTCGCGAAGGCAGCCGACGCTGAGCTGCTGCTCGTTCATGTCGTCCCCACGCCCGAAATGATCCAGGCGCGACCCCTGGAAACCGAAGACGAGACGCTGCGCGAAAACCTGATCGAACGCAACGAGCAGGCCGCGCGCAGCTATCTGGATCGGACCAGGTCCAATCTTTCGGCGATGGGCCTTCGCGCTCGCGCGATTGTCATCCGTGGCGGCGACGTTCGCGACACGCTTTGCGCGTTGATCGATCGCGAAGCGGCTGATCTCGCGGTGATGTCCGCACGCGGGCACGGGCATCAGCATGTCAGGGACGTCCCGTACGGAACGGTTGCCTCCTATCTGATGGCCCATTGCAGTGTCCCGATGCTCGTCCTGCCTTCGGCGAGTCGCAAGGCGCAAATGACTTCGCCTGCCGCCAGCCAGAGCGTGAGATTGCCAACGGCCATTCAGGTCTGATTGATGGCCGATTATGAGGAGCGCGATCCGCTCGCCGGGGCGGCGGAGGAGGTCGCCGACCGTCATCGCCTGACAGGACTGCTCGGCAAGTCGGTGCCGCTGCCCGCATGGGCGCATCTCGAGGAGATGAAGACCTGGCTGAGGCAGGCCCGACAGGCGGCCGCCAAGGCCGACAAGCGCGCAGGCGCCGCGGCTGAATGGCTGCTCGACAACGATTATCAGATACAACGCGCCATCCTGCAGATCCGCGAGGATCTTCCCGGAGAGTTCTACGCGAAACTTCCGGCGATCTCCGGGGACGGGCTCGGTCGCCCTCGCGTGCATCAGCTTGCCCATGCCTTGCTGCAGGCTTCTCACCTGCAGGTCTCGCTGAATGGCGCGGTGCTGTTCGTAGAGCAATATCAAAAGAAGATGCCGCTCAGCATCGCCGAGACCTGGGCCTTCCCGACCATGCTGCGCATAGTCTGCCTGGAATTGCTCATCGGAGGTTTCAGCCACCTCTTCCCGGAGGTCGAGCCGCCCTTTGAGATCGTCGAGACGCCCGACACGGCGATGGTTGGTTTTGACGATACGGAATGCGTCGCGCGCGCAATCGCGAACCTTGGCGTGATCGCGACGATTCAATGGAACGACTTCTTCGATCGAACGAGCCAGGTCGAAGCCATCCTCCGGCGCGACCCGGCAGGCGTCTATCCACATATGGACTTCGATACGCGCGATCGATATCGCCATGCGGTCGAGCAGCTTGCCGACCAGTCGGGACTCCCGGAATGGGATGTCGCCGAGCGTGCCTTGCGCCAGTGCTATAGCAGCGACGAAGCGCCATCGGGCCATGTAGGCTTCTGGCTCATCGATATCGGACGGCCTGCCTTTGCCGACGCGATCGATCCTCGTCCATGGACGCCGGGCTCGATATTGCGACGCGCGCTGCGTTATCCAGGCCTGCTTTATGCAGCCGCCTTGCTGCTCGCGGGCCTTGCGGGCTTTGCTCTACCCGCAGCCTATCTGGTTTCCACCGGCGCCACCGCCGGATCCTGGCTTCTAGGGATCGCGCTCACCCTGCTACCCGCATCGATCCTGAGCATCACCTTCGTCAATTGGCTCGTGACCCACATCGTTCGGCCGAACGTACTCCCCAAGCTCGATTTCAAGGACGGCATCCCCGAAAGTTCGGCGACGGCAGTCGTGATGCCTGTCTTGGTCGCGCGATTGTCGGATATCGCGCCGCTGCTTCGGCGCCTGGAGGCACACCGCCTTTCCAATCCCGATGCCGCGCTCGAATTCGTGCTGCTCAGCGATTTCGCCGATGCGTCACAGGAAAGTGTCTCGGTCGATGCCGATATCGTTCGCGCGCTGACCAGCGGGATCGAGGAACTCAACGCGCGCTTTGCCAATGCCAAGGGACATGGGCCGTTCCATTTGCTGCATCGGCCACGACGGTTCAACGCGGCCCAGGGCTGCTGGATGGGCTGGGAGCGAAAGCGCGGAAAGCTTGAGCAGTTCAACGCCTTCATCCTGAACGGAGATGCGTCCCCCTTCAATGTGACCGTCGGTAGCATCGAACGGTTGCGGCGATGCCGTTTCGTGATGACGGCCGATGCCGATACCAGGTTGTCGGCCGGCATCGTCCGGCGACTGGTGGGGACGCTATCTCATCCCCTTAACCGCGCCCACTTCAACGCTGCGACCGGCGCGGTCGAACGAGGATATACGGTTCTTCAGCCGCGCGTTGAGCTGGCGCCGGAAGCGACCGGCCAATCCTTGTTTTCGCGCCTCTATGGCGGTGACACGACCATCGATATCTATTCGCGCGCCGTATCCGACGTCTATCAGGATCTGCTCGGCACAGGCGTCTACGTGGGCAAGGGCCTCTATGATGTGGCGGCCTTTCATCGGAGCCTCGAAGGGCGCGTTCCCGAGAATACACTTCTCAGCCATGACCTGTTCGAAGGACTGCACGGGCGAGCGGCGCTGGTCAGCGATGCGATCGTTTATGAGAGCTTCCCGACCAGCTATCTCGACTTCACCTGGCGCTGGCACAGATGGGTCCGTGGGGACTGGCAGATCCTGCCATGGCTCTTTCCCTTCGTGCCCGGCGGCGATGGCCGATGGCTGCGCAACCGGCTCGGCTGGTTCGATCGGCTGAAGATATTCGACAATTTGCGGCGCAGCATAATTCCAGCGAGTATTGTGGCGCTGCTGGTGGGTGGATGGTTTCTTCTCCATGGGCAGCCCTGGGTCTGGACCTTGCTTGCCGTCATCGCGCCCGGTGCATATCTCTTTACGGACCTCGTGACCGGCCTCGCGCAGGGCCGCCGCCGCGGCGTCATGCAGAACCTGCTGCGACGTCTGGCGGATCACGCGGGTCGCTGGTTTCTCGCTATCGTCTTTCTCGTCAGTGACGCGATGATAGCGCTGCATGCCATTGCCATCACCCTATGGCGTCTCCATTCGGGCCAAAGAAAGCTCGAATGGACGTCGGCCGCCCACATGGCGACGCGCAACGCGGCGCGACATCCGCGACTGGCGGCATGGCGTGACATGGCCGCCTCTCCGGTGTTCGCGCTGATCATCGGCGCGGGTCTGTTCCTTGCGGCGCCCGCTTCCCTGCCTGTCGCGGCTCCCCTGCTGCTGCTCTGGTTCATTGCGCCTGAGATCGCGATCCGGATCAGCCGTCCGATTGAGCCGGCAAAGGACACGCTGTCCGAAAACGATCGAAAGTTCCTGAGACTGATGGCGCGGCGCACCTGGCTCTTTTTCGAGACCTTTGTGCGCCCCGAGGACAACTGGCTGCCACCCGATAACTATCAGGAGCCGCCCGACGAGGAAATCGCGCACCGAACCTCGCCGACCAACATCGGAATGATGATGGTATCGGTCCTCACTGCCTGGCGCCTCGGACATATCGGCCTCAACGAGGTTGCGACACGGCTTCACAACACGCTCGATACGTTGGATCGCCTGGACCGCTACCGCGGCCATATTCTCAACTGGTACGAGACGAGAACGCTCGCGGCCCTGGAGCCCCGATATGTTTCGACCGTCGACAGCGGAAATCTCGCGGTCAGTCTGATCACCGTCGCGCGAGCCCTTCAGGAAGCCAGAAGCTTGCCACCGGTCGCCACGGATTTGTGGCGAGGGTTTGACGACAATATCGAGTTGCTCGCCGAAGCGATTGCGACGATCGACCTCGAAGCGGCCTCCGCCGCCGGCTCGATCCTTGAGGCTATGCGGGAAACCGCCCGCAGGATTGAGGAAGGGAGGCAAGACTGGGCCGAGAGGATCGACGATCTCCTGTCGATCGATCTTCCTCGCCTGCGCGAGCAGATTACCCTGATGGCCGAAAGCGTCGGCGAGGATGAAATCGCCTCCCTGCGGAATGTCCAAGCCTGGCTGGAGCGGCTCGAACATCATCTGTCCGGCATGCGGCGAGACCTTCGGCTGTTCTCGCCCTGGTGGGAGACGCTCGCGGCGCATCCGGCAGAGTGTTCGAACGTCGCGGCAAAAGTCGCCGACCTGTTGGCGAACGACCGGCTGCCGTCCACGCACGCGGGCGCCGCGGCAGCAATTGGCGTCCTCAATGCGGCGAGAGACCAGCTACCGGCGGAAAGCCGGCAATGGGCGCACGATCTCCAGGCGGCGATCGAGGAAGGCCAGGCGGCCCGGCAAGCGCTTCATGACCGCCTCGATGACCTCTCCAGTCGCGCTAACGCCGCCGCGCACGCCATGGACTTCTCGTTCCTGTTCGATGCCGGCAGCCGGCTCTTTCATATCGGCTACAATGTGAGCGCCGATCGAATAGATCCGCACCACTACGATCTGCTCGCCAGCGAAGCACGCCTCGCCAGCTTTTTCGCCATCGCGAAGGGCGACATAGAGCCTCTGCACTGGTTCCATCTCGGGCGGCCCATCACCAAGCAGCACGCAGGCCTGGCGTTGATATCGTGGAACGGCTCGATGTTCGAATATCTGATGCCGAACATCTTCCTGCAGAGCGATCCCCAAACCCTGCTCGGAATGAGTGACCGGACCGCGATTGCTATCCAGATCGCATTCGGGCGGTCACATGATATGCCTTGGGGTATTTCGGAGTCGTCCTTCGCATCGATGGGCGAGGACCGCGTCTACCGATATCACGCATTCGGCGTCCCTGCGCTCGGCCTCCAGCGAGGTCTGGGGCGCGATCTGGTTATCAGCCCCTATGCGACGGCGCTGGCGCTGACGATCCGGCCCGCGCTGGCGACGCGCAACCTTCAAACTCTGGCGGATCTTGGCCTCATCGGCCGATACGGATTTTTCGAAGCGGTCGACTTCACGCCCGAGCGGGCGCCTGACGGTGAACGCTTTGCCGTCGTGCGCTCCTACATGGCTCATCATCATGGCATGAGCCTTGCCGCGCTCGGAAACGCGTTGTGCGATGACATGCTCGTGCGCTGGTTCCACACCGATCCTCATATCCGCACCGTCGACCTGCTCCTTAACGAAAGGATTCCATGGGAGCTGCCGCCCGAGATCGCGCGGCTTGAGGTTCGTGAGCCACAGCCGGAACCCGACGAACTGATTCCGGGCCTTTACGGCTGGGCACCCACTCGGCGCCGTGGGGAGCACGCGTGGCAGATTCTCGGCAATGGCCGGCTTTCGAGCCGCATTCGGACAGACGGTGCAGGTGGGCTGAGCTGGAACCAGCATGCCCTGACCCGTGGGGACGCAGGTTTCTGGATCTATCTGCACGACCGGGATGCAGATGTTACCTGGTCGGCAACGGGCGGCCCCTTTTCTCGACCCGAAGACGCGCCGGAGGTGATCTTCCAAGCGCATCAGGTGGAGTTCCACCAGCGCGCCCACGGCTTGTCGGTCACGACAACGATCAATGTCGCCAATGCCGACGACCTGGAGATCCGGCGTGTCGCTCTTGTCAATGATAGCGATAAGCCCCGGACCATCGAAGTCACGGGCTACGCGCAGATCGTTCTGGCTCCGGCCCAGGACGCGGCGCGCCACCCTGCCTTCAGCAAGCTGTTCGTGGGGGCGGAAGCCTTGCCTGGCAATGACGGCCTGCTTTTCACGCGGCGGCCGCGCAGTTCGGCGGAACGTCCGCCCGTCCTGCTGACCCGTGTGATCGGGGATGAAGATGGCGTTACCCTGCTCGGTCTCGAAGCCGATCGCAGCGCTTTCATCGGACGATATGGGTGCCCCAGGCGGCCCGCATTGTTGACCGGGGAACTGCCTGGTGGCCCGCTCGGCTGGACGCTTGATCCGATCTGCGCGATCAGGATGACGGTGGAACTGCCTCCGCGCGCGCGACGTGAATTCGCCTTCGTCACCATTGCGGCTGGATCCCGGCAATCGGCCCTCGAACTTGCCGAGCGCTTTACCACCCTGCCGTCACTCGACTGGGCTGTGAGCGATACGGCAAGTGCGGCGGCGCGCGAGATGCACAAGCTGGGCCTGCAGCCGCACATCGTGCCGCAGGCGCAGGCGTTGCTGTCCACTCTTCTCACCAGAGCGGCAGAGCCGGGATCGGCCGGCGCGCGCACATTTCGGCGCGGGGACCTTTGGGCGCTCGGGATATCGGGCGACCATCCTATTTTGATGCTGCGTTCCGGAACCGCGGAGCAGCAGGACCTGCTTCGACAGCTTCTCTCCTTCCACAAGCTCATGCGGCAGCGTGGTATGCCGATCGACCTGGTGGTGACGCATGAAGGAACGTCGGGCTATATCGAGCCCGTCCGCGAGCGTCTTCTGGAAGTGCTGAAGGATGCCGGGCTACAGGATCGCCTTGGCACCCATGCCGGGATACACCTCGTCGGCATCGGTCCATCCGATGGCGAGCGGGCGGCGCTTCTCGATCAGGTTGCCCGCCTCATCCTTGACGAAGCCGGCGGCAGCCTAGTCGACCAGCTTGCGCGATACGACCAGCCGCCGCATCCGGGCCCGCTGTTCGCGCCGGTCGGGGCGAACTCCGGTACAATCATGACGGCGCCCGTACCGCGCCCGGCTGATCTGCAATTCGATAATGGGTGGGGAGGCTTCGATCCGGATACGGGCGACTATACTATCTATCTGGAACCCGGTGCGCCGACCCCTGCGCCCTGGGCCAACGTCCTCGCCAACGACGGCTTCGGGACGATCGTGACCGAGGGCGGTCTGGGCTTCACCTGGGCGATAAACAGTGGTGAAAACCGTCTCACGCCGTGGTTCAACGACCCTGTCGAAGATCCTCAAGGCGAACGCCTTTATCTGCGCGATGAGGAAAACGCACGGCTCTGGACGCCGACGCCGCTTCCGGCCGGTGGAGACACGGCATGCCGCATCGATCACGGCCCCGACCGTACGTCCTGGCACCGGCATAGCGAAGGCCTTGAACAGGAGCTCTCCGTCATCGTGCCGACGCACGACACCGTGAAGCTTGTCCGGCTTCGCTTGCGTAATCAGTTGCCGCGTCCGCGCCGGATCACGGCTACCTACTATGCCGAATGGCTGATGGGCGCTGTGCAAGGAGAACAGGCGCCCCTGCGCCGCTCATTCTATGATCCGATCTCGCACGCGATTCTCGGCCAAAATCCCTGGACCGACGAATTTGCCGACCGCATCTCCTTTCTTGCTTCGACACTTCCGGTCCACACGCTCACCACCTCACGCTACGATTTTCACGGCGATGACGCCGACCCCACCAGTCCCCTCGGACTTCTGAACTGGGATCTTGGTCACCGGCAGCATGCTGCCGGTGACGACTGCTGCGCCGCCCTGCAGGTCCATCTTGATATCCCGGCTGAAGGAACCGCAGAAGTTTGCTTTGTGCTGGGGCAGGGCGACGACCTGGATCACGCGCGTGACCTTGTCCGTCGCTGGCAGGACCCATCGGCCTTCGAGACCGCGGCGCGGGAGTGTGCCGGTTTCTGGAAGGACAGGCTGGACGCGGTGCAGGTCAAGACGCCCGATCCCGCCTTTGACCTGATGGTCAACCGGTGGCTGCCGCACCAGTCGCTCAGCGCCCGCATCCGCGCTCGCGCGGGCTTTTATCAGGCGAGCGGCGCTTTCGGTTTTCGCGACCAGCTGCAGGATGTTCTGGCACAGATCCATGCCGATCCGAATGCAACACGGCAGCATATCCTTGCCGCGGCTGCCCATCAGTTCGAGGAAGGCGACGTGCTGCATTGGTGGCATCCGCCATTGGATCGCGGCGTCCGCACGCGCTGCTCGGACGATCTGGTCTGGCTACCGTACGCCGTTGCTCATTATGTTGAGGCGACCGGAGACAAAACCATCCTGAGCGAGCTGGTTCCTTTTCTGCGGGCGCCCCCGCTCACGGCCGAAGAAACCGATCGCTATGCGCGTTTCGAGGTGAGTGACTACACGCAATCCCTGTTCGTTCATTGCGAGCGCGCGCTTTCCCACGCCTACCGCCTCGGGTCTCATGGCCTCCCGCTGATTGGTGCAGGGGACTGGAATGACGGCATGGATCGCGTGGGCAACCGGGGGCATGGCGAAAGCATATGGCTCGCCTGGTTTCTCATCGCGACCATCCGAAATTTCACGCGTCATTGTGTGGATGCGGACCGGAACGAGTTCCGCGACCATTGGAACGGCCGCGCAGAGACGCTTGCGGCCGCGGTGGAACGGTCGGGGTGGGATGGCGAATGGTATTTGCGCGCATTCGACGACGACGGCCGTCCATGGGGCGCGTCGGAAGAACAGGAATGCCGCATCGATTCCATCGCGCAGTCGTGGTCCGTATTGTCGGGTGCCGGCAAGGTCGAGCGTACCCGATCGGCGCTCGCTTCGGCCAGACGATATCTGGTTCGGGATGACGACAGTCTCGTGCGTCTGCTGGATCCGCCCTTTGACCGCACGCCGCGTGAGCCGGGTTATATCAAGGCCTATCCGCCGGGAATTCGCGAGAATGGAGGCCAGTATACCCACGCGGCAAGCTGGCTCGCGCTCGCGTTCGCGCGCACGGGGGATGGTGATGGGGCCAAGGCGCTCTTCGACCGAATCAATCCTATTCAGCATGCCGCGACGGCTCGCAGCGCCGCCCATTATCGAACCGAGCCTTATGTCGTGGCGGCTGACATTGCCGGCATGGAGCCCCACCTCGGCCGAGGTGGCTGGACCTGGTACACGGGTGCCGCAGCCTGGACATGGCGGTTGGCGGTAGAGGAGATTCTTGGCGTTCGGCTCGTGGGCGGCGAACTTCAGGTGCGCCCCGTCTTGCCCAGGGACTGGGAGAGCGTCGAATTGACCCTGCGGCGAGGCCGTGGGTCTATTCATGTGACGATCGAGACGGATGATACTCTGGAGAGCGAAGAACCGGTAATCGAGGTTGAAGGGACGCTCTGGGACGCACGCGGAATCCCGTTCCCCGAGAACGATCATACGCGGATAGTCGTCGTGCGGGTTGCGCAGCGAGCCTGAAGAGCAATCCAGGACCGGGGCCAACGTGTATCCGGTGCTTTACGTAGCGCCCAGTGCTTCAGGCTCGGCTACAGGAACACTTCTCAACACCTTGTTGCCGGGGAGCGACCGATGAGCACCATTGAAGAACTTAAGGCTGATCTTGCCAAGCTCCGGGACGAAGCCAAGGTCCAGGTGCATCTGGGCGCGATGGAAGCTCGCGAGGAGTGGGACGAGCTCGAAACCAAATGGCACCATTTCGTTGCAGAAGCTCGCCTTCAGGAGAGCGGCGGTAACATCAAGGCCGCGCTCCAGGTGCTCGCTGATGAACTTCGTTCGGCTTACCTGCGTCTGAAGAAGGCGCTATAAATCTGCACCGAACCCCAAGCCGATTTCGGTACCTACTGTTCTGAAGGAATCTCCGTGACTGACACAGCCGCCATAGAAGAGCGCCTGACAGAGCGACTGTCGGAACTTCGCGCTCGGCTGACGCGAGTGAATGCGGATCTGGCTGAGCCCCTTAATGCGGACTCATCGGAACAGGCCGTCGAAGTCGAAGATGATGCGGGTCTGGAAGCCGAGGCAAGCTTGATCGTGCGGGAGGCCGCTTCGATCGATCGTGCCCTGGAGCGAATTGCGAAGGGCACCTATGGCGAATGCGTTCGTTGTGGGTCGCAGATTGCACCGGCTCGGCTGGATGCACGGCCGGAGGCAGCATTGTGCATCGATTGCGCGCGCGCCGAACAATGATCGGCATCGCGACCTCACCGGATGGAGAATCCCTTCGGCTGGGGCGACATGCGCGGCCTGCATCATTCCCCGTCACAAATGGCGAACATCCAGGACGTCCATGACTTGCGTTGCGACCGTCTTGCGGTCATCCGCCGCGTTGACGCGGTGCCAGTCGATCTCACCCAGATCATAGCGAGTCTGCAATTCGACAACGGCGCCGTTGGCGTCGGAAGCGTCATGTGTCCGGGCGGATACCCTCGCCGTCAGCATATCGGGTGATGCGTCGAGCCATATCCCATCGAACCGCACATCTCGTCGCAGTGCGACCTGATGGATCTCCGTGCGCTCTTCAGGCTTCGCATGGACAGCGTCGGCCACCACCGAATGCCCGGCGTAAAGCATGTGTCCCGCCAGCCGTCTCAGCTCTGTGTAAATCGCTGCGTTCGCGGACAGGGTATATGCGTCTTTGGGAAGCGGCGATTCTGGCGGCACGCCGGCAAGTCGCTTCCGCAGCACATCGGATCTCAGAATACGCGCGCCTGGAACCTCGCCGAGGGAATGGCCGATCAGTTTCGCTATTGTGGACTTGCCGGATCCGGAAAGCCCGCCAATGGCGACGAGCCGCGCGGGCACCGGTTCGAGCACTGCGCGCGCCAGCGTCAGATAGGCGCTGGCCTTTTGGGTCAGAGCTTCGTCTGAACCATCGCTCGCCTGTGCGGCCGATGTATGGGCGCGAATCCCGGCTCGGATCGAAAGAAACAACGGCACAAGGGCCACGCCGGCATCGTCCTGAGGGGAAATGTCCAGATAGCGATTGAACAGGGCATTCGCTTCGCAATGAAGGCCGCGGCCCCATAAATCCATGAGTAGGAACGCAAGGTCGTAAAGGACATCGCCGGTCGCAAGTTCGGGACTGAATTCCAGGCAGTCGAACAGGACGGGGCTCCCGTCGATCACGGCAATGTTACCCAGATGCAGATCGCCATGGCCATGTCTCACGCGCCCGCTTCGCGCACGTGAATCGAGCAGATCGGAGTGCTGGGCCAGCAGGGCGACTTGCCTGTCGATCAGGTCTCTCACGAGCCGAGCGGGAAGAATGTCGGGGAATCGAGCCATGCTTCGATCATTCCCGGCAATGACGGCTTCCAAACGGCTGCGCCCCGATCCGGACAGGCACGTCTCGGCGCCATCATGAAATGCCTTGATCCGGTCTGCGAGCTGCGTGATCAGCACATCGGTCAGGCCACCTTGGGTTGCCACATGATCGAGCAAGGCGTCATCGGGAAAGCGGCGCATCTCCAGAAGCCAATCGACAGGTTCTCCGTCGCCATCGAGGTTCAGGCAGCCCGCCGAATTCTTGGATACCGGGCGAACCGCCAGGTAGAGTTCCGGCGCGGTCCTGCGATTAAGCCGTAGCTCCGCTTCCAGGGCGGCGCGGCGTCTATCGGCGGTTGAAAAATCCAGATAGTCGAACTGGACGGCACGCTTGAGCTTCCATGCGCGATCGCCGACGAGGAATAGACGCGCCGCATGCGTGTCGATCCGACGCATGGGCTCTCCAGAGCCGAAGGCTCGTCCCTCGAGAAGGGTTATGACGTCGGCTTGCGGGTCTGCGTGGTGCCGAGGTCCCGTCGAAGCCTCCGGCAAACTGCTATGCCTGCCCGATTTCGATCTTCCGACTCCGCGCTGGCGCATTTTCATCCTTGGTCAGTGTGACGGTGAGGACACCATCCTTGAATGCAGCGGTGATCGCGTTCGGGTCAACGTCGCTGGGCAAGGATACCTGGCGCCGGAAGGAGCCATATCGCCGTTCGCTGAATACATAGCCCTTGTCCTTGCGTTCGGTCTCCTCCTTCTTTTCGCCGGCTATCGTCAGGAGACCGTCAGCGACGCTGATATCGATATCATCATCGGACAGGCCAGGGAGCTCGGCGGTGAGGCGATAGGCCTTGTCCTCATCGACAAGTTCAACAGCCGGAACTGGCGCGATTGAAGATCGATTGCCGACACCGAACAGACTGGCGGCGGGGCGGCCAAAATCTTCGAAGAGGCGGTCAATCTCCGTGCGAAGCCAATCAACCGGATGATCGAGAATTGGGCTGATCGGATTGGCCTTGGACGTGGTCGCTGGAACCTGATCATTCATGGCGGACCTCCTGCGAAATGAATGCTCGAGGTCCGGATTGGGCGGGGGGGGATGGCCGATGAATCAGGCCAACAGCGATCCGGCCCTCGAGCGAGGAGGAGGCTATGCGGTTGCCTGGGTGGGCTCTATCCGGAAAGTTACTGAGGGGCGTTTGGGGCGCTCACCATCTCACAATGGACCCGCGGGTCCATTGGTTCAGGTAGCAGCGCGCAAGTCGCACGGATGATGACAATCCGAAGAGCCCGGCCTAAAGAACGCCGACGGTTTGAAGCTCGTGGATGCGACGGTCTGGACATGTTTCCAGCGCTGAACTCCAAAGCAAGTAACATCATCGTTGAGATGGTTGCCAATTTTAATGGATCGCACGAGGCGCTGTTGATAGGCTTGAGACAGAAAGGGGTATCAGCGCTTGCTGCTTCCTTCTGACGACGAAGAGGCAGAGTCATCATTAAAACCGCTCCGCGATCCGGGAAATTCCTCCATTCATGGCAAGCGGGTGCCATTGCGCCACTGGTTGACCGTTCGATCCATGCCCGGCTTTTGACCGCGTCCCTTGCGGGACTGGCTATCGCCGTCATCGCGGTGGTCACACGATGGCAGCTTGGCCGGCAGATCGACGAGAGCGTTCATTATTTCGTCTCTCTCGGCGTGGCCGGTATGGTGCTCGTGGCGCTCAGGCCGGATATCGTGGTGTTGGCGGGCGTCACGCTCGTTACCCTTACGACGCTCGCAATCGTTGACGGTTGGCCGACCGTGGCAGAACAGTGGGTTGCCCTGTTCCTGTTTCTCGCCGCCATGGCTCTGCTTTGGCGGAATCACCATCGTACTCTCTCACGCGCTCGCGATCTCGCGGACGGGACGAGGATGCTGGCCGCAGAACTGAACCTGCTCATCGATGGGGCGGAAGATTATGCGATCTATATGCTCGATGCTGAAGGACGGGTCACGATCTGGAACGGGGGCGCCGAGCGTCTGAAAGGCTGGACAGAGGCCGAGATGGCCGGCCAGCTTACAGATCGGTTTTATCCGGCCGATGTCGTCGCCAGCGGCAAGCCGACGTCCTTGCTTGCCGAAGCACAACACCGTGGCAAGATCGAGATCGACGAGTGGCAGATTCGTAAGGATGGCAGTGAGTTTCTGGCTCACATTTCCATCACCGCGTTGAAAAAACCCGACGGATCGTTGGGCGGTTTCGCGACAATTGTCCACGACATCACCGACCAGCGAGCAACGCTGAGCTCTCTTCGCAACAGTGAAGCGCATCTTCGTTCGATTTTGTCGACGGTCCCCGATGCAATGATCGTCATCGATGAAGGCGGCACGATGGTGTCGTTCAGCACGGCGGCCGAGCGTTTGTTCGGTTACACTCAGGAGGAAGTCCTGGGTTCCAATGTCAGCATGTTGATGCCCTCGCCTTATCGCGAACGCCATGACGGTTTTCTCGAGCGCTATCTGCGTACAGGAGAGAGGCGCATCATCGGGATCGGACGCGTGGTTTTTGCACTGCGAAAGGATGGGACGACCTTCCCGATGGAGTTGTCGGTTGGAGAAGCGGCCGGCGAGAGCCAGCGGCTGTTCACCGGCTTCATTCGCGATCTGACGGATCGCCAAAGGACACAGGAGCGGCTAGAGCAGCTTCAATCCGAACTGATCCACGTCGCGCGCGTCAGCGCGATGGGGACGATGGCGTCGACGCTCGCCCATGAGCTGAATCAGCCGATCACCGCCGTAGCCAACTATCTCGAAGCGGTCCGGGACCTGCTCGACCAGCCAGATCCCGATGATCTGCCCGACATCCGGGAGGCGCTGACAGACGCCGCGGGGGAAGCGATGCGCGCGGGTCATATCGTGCGCCGTTTGCGTGATTTCGTTGCCAGGGGGGAGGTCGAGAAGACTGTCGAGAACTTGCCCAACCTCATTAACGAAGCGGCTGCCTTCGGCCTGATGGGCGCGGGCGAGAAATCGATCGAAACCCGCATGGACATCGATCACGAAGCTGCGACGGTCCTCGTCGATAAGGTCCAGATCCAGCAGGTCCTCGTGAACTTGATCCGCAATGCGGTCGAGGCCATGAATGCGCGCGCCAGGCCTGTGCTCACCATCCGCACCGGTCCCGACCAGGCGGGTTTTGTGCGTGTCACGGTGTCCGATACCGGCACGGGAATGGCCCCCGAGGTCGCTGCCCAGCTCTTCAAGGCCTTTGTCAGCACCAAGTCGGACGGCATGGGGTTGGGTCTCTCGATTTGTCGAACGATTGTCGAAGCCAATGGCGGGCGCATCTGGATGGAGCCTGCGGAAGGGGGCGGCACGCAATTCCATTTCACACTGGTCAGGGCAGATAGGGAGCAATCTTATGGAGGATAAGCGGATCGTCCACATCGTCGACGATGAAGATGCAATCCGTCGATCTGCCGGTTTCATGCTCAAGAAATCAGGTTTCTCGGTCGAAACCTGGTCCTCCGGTGTTGAATTTCTGAAAGACGTGAGGAACGCGGCCGAGGGCTGCATTCTCCTCGATGTGCGTATGCCTCAGATGGATGGGCTCGAAGTCCAAAAGGAATTGAACGAACGCGGTATCGCGATGCCCGTCATCATCCTGACCGGGCATGGCGATGTGTCGATCGCTGTAAGCGCGATGAAGGCCGGCGCAGTCGACTTCATCGAGAAACCGTTCGAGAAGGCGGTGTTGCTCGCGGCTATTGAAAGTGCCTTCGAACGGCTTGCCGACGTTGAAGGCAGGGCAACCCGCGCCGCCGACGCAACGATCCGCATCGCCGCTCTGTCCGGGCGCGAACAGGATGTGCTCAAGGGGCTTGCGCGAGGACTGCCAAACAAGACGATCGCTTATGATCTTGGGATTTCGCCGCGCACCGTAGAGGTGCATCGCGCCAACCTCATGACCAAGCTGGGCGTTCGCAGCCTGTCGGAGGCGCTCCGTATCGCGTTTTCCGCGGGGATCACGGGCTGAGGATCGGGACACTTACGTAGCGACCCGGGGATCGTTTCCTGACATCGTCCGAGGGACCAGCAATGCCGCTGGGCCGATGGTGTGAGATGTCAGGCGAGAATATTGCGGCCCCGTTGCGGGAACGCCCGCGTCTTCTTCTGGTCGAGGATGACGCCGGTGTTCGCCGTTCACTGCAGCTTCTCTTTCGTGCGCAGGGTTTTGACGTCCGGGCCTATGCGGCTGGTGCGGCGCTTCTGGACGATCCGTTATCGGGGGATGCCTGCTGCTTCGTTGCTGATTTTCGATTGGAGCAGAGCGATGGCATCGAGGTGCTTTGCCGCCTGCGCGAACGTGGCTGGCCGGGTCCAGCCATACTCATCACCGCGTTCCCATCGGCCGAACTGACCGAGCGTGCCTTGGCGCAGGGGTTCGCCCAGGTTCTGGAAAAGCCCCTGCGGGAACATGCGCTGACTGGCGCGCTTGCCAGGCTGACGGGCGTGGGAAAGCGCATTTGAAACGACGCTCGACCAAAAGGGAGTGCGCAGCATAACAGGAGAAACGTGTGACAGCAGCGGAACAGAAACAGCAGGCGCCCTATGATCTGGTTGGAGGGGCCGTCGTCGTCCGGAATATCGTAGACCGCTTCTATGATCTGATGGATCAGGAGGACGCCTATCGGGAGTTGCGTGCGCTACACGCCCCGGAGTTGGGGCCGATGCGCGTTTCGCTTGCCGGTTTTCTCAACGCATGGCTGGGCGGACCGCGAGATTGGTTTGATGATCACCCTGGCGTTTGCATGATGTCGGCCCATGCGCGCCTGCCGATCACTGGTGAGACAGCGGATCAGTGGTGTGACGCGATGCGCCGCGCCATCGCTGATTCGACGGTAGATCCTGCCCTGGGCGTCAAGATGGCCGAAGCCTTGTCGAACATGGCGCAGGGCATGGCGGCGCGTGCCGCGTCGGCAGCGTGACCCCGCGGCGCGAACAGGCGAAGAAATCACTATGACCGAGATGTTCGCGATGCAGCTCGAAGCGGTCGGCACGCCGCTGCGGCTCGTTGCGCGACAGGTTCCAACGCCTGGTCGAGGCGAGCTTCTCATCGAGGTCGCTGCTTGCGGCGTCTGCCGAACCGATCTGCATATCGTCGATGGGGAGATCGAATCCCGCCTCCCCATCGTTCCCGGGCACGAAATTGTCGGCATCGTTGTTGCGGCGGGGGAAGGGGTCGCCGATGTCGCGATCGGTGATCGCGTCGGCGTTCCCTGGCTCGGACATAGCTGCGGCCATTGCGACTATTGCCGAACAGGTCATGAAAATCTGTGCGATAGTCCCGCATTCACGGGATGCACCCGGGATGGCGGTTATGCGACCCATACGGTTGCGGACGCTCGCTTCTGCTTCAGGATACCCGACGCCTTTTCCAATGAAGAAGCCGCGCCCTTGCTGTGCGCCGGGCTGATCGGCTGGCGGTCCCTGCGCGCTGCGGGGGAGGGAACGCGGATCGGTCTCTACGGATTTGGCGCCGCCGCGCATATCATCGCCCAGATTGCGCTGTGGCAGGGCCGGGCGGTTTATGCCTTTACCAGGGCGGGAGACGACGAGGGACAGGCTTTTGCGCGATCACTCGGCTGCGCCTGGGCCGGATCATCGGAGGATGACCCGCCCGTGGAACTCGATGCGGCGATCCTCTTTGCCCCCGTCGGTGATCTTGTTCCGCGCGCGCTGCGTGCAGTCCACAAGGGAGGCAGGGTGATCTGCGCAGGGATCCACATGAGCGACATTCCGTCGTTCCCCTATGCTGACCTCTGGGGTGAGCGAACCATTGCATCGGTGGCTAATCTGACCCGCGAAGACGGCACAAGCTTTTTCGAGATCGCGCAGAAAGCCAACGTCAAATCCGTGACGACGGTCTTTCCGCTGGCTCAAGCCAATGTCGCGCTTGAGCGGTTGCGCAGTGGCGCCGTTGTTGGAGCGGCCGTCCTGGTGCCATCGAACTACGCGAAGGCTTGAGTATGCACTCGCCGCGAAGCGCCCTCTTCACGGCCCCAGGGGCGAGTGCGCGTCACGCGGTGCCTCTGTAAAGTTACGGAGTGCGGTCATCAATGGCCGGGGCCATGATGCGATCATGAGCAGCATTTCACAGATCAAACATGTGCTCGTCGTCGTGGACGGTGCAGAGCATTCCCTGACCGCCGTTGATCAGGCGCTTGCCTATGCCGGTATGCATGAAGCGGCGCTTACGATCGTCGTCGTGACCGAAAATCTCGCATTCGCCGCGGCGGCTGATGCGATGGCTTTCGCGCAGGCCATCACGGTATCCGAGGACCAGCGCGACGAACATCTGGCGGCCGTTCGCGAACGAACCAGGAATACCGCGATCGAAGTAGAGGTTCACTCGGTGTTCGAGGCCAGCGGGCTGATACCCGGTCTCGTGAAGGCTGAAGGCCAGTACGCGGATATCGCGCTGATTCCGGGTGTCGGGCGCTGGCAAAGGGATGGCTTGAGGCGCCGTATCTCCGAGGCGCTTCTGTTTACGGGCGTGCCGACGGTCATTTTGCCGGCCTCCTGGAATCCTGGTCCCATCGATCACGCCGTATTGGGCTGGAACGCATCACTTGAATCGTTCCGCGCCGCGAGGGCGCTTCTCAATCTGGCCGAACCCGATGCCCGTATCGACGTTGCGATTGTCGATGATCCGGGTGTCGAATCCGGGGAGCACCGGGGCGGTGTCCAGATCGCCCGCCTTTTCGCGCGACATGGCCATAGCGGCGGCGTTTGTCCGATCAGCTCATCCGGTAAGGATACGTCGGCTGTCCTTCAGAATTACGCAGTGGAGCAGAAAGCCGATGTGCTCGTGATCGGTGGCTATGGGCGTTCGCGCGCACTCGAGTTCGTGCTTGGCGGCGTGACGCGGGAACTGATCGATCATCAGCGCCTGCCGATCGTTTTCGTACACTGACTGGCGAACCCGTCTAACGGTTGAACGGAGGAGATCATGAAAGCTCTCGTTTATCATGGCCCCGGCGAGAAGAGTCTCGAGGATCGCCCGAGGCCGGCCTTGCAGGCACCCGGCGATGCGATCGTGCGGATCACGAAGACCACCATTTGCGGCACCGACCTGCACATCCTGAAGGGGGATGTGCCGACGTGCGAGCCGGGCAGGATCCTCGGACATGAGGGTGTCGGGATCGTGGAGGAGGTCGGAACCGCGGTTGGAGCCTTCAAGCCCGGAGATCATGTCCTGATCTCCTGCATCACCTCTTGTGCCCGGTGTGAATATTGCCGGCGCGGCATGTATTCGCATTGCGTCGAGGGCGGCTGGATATTGGGCAACAGGATCGATGGCACGCAAGCCGAATTCGTGCGCATCCCCCATGCCGACAACAGCCTTCACGCGATCCCGCCGGGGGCCGATGAGGATGCCCTCGTCATGCTGAGCGACATTCTTCCGACGGGCTATGAGTGCGGCGTCCTGAACGGGAAGGTTGCACCGGGCAGCAGCGTCGCGATCGTCGGCGCTGGACCGATCGGCCTGGCGACCCTGCTGACTGCGCAATTTTATGCACCGGCCCGGATCATCATGATCGATCTCGACGACAATCGCCTCGCCGTCGCGCGCAAGTTCGGCGCGACGGACACGTTCAACAGCGGACGTGATCCGGTCGTGAGCCTGGTTCGAGAGCTCACCGACGGCAAGGGGGTCGATACGGCTATCGAAGCAGTCGGGATCCCTGCGACATTCGCGTTATGCGAAGAACTGGTCGCGCCCGGCGGGGTAATTGCCAATGTCGGTGTCCACGGCGCCAAGGTCGACCTCCATCTGGAGGAACTCTGGTCGCGCAACATCACCATCACCACCCGGCTCGTCGACACCGTCAGCACGCCGATGCTCCTGAAGACGGTCGAGGCCAAGCGCCTGCGGCCCGAACAGCTCGTCACCCATCGTTTCGTGTTGTCGGACATATTGGAGGCGTATGAGACGTTCGCGCGCGCAGCCGATACTCATGCCTTGAAGGTGGTGATCGACACGTGATCGGGGTTTCCAGCGATATTCCGGGCGATGCGCAGCAATTCCATCCGAATATAGGGAGTTCCGAACCGGCGGAACCATCGTTCGCGCGCGCGCGCCGGCTGCGCCTTCACACGCATCATGAGCTGGTCGCGATCATGCGGACCGACAGCCCGGTGTGCCATGCCGAGGGCCTTGCCGCGCACACCCAGGTCTATATCCGCAACGGCAGCCAGCCGATCGCGGCCACGCTCTATCAGGTGGAGGGCGACTTCCTGGCCGGCGACGAGATCGGTCTGTCCGAAGCGGCCTGGGTCGCGCTTGGCGTGGAGGAGGGAACCGTTGTCCAGGTCGGTCATGCGCCGCCCCTCGAATCGATCGCCTGCGTCCGCCAGCGCATCTACGGACACAGGCTGAACGGGGCCGCGCTGACCAGCATCGTCGGTGACGTGGTGGCGGGCCGCTATGCCGATGTGCACCTCGCCGCCTTCCTCACGGCTACCGCCACGCTTCCCTTCGACGAGGACGAGACCTACCATCTCACCAGGGCGATGGTCGAGGCCGGCGACCGTTTGCGCTGGCCGAGCGAGATCGTCGTCGACAAGCATTGCGTTGGCGGTCTGCCGGGCAACCGCACGAGCCCGATCGTCGTCGCCATCGCTGCCGCCTGCGGTCTGACCATGCCCAAGACGTCGTCGCGGGCGATCACGTCCCCGGCGGGAACGGCCGATACCATGGAGACGCTCACCCGGGTCGATCTCGACCTTGGCGCCATGCAGCGCGTGGTGGCGGTCGAGGGCGGCTGCCTCGCCTGGGGCGGCGCGGTCTGCCTCAGTCCCGCCGATGACATCTTCATCGGCGTGGAACGCGCGCTCGACATCGATACGGAGGGGCAGCTCATCGCCTCCGTTCTGTCGAAGAAGATAGCGGCGGGCGCGACCCATGTGGTGCTCGACATTCCGATCGGGCCGACCGCCAAGGTGCGCAGCGTCGCGGCGGCCGAACGGCTGGAAGCCACGCTTGGCGCCGTCGCCGCCCGTTTTGGCCTTGTTATCCGCTGTGTCCAGACCGATGGCACCCAGCCCGTCGGCCGGGCGATCGGGCCCGCCCTGGAGGCGCGCGACGTGCTGGCGGTGCTGACAGGCGATGCCGATGCTCCGCCGGGCCTTCGGGACCGCGCCTGCACGCTCGCCGGCGTGGTGCTCGAACTCGGGAAGGTCGCGGAAGAAGGCCAGGGACGCGCGCGCGCCGAACGCACATTGGCCGACGGCAGCGCCTGGGACAGGTTCCAAAGGATATGCCAGGCCCAGGGCGGCATGCGCACCCCGCCCACGGCCAGGCTCACCCATCCGATCCTGGCGGCGCATAGCGGCCGCGTCACCCATATCGACAATCGCCGGATAGCGCGCCTTGCGAAGCTGGCGGGCGCGCCCGACTCGCCGGCCGCGGGCATGCTTCTTCATGTTCGCCTGGGCGACGACGTTATCGCTGGCCAGCCTTTGCTGACCCTCCACGCCCAGTCGCAGGGTGAAATGGCTTATGCGCTGACCTACGCCGCCGCCAATGCCGACATGCTTGCGATCGTGCCATGACGGCGATGCTGTTTTCCATGCCCGGGAACGAACGGCTGGCCGCATCCATCGCGGAACATACCGGGTGGGCGACAGGCACGCTCGAGGTTCGCCGGTTTCCCGATCAGGAGAGCTATGTCCGGCTCCGCTCCGGGGTGTCGGGATCAGCCGTGGCCGTCATATGCACGCTCGCGCGGCCCGACGACCAGATCATGCGGCTGCTCTTTGCTGCAAGGCTGCTGCGCGAGAGCGGGGCGCGGTCGGTCCATCTCGTGGCGCCTTATCTTGCCTATATGCGACAGGATCGGCGGTTCAAGGATGGCGAAGCGCTGACGTCCCGCCAGTTCGCCCAGCTCCTTTCATCCGAGTTCGATGGGCTCGTGACCGTCGATCCGCATCTCCACCGCTACGCGGATCTGGGGGAGATCTATTCGATGGAGACGGCTTCGCTCGCGGCATCTCCGCTTCTGGCGGACTGGGTCCGGGCCAATGTCGATGCACCGCTCATCATAGGACCCGACAGCGAGAGCGAGCAGTGGGCGGGCGCAATCGCCAGGCTTATCGGAGCGCCCCATGCGGTCTTCGCGAAATCGCGGCGCGGTGATCGGGACGTCCTTATCGCGGCCTCGGACCTGGGGGCATGGAAAGGCCGCACGCCGATCCTCGTCGATGACGTGATTTCGTCGGGACACACCCTTGCCAACGCCGCGCGCGAGATCATCGACCAGGGCTTCCCTCCGCCGATCTGCCTGGCTGTTCACGGCCTCTTCGCGGCTGGTGCCGAGGCTTTGCTCAGGGAAGTCGGCTGCCGCATGGTTACGACCGAAAGTATCTCGCATGCCAGTAACGCGATCACTCTTGGCGCACTGCTTGGCGATGCGCTGGCCCGGCAGATGGAAGGGGGCGCCGGTCGGCTACGTATAACACCCGAATGAATCCCATCACGGCGCTGGGTAGCAGGAATAGCTCAAAGCTGGAGGGACATATGGCTATCAAGGACATTCTCGCCGTCGTCGATACCGGAGACAAGGACGAGCGGTTTTTGCGCGATGCGCTTGCCTTTGCCGAGTTCCACGACGCCAGCCTTGCCATCGTCGTGCTGTCGGCTCTCCCCGCGAGCGACTATGCCCTGACGGTTGCACTGCCTTATGTACTTCTTCCCGATTATACTGAAGCGGTGGAGGCGAAGCAGCAGCGGATCGCGATGCTCGCCCGCTCCACGAACGTAGAGGTGAGGACGATTTCGGACCAGCCGGCGGTGATCTTCGCCAAGACCGCGGTCTATGCCCGTTATGCCGACCTCGTCCTGTTCGGTCCTTCGGACAATTACGACCATCCGCCAATTCGACGTGATACGCTTGAGCGTTGCCTGTTCGCATCTGGGCGTCCCGTTCTGATCCTGCCCACCGGCTATAAACCGGCCGCCATCGATCACTTGGCGATCGGCTGGAATGCGACCCGCGAGGCGACGCACGCGCTGCGCGACGCGACCATGTTCGCGGCGCCTGGGGCAAGGATCGATATACTCATCCTCGATGCGAAGCCGACGGCCCAGGGCCACGGTTCCGAACCGGGAGCCGATGTCGCCCACCATCTCGCCCGGCATGGCTTTACGTCGACCGTAGTTCCCATCCAGGGCGGTGACGTGTCGGATGCGGAGGCGCTGGTCGAAGCGGCTCACCGGCGTGGCGCCGGGATGCTCGCGCTTGGCGCTTATGGCCACTCTCGCCTGCGCGAGATGATCCTGGGCGGCGTCACGCGCGACCTGCTCACTGGCGCGCCGCTGCCGCTGCTGTTTGCGCATTGAAGCCCATTCAATCGGCGGCACGCAAGCGCGGAACCGCGGGCCGGGAATGAAACCGGTCCGCACGGTCTTCGCTCCGCATGCTCAACACGAGATGGTTTGATGTAATACGAAAGAGATTTGATGTCAGGACCCATGGAAACTTCCGAAGTGCGCTGGCATATGCTGTCAACCAGCGAAGTTGCCACGGCACTCGACGTCGGTTGTGCGGGTCTCTCTTCTCCGGAGGTGGATCGGCAATCGGCCCGCTTTGGGCCGAACGCGCTACCCCGGTCGGCGCGTCGCAATGTGTTCCTTAGGTTCCTCGCGCAATTCCATAACACGTTGATCTATGTGCTTCTTGCCGGGGCATTGGCCGCAGCGCTGCTCGATCACATGATCGACGCGGTGGTCATCGTCGCCGTCGTGATCGTGAATGCGGTGATCGGGCATATCCAGGAAGGAAAGGCTGAACAGGCGCTTGAGGCCATCCAGCAGATGATCGCGCCCAAGGCCAGCGTGGTGCGTGACGGCGTGAGGCAAACGATTCCCGTCCGCGAGATCGTGCCCGGCGATCTCGTGATGATCGAGGCCGGTGATCGCGTTCCCGCCGATCTCAGGCTTCTCCATGCGCGGCGAATGCTTATCGACGAGGCGCTGCTGACGGGCGAATCGGTGGCTGCCGAAAAGCAGGAAGCGGTGCTGCCCGAGCAGACCGATTTGGCGGATCGGCGTAATATGGCCTTTTCGGGCACGATGGTTGCGGCTGGGCACGCAAGCGGGCTCGCTGTTGCCACCGGATCTCGCACGCAGATCGGACGGATCAGTTCGCTTATCCAGTCGGTCGAACAACTGGCAACCCCGCTGCTGAAGCAGATCGACGGTTTTGCCCGGCGCTTCACCTGGTTCGTACTCGCGGGGGGGCTTGCGCTGTTCGCCTTTGCCGTTCTGGCGCGGAATTACGATTGGATCGACGCGCTGATCGCCGTGGTCGCGCTCGCCGTGGGGATCGTGCCGGAAGGGCTGCCGGCGGTCATCACGATTACTCTCGCGATCGGCGTGCGGCGGATGGCGGGGCGCAACGCCGTCATCCGAAAGCTCCCGGCCGTCGAAACGCTCGGCGCGACCTCGGTGATATGCACCGACAAGACCGGCACGCTCACACGCAACGAAATGACGGCCCGCCGCGTCATCACCGAGCGGCATACGATGATCGCGAGCGGATCCGGCTATGTTCCCGATGGTCAAATCCGGATCGTCGGGTCCGGGGACCAGGCAGAGGCTATGGCCGATGCGATGCCACTGATCCGCTGCGGGCTGCTGTGCAACGATGCCGCGCTGCGCAAGGTCGGTGCGGAATGGCGTGTCGAGGGCGATCCGATGGAGGGGGCCCTCTTCGCCCTGGCAATGAAGGCGGCCATCGATCCGGAGCAGGAGCGGGCGGAATGGGAGCGGCTCGACGAGATTCCCTTCGACGCCGCGCATCGGTTCATGGCGACGCTCTGCCGGGGTTCCAACGGCACGCGCTTGCTGTTCGTGAAGGGCGCGCCCGAAGCGCTCTTGGCGATGACCGCGCCCGACAATTGTTCCTATTGGGAGAGTTCCATCGCTACCGCCGGAAGCGATGGCGAGCGCGTTCTCGCCTTCGGCGCGAAGGAAATGCCTGCCGGCAGCGAACGGATCTCGTTCGAAGATCTCTCGACTGGCGTGTGCCTCCTGGGCCTTGTCGGCTTCATCGATCCGCCTCGTGCGGAGGTCAAGGACGCCATCGCCGAATGCCGGTCCGCCGGAATCGGCGTCAAGATGATCACTGGCGATCATGCGGCGACGGCGCTGGCGATCGCCCGGCAACTCGACCTTGCCGACGACCCGCGCGTGCTGACCGGGCTGGAACTGGAAAAGCTTCCGGACACCGAACTGGAGCAAGCGGTCGCGGATGTCTCGGTCTTTGCCCGGACCAGCCCGGAACATAAATTGCGGATCGTCCGTGCGCTGCAGGCTCAGGGAAAGATCGTCGCGATGACGGGGGACGGCGTGAACGACGCGCCGTCCCTCAAGCAGGCCGACGTCGGGGTCGCCATGGGCATCAAGGGCACCGAAGCGTCGAAAGAAGCGGCTTCCATGGTGCTGCTCGACGATAATTTTGCCTCGATCGTCAGCGCCGTTCGCGAAGGCCGAACGGTCTACGACAACATTCGCAAGGTCATTTCCTGGGAAATCCCTACGAACGGCGGTGAAACACTGGCGGTCGTATTGGCGATCCTGCTGGGCTTCGCGCTGCCGATGACGGCGACGCAGATCCTCTGGGTGAACCTCGTCCTCGCCGCCACGCTCGGCCTCGTGCTGGCGTTCGAGCCCACGGAACCCGGTGCGATGTTGCGCCGGCCACGGGAGCGCGGCGCGCCGTTGCTTTCGCCGTTCCTGCTTTGGCGTGTCCTTCTCGTCTCTGTGCTGTTCGCGGCCGTCACTCTCGGAATCTTTTTCCATGTTCTGGCGCAAGGCCGGAGCCTGGAGATGGCGCGCACCATGGTCGTCAACATGTTCATCATCGCGGAGATCTTCTACCTCTTCAACGTCCGCTATCTCCACATGACGTCCCTGACATGGCGCGGCGCGATCGGTACTCCCGCCGTGTTGATCGCGATCGGCGTTCTCGTCATCGGCCAGGCGCTCTTCACCTATGCGCCGTTCATGAACGCGATTTTCCACTCGCAGCCGCTGGGCTTCGCGGACTGGGTGTTGCTGGTGGCGTGCGGCATGCTTCTCATGCTGTCGCTGGAGGTGGAGAAGCATGTGATGCGGCGACTGGGCTGGTTTAGCGAACTTAATAATCAGGAGGACATGCCATGACGCGTGACGGTTTCCCTAAATGCATCGCGCTCGCGACCGACCTCAGCCATCGTTGCGACCGCGCCTTCGATCGCGCCCTGCTGGTAGCCCAGGCATGGCGGGCGGAGCTTATGGTCATCCACGCGCTGAACCCGCCGGAAGACGGGATGCTGTCCGTCCGACTCGGCGATCTGCCGTCCTGGCGTCGGCCTCTCGAAGACCCGGTGCGGGCGGCGCGCCATCGCATCTACCACGACCTTGTTCGCGAGGCGCCGCCAATCGACATTTCGGTCCACGTCGAAACCGGCTCGCCGGCACCGGTCGTCCTCGATATCGCCGGAAAGGGCGAGGCGGGCCTGATCGTCACCGGCGTGGCTCGCGATGGGCCGCTGGCCCGGATGCTGCTCGGCGATACCGTGGACCGGCTGATCCGCAAGGCGCCCGTTCCGATCCTGATCGTACGCGACCGCGCTTTCGAGCCTTACCGCGCCATGGTGGTCGCGACAGATTTCTCCGCGCCCGCCCGGATCGCTCTGGAGACCGCCGTCCGCTTTTTTCCCGATGCGGCTATCTCCCTTTTCCACGCCTACGATGTGCCCTTCGCGGGCTATCTCGGCCGATCGGAAATCGAACGGCAATTCGAGGGTTATGGCGAGGCTGCGGCCGACAAGTTCCTTGCCGAAGCGGGACTGTCTGATGTGGCGGCCCGGAACGTCACGCGCATGATCGAGCACGGGGTTCCCGAAGCGCTGCTTCGCGACCGTGCGGAAAATGCCGCACGTCACCTGACGGTCGTTGGAACCCATGGCGGTGGCCTCGTCTATGAGGCTATGATCGGCAGTACGGCGCGCAAGATCCTTGATGCGGTCCCGGGCGATGTCCTCCTCGTACCCGATCCCGCCAGGCGCAAGGTGAACCCGGCCGGATGACGCTGGCGATCGTTTCCAGCCTCATGGGGCTCGCCGCCCTGATCGCTGGTGCGGAGTGGCTGGTGAGGGGAGGCTCGGCGCTGGCCGCGCGGCTGGGCGTTTCGCCGCTGCTCATCGGCCTCACGATCGTGGCGCTGGGAACGAGCACG
The DNA here is from genome assembly GCF_001456115.1 of Sphingobium baderi. Lineage (NCBI taxonomy): Bacteria > Pseudomonadati > Pseudomonadota > Alphaproteobacteria > Sphingomonadales > Sphingobiaceae > Sphingobium > Sphingobium wenxiniae. The sequence goes on along the minus strand of NZ_CP013264.1, from coordinate 3,093,635 downwards.
CCCGAACTCGCCGTCGGGATCGAGGCGGCGCTCCAGGGAAACGGCTCGCTCGCGGTTGGCAACATCGCCGGCACCAACACCGTCAACATCCTCCTTATCCTCGGCCTCAGCGCGATGCTGCAACCACTTGCCATTCGGATGCAGACGCTGCGTCTGGAACTGCCTGTCATCGTCATCGCGTCGGCCGCGCTACTCGTCTTTGCCTGGGACGGTGTGCTCTCGCGCCTTGAGGGGCTGTTTTTGATCACGATGGGAATGGCCTTCACGCTGACCGTCATTCGCGTCGCCCGGCGGGAAAGCATCACGGTGAAGCTGGAGTTCGCGCGGGAATTCGCGGCGCCGCGCTTTTCCCGCCGCCACGGTTTCTCCGCAATGGCGATGCTGGCCATCGGCCTCGTCGTGATCGTCGTGGGCGCCAACTGGCTGGTGGATGGTGCGGTCGCGCTTGCCCGGTTGTGGAACGTATCGGACGCCTTTATCGGACTGACGATCGTTGCGATCGGTACTTCCGCTCCTGAACTCGTTACGACGATCATTTCGACGATTCGTGGCGAGCGCGACATCGCGATCGGCAATCTGATCGGCAGCAGCGTTTACAATATTCTGGTGATTCTCGGCGCGGCCTGCCTGTTTCCGTCGAACGGGATCGAGGTCAGCGCGCAACTGATCCGGGTCGACATCCCGGTCATGTTGGGGGTCGCGCTGGCCTGCATTCCCGTATTCATCAGCGGACGCCAAATTTCGCGGTTCGAGGGTGGAATGTTTGTGAGTGCCTACTTGCTATATCTTGCCTATTTGATCAATGATCGGATTTAACCGATAAGGAAAGCGCGAGGGCATCTTTTGACAACGCCGCGATTTTCCCGCCTTTCGTCTATTATCCAGTGATTTTGGGTCGCAGGCGGTGGCTGCTGCTGTCAGGTTGCTAACGCGGGTCTTTCGATCCCGGTAGAACTTCGCACCCTTTCGATCGGAGCCTTCGCATTCGTGGACCCGCGATAGCGTAACGATTAGGGAAATCCCGGATAGACCCGAGCCCATCCGGGTCCCTCAATGGCGGCCATGATGAACATCGCGACCCTCACCCTGAACCCGACGATCGACGTCGCCTATGAAGTCGATCATGTCTACCACACCCGTAAAATGCGGACGAAGACAGAATTCTATTCGCCGGGTGGCGGGGGAATCAACGTGGCCCGTGTCTATGTCCGGCTCGGCGGGAACGCGCGGAGCTACTATCTTTCGGGCGGTGCAACCGGCCACGCGCTCGATGGTCTGCTCGACCTGCACCAGCTGGTGCGCAACCGTATCCCGATCAAGGGGCATACCAGGGTGGCCACCGCAGTGCTCGAGCGCGAAAGCGGGAAGGAATATCGCCTCGTTCCGTCCGGACCGATGGTCGAACCTGCAGAATGGCGGCAGTGCCTCAATCAGCTCCAGACGGCACAATGTGACTATCTGGTCGCGAGCGGTTCGCTCTCACCCGGCATTCCGGATGATTTCTATGGCCAGGTCGTCGCGATGATGACGGAACGCAATATACCGGTCGTGCTCGACAGTTCAGGCGCTGGCCTGCGCGGAGGCCTTGAGCAAGGCGGCGTCTTCCTCGTCAAGCCCAGCATTGGCGAGTTGCGCCAGTTCACCGGTCGGGATCTTCCCGACACGGAGTCGGTGGGACGGGCGGCCATGCAGATCGTCGGGGGCGGTCATGCGCAATATGTGGCGGTGACGATGGGGCACGAGGGCGCTCTCCTTGCCTCGGCCGAGCGCCAACTCCTGCTTCCCGCAGTGGACATCGAGGTCAGAAGCGCGGTCGGCGCGGGCGACAGTTTCCTTTCGGCGATGGTCTTTGCTATCTCCTCAGGCTGGGAGATCGAAGAAGCGTTCCGCTTCGGCATCGCGGCAGGCGCGGCGGCCGTGATGAATCCGGGGCACGATCTTGCGCGACCCGAAGACATCCGGCGGCTCTATTCGCAGGTCCGTGCAGCCTCCTGAACCTTGCGTTGAACTTGAGCGTACTCCACCGACCAGTTCATGATCGTGGTTCCCGGTCGCGAAATTCGCGACCGGTTCGGCGCACTGCCGGTCAAGTGTTCGGCTGTTTCGATTTCACGGCGTATTATTGTTTCGCTTGATCGGAGAACTGATCGAAGGCCTCGACCGCCTGCGCGGCATACATGAGGCTGGGGCCAGCGCCCATGTAGAGCGCCATGCCCATCGTCTCCATCACTTCATCGCGCGTGGCGCCATGCTTGACGGCGGCCTTCGAATGGAAGGCAACGCAGCCGTCGCAGCGGATGGCGACCGAGATGGCAAGAGCGATCAGTTCCTTGGTCTTGGCATCGAGCGCCCCGGCCTTGGTGGCCGCAGTCGCCATGGCGGAAAAGGCCTGCATCACGTCGGGCGTGCCGAGCCGCACTTCCTTGATGGCGCCATTCAGCTCGGTCGCCATTTTCGGCCAGTCCTTGTGCATATCGTCTCCTGTAAAGTTCAGCGTCCGAGAAGGGCAAGCAGTCGGTAAGCCGCGACGATGCGATCGCTTCGCGCGCGAGCTTCGCTGACCGCTGCGGCGGTTGCCTCGCGTTCGGCATCGAGCAGATCGAGCTGGGGCTTCATCCCCACGCGAACCTCGTGGCGCACGCTGTCGCGCGCCTGTCCGGCGGCAAGGGCTTGCTGGGAAGCAGCCGCTTCGACCAGGGCGGCCGAGCGCACCCCGGAAAAGGCGCTGATCGTCTGTTCATCGACGGCGGCGCGTGCGGCGCGCATACGCGCATCGGCGGCCCTGACCGCACTATCGGATTCGGTAATCTTGGCTGAGACTCGCCCGCCCGCGAATATCTGCCAGCGCGCCCGCACGCCGACCGTGGCGGCATCGGAGCGATAATCGGGAAAGAACTGGTCACGCACCGTCGAACCTTCGGCGAAGGCGCCGATCGTGGGCAGGCGTTCGGCCCGCGCGCCCCGCGCGCCGGCCTGGGCGGCATCCAATGCCGCTTCGGCTTGCGCCAGCGCCGGGTTGTTCCCGCGGGCGCTGTCGAGCGCTTCATCGAGCGAGGCAGGCAGGACCGGACTTGCCGGAATGGGCTGGAGATCCTGCGGGGCAAGGCCAGTGAGGTTGGTGAATCGCGCATCGGCCGAGATGGCAAAGCCGCGCGCGCCTTCAAGGGCTGCCTGTGCTTCGGCAAGGCGCGCCGCCGCCTGCGCAACATCGGTGCTGGGGCTTTCGCCTGCCTTGAAGCGGAGCCGGGCCTGGCGCTGGATCTCCTCCATCTGGCCGACCATCTGTTCATAGAGCGCTATCATTCGGTGCGTGGTCAGCACGTCGCCATAGGCTTGGACCGTCGCGACAACGATCTGGCTGCGGGTCATCGTTTCACCGGCGCGTGCTGCTTCGCTGCCCGCTTTCGCCTGTGCGATCCCGGCGCTGACCCTGCCGCCCATAAAGAGGGGCTGTTCGATAGTGAGCTGCGCCGCGCGCGGCGTGACGTTGGCCGCCGGAAGCCCGAAGAAACCCTGCGGATCGAGTCGTCCATAGCCGATCGTCCCGCTCAGCGTCGCGGTTGGCAGACCCTGGCCGCGTGCTTCCCTGATCCGGGCGTCGGCCGCATCGGCATCGGCCCCCGCCGCCTCGATTTCCGGCGCGTGGTTCACGGCGGCCGCAATGGCTTCTTCAAGCGTCGTTGCCTGCGCGGGCATGGCGACACTCGCCAGCAGGCCGGCGAGCAGGGGGAGGGGGATCGTCCGCCTGAGCGTCATTTGAAGGCGGTTCCCGGACGGACGCCGAACGCCTTGAACACCATCGCAGCCGGGCAGAAACCAGTGAAGCTTGCCTGAAGCATATTGAGGCCGGCAAAGGCGGTGAGCGCGATCCACCAGGGATGCACGGTCAGCGACAGGACGACGCCGAGCAGTACGACACAACCGGCGAACGCCATCACGGCACGATCGAGAGTCATCAGTCTCACTCCTTCGCTTGGGAAACCAGAAGCCGGGGCATCAGAAACGCAGCTTGCGGATGCCCATCGCGTGCATGGCGAGCTTTTCGTAGAAGGGCTCGCTCTCGCCCTTGCGGACCTTGCGCAGGAAATATTTCTCAAAGCCGACCTTGGCCAGATGGACCCATTTGCCGCTGGACGACCAGTTGACGTTGCGCGGCGGGATCTGCGGCTGGGCGACGAAGGCGACGCCTCCGTCGCCAAAATCGGCGAGACACACCGCGTTCCACGTCGCTTCCGCCGTCGGCTCCTGGCCGTCGAGAACCAGCGAGAGATTGGCGGCGATCGCCGTGACCATGGATTCGATCATGAAACCGGTCTTGGGCACGCCCACCGGAACCGGCGTCGGGCCGGTCGGCGGGATGGCGACACAGACACCGAGCGCGAATATCTCGGGGAAGGCCGGATTGCGCTGGTGCTTGTCGACGATGATGAAGCCGCGCGGATTGGCCAGCCCTTCGATATTGCTGACCGCGGGGACGCCCCGGAACGCAGGGAGCATCATCGAGAAGCCGAAGGGCAGGTCGTGCGTCTTCTTCACCGCGCCGTCCTCGCCGACTTCCTCGACGTGCATGACGCCGGGCTCGACCTTGGTGACGCGGGCGTTGGTGATCCATTTGATGTGGCGATCACGCAGCTCGCTCTCGAGCAGCGACTTGGTATCGCCGACGCCGTCGAGCCCAAGGTGGCCGATATAGGGTTCGGGCGTCACATAGATCATCGGCACCTTGTCGCGGATCTTGCGCTTGCGCAGTTCGGTGTCGAGGATCATCGCGAATTCGTAGGCCGGGCCGTAGCAGGACGCGCCCTGCACCGCGCCGACGACGATCGGGCCGGGATTTTGTGCAAAGGCATCGAACGCATCGGCGGCGGCTGAGGCGTGGGGCGTCTGGCAGATGGAGAGGGTATGGCCGCCATGCGGACCCAGCCCCTCGATCTCGTCGAACGCGAGTTCCGGGCCGGTAGCGATTACAAGATAATCGTAATTGATGGATGAGCCGTCATTGAGTTCGAGTCGCTTTTCGCCGGCATGCAGCCGCTTCGCGCCGACCGAGGTGAAGCCGATCTTCTTTTTGGCGAACACGGGAGGGAGGTGGACCTGGATGGCTTCAGGCTCGCGCCAGCGCACGGCGACCCAGGGATTGGACGGGATGAAGTTGTAGGTATCGCTATCGGATACCGTCATCACGTCGGCGCGGTCTTTGACGGCAGCCTTGATCTCATAGGAGGCGATCGTGCCTCCCAGACCCGCGCCCAGCACCACGATCAAAGGCTTGCCCATCTGCGATCCTTCCATGTCTCAATGGCATTGACGAATATCATCATTACACGTTATATGCAAATAACAAAGTTGAGGAAGCTGCCATGTTCGGATTCAAGAAACGTGATGCCCACCGTGAGATCGGCCCCGCCGAGCTGGACGCCATGCTGAAGGGCGGCAAGGCGCTCCTGATCGACGTGCGCGAGACAGGCGAGTTCGCCGCCGGCCACATACTGGGCGCAATAAACATGCCACTGTCGGGCTTTTCACCTCGTAACATCCCTGATCCCAAGGGCCGGACTGTCGTGCTGCAATGCGCGGGCGGAAAGCGCTCGGGCCAGGCACTCGATCAATGCGCGGCGGCGCAGAGCGCGATCGACACCCACCTCGCTGGCGGGATCGGTGCGTGGAAAGACGCCGGCTTCCCGGTCGTTGGTGATTGAGAGCCTGAAAGAGAACCAAAAAAGAGGGGTATCGGCGGCATGATGAGCGGCAGGGGCAAGTGGCTCTGGTTGGCGGGCGCCGCGCTGGCGCTGTCGGCATGCGGGAGCAAGCCGGAGCAGGAGCAGGCGGCGGCGACGCTACCCGCCGGGGAAACTCTGCGGCTCGCCGCAACCGAAATCCCGGACATGAAGGTAGTCGGCGCGGAGATCGCCACGCGCGACCAGGCCGAAGTGCTCGCCCGCATCCCCGGCATCCTCACGTCGCTTTCCGTCCGTGCCGGCGACACGGTGCAAAAGGGCCAGCGGATCGGCATGATCGTCGATTCGCGGCTCGGCTATGAGACAAGCGCCTATGGCGCCCAGACCGCCGCCGCCCAGGCCGAAGCCGCGCGGACCAATGCCGATCTCGCCCGCATTCGCGATCTCTATGGCCAAGGCGTCTATGCCAAGGCGCGCCTGGATCAGGCCGTTGCGGCCGCGCGCGCGGCCGATGCGCAGGTTGCTGCCGCTCGGGCGCAGCAGGGCGCAAGCGTCAGCGTCGCGGGGCAGGGGGCGGTGATCGCCCCGGCGAGCGGTCGGGTGCTTCGCGCCGATATTCCCGCCGGATCACCGGTGGCGCCGGGCATGTCGATCGCGACGGTTACCGCGGGGCCGCCGGTGCTGCGGTTGATGCTGCCGGAGTCGGTTGCCGGACAGGTCCATCCCGGTGCGCGCGTGATCGTCAATGAAGCGGATATGCCGTCCGGGCAGCGCGAAGGCAGTGTGGCGCAGGTCTATCCCGCGATCACTGGCGGCCAGGTCCGCGTCGATGCGACTTTGCCTGGGCTTTCCACCCAATTCATCGGCCGCCGCGTGAGCGCGTCGGTCGAGATCGGCACGCGCAAGGCGCTGGTCGTGCCGCGCTCCTTCATCACCACGCGCTATGGCATGGATCAGGTGCAGATCGTCGCGGAAGGCAAGCGGCTCAGCATGGTGCCGGTCCAGATCGCGCCGACGGCCGATCCCGCCCTGGTCGAGATATTGAGCGGTGCGGCCGCCGGCGACGTGCTGTTCGCCCCCGGTAAGCCGGCCAAGGCTCCGCGGCCATGAATCTCGGTGTTTCCGGTCGCCTCACCAGGGCCACTATCGCTTCCCCCCTGACGCCGCTGTTTCTGCTGGCGGCGATCGCTGTCGGTCTGCTGGCTCTTCTTTCCATCCCAAGGGAGGAGGAACCGCAGATCAGCGTGCCGATGGTGGACATTCAGGTGATGGCGCCCGGCCTGTCCGCCGCCGATGCGACCGAGCTGGTGGGCATTCCGCTCGAAACCATCGTCAAGAGCGTCGACGGGGTGGAGCATGTCTATACCCAGGCGCAGGACGATGGCGTAATGGTGACGGCGCGCTTCCTCGTCGGGTCGAACCCGGAGGATGCAGCGATCCGCATCGAGGAGAAGCTGCGCGCCAATTGGGATCGTAAGCCGGTCGGCATCCCCGATCCCAAGGTGACGGTGCGCGGCATTAACGACGTTCCCGCTGTCGTCCTGACCCTTGCCCCCAAGCCCGGCGCGGCAGGGCAGTGGAACGATGCCAGCCTCTACGAACTCGCCGCGAAGCTGCGCACCGAGATCGCCAAGGTCGACAATGTCGGGATCAGCTTCCTCGTCGGTGGCCGCCCCGAGGAAATCCGCATTGCGCCCGATCCGGCCAGGCTCCGCCAGTATGGCGTGCCGCTGGGGAGCGTGATCGAGGCCGCGAGCCAGGCCAATCGGTCCTTTCCGCTGGGTAATATCCGCGAGGACGGCAAGGCGGTCGGCGTCACGGCGGGCCGCACCCTGTCATCGGCGCAGGAGGTCGGACTTCTGACCGTGCGCTCTGCCTCCGGCTCGCCCGTCTATCTGCGCGACGTTGCCAGCGTAACGCAGGGGCCGCGCGAGGATCAGGCGCGGGCGTGGCGCTGGGCGAAGGAGGAAAACGGCAAGTGGCATAGCGCCCCCGCCGTCAGCATCGCCTTCGCCAAGCGCGCCGGCGCCAATGCCGTGGTGGTGTCCGATGCGATCCTCGAGCGCGTCGAGAGCCTGAAAGGCAAGCTCATCCCCGATGACGTCACGGTCGCCGTCACCCGCAACTATGGCGAGACGGCGAACGAGAAGGCCAACGAGCTGCTGTTCCATCTGGCGCTGGCGACCGTCTCCATCGTCGTGCTGATCGGCTTCGCGATCGGGTGGCGCGAGGCGGGCGTGACCGCCGTGGTCATTCCGACGACGATCCTGCTGACCATGTTCGCCTCGAACCTCATGGGCTACACCATCAACCGCGTCAGCCTGTTCGCGCTGATCTTCTCGATCGGCATCCTCGTCGACGACGCGATCGTCATGATCGAGAATATCGCGCGCCATTGGGCGATGGACGATGACCGCAACCGTACCCAGGCCGCGATCGAGGCGGTGGCGGAGGTCGGCAATCCCACGGTGGTCGCGACATTGACCGTGGTTGCGGCGCTGCTGCCGATGCTGTTCGTTTCCGGCCTGATGGGCCCCTACATGGCTCCCATCCCGGTCAATGCGTCGGCGGCGATGATCTTTTCCTTCTTCGTCGCCGTGGTCATTGCGCCGTGGCTGATGATCCGTTTTGCCCGCAAGACGCTCGGCTCTGGCCACGGCCATGACGAGAGCGGCGGCAAGCTGGGGCAGCTCTATGCCCGTGTCGCGCATCGCGTCATCGATACGAAGAAGTCCGCCCGCAATTTCCTGATCGCGGTGGGCGTGGCGACACTGGTCGCCTGCTCGATGTTCTATTTCAAGGCCGTTACCGTGAAGCTGCTGCCCTTCGACAACAAGTCGGAGGTTCAGGTCGTGGTCGATATGCCCGAAGGCACCGCGCTCGAAAACACGGGCCGCGTGCTGGAAGATGTTGCCGGCGTGGTGCGAGGCTTGCCCGAAGCGACGGCGATGGAGGCCTATGTCGGCACATCGGCGCCGTTCAACTTCAACGGCCTTGTCCGCCATTATTTCCTGCGCTCGCAGCCCGAGCAGGGCGATGTGATGGTGACGCTGCTGCCCAAGGGGGATCGCAGCCGGTCCAGCCATCAGATTGCGCTCGACCTGCGCCAGCGGCTGAAGGCGCTGCGCTTGCCCAATGGCGCATCTATCAAGGTGGTCGAGACGCCTCCAGGACCGCCCGTCCTCGCGACCCTGCTGGCCGAGGTCTATGGCCCCGACGAAGTCACGCGCCAGAAGACAGCGTCCGAGCTGGAAAAGATCTTCAAGTCCGTCCCCTTCATCGTCGACGTGGACAACAGCTTCGGCGAGGCGCGCCCGAAGCTCCGCCTCGACGTGCAGCGCGACCGGCTCGATTATTACGGCCTTTCCCAGCGGCAGGTCGCCGACAGCATCGGTATGCTCATGGGGAGCCAGACTGTCGGCTACGCGCCGCGCGGCGATGGCCGCAGCCCACTACCGATTACAATCGCGCTGGAACAGAAGGACCGCAGCTGGACGCAAGCCTTGTCGAGTATGCCTGTCGCACAGACGCCGGGCGGCCAGCTCATCGACCTTGGCGCGGTGGTCGAAGCGCGCACCGAGACGGGGAGTCCTGCGATCTTCCGCCGTGACGGTCGATATGCCGACATGGTCACGGCCGAGCTGGCCGGAGCCTATGAAGCGCCGATCTACGGCATGATCGAAGTGAACCGCGCGGTCGATGCCTATGACTGGGCGGCCAAGGGCCTCCAGAAGCCGGAAATCCGTCTCAACGGTCAGCCCGAGGATGAGAGCGTGCCGTCCCTGCTCTGGGATGGCGAATGGGAGATCACCTGGGTCACGTTCCGCGACATGGGCGGCGCCTTCATGGTCGCGCTGCTGGCGATCTACATCATCGTCGTCGCGCAGTTCAAAAGCTTCCGCCTGCCGCTCGTGATCCTGACGCCGGTGCCGCTCACGCTGGTCGGGATCGTCATTGGCCACATGCTGTTCCGTGCACCGTTTACGGCAACCTCGATGATAGGGTTCATCGCGCTCGCCGGTATCATCGTGCGCAACTCGATCCTGCTGGTCGACTTCATCCGCCATTCGGCCACGCCGGACAAATCGCTGCGCGACGTGCTGCTGGAAGCCGGCACGATCCGGTTCAAGCCGATCGTTCTCACGGCCGCCGCGGCGATGATTGGCGCGGCCGTGATCCTGACCGATCCGATCTTTCAGGGTTTGGCGATCTCGCTGCTGTTCGGCCTTGCGTCCTCGACGCTGCTGACCGTGCTGGTTATTCCGGCCATTTACATCGTGCTTCGAGATGATGGGAAACCCGCGACCAGATGATGCCGCTTGAGACGCCCCTTGCACAACTCGCCGAGCACGCCGCCCATGCGGCGAGCGTGCTGAAGCTGCTGGCCAATGAACAGCGTCTGCTGATCCTGTGCCGGCTGACCCAGGGCGAATTCTCCGTCGGGGAGATGGTGGAGTTGTGCGGGCAATCGCAATCCAGCGTGTCCCAGCATCTGGGGAAATTGCGAGAAGGGGGTCTGGTCAAGACCCGGCGCGAGGCGACGACGATCTACTACAGCCTTGCTGACAGCGACGTCCGCAAGTTGATCGACATGCTCTGCGATCGCTTCGGTCCCGGTGCTGGACAATCCTGAGAAATCCGATGCGACGCGCCGTCCTTCCGCTCCTGTCCATGGTCTCTCTCGGGGCTTGCGCCTCGAATGAGCCGCCGTCGGATCCGGCGGTGATGGTGCAGGAGGCACAAGCGCGCTCCGATATCCTGGCCGACCGCTTCCAGAAGGAATTATTGAGCGCGCTGACCGCCGCGATGGCGGCGGATGGTCCGCAAGGCGCGATCAGCGTCTGTTCGAGCATAGCGCCCGCGCTCGCCGCGCAGATCTCCGAGGAAAGCGGAGCGACCGTCCGGCGCACGGCGCTGCGCACGCGTAATCCCGCTGCCAGTCCTGACGCTACCGAACGCCGCGTCATGGAGAGCTGGGCCGCCGCGCCGTTTGGCGTCGACGGCAAGCCCAGGCGCTGGTCGGCGTATGAGGGCGGGCAATATCGCTATATGCGCGCCATACCGACCATGCCCATGTGCCTCGCTTGCCATGGCGAGAATGTCGCCCCGGAGGTGATGGCGGCGATCCGCGCGCATTATCCCGCAGATCAGGCGACGGGTTTTGCTTCCGGCCAGCTTCGGGGCGCCTTTTCGATCCGGTGGGAGGAGGCAGCCCTGGCGCGTGCGATCAAAGGCGGGGAGGGCGCGCAGCGAGGTCTGCACCCATGACGATCTTGCGCGCGCTTGCGCTGGCCCGATTTTACAGCGCTGCGGCAGCTGTCGCCTACCGCTCAGCGGCGCCGTGATCGCCAGAGTGCTTTGCCATCAGGTTCGGCCCGGCAGCATTCGGCGCAAGGTATCATCCTTGACGATGTAATGATGGAAGAGAGCGGCAAGGGCGTGAAAGCCGATCAGGAAATATCCGATGGTCCCGACTGTCTCGTGCCAATCCTTCATCTGTCCCGCCAGGGCTTTGCTCTGGCCGACAAGAGCCGGCAGTTCCAGACCGAAGAATGGAATCGGCTTGCCCGACGCACTCAGGATCACCCAGCCCGCCAAGGGCATCGCCAGCATGAACGCGTAGAGTGCGAGATGCGTCGCATTGGCTAAAAGCGTCTGCCATGACGGCGGTTCCGGCGTGATCGGGGGGGTGCGCTGGCTGAGGCGTGCCAGCAGGCGGATGATCGCCAGCGCCAGAACGGTGAGTCCGAGTATGAAATGCCAGGTTTTCAGCCCCTCGCGGATGTCGGTTCCCTTGGGATAGTTCTCCCGCAGGAGAATGGTAGCGTAAACGACCGAGATCAGCAGCACCATGAGCCAGTGCAGAGTGATCGACAGGGAAGAGAAGCGGTTACGGATATCGGTTGTACTCATGGCGAACCTCCCATCAATTTTCATATTGCCAGCGAGATGAGAAAAATGCCTTGATCCTTCTCAAGAAGCTTTGCGCCGAACAACCGCAATAACCGGTCAGCTGCGCTTGCGGACAAATTCCGCACGAAGCACCAAACCTTTGATGCCTTCATACCGGCAGTCGATTTCCTGCGGGTCATCCGTGAGGCGGATCGACTTTATCAGCGTTCCCCGCCTCAGAGTCTGGCCGGCGCCCTTGACGACCAGATCCTTGATCAACGTGACCTGGTCGCCGTCGGCAAGCAGGTTGCCCACGGCATCGCGGACTTCGATCCGGTCCGCGGTGGCGCGCCGTTCCTTCAGTTCGGATGCAGCCATCCATTCACCGGATTCTTCATCGTAGACATATTCATCTTCGCTCATGGAGTTCTCCATCGGTCAGGAATGTGCGTCAGGCACCGAACAGATCGCGTTCAATCAGCCAGGCGCGCATTGCCAGCAATGCGGCGACGAGGGCAGCCACGGCAAAGGCTCTGGCGTCGAGCGTGATCCACGCAACAGCGCCTGCAAGCCCGCCAATAAGGAAGACCAGCCAAAAGGATGCATGCAAGCCAAGCTGGCGATAGTTCGCGTGATGCCGTCCGCCGGCCAATGCCTCCCCGAACCGCACGACCTGCGTGGAGGGCGAAATAGCCTCCTGCAGGTCGGGATCATCCCTCTCAAAAGTGCAATGAGCACTACCCATGGCCATCGCGATCAGCACGGCCGGGATGATCGCCAGATGCGAGAGGAATGTCAGATAGGCGGCGGCCAACGCGATTGCGGTACAAACGAGCGCGATTGTGCGCCGGTACCGGCCTAGCCAGTGCGTAATCAAGGTCGTGAGGACCACACCCCCCACGAAGCTGAAGATCATTCCGCCCACAAATTTCGTGATACCAAAGCCACCGGGAAGGCTCGTGCCCAGAACAGTGGCGTTGGCCTCGGGCGAGGCAAGGAAGACGTGCCCGAATGCCAGAAAGCCGGCTGCATTGATCGCGCCGGCAAGGGCCGCCAGCATGGCGGCCAGTTGGACCAGCGCGCGCTGCGCTCTGCCGATATCCAGGGAGCTGGGCCGTCTGCCTGTCCGATCCGGTTCGCTCATGCTCGCCTCTTACGCATCCTGGCTCGGCAATCGCTCGATCACGAGTGCAATGCCTTGTCCGCCGCCAATGCACATGGTCACAAGCCCGTAGCGGCCGCCAATACGCTCGAGCTCGTAAAGCGCCTTGATGGTGATGATGGCGCCGGTTGCCCCGACGGGATGCCCAAGTCCAATGCCGCTGCCATTGGGATTGACCTTCTCGGGCGGGAAATCGAGCAGTTTGGCGACCGCGCAAGCCTGCGCGGCAAAAGCCTCGTTCGCCTCGATCACGTCGATGTCGTCAAGCGATAGTCCGGCCCGCTTGAGGGCGATGGGCACGGCTTCGACGGGACCGAGCCCCATCACTTCGGGGGCAACACCGGCATGTCCCCAGCTTACAACCCTGGCGCGGGGTGTCAGGCCGTGTCTCTCGGCGGCGGCGGCGGAAGCCAGCACCAGAGCCGCGCCAGCGTCGTTGATGCCGCTGGCGTTGCCCGCCGTTACGGTCCCGCCATCCTTGCGGAAGATGGGCGTGAGTGCGCCGAGGCCTTCGCTGGAAACGTCGGTGCGCACATGCTCGTCGGCCTCGAACATAAAGGTGCCGCTACGGCCCTTGACCTCGACGGAAACGATCTGCTCGCGAAAACGGTCTTCCTGCTGTGCTCTTGCTGCCCGGCGATGGCTTTCGGCCGCCAGCGCGTCCTGCTCGGCCCGGGTGATGCCATGACGTTCGGCAACGTTCTCGGCAGTGACCCCCATGTGACCTGCACCGAACGGATCGCTCAGCGTCGCGTTCATCGCGTCGATCATCATTTCATCGCCCATCCTGCGCCCCCAGCGCAGGCCCTTGAGAACGTGTGGGGATTGGCTCATGCTCTCGACACCGCCAGCAACGGCGATGTCACACTCGGCCAATGCGATCATTTGGGCGGCGGAAATAATCGCCTGCACACTCGATCCGCAAAGGCGGTTCAGGGTGAGCGCCGGGGTCCGATCGGGAATCCCCGCCGCGATAGCGGCAATTCGCGAGACATATGCATCGCTGGGTTCGCTTTGAATGACCTGGCCAAGGACAACATGCTCGACATGGCCTGGTTCGATTCCGGCCCGCTTGATGGCTTCGGCAATGACGATGCGGCCAAGCTCCCACGGCGCGACGTCCTTAAGGCTGCCTCCAAAATCCCCGATAGCGGTGCGCACACCCGACAGGATCACGACGTCGTTCAAATTTCCTTCCTTTCGACAATATGTTCGCCCGAACCGCAGCAGGGTGCGCCGATCAGTGCGGCTGAGTTTTGGGCGCTTCGAGCAAGCTGACCGCGAGCGACTGGGCGCTGGCGAAGTCCGCGGCATAGAAAAGCTTGTCCGAACCAGCTTCCAGGTGAACGCGCGCAAGCATCGACTTCGGTTGCGGCTGCACGCCGGACAACACGACCGTTGCGCCGGCGACGCGCGCTTGTTCGATGAACTGTTCGAGCGCCTGGACGCCGCTTGCATCGAGCAGGGGAACGAGCCGCATGCGCAGGATGATGACTTTGGGCGACTGACCGACGCGGCGCAGCGTATCGAGCAGTTCGCCTGCTACGCCGAAGAAGAACGGGCCGGTGATCCGGAACACCTCGACACCCTCCGGCAACGCGTCGCGCTGGTGAACGTCTTCGGAATCGAGATCGATGTCCTGCCGGCCGCTGCTGTCGACCTCGACAGCCTCGCTCATGCGGGCCATGAAGAGGAGCGAGGCCAGAGTTACGCCGACGCCGATTGCGACGGTGAGATCCACCAGTACCGTCAGGCCGAATGTCAGTAGCAGCACGGCCCGGTCGCTGTTGGGCATGTGCAGCAAGGCAATGAACCGCTCATATTCACTCATGCCCCAGGCGACCATGAACAGGATCGCGGCAAGCGCGGCCATGGGTACGAATGCCATCAGGTCCGTGGCGAACAGGATGAACAGAAGAAGGAACACGGCATGCATGATTCCGGCAACCGGGGTTCTGGCCCCGGAGCGGATATTGGTGGCGGTACGCGCAATCGCGCCCGTCGCGGGTAGCCCACCGAACAGGGCGGATCCGATATTGGCGACGCCCTGGCCGATCAATTCCTGGTTGGAGCGATGCCGCGTTCCGGCCATGCCATCGGCGACGACGGCCGACAGCAGGGCTTCGATGCCGGCGAGAAATGCAATGGTGAATGCCGAAGGCATCACCGCATTGATCTTGGCGAAGGTGAATTCCGGCAGGGACGGCATCGGCAGGCCGGAAGGAATGTCCGGGAAGCGGGAGCCGATAGTGTCGACCGGGAGCTTGAGCAGAGCGACGGCGAGGGAACTTACCACGACCGCGATCAGGAACCCGGGCAGTCTGGGCGCGAGTTTGCGCAGCACGATGATGGTCGCAAGTGCTCCGACCCCGACGCCTAGAGTTGCCCAACTGGTGCTCGGCAGAGCGGCGAGATAGGACTGCCATTTGGGCAGGAACTCAGCCGGGACCTCGGTCATCGAGAGCCCGAGGAAGTCCTTCACCTGACTCGAGGCAATGATAACGGCGATCCCCGCGGTGAATCCGGTGACGACCGGATGGGGGATGAATTTGATCATCTGCCCGAGGCGAAACGCACCGGCGGCAATGAGGATGATGCCTGCCAGGAGCGTCGCGATCAGCAGCCCATCATAGCCGTGCTGGGCGATAACATTGAAAATGACGACGACAAAGGCGCCCGTGGGTCCGCCGACCTGGACCCGCGATCCGCCGAGCGCGGAAATCAGGAACCCCGCCACCACGGCCGTGACAAGCCCCTTGTCGGGAGAAGCGCCGCTGGCGATGCCCAGGGCCATGGCAAGAGGCAGCGCGACGATCGCGACCGTCAGGCCCGCTATGGCGTCGGCGCGGAAGGTCTGAGCGGTGTACCCTTCGCGCAAGGTCGTGATGAGCTTGGGCGTATAGGCTTTCGCGCTCACCTGACCGGTTCCTCCGCCTTGTCATAGAGAAGCGACTGCCCCTGGCCGCCGGACTTTCCCGCGGTCGTTTCGCGCAGACGCACACCGCGGCCCACGCCCGTGCTGGGCGCATTCTCGCCCAGCAGTTCGATGCCTGCGCCTTCCAGCGCGGTGATCACCTTGACCAGCGTGTCGACCACACCGCGCACTTGGCCATCGGATGATTCCATGCGCTGGATGGTCGGCAGGGAGAGGCCGGCCAGCGCGGCGAGCTGGCGTTGATCAAGTCCGAGGAGGGCGCGCGCGGCGCGCATTTGCTGCGACGTGATCATGTTGGCTCCATGATGTTTAATACATCAAATATCACTCTTAACAAATTAGGAGGGAGTTGTATATGTGCATTGTACCGGATAATCGATCACACGCGCTTTGTCGGGGTGAGGTATTTCCGCGTCTGAGAAAGCCGATGGTCTTGAGGGCTGCGACCTTCGAGCCTCCAGATCGGAGATGAGCAAATGATCGTGGAGAAAAAGCACCGCCGCAAAGGTGCAGGTCGACAGGCGCCGCCATCGGATGCCCCGGCGGCGGCGAGTCCGGTGTCGCAACCCGATCGTCTTCGGCGCCCGAAGCTCAGGCTGAAACTTCCCGTCGGAACAGGTTCGGGCGACGCCCGATCCGCCTGCTTCCTTCCAACCCGATCCGAAAGGCCACACAGCAAAATCACGCAGATCCCCGCAGCTTTGGACATCACGGTCAAATCCGGTGGGACGCTTCACGAAAATCTCGATACGCCCGAACTCGTCGAGATCGCCTTGCGGCGCGGTGAAGGCCGCCTGTCCGAGCATGGCGCCTTCGTGGTTGAAACCGGAAAACATACCGGCCGTTCGGCCCAGGACAAATTCATCGTCCGTGATGAGGTCACCAGGGATGATGTCTGGTGGGGGGCTTCCAACAAGCCGATGTCGGAAGAAGCCTTCGCCAATCTGCGCGAGGATTTCCTCAAGCATCTTGCCGCACTCGACGACGTCTTCGTCCAGGATCTGTTCGGCGGCTCGCAGCCGGAATTCCGTGTCGGAGTCCGGGTCGTCACGGAACTGGCCTGGCACTCGCATTTCGTGCGCACCATGCTGGTTAGGCCGACGGCGGATGAACTCACGCATTTCACGGCGGATTACACCATCATCGACTTGCCCGGCTTCCGCGCCGATCCCGAACGCCATGGCTGCCGGTCGGAAACCATCATCGCGATCGATTTCACCCACCGGCTGATCCTGATCGGCGGCACCGGCTATGCCGGCGAGATGAAGAAGGCGGTGTTCTCGGTGCTGAACTATGTGCTGCCGCAAAAGGGCGTCATGCCGATGCATTGTTCGGCGAACATCGGTCCCGATGGCGACACCGCGATCTTCTTCGGCCTCTCGGGCACCGGCAAGACCACTTTGTCCGCTGATGTTTCGCGCACGCTGATCGGCGACGACGAGCATGGCTGGTCGGACAGCGCCGTCTTCAATTTCGAAGGCGGCTGCTACGCCAAGATGATCCGTCTCTCGGCCGAGGCGGAGCCTGAAATCCATGCGACCACCCGCCGCTTCGGTACGATCCTCGAGAATGTCGTCATGGATCCGGAAACCCGCGCACTCGACCTCGACGACGCCTCGCTCGCCGAGAACAGCAGGGGCGCCTATCCGATCCACTTCATCCCCAATGCCTCCGCCGAGAACATGGGGCCGGTGCCGAAGAACATCATCATGCTGACGGCCGATGCCTTCGGCGTGCTCCCGCCCATCGCGAAGCTAACGCCCGAACAGGCGATGTATCATTTCCTGTCCGGCTACACAGCCAAGGTCGCGGGCACCGAACTCGGTGTCACCGAACCCGAAGCGACGTTCTCGACCTGCTTTGGCGCGCCGTTCATGCCGCGGCATCCCAGCGTCTACGGCAATCTGCTTCGCAAGCGTATCGCCGCGGGGAATGTCGATTGCTGGCTGGTCAACACCGGCTGGACCGGCGGCCAATATGGAACGGGATCGCGGATGCCGATCAAGGTGACGCGCGCACTGCTCAATGCTGCGCTTTCCGGGACTCTCGAAGGCGCACAGTTCCGCACCGATCCCAACTTCGGCTTCGTGGTCCCCGTTGCTGTAGAGGGTGTGGATTCGAGTATTCTCGACCCGCGTTCCACCTGGGCTGATGGGGCCGCCTATGACGGCACGGCGCGTTCCCTGGTCGACCGCTTCAAGCGCAACTTCACGCAGTTTGTCGCTCATGTCGACGAAAGCATCCGCGCGGCGGCCCCTCCCGGATGGTTCGATGCCTGACCTCATCCGGTTCCCCTTTGACAAGTTTCACGAAAAGCCAGAATCCATGCCCGCTCATGAACAGGGATCGGTAACCGGCAAGCTTGTCTTGCCGGTCACAGGTTGGGCCGCGATCCTGCGCGGGTTGCGCGGGCGATGCCCCCGGTGCGGCGAGGCGCGCCTGTTCATGCGGTTCCTGAAACCGATCCCTCATTGCCCGCAATGCGGCCAGGACTGGACGCATCAGCAAGCTGATGATTTCCCGGCCTATGTCTCGATCTTCGTGACGGGGCATCTGATGGCGCCGCTCATTATCGCCGTGACCAGTCGCGCGGAAATGTCCGTGCCGATGTTGATGGCGATCCTGCTTCCGTTGGCGTTGCTCCTGATGGTCGGGCTGCTTCAGCCCGCCAAGGGAGCCATCATTGCCTTGCAGTGGTGGTTCGGCATGCATGGGTTTCGCAGGGAACGCCCGGGAGCAATTCCGGACGACGCCGATACATGATCTTCAGCTTCGGCCGTGGCCAGTCTCGAGATTGACCAGGGTATGAGGCTGTCGGGCCGATGCGCGACTTCTCAAATTCAACTTTTTGCCGGAGAACTTTGTCTTGCCTCAGAGCAAAGTCCTGACGCGTTACGTGAACGCCATTTCAACGGGTCAGCTGCGCCCTGACGACGCCCAGCGGCAGGTCGCTCTGCGTTTCGGCAAGGCGGTTGCGGAATTGGAAGCACAGGCGCGCCGTCAGGGCCTCCTGTCGCGTTTCGTCAGGCGCAAACCCGATCCCGTGCGGGGAGTCTATCTCTGGGGAGGGGTCGGCCGCGGCAAATCGATGCTGATGGATCTCTTCTTCGACTGCGTCGAGATCGCCGGGAAACGGCGCGTCCACTTCCACGAGTTCATGCAGGAGGTGCATGACCGGCTACGCTCCGAACGCGCCAAGGAGACCGGCGATCCGATATTGCCGGTCGCCGATGCCATCGCGGCCGAAGCGCGGCTGATCGCCTTCGACGAAATGATCGTAACCAATTCGGCTGACGCGATGATCCTGTCGAGGCTGTTTACCCGGATCATCGGACATGGCGTTACCGTGGTCGCTACATCCAACCGGCCGCCTCAGGACCTCTACAAGAACGGCCTCAACCGCGAACATTTTCTGCCATTCATCGCGCTCCTCAAGGATCGGCTCGATGTGCTCACCCTGGATGGGCCGACTGACTATCGCATGCAGCGCCTTGGAGGGTTCCAGACCTGGCACGTGCCCAATGGCGATGCGGCGACGGAAGCCCTGAGCCGGGCGTTCTTCCGGTTGACCGATTTTCCGGTCGAGGACCGGGAGCATGTTCCCTCCGAAACACTGGCAATCAAGGGCGGACGAGAACTGTTCGTGCCCAAGTCGCTGAAAGGCGTGGCCGTCTTCTCATTCAAGCGGCTATGCGGCGAACCGCGCGGCATTCCCGATTATCTTGCATTGGCCTACCGCTATCACACCGTGATCCTGGTCGGGATCCCCGTTCTCGACGCAAACCGGAAATCGGAAGCGGCGCGATTCAAGACACTGATCGACGCCTTCTATGAAAATGGCGTCAAGCTGCTGGCTTCCGCCGATCGCGAACCCGACGCGCTGTATTGCGCGGCAGACGACGCCTTCGAGTTCGAGCGGACGATCTCGCGCCTCAACGAAATGGGATCGCAGGACTATCTCGCCCGCGGTCATGGAGTGAGCGACGAGGTCGCGCTCGCCGAGGTTCAGCGTCCATCGAGAACACAAAGGCTTATGGAATGATTCCGAAACCGGATCTCAAGCCGGCAGTCCGAAACAGCGATGTCTATCTGAACAGACGTGATGTGTGCCTCGCCGAGGCGAAGGAAATGTACGAGAAAGCGCAGCTGTTCGAGGAACGCCAAAGGCGCTGACGCCGACAGGTCATGCCTCGCGCCCTCTGTCGATGCCATCCACCGTCGATTACGGATCCCAAAAGCAGCCTGTGCCTGAGTGATCGCGATTGAGGGAGGCCGTCACGAACGGCGATCGCGTTCCCGCTCCAGGCATTGCCTGAAAGCTGGAAGGTGGCGCTCGCGCGAGGCGGCCTGCAGGTTTTCCATCACCTGGCGCGCCGCGGGGTCGTCGACCATCGGGATCAGCCGGTCGTAAAGCGCGATATTCTCGATCTCGCCCTGGACCGCGCTTTCGCAAGCCTGCGCGAGAGAAGCTGGTGCCGCCACTTTCCCCGTCCATGGATCGGGCGGTACGTCGATGCCCAGCCGGGCAAGCTGGCGCTCAAGTGCGGCGGCATGGCGCTGTTCGGCCTCTATGATGTTGGAAAAGGGCCGGACAGGGCCGAACTTTTCGATCACGGCGGCATAGGTCGCCTCCGCCTTCCGCTCGTCTTCGAGCGCATCGAGGAGGATGTTTGCCAGCTTTGACGTAGCCAAGGTCTCGTCCTTTCAATGGCGGCAGTTCGCTAACGGCCCCGGCCTCGCAGAGATTGCGCGGCCGGGGCCAGTCGTTGAGCGTGTCTTACTCTTCGAGCAGGGCGCGCAGCATCCATGCGGCCTGCTCATGCACGCCGATCCGTTGGGTGAGCAGGTCCGCGGTCGGCTCGTCGCTCGCCTTCTCGACCAGAGGGAACAGCGTGCGCGCCGTGCGGGCGGCCGCTTCATGCCCCTTGGCGAGGATGTCGACCATGTCGAGCGCCTTCGGCGGCACTTCCGGCGCGTCGGGCAGGGAACTGAGTTTGGCGAACTGCGCGTAGGAACCGGGTGCGGGCTGTCCGAGCGAGCGGATGCGTTCGGCGATCGGGTCGATCGCGTTCCACAACTCGGTATATTGCGTCATGAACATGGCATGGAGGCTGTTGAACATCGGCCCGGTCACGTTCCAGTGAAAGTTGTGCGAGGTCAGATAGAGAGTGTAGGTGTCCGCCAGGAGGCGGCTCAGGCCTTCGCAAATCGCAACCCGATCTTCCTCGCCGATTCCAATATTCACTTGTCTGGTCATGGTCTTCTCCTTGATCGAAACTCTACTTCAGATCGCGTAGTCCCGCGAGCAGGGCGGCCCGCGAGATTTCACCGACATGGAGCGCACGGATCACGCCTTTGCTGTCGACGAACAGCGTCGCGGGAAGCCCGGCCGAGCCGGTCGCGGCAGCTATGCGCAGGTCGCGGTCGAGATGGACGTGCGCCGCTTCAAGGCGCTTGCTGTCCAGCCACGCACGTACGTTGTCTGCATCCTCGCCCTGATTGACAAGCAGGATCGGCACGGCCGAGTGTGCCGCTTCTACGACCATCATCGGCATTTCACGCTGGCACGGCGGGCACCAGGTTGCCCAGAGATTGACGACGAACGGCTTGCCCCGGCGATCGTCGAGCAGGCTCGTTCCGCTGTCCAGCGACTGGAGAACGATTCCTTGCGGTAGAGGTCGCTGCGCCGAGGCAAGGGCCGCTGCCGTGGCGCCGGATGTGACCGCGACGCAGCCCGCGAAGACGAGTGTCAAAGGTGCTAGGGCGCGAGATCGCCGTAGTGACACGCCCAGCACGATTGCGGCAGTCACCAGACCGGGGAGCGGCGAGAAACCTCCTTGCCAGACATAGAGGATGGTTGCGGGTTCGATGGCGAAGGCATGCCAGTTCTGCGCCACAAAACCCGCGCGAGCTGCAACGAGGCCAGCGAGCAATGCCCGCCACGCGGCCGTATCGCAATCCACGCCGCGACGGCGGCCTATCCAGTTCGCCGCCGCCAGGAAGGCGATGATCCCGAGAATCGCGAACAGCCGTTCCAACGCGAGCGCGAGAGGGCCGATGGCAATCATGATCCGTCGCGGTCAGGCCGCAATGTCCTCATCGGGATCGGCGTGGAATTCATGCCACATGCCGTTGAGGATACCGAACCCGACGGCGAGGCCCACGCCCAGAATCCAACTGAAATACCACATGGAAAGTCGTCCTTTCAGTAATAGTCGGGGTTGGTGTCGACATCGCGCAGCGTGATGCGGCCGAACAGGACCTTGTAGACCCAGGCGGTGTAGAGCAGGATGATCGGCAGGAAGATCACCGTCACGGCCAGCATGATGAACAAAGTCACATGGCTGGACGAGGCGTTCCAGACCGTCAGGCTCGAGGCCGGGTCGATCGAACTGGGCAGGATGAACGGGAACATCGAGAGGCCCACGGTCGCGATGATGCCGATCGCGCCGATCGATGAGCCGCCAAAGGCCAGAACCTCGCGGCCCTTGCGGATGCCGATCCACGCCAGCAGCGGCCCCGCGAAGCCGAGGATCGGGGCGATCAGCATCCAGGGATGGGCGCCATAATTGTTGAGCCAGGCCCCCGGCGCCGCGACCGTTCCCGACAGCAGCGGATTGGACGGGCCGAGCGGATCGGCCGCATGGGTCAGGCGGAAGCCCATGCCCATTTTCGCGACCATGACCCCGCCCAGCGCGAACAGCAGGATCGACGCGACCGCCGCGACCTTGCCGAAGGCGCGCGCGCGGTCATGCACGACGCCGCGTTCGATCTTGATCGCAAGCCAGCTCGCGCCGTGCAGCACGATCATGGCGACCGAGAGCAGCCCGGCGACCAGCGAGAACGGATGGAACAGGCCGAGCAGGCTGCCCTCGTAGAAGGAGCGCAGATCGCTATCGAGCCGGAAGGGGATGCCGGTCAGGACATTGCCGACCGCGACGCCGAACACCAGCGCAGGCACGAACCCGCCGACGAACAGCGCCCAATCCCAGCGCGAGCGCCATGTGGCATCGGGCTTCTTCGAGCGGTATTTGAAGCCCACGGGCCGCAGGATGAGCGCGGCGAGGACGAGGAACATGGCCAGATAGAAGCCCGAGAAGCTGACCGCATAGACGAACGGCCAGGCCGCGAAGATCGCGCCGCCGCCGAGGATGAACCAGACCTGGTTGCCTTCCCAGGTCGCGCCGATCGAGTTGATGACGAGACGCCGTTCGGCGTCGGTCTTCGCGACGAAGGGCAGCAGCGCGGCGGTGCCGAGGTCGAAGCCGTCGGTGAGAGTGAAGCCGATCAGGAGGACGCCCATCAGCAGCCACCAGATCAGCCGGAGCGTTTCATAGTCGATGGGAGGTGCCATGACCTGTTCTCCTTATTCGGCAGGGATGGGCGCGTAGCCGCTGTGGGTTTCGGGGGATGGCGCCGGAGGCCGATGCTGGTCCGGTCCCTTGCGGATTGCCGCCAGCATCAGCCGCACTTCGATGACGGCGAGCGCGCCATAGATCACCGTGAACCCGATGATCGTCGTCCAGAGCTGCGCGACGGTCAGGCTCGAGGCGGCAAGGAACGTCGGCAGAACGCCATCGATCGCCCAGGGCTGGCGGCCGATCTCGGCCAGGATCCAGCCAAATTCGATGGCGATCCACGGCAGCGGGATGACCCAGACCGCCGCGCGCAGGAAGGTGCGGCAGAAGCGGCTGTCGCAGTTCAGCTTGCGGATCGAAGCCATCCAGAAGGCGGCGCCGAAGAAGGCGATGAAGAAGAAGCCGAGGCCGGCCATCACCCGGAACACCCAGAACATCACCGGGACATTGGGCACGGTCGACCATGCGGCCTTTTCGATGTCCTGGGGCGTGGCTTGCCGCGGATCGGCGACGAAGCGTTTCAGCAGCAGGGCATAGCCAAGATCGGCCTTGGCTTCCTCGAATGCCTCGCGCGCGACCATGTCCTTCTGGTCCACCTTCAGCTTTTCCACCGCATCATAGGCCTTGATGCCGTTCTCGATGCGGTCCTGCGCCCTGGCGACCAGTTCGAAGATGCCGGAGACTTCGCCCGTCAGGCTGCGCGTGGAGATGAGACCGAGCACATAGGGGATCTTGACCTCGAAATAGGTCTCGCGGTCGGCGACGCTGGGAAAGCCGACAACGGCAATGCCCGCGGGCGCGGGCTCAGTGTGCCACATGGCCTCGAGCGCGGCGAGCTTCATCTTCTGGTTATCGGTCAGCGCGTAGCCGCTTTCGTCGCCGAGCACGACGACCGACAGCGACGAGGCAAGGCCGAAGGCGGCGGCGACCGTGAAGCTGCGCCGCGCGACCGCGACCCACTTGCCCTTGAGCAGATACCAGGCCGAGACGCCCAGCACGAAAACGGAGGCGCAGACATAGCCCGCGCTCACCGTATGGACGAACTTCGCCTGCGCGACCGGATTGAACAGCACCGCCATGAAGTCGGAGACTTCCATCCGCATCGTTTCGGGATTGAAGCGCGATCCCACCGGATTCTGCATCCAGCCATTGGCGACGAGGATCCACAGCGCCGATAGGTTCGAGCCGAGAGCCACCATGAAGGTGGTGAGCAGATGCCCGACCCTGGACAGCTTGTCCCATCCGAAGAACATGAGGCCCACGAACGTCGCTTCGAGGAAGAAGGCCATCAGCCCTTCGATGGCGAGCGGCGCGCCGAAGATGTCGCCGACATAATGCGAATAGTAGGACCAGTTGGTGCCGAACTGGAATTCCATGGTAATGCCGGTAGCGACGCCCAGCACGAAGTTGATACCGAACAGCTTGCCCCAGAAGCGCGTGACGGTGCGCCAGATCTCACGGCCCGTCATCACATAGATGCTCTCCATGATGACGAGGATGAAGGAGAGGCCGAGCGTCAGGGGGACGAACAGGAAATGGTAGAGAGCCGTCAGGGCGAATTGGAGGCGTGAAAGCTCGATCACAGCCATGTCCATGGCAAGACTCCTTGCGTTCCGGCCCGGCTTCCATGGGTGTCCTGAGTCGGTTGAAAAGATTATGATTATTCGTTACTCGTAATTGAGTATATGAGCAACCCGTTAGATAGACAGGCTGCGGCCCTTTTCTGGATCGGCGACAGCGGCGCGGCGATCCTCATGGCGGCGGCGCTGGCCGGAGCCGTGGCATCAATGGAGCAAGGGGCGGGGCAGGGCCATCTTGCGCTTGCCGCGGGCGGACTGATAGCCGCCGCCCTGCTTCGCGCCGGGATGCAGATCGGTGCGACCAACGCCGGCGAAGCGGCTGCTATGCGCGTCAAGACGAACTGGCGCCAGCGGGTGTATCCAGGCATTCTCGTCGCCGCGCCGGGGGATCGCCGGATGCTGGGCGAGGCGGTCGCCGATGCCGTCGACCGGATCGAGGACCTGGGCGGCTTCCATGCCCGCTTCCTGCCGCTGCGCCGCGCCGCGGTCCTGTCCCCGCTCATAATCGCGATTGCTGCCGTATTTGGGAGCTGGGTCGCCGGCGTGATCATGCTCGCGACGCTGATTCCCTTTGCCATGGGCATGGCGCTCGCAGGAACGGCGGCCGCGCGGGCCGCCGCGCGCCAGCTCGATGCGCTGAGTCGCCTGTCGGGCCTGTTCGTCGACCGGGTGCGCGCGCTCCCGGTGATCGTCGCCTTCGCCGCGCAGGACCGTATCGGCCGCCACCTTGCCGACGCTACCCGCGAGGTCGCCGCGCGCACGATCGATGTGCTCAAGGTCGCCTTCGTGTCGAGCGCGATCATCGAGTTCTTCGCGGCGCTGTCGGTGGCGCTGGTCGCGCTCTATTGCGGCTTCAACCTGCTCGGCATCCTGCCCTTTCCGGCTCCCGAAAAGCTGACCCTGGGCCAAGCCCTGTTTGTTCTTGTCCTCGCGCCGGAATTCTATCTTCCCATGCGCCGCCTTGCCGCCGCCTATCACGACAAGCAGGTCGGGGAGGCTGCGGTGGAACGCCTTGAAGCGCTCGCGCCCGCTTCTCCGCCCGCGCCGAAACCCGCGATCGAAGGGCCGCCAGCGCTGCGCTTTGACGGCGTGGTGATCGACTATGGCGAGACGGCCATCGGTCCCTTCACGCTGGATATCCCGGCGGGCACCAGCCTTGCCCTGCGCGGAAGCACCGGGGTCGGCAAATCGAGCCTGCTCCATGCGCTGCTGGGGCTGGCCCCCATTGGTGGGGGACGGATTCTGGTTGACGGCCGGGATGCGGCCGAGGTTGCGCTTCCCGGCCATGTCGGCTGGGCGGGCCAGACGGTTGCGTTCGTCCCGGGCACGCTGGCCGACAATATCCGTCTTGCGCGTCCCGATGCCGACGATGCGGCAGTCGAAGCCGTGGCCCATCTGGCAGGCCTTGGGCCGATGATCGAAGCGCGCGGACAGGGATTGGCCTTGCCGCTCGATCATCGCGGGTCGGGCCTGTCCGGTGGGGAACGCCGGCGCGTCGGCATCGCGCGCGTGTTGCTCAAGGACGCGCCGCTCTGGCTGCTCGACGAACCGACCGCGGATCTCGACGCGGGATCGGCGGCCGACATCGCCGGGATACTGGCGTCCGCCGCAAAGGGCCGCACGGTCCTGATAGTGACGCACAGCGCCGAGCTGGCCGCGATCGCCACCAAAGAAATGGTGCTTTCATGAGCCGCGCGGATATGGACCTGCTGCTCGCTGAAGCTATCGGCCCCGAACGCCGCGCCTTCCGAATCGCGGGCTTGCTTGCCTCCGCTGCGACAATCGCCGCGGTCCTGCTGCTGGGCCTGTCTGGATGGTTCATCACCGGCGCGGCACTGGCCGGGCTGGGCGGCGTGTTGGCCGCGCAGGGTTTCAACTACCTGGTGCCGAGCGCGATGATCAGGCTGCTCGCGATCGTAAGGACGACGGCGCGTTACGGCGAACGGCTCTATGGCCACCGCGCGGCCTTGATGGCGCTCGCCGCGGTTCGCGCGCGCCTGTTCGACCGCATCCTGTCGGTGCGCGACGTGCGGGCCGTATCGGCGGGCGATGCCGTGACGCGGCTCGTGCAGGACATCGGCGCGCTGGAGGACAATCTGGTCCGTAAGCCGGCATTGCCCGCCGCGTTCGCCGGCGCTGCCATCGGCCTTGCCCTTGCGTGGCTGGCCAGCCCCTGGACGAGCCTTGCCTTGCTGGCGTTGCTTGCCGGTCTTGTCCTCTGGGCGCATCTGGCGACCCCCCGCCTGCTGGCGAGCGCCGCGACCGATATGGCGGAGGCGCTGGCGCGGCTCAAGGCGAGCATGGTGGACTATGCCGCCGCTTCGCCCGAAATCCTTGCCTACGATCTCGCTCCGGCGATCGGGCGAAGCCTCGCGGTCGAGACGGCCGAGTTGGACAGCGCGCGACCTCGGTTCGCGCGCGGCGAAGCGATCATCGATGCGGGCCTCGTGTTGGGTGGGGGCATCGCCATGGGCGCGATGCTGATCTTCTCCCATGCCTCCCTGCCGGTGACGGTCCTTGCCGTGCTGGCGGCGGCGGGCGCGATCGAAGCGCTTTCCGGCTATGTGCGCGGGGTGTCGCGCGGCGCGCTGGTCGCGGCCGCCCTCTCGCGATTGGAGGGCATGGCGGGTCAACCGTCTGCGCCTGTCCGAAAGGCGACGGCATCCATGGCGCCCGCGCGGACCATTGCCTTTGACCGGGACGGCATGAATATCCGGATCATGGCGGGCGAGCGCTTGGGGATTTCAGGCAAATCCGGCAGCGGCAAGACCAGCCTTCTGGAAACGCTCGCTGGTATTCGGCCCGCTGGCGAGCATTGCGGCATTGCTCTTGATGACCAGCTTCTTGCTTCCCTGCCGTCCGAGGACGTGCGAGCGGCATTCGCGCTCTCGCCCCAGGATGCCCAGCTCCTGTCGGGAACCATCCGCGACAATTTGCGTGTGGCGCGCCCCGGCCTCAGCGACGAACGGCTTTGGGCGGCGCTGGAAGTCGCCTGCCTCGCTGTCGATATTCGCGCGATGCCGCATGGGCTTGACCAATGGGTCGGCGACGGCGGAGCGCGGTTGTCGGGCGGCCAGCGCAAGCGGTTGTCGATCGCCCGCGCCTTGCTTGCCGGCAGGCCGTGGCTGCTGCTCGACGAGCCGAGCGAGGGGTTGGACATGGCGACGGAGGCGCGGCTTGCGGGCCACCTCGACGCGTGGCTTCGCGAGACAGGGACCGGAGTCGTGGTGGTGAGTCATCGACCGATTTTCTTGAGTCTCGTCGGCAAGGGTCGAACAATCAACTTGAAGGATCGCCGCTAATATAGGGATATCTGTAGCTGGCCTGGGGGCGGATCGATTTGGCGCGCGTAATCAAATCCATTCAATCCACGTCGCGCATAAGGAGGAGCCTATCTGCCGCGTTCATACTACCGTTCCCGATCGATTACCTTGCCGTGGAGTGATCATTTGATATCGCTTGATATGGAACTGCTTCGTTCGCTTGCTGCGGCGCTCGCGGTAGGCGTGCTGATCGGTATCGAGCGAGGCTGGCGGCAGCGCGAGGCAGCGGATGGCAGCCGGGTCAGCGGTTTGCGCACCTTTGGCCTGCTCGGTCTTGCCGGCGGCCTTGCCAGCCATATGCCCGAAAGCCTTGCGGCGGTAATCGGGCTGGCGGTCACTGCCAGCCTGGTTCTTGGATATCGCAGCGAACAAGCCCGCACGGCCAGCCTGTCCATCACCAATACGTTGGTCGGCATTATCACCTTCGCCTTGGGATATATGGCCGGGCAGGGCCTGGTGAGCGAGACGCTGGCCGTCGCGGCGGTAACCACCTTGATCCTGACGCTCAGGCAGCAATCCCACGCCATGCTCAAAGGGATGAGCCACAAGGAGGTCGAATCGATCGCCACGTTCGCGATCGTCGCGTTGGTCATCCTGCCGCTGCTGCCGGATGCGAGCTACGGCCCCTTTGAGGCCTGGAACCCGCGGCAAATCTGGATGGTCGTCGTCGTCGTGCTCGGACTCTCCTTCGCCGGCTATGTCGCCAGTCGTCGGCTCGGCGCGGACAAGGGGGTCATGATAACCGCTTTGTTCGGGGCATTGGTATCGTCCACGGCGGTCACTGTTGCCTATGCCCGGCGTTTGCGCGCCAATGATGGTCCGCAAGGCCCCTTGATTGCTGGTATTGCGCTCGCCTCGCTCGTGATGTTCGCGCGCGTCCAGATACTCTCTTTTACCCTCATCCCCTACGCCAGCACATCGCTCGCGCTTGCAATGGTTCCGGCTTTCGTCGTCGGCGGTCTGACAACCCTTCTGGCGCTACGCTCCAAGGTGGATGGTGATGGCGCCAGCGAGGTGAAGCTGGGCAATCCGCTGGATTTCGGGCCGGCGCTTCTGCTGGCGGGCGCGGTTGCGTTGATTGCTGTCCCGGCACGTTGGGCGCTCGCGCGGTTCGGCGATCAGGGCATTGTCGTTGTGCTTGGCCTTACGGGCATGTGGGATGTGGACGCAGCCGTACTCACGCTCGCGGGGCTGCCTGAGGATATGCTGAAACCCGACACGGCCGGACTGGTGCTTGCGGTGCCCGTGCTCGCCAACACGATGTGGAAGGCTGTACTCACGCTGGTACTGGCAGGGCCATCAAAGCAAGGCTGGAAGGCGTCCGGCCCACTCTTCGCATCAGTTCTGGCATCTGCTGCCGGTATCGCCGCGCTCATGGTGTTTCGCTAGGAGCGATGAGCGGGCAGCTCGTGACTGGTTCGAAGCTGGTTCAGGTCCATTCCTGAGCGGGGATGCGCGCTTTCGTTGCTGGCCGTGAATTTGTGGCGACGCAGAGCCATGGCCGGCTATTGTCGTAAGGGCCGAACGCGCGGCATCCGGCCCTTGGGCAGATCAGGCGGCCTGCGACAGGGCTTCGGCGATCTGATCCTTGATCGCGAGGCGGCGCTTGCGAAGTTCGGTCTCGTGATCTTGCGAGGTCGGTTCGATATTGGTTTCAGCCACGTGGATTTCGTCATTCACGACATCATAATCGAGAAGAAGCTGCGCGAAGCGAGAGTCCGAAGCCTTCAAGGCGTGAATCTTGTCCATCTGACCGGGGAATTCCTCGCTCAGGGTGTGGGGGGTATTCGACATAATTACTCCTTTGATGAAACTATGATATATAGCGAATTCGCGGGTGGCCGCACCCGTTTATGTCTGGGGCTGGTCACTTTGTTTTCGCCGATCAGCTCGATCGGCTCTTACGATGCTCGCGATAGGCCTGATAGGAATGCAGAATCTCGGCCATGCGGGCGAGTGCCTCGCGCCGGCCCGACGCGCTCTCGATATTCTGCAGTTCTTTTTTCAGATGGGTCGAAAAATCCGCATAGTCATTCTGCCAATCGCGGCCGACAGCCTCCTGTAGTTCCGGCTTTCCGGTCTTCAGGCGCTTGGACGGGGCGCGTGACGGCAGTGAATAGGTTTCCCCGATCTTCGGCGTGACAATCGATGCCGCGGCATCGTCCGCCTGCATCAGGCGGCGGAACGTCTCGATCGAGCCCTCTTCGCCGTGTCCCAGGAACAGGCTGCCATCGATCGGCTTCCGCGCCCTTATCCAGCGCTGCAGATCCTTCTGGTCGGCATGCGCCGAATAAGTGTCGATCCGCCGGATCTGCGCGCGCACCGCGACGTCCTGCCCCCAGATGCGCACGCGGTTCGCGCCATCGAGGATTGTCCGGCCAAGGGTGCCTGCGGCCTGGAAACCGACGAACAGGATCGTCGATTCACGGCGGCCGAGATTGTACCGCAGATGGTGACGGATGCGTCCCGCTTCGCACATGCCGGATGCCGCCATGATGATGGCTCCGGACATGTCGTTGAGCCGCATCGATTCCATCGTGCTGGCAGTGTAGTGGAACGAGGGGTGACGGAAGATTTCACCCGAGCCCATGTCTTCGAGTTCCCCGGCATGTTTGGCGAACACCTCTGTCGCGCGGGTCGCAAGTGGCGAATCGATGAACACCTGCGGATGCGCCAGGCGTCCGGTGTTGATCAGGGTCGCGATATCGAGGAGCAATTCCTGGGTGCGTTCGAGCGCGAAAACGGGAATGACGAGGTTGCCGCCGCGCGTAAGCGCTGCATTGATCTCGGCTTCCAGCAAAGTCCGGCGCTGCTCGATCGTCACGTCCTCGCGGACGCGGTCGCCATAGGTGCTCTCGCAGAACACATGATCGAGTCCTGCCGGACCCTCGGGATCGGCATGAAAGGCCTTGTGGTCTGGACCCAGGTCGCCGGAGAAGAGCAAGTGCACGCCACCGACCTCGATCTCCACGGATGTGGAACCCAGGATATGGCCCGCATTCCACAAGCGCGCCCGAAAACCGGCGGCAGGTGCGAACCAGTCGTGCAGCGCTACTGTCTCGACCTGTTCATAGGCCGCTTTGGAATCCGCTTCGGTATAGATCGGTTCGATCGGCTCCTCGTCCCGGCGATCCTGCCGTCGATTGCGGCGCTCCGCATCGCCCTCCTGAATTCGTCCGGCGTCGGGCAGCATGTAATACAGAAGGTCGCGGGTTTGCGGTGTCGCGAAGATCGGCCCGCGATACCCTTCCGCCGTGAGCCTGGGCAGCAGGCCGCTATGGTCGATATGCGCGTGCGTCAGGACAACGGCGTCGATCTTGCGCACGTCGAACGCGAAGGGGTCGCGATTGAGTGTTTCCAGCGTCCGGGATCCCTGGAACAAGCCGCAATCTATGAGGATCGTCTTTCCGCCATGGCGTAGTTCCATGCAGGAACCAGTGACTGTGCCGGCAGCGCCGTGGAAGGTTATGGTGGGTACGCTACTCATCGGTCCTCTCATTCTCTCGCCGGCGGTCCAATAGGCTGGTTATGCGCGGGTCGCAGGCCAATCATCTGTAAACTCGCCGATCTTCGTCTGTCCTTACGTATGGTTCCGAATTTGATCGGTGAAGCCCGGATCGATAGTGGCGCTGAGATTGATTCCATGGAGTTCTTGCAAGGACGTGGGCGACGTCCGCGAACTGGTTGAGCTCAAGCAGGGAAAATGGAGGACGATGCCGCCCTCGAAGGCCAGACCTCGCTTCTTGACCGCGAAATTGCTCCCATGAGCCGGGCGCTGGAGCGGATCAGGCGAGGCGCTTACGGCGAATGCTTGCAGTTATGGTATTCCACAAGCCTCGAAATGCTCTCTAACGTTGCAGCGATGATGTTCAGAACTTTCTTGGAAGACATCGTCCAGGACAATATCGTCACAAAATCTTGGCGAAGGTAGCGACCGATCCCTGGGGAAAAGGTCGCTTTGTTTTCGCGGCAGTGTCTCCTCTATTTATCGGAGTTCCCGCTAGAGCGCATAGCAATTTCGCTGTTCCCTCCATATTGGCCGATACGATGCTATAGAAAACGAGTTTCGCATCGCGGCGCGTCTGAACCAGTTCCGCCTTGCGCAAAATTGCGAGTTGTTGGGACAGGCCCGGTTGACCGATGCCGGTGAGGGCTTCGAGTTCGCCTACAGACTTCTCGCCATGTTCGAGGAGCGTCCGCAGGAGCTTCAGGCGGACGTCATGGGCGATCGCCTTGAGGACGCTGGCAGCCTCTTCAAGCTGCGTATCGGTGAAAGTCATCACTTGCCTGTCTTCCCATGCTTGTCGGGCTGCGTGCGGTGGAACCAGCAGCCATCGCCCGCCGCATCGAGCGCACCGTGCTGGTCCTGATAGGGCGGAAGAAGCACGTCATCGCCGGGATGCCAGCCTTCGGGGGTCACTATGTTGTCGTTGTCGACCCGTTGCAGCGCGGTCAGGACTCGAAGCAGCTCCTCCACCGATCGCCCGATGGTGGCTGGATAGCAGAGCTTGGCGCGGACAATGCCTTCGGGGTCGATGAAGAAGGTCGAGCGCAGCGTGGCCGCGTCGGGGGCGTTGTCCGCGAGCATTCCATAGGCGCGGCCGATCACCATCGAGGGATCTTCGACGATCGGGAAAGCGATGGTCACGCCGAAATGCTCGCGGATCGCCCTGATCCATCCGAGATGGGAATAGAGGCTGTCGACCGACACCGCGACCAGGTCGCAGCCGAGCGCCTTGAACCGATCGCTGGCGCGCGAGAGGGCGACGAATTCACTGGTGCAAACCGGCGTAAAATCGGCGGGATGAGAGAACAGCAGTACCCAGCGGCCGCGATGGCCGGACAGGGTCATGTCGCCCATCGTCGTGCGGGCGCGGAAATCAGGCGCGGGATCGCCGATCTGGATAGGGGAGCACACGGCATTGTCGTCTGCGTTCGAGTTCAACTTTCTCACTCCTGCAGAGAGGCAAGTCTTGAACCCTCTCCCTTACACGGTTACATCATGCGGGTAAACGATTAAGCGGTATTGGCGTTCCACAGGAGAGAAGCGCATGTCCGATGTCCCGCTGGTAGCCTGCCCGGTTTGCGCGAGCATCAACCGCGTTCCTGCAGCGAAGATCGGCGCGGCGCCAATTTGCGGGAAATGCGGAATGCCGCTTTTCCAGGGACAGCCGGTCGATGTCGACCAGGCGGCATTCGATCGGCATGTAGGTCGCGGAAGCCTGCCGGTTCTCGTCGATTTCTGGGCGAGTTGGTGCGGACCTTGCCGCGCCATGGCGCCGGCGTTCAAGGCGGCCGCTGCGGAGCTGGAGCCGCATGTCCGGCTCCTGAAGGTCGATACCGAAGCTGAGCAGGGTATTGCCGGGCGCTACCGCATTCAGTCGATTCCGACGCTGATCCTGTTCAGGGGTGGCCGCGAGGTCGCCCGACAGGCCGGGGCGATGGACCGTGCGCGACTCGTCGCCTGGACAAGGCAGGCGCTCGTCACCGCCTGATTCGGGGTGTGATGACCCCATACTTAGCATAAACGATGCTTTGACGTGTTCGCGCCTCTGGTCCCGTGCGCTGCGAATCCGGCCTAATTCGGCCGATTGCAGAAGTGATTGAAAAATCCGATCAAAGGAATTAGATTTATCGTGTTATCACGATTAATAGAAATGTGTATTCAATGTCTGTCACTCACTCAGTCATAGGAGACGATAAAATGACAGACCAGGTCACTCCCTCCATGCCGCGGATCAACGAACCGGCGCCTCCCTTCAAGGCCAAGACGACCCACGGCGAACGCTCGCTCGACGATTACAAGGGCAAGTGGCTCGTTCTCTTTTCCCACCCCGCCGACTTCACGCCGGTCTGCACGACCGAATTCATGGGCTTCGCCAAGGCCGCCGACCGCTTCAAGGCGCTCAACTGCGAGTTGCTGGGCCTCTCCATCGACTCGGTGCATTCGCACATCGCCTGGATGCGCAGCATCGAGGAGAAGTTCGGCGTCGAGATCCCGTTCCCGATTATCGACGATCTGTCGATGAACGTCGCCAAGGCCTTCGGCATGATCCATCCCGGTGCCTCGGACACCTCGGCCGTTCGCGCCACCTTCATCATCGACCCCGAAGGCATTGTCCGCGCGATGGTCTATTATCCGATGTCGAACGGCCGCTCGGTCGATGAATTCGTCCGCCTGCTCACCGCGCTCCAGACGTCCGACGCCAACAAGGTGGCGACGCCTGAAAACTGGCAGCCCGGCGAGCCGGTGATCGTGCCGCCGCCCGCGACGGCCGAAGCCGCCAGGGCCCGCAAGGACGAAGGCTACGACTACACCGATTGGTATTTCAGCAAGAAGACCCTCTGAGGCAGCTGGGCCGGCTTCGCGTCCCAAGTGCGAAGCCGGTACGCCGGGCCAGACAGGAAAGGACAAGGCCATGGCCGACCCGCAAATCCGTGAAGCCACCCGCATCGTCGAGGCCGCGAGCAATGCGCGGCCCGCCGTCATCCGCAGCTTCTTCGACGAGGACACGTTTACCGTGACCCACGTCATCTCAGATCCCGCCACGGCCAAGGCCGCGATCATCGATAGCGTGCTCGATTTCGATCCGGCTTCGGGGCGCACCTCCTTCGCGTCGGCCGACAAGGTGATCGACTATATCCGGAGCGAAGGGCTCGAGGTCGAATGGCTGCTGGAGACGCACGCCCATGCCGACCATCTGTCGGCCGCGCCCTATCTTCAGGAGAAGCTGGGCGGCACGCTGGCGATCGGTCGCCATATTCTCACCGTGCAGGAGGTCTTCGGCAAGATCTTCAACGAGGGAACGCGCTTTGCTCGCGACGGCTCGCAGTTCGACCGGCTGTTCGATGACGGCGACCGTTTCAGGGTCGGCTCGATCGAGGCGATCGCGCTGCATGTGCCGGGCCATACGCCCGCCGACATGACCTATGTGATCGGCGATGCGGCGTTCATCGGCGACACGCTGTTCATGCCCGACTACGGCACGGCCCGCGCCGACTTCCCGGGCGGCGATGCGCGCACGCTTTATCGGTCGATCCGCCGCCTGCTGTCGCTCCCCGATCAGACCGGCCTTCATCTTTGCCACGACTACAAGGCCCCCGGGCGCGACACCTATGCCTGGGAAACGTCGGTCGGCGAGGAGCGAGAGCATAATGTCCATGTTCGCGACGGGGTGAGCGAGGACCAGTTCGTCGCCATGCGCGAGGCGCGCGATGCGACGCTCGGGATGCCGCGCCTCATTCTGCCGTCCATCCAGGTCAACATGCGCGGCGGCCACCTGCCCGAGCCGGAAGACAATGGCATGCGCTACCTCAAGCTGCCGATAAACGCGCTGTAAGGCCATGGCACTCGAATCCATCCAATATCTGCTTGGTGCCGGATCGGGCTCGCTCGTCGGATTCACGCTGGGGCTGGTGGGCGGTGGGGGCTCAATCCTCGCCGTCCCGCTCATGGTCTATCTGGTCGGCGTCGCCTCGCCGCATGTCGCGATCGGCACCAGCGCGCTGGCGGTCGCCGCCAATGCCGGGGCCAATCTCGTTCCCCACGCGCGCCAGCGGACGATCAAATGGCGTTGCGCCGGCATGTTCGCCGCTGCTGGTGTCGCCGGCGCCTATGCCGGATCGACACTCGGTAAAGCGTTCGATGGACAGAAGCTGCTGTTCCTGTTCGCTCTGCTGATGGTCCTGGTTGGCGGGCTGATGCTAAAAAGCCGGGGCGATCCCGGCAATCCCGATGTCCAATGCCGGCGCGAGAATGCGCCCAAGGTGATCGGTTATGGGGCCGCCACTGGTCTCTTTTCCGGGTTCTTCGGCATCGGCGGGGGCTTCCTGATCGTGCCGGGACTGATGGCTTCGACCGGGATGCCGATGCGCAACGCCGTCGGATCGTCGCTGGTCGCCGTCACCGCTTTTGGTCTGACGGCCGCGCTCAACTATGCCCTTTCCGGCTTGGTTGATTGGGGGCTTGCTGCGGCGTTCATCGCCGGCGGCGTCATCGGCGGCCTTGTGGGCGCGGCGCTCTCTTGGCGGCTGTCGGCGCACAAGGGGGCGCTCAATACGATATTCGCACTGCTGATCTTTGCGGTTGCCGCCTACATGCTGTGGCAAAGTACCGCCGCGATCCTGGGCTGATTCTTGAAACGACGATGGGAGTACATCGATGAACGATGCTGGCGAGAACAGGGAAGGTTTGGCCGCGCACGATTGGGCCGGCCAGGCGGGCATGCGTTGGCTCGCCCAGCTCGACCGCTTCGAAAGCATGATCGAGCCGATCGGCAGGGCGTTGCTTGCCCAGGCCGCATACAACGCCGGCGAAACGGTGGTCGATGTCGGATGCGGCGGTGGCTGGACCACGCGGCAGATCGCCACGGCCGTCGGCAACACCGGATTTGCGCTCGGCCTCGACATCTCACCCGATCTGGTGGGGATGGCCAGGGAACGGGCACAGCGCGCGGGCCTTGCCAATATCCGCTTCGAGCAGGGCGATGCCGCGACGACGATGCTGGAGGAAGCGCCGTTCGATCGGCTGTTCTCGCGCTTCGGTTCGATGTTCTTCGCTGAGCCTTATCCCGCTTTCGCCAATCTGCGCCGGATGTTGCGCGATGGCGGGCGGCTCGACATCGCTGTCTGGGCGTCCATCGCTGACAATCCGTGGCAGCTTAGTGTCATGGGCATCATCAAGGAGCATATGGACCTGCCGACGCCGCAGTCGCGCGCGCCGGGACCATTCGCGCTCGGCGAGCAGGACTATGTGATCGACCTTCTCCAAAGCGCGGGTTTCTGCGAGGTCAGATTCGATGCCTGGACAGGTGAGCAGCGCGTGGGCGGCCCCGGCAGTGATCCCGAGAGCGCCGCTCGCTTCGTGCTTGAGGGGATGCAGATCGGCGATCTTGTTCGACAGAACGGGGCAGAGGTACGCAAGGCCATTCACCAGCATCTTGTCGAGCTGTTCGAGCGCCATTGCGATGAGAATGGCGTTCATATGGGGGCGAAGGCCTGGCTGGTGAGCGCACGGGCCTGAGAGCATTCAAGAAAAGGGTGATAATATGGCGCGCAAGAAGCTATCGCTTCGGCTTCCGGGGAAAGGTTCATCCGATGGTGACGCTGCCAATTCCGAGGAAATAGCGGCGGCGCTCGCACTGATCGAGACGCATGGGCAACGTGCCGGACAGGCTCTTGTCGATGAGGCGCAGGCTGCCATCAAGGCTCGCGACGATCACCGTGTTTTGTTTCTGGAACGTGTGCGCGTCGCCCTATTGACGATCGAGCCATCCTCGTCCGCCATGCGGCCTCAATGAAAGCTGAATGGTATCGTAAAGACCAACTGCTCGCTTTCCACGCCCATAGGCGGTGTTGGAAAAGGAGCAGCATTGCGCACCGTGCGGAGCGCCAGGCGATCGAGCGCGGCATTCCCGCTGCTGCCGGCCAGCTCGACGGCAATCAGCGCGCCGTCAGCCCCGACGATGAAGCGGACCGTTGCGACCCCGTCGAGGTGGATCCCCGCGGGCTTGCGCGCGGCTATTCGCGCCCAGAGCTGGCGCTGATAGGCCGCAAGCGCGGACTGTTTCTTATCATCCTGGGCTTGCGGCGGCGCGACCTCGGGTTCCGGCGCGGGCGGTCTGCTTACCGGCGCGACAGCGAACGGAGAGGCGATTGCTGGAGCAGCGGGTATAGGCGACGAAGCTGGTCCGCCTCTTTCTCCCGTCGTAGCCAGCTCGGGCGGGTGCGCAGGGCGCCGCTCCGGCGATAGGCGGGCCTCGTCTGTCCGCGATCGCGACAACGTTGAAGGCGGTGGTGACGGTGGCGACGGGGTAAACAACCGGAAGCGGCTCACCTGCACAGGCTGCGTCATTCGCAGCCGTCCCGATAGATTGGCATTGAGCGCCACTAGCACCAGCAGGCAGCATGACGCGGCGGCAAGGCCCGCGCCCAGGCGCTGCGACCAGGCCGAGGGCTGGCCATAGCCTGCCCTCGGCTCCTCGTTCATGTCGTGCGAGTTCGGGAGCATGGGCGCTCAAAACGCAATCGTGATCCCGGCGTTGACCGATCGCCCCCGGCCCGGAACCGGGCGGCGCACGCCGGTCGCCTTCAGATCGCCGAGCGACATGCCGCTAAGCGGAGCATAATAGGCCTTGTCGAACAGATTGTCGGCGCCGAGCGTCAGGCGAACCTTGTCGATGCGATAGGCGAGCTGGACATTGAGCAGCGCGTAGCTGCCCGTCCGCGGTTCGTTGCGGGTCGGATCGGCGCGATCCTTTTCCGTCACGATGTCGAGGTCAATCCGGGTTTCGAGGCCGCCGATCCGATGCTCGAGGCTCAGCGCCGCATTGAACGGCATCTGGTGATAGAGCGGTGCGTGGTCGGTCAGATTCTGGCCGTGCAGCCAGCTCGCGCGCGCGGTCAGACGCGCGGTGCCGGCCGACGACGATGACCATAGCGGCACGGCGCCCGATATGTCGATGCCGTAGATCTCTGCCTTCTGGTTGGCGAACTGCAATTGAACGAACCCGGTCGGACTGCCCATCATGTCGGTGAAGTCCGCCAGCTTAAAGGCGTCGATATATTCGTCGACATGGGTGTAATAGGGCGCGATCTTGAACGACCAGCCATCCTTGCCGCCTCCGGAAATGGCCAGGGCGGCGCTCAGCGTATCGGCCTTTTCGGGGCGAAGGTCGAGGTTGCCGACATAGCCGTTCCCGTCGCCGAACCACCCGATCATGCGGCTCGCCATGCTGCCCCGGCCCCAGCTATAGCGCTCGTAGATATTGGGCGAGCGAACCTTGCGGGCATAGCCGATCTCGATATCCGCCCCGTCCGAAAGCGCGTAGCGGACCAGCAGGCTGCCGCTCCAATTGCTGTCGTGGCGCTTGCGGTCGGCCTTGTTGAACGCCGCTGCCGCCATGACATCGGCCATCTGCATCATGCCGGTGCCATAGGGCGCGACCTTGCCGGTGTTCATCCAGACCTGATCGTTACGGATGCCGGCGATGAGGGAGAAACCGCTATCCCAGCGCGTTTCCCACTCGAGGAAGGTGCCGAGCCGATCGCGCTTGGCCCCGTTGACGTTGATGAACGCATTCGGCCCCATCATCATATTGCCCACAACGGGCGGCCAATAGTCGTTGAGCCATTGATGCTGGAATTCGCTGCCCAGGCGCAGCGTGCCGCCGCCGAGCAATATATCCGCCTGGACGGTATAGCTCGCGCTGTGGACCTCCGTGTTCATCGGCATCCCGCCGGTCGCGGTCCCGCCCTTGTCGGCGAGGAAGTTCATGACGTGGTCGGTGTCGCGCCAGCTCGCCCGCACATCGAGATTGCCCCAATCGAAGACGCCGGCATAATGGCCGTTCAGGAACCACGACTTGTTGGACGTCATGTCCATATATTGGTTCGGGAAACCCTCATAGGGCGCGAAATGATAGCCGCCTTTCAGCTCGATCAGGCCGTTGCTGACTTGCGCTGCGAGATTGAGGCTGTGGTCGGTCTTGGCATATTCGCTGGATCGCACGACGCCCAGCGAGCCGCCGCCCTTGAAATTGTCGGCTTGAGTGTAGGAGCCATTGTAAGTCAGGCTGACCTTGTCGCTCGCGGCCGTCACTGACAGGGCGCCGCCGAACCCGTCGCCATTGCTGCGATAGAAGGCCGAGGTTTCGCCGGTCAGCAGCGTTTCCCCTTGCTTAGCAAAGCGGGGCGGAGCGCTCTCGACGCGAATGATCCCGCCGATGCTGTCGCCGCCATAGCTGACTGGCGAAACGCCGGTAATGACGTCGATCGCGCTCACGGTTTGCGGATCGGTGTAGGACAGGGGCGGATTCATATCGTTCGGACAGGCCGAGGCAATCGCCACGCCGTCGACCAGCACGGTCAAGCGCTGCGCTTCAAGGCCCCGGATCACCGGCAAGGTCGAGAAGCCCCCGGCCCCATAGCCGCTGACGCCGGGTACGCTTTGCAGGATCGCTGCGGTATCGCTCGAGCCGACCTGAAGGTCGCGCAGGCGCGAGGGGGAAAGCCGCTCACCCGAAACCGTCGACCCCGCCTCGCTCGCCGAGCTAACGTCGACCTCTGGCAGCGGCGTCCCGTCCTGGGCGAAGGCTCGCGAGATGGGGGCGCCCGCCAGCACAGCGACGAGTGCGGGAAAAGCGAAGCTCCCGGCGAGGCGAACCTTGAAAGTTGGTTGCTTGCTGGTGGAGCGAGCGAAGGCAGGCATGGTGGTTGCCGCGCAATGCGCGGAATCAAGCATAATCGTCATGTCGGAATCCTGATTCACATGCGGCGCCCCGGCGAGGGGCGCCCATCAACGGGGAATGTCGAAGGAATCAGGTGGTGGGAGGACCGATCGCCGGCGGGCGCAGATAGGTGCCGCGCCGGAGGACTAGGCGGTTTGGACGCCGAAAAACCGTTGCGAGGATGAAGGCGAGGGCGACGGCTAGGAGCAGCGCATCGACGGCCGCGAGCGATGGCGAGGACAGGCCGGTAAAGGCGCAAGGCGCTTCCGCCTTCTTGTGCTCGTCATGGTCCTGCTCGCCGCCTTTGCTCGGCAACTTGATTGCGATCTTCTGAGGCCCTTGCCCCGAGCACAGCTGGACCAGGATCACGCCATTCGAGACGACCGGCATGAAACCCGCCGGCACCAACGCCTTCACGAGCAGCGCAGCGCCTAGCAGGAGCGCGCACAGCCAATGGTGCCGGACAAGGAATTTGCGAGCTTCGGTCACGCAGCATCCTCTAAGTGCAGGCTCGTTTCATGTCGAGAATGTTTGCTTGCCGTATGTTAGCTAGTCGTGCCCCGCTTCATCTGGTGCCCAGATGCTGTGGGAATCGATCTGGATCTTGAGCAGAGCACGATCGGCTTCGGAGCGCGCCTCGATTTCCATTCGGCGCGCGTCATTGGCCTGCCGGCGGGCATAGAGCATATCGGAGAGGTCGATCTGCCCGAGTTGGTAACCGCGCACCGTCCTTTCGGCGGCGTCGCCGGCGCTGCGCGCCGAAGCGTCGGCATTGCGCCAGGCATCGAGCCGGGTGTGCGCGTTGGAAAGGTCGGCATTGGCGGTCGCCTCGATGCTGCGCTGCACGGCCGCGAGTTCCATGCGCGCGGCATTGGCCTCGGCTGACGCCTGATCGGCTGCGGCTCTGCGATAGCCACCGCCGAGCGGGATTAAAGCCACCACGCCCGCGCCGGCTTCCGCGCCGCCGCGCTCGCTGAACAGGCGGACGCCGAAGCTCGGGTCTGCGATGCGATCCGCTCGCACCCGACGCGAAGTCACGTTCAGACGCTGCGCTTCCTTGTCGGCGGCGCGGATCTCGTGACTGCGCTCGATTACCAGGTCGCGCATCGCTTCCAGCCCCTGGGCGGGCAGCATGGGGTCGGCCAGTTCTGGTGGTTCGGAGGGGAGCGGGATTTCCGGAAAGGACGCTGCGAAGGTCACGCGCGCCTGTTCGCGCAGCGAGAGTGACGATGCGGCCTGCGCGCGCGCCTGAGCCAGCGCCGCCTGCGCCTGGTCGAGGTCGAGTTGGGCGGCGTCTCGCAGCGTGACCCGCCGCTTTATGGCGGCGATTGCCTCCTCCAGCCCGCGGACGCTGTCGAGATCGTTGCGATAATGGCTTCCCGCAGTGAGCCAGTCGTGCCAATAGCCGGCCAGCAGCAGCGCGGTTTGATGGCGGACATCCTCCATCTGGTTTTCCGCGACCTCAATGCCGAGCGCACCGGCTTCGCGGTCGAGCGCGGCCTTGCCCGGCAGGCGGAATGGGCGGCTGATTGTCGTATCGAATTCGTCGAACCCGCCTTCGCGATCGACGGTTCGGCGAATGTAGCTGCCGCTCACCGTCACTTCGTGGGGGCCTTTGCGCAGCATATCGCCGCGTGCCCGTGCGGCTTCGACGCGCGCAATTGCGGCGGCGACGCTGGGGTGATTGTCGAGCGCTTCGTTGACCTTGTCGGCAGGCGGCAGATCGGTATGCTGGGCCAGGGCAGGCGCGGCCGTCAGAAGGCCGAGAGCGGCGAGTACGATCCGCATCAGGCGATCCTTCCATGATCGAGCAGGGGCGTCGTGCGCCACCGGACCGGCAGATCGCGCCGCGCGTCTTTTACGGTGCGGAGCAGGTCGGGCACCGCGTCCGCGCTCACGATCAGTTCGAGCGTCGAACGCTTCAATTCGCCCGACACGCGCTCGGCGGTTCCCGCATCGCCAAAATCGCGACCTCGCACAGCTTCCCCGCGGACA
Organism: Sphingobium baderi; assembly: GCF_001456115.1. Classification (NCBI taxonomy): domain Bacteria; kingdom Pseudomonadati; phylum Pseudomonadota; class Alphaproteobacteria; order Sphingomonadales; family Sphingobiaceae; genus Sphingobium; species Sphingobium wenxiniae. The sequence continues at coordinate 3,051,485 of NZ_CP013264.1, read as the reverse complement.
TGGATTGGCGTGGGGGAGACGGCGCGGATCGCGTCCACGAGAAGCTCGGTATCGCGGGTGGCGCAATGGAGGGTGAACAGCAGGTCAGGCATTAGCGGCCTCCCCGGCGCTTTCCCCGAAGCGCTCGAACAGGATCGGCAGCAGGACCAGCGTCAGCAAAGTGGAGGTAATGAGGCCGCCGATCACCACGATCGCGAGCGGCCGCTGGATCTCGGACCCCGGCCCGCTGGCGAACAGCAGGGGGACGAGGCCGAAGGCCGTGATGCCGGCAGTCATCAGCACCGGTCGCAGCCGACGCTGCGCGCCCAGGCGCACGGTCTCGGCCATACCCACCCCGTCGGCGCGCAACTGGCGGAAATAGGCCACCAGCACCAACCCATTGAGCACGGCGATGCCGAGCAGGGCGATGAACCCCACCGACGCCGGGACCGAGAGATACTCGCCCGACAGCCACAGCGAGATCAGCCCGCCGACCATCGCGAAGGGGATGTTGGAGAGGATCAGCAGCGCGGCGCGCAATGAGCGCAGCGCCGCCAGCAGGACGAGGAAGATCAACACCAGCGCTACGGGCACCACCATCATCAGCCGGGCCGATGCGCGCTGCTGGTTCTCGAACTGACCGCCCCAGACGATGCTGTAGCCTGCCGGTAGCCGTACCTTGGCGGTGACCTGCGCCTTCGCCTCATCGACATAGCCGACCAGATCGCGGCCGGAGACGAAGGCCTGCACCAGCGCGAAGCGCGAGCCGTTCTCGTGATCGAGCTTCACCGGTCCCTGCGTGCGCTCCACCCGCGCCATGTCGCTGACACGCGCCAGCGTGCCATCGGGCGTGCGCAATTGCAGGTCGGCGAAACGGGCCGGATCGCTCCGGATGCCGTCGTCACCGCGAATGACGATCGGAATGCGTTTCTGACCTTCGGCCACGACCCCGGACCGCACGCCCTCGACCTGTCCGCGCAGCGCGTCCTGGAGCTGGTCGACCGGCATCCCGAACCGCCCCGCTGCCGCGCGGTCGATGTCGAGTTGGAGATAGTCCACATTGTCGTTGGCGACCGTCAGGACCTCCGATGAGCCGTGGATGCCGGACAGGATATGCTGGATCCGACCCGCGAGCTCGGCGAGCGTTGCGGTGTCAGGCCCGAAAATCTTGACCGCTAGATCGCCGCGCGCGCCGGTGAGCATCTCCGAGACGCGCATCTCGATCGGCTGGGTGAAACTCGATTGGATACCGGGCAGGCCGTCCAGCGCCTTGCGCATTTCCCCGACGACGAAATCCTTGTCCCCGCGCCATTGCGAGCGCGGCTTCAACTGGACGAAGCTGTCGGTCTCGTTCGGTCCCATCGGATCGAGACCGATCTCGTCGGAGCCGACGCGGGCGATCACGTCCTCCACCTCCGGCACGGTGCGGAGCGCGCGCTGCACCGCCATGTCGCCGGCCACCGATTGGTCCAGGCTGATCGAGGGCAGCTTGGTAAGCTGCACGATCACCGAGCCTTCGTCCATCGTCGGCATGAAGGTCTTCCCGGCCGCGCCATAAGCGAGGCCCGCCAGCACCAGCCCGGTGGCGGAGAGACCATAGACCAGCTTCTTGTGCGCGAACGCCGCGTCGAGCAGCGCCTGGTAGCGTGGGCCGATCTGCCGCATGATCCATGGCTCACCATGATGGCCGCTCCTGAGGCTGAAGGAGGCAAGGACCGGCACCAGCGTCAGGGCGAGCAGCAGGGAGCCCGCGAGCGCGAAGACGATGGTGAGCGCGACGGGCGCGAACAGCTTGCCCTCCAGCCCCTGCAGCGAAAGCAGGGGCAGGAACACGAGCGCGATGATGACGATGCCCGCCGACACCGGCACGATCACCTCGCTGGTTGCGCGGAATACGTGGTTGAGTCGGGGCGTGTCCTCGCCCTGGGCATGGCTCAGGCGCTCGACGACATTCTCGACCACCACCACCGCGCCGTCGACCAGCATCCCGATCGCGATGGCGAGCCCGCCGAGGCTCATGAGGTTCGCGGACAGCCCCATGCCGCGCATGAACAGGAAGGTGATGAGCGCGGCCATCGGCAGGGTCGCCGCGACGATCGTGGCCGCACGCCAGTCGCCGAGGAACAGGATCAGCAGCACGACGACCAGCACGGTCGCTTCCAGCAGCGCCTCCTCGACCGTGCCGACCGCGCGCCCGATCAGATCGGAGCGATCGTAGAAGACATGGATCTGCGTGCCTGCGGGCAAGCTGTGCTGAAGCCCGGCAAGCCGCGTCCGCACGCCATCGACCACCGCCCGCGCATCCGCGCCGCGCAGCGCGATCACCAGGCCCTCCACCGCCTCGGCCTTGCCGCCGCGCGTCACCGCCCCATAGCGGGTGAGGCTGCCGGTGCCGACTGTGGCGACGTCGCCCAGGCGGACGATGCGGCCGTCCCGGCTGGCGATGACCAGCGTTTGCAGATCCTCCACGCTGCGGATCGCGCCCACGGCTCGGACGATCAGCGATTCCTCGCCATCGGTCAGGCGCCCCGCGCCGTCATTGCGATTGCCGCTTTCGATCGCGGTGCGCAGATCGGAGATCGAGAGCTTCGCGCTCGCCAGCGCCACCGGATCAGGCCGGACCTCGAAGGTACGAACATAGCCGCCCAGCGCGTTCACGTCCGCGACGCCGGGCACTGTGCGCAGCGCCGGGCGGATCGTCCAGTCGAGCAGTTCGCGTTTCTGCTGGAGAGACAGCGGCCCTTCGATCGTGAACATGTAGACGTCGGACAGGGGCGTCGAGATCGGCGCGAGACCGCCGGTCACGGCAGCAGGCAGATCGCCCGTCACGCCCGCCAGCCGTTCGGCGACCTGTTGGCGCGCCCAGTAGATGTCGGTGCCGTCGGTAAAGTCGATGGTTATGTCGGCGATGGCATATTTGGCGCTCGAGCGCAGGATCGCCTGGTTGGGAATGCCGAGCATCTCCGTCTCGATCGGCGTGATGACGCGGCTCTCGACCTCCTCCGGCGTCATGCCGGGGGCTTTGAGGATCAGCTTCACCTGGGTCTGCGCGATGTTGGGATAGGCATCGACCGGCAAGTTGACAAAAGCCCAGACCCCGAGCCCGGCCGTGGCGGCGGCAAGGATCAGGACGAGCAGACGATAGGACAGCGCGGTGGCGACAAGCGAACGCAGCATCGGGAGAGCCTATTGCGCGGTGGCGAGCGCCTTGAGCGCGCTCGTACCGGAAACCACCACCTGTTCACCGGGCCTGATCCCGGAGAGCAGCACCGTGCGGCCATCACTGCCGCTGCCGCCGGTCACGGCGCGCACGGCAAAGCCGCCGCGCGCGGTCACGAACACAACCGGCTTGCCGTCGATCATGGTGACCGCCGTATCGGGCACGCTGACCGCGCCCGCCGGCGCCGGGCCGACGATGACGATGCTGGTTGCGCGCCCCGCGACAACACCGGGTCCGGCCGGAATCTCCGCCTTGAGGCCGGCCGAACGGGTCGCGGGATCGATGGCCGTTCCCACCGCGACGATCCGGCCGGTGAGGTTGGGAAGTAGCCGCACGCTCATGCCGGGGCGCACTTGCCCGATCAGCCGTTCGGGCAATTGGCCGACCACTTCATAGCGATCCGTCGCGTCGATCACATAGGGCGCGGTGGTGCCGTCCACCGGATTGCCGGTCTGGATGGAGGCGCTGGTGACGCGACCCGCGATAGGAGCCGTCAGCGTATAGGAGCCGCTGGCGCCATGACCGCCCACCATCGCCAGGATGCGCGACTTTTCCGAAACGTCGGCGCGAGCCTCGGCTGCGATGGCATTGGCTTCGTCAGCGCGCGCGCCTGCGATGATGCCTTCGCGGCTGAGCAGGGAGAGCCGCGCGGCATTGGCCTCGGCTACGCCACGCCGCGCGTTCGCGCGGCTGAGGTCCGCGCCGATCGTCAGCACGTCGCGGCTGGCGATGATCGCCAGCGGCTGGCCCCGCCGCACGCTGTCGCCCTCGACCACGAGAGTCCGCAACACGGTGCCGGGAAAGGTCGCGGCCACCGCCACCCGGGCGTTGGCGGGAGGCTCGATCATCGCGGGGATGGTGGCGAGCGCCGCATCCGCGGCTGCCGTCGCGGGCATAAGGCGGATACCCATCTGCGCGGCGCGGCGCGCATCCACCGCCAGGATCCCATCTGTCGGTTGGGCGTTGCTTGCCGGCGCGGAGTTGCCCGTCTCGACCGGTCGACTGGCGAACCACCACAGGCCTGATAGAATCAAGGCGATCGTCGCGGCGCCCGCAATGAGGGTGTATCGTCTGGACATGCGCTCGGGCTAGGGAGCGTTCCTGACCGAACCCTGACGGGATATGAGGATTGAAGATCAGGTCGCGGGAAAACGCAGCACCAGTTCACGGTCGGCCGGATCGGTCTCAAGCGTGCCGCCATGGGCCGCCATGATCCGGTCGACGATAGCGAGGCCGAGGCCGGCGCCATCCTTGCTCGCATGGTCGGCGCGGCGGTGGCGTTGCACAAGGTCGCGCAACCTTTCGAGCGCCAGCCCAGGGCCCTCGTCCCGCACGCCCAATAGCGCGTGGGGGCCGGCGAAGACCTGGATCGTGCCACCAGCCGGCGTCACGCGCGCGGCATTCTCGATCAGATTGCGCAGCGCTGCCGCAATCGCTTCGCGCCTGCCGTTCACGACCGCAGCCTGACCGCGGGTATCGAACGCGATCAGCTTGCCTTGTGCGATGATCCCCGGCGCCACGGCGCTGACGACCTCGCTCGCCACATCCGCGAGTGACACCTGTTCGGGAGCGGTCTGGGCGGCCTCCGCCGCGTCGATCTGCGCGAGCAGCATGAGTTGGTCGATCAGCCGGCGCATGGCCGCCACGTCTTCCTTGAGGCGCGCGGCGTCGTCATAGTCAAGCCGGTCGAGTTCGAGAGACAGGAGGGCGAGCGGCGTGCGCAACTCGTGCGCGACGTCGGCGGCGAACGCTTCCTGCCGCCGCGCGGCCTGATCGAGCCGCGCCAACAGATCGTTGACCGCATAGACGAAGGGTAGCGCCTCGGCGGGCATTTGCGACGCATCGATGCGGAACCCTCGTTCGTGGCCCTGTGCAGCCTCGATCCGGGCGGCGGCATCTTCCAGCGGTGCGAAGGCCTGGCGGATCACTCGGAGCACCATGATCGCGACGGGAACGAGCAGGACGACAAGCGGCAGAGCGACATGCTCAAGCATTTCCTTGATCGCGCGGATCATCGCCGCGCGTGCATCGAGATGTGTGAAGGTGACACTGTAGAAGAAGGCGACCGCCGCCAGCAGCAGAACGGTGCCCGCCACACCAATCAGGCCCAAACCGCGTTTGAGGCGCCGTGAGATGGAGCGCTGCACGGTCATGCCTTCCCGTCCTTCAGCATATAGCCGACACCCCGAACGGTATGGAGCGCGCCGGCCACGCCCGTGTCTTCGAGCTTGCGGCGCAGACGCGAAATGGCGGCTTCGACCGCATTGGGGGTCACCGGATCGTTGAAGCTGTAGAGCGCGTTCTCGATCACTTCGCGATGGACCACCGTGCCGGCTCGCCGCATCAGCAGTTCCAGAAGGTCCGCCTCGCGGCGCGAAAGGTCGATCTCGCGATCGCCAATGCTGGCAGAGCGGCTTGCCGTGTCGAAACGCAGCATGCCGACTTCGATGACGGGCTGGGTTCGAACGCCAGGCCGGCGCAGCAGGGCGCGGATGCGCGCGGCGAGCTCGTCGATCTCGAAGGGTTTGACGATATAATCGTCTGCGCCGGAATCGAGACCGGTGACGCGATCCTCCAGCGCCCCACGCGCGGTCTGGATGATGGCAGGCGGCATCTGCTGATATTTTCGGCGGCTCGCGAGCCAGTCGATCCCGTCGCCGTCGGGCAGGCCGAGGTCGAGTATGATGGCATCATAGCTCGCGCTGCCCATCGCAGCGTCGGCTTGTGCGAGATCATGGGCAACATCGCACACGAAGCCCCGGCGCTGAAGACCGTCGGCGATCAGTGCCGCCATTCGCTCATTATCTTCGACGATGAGAAGGCGCATGGGTTTAATGTAGACTTTCCACCAGGAACGAAAGGCAAGAAGGATTGAAGCTTTCTACCAGACCATCAACCGATGTTTTCAATCCCTTTCCTCGTGCGAACCGTGATGGGAATGGCGTTGCTGCGGCGCGAAGGCGGTCGGATCCACCATGACAATGGCGATGATTGCCAGAACGATCGCTGCGGCACCAAGTAGAGCCGCAAACAAGCCTGGTCCCCGAGCCTCACGCACATTCGGATAGAGGCTGTTCTTCTTGCGGCCGCTGATCATCGCGCGAACAAGGTTTTCGCCGGTGAGCAGCGACATCAACAGCACGGCGCCGACATGAAGCCCGATCAAAGCAAGCAGGCTGTAGGCGAGGGTTTCATGAAGGTCTTTGTCCATGCCGCCTGCCGCAACGCTGCTGCCGCTCCAGATGACGATTCCGGTCAATCCGATCAGCGCCACGACTGCGATCGCGCCCAGTGGATTATGACCCACGGAACGTCGAGGATGGCCAGCTAGAAGGTCGCGTGCATGGGTGGCGATTGCTGTTGGCCGAATGAAATTCACGAACCGGGCATGCTCGCCTCCGACGAAGCCCCAGATCAGACGGAACGCAAGCAAGGCAGCAGCAGACCATCCTGCGACCATATGCCACGATGCGATCGGACTATCGTCGTCGGAAGAGAGAAACGCGATCGAGATCGCTAGGACCAGCAGCCAATGGAATAGCCGTAGCGGCGTGTCCCAAACCTTGAATGTCCTTGTATATTCAGAATTTGTCATCACGTTCGCCTTTCCAGCTGGAAGGGCTACGGGTGTTCACTGACCGAATCCTGACGATGTGAGCAGCGTGGTTCAAACCACTGTTCCGAACAGCCTCCCGATGCCCGCGGTCGCAGCCAGGGCCAGCGCGCCCCAGAATGTGACCCGTAGGATTGATTTCATGGGGCGGGCGCCCCCGGCCCAGGCGCCAAGCGCGCCCAGCAGTGCGAGAAACAACAGGGTTGCCGCGACCTCGATTGCGACGAGGCTATCATGCGGAACGACGGCGACCAACAACAGGGGCATGAGGGCGCCTGTGCTGAAAGTTGCGGCGGATGTGAGCGCGGCCTGGATAGGGCGGGCGGTCACGACTTCGGAAATGCCGAGTTCGTCGCGGGCATGCGCGGCCAGCGCATCCTTTGCCATTAGTTCGTCGGCTACCTGCCGGGCCAGTTCCTCATTCAGACCGCGTTTGACATAGATGTCCGCCAGTTCCTGATGCTCGAGCACCGGTTGAACGGCGAGTTCACCTCTTTCCCGGGCGAGGTCGGCATTCTCCGTGTCCGCCTGAGAGCTGACCGAGACATATTCGCCGGCGGCCATCGACATGGCGCCTGCCACCAGCGCCGCCATCCCTGCGACCAGGATATTGGCCTTGCCCGCGCCGGAGGCTGCGACGCCGACGATGAGGCTCGCGGTCGAAACGATCCCATCATTGGCTCCCAGCACTGCCGCGCGTAGCCAGCCGATGCGTGACACCGCATGGCGTTCGGGATGGGATCTTAGTCGGCTCATGGTGTCCTTCGTAAAATGCCGTGAAAAAGTTCAACAGTCTTTCCTGACGAAACCCTGACGATGATTGGTAGCCGGCATAGCTCAGCAATCCCTACTTGAATCGGTCTACATTTGTCGCACCACGCTGAAATCGGCACTCGGTGAAGGGGCCGTCACGCTTGAATCCATAGAGATTGGAGAGACCCGGCCTAGTTCATGTGATCATGGCCTCCTGCAGGCGGCTCATGAGAGGCAGCGCCAATTCCAGATCATCCGGTTCGACGGCTGCCTCCAATATGGTTTCGACGTGCATGACGGCTATGTTCACAGCTTTGGCCTTCGCATGACCGCGGGGATCGATTTCGGAATCCGTCTTCTTGCGAAACTTCGGGGTGAAGAGACTGCAAAAATTACGTAACTCGCGATCGAATATGATCCAGCCCCCCGTTCGATACGGGTCGTCCACGTAATGCGAGTCCTGAACTAATCGCGACAGCGCGTGCGATTATGGGTGAGGATGCGGCCTATCAGGCCGCTTTGATCGCTGCGGAACGTCGCGTATGAGTGAGAGGCGCGTTAGAGGGGCTTACAAGCCGCATCAGCTTCCAGCCCAGGAAATAGCGGAACGGGAGCCGAACTGGGCAAGGATAACTTGCACTGCGTCGCTCAATAACTGCGGCAATCCCCATTCGGATAACGGAAACCGAGCGTATATTGCGAGATGAAGTGATACGGCCTTCCGCTCGAACATGATCGCCGTCGCTGGACAATGGAAGCCGTGGACCGAAAGGGAGGTCCACGAAATCGTAGCCCGATCACGGGAAAGGAATTATCTTTCCCGATTGCTGACCCACATGCTTGCCGTTTTTCGCTGGCGGATGATCGAACAAGATTGGCGGCGCCTCCTCTCGCTGCTTGCTCCGTCAAAGTGAGCGGTTTCGCGCGGGCATCGTCCCCAGTCTACCGTTTCGGCGCCTTTGGGCGCTGCGCGCGGATTTCCGCCAGCAGCACGCCAAGATATTTCTCAGCTTCGGCAGCTTCGCTTTCGGGATAGGCGGCCGTCATGCGTCCGCTCCAATAGCCATAGTCGACTGTCGTCAGGCTGGAACGCCATGGTTTGCCGTCGCGATAGCCGGTGAAAGTTCCGCGATAGGCCTTGAGGCGGCGATTGGTTGGGATCGTCGCCGGTCCTTCCGACACGATGGTCGGCGCGGCAAAATGGGACATCGTAGCCTGACGCATGATCATATAGTGGTCGCGTGGCGACATCTGGTCGATATGGACCACCGCCATCCGCACCACGATGCGATCGTCGCCGGTGCCGAGTGGCCGGTCGTAGCCGATGGCGATATACTCGCCGCCCGGATCGAATGCCCGTTCCCTGAGGCGGGTAAAGCCCTCGAATTCCTCCGGGAAGCGCAGGCCGCTGGCCACGTGGACAAGAGTTGTGCCGTCCGGCGCCAACTCAAATCCGTCGGGTACCGCGATTGCCGTGGCGTCGGCCGAAGGCGGCGCAGCGGGCGCGGTTTCAGCCAGTGACGGAGCCGCCGAGGACAGCCCCAGCAGGATGGCGGCGGCAAGGGAAACTGGAACGCGCAATGATCGGGACATCGAAGTCAAATCCTCTGGTGAGTATGTCGTAATTAGGCCGGTCTTCGCAATTATGGCAGGGGGCTGTTTGGAATCAGGCGGTAAGACGCTGCGATGGACGCGAAGTCGGGATTGCGCAACGTCATCGTTCGTTTGTATCCGCTTGGGCATCCTCGCCCGTGAGCACGGTCAGGGATGTGCCTGTACTCCCGCTTTCGAGGGTATCGGCCGTGACGATCAGCGTGCTTCCCGGTTTGAGCACCGACAGCAGGCCCCGTCTGAAGTCCTCGGGAAGGATTAGCCGCTCCCGGTCCTGCCGCGAGACTTCCCCCGTCTGTGCACCGCCAAATACAGGGAGGAACATCCAATGCGTCCCGTGTTCGTCGATGGAGGCGAGGTTGAAGGCCTGAAGGCCGGAGATCTTGCCGCGGATGGCGACAGGCGCCGAACCGATTTCGATGCCGTTTCGCAACACCACGGCGCGCTGGTCCGCCGCGCTGACGATTATGGAGATCGGCCCTGTGAGTGCTTTCTCTGGCTGCCAGACCGTCAAAAAGGCATTCCCGAACGACGAGCGCCGGGCCGTATCCTGCAGGATACGGGGAGCTGGGGCAAAGCGCGGAATCTCGCTTGCCTGCGTGATGATGACCGTCAGGCCAAGCTGCGTGACATCATAGAGGTGCTCGGCGAACGTCAGGGGAAACCGGATGCATCCGTGCGAGGCGGGATAGCCCGGAAGATTGCCGGCGTGCATGGCAATCCCGTCCCAGGTGAGGCGCTGCATGTAGGGCATCGGCGCGTCATTGTAGAGGTTCGATCTGTGCGCGACTTTCTTTTGGAGGATGGTGAAAACCCCGGTCGGCGTTTCGTGGCCGGCTGCGCCGGTGGAAACGGTCGAGATGCCGATCAGGACGCCGTTGCGATAGACATAGGCCCGCTGCCTGGCGAGGCTGACGATGATGACCACCGGACCATCGGGAGCCGCTTCGGGCGCCCACAGGAACTCTCCTGGCCGTAACGCTTCCACGCTCGCCGCGATCGATCCTGGATCAAGCGCCATAGCGCGGATCGGAGCGGCGGTCAGGCAGAGCGCGGCAGTCATGGTGCCGGCAAGAAGCGTTCGGCGCGAGAAGCGTGTCGATGGTGCGTGGGATGCGCCGGCCGTTGCCACGGCAGTGAGCGTCGGGGTTCGCAATATGATGTCTGGTGTTGTGATTTTATCCATCCTCTTCTGATCAGGCCATAATATCGGTCTGCTTCGCGACGGCCAGCGAATCCTTGCCGAAGAACATTTCTGTCCGTCCTGCAAATACACGGCGACACGTTCCTTGGTTGGCGGACCACTGCTGATATGTTGCGTCGATATGACCCCGCGAACGATTCTGTTTCCAACCGATTTTAGCGGTCGCTGCGACCGAGCCCGCGACCGCGCGATACAGCTGGCGAGCGAGTGGCGCGCACATCTGGTTCTTCTCCACGTTCAGAGGGATCCCGATCCCGCAGACATGCTCGACGGACTGCAGGCCGCCGAGAGTCGCCTTCATGCCCGCTTGCGGGCGGAGGTGGCGGACCCGGATATTCCGGTCGAGACACGCCTCGCCACCGGCGCCGTCTCGCAGGCGGTGCTGGAAGCGTCAACCGCATGCGGGGCGGATCTCATCGTGACCGGCATCTCGCGCCATGACGATATCGGGGATTTCCTGATCGGCACGACCGTGGAGCGCATGATACGCCATGCTCATGCGCCGGTGCTTATCGTGAAGGAAAAGACCCAGCACCACTATCGCCGGGTCTTGGTCGCAACCGATTTCTCCGGCTGCTCGGCCCAGGCGCTTCGCACGGCCATGGCCGCATTCCCCGCTGCCGAGATCACTCTCGTTCACGCCTATCACGTGCCGCTGGAGGCACTTCGGGGCCGGGAAGGGCCGGCAGCTGCGCTGCAGGCCAGGATAGCCTATGATCTGGATGCCTTTCTGGACAGGACCGATCTGCCCGCCGACGCACGCGACAGGCTGGATATCAATGTCGACTATGGCGAGGTTTGCGAGGTTGTCCGCAATCATGTGAAGCTGAGCGAAACCGACCTGGCCGTGATCGGAACGCACGGTCGATCGGCCCTGACGGTGGCGGTGCTCGGCAGCACGGCGCGGGCGCTGCTCAGCCGTCTCGATTGCGATGTCCTGCTCGTGCGCCAGCAGCCGCAGGCGGATGCTGCCGTCTGATCCGGATCGTCATCCTTGCCTGCCTGGGCTTCGTCGCGGCGTCGATGCTCGCGACTTGGGTCTACGGCCTGTTCGCCAGTCGCGCGCAGGGGGAGCCTTCCTACGCACTGTCGATCGAACGCGGCCGGACGCCGCTCGATCAGCGTATCGGCGCCACGACGGATGCGCACCCCGGTGAGAGCGGCCTGCTTTTGCTGGACGAGAATCTCGACGCCTTCGCGGCACGTGGATTGTCGGCGCGCAAGGTCGAGCGCTCGCTCGATCTGATGTATTACATCTGGCACGACGATCTGACCGGCCGCCTTCTTCTGGCCGAGGCCCTGTCCGCGGCCGATCGCGGCGTCAGGGTGCGGATCCTGATCGACGACATCGGCACCAGCCATACATCTGATGCGATGATCGCCATGGCGCATCATCCGCATATCGAGATCCGTATCTTCAACCCGACCCGGGCGCGGCAGGGCGGCTTGCGGCGCGGCATCGAAATGATGCTGCGCGCCTTCAGCGTGACCCGGCGCATGCACAACAAGGCCTGGATCGCTGATGGCCGCGTTGCCATCCTTGGCGGGCGCAATATCGGCGACGCCTATTTCGATGCCGCGACGCAAACCAATTTCCGCGACATGGACGTGCTGGTGATGGGGCCAGCCGTCGCCCAGACGGAGAAGATCTTCGACGATTACTGGAACAGCGGCCTGGCGTTGCCGGTCGATAGGCTTTCGCCCTTGAAAGATCCTGGCGCGGCGCTGACGCGGATCGCCGCCGAATTGAGCAACGCTGCCAATGAGGCTGCCGCGCGCCCCTATCTGGAGCGCATCGCCAAACGGCTCTCGCTTCTCGATCCCGAGACCACGCGGCCCGACTGGACTCGCGCCGCCCGCGTGATCGCCGATCCGCCGCGCAAGGTGCTGGGCAAGGAGGGCAAGAACTGGCTGATGCACGACCTGCTGCCGGTCTTCGATGCGGCGCGGGAAAGGCTTGAAATCACTTCGCCCTATTTCATCCCCGGCGAGGAAGGCACGGCGGCGCTCGCCGCGATTGCGGCAAAGGGGGTTTCGGTCTCGGTCCTGACCAATTCTCTTGCGGCAACCGATGTCGCCGCGGTCCATGGCGGTTATGCGCGCTACCGTGTTCCGCTGCTCGAGGCAGGGATCAAGCTCTGGGAATTGCGCCCCGAGCATCAGGAGCGGGACTTTTCCCTGCGAGGATCGAGCCGGGCAAGCCTGCACACCAAGGCTTTCACTGCCGACGGGCATATGGGGTTCATCGGCTCGATGAACCTGGATCCTCGTTCGGCTTCCCTCAACACGGAAATGGGCGTCCTCTTCGAGTCCGAGGCCCTGGCCCGGAAGATGGCTGCCATCTGGCAGCGCGATACCGCGCCCTCCCGCAGCTATGAGGTCTGTCTGACGTCGGATGGCGACGTGGCATGGGCCGGGAGCCGGAACGGCGTGCCCGTCCGATACGACCGGGAACCGGAAGCCTCGTTCTGGCGCAGACTAACCGCACAGGCCATTGGCCTTCTGCCGCTGGAATCGCAGCTTTGACCCAAGCAGGCTTTCGGCGCCGTCTTCAATTTTGCGTGTTGCCGACGAATGGACCGTCTGCGACGGGGACCTGTTTCCTTGAGATCATGCGCTTGAGCGCGGATCGTTGTCGGAGCGCAGAAATCTGCTCCAGTCGATCTGGGCGAGCGCAGCAAGCAGGATGATCATGCCGATCTGCATCGCGATGCCCCACGGACTGGTGAGGCGCTCGGTAAAGACGTCACCCAGGCTCGATTTGCGGATCACGCCTGCTGTCGCGGCATAGATCGAATAGGAGACGAGACGCCCGACGAAAAACGCTGCTGTGAACTTCCCCAGCCTGATACCCGCAAGGCCGGCCGCTTCGAACAGTTGCGCCGAGGGAAGCGGAGAGAGCGCGAACAACGCGAGCCCGAAAATCGCGCTTTTCGGTCGGTCCTCGACGACTTTTTTCGCTGCTTCGAGGTTGCGCTTTTGTTTCGCGGGCAAATAGTCCTTGAGAAATCGAAAGCCCCAGGCAAGCAGCAAACGTCCAAGAGCGGCCGCGAGCGCGCCAATGAACACGATCAAGGCGACAGGCAGATCGGTCGTCAGGCCATAGAGAACGATGATCGACCATGTCGGGGGACCGAACGCGGGCAACAGGTTGATACCAAGGACGATCAGGAAGAGAATCAGGCACGCGGTCATTTCGCCTTCGGCGTTATCGCATTTGCGCAGGGTCAGCGAGCCGGATGGGAGAGGTGTCTTTCAGCCTGTCAATCCATGCGTCTACTTCTCGACGCGCGTCCAGATCTGCGACCGGCACCCGATGCGCCCGACGAGGCAGCCGTTCGCCTCGAGCCTGTTGCTGTCGAGTACCGTGACGCGCCCGGTGAAGGTCCGGCCGATATCGGGCACGAAAACGCGGCCGCGCCACACGCCGGGCTGCTCCTGCTCGAAATCACGAAACAGCTGTGCGCCCACCAGAGGATCCGGGCTGCCCTTGCGCGCATCGGCTTTCGCCTTGTCGTTAGCCCAGACGACGACACCGCACATCCTGTCGTCGCACGGTTGCGCGCGGATATGCACACTGTTTGCAGGGTTGCGCCAGATAGTCCCGGAAATGCTCGATGCCGGAGCATTTCCGACCGTTGCCGCCAGGATGAGCAAGACCGAAAGCGGTTTGTATCCTCCGATCATCCTGGCGTTTCCTTTGTTGTTCGGGGCAGGGCACCCTTGCCGCACTAAGTCTATAGCTTACCGATGCGGCGCAGACCCATGGCGAGGATGATGAGGAAGGTTCCTCGCAGCAGGAAGCTCAGGCCGACCGCCAATGCCAGGAAGGCAAGTCCGGTCGCGGGATCGCTGAACAGGAGGAGACCGCCCAGAACAGTGTCGAGAACGCCGAGTAGCAGGCGCCAGCCCCGGTCATGCGCAGACTGGAATGCGCCGACGATTTCGAAAACGCCGATGATGAGCAACCAGGCGCCGATCAGCGCGACGAGCGTCAAGGCCCCGGCGAAGGGATTGAAGAAAGTGATGGCGGCCGCGACGAGGCTCAGCACGCCGAGGAGGATCTCGATCCAGCGTGCGCGCCGGGAGAGCGAGGACAACCCGGCCGCGATAGCCAGTATTCCGTATATGAGGAGCGCCACGGCAAGGAAAACACCTGTCGCGAAGCCCGTCGCGATTGGGTTGAGGAGCGCAAAAACGCCGATCAGGATCACGAGCAGCCCATAAGCCAGGACCCAGCCCCAACTGGTCTCCAATGCCGGGTCGGCCATACCATAGGGGCTGGAATAGCGCCTCGATTGTGACGGCATGTGAAGGGCTCCTTCTTGGTGACTCGGAACTTTTGCTGTGAGCGTGTCGACTATTGCCAGAGTGCAACCTCAAGTCGAGCAGGAAGCGCTGATGTCGCAGGAGGCGTCGCTCAAGTGCGTGATGTGCATGAAGGCGGGTTTCAACGCACCAGTGCCACGCCCAGACGAAAACGGGTCGTATGGCGATCATAGTCGAGCAGATTCTCGCCATAGCCGATGAAGCTCTGGCCGAAGAGATAGAAGTCGGGTCCCCCGCCCAATAGCCGCGAGAGCGGATAGGAAAAATCGGCGGCGAGTGCGCCTTTGCCGCTGGAGACGCTGAACCGCGTGGATGTCGTAAGGCGTAGGCCGTCATCTTTCCCGACTTCCAGGAAGAGCGAGCTATTGCCTCTGTAGCGGCGGATATCGGGATTGTCGGATTTGTCGCCGACAAGGAGGGAGAAGCGCGGAGCTACCGACAGGCGATAGCCGCCGCCGAGCGGGAAGGCGGCCATCGGCGCCACATAGAGCGTGTTGAGGCTGCGGGAATCGAGACCGGAGCGACCGTTGGATTCATGGCGAAAGCCGCCCTGTGCGCTCAGCGAGATGCCGCGTGTCAACGTAGCTGAAGGGGTCAGGTAGAAGAGTTCCGGCTGATAGTCGATGTTACGAAACGGCGAGGAATCCGCGCCAAGATCCCAGAACATGCGCTGGGTATAGGCAAAATGCAGTCCGTCGCGCCAGGAAAGTGGCAAGCCCTGGGCGCGTCTCGTTCCGAAAATCTGATATTTGAAGCTGATCTGGATGCGTGCGGCGCTGTCGGTGCCCGGACCATAGACAGCATAGATCGGTTCATAGGCCGACAGGTTGGCGAAAAAGGCGTTGCCCGCCGACCGGTCCGAGGGAGGCGGCACAGCCTTGTTTTCCAACCCCGGCGCGTTGGGAGGCCCGGATTGCGCGGAGGTGTTCGTGGCTATTTGCGCCCCTCGGTCCGCGGGCCGCAATGCCAGCGTGATCTGCCGCGTGCCCCATGCGGGAACGGAGATCGCGGCGCCTTCCAGCGACAGATTGGTCCTCCGCGCAAGCCGGTAGGTCGCGCGCGTGAAACCGCCAGGTGGAATGATCGGGTTTGGAGGCGTCGTCGCCATGCGCTCCAGCCAGGCGGTGCGAGAGACGCCGCTCTGCTCCACCTGCGCTTCGATGCGGTCCGGAAGGGCCATGCCCTGCGGATCGCCGCTGTCATTGAGCAGGCGCAGATCGACTAGGACAGCGCCGGTTTCGTCCTCCTGCCCGGCATCGCTGATCAGGATTTCGACGGGCGATGCGGCATGAGCCGCGGCAGGGACGGCAAGCGCGATGGTGGCAAGGCTTATCGCGCGCCTCATGATGGATTCTCCCCCAGCACGTGCAAGGTGTGGAGCGCGATCATCCGTTCCTCGTCGGTGGGAATGACGCGCACCGCGACATGGCTGCCGGGCGTGCTGACAAGCGGGGCGCCGGCAGCGTTCGCCTGTTCGTCGAGTTCCACGCCCAGCCATGCGAGGCGTGCGCAGATACGCTGGCGCATCGCGGCGTCGTTCTCTCCGATCCCGGCGGTGAAGACGATGCCGTCCAGCCCGCCCATCGACGAGGCGAGCGCGGCCGTCTCGCGCGCGGCGCGCCAGGCGAACAGCGCCATGGCTTCTTCCGCTTCCGGCGCATCGCTGGCCGCGAGCGCCCGCATGTCGCTCGACAGGCCGGACACGCCGAGCAGGCCGGACTGCCGGTAAAGCATGTCCTCCACATCGGCCGCGCTCATGCCCATGCGGAGCTGAAAGTGCAGGATCACGCCGGGATCGATAGTGCCGCAGCGCGTGCCCATCACCAGGCCGTCGAGCGCAGTGAAGCCCATGGTCGTATCGACGCTCCTGCAGTCCCGCATGGCGCAGAGGCTGGCCCCGTTGCCCAGGTGCGCCGCGACCACGCGGCCCGCGGCCAGCGCCGGGTCGATCTCCGCGAGACGCATTGCGACATATTCATAGGACAGGCCGTGAAAGCCGTAGCGGCGGATGCCCTGATCGTGGAACTTGCGCGGGATGGCCAGGCGCGAGGCGACGTCCGGCTTGTCGTGGTGGAAGGCCGTATCGAAGCAGGCGACCTGCGGCAGGTCGGGTTTCAGCTTCGCGATCGCGCGGATCGCCGCGAGGTTGTGCGGCTGATGCAGCGGGGCGAGGGGGCACAGCGTTTCCAGCCTGTCCAGCAGGTCGGCATCGACCAGGCGGGGCGTGACGAAGTCCAGGCCGCCATGCACCACGCGATGGCCGATGGCGATCACGTCCCGCCCTTCCAGCGGATGGTCTCCTGCCCAGGCGAAGAGGTCCATAAGCAGGTCGGCATGGCTGAGCGCGGCGCCGTCCGGCCAGTCCCGCTCGATGAGCGTTTCCCCCGTCGCGGAGCGGGCCCGCAGGCTGGGCGCGATGCCGATCTTCTCGATCTTGCCGCCTGCCGAGAGCGTCAGCCCGTCCCGGCCATCGAGCGTGAACAGCGAGAACTTGATGCTGGACGAACCGGAGTTGATGGCGACGACGGCTTTCATGCGCTCGCCGCTCCCGGCAGGCCGGGCGCGGCCTTGGTGGCGGCGCGCGCCATCAGCACCGCGACCGCGCAGGAGGCGAGGCGGGTGCGCAGGCTGTCGGCCCGGCTGGTGAGGATGATCGGCACGCGCGCGCCCATCACGATGCCCGCCGCGTCCGCGCCGCCCAGGAACGTCAACTGCTTGGCCAGCATATTGCCCGCTTCCAGGTTGGGCACGACGAGGATTTCGGCCTTGCCCGCCACCAGCGAGACGATGCCTTTCTCCTTGGCGGCGGCTTCGCTGATCGCGTTGTCGAAAGCCAGGGGCCCGTCCAGAATGCCGCCCGTGATCTGCCCGCGATCCGCCATCTTGCACAGGGCGGCAGCGTCCAGCGTGGATTGCATCGCGGGATTGACCGTCTCCACGGCGGAAAGGATCGCCACTTTCGGCTTCTCGATGCCGATGACATGGGCAAGGTCGATGGCGTTGCGGATGATGTCCGCCTTTTCATCGAGCGTCGGGGCGATGTTGATCGCGGCATCCGTGATGATGAGCGGCGTCGGATGGCCCGGCACGTCCATGATATAGGCATGGCTGATCCGCCGTTCGGTCCGCAGGCCCGTGGCGGAGCGCACGATGGCGCCCATCAGTTCGTCGGTATGGAGCGAGCCTTTCATCAACAGCTTCGCTTCGCCGCCGCGCACCAGGTCCACGGCCTTTGCCGCCGCTTCGTGGCTATGGGCGGCGGATACGATGCGGAAAGGCGAAATGTCCTTGCCGGCGTCTTCGGCCGCCTTGCGGATCTTCGCTTCCGGCCCGACCAGGATCGGCATGATGAGATTGGCTTCGGCGGCTTCAATCGCGGCCAGCATGGCGGCCGCGCTGCAGGGATGAGCCACCGCCGTCGGTTCCGGCACGCCATTGGCGGTCATCTCGATCAGCTTGCGGTAGCCGTCATGGTCGCGCAGGCTGACCTCCGGCAGCGCCGCACGGGGGCGGCGGACCTTCTCGGCCGGCGCCTTGACTTCGGCCTGGCCGCTGATGACTTCCTCGCCGTCCTGGTTGACGCAGCGGCAATCGAACAGGATATCATGGTGCGCGCGTTTTTCCGCCACCGTCACCGACGCCGTGATCGTGTCGCCAAGGCCTACCGGCCGCGTGAACTGCAGCGACTGGCTGAGATAGATCGCGCCGGGGCCGGGCAGTTCGGTGCCCAGCACGGCGGAGATGAGACCGCCGCCCCATAGTCCGTGCGCGATGACGCGGCGGAACATGTCGGTCGCGGCATAGTCGGCGTCCATATGCGCCGGGTTCACGTCGCCGGACACGAGCGCGAAAAGCTGGATGTCCTCTTCGGTCAGCGTGCGCGAGATACTGGCGGTATCGCCCACTTTTATCTCGTCGAAGGTGCGGTTCTCGATCATGGTTCCGTCAGTCATTGCTCAATGCTCCAGCACATAATGGCCGGGAGCATCGGCGATCGCCGCATAGCCCTTGTCCGCTGCGCCCATGGGCGGCGGCGCACCAGGTTCTCCCGAACGCGCGGCCAGCCATTCTCCCCACGCCGTCCACCATGAGCCTTGCTTTTGCTCGGCGCGGCTTGCCCATTCTTCGGGATCGTAGGAGGTGCCGTCGACCTCGCGGGTCAACACGCGGTAGCGGCGGCCCTTGTGGCCCGGTTCCGAAACGATGCCGGCATTGTGCCCGCCGCTGGTCAGGACGAAAGTGATCTCGGCCCCGGTCAGCAGGTGGATCTTGTGGACGGAATGCCACGGCGCGACATGATCGCGCTCGGTTCCGACCACGAACAGCGGTTTGCGGATGGAGGCAAGGTTGATGGTTCGCCCATCCACCCGGTATTTTCCTTCGGCCAGGTCGTCGTCGAGGAACAGGCGGCGCAGATACTGGCTGTGCATGGCATAGGGCATCCGTGTGCCGTCGGCGTTCCAGGCCATGAGGTCGTTCATCGGTTCGCGCTCGCCCATCAGGTAGGTGGCGAGCACACGCGACCAGACCAGGTCGTTGGAACGCAAGACCTGGAAGGCGCCGCCCATCTGGCTGCTGTCCAGATAGCCCCGGCTCCACATCATGTTCTCCAGCAGGTTGAGCTGGCCTTCGTCGATAAACAGGCCCAATTCCCCCGGCTCGCTGAATTCCGTCTGTGCGGCCAGCAGTGTGACGCTGGCGAGCCTGTCATCTCCGTCGCGCGCCATGGCCGCGGCCGCGATGGAAAGCAGCGTGCCGCCAAGGCAATAGCCCATGGCATGGATGCCCGTCGCGCCGGTGATCGCCGTCACCGCATCGAGCGCCGCCATCGGTCCGAGGTGCCGGTAGGCGTCCATGTCGAGGTCACGGTCGGCACTGCCGGGATTGTGCCACGAAATCATGAACACGGTGAAGCCTTGCGCCGTCAGCCAGCGGACCAGCGAGTTCTCGGGCGACAGGTCGAGAATATAGTATTTCATGATCCACGCGGGCACGATCAGGATTGGCTCGGGCCGCACGGTGTCCGTGGTCGGTTCATACTGGATCAGTTCGATCAGCTTGTTGCGGTAGACGACCTTGCCTTTGGCAGTGGCGACGTTTTCGCCCACGCGAAAGGCTTCGGCGCCGACCGGCGGCAGGCCGCGCGCCATGTGCTGCATGTCCTCGACCAGGTGCCGGAAGCCGTCGACCAGGCATTGGCCACCTGTTTCCGCGATCTTGTGTTGGAGAACGGGATTGGTGGCGAGAAAGTTGGTCGGCGCGAGCATGTCCAGCATCTGCCGTGCGGCGAATTCCACCATGTCTTCATGATGTTTCGAGACACCGCCAATGCCTGTCGTCGCGGCGTGCCACCATTGCTGGTTGAGCAGGAAGGCCTGAGCGACGAGATTGAAAGGTAATTCTTTCCAGGCGGGATCGGCGAAGCGCCGGTCCTGCGGCAATGGTTCGATGGCCGGTTCGGCCTCGCTGTCTTCCATGCGGCGCTGCAGATAGTCGAAAAGCCGGGCATGCTTGCGGATGGCCTTGGCGCCAAGCTGCATTTGTTTGCCCGGCGACGTGGCGAGATGAATCCCCCAATCGGCCATGGCAAGCAGGAGCGTGGCCGGCGAAAGGCCGAAAGTCGTCTGCGCGATGGCCGCCGATGCCGTGCGGTCGAGCGTTTCGCTGATTCCGTCCAGCGGATCGTCGGAAGGCGGAGGGGACGTGGCCATGACTATATACTCCGAGTTCCGCTGGAAGGTGCCTCGTCTCTCCGACAGGATTCCACAGCAGATGTTTGGGCCGCCCCTCCCGGTTCTTCTTATGCCGAACGGTACTGCATAGGTAAGATAGAATGCAAGCCGCACGGAGCTTGGTTGCGACCGGACGGCTGTCTGACGGCCAGTCGCAACCGCGGGCGCGGGGATATTCGGCCATGGCCTGCTGGAGAAAAAGGAGCCTCAATCATTGAGCGTAAAGCCACTAGGTATAGTTCACGATGGCGATGCATTGCCTGGAGATACAGTGTACGGCGGTCGTCATCCCGGGCAATTTTGCGGGAAATTGAAGGAGAATGGATGATCCGCGAGATCGCCATGATGGCAGCGGTTGCGCTGGTGCTGGCCGGCCGGGATGGAGACGCGTACTGACCCGGCTTTTGAGGGACCTTGGCGGAAATCTCGGGCATGATGCCCAACTCGTATCGCCGGCCGCGCGTTCGGAGAGCGAGCCGCTTGCGCCCGCGTCAATCGGACCGGTCGCAGTCGAGCGCGCGCCGACGGTTCTTTCGATCGCCGGGATCGAGAAGTCCTTTGGCAAGCGGAAGGTGCTTGACGATGTCGCGCTCGAAGTGCGGGCAGGCGAAATCGTGGGGCTTCTGGGGCCAAACGGGGCCGGCAAGACGCTCTGCTTCTATGCGATTGCCGGCCTGATGAGCGTGGATGCCGGCAGGATCGAGATTGGCGGTCAGGATGTCACCGCGCTTCCCATGGATCGAAGAGCGAAGCTGGGCCTCGGCTATCTTCCCCAGGAAGGATCGATCTTCCGCGGCATGACGGCTGCGGAGAATATCGCGGCCGTGCTCGAACTGCATATCGCCGATCGCGATGTAGCTGCCGCGCGGCTCGATGAACTTCTTGCCGAGTTCAATATCGCCCACATTCGCGACGTTCCCGCACAGCGGTTGTCCGGCGGGGAACGCAGGCGCTGCGAGATCGCCAGGGCCATGGCGGCAGCGCCCTCGGTCATCCTGCTCGATGAACCGTTCGCGGGCATCGATCCCATGTCGATCGCCGACGTCAAGGCGATGGTGCGAAAGCTCAAGCGAGAAGGCGTGGCGATCCTTCTGACCGACCACAATGTGCATGAGATGCTCGAACTGGTCGAGCGGGCCTATATCATCGATCAGGGCAGGATGCTGTTCGAGGGCGGCCCAGAAGCGGTACTCGACAACCCCGAAGTCCGGCATCGCTATCTTGGCGAGGGCTTCAGGATGTGAGGCGGTTACCGCGCCCTTCGTTCAGGAACGGAATGGCCTTTGCCATGAGGTCGAGCGCTCGCTCGATATAGGCAGCCTTTGTCCGGGTGGTGTTGTGCAGATCATGGCGCTGCAGGATGCGCTGGCGCGGCACGGTGACCAGCGCGTCGAAGAGAAAAGCAGCGAGGAACGGAAGATCGCCTGCTTCCTCGCTGTTCGGTTCGCTCGCCTCGGCAAGGATCGTCTGCATCAGATCGATGCCGAACTGGGTGCCGATCGCGGGCTGTGCCCGCATCATGCCCGGATTGTGGTTTGCCAGCCAGATGATGAGCGCTTCGATGCCCACGACATCGCCTTGAAGCGACAGGTCGAGCATCCTGCGAGCGATATAGGCGATTTTTTTGCGGGTGCTTCCTCGAGGGACCGATGCCGCGATCGGATCGAGATAGCGGGCAAGGCCGTGTTCCATGGCGGCGACGAGCAGGGCGAGCTTTGAGCCGAAGCGGGAATAGAGCGTTCGCTTCGATGTCTGTGCGGCGGCGGCGATAGCTTCCATACTCGTACCCTCGACGCCGCCGGCGATGAATTGGGCAAGCGCCGTCTCGAGGATATGATGTCCAAGCCGGGCTGCGACCTCCTGTGGCGGCCTTCCTCCCCTGGGATCGCGGGCAGGCAGACGCGAGCCGGTTCCCGATGCGGCGCCGTCATCTTTCATGAATCGCTCGCGGCCCATCGCTGCTTCATTCCAGCTTTCGCGCTTGATCGGCAAGTGATACCGGGCAATATCAAAACCACTAAGTGTAGATACTAATAGTCCGGAGAGGTGCTTGCCCATAGGCGTACCGCCTGTTTGAACCAGAATGGAACCGGACTAGATGGCTCGCCGCGCTCATATTACTGGCCGTTTATGCGGGTTCCGGGCCGTCATGGCGGCGATGATCGTGCCATCTTTCCTGTCCGGCTGTTCCTTCGCGCCGCCCAATGTCCGGCCGGCCCAGCCGGTGCCGCAGGACTATCCCGCGCCAGCCGCGCTGGGCGCGTCCATCGCGCGGATCGGTTGGCATGATTTCTTCCGGGAAGAGCATCTGCGTGCGCTGATCGCGGCCGCGCTGGAGAACAACCGCGATATCCGTATCGCCGCGGCCCGCGTCGATCAGGCGCGCGCGGCCTGGCGTATCGAGGGATCGGCGCTCTATCCCGAACTCAACGCCGTCGGCACCGGCACGCGGGGTCGTTCCATCATCAGCCTGCCGGGCGCAGGCACGCAGAGCTATGACATCAAGCAGGTCACCGCGCAGGTGAGCGCGAGCTGGGAAATCGATTTCTGGGGCCGTCTGCGCAACCTGAACGACGCCGCGCGCAATCGTTATCTGGCGACGGAAGAGGCGAAGCGCGCCGTTGCCACCGGCCTGATCGCGCAGGTCGCCAATGGCTATCTGCTGGAGCGCGAATATGAGGAACGCCTCGCGCTTGCCCGGCGGACGATCGTCACGCGCGAGGACTCGCTGCGGATCATGCGTCGCCGCTATGAAGTTGGTTCAGGTTCCAAACTGGAAATGACCCAGGCGCAGTTGCTGCTGGCGCAGGCGCAGGATGCGCTGCAAGCGCTTGAGCAGGACCGCGACGTGAACCGCAACGCGCTGGCGCTGCTGGTCGGGCGGCCCGTGGAGATCGTGCCTGGGCCCCTCGGTCTTGCCGAAACCGGACCGGATATCGCCCTTCCGCCGGGCTTGCCCTCCGACCTTCTGGTCAACCGGCCTGATATCGTGGCGGCGGAATATCAATTGCGGGCGGCCAACGCCGATATCGGCGCGGCGCGGGCGGCGTTCTTTCCCAATATCAGCCTGACGGGTGCCTTCGGCACGGCGAGTTCCGATCTCGACGGGCTGTTCGGCGACGGGAGCCGCGCGTGGAGCTTCACCCCGACGATCGCCCTGCCGCTGTTCAATGCGGGCCGCCTTTCCGGCAACCTCGATCTGGCGAAAGCGCGGCAGGTCGAAGCCGTGGCCAGCTATGAAAAGACCGTGCAGGGCGCGTTTCGTGATGTTTCCGACGCGCTGGTCCGGCGCCGGCAACTGGCGTTGCGGATCGACACCGCGCGCAGCTCGCTGGACGCCTTGCGCGAACGGGCTCGGCTGGCCGGGTTGCGGTTCGACAACGGGCGTTCGGCCTATCTGGAAGTGCTGGACGCGCAACGCGACCTTTTCGACACCGAACAGGCGCTGATCCAGTTGCGCCGCGCTCATCTGGCGAGCGGCATAGCCCTCTACGCGGCGCTTGGCGGGGGTCCCGCCGAAGTCGTCCACGACAGCAACGATCAAGGCGGAGAACACAGGTGATGACGGCGTCCCGGAAGACATGGCTCATCAGGGGCGGCATCGCGGCGGCGCTCGTCGTTGTAGCTCTGCTCCTTTGGCAGGTGCTCAAGCCCGGCGATTTGCCCGAAGGCATCGTCGGCGGTAACGGCCGGATCGAAGCGGTTGAAATCGACGTTTCCGCCAAATCGCCCGGCCGCATCCGCGAAATCCTGGTCGACGAAGGCGCGTTCGTGCAGGCGGGGCAAGTCGTCGCCCATATGGATACGGACGTGCTGAGTGCCCAGAGGGCCGAAGCCGAAGCGCAACTGGCGCAGGCGCTGAACGGCATCCAGATCGCGACCAGCCAGGTCGCGCAGCAGCAGAGCAACCGGGCGGCGGCTCTCGCCGGCGTCCGCCAGCGTGAGGCGGAGCTGAACGCGGCGCGCAAGCGGCTGGCGCGATCGGAAACGCTGGCGCGAGAAGGTGCGACCGCCGTGCAGGAACGGGATGACGATCAGGCCCGCGTCGAAGGCGCGGCGGCGGCAGTGGAGGCCGCTCGCGCCCAACTCGCGGCCGTCGACGCGGCGATCACGACGGCGCGCAACCAGGTGATCGGCGCGCGTTCGCAGGTCGATGCCGTGCGCGCCACCATCCAGCGGATCGAGGCCGATATCCGCGACAGCGACCTCAAGGCGCCGACGGCCGGCCGCGTGCAATATCGCGTCGCCCAGCCGGGCGAAGTCGTGGGTGGCGGCGGGCGCGTGCTCAACCTGGTCAATCTGGGCGACGTCTACATGACCTTCTTCCTGCCGGAAACGGTCGCGGGCAAGGTGGCGCTGGGCAGCGATGTACGCATCGTGCTCGATGCGCTTCCGGATCGTGCGATCCCTGCGAAAGTCAGCTTCGTTGCCGATGTGGCCCAGTTCACGCCCAAGACGGTGGAGACGCAAAGCGAGCGCCAGAAACTGATGTTCCGCGTGAAGGCGCAGATCGATCGCAAGTTGCTCGATCGCTATATCACCCAGGTCAAGACCGGCCTTCCGGGCATGGCCTATGTGCGGATCGATCCGAAATCCGAATGGCCCGCGAAACTGACCGTCAACGTGCCGCAATGACGGAAGCTGTCGCCCGCGTTTCGGGCGTGAGCCTGCATTACGGCAAGGTGCTGGCGCTCGATGATGTGAATCTTGAAATCCCCGCCGGGCGCATGGTGGCGATGATCGGCCCGGACGGCGTCGGCAAGTCCAGCCTGTTTTCCCTGATCGCGGGCGCGCGAGCCATCCAGGAGGGCCGGGTCGAGGTGCTGGGCGGCGACATGGCCGAGGCCCGCCACCGCAACGCCGTGTGTCCGCGCATCGCCTATATGCCGCAGGGGCTGGGCAAGAACCTCTATCCTACGCTCTCCATCGACGAAAATCTCGAATTCTTCGGGCGGTTGTTCGGGCAGGACGCGGCCGAACGCGAGCGCCGCATTGCCGACCTCACCGAAAGCACGGGCCTCGCGCCGTTCCGCAAGCGCCCGGCGGGCAAGCTTTCGGGCGGCATGAAGCAGAAGCTCGGCTTGTGCTGCGCGCTCATCCACGATCCCGATTTCCTGCTGCTGGATGAGCCGACAACCGGCGTCGATCCCATGTCGCGCGCGCAATTCTGGGATCTGATCGACCGCATCCGCGCGAACCGCCCGCACATGAGCGTGCTGGTCGCCACGGCCTATATGGAAGAGGCCGAACGCTTCGACTGGCTGATCGCGATGGACGCGGGAAAGGTGCTGGCCACCGGCACCGCAGCCGACTTCTATGCACGCACCGGCGAACAGTCGCTGGAACAGGCGTTTATCTCGATGCTTCCCGAGGAGCGCCGCCGCGGGCACAAGCCGGTGGAAATTCCGCCGCGCAGCGACGGCGGCGAGGCCGAGATCGCCATCGAGGCGCAGGGGCTCACCATGCGTTTCGGCGATTTCACGGCAGTCGATCATGTCGATTTTCGCATCGAGCGCGGCGAGATCTTTGGATTCCTCGGCTCCAACGGCTGCGGCAAGTCAACCACCATGAAGATGCTGACCGGCCTGCTGAAAGCCAGCGAAGGCCAGGCCTGGCTGTTCGGCCGCGAGGTCGAGAATGACGACATGGCGACGCGCCGGCGCGTCGGCTATATGAGCCAGGCCTTCTCGCTCTACTCGGAACTGACGGTCCGGCAGAACCTCGAGCTGCATGCCCAGCTCTTCCATGTTCCCGCCGAAGACGTGCCGGCCCGCGTGAGGGAAATGGCGCAGCGGTTCGGCCTGGATGGCATCATGGATGCGTTGCCCGGCGCCTTGCCGCTGGGCCAGCGCCAGCGGCTCAGCCTAGCCGTCGCCATGATCCACAAGCCGGAAATGCTGATCCTCGATGAACCGACGTCCGGCGTCGATCCGATCGCGCGGGACCAGTTCTGGCAGATGATGATCGACCTGTCCCGGCGCGACAAGGTGACGATCTTCATTTCCACGCACTTCATGAACGAAGCGGAGCGGTGCGACCGCATATCGCTGATGCATGCGGGCAAGGTGCTGGTCAGCGACACTCCCGCCGCCATTGTCGAGAACCGCGGCGCGGCGGACCTGGAAGAAGCGTTCATCGCCTATCTTCAGGATGCGAGCGGCGAGACGCCGACAGAAAAGAGGGACGATCCGGTTCCTGCGGGCGCGCCTGCCGCGGCCGATCAGGACATTTCGGCTGCACCGGCCCGCTCCCCATGGTTCATGCGGCGCCGGATGATGAGCTATGCCCGGCGCGAAGGGCTGGAATTGCGCCGTGATCCCATCCGCGCCACTCTGGCTCTGCTCGGCAGCGTCATCCTGATGTTCATCATGGGCTATGGCATCAGCATGGACGTGGAGGACTTGCCGTTCGCCGTGCTGGACCGCGACGGCACGACCACCAGCGAGAACTACGTCCTCAACCTGGCCGGATCGCGCTATTTCATCGAACGGCCGCCGATCACCGACTATAGCCAGTTGGACCGGCGGATGCGCTCGGGCGAACTGAGCGTGGCCCTGGAGATTCCGCCCAATTTCGCGCGCGACCTGCGCCGGGGCGTGCCGGTGCAGATCGGTGTATGGGTCGATGGCGCCATGCCGCAGCGGGCTGAGACCGTGCAAGGCTATGTCCAGGCCCTGCATGCCCACTGGCTCAGTGAAATGGCCGTGCAGGAAACAGGTGCGCGGCCATCGATGGGTCTCGTCAATATCGAGCTGCGCTATCGTTACAATCCGGACGTGAAAAGCCTTGTGGCCATCGCGCCGGCCGTGATTCCGATGATGCTGCTCTTGTTCCCGGCGATGCTGACGGCTTTGAGCGTGGTGCGGGAAAAGGAGCTGGGATCCATCGTCAATTTCTACGTGACGCCGATCAGCAAGGTGGAATTCCTGCTGGGCAAGCAGCTTCCCTATGTCGCGCTCGCCATGCTGAACTATGTCCTGCTGGTGTTCCTCGCCGTCACGATGTTCGGCGTGCCGTTGACGGGCAGTTTCCTCGCGATGACGCTGGGCGCTCTCTTCTATACGCTGTCGGCGACGGCCATCGGCCTGCTGTTCTCCATCTTCATGCGCAGCCAGATTGCCGCGATGTTCGCCACCGCCATCGGCACGATCCTGCCCGCCGTGCAGTTTTCCGGCCTGATCAACCCGGTGTCCTCGCTCGAGGGGGCGGGCGCGGTGATCGGATCGATATATCCCGCGACCTGGTTCGTCACCATCTGCCGCGGCGTCTTTTCCAAGGGGCTGGGGTTCGCCGACCTCTGGCCCGACCTTCTCGTGCTGTTCGCGACGTTTCCCGTCATCCTGGCGCTGTGTGTCGCGTTGCTGCGCAAGCAGGAGAGCTGATATGCGCCACGCGGCCAACATCTACCGGCTCGGCATCAAGGAACTGCGCAGCCTGTGGCGCGATCCGATGATGCTGTTCCTGATCCTCTATTCGTTCTCGGTGGGGATCTACGTCGCGGCAACCGCCATGCCGGAAACGCTGCACAAGGCGCCTATCGCGATCGTCGATGAAGACCAGTCGCAGCTTTCCAGCCGGATAACCGGCGCCTTTTATCCGCCGCACTTCACGCCCCCTTCGATCGTGGGACTGAACGAAGTGGACAAGGGGCTGGATGCCGGGCGCTATACGTTCGCTCTCGACATCCCGCCCGATTTTCAGCGAGACGTACTTGCGGGACGCCAACCCGGCTTGCAGCTCAACGTTGACGCTACGCGGATGAGCCAGGCTTTCACGGGCGGCGGCTACATCCAGCAGATCGTGCAGGGCGAAGTTGCCGAATTCATGAAAGGCACGCGTGCGAGCACGCCGGTCCCGGTCGAGCTGGCGCTGCGCGTGCGGTTCAATCCTACGCTGGCGCAAAGCTGGTTCGGCGCGGTCATGGAAATCATCAACAGCGTCACCATGCTGTCGATCGTGCTGACGGGCGCGGCCCTGATCCGCGAGCGCGAGCACGGCACGATCGAACATTTGCTGGTGATGCCGGTGACGCCATTCGAGATCATGGCCAGCAAGGTCTGGGCCATGGGGCTCGTTGTCCTGGTCGCCTGCGCTTTCGCGCTTTTCGCGATGGTGGAAGGGGTACTGTCCGTTCCCGTCGAAGGGTCGATCGCGCTGTTCCTCGCCGGAGCGGGGCTGCACCTGTTCGCCACGACCTCCATCGGCATCTTCATGGGGACGATCGCGCGCTCCATGCCGCAGTTCGGCTTGTTGCTGATGCTGGTGCTGCTGCCGTTGCAGATGTTGTCCGGCGGTTCGACGCCGCGCGAAAGCATGCCTGAGTTCGTCCAGACGGTCATGTTGGCCGCGCCCACCACCCATTTCGTGAAGATGGCGCAGGCCATCCTTTACCGGGGCGCGGGCTTTGACGTGGTCTGGCCCCAGTTCCTGGCTATCATTGCTATCGGCGCGATCTTCTTCGCCATTGCGTTGGCGAGGTTCCGGCGAACCATCGGCACGATGGCGTGAGGAGGCAGTCGAATGTCAGAACACCAAATTGCGTGGGGCATCGTAACGATGCTTCAGACTAACGATTGCCGAACGGTTCCGCGCAGGTTTCGCAGGAGAATAATACCGGCGGCGGTGTCACGGATCCTGAGCCAGGTTTTCGAAACAGCGAATCCACGATTGCCCTAGCAGCCTCACGCGTCAGCCATAGCGCTGGCTGACGGCTGTGAATGCCCCCTATCTCCCATAGGTATCACAACGGCTTCTTCTGGCACGTTTGCCGGTGCACGGCCAACACAACCCAAGGAGGATGCCATGTATGTCAATGCCAGACTGCGTGAGACACTCTCACGCTTCAATGTCGCTTCTTCAATGGAAGCGCTGCTCGCCGCCTTAGCTGATGCCGCCACGAAAATGGGCTTCCCCTATGTCGCGATGATCCAACATGGCGGCCTCCCACGCTTGGTCGAACGGGCGCTGGTTATTACCAACTATCCGGCGGAGTTCGTGCGTTTCTACACCGAGAGCCACGCGTACGTCATCGATCCAGTCTATGAGGTGAGCCAGTTGCTGGACCGCCCGTTCAGCTGGGACGAGATTCCCGGTTATGTCGATCTCACAGGCACACAATCAGCCCTGTTCGAAGAAGCGCGGCTGCATGGTCTCGTCCACGGTGTCACCGTGCCGCTCCACATACCGAGCGAATCCCATGCGTCTTGCACTTTCGCACGCGCGGAGCCGATCATGGCTTCGCCATCGCTACTGACGACGCTCCACATCGTCGCTGCCTTCGGGTTCAAGGCGGGCCTCAGACTACATCATGCCTCGCGCGGACATGACGTACCCAGGCTCACGCGCCGCGAAGCTCAATGCACGGCATTGGTCGCCGTCGGCAAGAGCGATTGGGAGATCAGCCAGATACTCGGTCTGAGCGAGACCTCGGTGCGCTATTTCGTCTCCCACGCAAAGCAGCGTTACGGCGTCTACAAGCGCTCAGAGCTTGTCGCCAGGGCGCTCATCGACGCGCAGATCCTTCGAAACGACCAAGGGATCATTGAGGCTGGACCCCGCCGCCCGCGCCACAGGGCGAAACGGCGCAGTCCTTGACAGTCCTGTCGGTGTCGCCGTGTTGCGCATCCCGTCAATTGGCCCGCGAACCGCCATGCCTAGGGCGGATAAGTGTATTGACCTACGGTCGCACGATCCAGTTTGCCGAGCTCTGATAATGCCAAGCAAGGCTTAGCTAATTTCGAAATTAATAAACTCGACAGTAGTTTCCCAATCTGTCAAAATGCATAGCATGGCTTCGCAAACATTAGGAAAATTAAACCGGCTGCAACGGGATCTCCCAGAGAGCCTGCTGGTCGACGCGGCATGGATGGAAGCCCATGGTTACTCATCATCGCTGCGGAGCCAATATGTTCGCGCGGGATGGCTCGATAGCCCGACCCGGCGCGTCTATCGCCGCTCGCGTGGACCGCTCACCTGGGAACAGGCCGTTATCTCACTGCAATCCCTGTTGGACCTGCCTTTGACAGTTGGCGGGCGCACAGCGCTCGAACAGCAGGGCTACGCTCATTATCTCTCCATAACGGTGCGCGAAGTCCATCTCTATGGGCCAAGCCGGCCGCCGACATGGCTCGACAGCCTGCCACTCGATGTCTCGTTCCGCTGGCATAACAGCCTCCGGCTGTTTCCAGTCGACGGCGAGATTCCTCCCGAGCCTGCGCCCCGGATGTCCAGCACCGCCGGCACGACCTTGCCGATCCGCTGTTCGAGCAAGGAACGCGCCGTTCTCGAACTGCTCGATGAGCTTCCCCATGAGAGCTTCCATCAGGTCGACATGCTGATGGAAGGAATGAGCGACCTCAGCCCACGTCGCCTTCAGACACTTCTTGAGGCGTGCGCGAGCGTAAAAGTGAAGCGTCTCTTCCTCTTCTTCGCGGATCGCCATGGCCATGCCTGGCGTTCGAAGCTCGATGTTTCCCGCCTGGATCTCGGATCGGGCAAACGCGTCCTGGTCAAAGGAGGGAAGCTCGACCGGCGCTACAACATCACCGTGCCCTCCGACCTGGCGGGAGAATAGCTGTATGGCGTTTCTCGACGGCTACCGGAGACAGGTCGCTCTTCTTCTGCGTGTTATGCCTCACGTCGCGAAGGAGGATATCTTCGCGCTGAAAGGCGGAACAGCGATCAATCTGTTCGTGCGTGACCTGCCGCGACTTTCGGTGGACATCGACCTCACCTATCTGCCGATCGAGGACCGCGCGACCTCGCTCGCCACGATCGATGCGGCGATGCTGCGGATCAAGGAACGCATCGAGGAAGGACTGGTCGGAGCCAGGATTCATGCGTCGCGTTCCGCTGACGAAAAAATCGTCACCAAGCTCATCGTTCGTGCGGATGATGTGCAGATCAAGATCGAGGTCACGCCAGTGTTGCGCGGGACGGTCTATGATCCCGTCGTTATGGGTGTCGTTCCCGCAGTCGAGGACGCCTTTGGTTTTGCTGAGATTCAGGTGGTGTCCTTCGCCGATCTCTATGCGGGAAAAATCGTGGCGGCGCTCGACCGGCAGCACCCTCGCGACCTCTTCGACGTCCGCGACTTGCTGGCGAACGAAGGCGTCACAGACGATTTGCGACGTGCATTTCTCGTCTACCTCGCCAGCCATAATCGCCCGATGGCCGAGGTTCTCGCTCCCGCCCGTAAACCGCTCGCCGAGGAGTTCGAGCGCGGTTTCGTCGGAATGACTCACCAGCCGATCACTCTGGCGGAACTGGAATCAGCGCGTGAAGACATCATCGCGTGCATGGTTGCCGGGATGCCTGACACTCATCGGCAATTCCTTGTCGGCTTCAAGCGTGGTGAACCGGACTGGGCGCTTGCGGGCATTGATGAGGCGAGGCGACTGCCCGCGGTTTTGTGGAAGCAACGTAACCTGGACCGGTTGGACCCTGGCAAGAGGCAGGAGCTTGTTGCCGCGTTGGAGAAGCAATTGCTGCCGGGATAGGTCAGGCGCCCCTCCGACGCCTGCAGGTCAGCCTGTTTGCGGCGAGCAGCGCGGAAGGGTGGTGGTTAGGTGAAGTGCGGGAGCAGCGAGGAAAGGGTGGAGGTGATGGGAGAGGGAGCCGCTCGCGTTTGGGACCAGCAGGTACATTGAAGGCTTACGGTTCGACATGGATTTTGGCGGAATGGCCGGGCAATGTCTTTCCGCCAGCGCTGGCTATATTCTTGGTGATGCAGGCGCGCGAACATAGCGCACAGCGTGGTCGAGGCGCTCCGCCGCGTCGGCCTCGCTGATGCGGAGGCGGCGTGCGATCTGGCCAACGGTAAAGCCGTCATTGCGATGAAGGAACAAGGCCCGCATGGTCAGGTGCGGTAGATCGGTAAAAACAGAATCCCATACCTCGCCTTCTTCCCCCATCTTGCCCGACGACCCCATGACCCTCTCAATCACATCGTGGAGATCGGCAGCAGCGGGTTCCTGCAAGGCGTATAGGATCGCCAAGGACTGCTCCATCATTTCCAGCGCTTGTTCTTTTAATTCGTCGTTGCCCGGCTCGTTACCGCTCCCCATGCTCTCACCTCCTTCTTAGTTGCAGAGGAGCATGACAGAAATCGCGGGATTTTCATCAACAACAACCCCCAACTTGGATATTGTTGTGCGCTGGCTCTTTGCGCGAAGGTGCCATGCGCTATTTTATGGTTTCCGAGCCGTTAGCCGGACTTCAGATTTTGAAAACATCATGACTGCCAGCCTTACAGGTCGCGCCGCCGCTCGCATCAGCGGAGGTGCCGAGAAGGGGGTTGCCCGGGGATGGAGATGCTCGAGATATGGAAAATGCACGGTCTCGTGCCGACCTTGTAAGTCATATGCCCAGCAGAAGCGGCTGAGACGCAGTCCGTGTTGGACACCGCAAAAGCTGTCCCAACCGCGACATTTACCGGAACTGGCAAGAACGACCGTCATGCATTGACATTGGTGACGGTTATTGCGGCGGCGCCAATACCCTCTCTCTGGAATTGACGCCGCCACATCGATCCCTGTTCGCAAAGATGGGTCAATGCCGATAGATTAGAAGCGTTGTTCCCAATCGGTTTCCAGATCGAGCCGATTCACAAATGATGGAACACCGACAGAATTCTGCTATAGTCCTCCAGTGAGGATATAGCGATGAACAACGCCGCCCATATTCAAGCGCCCGAACCGGCATCGCCTCGGCTGAAACCGGCCGATTGGCTTTGGCGTCCGTGGTACGCGAAGCTGTGGTGGTCGGCAATTCCGGTCTGGTGGATCGGCATGGCTGCATCGACCAGGATCGCGCCGCTTGAGGCGTTCTACGACAGCGCGGCGGCCGGTTTTCTCAACGTCCTGTTCTTCCCGATGATGGCGCTTATGGTGCTCGGAATCGGCTATGCACAGCATTGGCTCGCGCAGTTTCCAAAGCAGGGTGACGGAACTTCGCTGTCCGATGAAACGGTAGCTAGAATCGCCGATGTATGGGAGGAGCATGATCGGGCAATGGAGGATCTCCATGCCAGCTCCGATATTCTCGATCCGAGGTCTGGTGCATTGTGGATCGGAAATCCTTTGAGCTCTCACTGGCCTCACAAACGACTTTAACGCTTCTTGAAGCTACTGTCCCCGTCGCCGGGGCTGTTATCGAGATCGGTCGAGAACCGACCACTTTTCAGGACGGAATTCTGTTCGATTGAGGTGAGCGGACCGGTGATATCGAACGTAGCTCGCCCGGAATCCGCATCCTGCAGGTAGCGATTGCGCATCCCGTTCGGGCCAAGAATGCGTTCCGATAGTTCGCGCGAGAAGGCCGCTTCCGGGCTGCCGGAGCGGGCAGCCGCCCGTTCAGCCGCTGCTATTGCATTGCGGACGTCGTAGTTCACGATATCAATCGCTGACTGCGCCGTCTCGCTCGTGGTGCCAACGTCACGGCTCT
Organism: Sphingobium baderi; assembly: GCF_001456115.1. Classification (NCBI taxonomy): domain Bacteria; kingdom Pseudomonadati; phylum Pseudomonadota; class Alphaproteobacteria; order Sphingomonadales; family Sphingobiaceae; genus Sphingobium; species Sphingobium wenxiniae. Next base: position 3,017,601 of record NZ_CP013264.1, on the reverse strand, counting down.
CAAACCCAAGACTCCCACCGACACGCCCCGATGTGGAGCGTCCCTTTTGGGTGATCGGGCTTTGGTTCGATTGTTGCCCTTTGCCGCTAGGTTGTCCGCGACCGCCCGTCGCTTCCGACTCATTGGCACTGATAGTGCCGCCAACATGAGCGCCGATAGTGGTCCCCATCGTGGTCTGGTCCTGCGCGGATCGTGAGAGCCCGCGCTGCCATCCGGTCTGCGCGATGATCGCCTGGACGTCGCGCGTAAGCGTATCGGCCACCTGCGGGTTAAGCCGCCAGTTGCCATGCCGATCCATCTCGAACCCGCCGCGCAGCCAGTTCTGCATCATCGCCTGGCCCTGTTCGCCGCTGCTGAGGAAGTGTTCAATGGTGTCAGGGCCTGCCTGCTTGCCCGCCTCGAACCGCGTGGAGGTGTCGTTGCGTGCCGATTGCTGGAACCCGACCGAGCTGGAGACGAGAAGATCGTTGTCGGCGAACGAGAACCTTGCCCGCCCGCCATTGGCGACCGCGCCGAGCTGGCTTTCGTTGATGAGCCCGCCACGCCACATCTGCGCCGCCGTCTCCGGGGTAAGATTGAGGCTCAGATCGCCATTCTGCGCCATGGCGATCTCGCGCTTCGACATGTCCACCCCATGATCGGCCAGCAACTTCTGCATGCGGGTCAAGCGCTCATTGTCGATGATCCGCGTCAACCGTTCGTTGCGGGCGCGATCAGCGATGCCTGCCGCGCCGCCTTCGGCCATATCGACCTGATTGCCGGCACCCTGGCTGAGCGTGCGGATGAAGCTGTCGAGATGTGCGGCCTGTCGCACCGACATGCCCGCCGCGGCCGCGCCTTCCGCGAACCCGGCGTTGTCGGCCTGCCGCCGCTGCTCACCGATCCGGGCGGCGGACCGTGTCCCGTCGTGACCGACCTCACGCTGCGCGTCGAGCTTGCCCGACCGTTCGGCAAAATCGAAGCCCGCTGCCTCGCGGGTGCGCCCATAGACGCTGGTGCCCTCGCGCGCGGCCTCGGCGGTCGCACCGTCGGCGGTGCCGACCTGCACGGCGGCATTGTAGGTTTCGAGCGCCCGCATGACCTGCGCTTCATTTCTGCCCGTTGCGCGCGACAGTTGGGAAATGGCGGTGGAGCGAGCCTCTCCGGATAGCGCGTTGATAAAGGCGACGCGTCGGGAGGTTTCCTGAACGGAGAGGCCGAGCATGGAGGAAGCGTTGCGCTGGCCCTCATTGCTGCCGGTCCTATGCGCCTGCTCGGTCGCGACATTGCCGCGCTCGATCCGCCTTACATTGTCGCCAGCAAAATCGCGCCTGCCTTCCATCGCGCCGACCTGGATCTGCGCGCCGGTCAGATCGTTCCTCAGCATCTGCTCCTGGTCGAAGGTATTAGCGATCAGCTTGGCGAAGGTCGGATCGGCCGACGCCTGCGCGATCACCGTCGAGGCTTTGAGCGCGGCATCCTGCTGGTCGTAGCCGCTCCTCTCGAAATGCCGCTGCGCGCCGGACAGCATCATGTCATAGGCGCGGGTATCCCCGAACGCCTTCCACTGGACCATCTTCTGCGCGAAGGCGGCGAAGGCGCGCTCCCCGGACTGTCCCTCGCCAAAATAGCCGGTGCCAAGGCTGCGCAGCGCATCCTTCTCGGCAAAATTATGGATGGCGCTCGTCGTCGCATTGTCGCGCACGGCGCGCACGGTCGCGGGATCGGTGAGGCTGCGGCCGGTGAGGGCAGGGGAGAGGCCGCCCAGTTCGCGCGCCGCATCGAGCTTGCCCAAGCCGAACGCGGCCGTCCCGCTGGCGCCGCCGCCATGTTCGCCGAGCACGCTGCTCGCCGCACCGAACGCCCGATTGGCGCCGAAGGTCGTGCGTTCGCCGAAGTCCCCGAAGTTCGAGGCCGCGCCCCGGCGCGCCATCGTGCCCGCAGCCCCCGCCTGCGCTTCGAGCGCGCCGGCATAGCCTTCGCTGGTGGCAAGCGGCGCTGCCGCCGCCGTGCCCTGGCCCTGCACGCCGAGCGCGCCGGATGTGAACGAGGTGAATACATTGCCGGAGAAGCGGAACACGGTGAACACGAAAGCGCCTGCCAAACCGGCAGATGCGGTGCGGAAACTCCCGAAGATGGCGAGCGCCTTCATCGCGGACGACGGCGCCAGCATCCAGGCATTGGCCGCGACATGGTTGGCGCGCATCTCGGCCAGCACATCGGTCGCGCGGCCGAGCGTCAGCTGATAGATCCCGGCGTCGATCACGCCCCAGAGCGCCACGAACACGAACAGGCCGAGCGCGAAGCTTGCGACGCGCAGGTTGATCGGGGTGAGGATGAACAGCAGCGCGACGGGCATCATGAACAGCATGATCCCGAACACCGTGGCGCGGATCGTCGGCATCCACTCGTTCGCGGTGGACATGGTGGCAAGGCCGGACGAGACGACCGCGCGATTGGCCATGACGCGCGCGGCGGTGGCGGGGCTATCCTCGAACAATACGTCGCCCACCGTGCTGCCGAGCATCACGTTGGTCAGGAATTGCTGGAGCGAGAGCGGCGTATCCATCATCATCTGGCCGAGTTCGCCGATGTTGGACCGGCAGCGCTGAAGCTGGGTCGCATTGCCGATGTCGTAGCCGGTGCGGGTGCAGACCTGCGCGACATAATTGTCGAACAGCGCGGGCTCCGAAAGGCGTGTCGAGATATGCTCCCAGGCCTCATTGCAGCTCACGGTCGTGCCGCCCTTGTCGGTAGCGGTGAACACGGTGCTGAAGGTCGCCGGTCCGGCCATTGCCGCAAAGGCGCCAGGAAGATCGGTCGCCGTGCGGAACAGCTGATCGTCGTCGACCCCATAGGCCGGTGAAACCCGCGCGACCGGATAGCATTGCCGGACATAGTCCTTGATCGTCGCATCGAGGAAGGTGTCGGTCATCGGCCCGCGCGGGGATGCGGCATTGAGGAACAGGTCGAAACTGTGCCCGCCCGCGCCAAATTCCAGCTTGGCATGCGGATCGGTGGTGTTGTCGTCGATCACCTCCGCGAGCGCGCGTTCCATCATGTTGGTCATGCCCGCGACCAGCACGATGAGGTTCGGCACATCGCCGACCGGCTGATAGGCGTTGCGGACGCGGTCATAGACATGGACCGTGCCGGTAGTCGCGACCAGGCCGACGAACAGCCCGACGCCGATCAGCATCTGGAACCCGAAGGTGACGATACCCATGCCTTGCCCGCGGATGCTCGCGAGCAGCACGCCGACCGCGATGCCCACCACCGCGACGATCAGCACCAATGTCTCGTAACGCGAGTCACCGAAGATCATCGAGACGAGGCGGAAGGCATCCACCGTCTCGGCAAAGCCGTCATAGGTGTGGAAACTCGCATCGATCGCCAGGGCGGGACTGGCCGCGAAGAGAGCGATCAGGACCGAGAGAGCGCGAACGAGGCGATGCATGACGCGGCCCTCCGTCAGCGGTTGCGGTTGGCGGCGGCGCCGGCGGCGTCGCGCGCATCGCGGTCGCGCTGGCGCACGACCCCGGCATAGTTGGCCGAGAGGTTCGCCTGGTTGAGAGCGGCCATGTAGGATTGGCGCATCTGCGCGCGCTGGCGCAGCACCTCGTCGCGCAGCCCGCTCAATTGCTCGATGCCCTTGGCGAGGATGCGAGTCTGGCAGATCCTGGCGCTGCCGGCATCGGCCGCACCGGCGGCGGTCACGCCACGTTCGGCATTGGACACGGCAAAATCTATGCTGCGCGTGAGGTCGTTGAGCATCTGGTATGCGAGCGTCAACGCGACCAGTTCGTCGGTATCGCCGATCACGCTCTCGACCAGCCCCTGGCGCACGCCCCATTCCAGAAGACGATAGACGGGGAGGGTGCGCACATTGGCGACGAACTGCCGCTCCTCTGCCGTCAACGCCGCGCGCGTGCGAATCTTGACCGCGATCGACTCCATCCGGCCGCGTGCGAGCACCAGTGCGCCCTTGCCGCTGCCGTCGGTCGAGCAATCGGCCGCGGTCGGCGGCACTGCGATCGCGCGGGTCTGGACCTTGCCGGTCAGGAAATCGTCGACACTCTCGGTGTCCTGCCGTGCGCAGGCGGGGATGGCGGTGAACAGCGGAACCTTGTCCGCCGGGTCCCAGCGCATATAGACGTCGCCAACGCGGGCGCGCATGACGCCGGCCCAGTCGGACGCGCCGACACGCGCGGCGGCGTGGGCTAGCAGCGAGCCGGTCTTGAAGATATCCGTGACTTCCGCCGGGCAGTTTTCCAGCGCGTCGCGCAAATCCTCGGTCGGATTGCCCTGGTTCGCCTGGATCTTCTCGCGGCTCTGCTGATAGCTCTTGGAAAAGCCCTCCCGCACGCTCTTATAGCCGGTCATTTCCTCGATGATGCCCGACATATTGTCATCGCCCTTGGCGATCTGCACCATGCGGTTGGCGAGGCGGCAATCGTTGACCTGGATCGAGTTCAGGAAATTGGTGGCGGCCTCCATCTTCGAGATGATGTTACCCATCTTCTCGTCGAGCGTTTCCAGCAGATACTGGAAAGCGACCGCCGGGGCAGCCTGAAGGATGCTTTCGAGCTTCTGGACGAGATAGTCGGGGTCGAGGAACGACATGCCGCCCAAAAACATATCGATCCCTCCGCAGCCCGCGCGGACCTTGGGCAGCGTGACGCTCATCAGATAGTCGTTATGGACGTCGATCCGGCCCGACATACCGCCCGCGGTGATATAGCCGCGGGTCTGATCCTCGAAAGAGCCCGGGCTGGTGTAGGTCACATTGTCGAACCAGCTCTCGGCCCAGCTTTGCGCGGAAGCCGGGGTGGCAAAGGAAAGGCATGCCAGCAGAGGGAGGGTGAGCAGGGGCAGGCGGCGACGCGGCGAAGTCATGGCAGAGAGCCTTCGATGATGTGGGCGAGGAAGCGGCTCTCCATGTCAGTTCCTCGCCCGGTTGGAGGAGAGACGCGTGGCCGCGGCCACGATCCCGGTGAACTTCGCCATGCCGCGCACGCCGACAGCGGGCTTCACCCCGGTCAGCATCTTGGCGGCGAGGTAGAGATTGCGCGCGAGGTTGGGCTCATGATCGGTGCCGATCGCGACGGGAATGATGCGATTGGAATCGGCGACAGGGCGGACCCAGGCGACGGGATGCCCCACCCAGGGCAGGCCGAGACGCCCGGAGCGCAGCATCGCTTCCTGGCTGCCGATGGTGCGGACTTTCCAGCCATAGCGTTGCCCCAGGGTTCCAAGCCGGGCCCAGAGATCGGCGCAGGGGATGCAACCGGGTGCCGTGCTCATCTCGACGATGAACGCGGGGGGCTGGCCTTTCATGGTTTCGGCGAAGTCGGGCGGCCAGTCGCGGGTCACCGGAACGCGGGCGAGCCACTGGCGCATCTCCGCGTCGGTCGAGATGGGGTGGATTGCCGCGCGCATCGCCTGTTCGCGCGTCGGCGCCTGCGCGTGAGTGGGCGCACTGGCCATGACCAGCGCCACAAACAGGATGGCGACGAAGCGGATCATGGCCGGGGCTCCATCCGAACGTCCACCAGATCGCCGCCCAGCACGCGCGGATCGGTGGCCGACACCGGGCCGTTGGCGAGCGCGTCGAAGAAGCCGTCTTCTTCGCCCGCGCCGGTCAGGAACTGTTCGGGCCGGATATCGCCCGCGAGCAGCCGGACCGCCTGGTAGGCCATCTGGATGAGGTTGGGATAGGCCTCGACCCCGCTGGCGATCACCATGCGCTGCTGGCTGCCCCGCCGGATCACCATCGTCGTGGGCGTGACCTCGACCCCGAAACGCTGCGCGAGTTCGGGCTTGCGGTCGATGTCCTGCAGCGTGACCTGCCAGCCCATCTCGTCCTGGAAGCGCTGGACGATCGGCCACTGGACGCGGCAGTAGCCGCAGGTCGAGCGCGAGAACATGACGAGCGCAAACTCGTTGGCGCGGCTGCGCAGATACTGCCGCCGGACCTGATCCTTCTGCGCGGAAAGCTGATCGCGCGCCTCGCCGACCATCGGGTTCGCCGATTTAGCGTTGAGTTCGGGATTTTGCAGCATGGCGATCTGGGTGACGCCGGCGAAGGCGCGGGCCTTGCGCCGGGCGAAGTCCTGCAGGCGCCAGAAATCGCTCACCGCATCGACCGTCAGCACGGTCGCCGCGTAATCCCGTTGTTCCTCGATCAGCTTCCTGATCTTCGGCGGCGTCCAGGTCGCCAGCTCGACCATCGGCGGGATCGCGGGCTTTTTGAGCGCGTCGGGATCGGGTTCATCGTCGGCGGGTTTGGGCGGCGCCTGATACCACCAGTAGCCGGTGCGCTGATCGCCGGTCTGCGCATGGACAGGCAGGATCGGCAGGAGCACCGCCACGATGAGGAGGGCGACGCGGATCACAGCAGCTTCTCCATGCGCTTCAGCCGCTCGATTGCGACCGGGCCGTAGTAGCGGCTGTCGAACCCGCTGGCGTGCGACGAGCCGACATAGATCATGCCCGCCGGGATCGTCGGATAGAACGGCCGCCAGTGCTCGAGCTTCTGGCCGTTATGCCCATAGGGCTTGCTGATCCCGAGCAGCTTGCCGTTGCAGAAGTACCAGCCATCCCATTCGCCGGGATGGATGGGCCCAGATGCAGACGACGGCTTCTCGATCCAGTCGATGCGGTCGCCCGGCAGGCACAGCGCCATCTTGGTGACATCGACCGGCTTGGGACCGGCGAGCGGATGCGACAGGGTAAACGATACGAAGTCGCCGCGGTTGATCGGCCCTGGCGCCTTGCGGACGAGCCAGGCGTCGATCGACGGGCTCATCACGATGGTCGCCTGGGGAATGGCCCACCAGGCCAGTAGGCCGACCGGCAGGACGATCCCGAACGCCTTCCATAGCTGTTTGGGCCGGGGTGGCTGGCCGAGGCCGGAACTGCCGAGCGCGACCGCGGCCTTGAGCGGCAGCAGCTTCAGTTCGGCCCAGCCGGATCTAGCGGCCCTGAAGGCGAGTCTGAGCATCGCGGACCTCCTGCTTGCCGCCGAGGCGGGCATATTCTTCGAGAAGTCCGGAAAGCGCCGCGTCGCCGTAGATGACATGCGCGGCGCGCGGGGCATCATCCTCGCGCTCGCAATAGGGGAGCGCCGGATCGCCCGGCACCATGGCGAGCGCGGGCACGCGGGTGACGCCCTGCTGGCGGAAAATCAGCGGATCGACGATCAGCTGCACGTCGCGCATCGCGCAGGCCGGGCCTTCGCATCCGGGATCATGGCGCAGGATTTCCGCCGAGAGTTTCGCCATCGGCGCGACCCTGGTGAGACCGCCGGGCATTCCCCGGAACGCCAGCACGCCGCCAACCCGTTCGAGTTGCCCGGCATAGGTGCGCAATGTCGTCACCGGCATCGAGGACGAGACGAACAAGACGGGCACCCAGCCTTTGGCATCCAGTGGCGTGGTCGCGCCCGCCACCGCCGCCATGTCGGGCGCATCGAGACCGAGTGCCTGGCCGAGCCGTTTGGCCATGGCGTCGCGCTCGGCGGCCATCGCTTGCTTGCCCTTGTCGAGCGCGGTGCGCGCCCGCGCGTCCATCGCCGGCGACGGGGCGCGTTTGCGCAGCCCCTCGAAGGCGCGGCGGCGGCTCTCTTCGGACGGGGTTGGCAGCGCCGTCGGGCCACGCGCTTCCGCTTCGGCCTTGCGCGCGGCCGTGGCGCGTTCGAGCCGGTCCATCGCCGCGCCGCCTTGCTCTTGCGCGTGTTCCCTGGCGTTCACCGGCGGCGCGGCGTCCTGCGCGTGGGACGGCGCGGAAGTGGAAAGCAGCAGGGCGAGCGCGGTGAGGACGCGCGCGTTACTGGCCGATAACCCGCATATACGCATCGATCTTGTCCTTCATGTCGATCTGGATGTCGGCCTGGGCGCGGGCCTCGATCTCGGAATAATATTCGGAAAGGTCCATTTTGGAGAAATCCAGCGCCTGGAACTCTTCGGGGGTGAAGCCGCGGCAGTAGGGGTTCTTCGGCGTGCCCCAGCCAAGCCTATTGAAGCTCTTGAGCTGCGGGCGGCCCTGCTCCTGGATGATGCGGCCCAATTTGGTGTTGAAGCAGCAGTGGCCCTTCGACTTCTGCACGCAGATGCCGAGGATCTTGGAAGAGCAGTAGGTGCCGACCTCATGGCACATGCCCGAGCCCCGGAGCATGCCCACTTCCATGTCCTGGCTGTCACAGCCGGACAGGAGGAAATCCATCATGAAGTTGATCGCGAGACTGATGGCTATCGAGGTCGGATCGATCCCGGCGATGATCGCGTTCGCGCCCGAGCTTGCGGCCTGGCCGGCGGTCGCGCCCGCCTTGAACGCGCCGTAGGCGGCCTTCATGCCGGTGAACACGCCCTTGGCCACCGCGATCTTGGTGCCGATCGACGAAATGGACGAGCCCATGCCGTCCTTGACGATTTTCCCCTTGTCCTTGCAGCAATTGGAGAAGGTGGTCTTGAGGCCCGCCGGGCGGCAGCGCACCGCGCGTCCCGCGAATATCTCGATATTGCCGAGGCAATGCCCTTCGGCGTCGACTTCGCCATCAGCAGGCGCGCCGGGATCGTCGACGATGGGATCGTCCTCAATTCCGGCACCATCGCTGCCGGTGCAGGCATTGGGCGAGCACATCGGCGTGCCGCCGCCGACCGGCGTCAGGCATGGGTGCTGGCTGCCGAGCGGGCAGCTATAGGCGCCCTCGGCATCGGCTACGCACATCGTCTGCTGCATCGGACAGAGCCAGGCATCATCCGCCATGATGGTGCAGTTCGCGACCTCGCCGGGATCACCGGCATCGCCATTGCCGTTGAGATCGACCGCGCAGACTGGGAGTGTTTGCGCCTGTGCCGGGGTGACGTGCGCCGCGAGCAGGAAGCCGGACAGGCCGAGCGCGAACAACGCCGCGCGCTTCGGCCAGGAAAGGCGGCGCCCGATCATCGCACTTCTCCCGTGCAGACCATGTCGGCCCCGCCGAGGCGGACGGTCTGCATCATCACTACCGCTTCGGGAAAATCGTCGAGGCAGCCGCAGGGCGAGACGATCTCCTCGCCCGGACCCACAGGGCAGACATCGCCGCCGCTTGCCGCCGTGCAGGCATGGTAGAAGGTGTCCCACCCGACAGGCGCATTCTGTTTGGCGCCGACCACCCCGTCGATCGCCGCCGCCGTGTTGCGCGCGGGCGCGCGGGTCTTGCAGACCGGCTCGCAGGCCGGAACCGAACCGCGATCGGGCAGCGCGAACGAGCGCGACGAGGTGGAGTAGCCGCCGTCGGCTGTCCTGACGCGGTCGGCCAGCATCGTCTCGGTCGAATGGTCGATGATCCAGGCGCCGCGGCCCAGATCCGGTTCCGGCATCGATCCGGTATCGACGGTGCAGCGGTAGCGCCGTTGCCGCTCGAACCATGGCCGCGCGAGACGGAGCGAACAGGCGCCGCTCTCGAACAGGCGCGTCTGCGGCAAGGGCGTGAGCCCGGTTCCGACGCCGCTGCGGAACGTGTCCACGCCATCGACGTTCTCGTCATGGAGCGCGCAATTGGCGTCGCCGGCATAGCCCGAACAGAGATCGATGATGCGCTCGCTCACATCGCAGGCGGTGTCGGCCTGGATTTCAACGACGACATAGCCCCAGTTGCCGCCGCCACCGCCGCGCACCCGCGCCGACACGGTGGCGGCGCCGGCCTTCAACTGGGTGGTGATGTCGATCGGCGCATGGTTGTACCAGGCGCTGCCGCTGATCCGGCAATCGCCCGACGGGATGCCGTCGTGCATCCACACGCGCTTGCCCGCATAGCCGACCGCGACGCCGTTGACGCGGGCCTGCACCCAGTCGTCGGCGCCCATTTCGACGATGCGCGCGGAGGTGATCCGCTCCGGCGCTTGCGTGCTGAAGATGGCGGAATAGACCGGCGGATTGCTGCCGCAGGCGCCTGCGCCGCGGATCTGGTAGCGGCGGCAGCCATCGCCGCAACTCCAGCTCGACGTGATGCCGCCGCTCGCTGAGACGATGTCGTCGAACTGCCAGGGCTTGATACTGATCTCCCGCGTGATCGTGCAGGACCGGATCTGATCGGCCTTGCCGACCCCGGCGGGCGATGCTTTCAGCGCCTGAAAAATGCTGTTCGATGCGGCGACGCTCGCGGCATCGCCCTGGATCGTAGCGGGACTGGCGCGATAGGCCGTCTGCGGGAGCGCGGGGTCGGGCGAGCAGGCCGTGCTTTGCGCGCCGGTATAGCGGATGGCCGGGCCGTCGATCACCGCCTGCGCGACGCCGACGCGTGGATCGGCGGTGGTGAGCGCACCGATCACGCCGCCGCCCAGGTCCTTCAGCACCGAGGCCATATTGCCCCAGACAAGATTGCTGCCGCAGCTATTGTTGACACAGTAGCAGCCGGCGAGATCGGTCAGCTCGACTTGCGCGAGCTTGAGATCGCCGCCAGACGCGACGTCCCATTTGAAGCTCTTGCACTGGTTCCAGGTGCCGGGCTGACAGGAGACCACGCCATTGGCGCAAATGCCCGATACCGGCACCGGCAGGGTCAATGTCTGGTCGACCGTGCCGTCGAGATCCTTGTCGCGCGATATCCGCAGCGTGCCGATATCGCCGGTCGCCGCCGGCTGCGCGATCAGCTCGAGCAGCGTTGCGGTCTTCTGGCAGGCGATGTTGGGGTTGAACGTCTGGCTGTTGTCGACCGTCGAGATCGGCTGTCCGGCAAGACCCGGCGTCAGGTAATTCTGCTGGATCGCATCGCTGTCCGAGGTCTTCGCGCGGGATACTTCGGCGGCGGCGCGGGCGCGGTCCTCGACCGTCTGCGCCGAAACAGGAGACGCCATCAGCGCGGTGGCTGCGAGGAGGAATATGCCGCGCCTCACCATGGCGTCCTCGCGCGGGTGGTCCGCGAGCCATAGGCAAAGCGCAGCACGTCTCCCGCCCGGAACGCGGCGGAACCGGGCGAGAGTACCTTAAAGACGGCCTGTCCCTCAAAAATGGTCAGCGCGGCCGCCACCGGGGACACGGCGGGAGGGGGTATTGCCGGCCCCGGCGGGGGGCTTTCGGCCGCGCTGACCGAGGGGGGAGCGGCGGCGGAAAGGGACACCGCCGCTCCTTCCGCGCGCCCGCTCACGGTGGGGAGCGTTCCGTGACGAGCGGGGCAGCTACCCGTGCGTGGCGCACGGTTTGGGGGAAGCGATCGGCTCACGGCGTGGAAATCCCCGCGCAGCAAATCGCCTTTTCGAACAACATGAATTGGGCGTTGTCCTTTCCGGGCGCGTGCTTGCCGGAAGTCCAGAGCGCGCCGGGGCGGCCGATATTGACGCATTTCCCGCCCTTGACGGGCTCCATGATCTGCATCTTGTAGCGGCTCTTGGTCCAGATCGGCTGCGGCTTGAACGAGCAGCCGTCCGCCGAGTGGATCGTGAGGGCGCCCAAACGCCCCATTATGAAGGTCGAGCGTGCGGCGAGCCCGGCCCAGGCTTCGACCCGGTCGCCCATGTGGATGTCCCCGGCCACCGGATAGGTCGCGCCCCAGGACCCCATGCACCAGAATAAAGGGTCAATCGTCTTGCCCGCGGCGGCCGCGGCACTGTCGGCCATGCAGGCAAGCCCGGCGGCGGGATTGCCGAACAATATGCCTTCAGGCTGGATGATCGCGCCGAGCGTTCCCGACTGCCAGGTGGGCAGGACCTCGGTGATCATCGCGACGTCGAAGCCGTCATCCTCGATACAGGGCAGGTCGGTGAACATGTCGAGCATCTTCCAGACCGGCGAGATATAATAGTGTGCTTGGGCGAACAGCTTGGTGGTGTTGGTGCCATCTGAGATCGACGACTGGCTGCCCTGCAGCTTGCCGCCCGTCGGCATGAGATCGACGCCGAGCGCCATCATGCAGCCCGGCTCGGTCACGACGTCGACCATGCGGTTGGGCGACCAGAAGCTGACCTTGACCCCGAACCAGAAGGTCGCGCCCTTGCGGCACGCGCACAGGGGTTTGGACGCCGACTGCGCGTCGAGTTCCTTGTCGAGCTTGTCGTAGGAGCCGACCCGAACCCCGCCGATGGTGATCGGGAAGATGCAGTTCCAGCGGACCTTCGTGATCGGATTGAAGACGGTGCCCGCCTCGCATTTCGAAGCGTGCGCAGGCGCGGCGGGCGCGAGCAGCGCCAATGCGAGGGCGGCTGCGGTGGCGCGGAGGGTGGATGCGATGCGGCTCATGGGTTTGGCCTGCCCTTGGGTTCGAGACGAATTTCGCGAAGCTCGAGGCGCTGGCCGACCTGCCGGACGATGACCGGCGCGACCGTGAGACCGAGGCGGTCCTTCACCCGCTCTTCGAGCACGAACAGCGCGCGGCCGTGGCGTTCGCCGAGCGATAGCGCATCGTCCTTGGGGGCGCCGCCTCCCGTCAGGATGATCCAGTCGGTGAGCGCGGCGGTCTTCAGCGCCCAGCCCAGATCGCGGGGATGCACGACCACCAGTTTCTGCGGCAGCGACACATAGGTCAGCGGGTTGAAGGTGAAGCCGGCCGGATAGAGCAGCTTGCCGTCCGGCAGCCGGATTTCCCGATCGAGCGTGTAGAACGGCACAACGCTGCGAACTTGTGTCTGGCGCGCGACGCCGAGCATCGCGCCCTTCAATGCGCTCCAGCCCGAACGTGGTCCGAACTTTTCCGCCATATTGGGCGGCTGCTTTGCGGCGCGCGCCTCGATCTCGGCCATCGCGTCGAGCTCGGCGACTGGCCAGGTGCGCCCGATGGTCGATGTCTCGGCGTGGGCCACGCCCGCGACGATCAGCGCGCCGGCCAGACACCCGGTGATGAGCGCCGACTGGATGGCGACGACATGCCAGCCCTGGGGAACACGTCTATCGGCCACGGCGGCGCTCCCTCCAGGGAACGGCAGGTGTGCGGCTCTCGCCGCAGACCGCGCAGATGAACGCGGTGACGCCCAGGAACAGGGTGAGCCAGATCAACGCCTGGCCGCCGCCGAGATCGGGAGCCGACCAAAGCACCAGCGAGGACTGGAGTATCAACAGCAGATGCGTGCCGACCAGCAGGCGAATGGATGACGGACAAGGCGCGCCGGAGAAGATGCCGTTCATCGGCCCCACCTTTCGGCATGTCGGGCGAGGGCATTTGCCATCCTCGACGCGCGGTACAGGAACCACAGCCCTCCAAGCACAAGCGCGATCGGCGTCAGGACAAGAATGGCCGCCCGCATGAACAGGGGCATTTCCGGGACGAGCAGGAACAGGCCGACGATGATCGAGGCCGCCATCGCTTCGAGGCCCATGATCTGCCGAAAGCGCAGAGCCGCGATCCTCTCGTCCCGACCGGACGTATATTCCATGGCAAGCGCGGCGCGGGCCATGATCAGGAGCGCGGCTTCATTCGAGCGATGCAGGCGTTCGACGTAGGCTTCCTGCGTTTCGCCCGGCAGGTGCGGCGCCATCCCTGGACGGATCAAAAGATCCTCCGGCCGTTTTCCGGGACGAGGAGGGATTTCGTCGATCCCGCCGTCGATCTGCCGGGCAAGCCAGCGGATCATGTCGCCGACCAGCGGGCGGATCGACGACGGGTCGGGCGAGCCGGAGAAGCTGCCGTTCATGCCCATCTCCGTGCCCTCCGCGCGACCAGCCAATTCGGGATGCTGTCGATGATGCGGGCGATGCCGATCGCCAGCGCGGCGCCGGCAAGTCCGGCACAGGCGATCAGCCCGGCCATAAGCGGCACTGGCACGCTGTCCGCGGCCCCGCACAAGCCAAGACCAGCGGAGGCCAGGGCAGCGATGACCGGCCCGGTGAAGGTCAGCAGCAGGCTGCGCCGCCGCCAGCGCTGGCGTTCCATTCCAAGGATGGTCCATTGCGCGTCGCGAACGGACGCGAGGAACCGGACCCGGTCGCCCAGTTCCCACTGGCAGCGGACCAGATAGTCGTAAAGGGATTCGTCGGGCCTGCGCACGACGAGGGTCAGGCGCTCATTGCCGCCACTGGGCGGGAGCATATCCAGCATCATCTTTTCCTCCTGAGTTTTGCGAGCAGACGGCCCGCGGCCCCGGTCAGGCCGATGAGGATGAGCCCGGTCAGGAAACAGCCGCCCCCGACGATTGCCGCGCCGCGAAGAACGATGCCGGCGGGCTGTTCGAGCACCAGCCCGGCCGCGAGCACGAGCGATGCGATCATCACGGACTCGATGACCACCAGGCGGAAGCGCCAGCGCAATGCGTCGGCTTCCGCCCGTGCGGCGACGCGCGCCTCGATGATCCGCTCGATATCCTCATCCGGGCTCTCCACGAGCCGGAGCGGCAACTGGTCCGGAGAGGGGGAGCGCCGCGTCATGACAGCGCACTCCGCTTCAGCGGCGCGACGTCAGCGAAGGACGTGCCGATTATCCCGGCGGGGTCGACCCCGGCGAGGTCGCACACCGCCTCGAGGGGCGAGCGTCCGGCGCGGACCAGCGCCTCGAACGCGGCCACGTCTTCGGGCGCGGAGGTGTTGATCCAATAGCTGAACGGGTCGACGACGAGCCGGGCGATGCCGAGGCCGAGCGGGCTGTCGATGAAGACTTCCGAATAATTCGGCTTGTTGTTGCGGACCGATTTCAGGAGGTCGAGGATGAAACCCGAATAGTCGAGGATCTTGTTTTCGACCGCCTTGTCATAGGTCGATCCTTGCAGGAGGAAGCGCGTCGCGGCATTTTCCAGGATCACCTGTCCCGTGCCGCCGAACAGCAGCAGATCGTTCATGCTCTGGAGAATGATGCCGAAGCTGCCGCGATATTTGCGGGCGCGGCGATAGCCCTGGCTGATCGCTTCGGCGAGGCGGGACAGGTCCTGGCCCTCTTCGCGGGTCATGAACTGCGCGGCTTCGTCGCACAGCACGAAGCGAGGGCGATCGCGGGCGGACAGGTAGAGTTCCTGCGTTACCGCGTTGATCACCACCATGACGACCACGTTGAACAGGTCGGGCATGGCCTTCAGGCGCTCGAGTTCGAGCACCACGAATTCATCGTTCGAGATGTCGAAAGTGGACGGCCCGTTGAAATAGTGGCCGTAAGCGCCGTCCGACCCGAAATCACGCAGGTTGAAGGCCAATTCGCGCGCCGTGGGCACCAGGTGGTCGACCCGGTCGAGATCGGAGACGGTGTTGGCCGGATAGGAGCCGAGCCATTCGCGCACCGCATCGATGCCCGCTTCCGCGCGGCCGCTCTCGATCGCCCATTGCACGGCGGACTTGAGCAGGTTCCATTCGGACGTCGTGACGGGCTTGCGCGTCCCGGCGTTGGCCATCTCCGCGACGATCGACACCGCCATCGAGATCGCGGACTCGCGATCGTCGCCGTCGAGAGCCAGCCCCAGGTCGAAGGGATTGAGGACGAGGTGCTCTTCGCCGAGATCGATGTAACGGCCCGAGCAGAGCGTGCAGAGCTTCCTGTAGCTGCCGCCGATATCGACGATGCGGATGAGGGCGTTTTGCGCGAAATATTGCTGGCACAGGTTATTGAGCAGGAAGCTCTTGCCCGCGCCCGATTCCGCTGAGACGATAAAATTGTAGTTGTTGATGCGCGGATCGAAGAGGTCGAGCGTGATGAGCTGTCCCTTGCGCCCTGTATAGAGCAGCGCCGGCCGCCCGCCGCCCCGGAAATCGGTCTGGATCGGCGACATCAGCACGCCCGCGCGCACCGGCACGCGGAAATCGCGCTGGAGCATGCCGATCGTGCGGCGTTCGGGGTACAGGCCGAAGGGCAGGCTTGCCGCCAGCAGGATCGGATTGAGGTAGCTTTCCTCCTGGACCATCCAGGGCAGCGGCTCGCTCTCCCACAGCCGCTTGGCGCGGGCCGCCATCTCGCGGGCCTGGTGCCGGTCGCGGCCGAACACCCACATGGTCGGGATCACCGAGACGAACCGGGTGTTTCCGGCCTCGTCCAGGATCCAGCCTATCTCTTCGATCTGCTTGCCGACTTCGACCGCGAAGCTGCCTGCCGCCTTCTGCGCCGAGAGAATCTGCGCGCGCTTGTGGATTTCGAAGGCCGAGTGATCGAAAAGGACATTGAGCGTATAGAGGAACGGCCCGCCGATCTGGTCGCTGTCCTCGGCCGACCCGCGCATGCCGCCGGTCAGGCGATTGGCGCGTTCAGCCGTGATCCGGCGCGGCGGCGACTTGGGCGTCAGGCAGCGCGCCACCTGGTTGCCCAGATACACTTCCGGTCCGTCGAAGCGGAGCGCGGGCCCGGCATCGATGATCTGGCGGCGCAGCGGCACATCGGCGGTCTGGGTGAAGACGCCGGGCGCGGGCGCATGGACGCCGTTGAATATGCGGCGATAGAGCGAGATGATCTCGCTCGGCGCCATCGGGCGGATGCCGAGCTTGGCGAGCTGCTCCTCGATCTGGCGCTTGAGGTCGCTGTCCATCGGCGCGCGCGTCTTGACCGACAGGAAGGTGCGGAAATCGCGGATGGGAATGCCATGCAGGGCTTTCAGGCCCATGGTGCCGGCGCGCAGATAGTCGAAGGTGCGCCGCGCCGAGGCCTGGATCAGCGGATCGGGCCGGGTCTTGAGGTCGAGGAAGGCATCCAGCGCATCGTCGATCAGCGGGTCGGCGAAACTCTGAAGCTGGAGGATCGTGCCTTCGGGAAAATTGACGTTGAGCAGCCCCAGCAGCGCCTCATGGACATGCGCGAACATGTAGGGGGAGGGGACCAGTTCCCAGCTATACCCCCAGCCATCGTCGATGGTGAGGAAGGCCTGTTCTTCCTCGACCCAGGCGGCGAGCGGCAGGAAATCGGAATAGCTGTCGCGCTCGACGCTGCGGCGCAGCCGCGCCAGCGTCATGCCCGATTGATAGCTGGTCATGGCCGTGGCCCCGCATCGTTCGGCCCGTCGTCCGGGCGGTCCCGGACCTGTTCGAGCACGTTCGCGCGGGACGCGGGCGAAACCGGGGCGACGAGATAGTCGCCGACGACCCATTGCGGGCGCTCGACCAGCGAATAGACATAGCGCGGCATGTAGAGCCGGTCGGGCCGCTGGCGGTCGGCATAGGGCAGGATCAGCGTGCGGACCGAACGCGAGGGCTTGAGCATCGGCGTGACCGGCTGCTCGATCAGCCCCTGAAGCTCGCGATAGACGCTGTCGCGATAGCCGGCGAAGGCGCCCGATGCCGCTCTGCCCGAGCCTGATCCGCCCGAACCGCGCGCAGGCTTGCTGTCCCTGATCAGTTTCCTGTCCCTGGTGACCGCCGGATCGGACTTCGACGCGACGCCCGCAACGGCATCGGCATAGGCCTTCTCAGGGTGGATGCACTGGCCGTGATCGTTATTTTTGCAACTGAACTTCTCGCTATAGGGCGACATGACCGAACCCAGCGTCGCGCAGCCGCTCAGCATGAAGGCGGCGCAGACCGGAAGAAGCGGGGAGAGGGCGCGCGATCGGCGCGCGGGCGATAGAGGCCGCATGGGCGATACTCCCTGTTGGATGAGAGGCCGGCGCATCAGAACTTGCTTCCGGCGGTCGGCTTGATTTCGAGGGTGACGCCCTCCTGGATCACGACCACGACGTCCTTCGCCGCGCCGACCTCGACGATCGGCCCCGCCTGGCGCGCGAGATCTAGATAGAAATCGGTGAGCTTCTCGGACGATCGCGACAGGCCGCCGGCGATGCCGGCCTTGGCGGCGTCGCCCGCATCGAGCGTGCGCACCGAACCCAGCGCCGAGGTCGAGACGTCGCCGATCGTGTTCTGGACGGTATCGGCGACCCCGGTGATGGTCCCGGCGATGAACGCGCGGGCAAGCGCCGCGCCGGCGCGGGTCACGACCTTGCCGGAGAGGCCCTTCTTGCCGTCGGCGTCGACGAAGAAGCCCTTGATGGGCTGGTCGACGACCGAGCGTTCGTCGAAATCGACGCAGGAGAGACTGACCAACTGGATCTCGACCCGTTCCTTCGCGAGCGACCCGGTGGCGTTGCCGATGACGAAGCAGCCGGCGAGGTTGGCCTTGACGTCATTGGGCAGGACGGCGGGGGCTTGCACCCGCGCGATCAACGGCTCGGGATTGTTGGTCGCATCCCGGCTCGCCAGCGCATCGATCCCGGTGAGGAGCCGCGCCTTCATGAAACCAGGTGGCAAATAGATGGTCCGCGTCTTTTTTTTAGCGGCCTGTGCCCCATCGGCGGCCGCGACCGGACTGGTTGCGGCGCCGATCGCGCCCACGGTCTTCTCGACCGGCGGGGCCGGAGGCGCGGGCGGAGCGGCAGGCGGCGCGGGCGGCTTCGCGACGGACGGATCGATGTCACCGGTCGCGGGCGGTTCGGGAAAATCGGGAACCGCGCCGGGGATCGCCGGAGGCAGATCGCCGTCCAGCGCATGGGGCGGCGTGCCGGAACCGGGTACGACCTTGCCTTCCTCGATGGCGGTGACGCGATCGCCGAGCAATTGCTGGCCGTCGAGGATCTTCTGGAGGTCGCCGCGCAGCTTGACCTCGAGGCTGTCGCCGCGAAGGCCTGCGCCCATGTCGAGCTTCGAGCTGGGCGATGGCGCGGCCTGCTCGGTCTTGTCGCCGCTCGCCGTGTAGAGGCCGAGCCCCAGCACGCCGATCGCACCGGCAACGCCAAGCTGCCTCAACCGCAGCTGCTGACGAGCCGTCAGCGTCTGCCACCGCGTCTTGAGATCGAGCAGCGCGGGGCCACGCGGAGTCTCGCCGGGACGAGGGCGGTCCGCCTGATAGCCGTCGAGGTCGAGTTCCTCCGCGCGATCGTCAGGACCGCGCCCGCGGGGACCGCGACTACCGCGAGAGTCTCCGCCGCTCATTGCCCGGCTCCCCGGCGAACGACGATCAGCCGCGCGGCTTCCCCGGCCTCGATATTGCCCCGGTCGAGCGTGATCGCGAAGATGTTGGCGCCGAGCGCGCCGTCGAGAAAGCCGCGTTCGTCGAGCTGCGCGCCGCCGGCGGCCGAGACCAGATATTCCGATGCCGAGAGCCCGGACCCGTCGATCTCGATGCGCCGCCGTTCCTCCAGCGTGGCGCCCGGCAGTGCCCGGAGCCGGATCGGCCCGGATCGGGGCGCGACGCTGGTGAAGCTCGCCGGGATCCGGTCCTGGAGCATCGAGAGCGTGATCGAGACCGCCCGTTCTTCTTCGACCAGAGGCCCCAGCAATTCCTCATTGGCGCGGGCGCGCTGGGGAGCGCCGGGCTGAAGCATTACCGTCTGCGCCGGAATATCCGACGGCTCGGCATAGAGCGCATAGACCGCGCCGTTGCAGGTGATGAAGAACTCGGACGGCACGGTGACGAAGCTGCGCGTAACCATCCCTGCATCGTCGATTTCGCGAACGAGGAACTTGATCCACGCGTCGGAACCGGCGCGCTCGACGGCGATCGCCTTTTCGGCCGAGAACCTGACGTCCTCGATCTCGCCGCCGGCACAGACGACATGGTTGATGTCGCGATTGGACAGGCGGATCGTGCTGGTCTGATCGGGCAGCGCGGTGACGGTCTGCGCGATTGAGGGCAATGGCGCGGCCAGGAGGGCGAGCGCCAACGCCCGCTTAACGGGGGTTCGCATCGAAATTTTCCTCGGTGAGGGCGGTCAGCCAGAAACGGCCATTGTCGATCACGTAGCGAATCCGCAGATTGCCCCGGAATTTGCGGATCACGCCGCCGATCACGCGGACCTTCTCGACCGGCACGAGTATCTCGGTCCGGGTCCAGGTCACGGGCTGATCGGGACGGATATAGGTCGCGATCGAGAGCGTGGGGTTGTTGGCCAACTCGTCGAGCAGCCGGTTGAGGCTGTCGCGCAGGCTGTTGTAGGTCGAGGGGTGCGTGATGCTGAGCAGTTCCTGGAACTGCCGGTCGGCAGAATAGGCCGAGTAGGTGCCCGAGAGCGACACGACATTGCGGGTCATCGAGCGCAGATAGGCCTCGGACGGCTCGCCGCCCGTGACATAGAGGTCGCCGCCCGCGCCGAAGGGGACGATGACCGTCCGGGTGTTCTGGTTGGAGGTGTAGATCACCATGCCCAGCACCGCCGTGATCCCGAACAGGCCGATGACGGCGAGCTTCAGCAGCCGGTTCTCCTCGAACAGGTTGCTCGCCCCCTGCAGGTAGCGGTGGATGCCATAGCTGCCGGGCCTGCCGATCAGCGGATCGCGTGGGGGTGTGCCGGGGGATTTGCGTCCGAACATGGCCCGCCTCATTCGTAGAACCGGGTCTGGGTCGGACCCGGATAGTTGGACCAGCGGACGAGGCCCCAGCGCCAGGCCATGTGCGGGATGAAGCCGCGCGGCTTGGTGCGGAGCCAGGGTACGAAAAGGAGAAGACCCGCGACGAGCGCCCAACCGAGCATCCCGCCCACGATCACGGCGACGAAGATCACCGTGATCACGAGCACGAACTCGTCCGATCCGAACCACAGGATCTGGACGGGTTTGTGCAGATATTGGGGTAGCCGCTCGTCCACGAGCCTTCTCCTCCTTGCGTCGTGACCTCCCTGCGAAGCTGGTTGAACTTCGGGGGGTGTCCCGCCAGCGCGCCTCATGCGCCCTGGCCCGTTGAGGTCCGCCGGCCGCGCCCAGGCGCGGCGGCGGACCAATCCGTCAGATGACCATTCCGAATGTCTGGAGGATCGAGTCCGCCTTGATCAGGCAGACGGCCGCCACGATGGTCGGGATGCCGATCATGATGTTCGAGAAGAGCCTGCTCACGCCGAACAGGAAGGCCGCGACGCCGCCGACGAAGCCGAGCGGGCCTTTGACCCCTTGATTGACCACGATATCGTAGATGTCGTAGCCGAGGTCGCCGGCAGCCGGCGCCGAGAAGGCGTGAGCCCCGCCGGCTCCGAGCAGCGCGAGGAGGGTAACGGGAATACCGACATTGGCGATGTCGGCGGTTTGTCTGCGAAGAGTCTTCAACATGCACTTGCTCCAGTGAAGATGGGCCGCTCCGGGGACTGCTTGCCGGCATCGATTGGGATCGCTGTCGGCCGACGGCGAGGCTGGACGGCCCGGTTCGGGTCCCGCCGCCGGCATTGGGATTTGCGCGGCGGCGCCGACCTGCCGGACGGCAGAAGCGATGCGCCGCGCGTTCGCGATGGTGGGGGTCAGGAGGCGATCAGCGGCCGGCATTCGCGAGCGCCTTCTTGCCGTCGAGGAACGCCTCGATCTCGGCCTGCCGGAACCCGGAAATCATCTGTCCGTCCGCGATCAGGGTCGGCGTGCCGGTGATGCCGGTCTTGCCGACGATTCCGGCATGCGCCTCGACCCTGGCCTTGCCCTCCGCGCATGTGCGCAGAGGTGTCGGCGCGGCTCCGGCGTAGATCGCCTTGAACGCCGCTTCCTTGTCCGGCGAGCAAAGGACATGCTCCGCCTTGGCGGCGGCCTCGGCGTGGATGCCGGAGACGAAGAAGATCAGGCGCCGTACCGGCTTGCCTTCAGCGGCCTTCGCGGCCCAGAAACGGTCGAGCGCGCGGCAGTAGGGGCAGTCGGGATCGGTGAATTCGACAACCGTGGGCGCGCCCGCCGGACCGATCGCTAGCGCCTTGTCAATGTCGATCCCGGCGAGTTTCTTCGCTGAAGCGGCGTTCTGCGCCAGCGCGGTAAGGTTCTGGCCGTTGCGGTCGTAGATCTCCGCGAACAGCAGATGCTCGCTGTCAGGCGCATAATAGATGATGCGGCCGCCTGCCGTCGCCTGGTAGATCGGGCCCTTGACGGGCGCCGGCCCGAAATCCTCGAATTGCAGATTGACGAAGGTCTGCCGCAATTCGTTTTCGGCATCGCGCGCCGTGGCCGTAAGCGGGTCGGCGGCTTGCGCGAACGCTGCGCCCTGGGCGGCCAGCAGCAGGGGCAGGGCGGGGACGCTCGCCCCGAGCGAGGCGGCGAACTTACGGATGCGCATGCGAAGTCTCCTGAAGAGTGCTGGCAGGGCGGGAGAGCAGGCGCGCATCGATATGCGTGCCCGAGCCCACCGGGATGTGATTGGCAGTGAAGGATGCGGGCGCCGGCTCCGTCCGGTTCGTCGCGGCGACGCGCAGAACGAACCCATCGACCGTCGCCACCACGATGCGCGGCCGTTCGGCGGTCGGCGTGATACTGGCCTGTCGGCCATGTCCGCCGGGTCCGGCACAGGCTGTCGTCGTGGCGATCAGTGTGCCCAGGGCAGCCGTCATCGCTTTGGCAATCGGCATCATGCACGACTCCATGTTGGCGCCCCGCGCCATGGTTGATGAATATTTACCAGTCCGAAGTATCAGGTCCGATTCGACTTGAATCCTCGGAACCCGATCTGAGTGATTTGAAACGAAGGGGATTGCAACAGGCCCCGGCAGCAGGGTGCCTGAAATGGCGATATTAGCCGTAAATATACGAACTTAGCCTTATAAGTTCGCTTTCGGGATCACATGGCCTGATCCGGTGCCGGTTCGGCAATAAAGTTCCTGAATGATCCGATATGGAGGAAAAGGAAAATTATCTGCCCATTACGCGCGTCAGAAAATAAATATGCACGCGCATCCGTTGCAAATGAGCAGAAATATTCCTCTAAAATCATCGGCATCTATTCTTGATGCCGACCGCTTCGCGATTCTACCTTCGCCGGATAACCCACAGAGCCCGACGGGCCGAACCGGGGAGGAAGGACATATGGCATCCGATGGAAAATTCGCCGACGTCGACCTGTCGATCTTCAAGGAACTCAAGAAGCTCTCCGGCGAAAAGATCAGGCAGGCGCGAAAGGCGCTCGGTTTCACGCAACTGGAGGTCGCCACCGAAATGGGCGGAAGCCTGCGCTGGTATCGCGCGATCGAGTCCGGCGATCCGGGGATAAGGCTGGAGGATCATCTGATCGCAATGCTCCGGCTCGGTGCATCGACCGCGCATATCGCGCTGCCCGTCCTCTATGCGGGCCAACGCATGCGGTTCCCGCGGCAACTGATCCACGGCGACCTCGCCTACATCGAGCGCAAGTGCATCGAGGCGATCTCGGACGCGGTGATCACCGGATTGAAACAGGACCTCTCGCCCGAATGGTCGCGGGACGACGGGAAGGACCAGTCATGAAAATTGACGGTCCGGTTCGGGCGTGACGCCGGGACAGGAGGAAAAGATGGCGATCTTTCATTTCCATGTGGATATCATCAGCCGCGGCGCCGGGCGCAGCATCGTCGCGGCCGCGGCATGGCAAAACAGCTGCCGCCTGTACGATGAGCGCTACGGCCGGTTTTCCAATTTCGCGAACAAGCGGGCGGTTGCCTGGTCGGCGCTGATACTGCCGTCCGGGGCCCCCGCGCAGTGGGAGGATCGCGAGTGTTTCTGGAACGCATTGGAAGCAGCCGAAATCCGCAAGGATGCGCAACTCGCCAAGCAGTTCGATGTCGCGCTGCCCGATGAACTGGACCTGCCGGCGTCGATCGAGGTTCTGCGGCGTTTCGCCAGCGAGATATTTTGCGTCGCGGACTTTGCCGCCGATCTGACGCTGATCGAGATGGGCGATACGCCCAGGGGCAAGCGCCATCATGGCTATCTGCTGATACCGACCCGTCCGATCGTCGACGGGCTGTTCGGCCAGAAACCGCGCGAATGGAACAGCCGCGGGAAGCTGCTCGAAATCCGTGCCGCCTGGGCGAGGGTCCTGAACGACACGTTTGCGGCGCCGGGATATGATGTCCGCGTCGATCATCGATCCAACGAAGAGCGCGGCATCGAAGCTGCGCCGGTCAAGCATATCGGCATGGCCCGCAAGCGTATCGCGGCGCGCGCCCGGCAAGCACCCTGACAACGCCTCTCGCTGATGAACATCGACCGCACCACCATGGCTTGGCCGATCGCCACTTCCAGGGCAGCACTCAATTCGTTTCAGTTGCCGTTTGCCGATGCGTTACCGACCGCCTTGTTGAGCGCGGCATAGCGGGTTCCGAGGCGCCCATTGCTGTCCGCCAGATCGCGCGACGCCTGCAGCATCGTGCGCTGGCTGTCGATCACATCAAGCCAGGTAATGACCCCGCCCCGATAGCGCGCCGAGGCGAGGTCGAACGCGGCCCGCGCGCACCACGCCATCGACCGGCGCGCGCAGCACGCCCTGGTCGATCCGGTGCTGGAGCAGCGCTACTTGCGCCTGCGCGGCCTTCACCTGCGCTTCGCCGCCCGCGACATCTTCGGCCCGCGGGCCACGCCGGGCGAGACGGAGCGCTTCGGCCTGCTCGCGCGCCCTGGCGCGCGCCGCCAGGGCCGTCTTGCTGGCATGATCGACATCCTGTGCGCTGACGCCGCGCCCCTGGGTCGAGGCGGCGATCCCGCGCAGACGCGTCAGGTCACCCTCGGCACGCGCTGCCTCGGCTTCCGCCGACGTCAGGCGCGCCTGGGCCTGGGCAATTTCCTCGGGCCGCGAGCCATTGCGCAGGCGCAACAGATTCTGCCGCTGCACCTCGCCCTGTGCTCTGGCTTCCTCTGCCTGCAGGTTGAGCGACACGGTATCGAGCGTGGCTAGGATGCTTCCCGCCTTCACGCTGTCCCCTTCCTCCGCCCGCACTTGCGCGACGCGGCCGCTGTCCTCGAACGCGAGCGAGACCTGCCGCACATCGACATTGCCCTGAAGGACAAGCTCGGTCTTGCCGGCATCTTTCCCGCCACACCCACTCAGCGCCAGTGCGGCCATGCCGAGGATACCAAGGGTGCGATTGTGCATGTGACGACTCCGGACGGTGAGGACTGCGGCGAAAAGAATCTTAGTCTAAATCAGATTTAATGTTCGACTTGTCCTACAATCCGATCCGGTTCAAGAGCAAATCATGAATGGCAAACCCCTCCGAGGCCCCCGGTCGGACGGTGCGGCGACCCGCGCGCGTATATTGGAAAGCGCTGGCACATTGTTCGCATCGCAAGGGCTGGCCTCGACCACGAGCAAGGCAATCGCCGCGAAGGCGGAAGTCGATCTTGCCTCGATCAACTATCATTTCGGCAACCGCGATGGCCTCTACCGGACCGTGCTGGTCGAGGCGCATCGACGGTTTGTACGGCTTGAGGAACTCGAGCAGATATCTGCAAGCCAGGCGATGCCCGAAGAAAAGCTTGGCACGCTGCTCGATGCCATCGTCGGCCGCCTCGCCGGGTCCTCGCATTGGAGTACTGCCGTGCTGGTTCGGGAACTTGCGGCGCCGTCCGCGCATTTTTCGGTCCTGCGCGACGAGGAAGCGCCGCCCAAGCTTCGGGTCGCGCTGCGGATATTGAGCGACGTGAGCGGGATACCCATCGGCGCGCCGGAACTGCTCTGCTGCCTGATCAGCGTGGCCGCACCATGCGCCATGCTGCTTGTCGCCGGGAACAATCTACCCGCGCCCGGCAGGGACATATTGCGGATCAATCGCCGGACGCTGGCGGACCATCTGCATCGCTTCGCGCTCGCTGGCCTGCACGCCGCCGGGCAGGACTATCGCGCACGCCATGAGGAAGATCATGCCCAATTGCCAGTCTGACGCGCGACAGCGCCAATCCGAGCGGACAATCACATCCCTGCGTAGCACTGTTGTCCTCTCCCTTGCGCCGCTGCTCCTCGCAGTGCCCGGCACGGCCATGGCTGCCGGCATGGAGGTCCTGCTGCGCGGAACCACGAGTAAGGAGGGGCAAGCTGACACCCTGGTGGAACTGCGCCTCCTAAATCCCGACGATACCGAGGACAGCATCACGCTTCCCGACCGAACCGAGGCACGAATCGATGGCTCCGAGGGCGAGAGAACGATCATCCTGATGCGATCCGCCGATACACCCGCGAACATCACAGTCGCCGCCCACGGATTTGCGGAGGCGCGCTATCGCATGCCGCCCGGCGAAGTCCGGGAAGACGCCTTGCTCTCTGTTCCGGCATGGTCGACGCAGGCCGTGCGTCTGACGCGGTCGGACACGGTTCGATTGGCCGACCAGGAAGCAACAGGCGTTCCATCCCCCGAAAGCCCGCCTGCAGCGCCGCCCACGGACAAGGCGGCCGGCAACGCCTTCCTCGCCAACCTGGCAGCCTACGAGCCCATCTATGCGGTGTATGGCCCCGGCACCAACAGCGACGCGCGCATCCAGATCAGCTTCAAATACAAGCTGTTCGGTTCCCGCGCAGCCGGCAGGGAGCCCGAGGGCCTGCACTTCGCCTATACCCAGAGAATGTTCTGGGATCTCGGTGGACGTTCCTCGCCGTTCCGCAATATCGATTTTCAGCCAGAAATCATCTACATCACGCCATCCACCAGGCTCGACAACGGGATCACGCTGGCAGCGCAGGTGGGCATTCGTCACGAGTCCAACGGGCGAGACGGCCTGGAATCGCGCAGCATCAATAGCCTCTATGTGGCGCCGATGGCGGCGGTGTCGCTTGGTGGCGGGTATCGGCTGAGCGTGGCGCCACGGCTCTCTGTCTATATCGGCGACAAGTCCGATAATCCTGATATCGTGCGCTATCGTGGACATACCGGGCTGTTCGTCGAACTCGGGAAGGATGACGGACTTCGGCTGTCCACGGCCACGCGGTTCAATCCCCGGTCGGGCAAGGCCGCGCTCAACGCTGATCTGTCCTATCCATTGCCGCGCCTGTGGAACGGCGGCCCGGATTTCTACCTCTTTGCGCAGTCCTTCGTCGGCTATGGCGAGAATCTGCTCGACTATGACCGCCATGCGACGCGTCTCAGGATCGGCGTGGCTTTAGTGCGGTAGTGTGCCGGTATTGGGCGCAACATCTCAGGAAAATTACTGCTGAAGGCATCAGGAAGACAGAAATTTGAATATCCGGCAAATCGATGCCTGAAAGTGCGATTTTGGCTCCTTTGGGTGCCGCCCCGGAAATGCTAGACTGACGTCGCGTCATGGCCTGCTTGCGCTGCCCAACGGGTCAGCGATCCATGCGCCATTTCTGTGAGAACTATCCAGACCCGCGTTCGCGAGCGCCTGCCGAGCTTGGTCGGCCGACTATGCGGTCATCGCAGATCGGCCGGAAGGGAAGGGAGGGGGAGGAGAGAGGAAGCAGCGGACGGTTAGCTGTCCGTGGCTTCCTCTCCTCAACCGCAGCACTGTCATGACGGGCACGCGCTATGTGCGCATCAAGCGCTTCGCCGAACTGACCGGCTACACCGAGAAGGCGGTCTATCGAAAGATCGCCGACGGCGTGTGGATACAGGGCCGCGAATATCGCCGCGCTCCCGATGGCAGCATCTGCATCGACCTCGAAGGCTTCCAAAAATGGGTAGAAAACGGCCAGGGACTGGCGTCGAGCCGCTGAAAAGCTGTATTCGCGTCCGCTTCCGCTGGAATGGGCGGCTCTATCGCGAAACGCTTCAGCTCCAGCCCACATCCGCAAATATCAAGGCGACCGAGCGCTTGATGGCCCGTGTCCATCAGGAAATCGATCTCGGCGTCTTCGATTATGAAAGCACGTTCCCCAAGGGTAATGCCAAACCTGACCGGAACAAATATGCGGGATTCAAGACTTACGCGAAAGAGTGGCTCGGAACGCTCGTAGTCGAGAAATCGACGATGTCCGACTATGTGTCGGCGATCAACAATGTCTGGTCCCCGGCCTTCGGTGATCGACAACTCAAGAGCATCAAGCCGAGCGAGATCAAGAAGATCATCGCCGATCGCGCGAAACATGTCAGCGGCAAGACGATCAACAACAACGTCATCCCGCTGCGCGGTATCTTCGAGATGGCGCTGGATGACGAATTGATCGACCGTTCGCCGCTGGAGCGGATCAAGAGCCAGAAGCATCAGAAACGCGAGCCGGACCCGTTCGACCGGGAAGAAACCGAACACATCCTCACCTATATGCACGAGCGTTACGACGAGCAGGTCTGGAACTGGTATGAGTTCGCTTTCGGGACCGGCATGCGCCCCAGCGAGCAGATTGTCGTCCAGTGGCGCGATGTCGACTGGAAACGCCAGTCTATCCGGGTCGAGCGCGCCCGCGTCCGGGCTGTGGAGAAATCGACCAAGACAAGGACCGTGCGCGACGTCGATCTCACTCCGCGAATGATGGCCGTGCTGCGACGCCAGAAGGCACACAGCTTCATGCGGGGCCTCGATTCGCCGATCTTCATCAACCCCGTCACAAACGCGCCGTGGCCGGATGTGCAGGATCAGCGAAAACTCTATTTCCATCCCGCGCTGCGTGCGCTTGGCATCCGCAGCCGCGATGCCTATCAAACGCGCCACACTTACGCGACGACAGCGCTGATGGGCGGGGTGAACCCGGCCTATATCGCCCGCCAGCTTGGCCACAAGAGTGCGGCGATGCTGTTCCGATACTACTCGAAATGGATCGATCACGCGGACTATGGCCGCGAAGCAGCCAAGCTCAATCAGATATACGGTTCCTGATGCGGACGTCTGGTTGGGCTGTGGGAAGGGTCTGCCTGTCGGTGGCGGCTGCCGCGACCGAATCCCTAGTCTGCTAGGCAGTTTTTAAGGTGATCGGAAAAGGGCCGGAAACGGGGGCTGGGCTGGCCCCGAAAAACGCCAAATGTGCCACAAAAGTGCCACGGGAACCGCATTCTCGCGATTCCGCCTAACAATTTCAACCACTTAGGTGGTGACCCCTACGGGAATCGAACCCGTGTTTCAGCCGTGAGAGGGCCGCGTCCTGACCGCTAGACGAAGGGGCCGTGATCGCATGTTGGCGATCAGCAGGCGGTCGCAATTAGGGGCGCTCATCATCCCCGTCAAGCGAAACTGAGGCAATTCCGTCCCGCATATAAAAAACCACCCCATGCGATTCGCACGGGGTGGCCAGGTTCAGGGAGGAGACGCCTCCAAAGGGGGAGGCGCCCATACGGCGCACCCGAAAGGGGGGCAGGTGGCCGTATGCTCCGAAGATAGGGGACGTTGACTTTCCTTTCAAGAGGAATGCAACGTCCCTGTGTTCAATTATTTATGAGCTTACTGAGCCGCAGGTTTCACGCTTCCGCGGACTGGGGCGCAACGATGCCGGCGATCGGCCCCTTGCCCTGCTGAACCTGCGCTTCGAAGATCTCGCGCATCAGTTGCAGCGAGAAAAGATGAGCGTGGATCAGAGGAAGCATCCCACTTTGGTTGATCTTGCGAAGTTGATCCCCGCGCATGTCGCGCAGCTTTTCCTCATTCACCATGCGGAAGCCGCGATAGATAAAGGGCTGTTCGCTGCCGGGAACCTGAATGGCGACCTCACCATCCATGAGAAGGTCCATTTCCTGCAATTCACGAACGAACTGGCCGGTGCGCGCGGCGGCCTGTTCGAAATCTTCGCAGAATTTCAGCACGCCCTGGGTTAACTCCGTAGGCTTGCCGTCCTCGAATAGCGGTTGGCCTTCCTCGAACGCGCCCAGTACTTCGCTGGTGGGATCGAAGCAGAGCGAAAGTTCGTCGCTGTCCGGGCGCAGCTTGGCGAGCATCCAGGGATAGCGGCGGACATAGGCCGGAACATAGGCGGGCCCACGCAGCTTGCCTTCTTCGTCGAGGAAGATGTTGACCCCTTCGTTAAGGCCCATCAGCGCGAGCGGAACCGAATCATCGCCCGCCGAAAAGATGATGGGGAGGAAACGCTGGGCGGCGACGAATTCGTCGACGGTCAGTGGAACAGCATGCTGGCTTTTCAGGAATGGCGCAGTGTCGAGCGGACGATTGCGATAATCGGCATGATCCGCGCTGCTGAGCGGAAGAAGGTCATTGTAGAAAATGGGAAGGCCGGTCGGTGCACTTGCCATGATATGCGTTCCATTCCTTCAAAGGCGGCGGTTTGAAAGGTGCCGCCGGGCTGCAAGATTGGCCGAGGGCAGTAGAGCCCTTGGCGTTGTGAGGCAATTGCTTTGTGGATGCTCGGCCTTCAGCTTTCATCAGGGCGCGGAATGAGCTTGCCGGGGTTCATAATGCCTTTCGGATCGAACGCCGCCTTGATGGCGCGCAACGCCGCGATCCGGGCGGGGGAGGCAAGGCGCCCGAGTTCGGCGCGCTTCATCTGGCCGATGCCATGTTCGGCCGAAATCGATCCGCCTGTGGCGACCACGGCATCATGGACGAAGGCGTTGATGGCCTGCCCCTGCATTGCGATCCATGCCGCGCCGTCCTTGGTCCCCTGGGGAGCGCGCACATGGAAATGCACATTACCGTCACCCAGATGGCCGAAGGAAGACGCCGTCGTACCGGGAAACTCGCGTTCTACGGCAGTCGCAGCCTCCACCATGAAGGCGGGCATATGCGAAACAGGAACGCTGATGTCATATTGCAGCGCGGGCCCTTGAGCCCTTTCCGCCTCGGAGATGGATTCGCGGATGCGCCAGAAAGCTTCCGCTTGCGCCTCGTTGGCGGCGATGGCGGCATCCACGGCGATGCCCTCCTCAAAGGCATCGGTCAACGCGCGTTCCAGCCGTTCCGCAGGGCCGGGCTCGCTTAGGTCGGCATGATCGACTTCGATCAGCACATGCCAGGGCGTTCGGGTGCCGATGGGGCAGCGCGTGCCGGGAATATGGGAGAGGACATGGCCAAGGCCATCGTCGGCGATGATCTCGAATCCTTCCACGCTTTCGCCCAGATGCGCTTCCACAAGGCGTAGAAGCGTGAGCGCGTCGGCGGGGGACCGAACGCCGACCCAGCCCACGGCCCGTACGGCAATCGCGGGAACCAGGCGGAGGGAAGCTGCGGTCACAATCCCCAGCGTCCCCTCCGCGCCGATCAGCAATTGCTTGATGTCATAGCCGCGATTGTCTTTTTTCAGGGCTTCGAGGCCATCGAAAATGCTGCCATCGGGCAAGATTGCCTCGATGCCCTCCACAAGCGCGCGCATCGTTCCATGGCGTAGGACCTGCGTGCCGCCTGCATTCGTGGAAATGAGGCCACCAATCGTTGCCGAACCCTTGGCCCCCAGGCTGAGTGGAAAGCGACGACCGACCGCTTCGGCTGCTTCATGCAAGTTGGAAAGGATAACGCCTGCCTCGCAAATCACCAGATTATCGTCGGGCGACAAATTGCGGATGCGGTTCATGCGGCGCAGGGAAAGGATAAGGGCGTTGCCGTCCGCAGGCGGCGTGGCTCCGCCCACCATGGATGTATTACCGCCCTGCGGCACAAGCGGAACGCCTAATTCCGACGCCAGGGCAACAGCCGCGGCAACCTGCTGTGTGGAAGCGGGGGCAAGGATCGCTGCCGCCGCGCCATGATAACGGCCGCGCCAGTCGGTCAGCCAGGGAGCGATATCGTCCTTCTCTGTGACGACGCCTTTCAGTCCCAGTAAGGATGTGAAGCGATCAATGATGCTTTGTCCTGTCATGGAACTGTCCTATGCCCCGGAGTTCATTGATTGTTCAACCAGTGACCGATAGCATGGCTTTCCCAAAAAGGGGTTCGGCTTGTTTCATTCCATCCTGCTGTTGCTGCTCGCGCCGACCGAGGTACCGACGCAATGGGCACAGTTAACCATTGAGCGCCGCGTTATCATCCGCGTGCCGATGGCGCGCAAAGGACGGGCGCCGGTACGAATCGCGCCTGAACTGAAGGATGCCTGGCGGGAGAAGAAGGGCCCTCGCTGTATCGCGCTTCGTTCTATACGATCCGCAAGCATCGTGGTTGCCAATGGGGTTGATCTGATCCTGGCGGATGATCATCGCTATCGCGCGCGGCTGGAACGAGGGTGCAATGCCACAGGTTTTTATTCCGGTTTCTATGTCGAGCCGGATGGGGATGGCTCCTTGTGTTCCGGTCGGGATGAATTGCAAGCGCGCAGTGGCCTCAGTTGCGGGATAGACAGCTTCAAGCGGCTGATCGCGCAGGACCCCGCTGATTGAGCAGACTGGTAGAGGCGAGGCTGCGAACGGCCCGTGCATAAGCGATTTTCTTGACAAGACGCCAATATTTACGCAAGGCGCGCGCGGTCTGTGCTGCATTGTCGCGGCACTGCATTTCCTGCATCGGACTTCTTGAATGACTTTTGCCGATCTCGGCCTTTCCGACGAATTGCTCAAGGCCGTTGCCGAGTCTGGTTACGACACGCCTACACCGATTCAGGCGCAAGCCATTCCGCCGGTCCTTATGATGAAGGACATTATCGGCATAGCCCAGACAGGCACCGGCAAGACAGCAAGCTTCGTGCTGCCGATGATCGACATTCTGGCACATGGCCGCGCCCGGGCGTTGATGCCGCGTAGCCTGATCCTGGAGCCGACGCGCGAACTGGCGGCGCAGGTGGCGGAGAATTTTGAGAAATACGGGAAGTATCACAAGCTCTCCATGGCGCTGCTGATCGGCGGCGTGCAGATGGGCGATCAGGTCAAGGCGCTGGAAAAGGGCGTCGACGTGCTGATTGCGACGCCGGGCCGCCTGATGGATTTGTTTCAGCGCGGCAAGATTCTGCTCAATGGCTGTTCGATGCTGGTCATCGATGAGGCTGACCGGATGCTCGATATGGGCTTTATTCCCGATATTGAGGAAATATGCACGAAGCTCCCGGCTCAGCGGCAGACGCTGCTCTTTTCCGCGACGATGCCCGCGCCGATCAAAAAGCTGGCCGATCGTTTCCTGTCCAATCCCAAGTCGATTGAGGTTGCGCGGCCTGCGACCGCCGGCACCAATATTACGCAGCGCTTGGTGAAGGTGGATTCGCGCAAGAAGCGAGATGTGTTGCGTAACATGCTGCTCGCGGAGGATGTCACGAGCGCGGTCATCTTCTGTAACCGCAAGACGACCGTGCGGGATCTCAACAAGAGCCTCCAGCGGCACGGCTTTCGTTCCGGCGAGATCCATGGCGACATCGACCAGTCGGCCCGCATCGCCGAACTGGAGCGATTCCGCACTGGAGACGTGAATATCTTGGTCGCTTCCGACGTCGCGGCCCGTGGGCTGGATATCAAAGGCGTCAGCCATGTCTTCAATTTCGACGCACCGTGGCATCCCGACGATTATGTGCATCGCATCGGTCGCACGGGACGCGCGGGGGCAAAGGGCGTCGCCTATACTTTCGTGACGTCCGAGGATGCGGAGGCGATCGACAATATCCAGAAGCTGATCGGCCAGAAGATCGAGACGATCGGAGCGCCTGTCGTTGAAGCCGAAAAGGAAGATCGGCGAGAGGAAAAGCCCCGAAAGAAGGATCGGCCGGTCAGCGACAGGAAATCCGTTCAACGCGCAGAACCGAAGCCTGCACCTGCGCCTGCACGCCCGCGGCGGCATGAAGCGGTGGACGAAGGGCCAGACGAAGGATGGAACGGGCCTGTTCCACAGTTCCTGTCGGTGGGCTTCAATCTCTGATTTTCTGATGGAAAGGCTGTCGGTGGGCAGCCTTCCTTACAGCAATCCCTTGGCCCGCATGCTGCTGTGCCCATGTGATCCGATAATGATGTGGTCATGAACCGATATGTTGAGCCGCTTGCCGGCTTCGACGATCTGCCGCGTAACTTCTATATCTTGCCGGCTGGGTTCGGGCGATCCGCTGGGGTGATTGTGCACCAATATCAGGGCGGCTGAACCGAGATCGATGGCGCGACGGATCACTTCGCGGGTATAGATGGCGGCCTGATCGATGGAGCCATCGCCCATATGTTCGTCGCGGATCAGCATGTTACGGCTGTTCAGATGCAATACGCGCACGCGCTCCACGCCCAAATAGGCCATATCCGCCCTCAGATAGTCCAGCAGGGCCTGCCAACTGGCCAGAACGGGCCTTTCCGCTACTTCATTGCGAAGCATACGCAGCAGGGTCGCATGCACGATCTTGATGGCGGCGATGCTTGTGTCGCCCATGCCGGGCACGCGCGCGATGGCTTGCCAATCCGCCGCCATCAACCCACCTATTCCGTTAAATTCCCGCAGCAATGCTTTGGCTAGCGGCTTGGTGTCGCGGCGGGGGATCGCAAGGGCGAGCAGATATTCGATCAGTTCATGGTCGTGGAGTGCGTCGCCGCCGCTATTTGCCAATTTCTGACGCAGCCGGGCGCGATGTCCCGCGCCATCATGGCTGACCTTGCCTTCAATATCCGCCAACTTCGCCCCCATATATGCGCCGGGACGCTATGCGTTGCGGATTTTCCGGGCAAGGATATTTAGTTTGTCTGGGACGTTATGCAGGCGTTACGGATAGAAAGAGCTGTTCGAGAGCCGGGGTTGACCAGACGGATGGAAGAAGATGACGGCGAAATGAAGGTTCGCCGAGGCTGGTTGCGCTGGCTGGGCGTAGGCGTGGGATCGCTTGCGCTGGTGCTGGCCGCGCTGTGGACGCAACGCGCGCCGATTGCTGAGAATTTCATCAGCCGGGAACTGAATCGGCGCGGTGTTCAGGCGCGCTATGATCTGGTGCGTGTCGGCCTGCGTACCCAGCGGATCGAAAATATTGTATTGGGCGATCCGGTCGATCCCGATTTCACCGCGCAATGGCTGGAGGTCGACATCGCCTTTGCTGGTGTGACGCCGCAATTGGCGGCTGTGCGGGCCGGAGGCGTGAGGATGCGCGCAGCGCTGCACGGCGGCGCGCTCAATCTTGGTGAACTCGATAAATTCCGCGATCCAGCGTCTACCGAACCGTTCAGCTTGCCGGACATAATATTGTCCCTGACAGACGCGCGTGTCCAGTTCGACACCGATGCGGGGTCGGTGGGGATGCGGATCGACGGGAAAGGCAATCTCCAATCCGGTTTCCGCGGCAAGCTTGCCGCTGTCATGCCTCGTGCGCGGTTATCCGATTGTGGCCTTGCTGGCGGTTCGGCATGGCTCGATATCAGCGTGAATGCGGGACGCCCACGTCTGTCGGGGCCGCTGCGGGGCGAAGCATTGGCGTGCCGGGGCGCGGCCACGGCCATGGCGCATCCGGTAGCCAATCTCGATGTTTCGCTTGGCAAGGCGCTGGATCGGTGGAGCGGGACGGCGCGGATCAATGGAGAAGCGCTTAAATCCAATGGAGTAGTGCTGGCTGCTCCGTCGGCCCGGATAACTTTCGATGGAACGGCCAAAAACACTGGCGGCCGCGCCAGTATCGCCGCGCGCGCCTTTTCCGCGGGTGCCGCGCAGGCCGAACGGGTGTCGCTCGACGGAGTGTGGAATGCAGGCGCGCGCGGGGCGGATTTTCAGGGCGAAGTTTCGGCGCGGAATATTCACGCCTCTGCGCGCGATCCCCTGGCCGCCATGCGCGAATCGACGGCCAGTTCGCCTGTGGGTCCTCTTGTCCGGCGTCTGGCCGATGCGTTGCAGCATGCCGGCAAGGACAATCTTCTCCAAGCACGGACGGCGATCGTCCAGCGCGATAGCGGAGGCAGTCTGGTCCTGAACGACACCCATTTCGCCGCGCGGAGCGGTGCGCGCATCGATTTGTCCCATGATGGGCGCTTCACGCTTGCTTGGCCAGGTGGGCAGGGGGCTGGCGTGGATTGGGCGTTGGACGGAGCGATAACGACCGAGGGCGGCGGCTTGCCACGAGCGGCATTGCGGCTGGCAAAACGGTCCAGCGGAGGCTTCGGCGGACAATTATTTGTCGACCCCTATACGGCGGACGGCGCAACATTGGCATTGGAGCCGGTTCGGTTCGCGGCTGGACCCGAGGGACAGACGCGATTTTCGACGGTCGTGCGACTCGACGGACCTTTGCCGGATGGCGGGATAAAAGGTCTGTCTGCTCCTGTGGAAGGCATTTTGGCATCAAATGGCGCGCTTGCCATCAACG
This sequence comes from Sphingobium baderi, assembly GCF_001456115.1. Taxonomy (NCBI): domain Bacteria; kingdom Pseudomonadati; phylum Pseudomonadota; class Alphaproteobacteria; order Sphingomonadales; family Sphingobiaceae; genus Sphingobium; species Sphingobium wenxiniae. The sequence continues at coordinate 2,981,996 of NZ_CP013264.1, read as the reverse complement.
CCCGTTGCGTACCGCTGTCTCTGATAGAGGCGCGCTATGGAGGATTCGCGCTTGGCCGGACACGGCAAACGCTCTGCCCCCTGCCGGGCGGCCCCATGCTGTCCGTTGGTGCACATGGCGTTGGTGGTGGCATGTCGGTCCGTAATGTCGCGCTTGATGGGCGCAGCGGTGCCAGTCCCATGCATCTCAAAGCGGATGAAGCGCGGTTCGTGCTGGGTAAGACCGGCTTTCAACTCGCCAATGTCGCCTTTGCAGTGGGGCCGCAGGATGCACCGGTTCGGCTTGACGCGGTGAAGCTGGACGGACGCATGGATGGACGGGGTTTTGCCGGCGGGGTCGAGGATGCAGGGGGACGGATCGGCGCTGTTCCGCTCATTGTCGAAAATGGTCGTGGCGAATGGCGTTTCGCGGACGGAGCCCTGACTTTGAAAGCGGCCTTGTCCGTGCGGGATGCGGAGCAGCAGCCGCGGTTCAATTCCCTGGATGTGCCGGACTTCATCCTGACGCTGAAGGAAGGGCGTATTGCCGCGACAGGCGATTTGCGCGCGCCCCGCAATGGCGCCTTGGTCGCGCGGGCAGACATTGTCCATGATCTTAACAACGCAAAGGGCAGGGCGGTTCTTTCCGTTCCCGGCATAGTTTTCGATTCCCGGCTTCAACCTGACGATCTGACCGGTCTGGCGCTGGGGGTGGTTGCAAACGTGTCGGCCACAGTGACCGGCGAAGGGCATATTCGATGGAGTGATTCGGCTGTGACCAGCGACGGTCTGTTCCGTACGGACAATGCTGAACTCGCAGCCGCCTTTGGTCCCGTGCAGGGTTTGTCTGGGGAATTGCGGTTTACGGACCTTTTGGGACTGGTGAGCGCGCCGGGGCAGGAAGTGCGGATCAAGTCCGTCAATCCCGGTGTCGAAGTGCATGACGGCGTGGTGCGTTATCGGCTGGAACCCAACCAGCACGTTCATATCGAGGGAGGGGAATGGCCCTTCGCCGGTGGACGGCTGGTGCTGTTACCCACCACCATGGATTTCAGCGCGAATGTCGATCGCTATATGACCTTTCGTGTTTTGGGTCTGGATGCAGGCGCATTCATTCAGGCAATGGAACTGGAGAATGTATCGGCTACGGGGACTTTCGATGGAATCATGCCGCTTATCTTCAACGCGAACGGTGGGCGCGTGGTGGGAGGGGTGCTCGTCGCTCGGCAGGAAGGTATGCCGGAATTGATGATGCCGGAGGGCGTGTTGCCTACTATTCCCTGCGATCCCACACGCCAATCCGGCGTGCTGTCCTATGTGGGACCGGTTTCAAACGAGCAACTCGGGACAATGGGCAAGATGGCCTTCGACGCGCTCAAGAACCTGCAATATAAATGCCTGACCATATTGATGGATGGCGCGCTGGATGGCGAAATGGTGACGAACGTGGTTTTCAATGGCGTCAATCGCGGGAAATTGGGTGATGCTCCGAGCGGGATTGCCCGGAGTTTCATCGGCTTGCCTTTCATCTTCAACGTGCGGATTGCCGCGCCCTTCCGGGGATTGATGGGCACGGCCCAGTCGCTCGCCAATCCCAACAGCTTGATCCAGAACAGTATCGGCGAGGAAGTGCAGCAGAAGATGCGTGAAGGGGTTGCGGTTCAGCCTGCGTCAAGCGACACTGTGCCAGACAGGGAGCGTAAATGAGAAAAGCGACGATCATAACGGCGAGTATCGCCAGCCTGGCCTTGGGGGGCTGCATTCAGGTGAAGGCACCCGACAAGCCTATCGAGATCAATCTCAATGTGAAGATTCAGCAGGAAGTTGTGGTGAAACTGCAACGCGACGCGCAGGATCTCATTCAGAATAATCCGGAGTTGTTCCCGCAATGACACGCATGATTGCAATGATCGCCGCCGGGGCCGTAGTCGCATTGGCGACGGGCCTTGCCATGAATATGCCTGCCCGCGCGCAGTCCGGCGCTGTCGCCTCGGCGATCACGGCGGGAACGGTCGGCGAGCAGGCCGATGGTTATCTAGGCATCGCCGGTTCGGTGAGCGCCGATGTCCGGGCCGAGGTCGAATCGATCAATATCAAGCGCCGTGCGGCTTATACCGACTTAGCCGGGAAGCGTGGCGTCACGGTGCAGGATGTGGCGGCCGCTACCGGCTGCCAGACGCTCAGCAGCCGGGTGAAGCCGGGGCAGGCCTATCGCATCGGCGGTGGTGCGTGGCAAACCAAGGGTGCAGGTGCTATCGCGCTGCCGTCCTATTGCGCCACGGCAAATTGATTCCGCCCTATACCGCGCGATATTTCCTTGCGCGGCATGGGGAACGACATCTCCTTCCCATGCACGGTTGACTATCCCGAAACGCCTTTCTAAACGGACCGCGCCTTGACGGGTGCAGTCGCACGCTTCATTGCCTCATTCATGAGTTCGGTCTGAACGAAGGGAGAGGCCATGGCTGCGGATACACCTGGGCAGGACCCGGCGGGGGAGGACGCGCGGATCACTTCGTTGGAGGAGCGGATCGCGCGGGCTGAACATGCCGAAAAGGTCAGACAGGGGACAGTTGAACAGCGGCCTGATGATGGGTCTCGGCTGGGCAATAGGGTTCTCGCAGAGCTGATTGGGGGTCTTGTCGGCGGCGCATTGATCGGTTGGGTTCTCGACTGGCTGTTCAATACGTCCCCATGGCTCCTGCTCGTGTTTCTCGGTCTTGGGATCGTGGTGGCGTTCAGGAATATCATCAGATTGACGACGACGAAGCGTTCCGATCAATAAAGGGACGCTTTTGTCTTAGTTTGAAGGCAAGGTACGCAGGGGTCAAAGTGGCAGAATCCGGCAAAATCGATCCGATGCACCAGTTTGCAATCGAACCGCTGTTCGGGACCGATCACCTGTCCATCGGCGGTTTCAACATCGCCTTCACCAACAGCGCGCTCTATATGGTGGCCGCCGCTGTGGTGCTGTGGATTTTCGTCATCGGCGGCATGAAGCGTGAACTGGTTCCCGGCCGCTGGCAGATGGCGGTCGAATATATGACCGGCTTCATCAAGAGCCTGTTGGTCGCCAATGTGGGCGAGGGCGGCAAGAAGTATATTCCCTATGTCTTCTCGCTGTTCATGTTCATCCTGCTGGCGAACCTGCTCGGCCTGCTGCCTCTGGGCCTGCTCGGCCTGCACCCCTTTACCTTCACCAGCCATTTCACCGCGACCGGCGTGCTGGCGATCCTCAGCTTCTCGATCGTCCTGATCGTCGGCTTCTGGAAGCATGGCCTGCACTTCTTCTCGCTGTTCGTGCCGCACGGCACGCCGCTGCCGATGATCCCGGTCATCTTCCCGATTGAACTAGTTTCCTTCATGGTTCGCCCGTTCAGCCTGGGGCTGCGACTGTTCGTCGCGATGACGGCGGGTCACGTTCTGCTGAAGGTTCTGGCGGGGTTCGTAATCAACAGCTCGAACGCGGGGATCGGCTACGGCCTGACCGTTGGGTCGGCGAGTTTCGTGCTGATGATCGGCATCAGTGCGCTGGAAGTGCTGGTGGCGGTCATCCAAGCCTATGTGTTCGCGCTGTTGACCTCGGTCTACATCAACGACGCTGAGAATCTGCACTGATTTTTCGGAATTTGTTCAACGCTTAAAAGAGTTTAGAAAAGGAGTTTACAACATGGACGCAGAAGCCGCGAAGCTGCTCGGTGCTGGTTTGGCCGCTATCGGTGCGGGCCTTGCCTCGCTCGGTGTGGGCAATGTTTTCGCCTCGTTCCTCGAAGGCGCGCTACGCAATCCCGGCGCCGCTGACGGTCAGCAGGGCCGCCTGTTCATCGGTTTCGCTGCAGCCGAACTTTTGGGTCTGCTGGCGTTCGTTATCGCCATGATCCTGGTGTTCGTGGCCTGACAACCGCTTGGGATGCGGGCGGAGAGGCCAATGTAGCCATCTTCGCCCGCGCCTTGAATTGACCGCGCCTGATCGGACGGATTCGAAATGCCTCAAATCGCGCAAATCGCCGAAACCTATTCATCCCAGATATTCTGGCTGCTGTTGACGTTCGGCTTTGTCTTCTTCGTTATCGGCCTTGGCATGGTTCCAAAAGTGCAGGGCACGGCGGATGCGCGTGACGTGAAGATCTCCGGCGACCTGGACGCTGCAAAGGCCGCTTTTGCCCGTGCTGACGAAGCAGAGGCAGATTATCGCATCCGCGATGCTGAAAGCCGCGCTGCTGCTCAGGCCGTGCTGGCAAAGGCCAAAGCGGAAGCCGCCAGGGATTCCGAACGGAAGCTGGCCGCCGCCGATGCTGAAGTCGCAAATCTCATCAGCACCGCGGAGGCTCGCATCCAGGCTGCATCCCATGCAGCCATGGAACAGATTGAAACCGTTGCCGCCGACGCGGCGCGTGACATGGTGGCTCGCATTTCCGGCGTCGATGCGTCGGAAGATGCGGCCCGTAACGCAGTAAAGGCAGCACTGGCCCATGGCTGAGGCAGCAGTACAGCATAGCGAAACAACGCCTGATTTGGGTGACGCTATTCATTCTGAGGGAATGGAGCCGGTCGGCACCGTCGCACATGAAGGCGTCGCGCCTCATACCGATCCCAAGGCAGTCGGCATGGATGCGACGGCTTGGGTCAGTCTGGCGATGCTGGTCTTCATCGTGCTTCTTCTGGTGAAGAAGGTACCGAGCCTTATTGGCGGCGCTCTCGATGGCCGTATTGCACAAATCAAGGCGCAGCTTGAGGAAGCATCCAAACTCCGTGCGGAAGCGGAGGTGTTGAAGGCGGAATATGAAGCGAAGCTGGCCTCGGCGGCTGGTGAAGCCGAAGCCATGCGCAAATCTGCGGAACATGAGGCTGAAACGCTTCTGGAAGATGCGAAGGTCAGCGCCGCTGCGCTGGTCGTGCGTCGTCAGAAAATGGCAGAGGACAAGATCGGCGCGGCCGAACGCTCTGCCATTGCAGCTATTCGTGTCAAGGCAGTGAATGCCGCCACAAGTGCTGCGGTGACGCTCATTGCCCAAGGCCATGATGCGAAGGCCGATAAGACGCTGGTCGATGGTGCCATCAAGGATCTTGGCCCCGTAGCCTGATCGGGCATATTCGGGACGAAAGGAAAGGGCTGGCGCTGGTCGTGCCGGCCCTTTCCGTTTCATGGGTCTGCCTCGTTATCGTGGGATGACACCATTGCGATCTGTGCTGCTCTCGCTATCTCAGCACTATGTCGCATCCTCAATCTCCCGACCGTTTTCACGAAGACAAAGCGACCTTTACAGTCAAGGGCAGCCAGCCCGATATTGACGCCGGCGTGGAAGCGATCCGCAATACGTTAAAGACCTTGCCTGCAAGGCCCGGCGTTTATCGGATGCAGGATGCGAGGGGAGACGTGCTGTATGTCGGCAAGGCGCGAGGGTTAAAGAATCGCGTCGCCAATTATACGCAAGTTGATCGGCTGCCCCGGCGGCTGCAGCGTATGGTCGCGCAGACCCGGTCGATGACGATCGTCACGACCAACAGCGAAGCGGAGGCATTGCTGCTGGAAGCGCAACTCATCAAACGCTTCCGGCCGCCCTATAATGTGCTGCTGCGCGACGATAAGAGTTTTCCTTTCATCCTGTTGCGAGAGGACCATACCTTTCCGCGTGTGCAGAAGCATCGTGGCGCGCGGAAATATAAGGGGCGTTATTATGGGCCTTTCGCCAGTGCCGGGTCGGTGACGCGGACGATCAATGCCTTGCAAAAGCTCTTCTTGCTGCGGTCTTGCAGCGACAGTTTCTTCGCCAATCGATCGCGGCCATGTCTGCTATATCAAATCCGCCGTTGTTCCGCGCCCTGCGTCGGGCGGATCGATGAAACGGACTATGTTGAACTGGTGCGGGACGCGCAGGACTTTCTAGGCGGCAAATCGACGGCCGTGCAGCGTAAGCTGGGCGCGGCGATGCAGGTGGCGTCGGAAGCACTGGACTTCGAGCAGGCGGCCGTGCTGCGGGATCGGCTGAAGGCGTTGACCTTCATCCAGGGAAGTCAGGCGATCAACGCCGAAGGATTGGGCGATGCCGACATCTTCGCACTGGCGACGAAGGGCGGGGCGATGTGCATCCAGGCTTTTTTCATTCGCGGCGGACAGAATTGGGGACATCGCAGCTTCTTCCCCGTCCACACGGCTGAGGTGGCGGAGGATGAGGTGCTGGCGAGCTTCATGGCGCAGTTTTATGAGGAGGTGCCGCCGCCGAAATTGGTCCTTACGGATCGTGCTCCGGCGGAGTGTGAACTGATAGCGCAGGCGCTGTCGGAACGGATCGGCGCTAAGGTGCGGATCGAAGTGCCGCAGCGGGGATCGCGAACCCGCCTGATCGAGCAGGCGCAACGCAACGCGACAGAGGCGTTGGACCGACGGCTGGCGGAGACGACGACGCAGGCCAAGATATTGGACGAGATGGCTGACGCCTTTGGGTTGGACGGGGCGCCGGACCGGATCGAGATCTACGACAACAGCCATATTCAGGGCAGTCATGCATTGGGCGCGATGGTGGTTGCGGGGCCGGAAGGGTTCCGTAAAAATGCCTATCGCAAGTTCAACATCAAGAATCCCGATACAGCGCCCGGGGATGATTTTGCGATGATGCGGGAGGTGTTCGAGCGGCGCTTTGGCCGGGCGCAGCGGGAAGACCCGGATCGCGACGGCGGCGAATGGCCAGACCTTGTGCTGATCGACGGGGGCAAGGGGCAGTTGTCGGCGGCGCGGGCGATGCTGGAGGAAATGGGCATCGAGGATGTCTGCATGATCGGCATCGCCAAGGGGCCGCATCATGGCCGGGAAGGGCGGGAGGTGTTTCATCTGCCGGATGGGCGGGAGGTGACCTTTCCGCTCAACCATCCGGTGCTGTTCTATCTTCAGCGATTACGGGATGAGGCGCACCGCTTCGCGATCGGGGCACACCGGCAGAAACGGAGCAAGGCGATTACCACCAGTTCGCTGGATGATGTGCCGGGGATCGGTCCGGCGCGGAAGAAGGCGTTGTTGATGCACTTCGGCACGGCGCGGGCGGTGAAGGATGCGGCGCTGGAGGATTTGCAGCGCGCGCCGGGGGTTTCGAAAGTGGTGGCGCGGCTGGTTTATGACTATTTCCATGAATGAGATGGAGAACTGAACGCGTTTTGACGATGGCCTGTAGGACCATGGGATTTCCTACAGGCGGCGGCCGATTTTCATGTCGCCGGGCCGGGAAAATGGGCTTTCAGGAAATCGAGCAGGACGCGGGCACGCGGAGGCAGGCGCTTGTGCGCGGGATGCACGGCGAAAATGTCGAGCGGCGCGATGTGGCTGGCCGGTAGCACCGCGGTCAGGCGTCCGGCGGCGATGTCGCCGGCCACGCGGATGGCGGGGAGGAGAGCGATGCCAAGGCCGCTGAGGGTGGCGCGATGGACCGCTTCGCTGCCGTCGCTGCGGAAGGCGCCGCCCACGATCCGTTCGTGGCCGTCGATGGTCCAGCGCGCGGGCGTGTCGCCATAGGCATAGGCGATGCACTGATGCGCGGCGAGATCTTCGGCCGAGCGCGGCGCGCCGTGCCGGGCGAGATAAGCGGGATGGGCGACGAGCAGACGCGGCAGGCTGCCCAAAGGATGCGCGACCAGCAGGTCGCTGGCGATGGGACCGACGCGCAGGGCGAGATCGAGGCGATCCTCCACCATGTCGCGCTGCCAATCGGTCATGGCAAGGTCGATGCGGAGGGCGGGGTGACGCTGCATCAGTTCGCCCAGCCTTTCGACATAATACAGGCCGAGCGCGGTGGTGACGCCGATCCGCACCGTGCCGCGCGGCTGGTCGCGCGCGGGGCCGAAATCCTCCTCCGCCCCTTCGAGCGCGTCGAGCATGGCGCGGGCGTGGGGCAGCAGGCGGTCGGCATCGGGCGTCGGGATCAGGCGGCGCGTGGTGCGATGGAAGAGGATGGCGCCGAAATGCGATTCCACCTGATCCAGGCGGCGCGCGATTGTGGTATGGCTGGCGTGCATTTCCTGCGCGACGCGGGAAAAGCTGGGCCGCTCGCAAAGACGGACGAATGTTCGGATGGAGAGCAGGAGGTCTGACATATGTGCATATTACGCACATATATTGTGCGATAAATCCCTATTGTCCGCGCCGCTGAAAAGGCGGACGGAAGGCGCAAGAAAAGCGGGTCAACATCAAGGAGAGGATGTTCATGTCGTCGGATCGCATCGCCCATGCCGGCCTCGCCGCCAAGCGGCGCAGCGCGGAGGAAGCCGCCGCCCTGATCGGCAACGGCATGACCGTGGGCATGAGCGGCTTTACCGGATCAGGCTATCCCAAGGCAGTGCCGCTGGCGCTGGCGGACCGGATCAATGCGGCGCATGAGGCGGGCGACCCTTTCCAGGTGAAGGTGTGGACGGGCGCGTCCACCGGGCCGGAACTGGACGGCGCGCTGGCCAAGGCGGACGGGATCGAGTTCCGCCTGCCCTATAATAGCGACCCCATTGCCCGCGAGCGGATCAACCGGGGCGAGATGCAATATTTCGACATGCATCTGAGCCAGGTGGCGCCGATGGCGTGGCAGGGATTCCTGGGCGATCTGGACATTGCCGTGGTCGAGGTGACGGGCATCACGGCGGACGGCGCGCTGATCCCTTCGGCGTCGGTCGGAAATAACAAGACATGGCTGGACCGGGCGAAAGGCGTCATATTGGAGGTCAATCGCTGGCAGAACCCCGCGTTGGAGGGGATGCACGACATTTATTACGGCACGGCGCTGCCGCCGCATCGCGTGCCGATCCCGCTGGTCCACGCCGACGACCGGATCGGGGAACCGCATTTCCGCTGCGATCCCGACAAGGTGCTGGCGGTGGTGGAAACGGATTCCCCGGACCGCAATGCCCCCTTCTCTCCGCCCGATGCGAAGGCCCATGCGATCGCCGGGCATCTGCTGGAATTTCTGGGGCATGAGGTGAAGATGGGGCGATTGCCCGCATCGCTGCTGCCGCTGCAATCGGGGGTCGGCAATATCGCCAATGCGGTGCTGACCGGCCTGATCGACGCGCCGTTCGAAAATATGGTCGCCTATACCGAAGTGATACAGGACGGGATGCTCGACCTGCTGGAAGCGGGCAAGCTGCGTATGGCGAGCGCGACGGCGTTTTCGCTCAGCCCCGAAGCGGCGGCGCGGTTGAATGGCGACATGGCCCGTTATCGCGGCAAGATGATCCTGCGCCCGCAGGAGATCAGCAATCATCCCGAACTGATCCGGCGGCTGGGCTGCATCGCGATGAATGGCCTGATCGAGGCGGACATTTACGGCAACGTCAATTCCACGCATCTGATGGGATCGCGCATCCAGAACGGCATTGGCGGATCAGGCGATTTTGCGCGCAATGCCTTCATTTCGGTGTTCATGACCCCATCAACGGCCAAGGGCGGCGCGATTTCGGCCATCGTGCCGCATTGCAGCCATGTCGATCACATCAACCAGGATGTGCAGGTGATCGTAACGGAGCAGGGGCTGGCGGACCTGCGCGGCCTTGCCCCGCGCCAGCGGGCGGAGCTTGTCATCGGGAAATGCGCGCATCCCGATTATCGCGACATGCTGAAGGACTATTTCGCGCGGGCGATGCAGGGTTCCTATGGCTTGCAGTCGCCGATGCTGCCGGGCGAGGCGCTGGCATGGCATCAACGCTATATGGATAGCGGAAGCATGAAGGCGTAAGGGAGGCTTGTGCCCGCCCTTGTCACTTCTGCCATCGTTTGCGCCTTGCGTTCCCATGGGGAGCATGGGGCGATTGCGCGGTTGTTGACGCCCGATCACGGGTTGATGGCGGGCTATGTGCGAGGCGGGCGGTCGCGGGCGATCCGCCCGGTGCTGTTGCCCGGCAATGCCGTGAAGGCGGAGTTCCGGGCGCGGACGGAGGATCAGCTTGCAGGCTTGACGGTGGAGATGGCGCATAGCCGCGCGCCCTTGCTGGCGGAGCCGCTGGCGGCCGCCGCGATTGATTGGGCCTGCGCGCTGACGGCGGCGGCCCTGCCGGAGGGGACGCCCTATCCGGCGCTGTATCAGGCTCTGGACGGCGTGCTGGGCGCGGTGGAGGCGGCTCCGGCGGCGCGGGGATGGGCGGTGGCGCTGATCCGGTATGAATTGCTGATGCTGGCGGAACTGGGCTTTGGGCTGGACCTGACGCGCTGCGCCGCGACGGGCGGTGGCGAGGATCTGGCCTTTGTCAGCCCGCGGAGCGCCGCGGCGGTGAGCCGGGCGGCGGCCATGGGTTATGAGGACAGATTGCTGCCGCTGCCGCCTTTCCTGATCGAAGGAGGCAGCGGGGAGTGGGCCGAGATATTGGACGGGCTGCGGCTGACCGGCTTTTTCCTGGAACGATCGGTGTTGACGGAGCGGCGCGCCGATGTGCTGGCCGCGCGGGAAAGGCTGGTCGACAGGCTCAAAAGGGCGGTTGCGTAACCGGCGGCGGCTTCATATGGCGGCGGCGACAAAAAGTTCAGGAGTTGTGCCCATGTTGATCGCCCTGTTCCCCGGAGACGGTATCGGCCCGGAAATCGTCGCGCAGGCAAAGCGCGTGCTGGATGCGCTGGCGATCGAGGGCATGACCTATGAGGAAGGGCTGGTCGGCGGGGCTGCGTACAAGGCCGCCGGGCATCCGCTGCCGCCGGAGACGCTGGAGCTGGCGAAGCGGGCGGATGCGATCCTGTTCGGCGCGGTCGGCGATCCGAGCTGCGACTCGCTGGAGCGGCATTTGCGGCCGGAGCAGGCGATCCTTGGACTTCGCAAGGAATTGGGGCTGTTTTCCAATCTGCGTCCGGCGAAGGTCTTTCCTGAGCTGGCGGGTGAATCCGCGTTGAAACCCGAAGTGGCGGGCGCCATCGACCTGCTGATCGTGCGGGAGACGAATGGCGACGTCTATTTCGGGGAAAAGGGCTTTCGCAAGACGGCCGACGGGCTGCGCGAAGGCTATGACATCATGTCCTATAATGAGGCCGAGGTGCGCCGGATCGCCCATAGCGGGTTCCAGGCTGCGCGGGCGCGGCGGGGCAAGCTGTGCTCGGTGGACAAGGCCAATGTGCTGGAGACGAGCCAGCTCTGGCGCGACGTGGTGATCGAGGTTTCGGCGGACTATCCCGACGTGGCGCTGAGCCATATGTATGTCGACAATGCCGCGATGCAGCTGGTGCGCGATCCAGGCCAGTTCGACGTGATCGTGACCGGCAATCTGTTTGGCGACATTCTTTCGGATCAGGCGAGCATGTGCGTGGGGTCCATCGGGATGCTGGCTTCCGCGACGCTGAATGGCAGCGGGCAGGGGCTGTATGAGCCGATCCACGGCTCCGCGCCGGACATTGCCGGGCAGGGCAAGGCCAATCCGTTGGCGACGGTCCTGTCCGCCGCGATGATGCTGCGCTATTCGCTGGGGCTGAATGCCGAGGCCGACCGGATCGAGGCGGCAGTGGCGAAGGCTCTGGCCGGCGGGGCGCGCAGCCCCGATCTGGGCGGAACGATGAGCACGGTGGAGATGGGCGACGCGGTTCTCGCGGCGCTGGCTTGAGGATAGAGCGATGAAGCGCAAGAGCGGGCAGGACCCGGACATCACGAAGAACTGGAAGCCCGCGACGCTGGCGGTGCGCGGCGGCAGCGCGCGCACGGAATATGGCGAAACGTCCGAAGCCTTGTTCCTGACGAGCGGCTATTGCTACGACCGGGCGGAGGACGCGGCGGCGCGCTTTACCGGCGAGCAGCAGGGCATGACCTATTCGCGGCTCCAGAACCCGACCGTCGAAATGCTGGAAAAGCGCATCGCCCTGATCGAGGGGGCAGAGGCGTGCCGGGCCACCGCTTCGGGCATGGCGGCGATGACGGCGGCTTTGCTGTGCCAGCTTTCCGCAGGCGATCATGTGGTGGGCGGCAAGGCGCTGTTCGGATCGTGCCGCTGGCTGGTCGATACGCTGTTGCCCAGGTTCGGGATCGAGACGACCACAGTGGACGCCCGCGACAATGCGGCGTGGGAAAAGGCGATCCGGCCCAATACCAAGCTGTTCTTCTTCGAAACGCCCGCCAATCCGACGATGGATATCGCGGATCTGAAAGGCATTTGCGACATCGCGAAGGCGCATGGCATCGTGACGGTGGTGGATAACGCCTTCGCCACGCCCGCGCTGCAGCGGCCGATGGAGTTCGGCGCGGACGTGGTGGCCTATAGCGCGACCAAGATGATGGACGGGCAGGGCCGGGTGCTGGCGGGCGCGATCTGCGGCACGGAGGATTTCATCCTCAACACGTTGCTGCCCTTCCACCGCAACACCGGGCCGACGCTCTCCGCGTTCAATGCGTGGGTAGTGCTCAAGGGGCTGGAGACGCTGGACCTGCGTATCCGCAAGCAGAGCGAAAATGCGCTGAAGGTCGCGCGGTTCCTGGAGGAACGCCTGCCCAAGGTGCTGTATCCGGGGCTGGAGAGCCATCCCCAGCATGAACTGGCGATGCGGCAGATGGAGTTGGCGGGGCCGATCTTCTCACTTTATACCGGCGGCGGGCGCAAGGAAGCGCATGGCCTGCTCAATGCGCTGGAACTGGTCGACATCAGCAACAATATCGGCGATTCGCGATCGCTGATGACGCATCCGGCCTCTACCACCCATTATGGCATGGCCGAGGAGGCGCGGCTGGAAGTCGGCATTACCGAGGATATGCTGCGCCTGAATGTAGGCCTGGAACACCCCGACGACGTGATCGCCGATTTCGATCAGGCCTTGCGCGCGATAGGGCGTTGACGGGGCGGGGGATTAGAGCGCATTCGTGAAACCGTGAACGCACTTTTCCCCTTTCACGCCACAACGCGCGACATCACGGTCCATGTGGCCGTGACCTTCCTGCCCGAACAGTCCGAGCCGGACCGGGGGCGCTGGTTCTGGGCCTATCATATCCGCATCGAAAATGGCGGGGAGCAGCCGATCCAGCTCCTGACGCGGCATTGGGTCATCACGGATGGACGCGGCGGTCAGCACCGGGTCGATGGCGACGGCGTGGTGGGCGAGCAGCCCGTTGTGCAGCCGGGCCGTAGCTATGATTATGTGTCGGGCTGTCCGCTGGGCACGCCGACGGGCTCGATGAAGGGGCATTATCATATGATCGGAGCGGACGGCCACACGTTCGACGCGGCGATTCCCCATTTCGCGTTGATTGCGCCCGCGGTGGCCGAATGAAGCGCACGCATTTGCCGCTCAACGGCCTGCGCGTGCTGGATGCGGCGGCACGGCATCTGTCCTTCACCCGCGCGGCGGACGAACTGGCGGTGACGCCGGCGGCGGTCGGTCAGCAGATCCGCGCGCTGGAGGATATGCTGGGCGTCGTGCTGTTCCGCCGCACGCCCAAGGGGCTGGAGCTGACCCCGGAGACGGAGGCGGGGCTGGAGGCGCTGCGGGCCGGATTCCTGGAGTTCGAGGAGGCCGTGCGCGCCATTCAGGCGGGCCAGTCCAGTTCCTCGCTCACCATCGCAGCGCCACGCGACATCACGGCGAAATGGCTGCAAAAGCGGCTGGCGGCCTATGCGGCGAGCCAGCCCGACCTTAAATTCGCGCTGGTGGCGGCGGATGATGCGCTGGATTTCACCGAGGCCAATCTGGACCTTGCGCTGCGTCTGGCGGACGGGCCGGGCGAGCATGAAGGCATCAGGCTGGGCGAGGCGGTGTTCGTGACGGTGGAAGCCGCCGATGGCGGGCCGGCCGGACGGATCGAATGGCCGGGCTGCCCCCATGGAGACAAGCCCGCGTCGATCCGGGTCGCCGATGGCGGCCTGGCGATCGAGGCGGCGGCGAACGGCTTCGGACGCGCTTTCGTGCCGCTGTTGCTGGCGGAGGCGGACCTTGCCGCCGGGCGCGTGCGACAGGTGGGCGAGCGTAATGTTTCGTCCCTGTCCTATTGGCTGATCGCGCCGCTGCCCCAATGGCGGCAGAAGAAGGTCAAGGCGCTGGTCGAGGCGCTGGTGGGGTAGGCCTTTATGAAGGAGCCTGCGGATATTCCGGCACGCTTTCAGATGGCGTGGAATGGGCACGACATGGATGCCTTTGGCCTGTTGTTCCATCCCGACGCGACCTTTGTGAACAGGTTCGGCACTTATTGGCGCGGCGTGGAGCAGATCGTCGCGGGCCACAGGCGGGTGCACGACAGCATCTATCGCGATTCGACGCTGGAAAATGATGCGCCGGATGTCGATCCGATCTCCGATGACGCGGCGATCCTGCACTTCTGGTCGCGGCTGAACGCTGGTCAGGCGCATCCGGCGGGGCCGCATCGGATCGACACCATGATCCTGGCGGTGGCGACGCGCAGGGCGGGCGAGTGGCGGATTCAGGCGCTTGAGAATGTGACGCTCGTCAATCCGATGACGGGGGAGACGATCCTGCGTGGCTGAAGGCCGTCAGCGGGACGTTTCAGCCAGCAAATTGAGCGCGCGCGTCATCAGGGCGACGAAGCGGGGTTCGTCCAGCCGGGCGGCGGGGTTGTTCCATGATCCGGTTACGGCATACCATGTCCCGTCCCGTGCCTGCGTCAGGAAATTCATCGCCATCACGCCGGGTTCGGAGCCGCCCTTATAACCGAGATAGCGCCAGCGGGCGGCGTCGGCGGGGGCTATGCCGGGATTTACGGCCATGATGGGGAGGGCGTCGCCGCCATGCTGGCGGAGCCAGTCGAGCAGCGCGACCTCATCCTTTGGGGAGGCGAACCATTCGAGGCTGTCTATATGGGCCGGTGTTTCCGCTACGGAGCCGATGTCCACCGCTTTGGCGTCGAGGCGGGCCGCGTTGTCGCGGAGCAGGGCGCGGCGCTCATCAGGGGCGCCGCCCGCATAGCTTTGGCGCAGGGTGGCATTGGCGGGCATTTTGAGCGCGAACGCCTCAGCCGTGGTGAGGAGGGGAAGGGCCGCGTCTGTTTTTGCATGGCCGGTGCGGGGAAGGATGGCGTCGACTTTATCCCGGCCGAGCGCGAGGAGCAGTGTGTCGGCGGCGCTGTTGTCGCTTTCCGCTATCATGGCCGTGGCCAGGCTGTGGAGCGTCATGGGGGCATTCGCCGGATAGGCGAGGAGGCGGCCGGAAAAGCTCTTGTGGGAAAGGGGGATCACATCGCTCCAGCGACGATCGCCTGCTTCGACGGCGCGGGCGAGTTCGGCGAGGATGTAGAGCTTGAAGGAGGAGCCGGTCGCCATCTGCCGGTCCGGATCGCGGCTGGCGATCCATTGCGGGCCGCTGCCGGTCAGGCGGGCGATGGCGAAGGCGGTCTGACCGGGCAGGGCATCGATGTCGTTGATGATCTTGATCATGTTGTCGTCGGCCTGTCTCGCGCCGACGATCTGGAGGCCGATGACCCGGCCGGGCGGCTGCGGCGCAACGACCAGGGTGAAGCCGACCGTGGCGCGTTCGTAGCGGATTTCCACCTGACCGGCGGTGGGGCCGTTCTGGCGGACGGAACCGAGCGACAGGGGCCTCCCATATTGGCGGCGCAGGTCGGCGGTGAGGGCGCGCCACTGCTCCACGGGGACGGCGGTGAGGAAGAGATCGGAGAAGAAATCCTTCTCCGCCCCGTCGCTGACGAGCAGCGTCATTAACTGATCCGCGCGGGCCTGATAGGCGGGGGCGACCTGCGCGCGGGCGGCGAGGGGGGGCAACGCCAACAGGAGCAGGATCGCAAACCGTTTCACGCCATATCCTCGTTTTGGGACGCTCGTTCAGGAGTGCGTCGGGTAACGGATTGATTTTATGCGTCGATCGCCTCTTCGTCCACCGCCGCCGCATTTTCCTGAATGAAGGCGAAGCGATGCGCCGGGTTGTTGCCCATCAGGCGGTCGACCAGATCGCGAACCTGCTGACGGTCCTCATAATCGTCGGGCAGGGTGATGCGGATGAGGCTGCGGGTTTTGGGGTCCATGGTGGTTTCGCGGAGCTGGCCGGGATTCATTTCACCCAGGCCCTTGAAGCGGCTGACTTCCACCTTCTTGCCCTTGAATTCCTTCGCCAGCAGTTCCTCGCGATGGGCGTCGTCCTTCGCGTAGAGGCTCTTGCCGCCCGCGACGATGCGGTAAAGCGGCGGCTGGGCGAGGTAGAGATGGCCGCGCCGCACCAGTTCCGTCATCTCCTGAAAGAAGAAGGTCATGAGCAGGGTCGCGATATGCGCGCCGTCCACGTCCGCGTCGGTCATGATGACGATGCGGTCGTAGCGGAGATTGTCGGGGTTGCAATCCTTGCGCGTGCCGCAGCCCAGCGCGAGGATCATGTCGGCGATTTCCTGATTGGCGAGGATCTTGGCGGTGTTGGCCGATGCGACGTTCAGGATCTTGCCGCGCAGGGGGAGGATGGCCTGCGTCTTGCGGTCGCGGGCCTGTTTGGCGGAGCCGCCCGCGCTGTCGCCTTCCACCAGGAAGATTTCGGTGCCTTCGGGATCGTCGGTGGAACAATCGGTGAGCTTGCCGGGGAGGCGGAGTTTGCGGGCGGAGGTCGCGGTCTTGCGCTTGACCTCCTTCTCCTGCTTGCGCTTGAGGCGCTCGTCCATGCGGTCGAGGACATAGCCGAGCAGCGCCTTGCCGCGCTCCATATTGTCCGTCAGGAAATGGTCGAAATGGTCGCGCACGGCGTTTTCGACAAGGCGCGCGGCTTCGGGAGAGGTCAGGCGGTCTTTGGTCTGGCTCTGGAACTGGGGATCGCGGACGAAGACGGACAGCATGATTTCCGATGACGTCATGATGTCGTCGGCGGTGATATCCTTGCCCTTCTTCTGCCCCACGAGGTCGGCGAAGGCGCGGATGCCCTTGACCAGCGCGGCGCGCAGGCCCGCTTCATGAGTGCCGCCGTCCGGCGTCGGGATGGTGTTGCAATACCAGCTATAGCTGCCGTCCGACCAGAGCGGCCAGGCAACCGCCCATTCGACGCGGCCCGCGGTTTCGGGGAAATCCTGATTGCCGGAAAAGAACTGGCTGGTGGCGCATTCGCGGTCGCCGACCTGTTCCTTCAGATGATCGGCAAGGCCGCCGGGGAACTGGAATACCGCTTCGGGCGGGGTGTCGTCGGTGATGAGGTCCGGCGCGCATTTCCAGCGGATTTCGACGCCCGCGAACAGGTAGGCCTTTGACCGGGCGAGGCGGTAGAGGCGGGCGGGCTTGAATTTCTGTTCGCCGAAGATTTCGCTGTCGGGGATGAAGGTGACGGAGGTGCCGCGCCGGTTGGGGGCCGCGCCGACCTTTTCGAGGCCGCTGGTGGGCAGGCCCTGCGAGAAGCTCTGGCGATAGAGCTGCTTGTTGAGCGCGACCTCGACCACGGTGACGATGGAAAGCGCGTTCACCACGCTGATACCGACGCCGTGCAGGCCGCCGGACGTGGCATAGGCCTTGTCGGTGAACTTGCCGCCGGAATGGAGGGTGGTGAGGATCACCTCCAGCGCGGATTTGCCGGGGAATTTGGGATGCAGGTCGACCGGGATGCCGCGCCCGTTGTCGGTGATGGTGAGGCGGTTGCCCGGCTCCAGCGTCACCTCGATCCGGGTGGCGTGCCCCGCGACGGCTTCGTCCATGCTGTTGTCGAGCACTTCGGAGGCGAGGTGGTGAAGGGCGCGCTCATCCGTGCCGCCGATATACATGCCGGGCCGGCGGCGGACCGGCTCCAGCCCTTCGAGGACTTCGATGGTGGAGGCGTCGTAACCGGAGGAAGATGCGGGCTGGTTCGCGAACAGATCGGACATGGGAGATAGCTATCGGGCACGGAGGTTTGGCGCAAGCGTCGTGGTATTTTTGGCCAGGGATGGCATGCGTTCACACATGCGCGCCATGTCCTTCGACATGCCGCTTCGATAGGCTCGGCGGCTACTCAGGACGAACGGAGGATGGAAAGCGGCCAGTCTGCATATCCACCCACACCGGCCTCAAAGAAAAAGGGCCGGTTCCTGTTCGGAACCAGCCCTTCTGTTCGTGAAGCTCAGCGCACGCGCGGGCCGCCGAAGGGGAGCGGCGGGGGCGGGCGGCGAGTGCCGCGCGGCAGTTGCGCCTGATAGGCGCGGCCGCAATGATCGACGCAATAGGGGAAGCCGGGGTTCACCGCTTCACCGCAGAAATGGAAGTCCGGTTCGCCCGGATGGCCGAGCGGCCATTTGCAGATGCGCTCTGTCAGGTCGAGCAGCGATGTCTTGTCCGCGATTTCCGGGCTGGGCTTGGCGGGGACGAGACGGCGCGGCGGCGCGGGTGGAATGGGTGCCTGCTGGTCGCCCGGCCCTTGACGCAGAAAGCCGCCGGGGCCGACCGAAATGATGCGCGGCTGAGGCGCGGCGGGTTGCGACGGCGTGGCCGCTGCTGCGCCGGAGGGCGCGGGCGCCGGTGTCGCCGCAGCGCGCACGGGCGCGGGTTGCGGCGCGGGCGCGGCGGCGCGCGGCGCGGCTTCAGGCGCGGGAGCCGCAGCGGGCGCGGGTTTGCGCGGGGCAGCGGGCTTCTTCGGCGCTTCGTTCGCCTTCACCGGGGAAGGACGGGATTGCAGGCCCAGACGATGCGCCTTGCCGATCACCGCGTTGCGGCTGACGCCGCCCAGCTCTTCCGCGATCTGACTGGCGGTCAGGCCCTTTTCCCACATAGCCTTGAGCTGGTCGATGCGCTCGTCGGTCCAGGACAATGAAAAACTCCTCACATTCCAAGAATTGCACCCTATATGGGGCGCGAAGGCGCGGGTTCAAATCCGCGCACAACATCCTTGCGGGTTATCCGCCCAGCCGATAGTCGATCCAGTCATGAACGACCAGTCCAAAATTGCAGCCTCTGTCCCTGCCGCCGCGCCTTTTCACGAACCGGGCGTGATGGTCATCCGCAACGTGAACTGGGCGGGCACGCGCGCGCTCTACGCCAAGGAAGTGCGCCGCTTCATGAAGGTGCAGCTCCAGACGGTCTGGGCGCCCGCGGTCACGACGCTGATGTTCCTCGTCATCTTCACCCTCGCGCTGGGCGGGGCGGGGCGGCAGGTGCTGGGCGTGCCCTTTGCCGATTTCATCGCGCCGGGCCTTATCATCATGGGCATGATGAACAATGCCTTCGCGAACAGCAGCTTTTCCCTATTGGCGGGGAAGATGCAGGGAACGCTGGTCGATTATCTGATGCCGCCGCTGTCGAGTAGTGAATTGTTGCTGGCGCTGGTGGGAGCGGCGGTAACGCGCGCTTTTGCCGTGGGTCTGGCGTTGTGGTGCGCGATGGCGCTGTGGCCGGGCGTGCATGTAACCCCGGCGCACCCCTGGGCGATCCTGTGGTTCGGGCTGATGGGCGCGGGGCTGACGGCCTTCATCGGCGTGCTGACGTCGATCTGGGCCGACAAGTTCGACCATGCCGCCGCGATCACCAATTTCGTGATCGGGCCGATGACGCTGCTGTCCGGCACCTTCTATTCGATCGACCGACTGGCGCCGGTGTTTCAGGCGATCAGTCACGCCAATCCGTTTTTCTATGCCATTTCGGGCTTCCGCTATGGCTTCGTTGCCGCAACCGACGGCGATGTGGTGGTGGGCAGCATCGTGCTGCTGGCGCTCAACATCGGTCTTGGGCTGCTGTGCTACGCGCTGCTCAAAAAGGGATGGAAGCTCAAGGCGTAAACGCCATCGTTACCTTTGTCTGCAAAGGGAGATGAAGCAGACAAAGGGATGATGATGAAGGTTGCGCTGGTTTTCGGGACTCGGCCCGAAGCGATCAAGCTGTTTCCGGTGATCCATGCGCTCAAGGCGCGGGCACATGTGGATATGCGCGTCATCGTGACGGCGCAGCATCGCGGTTTGCTGGATCAGGTGTTGGAGATTGCCGGGGTTACGGCCGACGTCGATCTGGACGTGATGACGCCCAATCAGACGCTGGACGGGCTGACGGCGAAGCTGATCGTGGAACTGGGCGCTGCTTTCGATGCGGAAAAGCCGGATCGGGTGGTCGTGCATGGCGACACGCTGACCACTATGGTTGCCAGCCTTGCAGCCTATTATCGCAAGATTCCGGTGGCCCATGTGGAAGCGGGGCTGCGGAGCGGGGACATTCATCATCCCTGGCCGGAAGAAGTGAACCGGCGCGTGGTTGCCTGCATCGCAGACATGAATTTCGCGCCGACCGACGCGGCGGCCGATGCGCTGCGGAAAGAAAATCGCGATGCGAAGGGCATCCATGTCACTGGCAATACGGTGATCGACGCGCTGCTCGCCACGCGGGAGCGGGTGCTGGCACAGCCGTCTCTGGCGGCGGGGCTGGATGGGCTGGCGGCGCGCTTTGCAGGCAAGCGGATCGTCGCCGTCACCAGCCACAGGCGGGAAAATTTCGGCGGCGGGATGGAATCGATTGCGCGGTCCATCGCCGATATTGCGGAGCGGCCCGATGTCGCGGTGATCTTTCCGGTGCATCCCAATCCCCATGTGCGCCCGGTCATGGATGCGGTGCTGGCGGATCTGCCCAATGTCGCGATGATCGAACCGCTGGACTATCCGCATTTCGTGCGATTGCTGGACATGTGCCATCTGGTGCTGACGGACAGCGGCGGGGTGCAGGAGGAAGCGCCTTCGCTGGGCAAGCCGGTGCTGGTGATGCGTGAGACGACCGAACGGCCCGAAGGCGTGGCGGCGGGCACGGCGAAGCTGGTGGGAACCGACCGGGCGGCCATCGTGCGGGAAGTGCTGACGCTGCTGGACGACGATGCGGCCTATGGCGCGATGGCGCGGGCGCATAATCCCTTCGGTGACGGCAAGGCGGCGGAGCGGATCGCCGGCATCATCGCGGCGGCATGAAACTGCCCCCCGCCCGCAAGGGATGGGGCGAGGGACATATCCATCTTGCTGTCGGGCAGAAGGACGCGCCGTCAGTGACATATGTGCAGCCGCAACGCATCCCCCAAAGGGCTATTCGCCGGTTAATTATTTTTAATCAAAATCAATATCAGGTCCGCAGGCAAGCGGTCGTTACCGAAATCTTCAGCATTTCCCGGCAGAAACGAAAGCGAAATCACAGGCTTTTCAGGATCGTTTCATGCCCGTCGACACCAAGCAGAAGGTTTCCGTCATTGGTCTTGGCTATATCGGCCTGCCTACCGCCGCGTTGATCGCGCGTGGAGGCGCACAGGTCGTGGGCGTGGATGTCAGCGCGCATGTCGTGGAAACCGTCAATTCGGGCCGTGTGCATATTGAGGAGGTCGATCTCGACGGACTGGTGCAGGGCGTGGTGTCGCGGGGTCATCTGCGCGCCAGTCTTGCAGTGGAGGCGAGCGACGTATTCATCATCGCGGTGCCCACGCCCGTGGCCGAAGACCGCGCGCCCGACATTTCCCATGTGCTCCAAGCGGCGCGGACGGTCGCGCCGGTATTGAAGGCGGGGGACGTGGTGATCCTCGAATCCACCTCTCCGGTAGGAACGACAGAGGCGATGCGTGACCTGTTCGCGCAGCTTCGGCCGGACCTCAAAATGCCCGGCCCCGGCGTTGCGGGCGACATCGCCATCGCCTATTGCCCCGAGCGCGTGCTGCCGGGACGCATATTGGTCGAACTCATCGACAACGACCGCTGCATTGGCGGTATCACGCCGCGCTGCGCGCGCAAGGCGCTGGCCTTTTACCGCCAGTTCGTGCGGGGGCAGTGCATCACCACCACCGCGCGCGCGGCCGAAATGGTGAAGCTGGTCGAGAACAGCTTTCGCGATGTGAACATCGCCTTCGCCAATGAACTGTCGGTGATCGCCGAGCGGATGGATATAGACGTGTGGGAGGTGATCCGCCTCGCCAACCGGCATCCGCGCGTCAATATCCTGCAACCCGGCCCCGGCGTGGGCGGCCATTGCATCGCGGTCGACCCCTGGTTCATCGTGCATGGCGACCCGGAAAATGCCCGGTTGATCCGAACCGCGCGCGAAGTGAATGATGGCAAGACCGACTATGTGGTCGCAAAGGCTTCCGACCTGATCGACGCATTTCCGGGCGAAACGGTCGCCTGCCTCGGCCTCGCCTTCAAGCCGAATATCGACGACTTCCGCGAAAGCCCGGCGGTCAAGGTCGCAGCGCGGCTGGCGCGGCGCTATGGGCGGCGGATCAGGCTGGTCGAACCCTATGCACAGGCGCTGCCCATGGAGTTTGCGGGCACCGGCGCGGAACTGATGGACCTCGATACGGCTCTGGAACAATGTGGCGTTTTCGTCATTCTTGTCGATCATGACATGTTCAAATCCGTCCCCGTGGACGAGCGCGCCGACAAGGCGGTTTACGATACGCGCGGCATCTGGCCGGACCAGCCGCGCCGGATTCCCGAGGCGGCCACAGGGCGCATCGCGATCTGACGGACGCGCCGCCGGCCATCGTCATGGATGCGCGTCCGGTCCGACCGGCGGTTGCCATGCGAGCAACGCGCCGCTAACCCCCAACCCCAGCCGTCCCTTTGCCGGGGCGGCGCTGGATAAAAAGGGGTGTCCGGGCGGATGCGGATGAAGCGGTCTTTCCACGGCAGGAGGCGAGTATGGGCCTGCGCCGCGCTTTGCGCGTTGGCGGCGGGCTGCTCCACGGTGGAGGATGCGCCGCGCGGCAAGGATGCCTATGCCGCCATTCCCGCGGCGCCCGCCGTCGGCATGGACTACCGGATCGCGCCCGACGATGTCCTTCGCATCAGCATCTATCACGAACCGGGCCTGTCGCTGGAAGATGCGCGGGTGACGGCGGCGGGCATGGTGCGGATGCCGCTGGTCGGCGACGTGTCCGTGGCCGGGCTGTCCGCGGGCGAGGCGTCGGATGTCATCGCCGGGCGGCTCGGGCAACGCTATCTGGTGTCGCCGCAGGTCACGGTGTTCGTGAAGCAGGCGACAGGGCGGCGGATCACCGTCGATGGCGAAGTGCGCGAACCGGGGCTGTTCCCCTTTGACGGGCGGCTGACGCTCAGCCAGGCGGTGGCGATGGCCAAGGGGCCGACACGGCTCGCCAGTCTGGGCCAGATCGTCGTGGTGCGAGAGGAACAGGGGCAGCGCAAGGCGGCGATGTTCAACCTCTCCGAAATCCGCAAGGGGGAAGCCGCCGACCCGGAAATCCTGCCGGGCGACATGGTGATCGTGGGCCTGTCCCGCGCCAAGGCGATATTGGGCGGCGCTTTGCTGGCCGCACCCGCTTTGGCGACGGGCTTCATCGCGCTGGACGGCAAATGAGGGAGATGCGCCGCATGATCGCCGAAGAGGACGCCATGCTCGCGCAGGAGGGGCGGCCCGCGCGCATGGTCGCGGCGGCGCGGCGAAGCTGGGCCATCGTCCGGCGGAATCGCGTGATCCTGTTCGTCACCATGGCGCTGTGCGTGCTGGCGGGCCTGATCTTCATCCTGATGGCGACGCCGGATTATCGCGCGACCGCATCGGTCGAGGTGGAAGATGTGCCAGCGGGCGCAGCGGGCGCGGGGGCAATGCAGCGGCCCAATGCGCCGGGCGACACCGAATCCCTGATGCAAACGCAACTGGAAGTGCTCCGCAGCCGCGCGCTGGCCGAAGAGGTGGCGCGCGAACTGGCTCTGGTCGGGGGGCGGACCTTCTTCGACGGGATGGATCGCAAGCGCCCTGAACAGGGTGCGGGATCGCTCAGCCAGCGTCAGGTCGAGCAGGAAACCGTCCTCAGTCTGCTGCGCGACAATCTGGATATAGACCTGCCCGGCAAGTCGCGGGTCATCCATATCAGCTTCACCAGCGCCAATCCGGTGCTGTCGGCGCGGGTGGCCAACAGCTACGCCGACAGCCTGATCCGCGCCGACCTGAAACGCGGATTCGAATCGGGCGTGCAGGCGCGGCGTTTCCTGCTCGGCGAACTGGACGGCGCGCGGCAGGACCTGGAACGGGCGGAGCGCGATCTGGCGGTTTATGCCGCGCGGGTGGGTGGCACGCCTGCGGCGGCCGATGGCGAGGGTGAGGGCGATGCCGCCGCGCCCACGCCGCAAGGGTCGGTCACGGCGCGGCTGGCGCAGCTCAACGCATTTCGCGCGCAGGCGGCGGCAGAGCGGATAGCGGCGGCGAAGAAATGGGAAAGCGCGCGCCTGTCCAGCGCCGAAACCCTGCCCGAAGTGCTGGGCAACGGCGCGATGCAGCAACTGATGGCCGAGCGTGCCGAAGCGCGGGCCGATCTGGTCCGGCAGCGGCAGTTCCGCAAGGACGATCATCCCGAAATGCGCGAAGCGCGGGCGCGGCTGGCGGCGCTGGACGACCAGGCGCAGGCGATGGCGAACACGATCCGCGCTTCGCTGAAGGAACAATATGACGTCGCGGTCCATGGCGAAAAGCAGATCGCGTCGGAGATCAAGGATCTGGAGCGGCAGGCGCAGGTAGAGCGTGGGCGCGACGTGCAGATCAGCATCATGGAGCGTTCGGTCGACACGTTCAGGCTGCTGCATGACAGCCTGTTGCAACGCTATCGCGACATGGCTTCGCAGGCCGGTTTCCAGGCGGGCCGCATTCAGCCGCTGGATCGCGCGGCGGTGCCTGCCCGTCCGTCGTCGCCCAATGTCGGCCGCACGATGCTGCTGGCTTCGCTGGGCGGGCTGTTGCTGGGACTGTTGCTGGTGGCGTTGCGCCATATGTTCGACGACGCCGTGACGTCAGGCGAGACGTTAAGCGAACGGGTCGGCCTGCCGATGCTGGGCGCTGTTCCGGTGACGGGCGACCGGGCGCAGCCGCAGGAGATTTTCAGCCCCATCGCTTCATCCTTGTTGCTGGCTTCGGTGGAAGGGCTGCCGCGCTCCATCCTTGTGACCAGCGCGCAGGAGGGGGAAGGCAAGTCGCTTACGCTCAACGCGCTGGCGCGGGCGCTGGCGGGGTTGGGGAAGAAGGTGCTGCTGGTCGATGCGGACATGCGCCGGCCGGTGCAGCATCGCCTGTTCGGGCTGGTTCCCGCTTTGGGCATCAGCGAGGTTATGACCGGGCAGGCGAGGGTGGAGGACGCCATCATGGAAACGGGCGTGGCGGGCCTGTCGATCCTGCCTTGCGCCGCCATTCCGCCCAATCCGGGCGAGTTGCTGGCGACTCCGGCTCTCGACGCGCTGATGAACCATGCGCGCGAGGCGTTCGATACGGTGCTGATCGATGCGCCGCCGATCCTTGGGCTTGCCGATGCGCCGCTGCTTGGCGCGAAGGCGCAGGCGACGGTGCTGGTGGTCGAATGGGGCCGCAACCATCATGGCGGGCTGCGGGTCGCTGTCGAGCGCCTGCGCCGGGCGGGAGGGAGCATCATCGGCGGCATCCTGACCAAGCAGCAGGGCCGCGCCTATGATTATGACTATCATCGGGGCGGATAGTGGCTGCGTTCAGAATGGGTGATCGGGTGATTTGCGGACACTCAAATCCATTCGCCCTGAATAGCCACTGAGCGAAGTCGAAGTGGCGTATCGAAGGACTGATGTCGTGCAGAACCCTTCGATACGGGTCTTCGACAAGCTCAGCCCCTGCTCAGGGCGAACGAGTGTCGGGAATGGCCGAAACCGGCCGTTCGTCTGAATAACGTTCGACCGCTCCCTTTCAGGCGCGGGTCATCAGGCCTTCCACCAAGCCCTCGAACAGGCGGCGGCCGTCAGTCTTGCCGTGAGCGGCTTCAATGACGCGTTCGGGGTGGGGCATCATGCCCAGCACATTGCCGCCTTCGTTGAGGATGCCCGCGATGTTGCGGGCCGAGCCGTTGACGCTTTCCGCATAGCGCAGCGCCACGCGGCCTTCGCCTTCAAGGCGATCGAGCGTTGCGGCGTCCGCGAAATAATTGCCGTCATGATGAGCGACCGGATACGTCACCGTTTCGCCCGCATCATAGCGGCTGGTGAAGGCGCTCTGGGCGTTTTCGACGGTCAGCGCCACGTCGCGGCAGACGAAATGGCCGCCCGCATTGCGGAGCAGCGCGCCGGGGAGCAGGCCGCTTTCGGTCAACACCTGAAAGCCGTTGCAGATGCCCAGCACATAGGCGCCGCGGTCCGCCGCCTTCGCCACCGCCTGCATGACCGGCGAGCGCGCGGCCATCGCGCCGGAGCGCAGATAGTCGCCATAGGAAAAGCCGCCGGGCACGCCGATCAGGTCGATGTCGGCGGGCAATTCGGTGTCGCGGTGCCACACCATTGCGGGCTTCGCGCCCGTAGCTGCCTCGAACGCCACCGCCAGATCACGGTCGCAGTTGCTGCCGGGGAAGACGATGACGGCGCTTTTCATGGCTCAGGCCACCTTTTCGATGCGGTAGTTTTCGATCACCGTATTGGCGAGCAACTTGCGGCACATGGCGTCGATATCCTCATCGCTGGTGCCATCGGCCAGGTCCAGTTCGATCAGCTTGCCGGCGCGCACTTCATTGACGCCGGCAAAGCCGAGCCCTTCGAGCGCATGATGGATCGCCCTGCCCTGCGGATCGAGGACACCGCCCTTGAGGGTGACGAAGATGCGGGCTTTCATGAGACAGGAAACTCCGTGGATGGCTTTCGCGATCCCCCTAGGCGCGAGAGGCCGCGCAGGCAAGAGGATATGCCGTTCCCGCTGCGCGCGAAAGGGTGCGGGGGCTTTTCACCCGCCTGCCGACCTGCTTTAGGCGAGCGCATGGATTCCTCCCTGCTTTATTATGCCTGCGCCATCATCGCTGTCATCATTTCCGGACTCGCCAAGGGCGGGTTCGCGGGGATCGGATCGTTGGCGATGCCGATCATGGCGCTGGCGATTGATCCGGTGCGGGCAGCCGCGATCCTGTTGCCGATCCTGATATTGCAGGACGCGGTCAGCGTCTGGGCGTTCCGGCATAGCTGGGACCGGCATGTGCTGACCGTCATGCTGCCGGGCATGGCGATAGGCGTGTTGCTGGGCTATCTGTTCGCGGCGAAGGTGCCCGAAACCGCCGTTCTGGGCGTGTTGGGCGCGATTTCCGTTCTGTTCGGGCTGCAAAGGCTGTGGGTCGAGCGGGGCAGGGCCATCGTGCTGCCGTCCAACTCTCCCGCCTGGGTGGGGGTGCTGTTCGGCGTGGCGACGGGCTTCACCAGCCAGATCGCGCATGCGGGCGCGCCGCCCTTTCAGATGTGGGTGCTGCCCAAGCGCCTGCCGCGCGATGTGCTGGTGGGGACGACCGCCATCGCCTTTGCCGTGATGAACTGGATGAAGGTGCCCGCTTATGCCGCGCTGGGCGAGTTCACGCGAGCGAATCTGCTGGCGACGGCGATGCTGGCGCCGATTGCCATCGCGGCGACTTTCGCGGGCGTGGTGCTTGTGAAGAAGGTCGACCCGGCGCGTTTCTACACGCTGATCTATGTGCTGATGGTGCTGCTGGGCTTCAAGCTGATGGCGGACGCGATCCTTGCTTGAGGAAAGCGCGCCCGCCGGAATGATCAGTCCTTGCTGCGCTTCTTGCGGTGGGTGTCGAGGTCGAGCACGGTCGTATCCGCGCCTTCGGGCAGCAGGCCCAGACGGCGGGCGACTTCCTGATAGGCTTCGACTTCGCCGCCCAGGTCGCGGCGGAAACGATCCTTGTCCAGCTTCTCGCCCGTGGCCATGTCCCACAGGCGGCAGCCGTCCGGGCTGATTTCATCGGCCAGGATGATCCGGCTGAAGTCGCCGTCCCACAGACGGCCGAATTCCAGCTTGAAGTCGATCAGGCGGATGCCGATGGCGGCGAACAGGCCGCACATGAAATCGTTGATGCGGATCGCCATGTCGGCGATGTCGTGCATTTCTTCCTGCGTGGCCCAGCCGAAGCAGGCGATATGTTCTTCCGACACCAGCGGATCGCCGAGCGCGTCGTCCTTGTAGCAATATTCGATCAGGGTGCGGGGAAGCTGGGTGCCTTCCTCGATCCCCAGCTTCTTGCTGAGCGATCCGGCGGCGACGTTGCGGACCACGACTTCGATCGGCACGATTTCCACCTGCCGCACCAGCTGTTCGCGCATATTGAGGCGGCGGATGAAGTGCGTGGGCACGCCGATCTGGCCGAGCAGGGTGAAGATATGCTCGGAAATGCGGTTGTTGAGCACGCCCTTGCCGGTGATCGTGCCCTTTTTCTGCGCGTTGAAGGCGGTCGCGTCATCCTTGAAATATTGGATGATCGTGCCGGGCTCCGGCCCTTCGTAAAGGATCTTGGCCTTGCCTTCGTAGATCTGGCGGCGACGAGCCATGCGCGCTCCTGTCTTTCCTGAAAAAGAATCCGCCCCGGCAAACGCGAATCGAAGGGGATCAGCGGGTGCCGGGGCTGCTTGGGCCGCCCATAGACCAAAGCAGGCAGGGGTGCAATCGGCGTGCCGTCAGCCCCTACAGCACGTCGCCGAACATGAACCAGAGCAGCGCGATCCATGCGGCGAGGCCGATGACGCCAAGCAGGACGCCCGAACGCGCACGGAGCGCGGCGATCAGGCCGGTGGGTTCGTCCTCCATCTAGCTGGCGGGTTCCGCTTCGGATGTTTCGACATGGCCCTGCGCGTCCATCAGCAAGCCGGTGAAGGTTTCCCGCCACCAGCTTATGTCCTGCTTTTCCACGCTGTCCATCATCGCGCGCCAGCGTGCCTTCCGCTTTTCGAGCGACATGTCGAGCGCGCGGGTGATGGCGTCGGACATCTCCTCCGGGCTGTAGGGGTTGACGAGCAGCGCGCTTTTGAGTTGCAGCGCGGCGCCGGCAAAGCGGGAGAGGATGAGGACGCCGGGATCGTCCGGATCCTGCGCGGCCACATATTCCTTGGCGACAAGGTTCATGCCATCGCGCAGCGGCGTCACCAGGCCGATCCGGGCGGCGCGGTAGATGCCCGCAAGCTGGTCGCGCGGATAACCCTGGTTCACATAGCGGATCGGGGTCCAGTCGACATCGCTATATTCCCCGTTGATCCGCCCTGCCAGCGCATCCAGCGTGGCGCGGATCTGCTGATAGCTTTCCACCTCCCCGCGTGAGGGCGGGGCAATCTGGGCCAGCACGACCTTGCGGTGATGTTCGGGATGATCCTTGAGGAAGCGGGCATAGCCGTTGAAGCGTTCCTCCAACCCCTTGCTATAGTCGAGCCGGTCGACGCCGACGATCAGGGCGCGGTCTTGCAGGGAGGCGCGAACCTGCTTGTGCATCCGCTGCGCCGCTTCGCTGGCGGCGGCCTGCGCGAAGGCCTGCGCGTTGATGCCGATGGGACAGGCGACGGCCTGAATGGTGCGGTCGCCCAGCGTGACATAATCCCCCTTCACCGTGCCGCCCATTTCCTTTTCGACATAGTGGCGGAAGGATTCGAGCCATTCCTCGGTATGAAAGCCGATCACGTCATAGGCGAACAGGCTGCTTACCAGTTTGCTGTGATGGGGAAGGGAAACGAGCAGGCGCGTGGGCGGCCAGGGGATGTGGAGGAAGAAGCCCATCCGGTTCCGAAGGCCCCGGTCGCGGAACATCTGGCCCAGCGGGATGAGGTGATAATCCTGCACCCAGACGACATCCTCCGGCTCTATAAGCGGATTGGCGCAGTCGGCGAAGCGTTGATTGACGCGGTTATAACCCCCTTCGAAATCGCGCTCATACTCGGCGAGGTCGATGCGGAAGTGGAATAGCGGCCACAGCGTCCGGTTGGCGTATCCATTATAATATTCGTCGACATCCTGCTCTTCGAGGTCGATGGTCGCGGTCTTGACGCCGTCATATTCCGCAAAGCCGATCTGGCCGGAAAAATGGTCCGTCACCTCGCCCGACCATCCGAACCAGATGCCGCGGCTTTCCCGCAGGGCTTGCGACAAAGCGACGGCAAGCCCGCCCTGATTGCCCGACTTGCCAGGACGGCTCACCCGGTTGGATATGACGATCAAACGGCTCATTGCAGGCGTCTCATCGCATCACACTCCATGGTTTGCTCAGCAGCACGGCGCAGTTGATGATGCCGACCAATGAGTATGTTTGGGGATAATTGCCCCACAATTCCCCGGTCGCGGGGTCGATATCTTCGGACAGCAGCCCGGCGGCGGTGCGGCGGGACAGCATTTCTTCAAACAGCTCGCGGGCTTCCTCGACACGGCCGGCGTGGTGCAGCGCCTCGATCAGCCAGAAGGTGCAGACGTTGAAGGCGGTGACGGGCTCCCCGAAATCGTCGGGCGCGCTGTAGCGCAACATGTTGTTGCCGCGCCGCAGGTCCGCTTCCAGCGCGGCGAGCGTGCCGAGGAAATGGGGATCGTCCGCTTTCAGGAAACGCAGGTCGAGAAGCTGGAGCAGCGATGCGTCGCGCGCGTCATCTTCGAAATTGGCGGAGATGGCCTTGCTTTCCGGGCGCCATGCCGCTTCGAGGATACGCTCCTTCATGGCTTCGGCCCGGGTTCGCCAATGCACGGCGCGCAGCGGCAGGCCGAGCGCGTCGGCGGCATGGGCCAGCCGGTCGCAGGCCGCCCAGCACATGACCGCGCTGTAACTATGGACATGGCTGCGGGTGCGTAACTCCCACAAACCCGCGTCAGGCTGATCATAAACCTGCCAGGCGCGTTCGCCCACCGCCTCCAGCGATTCGAAATCGGAATGACCCGCCATGCGAAGCAGGCGCTGGTCGATGAACCCCTGGACCGATGACAACACGATCTGGCCATAGGCATCATGCTGGATCTGTGCATAGGCGGCGTTGCCGACGCGGACCGGACCCATGCCCCGATAGCCGGGCAGATTGGCGGCCTCCCATTCCGTCAGCGTGGCGTTGCCGCGCACGTCGTAGAGCGGTTGAATATGCCCGCCGCGCGCATTGTCCACGATGTTGCGGAGATAGACGAGATAGCTTTCCAACACGTCGAGCGCGCCCAGCCGATTGAGCGCCTCAACCGTATAATAGGCGTCCCTGATCCAGCAGTAGCGATAATCCCAGTTGCGGCCGGAATCGGCATGTTCGGGGATGCTGGTGGTCAGCGCCGCCACGATCGCGCCGGTTTCTTCATGCTGGCAGAGTTTCAATGTGATGGCGGAACGGATGACGGCTTCCTGCCATTCGGCGGGAATCGCGAGGCCGCGCACCCAGACCTGCCATTCATGCACCGTATCGTCGAGCATCCGTTCAAGGGCGGGACGCAGGGCATCGGAAAAGCTTTCATCCGGTCCCATGAAGAAATGCATGTCATGTTCGAGCCGGAACCAGCTTTCCTGGCTGATGAGGCCGATGGGCGCGTTGGTCGATATACGCATCGCCATATAGGACAGCACGACGCGGATATGGTTCGAGCCATAGCTGATCGGCACGGCTTCCGAATGCCAGCTTGTCGTCGGGCGCAGGCGCACGCGAATACGGGGCGATCCGGCCACAGGCCGCACCACGCGGGCGAAGGCGACGGGCCGATACATGCGCCCCTGATGCCGGTAGCGCGGGCAGAAATCATAGGTTTCGACGGCATTGCCCTGCGCGTCGCTTTGCCGCGTCACCAATATCGGGGTGTTGCGGACATAACGCTGTTCGACCTGGATGCAGCCTTCCAGCTCGATAGCCCAGAAGCCGCGCGCTTCCGGGCTATCCCATGGCTTGTCGTCCAGCAGGGCGGAAAAGACGGGATCGCCGTCCACGCGCGGAACGCAGGCCCAGACCATGCGGCCAGCCCGATCGATCAGGGCGGATGCCTGACAATTTCCGATAGGCCACAGGTCGAGCGTCCGCCCGTTTCCGCCCAGAAGAGTGTCGTTATGCTCGACGATCGGTCTGCCCCCTTATCCTGTTTCCTGCACGAAAAAGGGGTGGTCGGTTCAGGCCGACACCCCTTGGGCCAGATAATGCCTGACGGCCGCTACCTGTTCCAGGGAAAAGCCCGCCTGCGTTTCGCGCGGCGTTCCCACCAATATGCCATGGCCGCCCAGCGCGACGGCGGCGGCGAAGCCTTCCTCATCGGTCACATCGTCGCCGATGAAGAGGGGCTTGCCGCCCTGCATCGGGGTGCGGGACATGAGGACATGGACGGCGCTGCCCTTGTCCGCGCCGCCGGGGCGCAGTTCGAACAGCATTTTGCCGGGCTGAAGCTGAAGCCCGTGCCGTTCCGCCAGAACGGTCGCCAGATCGCCCGCTTGCCGCCCCCATTGCGGCGCGCCCCGGAAATGGAGCCCGACGCTGATCGACTTGCGTTCGACCAGCAGGCCGGGCTTGTCGTCGGCAAAGGCGTGAAAGGCTGCTTCCGCCGCATCGACGGCGGCGGGGCGGGGCGGGGCATCCACCGGAGCGTCAGGCTGCGCGAACTCCAGGCCGTGCGTTCCTGCGAGCAGGAATGCGGAAAAGCCAAGCTCGCGCAAGGTGGCGACCGATCGGCCGCTCACGATGGCAAGGCGGCCGTCGAGCCTGTCGCGCAGCTGGCCGAGCAGGTGGAGCAGATCCTTATCGACCACCACGCCATCGGGCGTATCCGCGATCGGCGCCAGTGTCCCGTCGAAATCGAGAAAGAGGGACGCGCCATCCAGCAGAGCGGATGGAGGCGAAGGAAGCGGATGGGCGGAAAGAGCGGAATGAGGCACCCCCTGAACGTGACGCATTGGCCGGATTTCGCAACCCCTCATTTGCTGCAACTGCACAATTCATGCGTCGGGACGGGCATGTCGGGCGTCATGCGGAAAAGCGTTCCCCATCGCTTCCCGGCTTGCTATTCGGCTTCATAATGACTGACTTTCGCGATCCGTTCGACGCCATCAAGGACCATCCTTTCGACGATGCGCTGTCGCAGCGCTATCTGGTCTATGCCCTTTCCACGATCACCGCGCGGTCGCTGCCGGACCTGCGCGACGGGTTGAAGCCGGTGCATCGGCGGCTGCTCTGGGCGATGCGGCTGCTCAAGATGGAGCCGGGGGGCGCTTCGCCCGAGGTGCTGATGGCCAATCCGGCGCGCAACACGACCGGATACAAGAAATGCGCCCGCGTCGTGGGCGACGTCATCGGCAAATATCACCCGCATGGCGACGCGTCGGTCTATGATGCGATGGTGCGTCTGGCGCAGGACTTTTCGCTCCGCACGCCGCTGGTCGACGGGCAGGGGAATTTCGGCAATATCGATGGCGATAATGCCGCGGCGATGCGCTATACCGAGGCGCGGCTGACACAGGCGGCCGCCGATCTGATGGCGGGCCTGGACGAAGGCACGGTCGAGTTCCGCCCAACCTATAATGGCGAGGATGAGGAGCCCGAGGTCTTTCCCGGCCTGTTCCCCAACCTGCTCGCCAATGGCGCGAGCGGCATCGCGGTCGGCATGGCGACCAGCATCCCCCCGCATAATGTCGCGGAACTGATCGACGCCGCCACGCTGCTGATCGACAATCCGGAGGCCGATCATGCCGCCCTGATGGAGATCGTGAAGGGACCGGACTTCCCGACCGGCGGCGTGCTGGTGGACAACCCCTCCATCATATCAGAGGCCTATGCGACGGGGCGCGGTGCGTTCCGCACAAGGGCGCGCTGGCACAAGGAAGAGGGCGGGCGCGGCACATGGATCGCCATCGTCACGCAAATCCCTTTCCAGGTGCAGAAATCCAAGCTGATCGAGCAGATCGCGGCGCTCATCAATGACAGGAAGCTGCCGATCCTGGCCGATGTGCGGGACGAGAGCGACACGGAAATCCGCATCGTCATCGAACCGCGCGCCCGCACGGTCGATCCCGATGTGCTGATGGACAGCCTGTTCCGGCTGACCGACCTTGAGAACCGTTTCAGCCTGAACCTTAATGTGCTGGACGCCAGCCGAACCCCGCGCGTCATGGGCCTGCGCGAGGTGATGGTCGAATGGCTGCGGCACCAGATCGACGTGCTGGTGAAGCGCGCGCAGCACCGGCTGGACAAGATCGCGGCGCGGCTGGAACTGGTCGATGGCTATATCATCGCCTATCTCAACCTCGACCGGGTGATCGAGATCATCCGCACCGAGGATGAGCCCAAAGCGGTGATGATGGAGGAGTTCCAGCTTACCGACCGGCAGGCGGAAGCGATCCTCAACATGCGGCTGCGCTCCCTGCGGAAGCTGGAGGAGATGGAACTGCGGCGCGAGCATGGCGAATTGCTGAAAGAGCGCGAGGAGCTGACGAAGCTGGTCGAAAGTCCGGCGCGGCAGCGCACGCGCCTGAAAAAGGATCTGGCGGATCTGCGGAAACGCTATTCGCCCGACAGCGAGATCGGCAGGCGGCGCAGTCTGGTCGAGGAAGCCGCCCCGGCGCGCGAAATCCCGCTAGAGGCGATGATCGAACGCGAGCCGATCACGGTCATCCTGTCCGAACGCGGCTGGATCAGGGCGATGAGCGGGCATCGCGACCTGGCTTCGGCCGATACGCTGAAGTTCAAGGAAGGCGACGGTCCGATGATCGCCTTTCACGCCCACACGACCGATAAGCTGCTGTTGGCGACGGAGACGGGGCGCATCTACACGCTGGGCGCGGACAAGCTGCCGGGCGGGCGCGGTTTCGGCGATCCGGTGCGGATGATGGTCGACATGGACAATGAAGGCGGCATCGTCGCCCTGTTGCCTGCGCGGACGGGCGGCGAATTGCTGCTGGCCGCGTCGGACGGGCGCGGCTTCGTCGCGGCGATGGGCGACGTGATCGCGGAAACGCGCAAGGGCAAGCAGGTGGTGAACGTTCGCGCCGAAGCGAAGCTGGCGGTCGTCCATCCGATTTCGCCGGAAGCGGACAGCGTGGCGGTGATCGGCGAAAATCGCAAACTGCTGGTCTATTCGCTGACCGAAATGCCGCGCATGGCGCGTGGACAGGGCGTGCAGATGCAACGCTATCGCGATGGAGGGCTTTCCGACGCCATTGCATTCCGCTTCACCGATGGCCTCAGCTGGGCCATGGGCGGCGATACCGGGCGCACCCGCACCGAAGCGGACATGACGCCATGGCGCGTAGCCAGAGGCGCCGCCGGGCGGATGCCGCCCACCGGCTTTCCCCGTGACAATCGATTTTGACCTGAAAAGCTAAACGCGTTTCCAGAAAATTTACCGTTTCGTCTTACGCCGCAAATCATGTCGGTTCGAAGCGGCCTTTCAGACAAGTCCGGAAACGCACCTGTGCGTGCGCGTGATGCGTCGCAAGCTGAACAGATCATCGACACGGGGCAATGGCTGGCCGCCCTTGCCCACCATGCCGCCATTTTGACTCATGTGGACGGCGAATTGACCGTCGTTCGCACGAACAAGACCTTTGCCGAGGCATTTCCCCTCGCAACGCCACAAGACAGCCAGGGCAAGAAAGTGTCCGGCGAATGGGCCAAAAAGGTCATGCGCTTCATAACATCGAAACGCGATGTCGAGAGTTTCGAGTTGCGCCGGGACGGATCATTGGGTCCGGAATATTTCCTGTGCATGATCGGGAACCTGCCATGCGCGAGCGATGGCGCGCCGCAATATCTCTTTACGGCGGTGGATTGCACGCGCGAACGCAGCGTCGAGAAAAGCCTGCGCCGCGAACTGTTGTCCGACGGATTGACGGCGCTGCCGAACCGCGCGGGATTCGGCGAGGAAATCGACGATCGCATCTGTCATTCGACCTGGCCTGAAAACGCGCAGTTCGGGATCATCGCGATCGACCTTGCCCGGTTCAGCCGCGTCAATGAATCGCTGGGCCCGATGGCAGGCGACGAATTGCTCATCACGGTCGCCAAGCGGTTCAAATCCTGCCTGCGACAGGGCGATGTGCTGGCACGGATCGGCGGCAATGACTTTGCAATCTTTGCCCGACTTAACAATGGATTGTCTGATGCTCTTCAGATCGTTCAACGGATAAACGACGCACTCAGCGCCCCCATCCGCCTCAGCGGGTTGCAGATACGGGTGGATTGCGCGATCGGCTGCGCCATTTCCGCAGGGCTGGACGAAGACCCCGACGATGTCATCCGCAAGGCTCAGGCTGCGGTCAAGATCGCCAAGCGAAGCGGCAAGGTCGAAATCTACCGCAATGGCGTGCTCAAGGAAGCGCAGCGGCGCTTCACGCTGGAAAGCAAGTTGCGCGATGCGCTGGCGCAGGGCGGGCTCACGCTGGCGTTCCAGCCGCTCATTCATTTGCAAACGGGAGAGATCACCGGCTTTGAGGCCCTGGCGCGCTGGCATGACCCGGAACTGGGCCATGTTTCGCCGGTCGAGTTCATCGCGGTGGCCGAAGAAAGCGGGCTGATCGCGCCGCTGGGGCGCTGGGCGACCTACGAGGCAACCCAGACGCTGAGCCGCTGGGACGCCAAATTCGGCGGACCCTTGCCGGTCGGCGTGAACGTGAACCTCTCGCCGATCCATATGGCGCGCGATGACGTGGCATCCATGTTCGAGGAGGCGCTGCGCTATTCGGGGGTGGAGGGCAAGCGGCTGACCGCCGAAATCACCGAGAGCGCAATCGTGGCGGACCCGGACAAGGCTCGCAAGCTCCTGTTTGCGCTCAAGGATTTGCAAATGCCGATCGCCATGGACGATTTCGGCACCGGCTATTCCAACCTGGCAAGCCTGCACAGCCTGCCGATCGACATATTGAAGATCGACCGCAGCTTCGTCTTTTCGATGCTGGAGGATCGCGACAAGGCGGTAATCGTGCGGACAATCCTGTCGCTGGCCGAATCGCTGGGCCTGCATGTGACGGCCGAGGGGATCGAAACGCAGGAACTGGCGCTGGAACTGCAACGCATGGGATGCTGGCAGGGGCAGGGCTATTATTTCGCCAGGCCGATGAACGAGGCCGATGCTTTCGATTATTGGCGCGCGCGCTGGAACTTCGAAACGGTCTGATCCGCGATCTCCGCGACGCGGGCGGCGTCGGGAAAGCCTTCCGCCACCCAGATTTCCTGCACTTCACCCAAAGCTTTCGCCACGTCCGGCCCCGGCGTGAGGCCACGCGCGATCAATGCGCCGCCGCCGATGGGCAAGCGGGGCGGCGTCCATGCGTCGAGCGTGGAAAGGCCGGACAATGGCGCGGAACAATCGAGGAGGATGCGATCCGTCGCGCCTTCCACCCCGATGCGCCAGGCAAGTGTGCGTGGGGGCAGGTCGCCCGGCATGGCCTCCAGCGCGGTGACGAGCCGCTTGCGCGCCTTGTTGGAGAGCTTGAGCCGCGCGCCCACGGCATTGGCCGTTGAGGCATTGGCGGGCAGCAATGCGGCCAGTCGGCGCAACGATGCGGGATCGATTGCCGAAGCCGCTTCCCGTTCAATGAGGGTTGCGAGCCGTTCCACCCCCGCCACGTCGATTTCCGGCAGGACAGGATGCAATATGCCGCCCTCCACCATCAGGCGCAGGGCATGGATGGGCGCATCCACCGCCAGCAGCTTCAATAACTCATCGGCTATGCGTTCGCGCGACAGGGCCATCAGGCTGTTGGCAGCCGCCTTGCATGCGGCATAGGCCTCCGCATCGGGCGTTTCCTGACCGAAGCGGGCCAGAAAACGAAAATAGCGCAGGATACGGAGATGGTCTTCCGCGATGCGCGCGGAGGCATCGCCGATGAAGCGCACCCGCCGCGCCTCCAGATCGGAGACACCGCCGAAAAAGTCGCTGATCTCGCCGGTCAGCGGATCAGCGTAAAGAGCGTTGATCGTGAAGTCGCGCCGGGCTGCATCCTCGCGCCAGTCGTCGGTATAGGCGATGGTGGCGCGGCGGCCGTCCGTGCTGACGTCATGGCGCAATGTCGTGATCTCGACCGGGCCGCCTGCCGTTACCGCCGTGACGGTGCCATGGTCGATGCCGGTCGGCACGCCTTTGATCCCCGCCGCTTTCAGCCGGTCCATGACCTCCTGCGGGGAAAGCGTCGTCGCAATGTCCAGATCGTTCACCGGCAGGCCGAGCAGGCTGTCGCGCACTGCCCCGCCGACGAAGCGGGCGTGACCCCGATCCGCTTCGAGCGCGGCAAGCAGGCCGTGGAGGCCCTGTCGATGACGCCATGGCGCGTCAGGCAGCGATGCGGTCATAACCCAACCTGCGCGAA
Organism: Sphingobium baderi; assembly: GCF_001456115.1. Taxonomy (NCBI): domain Bacteria; kingdom Pseudomonadati; phylum Pseudomonadota; class Alphaproteobacteria; order Sphingomonadales; family Sphingobiaceae; genus Sphingobium; species Sphingobium wenxiniae. Next base: position 2,944,178 of record NZ_CP013264.1, on the reverse strand, counting down.
AGATTGGCAAGGATCGCGGCCGTGACGCCCCAGATGCGGCGATCTTGCCAGAATATTTCATAATAATGCCGTTCAACACCTTCAAAAATCATGGATTTATGAACGCGATTTGTCGGGTCGAGGGCGAAGGCGAGCGGAAGTTCGAACCAGTCGTCCACCTCGCTTTGTTGCGGGACGAGCGGCAGGTCGGGGGGAATGACGCCCAGCACCGGCACGATGTCGAAGCCGGTGAAGGTGTGATAACGGTCGGAAATGCCGATGATCTGGACCCGGTCAGGCGGCAGGCCGATTTCCTCCCGGGCTTCCCGCAGGGCGCCGGCGATTTCGTCCGGATCGCTTTCGTCCACCCGACCGCCGGGAAAAGCGACCTGCCCCGGATGCTTGCGGAGCGAAGATGATCGTTGCGTCAGGATGAGGCCCGGTTCCGGGCGCTCGGTGATCGCCACCAGCACGGCGGCGGGGGCCAGCACGATGTCGCTGTCGATGCGTGGGTCGTGCGTATCGGCGGGCAGTAGGGCGTTTCCTTCCCTATGCCCTTCGATCAGGGCTGCGCGCAGGCGTTCGGACAATGTCATGCCGCATCCTCCAGCGGGAAGAATGTGCCGTTGCTCCACAGGCCGATCTGCTCGCCGCCTTCATCGAGGGCCATGTTCGCCAGTTCATAATAGACGCTGCGCGCGACCAGCGCCTCCATGCCGCCACGAACATGGAGATAGGGATGAGGGCCATTGTCGCCATTCCGCACGGTCAGGGCATTGTCCGGCCCGGCCGTCACCAGATCCCCGGTGTTGAGGCGGAAGGCGAGGGCGCGGTCCTGCCCTTCGCCTTCGCTTTTCAGTTCCATCGCGACGAAGGGCGCATCCTCCACTTCGATGGAAAGCTTTTCCACCGGCGTCACCAGGACATAGGAGCCGTCCGGCTCACGGCGCAGGATGGTGGAGAAAAGACGCACCATGGCTTCGCGGCCGATAGGCGATCCCTGATGAAACCAGGTGCCGTCGCGCGCGATCCGCATGTCGCTGTCGCCGCAATGGCCCGGATTCCATTGCTCGACCGGCGGCAGGCGCTTTGCGGCCAGCAGCCGGGCGATTTCGGTCAGTGACAGGCTGGCAAGATCGGGCGGCGGTTCCATCGGCATGGGGCCGAGATAGGGTGAGCCGCGCCCGAAGGCAAAAGGGAAATCAGCCCGCCACCGCAATTCGAGGGCTGAGCATCCCCTTGCCGCCAATCGTTCGTCCATCGACGGACAATGCGAGCAACCGCCGTGGCTCGAACGGGCCAGGTGCGTCCCATTCCCCGGTGCATTCCGCGGAAAAACCCCAGAAGCGGCCATAATATTCCGGGTCGCCGATCATCATCAGCGGTTCGGTCGCATGGGCGCGGGCAGCGGCCACCGCCGCGTCCATCATCGTCTGGCCATGACCGGTGCGCTGGATGGAAGGGGCGACCGCCACCGGCCCCACCATGATGAGCGGCGTTTGCGTGCCGTCTCCATGGGTGAGGGCCACCGGCCAGCTTTGCAGCGATCCGATCAGCGTGCCTTCTTCATCCACCATGCCGAAAGACAAGGCCGGGAGCCATGGCATCCCGTCCCGGATCAAATAGGCGGTGCGTCCGTGCCGGTCAGTGCCGAACGCCGCGTCCAGCAAGCGCTCGATCGCGTGTTCGGGCACAAGATTCAGGGGCACCAGTGATGACACGTCTTGCCGATCCGCCGTCAATGGCGCATGGACCGCGCCGGGAAGCGGCGGGCTTTAGCGCCTGCCGCGTAAATTGAAAGTGTAAACTGGTTCGTGCCGGCAGGTCCGGTGCGGCCCGATATGGCGAGCTATGGATACCCCATTTGACGATTTTCTGACGCTGGAGGTCAATAATCTGCACGTCGACGTGCTGACCGGCATCTATTCGGAAGAGACGCACCTGCCTCAGCCGTTGCGGATTTCCATCCGTGCCCAGCTCAAGATCGCGGACCATTATGAGCCGGATACGCCGCTGAGCCGGTCGAAAAACTATATGGACCTTAAACATGCGGCAACCGCGGCTCTGCCCGAAGGCCAGCATTTCACGCTGATCGAAGCGGTGGCGGACCATATCGTCGACACCATCTTCCTTCAGGACGACAGGGTCAGCCATGTCCAGGTGAAGATCGTGAAGCTGGCGCTGAGCGAGCGGGGCGAGGAAATCGGCATCACGCTAGGCCGCGGTCGCAAATAGGCGAGAGCCTATTTCTCTATCAAGCCGATCTCCATCAGCCGTTCCGTCAGATAAGCATTTGCGCTGATCGGCGGATCGCGGCGAGGATTGTTCTCGCTGACGCATTGTGGCAGCGCGTCGATGATGAAATCAGGCCGCAGGTGCAGGAAGAAAGGCATGGAATAGCGCGGATAACCGCGCCGATCCGGCGGTGGATTGACCACGCGGTGGCTGGTCGAAGGCAGGACGTGATTGGTCAGCCTTTGCAGCATATCGCCCACATTGATGACCAGCGCGCCGGGTGGCGGCACCACAGGCAGCCAGTTCCCGTCGCGATCCTTCAACTCCAGCCCGCCTTCTTCCGCGCCGAGCAACAGGGTGATGAGGTTGATGTCCTCATGCGCGCCCGCGCGAATGCCGGGGGCTTGCGGGGAAACGGGGGGATAATGGAGCAAGCGCAGGATCGAATTGCCGTTTCGGATGGCGCCGTCGAACCAGCCTGCCTCCAATCCCAGATACAGGGCGATGGCCGATAGCAGTTCGGCGCCCACACGGTCGAACTCCGCGAAAAGCTGCGTGAATATGGGGCGGAAACCGGGCAGTTCGTCAGGCCAGATGTTGGGCGGCATGGTTCGTCCGAGCGGGTCGCCCGCCGGCAGGTCGCGCCCGACATGCCAGAATTCCTTAAGGTCGTTTTCGCGCGCATCCTTGGCGATTTCCCGCCCGAACGCGGTATAGCCGCGCTGCCCGCCATTGGCGCGCGCATCGTAACGGGACTTTGCCGCATCCGGCATCGCGAAGAACTGGCGGGTCAGCATCCAACCCCTCTCGATCAGCGCCGGGTCCATGCCATGATCGCCTATCATCGCAAAGCCGAACTGCTGGAAGGACGCGCCAAAAGCCATGGCAAAGGCGGGTTTGTCCATGGCCGTCATCGAGAGCAAAGGCATTTGATCCAGCACGGATTGAGTCACGCCATCACCTCGCTTGCCCGAATGTCATCCGGTCCTTGATCGTCCTTTGCCGCTCATGCAAGGAGGGAGCATGAATTATTGGCTGATGAAATCCGAACCCGATGTCTTTTCCTACGATGACCTGGTCGAAAAAGGGAAAGCGGAATGGGACGGCGTGCGTAACCATGCGGCAAAGCTGCACATGATGGCGATGAAGAAGGGGGATCTGGCCTTCTTCTATCACAGCAATATCGGCGTCGAAGCCGTCGGGGTGATGGAGATTGTGGAGGAGGCCGCGCCCGACAGCACGGACGAGACGGGGAAATGGGTCGCCGTCCATGTGGCCCCCAAGGAAAAGCTGGCCAAGCCGGTGACGCTCAAGGCCATGAAAACCGATTCGGCGCTGTCCGACATGGTGATGTTGCGTCAATCGCGCCTGTCGGTGTCCCCGCTCAGCAAGGCGGAGTTCCAGCATATCCTTGCCATGTCAAAGGCTTGATCTGCCAACCGATATGATTGCGTGGCGCGCAATCGTTCCGGCATGATTTGCGATTGCAGCGGGGGTGCGCGTCGGCGACATTAATCCTTGAAAAAACAAGAAATTGATAGAGGTGTTTGATCGGCATTCACAAGGAGATAACCTATGCGAATGCTGTCCAAATCTGCTGTTGCCGCCGTTCTTGGCGTTCTTGCCACGTCCACAGTCGCCCATGCCGAAGATGCGCCCAAACAGCGTTTTACGCATGAAGGCTATACCTATGTATATGAAGTGAAGGACACCAAGACGGGCCAGGTCATCAACGGCCGCCGTTTTCCGGATGCCGTAGCCTTTAACCTGTCGGTCAGGAACGGCCGCGTTTCAGGCGTAACCGGGGGACAATCCGTGGCCTTCAAGGTGGCCGATGCGAAAGGCGCGACTTCGCAATAAGCCCCCGCTGGCAATATAAAAAAAGGGGCGGTTCCCGATGGGGAGCCGCCCTTTTCCTTATGCCTATGTGCGATTGGCTGTCAGCGGCAGCGACGCTTGCTGTCGATTTCCTTGCCGAGCAGCGCGCCGCCCGCGGCACCCAGGATCGTGCCGGTCGCCCGGTCACCATCGGTGTCGATGGCCCGTCCCACCAGTGCACCGCCTACACCGCCGACGATCAGGCCGGTGGTGCCGTTGGACTTGCGGCAATAGGTGCGGCCGTCGCGACCACGCCATTCCTTGTAACGGTGATGCTTGCGAGCCTGCGCGCCGTCCGTCGGAAAAGCCATGGAAACGGGCACGGCCAGCGACACTGCGGCCAGGGCTAGAATGGCTTTACGCATTATTATCTCCTCCGATAGCGTTTGTCGGTTCAACCCGGTAACTCATAGCAAGGTTGCATGAACGTGCGGCAACGGTGGAAGGCGCTGTTATCCCTGCGGATAATTTTCCGACGAATGGGAAAGCGGCTGCGATGAACGGAAAAAAACATTCCGACACTTATCGCTATTTCCGATCACGGAATTCGGCCTTTATCCGGTGTGGATATGTCATTCAAGTAACTGTTATTACTTGTATAAACCGACTTATCCACATCTATCCACAGCTTTTGAATGGCGCGGCCCCATGATCGTCAAAATTCGCTTTGTTCGACTCGTCAGCCATGAGAGCATTGCTTTGCCGAGACAGGAAGGAAAGGAGAAATCCCGACCAGCAAGGCCTGAGAAATCAGTAGTTTGCGAACTGTTTTGGTAGTTCGTTCTGAAACATGATCCGTAAGGATCGCGTGGAAGGCGGGCGGCTTTCTGGAAAGAAATGCCAAGTGCGCGCGAAAGTGAACGCCGGGCATGGCCATACAGGAAGTTCGGTGACGGAACAGGACGTCAGTCCAAAGCCCTCGCCAATAGCGATGTGGACGCCTTCAAAAAGCGAAAACATCGGTCACGCCGAGGTTGATGATCGCATTTCCGACAGGAAATGACATCATGCACCCCGACGGAAGTGGGGACCGGCAGCGATGCCGGCCCCCATTTTGTTTTGGGCGCGCAGAGCTTGTGGAGCGGCGTCCTGGGGTAACTATTAATGGCCATCCTCAACTCAGGGGAAATATGAGGTCTTATCGAACAAATTAAGGTCAGGCGTGGTGGAGGATATTCACTGTGACACCGCCATGCGGCCTGCGCTCAATCGCCCGCCAGTTTTCGGGCGCGTTCTCTCCATGTGCTGGCCAGCACCGGCATATTGGCTAGCATGCGGACGCCTTCAATATCCGTCCTGTGCCCTCCACCGATCAGCAGGCGGAACACGCGTTCGACTGGCCATTCGGGCAGGGGGCGATCAAGCAGGTCCATCGACATGCCCGCCTCTGCCTTGCCCTGGCGAATGACGCGGAGATAGATGCCGCAACGCGCCGTTTTGACAATCGTCGTCATGACGTCGCGGGCGCCGAAGCGATGATCCAGTTTCCAACAGGGCTGACGGCCATGGCTCACTTCTACGATCGCGCTGCCCAGACTATATCGGTCGCCAAGGCGGATGTCGGCTTCCGTCATTCCATGCGCCGCGATATTCTCCCCGAACGCACCGGGCGCGTCGAGCAACGGATGGCCGGGCTTGCGTTCCTTCCACCAGTCGTAATGATCCTGCGGATAAAGATGGATCGCCTTGTCCAAACCGCCATGATGCACGCGGTCGGCGACGCTATCGCCATCCAGTCCTTCCCAGCCGATATGGACCGGCCCGGATAGGGGCTGCTTGGCGATCGCGCTGTGATCGTCTCCCCGGAAAGGGCGGGGCGATCCCACCAGCAGCGCGCTGATCGTCATGCCGGAATTGTTCATGTCTCCCCATGGCACGGGAAAAAGCCGACGGGGAGGGCCAGTGGAGAGAAAGAGGCAATCAACTGGCGCTGAGTTCCGACCACAGCTTCAGCACTTCGCTGCCCGTATCCGTGATGACGAGGCAGGCGGGGTTCTGCCGGGAACCGTTGCGGCGAACCTGCATGCCTTCGATCCGGTATTCGACCTGATGGTCGAAACAGGCTGCGATCCGCCCGCGGCCCACGCCCTGACCCCAGTTCCATCTGACGCGCATTCCCTTGTGAAGGCGATCGGGCATGGCGGGGTCTCCGTTCCTGTTGCGGGGCGTTGGTCCCCGCGATAGCAAAATGTCCAAAGCGGGCGCGGGTTCCCTTGGGTTTTGGCGCGGGCTGGGTTAAGGGGCCGGGATGGATGCAACCGGGCTGCGCGTGGCGCTTTTCAGCGGCAATTACAATTATGTGCGAGACGGCGCGAATCAGGCGCTCAATCGTTTTGTCGGCTATCTGCTGCGGCAGGGCGCGGCGGTACGCGTCTATTCCCCGACCATAGATCCACCCGCCTTCGAACCGACCGGCGATCTGGTGAGCGCGCCTTCCATTCCGGTGCCGGGGCGCACGGAATATCGGATTCCCTATCGCATGTCTGGCGCGGTGCGGCGCGATCTGCGGGCCTTCGCCCCCAATCTGGTCCATGTGTCCAGCCCCGATCCCCTGGGGCACCGCGCGGTGAGCTGGGCGCGAAACAACGGGCTGCCCGCCGTGGCGTCCGTCCATACGCGTTTCGAAACCTATCCGCGCTATTATGGGCTGGCCTTTCTGGAGCCGGTGATCGAATCGATGCTGCGGCGCTTCTATCGCCGTTGCGACGCCATCGTGGCGCCGTCCGAATCGATGGCGCAACTGCTGCGCGAACAGCGGATGAGCTATGATGTGGGCATCTGGACCCGTGGCATCGACCGCGAAATTTTCCACCCAGGCCGCCGCGATACCGAATGGCGGCGGTCCGTCGGGATCGGGGACGATGTACCGGTCATCGGCTTTATCGGTCGGCTGGTGATGGAAAAGGGGCTGGATGTCTTTTCCGACAGCATTGATCAGCTGGTTGCGCGGCAGGTGCGTCACAAGGTGTTGGTGGTCGGCGAAGGGCCAGCGCGCGAATGGTTTCAGAACCGGTTGCCAGACGCCGTATTTACGGGGTTTCAGAAGGGCGCCGATCTGGGACGCGCGGTGGCGAGCATGGACATGCTGTTCAATCCTTCTGTCACGGAAACCTTCGGCAATGTGACGCTGGAGGCGATGGCGTGTGGCCTGCCGACCGTGGCGGCCCGCGCGACCGGCAGCGAGAGCCTGGTGACGGACGGAGTGACCGGGCGGCTGATTCGTCCCGGCGCGATTGGCGCTTTTGCCGATGCGCTGCAGACCTATTGCTCCGATGCGGCGGTGCGAGGACAGGCGGGGCAGGCCGCCATGGCGGAGGCGGAACGCTATGGCTGGGATCAGGTCAATCAGGCGCTGGTCGATACCTATGTGCGCGTCATCCGCCAGCGCGCCCAAGGTGCGATGATGAAGGCCAGCCCGGTTCCCTGAACGGCAAAGCCTCCCTATATCGGGAGCGATGGCAGATCTTTTCGCACAGGATGATGTTTCCGTGGAGATGGTGGGCGGCCCGCTGGCCGACCGGCTGCGTCCGCGCTCCCTGACCGATGTAGTGGGTCAGGACCATCTGACCGGCCCGGACGGAGCGATCGGGCGGATGGTCGCGGCGGGGCGGTTATCCTCCATCATCTTTTGGGGGCCGCCGGGAACGGGCAAGACCACCATTTCGCGGCTGCTGGCCGATGCGGTCGGTATGCGGTTCGAGCCGATTTCGGCTGTCTTTTCCGGCGTGGCCGATCTCAAGAAGGTTTTTGCCGCCGCCAAGGAACATGCGCGAATGGGACAGCGCACGCTGCTCTTCGTGGATGAAATCCACCGCTTCAACCGGGCGCAACAGGACAGCTTTCTTCCCTTTGTCGAGGACGGCACCGTCACGCTGGTCGGCGCGACAACCGAAAATCCGAGCTTTGAACTGAACGCCGCGCTTCTGTCCCGCGCACAGGTGCTGATCCTGCGGCGGCTGGACACGGCGGCGCTGGAGCTGCTGCTGGACCGGGCCGAAGCGTTGATGGAGCGCCCTTTGCCGCTGGACGCCGCTGCGCGGGAGGCGTTGATCGCGAGCGCGGACGGAGATGGGCGCTTCCTGCTCAATCAGGTGGAGACGCTTTATTCCATAGATTTGCCAGATGCGCTCGATCCGGCGGGATTATCGGCGCTGCTCCACCGGCGCGTCGCCGTCTATGACAAGGATCGGGAGGGGCATTACAACCTCATCTCCGCGCTGCATAAATCCTTGCGCGGATCCGATCCGCAGGCCGCGCTTTACTATCTCGCCCGGATGCTGATGGCGGGGGAGGAGCCGCTCTATGTGCTGCGGCGGCTGGTGCGCTTTGCGAGCGAGGACATCGGCCTGGCCGATCCGCAGGCGCTGGTGCAGTGCCTTGCGGCCAAAGATGCCTATGAGTTTCTGGGCAGCCCCGAAGGCGAACTGGCCATCGTGCAGGCTTGTCTTTATTGCTCCACCGCGCCCAAATCCAATGCGGCCTATATGGCGATGAAGTCCGCGTGGAAATCGGCGCGGGACACCGGATCGCTGATGCCGCCGCAAAATATCCTGAACGCGCCGACCAAGCTGATGAAGCAGATCGGCTATGGCAAGGGATATGAATATGATCATGAGGCGCAGGAGGGCTTTTCAGGCGCGAACTATTGGCCCGAAGAAATGGAACCGCAGACCTTCTACGCACCGACGGATCGCGGTTTCGAGGCGCGGGTGGCGGAGCGCATCGCCTATTGGGACAAGCTGCGGCAGGAGCGGGGAGAGGCGTGACGCCCCGTTTCGAGCGGTTCGTTGCGATCGACTGGTCCGGGGCGAAGGGCGCGCGGCATAAGGGGATTGCGGTCGCGGCCTGCGAGGTGGGCGATGATGCTCCCGCTCTCGTGATGGCGCCGGATGGCATCTGGTCGCGCACGGAGGTGGCCGATTGGCTGATCTGTGCCGCCAAGGAAAAGCTGACGCTTTTCGGCTTCGATTTCAGCTTTGCGCCGCCCTTCATGGCACGGGGCGGCTATCTGCCGGGCGATGCGGTGCCGGAAACGGGGCCGGATTTCTGGGCCTATGTCGAGCGCATCTGTGATGACGCTGACCTGGGCGCGGCCAGCCTGCTGGAAAGCGCGCATCGCCGCCATTTCTATTTCGGCAAGGCGGATGGGGTGAAGGCCGACTTCATGCACAACCGCGTCTGCGAAGCGCATTATAATGCGGGGGGCGGGGGAAAACCCTCCACCGTTTACGACGCCATCGGCGCGGCGCAGGTGGCGAAGGCCAGCTTCGCGGGGATGCGATTGCTGCATCGGGTCCGCCCCCATGTGCCCGTGTGGCCTTTCGATTCCCTGCCGACGCAGGGCTCGCTGGTGGTGGAAATCTATACCAGCATCGCCGCCCGCGCCGCTGGACGGCCCAAGGGGCGGACGAAGATGCGCGGCCTCGCGGCGCTGAACGATGCGTTGTCGATGCTGGACTGCGCGCCCTATGGCAAAGCGGTGCCTGACGATCATTCCACGGACGCGCTGCTCACGGCTGCATGGATGCGCGGCGCGGCGGGCAGAACGGAGCTGTGGACGCCGCTGACGCTCGATATGCAAATCGCCGCGACTGAGGGCTGGACGTTCGGCGTCATCTGATAGTATGGGCGTCCCCGGACAGCGAGGCCGGATTAGCACAGCGGTAGTGCAGCGGTTTTGTAAACCGAAGGTCGGGGGTTCGATCCCCTCATCCGGCACCATCTTCAAATAGCCTGGCGCTGTCCGTCTTTATTCCCCGTCGCACTGGCGCGGGGGCCGGGCGCTCCCTATAGCAGGGCCATGGCATCTACCGAAAAGCAGAAGAAATCGACCACACCTCGCGCCAAGGTGCGGCCTGCCGGTTTTCCAACCCGCGATCAGGTGATGGAGTTCATCACATCCTCCGACCAGCCCGCGGGCAAGCGTGAAATTGCCAAAGCGTTCGGCCTCAAGGGGCAGGAGAAGATCGCGCTCAAGGCACTGCTGAAGGACATGGCGGACGAAGGGCTGATCGACATCGGTCCCGCGCGCGCCTTTCACAAGATGGGCGGCGTGCCCAAGGTGACGGTGTTGCGGATCGTCGATGTGGACGACACCACGCTGATCGCCACGCCCGAACGCTGGGAAGCGGAAGGCCAGCCCGCGCCCCGCCTGCGCGTGGTCGAGCGGGGCAAGCGCGGCGCTTTGACCATCGGCGATCGGATATTGGCGCGGACGGAGGAAGCCGGGCGCGGCTGGGTCGCCCACCCGATGAAGAAGCTCGCCAAGGCCAGCGAGGAATTGCTGGGCGTGGTGGAGGAAGGGCCGAAAGAACAAAATGGCGTCGGCAAGCTGTGGCTGCGCCCCGTCGACAAGCGCATCCGCCGGGATACGCCCATTTCCGACGCGGGCACGGCCAAGCCCGGCGATCTGGTGCTGGCCGAGCCGGTCGGGCGCCCGCCCCGCATCACCGCGCGTGTCACGGATATTCTAGGCGATCCCTTCGCGCCGCGCAGCTTCAGCCTGATCGCGATTCACAAGCACGGCATTCCCCATGTCTTTTCCGAGCAGGTGGAGGAGGAGGCCGTCACGGCATCCGGATTGCCTTTGCATGAGGATAAGCGCGAGGATTTGCGGCATTTGCCCATCGTCGCCATCGACCCGGTGGATGCGCGCGATCATGACGACGCCGTCTGGGCCGCGCCGGACGACGATCCCGCCAATCCCGGAGGCTATCGCGCCATCGTCGCCATCGCGGACGTCAGCTATTATGTCCGTCCCGGCAGCGCGCTGGACCGGGAGGCGCGCAAGCGTGGGAACAGCGTCTATTTTCCTGACCTGGTCGTGCCGATGCTGCCACACCAGCTTTCATCCGACATGTGTTCCCTTCGCGCCGGTGAGGACCGGGCGGCCATGGCCTGTCATCTCATCGTCAACGCGGCGGGCAAGGTGACGTCATGGCGCTTTTCCCGTTCTGTGATCCGGGTGGCGGCAGTGCTGGCTTATGAGGACGCGCAGGCGGCCATTGACGGCGCGAAGGATCATGCGCTGCTGGAACCGGCGTTGAGGCCATTGTGGGCCTGCTGGGCGCTGCTTCGCAGAGCGCGGGAGAAGCGCGATCCGCTGGCGCTGGACCTGCCCGAACGGCGCGTGGTGCTGGACGAATGGGGCAAAATCGTGAGCGTTGCCGTGCGCGAAAGGCTCGACGCGCATATGCTGATCGAGGATTATATGATCGCCGCCAATGTTGCCGCCGCCAAAGCGCTGGAGGCGAAGAAGGCGCCGGTCATGTATCGCGACCATGAACCGCCCAGCCGCGACAAGCTGGTGGCGCTCAAGGATTATCTCGCGACCTTCGACATCGACTTCGCACTGGGGCAGGTCATCAAGCCGTCGACCTTCAATCGCCTGATCGAACGCGTCGGCGAGGCGGAGGAAAAACCGCAGATCATGGAACAGATCCTCCGCAGCCAGACACAGGCCTATTACAGCCCGCAGAATATGGGGCATTTCGGGCTGGCGCTGGGCAGCTACGCGCATTTCACCTCGCCCATCCGGCGCTATGCCGACCTGCTGGTGCATCGGGCATTGGTGGGAGCCTATGGGCTGGAACTGCCCGCGCCCAAGGGTGGGGCACTGCCCGACCGGACCGCGCTCAGCGGCGATGATTATGAGAATATGGGCCGCGTGGGCGAGATGATCAGCCAGCATGAACGCCGCGCGATGGAGGCGGAGCGGGAAACCGTCGACCGCTATGTCGCGGCCTTCCTGGCGGCGCATGTCGGCGAACTGGTCGAAGCGCGGATCACCGGCGTTCAGAATTTCGGCTTCTTCGCCACGGTCGAAGGGCTGGGCGGCGACGGGCTGGTGCCGGTATCGACGCTGGGCGACGAACGCTTCTATTATGATGAAGCCGCCCGCGCCTTGCAGGGCGTGGAGAGTGGCGATCGCTACACGGTGGGCCAGCGGCTGCAACTGCGGCTGGCGGAGGCGGACCCGATCAACGGCGCGCTACGCTTCGAACTGCCCGATGCGCTGCCGCAGCGGCCGAGCTTCAGGAAAGATCGCGCGCGGCCGGGGATCAAGCGTGGCCGTCCCGCCAATATCCGTCATATCGGCAGCACGCGGGGCAAGCACAGGAAACGGTGAGGATCAACTCAGGCGGTCGATCGCCTCGGCATCCAAACCGCCGGGGATGATCATGATGGGGCAGGGCAATTTGCCCGCATCCGCGCCCGCGAAATGGGAAACGAGCTTTCCGGGCGGGCCGCTGGCCGCCGCGCCCAGCACGAGAGCGGCGACATCATCCATTTCGTCCAATGTGTTGCGAACCACCGCCACCGGATCGCCCTGCTTGACGGTGATGCTGGGGCGGATGCCGGATTCGTTGGTCAGCGTGCCCGCCGCGCTCATCACCAGCGCTTCGGCGCGTTGATGCGCCTCATCCTCCATCGTCGCCTGCACGCCGCTCCATTGCACGAATTCGGCGGGCGGAATGAGCGCCAGGATACGCACCGCGCCATTGGTCTTGGCCGCGCGCCGGGCAGCGAAACGCAGCGCGGTTTCCGCTTCGGGCGATTCGTCCACGACAACCAGATATGTCCGCACTTCGCATGCCCCCGCATATGTCCGACGGCCCAAATATCCGTCTTTGTCGGTTCCATGAACCAACTGGGTGAAATGTGATGCATAATCGGGCCCAGCGCAAGGCGCGCCCTTGACCGCTTCCCTCAAAGCGCCGAAACGGGCCTGAAAAGGCTTTCTGCCAACGGATATGCGATAAGAAAAGGCCCACCGATGAGCAAGACGATCCAGATGCCTGCCCTGTCACCGACCATGGAGGAAGGAACGCTGGCCAAGTGGCTGGTAAAGGAGGGGGACTCCGTTTCGTCGGGCGACCTTCTGGCGGAGATCGAGACGGACAAGGCCACGATGGAGTTCGAGGCCGTCGATGAGGGCATCATCGCAAAGATCACTGTCGCGGAAGGCAGCGAAGGCGTGAAGGTCGGCACCGTCATCGCCATTTTGGCCGAAGAGGGCGAAGATGTGGCGGAAGCCGCGAAGGGCGGCGGCAAGGCGGAGGCGGCTCCAGCGGCTAGCGCCGAAGCCGCGCCGGCACCCAAGGCAGAGACCGCAAAAGCGGATGCCGCGCCGACGGAAGCCGTCGCGCCGAAGGCCGGTCCCGCTCTGGCGAAACAGGATGGCGACCGGATCAAGGCCAGCCCGCTTGCCCGTCGTCTGGCGCAGGAAAAGGGTCTCGATCTGGCCAGTGTCTCGGGTTCCGGCCCCAACGGCCGCATCGTGAAGGCCGATCTGGAAGGCGTGAAGCCCGGCGCGGTTGTGCCTGCCGCTGGTGCAGTTCCCGCCGCTGCGCCGTCGCCGGTGGGCGCGTCTGCTCCCGTACAGGATTTCGGTATCCCGCATGAGGTCGTCAAGCTGTCGAGCATGCGAAAGACGATCGCGCGCCGCCTCACCGAATCCAAACAGCAGGTGCCCCACATCTACCTGACCGTCGACATTCAGCTCGACAGGCTGCTTAAGCTGCGGGCAGACCTGAATGATGGACTGTCGGGGCGAGGCGTGAAGCTTTCGGTCAACGACCTGCTCATCAAGGCGCTGGGCGTCGCGCTGATCCAGGTGCCCGAATGCAATGTCCAGTTTGCGGGCGACCAGATGTTGAAGTTCCAGCGCGCCGATATTTCCGTTGCCGTGTCGATCCCGGGCGGCCTCATCACGCCGATCATCACCGAAGCGGACAGCCGGGGCGTCGCCGCCATCTCCACCGCGATGAAGGATCTGGCCGGGCGCGCCAAGGAAGGGAAGCTCAAGCCGGAGGAATATCAGGGCGGCACCGCATCCCTATCCAATATGGGCATGTTCGGCATCAAGCAGTTCGAAGCTGTCATCAATCCGCCCCAGGGCATGATCATGGCCATCGGCGCAGGCGAAAAGCGGCCCTATGTCATCGACGACAGCCTTCAGATTGCGACCGTCATGTCCGCGACCGGCAGCTTCGATCATCGGGCCATTGACGGGGCGGATGGCGCGCGGCTGATGCAGGTGTTCAAGCAACTGGTTGAAAATCCGCTGGGAATGCTTGCCTGATGGTGCAGGCCGAGGAACAGCCGCCTGCCGGCAGTCCCGCCGTCCGCGTTATCGCCATGCCCGCCGACACCAATCCCTATGGAGATATTTTCGGTGGCTGGCTGATGAGCCTGATGGACTCCGCGGCGGGATCGGTCGCCGCCCGCCATTCGAAGGGGCGCGCCGTGACCATCGCCGTGGAGGGCATGACTTTCCTGCGGCCCGTGGTCGTCGGTGACGAGGTGTCGGTCTATGCCAAGCTTGTGAGCGTTGGTCGAACGTCGATGCACATCGCGGTCGAGGCATGGCGACGCACGCGGCATGACGACCGTTCCTATCGGGTGACCCAGGCCACCTTCACCTTCGTCGCGATTGGCGAGGATCGTCAGCCGCGCACGGTGGCGCCGCTAGCGATTGCATGATGATTCTATCCTTCAAGAAACGAGTGTGACACATGGCTGAGAATTACGATGTCATCGTTCTGGGTTCCGGCCCCGGCGGCTATGTCGCCGCGATCCGCTGTGCCCAATTGGGCCTGAAGACGGCGATCGTCGAGCGCGAAAATCTGGGCGGCATCTGCCTTAACTGGGGCTGCATCCCGACCAAGGCGCTGCTGCGTTCCGCCGAAATCTTCCATTATATGCAACATGCCAAGGATTACGGGTTGGCGGCCGAGAAGATCAGCGCCGATATCGAAGCGGTGGTCAAGCGTTCGCGTGGCGTTGCCAAGCAGCTCAATCAGGGCGTCACGCACCTGATGAAGAAGAACAAGATCGCCGTGCACATGGGCGACGGCAAGCTGACCGGCAAAGGAAAGCTGTCCGTTACGAAGGATGGCAAGACCGAGGAGCTTAACGCGAAGCACATCATCGTCGCCACCGGCGCGCGCGCGCGCGACTTGCCGCAGCTTAAGGCGGACGGCAAGCGGGTGTGGACCTATCGCCATGCCATGACGCCCCCGGAAATGCCGGGCAAGCTGCTGGTCATCGGTTCGGGCGCGATCGGCATCGAGTTTGCGAGCTTCTACAATGACATGGGCGCGGACGTGACCGTGGTCGAGATGATGGACCGGATCGTGCCGGTGGAGGACGCGGACGTGTCCGCCTTCCTCAAAAAGGCGCTGACCAAGCAGGGCATGAAGATCCTGACCGGCGCGAAGATCGAGAAGATCGCGACCGGCGATAAGAGCGTGACAGCGACGATCAAGGACAAGGCGGGCAAGGAAGTCGCTGGCGAATACAGCCATGTGATCGTCGCCATCGGCATCGTCCCCAATGTCGAGGATCTGGGTCTGGAAGATGTCGGCGTGGAGCCGGATCAGCGTTCCCACATCAAGACCGACGATTTTGGCCGCACCAATGTCGACGGCATCTGGGCCATTGGCGATGTCACCGCGCCGCCATGGCTGGCGCATAAGGCAAGCCATGAAGGCGTGATCGTTGCCGAAGCGATCGCGCAGGCGCTGGGTAACAAGGATGTGCATCCGCATGCCATGGATGTCCGCAACATTCCCGGCTGCACCTATTGTCATCCGCAGATCGCCTCCGTCGGGCTTACCGAAGCCAAGGCGAAGGAAGCGGGCTATGAAGTCAAGGTCGGAAACTTCCCCTTCATCGGTAATGGCAAGGCGATTGCGCTGGGCGAAGCGGAAGGGTTCGTGAAAACCGTGTTTGATGCCAGGACCGGCGAACTGCTGGGCGCGCACATGATCGGCGCGGAAGTGACCGAGATGATTCAGGGCTATACCATTGGTAAGACGATGGAGACGACCGAAGCGGAACTGATGGAAACGGTGTTCCCGCACCCGACCATTTCCGAAGCCATGCATGAAAGCGTGCTGGCGGCCTATGGACGCGCGCTCCATATCTGACGGGCGATCATGGAAAAGAGGCGCGGGGGCTTTGGCCTTCGCGCTTCTTTGTATCGTCATCGTCGCGTTGGTCCATCGGCAAGGTGTGCTCGACGGGCTGAATGAGGGGCTGATGATGGAAGCCGGCCGTTTGCGTGACAGCGGAGGCGGGCAACATTTCACCACTATCATGCAATTCGCTTCGACGGTGGGAGGCACAGGCGGACGGTTGCTACTCCTGGGGGGCGCGCTTGCCCTGCTGCTCTGGTCCGGGCGACGGCGCGCGGCGGTGTGGCTCGCGGCCACGATGGCGGGAGGAACGCTGCTTAACCTGTTGCTCAAACAGATATTTTCAGCGCCACGTCCCGATCTGCTGCCACATCTGGATATTGTGCACAGCTATAGCTTTCCCAGCGGCCATGCGGCGGGGAATATGATGTTCTTCGGCGCGCTTGCGATGCTGGCAGGGCGCTGGCCCGCTTATGCCGCCGCCGGAGTGGTCATTGCGCTGATCGGCGTCAGCCGTGTGTGGCTGGGCGTGCATTGGCCGAGCGATGTGCTGGCCGGATGGATCGAGGGTATCGGCTGGCTAGCCCTGTGCGCCTGCTGGATGCCGCGCGCCTCGCAGCAGCGCGCGGGTCGAGGCCGATAGTCGCCTAAGCTTCTTCCTCTTCCACTTTCTCGACCGGCGGGTGCAGCCGCAGACGCGTCACCCGGCGTCCGTCGCTGGCCAGCACCTCCAGCTTCCAGCCGCTTTGCTGATGCTCCACGATTTCGCCCGGTTCCGGCACATGGCCCGCCAGCACGAAGGCAAGGCCGCCCAGCGTGTCGACATCTTCCTCGACGTCGCCCAGTTTATCGTCGATTTCCTCGGCCACATCCTCCAACTCGGCGCGAGCGTCCGCTTCCCACAGGCCACCTTCCAGCGGCACCAGCATCGCTTCGGGCTCCTCGTCATGCTCATCCTCGACCTCGCCGACGATTTCTTCGACCAGATCTTCGAAGGTCAGTAGTCCCTCGGTCCCCGAATATTCGTCCAGCACGATGGCAAGATGGGTCCGCTTCGCCCGCATTTCGGCGAGCAGATCCAGCGCCCCCATGCTTTCAGGCACATAGAGTGGCTGCCGGATCAGAGGTTCCAGCGTATCGGGCATCGGTGACTTGCCCGCCATTATGGCGAAGGCGTCGCGGATGTGGATCATGCCGACGATGGTGTCGAGCGTTTCCCGATAGACCGGGATGCGGCTGTGCCCGGCTTCCGCAAACAGCGCCGACAGTTCCGCAAAGCTCGCCTTTTCCTCAATGGCGATGATGTCCGCGCGCGGGACGGCGACGTCATCGACCGTATGTTCGGAGAAATGGAGAAGGTTGCGGACCATCTGGCGTTCGATTGCCGACAGGTCGCCTTTGGAGGGGGAGGGCGCGCCGTGCTCCTCATCCTCGTCATATTCGTCGAGCGCCTCCTCCAACTCGCGCCGGAGGCTGTGCCCCTCATCCTCCCCGAAGAGCAGCGCCTTCAGGCCGCTCCATAAACCGCCCTCATGGCTACTACTGTCCGGTTCCTTGGAGCCGTTGCCATTGCCGTCCTTCGGGCTGCCCTCAGCCATAATCTTCCTAAACCCCTGTTTCGCGATCCCCATAGGGATCAGGCAGGCCAAGGCTGGCGAGCGCACGGATTTCCAGCGCTTCCATCGCCTCGGCTTCGGCATCGACCATATGGTCATATCCCAGCAAATGAAAAGTCCCATGCACGATCAAATGCGCGGCATGATCGGCGATGGAGATGCCCTTGCCCTGCGCTTCATGGGCGCAGACGCCTTCGGCCAACACGATATCGCCCAGCAGCACCTCGCCATCGTCGGTATTCGCGGTGCCCTCCAACAGGTCGCGTTGCACCATGGGGAAAGACAGCACGTTGGTCGGCTTGTCCTTGTCCCGATAGTTGCGGTTCAGTTGATGCACCTCCTCGTCAGAGGTCAGCTTGACCGCGATCTCATATGTAACGGGGCTTTGCACAAATTCGGCATAAGGGCTGTGCACGATGGCCGAGGTCACGGCGCGTTCGGCCAGTTCCTCCCAATCGATGCCCGGCCAGCCATCTTCCAGCACTATGGCAATATCAAGCATCGGGCCCCTCATAAGCCTGGACAATGCGCCCGACGACCGGGTGACGTACGACATCGCCGACATTGAAGGGCACGACCGCGATTCCCTCCACGCCCTGCAATCGTGACACGGCGTCGGCCAAGCCGGAAATGCCTGGCTGAGGCAGGTCGACCTGACGCGGGTCGCCGCAGATCACCATGCGGCTGTTCTCGCCGAAGCGGGTGAGGAACATCTTCATCTGCGCGACGGTGGTATTCTGCGCTTCGTCGAGCACGATGAAGGCGTTGGAGAGCGTCCGCCCGCGCATGAAGGCGAGCGGCGCGATCTCTATCTCACCCGATGCGATGCGCCGTTCCACCTGTTCGGCGGGCAGCGTGTCGTAAAGCGCGTCGTAGATCGGGCGCAGATAGGGATCGACCTTCTCCTTCATGTCGCCGGGCAGGAAGCCCAGCCGCTCGCCCGCTTCCACGGCGGGGCGGGAGAGGATGAGGCGGTCGACCGAGCCGGAGATAAGCTGGCTCACCGCCTGCGCGACGGCGAGGTAGGTCTTGCCCGTGCCTGCCGGACCCAGCGCGAAGATGATGTCGTTGCGCGTCAGCGCCTCCATATAAGTGACCTGCGTGGCGGAGCGCGGCACGATGGTCTTCTTGCGGGTGCGGATCATCACCTTGGGCGGTTCGGCGACGTCATGGCGGATGATGCCGTCCAGCGTCGGTTCGGCGGACATGGCGATGACGGCCTCCACCGCGCCGCCGTCGATCTCCTGCCCCGCGGCGATGCGGTTGTAGAGGCCGGTCAGCACGTCGCGGGCGCGGGCGGCGGCTTCGGCGTCGCCCTCGATCTGGAGCTTGTTGCCGCGCGCGGCGATATAGACGCCCAGCCGGTTTTCAATGGCCACGAGGTTCTGGTCATATTGCCCGAACAGTGCGCCCAGAAGGTGCGGGCGCTCAAAGGTGACTTCGAGCCGCGCGCGTTCGCCCGCTTCGGCCCGTTGATGCGGTTTCTTACTCATGTCAGCAGCCTCCCTCGCTCATCTTCCATCTCTGTGTCAGGGCGCATCGCCATGGTCGGGGGAGATGGTTTCCCGCCGGTGCGGGATTGACGAGGCTTTGGTTCAAGCGGCTTTCCTCCTGCTGGGTTCACCGGCCAGACTGTTGGGACCGGCGCTGACGATATCGACTTCCACCATGTCGCCGATGGCAAGGTCCGGCGCGGTGACATGGACCGACTGAAGCCACGGCGTCTTACCGATGAGCTGGCCGGGATAACGGCCTTTGCGCTCCAGCAATATGTCCGTGCGGCGGCCTATGGTGGCGGTGTTGAACGCCACTTGATGCTGGTTGATGAGCGCCTGAAGCCGCGCCAGCCGCTCGTCCATCACCTCGGCCGGAATCTGGCCGTCCATGTCGGCGGCGGGCGTGCCGGGGCGGGAGCTGTATTTGAAGGAATAGCATTGTGCATAGCGCACTTGCTCGACGATCTTCAGAGTATCTTCGAACTCCGCGTCCGTCTCGCCGGGGAAGCCGACGATGAAGTCGCCCGACAGGGCGATGTCGGGCCGCGCTTCCCGCACCCGCTCGATGATCCGCAAATAACTGTCCGCGCTGTGGCTGCGGTTCATGGCTTTCAGGATGCGGTCATTGCCCGACTGCACCGGCAGATGGAGAAAGGGCATCAGCTTTTCCACCTCGCCATGGGCGGCGATCAGGCCGTCGCTCATGTCGTTGGGATGGCTGGTGGTGTAGCGGATGCGTTTAAGGTCGTTGATCTTCGCCAGTTCGCGGACAAGGCCGTCCATCCCCTGCATCCGGCCTTTGCTGTCCTCGCCCGTCCAGGCATTGACGTTCTGGCCCAGCAGCGTGATTTCGCGCGCGCCGCCGTCGACCAGCGCCTGTGCCTCTTCGAGGATTGCGTCCCATGACCGGCTGATCTCCGCGCCGCGCGTATAGGGCACCACGCAGTATGTGCAGAATTTGTCGCACCCTTCCATAATGGTAAGGAAAGCGGTGGGCCGCGCCTGCTTGGTCCGAGCGGGCAGGGCGCCGAATTTGGATGCGAGCGGCATGTCGGTGTCCACCGCTTCCTCGCCGCGACCCGCCTTGTCGATCAGGTCCGGCAGGCGGTGATAGGCTTGCGGGCCGACGACGATGTCGACGCTCTTCGCGCGGCGGCTGATCTCGCTGCCCTCGGCCTGCGCGACGCAGCCCGCGACCGCGATCATCGGTCGCGTGCCGTCCTCCCGGCGCAGGCGGCCGATATCGGAATAGACCTTGTCCACCGCCTTTTCGCGAATGTGGCAGGTGTTAAGGATAACGAGGTCCGCCTCCGTGCCCTCGGCTGCGGGGGTCATGCCGCGCTCGCCCAGCATCTCGGCCATGCGCTCGCCATCATAGACGTTCATCTGGCAGCCGAAGGATTTGACGTGGAAGGTGGCCGGGGCTTTGTCTGGCTTTGGGGGCGTGTCGTTACGATTCATGCGATCCAGCTATACAGTGCCATGGCCATCAGCGGAAGGCGGCAGGTGCATCGCGATGCTCGCGACAATATGTTCGCGCGCCATGGCGGCGATGACCTTGCGGTCGCCGCATCCGGTGGGATCGAAAGGTTCAAGGAAACGCAGCGTTACGTCCAGGCTTCCCGGGCGTTCCAGCAACCGTTTCACGTTGCTTCCCGCCGATTCATTGCCATGCCACGCAATGTCGGGCGCGGCGCGGCCATAGTCGATATGCACAGGCTGGATCATCACTTCGCGGGGCGGCGGCAACAGGACTGCCAGCAGAGTGGGCTTGAAGGGCAGAAGGGAGCGGCCGTCACCTGTCGTCCCCTCGGGGAAAATCGCCACGGGTTGATGCCCGATCATCGCCGCCCGCAACGCTTCGATCTGTCCCGCCAGCCCACCACGCTTTTCGCGCGAGACGAACAGCGTATTATTCTGGGCGGCCAGCCAGCCGATCACAGGCCAACGGGCAACGCCGTCATGCGAGACGAAGGCGGTGCCGGTCGCGCCGCCCAGCGCCAATATGTCGACCCAGCTCACATGATTGGCGATCAGGAACAGGTCGCTGGAAACCGGCTTTCCCGCCACCTGCACCCGCGCGCCGACGGATCGGGCGGCCAGGGTAAGGAAGCGGCGAGGCCAGGGCGACGGCCGCCGGAAAAGCCGCCACAATAAATGGGGCGCAAGGCAAAGAAAGAGGCTGGCCGTCAACGCGCCCAGGCGCAAGAAACGGCGTATCCGGGCCAAGCGATCAGCTCTTGCGGTCGATCACCACCCCATAGAGTTCCATGCGGTGATCGACCAGGCGGAAACCCAGCTTTTCGGCAATCTGCTTTTGAAGCTGTTCCAGTTCAGGATCGACGAATTCGATCACATTACCGGTTTCCACGTCGATCAGATGGTCGTGGTGGGATTCGGGCGCCGCTTCATAGCGGGCGCGACCGTCGCCGAAATCATGCCGGTCGAGGATGCCGGCCTCCTCGAACAGACGGACGGTGCGGTAAACCGTGGCGATGGAAATGCCGGGGTCGACTGCGGCGGAGCGCCGATGCAATTCCTCGACATCGGGATGGTCCTCCGCTTCGCTCAGGACCTGAGCGATTACCCGGCGTTGTTCAGTGATGCGAAGGCCCTTTTCATGGCATAGGGCTTCTACGTCGATCTTGCGGTTCATCTTTGTTCGCCGGCTGAATGGGATAGGATAGATTCAAGCCTAACGCCTTTTGCCGTTAGGTAAAAGGGGGAGCGGCCATGCCTCTCCCCCGAAGCGGTTCCATATGGGATGGAAACGCTCATTTCTTTCGACATCGCTTTTCAATTGCGGCGTCAGGTCGTCCGTTATTTACCGCGGGGGCGGCGGCGTTTCGTGCCAAGACCAATCTTTTTCGCCAATGTGCGGCGCTGTTCGGCATAGTTGGGCGCGACCATCGGATAATCGGCAGGCAGGCCCCATTTGGCGCGATAATCGTCCGGCGTCATCTGATAATGAGTCATCAGGTGGCGCTTGAGCATCTTGAGCTTTTTCCCGTCCTCCAGGCAGATGATATAATCCGGCTTGATGGAAGAGCGCACCGAAACCGCAGGCTCGGGCTTTACTTCCGGAGCGGGGACGGGGGTCGACAAATTGGTCAGGGCCGCGTGGACATTCTGAATAAGCACCGCGACGTCCGAAACGGCAACGCTGTTATTGGAAACATGCGCGGCGACAATATCCGACGTCAAAGTAATCAGCAGTTCTTTCTGGGCGGATTCGTTTTCCATTTTCTTTTTCCTGAAAAGGCTTGAACTAGATGCGACCCGCCCTGCCGGAAGCTGATGGATGAGCGGCGACCGTCCGCTATACTTTCCTGCCTAATCTGGCAAGGGGGCAGGTCAAATCATCATGTCCAGCCGTAGACTCAACGCGTCATGAAGTTGGCCATCATTGCCGCGATAATAACCAGGGCGGCGATGTACATATTCGAATCCGAACTTTTCGTAAAGTTTGATTGCGCTGTTGCTGGCGCGCACTTCCAGATTCATGGAAGCGATTCCCCTACGGCGCGCCGTGGACAGGCTGCTGGCGAGCAGGGCATCGCCAATGCCCCGGCCTCTCCACACGGGATCGACGGCCAGCAGCAACAACTCGCATTCGTCGAGCACGGACCGGACCAGCGCGAACCCCAGCGGTATGGCGTCCAGCCGGGCGATGGTAAGCCAGGTTCCCGGCATGAGCATGACGCCGGAGATCTGCGGCAGCGTCCAGGCTTCGCCATAGACCGGGTCGAAAGCGCGGACCATGATCTCCATGGCGTCAGCCAGCGCGTTGCGCTCGCCTTCATCATAGGTGTCGAAGACGATGTCGGGCATCATGACGCCGTCCCCTGCGCCATCGGGCGCGCGTCCGCCTCGCGACCATATACCGGCGTGGGCGGCAAAGGTGGAAGCTGCGCGATCAGAGGATAATCGGCAGCATCGGGATATAGGGTGACGGCGGTTCCGATGCCCTTCGCCGTGACCAGCGCATCCGCGCCTGGCCCGTAAAAGATGGAATCGCCGGTCTGTTCCGCCAGCGCGGTAATCGGAGTGGAAGCAGGCTGCGTAAGGGGTGTCAGTCCATCCGCGGCGAAGCATTGCCAGAATAGTTCGCCGTGACCGCCGGTGAGGGTGACCGTCAGCAGTCCTCCCTCATGCGTTTGCGCGGCCTTTGCCGCGGTCAGCGCCAGCGCGCTATAGCCATGAATCGGAATCCGCCAGGCAAGCGACAGCGCCTTGGCCGCCGCAATCCCGATGCGGACGCCGGTGAAGCTGCCCGGTCCCACATCCACCGCGATCGCATCGGCGCGCCCGCCATCGGGCAGGGCGGCGATAACGGGGAGCAACGCTTCGGCATGGCCGCGCCCGACAATCTCATGGAAGCGTCCCACGGCAACCCCGTCATCCAGCAGCGCGACGGACAGCGCCTGTGTCGCGGTGTCAATGACAAGCAGTCGCAAACAAAACTCCCTGGAGCCGCCGCCGACCGTCGGCATCACCTGCGGTTAATCGATCCATATCGATTTGCCAAATGCCGTGATAATAGCGTCGGCGCAATGCCTCAGATGGCGCGGACTTCAGTCACTTCGGGCACATAATGCTTCAAAAGCTGCTCGATGCCGTTCTTCAGCGTCGCGGTGGAGGAGGGGCAGCCCGAACAGGCACCATGCATCCGCAGATAGACCGTGCCCTTGTCAAAGCCGCGATAGACGATGTCGCCGCCGTCATTGGCAACCGCCGGGCGGACGCGCGTGTCGATCAACTCGCGGATCTGCGCGACGATCTCGGCATCTTCGGGATCGTCGGAAAAATCATCCTCTTCGGCAGGAACGGCGATGCCTGCCGCGCTGCCGGGTGCGAACAGCGGCATGTTCGCTGAAAAATGATCGAGCAGGATGGACAGTATTTCAGGCTTAACGTCGTTCCATTCCGCGCCCGGCGCGATGGTGACGGAAATGAAGTCGCTTCCGAAAAAGACGCCGGTCACGTCGCCCAGCCCGAACAGGGCGTCGGCTAGCGGAGATGCCTCGGCTTCCTCCGGGCTGGCGAAGTCGCGCGTGCCGGTGCCCATGACGGCGCGGCCGGGCAGGAATTTCACGGTTGCCGGATTGGGCGTGTTTTCAGTCTCGATCAACATGCGTGCTATGTGGCGTCGGAAGGGCCGAAGATCAAGCGCCGGTGGAACTTCCCCCCATCGCGGACATTGACGACAAGACCCCATGGAGAGGAGAAGGCGCATGAGCACCGAGGCCGAAATTCGGGAACGTTTCTGGAAAGAGTTGTCCCACAGTCCTTTTCTGATGGTGACTCTGCAAGGAACGCAGGATCACGCCATGCCGATGACGGCGCAACTGGACGCCAACGCCCATCACTGTTTCTGGTTCTATTCCAGCAAGGGAAACCGGCTGGCGTCGGGCGGACGGGCCATGGCCCAGTTCGCGGCGAAGGACCATGATCTTTTCGCCTGCATTGATGGAATCCTGACGCCGGAAAGCGATCCTGCCATCATCGACCGTTATTGGTCGAACGATGTCGCCGCATGGTATTCGGGCGGACGGGACGATCCCGATCTGCTGATGTTGCGTTTCGATCTGGGCACGGCGGAAATCTGGCGGGCGGACAGCGGCGCCGGCGGTCTTTTCCGCAAGTTGTTCGGCGGCGATGCGCGCAGAGGGATGCAAGAAAAACACGCAGAGGTTTCGCTCTGAATCGTCCAATCCATTGAGTGACCACCGCCCCGATTGCGGTGGCTGCTTGCTTTTTCCTTATATTTACATCATATGCGCTCGACCGAGGAGCCGATGGCTCCCGCCTCTGGCGGCGTGAACGTCCCCGCGCATGAATGAATGCGGCGCAGGGACAGCGCCAGAGCAGTCCTTATATTTTCGTTTTGAGGCTTCCCTTTTCACGCGGGTCGTTTCGCCACCCGCCCCGTGCCCGCATATTGCGAAGGCGCGGGCTTTGTAATGGAAGTCATCTTGATGCAATTCACCGAACTTGGCCTTGCCGAACCGATTCTAAAGGCGCTGGCCGCCAAAAATTACGCGACCCCCACGCCGATCCAGCAAAAGGCGATCCCGGTCCTGCTGGAAGGCCGCGACCTGTGCGGCATTGCCCAAACCGGCACCGGCAAGACGGCGGCCTTTGCGCTGCCCAGCCTGGACCATTTCGCCCGCAATCCGAAGCAGACGCCGCTCAATGGCTGCAGGATGCTGGTGCTTTCGCCCACCCGCGAACTTGCCGCGCAGATCGCGCAGAGTTTCCGCGACTATGGCCGTTTTCTGAAACTTTCGGTCGAAGTCGTCTTCGGCGGCGTGCCCATCAATCGGCAAATCAAGGCGCTGAGCCGTGGCGTGGACATCGTCGTTGCGACGCCGGGCCGCCTGCTCGACCTGCTCGACCAGCGGGCCTTCACCATCAAAGATACAGAAATCTTCGTCCTCGATGAAGCCGACCAGATGATGGACATGGGTTTCATCCACCCGCTGCGGCGTATCGCCAAGCTGCTGCCGAAGGAACGGCAGAACCTGTTCTTCTCCGCGACCATGCCCAAGGAGATCGAGGCGCTCGCCGCGCAGTTCCTGAACGATCCGGTGAAGGTCAGCGTCGCGCCACAATCCACGACGGCCGAACGCGTCCTCCAGCGGGCAAGCTTCGTCAATCAGGCGGAAAAACAGGCATTATTGACCCTGACGGTCAAGAACGAGCCGATCGACCGCGCCCTCATCTTCACCCGCACCAAGCATGGCGCGGATCGCGTCGTGCGTTTCCTGGAAGGGGCGGGCATCCAGGCGGTCGCCATCCACGGCAATAAGAGCCAGGCTCAGCGCACGACCGCGCTTCAGGCTTTCCGCCACGGTCATGTGAAACTGCTTGTCGCGACCGACATCGCCGCGCGTGGCATCGATGTGTCGGGCGTGAGCCATGTCATCAATTTCGAGCTGCCCAACGTGCCGGAGCAATATGTCCACCGCATCGGCCGGACGGCCCGCGCGGGCGCGGAAGGCATCGCGATCAGCTTCGTGGCGGATGATGAGCGGCCATATCTCAAGGCCATCGAGCGGACCGCCAAAGTCAAGCTGGAGATCGTGCCGTTGCCTGAAAATTTCATGGAAGCGGTTCGCAACCTCCCCAAGCCCGCGCCCCCGCGCAAGGGCAAGCCGCAGACTTCCGAACAGCAGGCGAAGCGCGCCGATGGCCAGCGCCGCTATCAGGATCAGCAGAAGCAACAGCGCGGCACGCCCGACCGCGCCCATCGTCCCGATGGCGATGCGGCGCCCGCGAAGAAAAAGCCTTTCCGTCGCCGCCGCAGCGGCGTGGGCGCGCATAAGGGCGCGGTGCAGCGGACGGGGCAGCGTTAAGGGCTGCGCCCTGTCCGGGTGCTCCTGCGGAAGTGGGAGCACAATTAATAGCCGCTCTGCGGTCTGTTCGTTCCTGTTCACCGTTATGCAGGATCAGCACCCCGCAAGGAAAAGGCGCATCCTGAAAGGGATATGCGAGGCCAGGCGCCGCGCTTCCCGTTCGTCGCGGCGCTTTGTCAGTGGTCATTCAGGAAAATGTCGTTAGGCTCCCGGGCCTATGACTTTTTCCTTTCGGCGTTCAGCCGCTTCGCTATCCGTCCTCGCTCTTCTGCTCGCCGGCGCGCCCGCGCCATTGGCGGCTCGAACGGAAACGCCCTCCGCGCCCGCCACGGCAGGTTCCACAACGACCGAAACCCGCCCCTGGCTCTATGAAAACAGCGATGTGCCGATCGACACGGCATGGCGCTTCGGCACGCTTTCCAACGGTCTGCGCTACGCCATCCGCCGCAATGGCGTCCCGCCGGGGCAGGTCTCCGTTCGCCTGCGGATGGACGCCGGGTCGCTGATGGAACATGCCGACGAGCTTGGTTACGCGCATTTCATGGAGCATCTGACCTTCCGGGGATCGCGCCATGTGCCGGACGGCGAATCCAAGCGCATCTGGCAGCGTCTTGGCGTCACCTTCGGCAGCGACAGCAATGCTCAGACGACGCCTACCGGCACCACCTATGCGCTCGACCTGCCACAGGCGACACAGGCGAGTCTTAGCGAAAGCCTCAAGATCCTCGCAGGCATGATGATCGATCCCAATATAGTGGACAGCGCCGTCAATGCGGAACGCGCAGTCGTCCTTGCCGAACGCCGCGAAAGCGACGGCCCGCAGATGCGGATTTCCGATGCCAGCCGAAAGCATTTCTTTGCCGGCCAGCCGCTTGCCGAACATAGCCCCATCGGAACAGTGGCGACGCTCAATGCCGTGACCGCCGCGAAGATGGAAGCTTTCCACCAGCGTTGGTATCGCCCGGAAAACGCCGTGATAGCCATTGCAGGAGACATTGATCCCGCGCTTGCCGAACAGCTTATCAAGGATAATTTTGGCACCTGGGCCATGGCGGGGAAGGGCGCTCCGATCCCTGATTTCGGCGCGCCTGATCCCAAGGCGCCAGCCACCGCCGTCGCCGTGGAGCCGGGCATTCCGATGGGCGTCACCATGGCATGGTTGCGGCCATGGAAGCCGCGCGCTGACACGATCCTCTACAACCAGGACAAGCTGACCGACATGCTGGCGCTTCAGATCGTCAGCCGCCGCCTTGAAGCAGCAGCGCGGAGCGGTGGCAGCTTTCTTCAGGCTAGCGCGGATCAACAGGATGTCAGCCGTTCCGCCGATGGCACCTTCGTCACCATCCTGCCTTCCGGCGAAAATTGGCAGAAGGCATTGCAGGATGTCCGTGCCATCATAGAAGATGCGAAGGCAACGCCGCCCAGCCAGCAGGAAATCGACCGCGAATATGCCCAGATGGACACAGCGTTAGCGATTCAGGTCGAGAACGCCGATACCGAAGCGGGTGCGAAACAGGCGAGCGATTTGGTGAGTGCGGTCGACATCCGCGAAACGACGGTCAGTCCGCAGGCTGCGCTGGACATATTCCGTTCCGGCAAGCCTGCCATGACGCCGGAGAAGATTCTCGATTCCACCCGCAGGCTGTTTTCAGCAGGCGTGTTTCGTGCTCTGCTGGTGACGGGGAAGGCGCAGCCGGGGTTGGATGCGGAACTGGCCTCCGCAGTGGCGGCGCCGGTTCAGGCGGCGGCCAATGCGCGGTTGGCCGACAAGCTCGTGACGATGGACGACCTGCCGCCACTGGGGCCTCCGGGCACAGTCGTGTCACGCACACCCATCGGCCTTAAGGGAATGGAGAGCATCACTTACTCCAATGGGGTCAAGCTGACGCTGTTCGCCAATGACGCGGAAACCGAAAAAGTGCGGATCAACGTCCGCTTCGGTCATGGCCAGCAGGCCTTCTCTCCGACGAAGCCGGTGCCGAGCTGGGCCGCCGACTATGCTCTGGTGGCGAGCGGGATCGGCAAGCTGGGTCAGCGTGAACTGGACGACCTGACCAATGGTCGCCGGATGGGGATGCAGTTCTCCATCGACGATGATGCTTTTGAATTTCAGGCGGTGACCCGACCCGCCGACTATAAAGACCAACTGCGCCTGTTCGCGACGAAATTGGGGGCGCCCGGTTGGGATCCAGCCCCCATAGCGCGCGTCAAGACCGGCGCGATGGTCGCCTATGATGCGATGTCGCGATCCCCTGACTCAGTGCTGGGCCGCGATCTCAACTGGCTGCTGCATGACAAGGATGTGCGTTTCCGCACGCCATCACGCGAGGAGATCGAAAAGCTCTCTCCCCAAAACTTCCGTGCGACGTGGGAGCCGATCCTGGCCTCCGGTCCGATTGAAGTGCAATTGTTCGGGCAGGTGAATGCCGAGGACGCGATCAAGGCGATTGGCGCGACATTCGGCGCTCTGCCCGCCCGCCCCGATAAGCCCGTTCCCGCCGCGAACCGTGTCATGCGCTTTCCCGCCCATGTAGAAAAGCCGATCATTCTGCGTCACGAAGGGGATAAGGAACAAGCCGCCGCTGTCATGGCGTGGCCGACCTCTGGCGGCTTTGCCCTTACCAAAGAGGCGCGACAGCTTGAGATATTGACCCAGATCTTCAATGACCGGCTGTTCGACAAACTGCGTTCCACGGAGGGTTCGGCCTATTCGCCCACCGTTCAGAACAACTGGCCATTTTCCTATGAAAGCGGCGGTTACATCCTGGTGTCGAGCCAGGTGCGGCCCGATCGGGTCAATTATTTCTACGATGTCGTGAAGGAAACAGCCACCGATCTTGCCAAGACGGCGGTGACGCAGGACGAATTGCAGCGTGCGGTGGCCCCTATGCAGCAGTTATTGATGCGGGCGGGGACGGGGAATGCCTTTTGGATGAACCAGATGGAAGGCGCGACCCATGATCCCCGCTATGTCGAGGCGATGCGGACCATGGCGCAGGATATGCTGACCGTCACGCCGGGCGACATTCAAAAGCTGGCCGCAAAATATCTTGTGCCCGCGAAGAGCTGGTCCGCGGTGGTATTGCCGGAAGGTGTCGCTGCCCAATAGTTAGCCAAAGTGAGTCGCGAGGCGAAAAAGACATCCCTATCGGCAAGGGCCGGCCGATAGGGAGGGAACAACAGGGGCGCATTGTTGCGACGCAGCAAAAAGGGGTGTCGACAATGGCGAAAAAAGCTAGCGAGTAGCCTTCAGCGCCGCGACGATCATCTGTGCCGCGCGACGGGCCGTGCATTCGTTGGATAAATTCGGCAAAGACAGGCTTCGATGCCCCATGCCGAAGATGGAGGCGAGGATGACCTCTTCCGCTCCGTCAAGCGCTTCTCCTGACAGGTGCGGGTTGGCTATACATGCAAAATCGCGTAGAAAACGACGAAACTGTTGGCACATGGCGCTCACGGTTTCCCCTACAGGCCGGTTTCGTAGCGCTTCGGCCAGAATATCGAATGACAGGGCCTCATCCTTGTCGCGAAGACTCAGCAGAAAGAGGTGCTCAAATGTCTGTTCGATATCGATCTCACCTGCTTTGAGGCGGAGGCGGAGAATATCAATTTTCTCGATACGGTCATTCATATCCATGCCGATCAGGGCTTCTATGATATCTTCCTTGCCCTTGAACAGCCGATAGATTTGTCCGACCGAAACTTTTGCGGCGGTAGCAAGTTCGGCCATGGAGGTTTGATGAAAGCCATGCGTGGAAAACAGATCACGCGCGGTATTCAGAATATGCTCCCGGCCGCTCCGTTCCTGCTGCACTGCAACCATTTTTCTTCTTGACCCCGCTTTTACCCTTGAATTGATAATGCCAGTTTCTTACCTGTCGGGCAAGCGGAATGAATGTTCATTCCAGATATGACAAACTCCATCGAAACGGATAGGCAACGATGCAAAAGGGGACACTCATCGGACTGGTGGCTTGTGCGTCGGCTCTGGCCCTTACCGGTTGTGGTAAGGAAGCGCCGCCGGCTCCGCCGCCGCCAGCCGTCGGCGTGGTGACGTTGAAAGCCGAAACCGCTCCGTTGACGACTGAGCTGCCGGGACGAATTGCGGCCATGGAAACGGCCGAGGTGCGACCACAGATCAGCGGCGTGATCCGCCGTCGCCTTTTTACCGAAGGTGGCTATGTAAAGGCGGGGCAAGTCCTCTATGAGATCGACGACGCGCCATATCGCGCCGCGCTCGCGCAGGCGCAGGGCAATCTCGCCCGGGCGCAAGCCTCGATCACCGCTACGGGCCTGCAGGCCCAGCGCTACCGGGAACTTGTCGGGATCAACGCCGTCAGCCGTCAGGAGGCCGATAACGCCATGGCGGCGGCGCAACAGGCGCGCGCTGACGTCGCCGCACAGCGTGCAGCCGTTCAGGCGGCACAAGTGAGCCAGAATTTCACTCGTATCACGGCGCCGATCTCCGGCCGGATCGGTCGCTCCCTGTTCACGCCGGGTGCGCTTGTGCAGACAGGTCAGGCGGACCCGCTCGCCACCATCCAGCGGACCGACATGGTGTATGTCGACGTGACGCAGTCCGCCGCCGACATCATCAACCTCAAGCAGGCGATGCAGCGCGGCGGAGTCAATGAAGCCGATGGCGCGCGCGTGCAACTTCTGCTCCCCAATGGCAGCGTTTATCCGATTGAGGGGAGGCTGCAGTTTTCAGAGGTGACCGTCGACCCAAGTTCCGGCGCCGTCACATTGCGGGCGACCTTCGCCAATCCCGACGGCCTGTTGCTGCCGGGCATGTATGTTCGCGCCAAACTTGTCGAAGGGCAACGGCGTGACGCGATCCTGGCGCCGCAACAGGGTATAACGCGCGATGCGCGCGGTCGTGCCACCGCATTGATCGTGAACGCCAAGAACAAGGTGGAAGCGCGTGACGTGCAGGTCGATCGTGCCGTGGGGGACAAGTGGATCGTGACCAGTGGTCTGAAGGCCGGCGACCGCCTGATCGTGGAAGGGTTGCTCAATCTTCGCCCCGGCGCGGACGTTCGCCCGGGCGCGCCCCAACAGGTCACGCGGCCTGCGAACGGAGCGCGATAAATAATGGCACGCTATTTTATCGACAGGCCCATTTTTGCATGGGTCATTGCCATCGTCATCATGCTGGCCGGACTGCTTTCCATCCAGCGGCTGGCCGTGGCGCAGTTTCCTGAAATTGCGCCGCCGACAGTTGCGATCAACACCACTTATCCCGGCGCCAACGCGGAAACGCTGGAAAGCACGACAACGCAACTTATCGAGCAGCAGCTCAAGGGCATCGACAATCTGCGCTATTTCTCGTCGACGAGCGATTCGGCGGGTAATCTTGCCATTACATTGACCTTTGAACAGGGGACCAACGCCGATATCGCGCAGGTTCAAGTTCAGAATAAACTCGCGCAGGCCACGCCCTTGCTGCCCCAGGAAGTGCAGCAGCAGGGATTGCGGGTTACGAAGTCCAGTTCGACCTTCCTGATGATCATGGCCCTCTATGCCGATGATGGCATCCATGATCAGATGGATGCGGCGGATTTGGTCGCGTCGACCCTTCAGGACCCATTGAGCCGCGTGGAGGGGGTAGGCGACACGCAGTTGCTGGGCGCCCAATATGCCATGCGGATCTGGCTCGATCCCTATAAGATGGCGAATCTGGGGATTACCACAGGCGATGTGAAAAATGCCATCAGGGCCCAGAACGCGCAGATTTCCGCAGGACAGATCGGGGGCACCCCTTCGCCGGACGGTCAGGCCCTCAATGCCACGGTGACGGCGCAGTCGCGGCTTCGCACACCCGAAGAGTTCCGGCAAATCAGGCTGCGCAGCAACGGTGACGGGTCGGTGGTCAATCTCTCCGACGTTGCACGAATAGAACTGGGCGCGGAGAATTACAGTTTCAGAGCCAAGTTCAACGGTTATCCATCTGCGGGATTTGGTATCAAGCTTGCGCCCGGCGCGAATGCGCTCGACACGGTGGAAGCCGTTAAGGCGAAGGTCGCGGAGCTTTCGAAGAACTTCCCCGCCTGGGTGAAATATGACTTCCCGGTGGACAATTCGACATTCGTCAGGCTGTCGGTCGAACAGGTCATCCACACCCTTGTCGAAGCGGTTCTGCTGGTCTTCGTCGTCATGTTTGTATTTCTGCAGAACTGGCGTGCGACCCTTATTCCAACCATTGCCGTGCCGATCGTTTTGCTGGGATCGCTGGCCATATTATATGCCGCCGGCTTCACCATCAATACGCTGACGCTGTTCGGCATGGTCCTCGCAATCGGCCTGTTGGTCGATGATGCCATCGTCGTGGTCGAGAATGTCGAGCGCATCATCCAGGAAGAGGGGTTGAGCCCCAAGGAAGCCGCCAAGAAATCGATGGACGAAATCAGCGGCGCGCTGATCGGCATCGGCCTGGTATTGTCGGCCGTGTTCCTTCCGATGGCGTTTTTCGGCGGATCGACCGGGGTTATCTTCCGGCAATTCTCCATCACCATCGTGTCATCGATGGTCCTCTCCGTTCTTGTCGCGTTGATTTTGACGCCGGCCTTGTGCGCCACGATCCTGCGCCCCCAACGCGAAGGCCATGGCGCGCAAAAGGGATTTTTCGGCTGGTTCAACAGAACCTTCGACCGCAGTGTCGTCCACTATGGAGCGGGCGTCGAGAAATGCGAGCGGAACTGGGGCAAGACCATGCTGATCTACGCCGTGATCATCATCGGCATGGGTTTCCTGTTCCTGCGTCTGCCTTCGGGCTTCCTTCCGGGAGAGGACCAGGGGCGCATCATCAACCAGGTTTCGCTGCCGGCCGGTGCCACGCTTGAGGAAACGGAACGCACAATGGGGAAGTTGCGCGATTTTTATCTGAAGGATGAAAAGCAGAATGCGTGGGCGGTCTTCAGCATTTCGGGCTTCGGTTTTGGAGGACAGGGCCAAAATGTGGGCATTGCATTCGTAAAGCTGCGCGACTGGTCTGAACGCAAGGGCAAGGAGCATAGCGCGGATGCCATCGCGCAGCGCGCAAATGCCGCGTTTAGGAAGATTTCAGCGGGCAAGGTCATTGCCCTGGTGCCGCCTGCCGTGCAGGAACTTGGCAACGCGTCGGGCTTTGATTTCCAGTTGAAGGATGTGGGTGGCATAGGTCATGAAAAGCTGCTGGAAGCGCGCAACCAATTGCTCAGCATGGCCGCGGCCGACAAGCGGCTGGTTCAGGTAAGGCCCAATGGGCTGGAAGATACGGCGCAGTTGAAGCTGAATGTCGATCAGGCGGCGGCCGGCGCGCTCGGAATGGCGCAGGCCGATGTCAATGACACGATCAGCACGGCGCTGGGCAGTTCCTATGTCAATGACTTCATCGACCGCAATCGCGTGAAGCGGGTCTACCTTCAGGCCGATGCGCCGTTTCGCACGACGCCCGATTCCATCGGCGCCCTGCATGTTCGTGGGGCGAGTGGAACCATGGCTCCGCTGTCAGCCTTCAGTACAACGGAGTGGATTTATGGTCCGGCCCGTCTGGAACGTTTCAACGGCGTTCCTTCCATGGAGATCATGGGCGCGCCGGCACCCGGCGTCAGCAGCGGCGAGGCGATGAAGGCCATGGAGGAATACGCCGCGAAGTTGCCGGCAGGGGTCGGCTACGAATGGGGCGGCATTTCCTATGAGGAGAAGACCTCGGGTGGTCAGGCGCCTGCGCTTTACGCCCTCTCGATGTTGATCGTGTTCCTCTGCCTTGCCGCGCTGTATGAAAGCTGGTCGGTGCCGTTGGCGGTGATGATGGTCGTTCCGCTCGGCGTGATCGGGGCGGTTCTCATGGCGGGGCTGTCAGGACTGGATAATGGCATTTACCTTCAGGTCGGCCTCATCACGACAATCGGCGTATCGGCGAAGAACGCCATCCTGATTGTGGAGTTTGCAGAAGAGAAGATGCAGCAGGGGCTTCCTCCCGCTCGCGCGGCGCTGGAGGCAGGCAAGCTGCGCCTGCGGCCGATTTTGATGACCAGCTTCGCCTTCATTTTCGGTGTCATGCCGCTGGCCTTGTCCACAGGCGCGGGCGCGGGTGGTCAGAACGCAATCGGTCTGTCCGTTGTCGGGGGTATGCTGTCCGCTACCGTGCTGGCGATCTTCTTTGTGCCAGTGTTCTTCACCGTCGTGAAGCGGCTGTTCCGCCAGCATAATGCTCCGTCGGAAAATTCTCAGAACGAAGCCGCGACGCGGCCTCAGGAAAGCTGATAGAAGATGAACGGTCTCAAGCGAAAAGCGTTCTTGGCGATGGGCTTGGCGGTGACACTGTCGGCTTGCGACATGGCGCCTAAATATGTGCGTCCCGAACTGCCGGTCCCCGTCGCCAGCCCGGAGGGCGCGGCCTATGCTGACGCGGGCGCGCAAGAAGCAATTGTTCCGGCCGACACGGCCTGGAAGGATTTCTTCGTCGATCCGCGCCTGACCCGTGTCATCGGCACGACACTGGCGAACAACCGCGATCTTCGCGTCGCGCTCGCCAATGTGGAGCAGGCCCGCGCGCAGTTCAAAGTGCGGCGCGCCGATATCCTGCCGACCGTGGGTCTTAATGGCAGCGCGACCTATCAGGACACGCCTTTCGCTCAGCAGGGGGGGGCAGGCGCGGCCAATTCCGGCCGAACCGATATCTATTCCGCTTCGGTGGGCGTGTCCGCGTGGGAGATCGATCTGTTCGGACGAGTGAGGAACCTCACAAAAGCCGCGCAGGAGCAATATTTCGCATCCATCGAAAACCGTAACGCCGCGCAGACGGCGCTGATCGCGGAAGTGGCGTCGACATGGATGACCATGGCGACCGATCAGGAACGATTGCGGATCGCCCGCGATCTGGAATCGGCATTCGGCAAGACGCTTGAGCTGACGAAATCTCGTTTTGCAAAGGGCATCGCGTCGGAACTGGAAGTACGACAGGCGCAGACCAGTTATGATCAGGCGCGATCCGACATAGCGCAGGCGACAACGCTGGTGGCGCAGGATCAAAACGCCCTTAATCTTCTGGCTGGCACGACGATCGGTGCGGAGGATTTGCCGGAGGCGATGCCACAAGGCGACGTGGTGCTGGGCAACCTGCCCGACAATTTGCCATCTTCACTTTTGCTGAAACGGCCCGATATCGCGGCGGCGGAACATCAGTTGCGCGGCGCCAATGCGAATATCGGCGCGGCGAGAGCGGCCTTTTTCCCCAATATCTCTCTTACCGCGGCGTTCGGGACGATGAGCCTGGGGCTATCCAACCTGTTCAAGTCCGGCAGCGACTATTGGTCGGTTGCGCCGTCGGCAAGCGTGCCCATTTTCGATTTTGGCCGGAATCAGGGTAATTTGCGATATGCGCGGGCCACCTATGACGCGATGCTCGCCACATATGAAAAGAGCGTGCAGACAGGCTTCCGTGAAGTAGCCGATGCTTTAGCCCGGCGTGGCACCATGACGGATCAACTGGCTGCCCAGACATCGCTCAGAGATTCTGCTCGTGTTGCCTACACATTGTCGGAGGCGCGATTCCGGGCAGGAATCGACAGCTTTTTGACAACGCTGGATTCCCAGCGCGCGCTCTATGCCGCGGAACAAAGCCTGTTGGCCACCCGATTGGCGCGGACGGCCAATATGATTGAGCTTTACCGGGCCATGGGCGGAGGTTTGAAGTAGAAGCTCCCATGAACATGCATTTTTGATCGCAAACCATGTTGGTACATAAGGTCATTGCGTCTCCGGTTGGACAGCTCAAGCTGGTGGCGAGCGACCGGGGCCTGAGAGCGGTTCTGTGGGAAGAGGACAATCCGGCGCGCGTACCTCTGGATGCATCGCGCGAATCCGGCAGCCATCCCTTTCTGGCGCAGGCGGAAATTCAGCTTGGCCAGTATTTCGCGGGCGAGCGACACGATTTTCAACTGCCGCTCGATTTTGCGGGGACGGTCTTTCAACAGATTGTGTGGCGCGCTTTGCTCGATATTCGCTACGGCGAGACATGCAGCTATGAGAATCTCGCCCATAGGATTGGCAAGCCGACCGCTCATCGGGCGGTGGGCGCGGCAAATGGTCGCAATCCGATTTCCATCATCGTGCCTTGTCACCGCGTGTTGGGCAAGAACGGCGCCTTGACCGGTTTTGCCGGCGGGCTTGGCGCAAAGACTTATTTGCTGAATCTGGAGCGTCGTTGCAGCGACGCAGAATAGGTTTGCCGAATTTTACGCGGGTGGCCGTGTGTCATAAATGCGCTCAATTTAACTACAAATAAAAGATCGCCTTTTCGGTATATTATGGCTTTCCTTGCGCGGTTTGTAACCACCCGGGGAATGCATGAATTGCGTATAATATGGTGAGCCTAGACCTAATCGGAGGTTTGAATTTTGATGCCAATTTCTGGTGGAGCACCAACCATCAGATGAGACTGGGTCATGAATCAACCGAGATTCGCGAAGCCGCTTAACGAAGCAAGCAAGGGAGCGGGATTGGGCAACCGAACGGATTTCCGCTGGGACAGGGAGCCGCTGGACAGCAACCCGCCACGGGCTTTGCGTGGGGAATTTGCCCGCGCGGCCTATTTCGGAGCCTTGGCCGTTTCGGCGCGCCTTGCCGCACAATCGCTTCCCGACCCTCAACTCAGTATTCTGACCGATATCTATGTTCACGCTTCGCACCGTGTACCTTATACCGTGGCCGACGCCTCCGACATTTCTGGGTTGAAGGGGGAGCGCCTCTTCGCGCTGATAAGGCAGATGTGTTCCAAAGGTGTTTTGCGCCTTTATCGCAGGCGGATGGCAGAAGCGGAGATGGAAATGCACCTTCGCATTGACCTCATGCCCGCGAAACATGCCGAATTAAGCGGATATTTCGCACGAGCATGTCAGGAAGGCATGGCGATACCTCACGCTGTCTCGCGCTGATATGCTATACAGGGGAACAGTCCGCTGATGAATGGCGGCATGCCTCATTCATGAGAACGGAGAAAATGAGGATTTGAGCCAGGAGAGGAGCGATGAAATCGGTTCTGCTGCATATCCACGACGATCAGGGAGCGGAAAGCCGTCTTCAGGCGGCTTGTGATCTCGCCCGCGGCTGTAAGGCGCATATTCAATGCGTACAGGTTCGATCGGCGCCGGATCTTGTGGCGGCTGATATGTATGGCGGCGGCGCTTTTGCTCCCGTCATTACCGAAGAATTGCGGGAGATCGATGACAGGCTACGCGTGCAGGTGGAAGATCGGTTAAGGCGGGAAGGGGTGAGTTGGGACTGGAGGCAGGTCGATGGTGAAACCGTCGGCGCGCTGTTGCGGGCGGCAAAGCTGTCCGACATCATCGTTGCGACCTTGCCGGAAGGGCCGCGCAAGGATTTCAAGGATCCCCTGCCGATCGTTTCCGACCTCGCGCTGGGTGGCCGCACGCCAGTTCTGGCTATGCCGCAATCGGCGAAATGCTTTAAGATGCCGGGACGCGCCCTTGTGGCATGGGATGGATCGCATGAGGCCGCGTCAGCCATCAAGGCCGCGATTCCCCTATTGCAGCGGACACAGGATGTTCATGTGGTGACGGTGGAAGAAACCGATAAACGGGCATTTCCATCGACGGAGGTGCCGGAATATCTTTCCCGTCACGCCATCCCCGCGCAGATGCACAGTTGGTCGCGTGATGGAGAAGCGGTGGAGACGGCTCTGCTGGGCGCCATCAGCGCATTGGCGGCGGACTGGGTAGTCATGGGGGCCTTTGGTCACAGCCGCCTGCGTGAACTGGTTTTCGGCGGGGTTACGCGCCGCATGCTTCGGGATGCGCGGATACCCTTACTACTCGCTCATTGAATTATTGGTGCGGACGGCGGGACTCGAACCCGCACTTCCAGGGGAAAGCGGATTTTAAGTCCGCTGCGTCTACCGGTTTCGCCACGTCCGCGCGCTGCTTCCCTGCGGCTTCGATGGCAGGACGTCAAGCAATGCGTTCAGACATGCGCCTTGTTAAGACGTTCCCGCATTTCCTTGCCCGGTTTGAAATAGGGCACCCGCTTGGCAGAAACGGGAACCTTTTCACCCGTGCGGGGATTCCGGCCCGTTCGTGCTTCTCGCGCTCGTGTCGTGAACGCGCCGAAGCCGCGCAATTCCACCCTTCCGCCGGTCGACAGGCGATCGACAATCTCCTTGAAAAAGAGATCGACAATCCTCTCCACCTCCTGAAGGCCGAGCTCCGGATTTTCGTCTGTCAACTTCTGGATCAGTTCAGAGCGGATCATTTGGCCCTCCCGCATCCTTTTGGTTTCACCGTTTATTTTATAGAGAATCGGCAAATTGTTGACAATTGATTCATTTTATTCGTTGCGGTCCGAAAACGATACAAAAAATGCTCACCGGACATTCGGCCCGGCGAGCATTTTTTTCAATATATCAAAAGTATAAGGTTCAGCCTTCGCTTTTCGCCTTGAGCGCTTCGCCAAGGATATCGCCCAGCGATGCGCCGCTGTCCGACGAGCCATATTGTGCGACGGCCTGCTTTTCTTCGGCGATCTGAAGCGCCTTGACGGAGAAGGTCGGCTTCTTGGCCCGGTCGAAGCCGGTTACCATCGCGTCGAACTTCTGACCGATCTGGAAGCGTTCCGAACGCTGCTCGTCGCGATCGCGACCCAGGTCGCTGC
Source organism: Sphingobium baderi (assembly GCF_001456115.1). Lineage (NCBI taxonomy): Bacteria > Pseudomonadati > Pseudomonadota > Alphaproteobacteria > Sphingomonadales > Sphingobiaceae > Sphingobium > Sphingobium wenxiniae. The sequence continues at coordinate 2,905,044 of NZ_CP013264.1, read as the reverse complement.
GCTTGATGAAGCCAGTGGCGCCATCTTCGCCAGCCTGGACTTCCAGGCCGCCATCGCGCACTTCAAGCACAGTCACGGTAACGGTCTGGTTCTTCGACAGGCCTGCTGCAGCTGCCGAAGTGCCGCCAGCGGCCGGACCACCACGCTCAAGCTGCTTCATGCCCAGGCTGATGCGTTCCTTTTCGACATCGATGTCGAGGACCACGGCCTGAACCATCTCACCCTTGCGGTGCAGCGCCAGCGCGTCTTCGCCCGAAATGCCCCACGCGATGTCGGACATGTGGACCATGCCGTCCACATCGCCGTCGAGGCCGATGAACAAGCCGAACTCGGTTGCGTTCTTGACTTCGCCTTCGACGGTCGAGCCAACCGGGTGCTTGTCGGCGAAGCTGTCCCACGGGTTCGACTGAGCCTGCTTGAGGCCGAGCGAGATGCGGCGCTTTTCCGGATCGACTTCGAGGACGATGACTTCCACTTCCTGGCTGGTCGAAACGATCTTGCCGGGGTGGACGTTCTTCTTGGTCCAGGACATTTCGGAGACGTGGACCAGACCTTCGATGCCCGGTTCCAGCTCCACGAACGCACCATATTCGGTGATGTTGGTGACGCGGCCCGACAGCTTCGCACCGACCGGGTACTTGGCAGCGGCGCCTTCCCACGGATCGCTTTCGAGCTGCTTCATGCCCAGGCTGATGCGCTGCGTATCGCGGTTGATGCGGATGATCTGGACGCGGACGGTGTCGCCGATGTTGATCATTTCGCTCGGATGATTGATCCGCTTGTAGCTGAGGTCGGTGACGTGCAGCAGGCCGTCAATACCGCCCAGATCGACGAACGCACCGTAATCGGTGATGTTCTTGACCACGCCCTCGATGATCTGGCCTTCCGCCAGCGTCTGAATGAGACCGCTGCGCTGTTCGGCGCGGGTTTCTTCCAGGATGGCGCGGCGCGACACGACGATGTTGCCGCGGCGGCGATCCATCTTCAGGATCTGGAAGGGCTGCGGAATGTCCATCAGCGGGGTAACGTCGCGAACCGGACGAATGTCGACCTGTGAGCCGGGCAGAAACGCCACGGCGCCGTCGAGATCGACGGTGAAGCCACCCTTGACGCGGCCGAAGATGACGCCTTCGACGCGGGCGCTTTCGGTGAATTCTGCTTCGAGCTTGTCCCAGGCGGCTTCGCGGCGGGCGCGGTCACGCGACAGCATCGCTTCGCCATGGGCGTTTTCGACGCGGTCAACATAGACTTCGACTTCGTCGCCAACCTTCAGGTCAGCCTTCTGGCCCGGCGCGGCAAATTCGCGCAGCGGCACGCGGCCTTCGCTCTTGAGGCCTACGTCGATGACAGCGAGGTCGTTTTCGATGCCGGTAACGGTGCCCTTGACGACACGGCCTTCAAAGCCGCCATCCTCACCACCGAGAGAATCATTGAGAAGCGCGGCGAAATCGTCGCGCGAGGGGAATGCCACAGAGGCCATTAAGTCGGTCCTTCACTCATCATTGCTGGCCAATCGGTTGTATCCGATGGTCTTTGGCCAAACCGCCCATGCCGCCGAACGCGGCACAGGCATCCCCAAGGCAAGGCGTGGGACGCGCCGGCAAGAAAAGCGAAAAGGGCGCGCGGAAAAACCGCACGCCTTGACGGGTCAGACCTTTCGGCGACCTTCAAGCTGGGCATCCACAAGCGCGATCGCCTGTTGGATGGCGGCTTCTATAGTCAAATCGCTGGTATCTAGCAAGTCCGCTCCCTCCGCCATGCGGAGCGGCGCATGATCGCGGCTCATGTCTCGCGTGTCGCGTGCCTGGATATCGGCTATCAGGCTGTCCATGTCGGGATGACCGCCCCGTGCCTGTGCGTCATTGTAGCGGCGCTGGGCGCGCACATGGACGCTGGCGGTCACAAAGATCTTGGCGTCGGCGCCAGGTGCGATGACGGTACCGATGTCCCGTCCGTCGAGGATGGCGCCCCCCGGTTGCAAGGCGAAATCGCGTTGACGCTTGATCAGTGCCTGCCGGACGCTTGGGTGAACGGAAACGCGGGAGGCGAGGGAGCCAACGGCTTCGCTCCGCAGCGCAGGATCGTCGAGCAGGGCGTCGTCGAAGTCGCAGGCCGCCAGCGCGTCAGCTTCTTCGTCGGGATCGCCGCTTGCCTTCAATACGGAAAGTCCGACCGCCCGGTAAAGAAGCCCGGTATCGAGGCAGGGCAGGCCATAATGACAGGCCAGCGCTCTGGCGATCGTGCCTTTGCCCGAAGCGGCAGGGCCATCGACAGCGATAATGGTCATGCAGGCGCTCCCAATGCGCGCAGCAGGGCGGTGAAGCCGGGAAAGCTCGTCGCCACCGGCCGCATATCGTCGATAGTGACACCGTTGGCCGAAATGAGGCCGGCTATGGCGAAGCTCATGGCGATGCGGTGGTCCAGCCGGGTAGCGATTGGCCCACCGCCTGTCAGTGGTTTGCCCCCGCTCCCTTCGATGACGATGCCATCCTCCAGCTCCTCCACCGCGACGCCGATGGCGCGCAGGCCCTCGGCCATGGTGGCGATGCGATCCGATTCCTTGACGCGCAATTCTTCAAGACCCCGAAAAACGCTGCGTCCCTCTGCCAGCGCCGCGGCAATGAACGCCACCGGATATTCGTCGATCATGGAGGGGGCGAGGGCCGAATCTGGCTCGATACCCTTGAGGCTGGAAGCGCTGACGATCAGGTCGCCGACAGGCTCCCCGCCGACTTCGCGAGGATTTTCGATCAGGATGTCGCCGCCCATGGCGCGGAGTAGTTCAATCAATCCCGCACGAGTCGCATTGAGCCCCACATTCGTGATTGTGACGCGGGAGCCGGGAACCAGCAGTGCCGCCACCATCGGGAAGGCGGCAGAGGATGGATCGCCGGGAACCATGATTGACAGGGGCTGAAGCTCCACCTCTCCCCGCAGGGTGATGATGCGCGTTCCGTCGCTTTCGATTTCGACATCCAGTTCCGCGCCGAAACCCTTGAGCATCCGCTCGCTGTGATCGCGAGTCGGGATAGGCTCGACGATGCGCGTGACGCCAGGTGCATTGAGGCCCGCTAACAAAATGGCCGACTTCACCTGTGCTGATGCAACGGGAAGGCGGTAGTCGAGCGGAATGGCGGGGCACAGGCCACGCATGGTCAGGGGCAAGCGTTCACCGGGGCTCGCCGCGAAGCTGGCGCCCATGCGGGAAAGCGGATCGGTGACTCGCGCCATGGGGCGCTTGCTGAGCGAGGCGTCCCCGGTGAAAGTCACGGTGATGGCATGGCTGGCGATCAGCCCCATGAGCAAACGGGTGGACGTGCCGCTATTGCCCATGTCGAGAGCCGTCGGCGGCTGGAGCAATCCGCCTACGCCAACGCCATGGACGTGCCATATGCCGTCATCATCGCGTTGGATGGCGGCACCCATTGCGCGCATGGCGGCGGCCGTGGCAAGTACGTCTTCCCCCTCCAGCAGCCCCTCTATCCGGCTTTCACCGACAGCAAGGGCCGACAGCATGAGGGCGCGATGGGAAATGCTCTTGTCCCCCGGCACGGTGATGACGCCCGCCAGCGGCGGCGCGGCGGTGAAGGTCATGGGGGTGGGCTGATCGGAGGAAGCGGTCACATGCGATCCGTTACAAGGAATGGGAAAAAAATGCGCCCGGCTTTTGACAGCGCGGTTTCGCTATGGCAAGGCGCGCGACGCTTCGCGGACGACGATGTCGTGCCGCGTGATTTCTGTTTGAGCACTTTCGAGAAGGACAAGGCCGGACATGGTCAAGGCTGAATGGGGTACGAAGCGTACTTGCCCGAAATGCGCCACGCGCTTCTATGACCTGGGCAAAGATGACCCGGTCACCTGCATCAACTGCGGCACCGCCTGGGAACCCGAGCCGGTGCTGAAGTCGAAGCAGCCGCTGCCTTACGAGGAGGCGCCCAAGAAAGTCATCGAAACCGCCGATGGTGAACGGGAGACGGCGGACGACGATCTGGACCTGGATCTGGACGTTGATGACGATGGCGATTCGCCGGATAATGACGTCGATCTGGGCGGCGATGATGACCTGGGCGTTGAAGCCGCCAAGGATAGTGGCGACGACGATAACTAGAGCATTTTCGCGTTGATCTTTGACAGTCAACGGCATGGAAAATGCGGTATAAAAAGCTACGGAGCGTTTTCGCTCAAAGGGAAAATGCTCCAACTGATTTTTGCACTTGCCAATGGGATCGCTGCCATTTAGAGGCAGCGCTCCCAAGGCGCCGTGCCCCAAGCGGCGCAGCAAGATGGAGACGGGGCCTTAGCTCAGCTGGGAGAGCGCCTGCATGGCATGCAGGAGGTCAGCGGTTCGATCCCGCTAGGCTCCACCATCTTTCCGACATTTCTGAAAGTCAGCGGATGAGAGATTTTCTCTGTTCGCTGGAGACGGGGCCTTAGCTCAGCTGGGAGAGCGCCTGCATGGCATGCAGGAGGTCAGCGGTTCGATCCCGCTAGGCTCCACCAAATTCCCGTAATATTATGGCAGCCAGGCTGTATGAGCCGTTGGCGCTGAATTCGTTGAAGTGCGGACTTTCGACGGCTTGGGGCGCAGGCTGTGAAACATTGTCGATCGACGACCAGCAAGGGACGGACTATGCGATCGTTGCAATCCCGATTGCAGGCTTTGTGCAGCCCAGCCTATTTATCGACATGATGACGAGTTGCGCTACACAGACCCTCTTCCTTCCCGGCGCTGGCGGGAGCGCTTCGTTCTGGAAGCCGGTTGCTGACCTTGCCGGGCTGGATGGCGTATTCTTCGGCTGGCCCGGTCTTGGTGACGAACCAGCAAATCCCCAAGTAAACGGGTTGGATGACCTCGTGGACATGGTGCTGGATCATGTCAGAGAGCCAGTCAACATCGTCGCACAATCGATGGGCGGCCTGATCGCAATCGGGCTCGCGCTCGCGAGGCCAATGATGGTCAAACGCCTTGTTCTTGTTGTCACCTCCGGTGGGGTGCCTGTCGCAGACCTTGGTGGCTCGGATTGGCGGGCGGACTATTTTGCCGCTTATCCCGGCGCTGCGTCATGGATCGCCCATCCCACAGAAGACTTATCGGACAGGATCCCGTCAATCGACGCCGCTGCGCTGCTAATCTGGGGCGATAACGATCCGATCAGCCCGATTGCAGTGGGAGAACGGCTATCCGCGCTTTTCCCAAACGCACAGTTGTGTGTCATCCCCGGCGCGGACCACGATCTTGCACAAACGCACGCTGAAATAGTCGCAAACATGATTGAACGACATCTGTCGGCGGCCATGTAAACTGCGCCGCATTGGAGCGGCCGCTGTCGACAGCCTTCATCTTGCTGCATCAGGTCGCCGCTGCTCCCGCACAGCGACGCTTGGCAGGCCATGCACGCCTCTCTCGCTCTCTCGTAGCCACTCGTCAGGCGAGATTGACGAAACTGTCCATCACCCGCTTGCGCCCGGCTGTTTCGAAGTCGATCTCCAGCTTGTTGCCTTCAATCTCGGCCACTGTGCCGTAACCGAATTTCTGATGAAAGACGCGCAGCCCCACAGCCATGTCATCACGCCCCTTGTTCCCCAGTGAAATGGCGGAAGCGCGGGCCTCCACAATTCGAACGGGCTCGCGGCTGAATTGTCCACCCTGTTGGGCGCGTTGCCAGCCGGGGCCTCGTCCGGTGCCGCGCCCGACATCGGCGAAAGGATCGGCGCGCTCCGACCAGTTGGCACGCCAGAGGGAAGCGCCGCCTGCCATGCTGCTTTCTTCTTCCACATGTCCGGGGGGAAGTTCGCTCACGAAGCGGGACGGGATGGAACTGGTCCACTGACCATAGATGCGGCGGTTCGCGGCGTGGAGGACGGTGCATGACTTCCGCGCCCGGGTAAGCGCGACATAGGCCAGGCGGCGCTCCTCCTCCAAGGCGGACAGCCCTCCTTCATCCAGGGCGCGCTGCGAGGGGAAAATCCCTTCTTCCCAGCCGGCGAGGAATACGGTGTCGAATTCCAGCCCCTTGGCGGCGTGAATGGTCATGATGGTGACCTTGCGCTCCTCCGCCTGCGCCTCATTGTCCATGACGAGACTGACATGCTCAAGGAACGCGCCGAGCGTCTCATATTCCTCCATAGCGCGGGCAAGTTCGTTCAGGTTTTCGAGACGGCCCGCGCTTTCCGCCGTGCGTTCGGCTTGAAGCATGGCGGTGTAGCCGCTTTCGTCAAGAATCTGCCGGGCAAGCTCTGCATGCGGCAGTTGCGCCGCCCGGTCGCGCCAGCGTGCAAGATCGCCGATGAACGCGCCCAATGATCGCCGCGCCTGTGGGGTCAGTTCATCCGTATCGAGGATACGGGCAGCCGCCAGCGCAAGGGGAATAGCCTCGGCCCGCGCAAGCCGATGAAGTTTTTCGACCGCCTTGTCGCCTAGCCCGCGCTTGGGGACGTTGACGATCCGTTCGAAGGCGAGGTCGTCCGCAGGCTGGTTGACCAGCCGCAGATAAGCGAGCGCATCGCGGATTTCGGCGCGTTCATAAAAGCGGAATCCCCCCACGATGCGATAGGGCAGGCCGATCTGGATGAAACGGTCCTCGAACTCTCGCGTCTGGTGCTGGGCGCGGACGAGGATGGCGACCTCGTCCAGCGATCGGCCGCTACGCTCGATCGATTCGATCTCGTCCCCGACGCGGCGCGCTTCTTCCGGGCCGTCCCAGACGCCGATGACATGGACCTTCTCGCCCACATCGATATCGGTCCAGAGCGTCTTGCCAAGGCGATTGCCATTTTCCGCGATCACACCGGAAGCTGCGCCCAATATATGAGGCGTCGACCGGTAATTCTGTTCGAGGCGGACAATCTTCGCGCCGGGAAAATCCTTTTCGAAGCGTAGGATGTTGGCAACTTCCGCGCCGCGCCATGAATAGATCGACTGGTCATCATCGCCCACGCAGCAGATGTTCTTGCGCTGCTGGGCAAGCAGGCGGAGCCAGAGATACTGGCTGCTGTTAGTGTCCTGATATTCGTCCACCATGATATAGCGGAACCGCTGTTGATAGCTTTCGAGCACATCGCGGTGGCGCTTGAGGATCGTCAGAACATGCAGCAGCAGGTCGCCGAAATCGCAGGCGTTAACGTCGCGCAGCCGGGCCTGATAGGCGGCATAGAGCTTCTGGCCGCGCCCGTTGGCATAGGCTTCGCTTTCGCCCGCACCGATTTCCTCGGGTGTGAGGCCCTTGTTCTTCCATTGGTCGATCAGGCCGCCAAGCTGGCGCGCGGGCCAGCGTTTTTCGTCGATGCCCTCCGCCTGGATGAGTTGTTTCATCAGGCGCAACTGATCGTCGGTGTCGAGGATGGTGAAATTGGATTGCAGGCCGACCAGTTCGGCATGGCGCCGCAGCATCTTCGCGGCAATGGCGTGAAAGGTTCCGAGCCATGGCATGCCTTCCACAGCCGGGCCGATCATGCGGCCGACACGCTCGCGCATTTCCCGCGCGGCCTTGTTGGTGAAGGTGACGGCGAGGATTTCCGAGGGATAAGCGCGCCGTGTAGCGATAAGATGGGCAAGGCGAGCCGTTAGCGCCGCAGTCTTGCCGGTGCCTGCCCCCGCGAGAACGAGGACTGGCCCTTCGGTCGTCAGCACGGCCTCCCGCTGGGGCGTATTGAGGCCCTGAAGATAGGGTGGATCATCGGGGGAGGGAGCGACGGTCGTCATATGTGAAGCAACTAGGATGGGCGGGGTAACAGAACAAGGGCTGCAGTCTTGCAGTGATGCGGGAAGTATGAGAACAAAAGGAGAATGATGCAAGGAGAAAGGCTATGGCTACGGGACGATGCCAATGTGGGGCAATCCGGTATGAAGCGCGGGGTGAACCGGTCTATAGCGCATTGTGCCATTGCGCCGACTGTCGCCGGAGCGCGGGCGCGCCGATGGTAGGGTGGGCGTTGTTCGCCCAAGAGGATCTGACCATAAGCGCAGCGCCGGTGCTCTACCCGTCATCTGAAAATGCAACGCGGCATTTTTGCGGGAAATGCGGAACGGGACTTTTTTACACCAACCCCGTCACTTTTCCCGGCATGGTCGATATTCAAACCGCGACATTCGACGATCAATCGCTTTTTCCGCCCGTCATTCATGTGCAATATGTGGAGGCTGCGCCGTGGATGGAAAATGTACACAACCTTCCTAAATTCGATCGATATCCCGAAGCCTGAATCGGGGCGTCGCTTGACGGCGCAATAGCAACGGCTTGTCGCCACGGCTGGAACGCACACGTCACGATTCCGGTTCTTCATCAGCCCAAGCGGCAGAACGGGGTGAGAAATAAGGAAGGAAAATCCCGATGAGATCGATCATTTTGGCGGGTGCCGCCATGATGTGTTTCACGACCGCCATCCCTGGCGCTTTTGCACAGGAGATGCCGACAACGGACGCGCCGCCAGCCGGGAGTGAGATACCCTCGCCGACGGCCCCTTCCGCAGGACAGGCGCCGGCTCAGGCCGATCCCAATGCGGCGCAGCCGGAGGGAGCGGTGCCTCCGACCAGCGATATGCAACCGGCTCCTTCAGACGTGCCGAATGATCCCACCGCGCCGGTTGGCTCTTCGTCAAATCCCGTGACCATGGGCGGTAATATGACGCCTCCACCAACCGAGGCCAAGGACTATCCCGTGTGCAGCAAGGCGGTACAGGACAGCTGCATCAATCCGGGTGAGGCACGAAAAGCTAGAAAGGCGAACCGCAAGCCCGGTTGACCGAAGGAATCCGCGCCGGGAAGGAAAGGATACTGTCACTCCGTGCTCCCGGCGCGATTTTGGGCATGGATTTCATCCCATATCGGGATGCAGTTTTTCTGCGATCTGACAGGCCGCTCAGATGTCGGCGCGCAATAGCGTCAGGCGGGCCTTGCCGACGTCGCGGGTAACATCGACCGTAAAGCCACCGACCTCCACATCCTCACGTCGGTCCGTTTCGATACTGATCCAGGTAGCAGGACCGGTCCATCCGAGGCGGCTGAGTTTGTCGAGCGCCACTGCGCCTGCGCCGGTATTATAGGGCGGGTCCATGAAAATCAGGTCCAGCGGCCGGGGCGCCGGACCAAGAGAGAGAACGCTGCTCTGCCGGATGTCAGGACGGATGCCCAGGCGGTCGCCATTGGCGCGGATCACATCGAGGGCGGCCCGTTCCTGCTCAACGAAGAGGCAGCTTGCCGCGCCGCGCGAAAGGGATTCGAATCCCAGCGCGCCGGAGCCCGCGAAGAAATCACCGACCGCAAGACCCTCGAAGGAACCGAGGCGGCTAAGCAGCATCGAGAAGAGTGTTTCGCGAGTGCGATCCGCAGTGGGGCGGGTCGCATCACCCTTTGGAGCAGTGAGGGGACGGCCACGCCATTGGCCTGCGATGATTCTCATGATCGAATTTCCGTCTGGTGACGCTGTTTGAAGGTTCGGGTGGTCCGGGATGGGTTATGTAATTCGTCGGGGCTTAGGCGGGAAGGCCATTATGGGTGGGAGCTGGTCTTTTCCCTATCCCATTCGCAGAAGCTGCCGAAGGCGCAGTGGATAGCTCCGACCAGCTCACCCCTTCGTTCCTTTCAGACTCTTGCGAAAGAGGATGAGGTCATGCTGCCGCACTTCCTCAACCGCGCCGGAGGCCAACTCGCCCAAATGGAAAGGACCATAGCTGGTACGGATCAGACGGCTCACCTGAAGTCCCAGATGTTCCAGCACGCGGCGGACTTCCCGATTTTTGCCTTCCGTCAGGGTCATTTCGATCCATTGGTTGCGTCCGGTGCGCCGCTCCAGATTGGCCTCGATCCGGCCATAGCGGATGCCGTCGATCTCAATGCCATCGAACAGGTCTTCGAGCTGGTTCTGGCTGACTTCACCGAAGGCGCGCGCGCGATAAGTCCGAGGCACGCCGGTGGAGGGCAACTCCATCTGACGCTTGAATTCGCCATCGGTGGTGAGAAGCAGCAGGCCCTCGGTGGTCATGTCGAGCCGTCCGATCGGCATGACGCGGGGCAGGTCGGCGGGCAGTTTGTCATAAATGATTGGCCGGCCCTTGGGGTCGTGCTCGGTCGTCAGGAAACCTGATGGCTTATGGAACAGGAACAGGCGGGCGGGGGCGGGCTGGTTCACCGGGATGCTATCGACCGTCACGCCATGCAAAGAAGCGAGCAGGGTGGCGGGCGTCAGGACAACCTCACCATTCAGGGCGATGCGGCCTTCGACAATCATCCGCTCGATTTCGCGGCGGGATGCGACACCGGCGCGGGCGAGAAGCTTCGCGATCCGCTGTGGTTCCGTCTTGCCGCCGGCATTGGCGGCAGCGCGCGCCGGATGCGGATTGGCTGGATGCGATGCGGGCTTCCCGGCTTTGCCGGGAGCGGGACGGGGTGGGCGCGAGCCACTGCGTGCACGGCTGTCAACGGGTTTTCCAACACCGGGCTTTCCAGGGGCGCCAGGGCGAGCAGGGCGGCGCGGTCCTGATTTTTTTGGCGGTTCCACGGCTCATTCCTTTTCGCGGCAACTGGCTCTCCCCATATGGGGAGAACATCGGCATGTGTGACGAACGGTGCCGAGCAGGCGCTTGCGCGAGGGTTGGAGCCTTTCGCGCCGAAAACCAAGCGCATGGGCGCGGCATTATTGGCACATGGCGGAAACAGGGCGGGTCGGCAAATGTTTTTCGGGCTGATCAAAGGGGAAAAGACAGCGCCAGGCCGGGGACGTGCGATCCGCACGATACTGGTGGTCGAGGATGAGCCGCTGGTAGCTTTTGACAATGAACATAGCTTGTCCCTTGCCGGTTATCGTATAGCCGCCACCGTCGACGATTATGACCACGCAGTCCGCGCCATGGACGAGGAAAATGTTGACCTGGTCATTACGGACGTCGCGTTGCAGGGTGAACGAAGCGGCATCGACGTTGCTCATCACGCGCAGCAAAGAGGGCTGCCGGTCCTGTTCGTGACGGGGCGATGCCCGCCTCCGTCGCGTCATCTGGCAATTGGCTGCCTGGCAAAACCCTATGATCCGCGCGACCTGATCGCATCGATCGCCGTGTTGGACAGGGTGTTACGCGGAGGTAGCGTCACGCGTTTGCCAGCGGGGTTGAGCCTCTTTGCCGAGGCGATCTGACCGCAAGCCGCTTGTTTCCCATATTTTTGCTCATATGGTGCCCCGGACACGCGCAACATCGGGGGATTAATGACGGACATCGCGCAAGGCGCCGGAAGCTGGCTGGATGCCGTAAAGCCCTATGCAGAGAAGGCGCCGCTGGCTGCTCTTTTCCTTGGCATTTCATCCGGTTTTCCCTTTGCGATGATAGGCGCCAATCTGGCGTCCCGTCTGGCGCAGGAGGGGATCGACAAGAAAAGCGTGACGGCGTTCAGTCTCGTGTTGCTGGCCTACAATCTCAAATGGCTGTGGGCCTGGGTGATCGAGGGCGTGAAGCTGCCCATGCTGCACCGGCTGGGACAGCGCGTGTCGTGGATGCTGCTGGCGGGTGTGCTGGTGATAGCGGCGGTCGTCAATCTGGCGCTGGTCGATCCGGGCGCGGACCTGATGGCGACCGTGCGGGCAGCTATTCTTCTGGGGATTGCCGGTGCGACCTTCGACATCATCATCGACGGTTATCGGATCGAGATATTGAAACCCGAACAGCTCGGCATCGGCGCGGGCATGTCGCAATATGGATGGCGCATCGGCGCGGCGGCGGCGGGCGCGTTGGGGCTGGTGGTGGCGCAGCATTGGGACTGGACTATCGCCTATATCGTTTGTGCGCTCTTTGCCTTGCCGGCGATGCTGACGGCGCTGATCGTGGGAGAGCCGGAAAGGCATAAGGTCATAGCGGCGCGCAAGAGCGGGGGCGAACTGATCCAGGCGATTATCGGGCCGTTCGTGGATTTCTTCCGGCGCAAGGGCGCATTGCTGGTTCTGCTGTTCATCCTGGTGCACAAGATCGGCGATACGCTGGCGAACCTCACTTTCCGGCTGTTGTTCAATGACCTCGGCTATAGCAATGACGAGATCGCGATCTACGATGTGGGAGTCGGTTTCTGGGCGTTGCTGGCGGGGATTTTCGTAGGCGGTGTGCTCTATGCCCGGTTGGGGCTGAAGCGATCGGTGCTCATCAGTCTAATGCTGATGGCCGTTTCCAATTTCAGCTTCGCAGCGTTGGCTGCGGCGGGGAAGAGCAATATCGGCATGGCGGGCGCCATCGGTTTCGAAAATTTCGCGAGCGGCATTGGGGGCGTGGCGGTCGTCGCTTATTTCTCCGCGTTGTGCGACCTGCGTTTTACCGCGGCGCAATATGCGATGATCTCCGCTGCGGCGAGCATCGTCGGTCGGTTCCTGACCGGGACGACCGCTGGCGCGATGATCGAGCGGTTCGGCTATGTCGACTTCTACCTGCTGACGACGGCGCTGGCGCTGCCGGGCATCCTGCTATTCTGGTTGATGATGCGCGCTGGACTCGTCGATGCGAGCGTTGGCAGCGCGGCGACGGATGAAGGCGATCAGCCTGCGGCGTAGAGGTCGAGCGGGCGGCCGAGATCGGCATGAGCCTGCGCTACGGCCTGAAGGCAGGTGAGCGCTCCAAGGGCGTCGTCGCTGCCGAGTAGGGAGGCAACCTGCTCATAGGCTTCTTGAGGCGCGCGCAGGGCATTGCTGATCGCGTCCATCGTCAGAGCCTCGTCTGCCGTCATGCGGGCGCAGCAGCAAGGCGCGACCAGAATCTTCCGGCTCGATGCGCGAGCGAGTTCCAGCATCATCGCACGCATCAGGATCAGTGGTCGGCGATAGCTGCGTCCGAATGCTCCCAACATGGCATTGGCGGCGTGAGCATCATTGACCCCCGCGCTCGCCATTCGCCGCACGACGAAGAGGAACAGGCGGTTGCCATATCCTCCCGGCAGGGGGCGCGCCAAATCGAGGGACGGGGACTCTCCATATGCCATATTGTGCGCCTTTCTCACTTGGTAAGGCGCATGTTACGCTATTGCGAATGAATCGCAACTATAAATCAGTCGGGAAATTGCCCATTGGCCCTTAAAATTTCTCCAGCGAGATAAAGGGAGCCTGCAATGAGCAGCTTGGGCGCGGCTTCCCGCTGGGCGGCGACCGCAGCGATCGCTTCCGCCGGCGTGTCATGCGCCGCACAGCCGATGCCCCAACGGGCCGCCACGGCAGAGAATCGCTCGGCGGAATGATGCTCATGTCCATTTACTGGCAGGACATGGATATGTGCGATCTGTCCTGCAAATGGCGCAAGATAAGCCTCCGGATCCTTGTTGGCGAGCATCCCGATGATGAGGTGAAGCTGCTGCCCCTCCAGGCGATCGGGCGTGAAATAGGCGCTAATGGCTTCTCCCGCGCCTGCATTATGGCCGCCGTCCAGCCAGACCGTCGCGTCATTGGGCAGCGGGGTGAGCAACGGTCCTCGATCGAGCCGCTGGAGTCGCGCAGGCCAGTTCGCCCAGAGCGGAGCCGCCTTTAACGCGGCTTCGCTGACCGCGACCGCTCGTTGATTCCGCAGCATGGCAAAAGCGAGAGCGGCGTTTTCCACCTGATGCGCGCCAGGAAGGCGAGGGAGGGGCGCTTCGATTCGTCCCTTGTCGTCGCGATAATGGAGCCGGTCGCGATAGACCGCGGCATCCCAGTCAGTGCCCATGGCGAACCAGGTCGTGCGGGCGGCCATCGCGGCATCGATCATTACGGGAAAGAGCATTTCGGCGTAGCGTTGCGTGACAAGCGGTGCGGAGGATTTGGCGATGGCCGCTTTTTCCGCTGCAATCTCCTTCAGGCTGTTGCCCAGAAACGCCTGATGATCGAGGCCAAGCTGGGCAATGCCACAGGAAACAGGATTGGAAATCACATTGGTTGCATCGAGCCGTCCGCCTAGCCCCACTTCGATGATAGCTGCGTCGGCTGGATGTTCGGCAAAAGCGAGGAAAGCAGCAGCCGTGGTGACTTCGAAGAAGCTGGCGTCGACCCCTTCAGCGACATCCAGCACGCGCTCCAGATAATGGGCGAGCGTGGGATCGTCGATCAACTGGCCCGAAATGCGAATCCGCTCGTTGAAACGGACAAGATGTGGGGAAGTGAAGACGTGAACGCTCTTGCCGTCGGCCTCCAGCGCGGCGCGGAGGAAGGCGCAGGTCGAACCCTTGCCATTCGTGCCGGCCACATGAAAGACAGGTGGCAATGCCTCGTGCGGGTTGCCGAGGCGAGCGAGCAGCTGGGTTATCCGGTCGAGGCCCAATATGTCGGCGCCAGGCGACAAGGCCGCCAGCCGGTTCAATTGGGCCTGAACTCCCGGATCATCGGAAACGGCGTAGTCGGCCATGGCGCGTTTCCCCCGTCGCGCGGTTGAAGCTCAGGCCGCAGCGCGCGGCGTCAGATAGGTGATGGCCCGCGTCAGTGTATCGCGCAGATCGCGACGGTGCACGACCATGTCGAGCATCCCATGGTCGAGCAGATATTCCGCGCGCTGAAATCCTTCGGGCAGCTTTTCGCGGATGGTGCTTTCGATGACGCGCTGGCCCGCGAAGCCTATCAGCGCATTCGGCTCGGCGATCTGAATATCCCCCAGCATCGCGTAGCTGGCAGTGACGCCACCGGTCGTCGGATCGGTCAGCACGACGATATAAGGCAGGCCCGCTGCGTGCAGTTTCCGGATGGCGACGGTGGAGCGCGGCATTTGCATGAGGGACAAGATGCCCTCCTGCATTCGCGCACCGCCGGCTGCCGTAAAGATCACATAAGGGCATTTATGGCCGATGGCTTCGTTGATGCCCTGAATGAAGGCAGCCCCGACACCCATGCCCATGGAACCGCCCATGAAGGCGAAGTTCTGAACGCCCATGACAACGGGAATGTCTTCGATCGCGCCCCGTGCATTGATGAGCGCTTCCTGATCACCCGTTGAATGGCGCGCGGCCTTGATGCGATCGGGATAGCGCTTGGAATCGCGGAACTTGAGAGGGTCTTCCTGCACCGGCGGGGTGGGCAAAAGGATGAAGCCCGCGTCCAAAATCTGCTCGAACCGCTCGGACGGGCCGATGCGGCCATGATGATCGCAGCGCGGACAGACGGAGAGGTTCTCCTCCCACTCCTTGATGAACACCATGTCGGCGCAGGAAGGGCATTTGTGCCACAGCGTCTCCGCCGTGGTTTCCTTCTTTGCGATGAAGGGAATGGCGTTGCGAACGCGGTTGATCCAGCTCATGCGGCGGTCTCCCGGGACCTGGTGGTAAGTGCGTCGCGCAGCGTGGCGACGAATTCCTGAACGAATGGCGCGGCGGCGTCGCCATGGGATCCTATGATATCGACAATGGCGGATCCAACAACTACGCCGTCCGCAACGCGGCCGATGGCGGTGGCCTGCTCCGGCGTCCGCACTCCAAAACCCACGGAAACGGGCAGATCGGTTGCGGCTTTGAGGCGAGCGAGGGCCTGCTCGACGGCGGCTTGGGCGGCCTGCTGCTTGCCGGTTACGCCAGCGACGGACACATAATAGAGGAAGCCGCTGGCACCATCGAGGACGGCGGGCAGGCGTTTGGCATCGGTGGTCGGAGTTGCGAGGCGGATGAGGTGGACGCCTGCCGCCCGCAGGGCCGGGCCGATTTCGGCATCCTCCTCTGGGGGCACGTCGACGCAGATCACGCCATCCACGCCCGCAATTTTGCACTGGGCTGCGAACCAGTCCGGACCACGCACCAACATCGGGTTGGCATACCCCATGAGGACGACCGGCACGTCGGCATGGCGCGCGCGGAAAGCGGCGGCGATGGCGAAGATATCCTTGGTCTTCGTACCCGAACCAAGACTACGCAAGTTGGCAAGTTCAATTGCGGGGCCATCGGCCATCGGATCGGTAAAGGGCATTCCCAATTCGATGACATCCGCGCCGCCTGCGACCAATGCGTCGAGTATAGCGGCGGCATCGATCACGGTCGGATCGCCTGCCGTCACGAAAGTCACGAGCGCCGCGCGTCCTTCCGCCTTGCAGGCGGCGAAGCGGGTGGCCATGCGGTCAGTCGTCATATTTCGACTCCCAATGCCTGTGCGACGGTGAAGATGTCCTTGTCTCCCCGACCGGAGAGGTTGACGACAAGCAGCTTGTCCGCGTCCAGCGTCGGTGCGACCTGTTCGGCGGCAGCGACGGCGTGCGCGGATTCCAACGCGGGAATGATGCCTTCGAGTGCGGAAAGGCGCTGGAAAGAGGCGAGGGCTTCGTCATCGGTGACGGGCATATATTTGACCCGGCCGATTTCATGGAGCCAGCTATGCTCCGGCCCGATGCCTGGATAGTCAAGGCCCGCCGAAATGCTGTGCGCTTCGGTGATTTGCCCATCCTCGTCCTGAAGCAGATAAGTGCGGTTGCCATGCAGGATACCGGAGGAGCCGCCTGTCAGGCTGGCGGCATGCTTGCCGTCCAACCCTTCGCCTGCCGCTTCGACGCCAATCATGGCGACATCCGCGTCATCGAGGAAGGGATGGAACAGGCCGATGGCGTTGGAACCGCCGCCCACCGGCGCGATCAGCATGTCGGGCAGGCGACCTTCGGCTTCCATGATCTGCTCGCGGGTTTCCCGGCCGATGATCGACTGGAAGTCGCGGACCAGTTCCGGATAAGGATGCGGTCCCGCCGCCGTGCCGATGATGTAGAAGGTGTCGTGGACGTTCGCGACCCAGTGGCGCAGCGCTTCGTTCATCGCGTCCTTGAGCGTCTGCGCGCCGGACGTCACCGGGATCACCTCCGCGCCCAGCAGCTTCATGCGGAACACATTGGGCTGCTGCCGCGCCACGTCCTTCGCGCCCATGAAGATGGTGCATTGGAGGCCGAAGCGCGCCGCCACGGTCGCGGTCGCCACACCATGCTGGCCCGCGCCGGTTTCCGCGATCACGCGGGGCTTGCCCATGCGGCGGGCGAGCAGCACCTGGCCAATGCAGTTGTTGATCTTGTGCGCGCCTGTGTGATTGAGTTCCTCGCGCTTCAGGTAGATTTTCGCGCCCTTGCCCAGCGGCGCTTCAGCGCGCAGCGCTTCGGTCAGGCGCTCGGCATAATAAAGTGGACTGGGCCGTCCTACATAATATTTGAGGAGGTCGGCAAATTCCTTCTCGAACGCCGGGTCTTGCCGCGCTGCCTTGTAGACCTTTTCCAGCTCAAGAATCAGCGGCATCAACGTTTCAGCGACATAGCGGCCTCCAAAGGAACCGAAATGGCCGCTGGCGTCAGGCTGGGAACGAAGGGAGTTCTGAATAGTCATGATGGCTCAGCCGCTTTGCAGAAGGCGATGATCTTGTCCACATCCTTGATGCCTGGCGCGCTTTCGACGCCGGAAGAAATGTCGACAAGAGGGGCATTTGTGATGGCGATAGCTTGCGCCACATTGTCGACGGAAAGTCCGCCTGACAGGCCCCATGGCGTTGCGATGGAGGCTCCGCGGAGCAGCGTCCAGTCAAAGCGCAGTCCCATGCCACCGGGGAGAGCGGCGCTATCGGGCGTTTTGGCGTCGAACAGGAGCAGGTCAACAGCGCCCGCATAGGCTGTGGCAGCGGCGATGTCGGCCTGCGCTTTGACCGAAATGGCTTTCCAGACGGGCAGGCCAAAGCGCGCGCGGATGTTGGCGGCGCGTTCTGGCGTTTCCTTGCCATGGAGTTGCAGTGCCGTGAGCGCGCCTGTCGCGGCAAGGGAAGCGATAATGTCATCAGTCGGATCGACGATGACGGCTACCTTGCCGACATGTGGCGGCACGGCGGCTGTCAGGGTGCGAATCTGGTCCGCTTCCACATGGCGGGGGCTTTTGGGAAAGTGGACGAGGCCCAGATGGGTGGCTCCTGCTCGCACCGCCGCACCCACCGTTTCAGGTGTCGAAAGGCCGCAAATCTTGATCGCGAGTCGGGACATGGGAGGGGCTTTAGACCTGATAGGCACGCAAGTCACATGGCTGCCGCGATAGGCCGGGTCAGGTCCATGTCGTGCAAGGCGAGCCATTGATCAGCATGATCAATGCAGGCCTGTCCGAGGAAATTATCTATGCGGTCGAGAAGATCTGCGTCGTCGAGTTCGGCTGGATCGAGGGGAGGATGCCAGCGCAGGTGGAAATGCGCGCCCTTTTCCCTTGCGAGATAGAAGGGCAGGAAGCGCGCGTTGCTACGTCGTGCAAGGCGCAGGGCGATGGAGAGATTGCCGCTCACCCCAATGTCGCGGCCAAAACGCGGAAATGCCACCTGCATGTCACGGCGCTCGTCGATCAGGATATAGAGCATGGCGCGGTCGCTGTCCGACAGGTGCCGCACGATGGCGCGGGCCGCCCCGCCGCCGGTGATCGCCTCCCCCATATAGCTTCGGCGGGCGCGCTGGAGCATTTTCGCCTGCACCGGATCGGCGGGCGGGTCGTAGACACCCAGCGGGGCGCGGTCGCAGGATGCTTTGAGATGCGCGGCCAGCAGATCCCAATTGCCGACATGGACTGTCAGGAAGATCATCGGGCGCGGGGAGTCCAGCGTTTCCCGATAGGCGGCTTCATCCTGGATGGCGACCCGGCGGGGGTTGACCAGCCGGTCGACATTGGTGAGTTCGGCCATGGTGCGGCCAAGGTTGAACCAGCGGCGGGTAAGGATATCCTCCCTTTCCGCGTCATTGAGGTCGGGGCGCAGCAGGGCGAGGTTCGTTCGGGCGCGCTGGTCGCGCAGCTTCATGCTTCTGCGCGCGACATTGGCCGACAGCCATCCGCCGATCCATGAGGCCATCGCGGCGGGTAGCAAACGCAGTAGCGTGAAGAGAAAGGGGTTTGAGAGCATCGCCCTTTCGTCATACAGCAGCGGTTGAGGCGGTAAAGGGCCGGAAACGCTATGAGTTGGGCCTTGGGGCTGTGGTTGGTGTTGCAGGGGGCGACGGTGCTGGGCGTCGCGCACTATCTGCGGCATGTGCCTGCGGATCGGCAGGAGGAAGCGCCTGATGGTGTGGCAGTGCTGCTCTGCGTCAAGGATGATTGGGATGGCGGGCCGGACCTGATGAAACGGCTGGCGGCGCAGAACGTGCCCTTTCGGCTGATCGTGGCGACTTCGGGAGCATGTCCAGCGGCGGAGAAGCTGGATTTTCGTGACGTGCAGATCGTGCGCGCTGGTGTCGCGCACGATGAAGGGCAGAAGGTGCACAAGCTCCGCGCCGCGCTCAGGGCGTTGAAACCGGACGACCGCTATCTGGTTTTCATTGATGCGGATATTGAGCCGCCCGCGCGGCTGATCGGACGGCTGCTCTTTCCCTTGGTGCGGGACAAGGCGGATATCGTGACCGGCTATCGCCTGCTTTTGCCGGACGCTAGACCGCTGCTGACGCTCGTCGGCGCGGTGGAGATGCAATTGGCGACTTTGCCCCGTGCGGCCAGTTCCACCATGCCCTGGGGTGGGGCGATGGCGATGACCCGGCCCATGGCGGAGCAACTGGAACTGGACCGTGTGTTGGCAGGAAGATTATCCGACGACATGACTATCGGACTGGCGGGCTGGCATGAAAAATTGCGCCTTCGTCCGGTGCGCGATCTACTGGTGGCGAGCCCCTTGGAAGGAAGCGGGCGGACGGCGCTAAGCTTCGCGATACGCCAATATCGACATGTCATCACCAGCAGCCCGGGCATGTGGCGAATCGCCGCATTGGTCGTGTCCGTTCAGTCTTTGGGGTGGCTGTGGGCGTTGGGCTGGGGCGGCTGGAGCGCAATGGGCGTCGGTTATGGCGCGGCCTGGTGCCGTGTGATGATCCGCATGCGGATCATCGCCAGCGTGATCGAGCCGGATCAGGCGCGAAAAGCGCGGCGATCGCTGATCTGGGATGCCGTTGCGCCCTTTATCGTGACATGGACGCATCTGACGATTCAGGTCGTTGGCGCGCTGTCTCGCCGGATTCGCTGGGGCGGCTATGATTATTGGGTGAAGCAGGGCAAGGTCGTGCGAATAGAGAAAATCCACTAGAGAAAATCCACACGAGATCGGTTTAAAAGCCCGCCGGGAATAGATGCCTGCCCTGATCGTCAAGGCGCAGCGTGACCTTGCCCGCGACCGCCTTCATCGGGAGTGGCGCATAGAGATGCGGAAATAGTTTACCGCCGCGCGAGGGCTCCCATTTCAGAGCATCGCTAAAAGGGGCGAGGTCGACCATGACCATCACCAGATTGTCCTGCCCCGCGAAATGTCTGGCCGCGGTTTCAGCTGCCTGCTCGCGAGTGGAGAGGTGGATATAGCCATCCTCAAGGTCGACCGGCGCGCCGTGGAAAACGCCGTCGGCCTTGAGTTGATCGAATTGCGGACGTGTCAATATCTTGTAAGCGAAAAGCTCCGTCACGCTTCGGTGGCTTCCTGCGCTTCGTCGCCGTTGACGACGACGTCCTCATCGCTTTCCTCAATGCGGGCCGCGCTGACGACATGCTCGTCATCCGCCACGTTGAAGAGGCGCACCCCCGCCGAATTGCGGCCGATGACGCGCAAACTGTCGAGGCCCATACGGATCAGCTTCGCCTGGTCCGTGACGAGCATGAGTTGATCCTGCCGCGTCGCCGGGAAGCTGGCAACGACCGGACCATTGCGCCCGATATTGTCGATATTGGTGATGCCCTGACCACCCCGGCCCGTGCGGCGATATTCATAGGCCGATGACAGCTTGCCATAGCCATTGGCGCATACCGTCAGGATGAACTGCTCGCGCGTCTGCAATGCCTCATAGCGCTCGGCGCTCATTTGCGGCGCGCCTTCCTTCTCGGCCTTCCACGGCGCAAAGCGGAGATAATCGTCGCGCTCCTCCTGATCGGTAATCCCGGCGCGGTGGAGAATGGAGAGCGACATGACCTCGTCTCCTTTGCCGAGGCGGATGCCACGGACGCCGGTTGAATTCCGACTCTGGAATTCACGCACATCGTCGCCGGGGAAACGGATCGCCTTGCCCTGGCGAGTCGCCAACAGCACGTCATCGCTTTCCTCCAGCAGAGCGACGCCGATCAGGCGGTCGTCCATATCCTCGCCCTCGAACTTCATGGCGATCTTGCCGTTCGACGGGATATTGGTGAAGGCATCCATGCTGTTGCGTCGGACCGATCCCTTGGCCGTTGCGAACATGACGTGGAGATTGGCCCATTCCGCTTCATCTTCCGGCAAGGGAAGGACGGTGGAAATGGTTTCGCCTGGCGAAAGTGGAAGTAGGTTCACCATCGGGCGGCCACGGGTCGCGGGACCGCCTTCGGGAAGGCGCCAGACTTTCAGGCGATAGACCTTGCCGATGGTGGAGAAGAACAGGACCGGCGTGTGCGTGGAAGTCACGAACAATTCGGTGATGGCGTCCTCATCCTTGGTCGCCATTCCGGACCGGCCTTTGCCTCCGCGCGCTTGCGCTCGGAAGCTCTCGAGCGGGGTGCGCTTGATATAGCCCTGCATGGTCACGGTGACGACCATATCCTCACGTTCGATAAGGTCTTCGTCCTCGATCCCGTCTGCGGCTGCGGTGATTTCAGAGATGCGCGGCGTAGCGAAATCGCGTTCGATCACCTCAAATTCTTCACGCATGACGGCATAGAGTTTCACGCGGTCGCCGAGGATTGCCAGATATTCGGTGATCGCGGCGGCCAGTTCCGCCAGTTCGCTGCCGATCTCATCGCGGCCCAGTGCCGTCAGCCGATGCAAGCGCAGGTCGAGGATGGCGCGCACCTGTATGTCGGACAGGCGATATGTATCGCCTGTCGCTTCGGTTTCGATGGCTTCGACAAGGCGTAGATAGGGCGCGATTTGCTCCACCGGCCATTCGCGTGAAAGGAGAGATTCGCGTGCTTCGGCCGGACTGGCCGAACCGCGAATGATACGGACCACCTCGTCGAGATTCGTTACCGCGATGACCAGGCCCAACAAGATATGCGCGCGGTCGCGGGCCTTGTTGAGTTCGTACTTGGTGCGGCGGGTGATGACCTCTTCCCGGAAGCGGACGAAGGCTTCGATGATGTCGCGCAGGTTCAGGACTTCTGGGCGACCGCCGCGAATGGCGAGCATATTGGCCGGGAAGCTCGACTGGGCGGGTGTGTTGCGCCAAAGCTGGTTGAGCACGACTTCGGGCGTGGCGTCGCGCTTCAGGTCCATGACGATCCGCACGCCTTCGCGGTTCGATTCGTCGCGGATGTCGCTAATCCCCTCGATCCGCTTGTCCTTGGCGGCTTCGGCGATCTTTTCGACGAGGCCGTTCTTGCCGACCTGATAGGGAATGGCGGTGAGAACAATGGAGCGGCGATCTCCACGCCCTTCTTCGATCTCATGACGCGAGCGCATCATGATGGAACCGCGCCCGGTATGATAAGCGCTGCGCGCGCCCGACTGGCCCAGGATGAGCGGAGCTGTCGGGAAATCGGGACCCGGGACGATCTGGATCAGTTCGTCCACCGTGACGCCAGGATTGTCGATATAGGCGAGGCAGGCACGGATCACTTCGCCCAGATTATGTGGCGGGATGTTGGTCGCCATGCCGACCGCGATGCCGCCCGCGCCGTTGACCAGCAGGTTGGGAAAGCGCGCGGGAAGGACCTGCGGCTCGCTTTCCGACGCGTCATAGTTCGGCTGAAAATCGACAGTGTCTTTGTCGAGATCATCCAGCAGCGCGGTCGTCACCTTGGCGAGGCGCGCTTCGGTGTAACGCATGGCGGCCGGCGGGTCGGGGTCCATCGAACCGAAGTTCCCCTGACCGTCGATCAGGGGAACGCGCATCGACCAGTCCTGCGTCATGCGCGCCAATGCGTCATAGATCGCGCTGTCGCCGTGCGGGTGATATTTACCGATCACGTCACCGACGATGCGGGCCGACTTTCGATAAGGCTTGTTATGGTAAAAGCCGCTTTCATGCGCCGAGAAAAGGATACGGCGATGCACGGGTTTCAGGCCGTCGCGCACATCCGGCAGCGCGCGCGCCACAATGACCGACATGGCATAGTCGAGATAGCTCGACTTCATCTCCTCGACGATACTGATGGGGCTGATATCGGAGGGGTCGGCGAGGGCGGTCTCGTCGGTCAAGGCGACTCTCTTTTTTGCGGATGGTTATGGTCGTATCCGCACTAGCCGAGCGAAACAAATCTGTCACCCCTCGGGCAGCTTCATACACGTTCCGCCCGGCGTGTGATTTTTCGCGGTTACGGAAATATGGAACGAAGCCCGGCGCATGACAGTTGCAAAATCCGTGGTTATAGGCTTGTTCAAAGGCCGTTCACGCGTCGACCCCTAATTCGGCGCATAACATGGAAGGTCGCCTGGCCCCCTTCAGGCGAAAAGGAGATGAGGATCATGCGTTTTGTAACCCCGGTGGCGCTTGCGCTCGCACTGGCGTTGACTGGCGGCGCCGTTTCGGCCCCTGCCTTGGCCAAGGACAAGAAGGCGAGCGCTCCTAAGCTCAATGTATCGCCTGACGTGATCAAGGCGCTTCAGACCGCGCAGGAAGCCGCAGGCAAGCAGGATTTCGCAGCGGCGAAGGCTGCGCTGGCCGATGCGGACGGCAAGGCCAAGTCAAACGACGACAAATATCAGATCGGCGCGATCAAGCTGAATACGTCTATCGCTGCCAAGGACGCCGCGCTGCAGAGCGAAGCCCTGACGCAGATGCTCGACAGTGGCCTCACGCCGACGGATCAGGCCGGCCAGTTCAACGCCATAGCGGCCGAACAGGCGTTGGCCGCGAAGAACTATGACCTGGCGATCCAGCGTGGGCAGGCGGCTGTTCAGGCAGGCTACAAGCCCGAGGCGGTCAACGTGACGCTGGCGCAAGCCTATTTCGGCAAGGCAGGCACCGCCAGTCCGTCGGTCGAGCCAGCCCGAGGGCTTAACCAGCAGGGGCTGGCGGCACTCAAGGCTGCAATTGATGCCAGCAAGGCAAGCGGACAACCCGCACCGGCTCAATGGTATCAGATCGGCGTAAGCCGCGCCGCGGCCGCAAAACTGCCGGAAGTCACGGATTGGGCCCGACAGGCTTATGAAGCTGCACCTAATGGCGAGAATCTCCGCACGCTGGTCCGTCTGTTCCAGCAAGCCAACCCCAACATCACCAACCGCGAAAATCTCGATGTGCTGCGCCTGATGGCTGCCTCTGGCGGCCTGGTTGTCGCGGGCGACTTCACCGAATATGCGGAAATGGCTTCGAAGACCGGCATTTATGGCGAAGTGAAGTCGTCGATCGATGCTGGCCGCGCCAAGGGTGTGCTGAACGCATCGCAGGGCGGCGATCTTTATCAATCGGCCGTTGCAAAGATTGCGGGGGATAAAAGCTCGCTAGGTGCGGCCGAAGCGGATGCACGCAAAGCGGCCAATGGCAAAATTGCGGCAGCGACCGCCGACGCCTATCTGGGCTATGGTGATTATGCCAAGGCCGCGGCCATGTTCGAACTCGCCAAGCAAAAGGGCGGCGTGGACGCGGACGAAGTGAATACAAGGCTTGGCATTGCCAAGACGCTGGCAGGCGATACGGCTTCCGCCAAGGCGGCATTCCAATCGGTGCAGGGCGGCGCTCGCAAATCCATCGCTGGGCTGTGGCTGTCCTATCTGACCAGCAAAGGCGCTTGAAATATCGACGGCGAGGGTTGATGGTTCAACCCTCGCCGATTGCGATGCTGACTGTTTTTGGGGGGGCCGGATCGGCCATGCGTAGAAATATGAAATTGGGATATATGTTGGCTGCCGCAATGAGCGTGGTCATGCTTGCATCACCTTCCGCAGCCAAAAAGAAGGACAATGGTCCGGTCATTCAGATGTCGGACGACTTCCGCACGAATGTGCAAGCGGCTCAAGCTGCGCTGCGGGCGGGGGATGTGTCCACGGCCAGCGCGCGCATCTCAGCATTGAATCCTGCCACGGATTTCGAAGCCTATGCTGCAGCAGGCCTGCGGTTTGAGCTGGCTGTCCAGCGGCAGAATATTCAGGCCGAGCGGCTTGCGTTGACAGATATGTTCAAGACCGGCTCCGTTCCCAAGACGGACGCTCCCCGGTTGCGTTATGTGGCTGGCTACCTGTCTTATGTCGTCGGCAATTATGATGACGCCTTCGCGCAACTCGATTATGCGCGAACCCTTGGCTATGACAATATCGACGCCAGCCTTTTACGGGCGGACATCTATCTACGCAAGAACAAGCCGAAAGAAGCATGGCCCTTTGTGCAGGAAGCGATGGCGCGCAAGCGGGCGGCAGGAGAAAAGATCCCCGCAGCATGGTTTGATCGCGCTATCTCGCTGACCTATCAGGCAGGAAACTGGGCGGACCTAGGCGCGCTCTATCGGGAAAGGCTGAGCCTCTATCGCACCACGCGGGACTGGCGCTCGGCATTGAGCAATTACCTGCCCGCTGCAGCGCTTGATCCTCAGATTCAGCTGGATTTATATCGTTTGCAAGCGGCCAGCGGTGCCATGGCAAGCGAGCGTGATTATCAATCCTATGCCCAACTGGCCGAAAAGGCCGGTTATCCCGCCGAAACCAAAGCGATCATCGAGGCGGGGCGTTCGACGGGTAAGCTGACATCGTCCCAGAACGTCACCTCGCAGTTGCTGAAGGCTGTGACGCCCAAGGCGACGAAAGAAATGGCTGCGCTGCCTGCCGTTACGAAGAAAGCGGCATCGGCAAGCAGTGGTGAGCCGGCTCTTATCGCGGCAGATACTTATTTCTCGCTGGCCCAATATCCCAAAGCTGCCGAATTATATCGCCTGGCCCTGACGAAGGGTGGAATTAATGACGATCAGGCCAATGCACGGCTGGGCATTTCGCTGGCCCGGTCAGGTGATCTTGCCGGTGCGAAAACAGTCCTTGCGAATGTGAAGGGCAACTGGAGCAATGTGGCGGGTTTCTGGTCGATCTGGATCGAAGAGCAAAGCCAGAAGACGGCGCAGCGTGCGCCGTCTGTTTCTCAGACCAGTAGCTGAATTTCTTCCTTAGACGCGCAGGGGAACGCCCGGCCGATTCTTGGCGGTCCGAATGGTGAGCGAGGTTTTCACGCTCACCACATTCGGCGCAGGAGTCAGCTTTGATGTAAGGAACTGCTGAAAACTCTGAAGATCCTTCGCCACGACCTTCAAAATAAAGTCTATTTCACCATTCAGCATATGACATTCACGCACTTCGGGCAGGGTCGCGATATGGTCCTCAAAAGCTTTCAGATCGGCCTCTGCCTGGCTGCGAAGGCTCACCATGGCGAATACCGTAATCATATAGCCCAGCATCGCCGGGTCGACCACAGCATGATAAGATGTAATGGCCCCGGCTTCCTCCAGCGCGCGAACACGACGCAGGCACGGGGGCGCCGTTAATCCCACTTTCCGGGCGAGTTCCACATTGGTCATCCTGCCATCATTCTGCAACTCCCCCAGAATTTGCAGATCGATGTCGTCGATATTCGGGCTCGCCATTATCCTGATTATTTCCTTACATGGTTGTTGCGTGTTATCATAATAATGTTTCAGGACAATGCAATTGTCCCACAATGCTACGATGATGCGATAAGGCCCTGAGCCCCCTTTCGTTTGGCGCTGCGAGAGCCTATCCATAAGCGAAATATTGGGCCGCGCATTTCGGCGGCGGTCGCACAACAAAGGGTTCGGGGTGCGTTTCAACGATCTCATGCAAACGGTGCTGTCCGCTGAAAGCAGAACCGGCCCGGGGGCGGTAACCCTCTGGCGCCAGTGCGTGGACCTGCTCGCTCAGCATGATAGAAGCGAACGCCCCATGCCTGCGGATGACCGGGAAGCCCTGCTGGGGCGCTTGACGAATCTGCGCTTCCAATTGACCGAGGCCCAAAGGATTGCGACGGTCGTGGAATTGGGATCCCGGCTGTCCTCTCCGACATTGGTGGAGTTTTTCTCCAATGACCGGCCTTCTATTGCCGCCGCAGCCATGGCTCGCGCCCGGCTGGCCGATGATGGCTGGGCTTCCTTGCTGCCTCGCCTGACTCCTACGGCGCGCGGTGTTCTTCGTGGACGGCGTGACATTGGCCCCGAAACCCGACGCGCGCTGGAATCCTTTGGCGCGGCCGATCTGGTGCTGACGACTGAGCGTGATGATGCCTTTCCGGCTCAGGCCATGTTGCTGACACCGGAAATGGCGATCCGCGCAGCCGAGGTGGACGCGCCCGACACGGACGTAATTCGCCCCGACGGGAAAAGTCAGATTCGCAATCTGGTGGATCGAATCCAGCGTTTCACGAGGACGAAACGGCAATCCGTCCCTTCGGAGACTTCGGATCCCGAAACAGCGACACGGTCGTTCGCCTTTGAAACCGATGCCAACGGTACGATCATCTGGGTCGATCAAAGGCCGCGTACTGCGCTTATCGGCCTTGCCCTGAATGAGGCAGCGTTGGACGGCGGGAGTGGCCCCGATGGGCATGTAGCGGGCGCTTTTGCGCGGCGTAGCGGTTTTCGTCATGGCCGATACCAGATTGTCGGAGGAACTCTGGCCGGGGAATGGCGACTGTCGGCAACGCCCTTCTTCGATCCCAGATCGGGCCGATTCCAAGGATATCGGGGTCAGGCACGCCGTCCCTATATTCATGAGGTCGCGATCCCATCTGACACGGCATTGGCTTCGGTCGCCGGATTTCCGGCAGATTCCCTGCGTCAACTGGTTCATGAGTTGAGGACGCCGCTCAACGCGATCCTGGGATTTGCAGAAATCATCGAACAAGAACTTTTCGGCGCCGCAGGACCGAATTATCGCGATATGGCTGGCAAGATTGCCGTCGACGCGCGGCATTTGCTCACTGCATTCGATGAATTGGATCTGGCTGCAAGGACGCACCGAAATGACGGGGTGAACACGCCGCATGTCATTGATCCCGCGCTTTTAATCTCGCAGGTGGTGGGGCGCTTTTGCGATCAATCCCATGGGACGGATTCTCGCGTCGACATTCAACTGTCCCCTGATCTTCCCTCGGTACGGATTGATCCGGCTCAGGGGGAAAGGATGGTGCAGCATCTGCTGCGGACGTTGATTTCCGTCACCCCACCCGGAGAGAATGTGACAGGCGCCTGTTGGTTTAAGCCGGACGGCGCGGCGGGGCAGGTGATGCTCGCCTTTGATCGACCATCCTCGCTTAAAGGGATGGAAGAGAAGGAGTTGCTGGACCCCGGCTATACGGCGGAGGGGGATTGGGCGGATGGTCCGTTGCTTGGCCTTGGCTTTTCGCTCCGGTTGATTCGCAGCCTTGCGACAGGTTGTGGCGCCACGCTGGAAATCGAAGAGGAGCGGCTGCTCCTGTCCGTGCCCGCGCTGGCCCGGCCGGAAGATCAACTGGGGCAGGCCTAGGTTCAGGAAACTCTATCGCAACCATTATACGATAGATAAGCTGGCATGACCATGGCTTCCAATGACGGCAATCTGCTGCTTCCGCCCCGGCCGGAAGATTTGATTTCGCTCGATCCGGATTTCGGCACACGCTTCATGCTGTTCGTCGATACAGAAGAGGAATTCGACTGGACGGCGCCCTTCACTCGAACCGGCCACAGTGTTTCGGCATTGAGCGGCATGGCACGCGGACAGGCCTATTTCGCGGCAGCCGGCATCAGACCGATCTATGTTACGGATTATCCAGTGATCGACAGTGATCACGCGGCCGCGATGATGGGCCAATGGGTGAGCGACCGAATGGCGGATATTGGCGCTCATCTGCACCCCTGGGTTAATCCGCCGCATGTGGAAGAAGTGTCGGCGGCGAACAGCTATGCCGGGTACTTGCCAAAGGCAGTGGAGCAGGCGAAGCTGGAAGCCTTATGCCAAAGGATTGCGGAGCGCTTCGGGCAAAGGCCAGTCGCTTATCGGGCAGGGCGTTACGGCGTGGGGCCCAACAGCGCTCGACTGCTGGAAGATGCAGGGTTTATCGTCGACAGTTCCGTGCGGAGCCGCTTCGATTATAGCGCTCAATATGGTCCTGATTTTCGTGGCTTCCCGCTGCAACCCTATTGGGCTGGGCCTGACCGGACATTGATCGAGCTGCCGCTGTCGACAGCTTTTGTTGGATTGCTGAAACGGGGAGGGGAGGGCCTCTATAGAGCATCGCAGACCGTCGGCCTGTTTGCCGGAGCATTGGCGCGCGGAGGATTGTTGAGCCGGGTTCCGTTGACACCGGAAGGCGTACCTGTCGCTGCAGCGATTATGGCGATCGACGCCTTGATCGACGAAGCTGTGCCGGTTTTGAATTTCAGCTTTCACTCGCCGACACTGGAGCCAGGTCACACGCCTTATGTCCGGAATGCGGAGGATATGAACGGCTTCTACAGATGGTGGGACATTATCCTCAATCATCTGGCGCGACGTGGCGTTAACCCGGCAAATCTGGACGAGTTCGTGCAGAGCATTTTGCCAAATGGACGGGCTTGCAAAGCGGCCTGATGCCCCTTATCGCCCGCATCAGGTGGGGCCTGTAGCTCAATGGTTAGAGCTGGCCGCTCATAACGGCTAGGTTGCGGGTTCGAGTCCTGCCGGGCCCACCAGCCTCCTTTTATCGCACAGTGGAAGCTTCAAACGTCGACGGGAAGGAAGATCCATCTTCGCTCCACGCATCGTGGTCGCCGTTTGATGTTCGGGCCCTTAACTTCTTTTTCTGGAAATGGTCGGGGAGACAGGATTCGAACCTGCGACCCTCTGCTCCCAAAGCAGATGCGCTACCAGACTGCGCTACTCCCCGATGTGGAGCGCCTTAGCTTCCAAGTCCATATCCCGTCAATCGCACTTTATCGCTGAGATGTGACAGCATTGGGGCCGTGAAGCTCGTTGGCTAGAGAATAAAAAAGGGCGGACCGCATTCGCGGGCCGCCCTTCCTGTTTTCGCCAAAGCGAAAATTACATCGCGTTCGCAGCGTTGTTTGCGGCGTTCGCAGCGTTGTCGGCAGCATTCGCAGCGTTGTCGGCAGCGTTCACCGCGTTCTCAACAACGTTTTCGACAACGGCGTTCGAAGCGTTCGCGGTCTCGTTGGCCGGCTTTTCACCGCAAGCGGCGAGGGCCATCAGGCCGGCCGAAGCGAAAACAACAGCGATCTTCTTCATTGTGTACGGCTCCCATAGCAATATGCCGCGTCAGGCACGTTACAGAGTGGCCCTACGCGAGCGACCCGCATTAACGTGTGCGCTGCACAAATCAATGCTTTTCTGCGTCGGTGAAGCGGCTGAATCACGCGACGGAGCGTTGTCTACTATAAAAGTTCACATAATTCTCATCTTTTATAAGTTTTGCGAAAAGGGAATTGCCTATGCCGAACACTCGGAAATTCAGAGAGCCCAAAGGCTGTGCGCTTGGGTGGATCGAACCGGCAACCCGCACTTTCTTCATGCTGCAAGAGGAGCGCATTTGCCAATAGCCGCCGTGTTCGCTAACCGCGTGCAGAAATATCCCAGCGTAGCACATTGAAAGAGATTGACCTGATGGCCGTCCAGTACAGCTTCGTCATGAAGGGCCTTACCAAAACCTTCCCCGGCGCGAACAAGCCGGTGTTCAATAACATCCACCTGCAGTTTCTCCCCGGCACGAAGATCGCGATTATCGGTGTGAACGGCGCGGGCAAATCCACCTTGATGAAGGTGATGGCCGGTATGGATACTGATTTTCAGGGGGAGGCCTGGGCCGCTGAAGGCATCAATGTGGGTTATCTGGCTCAGGAACCCCAGCTCGACAACAGCAAGAACGTCATTGAAAACGTCAAGGACGGCGTCCGCGGCGTGGCCGACATGATCGATCGCTTCAATGAAATCAGCATGATTATGGGCGATCCTCCGGAGGATGCCGATTTCGACGCTCTTATGACCGAGATGGGTGAGCTTCAGGAAAAGATCGACGCGGTCGATGGCTGGACGCTGGATAATCAGCTTGAAATCGCCATGGAGGCACTTCGTTGCCCGCCCGGCGACTGGGCGGTCGAAAATCTCTCCGGCGGTGAGAAGCGGCGCATTGCGCTTTGTCGCCTGCTGCTGGAAAAGCCAGACATTCTGCTGCTCGACGAACCCACCAACCATCTCGATGCCGAAAGCGTGCAATGGCTGGAGCAGCACCTCATAAACTATACCGGCAACGTTATCCTGGTTACCCACGACCGTTATTTTCTCGATAATGTGGTCGGTTGGGTGCTGGAACTGGACCGTGGTCGTGGAATTCCTTTCGAAGGCAATTATTCCAACTGGCTGGAAGCCAAGGCCAAACGGATGGAGCAGGAAGACCGCGAGGAAGCCGGCCGGCAAAAGGCCATCAAGGAAGAACTGGAATGGATTCGACAATCGCCCAAGGCGCGACAGACCAAATCAAAGGCCCGTATCCGCGCTTTCGACGAACTGGTGGAAAAACAGAATGAGCGGGCCCCCGGCAAGGCTCAGATCGTCATTCAGACGCCCGAACGCCTAGGCGGCAAGGTGATCGAGGCCAAAGGGCTGACCAAATCCTATGGCGATAAATTGTTGTTTGAAAATTTGGACTTCATTCTGCCGCCGGGCGGCATCGTTGGCGTCATCGGACCGAACGGCGCGGGCAAGTCCACGCTGTTTCGCCTAATCACAGGGCAGGAACAGCCCGATTCTGGTTCCCTCGACGTTGGGCCAACCGTGAAGCTCGGCTATGTCGACCAGAGTCGCGATGCTTTGAATCCGAATCATAATGTCTGGGAAGAAATATCCGGCGGTCATGACCTGATGACCATCGGCAAACATGAAATCCAGACGCGGGCCTATGTCGGGGCGTTCAACTTCAAAGGATCGGACCAGCAGAAGAAGGTCGGGCAGCTCTCCGGCGGTGAGCGAAATCGTGTCCACATGGCCAAGATGTTGAAGGAGGGGGGCAACGTCCTGCTGCTTGACGAACCGACCAATGACCTTGACGTCGAAACCCTGCGTGCACTGGAAGATGCTCTGGAGAATTTCGCGGGATGCGCCGTGGTCATCAGTCACGATCGCTTTTTCCTTGATCGTCTCGCGACGCATATCCTGGCCTTTGAAGGCGACAGCCATGTCGAATGGTTCGAAGGCAATTTCGAGATGTATGAGGAAGATAAGCGCCGTCGCCTTGGCGATGCGGCTGACCGTCCGACGCGTCTGGCCTACAAGAAGCTGACGCGTTGAGGGAAGGCGGCGCCCGAATTGCTTAGGCTGCAAGCGCCATCACCCCACGAAAGAAAATGCTTCAGGGGTTCCTTTCTGGCGTAAATTTTGGGGGCCAGCTTGATCGGGGCTGGCCCTTTGCGGTTGGGAGGTTCGTAAAACCGTCTCGAAAGACGGTTAATAATAGTGGTCCGACAGGTGCCTGTGCCGGACGACATTGAAGCTGCTCGGTCATCGCCTGCTCCCCGACCGACACAGGACAAAGCCGCCAACACCCCTTTTCTATCGGGCGTTTATGGCAGTTGCTATGTCGTGGGCCGCTTCTGAAAATTGGAAAGGCCCTCTTCTCTGACGTCCTGCACCACGATGCGATCGACTTTTGCCGCAGCAGGGCCCTGATGCGCTAGTTGGAGCATTTGCTCCACTGCCTCGGGCGAGCCTTCCACAAAGGCTTCAACTGTGCCATTCATCCGATTGCGGACCCAACCGGCAATCCCAAGGTCGTGGGCTGCGGCTACCATCCAATTGCGATAAAATACGCCCTGCACCCGACCATGAATGATGAGATGGCGAGCGACAACCGTCATCGGACCCGCTTGATCCATGTCTGGCCGTCGCGCGTTTCAACCCTGAAATTGCTCACGGACTTCACCAGATCCGTCAGGCGCTTGAAGCCATAGTTGCGAACATCGAAGCTGGACCGGTTTCCAGCGAGCTGCCCCACTTCGCTCAATCGGGCGAATCCCTGCTCATCCCGTTTGACCGCGCCATAGGCGTCGATAAGCAATTTCAACACATCTTCGGAAACCGCAGAATGCTCCTCCAGCTCTTTGTCAGCAATGGGGGTATCTTCTTCCGAGAACGGAACCGAAGACATGGCGACATCGCGGCTGCTGCCCAGAGCCTCGACATCTATGAAGCGTGTGCAGGCACTTCGAAACGCTTGCGTCGTCTTTTCTGAGCCAAAGCCGTAGACGGGGATGCCCTCCTGCCGGATACGCGTGACGAGCGGTGTGAAATCGCTATCGCTGGACATCAGGCCGAAACCAGTGACCCGACCGCTTGCCATCAGGTCCATGGCATCGATCGTCATCTTCATGTCGGTCGCATTCTTGCCCTTGGTCAGATCGAATTGCTGCTGTGTTTCGATTGCCTGGGCTACAGCCTGGGATGCCCACCCTTTCAACGCTGGCTTGCTCCAATTACCATAGGCTCGGCGGATATTGACCGTCCCAAGCTCAGCCAGGACAGTCAGCACCGGGTCGAAATAAGCGGCGGAAACATTGTCAGCGTCGATCAACAACGCCACATTGCCAGCGCGCACTTCCGATGACATCAGCCCATGTCCAGCGGGGCGGGGCGGAATTCGCCCGTGCTTTCGTCAAGAAGGTGCAATTGTCCATCGGCAATCGCGAAAAACGATCCGATCAACTTCAGTTCGCCAGACCGCTCCTTGGCGCGAACACACGGAAACGTGCGAAGATTCGCAAGGCTGACCTTCACGCCTTCCTGCTCCATTGCGCGGTGGGCATCACGACCGCGATCCTCGCCGAAACGCGCGACGACATTGTCTCGCGCTTCGTCCAGCATGTCGATCCAGTTGGCGATGAAGCCGCCTTCACCGGGCGGCGCATCCTTCAGTTCCTGGCTGAGCGCAGCCTTGCAGCCTCCGCATTTGCCATGGCCCATCACGACGATTTCACCGACTTTCAACACCTGCACCGCAAATTCCAACGCGGCGGAAACGCCGTGATGACCAGGGCTCGTCTCAAAAGGGGGGACAAGAGCGGCCACGTTACGGACCACGAAGATCTGGCCTGGGCTAGTATCGAAAATCTGGGCGGGATCGACTCGGCTGTCTGAGCAGGCGATGACCATCACCCCGGGGCTTTGCCCCTCGGCCAGTTCGTCCCATCGTTCCCGCTGCTGTGTCCAACCGGTGTTGCGAAAGCGGCGATAGCCATCGAGCATGTCGGCAAAGTCAGTCATGATCTGGTCTGTGCCGAACAAGTTGAGGGCTGGCAAGTCCGCGCGTGCATCGCTATCTGATGCGGATGAACGACATGGCTCCTAATCCCTCGTCTGCTCTTTCCGGGCGGGTCCGCAAGCCTGACTGGATTCGTGTGAAGGCGCCGACCAGTCCCGGTTATCACGAAACCCGCAAGCTGATGCGCGACAAAGGGCTGGCGACGGTTTGCGAGGAGGCGGCGTGTCCCAACATTGGGGAATGCTGGACCAAGAAGCACGCGACTGTCATGATCCTGGGCGACGTATGCACGCGAGCCTGCGCTTTCTGCAACGTGAAGACCGGGATGCCCCGTAAGGTCGATCCCCATGAGCCGCAAAATCTGGCTGACGCCTGCGCGGAAATGGGATTGGAGCATATCGTCATCACATCGGTCGATCGCGATGACCTGCCCGATGGCGGAGCCTCCCAATTCGTGAAGGTGATAGAGGCGCTGCGCCGCACGACTCCAGATACGACGATCGAGATCTTGACGCCCGATTTCCGCAACAAGCATGAGCGAGCGGTCGAGGTGATCGTTACGGCGCGGCCCGATGTCTATAATCACAATTTGGAAACCGTGCCCCGGCTCTATCCGACCATCCGGCCCGGCGCGCGCTATTATGCTTCGCTGCGGTTGCTGGAATCGGTAAAGAAGCTCGATCCGTCCATCTTCACCAAATCCGGGATCATGTTGGGCCTTGGTGAGGAGCGGCTGGAGGTCCATCAGGTGATGGACGACATGCGTTCGGCCGACATCGATTTCCTGACGATGGGGCAATATCTTCAGCCTACGCCCAAACATGCAAAGGTCATGGAATTCGTGACGCCGGCGGCCTTCAACGCCTATGCAGCAATCGCGAGAGCGAAAGGCTTCCTTCAGGTTGCGTCCAGCCCGCTCACCCGTTCAAGCTACCATGCTGGCAAGGATTTTGCGGAAATGAAAGCCACGCGGGAGGCGCAACTGGCAAAGGCGAGCAAGTAAGCGATGCCGAAACATAATGAAACGCGGTCGCTTCCCTATACGCGCGAGCAGATGTTCGATCTGGTGGTGAACGTGGCGGTTTACCCCGAATTCCTTCCCTGGGTGAGCGCCATACGCGTCCGGTCCGACAGTGATACGGAAATGGTCGCGGACATGATTGTCGGGTTCAAGGGGATCAAGGAAAGCTTCACGTCCCGCGTGGAGAAGCACCGGCCTGACGCCGTGCGAGTCGACTATCTTGATGGCCCGCTCAAGCATCTCCACAACCAGTGGAATTTCCGCGACGACGGGAAGGGCGGGGTGCTGGTGGATTTCGAAGTCGAATTTGAGTTCAAGAACAGGCTGTTCGAAATGCTTGCCGGGCAGATGTTCGACAAGGCACTACGCAAAATGATCGGCGCTTTCGAAGCGCGAGCGGCTACGCTTTATGGATCGGACGAGTCGGGGAGCAGAAGCTCAAGCGCACAGAGCGCCGCCTGAAGGCGAACGCCGCCGCGGCCATTATCCTCGAAATGGTGCATATCGGCCACGACCTTGTCCGGACTGCCGCTCCGTTCGGCTCGGGCGAAAACCACCGTGCCCACAGGCTTTTGTTCCGACCCGCCGCCAGGCCCGGCCACGCCTGTAATGGCGACCGCGACATGGGCATGGCTTTTGTTCAGCGCGCCCTGCGCCATTGCCCATGCCGTCGCGATGGAAACCGCCCCAAAGGTGTCGAGCACATCATGCGATACCTTGAGAAGTTCGGCCTTCATTTCATTGGAATAGGTGATAAATCCTGCTTCAAAGACGTCCGATGAACCCGCAATTTCAGTCAATGCCGCCGATACTAATCCTCCCGTGCAGCTTTCCGCCACAGCGACGGTTCGACCCGCGCGCCGGTTCGCCAATATGACTCTCTCGGCCAATTCGACCAAGGGGGCGGGGAGGATATGATCAGGCATGGCGTTCAGAATAGCGCGGGAAGGGAAAGCGTTGCAACAGCCTGCGCGGCAATACCCTCGCCGCGTCCGGTAGGCCCCAGTCTTTCGGTGGTGGTGGCCTTTACGCTAATGCGTTCAAAAGCGACGCTGGCAATTTCTGCGATCCGTCGACGCATGGCGTCTCTGTGAGGGCCGATTTTCGGCGCCTCGCAAATGATCGTAAGGTCGATATGTTCGATCATGCCGCCGCGTGCAGCAACACGGTCGCGCGCATAGGCAAGAAATCGGTCGGAAGAAGCGTCTTTCCATTGAGAATCGGATGGCGGGAAATGGCTGCCTATATCGCCTTCCGCCAGCGCCCCGAGGATCGCATCCACGATAGCATGCAGCGCGACGTCAGCGTCGCTATGTCCGGCCAGCCCGGATTCATGGGGGATATTCACGCCGCCGAGCCACAACTCTTCGCCCCTTGAGAGACGATGCACGTCATAGCCCATGCCGACGCATGTTCTCCGCTCGCTTGCGAGCAATGCATCGGCTTTCTGGAAATCTTCCGGATAGGTCAATTTGAATAGCCTTTCATCGCCCTGGACCAGCATGACGTCATGACCGCAAGCCCTGAGCATCTGTGCATCGTCGGTTGGCTCCAGCATGTTGTCCCATACCCGATGGGCCGATAATATGGCGTTGAAATGAAAAGCCTGGGGCGTCTGCACATGGCGAAGGGAGGACCGGTCAACGCTTTGCCCGGCAACGCCTGCATCATCTATTACAAGTGTATCAGTAACGGGCAGCACGGGTATGGCGCCCGCCGCCATTTTCAACGCTTTGATCAATCGTCCAGCGACGATGGAAGGGAGGAAAGGCCGCGCGGCGTCGTGGATCAATATCTCCTTTGCGCCGCCAATGGCCGCGATATGCTCCAGTCCCGCATGGACGGACCCTCTGCGGCTGCTGGCTCCATGTATGAATGCGGCAACCGCACGCGCGTTCAGGAGGTCGCGCGCTCCCTGTTCTTGGTCCGGGCCGACAACAACGAATATCGCATTGATTCCCTCGCACATCGCCAAGGCATCGAACGCATGCTGCAGAACGGCTTTGCCTCTTATGGCGCGCAATTGCTTGGGGACGCCTCCGCCTGCACGACTGCCTTGCCCTGCAGCGACGAGCAGCGCCACCCTATTTAGCATGTCCCTTGTCATTGATGCGCGCATAGTCGAGCAGGGGAAGGACGCCTAGCCCCATTGCTTGCCGCGGATGGCATTTTGGGGTAGGGGCTTTGCCTGTTTTTTAGGCAATATCATCATGTGCAGACTTTCTCCTATCGTGATCGGTCCGGTAACGATCGATATGCCTGTCGTTCTCGCCCCAATGACGGGCGTGACTGACATGCCGTTCCGCACGCTTGTCCGTCGCTATGGATCAGGGCTGAATGTGACGGAAATGATCGCATCGGCGGCGATGATTCGCGAAACGCGCCAATCCTTGCAAAAGGCGGCATGGCACCCGGTGGAAGAGCCGGTATCCATGCAGCTTGCGGGATGCTCGCCGGTCGAAATGGCGGAGGCAGCCAAGCTGAATGAAGATCGCGGCGCGGCCATCATCGATATCAACATGGGATGTCCGGTGAAGAAAGTCGTGAATGGCGATGCAGGGAGCGCGCTTATGCGGGATCTGCCACTGGCGGCGGCGCTGATCGAAGCCACGGTGAAGGCAGTCGACGTACCCGTGACCGTCAAGATGCGGATGGGATGGGATCATGCCAGCCTCAATGCCCCGGAGCTGGCCCGCATCGCGGAGGATCTGGGCGCGCGCATGATCACCGTCCATGGACGCACTCGATGCCAAATGTATAAGGGCTCGGCGGATTGGGCCTTTGTACGCAAGGTGAAGGAAGCCGTTTCCCTGCCTGTCATAGTGAATGGCGACATCTGTTCGATAGAGGATGCGGAAACGGCCCTTGAACAAAGTGGCGCTGACGGAGTCATGATCGGCCGCGGGGCTTATGGTCGTCCTTGGCTGATCGGGCAGGTGATGCACTTCTTTGCTACCGGACAGCGGCGGCCCGATCCATCCATCTGCGAACAATATCAAATTATTACAGAGCATTATGTTGCAATGCTCAAGCATTACGACAGGATGACGGGGGTCAATATGGCCCGCAAGCATATCGGGTGGTATACCAAGGGCCTTCCTGGTTCGGCAGAGTTCCGCAACGCGGTGAACCAGGAACCGGACGGTGATAAGGTGCTAGATATGCTCGCTCGCTTTTATGAGCCACTGATGGCTGCCGAACAAGCTGGCGAGGCGCGCAAGGCTGCATGACCATGGCCGCTGCGTCTATCCCGCCGCAATGGACG
The DNA here is from genome assembly GCF_001456115.1 of Sphingobium baderi. Taxonomy (NCBI): domain Bacteria; kingdom Pseudomonadati; phylum Pseudomonadota; class Alphaproteobacteria; order Sphingomonadales; family Sphingobiaceae; genus Sphingobium; species Sphingobium wenxiniae. The sequence goes on along the minus strand of NZ_CP013264.1, from coordinate 2,866,708 downwards.
CAGCAGGACGGTCCGGCCCTTTCCGAACTGATGACAGCGCTTCCTGTCGCTACCTTGGTGGTGCGTCCGGATAACAGTATCGCCGACGCCAATGTGCGCGCCGAAACCTTGTTCAACATGGCGCGGGCGGCGATTGTGGGCAGCGATATTGCAAGGACGGTCCGTATGGCGGGAACGGGCGCGCCTTTTGATATATGGCATAGCAACAAGCCCATCGCGGCCTATGATGTGAAGGTCCATGCCGGGCGAACCGCCGAAATGGAGGTCGACCTGATGATCGCTCCCATTGTCGATCACGAAGGTTGGCGGATCGTCTCTCTTCACAGCCAGAGCCAGGCCCGAAAAATCGGTCGTCATGCAACGTCCGGCGGAGCGCGTTCCGCCATGGGCGCAGCCGCCATCCTTGCACATGAGATCAAGAACCCCCTTTCGGGCATCAGGGGGGCAGCGCAATTGATAGAGTCCGGCAATGATGGCCGGGATTCTGCGCTGACTCAATTGATCTGCAATGAGGTCGATCGCATCGCGGCACTGATTGACCGGATGCAGGATTTTACGTCAGATCGCCTCTTGGAATGTCGGCCAGGGAACATCTACCCACTCATTGACCGCGCGACGCAGATATCCCGTGCGGGATTTGCAAGAAACATAGATATTATAAAGCGTTACGACCCGTCATTGCCTTTTGCCAATATGAACGACGACGCTCTGGTTCAGGTTATGCTTAATCTTCTGAAGAACGCCGCGGAAGCGCTGGAGCAGGTAGATCAGCCCTGGATCAGGGTGGAAACGGCGTTCCGGCATGGAGTTTCGGTCGTCGTAGAGGGGGGGAAGGGGAGCGCGGCGCTTCCCATCGAAATTCTGGTGGTGGATAATGGTCCTGGCGTCCCCGATCATATTCTGGATCATCTTTTCAATCCTTTCGTCACGGGAAAGCGAGACGGGCAGGGGCTTGGCCTTGCTCTGGTCGACAAGTTGGTGCGCGACATGAACGGCATCGTCCAATATGCGCGAAATCGGGAGGCTGGCGAATCCACCTTCCGTATCCTGCTGCCCATGGGAGTGGCATGATGCGGAAAACGGGATCGGTATTGGTGGTCGATGACGATCCGGCAATCTGTGTCGTGGTCGGGGAGGCCCTCCGCAGGCAGGGGCACAAGGTGAAGACCGTCTCGTCCATTCGCCAGCGGACAGAATTGCTGGAAAGCTTTGCCCCCGATGTGCTGATAACGGACGTCATGTTACCGGACGGTGATGGGCTGGAGGATGTCGCCGGCATCCTTGGCCGTTGGCCCGAACTGCATGTCATCATCCTGTCTGCACAAAATACGTTGAACACGGCAATCCGGGCGACCGAAAAAGGCGCGTTCGAATATTTGCCCAAGCCTTTCGATCTAAACGAATTGACTCGCGCGGTTTCCGATGCACTGCGGATGAAGGAGGATGGAAGCGCGGACGCTGGAGAATCCCATCTTCCGCATGACGGATTGCCGCTTGTGGGTCGGTCGCCGGCCATGCAGGAGGTTTACCGCACCATAGCGCGCGTGCTTTCCAATGATCTCACTATTCTTGTCCTGGGCGAATCTGGAACGGGCAAGGAATTGGTTGCCGAAGCCATACATAGCCTGGGTCAGCGGCGGACAAAGCCGTTTGTGGCCATCAACATGGCCGCCATTCCGCGCGAACTGATAGAAGCGGAACTGTTTGGTTATGAAAAAGGGGCCTTTACAGGAGCCCATAGCCGGACAGCTGGCAAATTCGAGCAGGCACAGGGCGGCACATTGTTTCTCGACGAAATCGGCGACATGCCGATGGAAGCGCAGACGCGATTGCTGCGAGTGTTGCAGTCGGGCGAGGTCACGACGGTTGGCGGGTCGAAGCCTGTGCGTGTCGATGTCCGGATCATCGCCGCGACCAATAAGGATTTGCCGGAATTGATTGAGGAGAACCGTTTTCGACAGGATCTCTATTACAGGCTGAATGTCGTGCCCATCTCGTTGCCGCCTTTGCGCGAACGCAGAGAGGATGTGATGCTATTGGCCCGGCATTTTCTGGACCAGGCCGCGCTGGAGGGGCTTCCCCGCAAATCGCTGTCCGATGAAGCTGCACAGTTGCTGATGCTCTATCATTGGCCCGGCAATGTCCGTGAATTGCAGAATCTCATGCAACGGCTGGCGGTACTGAGCCGGGAAAATGTGATCGCCGCGGATATATTGAGGAATGCACTGCCGCTGGATGCTGTGCCCATCGATTTTACAGCGCCGACCGAGCAACTCGCGCAGTCGGTAAGGGAATGGGCAAAGCGCCAGCTCAGCATCGGGCTGTCCGAACCCAACCGCAATCTTCACGATGATCTGCTGTCAGTGGTGGAACCCATTCTTTTTCAGGAAACGCTGGCGCGGGTGGATGGAAATCAACTCCGTGCAGCGGGTCTTCTGGGTATAAATCGCAACACATTGCGCAAGAAGCTAACGGATTATGGTCTGGACCCGTTGCAACTACGCTTGAACGACTGATCGCATAGGATGAACTGAGGATAGCGTTCGACAAGCGGCGGCTCGGCAGTCGAATCCTGTGTTTGATCGGGCACATTATTGTTGTAACAAAGCCACTATGGACAGCGCGAGAAATATGCCCGCCGGGGCTTCGACGGTGAAGAAATATCTTCGCCGGTTTGCGCGTAATGGTCGCCTTATTTCCCTTGTGGAAATTACTACGCTTTTGCTTTTCCTTGCCGTGGCGGGGCTGACATATCATCTTCTTTCCGGGCAGGGGCAATCCTATACGCTGCTCACACCACCCATCGTTGCGCTCCTGCTGGTCGCCAATCTGGTGCCTGCGATCGCACTGTTGGTGCTGTTGGGGCGAAGGGTTGCAAAGCGGCGCGCGGCACAATCGGCCATAGGCAGCGACGGACAACTGCATGTCCGATTGGTTGCCATGTTCTCCATCGTTGCCAGCGTCCCCATGCTGCTGGTCGTGATCTTCGCTTCGCTTCTGTTCCAATATGGCGTGCAATTCTGGTTTTCGGACAGTGCCCGCGGCATGCTTCAGAACGCCACGGATCTGGCGCGCGGATATTATGAACAGAACCTGCGTGAAGTCGGCGATGAAACGGTCACCATGGCTGGAGACTTGCGCGATTACCTCAACCAGTCCGAAGTTTCGAGCCCGCGCTTTGCCGAAGGATATATCTACCAGGTTGTTACGCGGAAGCTGAACCGCTCCGCCATCATTGAGGTAGGCAAAGACGGCGTCGCCCGCACCGCCGCCACGGTCGATCCCGATAGCCGTCCCGCAGCCGAGATGTTGTCCTCTACAGTCGTGAAAAAGCTCGCGGCGGGCGAGAATGTCGTTGTGGAGGCCAAGCCCAATCAGATCGAAGCCGTAACGCTACTTTATCCGGGACGACGTATTTATCTCTATGCCACGCGGGATTCCGGTTCATCCGCCTTCAGCAACGTTGAGCGGGCGCAAAAGGTTCTGGCGGATTATGACCTTTTTGCCGCGCAATCGCGGGCGCTCCAGCTTCGTTTCAATATGGCGTTATTTGTTGGGTCGCTGCTTCTGGTAGGTATCGCGGTATATATTGCACTGGCCGTTGCCGACTGGATGGTTCGGCCAGTCAATGAGCTTGTCCATGCGGCGCGGCGCATCACGGCGGGCGACCTTTCCGCCCGGGTTACAAGTCCGTCCAGCCGGGATGAAATCGGCACGCTCGCATCAGCCTTCAATCGAATGACGCAGAGGCTGGAGGCGCAGACGGGAGCACTGGTGGCGGCGAACAGCCAGCTTGACGAACGCCGCGCCTTTATCGAAGCCATTCTTTCCGGTGTGAGCGCTGGCGTTCTTTCGGTGGACCGACAGGGCATAATTCAACTGCTCAACAGTTCCGCGGCCGCGATCCTGGCGCAGGATGGCGACGACCCGGTTGGGCGTCCCCTGGCCGAACTGGCACCGGAACTGGCGGAGATGATTGCGTCCAATGATGATGCCGGGATCGTGCAGGTGCGCGCCAATACGGACATCCGCACATTGGCGGTGAAAGTTTCCGCCGATGCTTCCAGCCACATTCTCACATTTGACGACATCACGCAGCAGCTTTCTGATCAGCGGCGAGCAGCATGGTCGGACGTCGCGCGTCGTATCGCGCATGAAATCAAGAATCCTCTGACGCCGATCCAGCTTGCGGCCGAGCGTTTGCAGCGTCGCTATGCGGAGGAGATCAGCAGCGATAAGGCAACATTTTCCCGTCTCACCGGAACGATTGTCAGGCAGGTTGGAGATCTTCGCCGTATCGTTGATGAGTTTTCCTCCTTCGCGCGCATGCCCAAACCGGTTTTTCGTCGGGAGGCTGTAGGTGATATAGCCCGCCACGCCCTCTTCCTACATGAGGTGGCGCATCCCGATATCCGGTTCCAGTTCATGTCGGATGTCGAAGATGCAGAACTCGTATGCGACCGTCGCCAGCTAGGGCAAGCTTTGACGAACATTGTGAAAAATGCTGTTGAAGCAATTGAACCAAAAGCCGCATCCGATGAAGGAAAAGTGCGCGGACATGTGTGCATGTCATTGACGCGGGAGAGCGAGAATCTTGTCGTGGAAGTCCGTGACGATGGTATCGGCCTCCCGCCGGAGCGTGACCGGATATTGGAACCCTATATGACCACTCGTTCGAAAGGGACGGGTTTGGGCCTCGCCATCGTCAAGAAGATTGTCGAGGAGCATATGGGCGAAATCCGCTTCGACGACGCCGAAGGCGGGGGCGCGCGGGTTACCCTGCACTTCCCGATCGCGGCGCTGGAAAAACTGGAAGAAGAGCAGGTGATAACCCTGCCTAAAGGAAAAGTGACGGCCAATGGCGCTTGATATTCTGATAGTGGACGATGAAGAGGATATTCGCGATCTGGTCGCGGGCGTCCTGGAAGATGAAGGGTTTACGACCCGGACGGCCGCGCATAGCGATGCCGCCATCGAGGCGCTGGATTCCCGGCGTCCCTCGCTCGTCCTGCTTGATGTCTGGCTTCAGGGGTCGCGTATGGATGGCCTTGATCTTCTGGACGAAATCAAGCGGCGCGATGCCACTATTCCGGTTCTCATGATTTCCGGCCATGGCAATATCGACACGGCCGTTGCCGCGATCCGCAAGGGTGCAACGGATTTCATCGAAAAACCGTTCGAGGCTGACCGGCTTTTGCATCTGGTCTCTCGTGCGACGGAGACGGAACGGCTGCGACGGGAAAATCAGGTCTTGCGCGCCCGTTTCGGTCAGGACGACGAGCTGACCGGAACCTCGGCAGCTATCAATGCCGTCCGCGCCACGATCAAGAAAGTCGCGGGTACGGGCAGCCGGGTTCTTATTTCCGGTCCCGCAGGCGTGGGCAAGGAAGTCGCTGCCCGTATGTTGCATAGCTGGAGCGGGCGTGCCGATGCGCCGTTCATCATTGTGGCTGCGGCCCGTATGGACCCCGACAGAGTCGAGGAAGAATTGTTCGGCGTGGAAGATGCCAGCGGCCTGGTCCGGCCTGGTTATCTTGAGCAGGCACATGGCGGTACCCTGTATCTCGACGAAATTGCCGACATGCCGCTCACGACGCAGGGCAAGATCCTGCGCGTCCTGACAGACCAGAGCTTTACCCGCGTCAGTGGACAAAGGCAGGTCAAGGTGGATGTCCGGGTCATATCCTCCACGGCGCGCGACCTCGCGATTGAAATCGAAGAGCGGCGTTTTCGCGAGGATCTGTTCTATCGCCTGAATGTCGTGCCGCTGACGATTCCGCCCTTGGCCGAGCGGCGCGACGACATTCCGCCCCTGGTCGAACATTATTTGGCCCGGTTCGCGGCTGATCGCCGTGTGCCTTCTCCCGAGATCGCCAGTGACGCCATGGCAGCCCTGCAGGCGAACGAATGGCCGGGGAATGTCCGTCAGTTGCGTAATGTGATTGAACGCACGATGATTCTGGCGCCGGGTGACCGGATTGGCCGCATCGAATTGGATATGCTGCCCGCAGAGTTGACCAGCAATGCCGGGGATGAAGGAATCGGTCAGTCCGCCATCATGGGCGCTCCGCTGCGGGAAGCGCGTGAGAGCTTTGAACGCGAGTATCTGCGTATCCAGATCAGGCGCTTTTCTGGAAACATCTCCCGCACCGCCACATTCATTGGAATGGAACGGTCAGCCCTCCATCGCAAGCTCAAGCTGTTGGGTATCACCGAAGGCAAGGATAGCTGATGGGATGCTGGGTGGACGACCCTTCGCAATTGCAGTAACGTCTCTTTGCTTCCGATTGGCGGAGGCAGGCAAGACATCCTGCCCAGGGATGCGCGTGCGGGCAACGTCCCGCCAATAAAGGACCGGTGAAGACCATGGCCGATAAAGTGAACAATCTGCAGGATATTTTCCTGAACAACCTGCGTAAGAGCAAGACTCCGGTGACCATGTTCCTGGTCAAGGGCGTCAAGCTGCAGGGCATCATCACTTGGTTCGATAATTTCTCCGTGCTGTTGCGCCGCGACGGCCAATCGCAGCTTGTCTACAAGCATGCGATCTCGACCATCATGCCCGCGCAGCCCATGGATCTGGCGGATATCCGCAAGGCTGGTGATGGAAACGGCAAACAGCGCTTGTTGCAGGAGATATTCCTCAACGCGGTTCGGACATCCGGCAGTCCGGTTACGATGTTTCTCGTGAATGGCGTCATGTTACAAGGTGAGATCGCGGCGTTCGATCTGTTTTGCATGTTGCTGGAACGCGACGGCATGGTCCAGCTTGTCTACAAGCATGCCATCTCCACGGTGCAGCCGCTCCATGCGATAGATTTGTCCGGTGAAGGTGAAGATTGATCCTTTGGTCATTACTGTCCGTCTGACTCAGTTGCGCGGCGTTTAGGTTCGCATGGCGACCTTCAATCGCGATTCATCCGATGAAGTCACCCGCGGTGCCCGCGCGATTGTCGTGCGCGCGGAAACGCAGGGCGCAGAACGGCGGGACAGCGATGCGCGGCTTGAAGAAGCCAAAGGCCTTGCGCTGGCGATCGGTATCGACGTTTGCGCGGCCCAGGCCTTCCGCGTTCGCGACCGCAAGCCGGCGACGCTGTTCGGTAGCGGGCAGGTGGATGGCATCACCGCGCTTGCCCAGGCAAAGCAGGCTGAACTGATCATCGTCGATAATGCCCTCAGCCCTGTCCAGCAGAGCAATCTGGAAAAGGCGACATCGGTTAAAGTAATTGATCGCACCGGCTTGATCCTCGAAATTTTCGGAGAACGTGCAGCGACCAATGAAGGGCGGTTGCAGGTCGAACTTGCTCATCTCGACTATCAGGCGGGCAGGCTGGTCCGGAGTTGGACTCACCTTGAGCGGCAGAGGGGCGGGTTCGGCTTCCTTGGCGGTCCAGGGGAGACGCAGATCGAAGCGGACAGGCGCATGATCCGTGATCGCATGGCGAAAATCCGCCGTGAACTGGATCAGGTGACGCGTACGCGTGGCTTACATCGAGCGCGGCGGCAGCGAGCGCCCTGGCCGGTAATCGCGCTGGTGGGCTATACCAATGCGGGAAAGTCGACTCTGTTTAACCGGCTCACGGGCGCGGACGTCATGGCGCAGGATTTGCTGTTTGCGACGCTGGATCCCACAATGCGGCAGATTGCCCTACCCGGATTGGACAAGGCGATCTTGTCCGACACAGTTGGCTTTGTGTCCGATCTTCCGACCCAGTTGATCGCGGCCTTTCGTGCGACGCTGGAGGAAGTGCTGTCCGCCGATCTTATCATCCATGTGCGCGACATCGCGCATCCCGATACCGAAGCGCAGCGCGAAGACGTGATGGATGTGCTGCGCGAGTTGGGCGTGACCGGCGAAAGCGCAGAGGAGGCGAGTGATGGTCCGCCTCTTATTATCGAGGCATGGAACAAACTCGATCTCCTCGATCAAGAAACGGCCGCTGCTACGCGCGAGATTGCGGAGCGGCGGAATGATGTTGTTATCCTGTCCGCCCTGACCGGTGAAGGCATCGATACGCTTCAGCGGACGATCGGTAACCTGATGACGGCAGGCGCAGCCGTTCATGTCCTGCGGGTGCCTTCCGCCGACGGCGCTGCGCTTGCTTGGCTGCACGAGCATGGCGAGGTTCTTTCGATCCGCCCGGAAGCAGATGAGATGATTATTGAGGTTCGACTGTCAGATTCCGCGCTGGCTCGTTTCCTCAAAAGGAATCGCACCTGAAGATCGCCAATCGGTCAGGCCTCTTCAAGATTTCCCCTTGGCGCGCTGCCATAGGGCTTCTTTTTCATCGAGGGTCAGGTCGGCGAAAGCATCACCGGCCATATCCTCCATCTTCCGGAAACGATGCTCGAACTTGGCATTTGCAGCGCGCAGGGCGACTTCAGGATCGATTTTCATGTGACGGGCCAGATTGACGACAGCAAAGAGCAAGTCGCCAATTTCTTCCTGCTGGTCCTGTGGCGCAATGGCGGCTTCGACCTCGACCAGTTCTTCCGCGATCTTGGCAACGACGCCAGTTGTGTCGGGCCAGTCGAAGCCGGTGCGGGCGGCGCGCTTCTGAAGCTTTTCTGCGCGCAGGAGCGCCGGTATGGCAAGGGCTACGCCCGCCAACGCGCTCGGATCGGGGTCCTTTTCAGCGCGTTCGGCGGCCTTGATGCTTTCCCATTGGGCGTGACCGCCCGCACGATTGACAGCGTCACCAAACACATGGGGATGGCGGCGGATCATCTTCGCGGTGATGCCGTCAATGACGTCCTGCAACCGGAAATGGCCAGCCTGTTCCGCCATGCGGCTGTGGAAAACGACTTGTAGCAAAAGGTCGCCCAGTTCATCGCGTAGGCTGGCCATGTCGTGGCGCTCGATCGCGTCGGCGACTTCATAGGCTTCCTCGATCGTATAGGGGGCGATGCTGGCGAAGTCCTGTTGAATATCCCAAGGACAGCCGGTGTCTGGGTCGCGCAGGCGCGCCATAACGTCGGCGAGGGGCATGATATCGGCGGGACTGGTTTTGAGATCGACTGGCATCGAAACATGAATCCAAGAAGAAAAACGAGAATGTATAGAGGTTTTGGCGGAGACGGCCATGGATTTGGGAGGGCTTTGCCCGGTTAGGCGGGTTTTATGTATGGTGGCGGATATCGATGGGGGCGACAGGTCGCAGGCGTGTTCGATACCAATTGGATTTATTTAACATAATATATATTATCGGACTAACATTTGGCACTACCCCCGGTCAAACTTTCCTGAAATCAGGCGTCTGCTTTTGGAGGAGCGCGCGCAGTCCTTCCTCGCTTTCACCGCTGGCGCCGGCGGCGGCCATGGAGCGGAGTTCGCGGTCGAGTTGCGTTTCAAAGCCGGTTTCGAAACTGTCGTAGAGCAACGCGCGGCTGGCAGATAGCGCCGCCACCGGCCCGGCGGCGATCGCCCTGGCCACGGTCAGCCCTTCTTCCGCCAACGCCTCGTCATCGGCGATACGGGTGACGAGACCGATGGCCTGCGCCTCATCGGCCTTGATCCGCCGATTGGTGAGAATGATGTCCTGTGCTTTACGCAACCCCACCAAACGCGGGAGCAGCCAGCTCAGCCCTCCATCGGGCGTCAGGCCGATGGCGCCATAAGCGGCGGTGAAATGGGCCGATCGCGCACCGATCACGACGTCCCCTAATATGGCGAGGCTGAAGCCGGCCCCCGCTGCTGGACCATTGACCAGAGTTACCAAGGGTTTGGAGCCCCGTGCCAGACGCTGCACAGCGGCATGGACCGCGGCGATAAGTTCGCTCAATACCTCCGGGCGATTTTGGCCCGCGCCCGCGAGCAACTGGACATCGCCACCCGCGCAGAAAAGCCGTCCATTGCCGGTCATCATGATGCAGCGGATCGCCGGATCGTTTTCGCAACGGATCGCGGCGGCCAGCAGCGCCCGCGCCAACGGCAAGGTAATGGCATTGCCCGATTCGGGCCGGTCGAGCGTGATCCGGGCGATCCCCTCCTCGACCGTCAGCGTCAGGCCATCCCCGGTCATCGCGGCGCCATGCGGATGGCGCCATCGAGGCGGATGACCTCGCCATTCAGCATCGGGTTACGCAGGATGGATTCCACCAGCTGTGCATATTCGGCAGGCTTGCCCAGGCGGCTTGGGTGCGGCACCATCACGCCCAGCGAATCCTGGGCATTCTGCGGCAGGGATTCAAGCATCGGCGTCAGGAAGATACCCGGCGCAATGGTCATCACCCGTATCTTGTGTTGCGCCAGATCGCGGGCGATCGGCAAGGTCATGCCCACGACACCGCCCTTGGAGGCGCTATAGGCCGCCTGCCCGATCTGGCCATCATAGGCAGCCACCGATGCCGTGTTGACGATGACGCCGCGCTCGCCGTCGATTTCCGCGACCGTTACGGCCCGCGCCGCGAATTTGGAGATGACGTTGAAGGTGCCGATCAGGTTGATCTCAATCGTCTTGCGATAGATGTCGAGCGGATGCGGCACATTTTCCTTGCCTACAGTCTTGATTGCAGGGGCGATGCCCGCGCAGTTGACGAGGATGCGGGCGACGCCATGCGCCGCTTCGGCCGCGTTCAACCCTGCCGCGACGCTGGCGTCATCGGCCACATTAACGCTGACGAAGCTGCCGCCAATCTCCGCCGCGACGGCCCTGCCCGCTTCTTCATTGAGGTCGAAGATCGCGACTTTCGCGCCATTGGCCGCCAGCATCGCAGCGGTTGCCTTGCCCAGACCCGATGCCCCGCCTGTGACGATGGCCGCCAAATCCTTCATGTCCACAATTTTTCTCCCGATGCGCTAGGCGATAAAGATCGACGGCCCCGGCACCGCCAGCTTGAACGCCAAAGTGAAATATGCACTCATGAGTGTATTGTGGGTTTCGAAGTTTCCTGTCAATGTCCGATCCACAGCATAAAGGACTTATCATGTCATCGGTTTCCCCTTTCCGCAGCCCGGCACAGAAAGCGGAGGAGCGCACGGCGAAAAGGGACGCGGTGCTGCGCGCAGCGGTCAGGATGTTCAATGAACGCGGTTTCCATGCCACATCGCTGGATGATGTTGCCGCCAGCCTGGGCATATCGAAGCGCACGATTTATCACTATCTGGCGAACAAGGATCAGGTGCTGCTGGAATGCGTCACCCTCGGGCTTGAGCAGTTGATCGAAGCGGCGACGGCAGCTCGGCAGGAAGCGGGTGATGGCCGCTATCGGCTGATCCGCTTCCTTCATCGCTATGCCAGGATCACCATGGACGATTTCGGCCGCTGCATCATTCGCACCGGCGAGGAAATCCTTTCGCCTGAAAGCCGCCCCCGTTTTCGGGCGCTCAAGCGGGAGATCGACATGGCCTTGCGCGGGTTGATCGAAGAAGCGGTGGCCGATGGCTCGATTGCGCCGGTTGATAGCCGGATGGCCGCCTTCGCGCTGGCGGGCGCCCTCAATTGGCCCGCGCGCTGGCATGATCCGAAAGGATCGCTTTCCCCTGAAACGATAGCCGTCATGCTGGTCGATATATTGACCAAGGGTCTCGATCCGCGCGCCTGATCGCGCGGCGGTTTTCTGTTATGCGTCGATAAAAGCTATGTAGGCGCTCAGTCTTCCAGGATGCGGCTGTGTTTCGCCGTATCCTTCATCCGGATATAGACCGCCAGCGAGATCGCGATCATCACGGTCACATAGATGTAGAAGGCGCTTTCCATGTCATTGTGCTTGAACCAGAGGGCGACAAATTCCGCCGTCCCACCAAACAGCGTGTTGGCGAGCGCATAGGGCAAGGCCACTCCCAGCGCGCGGATATGCGCCGGGAATAGTTCCGCTTTCACGACGGCATTGATCGACGTGTAGCCGCTGACGATGATAAGCCCCGCCATGACAAGCATGGCCGCTGCCCATGGATTTGTCGTCCGGGCCAGAGTGGCAAAGATCGGATAGGTGCAAAGGACGCCAAGCACCCCAAAGCCGACCATCAGCGGTTTTCTCCCGATCCTGTCGGACAATGCTCCGGCAAGGGGCTGGATCAGCATGAAGACGAACAAGGTGATTCCGTTGATCTGCGAAGCGGTTTCACGGGTCATGCCGCTGGTATTGACCAGAAACTTCTGCATGTAGATGGAATAGGCGTAGAAGGCGATCGTTCCTCCGGCGGTCAGCAGCATCACCGTCAACGTTTCACGCGGATGCCGTAGCAACAACTCCATCAAACCGGATTTGGGCGCGCCTTCGGATCGGGCGACGATATAGCTTTGCGTCTCCGTGAGGCCGCGCCTCAACCAGAATACGATGACAGCCAACCCTCCCCCGATGGCGAAGGGGATACGCCAGCCCCATTCATCCAGTTGGGCTTCCGTCAATATCTGCTGCAATATCAGCAACACGCATATCGCAACGAGCTGCCCCGCGATCAGGGTCACATATTGAAAGCTGGAGAAGAACCCCCTTCGGCTTCTGCCCGCCATCTCGGACAGATAAGTGGCGCTGGCCCCATATTCACCGCCGATGGATATGCCCTGCATGAGGCGGGCGAGGATGAGCAAGAGAGGGGCTATCATCCCGATTTTCTCATAACCGGGCGTCACCGCGATCAACAATGATCCCGCGCACATCAGGGCGACAGAAAGCGTAAGGCCGCTTTTGCGGCCATGGCGATCCGCATAGATGCCCATCAACCACGCGCCGATCGGGCGCATCAGGAAACCGACGGCGAAGATGCCCGCCGCGCTCAGCAACTGGGCCGTGCGGTCTTCGCTTGGGAAAAAATGGGGGGCGAAATAGAGGGTGAAAGCCGAATAGGCATACCAGTCATACCATTCGACCAGATTGCCCGCCGAGCCGCCGATGATCGCCTTCAATCTCTGCCGCTCAGTCAGCGTAGCGGTCATGGGGTCAGAACCATCTCGCCATTTTCGACGCCCCAGCTTTTCAACCGGGAAAGCATGTTCATGCCGATGACGTTCACATCGCCAAAGGCTGGCGATACGACGATATCGAGGTCGCTTGCCCGGATGGGGCCGATCGCCAGCGTTGCGATCTGCGACTTTTGCGCTTTCACGCGGCCATTGGCCGTCATCATGGTGACGGCGGATTGCGCCGGATCGATGTTGAGCGCTGCGGCTTGAGCGGCCTGCTGCGACAAAGCCGTGACGCTTGCGCCGCTATCGATCAAAAATCGTGTTGGAACGCCGTTAACGGTGCCCTCAACCCAATAATGTCCATCGGACGAAACAGGTATGCGGATGCGATCGCCCTCTGCGCGGGCCTGGGGCATGGGCGCGCGCCCTTCATCCTCCAGGATCGTTGATGGCCCTTCGGTTTTCTGCAGGAAAATCCCCGATCTATGGGCCAGACCAAACAGCATGAGCAAAATGGCGAAAATGGCGACCCATAAGAGCGCCATCCGCATCATGGCTCCCAAAGGCATGCGGCGGGTCAGCAAAGCGGAACCGACAAGGACAATCGCGAGCAAATACCAGATGCTCGACATGGCCTGATCCGTTCCCACGCCCATCAGGACGCCCTCTCCTTTAACTCGACGATCATACCATCATAGCCGGGCTCCACGCCCTCCGGCAGCGTCCGACACAACGTCGCATAATCCATGCTATTGTCCATATGCGTCAAAATGGCCCGCCTTGGCCGCGCCGTGGCGATGCCCTCCAGCGTCATGGCCAGATTGGCGTGGGTCGGATGGGGCTTTGCCCTCAAGGCATCCACGACCCATATGTCCAGCCGATCATACAGCGCCAGCATCTCCGCCGTCAGTTCGTGGAAATCCGTGGCGTAACCTATGCTATGCCCGTCGTAGGTGAAGCGAAAGCCGGTGGACATGATATCCCCATGCGGCTGATCCACGCAGCGGATGTCGATGTCGCCGATGGTCAGATGATTGGAGAGCACATGACCTTTGATCGTGGGCGGATATCCGTTGCGCCCGTCAAAGGCATAGCCAAAGCGTCGGCGCAACTGAGCCAGCGTTTCAGCACGCGCATAGCCCGGCACCGGACTGCCGCGGTGATGATAGATCTGCCGCAGATCATCCAGTCCGTGGCAATGGTCCGCATGATCGTGCGTCCACAGCACGGCATCCACATCCGCTATGCCCACGGCCAGCAATTGCGCGCGCATGTCGGGGGAGGTATCGATCAGGATACGTGTTGTCGGGCTTTCGACCAGGATGGAAACGCGCGTCCGGTAATTTCGCGGCTCATCGGGATCGCATGCTCCCCAATCATTCCCGATCCGGGGAACACCGGACGAAGTGCCGCAACCCAATATGGTCAGGGTGAAGCTCATGAGGAAGAGCTTTTGCCGATCTTGCTGAAAAGGGTCAGGAAATTCGCCGAAGTCGTGTTGGCCAGCTCCTCCATATCTTCATTCCTCAACCGCGCAAGGAAGCGAGCCGTATCGGCGACATAGGCCGGTTCGCAGGATTTGCCCCGGTGCGGCACGGGCGCCAGGAAAGGCGAATCCGTTTCCACCAGCAGCCGGCCTTGCGGCAAGCGTGCTGCCGTTTCCTGAAGGTCTCTGGCATTTTTGAAGGTCACGATACCTGAAATGCTGATGTAGAAGCCCAGTTCCAACGCCGCGTCGGCAAAGGCTCCGCTGGCCGTGAAGCAATGGATGACGCCGCTATAGGCCCCCTGCCCCATCTCTTCACGCATGATCGCCAGCGTGTCCTCCTCCGCATCGCGGGTATGAACGATAAGCGGCAGGCCCGTCTCGCGGGACGCGGCGATGTGGGCGCGAAAGCTCTTTTGCTGCCGTTCGCGGTCGCTATGGTCGTAATAATAATCCAGCCCGGTTTCGCCTATGCCGACCACGCGAGGATGGGCGGCCCGTTCGACCAGCTTGGCTGTGTCGACATGCGGATGCTCATCGGCTTCGTGCGGATGAATGCCCACGGTCGCCCAGACATCGGGTTCGCGAAGCGCTGTGCCCAAAACATCGTCCCATTCGCTCTCACGCGTCGCGATATTGAGCATCAGGTCGACGCCGGCCATTCGGGCACGTTCAAGCACATTGTGCTGATCCTCGATCAACCCCTTGTAATTCAAGTGGCAATGACTGTCGATCAGCATGATATCAAGCGTCCGTTTCAGTCAGTTCCAGCCGCGGGAAGAGCGGCTTGGGAGCGCCGATAGCGAAACCCGAAGCGCGCAGGGCCGCATACCATTCCGTGCCGATGACGGCATAATCCCGTTCCTCCTCGCGCACGCCCATTTGCTCCAGCAAGGCGGATGCGCTGGCCGGGATGACGGGATGGATGATGATGGCAAGGCTAGCGATCGCCTCGTAAAGCGTGGCGAGAACCGCTTCCATGCGGGCCGGATCAGTCTTACGCAACGTCCATGGGGCCTGGGCATCGATATAGGCGTTGCAGGCGAAAACGGCGCGCATCCACGCTTCGATAGCGACCGAGGGGGCAAGATCCGCCATGGCCGTCTGGAAAATATGGGCTCCATCGGCCACGACTTTCAGCAGTTCCCGATCCTCATCCCCTGCGGCGGGTTCGGGTAAACGGCCATCAAGATTCTTCGCGATAAAACTCAACGTGCGCTGAGCCAGATTGCCGAAACTGTTGGCCAGATCGCTATTGGAGCGGGCGACAATGGCTTCCGCGCTATAGCTGCCGTCATTGCCGAAGGTGACTTCGGAAAGCAGGAAATAGCGCAGTTGATCGACGCCGAAACGCTCCGCTAGTTCCATCGGGTCCGCCACATTGCCCAGCGATTTCGACATTTTCTCCCCCCGGTTCAGGAGGAAGCCGTGGCCGAATACCTGCCTGGGCAAAGGCAATTTTGCGCTCATCAGGAAAGCTGGCCAGTAAACAGTATGAAAACGCACGATATCCTTACCAATTATGTGCGTGATATCGCCGCCTTCGGCCCAATAGCGGGCCATGCGCCCAGCATCGTCCGGGTAACCGCAACCGGTAAGATAATTGGTGAGCGCGTCGACCCAGACATACATGACATGGCCATCGCTGCCCGGCACTTTCACCCCCCAATCGAAGCTGGTGCGTGAAATGCTGAGATCGGACAGGCCGCCTTCCACGAAGCGCATGATTTCATTGCGGCGGCTGTCGGGCTGAATGAAATCGGGCTGACTGTTATACAGGTCGAGCAGCTTTTGCTGATAGACGGAAAGCCGGAAAAACCAGCTTTCCTCCACTGTCCATTCGACAGCCGTGCCCTGCGGCGAGAGCTTCTGTCCTCCCTCTCCTTCGCTCAATTCCTTTTCGTCGTAAAAGGCTTCGTCGCGGACGGAATACCATCCCTCATAGCGGCCCAGATAGAGGTCGCCATTGGCTTCCATGGCCTGCCAGATGGCTTGGCTTGCATGATGATGATCGGGTTCGCTGGTGCGGATGAAACGATCATAGCTGATATTCAACCTGTCGTTCATATCTTTGAAATATCCGGACATTTCATCCGCAAGCTCTGTCGGCTCAATGCCGCGATTGCGCGCTGTCTGGGCCATTTTAAGGCCATGCTCATCCGTGCCGGTCTGGAAAAATACGTCCCGGCCCATCATCCGTTGGAAACGGGCGATCGCGTCGGTAGCGATCACCTCATAAGCATGGCCGATATGAGGGCGGCCGTTGGGATAGCTGATAGCGGTCGTGATGGTGTAAGGCTGCTGCGACATGCGCCTTCCCTAGCGAGTGTTGCAGGCTGCGGAAAGCCCGCTCGGCGTCGCTATGCGGCTTTTCCGCTCTGCGTCAGTTCTCGGAAGCCAGAGCCGCCACATGGCCGGCAATCTCGAAAACCACCGCTCCGGGCTCCAGGGAAAGTATGACCGCACCGCCGGCAAGGTGCCGCACCGCTTCCCAATGGTCCAGCGCTTTGCCCAGCGCCGCGCCCCTACGAGAACGCGCCGCCTGCGCGATGAACGCGGGGGCGCGTTCCAGAAAAGCCTCATAGCGGGGTCGCGCGGGCTTGCCGGACAGCATTTTCGCGAGTGCCAGACGCTGTTGGTTATCGCCATCGCCCTTCGTCATGATCGCATGCAACAACCCCTCCATCTCACCGAGATTGAGGCCGGCATAGCGCAGCGCCTTGCCGGGCGAGCCTTCACCAATCGACAGAAGGGATTCGATCTCAGCTTCCTGTGGCTTGGCCTCCGTCGCGGAAAGCGCCATCCGCATCATGTCGTCCGGCAAAGGAGCGAAACGCAATGTGCGGCAACGGGACCGGATCGTCGGCAACAGGCGACCGGGCGCATGGGAAACCAGCAGAAACACCATGTCCGTAGGTGGTTCCTCAAGATTTTTGAGCAGGGCGTTGGCCGCACTTCGCTCCAGATCGTCAGCGCTGTCGATGACGACAATACGCCGCGCCGACAGGGACGGAGCCGATTGGATCAGGCGCTGAAGGCTCCGAACCTGATCCACGCTGATATTGCGCGCAAAGACGCCATCCTTTTCCAGCAGGGTCAACTCAGCATAGTCGGGATGGGCATTCGCCTCTAACAGCGCCCGGATGGGATGCCCCTCCGGAACGCCGAAGCCCTGCTCGACAACGGGTGGACCGGCGGCATCGGCGAGCAGCCGCATGGCGATGCCCCGCGCGAAACTCGCTTTGCCGATGCCCTTTGGCCCCGCCAAAATCCACGCATGATGCATTCGGCCGCTGCCCGCCGCCGCCAGCAGCAGGCGCGCCTGGATATCGTGGCCCAGGGGAAATTTCATGGCAGGAGGTCATCCAGGCCTTGCAACAGGCGCATCGTTACGGTTTGCGCCGCGCCGGATGCGTCCACGATACGGACCCGGTCTGATTCCGCCGATGCAAAGCCGCGAAATGATCGCGCGACCCGCTGATGGAATGTGCTGTCGCGTGCGCCGATACGATCGGTATCGCCGCCGTCCCGCATATGGGCGCGCCTTTCCGCTTCCGCTTCAGGCAGCGTCAGAGCGAAGGTGCGATCGGGCAGCAATCCCGCGCTGCCGATGCGATGCAGCGTCAATATGTCGTCATCCGTCAACTCACCCATGCCCTGATAGGCGCGGCTGCTGTCGACAAAGCGGTCGGACAATATCCAGGAGCCGCGTTGTAAGGCCGGACGAATGGTTTTCTCCACATGATCCGCGCGGGCGGCCGCAAAAAGCAATGCTTCCGCGCGCTGTGACCAGCGATCGGCGGCTCCCGTCAACAGCAGCGTGCGGATGGCCTCCGCACCCGCGCTGCCGCCCGGTTCCCGCGTTTCCACAACGTCGATTCCCCGTGCACGCAGAGCCGCCGACAGAGCGCGCAACTGGGTTGACTTGCCGACGCCCTCACCGCCTTCCAGCGAAATGAAACGCCCGGTCTTCACCCGAACAGCGATTTCAGGCCGTTCCAGAGCCGTCCGAAAACCCCTGCCTCGCTCACATCTTCACCGGCGACGAGCGGCATGATCTGCGGCGGCGTATCCGGGGTCGAAACAATGAGTTCGGCGATCTTATCCCCCTTCTTGATCGGCGCCTTGATCGGGCCGTTATAGGCGACCTTCACGCTGATATTCGAGGATGCTGTGCGGGGCAGCGTCACAGCCAGATTTTGCGGCGCCACCAAGGAAACGCTTGTGGCGCTGCCCAATTGCACTTCGCCAGTTTCGACGGTTTGACCCTTTTTGAAGAGCGGCTGAGCTTTCCACGCCTTGAACCCCCAATCCATGAAACGGACGGATTCGGCGATGCGGCCGTTGAAAGTGGGCAGTCCGGCAACGACCATGACGAGGCGCCGCCCATCCTGCTCGGCCGAGCCTGTAAAGCCGAATCCAGCCTCTTCCGTATGTCCGGTCTTGAGGCCATCCGCGCCGGCGATCTTGCCCAAGATCGGGTTCCGGTTCGCTTGCTCAATATCCGCGCCCCCCATGGTCTTGCCCCATGTGAAGGATTTGGTCGCATAGAATCTCTTGTAGAGATCGGGCGTCTCTTCGATGGTGGCCTGCGCCAGCTTTGCCAGATCCTCGGCGGTCACGTAGGTGACGCCTTCATCAGGCCAGCCATTGCTGGTGCCGAAATGGCTGTTCTTCAAACCCAGGCGTTCGCCTTCCTGATTCATCAAGGCAACGAAAGCCTGCTCCGTACCCGCAATCCCTTCGGCCAGCACGACACATGCGTCATTGCCCGAAAGCGTTACGATGCCATGCAGCAGGTTTTCGACGGACACCTGTTCGCCGACGGACAGGAACATGGTGGAGCCGGCCTGCGGGCCATGCCATTTCTGCCATGTTTCGGGACGCACCGTGAATTTGGTATCGAGCTTCAATTCGCCTTTCTGGATCAGGCGGAAGGCGACATGGGCCGTCATCATCTTGGCCATGGAGGCGGGCGGTATCCGCGTCTCTCCGCCCTTGTCATACAGGACGGCGCCCGAAGACAAATCCTTCAAATAAGCGATGGGCGCTTCGCTGGTATAGGGCGGTGCGGCCGCAGTCAGCGGCGAAGCGAGCAAGCCGACAAAAAGGATCGCTGCAACGGATTTGTTCATGAAGCTGCCTTCGCTTGGATGGATTCGATGGATCGGGTTGGAAACAGGCGGATATCATTAGCCATGATTGAAGCGTTCTCAAAGCCCCGCACGGGCGAGATTATTGCTTGACGGCATCTGCCAGCAAACCGACGGACAACGCATAGAAATTCGAACAATTATAGTCCAGAATAGCCCGATAATTGCTCGTAAGGAGATAGGCCGTCTTTCCCGGCCCATCCGGCTCCAGCAACGTGGCCATCACATTGTCGGCCGCCCACCCCGCCCTTGAGGGAACAAGCCCCAACCGCCGCCATTCCGCCATGCTGAGCCAGCGACTATGCCGATTGAAAACACGCGGACAGCGCGCCGGAGCGGTGCGCGCGGCTACCGAAGCGCGATTGAAATTCGCGGGAACCGAAACGGCTATCCCCCAGGGTTGCCCTTTACGCCAGCCGGCATGCACAAAATAGTTGGCGATCGAGGCAAGTGCGTCGGCTTCGCTGCTCCAGATATCCGCCTTTCCATCGCCATCCCCATCCTTTGCGAGCCGGAGATAAACCGATGGGAGAAATTGGGGATAGCCGGTGGCGCCAGCCCAGCTTCCGACCAGCCGGCCGCGTGGCACACCATTGTCCAGCATTTTCAGCGTCGCAAGCAGTTCCGGTTCAAACAATGTGCGCCGTCGCCCTTCCCATGCAAGCGTTGCAAGCGAGCGGATCAGATCGAAATCGCCAGTATAGGAACCATAGTTGGTTTCATGCCCATAAATGGCGACCATGATTTCTTCGGGCACGCCGGTTTCCGCCTCGATCCTTGCAAGACGGCTGCGGTTGGATAGATAAGCGGTGCGCCCCCTGCTGATCCGCGCGGCATCGACATGCTTTACGCGATAAGGTTCAAAGGCCGGAATCGGAGAATAGGCGCCGCCGCCAGGCTGGCTCTGGTCCAGTTGAATGACGCGCGGATTGGGCGTGAGCGTCGGGAATACGCCTGACAGCGTCGCATCGCGAATGCCCATGGCGCGCGCCTTGGGACGCAGGCTTTCAAGATAGGCGCGGAATGCCGCATCATCCTGCGTCTGCGCGGAAGCTGCCGGTGTGACGCAACCAACGGCCATGACAGCCAAACCGATGAATAGCGAAAGGATGGACGAGCGCATCAGAATCTCCCTCATCCTTTTCTGGCACAGCGCGGGCGTGAGGTGAATCCCCTTCTTGCCCAATAGCGATGAAGCGCATCCTCATATTTTGCGCTTGGCAATCTCGACGCGTCCGCTAGGAAGCCAAGCAACGGACAGGTGGCCGAGTGGTTTAAGGCAGCGGTCTTGAAAACCGCCGTGGGTTTACGCTCACCGTGGGTTCGAATCCCACCCTGTCCGCCAATATTACGTGTAATTCACTGTTTTTACGTAAATATTTGGCGATTCCCGGTCGGTGTCCGTCCAAAGTGTCACTCAAGAAATCGGAAGCATTGGGACGGTTCACAAACCCTCCGTTGCGAAACTGAGGCAGTGTTTTGCCATCGGCGATCCATCCGATCCGCCAGCCCATGCAACCTCGGGTGAGCTATGCTGGAATTACCCCGGTTGATAATCGCAACCGGGGATTTCCCGCGTCAGTTCAGCGACCCGTGACAATGCTTGTATTTTTGCCCTGAACCACAGGGGCACGGTGCATTGCGGCTGATGTCCAGATTGGCAAATTCGCCTGGCTCGGCATTGCCCACCGGCGGACGGGGAATAGTCGTCGTGATGCTGCCCGCCTGCCCTGCATCCATGTCCGCGCTATTGTCTTCGCCGGAGAAAGGATCGATGTGCGTGGTGATGAAGTCCGGCAGCACGGGAAGGTCGAATTCCGGCATGGGTGCCTGATCCATACGGAATTGAACCCGTGCGATGGAGCCCGTCACGTCCTCCCGAATATTGCCCAGCATGCGCTCGAACAGCGCGAAGGCTTCCTGCTTATATTCGTTGATCGGCGTTTTCTGGGCATAAGCCCGCAGATGCACGACCTGACGAAGGGCATCCAGGGTCGACAGATGCTCCTTCCAATGATGGTCGAGGCTCTGGAGCAGGATGCTCTTCTCGATCATATGCCAGTCAGCCTGATCGATATCCTTGATCTTTTCGGCAACCGCTTCGTCCGCCAGAGCGACAAGCCGTTCCTCGATCATTTCCGGATCGACGGCATCTTCGGCGAGCCAAGCGTCGAAATCCGGCTCCAGCCCCAGAATTTCCGAGATCCGCGCCTTAAGCCGCTCCATATCCCATTGTTCAGGATAGGTTCCCGGGGGGCAGGATGCGCCGACGAGATCGTTGACCGTTTCATGCCGCATGTCGACGACCACATCATCGACCGTTTCGGCATCCATGATGTCGGCGCGCTGTTCATAGATGACCTTGCGCTGATCGTTCATCACATCATCATATTCGACGACCTGCTTGCGGATATCGTAGTTGCGGGCCTCGACCTTCTTCTGCGCGGTTTCGATCGCCTTGCTGAGCCATTTGGACGGCGGCAGGGCTTCCCCATCTTCCAGATTGGACCGGATCATCTTCGCAAACATCGTGTCCGGCCCGAATATCCGCATCAGATCGTCATCAAGACTGAGGTAGAAACGAGAGAGGCCCGGATCGCCCTGACGGCCCGAACGACCACGTAGCTGGTTATCGATGCGGCGGCTTTCATGACGTTCCGTTGCGAGCACGAACAGTCCGCCTGCAGCGAGCACTTCGGCCTTTTCCACTTCGATCTCGGCATCGATGCGAGCGATGGCGGCCTCACGGTCCGGCCCTTCGGGCATATCGCGCAATTCGTCCTCAACCCGCATTTCCAGGTTGCCGCCCAATTTGATGTCCGTGCCGCGGCCCGCCATGTTGGTCGCGATGGTGACGGCGCCCTTGCGGCCCGCCTGCGCGACGATATGCGCTTCCTGCTCATGGAAACGCGCGTTGAGCACGGCGTGCTTCACGCCTTCCTGATTGAGGAATTCGGAGAGCATTTCGGACTTTTCGATGGACACCGTGCCGACCAGCACCGGCTGTCCCTTCTCGGCATGTTCCTTGATCGTCCTGGCGATGCCCCGGAACTTGTCTTCCAGATTTTTGTAGAAAGTGTCTTCCTCATCCACGCGCTGCACCGGCCGGTTGGTCGGGATGGTGACGACGTTCATCTTGTAGATTTCGTAAAATTCCGTCGCTTCGGTCGCAGCCGTGCCGGTCATGCCGGACAGCTTGGGATACATGCGGAAATAATTCTGGAAGGTAATGGATGCCAGCGTCTGGTTTTCAGGCTCGATATTGACGCCTTCCTTGGCTTCCACCGCCTGATGCAGGCCATCGGACCAGCGGCGGCCATCCATCATGCGGCCGGTGAACTCATCGATGATAACGACCTTGCCGTCCTTCACGATATAGTCAATATCGCGGCGAAACATCACATTCGCCCGCAACGCCTGGTTCACATGATGAACGACGGCGGTGTTTTCGAAATCGTACAGATTTGCGCCTTGCAGCAATCCGGCGGCTTCCAGCATCCGCTCGATCTTTTCCGTGCCGTCTTCCGTCAGCGTGACGGTCCGCTGCTTCTCATCCTTTTCATAGTCCGCTTCACCGACCTGCTTCACGATCGCATCGACCGATATGTATAGTTCCGACTTGTCGTCCGTCGGGCCGGAGATGATGAGCGGCGTGCGCGCTTCATCGATCAGGATCGAGTCCACTTCATCCACGATGGCGTAATTGAAGGGACGCTGCACCATGGACGCGCGATCATATTTCATATTGTCGCGCAGATAGTCGAAGCCGAGTTCATTGTTCGTGGCGTAGGTGATGTCGGCATTATATGCCTCACGCCGCTGATCTTCGCTAAGGTTGGGGACGATGACGCCCGTGGTCAGCCCCAGGAAGCGATAGACCTGCCCCATCCATTCGCAGTCGCGAGACGCAAGATAGTCGTTGACGGTGACGACATGCACGCCCTTCCCTTCCAGGGCGTTGAGATAGGTCGCCAGCGTAGCGACAAGGGTCTTGCCCTCCCCCGTCCGCATTTCAGCGATTTCGCCGCGATGCAGGACGATGCCGCCAATCATCTGAACATCATAATGGCGCTGGCCCAGCGTGCGCTTGGCCGCTTCCCGCACGGTCGCAAATGCTTCGGGCAACAGGGCGTCCAGCGTGACGCCCTCGGCAAGCTGTTGCCGGAACTTCACCGTCTGCGCGGCCAGTTCCTCATCACTCATGGCCGAGATCACGGGTTCGAAAGACGCTATCTGGTCAACGGCCTTTCCCATCGACTTGACGTAGCGTTCGTTGGACGATCCGAAGATGGACTTGGCGAGTGCGCCGAACATGGAAATTCCTGACCAAAAGGGAACGCACACCGCCCTGAAGGAAGCGCACGCAAACATGCGCCGCGATTTAGGGAGCGCGCGAACTTTAGTCAATCGAAGTGCAGCTTCGGAAAATGCGGAAACATATCGTCGCAAATGCCCTGCGCGTCCGAAAACTTTCATCCATATCCTGCGTTGACGGCCTTGCTGATTGCGCTAAGCGGCAAACATGACTGAACGCTCCCCTCTCGCTCCCGCGGCCTTCCCCCAACTGCCTTCCATCGCAGGGGTCACCCCGCATGTCGCCCGCGCCCGATATAAGGATTGGGACCGCTGCGATCTCACCTATGTGGAACTGGATGAGGGAACGGTCGTCGCGGGCGTCACCACGCAAAGCAAATGCCCTTCGCCGGAAGTGGAATGGTGCCGCGATGCCATCCCCTTGGGCTCGGCCCGGGCTCTGGTGGTGAACGCAGGCAATGCCAACGCCTTTACGGGGCATCGCGGCCGTGCGGCGGTGGAGGCGATGGCCGCAAAGGTCGCCAATCATCTGGGTTGCAAGCCATCCGACATATTCCTGTCTTCCACGGGCGTCATCGGCGTGCCCCTGCCTGTCGAGAAGGCCGAGGCCGGACTGGAAGCCGCCTTCGCCGCGCCCGCCTGTAGCTGGGAAGATGCCGCGCTGACCATCGGCACGACGGACACCTATCCCAAGGGCGCGCATGTATCCGCATTGATCGGCGGTCAGCGGGTGGAACTGGTCGGTATCATCAAGGGGTCCGGCATGATCGCGCCCGACATGGCGACCATGCTGGGCTATATCTTCACCGATGCCGCGATCGACGCCAGCCTGTTGCAAGATATGCTGTCGACCGCCAACCGGCAGAGTTTTTCCTGCATCACGGTGGATAGCGATACTTCGACCAGCGATACGGTTCTGGCTTTCGCTACGGGTAGAGCGGGGAACCCTCCCCTTACTTCAATGGACGATCCCGGAGCGGATGCTTTCCACGCCGCGGTGACGGATCTATGCCGCCAGCTTTCCCATCTGGTGGTGCGGGATGGCGAAGGCGCGTCCAAATTTATCGAGATCACCGTCGAAGGGGCGGAAAACGACGCAAGCGCGCACCGGATCGCCCTGTCGATCGCCAATTCTCCTCTGGTCAAGACCGCGATCGCGGGGGAGGACGCGAATTGGGGGCGGATCGTCATGGCGGTGGGCAAGGCGGGCGAGCCGGCGGATCGCGACAAGCTTTCCATAAGCTTCGGCGCAACTCAGGTGGCCACTGGGGGGCTGGCGGTTGAGGATTATGACGAGGCGCCTGTCGCCGCCCACCTTAAGGGGCAGGATATTCAGGTCGGCGTCGATCTGGGGCTGGGCAACGGGCGAGCGACGGTCTGGACCTGTGACCTGACGCATGGATATATTTCCATCAACGCGGACTATCGCAGCTGATGATCGGAAAGTTGCATGCGCCTGTCGCCGCGCTCATGCGACAGGTCGCGCGCGACATCGTGATGCCGCGTTACAGGAACCTTTCCGCCGACGAGATCAGCGAGAAAGCGGCGGATGATTTCGTCACCATCGCAGACAGGGAAAGCGAACTCAGGCTCGCTGAAGGATTGGCCAAGATCCTCCCTGAAGCCTCTATCATTGGGGAGGAGGCCTGCGCGGCCGATCCCGCCATATTGGAACGCGCGGGAGAAGGGCTGAACTGGATCATCGATCCCATCGACGGAACGGGCAATTTCGCGGCGGGCAGGCCTCCCTTCGGCATCATGATCGCTTTGGCCGACGCCGGCACCACATTGGCTGGTTGGATTTTCGATCCGCTAACGTCTCGGCTCTGCCATGGCGTTCTTGGCGCAGGAAGTCATATCAACGGCGAGCGCGTCCATGCTCGGGAAAGCGCCGCGGATTTGCCGGTGGCCGCACTGGCCGTCTATTTCATGACGCCGGAAGAAAGGGCAGAAATACAGGGCCGGTCTGCAGGAAAGTTCACGCTGGTCGACATTCCCCGATGTGCCGCGGAGCAATATCCCCGGCTTGTCCTGGGTGAAAACGACATATCCGTCTTTTCCCGCACGCTTCCTTGGGATCACGCGGCGGGAACGCTTTTTCTTAATGAAGCTGGAGGATGCTGCCAGCGGCTCGACGGATCGCCTTATAAAGTGGGAGATCAAAGGCGCGGGCTGTTGGGCGCATCATCGCCCCGCCTCTGGGATATGGCGGCAAAACTTCTTTTTCGGTGATCGCGAACGGCGGCGCACCCAGGTCAGGAGGGAGAGCATTCCCACCGGAATGAAACGGCTCTCCCCCTCCGTTTAAGGATTTAAAGGACGCTTTCGATCCAGCCCTTGAGCGCACCCTTCGGCGCTGCGCCCACTTTGGTCGCTGTCGCCTCGCCATTTTTGAACAGGATCATGGTGGGGATGCCGCGCACGCCGTAACGGCCCGGAGCATCCGGATTTTCATCGATATTGATCTTGGCGATCGTCACCTTGTCCGCCAGTTCGTCCGAAATTTCTTCCAGAGCCGGGCCGATCATCTTGCATGGCCCGCACCATTCCGCCCAGAAATCGACGAGGACGGGCTTATCCGACGACAATACGTCATTCTGGAAACTCGTATCGGTTACCGCCTTAGTGGCCATTTTAGGATTCTCCTTGAATTTGTCAGTAATCTAAGGTGGCGATGGCATCGGCTCAACGGGTCGCGTCACAAATTGTCCTGTGCCGCCGCAAAGCCGGGCTTGTTTGCCTCCAACAGGTCTTGCGGCAGGGATATGAGGCGCGGCGCATTCGTATAAAGCAGGCCGGCTTCAATAGTCCGCTTGGGGAAAATCACCCGTAATGCCGAAACATAGGCGGCCATTTGCCGGATATGGGCCACAGGCACCTCCTCCACGGCCAGCGGCGCGATGCGGCCGGTCTTGAAATCGACGACCTGAATGAGATCGTCACTAATGCACAGCCGATCCACCGTGCCTGCGATAACCGCTTCGCCGACCACGGCGGCGATAGGCGCTTCGGCCAGAGAGCCGGGCCCGAACAGCGCGGAAAAACCCGGCATTTCTATAACGGCAAGCACATGGTCCACAATTTCCCGCCGCATCGAAGCATCTGCGACGCCCTGCTGCTCCAGCCAGCGTTCCGCGCTTTCGCGGCGGCGGGCCGGAGCGATATCGGGCAACTGCTCGAACAACGCATGCAGCCAGCGCCCCCGTTCCGCGGCCGCGCGCATCGCAAGGCTGGGAGGGGGATAGGGCGCGTCGTCCTCCACCGAGGCCGAAGGGGCCAGCGGGCGTGGCGGCCGCGCCTCGATCGGAGCGGGTCGGTTCAGCCAAGCCGGTTTGTCCACAAGGGCTTTTTCTTCGGCATGGATCGGCTGCAACGGCTTTGGCGGCAATGTTTCCATGCCACGCCAACGCCGTCTCGCGCCCCATAGCGGATCGGCTTCCCACTCCGCATCCAGTGAGATCAGGGCATTCTCCACCGCGCCAAACCAGCTTTCTGCTTTCACCTCCCCTTTGGCGCGAGGCCCCAACGATCCGGCTACCACCAGCTTTTCCTCTGCACGAGTCAGGGCGACATAAAGCAGCCGCCAATGCTCCTCCCTGTCCGCATTCGCAGCCTCTTCGGCAACCTGCCCTATCGGTCCTCGCCGTTCCTCCTTCCGGGGCGGAAGGATGGGCAACCCATTCCATTCCAGCGCATCCGCCCGATGACCGGCATCGGGATCAAGGCAAGCGTCCGCAAGGATGACAATGGGGGCCTGCAATCCTTTTGCCCCGTGCACGGTCAGCAAACGCAGGGCGTCGCCCTGCGCGGCGGCGTCACGAACGATTTCTACTTCGCCCCGATCGAACCAGTCGATGAACCGCTGAAGCGAAGGATAATCGTCAATCTCGAAGGCCAGCGCCGCATTCAGCAATTCCTCGATGGGGTCGACGGCTTCGGGCCCCAGCCGCTCGATCAGGCGCCGCCGTCCGTCCATCGAACCGGAAAGAATGGCTTCCAGATAGCGATAGGGCGTCGTGAAATCCGCCGTGGCCAGCAGGTCGCGCAACGGCCGGACCAAATCCTCGTCCAGCGTGGCGGTCAGATGGCGCCACAATCCGGTTTTACGGTCCCGGCCGATCAGCCGCGTCATCAACTCATCCTGGCTCCATCCGATCAATGGAGAAACGAGCAGGGCCGCCAGATTCAATTCGTCTTCAGGCTGCACGGCAAAGCGCAGCGCCGCCAGCAAATCGCGCACGGCCAGCGGCGCGTTGAGACGCAGCCTGTCTATCCCCGCGACCGCGACCTGTTCTTCATATAACCGCGCGACGATCAGGCGAGCCAGCTCGCTGCGACGGCGGACGAGTATCATGATGTCGCCGGGACGCACCGGCCTGCCTTTGCTTTCCAGCATCAAGCCTTCGTCCAGCCATTGCCGGATCTGACGGGCGATCCGGCCTGCAAGCACCCGCTCCTGATCGGCAGCCCAATCCTCCTCCCCTTCCGTATCCTCGTTCAGGCCCGCGACGATCGGTTTCCAGAGCAGGACTTCGCCGGGAAAGCGATTGGCGCTGATATGGCGGACATCCTGATCCTCCAGCCCGAGCCGGTCGGCCTGCAAAGTGGCGATCATGCTATCCACCACCTCCAATATGGCTGGCGTGGACCGGAAACTGCGGTCGAGCGATAGCGTATGGAAGGGATGCGCCACATCCGTCGCATGTTTCTGGAAAGCCTTCTGGGCGGCGGCAAAGGCGACAGGGCTGGTGCCCTGAAAGCCGAAGATCGCTTGCTTGAAATCGCCGACCGTAAAGAGGGTTCTAACCCTGTCCCCCTTCGCGCCTTCGC
Source organism: Sphingobium baderi (assembly GCF_001456115.1). NCBI lineage: Bacteria > Pseudomonadati > Pseudomonadota > Alphaproteobacteria > Sphingomonadales > Sphingobiaceae > Sphingobium > Sphingobium wenxiniae. The sequence continues at coordinate 2,838,077 of NZ_CP013264.1, read as the reverse complement.
CCGCGAAAAATTCCGAAGTCAGCGCACCTATGATCTGCCATTGGCTGACATTGGTGTCCTGTGCTTCATCGACCAATATGTGATCGATGCGCTGGTCCAGCTTGTAACGTATCCAATCCGCAATCCCGTCCTGTTGCAGGAGGGTAGCGGTGCGGGCGATCAGATCGTCGAAATCGACCGCGCCCGCCATTTCCTTCGCCCGGGCATAGGCGCGAGCATAGGCGCGGCCAGCGTGCAACGCGCTGACAAGCAATTTCGCATAATCGGCGAGCAGCTTGACGCCGATCAATTCCGCGCAACGCTCGCGCATTGGCGCGGTCATCTCCAGATAGCCATCGACCGGAGGAACCCAGCCCTTGGCGGAGATGAGATCGCCGTCCGCCTTGGCCCATGCGGTATGCAGATCGGGCAACGACGCGGCGCGCTCCAGTGGTGCAAGGGCACGCCATCGCGCAATGCGTTGGCATCGCTCCAACCCGCGCCCCGTGCCCCAATCCGCATTGGCCTGCGCGATAGCGGTCAGGGTCCGCACGTCAAAAATGGCGTCGTCGCATTGCAGCGCCAACCATTGGTCAATATCGCCGGCCGGTAGTTCAAGGGCGGCCATCAGCCAGGGGCCGATATCCTCCGGCAAGCCATTGAGAGCATCCAGACGCGCCGCGCTCCGCAGGAGAAAATGCTCCGCCCCCGCCTCTCCCAATCGCAGGCTGAGTGCCTGCAATGCGGACGTAAGGGCAACGTCTCCATTCTCGTCCGCCTCCACCGCGATGTCGGCCAAAACCTGCCGCGCGAGGGAAGCCTGCTCCCGCTGATCGAGCGGACGGAAACCGGCCGTGAGCCCCGCTTCCAACGGAAAAGAGGTCAGCAACTGCTGGCAAAAGCCATGGATCGTCTGGATACGCAAACCGCCGCCTGTCGATTCCAGCACTTCGGCAAAGAGCCGGCGGGCGCGGTCGCGTGCCTCCGGCCCCCCATCCTCTCCCAATGCAGCCAGGTCGTTGAAGAGATCGGGCTCTTCCATCTGCACCCATGCCGCCAGCCGGTCATGGACACGATCCGCCATTTCAGCGGCCCCGGCCTTGGTAAAAGTGAGACAGAGGATATTTTCCGGCCGCACGCCCTGAAGCAAGAGGCGAAAGACGCGGGCCGTCAGCACATGGGTCTTCCCCGTGCCCGCCGAAGCCGACAGCCAGACATGCGCGTCGGGCGCCGCCGCCAGCGCCTGCTCCCCGGCGAGCGGCTGAAGTGAGCTTACTTTCCTAACCATCGTCGCGGCCATACCATTCCTCCAGCCGCATCAACTGGTCATAATCACCATAATTGGCCACTTCCGGATTGACCTGAGCCTCGAAGGGTGTGGTTCCGTTCAGATAATCCGCCGCGATCTGATCGAAGAGACCATGGACATAGGTAGTGAATTCGGCCGTCACAATCTTGTCCCTCTTGCCCAGCGGATCGACCGGGCTTTCCCGATAGCCGAAGGCATCGCCCTTCTTGGCCAGCGACCAATATTCAAAGCATCCGGCGACAGGGCGGCCTTCGATGCCCGGAAAGCCGCCATGTTCAGCAATCAGCCCCAACAGCCCGAGCTGGAGCGCAAATCCGGCCCGGACCTGCTTCGCGCTGGGTGGTTTGCCCGTCTTGTAATCGACGATGGCCAGCGTTCCGTCGGGCATATGGTCGATGCGGTCAGCCTTTCCTGTCAGGGTGATGCCACCGATTTCCGCCCTGCCCTCGCTTTCAACCGCCAGGATGGTCCGCCCTTCCGCCTTATCCCTGGCCACTCCCGAAGCGATCCATCGGATAGCTTCCATCAGGCGCGGTTGCCATAGCGCGCGCAGCAAGGGATGGACTTCCGGCCGCTCGAACATCGCCTTTGCGCGGCTTTCCAGATCCGCCGGTTCAAGCGTAGCCGTTTCCGCCCAGCGTTGGAGGATTTCATGCACGGCGGTCCCCCGCCAGGCAGGCCCCGCATCGGCATCCACCGGGTCGAGCCGGGAAAGCCGCAGGATGCGGCGCGCATAAAAGGCGTAAGGGTCGGCCTTCAGGCGGTCGACATCGGTAACCGGCACTAGCTTTGGCCGGATCGAGGCAGGCGGCGCGGGTCTGGGGCGCTCGGCAGGCCGGACGAAATTGGGACGGTCGATGTTCCGGGCAAGTTCGGCATAGCGATCCGCCGATTTCCATTGTGGCCCGGCCATGGCCTTGAGCCGCAGCCAGAAACGCGACGCCACCGCCGGCCCCCCGGCCCCTCGCCGCGCGCGCGTGATCAGGACTTGCGGAGCGCCCAGTCCGCTCGCGAAATCATGTGCCGCCAGTCCGATGCGGCTTTCCAGTCCGGGCAATCCCAATTCCTTACGGATGCTGGGCGCCAGCCACGGATCGGGGGTGGGCATGCCCGGCCACACCCCTTCATTGAGGCCGCCCAGGATCATGAAATCGGCCTGCATCAATCGCGCTTCGATCAGGCCCAATATGGCAATGCGCGGATGGCCGCCCTGCGGCGGGCGCACGGATAAGCCGGCCAGCATGTGATCCAGCACCATCGGAAGCGCGCGAATATCAGCCTGAATCGGCCCATCGCCCGCAAACGCCTCCATCTCCGCGAACAGATCGGCTGCCATGCGGCCCTGATGCCCCGACCAAACAGCATCGCGCGTCAGCAACCCCGCCTGTTCTCGAACGGCGGAAAGTTGCGCGGAAAGATCGGGAGCGCCGGTAAAAGCCGCTTCGAGCGGAGCGAGCAAGGAACGGGCCTGCGGCCACCACGCGGCTATACGCGTCCGCAGATCTTTCTGTCTGTCCTCGCCATCGCGAGGGGTGAGCAACAGGTCTATGCCGTTCAGGCCAGCCTGAGGCCTGGGACCGCGCAACAGAAGGTCAAGACCTCTGACCTGTTCAAGCCAGGGCAGGCGATCGGCGCCGCGCATGACCAGCGGATGCTTCAACAGCGCCAGCAATGCGACGGGCGCGAAGCGTTCCGCGACCGCCTGTGCCATCGCGATCAACAATGTGCCCGGCGGCAAGCGGGAAAGGGCCTGACCTGCCGAATCATCCGCCTCTATGCCCCATCTTTTCAAATGAGCCGAGACACGGACCGCCAATTGCCGATCAGGCGTTACCAACGCCGCGGTTTTCCCCTCGGTCTCCAATGCTTCACGCAAGGCAATCGCGATAGCCTGCGCTTCCTCGCCCGGCGTGGCGACTTCCAACGCCTCCACACCCGCCAGCGAGCGGTCGGCCGTTTTTAGATCGCGCCAACGCGTCGTCAGGCGCGGCGGCAGCATGGCATTGGAAATGTTGCGCCCCCGCACCGCGCGCGCATCATGTTCGCTCCCCCAACGCCACTGGGCCACATCGTCGCGGGTGGCGCTCATCCGGTCGAGCAGGCGTTTCAGGGCAAATTGAGGATGGGTTTCATGGCCAGCCGGAACGCGCCCCGTCACCGGGTCCGCCTCGAAGGGGCCGATGGTCTTCCACGCGTCCTCGTCCATATTCTGATCGAGGCCCGCAAAAACGACCATGGCGTTCGGCATGATGGCGATGCGCCGCAAAAGCCCCGCAATGGCGGGCGCAGCCGTGGACAGGCCCGCCGCAATGACGAAATGCCCTGGCGGATTTTCCTTCCATCGCTCCGCCACGCGATCGAACAGCCTGTTCCTTCTCTCGGCAAGATCGATGCAGCCCAGCCGCTTCAATTCCTGGGGCCAATGATGGAGGAGGATGGAAAGCAGGTTCAGCGACCTTTGCCAATGGGCGGAAAGCGCTTCTGAAAGTTGAAGATCCTGAAGAGCCGCGACGGGAATCCGCTCCACCTGCATCTGGTCCAGAACTGAGCCCAGCGCCTGGGCAAGCTGAAGCGACTGCCCGACATCCAGCGGTCTGGGCGATGCTTCCTGAACCAGCCGTGCCAGGATCATCTGGCGCTGCATCATTCCGACCGAAGGAGGAATGGCATCCTGCTCGCCCAAGGGATCGAGCGCGCCGCCTATCTGTTCGCCGAGTTCCGCATCGCCCAGCGCGACCAGTCGGGGCAACAGCAATCCGCCGCCCGATTTTCGTACGAAAGCGTCACTTATCGACCGGATCGCCCGGTTGCTGGGCAACAGCACCATGCCCTGCGCCAGTTTTATCGGGTCTCCGCCGTGCTGGGCAAGGATGCCGGTGACCAGCGCATCGGAAAAGGAACGGTGCGCGGGTATGTTGAACAGCGTGAGGCGGCTGCTATCACCCATGGCTCAACATGGATTCCACGACTGGAATGGCCCGCGGCGTGCCGACATCGAACCATAATCCCTGATGGGCAATGCCATAGAGCCGTCCCGCTTCCATGGCTCGGTTCCAGAAGATGTTGGTGGAAAACACGTCGGACGGCGGATCGGCCAGCAAAGCCGGCGACATGATCTGGACTCCGGTGAAAACGAAGGGCGCGACATGGGAAGGCTTGCGACGTGTAAGCCGCCCTTTTGCATCCATATGAAAATCGCCCGGTCCGCTATGGCAATTGGCCCGGGCCAAAGGCACCAGAAGCAGCAATGCGTCCATGCGGGCGGGATCCCATATGTCCTGCATCGCACCCAGCGTTTCCTGTGGTCCGTCAATCCAGAGATTGTCGCTGTTCGCGCATATGAATGGTCTGTCACCCAACAGCGGCTTGGCCTTCATCAGCCCGCCGCCTGTTTCCAGCAAAAGGCGGCGCTCGTCGGAAATGAGGAAATCAACCTCGCCTTTGCGGGTGAGCAGATGGGCTTCAACCGTATCGGCCAGATAGTGGACGTTGACCACCACCTTGCGGATGCCCCCGGCCTCCAATCGATCCAATGCGTGATCCATCAGGGGTTTGCCTGCCACCTTCACCAATGGCTTGGGGCGTGTCGCGGTCAATGGCCGCATGCGCTTGCCAAGCCCGGCCGCCATCAGCATCGCGGTGTCGATCATGCGGGTGCGAACCCGGCCAGCGCATGGTGGCGTTTTTCCGACGGGATATTAGCGGCGAACCAGTCGGCAACCGGCTCCAGCGCAGGATGAGCCAGATCACGTTCCAGCAACGCCCACATTCGTGGCATGAACGACAGGTAGCGCGGCTTGCCGTCTCGCTTCCAGAGCCGCGTGAAAATGCCGATGATCTTTGCATTGCGCTGGGCGCCCAGCACGGCATAGGCGGCATCGAAATCGGATGGTGGGGAAGCCATCTCCCGGTAAAGAGCCAGCATTGCCGCCTCCGTCTCCGGCGAGACGTCCCGACGGGCGTCCTGCAATAGCGATACCAGATCATAGCCCGGATGTCCGGTAAGGGCGTCCTGGAAATCCAGCAGCCCTAATCCGCGCATGGAAGGGCGGTCGATCAGCATGATATTTTCCGCATGATAGTCCCGCAGGACCGTCACCGATGGGCTGGCCGACTCGACCAACGGCAGAACCGCGTCCCAGGCGCGAACATAGCCCGCGCCATCCACTTCCATCTCCGCAGCGGGACAATACCACTCCGTCAGGAGGCCGGTTTCGCGTTGATACACGGCGCGGTCATAGGGAGGCAGGTTCCCGGCCGGAAGCCTGTGCAGGTCCGCCAGCAACGCGATCGCGCGCGCATAGACCTCCTGTTCCTGATCGGGATTATCCTCCACGAATTCCTTGACCCGCAGATCACCGAAATCCTCCAACAGGACCAGCCCATCCTCCAGATCGCGGGCATAGATCGCCGGAGCCGCGAAACCCTGCCCCAACAGATGCTCCGCGATCGTGATGAAGGGACGCGGATCTTCATGCGGCGGCGGCGCATCCATCAAAACGGCCCGGCGCGACCCATCGAGCACTCGGAAATAGCGCCGGAAGGAAGCATCGCCCGCGAGGGGGACTATCGCGGCGTCACCCCATCCCGCGCGCTTCAGAAAATCGGGGGCGGCAGCGGGTGGGATCATATCTTTGACCATCGCTCTTTCCAATCTTCGGAAAGCCGTGCTGTCAAGCGCCGACCGCCACCAGGTGCGATATCTATGTGCAGCCGCAGAGCATGGGACCATAAGGCATTGCCCAGCCTCTCAGGCCATTCGATGACGAGCAGGCTGTACGTCAGATAATCATCCAGCCCCAGCTCCGCGATTTCGGCGGGATCATCTATGCGATAAAGATCGATATGCGTGACGGGCAGCCGCACCTCGGGAATATCATAAGGCTGAACCAGGGCGAAGCTGGGACTGGGCGCTTCTCCTTCCAACCCCAATGCTTCCAATATGCCGCGCGTCAGGGTAGTCTTGCCCGCACCCAATCCGCCTTCCAGCGCAATGACGTCGCCGATGCGGACATGGCTCGCCAACGCGGCCCCCAGCTTCAGCATGGCGTCTTCATCGGGGAGGTCGATCATCTCCTCAGCCACGGGGCAATTCCATGACCGTCATGGTGCCCTGCCCCGGTTCGGAAGCAAGCTGAAAAGAGCCGCCATGCGCTTCGATCAGTTGCTTGGCGAGGGGCAGGCCGATGCCTGCCTTTCCGCCCTGCCGCGCCTGCTCCGCTCGTGCCGCCGGGTCGAAAATCGCCGACTGGCGCTCGATCCTGATGCCGGGGCCATTGTCCGACACTACCAGCCGTGCCCTGTCCGCGTCGCCGTCTCCGTGCAGCAGGACGCGTGCGCCGTTGCCGCAATAGCTTACGGCATTTTCCAGCAGATGATCCAGCGCCTGGCCGATACGGCGGGCATCGCCCTGCACGGCGCCCAATGTATCCTGAAGGGAAACCGCCAGATCGATCCCCTTTGCCTTTGCCGCCAGTGCGATCCGCGCCGCGCTTTCCCGCGCCAGCGCGGTCAGGTCGACGGAAGCATGTTCGATGGAAAGCGTTCCGGCTTCCCCCTGCGTCAGGTCGAGCACATTGTCGATCATCATCCCCAGCCGGGACGTGCTTTGAAGGATGCCATCGACATAGTCCTTCGCCGTTTCGCTGAGTGCTCCGGCATAGCCTGCGCTCATCATCTCGGCGAACCCGGAAATGGTGGTAAGCGGCGTTCGAAGTTCATAGCTCATATTGGCGACAAAGGCCGTCTTGACCTTATCCGCCTGCTCAAGAGCTTCATTGCGGTCGCGCAATATCTGTTCGACGCGGCGGCTGTCGGTCACGTCCAGCATGGTGAAGAGCGCATTGCCGTCCGGCAACGGGATCGCCGCGAATTCGAAGATATGGCCATCGGCAAACCCGACATGTCCCACGCGCTGCTTACGTTCGAGCGTGGCGGCCCGCACCAGTTCGCGAACGAGATTGACTTGCTGCGGCTTGGCGAGGCGCGACTGCACCGCCTGCATCAGATCGTCGATGCGCGGATGGGCCGCCAGCATTTCCTCCGGCAGGCCCCATGTCGTCTGGAACCGGCTGTTCCACAGAGACAGCCGCCCATCGGAGGAAAACACGCCGATTGATTCGAACAGATTGTCGAACGTCGCCGTCCGCACCCGCAGCAGCGTATCGCGCGCGCTCGACAACTGGACCTGTTCCGTCCGGTCTTCAAAAATCAGCAGCAACCCGCCATCGGGCAGAGGCTGGGCATAGACCCGCAAATGCGTGCCATCCGCCAGCAGCCAGGTTTCCTCCAACGGATCGGGCGAAAGGAACCATTCCCGGCGCTCCCCGCGCCAGGCCGGGAAATCCCGATGTTCCGGCACGCGCCGCGCATCGCGCATCTGGTCGAGAACCCGCTCGAACAACGGGCCATCGACCAACCGATCCTGATTGAGCCCGAACAGGCTGATGAAAGGCTGGTTCCAGAAACGCAGGGCACGATCGGGCCCGAAGCGCGCGACCCCGGCAGACAGGCGATCCAGCAGATCGCGTTGCGCCGCCTCCAGCCGCCGATGTTCGACCCGCGCCTGTTCCAGTTCATGCTGGTCCATGGCGAACCCCGCAACGCCCGCGGCGCCAAGCGGCACGTCAACAACGCGCATCGTCCTGCGCTCACCATCAATCGTGGCGGGAACCATTCGCGTGACCGGGCCGCCTTCCGCCATGGCTTCGGCGGCGGCGCTCTGCGGCGTAATCCCGCCGACAGTTTCCACCAGTTCCGTGCCGCTTTCGATAATTTCCCGGGCGCTGCTCCCGTCGACGGCATGGACATAGGCCGAGTTAACGAGGCTGAGGCGCATGTCCGCCGTGCGGTGCCACATGGGGAATGGCGCGGCCTCCACCAGTCCGGCCATGGCCTGCAAAGCATCACGAAGCTGTTCGACCGTGCCTTTCAGCGTTTCGATTTCAGCTTGACTGTCGGTCGCGTCGAATATCCACAAGACGACCCCGCCGTTCGACGCCAGCATAGGGCCTGCCGGAGCGCCCCGGACGAGCAACAGCCGCGCTGAACCCACGCCCCGAATCGGCAGTGCAAAACTCTTCCCCGCTCTTTGGGCGGCCGCGATTTCCCGGCCCAATGCCGCGGCGTCATCCGATTCCAATCCGCCATCTTCCGCGATCAATTCGGACAGGAAAGCGGGAACCCGGTCCTTGCCAAGCCATTTCGCCAGCCGGTCGGATGCTTCCAGATGACCGTCGGCATGAATGATGACAGGGGCTGCCGGGGCGGAACCCAGCAATATGGACAGGCGATCGAACTGCCCCTGCGCCTGCGTCCCTTCGCGGCGCATGCGGTAGCCGTTCATGAGCGCCCATATCGCCGCCGCCAGCCAAATGGCCAGCACAATGCCCAGCAGGACGGCGGCAAGCGGGGTTATTGGCGTCATTGCGCCTTCTTCACCGTTATGTCGACGTGGGAACCCCTGCTCATGATCGTCATGGGACTATCCCAACTCGCAGGCAGGGTGAAGCGGCTGGCAGAAAGTTTTTATGGTCCGCCATGGGACCGCAAGGAGCCGAGGGGGAAGGATCCCTTCCCCCAAAGCCTTCATCAATAGCGGTAGTGATCCGGCTTGAACGGTCCGTCGACGCCGACGCCGATATAAGCCGCCTGCTTTGTCGTCAGCTTGCTGAGCTTCACGCCCAGCTTATCGAGGTGAAGCGCCGCGACCTTTTCGTCCAGATGCTTGGGCAGGACATAAACTTCGTTCTTATATTCGTCCGCCTTGGTCCACAGTTCGATCTGCGCCAGCACCTGATTGGTGAAGCTGGACGACATCACGAAGCTGGGATGGCCCGTGGCGCAGCCGAGATTGACCAGACGGCCTTTCGCCAGGACGATGATCTTCTTGCCGTCGGCGAATTCGACTTCATCGACCTGCGGCTTGATCTCGGTCCACTTCATGTTGCTGAGGCCCGCAATCTGGATCTCGCTGTCGAAATGGCCGATGTTGCAGACGATCGCCATATTCTTCATCGCGCGCATGTGATCGACGGTGATGACGTCGGCATTGCCGGTCGCGGTGACGAAGATGTCGGCGCGGGTGGCCGCTTCCTCCATCGTCACGACTTCATAGCCCTCCATCGCCGCCTGCAGCGCGCAGATCGGATCGACTTCCGTCACCAGCACGCGGGCGCCGCCATTGCGGAGCGAAGCGGCGCTGCCCTTACCCACGTCGCCGAAACCCGCGACGACAGCGACCTTGCCCGCCAACATCACATCGGTGGCGCGGCGGATCGCATCGACCAGCGATTCCTTGCAGCCATAGAGGTTGTCGAACTTCGACTTGGTGACGCTGTCGTTCACGTTGATCGCCGGGAAAGGCAGTTTGCCCTTCTTCGCCAGTTCATAAAGGCGATGGACGCCGGTGGTGGTTTCCTCCGACACGCCCTTGATCGCCTTGACGGTCTGCGTCAGGTAGCCCGGACGTTCGGCAAGGAAACGCTTCAGCGTCGCGACGAAGATTTCCTCTTCCTCATTGGTCGGCGTGAACAATTCTTCCCCGGCCTCGACCCGCGCACCCCACAGCGCGAACATGGTGGCGTCGCCGCCGTCGTCCAGGATCATGTTGCAGGTCGTGTCGCCCCAATCGAAGATGCGGATGACATAGTCCCAATATTCCTCCAGCGTCTCGCCTTTTACGGCAAAGACGGGGATGCCCTTTGCCGCGATGGCGGCGGCGGCGTGGTCCTGAGTCGAGAAGATATTGCACGAAGCCCAACGGATTTCCGCGCCCAGCTCCGCCAGCGTCTCGATCAACACGGCGGTCTGGATCGTCATGTGCAGCGATCCAGTAATGCGCGCGCCCTTGAGCGGCTTGGCTGCGCCGAATTCCTCACGCAGTGCCATCAAGCCGGGCATTTCGGTTTCGGCGATCTCGATTTCCTTGCGGCCGAAATCGGCAAGGCTGATGTCGCGGATCACATAATCCTGCGCTTGAGCGGCGGGAGCGGTTGCCAAGGGAAGTCTCCATCGAACTAGAATTGCCGACGCCTCAAGCGCCGAGGATAGGGCCGCTTTATCAATCGAAGCGAACCATGGCAACTCGATATAAACTTTTCTTTATGTAGGTGTGGACATCAGGCCGATCCCGCGCCGCTCACCAGATGGGATGCATCGATCCCGGCCGCAGCGAAGGTCGTGGACCATTTCCTATCTGCCGGGGTGTCGAACAACAGGTCCGTGTCGCCATCGGCAAGGAACCAGCTATCGCCGGTCATTTCCTTCTCCAGCTGTCCAGTCCCCCAGCCCGCATAGCCCAAAGCCACGAGATAGCGGCTCGGCCCCCTTCCCTCGGCAATGGCCTTCAATATGTCGAGCGAGCCTGACAAACCCCATTTATCTCCGACCTGGACCATCTCCTGCCCGGCCCAGTCCAGGGAATGAAGGACGAATCCTCGCCGCGGTTCCACAGGGCCACCGCGCAAAACGGGACGGTCGGGCACATCGGAAGCGTCTATCTCGAAACTTTCGAGAAGATCGCGCAGAGTGACCCCATCCATTTCCTCCCCCACGGAAATGCCGAGCGCGCCATTTTCGTCATGTACGCAAAGGGCTATTACGGAATGGTTGAAACGCCAATCCGCCATTCCGGGCAGGGCCAACAGGAACTGGCCGCCATAAAAGCGTACGTCATCCATGCACCGACTATACGCACTGTTTGCCTATTGCCAAAGCCCCTCTGTCCTGAGTTCAAGGCAAGCAACCTGAAAGATTCCGTGGCGGCCCTGCCCTTGACACCGACCGTGGGAGCGCCGACCTCCCGTTCCTCACAGGCCAGGAGAGATTGACATGACGATAGCAAAAGGCGAGCGCCTTCCCGCTGCTACATTTGCGAAGATGACGGAAAACGGGCCGGAGCAGGTCGATTTCGACGCATTTTTCGCCGGACGGACCGTTGCACTATTTTCGGTCCCCGGCGCCTTCACGCCCACCTGCTCCGCCAAGCATTTGCCCGGCTTCATCGCAAAGGCCGATGCGCTGAAGCAAAAAGGCGTCGATGAAGTCGCCTGCACCGCCGTCAACGACGCTTTCGTCATGGATGCATGGGGGAAATCGGCCGGCGCGCAAGGCAAGGTCACGATGCTCGCCGATGGCAACGGGGATTTCGCCAAAGCCGTGGATCTGGTCATGGACGGCAGCAAATTCGGCATGGGCACGCGCGGCCAGCGTTTTTCGATGGTGGTCCGGGATGGCGTCGTCGACCAGTTGAATGTGGAAGCACCTGGCGATTTCAAGCTCTCTTCGGCCGAACATATGCTCGAACAGCTTTGATTTCCTACGGCCATGCGCTTGCCTCTAACAGCGCGAGCGCATGGCGATGGAGCATCTGCCTTCACTCCTTCACGTCCCTCATGTAATCAAAGCCGATGACACAAAGCATTGGCCGCGCCGCCGTCACGCAACTCGACCGAATTTACAGGAAATCCATCGAAGACCTGCGTGAAGCGATACGTGTCTATGCCCGCGACGGCAGTGTGCCGGCCACCGACAGTGCTGACAAACCGCGCTTCTGCTATCCAGAACTTCGGATCATCCACAATGGCGATTCCGACGCGCCTCCGCCCGGACGATCCTTTGCCCGGCTGTCGAAGCCGGGACGCTATGTCACCACTATCACCCGCCCCTCCATGTTCGCCGATTATCTCGCCGAACAAATCGATCTTCTGGTCCGCGACTATGGCGTGGAGGTGAACATCGGCCTTAGCGATCAGCAGATCCCTTTTCCCTATGTGCTCGACGGCCTCGACATCAGCGCGCTGGACGGCATCCCGCCGACGGAACTGGCGCGCTATTTCCCCGCGACCGAACTGGCCGAAATCGGGGATGAAATCGCTGACGGCCTGTTTGCGCCTGATGCGGAAGGGGATCGCCCGCTTGCCCTGTTCGACGGCCTGCGGACGGACTTTTCTCTAGCGCGCCTGAAGCATTATACGGGCACGCCGCCTGAGCATGTCCAACGATACATCCTGTTCACCAACTATCATCGCTATGTGGATGAATTCGTCGCATGGGCCTGCGAAGAAATGCAGCGGCCCGACAGCCGCTTCACCGCTCTTTCGGGAGCAGGCAGCGTCTATGTAACCCCGGAAACGGCTGACCCGGCCCGAATGATAGCCGACAGCGCCTGGCGCAAGCATCAAATGCCCGCTTATCACCTGATCGCTCCCGACCGCAGCGGGATCACCTTGGTCAATATCGGCGTGGGTCCGTCCAACGCCAAGACGATCTGCGATCATCTCGCGGTTCTGCGCCCGGAAGCGTGGCTGATGATCGGTCATTGCGGCGGATTGCGCCCCAGTCAGCGGATCGGCGATTATGTGCTCGCCCACGCCTATCTTCGCGACGATCATGTGCTGGACGAGATGCTGCCGCCCGAAATTCCCGTTCCTGCCATTGCCGAAGTGCAGGTCGCCCTCGCAAAAGCCGCAGAAACCGTCTTGGGAGGCGGAAAGCCTGAGGACTTCAAGCGCCGCCTTCGCACCGGAACGGTTGTGACCACCGATGATCGCAATTGGGAATTGCGTTATTCCCATTCCGCCCTGCGCTTCAGCCTTTCGCGCGCGGTCGGGATAGATATGGAATCGGCGACCATCGCAGCGCAGGGATATCGGTTTCGCGTGCCCTATGGAACTTTGCTCTGCGTTTCCGACAAGCCTATCCATGGTGAGCTGAAACTGCCCGGTCAGGCCAATCGCTTCTATGAAGAGGCGATTGCAGGACATTTGCGTGTGGGCATAGAAACCTGTGAACTGTTGCGTCAGGAAGGCCCCCGGCTGCACAGCCGCAAATTGAGAGCCTTTAACGAGCCGCCCTTCCGTTGATCGGAGTTAGGCGGCTGCACGCCAGATGCGGACCCGATCCTTGCCGTCCTTCTTGGCCCGATAGAGCGCGCTATCGGCGCGCGCGACCATATCGTCCAGACATTCGTCCTTTTCATGCAGGTCCGCGATACCAAAGCTGGCCTGCAATTTCACCTGCGGCGCTTGCGGCAATGCCATGCAGCCAATCTCCATGCGAATGCGCTCCATGACGTCAGCGGCCGAGGTGGAATCGCTGTCCACCAGAAGTAACCCGAATTCGTCGCCACCCAGGCGGCCCACAATATCCCCTCGCCGGATCGTCGCTGTCACCAGTTGGACGAAACTCCGCAGGGCCGCGTCTCCCGCAATATGACCATGGTTGTCATTCAGCGCCTTGAAGCCATCCAAATCGCAAATGACCAGTGTCAGCGGACGACCATGCCGCTTGGCATTGGCAATTGCGCGCGCGGTAGCTGCCTCCAGGCCCAGGCGGTTGAGCGCATCGGTCAGCACATCGCGCTGCATCCTGAGGCGCAGTTCATGGGCCAGGTCCCCCGCGACGACGAGCACGGCCGAAACGCAGGTGCCTACGTAGATTGATGGTAAGCCTAACGCCATGATCACCCGGTAGCTGTCCATGGCGTCTTGCTGTCCTCCCCAGTTCAGGCCCGCGCTGGTCGCCAGACAAGCTTCAAAGACAGCGAACAGCAACAGCAGGGCGAAGAAAGCCATTTCCGGCGCGCTGAAGCGGCGGCCCCGTGGCCACAGCGCGGCAGCCGAGCTCAGCATCATGATGCCGGCATATCCGGGGATCGCCATCCCCTGTAGCGGTCCATTTCTTGTCAAAGCCGCATAAACCCCCACGATCGCACACGGAATGATCGGCACAAGCAGCCACCGCCAGGGAACTGCTCTCCCCGCCCGCTGCCGAACGCCGATAAAGGTGAAGGTGGCGCTGGCCATGATTGCCAGCGCCGTCATACTGATCAACAATGGGCTGCCAAAATACAGTCCAGCGCCGTTCAGCGCCCATTGAACGACCGATATGCAATAAGCGATCGCCCAGCTTCGCACATGGCGATGGCGACCGAATTGCGTCCAGGCGATCCCCATAGCGATTGCCATAATCGCACTGGTGAAGAAAAGCAGGGCAAGGAGAATGATGGCAGGGTTCACAGGTCCTACCCATTAATGCCTTTACTTTACGATTACCAGCCGCAAGACTTTCCTTTATTTTGTTCCTGCAACCATTTCTGCAAAGGCGCAAAATATGCGAGCAACGCTTTGCCTGATATATCCCGCTGACCGGTGAAAGCCTGCAACGCATCCGGCCATGGCTTGGAAGCCCCCATTTCGAGCATAGTGTTAAGTTTCTGCCCTACTGCCTTGTTTCCATAAAAAGAACAGCGATGGAGCGGCCCTTTCCATCCGGCTTGCCTGCACGCTGTCTCATAGAATTGGAACTGAAGGACGCGCGCCAGGAAATACCGTGTATAGGGCGTATTGCCGGGGATATGAAATTTGGCGCCGGGATCGAACGCCGTCTCATCGCGGGACACCGGCGGGACGATGCCCTGATACTGGCGGCGCAGATCGTTCCACGCCTGTTCATAATGATCCGGCGCGATGGTCCCGTCGAACACGCCCCAGCGCCACTTGTCGATCAGCAGGCCAAAGGGCAGGAAGGCTACCTTGTCCATCGCCTGCCGCAGCAGCAGCCCCATATCCTTGTCCGGGCCCGGCACCTTTGTTGCATCGAGCAGCCCGATCTTCACCAGATAATCCGGCGTGATCGACAGCGCGACGAAATCCCCAATCGCCTCATGGAAGCCGTCATTGGCGCCATCCAGATACAGGTAAGGATGGTTCTGATAGGCGCGCTGATAATAGTTATGGCCCAGTTCATGATGGATAGTCACGAAATCGTCGCTGTTGACCTTTGTGCACATCTTGATCCGGATGTCGTCCTTATTATCGAGATCCCATGCCGAAGCATGACACACCACGTCGCGGTCCCGCGGCTTTACGATCTGCGAGCGGTCCCAGAATGTCTGCGGCAGCGGCTTGAATCCCAGCGAACTGTAAAAGCCTTCGCCCGCCTTCACCATCTTTATCGGATCATATCCCCTGGCCGTCAGCAAGTCGCCAATGTCATAGCCAAGGTCGCCAATGCCCTTGGGCGCAACAATGTCATAGATATTGCCCCATTCCTGCGCCCACATATTGCCCAATAGGTCGGCGCGGATCGGCCCGTTGTCGGGCTGCACCGGATTGCCATATTTCTCGTTGAGCTTGGTGCGGGTGTAGCAATGCAGATCGTTATAGAGCGGCTTCACTTCCGCCCATATCCTGTCGGTCAGCTTGGCGAAATCATCGGCCGGCATGTCATATTTGGATCGCCACATAGCTCCCGTATCGGCAAAGCCCAGTTCTTTCGCTCCGGCATTGGCGATAGAAACCAGCTCCGTATAATCCTGCCGCATCGGCGCGCCGACATTGTCGTGCCAACTCACCCACATTTCCTTGAGTTCATCGGGGTTGCGACTGGTGCCCATGGCGGCTTCGATATCGCTGCCGTTGATGGGCTGGCCGCGTAAAGTCCCTTTTCCCTTGCCATAAGCCGATTGCAGGCTGGTCGCGAGGCTGTTCAACTCATCCGCCGCCCCCGACGTCGTCGGAGCAGGCAATGTCAGTGCGGTCCGCAGCATCAGCAGTCGCCGCTTCGTTTCCGCGCTCAGCCCCGGCGCGTCCGCGAATTTCGCCGCCTCCAGCGCATAGTCCACTGTCATTCGCGTGCGGATCGCCCCGAAATAAGCGGCCAGCGCGTCGCTATCGTCATTGATGTAGGTGGCATTGATCCAGTCCGCATGGTTTTGAACCAATGACTGATCGAACATCGCCTTTTCCGCCTTTTCGAGGAAAGCGTTGGCGTTGGTGGCCGGAGGCGTCGTCTCCTGCTGGGCCACGGCCGGGGAAACGACGAGCGCGGCCGAAAGCACGGCCATGGAAGCAAGCATTTTCATGGAAACAGCCCCTTGCAGATGTCTCTATGGGGCCAAAGTGACTTAGCGAAGCGATACAGTCAAGCGGACAGGAAATCCGTCATGGCCTGTCCTAGTTCCTTACGCGTGACGGCATTCATATGATTGCCGGGAATCTCGATATAACGTCCATCCGGCAACGCTTCGGCCAAAGCTAAAGCACTGCCATTATCCTGATCTTCCTGGCCGCAGATGACGGCGGTGGGCTGGACAATGGAAGCTAACGCCTCCCGTTCCGTATCCACGAAAGTTTTCAATATGTGCAGCAGAGCGACCGGATCGCCCTTGGTCGTCTTGAGGAAGGCTTCGGTCATCCATTCGGACGTGCCGCGCTCGAACGTGCCGAGATTGGTGAGCACATTGCGGTAATAGCCACCCTTGCCATGGGTATCGACCAGTCCTTCCACGCCCATGCCCGCCACGATCAGGCGGCGCGGCGCGGCTCCGTTCACCACCATGCGAACCGCGGTGCGCGCGCCCAGCGAATAGCCGCCCAGATCAAAATCGGTAAGGCCCAACTGCTCCACCAGGGCAAAACCGTCCTGCATCAGGGCATCGGCGGGATAGGCCTCGACATCGTGGGGCTTTCCGCTTTCGCCATGCCCTCTCAGGTCCGGCATGATGACGCGGAAGCCATGCTCCACCAGCTTCGCCGCGTGGCCATAGCGTATCCAATTGGTGTAGGCGTTGGAAAAATAACCGTGGATCAGCACCACGTCGCGTCCTTCGCCCATTACATGCACAGCAATGGGCAGGCCATCGAAACCCTTGATCTCCAACGTTTCGATTCCCGCTTCATTCACGGCCTGCATCCTTCATGACGGTGGCAGCAAAAGGAAGGGCGCTCCGTGTCGAGAAAGCGACCGCCATCCCCGCACGGCCCTTAAAGCACATATTTGCTGAGATCCGTGTCCCGCGCGATGCTGCTCAATTGCCCTTCGACATAGGCTTGATTGATGACCAGCGTTTCGCCCTGCCGGTCCTCCGCTTCAAAGCTCACATCTTCCAGCAGCTTTTCCATGACCGTCTGCAAACGGCGCGCTCCGATATTCTCCACTTCGCCGTTTACTTCCGCCGCGATGCGCGCGACGGCGCGTATGCCATCGGGGGTCAGATCGATGGTGACGCCTTCCGTCGCCAGCAGCGCCCGATACTGCGCCGCGAGGCTGGCCTTCGTGTCCGACAGGATCGCCACGAAGTCATCCTCGGTCAACGCCTTCAATTCCACGCGGATTGGCAAACGCCCCTGCAATTCGGGCAGAAGGTCGCTGGGCTTTGCCACATGGAAGGCACCCGATGCGATGAAGAGGATATGATCGGTCTTAAGCGGCCCATATTTGGTCGAAACCGTGGTGCCCTCGATCAGTGGCAGCAGGTCGCGTTGCACGCCTTCGCGGCTTACCGATCCGCCTCGCACGTCACTGACGGCGATCTTGTCGATCTCGTCGAGGAAAACGATGCCGTTCTGCTCCGCGCTTGCAATGGCGACGCGAGCGACATCGTCCTGATCGAGCCTCTTGTCCTGTTCTTCCTCGACCAGCTTGTCCCAGGCGTCGGCAACGCGCATTTTGCGGCGCTTCTTCTGCTGCTGGCCAAACGCCTTCGACATCATGTCGGACAGGTTTATCATGCCGACCTGACCACCCATGCCGGGGATTTCCATGGGCATGGAGGGAGCCTCGGCGACTTCCACTTCCACCTCCACATCATTCATCTGGTGGCTTTCGATCCGCTGACGGAAGGACAGACGCGTGGCTTCGCTCGCTTCCTTGCCGGTGAGCGCGTCCAGCAACCGCTGCATCGCCGCCTCCGACGCCGCCTCCCGCACGGCTTCCCTGCGGCGGTCGCGTTCCAGTCGCACCGCTTCCTCGACAAGATCGCGCACGATCTGCTCGACGTCGCGACCGACATAGCCGACCTCGGTGAACTTGGTCGCCTCCACCTTGACGAAGGGCGCATCGGCCAGCTTCGCGAGGCGTCGGCTGATCTCCGTCTTGCCGCAGCCGGTGGGGCCGATCATCAGGATGTTCTTGGGCGTCACCTCATCACGCAGGTCAGCGGGCAGGCGCTGGCGTCGCCAGCGGTTACGCAGCGCCACGGCGACTGCGCGCTTGGCGTCCGCCTGTCCGATGATATGCGCGTCGAGCGCCGAAACAATGGCTTTGGGGGTAAGGTTGTCGTTCATGATCGTGTCTTGAAATCCGCAGAAAGACAGGGCGGCAAGCGTCAGGTTGCGCTCGCCAGTTCTTCGATGGTCAATTGGTCGTTGGTGTAGACGCAGATGTCGGCGGCAACCGCCATTGCCTTGCGGGCAAGGACTTCGGCGTCCTCTTCATAATCCACCAGCGCCCGCGCCGCCGCCAGAGCGTAATTCCCGCCCGACCCGATCGCCGCCACGCCGTTCAATGGTTCCAGCACGTCGCCATTGCCCGTCAGGATCAAAGTGACATCCTTGTCCGCGACGATCATCATCGCTTCGAGGTTACGAAGATATTTATCCGTCCGCCAATCCTTCGCCAGTTCGACGGCCGCGCGCATAAGCTGGCCGTTATGCCGCTCCAGTTTCGCCTCCAACCGCTCGAACAGGGTGAAGGCATCCGCCGTGGCTCCGGCAAAGCCGCCGATCACCGACCCGTCATGCAAGCGGCGGACCTTGCGGGCATTGGGCTTCATCACCGTCTGGCCCATGGAAACCTGTCCGTCGCCGGCCACGACGACTTTGCCATTCTTGCGGACGGACATGATGGTGGTGCCATGCCATACCGGCATGGAATGACTGCGTTGGTCGTTCATGGCCCGGCATATGGGATGAAGAACGCAGCCATGCAAGCATCGCCCGGCAGGCGTCCAATTGTGTCATTTTGGAGACGATCCCCCGCGGGCCACTGGAACAAGCCCTGCGACTCTGGCATTGTGCATCGCAGCAACACGGAAAGGACGTGCATGTCCCTCAAGGCCAGAGCTCGTGAAAAGGTCGAGCGCGCGGGAATTTCCAACTATTCCTTCGACCAGGATGTGCTGGTGATGTGCGGCAATCGCTACACTGTCGAATCATGCGACTGCGGGGAACCCGATTGCGATGGCGTCCGCTTGCTCAAGGACGCGCCCGTCGCCGGCCGCGTCCTTCAATAAGTCAGGGAATGATCCGACATCCCGTCCCGGTCAGTTGATGACCTTTTCACCAGCTCTGCCGACGGATTCGATATCCCGGCCAGCCCCCTTGACCGTATTGCAGGCGGCCAGGGCGGAAAGAAGAAGCCCGGCAATCACAAGGGCAGCGGTTTGGCGCATGGAATAAACACTCCTTTTCGATAACGGACCGACTATAGCGCCGAGAAGCGCGAGGCATAAACCCATTTTGTGAATTTGCCCCGTCGCACCTGCTTGACAGGCTGCGCCACGGATGCCAATGGCCCACCTCCCTCAGCGGGCGCGTAGCTCAGCGGTAGAGCACACCCTTCACACGGGTGGGGTCACAGGTTCAATCCCTGTCGCGCCCACCATGGCCTTGCCGCCATGGCTGGACATAATATTTCCCGGCATTGATCTTTTCATCCAACGCACGCTAATTCTGTGCGCCTGATCTGGCGGCCGCGCGAGGGCGCCAAGGCGAAAGGATGACGATGCCCTCCAAACTCTCCCGCTCTACCGCGCTCGTGGCCCTGTTGGCTGTTCCGGCTCTCCCGGCCATGGCGCAGGGAAAGCTGACGCTGGAGCGGGTTTTCGCCAGCCCGGACCTTTCCGGCCCCCAGCCCCGTGCGCTGAAACTTTCCCCTGACGGAAAGCTCGTCACCCTGCTCAAGCCCCGTGAAGATGAGAAAGATCGCCTCGATCTCTGGGCTGTCGATACGGCCACGGGCGCGCAGCGGATGCTGGTCGATTCGAAGAAGGCCGGAACCGGAGCAGATCTTTCCGAAGCCGAAAAGATGCAGCGGGAACGCGACCGCTCCGTTGCGGGCAGCTCCGGCATAGCGACCTATGACTGGGCGCCTGATGGCAGGAATATCCTGGTCCCTGTGGACGGCGATCTCTACCTTGCCGCACTGGACGGAAAAGTCACCCGCCTCACCGACACGCCCGAAGGTGAGTTGAACGGTATCGTCAGCCCCAAGGGCGGCTATGTCTCCTATGTCCGAGAGGGTAATTTCTTCGTTCAGCCCATAGATGGCAAAGCCCGGCAGCTTACGAACGACGCCAGCGACATGCTGACCTGGGGCGTCGCCGAATTCGTCGCGCAGGAGGAAATGGATCGCCGCACCGGCTATTGGTGGGCGCCCGATGAAGCCCATATCGCCGTCGCCCGGGTGGATGAAAGCCCGGTCGGTATCGTCACCCGCACCGCCATCGGCGGAGAGGGCACGAAGGTCTACCAGCAACGCTACCCCGCCGCAGGCACCGCCAATGCCCTTGTCGACCTCTACATTATGAGGCCCGACGGCACCCGTCAGACTAAAGTAGACCTTGGTCCCGATCGCGACATTTATCTCGCCCGCGTGGACTGGTCGAAGGATGGCAAAACCCTCTACGTCCAGCGGGAAAACCGCGATCAGACACGCCTGGACCTCCTCGCCGTCGATCCAAGGACGGGCAAGGCGAAGGTCGTCCTCACCGAAATCGCCAAAAGCTGGATCAATCTTTCCAACAATTTCACACCGCTAAGCGACGGCAGCTTCCTCTGGTGGTCGGAAAAGACCGGCCATGGCCATCTCTATCACATCCGTGACAGCCAATGGACGCCCCTCACCAGTGGTGACTGGGAAGTCCGCGACATTATTGGGGTCGATGAGTCGAAAGGGCTTGTCTACTTCACCGCCAACCGCGAAACTCCGCTGGAGCAGCAGGTCTATGTCGCCCCCATCGACAAAGCGGGACCACTCCGCCAACTCACCCGGAATGGCTGGTGGAACGATGCTGTCATGGATGGCAAGGCGAGCCGGATCGTCGTCTCCCGCAGCAATACGGACCAGCCCAAGCAGGTTTATCTCGCCGACGCGAATGGCAAACAACTGCAATGGCTGGAGGAAAACGCGATCCGGGGCGAACATCCCTACGCCCCTTATCTCGCCGACCATGCAAAGACGCGCTTCTATACCCTGAAAGCCGGGGACGGCACCACGCTGCACGTCCGCATCATGACCCCACCGCTGGAACCGGGCAAACGCTACCCCGTCTTCATGCTACATTATGGCGGCCCTGGCGGCGGCCGACAGGTGACGAACCAGTGGGGCGCGCCGATTTACCAATATCTGGTGAGCAAGGGCTGGGTCGTCTTCGCCATCGACAACCGCGGCACGCCCGATCGCGGCAAGGCGTTCGAGGATCATATCTTCCGCGCCATGGGCACGGTCGAGGTGGACGATCAACTGAAAGGCGTGGAATGGCTGAAGAACCAGCCCTATGTCGACCCGCACCGGATCGCGACCTATGGTTGGTCCTATGGCGGCTATATGTCGTTGAAGCTGCTGGAAAAGGCTCCCGGCGTCTTTTCCGCCGCCATCGCGGGCGCACCGGTCACGAAGTGGGAGCTTTACGACACCCACTATACCGAACGCTATCTGGGCAAGCCGCAAGACAAGCCCAGCGCCTACCCGGCATCCGATGCGGTTGACGATTCCGTGAAAATCAAGGACCCCCTGCTCCTGATCCACGGCATGTCGGACGATAATGTCGTGTTCGACAACGCCACCGCGATCGTGGCGAAGATGCAGCGCGCAGGTATTCCGTTCGAGATGATGGCCTATCCTGGCCAGACCCATCGCGTCGGCGGTTCCGGCGTCAGCGTCCACCTGTGGCGCACGATCGAGGATTTTCTAGACCGGCGCGGCGGGAAGCCGGAAAGTGCAGCCCCCTGACGACGGTCCAATCCGCATTGCGCCAACATCCTTCTCCAGAAGCTACGCTTTCGCGCAATAAACCGCATAAAGCTGGACAAATGACGCAACGACGCTATGGCGCCCACTCCGCAATTTTGCATGGAGTGGAGTGTTTAGTCATGGGTTACAAGGTCGTCGTCGTTGGTGCCACGGGCAATGTGGGCCGCGAGATGCTGACCATTCTCGCCGAACGCGAGTTCCCGATTGACGAGATCGCGGCGGTTGCTTCGCCCCGGTCGCATGGCACCGACGTTGATTTCGGTGACACTGGCAAGACACTCAAATGCAAGAATATTGAACATTTCGACTTCGCCGGATGGGACATCGCCCTGTTCGCCGCAGGCTCCGGCCCGACGGCTGAATATGCGCCCAAGGCGGCGGCGGCGGGCTGCGTCGTGATCGACAATTCGTCGCTCTACCGCATGGACCCGGACGTGCCCCTGATCGTGCCCGAAGTGAACCCGGACGCCATCGACGGCTACAAGAAGAAGAACATCATCGCCAATCCCAACTGCTCCACCGCGCAGATGGTCGTGGCGCTCAAACCCCTGCATGACGCAGCCACGATCAAGCGTGTCGTCGTCGCCACCTATCAGTCGGTTTCCGGCGCGGGCAAGGCGGGCATGGACGAACTGTTCGAACAGTCGCGCAACATCTTCGTCGGCGATCCGGCGGAGGCGAAGAAGTTCACCAAGCAGATCGCCTTCAACGTGATCCCGCATATCGACGTTTTCCTGGACGACGGTTCGACCAAGGAAGAATGGAAGATGGTCGCGGAAACCAAGAAGATCCTCGATCCCAAGATCAAGGTCACGGCGACTTGCGTCCGTGTCCCCGTCTTCGTGGGCCACTCCGAAGCGTTGAACATCGAGTTCGAGAAGGAAATATCGGCCAAGGAAGCGCAGGATATCCTGCGCGAGGCGCCCGGCGTGATGCTCGTCGACAAGCGCGAGGATGGCGGTTACGTCACCCCGGTCGAGTGTGTGGGCGATTATGCCACCTTCATCAGCCGCGTACGCGAGGATTCAACCGTTGATAACGGCCTCTCGCTCTGGTGCGTCAGCGACAACCTCCGCAAGGGCGCGGCGCTCAACGCGGTGCAGATTGCGGAACTGCTAGGCCGCCGCCACCTGAAAAAGGGCTAAGGCTTTTATGTCATCCTGGCGTCGCCGTGTTGGAAGGCCTTCTTTCAACACGGCAGCCCACCGGACCACGACCGTGGCCGTCCGGCTAGCGGATATAGCTTGAGCCTCCATCGACGGGGATAGTCACGCCGGTAATGTATCTGGCGTCAGGGCTGACGATGAAGGCCACCGCGCGGCCGATATCCTCTTCGGTATCACCCACCCGCCCCAGCGGTATGGCGGCCAACATGGCCTCTGCCCGCTCCGGTTCATCCGCGAAGAAGCGTTCCACAGCCTCAGTCCGCGCCACAGGCATGATGGTGTTGACCCGAATTCCATCCGGTCCCCATTCGTTGGCAGCGGCCCGAGAGATGGCGTTGAGCGCCGCTTTTGTCGCAGCATAGATGCCACGCCGATGGGCGTTGCCGGAGATGGCTATGCCCGAGGAAACGTTCACAATCGCGCCATCGCCTTTGAGGTGTGGGTGACATAGGCGCATCAGATGAAGCGTGGCAACGGGGCCCGTCTCCCAAGCCGCCTGCACTAGCGCATCATCAATCTCCAGCAGCGTCCCATGGGGTACGATAGCGGCATTGTTAACCAGGATATTAATGCCGCCGAACCGTTCCAGGGTCGCCGCCACCAGCCGCTCCAGATCGGCTACGCGGGTGATGTCACACACTATGTCCAGCGCGACGCCTCCCCTAGCCTCGACCTCCTTTCGTACAGCACTCAAGGTTTCCGGTGTGCGGCCGCAGATGACAAGCTGAGCCCCCGCCTCGGCAAGCGACAAGGCAATGCCGCGCCCGACGCCGTGCCCCCCGCCGGTAACGATCGCAGTACGTCCACCAAGTGCCGGCATGCTTCACCTCCTGTTGCTGTCGCGCCGGATGGAGACCCCGGACACTGAAATAATGGAGCGATATGACTGGGTTGCTCATGCATCCCGCTCTATTGAGCGGTTGTGGCCCATGCATCTTCACAACGTCAAGCCTAACAAAATAATGCAGGAACGGATCAAGAAGGGTCGGCAAATAGCCGATATTCATCGCAGATGCCGAGGCGGTCTATACGACCATTTCACCATAGTCGTCGTGATTATCCGGTAAATTGGGTGAGGCGGCGATCTGCGCCATGCCTGCCTGGGCATGGCCATCGCAGCCTATGTAAAATCATATATTGCGATTCATTATTAATAGCCCTACGTGCGCCTTAGTTAAGACTGCGTCGCAATAGAAGGAGATGTCCATGCTCGCTGCTCGCTCGCTTGCTCTTTGCGGAGTCGCGCTTCTGGCCTTGTCGGCGAACGCCACCGCGCGGGCGGAAGATCAGCTCGCCGCTTCTCCTGAAAATTCAAACGACGCACAGGATAGCATCGTCGTCACCGCCGCTAATGCCGGCACGAAAACGGAAACGCCGCTCATCGAACTCCCTCAGCCAATCAAGGTTATCTCTTCCCACCAATATCTTTCGCAGGGCGCGATCAGCATCAGCGATACGGTGAAGTATGCCGCAGGCGTGCTCGCCAATCCTTATGGTCGCGACACCCGCGTCGACGGTTTCAACGTGCGTGGCATCGATGCCCTGCAGTTCCGTGACGGCATGCGCGATATCTTTTCCTATTATGCCAGCATCACATCCGACCCCTATAATTTCGACCGCGTTGAGATCGTGCGTGGTCCGGCCTCCGTGCTTTTCGGCCAGGGTTCGATCGGCGGCCTCGTCAATCTCGTCTCCAAGACGCCGGGGTTCGAGACGCGCGGTGAAATCAGCATGGTTTACGGCAGTTTCGACCGCAAAGAAGCGTTGGGTGACGTTAACGTCGCACTGACCGACAATCTGGCGATCCGCGCGGTCGGCCGTGTCCGCGATGCCGATACCTATATCGATCATGTTCCCGACGACCGCGTGATGTTCGCGCCCTCGATTCGCTGGCAACCGACCCCTGACACCGACATTGTCCTGACCGGCCTCTATCAGGAAGACGACACCGGTTCGACCTCTCAATTCCTGCCGATCGTCGGCACTTTCCGCCCGAACGAGGCCTATCCTTCTGGTCGGCTCGGCCAATATGCCTTCGTCGGCAAGCCCGGCTGGGACCGCTATAATGGCCGTTCGCTTCAGGGCGGCGGCTCCATCACCCACAGCTTCTCCGATGCAGTCCGGCTCAGCCTCAAGGCGCGTTATATCGACAGCAATCTTGAATATTTTACCCATTATACCGACAGCTACACCAATCCAACCAATCCCTTCGACACAGATGGTCGAACCATCGGCCTCTATGCAGACGCCAGCGATGCGCGGATGAACGTCTTCTCGACCGATAACAATCTCCAGTTCACCTTTAACACGGGCGCAAATATCGAGCATAAGCTGCTCGTCGGCGTCGACTATAGCTGGAACAAGGTCGGCAAACGCTACGCCGGCGGGGTTGAGACGATCGACCTCTACGAGATCGATCGGGATGCGCTGCTGACCTACTATCCAACCGGCCCTTTCGTCTATGAATCGCAGAAGCAGCTCGGCGTCTATGTGCAGGATCAGATTCGCTTCTTCGATCGCGTCTCGGTCGTGCTGGGCGCCCGCCGTGACCATGTCACCGGTTCGTCGGGCCAAAAAGACAATGCCACGACTTTCCGCGCCGGCATCATCGGTGAAATGGGTGCCGGCATCTCGCCCTTCTTCAGCTATACCGAGAGCTTTCTGCCGGTCGCAGGTTCCATCCAGAATGTCGACGGCACCATCGGTTCTCCCTACCGGCCCCAGACCGGCACCCAATTCGAGGCAGGGGTGAAATGGCAGCCCGCGCCAAACACATTGGTGACGGTCACCGCCTTCCACATCAAGGAGCGCAACCGCCTACTCTATCTGGCGGGCAATGCGACGACCCAGTCGGGCGAACTGACGACCAAGGGCTTTGAAGTTGAGGCAAGCCACACCCTGCCCGGCAATTTCGAACTGCTCGCCAATTATGGCTACAGCAAGCTCAAGTCTGAAGTGAACACCAGTCTCGACTATATGCCGCGCCACACGGCGTCGATCTGGTCGACCAAGACGTTCGGCCTCGCCGACGCGGCCCAGCTGCGCCTGGGTGGCGGCGTGGTCTATAGTGGCAAGAGCATATCGACCAGCTCGCTCTGGTCGATCGTCACCCCGTCTCGCACTACGGTTGATGCTCTGGCGGAGATCAACTGGCAGAGCTGGCGCTTTGCAGTCAACGCGACCAACCTGCTCAACAACAAATATTATGCCTCTTGCCTTGCACGCGGCGACTGTTTCGTAGGTGCGCCCCGCAATGTCATGGGCACGGTCGGCTATCGCTTCTGATGCTATGCCTGATGCAATCCGTGCCTCTGCGAAATCGAAGGCACGGATTGCATAAACGAAACGACAGGCGTCAAATGCTACGGCCCAGATTCCTGCCGTTCCCGGAATTGAGAACAACTGATTGATACATCCGTTTGGCTCGCCTTGCGGAGGATTAAAAAGGGATTCTCTCTTTTCCGAGGGTTGGGCAATAGAGTGGGCGCATCGACGCACATTTCTGGCTTTTCGATGTCCGATTCATCATGATGGGGCCGGCTTCGGCAAAATGATCCGAGTGCGCCAATCTATTGTGCCCACTATTTTCGGAGAGTCATCCCGCTAAGCTTCTGATTGTCAGCGGCCATAAAAGGCGGCGGCATGGAAAACAGGAGGGGATGCAGATGAATCATCGTTTTCAAGTTGGCCTGGCGGCGCTCGCTACCTGTCTGGCAGGGCAACCCGCGCTGGCGCAGCAAAGTTCGCCCGCGCAATTATCCTCCGATCTCAGCGGAGACATCATCGTTACCGCCCGGCGACAATCCGAACGGTTGCAGGACGTGCCCATTTCGATCATCGCCATTGATGGCGACACCCTGAACGAGCGCAACGTCAAGACGCTGAACGACCTGCCCGCAGTGGCCGCCGGTCTGAGCGTCCAGAACACCGCGTCCAACCGCAACGACACCACCTTTTCCATCCGTGGACAAGGCCAGACATTCGGTCAGAACTCGCCAGGCGTCGTCACCTATTTTGCGGATGTGCCCGATTTCGGAAAGCAGTTCTTCGACCTGGAAAATGTGCAGGTCCTCAAGGGGCCGCAGGGCACGCTATTCGGCCGTAACACCACAGGCGGCGCCGTATTGTTCGTGCCGCGCAAGCCCGGCAATGAGTTTTCCGGTTATGTGATCGGGCGTCTTGGTTCCTATGACCGGCACGATCTGGAATTCGCGATGGGCGGTGCGCTCATTCCCGATCAGCTCATGGTTCGCTTGTCAGGACAGATTCTGCGCCGTGATGGGTTCACCAAAAACCTGTTCGACAACTCACGCACGGACAATGAACGCAAAACCTCGTTCCGGGCCAGCGTCGTTATCCAGCCTTTTGAATGGCTGGAGAACTATTTCATCTATCAATATACCCATATCAATGAGGCAGGCTCCGGCGCCGCCATCGCCGGGTTCACGCCAGCTTCTCTCAATCCGAACATTGCCCCACTCGAAGGTCAGTTGACCACCTATCTGGCGGAACAGCTTGCGCGAGGGCCGCGCACAATCAATGTCAATTTCCCATTGGGCAATGGTCTCAAATCCAAGGGTTTCGTCAACACCACGACTGCTAAGATCAACGACAATATTTCGGTCAAGAACATCTTCAGCCGACGCTTGTTCAAGCAGAAGACCGACTATGATATCGACGGCACGCCATTGCCCATTCTGGACGTCAGCAATCCCTATCAATCCGATTTCAATATTGAACGTACCGAAGAAGTGCAACTGCACGGTGAATTCGGTATGCTGACCGGCACGATCGGCTATTATGACGAATATTTCAAATCGCCGCCCAGCGTTGGGTTCGACACGGTGCAATATGTGCTGGTGCCTTTCGGAGGGCCGATCAGGGCCTTTGCCATCGGCAACAGCAAAAACACCAGCAAGGCGGGTTATGCACAATTCGACCTCCGTCCGACCGACGGACTGACGCTTACCGCTGGTATACGCAGAACCAAGGATTTCCGCTCTTCGACCAGTGCAACGACGCTTGTGCCCTTCCCCGGCGTTGAAATTCCGCTGGGAGGCGCAACGGTCTCAGGCACGTTCAAGGCGACGACCTGGAATCTAAACGCCCTCTATGAGATTAATCGGGATATCAACGTCTACGCATCCGTCCGGAAGGGCTATAAATCCGGCGGCTTCAATTCCACTGCGCTTAATCCCGCTGACCGTTTTTTCGCGCCAGAAACCGTTACGGATTATGAGATCGGCCTGAAATCGCAATGGCAGCTTGGCGGGTGGCAGCTCAGAGCCAATGTCGACCTTTTCTATGACGACTACAAAAACATCCAGCGTTTCGTGAACCTCAATACGACGCCGGCGTCGACCGTCACCCGGAACGCGGCGGCAGGCAAGATCAAGGGAGTTGACGTCGATCTGGTGGTCAAACCTGTCAAATGGTTCGATGTGGCTGTCAAATATACCTATCTAGATGCTAAATATGACAGCTACACCGACCCTTCGCTTGGCGACCTGAGCAATAGCCGGTTTCCTAATTCGCCCAAGCATCAGCTCAATGTCACGCCGCGCATAACATTGCCTATACCGGAAAGCCTGGGGAACGTGACAGCAACGGCGAATATTTACTATCAAAGCCTGATCGCCTTCGATCCGGTGAACCGCTTTAACGGGAATCCCATAGCGGCGCTCAGCGTTCCTGGCTCCATCGCGCCGTCCTATACCAAGATAGACCTGCGTCTCGACTGGCGGCGTATCGCCGGCAGTGGCTTCAGCGCCGCGGTGTTCGCCCGCAACGTCACCGACAAGGACTATATCGTCGGCGGCAATAATCAGCTCCCCACCCAGTTCGGGACGGTCGCCTATCTCTATGGCGAACCGCGCATGTTCGGCGTGGAAGGACGCTTTGAATTCTGATGGAAGGGCGGCGCCGCGGAAGGGGGAACTCGCGGCGCCGATCATAACGCAGTTTAGGAGATGAACATGCAAAAGATCAGTCTTTTTATTACCTCCGCCCTGGCCATCGCATCCGCGAGTGCCGTGGCGGCGGACAGTCCTCCCCCCACCTCCGCAGAACCCAAGGCGCAATGCAGCGTCGATGCGCTCCAGAAAATCGCGCCCCAGGGCACCAACATCCTGAGCGCCGATCAACTGCAGATGCCGACGCCTTTTTGCAAGATTGTCGGAACCGCCAAGGCGACCAAGCCCGACTCCACGATCAATTTCACTCTCTCGCTGCCCACTAACGAATGGAACGGCCGCTATTATTTCATGGGTCTGGGCGGGGCTGCCGGTTTTATGCCGCCTGCCAACCCCAAGCTGCTTGGCGCGGGCTTCGCCGTAGCCGTGACGGATACGGGACATCAGGGCACGATCCTCGACTGGAGTTTTGCAAAGGATAATCCGACCGCGATGCTGGACCACGCCCATCGGGCCGGTCATGTCACCGCTGTCGCGACGCAGGCTTTGACGCGGGCCTTTTATGGCGCTCAGAAAATGTATCGCTATATGCTCGGCTGCTCGGGCGGCGGCCGGATGACCGAGCAGGCTATCGAACGCTATCCCGACGATTTCGATGGCGCTGTCGTGGGGGCGCCGGGGCTGGGATGGGACCCGTCCTGGTTCACCTGGACCACGCAGCAGATATTCCGCACGCCTAATGCCTGGGTTGCGCCCGCCAAGCTGGCGCTGATCGAGCGGACTGTCATCAAGCAATGTGCGTCACCCAATGGGCTGGTCGCAGACCCCAATAGCTGCGGCTTCGACCCGGCATCCTTGCTGTGCAAAGGAGGCGATGGCCCCAACTGCCTCACCAAGGATGAAGTAGATACCGTCAAGGCGATCGCCCTTGGCCCGCCCGCGGTATATCCCGGTCGGCCACGCAATGGATTTGCGCTTACCAATCCTACCGGCTGGACACAGTTCTTCATGGGCGCCACCCGGCCCGTTAAGGGGCAGGCCAATCCCTGGGCGCCGTCGCCCCCAACGGCAGGCTACATCATCGCGAACAGCTTCATGCGCGATATGTTCATCCGTGACCCCAAGCTGGACGTGATCGACGGATTCAGTTTCGACAATCCAGCAGACGTCAAGCGGCTGGCCGAAGGCTATGATTGGGCGGACCTGTCCCCCCGTCATCCGGAAAAACTCTCGGCCTTCAAGGCAAAGGGCGGCAAGGTAATCTATTGGCACGGCATCGCTGACCCCGGAATCCCGGTCAGCGAGATCATCACCCATTACAACGACCTTCAACAGTCCGTCCCCGGCAGCAGCGATTTCGCACGGCTGTTTCTGGCACCGGGAACATATCACTGCGGAGGAGGCATGGGACCGCAGGACGTCCCCGATCGCGCACTTGAAAAGCTTATCGCCTGGCGTGAGCGCGACATTGCGCCCGACACTATCGTTGGCACAGGCCCCAGCGTGCCAGAGGGCTTGCCCGAGGGTATGCCTGGACGCCCGGCTCCCGATGCCATGATTTCCCCGACCCGCACGGTGTTGATGTGCGCCTATCCCAAAACAGCGAAATTCAACGGACGACCGGGCGATTTCGGTTTCGATGCAGGCAATTACAGCTGCGTCGATCCCAAGTGACCAGCCCCGCAAGGAGAGGATGATGACGATGACAAGGCGGGATTTCGCAAAAGGTGCAGCGGGCGCGACCGCTGGCATATTGGCGCCGGCGGCCGTGAGCGCGGCAATCCCTGCGGCTGGGAGTAACGATCTCCATTGGGCCACGGCAACCGACCTTCGCGATCGGATCGCGCGCAAGGATGTATCGGTGACGGAGGTTGTGCAGCACTTCCTCGACCGTGCCGACACGCTCGACAAGACGCTTCACGTCTATGCCACGCTCGATCGAGCCGGAGCGCTGGAGCAGGCCAGGGCAGCCGATGCGGCGATTGCCCGCGGCGATCGGTTGGGGGCGCTTCACGGCGTTCCCATCGCGGTCAAGGATCATATTCCGGTTGCGGGCCTTAAAGGACATCAGGTGGGCGATAAGCCTGCCGCGATATCCCGGAATGATCATTTCGGCGTCGAGCGTCTCAGAAAATCCGGTGCTATCATCATGGGCACCAACAGCATGCTCGGTGCAGGCGGCGGTGGTGCGCTGGCAGGCGAAGGCATTTTCAAACCCTTCAACTGGGACGCGGAAGCCCGCAGCCCCTGGGACACCAGCCGTGTGCCCGGCTGGTCGAGTTCCGGCGGCGCAGCGGCCGTGGCCGCCGGCATGCTGCCGGTTGCCATCGGATCGGACGGCGGCGGCTCCACCAGGCTACCGGCAGCCTATAGCGGCGTCGTGGGCATGCATCCGACCGGCGGGTTGATCCCCGAACTCGATTATACCAAACCACGTCCGCCCGCTGGTATCACGGTCGGTCCGCTCACCCGCAGCGTCCGCGATG
This sequence comes from Sphingobium baderi, assembly GCF_001456115.1. Taxonomy (NCBI): domain Bacteria; kingdom Pseudomonadati; phylum Pseudomonadota; class Alphaproteobacteria; order Sphingomonadales; family Sphingobiaceae; genus Sphingobium; species Sphingobium wenxiniae. The sequence continues at coordinate 2,806,468 of NZ_CP013264.1, read as the reverse complement.
CTGCGCTGGTGACACAGGTGATGGCAGGCCCCGATGGCCGCGATCCCTTTTCGATCCAGACCGAGCCCGATGATTTCCTGGCAGGGATCGACAGGGGCGTGAAAGGCATGCGCTTGGCCTGGACCGACGATTTCGGTTTCACAGAGCGCTATGCCGGGCCCGAAAGCGCCCGGGTGATCGCACTGTGCCGGGCCGAAGCCGCAAAAATGGGTTCGCTCGGCGCCAACGTCGCGGAAACGAAGGAAGTTTGGGATGACATCATGCCCAACCGCATGGCGCAGTGGCTCGCTTTCTACCCAACCGAAGGGTTGCCGCTGCCGCCGCCCGAGGTAATGCAAGCCGGTTTCGAGGCGCGCGGCCGTAACTGGGACCGCTTCCGCAAGCTGTTTGCGACGCATGACCTGATCCTTTCAGCGACATCGCAGCTCATCACCCGCCCGATTGCCGAATGGGAAGCGGGCTGGACCACCGATGGCCCCAAATATCCGGGTGGAAGCTTCATGGGTAGCTATTGCAGCCACACCGATATGTTCAACTGGCTGAAATTCCCCGCCATCTCGGTTCCCTGCGGTTTCGTCGACGGCTTTCCAGTGGGTCTACAGATTGCCGGCCCTCCGGGTAGCGAGGCGAAAATCTTTCGCGCCGCCCAGACCTATCAAGCGGCTTTCCCGCGCAATGAGCGTCCCAAGGTAAGTTAATCATGGCTGGAACTCTCGAAGCAACGACACAAGCCATCAATAGCTATGTCCCGACCGACGCCTATTTTGGCAAACCCTTCATCGACGCGGACGAGATGCGGACCGATCCATTGCCGCATCGCTATGTTCATGGCGGATTTGAGAATAGCGATACCCGGTTCGCGATCTACTTTCCCGAAAAGGATGTTTATCGAGGGCGCTTTTTCCAGCCGCTAGGCGGTGGACTGGGTGGCACTGAATTCGCTTTCGTCGGACCGCTGGCAGGCGTGCTCGGCGGAGTTCCCGGTGCCTTTCGTCTGGGCGGCTATATGCTGGAATCCAATCAGGGTCATATCGGCAATGACCTTGATCAGCGCGCAGGCGACGATCCGGGCCTCTATGGCTGGCGGGCCAGCGCGGAATCGGCGCGTTTCGCCAAACATCTCGCCAAGCATCATTATGGCGAAGTGCCGCATCATGGCTATGTCTATGGCGGGAGTGGCGGCGCACGCCGATCCCCCTTGTGTCTGGAAAATGCGCCCGACATTTATGATGGCGCCCTGCCTTTCATGGGCGGCGGCCCCATCGCTCCAGGGAAAGCGGATGAGGCGATTGAAAGCGTGCAGCCCACGGGTTTCGGCGCCATGTTCAATGTTCGTCGCCTGCTCCGCGACAAGCTTGCCAATGTCATTGATGCGACCGAACCGGGAGGCAGCGGCAATCCGTTCGAGGGGCTGAACGCGCATGAGCGGGAAGCACTGGCCGATCTATATCGTCTCGGTTTTCCCCGAGGCGCGGAATATATGATTGCCCAACCCATGGGTCAGGCCGCCATGTGGTGCTGGAACGCAGCAGAATTCGCACGTCAGGATCCTGGCTATACCCCTGATTTCTGGAGCAAGCCGGGTTATGCGGGACATGACCAGCCGCACCTTTTCGAAGGCGACCGGATTGTGCGGTTCAAGACTGGCGTGGACCAGCCCCGCACCGCGGCCGACATCGCTGCCGAGGTCCATGCTGGCGGCCCGGCGGCCATGGAGGCGAGTTCCTTCATGGCGATCATGTCCCCGCCGGACCGGCAGATTGCTATCCGGCTGGCCGAACAACCTTCCGGCTATCTTCCCGGTGCATCTGTCCGCATACTGAGCGGCGAGGCTGCCGGGCGTCAGCTTTTCGTGACGGGCGTATTCGGTGATACGCTATTGCTCGACGGCTTTGGTGCCGACGGAAATGCAAAGGCGGAAGGGGTCCGGCCGGGCGATCAGGTAGAAGTCGATAATGACGCCTATCTCGCATATTGCTATTGGCACAGGCACCATGTCATCGACGGCGAAAAGGGTTTTGACCAGGTCATCGTCGATGGTAGTCCCATGTTTCCCCAGCGGCCCCGTATCACTGTCCCCAGTCCCTTTGGCGGACATTATTCCGCGCAGTTCAAGGGCAAACTGCTCTACATGCAGCATACGCACGACACGTCCCTATGGCCGGATCAGGCGATCCTTTATGCCGAAGGCGTTGCCCGTTACGGAATGCCCGAAAATTTCCGCCTGCAATGGGTAGAAAATGCCGAGCATATCCCCCCAGCCTTTCTGCCGCCAAGCATCGTCCCCTCTCCCACCTCACGCCTGATCGATTATTCGGGAATTATCGAACAGGGCCTGGCCGATCTCGTCGCCTGGGTCGAACGAGGGATTGCTCCGCCCGATAGCGCCTATAGCTACACGGGCGGAAAACTCACCCTGCCAGCCGCAGCTTCCAAACGCGGCGGCATCCAGCCGGTGGTTTCCGCAAGCATAGAGGAAGCCGCACGCGCCGAAGTCGCCGTCGGCGCAGAGTTTACCATTTCAGCTATGGCTGAAGTGCCGGCCGGGCAAGGCACCATCGTGGCAGTCGAATGGGATTTCGACGGGACCGGCCGGTTCCTTGCTGCGGAAGAAAGCGTGGACGGGACGGCGGCAAGTGGAAGCTATGAGCGGCGTCACAGCTATGACAAGCCGGGAACCTATTTCGTGACTGTCCGCGTGACGGCTCATCGGCAAGGCGACGTATCTACGCCCTACTTGCGTATCCCCAATCTGGCTCGCGTGCGTGTCGTCGTCACCGGAGCAGCCGCTTAGTAACGCCCCAGTACCCGGTCGGCATAGCCATGGATCGCGCAATAAACCTGGTCGGCGGCCGCAAGGTCGCCGACTGCAAGGCTTTCCAGATATTCTTCTGACCAGGCCTTCAGGCGGTCTACGTCATAAGCATTGTCCATGGCGACCTTGCCCGCCTTGCAGGCGCGATACGCCGCGAGTGATTGTTCGATCAGACTGAGTACCGGGTTGTCGATCATCCGCCATTCCATATGAATGCGCCGGACATGCCCGTTTGCGTCTGTCCAGTCCTGTTCCGCAATCATCCGCCTCAACCCCGTAAAATCGCCGGGTTCAGTACGCATCCCCATGACGTGGCGATTGAGCCGGCCGATTAGGGAGAGGATAGGCCGAAACTCGGCCGCGCCTACATCCAAACGAGTGTAGTGTTGAGTAATGCGTTCGATTGCATCCCGTGCATGCTCGAGCCTGATCTCCACGCCACGGCTCCGGCCCCTGCGGCAGATCAATACGCCGCGGGTTTCGAGCATCTGCACTGCCTGCCGCAATACCTGACGGCTCACGCCAATCCGCTCCGTGAGTTCCGCTTCCGAGCCCAGCCGTTCTTCGCCGCGCTCACGCAGGCGCCGCACTTCGTCCGCCAACAAACGGGCGACCAGAATAGCGAGACTGCCCTCGTTGAGCGCTGACGGGCGAGGCGGATCTTCCCACTGCTCCAAAATTTCGAGCGCATCCACGAAAGGCCGCAACACTCGGCTGATTTTAGAAACGCCATTGGGTTCAGCAGCAGGTGATTTATAATCCAGCCCGCGCGTCAACAGTGCATAAGAATAACCGCTACTATAGTCCTCGCTGTCACTTGGCCCAGTCCCCGCAGCCTGACTGAGCAACGCAACCGCATGTTCAGCTTCTTTGCGTTGCACCGATGTAATGCCGCGGATCAGAAAATATTCGGCGAGAAAGCGGGTTAAGGTCGCATGGCTCTCCTCCAGAACCATGAGTCCGCCACCGGGGCCACGCCGCATGCGGGCTATGCCCTGATCTTCCAACAACCGGACAGCGCCCAGCAGCGTTTCGCGCGCGAGTCCATATCGTCGGGCAATTTCGTCACTGCCGCCCAGCACCTCGCCGGCGCGACGCTTCTCCGCGCGAATATCATGCTCAATCAGCCGGGCAGCGCCTTGGGCCAGCTTTTCCTGGACGGGACGTCCCAACACCGAGGCGTAAAGCTTCGGCCAATCAAAATGCACCTGTATGCCACCCTCCCCTCAAGAATATTTGCCGCCTTTATTGGCATGATCCTTATCAGGAATAGCTCTTCTATGTCTCCTTTCTTCTGTCTGCCGCAGCTGCATCGCGGAGTGTTTTCGGCGGCGACTTGTTGACGTCAGGTCAACAGGCACAAGATGTCACGAACATCCTCCATCTCTTCCAGACGGGAAATCTGCGAAACGATGGCGTTTGCGGTATCTTTGGCGATCGGCTTACCGCCATAATTCACATGCTCATGGAAGTCGGTAAGATGCTGCTCTTCGGTCTTGGCCTTGGCGCCTATGCCCGACGGCCCGTCTGCTCCGCAGGTTAGAATGCGTCCGTCCTGGAAACGAATCTCGACCGCAACGCGTGCGGCAAGCTCGACGCGACCTTCCATCAATTCCGGGGTCAGGTGAGTATGGATGCGCTGCGCCAGCGCGCCAACCTGGGGATCGGCAACTGCTTCGTTGGTGAAATGGGCAAGCCGAACGGTTTTGCGTACAATGGCGTTGGCCACGCAATAGCGGACATTGAACTGGCCGTTGACCTGCGGATTGTCACCCAACTCGAAGCCCGATCCGACGAGGCTGCACGGCCCTTCAGCCGCCATGTGAATGTCGATCCGGTCGACATCCTCCGGTTCGAAGGGATGGGCCTTCAACAGATCCATGACGGCATCGGTGCTGGAGATGGTTGCGCCGCATTGAGGGCGTGTCTTGTAACCGAAATTGCGCGCGAACCACTGCTCACCCAGCCCGCCGAGCAGGAGGGAATCGTTGCGCGCATCTTTGCAGAATAGATGATAATAGCCCCATATGCCGGTGAGCCAGTTTTTCGGGCCAGTGATGTTGCGTTGGGCGAGTTGGGCGCAGATGACGGAATCCTGCGACACGAAACCCTGGATGACCCGCACGGCGAGCGAGGCGTCGACATTGCTCTGGAAGCTGCTGCCCGCCTTGTTGAAAGCGAGCGCCAGCGCATTGGCCATCTGCTTTTCGGTGAGACCGAGGATGCGGCCCGCGGCAATCGTCGGCGCGAAGATCGAGCAAGCTCCGGTGGGATCGAAGCCGTCCAGCCGCGCCACATGCCCCAAGCGGATTGCGATCTCTGAACCGGCAGTCATGGCTGCGATCAGTGTGCGTCCGCTTACCCCGCCCACCCGTTCGGCCATGCCCAGCACCACGGGCACGAGGCTGCTGCCGATATGCTGCCCAGGCACAGCAAAGTCACAAATGTCGAGCGCGCGCGCCATGGTGCTGTTGGCCAGTGCCGCTGCGTGAACTGGAACCTTCCCGCCGTGGAACCAGATGGAAGCCTCCGTCGTGCCTCCCCATTCCATGACCTGCGCCACCACATCTTCGCACCCGTCCGCCGTCGCGCCAGCGACCGCCGTGCCGATGATCGTACGCAGCAACAATTTCATCCCGGCAACGACATCGGCGGGCAGATCCTCATAGCAGAGGCTGCTTGCCCATGCTGCGATGGTCGCCTCGGGGCTCCGCCCGGAACCATTTTCGGGGCCGCCTATAAGAATTGACTCGATTGCTTGCTGCGCCCCGCTCATGGGATGTCTCTCCTGTCCGATCCGCTTTGGGACGGCATTAGAACAGGAACCCATCTTGCGATCGAATTTTGCTGTCCTCACAGCGACAAACTATCGCGGAAAGGCTGGAAATGCATTAGGCACGCGTTTCCGAGAAGATTTCGCCTATATCGCTAGATAGGAGGCGCGGACCGATTCCGCATCCAAGGAAAGGCCCCATGCCCCGACCGCGGGGACGAGCAAAGGCCGCTATGGTGGAGATTGTAATGAACGAAGAAGCAGCGACCAATCTGGACGAGATGGCGCATGATTTCCTTATGGTGAGCGAAACCTACAGCGGCACCGGCCCTGCCAATCCCTATCCCATGCTCGCAGAACTCCGCGAGGAGGAGCCGGTCATGGATGGTGACATCCTCGCCCGCTTCGGGGTGCCGAGCCAGGCCGACTATGCCGGCAGTGGCCGTCCGGTCATGACCGTTTTCCGCTATCCCGACGTACACGCGATCCTGCGCGATTCCACCAACTGGAAAAGCTATATCATGGCCGACGGCTTCGGCGCCGCGGTCGACAATCTCCTTCTCACCGGCATGGATGACGAAGAACACAAGAAATATCGCGCCCTGCTGGCTCCGGCCTTTGCCATGCCGGTTATCGCCCGCCTGCAGGAAACGATGATGCGCCCCATCATTCAGCGCGAGTATACCGACAAACTCCGGCCCAAGGGGAGCGCGGACCTGGTTCGCGAACTTGCTTTGCCCTTCCCTGTGCGGGTCGTCTACGCGTTGTTTGGCTTTCCCGATGACGGGGATGGCGACACGGTCATGAAATTCGCCAGTTGGGCCCTACGCATATTGAGCGGGCCACAGATCGATCCCGCCAAGCTGGCGGTTACCGGACCGGCCGCTATGGATGCCGGTCAGCAACTGTTCGATCATGTGCTGCCCATCGTCCGCGCCCGCCGGGCATCGGGCGACGAGCGCGAAGACCTGATCAGCTTCATGCAGAATGTCGAACTCGAAGGCCAACGCTTCACGGACGAGGAAATTACCGGTTTCGTTCGGATGCTGCTACTCGCGGCGGCGGAGACGACAAGCCGGAGTTTCGCGAACCTGCTGATCATGCTGTTCGAAAATCCCGAAGCGATGGAAAAAGTGCGTGCCGACCGCAGCCTGATCAACAAAGCCATTACAGAATCGATGCGCCTTGATCCGGTCGCAACCAACCTAGCCCGCATCGCGGCGCAGGACATGGAAGTGTGCGGCGTGACCGTTCCCAAGGGCACTGCGGTCACCTTGTCGATCGGAGCGGCGAACCGCGATCCGTCGACCTATGAGCGTCCGAACGACTTCTGGTTGGAAAGGCCTATGCGGCCGCTGCTCAGCTTCGGGTTCGGCCCGCACATCTGCATGGGCATGCATATCGCCCGTATGGAAATGGCAGTGGCTTTGGACCTGCTGCTCGATTTCCCAAATCTGCGGCTCGACCCTGCACATCCGCATCCGGTTATCCGTGGCATGCACATGCGCGGCGCGGACGCGGTCCACGCTATCTGGGACGCCTGATCCTTCGATCCCGGCGCGTCGCAGTGCGTGCCGGGGTAATTCAGCGACCTCCGCTTTGCGCCGCGCTCGGCCACATGAGGCTGCCCGGGATGAACATCATCCCGGGCAGGTCATTTGCATGATCGGACATTTCAATCAGCGGAGGCAGTGATGATCCCCGCATCATTGTCAGCAAACGCCGGCGATGTTGACGAAGCACCGCCGGTGCTGCTCAGGCTCAGAACCGGAAGGTCGTGCCTACCCCCCAGGTGAAGGGCTGACCGATCCATTCGAATGCCACCCCGAGGCTGGAATAGAGATTGCTGAATGACCGGGTCGTATACTTCTTGCCGGTGATGTTCTTGGCGAAGGCGTAGACTTCCAGATCAGGTTCGTTCAGCGTGACTGAAACCCGTCCGTCGAGCAGGCCATAACCATCAATGCGACCCAACTGGTTCTGCCGGGTGAGAGCTGCGATAGTTGCAGCGGATTCCCGCGGGTCAGCCGTCGTCGTGTCAAACCACTGGCTACTGACATAGGAATAGTTCGCGTGCAGCGCCAGTTCCCCAAATCCCAGCGGAAACACCTGATTCGCACTGATGTTGACCTGTGTTTTGGGCAGCTGTGGCACATTTTCACCGCTACGATCCACGATGCATAACGGAGCCGCCGGGTTGGCCGGGTTCGGGACGCAGTCCGCGCCTGTGCCGCCTGCGATGGCACGAGTTTCGGTGAAACTGCCCCTGCGATAGTTGCCAGCCTGCAAGCTTGCATTACCGGCCAGCGTCATGCCCTCCCACGGAATCACGGTCAGTTCGAATTCGGCGCCATACACGTCCTGATCGCCGGCATTCAGAAGATATTGGGTGGTGAGGCCGTTGACCACAGCGCCCGCATTACGCTGCACGCCCGTCTGCCAGGAATAGAATATCGCGATGTTGGCGCGTGCGCGGCGATCGTCCGATTCCAATTTCAGGCCCAGTTCGATGTCCTTCACCTTTTCCGGATCGAAGGCTGGCGTGTTGACCGACCCGTTACGCAGGTTCCAACCACCTGCCTTGGCAGCGCCGCTGGTTTTGATATAGGCGAAGACATTGTCGTTCGCCTTGAAATCCAACCCTGCCGTCCAGGCAGGATAGTTGAATTTCGCAACCCGTCCCAAGCTGCAAGGTGGCTGGAAGTCGGGCTGGGCCACCAGTTCGGGCGCACAGACGCTGGGATTGATGCTGGTACGATTGAACGATGTAGTACCGCGCGTATCCCAGGTCCAGCGAAGACCACCCGTGAAGCTCAACCGATCCGTGATATCGTAATAGAGCTGGCCGAACACACCCGTCGATTTATTCCGCACAGCCGACCGATTCTCGGCATAGCCCTTGTTGGTGGAGGTCGGCGGTTGAAGCACTCCGAAGGTCTGAGAGAGCGATGCCTCCGAGCCCTTTTCATTGGAATAGTAACCGCCGAAAATATAGCTGAGTCGATCGGTCAGATCGCCCGAGAACTGAAGTTCCTGGGACCATTGCTTCGATCCATAATAGCTTTCCGCCGCCAGGATCTGGATCGGCGTGCCATCGAGTTCGCCCAGACCGATGGAAAAGCTGTACCGATAGGCAGTGATCGATTTGACATTGATATCGCCCAGCCGCCCTTCAACCGTCAACGATCCGCCGGATGCGGTCAGACGATCATAGCCGTTGTTCCGGCCGCTATACTTACCTTCGGTCGTGTAGTTGTTGATGAATTGCTGGTTGGCGGTGGTGTACCAGCTATCCTTGGTATGAAGATAGGCGGAGAGCGGAAACAGCGCGTTGATAGCGCCGATGGCGGGGTTGGCTGTAGGCAGAAAATCCTTCAGCCCGACAAACTGCCCATGGTCTTTGATCTTGTTATAGTCGCCTGCGAGCGTGACCGACCAGTCGCTGTCCGCCGGCGCCCATTTGATCTTGCCGCGCACATATTGGCTGTTGCGGTCATTGACGTCCTGTCCAGTGAAGCTGTTGCGGGCATAGCCGTTGCGATCGGTGAATTCATAGACGACGCGCATCGCGAGTTCTTCGCCCATGATCGGGACGTTGAGCGTGGCGCCTGCATTACGCAGACCATAATTGCCGATCCGACCGCGCACTTCGCCTTCGAAATCGCCCGTGGGATCCCGGGTGATGATGTTAAGGGCACCGCCGGTCGTATTCCGGCCGAATAGCGTCCCCTGCGGTCCGCGCAATACCTCGATCCGTTGCATGTCGATAAGATCAGTCAACCCCTGCGACGGACGCGCGATATAGACACCGTCCAGATAGGTAGCGACTGCCGGATCGTTCGCTGTGCCAGGGTTAAGCGTGGCCGAACCGCGGATGGAAATATTGGCAAAGCCCGAGCCACCGGCCGAGCCGGTGGAGATGGACAGGCCCGGTGCGGTTTTCTGCAGCGCCGCCGCGTCCGTAATCTGCGCGTTCTTGATCGCTTCCGCGCCAAGCGCGGTGACTGCTACCGGGGTGGTCTGGAGATTTTCTTCCGTGCGACGCGCGGTAACGACGATATCTTCAATACCCCCTGTAACGCGATTCTGTGGCGTTTGACTGTCTTGCGCTTGCGCTGACTGGACCGCGACTACCGCGGATGACAGTAGCAAAGCGCAACGCAATATTCTTGTTCTTCCCATTACTCTCTCCCTTTGTGATTTTTCGTTATGGGCCATCCTAACAGATGCTCTGGCTTCCTCAATCCAACAAGACTGTTCCCAAAGTGACATGGCGCCACCCCGATAGCGCAATGGAAATACTTTCCGCTTCATCCGGGACTGGTGCGTACCGGAATCTATACGGCCTTGCAGCACGCAAACGATGCGTTGCTACAGATCGCGAAAGCCGCCGACCAGGTCAGCAATTCCGCCGTCCAATGTCATCCGGCGACGAGGGCGAGGTGAGCGATGCGACCTATGAGCGGCGACTTGAGGCCCAAAAGCTGGTGGCAGGGACGTTTGGCGATAGAAAGTCCCGATCGCACATATGGTTGAACTTAACCTGCCTATCCCCCGCTACATAATCAAAGTCATAAAATGTTCGGAGCGAGGGGCAAGCATGCCGTTGGGCGGGAAGCAGCCATTGAAAGCCGATACGACAATTGTCAGCACAGGTTTGACGGGCGGACTGATCTGGGCGCTGGCGGCGTCGCAGGTTTCGTAAGCTATTCGAACCCTCAATATACGGTCTCCTTCCTAATGCGAGCGGACGGCCTGCCTGGCAGTAGCGCTGCTACCTTGCTGGGCCTGGCGACGGGTGGCATCGACATATTCGTCATGCTGGTCACAGGCCCGTTGATCAATGGTGGCGCAACCGCTTCCCCTGATCAGGACATGGCGGCCGACGTTGGGGCTAATCTGATCGGGCCGCGTTTTTGCGACGGCGTTCATGGTGGAATCCATCCTGATCGCGAGCCGCCTACTGCTCGCGACCTCACTGGTCAGCATTTTCCCATGCCAGCCCTGTATATACTGGCACAAAATGTGTCCCCGCTATCGATGCGGGCGACTGCTGCTGCATTGATGATCGGCGTCATTTCGTTGGCTGGCTACGGGCTGGGGTCTCCAGTCATAGGCCTGATCAGCGACGTGGGTCAGGTCGTGATGGCGTCGCATGGCGTGCGCGTGAGAATTGCCCTGTCGCTCAGCCTCGGGTCGTCCTGCTTGCTTCATTGTTGTGGCTTTCCATCGCACGCAACATACATGAATAGTCGTGCCTTGTGATCAGACTCGCCGATTGGGCCAAATTAGGGCATAAACCCCGATTGCTACGCGGACATGGATATTCGCGAGTAGGAGGGGCAATGGGAAACGTGCAAACTACCGGACACAGCTCTGCTGACGTCATACTTTGCCAACCGGTCACGGCCTCCTATTTCCATGTCGAAAACAGCATCGTCGCCAACGGCATTCGCGCCGACATTCGTCATTTTGCGTGGGAACGATCCTGCGACGCGCAGTTTGAAGCGAACAGTCACTACCTGGATTATTCGCTGGGGCCGCGTGCACATGGAGCGCGGTTGCTGTCGGAGGGGCGGCGCAACACACCGCCCTTCGGCGAGGTGGCCTATCTGCCGATGGGATCTCAGTTTGAGGCGCGTTGCGAGCCCAGCGAATATCGGGTCCTTTGCCTCACCTTCGAAGATATCATGGCTGAACGCATCTTTCAGAGCGAGGATCTCCCTGGTTCCCTGCCGCCCTGTTTCGACGTTAAGTCTCCATGGGTTCGGCAAGGCCTTGCCCGCATTGCCAAAGAGGTTCGCAATCCGGGCTTTGCACAGGATATGCTGGTAGAAACCATCGCCTTGTCATTGATCATCGACCTGTGCCGCCATCTCCAGATGCGACCGGTTTCGGACGACATGTGCGATGGACGGATGGCGGATTGGCGCCTGCGCCGCCTTCAGGAGCGTATCGATGCCGGGTTGAACGGTCCCCTGTCCATCGTCGACCTGGCGCAAGAGTGCGGGCTGAGTTCACGGCATCTGATGCGAACCTTCAAGAACACCGTGGGGACGACCATCAGCAGCTATATTTCCGATGCGCGGATCATGCGGGCCAAACGTGAACTGGTTCAGGAGGGGGCGATGATAAAGGTCGTCGCGGGCAATTGCGGGTTCCAGAGCGCCGCTGCGTTCAGCGCCGCTTTTCGCAAGGCGACCGGGATAAGCCCGCGTCGTTTTCGACAGGAAATGTTGCACGGCGCAAGATAGCTCAGGCCTTGATCGGCCAAGACTATACGCGTTCTATTGTCACGGGAATAGCACCCATCCGCGGTTGGCCGAAGATAGGATCGAAGGCTGCCTGTGCATCCATCAATCGGGAGGTGCACCCACCTTCACCTAGGGCATCATCCGCCTCATCAGGGTTGGTGCCGAAGCAATGTGACATCGACAGAACCCCTGGACGCAGACGGGAATCGACCTCGACCACGCCATCGATCACTCCATGAACCGAACGTATACGCACGACCTCGCCGGATGTGACGCCAAACCGCTGCAGTTCGGCTGGGTTAACGAAAGCTGGATTGTGCCGTCTCTTGACCGTCAGCTTCGGATTGTTGCGGCCGATGGAATTCATCATCTCGTTGCTCCGCCGCGGCGTTAGCAACAATGGGAATTCCGCGCTGGGCTGCGCCGTGTCACCGCGTTTGACCAGGACAACTCCCAATTCGGCCATCATCGTCGGATCGGCCAGTTGGAGCATCGCCTCGCAATCCTCTCCACGGGGCAGCACGGTAAGGTCGAGTTCCGTAAAAAGCTTGCCATGTTGATGCCGGCGCACCTCCTCCAACGGAACACGTGATCCGGCGCACATCGCCTCGAACATCTCCTCAGTCGAGGGACGGCGATCAAGCGGAAGCGCGAAGGGAACCGGAAACTTGTCCCAATGCTCGCCCGTCCCCGCCGCATTACCGAAATAGGTGATCTGCTTGCCCAGCTTCTTGGCCAGCTCATAAAAGAACTGCCAGCTTTCGATTGTGTCCGAACCGGCTGGCGGCTCAACGGTGGCAGGCGCGTACATCGCATAGGGCTGTTCAAACCCGCCCGTCCAGATACCGTAATATTTCATTGATTCGGTGAACTGCGTGCAGCCAGGCGTTTCCAGCGACATACGGTCCGGAATGACATAGTCCGCCATGCGTGCGGTATTCGACATTTCCACGTCGATCGCGACCAGCAGGTCGAGCGCACCCAGCGCTCGCCCCGCCCGGTTCTGGTCAGGAAGGGAAACGGCTGGATTGCTGCCTGAGCAGATCAGCGCTCGAACCTGTCCCTTACCGGGGGTTAGTATCTCGTCCGGCAGGGTGCCCGTCGGCGCCCCAACGACGGTTTTCGGCAGACCGTTGATCCGGCTGGTCTCACTATAATCCCAGGGCGTATAAGGCGCATAGGGCTGCGCCCGGATCGGTACGTCAGGCAATAAAACGTGCGGCTGCGAATGCTGCTCACCTGCCCGCACCCAGCGTCCGCATACGCTATTGAGGCAAAGCGCCAGGTATTCCGCCAGAGTGCCGTGTAGCGGGAAATGTGCGCCAGTGGCCGTGACCACGCATCCACTCTTCGCCTCCGCAAATGTGCGCGCTGCCAACACGATGTCCGCCGCCGAAACACCCGCGACATCGGCTACATGATCGGGTGTGAAAGGCGCGACGGCCACCTTCAGTGCATCGATGCCCACGGCATTGGTTTCAACAAAATCGCGATCATACAGCCCCTCGGTCAGGATCACGTGCAGCAGGCCGGCCAGCAGCGTCGAGTCCTGTCCTGGTTGCGGCCGTATGTGGAGAAAGGCATGCGCCGCCGATTCCGTCTCCCGCGGGTCGATCACGATGAGCTTCATGCCATTCTTGACCGCTTGCTTCACGGTCTGTCCCGGATTGACCGACATGCCCTGTTTGGAAATCACCGGGTTGGTGCCAACCATGATCCAGCTGTCGGCATCGGCGAAGGCATTGGGCCCGGCCATCCAGCGTCCGTGCAGCGCCTGCGCGATCACCTTCCCCGCCTGATCGATCGTCTGCACGGAGAAGAAGCGATGGGGAAAGGTTCCGAGCGCCATGATGAACATGGCGCCAATCACCGGATTGATCGGATTACTGAGATTGCCGTTGCCGGGATAGACGGCGATCGCGTCGACGCCATGTTCGTCGCTGATCGCCTGTAGCCGAGCAGCGATTTCATCGATCGCCTGCTCCATTGGAATGGATTGATAGCTGCCGTCCGGCATGCGCTTTTGCGGGTGCAGGATGCGGCTCTCGGCATAATGGCCCTCGGGCATGGCGCGGCCCTTGGGGCAGGTATAGCCGCCATAGATGGGCGACTGCCGGTCGCCCACAACCTTGATGGCGCGCCCTTCCTCGATCGTGACCTCGACGGGACAGCAGGCCCAGCAGACCTTACAGATGCCGATGCGGGTTTCGCTCACCCGATATCTCCCACTCCGCTCAAAGATAGAACCTCGATCACAGGATCGGTTCCATCTCCACCATCACCAGATGATCCTTGTTTCCGCCAGCGATCACCAGGCATTTACGCAACATCCGGCGATACAGGAACCGGACGAGGGCGACATCCTCTTCCGGTCCAGCCGCCTTGATATAGGCGACAAGATCCCGATCGGCAGCATTGAGGTCGACCGGCCGATACCCCAGCAGAGCTTCGGCGTCATTCAGATCCTCCGCTTCGGCCCAGGCGCCATAATGCTGCTGGTTGACCAGGAATTCGGGAATGGTGGCGATGACCCCGCGCTGCCAGTCCTCAAACCCCGGCGAGGTCGGGATGCTACGGATCTCGTCAGCCAGCTTCTGTAGCGCCATATCCTCTATCGGCGTCACGCGCGGCGCTGGCAGGGCGAACTGCTCCAGCTCGATACCGATGATCTCGGCCAACGCTTCCAGGCAACGACGCCCGATCATCGCAACCTGGACCGCGCTTTCCACCCAGTCGCCGCCGGGCGCTCGATTGGCGAGCGCGAACAAGGGCGCATAATAGCCAACCGACATGAACACGATCGTCTGATAAGCGATCTTGTGGAAATCGACCGGTCGCCCCAGCGCCTTTTCATAATGGCGATAGAGCGCCGGAAGATCGCCCATATTCTCGATGGGATGGCGCCCGCGGAAACAGGCGAGGTCATGGTGATTATCACCCAGATGACCGACCTCCATGTCGATGATTGCTGTCATTTCCGGCCCGTCCGACAGAAACTGCCCACAGTCGCCAGTGACGAAGGAGATATGCGTCAGATCCTGTGGCACATTACGCCGCAGCCAGAGGTCGCAAAATTCCATCAATGGATCGACGACATTTTGCTCCAGGCACATCGCATAGAAGCGCTGCACGCTGTTGAGTGCAATATCGGCAGGCGTCTGCGGAAACGGCAGCTCAGTGCCGGAGAACTGTTCGGGCGGTATGCGGTGGATGTCGGCCAACGCTTCCATATATTTCAGGCTGGCCGCCCAGCGATCAGGGGTCATCACCGACCGGCTTTCCTCCGCCTCCATCACAAGGCCCGGATCACGGCCTCCACGCACCCATTCCATGACGATCGCTTCGGGTTCCGCGCACATGCCGTGCAACGTCGGAATGAGGACCCCATTGTCCTGCAAGACCTTGAGCACTTCATATTCATGACGGAGTGGATAGGGATGGTCGGGCCAAGGCCGGGTGCTCTTGAACAACAGGCTCGATTCCACGCCGTCCTTCTCGATAAATACCCGCCACACCGGGCGCCAGCGGCGCTGTCGCACAATGCTGGTCACCTTCGCGCCCAAGGTGTCACGCACCCAACGCGTAATGCCAGCCTGCTGCTGCTCGAAAGACAGTTCCGATGCCTCGACCGGATGGTCCAACTCAACGGTCGCCATATCCCTCTCCTCTCCTGACCGCCGGACGATGGCGGCGCATTGGAGCCGTAGGAAGCTCCGATGGCCGTTGCCGAATGTCCCCGCGGCTTTGTTTCAGCGCCCCTGCCTATGGGTTCAGAATCGATCAGATCTGGCGCTGCAAGACCGAGGCTATAGCGAGGCTGGAAAATGGTCAATGCTAATTGTACATTGATGTATATATAATAGTGACTCGATCATCGGGGCTGGTCTTGTCGCGTTCGCCCCTGCATGAAGGTCAGGGTCGCAACGGGCGCGATGTTGACAACGGAGACGGAATTGCAACGACGTCAGCGCGCCAACGGGCGCGACACCTATGCCGCTCTTCTGGACGCGGCGTTGGCGATCTGGTCAGAAGAGGGGATCAACCGCGTCACCATGCAGGCTGTGGCGGAGCGAGCCGGCCGCACCCGCGGCATCATGTATCATCATTTCCGCGACCGAGACGATCTGATCGCTGAGGTGCAGATTCATTTGCGTGACCGGCTCGCGCATGTCTTCGATTTTGCCAAAACGCCATCGCGTAACGATTATCTGATGGTCGCCGGCCTGATGGTCGATAGCCCCGAGCTGGTACGTAGTTTCCTGTCTCGACTTCTTGCTGGTGACGCACGCGAAGATTCGCTGCTGGCGATCGCGCGATCACATTATCGCGAGGTAAAGGCACGGAACTGGCTCCGCCCCGACATCGACGCCGATCACGCCGCGGTCATCAGCCTCTCCATGTGGCTGGCATCCATGATGGCGGTCGATCTCAAGCAGAATCTCAATGACCGCCGCGCCGAGGCTTCCCGGTTTGCCGAGACATTTCAGAGGGTGATGGAAAGCTCGATCATCTACCCGGAGATTGAGCGGCCAACGGCTGGAGAATCTGCATCACTCTCCCGTTCGAAAAACCGTTAGCATCGACATATTGAACCGTGACCATTCCGCGCCATCAACGCTGTTTCGCAGACGCGCCCGTGCCGGCCGGGTCTTCGTACACCGCGAATGTCCGTTGGCTTTTGCGGAATTGAACTGGCGTGGTGCCGGTCCGTTTCCGGAAAAACCTGCTGAAATAAGCGGGATCTTCAAATCCAAGCTGGTAGGATATTTCCGCCGCAGAAGCGCGCGAATATGCCAATTTTCGCTTGGCATGAAGAATTTTCTGCGCCTGGATTACGGCGACCGGGGTGCTCCCAAGCAATGCCTTGCATGCCTGCACCAACTGCGCTGGCCTAACGTCCAACGCCTCGCAGTAATCGGCAATTTGCCAATCGCTTGCAAGGTTTTCATCTATTAGCCCTCGAAATCGATTTACGATATCAAGTTCAGATCCCGACATCTCATCGGCACTATTGGATATTGGGAATAATTCCCCATTGCTCTCATTGTAATTGTTATTCTTCTCAAAAAGAGTGAGAAGAATATAAGCAGCAACGGCGCCGTCGCTTGCCGTTCCGAGCCTGCCGCCTGCTTGTCGCAATTCATTCCACAGCCGGTTGCGATCCTCCGCTCCAGCGCGACCGATCCAATGGCTCAATTTCTTTGGACTGTGAAAATCGTGCCAATAACTCGCGATAGATACGCCCAAAGCAGGCACGACGCGAGACAGCAAAAAATCATCGGCTATGCCAAAGAGGATAGACTTGGTGCCTCCTTCCAGCATGACGTGCGCCTGGGATCCAGCCGGGATAAACGCCGTTTCGCCGCCAGCAAGGGAAGTTCGCCACCCTTCCAACCGGGCCAGGCCTCCACCACTGTGAACGAACAAATATTGGCGATAGCGCCGATCCGAAAGATCACGCATTTCCGCTTCTGCGTCCTTCGGGCACTCTATCGCCGTTAGCCATACATTGGCGCGAACGTCGTTCCGATTGCCATCAGATATAGTCATATGGCCACCCTCTCCATTTCGACTACCAAAAAAAGTCCCAGCTTTTCCCGCTGACGTCCCTTACGGTAGCGAACGAGGTTAAGTTAACTCCTTCCCCATGGCAATCGCGTGATGAACGGCGATTTGATGGCCCTCATTGCTCGAACACCGACAATATCGTCCACGCGCAAGTCAAGTTTGCCGCGTGAACAACATGTTATGATAGGGAGAGGATAGTGATGCGATCTCTTGCAGAACGGCGCGATGTGTTACGTGGCATCGGCGGAGCGGCCGCATTGCCTATAATCGGCAGCAGCAAGCCCGCCCAAGCCGGCGCTGGAACCACGGGTTCGGCCGGAACGGGAAAAGGGGAGATCGTTGAAACCACCGCAGGCAAGGTCCGCGGTAGCAGGGATGGCAGCGTCTACATATTCAAAGGCATTCCTTACGGAGCCCCCACAGGTGGCAAGGGCCGCTTCATGCCGCCGCAACCTGTCGCACCATGGTCAGGTGTTCGCGATACGCTGTCATTCGGTCCGACAGCTCCCCAGGCCAGCGCCGCAGAAGCTGGCGGGATGGACAAACTGGCCGAGGGGCCGGGTGCCATCCGGATGAAAAATTTCATGACGTTCCTGCATGGCATGGCGGGCGACGAACCGGCGATGGGCGAGGATTGCCTTGTTCTCAACGTGTGGACTTCCAGCACGCAACGCGATCGCAAACGTCCCGTCCTGGTTTATCTGCACGGGGGTGCCTACACCAGCGGCTCGGGATCTTGGAAGCTGTATGATGGTCTGGGCCTGGCTCAACGTGGCGACGCCGTGGCCGTGACCATCAATCATCGACTCGGCGCGCTCGGCTATCTTCATCTGGCTGAACTTGGCGGAGCGGATTATGCCCCCTCGGGCAACGTAGGAATGTTGGACATTGTCGCTGCTCTGCAATGGGTGCGCGACAATATCGAGAATTTTGGCGGTGATCCGTCACGCGTTCTTGTCTATGGATCATCGGGCGGCGCAAGCAAAACCTCAGTTTTGCTCGCGATGCCATCGGCAAAAGGGCTGTTCCATCGCGCCAACTTAATGAGCGGCGCGGCGATGCAGGCCGCGCCGGCCGATCTCGCCGCACGTAATGCGGAAAAACTGCTCACCCGGCTCGACATCGCTCCAAAGGATTTCCGCAAGCTCCACGATGTACCGTTTACGACGCTGGTACAGGAAGCCGAGCGCATGAACGCGATGCCGATCAGCACCGCGCTGGCGGGCGCTGCAAGCCCCGAACAGTTTATGGGCCTCATGCCGGTCGTCGACGGGACGATCTTGCCGACTCATCCAATGGAGCCTGTGGCGTCGCCCAACGGCACGCATGTGCCCGTGCTGGTAGGCTACACCCGCGATGACATGACGATGATGATGTTCGGCATGCCCTGGTTCGGCACTTTGGATGAGGCTGGTCTTGCAAAGATGGCGACGGCGACCTTCGGCGAAAAGGGACCGGCGCTACTGGCGGCCTATCGCCGCGAGCGGCCCGATGCATCGCCGACCGACATCGCCTGCTCTTTCGTGACCGATCGGGTGATGTGGGCCGGATCAATCCGCTGGGCCGAACGGCGCGCGGAAGCGGCCGGCGCAGCGCCCGCTTATGTTTATCGCTTCGACCTGGAGTCCGCGGCTCTCGATGGCGCCATAGGCGCCGCGCATGGCGGCGACATTCCCTTCGCCATGAATAATTATACGGCTTCGAGCATGGCGGGCGACCGCCCTGAAAACCCGGCCATGGCAAAGATCATGAGCGACACCTGGGTTCATTTCGCTGCGACCGGCAATCCCAACAACCCCGCCATTCCACAATGGAAACCTTATGAACCGACCGAGCGGGCAACAATGGTTTTCGACGTCCCAACGCATGCCGAAAACGACCCTCGAACAGAAGTGCGCTCCATGCTGATGGATGCACTGGCCCCCTCAAAAGGCTGAACCACCGAAGAAAGGGCCATCCCATGACCACAAAAAAAGCCGCCTTTTACGTGCGCCTCGCCAGCGTCCTGGCCTTTTGCCTCGCGGCGGGGACGCCTGCGACCGGAGAACAAAAGTTGGAGCAGGATCATCCCACGCTCACCGCCGACGGCAACGTCAGTGTGCCCGCGCACAGCGTCGCCATGCCCGGCAGCTTCAGCCCGGAAGCCCGCAAGGCGTTCACGGACTATTTCGCCCGTGGCGGAGATCCCGCCTTTTCTGGCGACATCTTCAACATCCGACGCATTTATGATGAGAAATGGGCTGGCCCGATCCTGGCGCAATGGGAAAAACGATTTCCGGTCAAGACCGAACGCACGACGATCGACGGCGTGGTCGTGGATATTGTTACCCCTGGAAAAGGTGTGCCCGCCGATAAGGCTGACAAGGTCCTCATCAACTTTCACGGGGGCGGTTTTATTCTGGGCAATGGCGGAATCGGCGGCAGGATAGAAGCGGTGCCGATGGCCGGCCTGGCCGGATACCGTGTCATCACCGTTGACTACCGGCAAGCGCCCGAAGCCGTTTATCCGGCCGCAACCGATGACGCCGTCACTGTCTATCGAGCCCTTCTCAAGACCTATCGCCCTGAGAATATCGGCGTTTACGGCTCGTCGGCTGGGGGTATGCTGACGGCCCAGTTGGTCGCGCGCCTGCAAAAGGAACAGTTGCGCCCCCCCGCGGCGATCGCGATCATGGCGGCCGGCGCGGCGAAACGTGGAGCATCCGATTCTTCCTACTGGATGCTAGGTCTGACGGGCGCACAGGTCACCCCGCAACCGGCCATGTTGTCCATGCCTCAATATTTCAAGGCGAAGGATATGGAAGATCCCTATGCCTTCCCCGCCAGTTCGCCCGCCATTCTAGCCAAGTTTCCGCCAACTTTGATCGTGTCGTCCTCGCGCGACGCGCTGCTGGGCAATGCCCTGGATACAAGCGCCAATCTGGTGGCTGCGAAAGTGCCCAACCAGCTTTATGTCCGCGAGGGATTTGGCCACGGCTATTTCACGCAAACGCCTGATGTGCCCGAGGCCATCGCAGCCTGGCAAGTGGCAGTGGATTTTTTCGACCGTTATCTCGGCAAGGAAACCGACCGCAATTGATCATTCGGACCTAGCCGGTCGCGAACACATATTACCCGCCGGTATCCCGCTAAAGACGGGCCTCGCAAACAAACGAGACGGCACAACAGGGGAGGAAAAACATGGTTCATTCTATTTTTCGAATTGGCGTTTCATTCGCGGCCCTCACGATTGCAGGAGCATCCGCCCAGGCGAGTGCCCAAGCGAATATGGCAGCTTCACCAACAGCCGTTACCGAACAAGCCAGCCTGGACGACATTGTCGTCGTAGCGCGGCGCGCCCAGGAACGGCTGCAGGACGTGCCCATCTCCATAACGGCGATCAGTGCCGAGACAATCAAGACGGCGCAGATCAGCCAGGGCTCCGACCTTATCCGTCTGGTCCCTACCCTCAATGTGCAGCAATCATCCACCGGGCCGGGACAATCATATTCGCTGCGCGGCATCCGTACCGGCGTCATAACCTATTTCAACGAAGTGCCGACATCGACCAACGCCGTGAACAATCAGATGTGGGATCTGGAATCGGTGCAGGCCTTGGCCGGTCCGCAAGGCACCTTGTTTGGCCGGAATAGCACAGGGGGCGCGATCCTGTTCGTGCCGGCCCGTCCGACGGGAGAGTTTGAGGGTTCAGTCGAGCTTGGTTATGGCAATTATGACTGGCGGCAGGCGACCGCGGTTCTGAACCTCCCGGTTGCAGATGCGGTCAGTCTGCGCGTGGGCGGTCGTATCGTGCGACGTGATGGCGTCGTGAAGAATGAGATCGGCCCCGATTTCCAGTCGCAGCATCGTGACAGCTTCCGTGCCTCGCTATTGCTAGAGCCCGGCAGCGTGTTCTCCAACTACACGGTGTTCGACTATACCGATGTCAACGAAGCGCCGGGCGCCCTGATCACCTCCAACGTCCGACCCACGGCGGGCTGCTTTCCCGGTCTTGGCTGCTTGTACGGAACCCAGCCCGCCGAACTGGGCGCCATACAGGACGAATTGGGTATCCGGCGTGTCCGGTCGCGCTATCCTGCGATCCAGGATAGCAAGGAATGGGGCGTCACCAACATTGCGGCGATCGAACCAACCGAAGGCATCACGTTGAAATATGTGTTTGGCCTGCGCCGCAGTTCATACAATCGCTTCACCAATCAGACGACGCTCGACTTGCCCATCCAGATCGGCAACAACTTTCAGGACTTCGGACGGGTGATCTCTCACGAAGTGCAAGCGCTGGGCAATGTGCTTGACGGCCGGCTGAACTGGGCCATCGGGATCTTCCGATCAAAACAGGAATCACGCGGCGGCCTGTCCTATTCACTGTTCGGTAATCCGAATTTGCCCTTTTCCAACGACCGCAACAATTTCACGACGATCAACCAGTCCCAGACGACGACCGGCGTCTATGGCCAAGCGACTATTACGCTGGCGGATGGCTTGAACGTGACCGGCGGACTGAGGTTCAACAAGGACAAGGCCGCGTTGCTGACATCGTCGGTCGGTCCGCAGTTCACCTTTTTCGGCCCACAGATCTGCCGGTTTTCGCCGACCGCACCTGGCGTCGATTTCGCCAACTGCACTCGGTCCATTTCTGACAATTATGACGCCGTCACCTATAACTTCTCCGTCGACTATCGTGTCAGCAGCGCCATGCTGCTCTATGTCACGACCCGTCGCGGCTATAATTCCGGCGGCTTCAATCCAAGCGTTCCGGCATCGCAGGAGCCGAGCGCACCTCAGCCGTCCTTCGGTCCCGAATATATCCGCGATTATGAAGCAGGCATAAAAGCGGACTGGCATATCGGAAGCATGCCCGTACGCACCAACCTGTCCGGTTTCTACGGCAAGTATAGCAGTATCCAGCGCAGCACCTTCGGCGTCAGCAGCACCGGCGCTACCTTTATCGGCACATCGAACGGGCCCAAAGCGACAATCTATGGCTTCCAGCTGGAATCGACCATCCGCCCCGCCCCCGGCTTTTTGCTGAACGCCAATTACGGCCTGCTCGAGACCCGCTACGATGAAGGATCGCCCGGCTTCCCCAAGGGCAACGCCTTCGCGCAAGCGCCCAAGCACACGGTCAACCTGTCGGCCAGCTATACGCACGACTTGGGTAATGCGGGCAAGCTGGTGGCCAGCACGGGGTTCACATATCAGAGCCGCATATCCTTCCAGGACGACAATCTCGGATCCTCGCTGGCATTCCAAAAAGGATATAGCATTGTCGATGCCCGACTGGGCATGTCCGACATCGGCGAAACGGGACTTTCCGCCAGTCTCTTTGTCAAGAATCTGACGAACGAAGCCTATGCTCTTGAACGACAGGATTTGGTAAATGCGTTTGGGTTTGCCGGGACGATTTACAACGATCCACGCACTTTCGGCCTGGAGATAGGTTATCGATTCGGGGCTAATTAGAGCTGGAACGCGCAGGCCGCCAAGGCATGTGGTGCTTGCTCGTCCGGCGACGGAACGTTTCCGGCCCGCCGCCGGATGGGGAATAAGGTAAACTGATCCCATCGGTTCTGGACAACCGACTCTTTCAAGGCAGCCGACATGCTGGGTTTAATAAGCTCGCCTATAGCTTGGCAGCATGGATTGATCGCGCTCGTCCAGCCAAGCTAAGGTGCTAAACTGATCGGCAGTGCGTGAGATGCAGAATAGGCCGACTTCTTCAGCAAAACTGCCTGATCCAGGCCATATCACGTCTCGTCCCGCCATTCCCAATAATATGCTCCGCATATCTTCTCATCGCAGCTGAACGCATGGTAAATCCCCTTTAATTTCCGCATCACCCTGTTTTTGCAGGGCTCGATGGGATATGCTTGTCGACGTGAGCACTGCCGCTGCGGGAGTCGACACATGGCGAATAGCGAACTGTTCTCCAGTTTCATGCGGGCGTATGACGACCGGCATCAGGCCGAAATGTCGGTCGAGGATTATCTGCTGGGATGCCGCAACGATCCGCTGATGCACGCATCCGCGCCGGAGCGGTTGCTGGCAGCCATCGGCGAGCCGGAAATCATCGACACGTCCCGCGATTCCAGGCTGGGCCGCATCTTCATGAACCGGACGATCCGGCGCTATAAGAGCTTTTCGAACTTCTACGGGATGGAAGGGACAATCGAGCATATCGTCAGCTTCCTGCGCCATGCCTCCCAGGGGTTGGAGGAACGCAAGCAGATCCTCTACCTGCTCGGCCCGGTGGGCGGCGGCAAGTCCTCGCTGGCGGAGCGATTGAAGTCGCTGATGGAAGCGCACCCCATCTATGCGCTGAAAGCCGGGGAGGAAATCAGCCCGATCTTCGAAAGCCCGCTGGCACTGTTCGACGCGGAAACCCATGGCGACATGATCGAGGACAGCTACGGCATTCCTCGGCGGCGGCTGACAGGCCTTATCAGCCCTTGGTGCCGCAAGCGGCTCGATGAGTTCAGCGGCGACATTTCCCGCTTCACGGTCGTCCGGCTGATGCCTTCCCGTATTCGCCAGATCGCCATTTCGAAGACCGAGCCGGGCGACGAGAATAACCAGGACATCTCCTCGCTGGTAGGCAAGGTCGATATCCGCAAGCTGGAGATGCTCTCCCAAAACGATCCCGATGCCTACAGCTATTCCGGCGGCCTCAACCGAGCAAATCAGGGCATCCTCGAATTTGTCGAGATGTTCAAGGCGCCGATCAAGATGCTCCATCCACTGCTGACGGCGACACAGGAAGGCAATTATATCGGGACAGAGAATATCGGGGCCATTCCTTTCACCGGAATCATCATGGCCCATAGCAATGAATCGGAATGGCAGAATTTCAAGAACAACAAGAATAACGAAGCCTTTATCGATCGCATCTACGTCATCAAGGTACCCTATAGCCTGCAGGCGACGGAGGAACGGCAGGTCTATGAGAAGTTGCTGCGCGATTCCGATCTGAACAAGGCGCCCTGCGCGCCGGGGACGCTGGACATGCTGGCGCGCTTTTCCGTGCTGACGCGGCTGCGCGAGCATGAGAACAGCAATCTCTATTCGAAGATGCGCGTCTATGACGGCGAAATGCTGCGGGAAATCGACCCGCGCGCGAAAAGCCTGCAGGAATATCGCGACGCGGCGGGCGTGGATGAGGGGATGTCGGGCATATCCACCCGCTTCGCCTTCAAGGCGCTGTCGGCGACCTTCAACCACGACACCACCGAGATCGCGGCGGACCCCGTCCACCTCATCTATGTGCTAGAAGGCATGGTCCGTCAGGAACAGTTCCCCACCGAGACGGAGGCCCGCTATCTGGAGTTCATCAAGGGCGAATTGGCGCCCCGCTATGCCGAGTTCATCGGAAACGAGATTCAGAAAGCCTATCTCGAATCCTATGATGATTACGGGCAGAATCTGTTCGACCGCTATGTCGCTTATGCCGATGCATGGATCGAGGATCTGGACTTCAAAGACCCTGACACCGGCCAGTTACTCAACCGAGAAATTATCAATCAGGAACTGACCAAGACGGAAAAGCCCGCCGGGATCGCCAATCCCAAGGATTTCCGCAACGAAGTCGTGAAGTTCGCGCTGCGGATGCGGGCCAGCCATGACGGTCGCAACCCGTCATGGACATCCTATGAAAAGATTCGTGAAGTCATCGAAAAGCGGATGTTCAGCCAGGTCGAGGATCTGCTGCCCGTCATCAGCTTTGGGTCGAAAAAAGACGGCGACACGGCCGGCAAGCATGAGGAGTTCGTCTCCCGCATGATCGAGCGCGGCTATACTGAGCGGCAGGTAAGGCGTTTGGTAGAATGGTATATCCGCGTCAAACAGGCAGGTTGAGGGAGGTGCGCCGACCGACATGCACATCGTCGACAGACGCCTGAACCCCGGCGGCAAGAGCCTGGTCAACCGGCAGCGTTTCCTGCGAAGGGCAAGAGCGTATGTGCAAAAGGCGGTGCGCGACAGCCTGAAGGATCGCAGCATCCGCGAACTCGATAAGGAGAGTGAAATCTCCATCGGCCGCGACGCGATCTATGAACCGACCTTCCACCGCGCCGGGAAGGGCGGCAATCGCGAGCGGGTGCTGCCCGGCAATCATGACTATTTGGAAGGTGACCGGATCAAGCGACCCGAAGGCGGCGAAGGGAATGGTGCGGATGCCGGCACGGGCGAAGGGAATGACGATTTCCAGTTCGTGCTCAGCCGGGAGGAATTTCTCGACCTGTTTCTCGACGATCTGGAACTGCCGGACCTTGCCAAGCGGCGGCTGATCGGCGGGGAAGTCGATGGGATCAGGCGCACGGGCTATTCCACCGCCGGATCGCCCTCCAACCTGTCCGTGCCCCGCACCATGCAGAAGGCAATGGCACGGCGCATGGCGCTCCGGCGGCCGAGTGGTGCTGAAGTGCAGCGGATTGAAGAGGAAATGGCGACGATCGAAGCCCTCGATCCACTCCGGCCGGAGGATGCGGATCGGCTGAAGCGGCTGCGTGAGGACCATGCTCACCTCGTCCGCCGCCGCAATTTGATCGCTTATATTGATCCCGTCGACCTGCGGTATCGCCGGTTCGAAGCTGTGCCCCGCCCCGTCGCACAAGCGGTGATGTTCTGCCTGATGGACGTGTCCGGCTCCATGAGCGAGCATATGAAGGATCTGGCGAAACGCTTCTTCGCCTTGCTCCATCTATTCCTGTCCCGCTGTTACGAGCATGTCGAGGTTGTGTTCATCCACCATACCGACCGGGCGGCGGAGGTCGATGAGCAGACCTTCTTCTACAGCACGGTCACGGGCGGCACGCTCGTGTCGAGCGCGCTCGACAAGCTGATCGAGGTGGCGGCGGATCGCTATCGCCCCGACAACTGGAACATCTATGTCGCGCAGGCGTCCGATGGTGACAATATGATGCAGGACAACGCAAGGGTCATTAGCTTGATGCAGGACCATATCCTGCCCATGACCCAATATGTCGCCTATCTGGAAGTCGGCCGGGATAAGTTTCCCGACGCGGCGACCACGCAGCCGATGACAACCCTGTGGCAGGCTTATGCCCCGGTGGCGGAAGCGCATCGTCACTTCGTAATGCGAAAGGTCGCGCATCGGCAGGAAATCTATCCCGTCTTCCGTGAACTGTTCCAACGTCGGGGCCTTGGCGAAGGGGCGCCAAACTGATGGACCTGCGCGCCGAAACGCCCCTGTTCACCGGAAGCGATTGGGATTTCGCGCTCGTCAACCGCATCTATGAAGCAATAGAGCCGATCGCCGTCGATGAGATGAAGCTGAACGTCTATCCCAATCAGCTTGAGATTATCAGTTCGGAACAGATGCTGGACGCCTATTCGTCGGTGGGCATGCCGCTCTTCTACAAGCACTGGTCCTTCGGCAAGCAGTTCGTCACCAATGAAATGCTCTACCGCAAGGGTTTGCGTGGCCTGGCCTATGAACTGGTCATCAACTCCAACCCCTGCATCAGCTATATCATGCAGGAAAACAGCGCCACGATGCAGGCGCTGGTGATCGCCCATGCGGCCTTCGGGCATAACCACTTCTTCAAGAACAATTATCTCTTCCGCCAGTGGACCGATGCCGACGGCATCCTCGACTATTTGGAGTTCGCCAAGCGCTACATCACTCTGTGCGAGGAGCGACATGGGCAGTTGGCGGTCGAACGGGTGCTGGACGCGGCTCATGCGCTGATGAACCAAGGTGTGCACCGCTATCCTCGCGTGCGTCCCCGCGATCTACGGCGCGAAGCGGAGCGGGAAGCCGAGCGGCAGGCCTATCGCGAGAGCATCTACGACGATCTATGGCGCACGGTGCCGATTGGCGCGAAGGCGGCGACGATAGCCCGTGACGAGCGATTGGCAGTGCTGGGATTGCCGCAAGAAAATATCCTCTATTTCCTCGAAAAGTCCGGCCCTCAGCTAGCTGCGTGGCAGCGGGAGATATTGAGGATCGTTCGGTTGATCGCACAATATTTCTACCCGCAGCGCCAGACAAAAGCGATGAATGAGGGCGCGGCCACCTATGTCCACTACCGCATCATGACGATGTTGCACGAACGGGGGCAGATCACCAACGGCGCGTTTCTGGAGTTCCTTCAGTCGCATACCGGCGTTGTCTATCAGCCGACCTATGATTCAGGGCATTTCGGCAGCTTCAATCCCTATGCGCTGGGCTTTGGCATCATGACCGATGTAGAGCGCATCTGCATGGACCCGACACAGGAGGATCGCGAATGGTTCGGCGACATTGCCGGGTCGGGCGATCCGCTGGAAGTGCTGAAGGACATATGGGCGAATTATCGCGATGAGAGCTTCATCTCGCAGTTTCTCAGTCCCCGTCTGATCCGCCAATGGCGCCTGTTCAAGATCCTCGATCAGGAAAACGACTCGGAGATCCGGGTGGACGCCATCCATGATGAACGGGGCTACCGGCGCATCCGGCGAACATTGGCGCACGAATATGACATTGGGCAGCAGGAGCCGGATATTCAGGTCGTGGACGTCGATCTGGCTGGGGATCGCTTGCTGATGTTGGAGCATGTGGTGTTGAACGGCGTGCTTCTGGATGAGGGCGACACCACCATGGTACTGCAAAATTTGGCGAATCTATGGGGTTATGAAGTAGCTCTCAGCGAAGTGGACGCTGAAAACCGGAACGAATTGAGGAGCCATCAGGCCCAGCCGCAGCCTGAATGGATGCGGTGAGAGGATTAAGACTGTGAAGCGCCGCCTCCGCTTGTCAGATTCCGTTTTCATTCCGTGGCCGAGAGGCGTAAATTTCATGCTGTTTTCACGGGTCAGGCTTTGCCGAGACGCTGGCATGAGTGCATGCGTCGCAGATCGGGGCGTGCCCGACACCTCAAGCGGAGGCCGATACATGACGGATGCTCTTACGCCCCAGGAATGTCTTGACCGGGCAAGAATGCACGAGCGGCTTGCATCAACCACAGCGGACGCTTCGGCGCGCATGATGCATCAGGCCATGGCATCGGAGTTCCGACGTCGCGCGGAGACTGGCTCTTCCGGCGCAATACAAGCCTCCAGCAAACCAGTTGTGGAGATGTTCCAACCTGCCCAGTGAAGGGAACGGGAGAACGCCGATCCACTAATTCAACGAGCAACTCTTCCCGCTTGCGTTTCGGGAAGAGTCAACAGCACCGGAAGCACCGCTAGAGCTACGAGCGCGATCATTATCCCGGGAGCAGCAGACGAATCCGTCCGTTCAACTAGAACTTGCGCGAGCCAGGGCGTGAGGCCGCCGAAAAGTGCTGTCGCCGTCGTGGCGCCCAGCGCCAGGCCGCTCAGACGTCCCCTGGCAGGAAGTTGTTCTGCGGTAGCCACAGCTCCTACCGCACTGACGCCGCCAGCCAACGCGGCAAGCAGGATTGCGCCGATGAGCGCCATAATAGGCGTTGTGTCCGCAAGCAGACGGAACGACAGATAAGGCACAACTGCCGAGAGAACCGCCAGAGCGACCAGTACAGACCGGCGGCCCAGCCTGTCGGAAAGCATGCCAACAAAGGGCGTCACCACGATCACCGCTACCGCTGCCACGGTGGCTAATTGCAATGCTTGCGCCTCGGTCAATCCGACAGCCGAGGTGAGGTAAACGGGCAGATAGGTGATGCCGATATAATAAGTGATCGACCCCAGTGCGGAAATAGCAAAGCCACGCAGCATACCGGACCGATATCGCGTTATGGCATGGCCAAGCGGCCAACGAACAAGCGTCCCCGCCCGGCGATGCGCCTCGAACTCAGGCGACTCCTGCATAAACGCACGGGCCAGAAGAATGGCCCCCGCAAGGACCGCCCCAAAAACGAAGGGCAGGCGCCATCCCCAGCTGTCGAGTGCCGGAGCGGGTATGAAACTCACCGTGACCGCCGATATTCCTGCCGCCAGCAAAGCCCCTATCTCACTGGTGGCAGCCGCCATCGAGGTAACGAGCCCACGCCGTCTTGGAGCCGCTCCTTCCAGCAAATATGCGACGACCCCGGTATATTCGCCGCCTACGGCAAAGCCCATCAGACATCGCAGGATAAGCAGCAGCACCCCTGCAACAGGCCCAACCTGAGTCACCGTCGGTAGCATTGCAGTGAGCGTCATGGCTGTCGTCATCAGCGTCATTGAGACCAGCAGCGTCGCGCGCCGTCCATATCGGTCGCCGAAATGCCCGAAGACCATCGCGCCGATTGGACGCATCAAATAGGCGACTGCAAACCCCGCCAGCGTCGTCAACACAGCGTCCTCGCCCTGGAAGAACAGCCGTGCGAGCACCGTCGCAAAATAGAGGAAGAGCGAAAAGTCGTACCACTCCACCACGGTGGATATCCCCGCAAGAACAAGTGAGCGGCGATCCAGCGGACGCGAAGCAGTCATGAACCGACACTAACCTGCAACTGGAATGGCGACAACCACGCTACGGCGCCGTCGATTGGGAGGAGCCGATTCCTCCGCAATTCACCACGCGGGTGGCACCCGCTGTCCACCAGATGGCGATTTTAAAGCGATGCGAACCGATCAGCTCCAGGAGCGCAGCTGCTGCCTTGCTGCGATAGCTTCATTGTGGCGCGCACCGAAGAACGCACACGGCCCAAACTCGATGGGGGCCGCGTGCAATGTCCCTGCCATGACCGCCGGTGAGGAAAGGACGGCAACACCGGCACCTGCCAGGGCGATTTCATTGGAGGCAGAACCAACGCCATGTCGAGCACATCTGGATCAACGCCCAGTTCACGCAGGTAACGGTCGAGGTTCGACCGCATGCCGGAACCCTGTTCCCTTCTCATCCAGCGTGCCCGCCGCAGTCAGACCGCATTGATGCTCGCTTCGTCGAACGGGATGCTACACCTGCAGTAAATTCCAGATCCGTCGCAAGAGGCCTCCGCCCCAGCAGAGACAGTTTGGGAGAACAGCAAAATCAGAAAGTAGCGCTTGTATGCGGGCCATCATCATATTCCGCCAGCGACCACATCCACCGCATATCATTGCATGACATGCTTAGCAGCTTTGGCGCGCCCGGAACGATTCGAACGTCCGACCCTCAGATTCGTAGTCTGATGCTCTATCCAGCTGAGCTACGGGCGCGTTGTGGAGGCGCAGATATAGGGGGGGTGATGATTGAGCAAGCCCCTTTTTTTTCTTTTTTTCCGCCTTTCCTTCCAGGGAGCCTTCCGAGCAACTTTCCGGCGCTGAAATCGTTCAATCTTCACAGAGAGGATAGCCATGTCTTTTACTTTGAACGAGATCGCATTGCTTGGCATCGCCCTGGTCGTTGGGTTGATCCTGGGGCTTATGATAAGCGGCCGAGGCAAGTATAAAAGGCTGTGGCGGGACGAGCAGACCGTCCACAGACACAGCATTCAGGATCGGGATCAGCGGCTTCATGCCGCCAATGAACGGATTGCCGAACTTGAAAGGCAATCAGGCCCCATTGGCCCGGGAACCGCCTCTGCGGTAGCTGGTGCAGCTTACGGTCGGGACGATCTGGCCATGATGCAGGGCGTATCGCTTCAGGACGAAATCACGCTCAATGAAGCCGGCTATCATCGTTATTCGCAGATCGCAAACCTGACGGACGAGCAACAGGCGACATTGGAGGCCCGTCTGGGGCGCGCGCCCGGCACCATTCATCGCGAGGAATGGCTTGAACAGGCGCGACTGCTGAATGAAGGCAAATTGGAAGAGCATGGCCGTCGATATGACCGGCCCGCTATCCCTCAATAATGCCTATAGAAAGGGCGGATCATCAACCCGCCCTTTTCCATTTCTATGCCTTGTTAGCCAGCGCAGCCTGCGCTGCAGCTAATCGGGCAATCGGCACACGATAGGGCGAGGCCGACACATAATCGAGACCGGTTTGCTCACAAAAGGCAATGGAGGCCGGATCGCCGCCATGCTCGCCGCAAATACCCAGCTTGATTCCAGGACGCGCCGCGCGACCGCGTTCGGTCGCCAATTCGATGAGTTCGCCCACGCCCTCCACATCGATGCTGACGAACGGGTCGCGAGCGAAGATGCCCTTGTCGACATATTGCGTCAGGAAGCGGCCTGCATCGTCACGGCTGATACCAATGGTCGTTTGCGTCAGGTCGTTCGTACCGAAGGAGAAGAATTCACCCACCTCAGCGATCTCACCGGCCTTGAGCGCTGCGCGCGGTAGTTCGATCATGGTGCCAACCAGATAATCGACCGTCGCCCCCTGCTCCGCAAAGACCTCGCTGGCGACGCGATCGACGATCGCCTTCATCAGTTCCAGTTCCTTCTTCGTCGCCACCAGCGGGATCATGATCTCTGGGATCGGCGCTTCGCCGCTACGCTGCTTGATGAGCAATGCCGCTTCGAAAATGGCGCGGGCCTGCATCTCATAGATTTCGGGATAAGTGACGCCAAGGCGGCAACCGCGATGGCCCAGCATCGGGTTGAACTCGTGCAGTTCGGCGGCACGGCGCTTGAGCGCGTCGACTCCGACCCCGGCTGCCTTCGCCACTTCCTCGAACTCCGATTCGCCATGGGGCAAGAATTCGTGCAGCGGCGGATCGAGCAGGCGTATGGTGACAGGTAAACCCGCCATCACCATGAAGATCTGCGCGAAGTCGTCCCGTTGCTCCGGCAACAGCTTTTCGAGCGCGGTGCGGCGCCCCTTTTCACTGTCGGCCAAAATCATCTCACGAACCGCCGTGATCCGCGCGGCATCGAAGAACATATGTTCGGTGCGGCACAGGCCTACGCCTTCCGCACCGAAATCGCGCGCAGTCTGGCAGTCGAGCGGCGTTTCCGCATTGGCGCGGACCTTAAGCCGGCGGACCTTGTCAGCCCAAACCATCAGCGTACCGAAATCGCCCGCCAGTTCAGGCTGCACCGTCGGGACTTCTCCCGCCATCACCTCACCGGTCGAACCGTCGATGGTAAGAATGTCTCCTTCCCTGAGTTCGCGGCCGTCGATACGCAGTGTCTTGGTGGCGTTGTCGATCGACAAGCTGCCCGCGCCGGAAACGCAGGGACGACCCATGCCGCGCGCCACCACTGCCGCGTGGCTGGTCATGCCTCCGCGCGCGGTCAGAATGCCCTTGGCCGCGTGCATGCCGTGAATATCTTCGGGGCTGGTTTCGACGCGGACCAAAATGACCGAATCGCCCAGTTCATTACGGCGCTCAGCGGTATCGGCGTCGAACACGATCGCGCCCGAAGCCGCGCCCGGCGAAGCAGGCAGTCCCTTGGTCAGCACGTCGCGGGACGCTTTAGGATCGAGCGTGGGATGCAGAAGCTGGTCGAGTGCGGCGGGATCGACGCGGGCGACGGCTTCCTCTTCCGAAATCAGCCCTTCGCTGGCCATGTCGACCGCGATCTTGAGCGCAGCCTTGGCGGTGCGCTTGCCCGAACGGGTCTGGAGCATCCAGAGCTTGCCCTGCTGCACCGTGAACTCGATGTCCTGCATGTCGCGATAATGTTTTTCGAGGGTCTCAAACACCCGCGCCAGTTCGGCATAGGTTTCGGGCATCGCTTCTTCCATCGACAGCGGCTTGGCCCCTGCCCGTTCGCGTGCCTGCTTGGTGAGATATTGCGGCGTGCGGATACCCGCCACTACATCCTCACCCTGCGCGTTGATGAGATATTCGCCATAATAGGCGTTCTCGCCAGTAGCCGGGTCGCGGGTGAAGGCGACGCCGGTGGCGGACGTGTCGCCCATGTTGCCGAACACCATCGCCTGCACATTGACGGCAGTGCCCCAGTCGTGAGGAATGGAGTTCAGGCGGCGATAGACCTTGGCACGGTCGGCCTGCCATGAACCGAACACCGCAGAAATCGCGCCCCATAGCTGGTCGCTCACATTCTGCGGGAAATCCTTGCCCCAAAGTTTTGAAACAAGGGTTTTATATTCCGCGACCAGTGCTTTCCAATCCTCGGCGGTCATTTCGGTGTCGAGCGTGTAGCCTTGATCTTCCTTAGCGATTTCAAGGGCTTCCTCGAACGCGCCATGGTCGAGTTCCAACACCACATCAGAATACATCTGGATAAAACGGCGATAGCTGTCCCATGCGAAGCGCTCGTCACCCGAGGCAGTGGCAAGGCCGAGCACGGTTTCGTCATTGAGGCCCAGGTTAAGGACGGTATCCATCATGCCGGGCATCGAAATGCGCGCGCCGGAACGGACGGAAACCAGCAGAGGGTCGTCGGCATCACCGAATGTCTTGCCTGTCACCGATTCGATATGGCTGATACCGCTTTCGACTTCGGCCTTGAGGCTTTCGGGATAGACGCCGCCATCCTGATAATAGCGGGTGCACATCTCAGTGGTGATCGTAAAGCCGGGGGGCACGGGCAAGCCAATGGCGGCCATGCCGTCCAGATTAGCTCCCTTGCCGCCGAGAAGATTCTTGTCTCCCTTGCCACCATCATCGACGCCGCCGCCGAAACGATAGACATAACGAGTGGCCGTAGTGCTCATGCTGTTCTCTTCCATCGTCAACATATCCGCGGCTCCCAAAAACGTGGCCGCATCTTTGTGCGTTGCAACAAGCCCTAAACAATATGCAGGCGACAAATGCACCTGCTTTTACGATATTTTACGCGCAAAGTCGCAACTGTCTCACAGAATTCGCCATTTTTTGCCGCTATCCGGTAATTTTTGAAAAGTCAGCAACCGCGTGAACCGCGTCCCGCACCCGCGCAAGAAGCGCGAGACGCGCTGTACGCTTGGCCGGATCGGCATCATTGACCGTGACGCTTTCGAAGAAAGCATCGATGGGCCCGCGAAGCATGGCCAGCGCCGCCATTGCGCCTTCAAAATCTTCCGTCTCCACGGCCTGCCGCGCACGTGGCTCGGCTCCTTCGAGCGCAGCGATGAGGTCCGCTTCCGCTTTTTCGGGTGTGTAAGACAACGGCTTTTGCTCCGCCTGCTCCACGCCTTCCTTCCTGAGGATGTTCGCGGCGCGCTTGTAGCCCGCGAGCAGGTTCTCGCCGTCGTCGGTAGCGATGAAGAATTGCAACGCCTTCACGCGGGCCAGAAGGCAGACGAGATCATCCTCACCGCCGAGCGCGAACACCGCGTCAATGAGGTCGTGGCGAACGCCTGCTTCCTTTTGCTGGACCTTTAGACGGTCAGCGAAGAAGTCGAGAATGGAAGGCACTGCCTCAGAAACGATATTCCAAACTTGATCCGCCTCTTCTTTCGGCGTTTCAACAGCATTCAAGGCCGCTGTCAGCGCTACCGTAGCAGTACCTTCGCCAACGGCGGCGATCAACGATGGGTAAACTTTTACCAACTTATGGCCAACCGATGGCTCAGTTTGCAAAAGCACGTTCACGGCAGCTTCAACGATTGCCTTTCTAAGCGGTATTCTAAGTCCGTTATCTATCGTCGTGGAAGAAACGCCCAAAACCGCACGGCGCAATGCGAAGGGGTCTCGCGAGCCGGTCGGTCTCTCATTTTTAATAAAGAAGCCGACAATCGTATCCAACTTATCCGCTAATGACACAGCCACCGTCACCGAGGCAGTCGGAACATCATCGCCCTGCCCGACTGGCTTGTAATGATCGCGGATAGCGTTCGCCACAGCATCGGGCAGCCCCTCGGCGCGCGCGTAATAGCCACCCATGACGCCCTGTAATTCAGGGAATTCGCCAACCATTTCGGTGACGAGGTCGGCCTTCGCGAGGCGGGCAGCCTGTTCGGCCTGATCCGCGTCCGCGCCCTTCACGATGCCTTCTTCCACCAGCCAGCGGGCGAGTTTCGCCACGCGCTCCACTTTGTCGGCGACGGTGCCGAGCTTTTCGTGGAAGGTGATGCGTTCCAGTTTCTTCGCATGGTCCGCCAGACTAGTCTTGCGGTCCTGCTCCCAAAAGAAGCGGGCATCGGAAAGGCGCGCGGCCAGAACCTTGCGATTGCCTGCGATGATTGCCGCACCGCCATCCTTTGCCTCGATATTGGCGGTGCAGATGAAGGCGGGAGCCAGTTTGCCCGCGCGATCGCTTAGGACGAAATATTTTTGGTTGATACGTAAGGTTAGCTGGATAACCTCAGGCGGCACCTCAAGAAAGGCGGGATCAAAATCGCCCAACAGCGGAACGGGCCACTCGGTGAGGCCTGCATTCTCCGCGACCAGGCCTTTATCCTCGATCACGGTATAGCCGTGCGCCGCAGCGGCTTCATTGGCTTTCGCCTCGATGATTGCCTGTCGTTCCCGATGGCTGACGATCACATGGCAGGCGCGCAGCTTTTCGGCATAGTCCTGCACACCGCCTATGGTGATCTCACCGGGATGGTGGAAGCGGTGGCCGAGCGTGGTGTAGCCGCTTTTGACGCCCTCGATCTCAATATCGACAAGGTCTTCGCCAAGGATCGCGACGATCCCTTGCAGCGGCCGGACCCAGCGGAGGCTTTCAGTCGTCCGCGACGCCGTGCCCCAGCGCATCGACTTGGGCCAGGGGAAAGCACGGATTATGGCAGGAATGGCTTCCGCGAGAACTTCCGTCGTAGCGCGACCCGGCGTATTCACGACGGCGAACCAGACGCCGTCGCGGTCCTCAAGCTGCTCCTGTTTCAGGCCGGTCTTGCGGAGGAAACCCTCCAGTGCCTGCGGGGGGGCATTGGTGCGGGGGCCTTTGAACTCCTCGTTCACCGCCAACGTTTCGAGCGGCAGGTCACGGGCGATCAGCGCCAGGCGGCGGGGTGTGGCGAAACTGTCGATAGTGGTG
Organism: Sphingobium baderi; assembly: GCF_001456115.1. NCBI lineage: Bacteria > Pseudomonadati > Pseudomonadota > Alphaproteobacteria > Sphingomonadales > Sphingobiaceae > Sphingobium > Sphingobium wenxiniae. Next base: position 2,770,347 of record NZ_CP013264.1, on the reverse strand, counting down.
GGCTTCAGACCTGCCCTGCCCAATTCCTCGGTAAAGAGGCGGGCCAAGTCGTCCGATGCCTTGATCTGCATCCGCGCCGGGATTTCCTCGCAACGCAGTTCAAGCAGGAAATCGGTCATTATGCGGCCCACCCGTTCACTTCCATCCATGCCTCGCAGCTTCCCTTTGCGAGTTCGCGGACGCGACCGATATAGCTGGCGCGCTCCTGCACGGAGATGACACCGCGAGCCTGGAGCAGGTTAAAGACATGGCTCGCCTTGATTGCCTGATCATAGGCGGCAAGGGGCACGCCTGCTTCTATGCAGGTCTTGCATTCCGCTTCGGCGTCGCGGAACCAACGGAACAGCTTTTCGGTATCGGCGATCTCGAAATTCCATTTCGACATCTGCCGCTCGTTGGCGAGGAACACGTCACCATAGGTAACACCGGCATCGTTGAATTTCAGGTCATAGACGCTGTCGACGCCCTGGATATACATTGCGAGGCGTTCAAGGCCGTAGGTCAGTTCGCCCGCGACGGGTTTGCAGTCGAAGCCGCCCATCTGCTGAAAATAGGTGAACTGGGTGACTTCCATACCATCGCACCAGACTTCCCAGCCAAGACCCCATGCGCCTAGCGTCGGACTTTCCCAGTCGTCTTCCACAAAGCGGATGTCGTGGACCAGTGGGTCGATGCCGATTTCCCGAAGCGATCCCAGATAGAGGTCTTGCAAGTTCGCCGGGGACGGCTTCATGATGACCTGGTACTGGTAATAATGCTGTAGGCGATTGGGGTTCTCGCCATAGCGGCCATCGGTCGGGCGACGACTGGGCTGAACGTAGGCAGCATTCCAGTTATCCGGACCGAGGCTGCGGAGCGTAGTCGCAGGATGAAAGGTGCCTGCGCCCACTTCCATGTCATACGGTTGCAGGATGACGCAGCCCTGCTTCCCCCAGTAAGCGTGAAGGGTCAGGATCAAATCCTGAAAGGATAGCGCTTTGCCTTCGGCCACCGATGGTCCTTCGGAAATGACGGTTTCTTTGCCGCGCGCCTTGGCGCAGCCGGGGCGAACGGTCAAGGGCAAGAGGGGCCGATGAGGGTTAATCCCCTTGCTCTGGCGCTCCCACGTCCGCATGGATGGAGAATGGATCACAGGATATCGGGCTGAGATGAGATTGTTTTTCCCCCGGCTGCTAGTCGCCGCGCTGTTGCTGTCTGGCGGACTGCTTGCGGAACACCGCACAGCGTTCGCCCGGACGGAAGCGCATAATGGGCTTATCGCCCCTGCTCTGTGGGAAGTGAAGGATGCGGACACGACCATCTATCTGTTCGGGACCGTCCATGTACTGAAACCGGGCGTGGACTGGTTCAAGGGCGGGATTAGGCGCGCCTTCGATCAATCCGATGAACTGGTGCTCGAAATCATCGAGCCGGACAATCCGAATGAGATGGCCTCCATTATGGGCGCGAAAGCCATCGCACGGGACGCGGCGGCGCTTTCCAAGCGGCTGGAGCCCACGGCGCGCGAGAAATATCAGGCAGCGATGGAGGCCAACGGCCTGCCTTGGCAAGCGTTCGAAGTCTTCAATCCGTGGATGGCCGGCCTTGCCCTATCGGTCGCGCCACTGGAAAAGCTGGGATATAAGGCCGATCAGGGCGTGGAAAAGCTGTTGAGCGCCGCTGCTAGGGCCACCGGCAAGAAGATAGGCGCGCTGGAAACCCCGGAGCAGCAGATCGGCTATTTCGCGGCGCTGCCGATGGAGCAGCAGATAGCCTTCCTCAATTCGACGGTAGAAGGCCTTAACGACATAGAGGCGCAGTTCGATTCGCTGGTCCAACACTGGCAGGCGGGTGAACCGGACAAGCTGGCCGAGGAAATGAACGAATCGCTCGAAGCGACGCCAGAGTTGGCACAGATCCTGCTGTTCCAGCGTAACGCCCACTGGGCGCAATGGATCAAGGCGCGGATGGGGCAGCCAGGAACCGTATTCATTGCCGTGGGCGCGGGACATCTGGCAGGAAAAAACAGTGTGCAGGACCAGTTGAAAGCGCTGGGAATCAGCACGGCGCGCATCCAGGAATGAGTCAGTGATACGCATCTTCGCTCGCTTCCTGACCCTCCTTGCGTTCGCCTTCGTCGCAGCCTGCGGGCAGGAACCTCCCACGCCGCAGCCGGAGCATGGCCCGGCCATCTGGCGGGTGCAACGGGGCGCGCTGGACGGGTGGATTTTCGGCACCATTCATGTGCTGCCAAAGGGAATTGCGTGGCAAACCCGCACATTCGGGGAAGCTATCCAACAGGCCGACAGGCTGGTTCTGGAGGCGGCAGATCTACAAAATCCGCAAAAGACGCTGGCGCTGTTCGAGAAAATGGGGCGCAGCCCTGATCTGCCGCCGTTGGAAGCCCGCATCCCCCCCGCCGACCGTGACGCGCTGGAGCAGATCGTCGCGGGCGGAGGCACCAGCACACAGGCGCTGGCGGGCTATGAAAGCTGGGCTGCGGCAATGCTCCTGTCGGCGGCAACGCAGCAATCCTTACACGTCAGTCAGGACAATGGCGTCGAACCGGCATTGATCGCAGCCTTCAAGTCAGCGGGGAAGCCCATCGACGGCCTCGAAACCGTGGAGCGGCAGTTCGCGGCCTTCGACACTTTGCCCGAAGCGGCGCAGCGGCGCCTGCTGGTGCAAACCGTGCATGAGGCGAAGGACATGCGCGCGCTTTACGACCGCATATTGAATGCGTGGATGAAGGGCGACATGGCCGCCATCGCGAAGGAGGACCAGATAGGGGATCAGCCCGATCCACTGGTCGAGGAAGCCGTGCTGATCGCCCGCAACCGCGATTGGGCAAAGGCCATCGAGCCGATGACCGGTCGCCCATTCATCGCGGTAGGTGCGGGACATCTGACCGGCACCGACAATCTGATCGACCTGCTCAAGGCAAAGGGTTTTTCGATCACGCGCCTGCAATAAGTTGAGCGCAGCCTTGCCTTCTGACGCCTTTCTGCTACAGGGCCGCCTTCCCGTGATGGTCATCCCTGGAGGCGTCACGGGTTAAACCGCAATATTTACGCTTTTGGAGACATGCAAATGAGCGAGCAGCTTACGCTGTCGGCCGAGGCACGCGATCGGGCAGGCAAGGGAGCCTCCCGCGCCCTCCGCCGTGAGGGCCGCGTTCCCGCCGTCATCTATGGTAACAATGAAGAACCCCTGTCGATCCACGTCGAGGAAAAGCTCCTGGGCAAACTGCTCGGCACCGGCCACTTCTTCAATTCGGTCGTCATGGTTGAAGTGAACGGCAAGGCCGTGCGTACCCTGCCCAAGGACGTGGCTTTCCATCCCGTGTCCGACCGTCCGCTGCACGCCGACTTCCTACGCGTTTCCGAACATGCCCAGGTGCACGTCAACGTGCCCGTTCGCTTTGAGAATGAAGACGCTTCGCCGGGCCTGAAGCGCGGCGGCGTGCTCAACGTCGTGCGCCACGAGATCGAACTGATCGTCGACGCAGCCCATATCCCCGACGATCTGGTCGTCGACCTCAAGGGCTTTGACGTGGGCGAATCGATCCACATCAGCGCCGTCACGTTGCCCAAGGGCGCGAAGACCGCCATTGACGATCGCGACTTCACCATCGCGACCATCGTTGCGCCGTCTGCTCTTAAGAGTTCCGAAGGCGACAACGAAACTCCGGCGGTCGAGGAAGGCGAATAAGCCTTTCCTTTCCGCCAGAGGGCTGGAAATTCCGATCCCGTCCGCCTACCCGGCGGGCGGGATTTTCTTTTCGGGAGCATGGGACGATGCAGATCTGGGTAGGCCTTGGCAATCCCGGTCCCCAATATGCAATGCAGCGGCACAATGTCGGCTTCATGGCGGCGGACGTGATCGCGGACCTGCATCGCTTTACCCCCGTAAAAAAACAATTTCAGGGCTGGGTGCAAGAAGGCCGGATCGGCAACGAAAAGATCCTCCTCCTGAAACCGGCGACCTTCATGAACGAAAGCGGCCGGTCCGTGGGCGAAGCCATGCGCTTCTACAAGCTGGCACCGGAAGACGTAACTGTGTTTCATGACGAACTCGACCTTACCCCAATGAAGGTGAAGGTGAAGCGCGGCGGCGGCAATGCCGGGCACAACGGCCTGCGTTCAACCGACGCGCATATCGGCGCGGATTTCCGGCGCGTGCGAATCGGCATCGGGCATCCGGGGCATAAGGACCGGGTGCACGGTTATGTCCTTGGCAATTACCACAAGAGCGAGATGGACGCTCTTTCCGACATGTTAGGCGCGATCGGCGCGGAGGCGGAGTGGCTGGCGAAGGGCGACGACGCGCGTTTCATGAACGAAGTAGCGCTGCGGATGGCCGATTGAGCGGCAGCCAGCCTCTTTGCAGCGCCGGAATGGCGCCGTTCCGCATTGCACAAGAAGCGCACGGCAGGCCATAAGGCATTAATTCCAACATGCTGAGAGGTTTTGGGTGATTCAGCGTCTGTCCACCACCCCCTTCAACGACCAGAAACCGGGCACTTCGGGCCTCCGAAAGAAAGTTCGGGTCTTTCAGCAGCCCCATTATGCGGAAAATTTCATTCAATCGGTGTTCGACAGCCTGGAAGCGTTTGAAGGCAAGACGTTGGTGCTGGGCGGCGATGGACGTTTCCTCAATCGCGAAGTGATCCAGATTGCGCTGAAGATGGCGGCGGCCAATGGCTTCGGGCGCGTTTTGGTGGGCCGAGGCGGAATATTATCGACACCCGCTGCATCGCATCTGATCCGGTCATCGGACGCTTTTGGCGGGCTGATCTTGTCGGCCAGCCACAATCCGGGTGGGGCGGACGAGGATTTCGGGATCAAATATAACGTGTCCAACGGCGGCCCCGCGCCGGAAAAGGTGACGGAAGCCATCCACGCACGAACGCTGACCATCGACCACTACAGAATATTGGAGGCGGGTGAGGTGGACATCGACACGCTGGGCACGAGCCTGCTCGGCGAGATGGCCGTAGAGGTCGTCGATCCAGTGGCGGGTTATGCCGATCTCATGGAAGGCCTGTTCGACTTCGGCGCAATCCGGGCGATGATCGCGGACGGCTTTACCCTATCCTTCGATTCCATGGGCGCCGTGACCGGTCCTTATGCGATCGAAATTTTCGAGAAACGACTAGGCGCGCCTGCTGGCACCGTACGGAATGCAATCCCCCTTCCCGACTTCGGTCATCATCACCCCGATCCCAATCTGGTCCATGCCAAGGAGCTTTACGACCGGATGATGGCCGAGGACGCGCCCGATTTCGGCGCGGCTTCTGACGGCGATGGCGACCGCAACCTCATCATTGGGCGGCACAGCTATGTGACGCCATCGGACTCGCTGGCGGTGCTGGCGGCGAACGCGCATCTGGCACCCGGCTATGCGCTGGGTCTCAAAGGTATTGCGCGCTCCATGCCGACCAGCGGCGCCGCTGACCGGGTCGCGGAAAAGCTGGGCATTCCGCTTTATGAGACGCCGACGGGTTGGAAATTCTTCGGCAACCTGCTGGACGCCGGGATGGCGACTATCTGCGGCGAGGAAAGCGCGGGCACGGGTTCCGATCATGTACGGGAGAAGGATGGCATCTGGGCAGTGCTGCTGTGGCTCAATATATTGGCGGTTCGGCGGCAAAGCGTCGCCCAGATCATGACCGAGCATTGGGTCAGCTATGGTCGCAATTACTATGCCCGGCATGACTATGAAGGCATCGCCAAGGATAAGGCCGACGCGCTGATGGAAGCGTTGCGCGGCAAGCTGGCATCGCTGCCCGGCACGTCGAACAGTGGCGGCAAAGTGGAAAAAGCCGACGACTTCACCTATACCGATCCGATCGACCAGTCCGTTAGCCGCAACCAGGGCGCGCGTATCCTGTTCGAGGACGGATCGCGGGTGGTGTTCCGCCTGTCGGGAACGGGAACGGAAGGTGCGACCCTACGCATCTATATCGAACGCTATGTCGGCAGCAGCGGCGAACTTGGCATGGCGACGGCAGAGGCGCTGGCGCCGCTGGTGAAGGCGGCGCAGGAGGTCGCAGATATTTCCGGCTTCACCGGGATGGAAGGACCAAGCGTCATCACTTGACGGGTCAGGCGTTGGGGCCCTCTCCCTTGGTGCCGTGCAACCTGGCCCACAGCTCGGCCGTACCCGCTTCCTGCGCCTTGTTGGTGAACTGCGCGGCGACTAGCCATCCCTTGATAGGACGCAACGGCAAAATGGTAGTCAGGATCAGCACGGGCACGCCGACTGCCAAATGAATCCAGAGACCCGGCCGCGCCATGATTTCCAGCATCACAATAAAGATGACACCCGGCACGCAGGCGAAAAGCTGGACAAAGACCGCAGGGCCGTCAGCCGGATCAGCGAAAGAATAATCAAGGCCGCACACATCGCAATGGTCGCGGATCTTCAGGAACCCAGTGAAGATATGCCCTTCTCCACAGCGCGGGCAGCGGCCAAAAGGACCCGTTTCATGCGCGGGGCGCCGGGGCCAGCGCCTTCCGGCTTCGTCCACGAACATCTGCTGGTCATCCTGGGTCATTGCAGCCTCCTCAAGCTCGGGTCCCGCTGGGACCATAAGGCAGATATTGCAATTGCGCCTTTTGTCCTACCCCCTGCGAGGCAGGCTGGCCAAGCGGGCGGGAAAAGGCTATCGGCGCGGCCATCATCCAGACATGAAGGCAGTTCCATGGGTTTTCGTTGCGGTATCGTCGGGCTTCCCAATGTGGGGAAATCCACTCTGTTCAATGCGCTTACCGAAACGCAGGCGGCGCAGGCGGCGAACTATCCCTTTTGCACCATCGAACCCAATGTCGGGCAGGTCGCGGTGCCGGACGAGCGGTTGCAGACCATCGCGAAGATCGGCGGATCGGCCAAGATCATCGAAACGCAGCTTGCCTTTGTCGATATTGCGGGGCTGGTGCGCGGTGCATCCAAGGGCGAAGGGCTGGGGAACCAGTTCCTTGCCAATATCCGCGAGGTGGACGCCATCGTCCATGTGCTGCGCTGCTTCGAGGATGACGACATTACCCATGTAGACGGCAAGGTCGATCCCATCGCCGACGCAGAGACGGTCGAAACGGAATTGATGCTGGCGGACCTTGAAAGCCTGGAAAAGCGGGTGCCTGCCTTCGCCAAAAAAGCGGCGCAGGGCGACAAGGAGGCGAAAGCCGCCGCGTCCGTGCTGGGGCAGGCGTTGGACCTGCTGCGCGACGGCAAGCCTGCGCGGCTGACGCAGCCCCGCGACGACGAGGAAGAACGGCTCTTCCATCAGGCGCAACTGCTGACAGCCAAGCCCGTTCTCTATGTCTGCAATGTCGAGGAAGAGGCGGCCGCGGAGGGCAACGCCCATAGCGCGCGCGTGTTCGAAAAGGCCACTGCGGAAGGCGCCAAGGCGGTGATCGTGTCCGCCGCGATCGAGGCGGAACTCATCACCATGCCGGTGGAGGAACGCGCCGAATATCTTGAAGCCTTGGGCCTTGCCGAAGCGGGCCTCGCGCGGATCATCCGGGCGGGATATGAGTTGTTGGGCCTCATAACCTTCTTCACCGTGGGGCCGAAGGAAGCGCGGGCCTGGACGGTGACGCAGGGATCGAAGGCTCCGCAGGCGGCGGGCGCGATCCATTCCGATTTCGAGAAGGGCTTCATACGGGCCGAAACCATGGCCTATGCCGACTATGTCCAATTCAACGGCGAGGCCGGGGCCAAGGAAGCGGGCAAGTGGCGCTCCGAAGGCAAGGATTATGTGACGCAGGACGGCGACATCATGCTGTTCCGCTTCAACGTCTGATCCGGCATGCTGCGTCCCGGACAGATGCCGGCGCAGCGCAAGGCGGCTTTTCCCCCCAGCGTGGATGAAAATACACGCCTGCTGATCCTCGGCAGCCTGCCCGGCGACGCCTCGATCCGACAGGGGGAATATTATGCCCATCGCGGCAATGCCTTCTGGTCGCTGCTCGGCGACGTGCTGGGTGAGGATTTGCGCGGCTTGCCATACGCAATGCGTCTCAAAAGGCTGCGGATGCGAGGCGTGGGCTTGTGGGACGTCATCGAAAGCGCGGATCGGGAAGGCAGTCTGGACAGCGCGATCCGGGGCGCGGAATTGCGCGACCTTCCTATCTTTGTGTCGCGGTTTCCCATGTTGCGCGCAATCGCCTTCAACGGAAAAACAGCCGCGCTCCATGGGAGGCGGCAGATTGGCGAGGATAGCGGATTGGCGCTGATTGACCTGCCCTCTTCCAGCGGCGCTTACGCCTCCATGCCGCGTGAAAAGAAGGCCGAAGCCTGGCAGCTTTTGCGGCGCTGGATCGACTAGCTCGACCTTGATTCACTTGACGCGAACGTAAAGCATCTTTACCTCCGCCTTCGTTGCAGAAGAAAACGGAACCAGGCATGAGCGAAGCCATCTATTTCGAAGATATAAAACTGGGCGACAGCATCAGCTTCGGTCCGTTGACGGTCGATCGCGAGGAAGTGATCGAGTTCGCGGCCAAATATGACTTCCAGCCCTTTCACCTCTCAGACGAGGCCGCGGCCGAAACCCATTTCGGCAGCATCATCGCCAGCGGCTGGCACACGTTGGCGCTCTATATGAAGATGTTTCTGACCGAGATGCAGAAACATGGCTGGCAGGAAGCGAGCCTTGGCGGCATCGGCATTGACGAATTGCGCTGGCTAAGGCCAGTCCGTCCCGATGACACGCTTCGTGGCACGGCGGAAATCATCGAGACATCGGCATCACGAAGCCGCCCGGAAATGGGCATCGTGAAATCGAAGGTCATGCTGTTCAATCAACACGACGAACCCGTGTTGACCATGATTCCTATTACCATGGCGCGGACCCGGCCCACCGCCGCCTGAAAATCCTCCCTAAAAATCTTCGTCGTCCGGCTGCGGCGCAGGCAGGTTGGCCAACGCATCCGCAGCCATGATACGGATTTCCTGTCCCGGCGCACCGGCAATCTGGACAAGGTGCAGGCCCTCCCGCAGATCGAACCAGACGATCTTGCGGATGCCCGAACAGTCGGGACCATGACCATGGTCCGCTGCCACAACCGTAGACTTGTTATCGACCACATCGACCCAAGCCGCATCGGACAACGCGATGCCGACATGTGCCGGAACCCTGAGCGACAAAGTAAAAAGACCGCCCTGCCCCTGACCAGCGCCTTTGTCGGGAATTACTGCATAGTGCACATAAGCTGATGGTCGAAGCGTTGCCATTACAGGTTTTCCGAGGATAAGGGGAGGCGCGCTGACACTATCTCCTCCCGCGATGACGGCCCCGCTTTGCGTCCAACTCGTCCATGGCTCGGCAAGCGGCGTTGGGCTTTCACAGGCCGATTTCTCGCTCGTCTGCGCGAAGGCCGATAGCGGGATGGAAAATATGCCGAGCATCAGCATGTTTGGAAAATGCTTCATCCTCATTTCCTTCCGAACAGCTTTTCGATGTCGCCATGGCCCAGCTTCACCCATGTGGGGCGGCCATGGTTGCACTGGCCGCTACGGGGCGTGACTTCCATCTCACGCAGGAGGGCGTTCATTTCCGCCACGCTCAGCACCCGACCCGCGCGCACGGATCCATGGCAGGCCATGGTCGCGGCAATGAGGTCGAGACGCTCCTTGAGCGAAAGCGCGCTGTCATATGCGGCCAGATCGTCCGCCAGATCGGTGACGAGCCCCTGTGCGTCGGCCTGCCCCAAAATCGCGGGAATAGCGCGCACCAACATGGCCGAGGGACCGAAACGCTCCAGTTCCAGACCAAATTCGCGCAATTCCGGCACCCGCGCCTCCAACCGGTCGCAGGCAGGTTCGTCCAGTTCGACGACTTCTGGAAGAAGGAGCGCCTGTGAAGCCACCCCTTGCCCTTCCATCGCGCGGCGCATCCGTTCCAGCGTCAACCGCTCATGCGCCGCGTGCTGGTCGACAATGACGAGGCCGTCCTCCGCTTCCGCAACGATATAGGTGCGCGCCACTTGCCCACGCGCAACGCCGAGAGGAAAATTCTGGCCTTCCGGCGCAGGCGCTGCGGCAGTTTCGGCGCGAGCCTGCGGCGGGGGCGTGAAGAAACTGGCGCGCCGATCCGCGAAGATGGGGGACGCAGACGCGCTGGCATTTGCCGCCTCGAAGATGGGCATGGCACTGATCGGCGTTGGGGATATAGGCTCGCTTTTCCAGGCCGAAAGCGCAGCGGGATCGGCATGTTGAACGGCGCGGAAGCCTTCCGCATCCAGCGCGCGGCGGAGGCCGGATACGATCATGCCCCGGATCATTGCTGGATCGCGGAAGCGCACCTCCGTCTTGGCCGGATGGACGTTCACATCGACCTCCAGCGGCGGCACGTCCAAAAACAGGGCGACCACCGGATGCCTGTCACGCGCCAGCATGTCGGCATAGGCGCCGCGGACCGCCCCCACCAGCAGTCGATCGCGCACCGGTCGGCCGTTCACGAACAGAAACTGATGATCGCCGACGCCGCGATGATAGGTTGGGATCGACGCCACGCCCGACAGGCGCACCCCTTCCCGCTCCAGCGAGATGATGACATGATTGTCCGCCAGCGCCCGGTCGGTGAGTGCGGCCACGCGGTCCTCCCGCGAATCCCCTTCCTGCACGTTCAATATGCGGCGCCCGTCATGCTCCAGGCTGAAGGCAACGGAGGGGTGCGCCATCGCCAGTCGGCGGACGACATCCATGCAGGCGGCATATTCGGACTTGGAAGAGCGCAGAAATTTGCGGCGCGCCGGCACACGGGCGAAAAGCTCTTCCATCACCACGCGTGTTCCGGGTGGGAGCGCTGCGGGGCCTTCGCTCACCACTGCGCCATTATCCACCGTGCGATTCCAACCGTCCATCCCATGCGGGCGGCTGTCTATCGACAGTCGGGCCACGCTGGCGATGGATGGAAGCGCCTCCCCCCGAAAGCCGAGTGTCGCGACATTCTCGATTGCGTCATCGGGCAGCTTGGAGGTTGCATGACGTTCCAGCGCGAGCGCGATTTCGCCCGAATCCATGCCGCAGCCGTCGTCGCTGACCTCCACGCGATCAAGCCCGCCATTGGACAAGCGGATGACGATCCGTCTCGCTCCGGCATCCAGTGCGTTTTCAACGATTTCCTTGAGCGCGCTGGCGGGTCGTTCGACCACTTCGCCCGCGGCGATGCGATTGACCAGATGTTCGGGCAGACGGCGTATTGACATTAGTTAGTGACTAGCCCAAGCGAGCGCTTTCCGCGACCCACAGCCCCAGCTTTTTTTCGTCGGTCAAGGGCAGGCTGAACAGGATAAGGCATGTCGATTTTTTCGCGTCTCTTCAAATTCTCCTCTCAGGATATGGCAATCGATCTGGGCACCGCCAATACGGTGGTCTACGTGCGTGGGCGCGGGATTGTGCTGAACGAGCCTTCCGTGGTGGCGGTTGAAACCCTGAACGGGGTCAAGCGCGTCAAGGCCGTGGGCGACGATGCGAAGTTGATGATGGGCAAGACGCCCGATTCGATTGAAGCCATCCGCCCGCTGCGCGACGGCGTCATCGCCGACATTGACGTCGCCGAGCAGATGATAAAGCATTTCATCACGAAGGTGCATGGCGGCAAGCAGCGCCCTTGGCGCTTCCCCGAAATCGTGATCTGCGTGCCCAGCGGTTCCACCAGCGTCGAGCGCCGCGCCATCCGTGACGCGGCCAGCAATGCGGGTGCAAGTCAGGTGTTCCTGATCGAGGAACCCATGGCTGCTGCGATCGGTGCGGACATGCCCGTTACCGAACCGATCGGTTCGATGGTCGTCGACATCGGCGGCGGCACGACTGAGGTCGCGGTCCTCTCGCTGCGCGGCCTTGCCTACACCACCTCCGTCCGCGTGGGTGGAGACAAGATGGACGAAGCCATCGTTTCCTTTGTTCGCCGCCATCACAACCTGTTGATCGGCGAAGCCACCGCCGAGCGTATCAAGAAGCAGTTCGGCGTCGCCCAGCCGCCCGAAGACGGCGTAGGCGAAACGATCCACATCAAGGGCCGCGACCTGGTGAACGGCGTGCCCAAGGAAATCAGCATCAATCAGGGCCAGATCGCCGACGCGCTGGCCGAGCCGATCAGCACCATTGTCGAAGGCGTGCGGATCGCACTGGAAAACACGGCGCCCGAACTGGCGGCCGACATTGTCGATCAGGGCATCGTGCTGACCGGCGGCGGCGCGCTACTCAAGGGGCTGGACGACGAACTGCGCGATGAAACGGGACTGCCCGTCACCATCGCGGAAGATCCGTTGACCTGCGTCGCGATCGGCACCGGACGGGCGATGGAAGACCCGATCTTCCGGGGCGTGCTGCAAACCACCTAAGGCACAGGGGAACAAGAGATGGCGCGGCCACCCAGCCGACGCCCCGGCCATAACCGGAAGGCGCAATATAGCCTGTTCGCCAGCTATGTGGTGGCGGTGACTGGCGCGGTCGTCGGCCTGCTGCTGGTGGTAGTCGCCATATTCGATCCCACGGGTTTTGCCGCTATCCGAACCGGCGCGGCCGAATTGACGCGTCCGATGTCCACAGGCCTTCGCCACATGGTTAGCGGAGCGGCGTCCCTGGATGAAGTGCTGGCCGCCTATTGGCGCGCCGGCACACAGAATGTCGCATTGCGCCGGCAAGTGGAAGCGGATCGCAACCTCATCATCGAAGCGAAGGCTGTCGCGCAGGAAAATACGCGGCTGAAGAAGCTGTTGAAACTGGTGGATGAAGATGGAAGCGAGCTGCTTGCCGCCCGCCTCATCAGTTCCTCTTCCAGCAGTACGCGGCGTTTCGCGCGGCTGAATGCGGGCAGCTGGCAAGGGTTGAAGACCGGAATGCCGGTGCGTGCTCCCGAAGGACTGATCGGGCGTGTGCACATCACAACACCCAACACGGCCGAAGTGCTATTGCTGACCGACAGCAGCAATATCGTTCCGGTGCGGCGCGCCAACGATAATATTCCGGCGATTTCAACGGGTCTTGGCGACGGCACATTGGAAATCCGCGCATTGTCGGCAGGGCGCAACCCTTTCAAGCCCGGCGACCTGCTGGTCACGTCCGGCATAGGCGGCATCTATCAGCCCAATATTCCCGTTGCTGTGGTGGTCCGCGTACAAGGTGAAATCGGCTATGGCGTCCCGCTCGCCAACCCTTCGCGCGTGGATGCCGTCGTCGTGGAGCGCGCTTTCGAGCAGGTCGTGACCCGTTCTGAAGCCAACGCCCCCGTTGAGCAAGAGGCGCCCGCCGCAGAAAATGCGGCGGCCCGATGATCGACCGGCATCTTAACCATGCCACCCGACTTGGCCGCCATCCTTCCCGTTTCCGCTTGACCGGCACGCCGGTCATCACTGTCCTGGTGGGATCGATGGTCACGGCCCTGCCGGTAATTGCTCAATTTCCGTCCATGCCGCCCTTTGGCCTTCTGATTCTGCTCGCCTGGCGGTTATTGCGCCCCGAATTGTGGAGAGCATGGATCGGACTGCCGCTGGGGCTGTTCGATGACATGTTGAGCGGGCAACCTATTGGTTCCGCCATGTGTCTTTGGACACTGACCCTGATCGGCATCGACGCCATCGAACACAGAATGGTGTGGCGCGGCTATCGGCAGGACTGGCTTATCGCTTCGGTCGCGATTATCTTCTGCCTCGCTGGAGGCGTATTCTTCGCGCGCATCACCGGTGGAGGAGAAATCAAGCTGATACTGGTCGCGCCGCAGATGTTCTGGACGATATTGCTTTTTCCCTTCATCGTGCGGCAATGCGCCCGGATAGACAGCTGGCGCGTGATGGCATGAAATTTCCCCGTTCCAAGCGCAAGATCGTCACGGAAGCCACCCAGTCCTTCACCTTCACGCGTCGGGCCATGGTAGTGGGCGGGCTGCAAGGCGGTTTTGGCCTGTTGCTGGCTGGACGCATGGCGTGGATCAGCGTGGCGGAGAATGAGAAATACAAGCTCCTGTCGGAAAGCAACCGCGTCAATTTGACGCTCATTCCGCCGCGTCGTGGATGGATCATAGACAGGAATGGCCGGCCGCTGGCCAATAACCGCACCGATTTCCGTGTCGACCTGATCCCTGAGCGGGTGAAGGATGCCGAAGGCACCATCCGCAGCCTTGCCGCACTGCTGGCGCTGGAGTCGGATGAAATCGAGCGGATCAAGGAAGAGTTGGACAAATCGCCCGGATTCCGCCCGGTGCAGGTCGCGGACAAGCTGACCTACGATCAATATGCTGCCGTCAGCGTCCGCTTGCCCGACCTGCCCGGCGTCGCGCCCAGCCAGGGCTTTTCTCGCTATTATCCGGCGGGAGCGTCCGTGGGGCATTTGCTGGGCTATGTCGGCGCGGCTTCCGCCAAGGAATATGAAGAACGCAAGGACCCGCTGCTCATCACACCTGGCTTCAAGGTCGGCAAGGATGGTCTGGAACGGTCGTTCGATAGGGAACTGACCGGGAAACCGGGCGCCAAGCGGGTCGAAGTCACAGCGCGTGGCAAGATCGTGCGTGAACTGACCACCCGGCCGGATATGCCCGGCAACACCATCCGCCTGACAATTGACGCCGGATTGCAGGAATATGCGGGCCGGCGCCTTGCCACGCAGAGCGGTTCCGTCGTCATTCTCGATTGCCGCAACGGCGATGTGCTGGCCATGGCGTCCATGCCCAGTTTCGATCCCAACAGTTTTTCCGACGGCATCAGTCACCTGGAATGGGAAATGCTGTCGAAGGACGATCATGTCCCACTGCGTAACAAAACGTTGCAGGGGCTATATCCGCCGGGCTCTACCGTCAAACCCATGGTAGCGCTCGCACTACTGGAAGCGGGTGTCCAACCGTCCGAAACAGTGACCTGCGCGGGCGCGATCAGAGTTGGCAACACATTGTTCCACTGCCACAAAAGGCGCGGTCATGGCGCGGTCAACATGCGGACCGCCATTGCCCAAAGCTGCGACATCTATTTCTATCAGATGGCCCAGCGCATTGGCATGGACCGGATCGCCAGCATGGCGCGACGCGTGGGCATGGGACAGAAATTCCCCCTGCCCTTTCCCAGCCAGAGCTATGGAACGGTGCCGGACCCTGCCTGGAAGCTCAAGAAATATGGGCAGCAATGGCAGGTATATGACACGGTCAATGCCACCATCGGTCAGGGCTATATGCTGATCAACCCGCTCCAGATGGCGGTGATGGCGGCGCGGCTGGCCACGGGCAGGCAACTCATGCCCAATTTCATCCATGGCGCCGATCGCCCCGAAGCCGAGCCGGTCGGCGTCAATGAAGGCCATCTGGTCGTCATCCGCGACGCGATGAGCGCGGTGGTGAACGGCGGTGGAACGGGTGGCGCGGCGCGTATGAACATCCCGGGAGTGATGATCGCCGGTAAAACCGGCACAGCCCAAGTTCGCAGAATCTCCATGTCCGAACGCGCAGGCGGCGTACGCGGCAATGCCTCCTTGCCCTTCAAGCTGCGCGACCACGCCTTGTTTCAGGGCTTCGTTCCATTCGACAATCCGCGCTACGCGGTGGGCTGCATCATCGAGCATGGCGGTCACATCAACCGGGTTGAAGACGCGCCAATGATCTGTAGCGATACCTTGTCCTTCCTCTTCGACCCGAAGAAAGCGACGGAAAAGCTAGAAACGCTGGAAAAAGGCTGGGGCGGCACGCCCGCAGAGCGTCTGGCGCGGCAAACCGCCGCGTTTCGCCTTTCCAATGCAATCAAGAAGGGTGAAGTCCCAGCCCCCGAAGCCAGCAATGCGGCCCACGCAACCACACCGCCAATGTCGTCTGTGCCCGGCACGGCTCCGGAAGACGATAATGATGCGCCGCCGCCTCCGGGCTCAAATCCGGCCAGCGCGCCATGAGCATCATTCCCCAGCCCCTCACTGAACTTCCATGGCGCGTGCTGCTGTTGCTCCTGGCGATTGCCGCTTTCGGCACTGTCGTTCTTTACAGCGCTGCAGGCGGCAGCATGACGCCATGGGCTGTCAACCAGATCGTCCGCTTCATCCTCTTTTCGGTGATGGCGCTGGTACTCAGTCGGATAAGGGTGGAGACCTTCGCTCGTTTCGCTTTCCCTGCCTATGCGGCCGTCTTGATTGCGCTGGTGGTGGTCGAACTGGTCGGCGGAGTGGCGGGCGGAAGCCAGCGGTGGATCAATCTCGGTTTCATGCAGCTTCAGCCATCGGAGTTCATGAAACCCATCATCGTCCTTGCCGTCGCGCGATTTTACGCCCTGCTTTCCGTCGGAGAAATTCGCCGATGGAACGCGATCTGGCCCGCACTGGTCCTGATCGGCGTCCCTTGGTCGCTGGTCCTGATCCAACCCGACCTGGGCACGGCAACCATGATAGCGGCCGGTGGCATCACCGTCATGTTCCTGGCTGGGCTGCCTCTCCGTCTTTTCATCGGATCGGCATTGGCGCTGGCGGCCATCATCCCCATAGTTTTCAGCTTCTTGCATGATTATCAGCAAAAACGGGTTCTCATTTTCCTTGATCCTGAAAGCGATCCGCTGGGCGCTGGATACCATATCAGTCAATCGAAGATCGCCATTGGATCAGGTGGCATTTTCGGCAAGGGCTTCCTGAAGGGAACACAGAGCCACCTGGACTATTTGCCCGAAGGCCACACCGATTTCGTATTTGCGACCATGGCGGAAGAATGGGGGCTGGTGGGAGGTATTCTACTGATCTGCGCGTTCATGTTGCTGTTCCGGTGGGGCCTTCGCGTATCGACGCGCACGCAGGACAAGTTCGCCCGACTTGCCGCAGCAGGCCTTACCACCACCATCTTCTTCTACATGGCGATCAATCTGATGATGGTCATGGGGCTCGCACCGGTCGTCGGCATCCCCCTGCCTTTCATGTCCTATGGTGGATCATCGATGCTGACCGTGATGCTCTGCGTTGGCATCATCATGAGCATCGATCGGTCCTGCAGGCGAGGAAATCGGCCAAGTGATTGGTCCTGAAATCCGGCAGCGGGATTTTTTTCGGCGCTGCATCATTTTATGTTTGCAAGCCGGGAGGATCATGCTAACCGGCCGACCTCACGACGGAGCAGGCCACCAAGCTGCTCCAAACGATGTGGACGCATAGCTCAGTTGGTAGAGCAGCTGACTCTTAATCAGCGGGTCCTAGGTTCGAGCCCTAGTGCGTCCACCAAAATCTTCAATAAAATCGATATATTAGGTTCAGGCCGCTCCTGCCGGTCGCGTACGAAACGTTCCCGACGCGTGTTCTGGGCTAGTTTTGGATGAGCTTCATTGAGCTTTTGCTGGACGGTCTGAGATAAGCTCCATGGTTCCACGTACTGATCATTTGGGAACGAGACATACCCAGATCGGTCGGATTGGCTCACCGCGCACTTGCGGCCAGGGCAACCAGCCAACGCGATGACTTTAGACGACCCCTCCTTGCCACTTAGCCACCGAAATTCCATGTCCAGATGCGATCCGCCCGCTATTCTGGCAGCTCGCGACCAGCTTAAGACGTTCGCTGATCAGGTCTTTCCGTCTGCCACCTCCGTAGTCCGTGGAGCAGAATGCTGATCGACTCCGATCGTCGCTCCGGCCATCTCGCAAGCGCGGCTGCGCCAATAGGAAATGAGCGCGTCGAAAATCCTGTCGCCTACTTCTATGGGGTCGGCCCATTGCCGATAACTCGAGGCGCCTGCCATGATCAGATTGCTGTTGATCGCCCCGATCAGGCTGTCTGCTGCGATGTGAATAGGTAAAGGGTGGCAGGGCAGAGTGTCGAAAAGGTCCTGAAGCAAGGTGTCGCATAAAGCGTGGATGCGAGCGGACGCGGGCGAGGGATCGAATTGCGAGACGCTGGGAATTGCAGTCCCAGGTTCGCCCGAGTCATGTGAGCCGCTCAGGAAACGCGTGCCAAACAATTGCATGATGTGAATAGTGTAGCTTCGAGTACAGACAACATAGGCCTTGAGCCGAGCTTCGGGATCTTCGATGTCCTTCAGAGCAGCAAGGAGGCTTGCTTCGGATCGGCATAGCTCTGCGTCGCGAATGGCATCAAACAACGCGTCCCCGTCAGCAAAATAATGATAAACAACGCCTGTGGAATAACCTGCCTGTTGTGCAATTTTTCGCATCGTCACTTTTGAATGTGGCATCGTCGAAAACAGTTCACGCCCGATCTCGATGAGACGGAGGCGTACGCTTTCCTTGGCTTCATCGGAGCGCGCCCGAAGGGGGCGGCCAGGGCCCCCAGTTCGAGCTTTCACAGCGCTCTTCTCGGTCATCTATTCCCTTCCACATCGCTTTGGACCCAACGGTACATGCTGTCCGCCGAAGCCAATCGCTATCGTACTTATTAGTTGAACGACGTTATGTTACCGTGATAGATCCAATGCAAGCTGAAATCTGCACCGTTCAAAATGGCCGGGCAGTAGCTGCAAGGAGAGCGGTGGGATGGCGAGCAATACCGAAACGGTCTTGGAATTTCTTGAAGTCTTCCACACCAGCGATCCGGATTGGACCTATATGCCTCCTTCCTGGGCGAGACGTCCTACTACCAAGTGGGGTGCCCGACTCCGAACGTTTTTAAGGTCCCGAAGGGATCCGCAAGGCGATCGAGACACAATTCAAACTGTACGAAGACTGTGTCTGCAGGATCCACGCCGTCGGCGCATCCGGTCCATTCGTCTTCACCGAGCGAACAGACCATGTCACGATGCGACACAATGGAAAGCGCGTCTCGGCCAGGATGTCCGGTGTTTTCGAGCTCGACGCGCGCGGCAAGATCACGGCGTGGCGCGACTATTACGATCCAGTGCCGGTTTACCGGCAGATAGGCCTGTCCGAGCAGGAGCTTTACGCCACTGCTGAATAGCCGCTTTGGAATTCCACGATCCAGTCGCTCGAACGGCAAGGGGGCGGGTCATAACAGAATTGCGGGTACCCAAAAGCCCGCTTTGGCGAGAGGATTGTTGTCATGGCGGATGTTGAGCCAGGTGACCTGAGAGAGGTGAAGTCCTTCTGTCGGATCTGCACGGGTCTTTGCGGCACGATCGTGACGCTCGACAGGGATGACCGGATTGTCGCGACCCGCGGCGACAAGGATGACCCCCAAACGCTGGGTTTTGTCTGCTCCAAGGGCTCCAACGCGCCGGACTTTCACAACAGCGCCGATCGGCTGCTGCATCCGCTCAAGCGCATGCCGGACGGCAGTTTCCAGAAGATCGCGCTTCAGGACGCGCTTGCCGAGATCGGTGACAAACTTGCCGAGATTTACGAGCGTGATGGACCAGAAGCGATCGCGAGCTTCCGGGGATCGGGCGGTTTCTTCTATGCTGTCACGCTCAACCTGCTGACCGATTGGCTGGCAGCCCTTGGCAGCGGCAAAAACTATTCGACGCTGACAATCGACCAGTCGGCAAAGACCATCGTCATGTCCCGGCTCGGCTATTGGGCGGCGGGCAAGCATCGCGTGCAGTTCAGCGACGTTGCTTTCCTTATTGGCGCCAATCCGCTCGTCTCCATCACCCAGCTTGACTGTCGCAACCCGGTCAAACGGCTGAAGGAGCATAAGGCGCGTGGCATGAAGCTGATCGTCATGGATCCGCGCCACACGGAAACGGCACGCCATGCTGATCTCTTCGTCCAGCCACTCCCGGGACAGGACGGGCCGATCGTCGCTGCCGTCCTCAGAACGATCCTGGAAGAGGGATGGTACGACAAGGCATTTTGCGACGAACATGTCGCGGACCTCGATTTGCTTCGCGCAGCAGTGGCGCCCTTCGACGCGGTGTCAGTCGCGCACCGCGCCGACATCCCCGTTGAGCAGATCCGGCAGATTGCCGAGATGTTTGCCCGCGATAACAAAAAAGGCATCGCGAGCAGCGGCACGGGGCCGGACATGGGGCCCCATTCCAATGTAACCGAGCATCTCATCGAATGCCTCAATGTCGTGTGTGGCCGCTACACCCGAGAGGGCGAGGAAATCACGAACGCCGGCTTCCTCTTCCCGACCGGCTCTTTGCCGGCGCAGGTTGTCCGGCTGCCGCGGACCTGGGACATGGGTCCCAGAAATCGCATCAACGGTTATGGACCGGTCTGCGGCGAGATGCAGACCTCAGCCATGGCGGACGATATCCTCCAGCCTGGACCGGGACAGGTGAAGTTCCTGTTCAATCTTGGCGGCAATCCGGCCACCTGCGTGCCCGACCAGCGCAAGATGGTGCAGGCGCTGCGATCGCTTGAACTGTTTGTCAGCATCGAACCTTTCATGACCCCGACGGCGCATCTGTCGCACTACATCCTGCCGCCGCGGATGTTTTACGAGCGCGCTGACCTGCCGATGCACATCTTCGAGCAGGTGCTCTACCCGAGACCCTATACGCGTTACACGCCATCGCTCACCAATCCGCCTGCCGGCTCGGACGTTTGCACGGAGTTCGATGTCTTCTGGCATCTGGCAAAGCGGCTTGGCAAGACGATCCATTTCCACGGCATTCCGCTCGACATGGAACAGATGCCGACAGAGGACGAGATGCTGGCGATCGTGGCCCACAAGGCGCTCGCGCCCTGGGACGAGATCAAGCAGGAAACGCTGGGATGTTTCCGTGATCCCGGGACGGTCGCGCTGGCCTGCGATCCCAAGACCGCAGACCGCTTCACGACCATGCCGGACGATGTCCAAGAGGAGCTGAAGGCTCTGCTCGATGATGTCCCGACCTTTGGCGCGTTCAAGAGCAATGGCAGGACTTTTGGGTTCCTCATGTCGAGCCGGCGCCAACGGCATCGTTTCAACTCGATCGGCTTCAAGATAACCGAACTGCAGCGGGCTATGCCTTCGAATCTGGGTTATATGAACCCGGAAGACATGGAGACAATCGGCATCCGTGATGGCGACTGGATCCAGATCGAGTCCGACACGGGCGCAATCCAGGTTGTCGCGCAGTCGGATGCGAGCGTCCGCAAGGCTGTGATCTCTGTGTGCCATGGATTTGGCGGGCTTCCCGACGAAGATACCTATTTCGATGGAGGGGTTTCGACCAACCAGCTCATTAGCACCGATCGCGACCTGCAGACGATCAATGGCACTCCACGCATGTCGGGTATCCCTGTCGATATCACGCTGAGCAATGGTCCCGCCGAAGCGAATTGCCGTGCAGATAAGCGACAGCCTGTGGTGGTTGCGTGAAGCGAACATAAGCCCGACTGCTGGTGTAGACTGTTAAGCAATGATGTTGCCTGTGAGTACTACCGGTCGTTCACGGGCAAGGTTACACGCAGCGGCGGGATCTTCGGCCGATACGTGGCTCTGCACCCGCGCGTGGCTCGCCTGTCTTTGCAAATACATTTGCGGCGCTTAAACCTGAATGGCACAGCTGTCACACAAACGACGGTCGAGGGGCTTCACTTCAGGGGAACCGGCTCGCGCTCTAACTTGCAGATCGTCCGGAATAGCTGCCCGTTCTGATAATAGCGGCTAACTTTCTTGACAGCAGCAGCGCCTTAGAGAAGATATTCTCGAGAAATTGGGCAGATAATTCGCGATTTTTCTTTAAAATATCGGCTGATCCAAATTATAATAATGATAAGTTGGGCCTATGGAATTATCGATAAGAAAAATATTGATAGATATTGTTGCATGTGTCATTATTGTCAATTTCTGTTTTTTAGAATACTTCTAAAGTTCTAGAGCCGGTGCAACAATCGGCTGATGCATCGGCCAATGCCGATATCGTTGTTACCGCAAGGCGATCGGAAAGCGCCTTCAATCCGTACCCGTTTCAGTCACGGCTTTTAACGGCGACATATTTCAAACCTGAGCTTGCTTAGCAGAGCATCAATGACCTTAGACTCGGAAGTTCCGGTCGACATTTTTCTTCCCCGGAGGCGCCGATCGCGCCACTATGCGAAGCGATGCTAGTAGCGTCGCTTGATATCGGCAAGAATAGTCATTGACGGTCGGTTAAATACGATCCATCGAAGATGAGGATACGCCAACATTCACCTCATGGTCGACACGCGGCCTATGTCAACTGGCGTTTTATTCTTGCTCTTTATCGGGCACTCATCGGCCACTTTCCGCTCTCCAGGAGCAGGCAGTGTTCTATTCAAGCCGCTGTCGACCCTTTGGCGACGTTCAGCCGCCAACTCTCAGTTCCCATGTGCGGAACGACATCTGTGGATGGCTCCCGCGTTGCAAGCATAAAGTGATGATCTGGCATTTGGTCGGGTGCAGTCGTCTGTCCGGCCTATTGATGCAGTCGGTGTAGACTGCTGGCCCTGATGTGGTCCGCGAACAAGGTCCGATCGGCTTTGCAGGCTATGACGCCTAAGACGTTCCTTGGGTTGTCCTTGCTCCCGGTCCGACCGGTTTTGCCATCACATGCTTCGCTCTTACAACGTCTCGAAGCTGATCTCCTCAGCCAAGCTCTTGAACTATACTGCCGCTAGCATAGGCGCATGCCCACGTTCGAAGACACCGCCACGCGCCATGACCGCCCATGCGATCCGCGCCATCTTGTTGGCTATGGCGACGGAGGCGACGCGCGCAGGCTTTCTGGCGAGCAGAACGACAAAGCGCGGATCGACCGTGCTGGGTTTCTGCTTGGGGTAGCGGACGAGCGCGGTTGCGCCGACAACCAGGAGCTGCCGCAGATACCCGCGTCAGTATCACGGTCGCCGCTTCGTAGATGAGGGTGCACACGTGAGGAGCCCCGCGCCTCGAGATGTGACCGTCATAGTCAACTTCGCCAGACTGGTAACGCCGCGTCGTCAGGCCTAGCCAAGCGCCCGCGGAACGCGACTTGGTGAAGTTTGCAGGATCTTCGATTGCTGCTTCGAACGACGTTGCCGTAACCATCCCGACACCAGCAATCGACATAAGTAACTGACACGCCTTGCTCTGTCTGGCGCTAGTGATGCGTTGAAGGCTGAGGTCGGCTGCGCGAACGCGAAGGCTACGCCAGACCTCGAGGAGAGACAAAATTATGCATGCCAGCTCTTTCTCGCCAATGAGAAGCCGCCGAACATTGTCTTCGAACTTGCCGCCCTTGCCTGGTGGCGCCAACAACCGAAAGTCTTCATCAACCCACGAATTTGACTGTAAAGATCGGTTGTCATCCGGGTGAGCTTGATTCGTACGCCGATGAGCGTCCGCACCAACATGCTGTCATATCCTTTGACCCGTACTTCGCGGAAGAAGCCGACCTCAGCCAAATGGGCAAGACCGTCAGCGTCATTCGCATCGATCTTGTTCGGTGCCATGTCGAGAGCAGCTTTTGCATGGCGCGCATCGATACATATCGCTGGTAGCTCTTCGCTTGTCAGAGCGTGAAAAAACCAAACTGACAATGGCTCCATCTCAAACACGACGCGCTGTGGCGCTGGTGAATGTTTGCGTATCGCCGCCACCAGGAGCTTTGGATCTGACGGGCATTTGCCGCGCCAGATCCTTTTGCCGTCGTGTCGAATAAAAATGGCGGTTTCTTTCATCGACACGTCCAAACCGATATACTCACCCATGGCTGTTCTCGGTTAGATGCTTGGGCCCGGCCGCAAGTCGTGAGCCCATACTTCCATCCTATCGGGGAACAGCCACAAACCCCACATCCGGAGCCTCTACGGCGAATCGCTCCCGCGATTACCCCATGTGCTAATCTCCATGGCGGGTGGCTCCTTCTCGGGTTTGCATGACAGCAACCCATCTTGGCACTTAGATGCCGTGAGCGGGAGCCATCCGCCGCATCCGCTTCAATGCAGCAGGGCGACTGATAACTGCAGCTAAAAGCCCCGCTTTATAGATTAGTCACCGAATTCGAACGGCTTCACGGAATTCCGTTGGCGTCATTCCCGTTTCCTGTCGGAAGGACGTGGAAAATGCAGCGGCGCTAGTAAAGCCGCAGCGATAGGCGATCTGTTTCACCATATCTGCCTCTTCCAAAAGCAACCTTTTGGCTTTCTCGAGCTTTGCAGTGGTAACATAATGGCGGAGGGTTTGTCCCGTGGCTTCGCGGAACTTCAGTGAAAATACAGGCGCGCTCATTGTGACCATGGTGGCGAATTCCTTTACGGACGGCGTAGGTCCGTCCTCATCGTGAATACGCTCAATAATGCTTTGCAGACCCGCTCCGCTTAGCGACCCTTGGTCGGAAGGCTCGAAGCTTTGGTGGTTATCCATTTTGCGTTTCAGCTGCGCCGCCAGAAATATCAGCGTGCACTCGACCTGTAATTCGCTGGCGAAGCTAGGCGCGAGCGCCTCCTGACGGAGGCGCTGAACCGCAATCTGCACGAATGGATCGCGAACGTCGAATGCTAGCGAAGGGTCAATACTCGTCCAGTTCCATCCTGTCGCTTGTTCAAAGCCCAGGGCTTCAAGATCGAATAAACATGAAACAGTGTGTCTTGCTCCTCGAGTGAACCTGCAGTGCACGGGCTCGTCACGCGGCACGAACATCACTGAACCAACGCGAATTTCTTCGTTGTGAGGCCGGTTTAGAAAACGGTTCCAGATTGGCTGCCCCGGACTGAGCGTCGCCTCGAGCAAGGACCAAGGTGAGTGATAAATACCATTGCCCTCGCGGGGGCAAACCGACGTGTGTACCCGCAACTGATAGGCATTGGCGCAAAGGCTAGGCTTCGATCGCACTTCGAAATCAATGTCGCTTGAAATTGCGACATCGAGCGCGTTGTCACTGAGCATTTTCCCCTCCTTTTTTGGTCAAGGATAGGCTGCGAGAGGGAAAGTTCAAGCGTCGCGATGGAGGGTCAGGCGTCCAACGCCAGGCGTGCGTCGGCAAAGGCCGCGGAGTGCGACGCGATCCCGCCATCAACAAACAATTGTTGGGCGGTCACGAAGCGCGATTCATCCGAGGCCAGATAGAGCGCGGCGTCCGCGACATCTTCTGGCTCACCGATAAAAGGCGTCAGGTGATGCCGCTCCATAAGAGTTTTGACCTCCGGCGGATATCCCTCCTTCGCGGCCTGGGTCATGATCATACCGATGACCAGGATGTTGGAGCGAACCCCCTGCTTCCCATATTGCGCGGCGATGTTTTGAGACAGACTGACCAATGCCGCTTTCGAGGCCGCATAGGCGGTATAAAGCATATCCCCCTGCGACCCCCGCGCGGATCCACTGAATATGATTGATCCGCCGCCATTGGCGATCATCACCGGGATGACGTGCTTGGCTACGATCGCCGGGCCGCGAAGGTTCACTGCTAGAACCCTGTCCCACAGCTCGGACGTAACCGTCACGAGGTCGCGATCGCTGTTCATTGTCCCTGCATCAGTAAGAGCTGCGTTGTTGTAAAGGACATCAATCCGTTCATATCGGGCACAGACAGTGGACACCATCGTGGTGATCATTTTCTCGTCTGCGATGTCTGCGACAAGGCCAATGGCTTCCCCGCCCGCTCTACCAATCGCCTCGGCAACGCGCTCCACTGCTTCTTGGCGCCGGCCCACAGCAACCACTGTGGCGCCCTCTTGTCCAAAGCGCATCGCGGCGGCCTCGCCGATGCCAGAGCCGGCGCCAGTCACTATCGCCACCTTTCCCTGCAACCTTCCCATCTCCACCTCCCTCTCATTTTGTACTTCGACGATGCGGTCTAAGAAGGCGGCCTGTCAAAGCGATACGCAATTCAACGAAGGTGATCGCAATTCACCTGAAGTGACGGGACTGGCCGCCACAGCAAGGTTTAGGCCATCTTCTTCTTGGATCTGACGGTCCCAACGGCGGCGGAACATGGGAGGGAAATTGATGGCGACCGATACAATTGCACGAATGGTGTTGGATACCTCCGCACTCAGCGAGGTCGATCGCCCTGTCTATGAATGGCTACGCGACCATTTTGGAACTGAGCCGCAGAATTTTCGCCGACAGCTTCGGTGGAGGATCAGTTGGGAAGCCGATGTTGAGATTGACGGTCGCCTGCAGGGCGTGTTGGTCCGCGGGGCACGGGGCAAGGCGACCCGCTATCCGATAACGCTTCATCAAGAAGGCCAAATCCACCATGTGATGGAACGCCATGGCGTATTGGCCCCCAAAGTGTACGGCATGATTGAAGATCCCGTTGCAATCGTGATGGAGCGGTTGCCGGGAACCATAAACACCGAACTCATCGAGGATTCAGCAGACCGCGCCAAGGTCAGGCGTGAATTCATAGAGGCCTTGGCCAAGCTGCACGCGATCCCGGTCGGGGAGTTCGGCGCCATCGGACTAACTGTTCCCAAAAGCGCGCGCGACCTTGCATTAAATCTTTACAAGCCTTGCATCGACATTGTCCGTGCTGCCTTCGTCGATCGTCCGTTTCCGCTTACTGAATTCTATGCGCTTTGGCTCGAGCGCAACGCGCCGGAAGATCGCGATCGTCCTGGATTTGTGACGGCTGACGCCGGCCAGTTCCTCTATGATGATGATCGGTTCACGGGCCTCATCGATTTCGAGGTCTCCTATATTGGTGATCCAGCCGCCGAGTTCGCGGGAATGCGCCTACGTGATACGACAGAACCGCTGGGCGACATCACTGAGCTGCGAAAATATTATGAAGCATTGACTGGCGATAAAATTCCGCTGCGTGCGATCGCGTATCACTCAGCTGGATTTGCGGGCACCAACAGCATGTTGATGTGGCCAATGATGTTCAAGCCAGAGGTTCAGAATGATTACGTGGCGTATCTGCAATTCTGCGTCGCCACCAGCCGCTGGGGCTTGCAGGGCATTGCCGAAAGTCTGGGTGTTCGGCTGGACAATGTGCCCGATCCCGAAGCGAATTCGGCGGTTCCCTACGATGCAGCGCCTGAGCAATTAATCAATATGATGACGTCGTGGGAGACCGACGACACCGAATTGCGGTTTCACCTCGATACCGCGGCCGTCCTGGGGCGCTACCTCCAGCGCTGCGCGCTCTATGGGGGGGGCATTTTAGCCGCCGATCTTGCCGATGCTGCAGCGCTCACTGGTCAGCAGGTTAAAACACGGCGCGAAGCGGACGCCGCAGTCGATGCTTTTGTGCGGGCAGCTGGGCCGGAAGAAGACAGGACTCTGGTGGCATTTTTCAACAGATGGCTGTCACGTCAGAACTTTTTGCTCATGGGTTGCGGGTCGCAATCCTATCTCACCAAGACGACGCTGCAGCCGATCAAGGCCTGACGGCAAACCTTTTAAAAAGTGCTATTTGGGAGTTGGGCTATGGTTGATAGCACGAGAGCACGCGTCGCTATTTGGTTTGCTACCACATCAGCGTGCGCTTTGGCGGTGCCGGCCCATGCACAAGACACGGTTGGTGCATCGGTGGACCAGGGGTTAGCCGATATTGTCGTGACAGCGCGAAGAACGGCTGAATCTCTTCAGACAACGCCGGTTTCCGTGACTGCGATTGATGATACCAAACTCGTCCAGGCGCAGGTCCAAAATGCGAAAGATCTGCAGCGCCTTGCACCCAACTTGAACGTGGCGACAGGATCGCCCTCGGTTTCGGGCTATGCCTTCGTCTCGATTCGCGGTCAGTCCCAAGTAAACCCGGGGAGCGCCTCCGACCCGGCCGTCGGCATCTATATTGACGGTGTTTATATCCCCCGCCCTTCGCAGGGCCTCTTCGACTTCGCTGACTTAGATCGAGTAGAGGTACTGCGCGGTCCGCAGGGTACATTATTTGGTCGCAACACCACCGGTGGAGCGCTCAACATCATCACCAAACAGCCCAACGGAGAATTCGGGGCGGAAGCGCGCGTCTCTTATGGAAACTATAATACGCTCGACGCGAGCGGAACGCTCAATCTGCCGGTTACCGGCTCCGCGCTTTCGGCCCGCATCACTTACAGCTTCAACAGAGATGACGGCTATGGCCACAATGAAACCCTGAACCGCAGGACCTTTGATCAGGCAGCTAATCATTTCGTCCGAGCCAAACTGCGATGGGCGCCCGAGGGAAGCAATTGGGATGTCACCTTGTCCGGGGACTATAATTATCGCCGTGACAGCGGCCAAGATGTTGCACTTGCTGGATTCAACGCCACGGCGCTAACCGCGATCGTGACGCCGCTAGTTGGTATCGTGCCCAGTCTTGCGCCGCTTGCCGACCTCACTCCGATCCTGACCCCATATCTGCAGCGCAAGAATAATTTTTATAGGAGCTATGGTACGACCGGTCCGCTCGGAGAGACGCCGATGGATGTCCTCAAGGCTGGAGGCGGCTCGTTAACGATCAATGGTGACCTTGGCGCTGTGAAGCTGCAATCGATTACAGGCTATCGTTACAGCCGGACCGATGCGGTGATTGACCTGGATGGAACGCCGCTCGAGCTTGCACAGAACCATACCGGCTTTGGATCCAAGCAGATTTCCCAGGAGCTACAGCTTTCGGGCGATGCCGGTTCCTTGAGCTGGATAAGCGGTCTCTATTTTTCGCGCGAGACCGGCGACGAGCAATCGCTTTTTCAGTCGCTGGGCGTGCTTGGGCTGCCGCCACTTCTCAATGACGGAGACGTTCTGAACATATCACGCGGTATTTATGCTCAAGGATATTATGAACTGGCGCCCGGTCTAAGACTGGCGTCTGGCCTGCGTTGGACCTGGGATAAGCGCAAGGTCGTGCTCCATAACCGGTCAGTCTATAACGATATTGCGACCTGCAATGTGGCTTCGCCGGATGGCGGTAATGTGCCGCCATGCGATCAGACCGAGACTACCAACTTCAATTATCCAGCCTGGACCTTCGGTCTGGACTATCAAGTGACCTCAGATCTCTTCGCCTATGCCAAAACGAGCGGTGCGGCGATGGCAGGCGGATGGAACTTGCGCTTCGGGTCGATACCAGCCTTCTCCCCGGAGAAGGTGAGAGACATCGAAATCGGCTTCAAGGCGGAATTGTTTGACCGTCGGGTTCGGTTCAATGTTGCGTTGTTCAACGCCTGGCAGCGCGATGTTCAGCGCAACCTCAACATCGTTGTTACGCCCACGTCCGTCACTCAATATGTCGTGAACGCGGGCAACGCCCAAGTGCGCGGAGCAGAGTTCGAACTCGCGGCAAAACCTTGGCACGGAATGGAGCTTTCCGGTTCGATCGGCCTCCTTCACGGTCGATACGACAAAGGGAGCTTCCTCGACACACAGATCGTCAATGGTGCGCCTGTTGTCGTGGATCGCAGCGGGGAACCGCTGCCCCAGCTTGCCAAATTCAATGCGACAGTGGCCGCCACACAGACATTCGAAATGCCATGGGGCGCAATCGAGGCGCATGGGGATTTTGCCTATATCAGTTCGCAGTCCTTCAGTCCCGTTACAGCGGCTCCAGGCATCTCGTCCGCCGATCGCGCGATTATTGACCAGCAGAATGCGCTCAGCCGTATTCCAGGTTACGGCATCTTCAACCTGCGATTGAGCGCCGATCTTGACGAGCCGCGCCTGGAGATCGGCGCTTTTGTACGGAATCTCTTCGATAAGAAATACAACACGCGCACGTTCAGTGATCTCTATTCAGGTCCGCTGGCAACCGCGGTGGCCTTTCCTGGCGCACCCCGAGTGTATGGGGTGTCAATTGCCTATCATTTCGGATCACTCGCCAAATAATATGAATGAAGGAGTCTGTCATGCATCCCAATGAACGCCGAGTCCGGGAAATTCTCAACATCGTCCACTCGGGGCGTGTTTCAGGCAAGGGTCTCGAGGACTATTTTACCCCAGATGCCTATTACCAACCCCTTGTTCCCGCAGTCGCGCCAATTGTCGGGCCAGGTGAGATCGTCGCGGAGATCGCGCGGCAATTGACAGTGTACAAGGATCTGCACGCCGAGATTCACATCATAATGGCGGATGACGCCCATGTTTTCACAGAGCGCACGGATCATGCCACTTTTGCCGACTTGGGGAACAAGCGCGTTAGCGTTCCGGTCATGGCAGTTTTTGACTTCACTGACGGCCTAATCACCGCATGGCGCGAGATTTTCGACACTCGCGCTGCCGAGGCACAGATCGGCGTCGATCAAAAGGCAATGTCGAAGATCATGGGCCAATAGCGCAAAGTGTCGCTTTGCGCGATCTAGGTGCATAAATTTTGCTCTTCGCCGTGCATCCTGCCTTATCAGGATGCACGGCGAAGTCATTCAAGCCCTGAAACGACCCTTTGCGGCCGTTCGGGAGGCAATTTCCGTCCTCTAGATGCAGACCGGCAGCTTACAATCGACGGTTTGGGATTGGCCGACAATCTGACCACAGCATGCGGCCATCGGTACCCACTCAGACCATGTGCAGCCCGTCCAGCAGGACCAGACTAATTGCCCCAAGGCCCAACAGCGAGAAGACTGCCGCCGCTGCGACTCTTCCGCCGCCCTTGGCGACGGTGCCAAGGTCCACGCCGAGACCGAGCGCGGCCATAGACATGACGGTCAGCAACGTGGCGACGTAACCGATCGGTGCAATGACGGCCGTTGCTACCAGCCCTAACGAGCGGCAGGCCACCAACGCCAAAAAGCCGATGATGAACCACGGCACCAAATTCGCCAAATCGAGCCGCTTGACCGCCGACGGACCTGGGTTGAACCCATCAATGCGCGCAGCCTGCGCTGCGAGAAGTGGTGCCACCAGCGAAAGGACGAGGCACACCGGCCCGAGCATCAGCACGCGCACCAATTTGACTAACGTGCCCATTTGCACGGCAGTGGCGCCCAGCGGCGAGGTCGCCGCAATGACCTGCGGAACAGCATAGACTGTAAGCCCGGCGAGCGTGCCGAACGCAAGCCCGCTCATACCCAGCGCAATGCCAAGCAGTGGCAGAGCAAGCACAACGATCACCCCTAGCACCGCTGTGAAGGCAATCGAGGCCGCCACGTCTTCACTGTCTGCACCGATGACCGGTGCGACGGCCGCGATGGCCGAGTTGCCGCAAATCGAATTGCCGCACGCAACCAGAAGCGCCATGCGGGTCGGCAATCTCAGCAGCCGACCGATGCCGAAGCTAAGTAGGATGGCACTCGCCACCACACCGGCGATCCCAGCGAGCAAGGGTAGCCCTGCAGCCAGGATGGTTGCGCCACTAACCGAAGCGCCGAGCAGGACGACGGCCGCTTCCAGCAGATATTTTGCACTCCATGCAATGCCATCCTGCCAGCGATTGCCGGGGACCCAAAGGCTACGCACGACGGTGCCTATCAAGATGGCGAGGACCAGCGCTTCCGCCCACGCCTTGCCGGCAAGTGCGCGTTCGCCAGCTTCCAAGGCATAAGCTGCTCCGGTCAAGGCGAGGCAGAGGCTGATACCCGGCAGAACGGCAACGACCCTGCCGCTTGAACTGTTCGACGATGTTGGCTGATGAGCAAGACTGGTCAACATATTTTCCCTTCGCCGCTCGATCTATGTTTCCCCGATCGATCGCTCCAACGAAGGTTGTTTGTGATTCTAATCGCCAAATGTGATTGATGCTGATACTGATATGGCATGACGTTGGAACAACTTCGGATCTTTGTCGGCGTGGCCGAACGCGAACACATGACGGCCGCAGCGCGCGCCCTCAATGTCACGCAATCCGCTGCATCGGCTGCAATTGCCGCACTGGAGGAAAGGCATACGATCAAGCTGTTTCACCGCGTGGGGCGTGGCATCACTCTGACCGAGGCGGGACAGCTGTTCCTGACCGAAGCCCGGGGCGTGCTTGCTCGCGCCGGCGCGGCAGAGCATGTGCTCGAAGAACTGAGCGGGTTGAAGCGAGGCACGCTTCGCATTGTCGCCAGCCAGACCATTGCGGCTTATTGGCTACCGCCGATCCTTGCTAATTTCCACGACTGCTACCCGACGATCGGGATCGAACTGGCAATCGGCAATACCGAACAGGCAGCGGCCCGAGTCCATGACGGCGAGGCTGATCTAGGCATCGTTGAGGGCGAGATCGACGATCCATCGTTAGCGCATTGGCCGATAGGTGAGGATCGACTGTTACTGGTCGGCGCAGAGCCTTTCTCAGAAGCGCGTGTCGATGAAGCCTGGTTGCGCCAGGCCCGATGGGTACAGCGCGAGCCAGGGTCGGGCACCCGCTCCACGCTCGACAGCTATTTGCGTGCCCGTGGCATCGATCCCGCCACGCTTGATGTCGCGCTGGTGATGCCGTCCAACGAGAGCGTTCGTACCGCCGTGGAAGCTGGTGCTGGCGTTGCCGTTTTATCGGCGTTGGTCGTCGCACCGGCTATTGAGGCAGGCATGTTGCACGCCGCCCCGATCGCCCTTGATCCTCGCCCCTTCTTTGGAATGCGCCACAAGGAACGCTATCGCACCAAGGCAGCCGACGCCTTGCTGCAGGTAATTAGCATGAAGGGTACCGTTACAGAGCCGCATGAACGAGCGACATAGGACGCTATCGACCCTCTCCGCAGTCGCTGCCTTCCTTGCCGTTCCGAGACTGATTCTCAAATTCCAGGTGCTGATGTTCCGCTTACTGTCGCGCTGCAGAAGGTGGGGGGCCTTCCGGGAGGGGAATGAACTCCCCATGATCGGCAATCGGGCAGCTTCATGCGCCCCGCCTTCCAGTCGGCTGCAGCCTGCGCCAGCCGATTCTGGGATGACGACACGAAAGTCCAGTAGAGGAAACGCTCGCCAATCGGTTCGCCGCCGATCAGCATGACACTGCTATCTTCCAACGCCCGCAGTTACGACGCCTGCCCGTCCAAGATCATCATTTTGCCGGCCCCATAGGTTTCACCATCCAGTTCGATCGCGCCACGTGCAACATAGACCGCGCGCTCGGGTTGATCTGTCGGGATGCCCGCAACCGCATCGGGCACCATGTCGAGATGGGCATAGAAAAGCGGAGAATGGGTGCGCGCAGCGGCCTTGAGTCCATAGGCTGCACCGGCAATCAGATGACAGCTCACGCCACCCTCCTCCCAGTGCCGCAGGTCAGCCCCGCCATGATGGGAAAAGCTCGGATCGCTCTCCTCATCCTCCCTGGGCAAGGCAACCCAGGCCTGGATCCCATGTAGATGATTGCCCACCGCGCGGGCCTTCTCGAATCGCTCGCTATGCGTGATACCGCTGCCGGCGGTCATCCAGTTCACCTCCTGCGGGCGGATGGTCTGGACCGATCCCACGCTGTCGCGGTGCATGATCTCACCCGAAAAAAGATAGGTAACGGTGGAAAGCCCGATATGGGGGTGCGGGCGTACATCGAGATCCTGTCCCGCCCCCGCCGCAACGTCGAGCGGTCCCATATGATCGAAGAAAATGAAAGGGCCAATCATCCGCCGCTTGGCTTAAGGAAGCACCCGTCCGACCTCCAGCTCGCCGCTCAGGCTGCGCCGGCGCTGCTCGATTACCATCTCGATCATCCTAACATTCCTGCCTCAGTCGGATCAGCCGTCAACAATATCGGCATATTCGGGATGGCTCGCGAAGAAGCGTGCCATGAAGCTGCATTTCAGCACGGCCTTGCGACCGCTGGCACATATGAGGTCGAACACGCCTGTGGCCAATCTTGTGCCCACGCCCTGACCGGAAAAGGCATAGGGGACTTCGGTATGGATCAGAACCACCCGTCCCTCCTCGATCCGATAATAGGCCGCCGCCAATGCGTCGCCGCCCAGATCCAGCTCAAACCGATGTTCAGCGGGATTATCGATCACCTTATTCGTCATATGTCCGCCTTTCGACGTGGCCGGCAGGGCGCCGGCCATATTTGGTTTCCATCTCCGCTGTGAATCGGGCATTTCATGTTCGATCGCAACCTGTTGCGCCTTGGCATAGCTTTCGATCAGTAACTGATAGGGCGGGAATATGCGGGTATAAATCTCGGCCCATTTTTCCGCATCATCGCGATGCCATGTCTTCTGGATTTCCGATGCGACGGCGGCCGTATCCATTGGCACCACGCCCGCCTGGACAACACGCGCCAGCGTGATTTCTTGCGCCATCTTCGAATAGGTTCCCGACGCATCAACCACCGCGAACACGCGATAGCCATCCTGCACGGCGGCAATAGAGGGGAAGGCCATACAGACACTGGTGATCGTACCCGCAATAATTAGCGTCCCGCGTCCAGTCGCTTTGACCGCTGCAATGAAATCGGGATTATCCCATGCGTTGATCTCGCCCCGGCGGGCCACATATTGGGCATGTGGCGCATTGGCATGGATTTCCGGGATCAGCGGACCATTCGGCCCCTGGGGTACTGACGCGGTCGTGATGACAGGGATTTTGGCCAGCGTCGCGATCGAGGCGAGCGCGCCGGCTCGAGATCGCAATTCAGGCATCGGCATGTCGCCAACGGTCTGGAACAGGCCGCTCTGATGGTCGATCAGCAGCATCACGGAATCGTCAGGATCGATGATCGGTCGGCTGCCGTTGAAATTGGCGGGGGAAGACATGGAATTTCTCCTGCGGAGTGGAGGTCGATCACGGCCAAGGCGTGATGCCGTCTGGCCGTGATCGAAAAAATCAGTCGGCCTTGTCGTAGGAAAACTGGATGCCAGCGGTGCCACCGGTTTCGATGAACAGGTTCATGAAGGCGGGCACGGTCTCGCTGCGTTTCCAGTCACGCTGCAGTTCACAGAAAAGCTGGGGCACCGAGATCATCTTGCCACCGGCTTGCTCGATCCGGCGGAGGGCTGCCTCATGTGCGGCCAGCGATGTCCCCCCAACCGCATCGACCGGAACATAAACTTCATATCCTTCCTTCAGTGCATCGAGCGCCGGGAAGGTCAGGCAGGCTTCGGTCCAGAGCGCGGTCATGATCAGCTTCTTGCGCCCCGTCGCCTCCACTGCCTGGCGAAATTCGATATCTTCCCAGCTGTTGATGCTCGTGCGGTCATAGGTCGGATAATTGGCCAGCGCTTTGCGTACTTGCGGGACCGGCGGGTGGTTGAGGCCGGTTTCGACGTTCACGGTCGAATGCACGATCGGCAGATCATAGGCGACCGCCGCCTTGGCGCAGCCGACGATGTTGTTGAGCAGCAGTTGCCGATCCATCGAGGCGATCGAATTCACCTGGACCGGTTGATAGTCGATGATGATAAAGGCCGAATTTTGCGGTGTCAGCAGATGATCCGCCTTGGGATCGCGGATGGATTCGCTCGTCATGATGGTTCCTTTCCTGTGCAGCTTCCGTAATGAAACGAAGGTCGGCTGGACGCCCGACCGCCCCGTAACCATGGCCCCGGCGATCAGGATGACCGCCGGGGTTGAGGTCGTCAGCCGATCGCCTGCGCGAAACGACCATTGTTGAAGTCATCGACGGCCGCCCGGATTTCCGCCTCGCTGTTCATAACGAAGGGGCCATGACCGACGATCGGCTCGTCGATCGGTTCGCCGGTCAGCACCAGCAATGTCGTGTCGCCATCGGCACGGAGTTGAACATCCTGTCCATCGCGACCGAGCAGCAGCATTTCCGCTTCGCCAATCTCATGCTCGCCCGCCACGGTCAGCCGACCACTCAGAACGACCAGCATCGCGACATGGCCTTCGGGCAACGGCAGGCGCATCTCCGCATCGCGGGTCAGGCGCATGTCCCAGACATTGACGGGGGTGAAGGTCCGGGCTGGACCATCAATGCCGTCGAACGCCCCAGCAATCACCCGCACCACGCCGGCACCGCTTGCCAGTTCGACGACAGGGATGTCGGCATTGACGATCGCCTGATAGCCGCCGGGGGTCATCTTGTCCTTGGCCGGCAGATTGACCCACAACTGCACCATGCGAAATGGACCGCCGGTCCGCGCAAAGCTGGGCGAATGATATTCCTCGTGCAATATGCCGCCGCCGGCCGTCATCCACTGCACATCGCCCGGACCGATCACGCCGCCGTTGCCGGCGGAATCCTTGTGCTCGACCTCGCCATCATAAACGATGGTAACCGTCTCGAAGCCACGATGGGGATGCTGGCCAACGCCACGACGTTCAATAATGGGGACCAGCATAGTCCAGCAGCAGGAACGGGCTGATATGCTGACCCAGGCCATGGTAGGAAAAAAGCGAGCGAACGGGGAAGCCATCGCCCACCCAATGGCCATGATCATTGCCATAACGGCCCAGAATTTCCTTGGTCATCTTGCACCTCCTGGCAGGGCGACTCCATTTTGCGGCCCTGAACTTGCAGCGAAGATGATCCTGCAATGATGATAGCGAAAGATTGCGATCGGGGACGCAGCGTCCTACTGATGGGACGATGCACGACCTCAATGATCTTTATTATTTCGCACAGGTGGTCGAGCATGGCGGCTTTGCGCCCGCCGCACGAACCATCCATCAGCCCAAATCCAAACTTAGCCGGCGCATATTATTGCTGGAAGACCGATTGGGCGTGCGCCTGCTCAATCGTTCCTCGCGGCGCTTCTCCGTCACGGAGGTGGGGCAGGAATATTATCGGCACTGCCTCGCCATGCTGGTCGAGGCCGAAGCCGCCGAGCAGGCGATCGCCGAACTGCGCGCGGAACCCAGAGGTGTCATCCGAATGGCCTGCCCGGTCGGGCTGCTGCAATTCCAGTTCAGCGGCCTTGTCGCTCATTTTGTGAAGGAGCATCCGGCGGTCGATATTCACCTCAAAAGCTTCAATCGTCCGGTCGATCTGATTGCTGAGGGATATGACCTTGCCATTCGGGCGCGTTTTCCGCCGCTCGATGATACGGGGCTGGTGATGCGCAAGCTGGATGACAGCCGGCAATGCTTGATGGCCAGCCCTGAACTGATCACACGCCCCGTCATCTACCCCGCCGACCTCAATGGACTACCAAGCCTCGATCTGGGGCCGGCACACAACGATTATCAATGGCATCTGGAAAGCAGCGATGGCCAGCGGGCGGCCGTCCGCCATCGCCCACGGATCGTCACTGATGACATGGCAACCTTGCGCGCGGGGGCGCTGGAGGGACTGGGCGTCGTGCAATTGCCTACCCTGCTGATATGGCCAGATGTTATGGCAGGCCGGCTGGTTCATCTCCTGCCGGATTGGCGTCCTCCGGCGGCGATCGTCCATGCCGTATTTCCTTCGCGCAGGGGGTTGCTGCCGTCGGTTCGGGCGCTTCTAGATTTCTTTGTCAGAGAATGTGCGGTTCAACGCGCCGCCGCCGAGAATGCCTTGAAGACATGAACGCCCCTTCCCGGCTGTTTAGCCGCCGATTTTTAATCCCGACAAGCTGACGGTCGGCTTACTGGAGCGTTAAGACCATAAGCCTCCGGTAAACTCGGGGCGGCTCACTCAGTAAGATTGATACATCCCTCTTAGTTGGGAGAGTTCCCCACATTTCACAGCTCCGAAATTGGTGGGTCGCCCGCTCAGAACTGCATTTCAGATAGTTAGAATCGAATATTGTGCCTAATCTTTGATCCCGTGCCGATGAGTTCGGCGTCAGTACAACAAACCGACTGGTAGCAAGGGCATCCCTATCGGCAGAGAAGCTGAGCACGGAATCAATGTTCAGTGTGCCGGAGAAGTCCGTCCGCGCCGCGTTGGTTTTGTGCGATCAGGCTGCTTCGAATATCGCCGCGATGCCCTGCCCCCCTCCAATGCACATCGTCTCCAATCCAAAGCGTCCACCGCGCCGTTTGAGTTCACGGGTCAGATTGGCGAGAATCCGTCCTCCCGTCGCACCAATCGGGTGACCAAGGGAAATGCCCGACCCATTGACATTGAGGAGGGCGTGGCGTTCGTCCGTCGCGCTCCACCCCCACCCCTTGAGCACAGCCAACACCTGAGACGCAAAGGCTTCGTTCAGTTCGATAAGGTCAATATCACTCCAGCCAAGCCCGGATCGAGCGAATAGCCGTTCCACGGCAGGAACTGGCCCTATCCCCATGCGCGAGGGTTCACAGCCCGCTGCCGCCCAACTGTGAAACCATGCAATCGGCTCCAACCGCAGTTCGGCCAATTTATCCTCCGCGACCACCAGGCAAGCTGCAGCGGCATCATTTTGCTGGCTGGCATTCCCCGCAGTGACGACGCCGCCCTCTAGGGGACGCAATGTTGCGAGCGATTCCGCCGTCGCATCCGGGCGATATCCCTCGTCATGGCTAAACATCAGCGGATCGCCTGGCTTTTGCGGGACAGGTACGGGAACGATCTCATCGGCAAAAACGCCATTTGCCCATGCCGCAGTGGCACGCTGATGGCTGGCCGCCGCATAGGCATCGCATTGGGCGCGCGTGATGTCATAGTCCCGTGCCAGGTTTTCGGCTGTTTCGATCATTCCACTGATGACGCCGCACCGTGCGGCAGGTTGCGACATGATCCGGCCACGAATCAACCGGTCGTGCATGGTTACGGAGCCAGCACGGGCGCCCTTCCGCAAGTCAGTCGAATAATATTCGACATTTGACATGCTTTCCACGCCACCCGCCACCACAACGTCGGCTGCTCCTGTTTGCACCATCATCGCGGCATCGATCACTGCTTGCAAACCAGAGCCGCAACGCCGGTCGAGTTGATAGCCGGGGATCGAGATAGGCAGACCGGCGGCGAGTGCGGACCAGCGCGCGACACACGGCGCTTCGCCATTCCCATAGGCCTGGGCAAATACGATATCATCGATCCTGTCAGGATCCACCCCGGAGCGGCCGATCAGTGCTCGCATGATCACTGCCGCCAGTTCTCCCGCTGAAACCGGGGACAGACTGCCAAGAAATTTTCCCACGGGAGTGCGAATGGGCGAAACAATTGCGGCCCGGCGCAGCGACATTAGGAGGATCCTTTCGAGTAGATACCGATAATTCCTAGCATGCGAATCGCCGTCGATGCAGAGGAAAAACCCCAAACGCTCCACCAGTATCTTGCTCGCCGCCCGGGCAGACATATGATGCCATCCTGTGCCGCCTCGGGTCGCCCAGCGCGGCCAGCAACTTCCCCGCTAAGTCAACAGGAGCGATTGTTCAGAAACAGCAGGTCTTCGGGTCGATCCACGTCATGAGCCAAGCCGATCCGTTCTACCACTGTCCAGCGCAACCCCGCCCTGTCCGCCTCTGCTTCATGCAGCGCACGGCTATCCGGCCCGAAACAAGGACGGATCAGGCGTGGCTGGGCCAGAAAAAGCGCGTTAGTGCCGGCCCTTGCTTTGTCCGTGGCGATTCCGACATCCACGGTTTCTCTCAACGCGAGCATGGCTGCGAGATCTTCCGTGATCAGGAAGGGAAGGTCAGAACTCAACAACAAAACCGATCCATTTACCCGGCCCATCGCCTGCTCCAGCGCGCTGTTCTGGCCCTGTCCCCGCTCAATCATGCTTCGGGCACCAGCTTTACGCGCCATCTCCAAGGCTTCCTGGCACCGGCTGACGACCAGCACCTCTGCATTCAATGCCCGGTCCTTGGCCAACGTAAGGACATGCTGGAAGAAATCGCAGCTCAGCCGTTTGCGCTGTTCCGGGGTCAGGATGGACGCAAGCCGGGTTTTACCTTCATGGAAAGGCTTGACTGGAATGATGATGGTGCCTGCCATGCGGCTTAGCGCGCGGTCGCGCTCAGGGCACGCGCAAAGTCCAGCACTTCGCTCGCCAGACGCCGTTGATCCGCCGGATCGCGCATCAATATATCCGTGGCGAAAAGGGCCGGCCGCTTGTCTGACAATGCGCCCACGTCAGCGGTATCGATCACCAATCCGTCGATCAGTTCGCCATAATGGGCGGCCACGGCTGCCGGCGTGGTGGCAATGCCCAACTCGGTCATAATCTTGGCTGCCGG
Source organism: Sphingobium baderi (assembly GCF_001456115.1). Taxonomy (NCBI): domain Bacteria; kingdom Pseudomonadati; phylum Pseudomonadota; class Alphaproteobacteria; order Sphingomonadales; family Sphingobiaceae; genus Sphingobium; species Sphingobium wenxiniae. Next base: position 2,730,732 of record NZ_CP013264.1, on the reverse strand, counting down.
TCCCTTAACCGCCTGCCCCGCGATGAAAGGCGACAGGGCGATGCAGGGCACGTTCCGGTTGACAATATGTTCGCGCACGCCCGGCACCGCCAATATCGGCGCAATCGACAGCAGTGGATTGGACGGGCAGAGAATGATGGCTTCCAGCGCCGGATCACCGAGCGCCGCGAGAAATCCAGCACTGGGCCGCGCCTTCTCGACTCCGTCAAAGCGGATCGATTCAAATCGCGGCGCGCATTGATAGCGGACGAAATAATCTTGAAAAGGCAGATCCCCACGATCCGTCGACACGATGGACCGGACGGGATCATCGCTCATCGGCACAATCCTCTGCGCTATACCAAGGCGCCGCCCGATTTCATCCGTTGCTGCGGACAAATCCCCCTGCTGCATGAGCTGCCGTCGCAGGATATGCGTCGCCAGATCGCGATCACCCAGCCGGAACCATGTTTCGCCACCCAGCCGGGCAATGGCATCCATGAAGGCCCAGCTTTCATCCGCAACGCCCCAGCCCAGTTCCACATTGTTCATATCCGCCAGCGCATAGGTCACGCTGTCGAGATCGGGACAGATAAGCAATCCGAGATGCTCGAAATCATCGCCCGTGTTGACCGCTATGGTAAGTGTCCCCAGCGGTAATATCGCGGCAAGTCCATTGGCGAGTTTCGCTCCGCCCACGCCACCTGCCAATGCCAGCACGCTCATGGAAAAAGGTCCAGCTCAGGCTCGCGGATCAATTCGGCAGCGCTGCCTTTGGAACGTCCGCGGCCGACACCCCGGACAAGAACGACCGGCCGCCCTTCGTCGCCCTGTCCCATGACCAGCGATGCCGCCGCTGCCACTTCGTCGGCAAGGCCTAACTCACTTGTCTGAAGCTGTCGTCCGTGCAAATCCGGTGTGCCGCGCAGATCCAACAGTCCGGCCATTCCGCTCACACCGATGGCGATGCCACAGGTGCCCTTGCGCCAGGCCCTACCCAAACTGTCAATGATCAACACAGCGATATCCTTTTCCGTCCGCCGTACGATCTCTTCCCGGATGACCGCGCAGCTGGCGTCTGGATCAAGCGGCAGCAGGAGCGCGACACCGTCTTCATCCTGCGCGATGTTCGACTGGTCGATGCCTGCGTTGGCCAACACCAAGCCCAGCCGATGACGGACGACGAGCACGCCTTTACGGACACGCATCACCTTATCCGTTTCGGAAAGGACCAGTTCCACAAGACGTGGGTCCTTATCGCATCGCAACGCCAGTTCCCTCGCCTCGGTGGAAGGCACGACCTGCGCCAGAGAAACGGCCCGCCCTTCCGCCTTCGACACAATCTTCTGCGCGAGAACGATGATGTCGCCATCCAGCAAAATTTCTCCCGACCGCTCCAGCGCATCAAGGATCATTCCGGAAAGATCGTCGCCCTGCCCGATCATAGGCATGCCGCCCAGGGCAAGCAGGGTGGCGGTGGCCGATGCGGCAGAAGTCATGATGAAACGGTCGAACCCCCGTGATGCGAATGCCGGAACCGGGCATCTTGTATCGACGATTGAGGGCGATCAGCACGGAGGTCAAGCCCTCCGCAACACTGAATCGCAAAGCAATCCCGCATATGATGCGCGCAGACCGATTTCGCCCGCCGGAACGACCACCGTCTTCAACGTCAGTCGCGATGGCTGATGATGGCATCTGGATATTTCTACTGAAAAACTCTGGATATTCGCATGCCACGCCGCGATGATAGAGCATGGCCGGCGCAATCAATCCTCAAAGCTTCAGTGATTCCCTTGTCATCCTCGGCGCAGCCGGTCTGGTCATTCCCGGATTTGCTCGTTTCCGCATCAGCCCGGTCATCGGTTTCATCTTGGTAGGCCTCGCGGTCGGCCCGGCGGGGCTGGGATCGCTGGTGGGCCAATATCCCTGGCTTTATCATATCACCATATCCAATCAGGAGGCGATAGAGCCCTTCGCGGAACTTGGCGTCATACTATTGCTGTTTTCCATAGGGTTGGAACTGAGTTTTCGTCGCTTATGGACCATGCGGACGCAGGTGTTCGGCGTTGGTGCCGCCGAGCTGCTCGGCAGCGGCCTGCTGATCGCCGCAGGTCTTTATATATTGGGTCAGCCCACGGCGGGCGCGATCGGCCTTGGCCTCGCGCTCGCATTGTCCTCAACCGCCGTGGTGCTTCCCATGGTCGGCACCCAGAGCGCGGTGGGACGCGCCGCCTTTTCGATGCTGCTGTTTGAGGATCTGGCGCTCGTCCCCATCATTTTCATGCTGGGCGCGCTCGCCCCTTCCGTTGCAGCAAGCCCCGATGGTGCATGGGGCGAATTGGCGAGCACGCTGCTTAGGGGCGGCATCACCATTGCTATCATGCTGGTGCTCGGTCGCATCATTCTGCCTCATATCTTCAGCCAGGCCGCACGCACCAAGAGCCCCGAGGTTTTCCTTGCCGCCAGTCTGCTGGTGGTGATCGTCTCCAGCCTTGCCACGTCCATCGCGGGCCTGTCCCCCATCGTCGGCGCGCTGCTGGCGGGTCTGCTGATCGCCGAAACCGAATATCATGGCGAGGTCGAAGTGATGACCGCGCCGTTCAAGGGACTGGCGCTGGGCGTTTTCCTCATCACCGTGGGCATGAGCCTCGACATACGCGTCATCCTCGCCAACTGGCCAAGTCTGGTGCTGGCCGTCATGGGGGTCATCCTCGCCAAAACGCTGGTGACGGCGGCGCTCCTTTATTTCTCCGGCGCACGTAAGGGCGTGGCGCTGGAGGTTGGCGTACTGATGTCCAGCCCGTCTGAAACCACGCTGATCGTGCTGTCGGCGGCAGCGGCGGCCAAACTGATCCTCCCTTCCACCGCAGCTTTCTGGCAGATCGTGACCGCAATCGGCCTTACCATCACGCCGCTTCTCGCCCGCATCGGCCACGACATCGCCCGCCGCCTTGAAATGGCGCTGGGCGAGGAAGCGGTGGAGGTGAAGGAAGAACTGATAGAGGCCGCCGCCGTTGTCATCGGCTTTGGACGTGTTGGCCGCATGGTGTGCGATCTGCTCAAAATGCATAAGCAGCGGTTCATCGTTGTGGAATCCGACCCGGATGTGGTCGCCGAAGCCCGCCGGAGCGGCTATCCGATCCTCTTTGGCGATGTATCGCGAGCGGAAATGCTCGATCGGCTGCGATTGGGGCATGCCCGCGCGTTGATCCTGACCATGGATGATCCGGTGCTGTCTGTCCGCGTGACCAAGCGGGTGCGCGGCTGGGTGTCTGATCTTCCCATCATCGCCCGCGCACGCGATACCGAACATGCCGCGCAGCTTTATCGGGCGGGGGCGAGTGACGCCGTACCCGAAACGCTGGAAAGCTCGTTGCAACTGGCGGAGACCGCGCTCGTCGATCTCGGCATCGCCATGGGACCGGTGATAGCCTCCGTCCACCAGATGCGCGAAGACCTCCGTATCGGGATCAAGGATGCCGCGCAGCTTGAAAACGCCCCGAAGCTGCGCCGCCTGCGCGCCGACGAAGTGCCTTAAATTCGGTCCCGAGCGCGGTCCTGTGAAGACGCTTCAATCCAAACAAGGCCAGCGTGGCGTCAGGCCGGAGAGTCCTATCGCTCTGGCCTGACGCGCGCCTTCCCTCAGGCGGGAACTTGCGTCAACGCTGCCTTTACGGCTTCTATGGCCGCAGCGGCCTTGTCGCCGTCTGGGCCGCCGCCCTGCGCCATGTCCGGCCGGCCGCCGCCGCCCTTCCCCCCAAGAGTTTCCACGCCCGCGCGGACCAGGTCGACCGCGCTGATGCTGCCCATCAGATCATCGGTCACGCCCACGGCAATGCTGGCCCGGCCATCGGTGACAGCCAAAACCGCCGAAACACCGCTGCCCAGCGTCGTCTTGTTCTGATCAACAATGCCGCGCAGTTCCTTGGGGTCCAGGCCTTCGATTACCTGACCAATAAAGTTGACATTCCCCACCTGTTCCGGCCCCGCCGGTTGAGCCGGACCGCTGCCGCCGCCAAGAGCCAGCGCCTTCTTCGCTTCAGCCAACTCCCGCTCCAGTTTCCGGCTCTGTTCCACCAGCGCCGCGATACGGACAGGCACTTCCTCCGGCGTCGTCTTGAGCGCCGCCGCCGACTGACGCAAGCGATCCTCGCGATCGGACAGCCATAGACGGGCAGCCTCGCCTGTCAGCGCCTCAATGCGGCGAACGCCTGAGGAAACCGCGCTTTCCGAAATGATCTTGAAGAGCGCGATATCACCCGTCGCCCGGACGTGGGTGCCGCCGCACAATTCCACCGAATAGCTGTGTTCGTCGCCACGCCCCATGGAAAGAACGCGGACCTCATCGCCATATTTCTCACCGAACAGCGCCAGCGCTCCGGCCGACACCGCATCGTCTGGCGTCATCAGACGGGTCGTGACCGCTTCATTATGACGAACCTGCTCGTTCACATCGGCCTCGACCGCTGCAATCTGGCTATGCGTCAACGCTTCGGGGTGCGAGAAATCGAAACGCAGACGATCCGGCGCCACCAGGCTCCCCTTCTGCGTCACATGCGCGCCGAGTCGATTGCGAAGCGCCGCATGAAGTAAATGGGTCGCGCTATGATTGGCGCGCAGCCGGTCGCGGCGGTCCCTATCGACGCTCAAATGCACGGTATCGCCGATTTTGATGCTGCCCGCGCCAACCTTCGCCCGGTGTGCGTTCAGGCGGCCGAGCGGCTTCGCGGTATCTGACACGTCCGCGACCAGCCCGGTCTGCGACGTTATGCTACCCGCATCGCCCATCTGGCCACCGCTTTCGCCATAGAAAGGCGTCTGGTTTGTAATGATTGTCACTTCATCGCCGGGCCCAGCGCCATCGACGCGCGCGCCATCCTTGACCAGCGCCAGCACTTCGCCTTCGCCCTCTGTCGAGTTGTAGCCGATAAACTCGGTGCTGCCCGCGCTTTCCGCGATATCGAACCAGATTTCGTCCGACGCCTTTTCGCCCGAACCCTTCCACGCGGCGCGGGCGGCGGCTTTCTGCTCGGCCATCGCCTTGTCGAAGCCGTCCCGGTCCACGCCCAACCCGCGCGAACGCAGCGCGTCCTCGGTGAGGTCATAAGGGAAGCCATAGGTGTCGTAGAGCTTGAACGCCGTCTCGCCCGGCAACGTCCCGCTCTCGCCAAGACCGGCGGTGGCTTCGTCGAGCAGTTTCAGGCCGTTTTCCAGCGTCTTGCGGAAACGCGTTTCCTCCCGCAGCAGCGTTTCCTCGATCAGCGGCTGCGCGCGCACCAGTTCGGGATAGGCCCCGCCCATTTCGGACACGAGGCCGCCGACGAGGCGATACATCAGCGGCTCCTTCGCGCCGATGATATGGGCGTGGCGCATCGCGCGGCGCATGATCCGGCGAAGGACATAGCCCCGGCCCTCATTGGCGGGCAGCACCCCGTCCGCGATCAGGAAGCTGGTCGAGCGGAGGTGGTCCGCGATGACGCGATGGCTCGCCTTGTATTCGCCGTCGGTCGCTGTGCGGGTCAGCGCGCCCGATTCCGCGATCAGCGCCTTGAAGGTGTCGGTGTCGTAATTGTCGTGCACCCCCTGCATGACGGCGGCGATGCGCTCCAACCCCATGCCGGTGTCGATGCTGGGCCTGGGCAGGTTGCCGACGATCTCGTTCGCTTCCTGCTCGAACTGCATGAAGACGAGGTTCCATATCTCGACGAAACGGTCGCCATCCTCTTCCGGCGATCCGGGAGGGCCGCCCCAGATATGCTCGCCATGGTCGTAGAAAATCTCCGAGCAGGGACCGCACGGGCCGCTGTCGCCCATGGCCCAGAAATTATCCTTGGTCGGGATGCGGATGATCCTGTGATCGGGAAGGCCTGCGATTTTCTTCCACAGATCAAAGGCTTCGTCGTCGGTGTGATAAACCGTCGCCGTCAGCTTCTCCGCCGCAAGTCCCCATTCCTTCGTCAGCAACGTCCAGGCGTGAAGAATCGCCTGTTCCTTGAAATAGTCGCCGAAACTGAAATTCCCCAGCATCTCGAAAAAAGTATGGTGCCGCGCGGTGTAGCCGACATTGTCGAGGTCGTTATGCTTGCCGCCGGCACGCACCGACTTCTGGCTGGAGGTCGCCGTCGTATAAGGCCGGGTTTCAAGGCCCGTGAAGACATTCTTGAACGGCACCATGCCCGCATTGACGAACATGAGCGTCGGGTCGTTATGTGGCACCAGAGGTGCGGACGGGACGATGGTGTGGCCGTTCGCTCCGAAATATTCGAGGAAGGATCGGCGAATGTCGTTGGTCGAGGTCATGGGGGCGATTTAGTGGGAAGCGCCCCGGCGCACAAGCGGGGCTTTTCATCGCATCGGTCGATTGGATCATCTGGCGGGACGGGTGGCGTTGATGCGCCGCCCGTCCATTTCCCTCAGCTCGCCGCCTTGGCAAGGGCGCGATATCGGTGCAGCAGCGGTTCTGTATAGCCATTGGGCTGCGTCACCCCTTCGAAGACCAGCGCGTGGGCAGCCTGATAGGCAAGGCTTTCCTCCTCGCGACCGCTAATGGGCTGATAGAGGGGATCGCCCGCATTCTGCGTGTCGACCTTGACTGCCATGCGTTTGAAGGCGGCATCCACCTGCTCCGCCGTGCAGACACCGTGTAGCAGCCAATTCGCTATATGCTGGGAGGAAATCCGAAGGGTCGCGCGATCCTCCATGAGGCCGACATCGTGAATGTCCGGCACCTTCGAACAGCCTACGCCCTGATCCACCCAACGGACGACATAGCCCAATATGCCCTGAGCATTGTTGTCCAGTTCCTCCACAATTTCCTCCGCCGACCAGTTGCGGCCGGAGGCGACGGGAACGGTCAGCAGCTTTTCGAGCGGCGCTATGGGTTCGGCGCGCCGTTCGGCCTGGCGGGCGAAGACATCGACCTGATGATAGTGCGTCGCGTGGAGCGTCGCGGCGGTCGGCGACGGCACCCAGGCGGTGTTCGCGCCGCTCCTGGGATGGCCGATCTTCTGTTCCAGCATATCGGCCATGCGGTCGGGCGCGGCCCACATGCCCTTGCCGATCTGCGCGCGCCCCGAAAGGCCGCAGGCGAGGCCGATCTGGACATTGCGGTCCTCATAGGCCGCGATCCAGTCGCTCGCCTTCATCTCACCCTTGCGGATCATGGGACCGGCGCGCATCGCCGTGTGCATCTCATCCCCCGTGCGGTCGAGGAAGCCGGTGTTGATGAAGATGATCCGGCCCTTCACCGCCTCGATGCAGGCGGCGAGATTGGCGGAAGTGCGGCGTTCCTCGTCCATGACGCCGACCTTGATGGTATGGCGGGCGAGGCCCAGCATATCCTCAATGGCGTCGAAGAGGCGGTTGGTGAAACCCACTTCCTCCGGCCCGTGCATCTTGGGCTTGACGATATAGACGCTGCCTGAGCGGCTGTTGGCGAAGCCGCCCTTGCGCTGGAGGTCGTGCATCGCGATCAGGCTGGTGACGATACCGTCAAGGATGCCTTCGGGCGCTTCGCTACCATCGGGCAGGAGGATGGCGGGCGTCGTCATCAGATGGCCGACATTGCGGACCAGAAGCAGGCTACGGCCGGGCAAGGTGAAGCTGCCGCCGTCGGGCGCCGTATAGCTGCGGTCGGCGTTGAGGGCGCGGGTCATTATCGCGCCATTCTTTTCGAAGGTGTCGGTGAGGTCGCCCTGCATCAGGCCCAGCCAGTTGGCATAGGCGGCGACCTTGTCCTCCGCATCGACGGCGGCGACGGAGTCCTCAAGGTCGCAGATGGTGGTCAGCGCGGATTCCAGGATCACGTCGGCAATGCCTGCCGGATCGTCTTTGCCGATGGGATGATCGCGGTCGAACACGACTTCGATGTGAAGTCCGTTGTGGCGGAACAGGCGCCCCTTCCCGTTCTTGCCGCGATACTGGGTCGGATCGGCAAGGGAAATGCCTTCCGCATCGGTGAGACCCGCCCAACTGCCGCCGGCGAGCGGGATAGCCTGATCGAGAAACGCCTTTGCCCAGGCGATGACCTGCGCGCCGCGCCCGGCGTCATAGCCCTTCCCCGCCGGAGCGCCAGGGATGGCATCCGTGCCATAGAGCGCGTCATAAAGGCTGCCCCAGCGCGCATTGGCGGCGTTGAGGAGGAAACGGGCGTTGAGGATCGGCACGACAAGCTGCGGTCCGGCAAGGCGGGCAACTTCATCGTCGACATTGTCGCTGGTGACGGTGAAGGGCGCGGGTTCGGGGACGAGATAGCCGATTTCCTGGAGGAAAGCGCGCAAGTCCGCCGCGTTGCCGGGTTGGCCCGCGCGGTCGCTGTAGAAGGCGTCGATCCGACTCTGGAGATTATCGCGCTTGGCGAGCAGGGCCGCGTTTTTCGGGGCGAATTGGGCGAAGATCGCCGCCGCGCCGGACCAGAAGGCCGGCGCGTCGATGCCGGTGCCGGGAAGCGCGCGCTCTTCGATGAAGGTCGCGAGTGGCTGCGCGACCTTGAGGCCCGCCTTGTCGATCATATTGCCCATGCGATGCTCCTTTGCGGCGGAGCATAGACGGTCGGCATTATACGCAGTAGAGGATATTATATAAATTCAGAATTTCCTGTGGTGAAATTATGATGGACCCGGATTACGACCTCTTCGCCGCGATCATGGACGAAGGCGGGCTGGCGGCGGCGGGGCGGCGGCTCCGCATTTCGCCCGCCATGGTGTCGAAGCGGCTGGTGCGGCTGGAGGAAAGGCTGGGCGCGCGGCTGATCCATCGCACGACGCGAAGGCTGGCGCTGACGCCCGCGGGCGAGCGACTGCATGACGACCTGCGGGAGATAATGACGGCGCTGGACGCAGCGGAAAGGCGCGTGTCGGGCGCCTGTGAGGAAGCTTCGGGGACGATACGGATCACCGCGCCCACATCCTTCGGGCGGATGCATATCGCGCCGCATCTGGGGCGGTTCATGGATGCACATCCCCGCGTTACGCTGCATATCGACCTGTCGGATGACTATGCCGACCTGCTTGCCACGCGGGCCGATCTTGCCATACGCATCACCGTCGATCCGGGACAGGGCCTCGTGGCAAGGCGGCTCGCGACCAACAGGCGGATATTGTGCGCCGCGCCCGCCTATCTGGAGCGGTTCGGCGCTCCGCAGGACATAGCGGACCTCAAAAAACACAGGCTGCTGGCAGCGGAGGGGCAGTTGCCATGGCGGCTGACCGGCCCAGACGGCGCCATCAGCGTGGGCGGAGTGAGCCATGTCCCCACCAACAGCAGCGAGGTCGTGCGTGAACTGGCGATCGCGGGCACGGGGATCGCGCTGCGTTCGCTCTGGGACATCAGCGAGGCGCTGGCGCTGGGACAGGTGCGGCAAATCTTGCCCGCATGGGAAGGATCGGCGGACGTCGGCCTGTTCGCGGTTCACCTGCCGCAGCCCAATCCACCGCTGGCCTTGAGCGCCTTCATTGATTTTCTGGCGGGATTATATCAGCCGACGCCGCCGTGGGAGGGGACGGCCATTGCCCCGGCGGCGCAGGACTTCTAAGGCTCCCCCCATGGACGACAATACACGCCGCGCCGCGCTCGACTACCACCGCTTTCCCCAACCGGGCAAGCTTCGCATCGAACCGACCAAGCGCATGGTCAACCAGCGCGATCTGGCGCTGGCCTATTCGCCGGGCGTGGCCGCGCCCTGCATGGAGATCGCGGCGGACCCGGACAAGGCGCTGGACTATACGGCGCGCGGCAATCTGGTCGCGGTGATCTCCAACGGGACGGCGGTGCTGGGGCTGGGCGCCATAGGCGCGCTGGCGTCCAAGCCGGTGATGGAAGGCAAGGCCGTCCTCTTCAAGAAGTTCGCCGATATCGACGTGTTCGACATAGAGGTGGACACGACCGACCCGGACAAGTTCGTCGAAGCGGTGGCGCTGCTGGAACCGACCTTCGGCGGCATCAATCTGGAGGACATAAAGGCCCCGGAATGCTTCGCCATCGAAGCGCGGTTGAAGGAACGGATGAACATCCCGGTCTTTCACGACGATCAGCACGGCACGGCCATCGTCGTGGCGGCGGCGGTCCGCAATGCGCTGGTCCTGCAGGGCAAGACGCTGGCCGAAGCGCGGCTGGTAACGTCGGGCGCGGGCGCGGCGGCGCTGGCCTGCGTCGACCTGCTGGTGTCCATGGGCCTGCCGGTCGAGCATGTGACGATGACCGACAAGGACGGCGTGATCCATTCCGGGCGCGAAGGCATGTTGCCCAATATGGCGCGCTATGCCCGCGTCACCAATGCGCGGACCCTGCCGGAAGTGCTGCCGGGGGCGAACATCTTTCTGGGCCTGTCGGCGCCGGGCGTGTTGAAGCCGGAATGGCTGCCTTTGCTGGCGGATAGCCCGTTGATCTTCGCGCTCGCCAATCCGGAGCCGGAAATCCTGCCGGACGTGGCGCGGGCGGCCCGGCCCGACGCCATCGTCGCGACGGGGCGGTCGGACTTTCCCAATCAGGTCAATAATGTCCTGTGCTTCCCCTATATCTTCCGGGGGGCGCTGGACGCTGGCGCGACGCAGATTAACGAGGCGATGAAGGCGGCGGCTGCCGAAGCCATCGCAGCCCTTGCTCGCCTACCCGCGCATGACGACGTGGCGCAGGCCTATGGCGGGCGTAAACTGGTGTTCGGGCCGGAATATATCATTCCCACCCCATTCGACCCGCGCCTGATCGCGGAAATTGCGCCGGCCGTCGCCAGGGCGGCGATGGATAGCGGCGTGGCGAAGCGGACGCTGGATATCGACGAATATCGGCGCGCGCTGGCCCGCCAGAATACGCGCTCGGGCCAGCTCATGCTGCCGGTGTTCGAGGCGGCACGGGGCACGCATCGGCGCATTGTCTATGGCGAAGGCGAGGATGCGCGCGTGCTGCGCGCCATTCAGGACGCACTGGACGAAGGGATCGTGCGCCCCGTCATCGTTGCGCGCCGGCGGATATTGGAACAGAAGCTGCCCGACCTGGGCCTGCGTTTCGAACTGGACCGGGATGTCGAAGTGATCGACCCGGAAACCGACCATGGCGTCATGCAGGAACTGGTCGATGGCTATCGCACGATAGCGGCGCGTAAGGGAGTGCCAGCCGCCGAGATTTTACGCCATGTCTATCGTCGGCCAACCGTGACCGCGGCCATGCTGCTGCGACTGGGCAAGGTCGACGCGGCATTGGTCGGCGGCAATTCGGAATATTGGGGACAGGTCGAGCATGTGCTGCGGATCATCGACCGGGAGCCGGGCTATGGGCGCGCCTATGCGCTGTCAGGGCTTATCCTGGACGCGGGCGCGCTGTTCATCACGGACAGCCATATGGTGCCCGATCCGACGCCGGAGCAGATCGCAGAGATGACGTTGCTGGCGGCGACGGAGCTGCGCTATTTCGGATTGAAACCGCGGGTGGCGTTGCTCTCTCATTCCAATTTTGGGGCTTCGCACAGCCCCAGTGCGCGCAAGATGCGGGCGGCACTGAAGCTGGTGCGTGAAGCCGCGCCCGATCTGGCCGTGGATGGCGAAATGCATGCGGATGCGGCGCTCAGTCAGGCGTTGCGCGACCGGCTGGTCCCCGATTCGCGGTTCGAAGGGCCAGCGAACCTGCTGGTCATGCCCAACCTGGATTCGGCGAACATCGCGCTGACGGCGCTGTCGGCCTCTTCCAGTTCGCCCACGGTGGGACCGATGCTGATGGGCCTTTCCCAGCCGATCCATGTGTTGACGCCGGGCGTCACCTCACGCGGGATATTGAACCTGACCGCCATTGCGGCGGCGGAAGTAGCGCGGGAAGGCTGACCTTAACCTTTTCCCGTCACATTACAGCGCGGCAACGGAATGGAACGGGTTAGCGGATCATGGCAGGTTTCCTGACGGGACTGGTGAAGGGCTTCGGGCCGAAGCTGGCGATCGGGGCCGGATTGGGCGCTGCGGGCCTGCTGGTCGCGAGCAAAATCGACCGTCCGGCGGCGACTGAGGGAAAGACGGCGGAAGTCTCGCCCGAAGAAAAGAAGACGGCTGCCGTCGCCCTTGCCGGAACGAAACCCGCCGAACGCTCACGATCCCAGCCGATGACCGTCGATCCCCATGCACTTGTCGTGAAGCGCGTGCTCAAGATCGACGGGCCTTTCCGACATGGCGATTATGTCTGGGACGAAAGCGGCGCGCCGACCACCGGCCCGGTCATCATCACTATCGACCTCAAGGCGCAGACCCTGTCCGTGTTCCGCGGCGGCTATGAAATCGGGGCGGCGGTCATTCTTTACGGCGCGGATGACAAGCCCAGCCCGCTCGGCGCCTTTCCAATCACGGAAAAAGACGCGGACCATGTGTCGAACCTCTATGACGCGCCGATGCCCTATATGCTGCGGCTCACCAATGACGGAGTGGCGATCCACGGCAGCGACGTGCAGTGGGGCAATGCGACCCATGGCTGCATCGGCGTCCCCACGCCCTTTGCGAAGAAGCTGTTCGGAGCGACTAAATTAGGCGACATGGCGATCATCACCAACGGACGGATGCTGGACACCAGCCACGCCGACCCGGCCTGACGCTTTCGGAACAGGCTTCGCTCAGTCCGGCGCGCAGAGCGATTCGCCCGCGCGGTCCCGGGCAGCAAAGGCGGGCCCAGCCTGTCCTGCTATCCGGGGAAAGCTCACGCCTTCCAGCGAGCCGCGACCCTCGCAAAGGTCGGCGCATTTCATGTCGACGACGCCCGGCAAGGCGATCTGATCGCCATCATATTGCGCCACGATGATGCATTGGTCGCGCCCGCCGAAGCTGAGGACCAGCTTGTCGCCCGCCCTGCGGGCCGCGCCCTGTCCGTGGCAGCTCTGTTCGGCGCCGAAAATGGCCTCCAGCCCGAAATGCAGGGTTCCGTTGCGGCCTGGCACAATGCAGAGCATGTCGCGCCCCGCTTCATGCCGCTGTTGAAACAGGCCGACGGGGGATATCTTGCCGACATCGGCGACGACCCCGGATTCGATGGCAGCCCGTTCCAGACCAGAGGCGGAAGGAGTGTCCGCTCCGCCCCCCGCCTGATCCGGTCCAGCCGCCTGCTGGCAGGCCGCCAGCAAGAGTAGCAGGATCAGGCTAGTCCGCCGCATCGACCCTGCTGAGCCCCTCCGCGCTTATGCGGCGGAAAAAGCAGGTGCGCGCGCCTGTATGGCAGGTGGGACCGGCGGGCGTGGCCTTGATCCATACCGCGTCCTGATCGCAGTCGATGCGGAGATCGCAGACCTGCAACATGTTGCCGGACGTTTCCCCCTTCTTCCATAGCGACTGGCGGCTGCGGGACCAGAAATGGGCCAGGCCCGTTTCGATGGTGAGCGCCAGAGCCTGCGCGTTCATGTGCGCGACCATGAGCACATCGCCTGTGGCCACATCCGTCACCACCGCCGTGATGAGGCCGTTATCGTCATATTTGGGATTGAGGGTCAGGCCCTTGTCGCGCGCATCGTCCATGCGTTGCGCTATAAGAGGCGGAGCGCCGGATGCGAAGTCCCTTATCACAGGAGTCCGGGAGAAAATGGGGCGATCGACGGGATCCGAACCCGCGACCTCCGGTACCACAAACCGGCGCTCTAACCAACTGAGCTACGATCGCCACAGCGCCTTACGGCGTCGAGAGAGCGGCACATATGCGGCCCATTCCCCCTCGTCAAGCGAACAAATCCGCCTGGATGAAAGAAAAGGGAGGCCGGCATCATGCCCCTCCCCTTTCCACTTTCGGCATATGTTCGCATCCGGAAATTCGGGCGCGAACTCACTCTCCTGAAATGCTTCCGACCGCGACGCCGGCAATATATAAGACTTGGACGCTTCCCAAGGGAAACGCCCCGATCGTCAGTTGACCGCGTCCTTCAGGCCCTTGCCCGCCTTGAACTTGGGCTGAGCAGATGCCTTGATGGTCATGGTCTCGCCAGTGCGCGGATTACGGCCGGTCGAAGCCTTGCGTTGCGAAACGGAAAAAGTGCCAAAGCCGACCAGGCGCACTTCGTCGCCCTTCTTCAGTGCACCTGTGATAGCATCAAATACGCCTTCGACAGCCTTGCTGGCGTCGTTCTTGCTAAGACCGCTGCTTTCGGCAACCGCACTGATAAGATCCTGCTTGTTCATGCCTTGGGAACCCCCTTATAGCTGTTTGGTGACTTAGGAATCGCGGCGTATGGCGCGGCAATAAGGCCCAGCTTTCAGCGCCTGTCAAAGGGAAAGCGACAAACTACTCTGGTTCGCCGCATTTTTGCCCATTTCAGGACAAAAAAGCATAAAAATCAGTGCCCATTGCCGCCAATTCCCCTTGAATGCCCCTGTCAGTGCCGAAGCCCAGCATCTCCATCCCGGCCCGAAGTCGCGGGCGGTTGAGCGGCAAGGTCATCCTCTTCGGTCCATGTAATCGCTTCGGGAAGCGACACCAGCGCGCGGGCCAACACCTCATCCACATGGCTTACCGGCACGATTTCGAGTCCTTCACGGATATTGGCCGGGATTTCCGCCAGGTCCTTCTCATTTTCCTGCGGAATCAGCACGGTCTTGATGCCCCCGCGCAATGCGGCCAGCAGCTTTTCCTTCAGTCCGCCGATCGGCAGCACCCGGCCGCGCAGCGTGACTTCGCCGGTCATCGCCACGTCCTTGTGCACCGGGATGCCCGTCAATGTGCTGACGATGCAGGTAACCATGCCAATGCCCGCGGACGGACCGTCCTTCGGCACCGCCCCTTCGGGCAGATGGATGTGAATGTCCTTGCGATTGAAGATGCTGGGCTTGATCCCATAGCCGGGCGCGCGCGCCTTCACATAAGAAAAAGCCGCCTGAACCGATTCGTTCATGACATCGCCAAGCTTGCCCGTGGTTCTGATCAAGCCCTTGCCGGATACAGTCACCGCCTCAATCGTCAGCAGTTCGCCGCCCACTTCAGTCCAGGCAAGGCCGGTGACAGCCCCGATCTGATGCTCTTCCTCACCCACGCCATGACGGAATTTGCGAACACCCGCATAATCGGCAAGATTTTCAGGCGTTATGACGATCTTGCCATAAGCGCCCTCCAATATCTTCCGCAGCGCCTTGCGGGCGAGACGGGCAATTTCACGCTCCAGCGTGCGGACACCCGCCTCGCGGGTATAGTAGCGGATCAGATCGCGAACCGCATCTTCGGTGACTTCGAACTCACCTTCCTTGAGACCGTGCGCGTCGATCTGCTTGGACAGCAGGTGACGCTGGGCGATCTCCACCTTCTCATCCTCGGTATAGCCTTCCAGCCGGATGATCTCCATGCGGTCGAGCAAAGGTTGAGGCAAATTCAAGGAGTTGGCGGTCGTCACGAACATCACGTCTGAAAGATCGACGTCGATCTCCAGATAGTGATCCTGGAACTTGCTGTTCTGTTCCGGGTCAAGCACTTCCAGCAGGGCGGACGCGGGATCGCCCCGGAAATCCTGCCCCAGCTTGTCGATCTCGTCGAGCAGGAACAGCGGGTTCATCGTGCCCGCCTTCTTAAGATTCGTCACCACCTTGCCCGGCAGCGAGCCGATGTAGGTGCGGCGGTGGCCGCGAATTTCGGCCTCGTCCCGTACGCCGCCCAGCGACTGGCGCACGAACTCGCGGCCCGTCGCCTTGGCGATGGAACGGCCGAGCGACGTCTTGCCCACGCCCGGCGGGCCGACGAGGCACAGGATCGGGCCTTTGAGCTTGTTGGTGCGCGCCTGCACCGCGAGATATTCGATGATCCGGTCCTTGACCTTCTCCAGCGCGAAATGATCTTCATCCAGGATCGCCTGCGCGCGCTTGAGGTCGGTCTTGACCTTGCCCTTCTTGCCCCAAGGCAGGCCCAGCAGCACATCCAGATAATTACGGACGACCGTGGCCTCCGCCGACATGGGCTGCATCGCCTTGAGCTTCTTCAACTCGGCACTGGCCTTGGTCCGCGCTTCCTTGCTCAGCTTGGTCTTGGCGATCTTTTCCGCGAGTTCGGCAAGTTCGTCGCCTTCCTCACCTTCGCCGTTGCCCAGTTCGCGCTGAATCGCTTTCAATTGCTCATTGAGATAATATTCGCGCTGGGTCTTCTCCATCTGCCGCTTCACGCGGCCGCGAATTTTCTTTTCAACCTGAAGCACGCCAAGCTCGCCTTCCATGAAGGCGAACACCATTTCGAGACGCTTGACCGGATCAGCCTCGACCAGCAGCGATTGCTTGTCAGACACCTTGACGTTGATATTGGCAGCGACCGCATCGGCCAGACGGCCCGCATCCTCGATCTCGCGAAGCTGGACCGGGGTTTCAGCGGGAAGCTTCTTGTTGAGCTTCGCATAATTTTCGAATTGTTCGGCGACCGAACGCATCAGGGCTGCCGCTTCCGGCCCTTCCGCCGCCGCTTCCTCCACAGGAAGGATGGTAGCGGTCAGATAACCGTCAACCGAATCCATGGATTGAAGCTGGGCGCGATGCTTGCCTTCCACCAGCACGCGAACGGTGCCATCGGGCAGCTTGAGAAGCTGCAGCACCACGGCCACGACGCCCGTGTCATAAAGGGAATCCCTGCCCGGATCATCCTCCGCCGGGTCAAGCTGGGAAACGAGGAATATCTCCTTGTCGCCTTCCATCGCCGCTTCGAGCGCGGCCACGCTCTTGT
This sequence comes from Sphingobium baderi, assembly GCF_001456115.1. Taxonomy (NCBI): domain Bacteria; kingdom Pseudomonadati; phylum Pseudomonadota; class Alphaproteobacteria; order Sphingomonadales; family Sphingobiaceae; genus Sphingobium; species Sphingobium wenxiniae. Next base: position 2,714,112 of record NZ_CP013264.1, on the reverse strand, counting down.
CGCGTCCAACAAACAGCGGAACGATCATCTGCGGAAAAACGACGATGTCACGCAGGGGCAGAAGCGGATAGTTCGTAGTCATTCATTCTCCGGGATCTGCTTTCCAGATCCATATGCGATTCATCGTCTTTATGGGGACGACTATCGCACCAATCAATCGCCCCTGATGGGGACAACATAGTTAACGTCGAACAGGGACCATCGTTTTCGTTTCAAAACGGTAGTTTGAAACCCGGAGGAAGCGAAAGGCCGCTGGTCATCTTCGCCATTTCAGAAGAGCTGACCTCGTCCGCCTTCTTGCGCGCGTCGTTGAAGGCGGCCGTGACGAGATCCTCAAGCATCTGCTTTTCGGAGGGGGAAAGCAGGCTTTCGTCGATCGACACGCCGACAATGCGGCCTTTGGCGGATGCGCGCACCTTGACCAGGCCGCCGCCCGCCGCGCCTTCTACCTCAATCTTGTCGAGATTTTCCTGCGCGCGCTGCAATTCTTCCTGCACGCGATTGGCCATGCCCAATATTTCGTTGAGATCCTTCATGCCTCATGCACTCCATTGTTCGAGCTTTTCATCCAGCTCGGCATCGGGGAAGGCCGCCATTGCGGCCTTTACCACCGGGGTTTCCAGAATGACGGCGCGTTCTTCCGCCGCCTTGCGTTGTTCCTGCTCCAGCAAGGTGGGTGCAGCCGGTCCATCGCTTTGCGCGACACGCCATGCGACGCCCGTGACTTCGCGCAAGGCGGGCGTCAGGCGGGCGGTGAAGTCGGATGAGAGGGCTGGCGTGGCCTTGTAGTCGAGTTCGGGCGCGGCATAACGGACAAGGCCGACGCAATCGTGAAGCTCTTGCGCCAACTGACCTTTGCCGTGCTGCCAGAAGGCTTCGATCAGATCGTCGAAGCTGGCGGGTAGCTTTGTCGAAGAACCGGATGAGGATTCCAGGGATGCGGCGGGCCCGTTGGTCGCCACCGGCCCACCCTCGCGCAACATCCGCGCGATTTCGCCGGGGTCCGGCATCGTGGCGGCGTGCATCACGCGCAGCAATGCCATTTCGCAGCTTTCGATGGGGAGGATGGCGCTTGCCACCTCGTCATGCCCTTTGAGCAGAAGCTGCCACAGGCGATGGAGCGGCGCGAAACCGAGTTGCGAGGCCCATTCGGCAATGGCTTCCCGTTCCTCGACAGACTGGCCGGGGCTGGCGATGTCGCGCCCCGCCTTGACCAACGTGACGGCGTGGACCAGTTCCAGCAGTCCGCGCATGAGCGAGAGCGGCTCGACACCCAGAGCATATTGATCGCGGGCGGCAGCGAGCAGCGGCGCGGTTTCCCCCTCCAGCAAAAGGCCCAGAAGGCGGCGCACGGAGCCGCGATCGGAAAGGCCCAACATCTCGCGCACCTGCGCGGCGGTGACGAGCGGTGCGCCATCACCCATTTCGGCGTGGGCTATGGCTTGATCCAGGATCGACAGGCCATCGCGGGCGGAGCCTTCCGCCGCCTGCGCGATCAGAGCCAGCGCATCGGGTTCGGCCGCGACTTCTTCCGCCTCCACCACATGGGTGAAGTGGCTGGCGAGCAGATCGGCCGGAATGCGGCGCAGGTCGAACCGCTGGCAGCGCGAGAGGACCGTCACCGGCACCTTGTTCACTTCGGTCGTGGCGAAGAGGAATTTCACATGGGCCGGCGGTTCCTCCAGCGTCTTGAGGAGCGCGTTGAACGCGTTCTTCGAGAGCATGTGGACTTCGTCGATGATGTAGACCTTGTAGCGCGCGGAGACGGCGGAATAACGCACGGCCTCGATGATCTCGCGCACGTCGTCGACGCCGGTATGGCTGGCGGCGTCCATTTCGATGACGTCGATGTGGCGCCCTTCGGCAATCGCCTTGCAGGGTTCGCAGACGCCGCAGGGATCGATGGTGGGACCGCCCTGCCCGTCCGGGCCGATGCAGTTCAGCGCCTTGGCGATGAGGCGCGCGGTCGACGTCTTGCCCACCCCGCGCACGCCCGTCATCAGGAAGGCATGAGCCAGTCGCCCACGCTTGATGGCGTTGCCTAGCGTCTGAACCATGGCGTCCTGCCCGATCAGCTCATGGAAACTGCGCGGGCGGTATTTGCGCGCAAGAACGCGATAGGGCTGGGGGGAATCGGACATGGGGCGCAATCTAGCGGCTTGGAACGATACTGTCGAAGCCGCAAAAGCCTCTTGGGATTATGATCGCACGACCATGGAGGAGGGTGGGAGCCGGAACGACCCGTGACGAAATCGTTGTGGCTGCTTCCGTCAGGACCTGACCAGGTTGGCGACGATCACGTCCGCCCGACTCCCGGCGCGGCATATGGCGAAGTGCGCCGGGTATGGCAAGGGGTGGAAAGAAGGCGGCGCGGTCATTCCGGCCCGCTGCGCTTGGCCTGCGCGACGAAATCCAGCGCGGACGCAGCCGTTTCGGCAATCGCGGCTTCGGCCTTCGCTTCATCCACGGTCGGACGGTCGAGGTATATCGCCAGCAGATATTCCGCGCCCGTGGGCGATTTGACGAGCGCCACGTCATTATAGGCCGTGCCGCAGCTTCCGGTCTTGCTGCCCGATGTCCATCCTTCCGGCAGGCCCGCCTTTATCCGATGATCGCCGGTCTTGCTCTGGTCGAGCCAGCTCCGCAGTTTCTCGGCGCTTTCCGGTTTCATGTCCTTGAACAGCAGGCGCGCCATCAGTCCCGCCATCGCCGCCGGGCTGGTCGTGTCGCGAGGATCGCCCGCTTCATTCTCATTGAGGTCCGGTTCCTTGCGGTCGAGACGCGAAAGGCTGTCGCCATGGGCGCGGAAGAAGGCCGTCAGCCCCTCTGGCCCACCGATCATGGGCAGCAGCAGATTGGCGGCGCTGTTGTCGCTGACTTCCACGGCCGCCGCCGCCAGTTCCTCCATCGACAGGCGGCCGCGTTTCAGATTCTGCTTCACGACCGGAGCATGGGAAAGAAGGTCGTCCTTCGTGAGGGACACCTGTCCTTCCAGTCCGAACTTGCCGCCTTCCGCGCCCAACAGGATGGCGGCTGCCAAGGGCGCCTTGAAGGTCGAGCACATGGCGAAGCGATCGTCACGGTTGAAGCCAAGGATGAGCGCGCCCGAACTGTCGACCAACGCAACGCCCAGGCGGCCGCCCGTTTCCTCCTCGATCATCTTGGGATTGCGGACGGTTTTCAGCGCGGATTCGGGAATCACATAACGCGGCGCAGGCGGCATCAGCGAAGGTCGTTCGCTGTCCTGTGCAAGAGAGGGAGCGGCGGCGAGCAACGCGCAAGCCGTCAGCAACGCAAGGCGCATCGGATGTTTCATGGCAATTCTCACATACCCTGCATGTTGTAGGTTTCGGGCGGAATACGGACAGTCAGGCTTTCCAGCGCCGCATCCAGCACGATCTGGCAGGAAAGCCGGCTGGTGCGCGTCGCGGAAGCGGCAAGGTCAAGCATGTCCTCCTCCTCCTCCGTCGCCCGGGGGAGTCTGGAAAAATCGGCGGCGTCGACGATCACATGACAGGTGGAGCAGGCCATTTGCCCTTCGCAAGTGCCTTCAAGCGGCTGCCCGGCCGCCTGCGCGACGTTCAGAAGGACCGAGCCGGCGGGCGCGTCAACCTCCTGCCTGCTTTCGCCATCGGCGCTGATGAAGGTTACCCTGGTCATAGGTGCGACGCTCCCTTATCGCGGCGCGCCTTGCATGCCCGCCGCCTTATTGATCACCTGTGCAGCATCCTCCAATTCGGCCTGTGTCGTATAACGGCCAAAGCCGATCCGCACCGATCCCCGCGCCTGCCTGTCCGAAAGACCGAGCGAGCGCAGCACATGGCTAGGCCGACCCGACCCGCTCGCGCAAGCGCTGCCGAGCGAAAAAGCGACATTGCGGCAATCGGACAACAGGCGCGAGCCATCGATTCCATCACGCCGCAGGTTGAGATTGCCATGATAGCGCCGGTCGGCGTCGCCGTTGAGCGCCCAGTTGCTGAACAGCGTCCGCGCCCGTTGCCAAAGCGATTCGACATGGGCGCGATCCGTGTCGGCACGTTCCCGCATCAACCGGGCCGCCATGCCGAGGCCAGCGCAAAGCGCGGGAGAGAGTGTCCCGGATCGCAATCCCCCTTCCTGCCTACCCCCGTGGATGAGCGGGCGGAGGGTCATGCCGTCCCTGATCCAGAGCGCGCCGATCCCCTTGGGGCCGTGGATCTTGTGGCCGCTGATAGCGATCATGTCGCAGGATGGAGGGATGGGGACGCGGCCATAGCCTTGCACGGCGTCGCACAGGAACAGGGCTCCGGCGGCGTGGGCAAGTTCCGCGAGGACCTCGACGGGCTGAACGACGCCAATCTCATTATTGACCAGCATCGCCGCGACCAGCGCGACGCCGGGCGCGATCGCCTGCCTCGCGGCGTCCATATCGACCAGACCGCCCGGTCCCACCGGCAGGACCGTGACCTCACGCCCGTCCCGCGCCAGAGCATCGACCGTATCCAGCACCGCGGCATGTTCCGTCGCGATGGTGACAATGCGGCCGGCCCCTATGCCCTGAATGGCCATGTTCAGCGCTTCAGTCGCGCCGGAGGTGAAGAGCAGGCGGCCATCGGGTGGGAGTAATCGCATCACCTCCTCGCGAGCGACATCTATCTGCGCGGCAGCGGCGCGGCCGAGGCGATGAGCGCTGTGGGGGTTTGCGAACTGGTCGCGCAATAACGGCGCCATGACGTCAAAGACTTCGGGCGCGGGTGGGGTTGTGGCCTGATAATCGAGATAGATGGTCATGACCGCGCACGCTCCGCCATGGCGGTCCATTGCATGAGGAAGCGGTCTATGTCTGCCTCCCCGGTGGTGGGGCCGAAGCTGACGCGGACCACCTCACCCGCCGCCGTTTCGTCATAGTCCATGGCGCGCAAGACGTGGCTGGTCTTGAGCGAACCGGAGGAGCAGGCGCTGCCCGCAGACACCGAAATGCCTGCAAGGTCGAACTGGATAAGCTGAGCGCGGGCCGACAGACCGGGCATCCGGTAGCTGGCGATGGAGGCGATGCGCGAGGCGTTGCGGGCGATGACTTGCCCTCCCGCCCCCTCGATCCCGGCATCCAGCCGGGCGCGCAATTGCCTCGCGGCAGGGAGCCAGTCGCCGCGCGCCTCCAGCGCGGCAGCCATGGCGAGGATGCCGGGGAGGTTTTCCGTTCCCGCCCTGTAGCCCTGTTCCTGCCCGCCGCTTGGCTCCAGCAACGCCAGATCGCGGATCAGCAATGCGCCCATGCCCGGAGGCCCACCGAATTTATGCGCGCTGATCGCGATCATGTCAGCATCTGGCAGGGGCAGCTTGCCCGCGCTTTGCGCGCAATCGACGAAGAGCAGACCGGTATCGCGCCCGATCCGGTCGAGCGGCTGGATCACGCCGGTTTCATTATTGACGTGCTGGATGGCGAGGATCGGGCTGGATCGCCCTTCGACAAGCCCAGGAGGCAGGGAGGCCGTGTCAACGATGCCATTGGCATCCACCGCCATCCGTTCCGCCAGCGGCGTCACGCGCAGCACGGCATCATGTTCGACGGGGGACGTGAGAACGCACTTTGCCTTTGCCCGGGTCAGGCCGATGGCGATCGCTTCGCTGGCGCCGGAGGTGAAGATGACGTGGCCATCCCAGCCGAGCGCGCCCGCGATCCGCCGCCGCGCATCCTCCAGTGCGGCGCGGGCGGCGCGGCCGTCGCCATGGGGACTGGACGGATTGGCCCATCGCTCCAGCCCTTCGATCATCGCGGCTTTCGCCTCCGCCAGCATTGGCGTGGTTGCGGCATGATCCAGATAGAGACGGTCGGCGGCCAAGGGGGATACTCATTGATTGCGGAAATGGTCGCGCCCTCTATATAGGCTGTCTGCGGCGCAGCGCCAGCAAAGGCTTGTCCGCGTCCCACGCATCCATCAGCCGCCCGGCGGCCATAACGATAACAGGTGCCATGCCCGACGTAATTTTCCCCGGACCCGAAGGTCGCCTTGAGGGTCGTTTCAGCCCTCCGCCCCGCCCCCGCGCGCCTGTCGCGATGATCCTGCATCCCCACCCGCAGGGCGGCGGCACGATGAACGACCGCATCACGCAGGCGCTCTACAAGACGTTCGTGAAGCGGGGCTTTGCCGTCCTGCGCTTCAATTTCCGTGGCGTGGGCCGCAGCCAGGGCACGTTCGACAATGGCATCGGCGAACTGTCCGACGCCGCCGCGGCGCTCGATTGGGTGCAGAGCTTCCATCCCGAGGCGCAGACGACCTGGATCGCGGGCTTTTCCTTCGGCGCGTGGATCGGGATGCAGTTGCTGATGCGGCGGCCGGAGATTCGCGGCTTCATCTCGGTCGCGCCGCCGGCCAATATGTATGACTTCTCGTTCCTGGCCCCCTGCCCCGCTTCCGGCATCATCGTGCAGGGAACGGCGGACGAAGTAGTGACCGCCAGCGCCGTGCAGAAGCTGGTCGACAAGCTGCGGACCCAGAAGGGCATCACCATTCATCATGACGAAATCCGTGGCGCGAACCATTTTTTCGAGCATGAACTGGATCAGCTCATGAAGTCGGTCGACAATTATCTGGACATGCGCTTGTCGCCGGATTCGCCCATTCGCTGAGACCCGCACTGGCCAGAATGTGAAGGGGCTGCCGTCGGGTGGCCCCTTTTTCTATTGGCCGCGCCAGCCGGATCAGCGGCTGGCATTTTCCAGACCGGGCAGATCCGGTCCCGGAATGGCGGAGATCGCGACATTGGCGAACATGACGATGCCCGCGACAATCATCAGCACGCCCCGCTTCCGGTCGCGCTTCTTCACGATGGCGTAGATGCCTCCGCTGGTCAGGAGAACCCCCGCCAGCATCAAAATGGATAAAATCGTGCCTGCCATGGAAAGGGCCATAAGCATGGCGGTGGACTGTGGCAATCCGCCGCCGCTCCGCCTAAGAGGCGCGTGAAACGAATCACCCGAGCGGTGAAGGGATATATCCGATGAAAATCGCCATTGCTTCCGATCATGCCGCTGTCGATCTGAAGGCGGAACTCGCGGAATGGCTGCGCGCCGAGGGGCATCAGGTGGACGACCTTGGCCCTGCGACCGCCGACCGGGTCGACTATCCCGACTATGGCTACAAGCTGGCGTCGGCCGTGGCATCCGGCTCTGCCGAGCGGGGCATCGCGCTTTGCGGCTCCGGCATCGGCATTTCCATCGCGGTCAACCGCAATCCCGCCTGTCGCTGCGCGCTGGTCGGGGAACCGCTTTCCGCAGCCCTGGCGCGCGAGCATAATGACGCCAATGTCCTCGCCATGGGCGCGCGCCTGACCGGCGTCGACATGGCAAAGGCCTGCGTCACCGCTTTTCTGACTACCGATTTCGGCGGCGGGCGCCATGCCGGCCGCGTCGATAAACTGTCCCAGCCCGCGCTCTGAAAGGACTTGAGATGAGCACAGCAACCCTCACCCAGCCTGACCTGTCCGACATCCGTTCGGAAGGCTATTTCACGCGCAGCCTGGCCAATGCCGATCCGGCGGTATTCGCGGGCGTCACCCACGAACTGAAGCGCGAACAGAACCAGATAGAGCTGATCGCATCGGAAAATATCGTCAGCAAGGCGGTGCTGGAAGCGCAAGGATCGGTATTCACCAACAAGTATGCGGAAGGCTATCCGGGCAAGCGCTACTATCAGGGTTGCGCCCCTTCGGATGAGGTGGAGCAGCTTGCAATCGACCGCGCGAAGCAGCTTTTCAACTGCGGTTTCGTCAATGTGCAGCCCCATTCGGGCGCGCAGGCCAATGGCGCGGTGATGCTGGCGCTGACCAAGCCGGGCGACACGATCATGGGGCTGTCGCTGGACGCGGGCGGCCATCTGACCCACGGCGCAAAGCCCGCCATGTCAGGCAAATGGTATAATGCCGTGCAATATGGCGTGCGTGAGGACACACACCTGATCGACTATGACGTGGTCGAAGCGATGGCGGTGGAAAGCAAGCCGACAATCATCATCGCGGGAGGCAGCGCCTATCCGCGCCATATCGACTTCGCCCGGTTCCGGGCCATCGCGGACAAGGTAGGCGCGCTGTTCATGGTGGACATGGCGCACTTCGCCGGTCTGGTGGCGGGCGGCGCGCATCCAACGCCCTTCGGCCATGCCCATGTCGTCACCACCACTACGCACAAGACGCTGCGCGGGCCGCGCGGCGGCATGATCCTGACCGATGACGAAGCCATCGCGAAGAAGATCAATTCGGCGGTATTCCCCGGCTTGCAGGGCGGTCCGCTGATGCATGTCATCGCGGCGAAGGCTGTGGCTTTCGGCGAAGCGTTGCGGCCTGAGTTCAAGACATACGCCCAGGCCATCGTCACCAACGCCAAGGCGCTGGCCGGTAAGCTGGAACAGCGTGGGCTGGCCGTGGTTTCGGGCGGCACGGATACACATCTGGCGCTGATCGACCTGCGGCCCTACGGCATTTCAGGCAAGGACGCGGACGAAGCGCTGGAGCGCAGCTTCATCACCTGCAACAAGAATGGCGTGCCGGGTGATCCCCTGCCCCCGACCAAGACGAGCGGCATCCGCGTGGGTTCGCCCGCGGGCACGACGCGCGGGTTCGGCGTGGCGGAGTTCGAGGCGATCGGCGACATGATCGCCGATGTGCTCGAAGGGCTGCGCGACAAGGGAGAGGCTGGCGATGCGGCAGTCGAGGCCAATGTGCGCGAGCGCGTTTCGGCGCTCACCGCCCGCTTCCCGATCTATGCGGATTAACCCAGGAGCATTCGTGTCAAACCCTTCGACTGCCTGCAAAGGCAGGCGGTCAGGACAGGCCGAGACGCGGCAAGCGCCAAGCGTTTTTCGACAAGCGCGAAACGAACGGAGTTTGTGAATGCGTTGCCCTTTCTGCTCGCATGAAGACAGTCAGGTAAAGGACAGCCGCCCCACGGAGGATGGCAACGCCATTCGCCGTCGGCGGCAGTGCGAAGCTTGCGGCGCGCGCTTCACAACCTTCGAGCGGATACAGTTGCGCGACATCTGGGTGATGAAGAGCGAGGGGCGCAAGGAAGCGTTCGACCGCGACAAGCTGGCGCGATCCATCGACATCGCCTGCCGCAAAAGGCCGATTGACCCAAGCCGTCTGGAAAAGCTGATTTCCGGCATTCAGCGCCAGTTGGAAACCAGCGGCGACAGCGAAATCCCCGCCCGCTCCATCGGCGAGATGGTCATGCAGGGGCTGAAACGGCTCGACAGCGTGGCCTATATCCGTTTCGCCAGCGTCTATAAGGACTTCACCGACGCGCGGGATTTCGAGGATTTTGCCAGTACCGTGAAGGAAGTCGGGAGTGAGTGAGGTGACGACATCTACACTCTTTCCGTTCACCCTGAGCGGAGTCGAAGGGCAAGGTCGAGCGAAGCGAGACTGTTGAACCGCAATGGGATTTTACGCCTATATCCTGCGATGTTCGGACGGTTCCTATTATACGGGCCACACCGATGATCTCGAAAAGCGTCTGGGTCAGCACCAATCCGGCGAGATCAAGGGTTATACGTTGGACCGCCGTCCCGTAGAAATTTTGTGGTCCGCACAATTTGAAACTCGCGCCGAAGCGCTTGCCAGCGAACTCCAGATCAAGAGCTGGTCGCGCAAGAAGAAGGAGGCGTTGATTGCAGGGAACTGGGAAAAATTGAAGAAGGCGGCCGTTTCACATACTTCGCCAGCGCTCAGCAGCGCCCTTCGACTTCGCTCAGGGCGAACGGAGGAAAGCAATGACAAGCACACTGAAAATAGCCCTGCGGCCTCCCCCGTCATCGTCCTTGTCCGTCCGCAGCTAGGCGAGAATATCGGCAAGGCGGCGCGGGCCATGCTGAACTTTGGTTTGACGGAGATGCGGCTGGTATCTCCGCGTGACGGCTGGCCCAATCCCGATGCGGGGCCTTCGGCGGCGGGCGCGGACATCGTGCTCGACAAGGCCATGGTTTTCGAAAATCTGGCCGACGCCGTATCCGATTGCGCGCATGTCTATGCGACGACGGTCCGCAAGCGCGGCGTGACCAAGCCGGTCGTGACGCCAGAGGAAGCGGCGCGGGAAATTCATGCCGCGCAGGGGCGCTGCGCCTATGTCTTCGGACCGGAGCGTTCGGGGCTGGAAACGGAGGACGTGGCGTTGGCCCGCAAGATCCTGACCGTGCCGATCAATCCGGAGTTCGGGTCGCTCAATCTGGCGCAGGCCGTGATATTATGCGCCTATGAATGGTCGAAGCAGGCTGCGCTGGAGCAGCCGACCGTGGTCGATCTGGGCGAACCGGCTCCGCAGATGGAGCTTGAAGGGATGATCGCGCAGTTTGAAGCACTGCTCGACAAGGCGGGCTATTTCTTCCCGCCCGACCGTGCGCCCGCGACCAAGCGGACGCTGCGGAACCTGCTCACCAAGCCAGGCTGGAACCATCTGGAGGTGCGGACCCTGCGCGGCGTACTGTCCGCGCTCGGCAATCCACGGGAGCGTTAGCCTTTCAGGCGGTCGAACTCGTCCATCTCATAAGCGATGGAAGCTTCGACAAGCTGATCCCACAGCGCCGCAACCGCATCGCCGGGCGCGCCCAGTCTTTCCGCTTCGTCGCGGGCGTTGGCGATGACCAGCGCCTTGCGTTCTTCGTCGCGGACGTGCCCGCGTTCCGGCTTGATCCGGGCGGCGGCGCGCATATGGGCGAAGCGCTGGGCAAGCAGCGCCACGATCTGCCGGTCGATTTCATCCACGCCGGCGCGGACCTGCGCCATGGTCGTATAGCTTTCGGGGTTCATGGGCAGGCTGCCTAAGCCCAGAGCGGCGCCCTGTCGAGGGTTGACATCATCCGCCCCCTTCTTCATAGGCGCGCCTTCGCGATTGGTCCCGCATCCCGGTGAAGCGGTGGCCCTGCCCCTTTTTTGAGGCAAGCAGGCGACGACCGGGAATAACGTTGTTAGCGATTGTAAGGAATTATCTATGACGAAGCGCACCAGCGCCAAGTACAAGCTCGACCGCCGCATGGGCGAGAACATCTGGGGTCGCCCGAAGAGCCCGGTCAACAAGCGTGAATATGGCCCCGGCCAGCACGGCCAGCGTCGCAAAGGCAAGATGTCCGACTATGGCATTCAGCTGCGCGCCAAGCAGAAGCTGAAGGGCTATTACGGCGACATCACCGAAAAGCAGTTCAAGAAGAACTATATCGAAGCCGCCCGCATGAAGGGCGACACCGGCCAGAACCTGATCGGCCTGCTGGAGCGCCGCCTGGACGCGGTCGTCTATCGCGCCAAGTTCGCGCCGACCATCTTCTCGGCCCGCCAGATCGTTTCGCACGGCCACATCTATGTGAACGGCGTGAAGTGCAACATCGCGTCGCGTCTGGTGAAGCCGGGCGACGAAATCACTCTGGGCAAGAAGGCGCAGGAAATGGCGCTGGTTCTGGAAGCGCAGAGCCTGCCCGAGCGCGACATTCCCGACTATGTCGCCCCTGACGGCGCCGCCAAGGTCAGCTATGTCCGCGTTCCAACGCTGGACGAGGTGCCCTATCCGGTGAAGATGGAACCCAATCTGGTCGTCGAATTCTATTCGCGCTGATCGGTTTCCCGACAGTTCAAATTCATGGAAGGGCGGCCTTTGGGTCGCCCTTTCTTTTTCGCGCAACAATCTTGCGCGTCATGGCAACGGCTGGCATCACGCACCTATCACAATCTTGCGAGGGTTTTGTCATGCGTTGCTCTCTGGCGGCTTTGGTCGCAGTCCTTGCCCTTCCCTCCCTTTCGATCAGCCCACCCGGCCACGCCGCGACACCCGCAAAAACCGGGAAGGCGGCGGCGCAGCCGTCCCTCGACACCATGAAGCGGCTGGTGAAGGAATTATCCTCCGATGCGTTCGAGGGCCGCGCCCCCGGCACGGTGGGCGAGGAAAAAACGCTGGCTCTGCTGTCAGACGCATTCGGGAAGCTTGGTCTCCAACCCGGCAACAAGGGCAGTTGGTTCCAGGATGTGCCGCTGGTCGAGATTTCGGCGAAGAATGTGTCGGCGCTGTCCTTCACTGGCGGCAACAGCGCCGTTTCGGCCGCCTATGGCCCCGAAATGGTGGTCGCCACCTATCGCACGACCCAGCCGCATGTCGAGGTGAAGGATAGTCCGGTCGTGTTCGTCGGTTATGGCATCAACGCCCCGGAGAAGGGCTGGAACGATTATGCCGGGCTGGATGTGAAGGGAAAGACCGTCATCATTCTGGTCAATGATCCCGACTATGAGATGACAGGGCTGGATGGACCGTTCAACGGCCGAGCCATGACCTATTATGGCCGCTGGACCTACAAGTTCGAGGAGGCCGCGCGACAGGGCGCCACAGCGGCGATCATCGTCCATGATACAGTGCCCGCGGCCTACGGCTGGAATGTCGTGCAGTCGAGCTGGACCGGCGCGCAGCAAGTCGCCGACAACGCGAACGGCAACGCCGACCAGTCCGCCGCGATCGGCTGGATACAGAAGGACAAGGCGGTTGCTTTGATGACCAGTGCTGGCCTTGATCTCGATACGCTGATGGCGCAGGCGAAGAAACCGGGCTTCAAGGCAGTTCCCCTGAAGGGCGTCAAGGCGTCCCTCTCCTTCGACAATGACCTTCGCAAGCATATGTCGAAGAATGTCGTCGCCCTGCTGCCCGGCAAGACGCGGCCCGATGAATATGTGCTCTACAGCGCGCATTGGGACCATCTGGGCCGCTGTCAGGCCGCGCCGGACGGTGACGACATCTGCAATGGCGCGGTCGACAATGCGACCGGCACGGCGGCGCTTGTAGCGTTGGCGGAGGCGAATGTGAAAGCAGGGCCGACCGATCGCAGTCAGGTATTCCTGGCCGTGACGGGGGAGGAATCGGGGCTGCTGGGGTCGGCCTATTATGGCGATCACCCCGTCTTTCCGCTTGGGAAGACGGTTGGCGGCGTCAACATGGACGCGCTCAGCATGGCGGGACCGGCGAAGAATGTGGTCGTGATCGGCAAGGGCAAGTCGGACCTCGACGCCTATCTGAACCGAGCATTGGCGACACAAGGCCGGGTTGCCACCGTCGAGCCGACGCCGGAAAAGGGCTTCTATTATCGTTCCGACCATTTCAGCTTTGCCAAGCATGGCGTCCCGATGCTCTATTTTGAAGGCGGCGAGGATCTGGTGAAGGGCGGGACGGCTGCGGGCATGGCCGCGGCGGAGGATTATACCGAACATCGCTATCACGGTCCCAAGGATGAATATGATCCCCATTGGGACTGGAGCGGCGTGGAAGCCGACCTTCAGCTCTACTTCGATGTCGGCCGGGCGCTCGCCAATACAGCGGACTGGCCCAATTGGGTGGCAGGTGACGAGTTCCGCGCCATCCGCGACAAAAGCCGCGCCGGGCAATAAGCATCAGGGGGAGCGTCCCGTGAAATGACGCTCCCCCTTTTCCGCTGCTGCTGCTAAGGGGCCGCCGACAATTCCCCCGAAAGGACAGTGATGAGCTTCCGAATGCCTGCCGAATGGGCGCCACATGACTGGGTATGGATCGGCTTTCCGACCAATCCCGCCGAATGGCCCGGCGCTTTCGACGGAGCGCGGCGGCAGATCGCCGACTTCGCCAATGCCGTTCACGCGGACGGACGCGGCGAGGAAGTCCGGCTGGTCGTCGCCGATGAGGCCGATGCTGACTTCGCCCGGAAGCTGGTCCATCCGGGCGTCACCATCATCGTGCAGAAGCTGGGCGATGTGTGGCTGCGCGACACGGCGCCGATTGCCGTGTCCAACGGACACGTCCGCGCGCTGGTCGATTTCGGCTTCAACGGCTGGGGCGGCAAATATCAGATGGACGGCGACGAGGATATCGGTGCGCGGCTGGCCGCCACGACCGATTGGCCCACCGACACGCAACATTGGGTGTTAGAGGGCGGCGCGATCGACACCGACGGCAGCGGCCTTTTCGTAACCACCGAGCAATGCCTGCTCAACCCCAATCGCAACCCGGACCTTGACCGGGGTAAGATCGAAACGCTGCTGGCCGGCTCGCTGGGCCTGTCGGATATGTTGTGGCTGGGCGATGGCCTGAAAAACGATCACACGGACGGACATGTGGACAATCTGGCGCGCTTCGTCGCGTCGGGCGTGCTGGCACTGCCGGAGCCCTATGGCCAGGACGATCCCAACGCCGCCATATATGCCGATGCCAAAGCGCGGGCCCAGGCGCATGGCGTGGAAATCGCCCCCATCCCCTCCCCCGGCCGGATCACAGTGGATGGGGAGGCCATTCCGGCGAGCTATATGAATTTCTACATCGGCAACGCCGCCGTCATCGTGCCCATCTATGCCAGCGCAAACGATCAGGCGGCGCTGGATGCGCTGCGCCCCTTCTTTCCGGGCCGGGATATTGTCGGCCTGCCCAGCGACGCCATATTGTCAGGCGGCGGCAGTTTTCACTGCACCAGCCAACAGATGCCGTCGGCCTGATCGAAGCCGCATATCCGCATTTCTGACGGAGCAAGACATTGACACAGCTTACCGTTGCCGCGCTTCAGCTCGCCTTTTCCGACGACATGGCGAACAATATCGACATGGTCGCCGCGCATGTGGGCAAGGCTGCGGCGCGCGGCGCGAAGATCGTCCTGCCGCCCGAATTGTTCGAAGGCCCCTATTTCTGCAAGGTCGAGGACGAAGCCCTCTTCGCGAATGCACAGCCGCTCAATAGCCATCCCGCCGTGCAGGAAATGCGGAAGGTGGCGAAGGCATGCGGTGTCTATATCCCAACCAGTTTCTTTGAACGGGATGGGCAGCATTATTACAACAGCCTTGCCATGATCGACGATCAGGGAGAGGTCATGGGCGTCTATCGCAAGAGCCATATTCCCGACGGGCCGGGATATGAGGAGAAATATTATTTCCGCCCCGGCAATAGCGGATTCAAGGTGTGGGAGACGCGCTATGGCACCATCGGCATCGGGATATGCTGGGACCAATGGTATCCCGAAACGGCGCGGGTGATGGCGCTGATGGGCGCGGAGATGCTGTTCTATCCCACCGCTATCGGCTCGGAGCCCTATGATGCCGATCTCGACACCAGCCGCATGTGGCGGCGCGCGATGATCGGCCACGCCGTCAGCAATTGCATGCCCGTCATCGCCGCCAACCGGATCGGCGAGGAAGATGGGCAGACATTTTACGGTCATAGTTTCATCACGGATGAATGGGGCGATTTCGCCGCGGAAGCCGGGGCGCGGGATAGTGGCGCGCTGGTCGCCACGCTCGATCTGGAGCGAGCACGCAAGCATCGGGCGGGCATGGGGTTTTTCCGGGACCGCCGCCCGGAACTTTACGCCCGCATAGCCCAGGATATCTGAACGTCAGTTACGGGCCAATTCCACCGCCCGCGCGAACACCGCTTCGAACATCTCGGCGGTGAGCCGCCCCGTATTCTGATTATATCGGGAGCAATGATAGCTATCGATCAGAATACGGCCATCGGGCATTCTATGTTCGGCCAGATGCCCAAAACGCGCCTTTGGCAATTTGCCTCCCAAGATTTTCACCGCCGACTGATGGGCGATCTGGCCCAGCGCGATGAAGGTGCGCGCCTTTGGCAAGGCTGCCACGCCCTCCGCCAAAAAGGGACGGCAATTGTGGATTTCAACCGGGAGCGGTTTGTTCTGGGGAGGAAGGCATTTGACCGAATTGATGATGATGATGTCACGCAGAACCAGCCCGTCATCCGGCCGCGCCATATAATGGCCCTCAGCCAGGCCAAATTTCGCCAGCGTGGCGAACAGAAGATCCCCTGCATAATCGCCTGTAAAGGGGCGCCCCGTGCGGTTGGCTCCATGCTTTCCGGGCGCAAGGCCAATGATCGCGATTCGCGCATCGGGATCGCCAAAGGCAGGCACCGGCGCATTCCACCAATCCGGATGTTCCGCGCGGCAAGCCTCCCGCAACTCCACGAGCCGGGGACAGCGTGGACAATCATGAAGCGGTTCGCTTTGGGGGAGAGGGCTTTCCAGCATCTTGGGAAGCAGATAGGCGTTTAGAGATGCCGGGCACAAGCCATCTTCATTCCTATGCGCTTTCCCTAGGGTCCAATCGGCCATTGTCGGGGAATCGCCCTCCCGCGCAGCTTCTCTCTAACGCGATGGAGCGGCTCGCGGACATCGGGCGAACGCAGCTTGTCTCCCCCTTTTTCACGACACCCCCGCTCGGGCCGTCGCGCCGTGTTTTCACCAATGCCGCCCTGCTGCTGGAAACCGCTTTGTCACCCGAAGAACTGCTGCGGGAATTGCAGAAGATCGAACGCGCATTGGGCCGCCGCCGATTCCGCCGATGGGGCGCGCGGTCCATGGACATCGACATCATCCTATGGTCAGGGGGCCGCTGGGAGAGCCCGTCCCTCTCCATTCCCCATCCCGCCTTCCGGGACCGGGACTTCGTTCTGAAGCCTCTCTTGAGCGTCGTTCCAAAATGGCGTGATCCTCTGTCGGGCTTTACCATCCGGCAGCTTCGCGCCCGCCTCCTGAAAGCAAAGACAAAAGATGCGGCAAGAGGTTGACCATCCGCATCAGCCTCACTAGTGCGGGCCAACCTCATTCGGGGGCCCTTAGCTCAGTCGGTAGAGCAACTGACTTTTAATCAGTAGGTCGCTGGTTCGAACCCAGCAGGGCTCACCATTTTCGGGCTTTTCAAACACGATAGCTGAAATGATCGGCAGGCGCGCAGCGGCAGCCTGACTCGAAGTCCGTTTGGTGGATGCAGCCTTCAAAACCTCTTTTCGGCGGCAGCGCTCGCCGGGCAGGTGGAATTTTTTCCAGGCCCCGGAATTTTTGCGTCCGCGCATCCGTAAGCACCTCAGAAACAGGAGGTGACCATGCTGCCATAGCACTGGGCGGCGGTGCGATACGTGAACATGAAGCATGTCTTTTCATATGATTCCGGCGATGATCGCTTTGAGCCGGCCCCCGCCCGCCATGGGGAAATTCTCTTCCTCTTCATCGGGGGAATGCATCAGCCTCTCCATCTCGCGCCAGTCGCGGCGGCCATGGCGCGACTCTATCCCGACGTACAGGTCACTTGCCTCTATCGCGATCAGGAAACAGGTGAGATGCTGGCAGAGGTACGCCGTTCGATGCGAGCCTGGTCGATGGCGATTGCAGCATCGTCGCCGCCCCGATGGAGCGGAGCGATAGGCCGCTGGCTGCACCGGCCCTCCATCGAGAAATTGCCGTTGCTGTTCGGGATTGCACGGCGCCATCGCGATGTTCGCGCCATTGTCGTTCCCGAACGGACCTCCACCCACCTTCGCAAAATGGGAATGGCCGACACCCCCCTCATTCATTTCCGGCATGGCGCAGGGGACCGGGCGCCCCGTTCCGAGCATCGACTGAAGAGCTTCGACCTTATCGTCGTGCCCGGCGAGAAGGATATCGATCGCGCGATCAGGCAGCAAAACATAGAGCCGGAGCGCCTGCGGCAATGCGGCTATGTGAAGCTCGATTACCTCGCGCAGTTGCGTGGAAGGGAACGGCCTCGCCTGTTCTCCGATCAACGCCCAATCGTGCTTTACAACCCGCATTTCGATCCGCGGATTTCCTCCTGGCATGATGCCCGCGAAGTGATCGAGATATTTGCCCGACAGGACAGATATAATCTGATCGTGGCGCCTCATATCCGCATTAGCGAACAACTGTCCGCGCGGGAAATCGCGGATTGGAAAGCGCTGGCCGTTCCCGGCCGGATCATCGTCGACCTCCATTCCCGTAACATGGTCGATATGAGCTATGTGCAAGCCTCCGACATCTATCTGGGCGATGTATCCAGCCAGCTATACGAGTTCCTTTACAAGCCGCGGCCCGCCACCTTCCTCAACAGCCATCAGGTCGATTGGGCCGACGATCCCCGCTATGCGGGATGGCGACTTGGCGCGGTGACGAACCATGTGGCAGATGTCATTTCTGCGGTGGATCGGGCGGTTGCCGGGCAGGCGGAGCAGATCGAGAGCCAGAAGGCTGCCGTTAGGGAGGCGTTCGGCGACTGGCAGGGCGCTTGCGTGAGAGGAGCCGAGATCGTCGGGGCGTTCCTTGGCCTTGATGAGGATCGGTAACCGTCTCTCCCACCGGAATGCGGCGCTTCTTCACGGACAAGCGCAAATTGGACACGACATAGCAAAAGTTGGATTGACCCGTTTAATCTCTATGTCATAAGTAGAGATAGCTCATGAGGACGCGGTTGGCCGCCGCGATCCGGTTCGCCGAGCATCGGCCCGCGGCTTTTGAAGGGATGCAGCTTGCTCCGCGTCAACAACGGCTAAAGCGCACGATGCTAAGGCGACCACGCCAGGGATCGTGTTCCCCCCGTTCCAGTTGGGGAAATGACGATGCACAAACTCTTAAATCAAATGGGAAACGCAGCCACGCCGACAGGCGGGCGTAGCGGTTAACGGAAGCATGGCGCACGGCCCCGAAAGGCCGCCGCCTGTTCCTCAAAACAAGCCATTCCACGTCACGGCCTGACCGCGACGCAGGGCGCACCATGTCCGCATGAACAATCGCAAGGCGCCGCGGCGCTGAGCGAAGTCTTTCTCATGCCCAACGGCACCCGGCCGATCACCGGACGGCTTGTCCTTGCTCCGCGCTTTTTGAGCGAGCTGCGGCGGCGGTTTTCGGCGTGCCCATAACATGACAAAATCTCAGGGAAAAACAGTGATCCAACATACTAAAACAAAGGGAAATTCCGTCGCGGTCCGGCAAGTACTGCTAACGGGCGCGGCCTTTGCGGGCTTGCTCGCCGCAGCGCCCGCATGGGCTGAATCGGCCGCCGATAACGCCCCGGCCCTCGTCGATGCGCTTGCCGCCGATGCCGCTGGAGAGATCGTCGTGACCGCCCGCCATCGTGACGAAGACGCACAGGATGTGCCTATCGCGCTGAGTGTCGTCAGCAGCGAAACCCTGGCGAACACGGGTAATTTCACGCTCGGTCAAGTCCAGCAGCTCGTGCCCAGCCTTCAGGTGTTCAGCTTCAACCCGCGCAATACCAATGTGAACATACGAGGCCTTGGTTCGAACGTCGCGCTTACCAATGACGGCCTCGAAAATGGCGTCGGCTTCTATGTCGACAATGTCTATTACGGGCGGCCCGGCCAATCGCAGTTCGATCTGGTCGATCTGGCGCAGATCGAAGTGCTGCGGGGACCGCAGGGCACACTGTTCGGCAAGAACACCACCGCCGGCGCGATCAATATCACGACAAAGGCTCCGACCTTCGATCCCGAATTTTTCGGCGAGGCAACGCTGGGCACCTATGGCTATCATCAGGTCAAGGGGTCAGTTTCCGCGCCGATCATAGCGGACAAGGTCGCTTTCCGCCTCAGTGTCGCCGACACGCATCGCGACGGCTTCCTCACCAATATTTATGATGGGTCCAAAGCGCAGGACTACGATAATTTCTCGGTCCGGGGCCAATTGCTTGTCACACCGTCCGAAGACCTCTCCATCAAGATCATCGGAGACTATTCGCACCAGAAGCAGCATTTCGCGCTCAACATCCCGGTCGCCTATTTCTCATCCTACGACAGCGGCGTGGCCGTTCCCAACAATTTCCTGCAACGCGCGGCCCGGGCTGGCTATACGCCGCTGCCTGCCGATCCCTTTGCCCGACGCGGCGATTCCGATGGGCATTATCAGGCCTTCATGAAGGGTTATGGCGTGTCGGGCCAGATCGATTGGGACCTGGGCCCGGTCGCGCTGACATCCATCACCGCCTATCGCTGGTGGGACTGGGACCCGGCCAATGACGGCGATTCCACCAGCCTGCCGGTTATAACCAAGGCGCAGCAGGCGAACCGCCAGCGCCAGTTCAGCCAGGAAATCCGCCTCGCCTCGACAGGCAAGAACACGATCGACTGGGTCGTGGGCGCCTATTATTTCTGGCAGATCGTCCGCGGCTATGGCGCGTCGGCCTACGGATCGGCGGCCGCCAACTGGAACTTCCCGCCGCCCGGGGTGGCTGGCGCCACCGATCCGGTTATCGCCGAAGCGGCCCTGAACGGGTTCGAGGCGCGCTCGACCTCCACGCCGCGAACCAAAAGCTATGCGCTGTTCGGGCAGGCGAACTGGAATATCAGCGACCGGCTGAGCCTTACCGGCGGTCTGCGCTATACCTACGAAAAGAAGGACGGAGAATATGATCAATATTGGTATGCCGGAGACGATCTTTCCGGGCTGACCGATGCTCAGGCGGCAGCTGCCCGCGCCCTACGCACCCGATTCAACCCCGTCACCAACTATTCCGTCAACCTGACTGACAACAGTGTTTCGGGCCTCGCAACGCTGAGCTGGAAGATTACGGACGATGTGATGCTCTATGGCTCCTACTCGCGGGGCAACAAGTCGGGCGGCCTGAACCTTACAACCCTGCCACCGGGCGCCACGGCTGAGGTGAAGCCGGAAAAGGTCGACAATTTCGAGATCGGCCTAAAAAGCCAATTCCTCGACCGCAGCCTGACCATCAACGCGGCGGGTTTCTGGACTGAGGTCAGTGATTATCAGACCGCCATCACCGTGATCCCGGCGTCCGGGCCTGTCATTCAATATATCTCCAACATCCCCAAGGTGCGCTCGCGGGGCGTCGAAGCCGACCTCAGCTACGCGCCCGCCAAGTGGATCACCTTTTCGGCCGCAGGTTCCTATGTGGAGGCCACCTATCGCGGCTACGCCAATGCGCCCAACAAGCAGGAGAACAACCCCGTCGTGACCCCCGGAGATCCCACGTCGGGGCCGACCCAGGATCTGACCGGGGTGCAACTCGGCGGCGTTCCCAAATTCACTTATACGCTGGGCCTCGACCTCTCCCGGCCGCTCACCGAATGGGAAGGCAGGCGCGTCGAGATTTACGGCCATGCCGACTTCTCTCATCGGTCGGGCTTCAACACATCGTCGACCGACAGCCGCTATGCCGACGTCCCCGGCTATGGCCTGTTGAACGCGCGCATCGGCCTGCGCGTCGATGATGGCCTCTGGGACATATCGCTCTGGGCGCGAAACCTTACCGACAAGGATTATTTCCAAGCCCTGTCCCCCGGCGCCTTTGGTCTTGTCACCGGCACGATCGGCGATCCGCGCACGATCGGCGTCACCGTCCGCACGAAATTATGAGGTGAACCATGGCGACCGTCCTGCCCCGTTCCTCTTTATCCGACAGCCCCCGGCAAAAGGCCGGGGGCGGGCTCGACAGTTGGCGGCTGGCCGGTTTCGCGTCGCTCGCGGTGCCGATCTATGCCGCGCAGATGCCGCTCGCCGTCTATCTGCCAGCGATCTATGCACAGAATTTCGGGCTTTCGCTGGGCGTCATAGGCGCGATCTTCCTGGCGGAGCGGGTCTGGGGCGCGGTTGCCGATCCCCTGATCGGAACACTGAGCGATCGCACCCGCAGCCGGTTCGGCCGGCGACGGCCCTGGATCGCCGCGGGCGCCGCTATCTATGCGATTGCGGCGGTTGCGCTGTTCTTCCCCGCCAGCCCGATCGCTCCGGCCTATCTCGCGGCCGCCCTGTTCGCCTTCTACCTCGGCGCGTCGATGATTCAGATTCCCTATCTCGCCTGGTCGGGCGAGATTTCCCGCGCCTATCACGAACGAACCCGCGTCGTGACATTTCAGGCCGTCAACGGCTCCGCGGCCCTGCTCCTGGTGCTCGTCCTGCCGACCATCGTCGATCAGTTCCGGCCCTTGGACGGTGGCCTGAAGCTAGCGGCCATGGGCACGGTCATCCTGATCAGCCTGCTGCTGGCGCTCCCCCTCACCTTCCGCGCCTTTGGCGAGAGGCAAATTCCCGACGAAACGCAGCGGACACCCCGCCAGTCCCTGCTCCGCACGCTGGAAGTATTGGCGAGCGAGAAGCTGCTGCTGCGCGTACTTGCCTCCGATTTCGCGGTGCGCGCGGGCCAGAGTGTGCGCGGCGCCCTCTTCGTGTTCTTCGTCGCGATCTACATGGGCCTGCCCCATTGGGCGAGCGGCCTGTTCCTTCTCCAGTTCGTGTTCGGCATCGCAGCCGGTCCGATCTGGATGAAGATCGGCTTCCGCATCGGCAAGCATCGCGCGGCCATCGCCGGAGAACTGGTGCAGGCGGCGGTCAATATCGGCCTGCTGCTGGTGCAGCCGGGCGACCTTCCGCTCCTGCTAACGCTCACCATCGTGCAGGGTCTGGCCCAGGGATCGGGCAATCTGATGCTGCGGTCGATGGTTGCCGACGTGGCCGATCAGCACCGCCTGAAAACGGGCGTCGATCGCGCCGCGCTGTTCTTCTCGGCCTTCAGCCTGTCCGAAAAAGCGGGCACCGCCGCCGCCATCGGCATCGCCCTGCCGCTCGTCGGTTGGCTGGGCTTCGACCCGACAGGCGCGGACAACAGCGCCAGCGCGCTGCGGGGCCTGCTCTACGTGTTCGCGCTCGGCCCCGCTGCCGCCCACCTGATTTCCGCCTGGCTCATCCGGGGCTTTTCTCTGGACGAGGCCGAGCACAGCCGAATTCGACGCGCGCTCGATGAACGCGACAAAGCCATGGCGCCCGCCGAATGACCCCCGAATGCCAAGAGACCAAGACCGAAGGAGGATTGTGACATGACTGCCCATATCAACAATTTCATCAACGCCGCCGATGCGGCAAGCCCGCTTGACATCGTGCCCGTGGCGGGCCGGATCGGCGCTGAAGTCAGGGGCATCGCCCTGTCCGGTGACCTCGATCCGGCCACCGTCGCCGCCGTCGAAGCCGCGCTGGTTCGCCACAAAGTCATCTTCTTCCGCGATCAGGACGCGCTCACCGATCAACGACATGAAGAATTCGCCGCGCTGCTGGGTGATCCGGTCGCACATCCCACCGTGCCGGTGGCCGAAGGTTCACGCTATCTGCTCGAACTGGATTCCAAGGAAGGCTATGCCGCCTCGAGCTGGCATACGGACGTGACCTTCGTCGATGCCTATCCCAAGGCGTCGATCCTCCGCGCGCTTCATGTGCCCGAAGCTGGCGGCGATACGCTGTGGGCCAACACCGCCACCGCTTATGAAGATTTGCCCGAAGCGCTCAAGACGCTGGTGGACGGTCTGTGGGCGGTTCATTCGAACAAATATGACTATGCCCATGCGCTGAGCGCCAAGGACCAGCAGCGGCAGGAGGAATATAGCAAGGTTTTCGCTTCGACCGTTTATGAAACCCAACACCCGGTTGTTCGCGTCCATCCGGTATCGGGCGAGCGCACCTTGCTGCTCGGCCATTTCGTCAAGCAGTTCGCCGGCCTCAACAGCGCGGATTCGCAGCGGCTATTCTCCATCCTTCAAGACCACATCACCAAGCCGGAGAACACGGTACGCTGGCGCTGGCGCGCGGGCGACGTCGCCATCTGGGACAATCGCGCCACCCAGCACCGCGCCATCGCCGACTTCGGCGTCCAGCGCCGGCACCTGCGCCGCGCTACCGTGAACGGCGACGTGCCGGTGGCGATCGACGGCAACCGCAGCCGCACCACGAAAAAGGAGCAGCAGCCCGAACTGGTGCCGGCCGAATAAGATCCTCCTCATCGCCGGATAGTATCTCCCTCCGGCCATACACTGGGCCGCGCTCCCATCATCTGGCGCGGCCCGCCTTTTTTCCAATGGTCCACCCGTTGTAATGGTCCACCCTTTGTAATGGAGAGCGCATGTCCGTTCGCCTCTTGCTCGCCGCGCTGGCCGCCATCGTCGCGACGCAACCCGCCGCCGCGGAAAATTCCAGCCGGCCCAATTTCCTCGTCATAGTCGCCGATGACCTCGGCTATTCCGACATCGGAGCATTCGGGGGTGAGATAGCGACGCCGAACCTGGATGCGATCGCGACGTCCGGGCTGCGGCTGACCGGTTTCCATACCGCGCCGACCTGTTCGCCGACGCGTTCCATGCTGCTGTCGGGCACCGACAACCATCGCGCCGGTCTCGGATCGATGGCCGAGTTGCTGGCACCCAACCAGAAGGGCCAGCCGGGCCATGAGGGCTATTTGCGGCCGCAGGTGGCCTCCCTCGCCGAGCTTCTGTCGGCGAACGGCTACCGCACCTTGTTGTCAGGCAAGTGGCATCTGGGCGTGACGCCGGGACAAGACCCGCACGCCCGCGGTTTCCAGCACAGCTTCGCACTGTTGCAGGGCGGCCATAATCATTTCGGCCGGGGAATATCAACCGATCCCGCCAAGGGATATACCTATACCCAGGACGGCAAGGTGCTGAGCGCTCTGCCCGACGGCTTCTATTCATCCGACTATTTCGCGACCAAGCTCATTGAGGAACTGAAGACCAGCGGTAAGGGCACGGAAGGGAAAAAGCCGTTCTTCGCCTATCTTGCGTTCACCGCACCGCACTGGCCATTGCAGGCGCCCAAGGAAGACATCGCCAAATATCGCGGCCGTTATGATGCAGGCTTCGAAGTGCTGCGCGCGCAACGGTTGAAGCGGCAAGCAGAGTTGGGTCTGCTAGATCCGGCAGTGGCCGCGCATGAGCCTGTGCTGCGTAAAGGCGGATGGGATTCCCTGACGGCCGAGCAGAAGCGCGTGGCATCGCGCGATATGGAAATCTATGCGGCGATGGTCGACCGGCTGGACCAGAATGTCGGACGGGTCATCGCGGAGCTGAAACGCACCGGCCAGTATGACAATACCGTCATCCTGTTCCTGGCGGACAATGGCGCGGAAGGGATGGACCTGACCGCGACGGAAATGGCGGGGATCGGCAAGCTGGCGGCCGGAGCCGATAACAGCTTCGACAATCGCGGCGCGGCGACCAGCTATGTCGGCTACGGTCCCGGCTGGGCGCAGGCGGGAACAGCGCCCTCCTGGCTGGTGAAAGCCTATGCCGCGGAAGGCGGCACGCGCACGGTTTCGTTCATCAACTACAAGGGGTTCAAGCGCCAGGGCATCGCCAACGCTTTCCTCTCTGTCGCGGATGTGGTGCCCACCTTTCTGAACCTTGCCCATGTTCCCGATCCACAGGGCAGCTTCGCCGGACGGCAGGTGGAGCCGATACGCGGCAAGAGCTGGGTGCCCTATCTGAGCGAAACGGCCGACCGGGTCTATGCGCCGGGCGACAGCATCGGGACCGAACTGTTCGGCTCGCGCGCGCTGCGGCAGGGCGACTGGAAAATCACCGACATCGGCGATGGAGAGTGGCGGCTGTTCAATCTGGCCGAAGATCCCGGTGAAACGCATGACCTGTCGCTGGAACATCCCGACCGCAAACGGCAACTGATCGCGGCCTGGGATGCCTATGCGAAGGATGTCGGCGTTATCCTGCCCGATCAACGGATCTATCAACCATGAGTATCGCGCATAGACTTGGCCCGGCCGCCTTATTGGCGCTGCTGCCCCTTTCGACAGCGGCCATCGACCAGCCAGCCTATGGCACGCAGTGCGCTACCCAGAGCGACGACATGGCGTGGGTGCCAGCGGGCAAGGCGCAGATCGGGGATGACCGGGGCTACCCAGAGGAACGCCCCGCCTATGAAGCGAACGTGCCCGGTTTCTGGATCGACCGGCACGAAGTCACCAACGCCCAATTCGCCCGCTTCGTTCTGGAAACGGGCTATCGAACCGTCGCCGAGGGGTTGGGGGATTCTATTGTCTTCCAACCGCCCGGCCCGGGCGAACGGCCGGTCGCGCCCCAGCAATGGTGGCGGATTGTCAAAGGCGCCGACTGGAGGCATCCCGAAGGACCGGGAAGTGACCTTGCCGGACGGAACGACTATCCGGTGGTGCAGGTCGCCTATGCCGATGCAATCGCCTATGCCCGCTGGGCGGGACGCTCGCTTCCCACCGAAGAGCAGTTCGAACGCGCGGCCAATGGCGGACAGTCAAGCGGATGGGAACAGCCCGGCCCCGAAGCCGCCAATAGCTGGCAGGGCGAATTTCCGGCCTCCAACACCGGCCTCGACGGGCATCGCGGCCTCGCGCCGGTCGGATGCTACCGGGCCAACGGTTTCGGCCTGCGGGATATGATCGGCAATGCATGGGAATGGACGCAAAGCTGGTATCTGCCGAGCCATCAACCCGTGCTGATTGGTGAAGGCGCGCCGGGAAATCCCAGCTTCGACTCCGACCAGCCCGACGCCCGCGTTCGGGTCATAAAGGGCGGTTCCTTTCTGTGTGCGCCCAATTATTGCGCCCGCTACCGCCCCGCTGCCCGCCACGCGCAGGACGAGCTTTCCGCCGCGTCGCATCTGGGCTTCCGCACGGTCGATCTCAAGCGCGCCGCCCCGGCTGGATAACAAGGGGTCGGTTCTCGAGCGAGAGCCTCGATTGACGCGGGAGCCTAACTTTCCTATTTCGCGCCGCGCGACAGGTTCCCCAAAAGGGATATACGGGAATGAGGTGAGGAACCTCAGCTGCCCCTGCAACTGTGAGCGGATAGCCGCGCGCCACTAGCCATTGGGATCACAGGATTCTGAGAAGGCGGCGCATCCGGCCCTGACCCGCAAGCCAGGAGACCGGCCCGCCGCTGTCGTTCTTCGTGCGGACAGGGTGTGCCGGGCGAACGGGATCACCCCCGCGTAGCGACAGTCCAGACCGCCAGGTGGCGGACATGTCGTGGCCGAAAAGCCCGCCCTGTCCGCCGCAGGGACGTCTTCTGCTGCGGAAGGTTCACGATGAAATCCAGAAGCCCGATCATCATCCCGTCACAACATATGGGGAAACAGGGCCGCTGCCTCCCCCGACTTGCAGGATTGCAGTCTTGAAAAGCCTCATCATCGCGGTGCAATTCCTGACGAGGCTGCCCGCACCCCACATCGCTGTCACGCCGAATGAATTCGCATCGGCCATGCGGTGGTTCCCCGCAGTTGGCCTGCTATTGGGTTCGATCCTCGCGCTGGGCGCTTGGGCAGGCAGCCTGATCGATCCATGGATCGGGGCGCTTTCCGGATTGCTTCTGTGGACCATGGTGACGGGCGGGCTCCATCTGGATGGACTGGCCGACATCGTCGATGCGCGTGGCGCGGCGCATGGAGATCGCGACAGGATGCTGGCGGTCCTGGGCGATCCTCATATCGGCAGTTTCGGCGTCATCGCCATAGGCCTTTTGCTGCTGAGCAAACTGGTGCTGATCCACGCTCTTTTGCAGCAAGCTAGCGTCATTAACTTGATGACACTTATCTGCATTCCCTTCATCGCCCGCATCGGGCCCCTGATCTGGACGACTTGGTTGCCTCCCCTTCACGAGGGCCTGGCATCCCGATTTCGCGGAGCCATTCGCCCGTTCGATATATTCGCATGGTCAAGCGTGGCGCTGTTGGCATCCCTTCGCTTCCCCGTCCTGCTCGCCGGCGCCGTCTTCATCCCGCTCTGGGGTTGCTGGATCAAGCGCCAGATCGGAGGTATTTCCGGCGATGGCCATGGCGCCGGCATCGAATTGATTGAAACCGCGCTTCTGATGACCCTGATC
This sequence comes from Sphingobium baderi, assembly GCF_001456115.1. Lineage (NCBI taxonomy): Bacteria > Pseudomonadati > Pseudomonadota > Alphaproteobacteria > Sphingomonadales > Sphingobiaceae > Sphingobium > Sphingobium wenxiniae. The sequence goes on along the minus strand of NZ_CP013264.1, from coordinate 2,686,682 downwards.
GTGGGATCGAAACTGTCATGAAGAATCGATGGACATGGCATGGCGGCGGCCTGGCCGCGGCGCGAGCGCGGTTCGGCGAAGGTCGCCAGCCATGGATCGATCTGTCGACCGGCATCAATCCCCATGCATGGCCAGTTCCGGACGATATGGAGATCGATTGGCGCCGCCTTCCTTGCGAAGCCAACCTGCGGGAGATGGAAAGAACCGCCGCACTCTATTTCGGCGTGGACCCCAGGCATCTTTGCGCGCTTCCCGGAACCGAAACGGGCCTGCGTATCGTGAGCAGCCTGCTCGGCCCGGAAGCGCAATATCTCGCCCCCACCTACCGCACGCATGAAGAGATGTTTCCAGTATCGTCCGCCGTTTCGTCGGCCTCACCGTCCAATCCCGAAAGCGGCGTCCTCATCCTTGCCAATCCCAACAATCCTGATGGGCGCCACTGGACGCGCGATGCGCTGCTCGCCCTTGCAGACAATCGCGCAGAAGAGGGATGGCTGATCGTCGACGAAGCCTTCGCCGACAGCGATCCGACGCACAGTCTGGCCCCCGACATTGCCGACCATCGTCGATTGCTGATCTTTCGATCCTTCGGCAAATTCTTTGGGCTGGCAGGCCTACGGCTGGGGTTCCTGCTAGGGCCCGAAGCCATCGTCGATCAGATGCGACGAAAGCTTGGTGCGTGGCCCATTTCCGCGGCAGCCATCGCCATTGGCGCGGCCGCTTATGCCGATCATGAGTGGATTGCCGCAACGCGGAATCGCCTGCGCCGCGAAAGGCTGCGGCTGGACGAAATATTGATCGGCTGCGGCTATCGGCCGATGGGCGCATGTCCTCTTTTCACGCTGATCGCGACGGACGATGCGATGGCATTATTTGAGCGCCTTGCACAGCGGGCGATCCTGACGCGGCCCTTCGATCATAATCCGCGCTGGCTCAGGATCGGGCTGCCGGAATCGAACGAGGCGCTGAGCCGCCTGCAAAGGGCGCTTCTCCTTGACTGATCCGGTCGCCATCGCCGCCCTTGCCCTTGATGCGGCGCTCGGTTGGCCACGCGCCCTTTATGTCCGGATCGGTCATCCCATCGGCATCTTCGCCCGGATCATAAGCGCGTGCGAACGCCGATGGAACCGCCCCCAATGGAGCAATGGAGCACGCCGCCTAGCTGGCATCGGGACTTTGGCCATATTGCTGGTCATTGTGATCGGCGGCGGTCTGCTGCTGGAGTATCTCGCATCTCACTGGCTTGGTTCTTACGGCTGGCTCGCCATTGCACTTCTGGCATGGCCCGCTCTGGCGCAACGAAGCCTGTTCGAACATGTTCACCCGGTCGCCCGCTATCTTGAAAAAGGCGATGCCGAAAAGGCGCGGCGCGCGGTTTCGATGATCGTGGGAAGGGACACGCAGGCGCTGGATGAACCGGCCATCGCCCGCGCCGCGATAGAAAGCCTGTCGGAAAGTTTCTGCGACGGGATAGCGGCGCCGCTATTCTGGCTGCTTGTCGGGGGCCTGCCGGGCATCTGGGCATATAAGGCGATCAACACCGCCGACAGCCTGATCGGTCATAAGGAAGAAAAATGGCACGCCTTTGGCGGGGCCGCCGCGCGAACCGACGATCTTGTGAATTTCGTCCCCGCCCGAATAGCAGGCGCGCTGATTTGCATGGCTGGCGGTGGCGGGTGGCGGATCATGCTGCGTGATGCAGGCAAACATGCATCCCCCAATGCAGGCTGGACCGAAGCCGCCATGGCGGGGGCACTGGGGCTGAGACTGGCCGGACCGCTAAGCTATGATGGCATTTCGCATGACAAGCCATGGATCGGCGACGGCGACGAGCGAGCCGCCCCTCTCGACATCGATCATGCCCTGAAGGTTTATCTGCGGGCCTGCGCGATACTCTGGGTTTTGGCCGCCATCATCCAATGGCGTTTCTGAAATCGCGCAGTTTTGCAATCGGCGACACATTCCTCGCCACCGGCCGAGCTAAAACCGGTTAATAGGAACGCCCGACCAGAACCCGCTGCACCGCAGGCTGGCCGGTAAAGATACAGACGCCATCGGCCGCTTCGGCATCCATCGGCACATTACGCAGAGTCAGCTTCTCGCCCTTCAGCCACTCGACGACTTTATCAAGTGCTGCGCCGGTCGGCTTGCTCCATTGCACCAATGCCCATCCTGGCTTGGAACTGACTGCAAAAAGGGCCTTCAGATCCTCCAGCGAAGCGATGCTTTTATCGATATTGCCGTGCAATCGGGCATTCGCGTCGGCAAACAGCGCCTGCTGAATGCCTTCCAGCATTGCCGTCGCCTGCGTGAGGAAATCGTTCTTCGCAACAATCTGGCTGTCGAGCTTCCCATCTTCCCGATAAAGCCTGTCGCGGCGCAAGACCGACACATTTCCACCGGCGACGTCACGACCACCGACCTCTATTACGATCGGAGCCCCCTTCTTCACCCAGCCCCAACGCTTGTTGGCCGCCTTGGCGGGTCGCCTGTCCAGCAATGCGCGGACGGGTTCACGAAACACGTCCTGTTCGTTGAGTTCGCTGACCAGAGCCGCGCAATAATCGAGAATGGCCGCATCCTCTTCCGTATCGCGCAGCATCGGCACCACGACGATCTGATAGGGCGCCACCCGTGGAGGCACGCGCAGGCCGTCATCATCGCCATGCACCATGATGAGCCCGCCGATCATGCGGGTGGACATGCCCCAGCTCGTCGTCTGGGCCAGTTCCTGCTGCCCTTCGGCATTCTGGAATTTGATGTTCTGCGCCTGGCTGAAAGTCGTGCCCAGAAAATGCGACGTTCCGGCCTGAAGCGCTTTTCCGTCCTGCATCATCGCTTCGATGGAATAGGTCGCGACCGCGCCTGGAAAACGTTCATTTTCCGGCTTTTCCCCCGCAATGACGGGGAGTGCGACGCACTCTTCGGCGAAGCTGCGATAGACTTCCAGCATCTTCATCGTCTCGTCCATCGCTTCTTCGACAGTGGCATGGGCGGTATGCCCTTCCTGCCAGAGAAACTCGCTGGTCCGCAAAAACATGCGGGTTCGCATTTCCCAGCGCACGACATTGGCCCACTGGTTGATGAGCACGGGCAGATCGCGCCAGCTTTGCACCCAGCGGGAAAAAGCCGCGCCGATCACCGTTTCGGAGGTCGGACGCACCACCAGCGGTTCTTCCAGCTTCGCTTCGGGGTCCGGCACCATCTTACCGTCCTTCTGGATCAGACGGTGATGGGTGACGACCGCCATTTCCTTGGCGAAACCGTCCACATGCTCCGCTTCCTTCTCAAAATAGGAAAGCGGAATGAAGAGCGGAAAATAGCAGTTTTCGTGGCCCGTCGCCTTGATGCGCTCATCCAGAAGCTTCTGGATGCGTTCCCAGATGCCATAGCCCCACGGACGGATGACCATGCAACCGCGAACGCCGCTTTCCTCCGCCATGTCGGCTTCGGAGACGACCGCCTGATACCAGGCGGCGAAATCCTGTTCACGGGTAACGGAAAGGGCGTGCTTCACGGGATCGACCTTGGCTATCTGAGTGCAAATGATGGCGCGCCATAGGGCAAGCCCGCCGTTTCTGTCGACCCCCGAAGCGTAGCAGCGGAACTTTAGCTCAGCTTGTCGATCTTCGCGTTGAGGGCCGCAAGCTGCGCCTTGAGGTCTGCGATCTCGTCATCCTTGCTTTCGTCGGATTGGAAAGATTTGGCCGATGGCGCCGCCCCGCCCTTTCCAAAGGCATTGGCCGCCACTTCGAACATCTGCATGTTCCGCTTGGCGATTTCAGCAAAGGGACCACCGCCGAACGCCCCTTTCATCGCTTCCTGAAATTGCTGCTGGTTCTTTCGGAACGCTTCCATGGACGCTTCCAGATATTGCGGCACCATGGATTGCATGGAATCGCCATACATGGAGATCAATTGACGCAGAAAGTTGACGGGCAGCATGTTCTTGCCCCGCTGCTCCTCCTCCATGATGATCTGGGTCAGGACATTATGCGTGATGTCCTCGCCGGACTTGGCATCGACGACTACGAACTCGCGCCCCTCACGAGTCATCTGCGACAACAGATCCAGCGTGATATAGCTCGACGTTTCCGTATTATAGAGCCGCCGGTTCGCGTACTTCTTGATAATCACCGGTTCGGATTCGTTTATCGTCTTGGACTTCGCCATGGAAATCTCTCCCACTCCTGTTCATTCCGCATTAGCACAAGCTCATGCCGCGCCGCAACATGGCCCCCGCCCACTGCCACTTTTCCTCGATATTTTATGGCGCGAAACCGAAGATGATCCCGAATTGCGCCGTCGCGCTTTTCAAGGCCTGCGAAAATATCAATCCGCAGAAAGGTCCACGCCGCCGTCCGCTGCCCCCGTCGTTGCGGCATCAGGAAATGCCCGATTGCTGCACTACGGCACGGCAAGTGGGCGTCCTCCAGTCGTTTTCGTGCCTTCGCTCATCAATCCCCCGACCGTGCTCGATCTGTCCGAAAGCCGATCGATGCTGCGCCACATGGCCGCACAAGGACATGACGCCTATCTGGTCGATTGGGGAACACCCGCCGCGGGGGATTCCATGCTCGGCCTTGATAGCCATGTCGCCGAACGCCTGGTACCGATGCTGGCGTCGCTTCCTCTCCCTCCCATTCTGGTCGGCTATTGCCTGGGCGGCAGTCTGGTTCTCGGCGCTGCGATGCTGCATCCCGTCCGGGCCGTCGCGACCATAGCCGCACCCTGGCATTTCGATGGCTTTCCAGCAGCCGATCTCGACCTGATCATCGGCCTGTGGAATGGGGCGAAGACGACATGTGAGCGCCTTGGCTATGTCCCTATGGAGGTTCTTCAGTCTGGTTTTTGGGCCCTCGATCCCGCCCGAACCATTCGCAAATTTGCGGCGTTCGCCGATATTACCGCTGGAACGGACGATGAACGCGCGTTCCTCTCCGTGGAAGACTGGGCGAACGGAGGCGCGCCCCTGACCTTCGCCGCGGGCCGCGACCTTTTCGAAACATTCTATGAAGGCAATATGAGCGGATTGGGAAACTGGATGATCCGGGACCGGGCCGTGAAGCTCGAATCCCTGACTTGCCCCAATCTTTCCATTTGTTCCGCAACGGACCGTATCGTCCCGGCAGCCGCATCGCCGCGGCTCGCCCAAAGCGAAATGCTGCAGATGGGGCATGTGGGAATGATTGTGGGGCGCCAAGCGCCCGAACTCCTCTGGAATCCTTTATCCCAATGGCTTTCCGGCCATGGTGGATGATGATATGGGCGGCACGAAAATTTCTCCAGCATCGAGGATGTGAACCGTGTCAGACATCGTCATCACCGCAGCCAAGCGAACCGCCGTCGGCAGCTTCCTGGGCGCTTATGCCAACACCCCGGCGCATGAACTGGGCAGAACGGCGATCGTCGCCGCTTTGGCGCAGGCAGGCCTTTCGCCCGAAGAAGTGGACGAAATCATATTGGGCCAGGTTCTGACCGCGGCCCAAGGGCAAAATCCGGCCCGGCAGGCCGCCGTCAATGCGGGTATTCCCGTTGAGCGAACGGCTATCGGCATCAATCAGCTCTGCGGTTCCGGCCTGCGTTCCGTGGCGCTTGCTGCACAAGCGATCAAGGCGGGCGACGCCCGTATCATGATCGCAGGCGGTCAGGAGAATATGTCCATGGCGCCCCACGCGCAAAATCTGCGCGGTGGGGTCAAGATGGGCGCGCTGTCATTGGTCGACACCATGATCCTGGACGGCCTGACCGATGCGTTTCACAACTATCATATGGGCGTGACTGCTGAGAATCTGGCGGAAAAATTCCAGATTTCTCGTGAAGCACAGGATCAGTTCGCCGTTGCCAGCCAGAACAAGGCGGAGGCTGCACGCGCGGCTGGTCGCTTCAAGGACGAAATCGTGCCTGTGACGATCAAGGGCCGCAAGGGCGATACGGTGGTCGATAGCGATGAATATATCCGCACCGGCGCCACGCTGGCAGCCATGCAGGCGTTGAGGCCCGCCTTCAAGAAGGACGGCACCGTCACCGCCGGCAACGCCAGCGGCATCAATGACGGCGCCGCCGCGCTGGTCATCATGACCGGGGCCGAAGCGGCAAAGCGCAACGCGCCGATATTGGGACGTATCGCCTCCTTCGCCACCTGCGGCGTGGATCCGGCGATCATGGGCATAGGCCCCGCTCCCGCCACCCGCATCGCGTTGGAAAAGGCTGGCTGGTCACTGGGCGACCTGGATCTGATCGAAGCCAATGAAGCTTTTGCCGCTCAATCCCTGGCCGTGGGACAGGAACTGGGCTGGGATCCGGAAAAGGTAAACGTCAACGGCGGCGCCATTGCCATCGGCCATCCGATCGGAGCATCCGGCGCGCGCGTGCTCACTACCCTGCTTTATGAAATGCAGAAGCGCGATGCCAAAAAAGGACTGGCGACATTGTGCGTCGGCGGCGGCATGGGCGTTTCCATGTGCATCGAACGCTGAATCCGCTGTCAGGATGGCCGTTGATCCATTGATCGACGGCCATCCTTTCATACCCAGATTCGATCGAAGCGATTCCCGAGGCCGGTCAGAAGTTCATATTGCGACAGGCCGGACACAGCGGCGGCACGCGGCAGATCATAATCGATGTCCAGCCATTGCCCTTCGCAGATGTCCGCTTGTCCGGTCACATCCACGGCCAGCAGGTCCATTGATACCCGCCCGATGAGCGGCAGGCTTTCGCCGTCGACGGTCACGGAACCACAGCCGGAAAAACCCCGCAAATATCCGTCCGCATAGCCAAGGTTCAATATCGCTACGTCCATATCGGCGGGCGCACGGAAGGTTGCATTATATCCAACGGTGTCGCCAGCTACAACGCGGCGGCATTGCAGCACCTGCGCCTGGGGGAACGCAACCTGACGGATATGACCGGCGGCCCGTTCACGCGCTATGCCGCCATAGAGGGAAATTCCCGGACGCGTCAGATCGAAAGCATAATCCCGGCCAAGGCAGATACCGGCGCTGTTGGCCAGACTATATCGCCGGGCATCCACCTTGTTCTTGATCACGGCGAAGCGTTCAAGCTGGCTTTCGTTCAGCGGCGAATCTTCATCCGCCGAAGCCAGATGGCTAAAAAGCGTGTCGACCGACAAGCCCTCCACCAATGTGGCAACATCACTCCGCCAATCGACCCCCAGACGGCTCATGCCCGTATCGACCATCAGGTGACATTCGCCCCTGCCCGCGGCTTTCCACCGTTCGATCTGGATAGGCGAGCATAATACAGGCATGGCCCGCGACATCAGGGCATAGGCCATATCCTCCTCGCGCACGCCGTGAAGGACAGACAGGTTGATCCCCTGTTCCAGCAGAGGCTCAAGATGCTCCGCTTCATGCCAGTTCGATACGAAGAAATCGCGGCAGCCTACGGCCGTCAGCCGGCGCACGACCTCCCGAGCGCCCAGCCCATAGCCATCCGCCTTGACCGCCGCGCCGCAGGCAGCCGCGCCGCCCTGCCCTGCGAGCCATTGCCAGTTCGAAACCAGCGCATCGCTATCGAGGCGCAAGCGGAGCGGAGCGGGAAAGGAACGCATGGCTCAGCCGATAGACGTATCGCGCTGCCGGGTCGAGTGTTCAGGCGTCGAGTTTCGTGCCACGCGTTTCCGGCAACCAGAAGAGGCAGATGATCAGCGCGGCGGCGACCACCGCGATCGGATACCATAAGCCCGCATAGGGGTCTCCCGTCCGAGCCACGCTATATTGGCTGACCAATGGCAGAAATCCGCCAAAATAACCTGTGCCGATATGATAGGGGATCGAAAAGGAGCTATAGCGGATGCGCGCCGGGAAATACTCCGACAGCAGAGCCGCCACCGGGCCATAGGTCATTCCGCTAACGACCCAAAGCACGACCAGCGGCAGGAAGATCAGCAGCGACCTTCCCCAACCGGGCGTAACCGTGTCGAACGCGTAGCCTTGGTTGTGGAAAAGCGTGTCCAATCCGGCGGGACTCAAATCGGTGGCCCGTTCATCCCCCACCGTCACACCCAGTTGCCGGTCATCCCGGCTTTCATAGGGCACGCCCCGCTTGGAAAGGTGATCGAGCAGCTTGCCGCAATCGGTAGGCTGGACTTTGGCAAAGGGGTCGAAGCGACAATCCGATCCTGTAACAACCACCGGCGCCCGTTCGGCCGCCTGCGCCAGAGCGGGGTTCGCCTGCTGGCCCATGAACTGATAGATAGGGTAAAGCAGCACGAGCGTGAGCGCATAACCGATAATGATCGGTTTCTTCCGGCCCACCCGATCGGACAGCCAGCCGAAAAAGATAAATGCCGCCATTCCGGCAAAAGCGCTGCCCCCCACCAGCAATTGCGCGATGCCGGGCGCGACATGCAGACTGTTCTGGAGGAAATAGAGCACCTGGAACATCACCGTATAGGCGATGACGGTGAAACCCGCCGCGATGCCGAGCATCGCCACGAACATCCTGCGGCGGTTTCCCGGATAGGTGAACGCCTCTTTCAGCGGGTTGGCGGATTGTTCGCCCGCCGCCTTCATCGCGACGAATACCGGGCTTTCCCGCAGTTTCAACCGCATCCATATGGAAACGCCGAGCAGGGCGAGGGAAAACAGGAACGGCAATCGCCATCCCCAATCGTCCCACACCGCCTTGCCGACGATCCACTGCGTGCCGACCACCACCACCAGCGAAAGAATGAAACCGCCAATCACGCCCGCCTGAATGAAGCTGGTGTAAAAACCCCGTTTGCCGGCAGGCGCATGTTCGGCGACATAAATGGCTGCACCACCATATTCTCCTCCGAGCGCCAGTCCCTGCGCTATGCGGAGAAGGATGAGAATGATCGGAGCGGCAATCCCGATCGTGGCGGCCGATGGCGTCAATCCGACGCCCGCCGTCGCAGCGCCCATCAGGATAATCGTTGCAAGAAAGGTATATTTTCTGCCCAAGCGGTCCCCCAAATAGCCGAACAGGACGGCTCCCAATGGGCGAAAGCCAAAGCCGATGGCGAAACCGGCCAGGGAATAAAGCAACTCGACGGTGGGGTTATCAGTCGGAAAAAAAGTTCGGCCGATGATAGGCGCCAGAACGCCGTAAATATAGAAATCATACCATTCGAAGATGGTGCCCAGTGCGGATGCCGTGATGATTGTCCGGTCGCGTTTCGCGTCCATGACATAATCGCCGCCGACAGCGCCCATATACCCCTCCGATTGCCCCACTTTCGGCCATTGGATAACCGACCGTCGCAAGACGGCAAGCGAAATTGCAGGCCATGCGATACCATTGCCGCAATAGATCGATTTTCGTCAAAAAAGCCGAGAACCGTCGGGAACTCTCTTGTCGGGCGCGAAAAGCGTTACGGAGCCGGTCGAGTCAGCAAATCCCAATGTCAGAACCTCCGACATGAATTTGCCGATTTGACGCGGGGGAAAATTCACCACCGCGGCGACCTGACGGCCCTGCAAATCCGCCAGATCATAATTGTCCGTAATCTGGGCGCTGGATTTTTTGCGACCGATGGCGGGTCCAAAGTCGATCAGCAGCTTATAAGCGGGCTTGCGCGCTTCGGGAAAGGGTTCGGCCGACAGAATGGTGCCGATCCGAATATCCACCTTCAGAAAATCTTCGAAGACAATCATATCTGCAGCGGGCGCTGCAGGATCATGTGAGAGATGCATGACCTGCAATTAGATCATTGGGTGCCAGAGGCCAATCACCTTCCGGTCCCGAACCCCAATCAGATAAAATTGATGCCGGGCAGGTAAGAGCGACGACAAGACCACCCTTCATCCATGCCCGGCAGGAACAACCGTTATTCAAGTTCCAGAATGATCGCATCCACCGGCAGGCTTTCGCCCTGCGCCGCCGACACGCTTTTCACTGTGCCCGCCTTTTGCGCGCGCAGGATATTTTCCATCTTCATCGCCTCGATCACTGCTAGCGGCTGGCCGATCTCAACCTTGTCGCCTTCCTGCACATTCAGCGCAACCAGAAGGCCCGGCATCGGGCAAATCAGATATTTCGAAAGGTCCGGCGGGATCTTCTCGATCATATGCTTCGCATAGGGAGCGGCATGAACGGGCAGGATACGCAGCTTGTGGCTCGCGCCATGCGCGGTCAGCACGAATCCGGCGCGAACGGGCGCGATCTTCACGGCGAGCTGCTCATCCCCGAACTCCGCCTCGATCAGGCGATCGCCCGGTGTATATTCAAGGCTCATGTCCAGCGACACGCCATCGACCGTCACATCGTCGCCCATGATGACGACATCGTGGATCGTGCCTTCTTCTCCAGCCCCGATCGTCACCTGCCATCCGGTCGGCGCCTTCAGCTTCTTGCCGAGTTGGCCGTCGATGCGCCGCGCACGGTCGGCCTGCGCCATGGCGGCGAAAGCGCCGATGGCGGCCAGCTTGCGAAGCAGTTCCTCCGACGCCGGAGCCCCGGTGAAGCCATCAGGATATTCCTGCGCGATAAAGCCCGTTGTGATATCGCCGGAGCGGAACCGCTCATGCTGCATCAGGGCGGACAGGAAGTCGATATTATGGCCCGGCCCTTCGAGTTCGAAGCGGTCCAACGCCGCGATCTGCTTGTCGATCGCTTCAAGGCGGGTCGGCGCCCAGGTGATGAGCTTGGCGATCATCGGATCGTAGAACATGCTGACTTCGCCGCCCTCCTGCACACCATCATCGACGCGCACGCCATCGCCGGTTTCGGGCGGATTATAGCGGATGAGGCGGCCGGTGGAGGGAAGGAAGCCACGATAGGGATCTTCGGCATAAACGCGATTCTCAACCGACCAGCCATTGATCTTCACGTCCGCCTGCGTGAAAGCCAGCTTCTCGCCATTCGCGACGCGGATCATCTGTTCGACGAGATCGAGGCCAGTGATTTCTTCCGTGACGGGATGCTCGACCTGAAGGCGGGTGTTCATTTCCAGGAAGTAGAAGCCATCGCCCGTCTTGTCCGCGCCCGACACGATCAGTTCCACCGTGCCTGCGCTGAAATAGCCGACCGCGCGCGCCAGGGCGACACATTGTTCACCCATCTTCTTCCGCATTTCCGGGCTGACGAAGGGCGACGGCGCTTCTTCGACCACCTTCTGGTGGCGACGCTGGATGGAACATTCGCGCTCGTTCAGATAAACGATGTTGCCGTGCTGATCGCCAAGGACCTGAATTTCGATGTGGCGCGGGCTTTCGATGAACTTCTCGATGAAAACGCGGTCATCGCCAAAGCTGTTCAGCCCTTCGCGCTTCGTCGCCTCGAAGCCTTCGCGAACATCCTGTTCGCTATAGGCAAGGCGCATGCCCTTACCGCCGCCGCCAGCCGATGCCTTCATCATCACCGGATAGCCGATCTCATTAGAGATCTTCACCGCATGTTCGGTATCCTCGATCACGCCGACATAGCCGGGGACGACATTGACGCCCGCTTCCATGGCCAGCTTCTTGGATTCGATCTTGTCGCCCATCGCGGCGATCGCGTTGGCCGGGGGGCCAACGAAGATGATGCCTGCTTCGTCGAGCGCCTTGCGGAAGCTTTCTCGCTCCGAAAGGAAGCCGTAACCGGGGTGGACGGCGTCAGCGCCCGTCGCCTTGCACGCCTCGATGATCTTGTCCGCCAGCAGGTAGGACTGAGCGGCGGGCGGCGGGCCGAGATGAACGGCCTCATCCGCCATCAACACATGGGGTGAACGCGCATCGGCATCGGAATAGACCGCCACGGTCTTGATACCCATCTTCTGCGCGGTGCGGATCACGCGACATGCGATTTCGCCACGGTTCGCGATCAGGATCTTGGTGATTGCCATCTTTATCCTTACCCCAGTCAATATCTGTTGCCCTTGCGGGCTGAAACAAATCGAACTGCGTCCCTCCGCTACGGAAAGCCGATTTTCGATTTGCGAGAGTTATTCCGCCGCTTCCAGATGCCCGTGCGGCTGCGCCTGCATCGCGGTCATGCCAAGCTTGGCCAGCAGCGCCGCATCCTGATCATCGCCCGCATTGGCCGCCGTCAAAAGCTTGTCGCCAGTAAAAATACTGTTCGCACCCGCCATGAAGCACAGCGCCTGACACGCTTCGCTCATGCTTTCACGGCCGGCGCTCAGACGCACCATGGATTGCGGCATGACAATCCGGGCCACTGCAACGGTGCGGACAAATTCCACTTCGTCAATCTTGGCGAGCGGCGTATCCTTGAGCATATCGCCCAGCACCGTGCCAGCAACCGGCACCAGCGCGTTGACCGGCACGCTTTCCGGGTGCGGCATGGTGGCGAGCGCATGTAGGAAGCCGACGCGGTCGCTCCGCGCCTCGCCCATGCCCACAATGCCGCCGCAGCAGACATTGATACCCGCCGAACGCACATTTTCCAGCGTCTCGATCCGATCCTCGAAGGTCCGGGTGGTGATGACGTTGGCGTAATTCTCCGGCGAGGTGTCGATATTATGATTGTAATAATCGAGGCCCGCATCGGCGAGCTGCTTGGCCTGCCCTTCGCTCAACATCCCGAGAGTCATGCAGGTTTCCATGCCCATCGCACGGACGCCCTGTACCATCTCGACCAGCTTGGGCATGTCCCGTTCCTTGGGATTGCGCCATGCCGCGCCCATGCAGAAACGGCCCGAACCATGATCCTTGGCCTGCGCCGCCGCCTGAAGCACCGTCTGCACGTCCATCAGCTTGGTGGCCTTGAGGCCGCTTTCCGCTTCGGTCGATTGGCTGCAATAGCCGCAATCTTCGGGGCAACCGCCGGTTTTGATCGACAGCAAGGTCGAAAGCTGCACTTCGTTGCGCGGGAAATTCGCGCGATGGATCGACTGCGCTTCGAACATCAGGTCGTTGAAAGGCAGGTCGAACAGCGCGGCGATTTCCTCGCGCGTCCAGTCGGTGCGGGGCGTGATCTGGCTCAAGCAGCTTCCTCCAGCCCCGCCGGGGGCATGTTGTGGCCGAGAAGACGCAGCACATCGGCGGCGCATTCCACGACGTTGGAGCCTGGGCCATAAATGCCCTGAACGCCCGCGTCACGAAGGAAGTCATAATCCTGCGGCGGAATGACCCCGCCCGCGATCACCTTGATGTCGCTGCGCCCGGCTTCGCGAAGCTGTCGGATGAGTTCGGGGATCAGCGTCTTGTGCCCGGCGGCAAGCGACGATGCGCCGACCACATCGACGCTGCTGTCCAGCGCCAGCACAACGGTTTCCTCCGGCGTCTGGAACAGCGGTCCCGAAACGACGTCGAAGCCCATGTCCCCAAAAGCGGACGCGATGACGTTGGCGCCCCGGTCGTGACCGTCCTGCCCCATCTTGGCGATAAGGATCTTCGGCTTACGACCAAGGCGCCGCTCGACGGCCTGCACACCGTCAAGAACCTGTTTCCAGCGGCTGTCGTCCTGGTAAGGCGCGGCATAGACACCCTTCACCGGCGTCGGCACGGTGCCGTAGCGGTCGAAACTTTCCTCCATGGCGGAGCTGATCTCGCCCAGCGTCGCGCGGGCACGGGCGCATTCCACCGCCAGCGCGAGCAGGTTGTTCTCAATGCTGGCCGGACCGGCAGCGCCCTTACGAAGGGCGTCCAGAGCCGCCTGACACTTCGCTTCGTCGCGCTCCGCCTTCATCTTGTTGATGCGGGCGATCTGCGCTTCGCGAACCTTGGTGTTGTCGACCTCCAGCGTTTCAAGCAGGTCTTCATTGGCAAGGCGATATTTGTTGACGCCCACGATCACGTCCTCACCCCGGTCCACGCGGGCCTGGCGGGCGGCTGCGGCTTCCTCGATCATCGCCTTGGGCCAGCCTGCCGCGACCGCCTTTGCCATGCCGCCTTCGCTCTGGACGCGGTCGATGATCTCCTGCGCGCGGTCGACCAGTTCCTGCGTCAGTGCCTCGACATAATAGCTGCCACCCAACGGATCGACGACATTGCACATGCCCGTCTCTTCCTGGATGATGATCTGCGTATTACGGGCGATGCGCGCCGAAAAATCGGTGGGAAGCGCGATGGCTTCGTCCAGCGCGTTGGTGTGGAGCGACTGCGTGCCGCCCAGCATCGCGGCCATCGCTTCGATGGTCGTCCGCATGACGTTGTTATAGGGGTCCTGCTCGGTCAGCGATACGCCGCTGGTCTGGCAGTGGGTGCGGAGCATCTTGGAGCGTTCATCCTGCGCGCCCAGCTTCGTCATGGCCCGATGCCAGAGGACACGCGCTGCGCGCAGCTTCGCCACTTCCATGAAGAAGTTCATGCCGATGGCGAAGAAGAAGCTCAGCCGTCCCGCGAACTTATCGATGTCGAGGCCCGACGCCACGCCATATTTCACATATTCCATGCCGTCCGCGATGGTGAAGGCCAGTTCCTGCACCTGCGTCGCACCGGCTTCCTGCATATGATAGCCGGAGATGGAAATGCTGTTGAATTTCGGCATTTCGCGGCTGGTATAGCCGAAAATGTCGGAGATGATCCGCATCGACGGCTCGGGCGGATAGATATAGGTGTTGCGGACCATGAACTCCTTCAGAATGTCGTTCTGAATGGTTCCATCGAGCAGCTTGCGCTCGACGCCCTGCTCCTCGCCCGCAACGATGAAGAAGGAGAGGATCGGAATGACCGCGCCGTTCATGGTCATGGAGACCGACATCTGGTCGAGTGGAATGCCATCGAACAGGATCTTCATGTCTTCGACGCTGTCGATGGCCACGCCTGCCTTGCCCACGTCGCCGACGACGCGCGGATGGTCGCTGTCATAGCCGCGATGGGTGGCAAGATCGAAGGCGACCGAAAGCCCCTTCTGTCCGGCCGCCAGATTGCGGCGATAGAAGGCGTTGGATTCCTCGGCCGTGGAAAAGCCCGCATATTGGCGGATGGTCCAGGGACGGCCCGCATACATGCTTGCCTTCACGCCGCGCGTGAACGGTGCGAAACCGGGCAAGCCGGGATCGGTCTTGATATCTTCGGCCGTATAGAGCGGCTTGACGTCAATTCCCTCCGGCGTGTGCCAGGTGAGGTCCTTGCCCTTCACTTCCTTGGTCGCGGCGGCGGTCCATTGATCCAGCGTCGGCTTGTCGGTCACTTCAATCTCCGTTCGTCCCGAGTGCAGTCGAGACGTTCATTCGTTCAGTGCGCTTCTTTCGGCGTTTCCATGATTTCAGTCAGGACACCGTTCATATCCTTGGGATGGACGAAGAAGATCAGCGTGCCATGCGCGCCGATGCGGGGTTCGCCCAGCACCTTCTTGCCCAGACCCTCGAACCACTTCTTCGCTTCAAGAATATCGGGCACCTCGTAGCACATATGATGCTGACCGCCCGCCGGGTTCTTCGCGATGAAGCCATGAATGGGGCTGTTTTCGCCCAACGGTTCGATCAATTCGATCTGTGTGCCGTTGGTGCCGTCCTCGCCCGGCGTATCCACGAAGCAGACCTTCACGCCCTGCGCGGGCAGGTCGAAAGGTTCGTGGATCTTCGTCGCGCCCATCACGTCGCGATAATAAGCGATGCTGGCCTCCAGCGAGGGGGTCGCAATGCCGATATGGTTAAGCCGTCCGAGTTTCATGCCACATTCTCGATAACCATGGCGATCCCCTGACCGCCGCCGATGCACATGGTGATCAAACCATATCTACCGCCCGTGCGCTTCAGTTCATAGGCCGTCTTGACCGTCAGGATCGCGCCGGTCGCGCCGACCGGATGCCCTAGCGCAATGCCGCTGCCATTGGGATTGACCTTTTCCGGATCGAAGCCGAGTTCACTGGCCACGGCGCAGGCCTGCGCGGCAAAAGCCTCATTGGCTTCGATCACGTCGATCTGGTCGAGCGTAACGCCCGCCCGCTCCAGAGCGATGGGAACCGCCTTGATCGGCCCGACGCCCATGATCCGCGGATCGACGCCCGCATGGCCCCATCCCAGGATCCGCGCAAGCGGCTTCAAGCCCTTTTCCGCCACCGCCTTGCCGCTTGCCACCACAACGGCGCCCGCGCCATCATTGATGCCAGATGCGTTGCCGGGTGTCACGGTGCCGCCCTCCTTCCGGAAAGCAGGCTTGAGCTTCGCCATCTGCTCCAGGCTCGCATCGGCGCGGACATGTTCGTCCGTATCGAAAGTGACGACGCCCTTGCGGCTCTTCACTTCCACCGGCACGATCTGCTCCTTGAAGCGGCCTTCCGCAATGGCTCTTGCGGCACGGCTATGCCCTTCGACCGCAAGCGCATCCTGTGCGGCGCGGGAAATCTGATATTTCTCAGCCACATTCTCGGCGGTGACGCCCATGTGGAAATGCTCGAACGGGTCCGAAAGCACCTCCAGCATGGCGTCGATCATTTTGATGTCGCCCATCTTGGTGCCGAAGCGGGCGGCCTTCACCACATGCGGGGAATTGCTCATGCTCTCCGTGCCGCCGGCAAGGGCGATGTCGGCCTCACCCAGCTTCAGCGTTTGCGCGGCGGAAATGATCGCCTGCAATCCCGATCCGCACAAGCGATTGAGCGTCAGCGCAGGCGCTTCAACGGGAATACCCGCGTTCACACCGATGACGCGCGCAATATAGGCGTCACGCGGGCCACTCTGGATCACCTGCCCGATGACGACATGCTGAACATCAGAAGGCTCAATGGCCGCCCGTTCCATAGCGGCGACCGCAACGATACGGCCCAGTTCGTCGGGCTGCACATCCTTGAGCGCCCCTCCGAAATCGCCGATCGCCGTGCGCGCCGCGCCGACAATGAAAATGTCCCGATCATCCATGGCCAATACCTTATTTGCTTAGCAAGCCGTCACCTGAGCAACATGTCAGAGCGGAATATTGTCGTGCTTCTTCCAGGGGTTCTCCAGGCTCTTGTTGCGGAGCTTGCGAAGGCCCAGCGCAATGCGCTTGCGCGTAGAGTGAGGCTGGATCACCTCGTCGATGAAGCCCTTGCTTGCCGCCACGAAGGGATTGGCGAAGCGGTCTTCATATTCCTTGGTGCGCTCAGCGATTTCCTCCGCCGTCTTACCGCGGAAGATGATCTCGACCGCGCCCTTCGCGCCCATCACCGCGATCTCGGCGGTCGGCCAGGCATAGTTGAGGTCGCCACGCAGATGTTTGGAGGACATGACGTCATAGGCGCCGCCATAGGCCTTGCGCGTGATGATCGTGATCTTGGGCACGGTGGCTTCGGCATAGGCGAAGAGCAGCTTCGCGCCATGCTTGATGATGCCGTTATGCTCCTGCGCGGTGCCCGGCAGGAAGCCCGGCACGTCGACCAGCGTGATGATCGGAATCTCGAACGCATCGCAGAAGCGGACGAAACGGGCAGCCTTTTTGGAACTGTTAATGTCCAGCACGCCCGCCAGCACCATCGGCTGATTGGCAACGATGCCGACAGTCTTGCCTTCGACCCGGCCGAATCCGCAAAGGATATTGCCCGCATGGGCAGGCTGCACTTCGAAGAAATCACCTTCGTCAACGACCTTCCGGATCAGCTCATGCATGTCGTAGGGCTGATTGGCGTTCGCGGGAACTAGGGTGTCGAGACTTTCTTCGATCCGGTCCCATGGATCGGCGCTGGGACGCTCCGGCACTGGCTCGCGGTTGGAGGCGGGGAGGAAGTCCACGAAATCGCGAACGGACAGCAGCGCCTCGATGTCGTTTTCGAACGCCACGTCGGCCACGCCAGACTTGGTGGTGTGGGTGACGGCGCCGCCCAGTTCTTCCTGTGTGACGACTTCGTTTGTGACGGTCTTGACCACATCGGGGCCGGTCACGAACATGAAGCTCGAATCCTTCACCATGAAGATGAAATCGGTCATCGCCGGCGAGTAAACCGCGCCACCCGCACAGGGCCCCATGATGACGCTGATCTGCGGCACGACGCCCGACGCCAGCACATTGCGCTGAAACACCTCGGCATAGCCCGCAAGGCTGGCAACGCCTTCCTGAATACGGGCGCCGCCGGAATCATTGAGACCGATGACCGGCGCGCCGACCTTCATCGCCATGTCCATGATCTTGCAGATCTTGGTTGCATGGCGCTCCGACAGGGCACCGCCATAAACGGTAAAATCCTGCGAGAAAACAAAGACCAGACGGCCATTGATCGTTCCGGAGCCGGTGACGACGCCGTCGCCGGGGATGTGCTGTTCATCCATGCCGAAATCTACGCAGTTATGTTCGACATACATGTCGAGTTCTTCAAAACTGTCTTCGTCCAGCAGGACCTCCAGCCTTTCGCGCGCGGTCAGCTTGCCCTTGGCGTGCTGAGCGTCGATGCGGCGCTGGCCACCGCCCAAACGGGCTGCTTCGCGCTTCGCTTCAAGCTGTTCGATGATGGCGAGCTTGGACATAATAAGACATCTCTCCAGTCGGTACGGACGGGTATCCCTGCCCCTTTCCAGCCTTTGGCGCTTTTCGCAAATGCAAATTTGCCAATTTGCAAATCACGGTTTTGCAAACTAAGCAAAACGACATGGCACGCGGCAATCGTATTTTCGCCGGTCAGAGGCTCCGCCAGCTTCGGATCGATCATCGCATGGATCAGGCGGCCATGGCGCAGGCGCTTGGGATTTCCGTATCTTATCTCAGCCAGCTTGAAAATGACGACCGCCCCCTGACCGCCAAGGTAAAAGCCGCGCTGGCCAGCGCCTTCCCCACCGACTGGGCGAGTTTCGACAGCCGGGAGGAGGAACAGCTTCTGGGCGCGTTCACTTTTGCTCTGGGGCATCCTGAACTGCCGGGCGCGTCGCTGGAACCGGAACGGATCGAGAAGCTCCATCTCCAATTCCCCGAATTCGCGGCCCGCTATGTAGACCTCTACAACGCGCATATGCGCGCCAATGAGCGGATCAACATGATCGAGGAGGCGATCGCCAACGATCATGCCGTACAGGCTCGCCTGCCATGGGAAGCGGCGCGCGACTGGTTCCATGAAGCGGGGAATTACGTCCATCCGCTCGATTGCCTGGCGGAGGATATGGCGGCGAGCTTCACCGCCGGGCAGGCGCTGGACGAAGGGATGCTGGTGGAGGCGCTGGCGCGGCGGCACGGCATCGAAACGCTGATCGCCGATACGCCGGATTCCGCGCTCCGCACCTATAATGCCAGTCAGCGGCGCCTGTTCATCAACGCCGCCCTGCCCACCGAAAGCCGCAAGTTCATGCTGGGACATCAGTTGATGATGCTGGAGGGACAGACGCTGATCGCGGACATCGTGGCGAAAGCCGCCCTGTCCGTCGCAGGGGCGGATCGGCTGCTTTCCATTGGCCTGGGCAATTATGCGGCAGGCGCGCTGCTGATGCCCTACGCCCCGTTTCGAGAGGCTGCGCGAGAGAGCCGGCATGACATCGACCGGCTGGCGCGACGTTTCGGCGTGAGTTTCGAACAGGCCTGTCACCGACTGTCCACCTTGCAGAGGCCGGGGCTGCGCGGCATCCCCTTCTTCTTCTGTAGGGTCGACATGGCGGGCAATATCACCAAGCGGCACAGCGCCACCCGGTTGCAATTCGCGCGCTTCGGTGGCGCTTGCCCCCTGTGGAACGTGCATGAGGCGGTCGCCATCCCCGACCGGATCAATGTGCAGCTTGGCGAAACGCCTGACGGAGTGCGCTATGTGTCCATGGCGAAGGGACTGGTGAAGCCTTCGGGCAGCTACGCCCGCACGCCGCGCCGCTATGCCGTGGTGCTGGGGTGCGAAGTCGCCCATGCGGCAAACTTCGTCTATGCGGACGGCTTGCAGCTTGAGGATGAGGGTTCGGCGACGCCCATCGGCATCACCTGCCGCCTGTGCCCGCGCCAAAGCTGCGACCAGCGCGCCTTCCCGCCCGCGGACCGGCCAATTCATGTCGACCCCGACAACCGGCAGATCGTGCCCTACTGGATCGGATGAGCCAGTTTGATTCAACTGGCCCTGTCCGGGGGATGCCAGCTTTTCTAGGGTCGATGCAGTGACATATGAGGCCATCCCCGCTCCCTCCCTTGTCGTGCTGCGCGATGAACTCGTCGAGCATGGTTATGCGCGGCTGGATAACGCAGGGACGCTCGCGCTCCTGAACGTCGGGTCGGATATGTGGGCGAGCTTCGCGGAAAGCTGGAACGATCTGGGCCCCGATCTCTATATGGCGGATGGAGGACGCTACCGCCGCCGCCGTCACGCGGCCTTCCGCTGCAAGGACGGAATTTTCACCCGCAAGCCGCATCAGCCGCATTTCCAGAGCCGCGACTACAATCCGCTGAATGGGGACGTGCAGCGCTGGTTCGAACCGGTAACGGATGCAACCGCGAGCAATGACGTGATGCAAGCGGTCTTTGCCTTGTGCGCCCGGACTTTCGCGGATCACGCCACGCAATCATGGCATGTTGAAGCGCACCAGTTCCGGATCGAGACGGGCAGGAACGAGGCCGGCAGGCCGACGCCCGAAGGCCTGCATCGGGACGGGGTGGATTGGGTCTTCGTGATGCTGATCGATCGCCGCAATGTCCGTGAAGGCGTGACCCGCATCGGCGCGCCGGACGGGACCGCGCTGGGCGAATTTACGCTGACCTTGCCGGGCGATGCCGTGCTGATCGACGATCACCGCATCCTGCACGGCGTCACGGAAATCCACCCGGTCGATCCGGAGCACCCCGCTTGGCGAGATGCGCTGGTCGTGACCTTCACGGCGCAATAGCCCTATTTCAGCAGCACCAGTTCCTCGGCCATGCTGGGGTGCAGCGCGACCGTGTCGTCAAACTGCTGCTTGGTGAGACCCGCCTTGACCGCGATGGCAGCAGCTTGCAGGATTTCCGGGGCATCGGGACCGATCATATGCAGGCCGACCACTCGATTAGTAGTGGCATCCACCACCATCTTGTAAAGCGCCCGCTCCTCCCGGCCCGCAAGCACATTCTTCATAGGGCGGAAGTCCGACGTATAGATCTTGACCGTGCCCAGCTTGTTCTTCGCCTGCGCCTCGGTCAACCCCACGCCCGCTAGCGGCGGATCACTGAACACGGCTGAAGGCACGCAGCCATAATCGACCGTGCGGGGGTTATCGCCAAAGACGGTATCGGCAAAGGCATGCCCCTCACGGATGGCCACGGGCGTGAGTTGCAGCCGGTCGGTTACATCGCCCACCGCATAGATGCTCTCGCAACTGGTGCGGCTATATTCGTCGACCTTGATCGCGCCCTTGTCGTCGACTGCGACGCTGGCGGCTTCCAACCCAAGGCCGTCCGTATGGGGCCGTCGTCCCACCGCGAACAACAGGGCGTCACAAGGGACCGCATCGCCCTCCTTGAAATGGACGCTGAGCGTGCCGTCACCCTTCTTTTCGATCTTCTCCAACTGGGCATTGAAGCGGAACTGGATGCCCTTGGTCGTGGAAATCTGCATCAGCCGGTCGCGAACGCTCTCGTCATAACCGCGCAACAGAGTGGATGAGCGGTTGACCAGCGTCACCTGACTACCGAACTGATTGAAAATGCCCGCAAACTCATTGGCGATATAGCCGCCGCCGACAATGACGAGACGCTTGGGGCATTCCTCCAGATAAAACATGTCGTTCGATGTGAGGCCATGTTCGGCACCTTCGATTTCGGGGACGACAGGCCATGCGCCGGTGGCGATCAGAATATATTTCGCAGTGACTTCGCGCCCGCTCGCCAGCTTCACGGAATGCGGTCCGGTGATGGTGGCGCGCTCGGGGATCAATTCGACATGATGGCTGTCGAGCGTGTTCTTGTAGAGGCCCTCCAGCCGATCCACATCAGCCAGCACATTGTCACGCAGCACCGGCCATTTGAAGGCGCAGTCGGGCACGTTCCAGCCGAAGCGCCGGGCATCCTTCAGATCCTCGGCGAAATGCGCGCCATAGACGAGTAGCTTCTTGGGCACGCAACCGCGAATGACGCAGGTGCCTCCGACCCGATATTCCTCCGCCACCGCGACCTTAGCGCCATGGGCGGAAGCCACCCGCGAGGCCCGCACACCGCCCGATCCCGCGCCGATGACGAAAAGGTCGAAGTCATAGTCACTCATGCAAGCCTCCGCTGGGTATGTCGCGCATATGGCGGCACTCCGGCGGAGTTACAAACGGGTTTTTGCGCGGGACTCAGCCCCCACCCAGCGCAATGTCGATCAACGCCATCGTGGACGGATCGAAACCCTTAGGGCCGTCCGCCTCAATGAATCTGGCGATTTCCTTGCCCAGTTCAACGCCGAACTGGTCGAAGGGATTGATACCCATCAGCACGGCATTGGCGAAGGTGCGATGTTCATAGAAGGCGATCAGCGCGCCCAAAGCTTCCGGCGTCACATCATCGAGCAGGATCGTCGTGGAAGGACGATTGCCCGGATAGGCCCGCGCGGGATCGCCGGGATTGTCGCGCCCGCGCAGCAATGCCGCCCCCTGCGCGAAGCAATTGACGAGCAGGGCCCGGTGATGCGCCGGGTCGAGCGCATGGCCCGGATCGATCGAGGCGACGAATTCGACCGGCGCCAATACCGTGCCCTGATGGAGAAGCTGGAAAACGGCATGTTGCGCGTCCGTGCCCACCCCGCCCCAGGTGATCGGCGCGGTAGGACCATCCACCGGATCGCCATCGCGCGTGACGCTCTTGCCGTTGCTCTCCATCTCAAGCTGCTGGAGATAGGAAGGGAGCAGCTTCAGCCGCTCGTCATAGGCAAACAGCGCGCGGGTCTGGCAGCCCATTATCCGCGTATAATATTGGTCGGCGAAGGCCGCGATCAGCGGCGCGTTCTCACGCGGGGGGGAAAGGCGGAAGTGGCGGTCCATGGCGGCCGCACCCTCCAACAGGCTTTCGAACGCATCCCATCCCAGCGCCAGCGCCGCCGGGAAACCGATGGACGACCAGAGCGAATAGCGTCCGCCCACGCTTTCGGAAAAGGGCAATACACGCGTTTCGTCAACGCCCCATTCCATTGCCTTATCCGGCGAAGCGGTCAGCGCCACGACCCGGCCATAGGGGTCGTCCACGCCCGCTTCCACCATCCAATTGATCGCGCTCGCCGCATTCAACATGGTTTCTGTGGTAGTGAACGTCTTTGATGCGATCGCGATCAAGGTCGTGTGCGGATCGAAACGGTTGATCGCCTGTTCCATCGCGGTGCCGTCGACATTGGAAACGATGGCGACGTCATAACGCAACCCGTCACCGCCCAGCGCATCCACAATCAGGTCCGGCCCCAATGCAGACCCACCAATGCCGATGTGCAATATATGGCGGATCGGTCCCAGAGCCTCAGCCTCGACGGCGTCAATCAGCGCACGCATCCGGGCATGGAACATCCGCGCTCGCGCCACGCTGTCGGCATTGCCTTCGCCTCGTTCGGCGGGATGCTCGGCGGCACGGCCTTCGCTATTGTTGACAGGCTTGCCCGCGAACAGCGCCTCGCGCCAGCCGGTAAAATCCCGTTCCTGCGCCAGGGTCAGATAAGCGTCCATCAGATCGTCCGTCAGATGCGTCTTCGACCAGTCGAAACGGATCGGCCCCTGCGTCAGGACGAAACGGGACAGCCGGTCGGGATCGGCCGTGAAGATGGATTTGAGGTCGGCTTGCGGAAGGCGCGCTATGGCAGCCTGTGCAGGGGACGGCATGGGGAAATCCTCTTGTGACGTTGGTGGATACCGACGCTGCACTTGTCGATTCTTTTCCTCTTTAACCAATGACAGGACTATTTGCATCGGCGCCTGCGCTTGACGCGGCTCATCCAAGCCCGCAAAAGCCGCGACAGGCCGCTTTGTCGGCGTCACTAAGGGACAAATCGAACGAGCATGAACGCAAAATCGGAAACGCGGGATTTCCTCTGGTTTCTCGCAAAGCTGGCGGTGTTCGTCTTTGTCCTGCGGAGCTTCATCGTTTCGCCGTTCAACATTCCGTCGGAATCCATGCAGCCGCGGCTGCTGATCGGCGACTATCTGCTGGTGGCAAAATGGCCCTATGGCTATTCGCGCTATTCCCTGCCTTTCGGTGTGCCACTGATCCCCGGCCGCATCTTCGCCTCGACGCCGGAACGGGGCGACGTGGTGGTGTTCAAGGCGCCGCCCAGCCAGAAGAATGACTATATCAAGCGCGTCATCGGCCTGCCCGGCGACATGATTTCCGTGCGCGGGGGCACCGTTTACCTGAATGGTCAGGCCATTCCCAAGCAGAAAGTGGCGGACCTGGTGATCCCCGTCACCCCGAATATGATCGATGCCGCCGCGAAGGAGGGCAGCCCCTCCCCCTGCTATCGCCCGAAGTTTGAAGAAGCCGCGCCCGGCGGCGGACGCCAGTGCCGCTATCCCCAATATCGCGAAACGCTGCCCAACGGGAAAAGCTATAATGTGCTGGACCTCGTGCCGGACGGCGCGGCGGATGACCGCGACACGGTGGTCGTGCCGGAAGGCCATCTCTTCATGATGGGCGACAATCGTGACCGTAGCGCCGACAGCCGCTTCCCGGCGGTGGAAGGTGGCGGCATCGGCCTTGTTCCGGAAGAAAATCTGGTGGGCAAGGCGATGATCTCTGTCTTTTCGACAGATGGCAGCGCCAACTGGTTCCTGCCATGGACCTGGTTCACAGCCGCGCGGTGGAGCCGGATCGGGGAAGGTTTTTGACCAAGCCTGATACAGCGACCTGGCTGAATGCCCTGATCGGGCGCGCGCCGCGCGACGTGGCGCGGTTTCAGCAGGCGCTGACCCACGGCAGCGCCAACGCCGCCAATTATGAGCGGCTGGAGTTTCTGGGCGACCGGGTGCTGGGGCTGCTGGTTTCGGAATGGCTCTATGACCGCTTTTCAGATGAGCCGGAAGGGAAGCTGTCCCGCCGGTTCAACGCGCTGGTGTCCGGGGAAACCTGTGCCGAAATCGCGCGTGGAGCGGGCGTGTCCACCCACCTCGTGCTGGGCAAGCAGGCGCGGGACGACGGCGCGCACGACAGCGACAATGTGCTGGGCGACGTGATGGAGGCGCTGATCGGCGCGCTCTATCTGGAAGGCGGGCTCGACGAAGCGCGGGCGCTGGTGCGGCGGCTGTGGGCCGACCGGGTCGATACGCAAACCAGCGCGCCCCGCCATCCCAAATCCGCGCTTCAGGAGTGGGCGGCCGCCAACCGACGCAAGCCGCCCGAATATGTGATGACCGATCGCTCCGGCCCGCATCACGCCCTGCGCTTTACCGTCATGGTTTCGATCAAGGGCGCGGGCGAGGCCAGCGCCACGGGCGGATCGAAGCAGGAAGCGGAAACGGCGGCGGCCAAAGCGCTGCTGGATAAGCTGGCAGGCTGAAAACCTGTCCCCACCGGATTTTTTGAATTAAGCAGGAACGGGTGCGACACAATGCGCCGGAATGGAGTTTTGATTGACGGTTGATCTCACTAACCAGCGCTGCGGCGTGATCGCCATTGTGGGCGCTCCCAATGCGGGCAAGTCCACGCTAGTCAACGCGCTGGTGGGGCAGAAGGTGGCGATCACCAGTCCCAAGGCGCAGACCACGCGGACCCGCGTCATGGGCGTCGCGATAGAGGGCGACGCACAGATCGTGCTGGTCGACACGCCCGGCATCTTCCAGCCCAGGCGGCGGCTGGACCGCGCCATGGTGCAGGCGGCATGGGGCGGCGCGCAGGGTGCGGACCTGATCGCGCTGATCGTGGACGGCAAGGCGGGCCTCGGGCCAAAGGTCGAGCCGATCATCGAAGCGCTATCGGGCCGGTCGGAACGCAAATGGCTGATCCTCAACAAGGTCGACATCGCCGCCAAGGACAAGTTGCTGGTCCACACGCAGAAGCTCAATGACATTCTGGGTTTCGAAGAGATTTTCTTCGTCAGCGCATCGACCGGCGACGGCCTGCCCGAACTCAAATCAGCCTTTGCCGCCGCGATGCCGGAAGGGCCGTGGCATTTCCCGGAGGATCAGGTTTCCGACGCCACCGACCGTATGCTGGCTGCCGAAATCACGCGTGAGCAGCTCTATCATCAGTTGCACGCCGAACTGCCCTATGCCGCGGCCGTGGATACGGAGAAATATTCTGAGCGGGAGGATGGATCGGTGGAAATCCACCAACAGATACTCGTCGGCCGTCCCACCCAACGCGCCATTGTTCTGGGCAAGGGCGGGCAGCGGCTCAAGGAAATAGGGTCCAAGGCGCGCGCTGAATTGTCCGCGCTGCTGGGATGCCGCGTTCATCTCTACCTCCACGTCAAGGTCAAGGAAGATTGGGAGGAAGATCGCGGCATTTACCGGGACATCGGGCTCGATTGGGTGGAGTGAATTTTCCAAGCCACGGAAATTACTCATTTACCTTCATATTGTAGGGCGCGCCCATGGGCGTCAGAGTCAAAACCCTTTATTTCAGCATGGGATCGATGCTGAGCATGTTCGTGATAATGCGAATCACGTCCCATCTGTCGGGCATGGACATCCCCCTGCCCATTTATATTCTGAGCATGATGTTTGCGGGCATCATGTCATATCCTTTCTATGTCCTGCTGCTCGAAAGCTGGGAAAAGAATCAGCGGCTCCGCAAGGAACTCGAGCAGATGGTCGCCCATCTCCAACGCAAGGCGGATGTCGACGACCTTACCGGATTGCTATCCCGCTCGGCTTTTCTGGAACGGGCCGAAGCGATGTTAAAGGAAGATCAGGTCTGGCTTCTTGTGATCGACATCGATCATTTCAAGGAGTTCAACGATACCCATGGACATCAGACAGGCGATGCGATTCTCCAGATCGTTGGCCATGTCATTCGCAGCGTCCTGCGGCCCGGGAACCTCGCAGGCCGCTTGGGCGGTGAGGAATTTGCTCTCTGCCTGACGGCGCATGATGTCATGAGCGCCACGAACAGAGCCGAGCTGGTGCGCGCGGGGATTCAGGCCCTGGGCGTCGAAGCGCCATCCGGTGGCATGTTGCGCGCAACCGTCAGTATCGGATTATCCCCCTATCGGGCAGGCCAGTCCCTTGAGGAATGTCTCCATGCGGCCGACCTGGCCATGTATGCGGCAAAGACGGCTGGCCGCAATCAGGTCCGCCTCGCCGCCTGACAATTGGCTCGCGATCGTAACCAATCGCGAACGTTCGGCTGAAATCAGCAGCGGCGCTGAAGCGGATCACTCCGCTGCAGTCGCCTTTTTCGTCGCAGCTTTCTTTGCAGGTGCCTTCTTGGCGGGTGCCTTCTTGGCCGCAGCCTTTTTGGGAGCGGCCTTCTTCCCCTTTTTCGCCGGAGCCGCCGCCGCGCGCGTGTCGATCAACTGCGCCGCTTCTTCCAGCGTCAGCGCATCCTGCTCGATGGTCTTGGGCAGGGTCGCGTTGGTGGTGCCGTCGGTGACATAGGGGCCATAGCGCCCCGCCATCAGCTTGATCTCCGCCTCGGTGCGGGGATGCTTGCCCAGCACCTTGAGCGGTTCCCGTCCGCCCGCCGAACGCCCGCCGCGATTGGCGGCATCGGCCAGCTTCGCTACCGCACTGTTCATGCCGACCTCGAAAATCTCGGCGGTGGAGGACAGGCGGCCATATTTGCCGTCATGCAGCAGATAAGGCCCAAAGCGCCCGATATTGGCGACAATGGGTTTGCCGGTTTCAGGATGCAGACCGATCTCGCGCGGCAGGCTGAGCAGTTTCACGGCCCACTCCAGCGTCAGTTCGCCATCCGGCAGATCCTTGGGAATGGAGCCGCGTTTGGCCTCCTTCCCCTCGCCCATTTCAATATAAGGCCCAAAGCGGCCGGATTTGCGGACGATATCCTGCCCTGTTTCGGGATGCTGACCCAGCACTTCCGGCCCCGTGTCCTCGCCGCCATTGGCGCCGCCGGGTTGCCCGAATTTCCGCGTATATTTGCATTCGGGATAGTTGGAGCAGGCGATGAACGCCCCGAATCGCCCACCACGCAGCGACAATTGCCCGTCATCGCACATCGGGCAGGCACGCGGATTGCTGCCGTCCGCCTTCGGGGGGAACAGCATGGGTTCGAGGAACTTGTCCAGCTCCGCCGTGATGTCGGACGGCTTCTGCTCCATGACCTCAGCGGTCTTGGGCTTGAAGTCGCGCCAGAAGGCTTCCAGCACCGCCTGCCACTGGGCGCGCCCACCGGAAATCTCGTCCAGTTCGTCCTCAAGGCCCGCCGTGAAATCATAGGACACATAGCGTTCGAAGAAGCGCTCCAGGAACGCCGTCACCAGCCGCCCGCTTTCCTCCGCAAAGAAGCGGTTCTTCTCGACACGCACATAATCGCGGTCCTTGAGCACCTGAAGCGTCGAGGCATAGGTGGACGGACGCCCAATCCCCAACTCCTCCAGCTTCTTGACCAGACTCGCTTCGGAATAGCGTGGCGGCGGCTGGGTGAAATGCTGTTCCGCCATCACCTTTTTCTTCGCCGGGGCATCGCCCGTCGCCATGCGCGGCAGCAGCTTGCCGTCCTCATCTTCGCTGTCGTCGCGGCCTTCCTCATAGAGCGCGAGGAAGCCGGGGAAGATCACCACCTGCCCCGTGGCGCGCAACGCATGTTGCCCCGTGCCGTCCACCATATCGACGGTCGTGCGTTCCATCCGCGCCGACGCCATCTGACTCGCCAAGGCCCGCTTGAAGATCAGGTCGTAGAGCCGCGCATGATCGCCCGAACCCACCTTGTCGCGGCCGAATTCGGTCGGGCGGATGGCTTCATGCGCTTCCTGCGCGTTCTTGGCCTTAGTCTGATACTGGCGCGGCTTCTCCGGCAGATAACCGCCGTCATAGCGTTGCGCTATCGCCTTGCGCGCTGCGGAAATGGCGCTGCCGTCCATCTGCACGCCGTCGGTCCGCATATAGGTGATCGCGCCGTCCTCATAAAGCTGCTGCGCGATCCGCATCGTGTGGCTGGCGGAAAAGCCCAGCTTGCGCGCCGCTTCCTGCTGCAACGTCGATGTGGTGAAGGGCGCCGGAGGATTGCGGGTGAGCGGCTTCGTCTCGACCTTCTCAACGGTGAAGCGTCCCGCCTCCACATCCGCCTTCGCGGCCATGGCGTCGCCTTCCTTGCCGATGGTCAGGCGCTCGATCTTTTCGCCGCGCCAGCGCACCAGTCGCGCCGTGAAACCCTGCCCGCCCTGCTCCATCTCCGCCGCGACGGACCAATATTCTTGAGCCGTGAAGGTTTCGATTTCGCGCTCACGCTCCACCACCAACCGCAGCGCCACCGACTGCACCCGCCCCGCCGATTTCGCGCCGGGCAGCTTGCGCCAGAGCACCGGCGACAGCGTGAACCCCACCAGATAGTCCAGCGCCCGCCGCGCTCGGTAGGCGTCGATCAGATCCTCGTCCAAGGCGCGGGGATGCGCCATGGCATCCGTCACCGCCTGCTTGGTGATGGCGTTGAAGGTGACGCGGTCGACCTTCGCGGGAAGCGCCTTCTTGGCGCGCAGCACTTCCTGCACATGCCAGCTTATCGCCTCACCCTCGCGATCGGGGTCGGTGGCCAGGATCAGGCGGTCGGCTTTCTTGGCTTGATCCGTGATGGCCTTGAGCTGCTTGCCCTTATCGCCATAATTTTCCCAGCTCATCGCAAAGCCGGCTTCCGGGTCCACCGACCCGTCCTTCGCGGGCAGGTCGCGAATATGGCCATAGCTGGCGAGCACATGGAAATCGCCGCCCAGATATTTCTCGATGGTCTTCGCCTTGGCGGGCGATTCGACGATAACTAGCTGCATTATGGCCCCGGTTCTGGAGTTCCTCACGTATACGCGCGAGTCTGGAAGGCGCCGACGGCTGCCGTCAAGCGGTGGAGTGATTAAGTGGCAAGTTGCTCAAACGCCAGCAAGTCTTTCTTCCCCCGCCATCACCGAAGGCTGACGCGGCCGCCTGCATGACGGTCCAGACGATCGGCCAGTTCCAGCTCCAGAAGCACGGTCTGCACCACAGAGGGAGCAAGACCGCAAAGCCGCACAATCTCATCCACGGGCGCGGGCGCTGGTCCCAACAGGATGACGATGGCGGCACGCTCTTGTTCCGTGACATCGCTGCTTGCCGGCTCGGCAAGAAAATCCATCCGCGCCTGCCGCACCATGCGCGGGTCGAGGGAGCCGATGGCTTCCATCACATCAGCCGCATTCTGGATCAGGATCGCGCCCTCGCGGATCAGTTGGTTGCAGCCCTGTGCACGCGGATCGAGCGGCGATCCAGGCACGGCCATGACCTCCCTCCCCGCCTCTCCCGCCAGTCGCGCGGTGATGAGCGATCCCGATTTCGGCGCCGCCTCCACCACCACGGTTCCCGCCGCCAGCCCGGCGATGATGCGATTGCGCGCCGGAAAATGACGGGCGAGCGGCTGGGTGCCGGGCGGATGCTCGGTGACGAGCAGGCCGTCCTGCGCCACCTGTTCCTGAAGCATGGCGTTTTCCGGAGGGAAACCGATGTCAATGCCGCTGGCGATCACCCCGATCGTCCCGCTCGCTATCGATCCCTGATGCGCGGCCGTATCGATGCCCCGCGCCAGCCCCGAAACGACCACCGCGCCCGCCTGCCCCAGTTCCTGGGCCAGCGTCCGGGCGAACCGGCAAGCCGCCGCCGAAGCGTTACGCGCCCCCACTATCGCGACACATTGCCGCACGGCCAAGCTTACATCCCCCTTCACGATCAGGGCGGGCGGCGCGCCCTCCATCTGGTCCAGCAGAGTGGGATAATCGGCATCGCCCATCAGCAGATAGCGTGCACCCAGAGAACGGCTCCGGGCGATTTCCGCCTCCACAGTCCGCGTATCGGCGACCTGTCCCTTGCCGCCGCCACGCGCCGCGAGATCGGGCACCGCGCGCAACGCTTCACCCGCCGTTCCAAACCGCGCCATAAGCTGGCGAAAGCTGACCGGGCCAATCCGGGGCGAACGGATCAGGCGCAGACGGTCAAACCGTTCCTGTTCGCTCACCCTTTGGACGCCCCGATCTTCGGTTCCGTCCCGCTTGCGAGGCGCGAGATATTGGCGCGATGCCGCCACAGCACGATCAACGCCAGCGCCAGCGTGACGGGCAACAGATCGAAGCGCCCCATCGCCCCCACCGCAATAGGCGCGCTGACTGCCGCCGTCATTCCGCCCACCGAAGACCATCGCGTGCCCAGCAGCGCGGCCAGCCACACCAGCGCAAACACGATGCCCGCGGGCCAGTAAAGCGCTGTCACCACGCCCATCATGGTCGCGACGCCCTTACCGCCTGCAAAGCGCAGCCACACCGGATAGCAATGCCCGATAAAGGCCATCGCCCCCGCTATCGCGCCGCCCCCACCGACCAGCGATTCGCCGATCAGCACCGCCGCTGCGCCTTTGGCAAGGTCGAGCAGCAGCGTCGCCGCCGCCAGTCCCTTGTGCCCGGTCCGCAGCACATTGGTCGCCCCGATATTCCCTGATCCGATCTGCCGCAGATCGCCCGCGCCGGTCGCTTTCGTCAGCAGCAGGCCAAAGGGGATCGAACCCAGAAGATAACCGATCAACAGGACGAGAGCAGGAAGGAGCCAGGGAACTGTCATGATCTCACCGAACAGGAGTTGCGAGCGCGACCATAGCGTTCCCGTCGCATCCGGCAATGACGAAGGTTGCCGCCGCCCGCCTTCCTCCCCGGTTGACAGCCAGCCAGCGGGCGGCGAGATACGGGCATCCATGAAGGTCGCATCCACCGCCCCCTTGTTGTTCTTCGATTCCGGCGTCGGCGGACTGTCCATCCTCGGCCCGGCCAGAGAGCTGCTTCCGACTGCGCCGGTCATCTATGCCGCCGACAGCGCTGGTTTCCCCTATGGCACCAAGAGCGAGGCGGAAATCGCCGCGCGTGTCCCCGCGCTGCTTGGGCGGCTGGTGGAACGCTACCGCCCCCGTCTGGCGGTGATCGCCTGCAACACGGCTTCCACCATCGCCCTGTCAGCCGTGCGCGCCGCACTGGATATTCAGGTCGTCGGCACCGTGCCCGCGATCAAACCCGCCGCCCTGTTATCGAGAAGCCGGGTGTTTGGCGTGCTCGGCACGGATGCGACCGTGCGGCAGCCCTATGTCGACCGACTGGCGGCGGAACACGGAAGTGATTGCCTGGTGCTGCGTCACGGCTCTGCGGCGCTGGTGCAGCTTGCCGAAGCGAAATTGCGGGGCGAGCCGCTCGATCCCACCATCGCCCGCGACGCGCTGTCCGGTTTGCTGGACCAACCCGGCGGCGATCGGATGGATGTCGTCGTGCTGGCATGCACGCATTTTCCTCTCGTGGAGGCAGAGCTTGCCGTCGCAGCGCCCCGTCCGCTGCTTTTCGTGCACGGCGGTGAGGGCATCGCCCGGCGAATCGCTTATCTGACGCAGGAACAGCCCTGGCCCGCCGCACCCTCGCCCGGCACGGCGGTGTTCACGCAGGTGGACGGCGATGTTCACGCCTTGCAGGATGCGCTGCGCCAATATGGTCTTGAACGGATCGATGCCCTCTAGGACAAAAAGTCCGATTTCGATGATCGGTTTTTCCGACTATACTTGCGAACGGTTATCGCTGGTAATGACGGCTCGGACCGGTTAAATGCGCGCAACGAGAGGATGCGAGCCAAAGGGATAGGGCTTTTCGTGAACTACAAGCATATTTTCGCGCAGGCAATCGACCGGCTCCATGAAGAGGGCCGCTACCGGGTTTTCATCGACATCCTGCGTAACAGGGGCGCCTTTCCCAATGCCCGCTGCTTCCATGGCCATAACGGTCCGAAGCCGATCACCGTCTGGTGCTCCAACGATTATCTCTCCATGGGACAGCATCCCAAGGTCGTCGCCGCGATGGAAGAAGCGCTGCACGATGTCGGCGCGGGATCAGGCGGCACCCGCAATATCGGTGGCAACACCCATTATCATATCGACCTTGAAGCCGAGCTGGCCGATCTGCACGGCAAGGAAGGCGCGCTGATCTTCACCTCCGGCTACGTGTCGAATGAAGCGACGCTGTCCACGCTCGCCAAGCTGCTGCCGGGCTGCATCATCTTCTCGGATGAATTGAACCACGCATCCATGATTGCAGGCATCCGCAATTCAGGCTGCGAAAAGCGCGTTTTCCGTCATAACGACGTCGATCATCTACGCGAACTGCTGACGGCGGAAGATCCCGACGTGCCCAAGCTGATCGCGTTCGAAAGCGTCTATTCGATGGACGGCGACATCGCGCCTATCGCGGCGATCTGTGACCTCGCGGACGAATTCAATGCGCTCACCTATCTGGACGAAGTTCATGCGGTCGGCATGTATGGTGCGCGCGGCGGCGGCATTTCCGAACGGGATGAAGTCGCGAACCGCCTGACCATCATCGAAGGCACGCTGGGCAAGGCGTTCGGCGTCATGGGCGGCTATATCGCCGCCGACCAGATGATCGTCGACGTCATCCGCAGCTATGCGCCCGGCTTCATCTTCACCACGTCCCTGTCGCCGGTTCTGGTCGCGGGTGTGCTGGCGAGCGTGCGCCACCTCAAGCAATCGAGCGAGGAGCGCGAAGGACAGCAGGCCGCCGCGGCGAAGCTCAAGCAGATGATGCGCGACGCGGGCCTGCCGGTCATGCCGTCGGTCACGCATATCGTGCCGCTGATGGTCGGCGATCCGGTCAAGGCCAAGCGGATCAGCGACATATTGCTCGCCGAATATGGCGCCTATGTGCAGCCGATCAATTATCCGACCGTGCCGCGCGGCACCGAGCGCCTGCGCTTCACGCCCGGCCCGACGCATGATGAAGGCATGATGCGCGATCTGGTGAATGCGCTGGTCGAAATTTGGGATCGTCTGGAACTGGAATTCCGCAAGGCCGCCTGAGGATCAAGCGGACAGCCGTTCGTTTCGAGCGAAGTCGGGAAACCGCCTGGAACCTCTTCAAACCCGGATAAGCCCGCCCCTGACCGCATAGCCGCGATAAAGTGTCCGGCTGTGCGGAAAACCGCCACTGTCCGCGGCCAATGCCCTGATCGCGGTCGGCAGCTCCGCGCGGGGCGACACATGAAAGCGCGCCAGCCACCCGAACAGCCCGCGCCGCCAGACGCTCGGCAACCCTTCCTGCTGACCGAAATCGACGATCTCCAGCCGTCCGCCGGGCGCGACATGACGCGCTGCGTGGGCCAACGCCTTACGCCAATCGGGAATCATCGACAGGGCGTAGCTGATGAACACCCGCTCAAACGTCGCGCGGCCAAACAGCGCCTCCGCATCGAAGGAGCAGGCATCGCCCTGCGCCAGCACGACCCGGCTTGCCATGTTCGCCCTGACCACGGAACCGCGCGCGGTTTGCAGCATCGCTTCGGAAATATCGACGCCATAAAGACGGGCTTTCGGCCAGGTCTTGCCAACCGCGATCAGGTTCCGCCCCGTGCCGCAGCCGATTTCCAGTACCGCGCCTCCCGCCGGCGGCGCAAGATCGGCGATCAGGCTATCGCGCCCCAGCAGATAATATTTGCGGCTGAGATCATAGATATGCCGTTGACGCCGATAGACGCTGTCCATCAGCCGATCGTGCGACCCGCTCACGTATCGTCTCCCTTGAGGCAATAGAGATGCACGCCGCCGTAAATGGCCGACCGGTCGCGCGCCGTATAGCCTTGCGACGATTGAGTGCGATAGGACCAATGAGAGAGGATGGCTTCGCTGACGCGGCCCGGCAGGATACTCGCCTCACCCGCCGTGCGGAACAGGACGCGCGCACCGGGCCGCGCCGTCCGGGCGATCTGCGCCCAGAGCGCGTTCAACTGGTCGTTGTTCATCCAATCCTGTGCATCCAGCAGCACATATCGGTCAACCGATGCCGCCGGCTGGCTGGCGAGGAAGTCGGTGAAGTTCACATGCCGCACATCGACCCGGTCGACGCGCTCGACCATCGACCCATGGTTCGCGGCCTGAAGATAAGGCGGCAGCGCCCCTTCACCCCCGGCATATCCTCGTCCGAACGCCTGCACCGCGAAATAATTATCCTTCAGGTCGAAGTCGCAGGCCAGCTTTTCCAGCCGCGCCTTGAGAACGCCGTTCATCCGCTCCTCCCCGGCCAACGCCTCGAACTGCGCGGGCGGAATGCCAAGGCCAAAGAGCGAGGCAGGCTGATTGGTAAGCCAGCGGATGAAAGCCCTGTCGAATACCGGAGCCAGCTCGGCTTCGAAAATCGCGCGCTGCTCGTCCCGCGATTGCGCGTCCAGCATCCGCCGTGGATCGACGCCGTGCAGGCGCGCCAGCAGATGCGCCGCGCCAATGAACCGGCCAAGCAGGCCGTGCTTATATATGCCCCGCGCAAAA
Organism: Sphingobium baderi; assembly: GCF_001456115.1. Taxonomy (NCBI): domain Bacteria; kingdom Pseudomonadati; phylum Pseudomonadota; class Alphaproteobacteria; order Sphingomonadales; family Sphingobiaceae; genus Sphingobium; species Sphingobium wenxiniae. Next base: position 2,651,517 of record NZ_CP013264.1, on the reverse strand, counting down.
CCGCCGATCCGCCGCCGCCCCATGATGTCGCGCCCCTCCCAGTAACGGCGCGTCGCTTCATCCAGATGCGGCGCAACAAACTGGCGGTAGGCCGTGACATTATCCCTGCTGTCGGCCTGCGCGAAGAAGCGGTGGAAGCTGGCATGATCCGGCAATGTTCTCGCCGCCGTTAGCTTCAACCTGTTGAGGGCGATATGCGCGGTATTGAGGTCAACCGCCGTAATCTTCGCCGGATTGGCCGTCAGATAGCTCAACACATTGCAGCCGCCCGACGCGATGGTGACGACATGGCTGTCCGGCATAATCTCCAGCGCCTCCATATCCACGATCGGATCTTCCCATATCTGGGCATAGACCAGCCCGCGAAAGGCGAAGGTAAATGCCCGCTCCAGCAATCCCTGCCTTGAAAGATGGCGGTGCCGGTGCGCGGCCTTTGTCACTCGTTGATGCGCCGATGATGTCATGTTGCGCCTTTCCGTTCCCAAGCGGGGTCTGAGCGCGCCCTAGGACAGCGGCATGTCAGCGAAATGACGCGGGGATTGCGGTTCCGTGAAACCCCTGTGGAACCGATGGGCCATTCCCCATCTTCTTGGCTCATGTCCCACTGGATCGAACCTTGGCCAACCGGCATCTATGTGCGCCCTGCCGGTGCATAGATCGATCCTTCCGTCCCTCGGGAAAGAGCGTCCGTCACGCACGGTCACGCCCATCATGTGCGCGGAGGGGGGCGCGGCCATGTCTGGGCCACCCGCGAAACGCTCGCCATCATGGCGCTTCGCCATGGCACGGCTTGGGACACGGCCGTCGGTTATAGCGAGCCATTCCGGCTGGGCGGCGTCACGATCCGTTATGTCCCCGCCGGACATGTTCTGGGCTCAACGCCGATCCGACCTGCCTCCCCTTCGAGCCGGTGCCCTGCGACATCTTCGTGACGGAGGCGAGCTTCGCCCTCCCCATGTTCCGCTATCCCGCTAGCGGCAGCGAGATCGACCGGCTGCTCGACACGCTCCACGAGTTCATCGTTCCGGGGCGGACGATCCCACCTACTAAGGAGCCCACCATGCCCTACACCGGAAGCTGCCACTGCGGCGCTGTCACCTTCACCATCGCCGCCGACGCGCCCAGCGAAGCGATGAGTTGCAATTGCTCCCATTGCAGCCGCAAGGGTTTCGTCCTCACCTTCGTGCCCGCCGACCAGTTCACGCTCGACAGCGGCGCGGACAAGCTGACCGACTATCAATTCTACAAGCACAACATCACGCACCGCTTCTGCGCCATCTGCGGCACGCAGTCCTTCGCTGAAGGCAAGTCCCTCGACGGCCCGATACGCGCCATCAACCTGTGCTGCGTACCGGAGGTCGACATCGATACGCTGAAAATCAACAGGGTCGACGGCGCCAGTTTCTGACGGTACGCCCTAGCTCATCCACCCCGGCAGGCCCGCCGCCTGCCTGATCCAGCTTACCATAAGCGCCTCATCCGGCCGCTCGTCCTCGAAGATATGCACATAACGCGTATCGGCGTTCTTCGACGTCACGGGCGGCAGAGGATCGAGCCCCGCGCCGCTGAAGAAGGCCAGCTTGATGTAGCGCGTCATGCAATGATAGCTCAGGAACCACCCATTCCCCTCCACACCGTAGAAGGGCGAGTTCCACTTCACCGCCTTGCGCGCATTAGGCACGGCGCGAACGATCAGATCGTCCAGCCAACGCCCCGCTTCGCTTTTCCAGCCCGGCATGGCGGCGATATAGGCCTGCACCGGCGCATCGCCGTCCCCTTTGGGGATTTGTGGATTGCCGCCGCTTAACAGCCGCGGTTCGGAAGACATGGGGTTGGCCATTCGCTCTCCTCCTTGCCCCGCCATACCATGATCCGCGCACCCATCCCACAGACTGACTTTGCGCTGTCATGCACAGCCCCTATATGGGCGCTTTCGCGTGCCACGCGCGGTCAGGTCATGGAGACGAAATTGAGCAAGGTTCTGGTCATTGGCGCGGGCGGCGTCGGGTCTGTCGCGGTTCACAAGATGGCGATGAACCCGGAGATATTCTCGCATATCACCCTGGCCAGCCGCCGCATCGTGAGTTGTGAGAAGGTCGCCGAATCGGTCAAGGCCCGCACCGGCGTCACCATCGATGTGGCGCAGGTCGACGCCGATGATGTCGCCGCCACCATCGCCCTCATCGAAAAGGTCCAGCCCAAGCTGGTCGTCAATCTGGCCCTGCCCTATCAGGACCTCAACATCATGGATGCCTGCCTCGCGACCAGGGTGGATTATCTCGACACCGCCAATTACGAACCGCGCGACACGCCCAAATTCGAATATGGCTGGCAATGGGCCTATCAGGACCGCTTCAAGGAAGCCGGGATCATGGCGCTGCTGGGTTCGGGCTTCGACCCCGGCGTCACCAGCGTCTTTGCCTCCTACATCAGGAAGCATCTGCTCGACCGGATCGACACGCTCGACATTCTCGACTGCAATGGCGGCGACCATGGCCAGCACTTCGCGACCAACTTCAACCCGGAAATCAACATCCGCGAAGTTACCGCCCCCTCGCGCCATTGGGAGGGCGGCAAATGGGTCGAAGGCCCCGCACTCAGCCACAAGCAGGCGTTCGACTTCGATCAGGTGGGTGAGAAGAACATGTACCTCATGTATCATGAGGAACTGGAATCCCTCGCCAAATTCTACCCGGAAATCAAGCGCATCCGCTTCTGGATGACTTTCGGTGACGCCTATTTGAAGCATCTCGAAGTGCTCCAGAATGTCGGCATGACCCGCATCGACCCGGTGATCTATGAAGGCAAGGAGATTATCCCGCTCCAGTTCCTCAAAGCCGTCCTGCCCGAACCGTCGAGCCTGGGCTCCACCACCAAGGGCAAGACCAACATCGGCGACATCGCGACCGGCGAGAAGGACGGGAAGCCCAAGACCGTCTATGTCTATAATGTCTGCGATCATGAGGATGCCTATGCCGAAACCGGCAACCAGGCAGTCAGCTACACTACCGGCGTGCCCGCGATGATCGGCGCGGCGATGATGCTGACGGGCTCCTGGAAGGGTGAGGGGGTGTTCAACATCGAACAGTTCGATCCCGACCCATTCATGGACATGCTGAACCAGCACGGCTTGCCCTGGCAGGTGAAGGAACTGGACGCGCCGCTGGACTTCTAAATCAACTCGAAGCCGTTCGGGCTGAGCCTGTCGAAGCCCTCTACTTTCTTATCGAAAAAGCGCGTTCCACAGGCTCGACGCGAACGGAATCGGACAAAGATGGACACAAAAGCCGGCGATCCCGCTGCCTTCGCGCATTTCGACCTGAACCGCGTTCCCTCGCCCGCCTTCGTGGTGGACGAGGCTGCGATCCGTCGCAACCTGTCGATCCTCGCCGACATTGGCGAGCGCGCGGGGATCAAGGTTCTGGGTGCGCTCAAGGCTTTCTCCATGTGGTCGCTGGGCAGTGTCGTCGCGGAATATCTGGATGGCGTATGCGCGTCCGGCCTTTATGAAGCGCGCCTCGGCCGCGAAGAATATGGCGGTGAAGTCGCCACCTATTGCGCCGCCTACAAGGCGGAGGATCTCCCGGAAATCCTGCGCCTTTCGGATCATGTGATCTTCAACAGCCCCGGCCAGATCGCTCGCTTCCGCCCAATCATCGATGCAGCCAGGGCCGAGGGACTGCAATTCGACATCGGCCTGCGCGTCAACCCGCTCCACGCGGAAGGAGAGGTCGCCAAATACGACCCCTGCCAGCCGCACAGCCGCCTCGGCTTCCCCATCGACCAGCTCAGGGCGGAGCATCTGGAGGGCGTCTGCGGCCTCCATTTCCACTCCCTGTGCGAACAGGATTTCCTGCCGCTGGAACGCACCTGGGCAGCCATAGGATCGCGGATCCTTCCCCATATCGGCAACCTCAAATGGCTGAATTTCGGCGGAGGCCACCACATCACCCGCACCGATTATCAGCGGGACGCGCTGATCGCATTCCTGCGCGACATCCGTGAAAAAACGGGTCTGGAGCTTTATATAGAGCCTGGCGAGGCGGTGGCCCTCGACGCCGGCATTCTCATCGGCGAAGTGCTCGACGTCATCGACAACGGGATGCCCGTCGCCATCACCGACATTTCCGCGACCTGCCACATGCCTGACGTGATCGAAGCCCCCTATCGCCCCGCCATGCTCCACGAGGCAATGAACGGCCCCGCCACCAGACTCGGCGGTCCCTCCTGCCTCGCGGGCGACATCATCGGCGACTATCGAGTCCCCGGCGGCGCGACTCCGGGGCGGCGCATCGCCTTTCTCGACCAGGCGCATTATTCGATGGTCAAGACCAACAGCTTCAACGGCGTGCCCCTGCCCGCCATCTGGCTCTGGAACTCTGAAACCAACGAACTCAAGGAAATCCGCCGATTTTCTTATGAAGACTTCAAGAGCCGTCTTTCCTGAAGCACGTTTCACAGCCTTCCGCGCAATAAAATTCACGCATGCGCTTTACAGGGGGGAAGCCTCGGCATATATCGCCCTTCCGCTGCCCCATGGGACTTCCACCGCAAGGCAGCTTGATTGCCACGACACCACTGGAGGTCCCTTGAGTTGCACAAGCACCATAGCGCGCTGGGGGTAGCAAGCGCCCTCAAACCGGCAGCACCGGTAACGCTTATTCGTCCCCAGGCAGCAGCCCGGGCCGCCCGCTTCTTTACAGAGAAGTTTCCGGGGCGCTCGCTTTACGCGGTCAAGGCGAATCCGTCTCCCGATCTGATCCGTACGCTGTTTGCTTCGGGGATCACGCATTTCGACGTGGCCTCCATCGCGGAAGTGCGCCTTGTCGCCGAAACGCTGAACGGTCAGGCGAAGCTCTGCTTCATGCACCCGGTCAAGGCCGAGGAAGCAATCGCCGAAGCCTATCATGTTCATGGGGTGCGTACCTTCTCGCTCGATACGATGGACGAGCTAGAAAAAATCATGCGCGCAACCAGCGATGCCACCGATCTGGAACTGTGCGTGCGTCTGCGCGTGTCGTCGGAACATTCCGAGCTGAGCCTTGCATCCAAATTCGGCGCGGAACTCTCGGAAACGAGCGAACTTCTGATGGCCACCCGTCAGGCGGCCGATGCGCTTGGCATCTGCTTCCATGTCGGCAGCCAGGCGATGAGCCCGCAAGCGTATAGCGACGCCATCGAACGCGTGCGCGCAGCCATCGTCGAGGCGTCCGTCACGGTCGACATCATCGATGTGGGCGGCGGTTTCCCTTCGGTCTATCCGGGCATGGAACCCCCTGCGCTGGAAGCCTATTTCGATGCGATCCATCGCGGCTTCGAAAGCCTGCCGATCAGCTATTCCGCAGAACTATGGTGTGAGCCGGGCCGCGCCCTGTCCGCCGAATATAGTTCCGTCATCGTGCGTGTGGAACGCCGGCGCGGCAAGGAACTGTACATCAACGACGGCGCCTATGGCGCGCTGTTCGATGCGGCGCATATCGGCTGGCGCTTCCCCGTAGCGTTACTGCGCGACGAGGAAAGCGATGAGGAACTGACCGGATTCTCCTTCTACGGCCCGACCTGCGACGACATGGATCATATGGCCGGCCCGTTCCTGCTGCCCGAAGACGTGGCTGCGGGCGACTATATCGAAATCGGGATGCTGGGCGCCTATGGCGCGGCGATGCGGACCGGTTTCAACGGCTTTACCTCGGAAGCCGTCATCGAAGTGGAGGATGAGCCGATGGCCAGCCTTTACGCCGATCCCGTTCCGGCGCGCCGTCGCGCAACTGTCATCAAGCTCGGTTAAACGGGGGGCCGCTCCCCCCTTGGAGAGGGTGCCTGTCCCTCGTCGCTTCCCCGGTGGCGAGGGACATTTCAAAGACGGCGAAAAATGCCCGCCAGTTCAACATGGGTCGACCAACGGAACTGACCGACTGGTCTCACGCTTTCCAGCACATAGCCGCCTGCAACCATAAGGGCGGCGTCGCGCGCGAAGCTGGCGGGATTACAGGAGATATAAGCGACCGATACAACGTTGGATGCAGCGATTTGCAACACCTGTTCCCGAGCGCCTGCACGGGGGGGATCAATGATGACGGCGGCAAAACGGTCGAGTTCCTGCGGCGTCAGTGGCCGCCGAAACAGATCGCGATGGTCGGCCGCCAGCCTTCTCTGGCTCCTGCCCGCAGCGGCCTTGAGCGACAGGATCAAATCGCGGGCCGCTTCCGCCGCGTAAACCGGGCGCCCCTCCCCCACAGCCAGAGCAAAGGTGCCAAGGCCGCAGAAAAGATCAGCCACAGCCCCTTGCGGGGGCAGGGCGGAGCGTGCTGCTTCGACCAGCGCGGCTTCTCCATCGGGAGTCGCTTGAAGAAAGGCGAAAGGCGGAAAACCGACCGCTACGCCGCCAAAGCTGACGGTCACAGGTTCCGGCTCCCAGCGCGTTTCGGCTCCATGACCTTCATCGACCGTCAATCGTGCAAGCCCCTGCGCGGCAGCAAAATCCCGCAAAGCCTCGTCTGCGGCGAGGCCTTCGATCGTCACGCCTTCCAGAAGCAGATCGACGCCCTGATCCGTCATCGACATACGCACATGAGCGGACCTCCGGTCGGGCAGGATGCGCGCCAATAGCGGCCGAAGCGGCTCCAGAAGTCCAAACAGGCGCGGGTCCAGCACTTCACACATCGACAGATTGATCAGGCGATGGCTTCCCGCCTCCGCAAAGCCGATCGCAACCTTCTTGCCCTGACACGCGGCGCGCAAGGAAGCCCTGCGGCGAGTCCGGGGTGGCGAAATATGCGGAGGCAGGACTTTGAGCGCATCAACGCCTTGCCCCGCCAATGCCCCCATGATCCGCGCCGCGACGAAATCCGCATAGCTTTCATCGTCGATATGTTGGAGTTCGCATCCGCCGCAAACAGGGAAATGACGGCAAAGCGGGTCGACATGATGCGGGCCGAACTGAACACCGCCGCCCGCCTCCATACGATCTCCCGGTGCGGCAAGCGGCACATGGCGGCCATCGGCGGTCACGCCATCGCCCTTCGCGGCGATGCGGATGATAAGGTCGTTGTCTTGGGTCACAGGCGGCTGGCAATAGCCTCTGGGAGCCGTTCGATCAAATCGTCCGCGATGAAGGCCGCGCCCGCTCGGCGAGCGGCTTCGCCATGCAGCCAGACAGCCTCGCATGCGGCTTGGAATCCGTCTCGCATGACGGCCAGCCTGCTCGCGACGATGCCCGCCAGAACATCACCCGTCCCCGCCGTGGAGAGCCAGGATGAACCATGGCTTGCAACGGCAGCGCGTCCGTCCGGTGCGGCAATGACAGTGCCGGCACCTTTATACACCACCACGCAGCGTGATCGGCGCGCCGCATCCAATGCCCGATCAATCTTGCTACCGGGCAATTGGCCAAACAACCGGGTAAACTCCGCTTCATGGGGCGTCAGAATCGCTTGCTGGGGCAAATGAGCGATGCCTATTTCCCCCAATATATTGAGCGCATCCGCATCCAGAACCAGCGGATGACCGCTTTTCAGAACCACATCCAGACGTGCTTGGGCATCTTTATTTCGTCCCAGTCCAGGCCCGACCAGAACCACCGCCAACCGCTTGTCCTGGAGAGAATGCTCCACCTCTGTCGCGGTTTTCGCAAAATCAGTGACGATGGCATCAGGTCCGCCGATATATGCGTCGGCGGCGATCCTGCGTACCATGCCCGCGCCGGAACGGGCCGCTGCATGGCTGGCGAGCAGGCTCGCGCCCGCCATCTCGCCCCCGACGACCGCCACAAGACCACGGCTATATTTATGCGCTTCTGTGCCGGGAGCATAAACAGATGGCGGCGCCAGCCGACAGATGGAAGAGTTGGCCGCAATGCCGATATCCGCGCAGACCAGCCGCGTCATCCTGTCCGCCGCTGGAAAAAGCAAATGAGCGGGTTTCAACGCGCCCAGCGCGATGCCCATACCAAAATGCGGAACGGGTGAGAGCAGCGCGCCGCTATCGGTTTCCACGCCGCTAGGCAGATCGATGGCGTAGCTGTGGCTCGCCATGCTGACGAGGTCATGGAGTTGCGCGGCAATCCCATCATCCAGTTCACGCGCCAAGCCCGTGCCGAACAGGGCATCCACCAGTTGCGCGGCGGGCTCCGCGTCGTTGAACGCTTCCACCGGTCCCGCCCACGCCGCGCGAGCCTGAATAGCGGACGATGTCCTGCTGTCCCCCAGCGCCGCAACACGCACCGGCACGCCCCGCGCGCGCAGAAGCCGCGCGATGACAAAGCCATCGCCGCCATTATTGCCGGGCCCGCACAGCACCAGCGTGTCACGCAATCCTCCCGCCCGCCAGATGATCTCGGCAGCGGCAGCGCCCGCGCGCTCCATCAACTCATATTCGGGCACACCCGAAGCGATGACCGCCTGCTCCGCCGCCCGCATCCCGGCGGCCGTCAGGACAGGCGTAGCCATGGTCAGCGGGGTGCTCCCGCAATGGTAGCGGGGATACGGTAGCGCGCGTCGCCAATCGTCAATTCGATCTGGCGATCGCCCACGATATCAACCTTTGCCTGTTCCGCACCATCGGCGGGGACAAGGCCGCGCCCGTCCTTGACGATGGTGAAACGGCGAAACCCGCCATCGGCATGTCGCAGCGTCAGCATATCACCCTGGCGTTCCGCCACGCAGTCACGCGCCCATTCCGCTTTCGCACCAAAGGCACATTCGATCCGGTCGCCATCATTCGCCGACAGTCCGGCGTCCGGCGCCTGCTTACAGGCTGCAAGGGCGAGGCACAGAAGCCCCGCCCCGATCAATCCATCAAATATCCGCATAGACATGGGTTTCGGCCTTTGCTCCGGGATGCGTTACCGCTCCCTTGTAGGCCGGACCCACATTCTGTGCATAGCGCCACAATGCACCGGACTGATAATCATTCTGGCGTGGCTGCCAGTTCTTGCGGCGCTCGGCCAGAATGGCTTCGTCCACCTGGAGGTCAATGGTGCCAGCCTCCGCATCGATTGCGATGATGTCGCCATTTTCGACCAGAGCGATCGGCCCGCATTCGGCTGCTTCCGGCCCGACATGGCCAATGCAGAAACCCCGCGTGCCGCCAGAAAAACGCCCGTCGGTGATAAGCGCCACCTTCTCGCCAAGCCCTTGGCCATAAAGCGCGGCTGTCGTCGCCAGCATTTCACGCATGCCGGGACCGCCCTTGGGGCCTTCGTAACGAATGACGATGACGGAGCCTTCTTTGATCGCGCCCGTTTCGACGGCAGCGAAGGCATCTTCTTCCCGCTCGAATACCAGAGCCGGACCACTGAATTGCAGGCGGTGCATCCCCGCCACCTTCACGATCGCGCCATTGGGCGCCAGCGAACCTTTCAGGCCAACCACGCCACCCGTCGGCGTGATCGGGGTCTTGGCGTCATAAATGACCTTCTGTTCAGGATTCCACGTCACCTCATCGATATTCTCCGCCAGCGTCTTACCGGTGACGGTCAGGCAGTCGCCATGCAGCAACCCTTCGGCATGCAATGTCTTCATCAGCATGTAGATGCCGCCTGCCTCATGCATGTCCTTGGCGACATAGCGGCCGCCGGGCTTCAGATCGGCGATATAGGGCGTCGTCTTGAAAATTTCCGCCACATCGAACAGGTCGAAGTCGATACCGCATTCGCTGGCCATGGCGGGCAGATGCAGCGCGCCATTGGTCGAGCCGCCGGTCGCCGCCACGATGCGCGCGGCGTTTTCAAAAGCATCGCGCGTGCAAATGTCGCGCGGACGGATATTCTGCGCCAGCAATTCCATCACCTGACGGCCGGCAGCCACGGCGATTTCCTCACGCGATTTATAAGGAGCAGGCGCCATGTTGCTGTTCGGCAATGACAGGCCGATGGCTTCACCCACGCAAGCCATAGTGTTGGCCGTATATTGACCGCCGCATGCGCCATGGCCGGGACAGGCGGCCTTTTCGATGGCGGTCACTTCGGAAAGCGGGCAATTCCCGGCTGCATAGCGTCCGACCGCTTCGAACACGTCGATAACGGTCAGGTCGCGCTCCTGATAACGACCGGGCAAGATCGAGCCACCATAGACGAAGATCGACGGCACGTTGAGGCGCAGCATCGCCATCATCATGCCAGGCAGCGACTTGTCGCAACCGGCAAAGGTCACAAGCGCGTCATAGCAATGGCCACGCACGGAAAGCTCGACTGAATCCGCAATCACCTCCCGGCTCACCAGCGAGCTTTTCATGCCCTGGTGCCCCATGGCGATGCCATCGGTAACGGTGATGGTGTTGAAACGCCGTGGCATCCCACCCGCTTCATTCACGCCCTTGCGGCACCAGTCGGCCTGCGCGTCGAGTGTCGTGTTGCAGGGCGCGCTATCGTTGCCTGCCGACGCGATGCCGACGAAGGGACGAGCGATCTCCTCCTCCGTCAGGCCCATCGCGTAATAATAGCTGCGATGGGGTGCGCGTTCCGGACCAACGGAGACATAACGGCTCGGCAGCTTCGATTTATCGAATGTATGAGACATAAAACTTACCCTTGTTGCGCGCGCCTCTTTCCAAAAAGGAGTGATTCACGCAAGTATATTATGACAATTCAGTGAAATTTGACCTAATATTTCCACAAAGCGCCGCTGACCGGCTTCGTCACGCACCAGATCCTGCCGCATTTCGACACCGAGATAGGGAATGCCATTGGCTTCCGCATGCCGATTCATCGTCGCGTTGAGCAGTTGACCCGAATAGGGCTGCTGATCGCCCACCTTCAGGCCCACAGCCTTCAACAGTGGGATGGCGATCCGTGCAGCACGATCATCTTCGTTATAGAGCACGCCGATCTCCCATGGCCGCTGTTGCTCCGGATCGCTGGCAAGACGGGGTGTGAAGCTATGCACCGACAGAATGAACGGCGACGTCATGCGGTTCAGCAACCGGCTCAGATGATGATGATAGGGATGATGGAACCGGATCATCCGCTCCATCACGTCCGCATCGCGATTGCCGGGAATTGCATGACCATCGCTCATTACCGGCAACAGGCCCGGCGCATCATCCTCGCGATTGAGATCTATCACCAGGCGGGACACGCCCCCCAGAATAGCCGTGCAGCCCAATTGCCGCGCGATTGCCGCGCTGACTTCGGCCACGCCGATATCGACGGCGATATGTTCCCTAAGCAAGACCGGATCGATGCCCAGATCGATGTCGCGGGGCACATGGGCCGATGCATGATCCGCGACGATGAGAATGTTGAGATCGCCGCCGTCGATCTGTGTAAAGGCTTCGGTCATGCCGTTCTGATCCGCGTTTCCATGATCCACCATATAGGATACTCCGCACGCAACGCCTGTGCAGCCGCGCGCATGGTATCTTCCGTTTCAAACAGGGCGAAACAGGTCGCGCCCGATCCCGACATGCGGGAAAGAAACTGCCCTTGGCATTGCGCCAACCGCGTGAGGACGTCCGCGATCACCGGCGCTTCACGCCTTGCGGCTGGCTCAAGGTCATTGCGTCCACCCACGCAAAGTTCCTTCAGGTTATCCGCAACCAACGCACCGCGATCCATTCCATCCCAGCCCGCGAATACACGTCCTGTCGACAGCGCCACCCCCGGATTGACCAGCAATAGCGGCGCACCCGCCAATTCCGGCAGATCATGATCTTCCAGCAATTCACCACGTCCACGGACGAGCCGGGTCGTACTGGCCAGACAGGCGGGAACGTCGGAGCCGATTGTCAAAGCCAGTTCTTCCAGCTTGGCCCGTTCAATCTTCGCATCCCACAGCCGCATCAGCAGCCGCAGCGTCGCCGCGGTATCCGCAGAGCCTCCTCCTATGCCCGATGCCACTGGCAGATTCTTGGTCAAACGCAGGGCCGCTCCGCGGGATTCGCCCAAATAGCTGCGAAGAGCCGCTGCTGCCTTCACGACAAGATTGTCCGCGTCTTCGGTAATCTCCGTTCCGAATGGCCCGTCCGTGTGGAGCGTGACGGCTCCACTTTCCGTGACCCTACCGTCCAAGCGATCTCCATCCTGCGCGAAGACAAAAAGACTTTCCAGTGCATGATAGCCGTCCGGCCGGCGGCTACGGACATGCAGCGCCAGATTGATCTTGGCATAAGCAATTTCAGTAGCTTGCATATCGATATTGATATTTTGAATCATTTCAAACTCAGGGGGCGGCATATTCGGGCTTCATACCTTCTTTCGCCTTTGCTTTCAGCCGTTCAGCCACGACTCCATCGGCGAATGTGGCCGCGGCCTTCCATGCATAGCGCGCCTCATAACGCCGCCCGGCCGCCCATAATGCATCCCCCAGATGCTCATTGATGGTCGCATCGCCCGGCGCGCTGGCCGCTGCCTTCTCCAGCACCGGGACCGCCGCCTCCACATTGCCCGCAATGAATTGGGCCCACCCCAGCGAGTCCGTGATCGATGGATCGTCGGGTTTCAGGGTGCTGGCCTTTTTCAATAACGCCAGCGCCTCGTCCACATTCTGACGCCGCTCGATCTGCGCGTAGCCAAGATAATTCAATATCATCGGCTCATTCGGTTCGATTTTCGCCGCGCGTTCCAATACCGCCCGCGCTTCATCCCATTGCTTGCCCTGCTCGAGCGCACTGCCCTCGAACAGAAGCAGCGTCCAGGGCATGGCATCGGCCGGATAGCGGGCTTGCGCGGCGCGGAATGCTTGCGCGGCTCCGCTAAAATCCTTGGCGCCCGCCAGCAAGCTGCCCAGGCGCACGAAACGCTCCGCCTCGGCATTCGGTGCCGCGGCCTGCGACCGCGCCAGGGCAATGGCGCCTTCGTCCTGCCCTGCCCCATCCAATGCGTCGATCAGTTCCGCTTCCGCCAACGCACCATAATAGCTGTCCACGGGAATCTTGCGCGCTTCGGCAAGGCCCAGCGCGGGATTTTCATTCTCGGTCAACAGGCGCGCCATCACGATCCGGCTTTCCGCGCCTGGATCCGCAAAGGTCGCGATACGCGCTAGTCGAATCGACAGAACTTCGCCGCCGTCCATCGCTGCCGCGTCAACCGCGAGCCGCGTCAGCAGCCGCCCAAAACCTTGCGCGGGCGTAAGTGGCGCGCCTTCCCGGCGTAGTTTCCTGCTCCTGCCCTGCTCAATATCCGATCGTGCCAGAGCGAAATTGGCTCGATCGTCGGGCAGAAGCTCAAGAGCCTGTGTAGCAGCTCGCTGACTTGCCAATTGGGCGGCAAAAGTCAGGCGCAACGCATCTTGATCGCTGGTCCGGGTGGCAAGAGCGGCCCGGATTGCGGGAAGAGCGGCCTGAACATCCTTCCGCGCCAGCGCCTGCAAGGCAATCTGCTCATCCATATAGCGCCGCGCGAGGATGTCGGCGCGGTCTTTCGCAACAAGGATGGGCGGGTCGTAATTCCCCTCACCAAGCCTAATCCAGCTTCGCACAAGGGGTGCGAGGAAGGCGAAATTGCCCTCTTCCGCCATTCGGTCGGTCCACGTCCGGGCTGCCGCCCAATCCTTGCGATTGAGCGCATCGCCAATATGCAACAAAGTGCCATCGCGCGGCAGAAGGCCTTCTGCGTCCAGCAACCGAGCGGACCGCAACGCCAGAGGAAGATCGCCGCTTTCCAGCGCCTGCAGATAAGATCGCCGCGCGATGGCCGGGCTCCCCGGATCTTCGTCCAGCGCCAGCCGGTAATTCTCGACCGCCAGCGGCGACGCGCCATCCCCATCGGCAAGCCGCGCGCGCGCATAGGCATGAAATGCGCTGTCCGGTGCCACCGATGCCTGTGCGGTCATCGGCAGCGCCAACAGTCCCAAAGCGATGATGCGCTTACATGTTGGGATAGTTCGGCCCTCCGCCGCCTTCCGGCACGACCCAGTTGATGTTCTGGGTCGGGTCCTTGATGTCGCAAGTCTTGCAATGGACGCAATTCTGCGCGTTGATCTGGAAACGAGGATTGCCTTCGTCCAGCCCGACCACCTCATAAACGCCAGCAGGACAATAACGCTGTGCCGGTTCGTCATAAATGGGCAGGTTGTAGCTGATCGGGATCGAGGGATCCTTCAGCTGCAAGTGAACCGGCTGATCTTCCTCATGATTGGTGTTCGACAGGAACACCGAAGAAAGGCGATCGAAGCTGATCACGCCATCCGGCTTGGGATAATCGATCTTCCGGCACGAATCCTTGGGCCAGATTTTCTCATTGTCCGGCTTGTGCTTCATCGTGAAAGGCAAGCCGATTTTGAGCGTTCGCATCCACATGTCGATGCCCGCCAGCAACGTGCCAATGGTGTTGCCGAACTTAGACAGAAGCGGCTCGGCATTCTTGACCAGTTGCAGTTCCTTCGCGATCCAGCTTGTCCGAAGGCGGTCCTCATAATCGTGCAGCACGTCGCGGGCGCGTTCGTTCTGGATCGCCTCGAACGCGGCTTCGGCGGCCAGCATGCCCGACTTCATCGCGGTATGGGTGCCCTTGATACGCGGCACGTTTACGAAGCCCGCCGTGCAGCCGATCAACGCGCCGCCAGGGAATACCAGCTTCGGAATCGACTGCCAGCCGCCTTCATTGATCGCGCGCGCGCCATAGGAGACGCGGCGACCGCCTTCCAGATATTTGCGGATTTCCGGATGCTGCTTCCAGCGCTGAAATTCCTCGAACGGATAGAGATAGGGATTGCGGTAGCCAAGGCCGACCACGAAACCCAACGCCACCTGCCCATTGGCCTGATGGTAGAGGAAACCGCCACCATAGGCGTCCGTCAGCGGCCAGCCTTGTGTGTGAATGACCAGGCCCGGCTTGTGCTTGGCGGGGTCGATGTCCCACAATTCCTTCATGCCCAGGCCATAGACCTGCGGCTGGCTGTCGGCGTCGAGGTCGAACTGACGCTTCAATATCTTGGTCAAATGACCGCGCGCGCCTTCGGCAAAGAAGGTATATTTGGCGTGCAGTTCCAGACCCGGCTGATAATCGGACTTGCGATTGCCTTCACGATCGATGCCCATGTCACCGGTCGCGACGCCTTTCACCGACCCATCCTCATTATAGAGGATTTCTGCCGCCGCGAAGCCGGGGAAGATTTCCACGCCCAGTCCTTCGGCCTGCTCCGCCAGCCAGCGGCACAGATTGCCCAGCGATCCGGTATAAGTGCCCTTATTGTGCATCCAGCCCGGGGTCATGATGTGCGGCATCGCCATCTTGCCGCCCTTGGTGAGGAACCAGTGCTGGTTATCCGTCACCGGCACTTCGGCCAGCGGGCAACCCTGACCCCGCCATTCGGGCAAAAGCTCATCAAGCGCCTTGGGATCGACGACCGCGCCGGACAGGATATGGGCGCCTATTTCCGATCCCTTTTCCAGCACGCATACCGCCAGTTCCTGGCCCGCATCGTTCGCCAACTGCTTCAGCCGGATCGCGGCAGACAGGCCGGCAGGCCCGCCACCGACGATGACGATGTCATAGGGCATCGATTCCCGTTCGCTCATAATCCCTCCATTAGGCACACCGGCAGGCTTCCCTCCCTCATCCGGTCGCCGCATTACTCCAACATTCTGACATTAAGCGCGATGAAGATTCTTGACCACGCCGTCAACCTCTGGCCCTAGAAGAACTATGCGGGGTGCATTGCAGATTAACTTGTCGGCAGCGGCCGATGCCTATCTTGAATGGTGGGCGGCAGCGGGGGTCGATTGCGCGGTGAGCGAAGCTCCCGTTCACTGGCTGCGCCCAGCGCCCGTCACCATCACAAAGCCCACCGTCGCCGCCCCGGTTCCGGCCATGCCGGCGACGCTCGCGGCATTTCACGACTGGCTGGCAAGCGAAGCCACGCAGCCCGAACGCCGGTGGGCGGCCCCGCCGATCATGCCTGCGGGACCGCAATCCGCACCGCTCATGATCGTCACCGATATGCCCGATCCGGCAGACATGAACGCGAACAGCCTGCTTGCGGATCGCGCCGGAACGCTGCTCGAAGCGATGTTGCAAGCCATCGGCATGAGCCGCCCGGATGTCTATATCGCCTCGCTCTTCGCCGCGCGCCCTCCCGGCGGCATGGTGGAAGCTGGCGACATTGACTTCGCCGCCAGACGGATGCGCGCGCATGTCGCGCTTGCCGCCCCGGAGCGACTGTTGCTGCTGGGCGATCGGACAGCCCGTGCCCTTTTGCCGCCGGATGCAAGCGACAGCGCAAATAGTTTACGTTTCTTTAACCATGATGGCGGCACTCTGCCCGCAATTGCCACATTTCATCCGCGACTGCTGCTCGGCCAGCCAGCGGCCAAGGCGGAATGTTGGCGCGCTCTGCAAAGTCTTATCAAGGAAAGCCGTTCGTGATTCGCGCCACCACCTGCCTCTCCCGCCTGGCCCTTCTGATGCTGGGCGCCGCGACGGTTCTGCCCGTAAAAGCCGAAACGGCGGCCATGGTTGCCGCCCTTCCGATAAATTCCACCCCGCTTCGATTGAGCGACGGCGACAAGGGACGATACCGCGCCATTTTCGCCTCGCTTCAGGACCAGAAATGGATCGACGCAAAAGCAATGATCCTGACTCTCGACCAGCAGGACCCGATGCGTTCCATGGCGCTTGCCGAACTCTACCTGGCGAAGGGCTCGCCACGCACCGAACTGTTCGACCTTCTCGACCTGCTGAACAAGGCGTCATGGCTGCCGCGCGCGGATCAGCTTTCCCGCCTGGCCCAGAAACGTGGCGCGACCATTCTACCGGATCTGCCTCAAGTCCAGAAGCTGGTCTGGCTGGGCTCCGCACCGCGCCGCGAATATGTGCGCGCGACCAAGACCGATCTGCTGGCGCAAAGCCTCGCCAGCCGCATCCAGCCCTTCATCAATAATGACGATCCGGCCGGAGCGGAAGGACTGCTCACCACCGGCGAAGCGGGCCTGACGCCCGAAGGGCTGACCGAAGTGCGCCAACGCGTTGCATGGGCCTATTATATCGAAAGCGACGACGGGAACGCCCGGCGCATGGCCGCAAAGGCGCTGGAAGTTCGGTCGGGCGGCGACTGGACGGTGCAGGCGCATTGGACGACGGGCCTTGCCGCATGGCGTCAGAATGACTGCATCGCCGCCGCACCTGCTTTTGCGAATGTGGCGGCCCTGTCGGGCAATGCCGATATGCGCGCGGCGGGCGCCTATTGGGCCGCGCGGGCCTATATGATATGCGGGCAGCCCGAAAAAGTCGAAAATTTGCTCAAGGTCGCGGCTCGTTCGGACGAAACCTTCTATGGCCTTCTTGCCCGCGAGACGCTGGGCTTACCGCTGGGCGGCGCGGCGATGGGCGTTCGCTTCGGCGAAGCGGAATGGCAGCAGTTGAAGGCCAATCCCAATGTCCGCGCAGCGATCGTCTTTGCGGCCATCGGCCAGTCCGACAAGGCCGATGAAGCCTTGCGCTATCAGGCCAAACTGGGTGGCACCACGCAATATGATGCGCTGCTCCGTCTGGCTAGCGCCCTCAATCTTCCCGCGACGCAGTTGTGGCTTGCCCATAATGGCCCCGCCGGAAAGCAGCCGGAAAGCTTCGCGCGCTTCCCCGCCCCCGACTGGAAGCCCGATGGCGGCTGGCGCGTCGATCCTTCGCTGGTCTTTGCCCACACACTTCAGGAATCCGGCTTTCGCGCGGATGCCGTCAGTTCCGCGGGCGCGCGTGGCTTGATGCAGGTCCGGCCGGGGACGGGCAGCGACATGGGGTTATCCTCCCCCGCGCAGTTGTTCGTGCCGTCCACCAACATGGAATATGGCCAACGCTATCTGGAAACCTTGCGCGACATGAGCGCGACCGGCGGCCTTCTGCCCAAGGTCATGGCCGCCTATAATGCCGGGCCTCTGCCCGTGCAGCGCTGGAATGTCCAGGTGAAGGACAATGGCGATCCGCTACTATTCATGGAATCCCTGCCCTATTATGAAACGCGCGCCTATGTGAACATCGTCATGCGTAATTACTGGATGTATCAGATCCAGGCGCAGGGCAAGGCGGAGTGCCTGACCGGCATGGCGCAGGGCCTTTGGCCCACATTCCCCGGCACCA
Source organism: Sphingobium baderi (assembly GCF_001456115.1). NCBI lineage: Bacteria > Pseudomonadati > Pseudomonadota > Alphaproteobacteria > Sphingomonadales > Sphingobiaceae > Sphingobium > Sphingobium wenxiniae. The sequence goes on along the minus strand of NZ_CP013264.1, from coordinate 2,633,507 downwards.
AGGGAAGCCGGCTGGTTCGCCTGACGCGCGTTGACGGGAAAAGCCTGATCGCAGCGGGCGGCAGCGATTGATGTCCATCGATGAAAGCCGGCCCTTCCTGCCGGTCCGCATTGCTGTCCTGACTGTTTCCGATAGCCGAACGTTGGCGGAGGATCGTTCCGGCGACACTCTGGTCGAACGGATCGCGGCGGCCGGCCATATCCTCGCCGCTCGCCATATCGAGCAGGACGAGCGCGCCACCATCGTGGCGCGCCTTCATGCATGGATCGACGATCCGCAAGTCGACTGCATCATCACCACCGGCGGCACCGGCGTGACCGGACGGGACGTAACCCCCGAAGCGCTGGCGCAGGTGCAGGACAAGGAAATTCCCGGTTTTGGCGAGCTGTTCCGCTGGCTCAGCTATCAGACGATCGGAACGTCCACCATCCAGTCCCGCGCCACCGCCTGCGTCGCGCGGGGCACCTATATCTTCGCGCTACCCGGTTCCACCGGCGCGGTCAGGGATGCGTGGGACGGCATACTTGTAAGCCAGTTGGACAGCCGGTTCCGTCCCTGTAATTTCGTGGAACTGATGCCTCGCCTCAACGAACGCTGATAGCGGCCAGCAGTCGGGCCTACTTGACCGCCGCCTCGGCTGCGGCAGCAGGCGCCGGGTTTTCCTTGAAGAACTTGTTCAGTTCGCCCAGCATCAGCGCCCACCAGTCGACCACATCTGCGAAGTTCTTCTGGTTGAGGCCCCCGATCGTCGCCACATCATAGCTGACGGCCAGCGATTTGTCGTCGGCCACGGCCATCTGACTGAACCGCTTGTTGCTGTTCCACTTGTTCGCCAGTTCCAATGTGTTCGCGCCATCATCCTCAAAGCTGATCTGGAACTGGATCGAACCGCATTTCTTCCCATCTTCGCATTCGTAGAAGAAAATCGAATAATTATAACCGTTGGCCGCGCTTTCGATCATCGGATTGCCGGTTGTGCTGCTTTTCGACAGGACAGCCTTATACCCGGCGGCCTGCACGCCATCGGCAACCGATTGCGGATTGCTGGCGCACACCATGCTTTTGCCGCACGGCTCCTCATCCAGCGCGAAAGCCGGCAGGGAAAAGGCAGCGGCTGCAACGGCAAGGCTCGTCAGGATATGGCGCATTTGAGGTCCTTCATCGATTTTTCCGTCCTGTGCCGCCATCGACAATGGCTTGTCAAATTGTTCATGTTATGTTCTAATCCAGTATGGCCAGCGAAAAAGGCAGAGGCGCAACGCGGAACGAAGCAAGCGGCCGCTTCAACATTCCCCATCGGGAAGCGGATGGAGACTGGCTGGATGCCTTGCCCGCAATCGATGGCCTTGCTCCGCACCGCCGCACGAGCGTGACGATAGAGCGCGCGCGGCGCATCATTACTCGAAACAATTCCCCGGACATCGCATTCAGCCAGTCCATCAATGCCTATCGGGGATGCGAGCATGGCTGCATTTATTGCTTCGCAAGGCCAAGCCATGCCTATCATGACCTGTCGCCGGGCCTCGATTTCGAAACGCGTCTTTTCGCCAAGCCCGACGCCGCCAAATTGCTGAAAGAGGAACTATCGCGAAGCAATTATAGGGTTGCGCCCATCGCCATGGGCACCAACACCGACCCTTATCAACCGATAGAAAGGGAATGGCGGATCACACGCCAGTGCTTGGAAGTGTTAGCCGAATGCCGCCATCCGCTGTTCATCACCACCAAATCGAACCGCATATTGAGGGACATTGACCTGCTGTCGGACATGGCGCGCGACCGGCTGGTTTCCGTGGCGCTTTCGCTCACGTCGCTCGATCCTCTGGTGGCGCGCACGCTTGAGCCCAGGGCGCCCCATCCTCTGCGCCGGCTGGATGCGATCCGTCAGCTTGCAGAGGCCGGAATCCCGGTTCTTACCAGTATTTCGCCCGTCATTCCGGGGATCACCGATCATGAAATAGAGGCTCTCGTCGCGCGGGTGGCGGATGCTGGAGCCCGCGAGGTCAGCTACATTCCGATCCGCCTTCCACACGAAGTCGCACCTCTATTCAGGGCATGGCTGGATGAGCATTACCCGGATCGGGCCGGAAAGGTGATGTCCATCATCCGCGACATGCGCGGCGGAAGGGATAATGATCCGGACTTTCGCACACGTATGCGCGGTCAGGGCGTATGGGCCGATCTGATCCGTACCCGCTTTATCAAGGCACGGATGCGGGCAGGCTTCACCGGAGAGCGCCTGACCGTCAGGACCGATCTTTTCCGACCCCCGGAAGGACCGCAAATGCGCCTTTTCTGAGAAAATTCCCATGCTTGCATCCACCAACACCCTTCCACATCGGCCGGGCGCTCGATATTGGGTGTTCAAGGGGGAGTCGTCCGAACCGATCACACATGCCCCGCTTTATGCGGATCGACCCGCTGGTATGAGCGATGCAGACTCTCGGAACATATTTGAAGAATGCGGAATCTTGCGAACATCGCGACTGGCTTGACTGAGGAAAGGCATCGATGACCAATCTTACGGATGATTTCAAACAGGCGATGCGTCGCCTTGCCACCACCATCGCCATTGTCACCGCTGGCAAGGGCGAAGAATGCACCGGCATGGCGGCAACGGCTGTCATGTCCGTGACCGCCGATCCCCCGACCCTGATCGTCGCGGTCAACCGCAATGCCAGCATCGCGCCGATCCTGGCGGACGAGGAAGAATTCTGCGTCAACCTGCTGGCCGCCCGGCATCAGGGGCTGGTAGGCATCTTCAGCGGCCAGAAGAAGGGGCGCGAGCGTTTCGAAACCGGCGATTGGCAGTTTAACCCTGACGGTCCGCCAGTTCTGGGCGACGCCGTCGCCAGCATGATGTGTCGTAAGTCCGGCGCTTTCGAGGTATCGACCCACATTCTTTACACCGGCGAAGTCACCGGCATCGTGAACCATCCGGAAATCGATCCGCTGGTCTGGGTGGATGGAACCTTCGCCTCGGCAGCGCGGCTGAAAGACTGACTCTCCATCGCCTGTGTTGGCTCGTTTCAATCCATAGGGGAAAAGGGGCATCGGCCTCTTTTCCCGGCACAGGCAGGGAGCGTACGCTCATCCTCAATCGGCAATCGTCACGCGCTTGCCGAACACCCGCATCCTATCCGCCGGCCACCAGCCGCAAACCAGCCCGCCGGTTGCGCGCTCTATAGCCATCCGCCTTCGGCTCCATCCGTTCGAACGTATGAATCGCAAGCCCGGGAATCAGCGCAATCGCATCCACCTGATCCGCCCCGATGGTATAGTCATCCCCCAGGAAAATCCGCGCAGCTTTCCCATCCTGCACCGGCGCGCGCAGGAACACTTCGCTCCGTCCACCTCGCGCCCGCGACAATAGTTGCGCCAGCGCCGCCACCGATGTCGGATCGCTCGCATCTACCGTCAATTCCATGCGCGATGCATTGGCAAGCTGCCGGAAAGGCTCCACGCCCCGGACAGTGACGCGCGGCGTTTCCTCTCCCGGCAAACGGTCCAGTTCCACCATCAACAGCGCGCAATCGCCCTCACGCGCCATTTCCTCAATGGCCTTGCACGCATCCTCATCGAAGCAACTCGCCTGAAACTGCCCGCTATTGTCTGAAAAGGTCGCGGCGGCATAGCGCGCCCCGCGCTTCGTCTCGCGCCAGCGCACATCCTCGACCATCGCGGCCATCACGCCATTGACGCGCCCACCTTCGGCTACCGGTTCCGAACAGATCGTCCCATAGCTCTTGGCCCCGCGCGCATCGGCCAGATGCCGATAACGATCCACCGGATGCGCCGAAAAATAAAAGCCGAACGCTTCCTTCTCCTGCGCCATGCGATCCGCCGTTGACCAGGTCTGATGCGGCGGAATGTGGACATCGGCATGGGGCGTTTCTTCTCCGCCGAACAGCCCGCCCTGCCCGCTCGCCCGAGCCTCCGCGTTACTCGCGGCAACGGTCAGGATCGTCTCGGCCGCCGCATGAACCCCTGCGCGGTCCGCATGAATATGATCGAAAGCGCCCGCCGCAGCGAGGCTTTCCAATTGCCGCCGGTTAAGCAGCCGTGGTTCGATCCGATCAGCGAAATCATCGAGGCTCTTGAACGCCCCTCGCGCTTCCCGTTCCTCGACGAGTTGCTCCATCGCCTTTTCACCCACGCCTTTGAGGCCGCCCAGCGCATAGCGTACCGCAAAGCCCAGACGCGGATCGTCGCCTTCATATTCCACCGCCTCGACCGAGAAATCCGCCCCGCTCCGATTGATATCCGGCGCCAGGCAGGTCAGCCCCATGCGCCGCATATCGTCCACGAACACAGTGAGCTTGTCGGTCAGGTGGATATCGAACGCCATCGACCCGGCATAGAACTCCGCCGGATAGTGCGCCTTGAGCCACGCGGTTTGATAGGCGAGCAAGGCATAAGCCGCCGCATGGCTCTTGTTGAAGCCATAACCCGCGAACTTGTCGATCAAGTCGAACAACTCATTGGCCTTGGCCGGCTTGATGTCGCTCCTGGCGCAGCCCTCCACGAAGCGGGCGCGCTGCGCGTCCATCTCCGCCTTGATCTTCTTGCCCATGGCGCGGCGCAGCAGGTCGGCGTCGCCCAGCGAATAGCCCGCCAATATCTGCGCGGCCTGCATCACCTGTTCCTGATAGACGAAGATGCCATATGTTTCTTCGAGGATCGGTTTCAGGAGAATATGAGGATATTCAATCTCCTCCTGCCCGTTCTTGCGACGGCCGAACATCGGGATATTGTCCATCGGGCCGGGGCGGTAAAGCGACACCAGCGCGATGATGTCGCCGAAATTGGTTGGACGGACGGCGGCAAGGGTTTTCCGCATCCCCTCCGATTCCAACTGGAACACGCCCACCGTATCGCCGCGCTGGAGCAGGTCGTAGACCGCCGGATCGTCCCAGCTCAGGCTGTCGAGATCGACCTCGACGCCTCGCCCCGCCAGCAACTGCACCGCTTTCTGCAACACCGACAGCGTCTTAAGGCCGAGGAAGTCGAACTTCACCAGCCCCGCGCCTTCGACATATTTCATGTCGAACTGCGTCACCGGCATATCGGATCGCGGATCGCGATAGAGCGGCACCAACTGACTCAGGGGCCTGTCCCCAATCACCACGCCCGCCGCATGGGTGGAGCTATGGCGCGGGAAGCCTTCCAGCTTCATCGCATAGTCGATCAGCCGCCGAACCTGCCCGTCATTGTCATATTCCGCCCGGAACTCGGACACGCCGTTCAGGGATCGCTCCAGCGTCCATGGGTCAGTCGGATGGTTGGGCACCAGCTTGGCGAGCCGGTCGACCTGCCCATAGCTCATCTGCAGCACGCGTCCCGTATCCTTCAGCACCGCGCGCGCCTTCAGCTTTCCGAAGGTGATGATCTGCGCCACATGGTCCGCGCCATATTTATTCTGAACGTAGCGGATCACCTCGCCCCGCCGCGTTTCGCAGAAGTCGATGTCGAAGTCCGGCATCGACACGCGTTCCGGGTTCAGGAATCGTTCGAACAGCAGCCCCAGTTGCAACGGGTCAAGGTCCGTGATCGTCAGCGCCCACGCCACCACGGAACCCGCGCCCGAACCACGTCCCGGCCCCACCGGAATATCATGCGATTTCGCCCATTTGATGAAATCGGCAACAATCAGGAAGTAACCGGGAAAGCCCATCTGGACGATAATATCCGTCTCGAACTTCAGCCGCTCGAAATAAGGTCGCCGTGCGTCTTCATCACTGATGCCCAGTTTTTCCAGCCGCGCTTCTAGTCCGGCCACGGCCTGTTCGCGCAGCATCTGCGCCTCGCCTTCGATATCACCCGCGAGGCTGGGGAGGATCGGCTTGCGCTTGGGCGCGGCCACCGCGCAACGCTGCGCCACGACCAGCGTGTTCGACAGCGCTTCGGGCAAATCCTCGAACAGCCTTTTCATCTCCGCCGCCGGTTTCATCCAAGCATCGGGAGAACTGGTGCGGCGGTCCGGCGTCTCCACATAAGCGCTGTCGGCGATGCACAGCATCACATCATGCGCTTCATGGAAATGCGGTTCGGCAAAACAGGTCGGATTGGTCGCGACCAACGGCAGGTTACGCGCATAGGCCATGTCGAGCAGGTCGGGCTCCGCCTTCCCCTCGACGGGATCAAGCCGCCGGCAAATTTCGACATAAAGCCGGTCGGGAAACAAGACCTCCAGTCGCTCGACATAGGCCCGCGCAGCGTCCGGCTGGTCCTCTGCGAACAGCCGCGCGATGGCGCCTTCACCTCCCGCCGTCAAAGCAATCAGGCCATCGGTCCGCCCCTCCATCGCCTCCAGCGTGACATGCGGCACTTCCTCGACCGGACGGTCGAGATGCGCCATGGACACTAGCGCGCAGAGATTGTCATAACCCGCCGCGTCCTGCGCGTAGAGCGTCAGCCAATCGTGCACGGGCGGAGCATTGAGCGGGCGTCCCGGCCGCAATATCCCCAGCATCGCGCCGATAATCGGCTGCACCCCTTCGCTCTTGCAGGCGTCGGAGAAAGCCATGGAACCGTAAAGCCCGTTCCGGTCCGTGATCGCCGCCGCCGGAAAGCCCAGCGCCTTGGCCTGTTTGGCGATCTTCTTGGGATCGATCGCTCCTTCCAGCATGGTGAAGGACGACAATATGCGAAGGGGAACGAAACCGGCGTGAGGCATGGCGGCATTATGCACCCTCCCCGATTCGATGCCAGCCCTCATCATCGAAAGCTGGGGATAATTAAGGCAGATAGCGCTTGCGTTATGCATCCGAAATTGATCCTATCCCCGTAACGAACAGGGAGAGTGCCACATGACGGACGTGAACCCGGTTTCCACCCCGCCCAGCATCGTCGTCAGGGCAAAAGCGATCATCCTCAAGCCCAAGGAAGAATGGGCCGTCATCGACGCCGAACCGGCAACCATCGGCGGCATCTTCACCGGCTATGTGCTAATCCTCGCGGCCATCCCGCCGCTCGCCGCGCTGATCGGCGGCCAGATATTCGGCTATGGCGCGCTTGGCATCACGTTCCGCCCTTCGCTCGTCGGCGCGATCAGCATGGCGATCGCCCATTATGTCTTCGCGCTGATCGGCCTCTTCGTCCTTGCCCTCATCATCGATTTCCTCGCACCCCAGTTCGGCGGCCAGAAGGACAAAGTGAAGGCGTTCAAGGTCGCCGCCTATTCCGGCACGGCGGGCTGGCTCGCGGGCATTTTCTCGCTGGTGCCTTCGCTCTCGATCCTCGGCATCCTTGGTCTCTACAGCCTCTATCTCCTCTATCTCGGCCTGCCGCGCCTGATGAAAGCGCCGGAGGACAAGGCGCTGGTCTACACCATCGTCACCATCGTCGCCGCCGCGATACTCTTCATCGTCGCGGGTGCGCTGGCGCGTCCCTTCGGCACGATGTTCGGCGGCGGCTATGGTCCGTCCACGGTCAGCGGCGAAATGACCGTCCCCGGCGTGGGCAAGGTCGATCTCGGCAAGCTCGACGCCGCCAGCAAGCAAATGGAATCCGCCGCGAAGCGGATGGAGGACGCCGCTCAGAACGGCACGTCCGCCGCCGTCGCCCCCGCCGCGTTGCAAGCGATGCTCCCTGAAAAGATCGGCCGCTTCACCCGCACGGAGGTCGAAAGCAGCGGCATGTCGGCAGGCGCTCGCGCCAGTGCGCGCTATGCCGCGGGCGATGACGACATCAGCCTGGAAGTCACCGACATCGCCGTCGCGGGGGCGTTTGCGGGCCTCGGTGCGGCGCTCAACGTCCAGTCAAATAGACAGACCGCGACCGGCTATGAAAAGACGGAAACCGTCGATGGCCGCATCGTGACGGAGGAATGGGACAGCGAAAGCCGTCACGGCAAATATGGCACTACGCTCGCCAATCGTTTCATGGTGGAGGCCAATGGCACCGTCGCCAACATCGACGAACTGAAAGCCGCCGTGAACGCCATCGGCCTCGACCGCCTCGCCGCGCTGGCGAAGTGAATGGCGTGAGGTTGAATGGCGGGTTTGGGTGGGGAGCGGACTGTCCGCTATTCCCATCTCCGTTCGCCCTTCGACAGGCTCAGCCCAAACGGATGTGGGTTGTCCGCCATTGGCCGGAAACAGCCGGAAATGACAGCCTGATCAGGCCGCTGCCTCTCCCGCATCTTCCTCCAGCCGCCCTTCATGCAGCCGCACCACCCGGTCCATCTTCTGCGCCAGTCGCTCATTATGCGTGGCAACAAGGGCAGCCGAGCCTTCCCCCCGCACCAACCGCAGAAACTCGGCCAGCACCACATCGGCCGTCCGCTCGTCCAGATTACCGGTAGGTTCGTCCGCCAACACCAGCGCGGGCTGGTTCGCCAGCGCACGCGCCACCGCTACGCGCTGTTGCTCTCCACCCGATAGCTGGCTCGGCCGATGCTCCAGCCGATGCCCCAGCCCCAGTGACGTTAGCAGCGATTCGGCCCTCGCGCGCGCCACGCTCATTTCCACGTCTCGGATCACCTGCGGCAGGATGACATTCTCCACCGCGTTGAAGTCCGGCAGAAGATGATGGAACTGATAGACAAAGCCCAGCGCATCGCGCCGCAGCCGCGTCCGCCCGTCATTGTCCAGCTTCGCCGCTTCCTCGCCGCCGATGCGAATGGACCCGTCGAACCCGCCTTCCAGCAGCCCTACTGCCTGCAACATGGTGGACTTGCCTGATCCCGACGGCCCCAACAGCGCCACGATCTCCCCCGGCCCCACGTTCAGGTCGACGCCGCGCAGCACCTCGATGGTGACGCCGCCCTGCGTGAAGCTGCGCGTCAGCCCGGTGACCTTCAGAACATCATTCATAACGCAGCACCTGCACGGGATCGGTATTGGCAGCCTTGAACGCCGGGTAAAGCGTCGCGAGGAAGCTGAAGATGAGCGCCATCAGGCAGATGATGGTGATTTCCACCGGATCGGGCTTGGACGGCAATTCCGTGAGGAACCGGATCGACGGGTCCCACAGATTCTGCCCCGTCACGAACTGGATCGCGTTCACAAGGCTCTGCCGGAAGAACAGGAAGGTGAAACCCAGCACCATCCCCGCCACCATGCCCAGCGTGCCGATAGTGACGCCTACGGTCATGAATATCTTGACCAGTCCGCCCCGGCTCGCCCCCATGGTCCGCAATATGGCGATATCCCGCGTCTTGGCGCGCACCAGCATGATGAGCGAGGACAGGATATTGAACACCGCCACCAGCACGATGATCGAAAGCACCACGAACATCGCCACCCGTTCCACCGCCAGCGCCTCGAACAGGGATGCGTTCATCTGCCGCCAGTCGGTGATGACGGCGCGGCCCGCGACCTTTGCCGCCAACGGCTCCAGGATAGAACCCACCTTGTCGGCGTTCACCGTCTCCACCTCGATCATGCCGACCACATTGCCCAACAGCAGCAGCGTCTGTGCATCCTCGATCGGCATGACGACGAACGCCTTGTCATAATCGTAGACCCCGACCTCGAATATCGCCGCCACCTGATAGGAAACCTGCCGGGGCACCGTGCCGAAGGGAGTGGAGCGGCCCGCCGGATTGATGATGGTGATGCTGTCGCCCTTCTGGATGCCCAGATTCTCCGCGAGCCGCGATCCGATGGCGACCTTGTCGCCTCCCGGCGTCAGGTCGTTGAGGCTCCCGGCCAGCACCTTGCCCTTCAAGGTGGTGTTGGCGCGGATGTCAGGCACGGTCATGCCGCGCACCAGCACCGCCTCTACCCGGCCCTGAAAGGTCGACAAAAGAGGCTGTTCGATCAACGGCGTAGCGCTGGTGACGCCCGGCGTTTCCTTCGCCTGCTTCAATATGCTCTGCCAATCTGGCAATCGCCCGCCATAGCCCTGCACGACCGCATGACCGTTCAGCCCGACGATCTTGTCGAACAGTTCCGCACGAAAACCATTCATCACGCTCATGACGATGATGAGCGCGGCAACGCCCAGCATCACGGCAGCCAGACTGATTCCAGCGACAAGGAAGATAAATCCCTCGCCTTTGCCGGGCAGCAGGTAACGCTTGGCGATCATGCGTTCATATCGGGATAGAATCATGACGGCGCGGACGGCCCCCTGGAAATTGGTTCGTTCGCCCATCTAGCAGGCTATGGGCCCACGGCAAGCATCTCGGCATTGTTGCAGCACAGCCACAGCCACGGGAGTAAAATCACAGCGGCAGGGAAATAGGCCGTGACAGCAGGGCACAGCCGCCATAGCAAAGCAATCGAAGCACAGGTAAACAAGGCCGTGGTTCAGGGATACTGCTTCCCGTTTTCAAGCTTAGGGGGCTGAGAAAACGGTTGAGGCAGACCAAGGGGGAGACGAGAAATCGTCCATCAGTGCCCGGATCGTGGAAACGCGATCCGGGCACTTTTGTTACATGCCAGCCTATCCACTCGATCTACGCCATGATGACGCCATGGCCACCTGAATCCCGTCTGCCCGGACTTCCGGCGCTGCACGATAAAATACCACATCGTCTGTGACATATGCGACGTCCGAGGAAAAACTTCCTGTCTTTCCTTCCCCTTGAAACCCGGTTTCGCCAAACCATATCGCTCCTGTTCGGTCGCCATCAGGGGCCGGACACAGGTTCGCCGGATGCCATATTTCGGGTCCGGCATGTTCATTTTGCTCTTTGGGAGATTATGACAATGCGTGGTTTTGACCTTACCCCCTATCGCCGCTCGACTGTCGGCTTCGATCGTCTTTTCGACCTCATCGAAAACAATGCCCGGTTGCAGCAGGGCGACAATTACCCGCCCTTCAACATCGAACGCCTTTCGGAAGATCGTTATCGCGTGACCTTGGCCGTGGCGGGCTTCCGCTCCGATGAGTTGGAGATCACCGCCCAGCAGAACTTGCTCCAGGTGTCCGGCCGCAAGGAGGAAACGCAGGCGACCGACCGCGCCAAGTTCGTGCATGTTGGGATTGCCAACCGCAGCTTTGAGCGCCGCTTCGAACTCGCCGATTTCGTGCGGGTGGAGACAGCGGATCTCGCGGACGGACTGCTGACGATCGAACTGGTCCGCGAAGTCCCCGAAGCCATGAAGCCCAAGAAGATTGCCATCAACGGCGGTCAGCTCGTGGAAATCGGCAAGGATCGCGACGCCGCCTGATCGGCTCTCGATAAGAATTGCAGGGCGCGGCCTTCCCGGTCGCGCCCTTTTTCGTCACCGCATCAAATCTCGACCTGGCTGCCCAATTCGACCACGCGATTGGTGGGCAGGCGGAAGAATTCCATCGCGCTTTCCGCGTTCCGCAGCATCCAGGCGAAGATCTTCTCGCGCCACAGCGGCATCCCCGGCTTGGCCGACGGCAGCAGCGTCTGCCGCGCAAGAAAGAAGCTGGTGTCCATCATCTTGAACGTCTGGCCGCAGCCGGTCACATTCTTGAGCGCCGCCGGAACGTCCGGTTCCTGCATGAAGCCATATTGCAGCACCAGCCGGAAGAAGCCGCGCCCCAGATCCTCCAGCTTGCACCGCCCGTCATCCTCGACCACCGGCACGTCCTTGATCTTGACGGTCAGCAGGATGACCCGCTCATGCAGCACCTTGTTATGCTTGAGGTTGTGGAGCAGCGCATGGGGCACGCCATCGGGCGTCGATGTCATGAACACCGCCGTCCCCGGCACCCTGACCGCGCTGTTGGCCGCTGACGCCACGAACACCGGAATCGGCATCGCAGCCTCACGCAGACGGTCCTGCATCAGCTTGCGCCCGCGCGACCAGGTGGTGAGCAGGGTGAACACCACGAAGCCGATCAGCAGCGGGAACCACCCGCCGTCCGGCACCTTGGTCAGGTTCGCCGCCAGATAGGCGCCGTCCACGATAAAGAATACGGCCAGCACCGGCGCGGCATAGTACCAGCGCCAGTGCCACAGGCGGAACAGCACCACCGTCAGCAGCAGATTGTCGATAAACATCGCCCCCGTCACCGCGATACCATAGGCCGCAGTCAGATTCGACGATGTCTGGAACACCAGCACCAGCAGGATGACCATGATCATCAGCCCCCAGTTGACGAGGGGGATGTAAATCTGCCCCGCCGTGGACGCGCTGGTATGGGCAATCCGCAGACGCGGCATGAAACCGAGCTGTATTGCCTGCTGCGTGACAGAAAAGGCGCCGGAAATCACCGCCTGACTGGCGATGATCGCCGCCATGGTCGCCAGAGCCACCAGCGGCAATTGCCCCCATTGCGGGGCAAGGTTGTAGAAAGGGCTGTGCAGCGCCGCCGCGCCTTCGCGGAACAGCAGCGCGCCTTGTCCCATATAATTCAGCATCAGCGCCGGAAGCACGAAGGCCAACCACGACACACGGATCGGACTGCGCCCGAAATGCCCCATATCAGCGTAGAGCGCCTCCGCGCCCGTCACCGCCAGCACGACGGATCCCAGCGCCAAAAAGGCCGGAAGCGGATCGGTCACGAAGAACATAAACGCCCAATATGGGTTGAGCGCGAAAACGATCCCCGGCGTCTTGAGGATGCTGATGACGCCCAATGTCGCGATGGTCACGAAATAGAACAGCATGATCGGGCCGAACAACGATGCGACCCGGTTGGTCCCCCACCCCTGAATCCAGAAGAGGCCGAGCAGGATCAACACCGCCACAGGCAGAATGGCGGGGGCGAAGCCGGGATTATAGACCGCAAGCCCCTCCACCGCCGACAGCACCGACACGGCGGGCGTGATCATCGAATCGCCGTAGAACAGCGCCGTCGCGAAAACGCCCAGCAGGATGATGCCGCTCGACCAGCGCGGCGTCTTGGTCTGTCCGTTGATAAGCGCCAGCAGCGCCAGGCTGCCGCCTTCACCCTTATTGTCGGCCCGCATGATGATCGAGACATATTTGAGCGTCACGACCAGCATCATGGACCAGAACATCAGGCTGATGACGCCCAATATATGATCCGCGTCGAGATCGAGATGATGATGCCCCGCAAAGGTTTCGCGAAAGGCATAAAGCGGGCTGGTGCCGATATCGCCAAAAACGATGCCGATCGCGCCGACGACCAGTTTAGCGGTCGCCTTCTGCCGCACATGGCCGTGACCATGATCTTCTTCCGTTGCAACGGCTGTGCCGTTGCCTGCCTGTTCAGCCATGAAAGAAACGCCGAATAATCATGCTTTTCCGACACCTGTGCAAGGGGCGACCTTTATGCCCTGCAAACCGCCGGCCCCTATCACGCCTCCCTCACCCGTGCAATGCGCCTGTGTCGGCTGTTTCTATTCGGGACGCGGGCCTTCCGATGCCATCAGAACGTCGATACGCGCGATATTGGCCTTCAGTTCGGCCTTGAGCTTGCTGCCTTCGGGCAAGGTCTGCTCCAATGGCGCCCAAAGCGCGCGCGCAGGTTGCAACTGACCGCTTCTGGCGAGCGCCAGCCCATAGAAGAAACGCGGCGCGATCGCCTTTTCGTCAACGGCCATGGCCCGGCGATAAGCGAAATCCGCGCCCGGAGACACCACGCCATCGGCATGAACCACCAGCGCATTGCCAAGACCAAGCCAGAGATTGGGATCGTCGGGCGTCTGGCGCAATCCGGACAACAGGATATTGGCGGCTTCCTTGCTCTTGCCCTGACGCCCCAGCCCATCGGACATCATCAACCATTGCCCCGCGGGGCCATAACGTTCGGCCAGCGCCCGGCGCTGCTCCGCCAACCCCTCGTCAAATGACGCCGCCTGCGTTCCGGCCGCCTTCCGTGGCGCGCCCGCAAGGCCCGGATTTCCCTGCCACGCATAGCCCGCCAGCCCGATCAGCAGCGCGGCGGCGGTGATTTCCCGCGCCATCCGGGGAATGGAAACCACATAGAAAAGAATAAGCAGCACGAGCAGCGCAAGGCTCGCGGCGATCACCCATCCCGTCATGACCGCCTGCCTTTCCTGATTCGCCCACGCAGCAGCAGCAGGCCCAAAACCAACAACACGATCGGGGCGCCCCAGAGCGGCCACACTATCGGGTTCGCTGTCGGCTCATAACTCACCCAGTCGCCATAACGCTCGATCAGCCAGGCGCGGATATGTTCCGGCTGTTCGCCCGCCATGACGCGCTGCCGGATTTCCGAGCGCATATCGGCCGCCATGCTGGCGTTGCTATCCGCAATGGACTGGCTCTGGCAGGTAAGGCAGCGGATCGTTTCCATGAGCGCGCGCGCCTTCTTCTCCAGCGCCGGGTCATCGATCTGCCGGTCGGCATAGGGCGCGGGCGGCAGGGCCGTCTGCGCCAGCACCGGCGCGCTCGCCAGCAGGAGCAGAAGGGCAAGCAACACCCTCATTGCGCGCTCTTCAGCCGGTCGAGGATCATCGGCACGTCATCGGCGCGAATATCGCCGATATGCTGATAGGCAATCCGTCCCTTGCCATCGATCACGAACGTCTCGGGCACGCCAGACGAGCCAAGCGCGATCTGCACGGCGCTGCGAGCATCCAGCCCGATGCGGGCATAGGGATTGCCATAGCGGGCCAGAAAGCGGTCCACATCCGCGCGCGCATCGCGAATCGCAATGGCGTCGATCTCCACGCCCGCCTGCCTGAGCGCCATGAGTTGCGGCGCTTCGGCCGCGCAGGGCACGCACCAGCTTGCAAAGATATTGAGCAGGCGCGGCGTGCCGGTCGCCAGATTGGCGCTCGTCAGGGCGGGCCGGTCGCTCGATGCGGCGGGAAGAGCGAAGGCGGGCAAGGGCTTGCCCACCATCTTGGAGGCTATGAGGCGGTCGTCGGGCTTCAGAAGCCCGCTCGCGAACAGCCCGAAAAAGCCGAGGAAAAGGACCAGCGGCAGCCAGATCAGCATTTTCCTCATGCGACTGCCCTCGCCCGCCATTTCAGCAGCCAGCCGCGCCGCTCCCGGCCCAGCAACGCCAGCGCGCCGCCCAGCGCGATCATGATCCCGCCGAGCCAGATGAAGGTCACGAACGGCTTCCACCAGATGCGGACCTGCCACCGGCCATCGTCGGTTTCCTGCCCCAGAACGACATAGAGCTGCCCGTTCCAGCGCGTCAGCAATGCGGCTTCCGTCGTGGTCGTCGGCGGAGAGGCGAAAAAGCGCGATTGCGGATGGATGACGATTGCCGTGCCTCCGCCCCGGCTCGCCGTCATGTCCGCCTGCAACGCGGTCCAATTATCGCCCGCGATCGGCATGATCTTGTCGAAATGCAGGGTCCAGCCCGCTGTCTCGATCCTATCGCCGGGCCGCGCCGCGACCAGCTTTTCCACCGTAAAGGCGGAATCGGACGCCATGCCGCCCAGACTGACCGCACAGCCCAGATGTGCGATCACCATACCCCAGGTGAAAAGCGGTGTGCGGCGCAGGTTGCGCTTCCACAGCGGCCCAACGCTCCCGACGGCCGCCGCTCCGGCGACCACAAGCCCGGCGAGTGGCAATATGCCGATCCGCCCCCATGCCAGCGCGACCACGAGAGCCAGCACAACCAGCGCCACGATGGCCGGAACCATCATGCGCCCCGCCACCACGGCAAAACGGTCCCGTCGCCACCGGGTGAGTGGCCCCGCCATCATGGCGATCATCAGGATCAGCGCAATGGGGCCAGCGATCCGGTCGAAATAAGGCGCGCCGACGGACACCTTGTGACCGAACGCCTCCGTCATCAGTGGATAGAGCGTCCCGATCAGCACCAGCCCCAATATGACCGAAAGCAACAGGTTGTTGATGACCAGCATTGTCTCACGGCTCACCAGTTCGAAGGGCGCGCCTTCCCGCACCGCGCCGACCCGCCATCCGAAAAGCGCGAACGCGCCACCGATGTAAATCGCCAGCAACCCCAGAATGAAGGTGCCCCGCTCCGGGTCCACCGCGAAGGCGTGAACGCTCGTCAAAATACCCGATCGGACAAGGAATGTGCCCACCATCGACATGGAAAAGGCGATGACGGCCAGCATCACCGTCCACGCCCGCAAGGCGTCCCGCGTCGCCAGCACCGTTACGCTATGGAGCAGCGCCGTCGCCGCCAGCCAGGGCATCAGCGAGGCATTCTCCACCGGGTCCCAGAACCACCAGCCGCCCCAGCCCAGTTCATAATAGGCCCAATAGCTGCCAGCCGTGATACCGAGCGTCAGCATCACCCATGCCGCCAGCACCCACGGCCGCATCGCCCGCGCAAAGCCCGCATCGACCTGCCGGGTCAGCAAGGCTCCAACCGCAAAGGAAAAAGCGACCGAAAGTCCGACATAGCCCAGATAAAGTGTCGGCGGATGAAAGGCGAGGCCGGGGTCCTGCAACAAGGGATTGAGACCCTGTCCATCGGGCGGAGGCGGATCGATCCGGGCGAAGGGATTGGAAGAAAACAGCAGAAACGCATAGAAACCAAGGCTGATCGCGGCCTGCGCGCCCAGCGTCGCCATATGAGTGTCTCGCCTGAGCGCCCGCTCGAACAGGGCGACCGCGCTCCCGGCGAGGCCCATCACCGTGATCCAGAGCAGCATCGACCCTTCGTGATTGCCCCATGTCCCGGCGAATTTGTAGAGCCAGGGCTTCATCGAATGGCTGTTGGTGACGACCAGCATCACCGACATGTCCGACCGCAGGAACAACAGGACCAGCATCACGAACGCCAGCAGCGTCAGCAAGCCCTGCGACACCGCCACCGGGCGGACGGCGCCCAGCAATTCACCCTTGCGCCCCACCAGACCGAAAGCGACCAGCGCCAGTTGCAACAAAGCCAGCGCCGCGGCCAGCCAAAGCGCGGCCAATCCGGCTTCCGCGATCATTGCCCGCCCTTCATCTCGTGGGTTTTCTCATCATATTGCATCCCTTCCAGCTCGCGCGGCATGTAGCGTTCATCATGCTTGGCGAGCAGGTTGGTCGCGACGAAAGTGTCCTTCCCGTCAAAAGCGCCCTCGGCAACGACGCCCGATCCCTCGCGGAACAGGTCCGGCGCGATACCGCTGAAGGTCGCGGGCACCGTGGCTTTGCCGTCCGTCACGTCGAAATGGATGGTCACGCCGTCCGCCGCATGTTTCAGGCTGCCCTTGACGACCATACCGCCCAGCCGGATTGCCTTGCCCGGCTCGACGCCCTTCTCCTTCACGTCAGCGGGGGCGTAGAAATAGGCTGCCTCGTCCTTCAACGCCGACGCCGCCAGCAACCCCGCGCCGATCAGCGCCACCAGCGCAACCAGCGCCAGTATCAGCCTTTGATGTTTCGCCTTCACGTGCGCGTCCTGTCTTCCGCCTGTCCCTCGGCCTCTCGCATGGCGCGCCAGCTCAGGATAACGACCCCGGCGGTCGCAAGGAAGGCAAGCGCATAGGCGGCCGCCACGAATGCCCATTGATTCATCGCATCACCCCCGCGCCAGACGCTGCATCCGCGCCTCTACCCTGTTGCGCGCCAACAAAGTCCGCATCCGCATCAGCACGATCGCGCCGAAAAGCAGGCTGAACCCCAGGAGCGTCAGCCCCAGCGGCCAGAGCAGCGACCCGTCGATGCTCGACCCGCGCAGGGTGATGCTCGGCCCCTGATGCAAACTGTTCCACCACACCACGGAACGGTTGATGATCGGAATGTTGATCGCGCCCACCAGCCCGAAAATGGCCGTCACGGGGCTGACGCCGCCCTGCCCCTGCCGCGCGCTGGCATTGGCGAGCGCCATATAGCCCAGATAGAGGAACAGCAGCACCAGCATGGACGTCATCCGTCCGTCCCATTCCCACCATGTTCCCCAAGTGGGCCGTCCCCATATCGACCCGGTGGCGAGGCAAATCGCGGTGAACAGCGCCCCCGGCGCAGCGATGGCGCGTCCGGCAATCGCGGCCAGGGGATGTTTCCACACCAATTGCATCAGCGCCGCGATCGCTATCCCCGACCAACCGGCCATGCCCAGCCAGGCGGCGGGCACATGGACATAAAGGATACGGACCGTTTCCCCCTGCAGATAGTCCGCGGGCGTGACAAAAAGGCCGCAGGCGCAACCCGCCAGCGTCAGGACCAGGCCTGGCCACAACAGCCAGCCCGTCAGGGGCCGCGCGATCTTCAAAAAGCGGGCAGGATTGGCGAAACGATGCATCGGGGCGCCTCTTTAGACGCGCCTTGCCTGCAACGCCAGTGGGGCTTTTTCCGATATAAGGGGCGGTCCGGCGAAAACATGCCAAGCTTTTTTGTGCCAGGCAGGCGACAAATGACACGGGAGTGACTATATGCGCGGCATCGGCGCCCCGCTGGGGCGGACAGGATCGGCTATGGACCCGCTCACACCCATGTTGACTACACACCCGTTCGACGATGACAAGCTGCGTGAAGAATGCGGCATTTTCGGCGTTTCCAACGCTGAAACGGCTTCGGCTATCGTTGCGCTTGGCCTTCACGCCCTTCAGCATCGCGGTCAGGAAGCCGCCGGCATCACCAGCTGGGACGGCCATGATTTCCACACCCATCGCGCCATGGGGCATGTCGCCGGCAATTTCGACCGCGACGAGGTGATTCGGGCGCTCCCGGGCCATTATGCCTGCGGCCATGTGCGCTATTCGACCACGGGTGAAACCTCGCTCCGCAACGTCCAGCCGCTCTATGCCGAACTGAATTCAGGCGGCTTCGCGGTCGCCCATAACGGCAACATCTCCAATGCCATGAAGCTGCGCCGCGAACTCATTCGCCGTGGTTCCATCTTCCAGTCGACCTCCGACACCGAAGTCATCATCCATCTGGTCGCCACGTCGACCTACCGGACGCTGCTCGACAAGTTCATCGACGCGCTGAAACAGGTGGAAGGCGCTTACTCCCTCATCGTCATGACGCCCGAAGGCATGATCGCCTGCCGCGATCCGCTGGGCATCCGGCCGCTGGTGATGGGCCGCATCGGCGACGCCACCGTCTTTGCCTCGGAAACCGTGGCCTTCGATGTGATTGACGGCGAATATATCCGCTCTATCGAGCCAGGCGAACTCGTCATCGTCACGCATGACGGCGAAGTGCGGAGCCATCGGCCCTTCGGCGAAACGCATCCGCGCCCCTGCATTTTCGAGCATGTCTATTTCAGCCGCCCCGATTCGATCGTGGACGGTTCCAGCGTCTATTCAGTCCGAAAGGCCATCGGCGCTCAGCTCGCCATCGAAAATCCGGTGAATGCCGATCTGGTCATCCCCGTGCCCGACAGCGGCGTCCCCGCGGCTTTGGGCTATGCTCAGCAATCGGGCATTCCTTTTGAGCTGGGTATCATCCGCTCGCACTATATCGGCCGCACCTTCATCCAGCCGGGTGACAAGGTCCGCCATCTGGGCGTGAAGCTCAAGCACAACGCCAACCGCGCGCTGATCGACGGCAAGCGCGTCGTGCTGATCGACGATTCGATCGTGCGCGGCACCACCAGCCTCAAGATCGTGCAGATGATGCGCGAAGCGGGCGCGGCCGAAGTCCATATGCGGATCGCCAGTCCGCCCACGCGGCATAGCTGCTTCTACGGCGTAGACACGCCTGAACGCGGCAAGCTGCTGGCGCATCGCCTGGACATCAAGGGCATGCAGGATTTCATTCAGGCGGACAGCCTGTCCTTCGTATCCATCGATGGCCTCTACAAGGCGCTGGGCGAAGCGAAACGGGCCGACATCCGCCCGCAATATTGCGATGCCTGCTTCACCGGCGATTATCCCACCACGCTCACCGATCAGGATGATGCCGTGGTTCAGAACCAGTTCGAAATGCTGGCTGAAAGAGTGGTCTGAGTTTCAGGCCACCTCTCCCTCCGCCGCTCTCCACCCCTGACGCGCCTCACCCTGCGTGAGCACGATTGGATGTTTCATCATGACCGATACCCTTCCTCTTTCCGGCAAGCTCGCGCTCGTGACCGGCGCCAGCCGGGGCATCGGCGCCGCCACCGCTGAGGCACTGGCGGCGGCGGGCGCGCATGTCATCCTCACCGCCCGCACCAGCGGCGGGCTGGAGGAAGTGGAAGAACGCATCCATGAAGCCGGCGGCCATGCGACCATAGCGCCGCTCGACTTGATCGACGGGGAAAGCATCGGCAGGCTCGCTCAGGCCATCAGCGGCCGGTGGCAGGCGCTCGACATCCTCGTCCTCAACGCCGCCACCCTGGGTTCGCTGGCCTCGGTTCCCGCCATCGACGCCAAGGAATTTGCGCGCCAGTTGACGCTTAACATTGCCGCACCGCAGGCGCTGATCGCCGCCTTCGACACCATGCTCCGCGGTAGCAAGGATGCGCGAGTCGTCGCGCTGACCTCCTCCGTGGCCGCCACGCCCCGTGCCTATTGGGGTGCCTATGGCGCATCCAAGGCCGCGTTGGAAACACTGGTCGGCGCCTATGGCGAGGAAGTGAAGAACATCTCCGCCATCCGCACCCACATCGTCGATCCGGGCGCCACCCGCACTGCCATGCGCGCGCGGGCATTCCCCGGCGAAGATCCCGCAACGCTGAAGGAACCCAAGGTCGCCGCCGCCGCCATTGTCGACATGATTCTGGCCGATACGCCGACCGGCTATCGCACGCGGATCGACTAACGCGCTGATATTCAGTCGGGCTTGGCCAGCGTCACCTGCGCGACATCGATGGTGCCGCCTAGGAATCCGCCTTCGCAATACATCAGATAATAGCGCCACAAATCCACGAAATGTTGGTCGAAACTGGCTGGCAACTGTCCCGCGTCGAGCGCGCGCTCAAACGTCTCACGCCAGCGCCGCAGCGTTTCGGCATAGTGCAGGCCAAAGCGCGATACGTCGCGCCATTCCAGCCCCTGCTGCTCGGCAAGAGCACGGAACCGGCTTTCAGAAATCAGCATCCCGCCGGGGAAAATATAGGTCTGGATGAAGTCCGCGCCGCGCGCATAGTCTTCGAATATCGCATCGTCGATCAGGATATACTGGATCGCCGCACGGCCGCCCGGCTTCAGCAGCCGATGGATCGCGGCCAGATAATCGGGCCAATAACGCTGCCCCACCGCTTCCACCATCTCCACGCTGGCGATGGCGTCATATTGCCCCTCCGCATCGCGATAGTCGGTCAGCAGGACGGTGGCGCCCGACCCCAGCCGGTCCCGCGCATAATCCGCTTGCTCGGTCGAGAGCGTCAGGCCGTCATAGCGCACGCCCCACCGCTCCATCGCCCGCTCGCCCAGCCCGCCCCAGCCGCAGCCGATCTCCAGCAGGGCAGCCCCGTCGCGCAGGTCGAGCCGGTCCAGAATCGCATCGACCTTTCGCCGCTGCGCCGCCTCCAGACTCTCCGTGCGATCTTCCGGATCAAGGAACAGCGCACTCGAATAATGCATGTCCGCATCGAGCCAGAGCGCGTAGAAATCATTCCCCAGATCATAATGATAGGCGATGTTCCGGCGCGATCCGATTCGGCTGTTTCGCCGCGCCCAGTGCAGCGCGCACCCGGCCCATCTCACCGGCCCCCTCGGCCGCGCGACATTGCCCAGCGCCACGGCATTCCTCATGAACAACGCGAAAAGCGGCACAGGATCGGGGCTGGTCCATTCGCCCGCGGCCCATGCCCGATACCAGCCGACCGAACCGCCGGTCGCCAACCGCAATAGCGCGCGCCAGTGGAGGACATGCACCTCGCAAACCGGCCCGGCTCCCCGTCCGCCCAGAATCCGACGTGTGCCGTCCGGCAGCACAGCCTCCAGCGCGCCGGCCTCAAGCCCCTTGTCGATCCTGTCCAAAAGCTTGTGAAAGCGCGGTCCGACCACCCTTGCCAACAGGCTGGCCGGGCCATGGGCGGGAGGACGCTGGACGTTCAGAGCCGCCTTTCCACGTCGGGGGTCGATCGCATTCATGACGCTCGTCTCTGCCTCAAGCCGCTCCCGGCCGCAATGCCGCACGAAATCCGATTCGATCCATGGACGTGCGCCGTTGCCATGCCTATTTCATGTCCGGATTGTTAATGTCGTCCCATGCCACGATGCCATGGCGGGATGCTATATATAGGGATCTGTGGCTTCCATGCCAAAGGATGAAGAACTGGGCTATCGCCCGTGCGTCGGGATCATGCTCGTCAATATGGAAGGGCAGGTCTTTGTCGGTCAGAGAATCGATAACCGGGCGGAAGCCTGGCAGATGCCGCAGGGCGGCATCGACGATGGCGAGGACGCGAAGGCGGCCGCCCTGCGTGAACTGGGCGAGGAAACCGGCATCCATCGCAAGCATGTGGAAATCATCGCCAAGGCGCGCGACGAGCATTTCTACGACCTGCCGCCTGAACTCGTCGGTCAGATCTGGGGCGGCAAATATCGCGGCCAGCGGCAGATATGGTTCCTTGCCCGCTTTCTGGGGGAGGACGGAGACATCGACATCGAAACGCCGCACCCGGAATTTCGCGCATGGAAATGGACGGCGCCTGAAACGCTGCCCGATCTCATCGTTCCCTTCAAGCGCAAGCTGTATCGCGACATCTTGCAGGAATTCCAGTCGCTCATCTGAACGGTTCATCCCATCGGGGTTATATTTCACGGGTGAGCGGCTATGACGGCGCGATGCGTCACCGTCTACTGCTCCTGCCATTGCCCTTGTTCGTCACATCCCTCGCCCATGCGGAGGAACCGCCTCTCCTGCCCCCCGCCGTGCGGGAGATGTTGGAAGCCGCCATCGCCAATGGCAATGAGACGGAGATCGTCACCGTCGCCAAGATCGCGCGGCAGACCAATCCCGCCTCGTCCGACGAAATCCAGCGGATGGTGGCGAGTTGGAAGGACCGGACCAAGGCAACCCATGATGCCGTGATCCGCGAGGCCCGTTTCATCGACCTGTGGACCGGACGGATCGAAGCGGGCGGTTTTCGCTCCACCGGCTCCACCAGCGAAATCGGCATCAGCGCCAGCGCGACTGCGACCCGGACCGGCATTGAATGGACTCACAAGTTCACCGCCAACGCCGACTATCGCCGCGCCAATGGCGTGACATCCCGCGAGCGTTATTTCACCAGCTATGAACCGCGCTATCAGTTCGATCCACGCGGCTTCGCTTATGGCCTCGCCCAGTTTGAGCGGGACACGTCGATCGGCTATGACGAACGCTACACGGCGTCGGCAGGTATCGGTTACAAGCTGATCGTCAGCAAGAAAGTCGACCTGACCGTGGATGCGGGGCCTTCCATCCGTCATGCAAAATATGTGATCGGCGCGCGCGAAACCAAGTTGGGCGGCCGTGCTTCCATGGACTTGGCGTGGCGCATCACCCCCACATTGACCTTCAAGCAGACCGCGTCGGGCTATGCCGAAAGCGATGTGGTCACCCTCAATTCCCTGACAGCACTGGAAACGAAAGTCACCGATCGCTGGTCGGCCGCCTTTTCCTACAATGTCCAGTATGAATCGGAAACGCTGCTTTCCGCCCGGGATTTCGACACGCTGACCCGCCTAACCCTCAGCTACGATTTCTGACCTTCCGCCTACAAATTTCACGAGGGGTGGAGAGCCGCGCCGCGCTCTGTTAGACCACCGGAAATGACAGCCATTTCACCCGTGGAACAGGCCGTTCTGGACCATGCGTCGGCGGCGCCGATGCTGGAGCAGGTGCAGGCATGGTCCGCCATCAACAGCGGCTCGCGCAATCTGGATGGCCTCGCCCGGATGGCGGCCCTGTTGGCAGACGCTTTTTCCGCTTTGCCCGGCGACATCCGCCTGATCGATCCTGCCCCGGTGGAAAACGTCTCCCCCGATGGCGCGCTGCTGCAAATCGATCACGGCCGCCATCTGCTCCTTTCCGTCCGCCCGGAAGCGCGGGTCCGCGTCCTGCTGACCGGCCATATGGACACGGTCTTCGCCGCCGATCACCCCTTCCAGGCGCAGCGATGGCTGGACGACGCGGTGCTGAACGGCCCCGGCGTCGCAGATATGAAAGGCGGTCTCGCCATCATGCTCGCCGCGCTTCAGGCCGTGGAAACATGGGAAGGCCGCGCCACTTTGGGCTATGACGTCCTCATCAACAGCGATGAGGAAGTGGGCAGTGCCTCCTCCGCCGGCCTGCTGCGGCAGAGGGCGGCGGGCAAGGTCGCGGCCTTCACGTACGAACCCGCTCTCCCCGACGGCACGCTGGCAGGCGCGCGGGCGGGCAGCGGCAATTTCTCCATCATCGTCACGGGTCGCAGCGCCCATGCCGGCCGCAATCCCGACGAGGGCCGCAACGCCCTGCTCGCCGCCGCCGACCTCGCGCTGCGTCTCAAGGCGGCGAGTGGCCGCGGCTTTTCCTGCAACCCGGCGCGAATCGACGGGGGCGGCCCCAATAATGTCGTCCCCGACCACGCCATTCTCCGCGTCAATTTCCGCCCCCGCGCGCCCGCTGACGAAATCGCCGTCCGCCGCCTGATCGAAGACAGCATGGAAGCCGTCGCCCGCGACCATGAAGTCGCCATGCACCTCCACGGTGGCTTCGGACGTCCGCCCAAACCCATGGACGAAAAGGCGGAAAATCTCTTCAATCTCGTCCGCCGCTGCGGCGCGGATCTGGGCCTCTCGATCGACTGGCGCGACACGGGGGGCGTGTGTGACGGCAACAATATCGCGGCCTGCGGCGTGCCGGTGGTCGACACGATGGGCGCGCGGGGCGGCGCCATCCACAGCCCGGACGAATATCTGATGACGGACAGTCTGCCCGAACGCGCCCGCCTGTCCGCGCTGGCGCTGATGCGGATCGCGCAGGGGCATTATTGAGAGAGGATGACGGCTTGACCTTCTTCATGCGGACTGCGCGGGCGGATGACCTTCAAACCCTCTATGAGATGGCGAAGCTGACGGGCGGCGGCTTCACCAATCTGCCCCCCGACCGCAAATCCTTGGCTGCCAAACTCGAACGGACCGAACAGGCCCTCTCCCGCACGGACGAGAGCATCCAGGACGAACTGATCCTGATGGTGCTGGAAAATGCCCGGACCGGACAGGTGCGCGGCACCTGCCAGATATTCAGCACGGTCGGGCAAAGCTGGCCCTTTTATTCCTATCGCCTCGGCGTCCTCACGCAGCACAGCCGCGAACTGGGCCGCACCTTCCGCGCGCAGATGCTGTCGCTCACCACCGATCTCGAAGGCTCCACCGAAGTCGGCGGCCTCTTCCTCCACCCCCGCGAGCGCGCAGAAGGGCTGGGCCTGCTCCTCGCCCGCAGCCGCTATCTTTACATCCGTAACCACCGCCCGCGCTTCGGCGACCAGATCATCGCGGAACTGCGCGGCGTCATCGACGAAGCGGGCGGATCGCCTTTCTGGGACGGCCTTGCCGGGCGCTTCTTCGGCATGAGCTTTCAGGAAGCGGATGAATTCAACGCCATCAACGGCAACCAGTTCATCGCCGACCTGATGCCCAAGACGCCGATCTACACCGCCATGCTGACCGACAGCGCCCGCGCCGTCATCGGCCTGCCCCACCCCAATGGCCGCGCGGCAATGCGGATGCTGGAGACGGAAGGTTTCACCAACCCCGGCTATGTAGACATATTCGACGGCGGCCCGACCATGGTGGGCCAGATCGACTCGCTCCGCACCATCGCGCAGGCGCGCGACGTCACCCTTTCCGCCCTGCACGACAAAAGCGGGGACAAGATGCTGATCGCCACCGGCCGTCTTGCCGATTATCGCTGCACCTACGGCTTCGTGCGCGAGGACGAGGATGGCGCGATCTCGCTGGACGCGGACAGTGCGGCCCTGCTCGGCCTTGAGCCGGGCGAGACATTCAGCATGGCGGGGCGGGCATGAGCGTCAGGGAAATCAATTTCGACGGGCTGATCGGTCCCAGCCACAATTATGCGGGCCTCAGCCTGGGCAACCTCGCCTCCGCCCGCAATGCCGGAGCTGTATCCCGCCCCCGCGCCGCCGCGCTGCAAGGGCTGGAGAAAATGCGCGAAACCATCCGCCTCGGCCTGACGCAGGGCATATTTCTGCCCCAATGGCGGCCCGACAATGCCTGGCTCGCCGCGCTCGGCACTAGTGTCAGCCATGCCGAGCCGCATATCCGCGCCGCCGCGATGTCCGCCTCCTCCATGTGGGCCGCCAACGCGGCGACCGTCTCCCCCGCCAGTGACACCAGCGATGGACGCACCCACCTCACCGTCGCCAATCTCGTGACCATGCCCCACCGCAGCCATGAATGGCCCCAGACGCTTAAGCAGCTTCAGATCGCCTTCGGGGCCAGCGACGCCTTCACGGTCCACGGTCCCATTCCGGCCCCTTTCGGCGACGAAGGCGCGGCCAATCACATGCGCCTCGCCGAAAGCCACGGCGCGCCCGGTGTCGAGGTATTCGTTTACGGCCAGTCCGGCGGCCCCTTCCCCGCCCGCCAGCATGTCGAGGCCAGCAAAGCCGTCGCCCGCCTCCACAGACTCGCCCCCGCCCGCACCCTCTTCGTCCAGCAATCGGAGGAAGCCATCGCGGCGGGCGCCTTCCACAATGACGTGGTCGCCGTCGCCAATGAGCGCGTCCTCTTCACCCACGAACAGGCGTTCGCCGACAAGGAATCCTTCTACGCCGCCCTGCGCGCCGCGCTCCCCTCCGTCGAAATCGTCGAAGTCCCCGCCAGCGCGGTCAGTCTCACCGACGCGATCCGCAGCTATCTCTTCAACGCGCAGCTCGTGACGCTTCCCGACGGAGCCCTCTCGACTTCGCTCGGGACAGGCATGGCCCTCATCCTCCCCACCGAAGCGCAGGAAACGCCCGCCGTCTGGTCCTGGCTCGAACGGATGGTGGCGGGCAACGGCCCCATCCGCCACCTGATCCCCGTCGACGTGCGGCAATCCATGGCGAACGGAGGCGGCCCCGCCTGCCTGCGCCTGCGCGTCGTGGCCGATCCCGCCGACATCGACCCCCGCTTCCTCCTCGACGAAGCCAAGCTCGACCGCATCGCCGCCATTGTCGCGGATTACTGGCCGGAGGAAATCGCTCCGGACGACCTTGGCGACACCCGGCTCATCGCGCGGATCGAACAATCATGGTTAACGCTTGTTGACCATTTGCAGCTTTCGGGCGACTTAATCCCATAGCGGCGGGCGGATGTCGCCAGGTGGGACTGCAATGGAACGGATCAAGCGCCTTTTCACGATCAAGACCAAGTTCGAGGCGTTTCTGGTGATCTACGCCCTTGCCCTTGGCGCGACGGAGCGAGGCATAGTCTATATGCATCAATATCCCGGCTTCGGCGGCCAGTTGCTCGCGCTTGCCTGCACCGGCGCGGTGTTCATGGCGGGCGGCAAGATCCTTGATGCCGTGGAAATGCAACGAGCTTTTTCCCGCTGACCCATTCTCCTCGTTGACGGGCGGGATACCTCCACTTTCGATACGTCTGCGCCTTCGCGTCTCTCAGCGCGCATGTATCCTTTTCTCATAATAATGATGAGGAAGGGGATCGTCCCATGTTGAATGATCGCTACGGCCGAAGCGTCCCGGCTGCCGAGCTTGTCCGCAATTTCGCTCATTGGCGGGAAATTGGCGTGCAGGAACCATTGCTCGTCACGCATCACGGGCGCGAAACGCATATCTTCATGGGGCTGGACCGATTTCGCACCCTGACCCTGAACGGACCGGAAACTCCGCCCGGCCCGGACCATCTTTCCCAGCTATCGACCTGGATTCATCAGGGGCTCATCCTGTGCCGCGCCGATTACACGATCGGCCATGTCAATCCTGCCGCACTGGCCATGACGCGCCGATGGGATCGGCATCTGGCGGGACTGCCGCTCTGGGAAGCCCTGCCCGAACTGGCTGAATCCCTCACCCAATCGCATATCCGGCACAGCATGGAGTCGGGAGAGGGCAGCGCGGCCGACATCCCCTCCCCCTTCCGGGAGAATTGCTGGATACGGTTTGAAACCTTCCCTTTTCCCGATGGCGTGGCCCTGCTGTTGAGCGACATTACGGAAGATGTGCGGCGCAACCGCCTGGCCGATGCGAAAGCCGCCTTGATGCAGGCCATGTGCATCCATGGCGGCGTGGGCCATGTGAAGGTGTCGAGCCGGGGATTCATCGAATTTGCGGACGACATGTTTTGCGCGATGGTCGGGCTGCCGCTCGACCGGCTGATCCACATCAGCCTGACCGATCTGGCCGATCTACCCGCCCGGCCCCGTTTGCGTGAGGAACTGGACCATGTCCTGCGCGGCGAAGGGGAACGCAAGATCGCCACCAGCCTGCTCGCCAACACCGGGGCCGTCGTTCCGGCCGAGATCGGCATCGCGCCTTTGCAGGGTCTCTATGGTTCCGAAGGCGCCGTGCTGGTCATCACGCGGAGGGAGGAACCCGTAAATTCCGTAAAATGAATCCATTTCGGAGGAATAATTCCATTCACCGATAGGGATGGTTTTCCTTTTCCCCTCCCCGCGCGCCGTCTGCCAAAATTACTTACGCAAATCGCGCATCTTCGCTCCACTTGCGGGAAAACCGTCCATTGAACCGGCCTGGCTAGGCTGGAGTCATGGAAAAGCCCCTGCATCCTGCCCGAATGGCCAAGCCGCTCAAGCGAGACATGCGCGGCAGCGTCCTGGTGGAAGCTGCCATCGCGCTCCCCCTGCTCATCGCTCTGTTGCTGGGCATATTGATCTACGGATCATGGTTCATGACGGCGCACAGCCTGCAACAGGCCGCCAATGAAGCCGCCCGCTCTGCCGTAGCAGGACTGGACGCGCCGGAACGGCAGGCGCTGGTGCAACAGAGCGTGGCCGCAAGCGCCGCATCCCTGCCCCTTCGCAACAGCCATCCCATCGGCGTGAACAGCAGCGAGAACGGCGGCTACTTCACCGTCACGCTTGATTACGACCTGTCGGGCAATCCCCTCTTCTCCTCCTCCTTCATACCCGTTCCCTCGCGCACCCTTGAACGCAGCGCCGTCATAAGGATCGACGCACGATGAAGTCATTTTCGCACAGGTTCAGGCCATTTTGCCGCGATCAAAAAGGCGGCGTCACGATACTGCTCGCCGGATCGCTGCTGATGCTCGCGGGGTCGGCGACGGTTGCGGTGGACCTTGGCTCCATCTATCTCGCCAAGCGTCAGTTGCAAGGCATTGCGGATGCCGCCGCGCTCGCCGCGGTCAGCGGAGGTCGCCCCGCCGCCGAACAGCTCATCGCCCGCAGCGGCATCAGCGGCATCTCCCTCACCTCCGTCGAGGACGGCCAATATCGCCCCGACCCCTCCGTCCCCGTCAGCGACCGTTTCGTCGCGGGCGATCCGGCCGGCGGCGCGCTGCGTCTGGAAGTGCGGCGGCGCACGCCCCTGTTTTTCGGCCGTTTGCTGGTGGGTAAGGACGGCGTAAACCTCAACGCCCGCGCCACCGCCGCGCGCAAGGATGCCGCCGCTTTCTCCATCGGCACGGGGCTGGCTTCGGTCAGCGATGGCCTGCCCAACATGCTGCTTTCCAGCCTTGCCGGGACCAGCCTCAATCTTTCGGTGATGGATACGCAGGGGTTGCTCAATGCAAAGGTGGACCTTCTCGGCATGGCCGACGCCCTGCAACTCAGGCTCGGTCGTCAGGACGAAGCCTTCGCCCAATTGTTCGACCGCCACATTCCCGTCGGCGACATCGTCAATGCCGTTGCCGATGGCGTGACGGACAGCCAGACCGCCGCCACACTGCGCCGCATCGGCAACAGCATCCCCGGCCGCACCGTGCGCCTCAAGGACATTATCGATCTGGGACCGTCCGGAAGCACGGGCGACGCGACCGGGCAGCCGACCATTTTGATGGACGCCTTCTCAATGCTCCGCATGATCCTGAACCCCGGGCCGGGAACATCCGTGCCCGTCGATCTGCAACTGGGCGTCCCCGGCCTCAGCAGCACCCGGCTCAAGCTGATCCTGGGCAGCGGTGAAGCGCGCTCCCCGCTGCTCAGCATCACCTCGGATCGCAATGTCGTATTGCGGACGGCCCAGACGCGCATCTATCTGGAAAGCAGCGTGGCGGCGGCGCTTGCCCCCCTCGCATCTGTCCGTATTCCCCTCTATGTCGAACTTGCCTCGGCCGAAGCGCGCCTGTCCGACATCAATTGCGCCCGAAGCGCACCCGGCAATGGCGTCACGCTGCTGGTCACACCTTCCATCGGCACCGTGGCGCTGACCGACGTCGATACGAATGCGCTGACCAATTTCTCCACGCCGCCCAACCTCCGACCCGCAACACTGGCGCAGGCGCTCGGCACCCGCGTCACCGGCTATGCCAATATCGCATTGGGGGGCGTTCAGGCGCAGCCGGTCCATTTCTCTCCGGCGGAAATCAGCGCCCAGCAGACCAAGACCGTCCACACCCAGGATCTGACGCAGGGCCTCGCCGTCAGCCTCCTGAAACAGGCGCAGATCGACGTTTATCTTCTCGGGATCAAGGTCGGCCTCAGTCCCCTGACCGCCCCTATTGGCGCGCTGCTGGGCACGACCGCGCCCCTGCTCGACGGCATATTGAACAATGTGACCGCGCTGCTGGGCGTCCGGCTGGGCACGGCGGATGTGCGCGTTCATGAAATGCGCTGCGGCATAGCCACAATCGTGGCCTGAACCCTTGCCATGCTCCTCTCCTGCCTTCAGGGAGCAAGGCCATGGGCGCCATCATGCTACAGGGAACCGGATCAGACGTCGGCAAGTCCGTGCTCGTCGCCGGACTATGCCGCGCGCTGGTGCGGCGCGGCTACCGCGTCCGTCCCTTCAAGCCGCAGAACATGTCCAACAACGCCGCCGTGACCATCGACAGCGGAGAGATCGGCCGCGCGCAAGCCTTGCAGGCCATGGCCGCGGGCGTCGATCCGCATAGCGACATGAACCCCGTCCTGCTAAAGCCTCAGGCCGATCACACATCGCAGCTCATCGTTAACGGCCGCGTGCGCGGAACGCTGGGTGGAGGGAATTTCCGGCAGGCGCGCGGACAGCTTCTTTCCGAAGTGATGGACAGCTTCAACCGGCTCAGCGCGCAATGCGACATCGTCGTCGTGGAAGGCGCGGGATCGCCCGCCGAAATCAACCTGCGCGCGGGCGACATCGCCAATATGGGCTTCGCTCGTGCAGCCCATGTGCCGGTGATACTGGTTGGCGACATCGACCGGGGCGGCGTCATCGCCTCCATAGTCGGCACCAAGGCCGTGATCGATCCAGAAGACGCCGCCATGATCCGGGGCTTCCTCATCAACAAGTTCCGCGGCGATCCCGCCCTTTTCGAGGATGGCTACCGCCAGATCGAATCGATTTCCGGCTGGCGCGGTTTCGGCGTCATTCCATGGCTCAGCGCCGTCGCCCGCCTGCCCAGCGAAGACGCCGTCATCCTCGAAAAGAACCGGCGCTCGGATAGCACGCGCTTCACCATCGCCTGCCCCATATTGCCCCGCATCTCGAATTTCGACGACCTTGATCCTTTCAAGATCGAACCCGACATCGACCTCGTCATGGTGCCTCCCGGCAGCCCCATTCCGGCGGAAGCATCCCTCGTCATCCTGCCCGGATCGAAAGCGACCGTGGCCGACATGCAGGCCATGCGCGCGCAGGGGTGGGACATCGACATCCTCGCTCACCACCGGCGCGGTGGCGCTGTGCTGGGGATATGCGGCGGTTATCAGATGCTGGGCCGCCGTATCGCCGACCCGCATGGCATCGAAGGCCCGGCGGGCACGATAGAGGGGCTGGGCCTGCTGGACATCGAAACCATATTGTCCGGCGACAAGACCCTGCAACAGGTGGCGGGACGTGCGCTCGGCGCCCCCTTCACCGGCTATGAAATGCATATGGGGCAGAGCGCCGGTCCCGATTGCGGCCGTCCCTTCGCGCATCTGGATGAGGAGCGCCCCGACGGAGCATCCAGCCCCGAC
Organism: Sphingobium baderi; assembly: GCF_001456115.1. Classification (NCBI taxonomy): domain Bacteria; kingdom Pseudomonadati; phylum Pseudomonadota; class Alphaproteobacteria; order Sphingomonadales; family Sphingobiaceae; genus Sphingobium; species Sphingobium wenxiniae. Next base: position 2,601,777 of record NZ_CP013264.1, on the reverse strand, counting down.
GGGCGTGTGCTCGGCACCTATGTCCATGGGCTGTTCGGCAGCACCGTCTTCCGCAAGGCTTTTCTGAACCGGTGGAACCTGTCTTCTTCGGAACAGGATTATGGCGCCAGCGTGAACGCCGCGCTCGATGACATTGCGATGCAACTGGAGGCGCATGTCGACATCACCTCCCTTATCGATCTCGCCACAAACTGAAAGCAGCGCGGTCGATATTCAGTCGATATTTGCCTATATTTCATCCCGCTTTATCACGCGGGACAGCATCGCCGCATTACAACAGTATATCACCACCATAGTTCCGTTCACCGTTCCATCTGAACGACCGAGCGATAAATCATTTCGGCAATGAACTGTATACCTTAATTGAAATCAAATATTATAGAGTCGGATCATGGCCTGAAATTGCCATGATTAACGCAATCTATACTTTGAATACATGCGACGATCCGCTTTCGCCGCAAGGATTTATTCAATCATTTTGGCTCAAAAAGAAAGGAGGAAGACCGGGGCTTTTCCTATGCAATAAACCAAAAGAACGGGGGTCGTTCATGTTGAATAAGCTAAAAAGCGTTGGTCCAGCAGGGGCCGGCGCGATGATCCTGCTCGCCTTCAGTGCGACGGCGGCAGTGATGAACATGGGGACATCGCTCCCCTCCACACAAAGCAGCACAACCGCTAGCAGTCAAACCTCTACGACAACAACATCATCATCCTATACGGCAGCATCCACCACCAGCAGCGTGGACTATAGCAGTCGCACCGAAGGCGCCTTCGCCTCCTTCAATTTCGCGAGCGGCACGAAACTGCCGGACAAGGCAACGGCCTCGCTGGGCAACGCCACATTCCAGCCAGGCGTCAACGTCGCCTATGTCCCGCTCACGCTGGACCGGCCCACGCCCAATACGGTCATCATCCGCCTCACCACCGTCAACGGTTCAGGCACCAGCGCGGCCAAATCCAACATCAATTACCAGACTGTCGATACGGTCGCCATTTTCCGCCCCGGCGATCCGCTGCGGCAGACCGTGGCCGTGCCCATCATCACCGCGCAGGACGGACAGCAGTTCCAGCTCAAGATGCGCGAAGCCCCATGGGGCGGCCTGCAAGGTCAATCCACCGCGACCGTCACCGCCAGCAGCAGCGCGACCGCCACGGCCAAGGCAACGGGCACGTTCCGCGCCCCGCGCACCTTCGCCGCGACCGGCACGCTCCAGTTCGAGCTTCAGAAGGAAACGCACAAGCGTTCACCCGAAGGCGGATGGAACCGCTGGGCGACGTCGCTCGCCAATGGCCGCACGCAGATCGCGAATGAGGAAACCGGTCTTTATCTCGACTCGTCGGTATTTCCCGGCGTCGAAGGGCCGGTCTACTGGGCCCAGTCGGCCCGAAGCTGCGATTTTGGCCATGTTGAAGAACAAAGATTGAACATGGCGATCTACCAGGCTCGCTCTTGTCCTCCAATCTCGTAAACATCGGTCTCGATCGAGCACCTGTAGCTCTCTGCGATGTTGAACATCTCTGTCTGGAGAGATGCGATCTCATCATCGAGGCTGACGCCATCGGCACCCTGATCATAGGCGACGGTCAGCGTGTAATCGCAGTTCCCGGTCTTTTGCATCTGGTAATCCCGCTCCAGCATCGCCTCAATGCGCTCGCGAGCGGGCTTTCTGCCACGACCATGCTTGTTGAAGTTCTCGATGGTCAGATGCAGGGCGATGGTGACAGAAGGCGGCTTTTCCGGCAGCCCGATCCTTGAAGGAATGACGTCAAGCGCCCGATAGACGGTCATTCTTGAGATCTTGAGGTCGCGCGCGACGCTGGCCTTGCTCGCGCCGGCGGTGATCCGGCGTCGGATTTCATCGTCATCGATGTTTTTCTTCCGGCCTTTGTAGACGCCTTCGGCGCGCGCCGCCTCGATCCCGGCGCGCTGCCGGTCCTTGATGAACGTCAGTTCCATGTCCGCGACCATGCCCAGAATGGTGATCACCATCCGCCCCATGCTTCCGGCCGTCGTCACCTCCGGCTCAAGCACCCGCAATGAGGCTCCCTTCTGGTCGAGTTCATGAACCAGATTGAGAACATCGCGTGTGGAGCGACCGAGCCGATCGAGACGCAGGACGACGAGTTCGTCATCGGCGCGCAGGAACTGCATGATCGTCTCAAGCTCCGTGCGTCCAGTGCGCGATGCGCCCGAGCCTGTTTCGGAGCGGAGGATTTCACAGCCCGCTGCCTTCAACCGGGCAACCTGGATGTCGAGATCCTGGTCGATGGTGCTGACGCGGGCGTAGCCGACGCGGGTCATGGGCAAATCCGTCACATTAGGGTGGCTTTGCCCTCGTACAGTAACATTGGTGACGGAACCACCCTTTTGTGACATGTCGTATATGTCACTTCCGATCGTCACGTTCGGGTGCACCCAAATGGTGCGAGCGGAAAGGCCCCGGTCAGGCAGCAAGCCGCCCAAAATCGATCCGGCTATTCAGATCGAGGTCGAAGCGGCCATAAGGATTGACGTGGCTGTAAATCAGCGGTGTGAGGCCGCGATAATCATCCGGCGTCATCCGGCCCGTCCATTTCGGTTCCACCAGCACGCTCTGAAGCATTCGGGTGTTCACATAGACAAGCGACGCTTGCAGCAAATGTAGCGCCAGGACCGAGAGCTGCTGCTCATCGATGCGGTTAGTGGCGATCTCGCCGCCCTTGCCGAAGAAAACGAACCCATTGGCACTGTTCCAGTTTTCAACGACATTCAGGCCTTCATGAATTTCGCGGCGGAAGGACTCCTCGCGCAGATACCGGCACAGGAAGATCGTCTTGACCGCGCGGCCCAGCTCACTCAACGCCTTGTAGGTCGGGTGCATCACCTCGGAGCGGCTAAACCGGCGCAGGATCGCCTCCGGGTCGGCGGTTTTTGTCTGCATCGCGGCTGCATATTTGACCATCTCGTCATATTGCTGCTCGATCTCATCCCAGTTGATCGGACTGGAGAGGATCGGCTGCAAGTGGGGAAGCCGCGTTCGCATGCCGACATCGGGAAGAGCCAGCTTCTGGCGAGCGATCGCTTTCAGGCGGGGTGCAAGCTCAAATCCGAGAAGCCGGCAAAATGCAAAGCCAACCGCGCTTTGGCCATGACTATCAACATATTGTCGCTGGATTTCCATGTCGGTGCAATGGCGCAGCACGCCCTCGATCATGGAGGCGACCTCGGAGGAAGAGCAGCGCTTGAGCTGGGAATAGACGCATGTCGCGCGTCGTTCGACATGCCAGTAGATCATGACGCCCCGTCCACCATAACGCGCATGCCATTCCGTCATCAGGTTGCGATCCCAGGCTCCGAACTTTGTGGAATCTGACGCACAGGCCGTGCCGGCGTCCCCCCAGACTGCAGCATTGCGGATTGCCAGGGTCGCATTCGCAACCCTGGCACACGCCTCCTTGAGCGCCGCGGCATGAACGAAGCGGCGATGGACATGCAGCAGCTCTTCATAGCTGACATCGGGGGTGGCGCCGGCGATCCGCTTGAGCCCGGCATTCGTTCCCAGGCCGTAGAGGCATAGCAGGAGACGTTGATCCAGCGCGGTTTTCGGCAGTGCAACACGCGAGGCCGATGTTTCGAACGCTTCGAGAAGTCCCGTATCAAGGGCAGCCTCCTTCAGTACGTCGAGCAGCCCGGTCATCGGCCAGCGTTGGCCGATCTCGGTCTTGATCGAGGCGAGACCCCTGGGTTCGGGCAAGGGTTTGAACGGGGTGAGAGATATACGGTTCTCGCCGCGCCACAGCAGCCGAACCTTGTCGTTCCGGGGAATATTGGCATTGAGGAGCAACAGTTCCTGAGCAAGCTCTTCCCGGATGGCGCTTGAAAATGCACGCGCATCCGCCGTCAGGTTCAATCCTGTGTAATATGCTTCTCGCCGCGCATCGAAGTCCTTGGGAAGATCGTCATCGGGATTGCGGTATCGGTCCGCCCCGACAACCCAGATTTCCTTAGAACGGATGCGATCGCGCAGTTGCGCGAGGACACAAAGCTCATAACTGATCCGGTTTACGCGCCCCTCTTCATCAATGACGGAACTGCGCCATCTCGCCGGAATGACCTCGTCGACCGGCACTGCGTGCGGCGGCACGTAGCGGCATCCATCATCCACTTTGCTTCTGATCCAGTCCAGGGCCGCCAGCACCGGACGCCACACGGCGTTGTTCGACCGGAACTCCAGTGCCGAAAGCAGGCTTGGCAGCATACGGCGATAATGATTGGCCCATGACCTCCGCATCACCTTGTAGATCCGCCGATCCAAGGCGCCCTTTGCCTGGCTTTCCTTGATGATCGCCGCCAGTTTGTCCTTGCCGGCGATTGGGAAAATGACATCGCAGATGCGCCCGGATGGATCGTCGATCGAAGCGCTGGCAATCTCGACCAGGAGTCGCTCCTTGCCATAGACCCGCTCGATGTCTTTCGCGATATCGCCCACCACCTTGCGTTTCGAGCGCGATCCGATCTTATGGACCGTCTCGATCAGCAGGTCGACCATCGCATCCGTAAGCTGAGCTTCCCGCGCCATCAGATAAACGGCATAGAGCCCGAGCTGGCGCGCCGGTACATGCCGGCGCATCTCCGAGGCTTTCTCGCCGGCAACCCGGCGAACGATCTGATCGACCCATGCCTTGCCCGTGACCGATAGGAAATCTCGGGGAAGAGCAAGCCGTTGGATAAAGGCGAGTTTGGCGGTCACGCCAAGAATGTTTTCGAGCGTCGCCTGACCTGCATCCCCCTTCATCGTGTTGAAGCCGGTCGGGCCATCGGGATCGGCGAGCGAGGCTTCCAGCAAGGCGACCGCATCCGGCGCAAGCCGATCGCGGACTCGGGCCAACAGGGCCTCCAGATAGAGGTGTCGTTGCGAACGGACGAGGCGTTCCAGCTCCTTGCGCGACGGCCCATAGATACGGCGGTCGCGGCACCACAGGAAAACATGCTCGAGCATGGCATTGATCGGCTGCCCGCCCGCACAAAGATCGTCGGAAATCCACCTCGACAACGCCCTGCGATCCGTCTGCGTCATACGGCGGAACCCGAGATGCCGCAAAATCTCCGCGCAATGCCGGCGGGCGGTGCGCCCGGAAAAATCATAGTGGTTCACGGATTTGGCATCGAGACCAAGTTGCTCCGCCAGATACAAGACACCGTCGGAGGGTATCGACGCATGATCCGGCACAAAGAAGCCATGCCCGGCGAAAAATCTAAGCTGAACCGCCAATCCCAGTCGTGCCGTCTCCGCTTTGCCGGTCACGAACGCGATGTCCGAAAAACTCAGGCTCCAGGAGCCGATCAGATCCCCACTCGAAACGCCAAGGCTCATAACGCCGCTCCCTTATCGGAGCGGAACGTCGTTCCTCGCATGGGCGATCGTCAACAACAACCAGCCCGTTCCCGACGTGTTCTCCAAGATGACCAAAATCGCAGCTTCGGGCCGACTGGGCCTACTGGAGCGACAAGGGTCTGGTCCTGCACAGCCAGAAGCTCAAACAGCCCATCTATTATGAAGGGCGCAACTGGTCTTATGGCGCTTCGGTGCTGGATGGCCGGAACTATCTGGCGACCCAGATCGGCTATGGCCAATATGAATGGGACGCGAAAATGCCCGACCGGCGCGGGGCATGGCCTGCCTTCTGGCTTGTGTCGACCAGCGGCTGGCCGCCGGAAATCGACGTCTATGAAGGGTTCGGCCAGCAAAGCTACTGGGATTTCGACCGCTATGTCGCGCACACCATCCACGGCGGCGCGAACATCACCCGCACCTTTCAGAGCGGCGCGGTCATACAGACCGATCAGGCTTATGGCTGGAGCGGCTACAGCCAGGATTTCCACCGCTATGCCATCGATATCCAGCGCGACTACATCACCTGGTTCATCGACGGGAAGGAAAGCTATCAGTCGGTCAATCCCTTTAACGGATTCCGCTGGTATCCGATCATGGACGTCGCCGTCAAAACCAACAGCGCCTATGATGACGGCAGGGGCGACATGATTATTCGCGGCTTCAAAATCTATTCCACGCCTTGATGATCCGCGCGCTCCTTTCCCCGCCATCTGAGGGGGAAGGAGCGCGCCTATCCCAGCAACAGGGCCGACAGCCACCATCCCGGCACAGCCGCCACGGCCAGAAACGTGCCCAGCGGAACCTGCGTCGTGCGCTCCACCATTTTGCCCAGCACCATGCTTCCAGCCACCGCCAGCAGGCCCGTTCCAGCCGCCAGCAACAGGATGAACGGCAGCGCCTGCCACCCGAACCAGGCCCCCAGCGCGCCCAACAGCTTCGCGTCGCCCAGCCCCAGCCCCTCGCGCCCGCGCGCCAGCCGATAGCCCTGCGACACCGCCAGCAGCGCCAGATAGCCCGCCACCGCGCCGATCGCCCGGTCCGTCAACGCTGCATCCGTTACCCACAGGCCAAGGGTGAAGCCCAGGAAGGCAAGCGGCAGGGTCAATGCGTCAGGCAACCAGAAATGCCGCCAGTCCAGCACCGCCAGCGTCAGCAATATCCATCCCAACAGCGCCCAGCCAACCCCCGCCACATCCGGCGCGAAACCGACCGCCAGCGCCCCGATCATGGCGCAACCGGCTTCCACCCGGCCATGCAGGGGATCGATCCTCGCCCCACACGTCCGGCATTTCCCCCGATGCACCATGGCGCTCAGCAGCGGAACCAGATCGCCCGCGCCCAGCGTCCGTCCGCACCCGTCGCAGACCGAACGCCCACGCATGACACCTCGCCCTTGCGGCCAGCGCAGGATCAGCGTCGCGAGGAAACTGCCCGCGATCGCACCGGCAATTCCGCCGAACAGGGCGGCGAGAGGGGCGATCACAGCGTCCCTTCGACCTTCAGCACCCGGACGCCACCCGCTTCGGCAAAGCCCGCGCTGGCCAGCGCCGCCGCCAGCGTTGGATCGGCCGTCTCCACCCGCATTTCCGCCACATAGCGGCCTGACCGCCAGATCCGCAGATCGATCTTTTCCATGCCGGACTGGCTCACCAGCGGCAGCAGCAGCGCCTCCCCGTCGCAGCGGACCTCGCCCGACAGCCCCTGCGCCAGATTCAGCCCCGGCCATTGCCCCGCCATATGGGCGCGCACCCGTCCTTCCGCATGACCGCAAAGCGTGCCGGTGAAAGTGGCCGTCACATCGTTCATCGAAAAACTGCTCAGCGGCAGCGGTGCAAAGCTGCGGCCCAGAGGAACGGGGCCTGTCAGATCGTCCACGCCGATCCTGCCGAAACCGGCGGTGATCGCCCCGCTTATATCGTCCGCCGCGCCCGTTCGCCGCCACAGGTCGAACCGCGCCCGCCCCATCAGCAACGACGCCGGCGACAACCCGGCATGAACGGAACCGAGCGAAGTTTCGCCCAGCATCAGCCGTTCGATCCGCCCGCTCCACAGCACGCCGCGCACATCGCGGGCCGACAGCCCGAACCGCTCCAGCCCGGCCATGCCCAACGCCATCCGCATCGGCAGGAACAGCAGCAGGCCCGCCGCGAATATCAGGATCAGCGCGATCCGCATCCGCCGCGACAGGGAAAGGCCCATCATTGCGCCGCTCCCCGCACCAGCACCGCCTGCACCGATATGCTGCCCGCCGTCGGCGATGGCCGCGCGCTCATCGTTTCTACTCTGACGCCCTGCGCCTCCAGCCCGGCAAGCCATGTCAGGAGCGCCATGGGCCGGACGGCGGCGATGGCGATGTCCATCCGGTCGGCGCCCTGCGCCTGTGCGCGTTCCAGCGTCAGTCCCGCTTCGCCCGCGCTCTGCCCGACAAACTGGTCCAGCGGCGTTCCGGACGAGGCCGGCGCGGCGGCGCGCGGCAAGGACTTGAGCAGCTTCACCTTGCCCCGGATCGACGCATGGCGGTCGGTCGCCTCGCCCAGCGCCGCATGCGCCGACCGCTGCGCCATCTCCAGCGGTCGCACGATGCCCAGCCACAGCACGACAACCGCCAGCAACGCGAACATCACGCCCAGCATCCATTGCTCGCGTGGCGACCGTTCGCCCCACATTGTTTTCCACCGTTCCATCATGGCCGCACCGTTATGTCCGCCAGCGTCCGCCCGCCCGGGTCCTGGGACGGCGTGGCCGTGATCGTGAAGCCCGCCGCCTGCAAGGCCAGCAGCACGCTGTTGATGTCATCCGCTTTCGCCGCCGCCAGCGTCGCCCGGATCATCCCGTCGGCATCGCGCGACAAGGCCGTCATGGACACGCCCGGACTATCCCGCATCGCACGCATCAGCCCCGCGACCGGCGCCGTGAAGGCATAGCCGCCCGCACCCCGCGCCGCGAGTTGCCGATCCATCTCGCTTTCCGCTGACGCTACGTCGGTGGCATCCGGCAGCACTTCCCGCGCCAATGTCAGGCTTTGGGCGTCCAGCCGTTTGGCCGCCATATATTCCCGCGTCACGCCAACAACGGAGATCAACAGGCTGACCAGCAGGACGAAGCCGCTCCAAAGCGCGATCCGCCCCAGCGTCTTTTTGTCCCAATCGCGTCGCGTGCGTCTGGCGAAATCGCCCTGCCGCAGGTTAAGCGCAGGCCTTTCCAGCGCCGCGATCGCCCGCGCCTCCACCTGCGCCGGAGCGACTTCCTGCACCTCCGCCTCGCCGACCAGTTCGGCCAATGCCATATCGCCGCTGAACGCCACGTCCCGCCCGCGCCACACCGCCGCGCCGCCAATGATGCCGCGCGCAAAGCCCTCCTCCGGCTCCGGCAGCAACAAAGGCGCGGGCACGATCATGTCCGGGTCCAGCCCATGATGCTGCGCCCAAAGCAGCCAATGCTGCATATCGCTCCGCGCCGCGAGCGCCACCAGATGCGGCCTTGCCGGGTCGTCATTCTCATCCGCCGCCGCGAACAACTGGTCCGGCGGCACGATCCCCCCGGCTAGCGCCGCCAGCCGCGCCACGCTGCGCCCCTGTCGCACGGGCAGATCGGGATGCAGCGCCCAGTGCAGCGTCACCAGCGCCGCGGGCGGCACCAGCATAACAACCATTTCCGACGGCAGCGCCGTCAATCCGCAGGCCGCCAGCCAGTTCGCCCCCGCGCCCCGTTGCACGACCGCGCCATCCACCACCCGCATCCACAGCGGCTCCCCGGCCGCTTCGTCTGGCAGAGCGACGATCAATCCTTCGCGCCCGCTCATGCGCCGCTTCCCCAATTGCGCCGCACCAGCGTCGCCGGGCTTTGCCGGGCGTCGATCAGCCCGCGCTCCACCATCTGCGTTCCCCCGACATTCACCGCCACGTCCACCCCGAAAAATCCTGTCGTCACTTTCACCTGCTGCGCCGCTTCCTCCAGCGGATTGATGCCCACCTGCTTCTGCACGTCCCAGAACTGCTTCACGCTGCCGTAGCCCTGCTCCGGCCGCTGCGCCAGCACTTGCCGCGCCTGCGCCACGCTCATCTGCCCTTGCAGCAGCATGACCAGCAAGGGCGCCTGATCGGGCAGCAGCGTATTCACATTGATCGGCGACAGGTCCGCCATCGGCAGCGCGCACACCCAGGGCCGCGCCAGATCGTAGATCGCGGGCGTCACCCCATGCACCGCCCGCAACTCGCTCGCGTCCACCATGAAGCGGTTGGCCGTGCGATAGGGCCGCTCCGCCTGCGCGTAGGTTTCATCCTCCGCCCCGCCAGGCTGCGGCACGCTGTCGCTGTCGATCCAGTCCGCCAGCGAAGCCGCCGCCACCTGCGCCTGCCGCGCATCGACGCCCAACGCCTGCAACAGCGCCTGGAATTGCGACACGCCCACCGGCCGCACCTTCAAATTCGCCTCGCTCTCTCCCGCCACGACGCTGTTGAGGTTGAAGCAATTCCCCCCGTCGCTCACCCGCGCCGTCACCATTCCGCCGGGCACCGGAATATCGCGCGGCGCGCCCATCCATCCGCCCGCCAGCGTCGTCTTGCCCGGATTGGCCGCCACCAGATCGCCGATCTTCAGCCGCGCAATCTCCATCCCCGCATCGGCAAAGGCCCGCGCCTGATCGACCGCGCCGCCATTGCCCGTCATCCGCGTCGCCAGCGCCAGCCGCTCCAGCGCGGAGGCCGCCACTACTGCCATCACCGCCACCAGCAGCAGCACCGTCAGCAGAGCCGCGCCCCGCTCACCGTCTTTCCGGAGGTCAGCCAAGATCAGCCTCCCCCTCGACCGCTCGTTCTTCCACCGGACCCGGCCCCACCAGAAAACGCAACGTCACCGGCGGCTCACCCGTCCGCGTCACCGTCATCTCGACCGCGCGCGGCATCAGGTCTGGCTGCGTCGGCGTCCATTCCTCGCGCCACTCCCCATCGGCATCGCGAAAGCGCAAAGCCACATCCTCGACATGATCGAGCAGCGCGGCAGGCTCATCCCCCGCCGCCCCATCGACCTGTGCATAGGTCCGCCGCTCCAACCTTCCCTGCCGCACCCAATATTCAACCTTCTGGAGCGAAGGCCGCGGCAGGTTGCCCAGATTGTCCCAGCCACCCCGCACGAACTGCATCGCCGGCATCCCCTCGCCCTCGCGATGAGACCAGAAGGCGGGCGCCAGCGTCCCCGTTTCGGTGCGGCTGATGCGCGGCACCGCCTGCCCCAGATCGGCCGCCAGCGCGCCGCCCGCCCGCTGCACCGCCGCCAGATCGTCGAGCCGCGCCTTCACCTGCGCCTGCGCCGACACGCTATTGCCCAGCAACAGCACGCCCGCGCCCGCCAGCATCGCAAAGATCATCAGCGCGACAAGCAGTTCGATCAGCGTGAAGCCGTGTTCGGCGGAACGCTCCAAAGACGTGAAGCCGTGTTCGGCGGAACGCTTCAAAGACGTAAAGCCCCGCTCACGGCGCGTTCCGGGAACCTGCATCACCCCACCACCCGCACGAAGCTCAACGCCACCGGCGAAGCGCCCGGTTGCCCATCGACGGTCAGGTCCACCTGCAACAGCCGCTTGTCGTCGGTCGCCTTCACTGCGCGTTTCCAATGCCAGCGCCGCCCGCCATTTTCGACGTCGCCCTCTTCCTCGCCGACCGAAGGCGGCGCGGGATCGGTCTGCGTCTCGACCATCAGGTTGCGCGCCACGATCTGCCCCAGCGCCTTGCTGTCGAGATCGGCGGCGGTCCGCAGCGTCACCCCCTGCAAGCGCACCAGCGCCAGCGCCGCCAGGCTGAACACCGCCAACGCCACCAGCATTTCGAGCAGCGTGAAACCGCGTTCACCACGACAAAGAGCGGGATCACCCACCGACCATGACCTTTCCGGCCATATCGACCGTCACCGACACCCGCTCGCCTTCCCGCGCCAGCGTCACCTTGAGCGGATCGGTGGGAAGGCCCGTCCCGTCGAAACCGATCTGCCGCAATCCTTCCTTGCCCACCAGCGCCCGCGTGCCCTCTTTCCAGTTGGCGGTGGCGAAGGGCCTGTCCTCCACCGTTACCCACTGCGCGCCTTCCCGGCGCTGAAAGCCATAGCCGGAAGCCGACACCCACACGCCCATCGGGCGCGAGGTAACGACCGCTTCGTCGCGCGCGGCGGCAACGCGCGCGGCAAAGCGGTCGGCATCCTCGATCACCCGCCCACGCGGGTCCGGCATCGCCAGCACGACGGCCGCCGAAATAAAACCGATGATCGTCAGCACGACCATCAGTTCGATCAGCGTGAAGCCCTGTTGGGCGGAACGCTCCAAAGACGTGAAGCCCTGTTGGGCGGAACGTCTCACGGCCGTGAAGCCCTGTTGGGCGGAACGCTCCAAAGAACCGAAGCCCTGTTGGGCGGAACGCTTCAAAAACATGAAGCCGCGCACCCCACCCCCGTTCGCTTCGAGCGCAGTCGAGAAGCCACCCACACGCTTCTCAACTATCGCGTGTCGTGCCGTTACGAACATGCCAGACCTTTCCCCGATAGGTAGGCCAGCGCACCATCAAAGCGCGCTGGAATAAAGATCGGCATTCTCATTCTCGCCGCCCGGCTGGCCATCCGCGCCCAGCGACACGATGTCGAATGAACCCTTCCTACCCGGCACGACATAGCTATAGGGCCGCCCCCACGGATCGTTGGGCAGCTTCTTGATATAACCCCCGCGCCGGTAACGCTGCGGCTGCGTCAGCGAAGCAGGCGGCGTCAGCAGCGCCTGCAACCCGTCCGTTCCCGCCGGATAGGTCAGGTTATCGAGCCGATATTGCTCCAGCGCCTGCTCGATGGTGGAAATATCCGCCTTCGCCTTTTCGATCCGCGCCGTGTCGGTCGCCGGAATGACGTTGATCGCCACGATCGTCGCCAGCAGGCCGATGATGACGATCACGACCATCAGTTCGACCAGCGTGAAGCCGTGTTCGGCGGAACGCCTCACGGGCGTGAAGCCGTGTTCGGCGGAACGCCTCATGAACATGAAGCCGTGTTCGGCGGAACGCCTGCCTGACGGGTTATTCCCTCCCCCGCTCGCCCTGAGCCTGTCGAAGGGCGCGCGCCAGCGGGATATTTTCATGCGTGCTCCGACAGGCGTGGCACGAACGGAGGTTAAAATCCTGGTCAACATATTCACTCCTCAGGCCCCGGTCAGGCTCTGCAACTGCAAGATGGGCAGCAGGATAGACAGGATGATGACGGCGACGATGCCGCCCATCGCGATGATGATGATCGGCTCCAGCATGGCCAGCGCAGCGGACGTGAAGCTGTCGAACTCCCGCTCCAGATAGTCCGCCGCCCGTTCCAGCATCGTGTCCAACCGCCCCGCGCTCTCCCCGCTCGCGGCGAGATAGACCAGCAGCGGCGGAAACACGCCCGCCCGCCGCAATGCCGCCGACAAGCTCCCGCCGCCGCGAATGGCCTCGACAATCTGTTCCGAAGCTTGCCGCAGCACCCGATTATGCACCGTCTGCGTGGTCAGCGACAACCCCTCCATCAGCGGCAACCGGCTCGCGACCATGGTGGAGAGCGTTCGCGCCATCCGCGCCGCATGCAGGTCGCGGATCAGCCGCCCCAGCAGCGGCAGGCGCAACAGCGTCGCGTCGAAGCGATAGCGGAACCCCTCATGCCTGAGCGCCCGCCAGAAGGCAAAACCGCCCAGACCCATCAGGATCAGCAGCAGCCACCAATAGCTCGCCAGAAAGGCCGAAACGCCCATCACCATCCGCGTTAGCAGCGGCAACGCCTGCCCCACCGTATCGAACTGCTCCACCACTTTGGGCACGACGAAGATCATCAGCGCCGCCACCACGCACACAGCGAAAATCGCGAGCACGCTGGGATAGGCGATAGCGGTCAGCACCTTGGACCGGATCACCGCCTGCCGCTCCATCAGGTCGGACAGCCGTTCCATGATCGTGGGCAGGCTGCCGGAGCTTTCGCCCGCCGAAATCATCGCGCGATAGAGCGGCGGAAAGCTTTTCGGCTCCGCGGCCAGCGCATCGGCCAGCCGCCGCCCTTCCAGCACGCCCGCATGGACCTTTCCCACGATGGCGCGGACATGATCCTGCTCGCTCTGCCGCCCGATGGTGCGAAGCGCCTCTTCCAGCGGGCTGACCTGCACCAGCGTCGACAATTGCCGCGTGAACAGCGTCAGTTCCTTGGCGCTCAGGCGCGGCGTCCGCAGCGCCAGCCCCGCCCGTTTGCGCGCCGCTTCGACCGTGCCCGGCTCGATCCGCACGATGAACAGCTTGCGCGCGTCGAGCCGCGCCCGCGCATCCTCGACCGTTTCGGCCTTGACGCTGCCTTTGCGTTCCTTCCCCGCCGGATCGATCGCGATATAGTCATACTCAGCCATCGGAGATGGTTTCCGCCTCGATCGCGTCGCGCCGCGACACGCGGATGGCTTCCTCCGCCGTGGTCTGCCCGTCGCGCACCAGCGCCCGCGCCGCCGACCCCAGATTGGGCGCGTTCAGGAACGCATGGCGCGCGATCAGCGATTCATCGCCCCCATCGTTGATGAGGCGGCGGATGGTGTCATCGATGCGGATCGCCTCGAACACGCCGATCCGGCCCTTATAGCCTGTGCCGCTGCACTCATCGCAGCCCTTGGCGCGATAGATGATTGTTCCGGGATCGAAACCAAGCAGGGCGCTGGCCGACTTGTCGGCCTGCACCGGCTCGCGGCAATGCTGGCACAGCCGCCGCACCAGTCGCTGCGCGATGACCGCACGCAGGGTGGAGGCCAGCAGGAACGGCTCGACCCGCATGTCCCGCATCCGGGTAATCGCCCCCACCGCGTCATTGGTGTGGACGGTCGACAGGACGAGATGCCCTGTCAGCGAAGCCTGCACCGCGATCTCCGCCGTCTCCCGGTCGCGGATTTCGCCGACCATCACGACATCGGGATCCTGACGCAGGATGGCGCGCAAACCTGCGGCAAAAGTAAGTCCGACCTTGGCATTGACCTGCGTCTGCCCCACGCCTTCGACGGCATATTCGACCGGATCTTCGACCGTCAGGATATTGCGCGTCCCATCGTTCAAATGCCGCAATCCCGCATAAAGCGTGGTCGTCTTGCCCGACCCTGTAGGACCGGTAACCAATATAATCCCGTTCGGTTCTTTAAGTCCCTCTTGGAATATCCGATCCGCCGCCCCCGCCATGCCCAGCAATTCCAGCGAAATCCCGGCATTTTCCTTGTCCAGGATACGCAACACCACCCGCTCACCCGCCCGGCTCGGCAGCGTCGAAACACGCACGTCCAGCAACTTCCCGCCCAGCGTCAACCCGATACGCCCATCCTGCGGCACACGCCGCTCCGCAATGTCGAGCCGCGCCATCACCTTGATACGGCTCACCACCACCGGCGCGACATGCGGCGGCATCCGCAAAGTCTCGCGCAGCACGCCATCCACCCGCATCCGCACGACGAGGCCCGTTTCATAAGGCTCGATATGGATGTCCGACACGCCCTGCCGCGCCGCTTCGGCGATGATGCCGTTGATAAGGCGGATCGCGGGCGCATCGTCGGCGCTGTCGAGCAGATCGTCCGCCGTCGGAATATCCGCCGCCAGCATGTCCAGCTCGTCCGCGCCCATGTCGATGGAACCGGCCATCGCCGCCGCGCTGCCCTCCATCGCATAATGATCGGACAGATGCCGGTCGAACTGCGCCGCGTCGACGAAGCGCACGTCGAAACTGCGCGCCAGATGCCGCCTCACTTCAAGGAGCATCCGGGGATCGCTCCCCTCCCTTACCGCGACCGCCAGCCGACCCTCATCTTCCGGCAACAGCACCACGCCATGCCGCCGGGCAAATAGATAGGGTATGTCCAGCGCCCGCGCCGCGACATAAGGCAGGATCGGATCGGGATCGCCCTGATCGCTCATGGCCGTGCTTCGCTTGCCGGAATCTCTACCGGGCGCACGACACCGCTCGACTGACGGGTCATAGGCTCGATCACTTGCGGCGGCGGCGGGACGACCGCATCGCCCGGCCCTGCCGCCGCGCCCGGAGGCAGCGCGCCCATATAATCGCGCACCAGTTCGTCGATGCCTGGTTCCGCATCCGGATTACGTCGCATCTGCATGTCCCGGACATAGCCATAGCGTTGCTGCGTCAGGCGCTGGGCGTCTTCCTTGCTCCGCAATATGGTCGGGCGGATGAAGACCATGAGGTTGGTCTTGGTCCGGCTGCGGCTGCGCGACTTGAACAACTCGCCCAGCCCCGGAATGTCGGACAGCAGCGGAATCCGCTCAATGGTCTTGCGCTCATTGTCGTCCAGCAGGCCGCCCAGCGCCAATATCTCGCCATCGTCCACGGTGACGGTGGTTTCAATCTCGCGCTTGTTGATGATGAGGTCGCTGCTGTTGTTGCTGACCGGTCCGGCGACGCTCGACACCTCCTGTTTCAGGAACAGCTTGATCGCGCCGCCCGCGTTGATCTGGGGCTTCACTTCCAGCTTGATGCCGACATCTTGCCGCTGGACGGTGCGGAACTGATTGTCGAAATTCTGGCTCAACGCCTCGCCTGTGGTCACGGGCACCTGCTGGCCGACGAGGATCGACGCCTTCTGATTGTCCATCGTCATGACAGATGGCGTGGACAGGATGTTGCTGTCCGTATCCGACTTCACGGCGTTGACGATCGCGCCGAAGATGCCGTGATTGCCGAGTTGCGTCGCAATCCCGCCGAAACCGCCGGTCGCGTTCATCAGGCTGTCCACGGCCGCCTGCTGGAGCGTATTGGACAAATCGCCATTTTCGCGTGTCGTGGTTGTGGTGCGCGTTCCGTCCGGCGCTACGACAGTGGTGGTCGTCTCGCCCAGCCTGTCAGCGCCCACCGCCCCCGCCAATGTCAGGATATTGGGCGAAGCGTTGGAATAGTTGGTCGCGGCAAAGCCCGTCTTCGTGCTGCCGATCAGGAACTGCACGCCCAGCTTCTTCGCCGCCGCGTCGCTGATCTCGACGATGATGGCTTCCACCAGCACCTGTTCGCGGCGGGTGTCGATCTGGCGGATGGTTTCGCCCAACATGCGCTGGACGTCGCTGTTCGCCGCGACGATGATGGCGTTAGCCCCTTCATAGCGGGTGACGATCGAGGGGCCGCGCGTCGAAATGCCTGTGTTGCCGGTGCTCGCGGAAGATATTGCCGGAGCCGACGGCGCGGCCCCCGCCGGCGACGCCCCATTTGCCGCAGGCGCGGATGCGGTGACTGGCTCATTCGTCGATTGGCCGACAAGCTGCTGAAGCACCGGCAAGAGCTTTTCCGCATCGGCATGTTCCAGCCAATAGACGCGGATTTCCGTGCCGCTCGCCGCCTGCCGGTCCAGATCGCGCGCCATCTGCACGAGCCGGGCGACGGTTCCCGCATCCCCGCGTATGGCCACTGAATTGCTGCTGTCGATCGGAACCACCGTCGCGGCGGACGGAGTCCCGCCTTCACCGCCGCCTCCCGCCATCAATGCCTGAAGCGAGGTGGCGATTTCCCGCGCTCCGGCGTTTTTCAGCATCACCGTCTGTGTTGCGGCCGTATCGCGATCTATGCGCGCAATGACCTGCCGAATACGTGCGATATTATCGGCATAGTCGGCCACCACCACGCTGTTGCCTGCCCGGTTAGCGGTAACCGAGCCATCCCTGCTGACCAGCGGTCTGAGCGTTTCAAGAGCACTGGCGGCATCAATGGAATGAAGGCGAAAGACTTCCGTTACGAACTGGTTTCGATTGGCCGCCCGCCCCACCGCGCTTGGCTGCCCCGCAGCTCCATCGGCGGGCTGAATGCGATAGGCGCCGCCAGGCGCAGGCACCGCGACCAGGCCGTTTGCGCGTAGGGTGGACAGGAATATCTCAAAATATTCCGACCGTGACAGCGGCCGGTCGGTGACGACCGACACCTTCCCCTGAACGCGGTTGTCGATGATAAAGGTCCGACCCGTCACGCGGGCTGCATCCTGAATAAAGGCCCGAATATCGGCGTCCCGCACATTCAGCGTCTGCTGTGCATGAACGGGCGCGGCGATGGGAACAGCCAGAGCAAGCGCGACTGCGGCAGATAAAAGGAAATTTTTTGTCATTGGCCTTGCAGCATAAGGTTGATGGTTGCGGTGGAAGCGCCGCGTTCAACGGTCAGGGAAATACGCGCGCCCGGAACGATTTTCGTCCGCAACGCTTGCAGGTCGCTCGCCGAGGTAATGCTTTGTCCGTCAATCTGTGTAACGACGTCGCCAGCTTGAAAGCCTGCATTTTCAAAACTCGGCCCTTTGGCGACGAGGATCAGGCCAGTGATGCGGCCGTTCTCCGTTCTGGGAGTGATGCCGACATCCTGCTTAATGCTGTCCGCGGTCGGATTGTATCGTCCCCGTTCCGGGTTCTTGTCCATCGGCGAAGGCGCCGCCTCTTGCGACGATTGAGACGCGGATTGGGACTGATCGAGAAACAGTTGTTCCTCCGTGCCGCCCCGTTCAATGGTCACATAGTCGAATGCGACAGCTTTGAGCATGACGCCGGACGTGATTTCGTCTCCGACCGCAAAACTGTTTTGCACACCGTCCGGCCCGGCAATGATGGCCGACCCCAGACCCGTCCCCTCGTTCAATCTCACACCATATAGGGTCAGCGCCAGGGACGTCACAACACCAGTGCTTTCCTGTTGCGGCGCAGCAGGGAAAAACGGATCGAAGTTCGCAAAGAGAAACTGGCGGGCTGCTGGAGAAGGAAATTGGGATTGCGGACCAGGCCACGGACCAAAGCTACCCATGGGCGTGAAGACCACCCAGACCAATCGCGCCATTTGAATGGCCAGCAGCGCCAGAACCGTCTTTTCGATGATTGCCACACCGCCGATAGGGCGCAGGCGCCCTGTCCATCTTCGCGCCGCTTCGCCGATCGGCAAATGCATGATACCGCCCCCTTTGGCCACCGACGTCTGCTAGGCAACGGCGATTACGCAATGATGACAGTTACATGTCGCATTTATGACAAGCGCAATAGCGAAGCTGTCAGCCTTGCATTTATAGCGTCGAGCGATAGCTAGGGGGCCGCCAAGAAAGTTTTACCAGTTCGGATTCGTCATGTCGGACCGCCAGAGCCCCCTATCTCCCGATGGCAATCCGGACTGGATTGCCAGACATCCCGGTGTCCAGCACGTCCCTAATCGTGAACTGACTTTGTTCATCGCTCGTCATTTCCTGTCGCCGGAGGAATGTGGCGGTCTCATGCAATTGATCGATGCCAAGCGGCGTCCATCGACAATTGCCGATGCCAATGGCGATCATTATTTTCGCACCAGCGAAACATGTGAACTCGACGCTGCCGAACCACTTGTCGCAAAAATCGACGCAAGGCTCGCGGCCTTTGCCGGGATCGATCCCGTCCATGGCGAACCGATGCAGGGGCAACGATATGCCGCTGGACAAGAATTCAAGGCGCATACGGATTATTTCGATCCTAAGGGCGCCGATTTCGATAAATATTGCGGAACGGCGGGCAATCGCACCTGGACCTTGATGATCTATCTCAACCAGCCAGAAGCTGGCGGCGCAACCCGCTTCATCAAGATCGGGAAGACGGTTCAACCGGAAACCGGCAAGCTGCTTGCGTGGAATAATCGGCTGGCGCCGGGAGTCTATAACCCTTCAAGCCTGCACCATGGCATGAAGGTACGTTCAGGGGTTAAGCACGTCATCACCAAATGGTATCGCGAACGTCCATGGATTCCGGCATAATCGATTGGGCCAAATTCGCGGAAGAATGGCAGAGCGCCTGGAACGCCCATGATCTAGAGCGGCTGCTCGATCATTTCCACGAAGATATTGTCTTCACGTCGCCCGTGGCCGCAGGGCTGCTTCCGAAAACGGAAGGCTATATTCGCGGAAAGGAATCCCTTCGGGCATATTGGTCGAAAGGCCTGCAACATATTCCGGACCTGCATTTCACGGTAGAACGGATTTTTGCCGGCCTAAACATATTGGTCATCCAGTATCGGAATCAGAAGAATATCGTGGTTAGCGAAGTTCTGATCTTTTCAGATGTAAAAGTGCGCGAAGGCCATGGCACCTATCCACCCGACGAAACCAATCCCGCAGGCACGCGGCCATGATCACAGACTTGGTGACAGCATGAAACCCCGGAAGACAGATCTTCCGGGGTTTCATGCTTTTATCGAATCTTACTTTATCGATCCTTCATTTCAGCGTGAAGCGAACCGACGCCCTTTTGCAGCCGCCCACTGAAGAGGCGCCGCGTTGGGCGCGCCTTCACGCACGAAACATTGTCCCTTCCGCGCCTGAATCGAACGGCAAAGACTCATCGCATCGGCACGTTTGGCAAATCCCTTGATGGCCAGACGATGGAAAGTGGTTCCATTAACCGTTGCCTGGCTCGTTATCACCGGAAATGCGGCCAGCACTTCGTTCGAACGCGACATGCCGATCCACTTTTCACGCGCAATCGCAGCGCTGTCATAAGCACCCAACTGCACCACCCAACTGCTCGCCCCGTTTTCGACGGGGCGAATGAACGCCGCTTTCTGCAGCGCCGGTGCATTAACCTTGCGCGGCAGCGGTTTCGAGATGGCGTTGCCGGACATGGTATTTCGGTCCGGCATGACCGGAGTTGGAGAGAGAGCGACACGCACAGGGCTGGCATCGGCAGCTATAATCGGCACAGCGTCAGCGGTCTCGATTATTTGCTCCGGAGCGTCCTCTTCAACGGCTGCCATTTGCACGGAAACCGCATCAACTGGCACAGCCACTGGAGCGAGCGCCAGGGCTACAGGCTGCCCTGCATCGTCGCTGGCTACGCTCACGCCCATCAGAGACGCTACACGCATCGGCGCGAGTTCGGGGGCCGCAATTGTCGCCCATTGCGTAATCCGCTGATTGGCTGCGAGCAGATCGAGATCCATGCCAACAACCAATCGCGCATCCTTCCAGCGCCCCGCCAGAGCATAGGCGTAGGCAAGGTTCTGGCGGGTGCGCGCCGTCGCCGAAGGATCATGAATAGCCTCGGAAAGGATACGAACGCCCTCCGGCGCATTGCCTGCCATCGCCATCGCCAGACCATAATCGGCAGCCGGAACATTGTCCGCATTGGCCGCAAGCAATGTCTGCGCGGCGGCACTCCTGCCAAGTGCAATCCGTACGAGCGCCAGATTGACGATGGTCCGGCTTTCTTGATTTCCCAGCGCCATTGCATCGGAAAGCGCGGTTTCGGCGGAGACGAAACGCCCGCCCGCAACATAGGCCAGCCCCAACAACTGCCGATATGCCGCATTGTCCGGTTTTAACCGGACAGCTTCCTCGGCAGCGCGGATGGCGCGGACGGCATCATGTCCCGCCATCGCCTTTTCCGCGGCCAGAGCCTGTTTACTGGCATCGCCCTTCTGGCTGGCTGTCGTCATCGACGGACGAAATGCAGCCCCCGTACAACCCACCATCGTGACAGCCACGATCAGGGAGGACGCAGCCGCCTTGCCAAATGCAGAACGCTTCATAATCATTCCCACCTTTACTTGCGACCGTGCATCGGCGGCACTTGCTGCGCCAGCCGGTCTATTTCAGGCAAATCGCTGAGATATTTGTCGACAGCCTCGGTAACGATCTGCTGGGCTGATCGCCCGGCCACAGCGCAGGCAAGCCGCAACCTAAGATGTCTGCCGGCGTCGAGCCGCAGAGTGAACGCGGTTTTGCGAGCCGCCCCGGTACTGTGATTTCGTACCGCAAGTGTATCCGCCACGCGTTCGGCAAGTTCATGCCTTTCCACAACGACCGCTGGAACGGGCGCGCCCTTCGCAACGGCATTGCCCATGGGCGTAAGGCTGGCAATCGGCGTAGGCTCCAGCGAACATGGCAGGGCATCCATGGGCATGTCGTTGCCCATGTCGTTCCAGCCCAAATCGTCCTGCGCTACGGCCATACGACCAAGACCAAGCATGGGCCTACGCATGGCGGGCTGAGCCGCTCCCTTGCGTGCAAGAAGACCAGAGGTCAGGGACGCGATCGGCTTTGCTTCAGGCATGATGCGTTCCTTTCTTACTATCCGATAACACGGCGGCCAAAGCCGCCCCCGGCCGGTCGCGTGCTTCCCATTGTCCCGACGCTCCCATGCGGAACGGAAAAGACCGTGCGCCGGAAATTCTTTTCAAGGCGATCCGAAATATAGCTCCACAACTGAACGACTTCGCTCGCGGAGCGGCTTTTCGCGTCCACTTCCATGACTGTGCGGCCATCGATCATCGACGCCGCGAAATCGGTGCGATGATGAACCGTCACAGGCGCGACGGTTCCATGTTGAGACAAAGCGATGGCTGCTTCTGACGTGATCCGCGCCTTGGGCGTCGCACCGTTGACGACGAAGATCAGCGGCTTTCCAGCTCTGTCGCACAGATCAACCGTGGCGCCTACGGCGCGCAGGTCATGCGGACTGGGGCGTGTGGGAACGACGATCAGTTCCGCCACCGAAATCACACTCTGAATCGCCATGGTGATGGCGGGAGGCGTGTCTATGACCGCCAGCTTAAAACCTTGCTGCCGCAGAATTTCGAGGTCTGCGGCGAGGCGCGCTACCGTAGTCTGAGCAAAGGCTGGAAATTCCGCCTCCCGCTCATTCCACCAGTCCGCGAGCGATCCTTGCGGATCAATGTCGATCAGAACGACCGGCCCATGTCCCGCTCGCTGCGCCTGCACGGCAAGATGTCCGGAAAGCGTCGTCTTTCCCGATCCGCCCTTCTGCGATGCCAGTGCCAAGATGCGCACGCGCTGCCCCCCAAGGAAATCCAATTCCGGTCGAGATTGTCATGGCAGCACCTAAAATTCAGTTAACCGACATCCCCCGCCATGGTCCGCAAGAGGGCGCGTCACTCCCGCGCACGATGCTAATAGCCTTTTAACCAATATCCGCGATAAAATGGCGTGAATGCCGTGGATTTGGAGCAGCCCTTTCATGAACAATTTTCGAGGCGCGCTTATCGCAATCGCAACGTTGAGTCTGAGCCAGCCGCTTCTGGCTGACGTAAAACTGGGCGTAGATGCGTGGCAACAGGGTGACTATGCAAAGGCCGTGGCGGAATGGCGCGCCCTTGCCGAGGGAGGCGACCCAGATGCCCAGTTCAACATGGGACAGGCCTATAAGCTGGGACGCGGTGTGTCATCAGATCTGGACGCGGCGATCCAGTGGTATCGAAAGGCAGCCGCGCAGGGTCATATGCGCGCCGAAGACAATCTAGGCCTCAGCTTGTTTCAAAAGGGCGATCGCGCCGCAGCCATGCCTTATCTGGAACGCGCGGCGTCCCGGGGGGATTCACGCGCACAATATATCTACGCGACGGCCCTGTTCAACGGCGATCTCGTTAAGAAGGATTGGGTCGGCGCCTATGCCTTGATGACGCGTGCTTCGGCGGCAGGACTGTCGCAAGCGAACACCAGCTTGCAACAGATGAACAAATATATCTCCGACGAACAGCGCGAACAGGCAAAAGCCCTCGCTGCAGGAATGCAGCAAGACAAGGGCGCCTTACTGGCTTCCGCGCCGACAAGGACGGAAAGCACCGGCCCCGCGACGCGACCGGCTCCCTCTCCCCTGCGGACTGCCGAAATTGCGCCGTCAACCACGCCCTCTCGCGCCGAAGCGCCCAAAACCAAAGCGCCGCCCCCTCCCAGACAGGCTGCGGCTCCTACAGCACTCCCTGCCCGCGCCGCTTCGGGCCCCTGGCGGGTCCAGCTGGGCGCATTCAGCGCGGACGCGCGTGCCCGCTCAATGTGGTCGCAACTCACAGGCAAGGTTCGCGGCCTTTCCGTCTATCAGCCCTATTATGTAGCGGCAGGCGGCATCACGCGGCTCCAGGCCGGTCCTCTGGGCAGTTCAGCAGATGCCGCGCAGCTTTGCGCGCGCATCAAATCTGCCGGCGCGGATTGCATAGCGAAAAAGAATTAAATCAGGGGATCATGCTGGACATGACCCCGCTCGAAAACATGTGAAGGCATCCTTTCCCAACACCGTTTCGGGCCTATGCCCCTGCTCCGACGAACGCAGGCAGACAAAGAGAAGGGCAAGCGCATCTGATCGACGCCTTCCCTTACCCATCTCACGCAGCGCCATGCGAAGTCCAGCGATCGGGCAATGAGAATTTGAGCCATGCCATGGAATCTGAGATAATAGCCCAAACGCCAAGGAGCTTGTCATGATTTCCGGGAATGATAGGGCAATATATGCTTTGGTAACGTCCGTTCTGGGAGAAGGGAACGGAAAACGGGTACTAAATTGCCTAGCCATTGAAGAAGCTCTCTTGAATGAGTGTGGCAATCAAGTTTCGCGCGCTGCGTTCGCCATGGCCATGAATGTTGCGCTTTTCCACGATTTGCTTGACCGTGTGCCAAGCGGCGCTGATTATGTCAGGGATGTCGCCGCACAGAACCGCCGCGTCACGTTCGATCACGGAGCGTTGCGGACCGTGCGGTTTGCCGAAGGACCGACCGGCGGTCTTCCAGCGGGGCAAGACGCCTTTGCAAGGATTTTCATCCCACTCGGCTATGAGATGGCCGCCATTTACCCGCTCGAGCGGCTTGGGATGACTGGCCGCGCCTATCGCCACATAGACGCTCCAGAGGCCATTCCCCAATTTTTCCTATCGGAACTGCATGTCGACCGTTTCGATCCGGCATTTGGCGAGGTGGCATGGCGTGTTTTCGGAACATCTCGCGACCCCCTGGATAACAAAGCCAAGGCTTTGCTGGATGATTATGCGGCAGGCCGTCCCGTCAATCTGGAAACGGCCACGGAAGTTCTGCCGACCATTCTCGCCGCGTTCGATCGACAACATGAACCGGCTGCTTTTGAAGACTATGAGGTGCTGCGATCCCGCTCGAACGAAGCCGCGTGGATCGCGACCGAAGGCAACGCCTTCAATCATGCAACCGATCGCGTGCCGGACGTGGCCGCTCTGGCCAGCCGTTTGAAATCGGAAAATCGCCCCATGAAGGAAAAACTGGAAATCTCTGCCAGCGGACGCGTGCGCCAGACCGCCTTTCGCGCGGACAGCGTCCAGAGACCCTTTGCCGATGGGATATTCCGGACCGTGCCGGGTTCCTTCTACGAGTTCATCAGCCGCGATGTCGATCCGGCCGTTGGAGCGCTCGATCTCGCCTTCGACACGGGTAATGCCACCGGCATCTTCGCCATGACAAGAGCAGCCCCCTGACCGAAATTCTACGATCTTCCGTGCTGCCATGTCGTCCTGCCCCATTCTCAGCTTCAAAGCCGGAAAGGTCGAAGCAGTCGTGGTTAACGGGTTGATCACCGAAACAGATTAAGGCAACGCTCCCTATCCATTATCGGGAGGCATGCGTTGAACGGTCCTGTTGCTTCATCCTGGGTCTTGACGCTTGCTTGCGTGGATCGCGTCGGGATTGTCGCCGCAGTGAGCCAGTTTCTGGCGGAGCGCGGCGGCTTCATTACCGACAGCCAGCAATATGCCGACCGGGAATCGGGGCGTTTCTTCATGCGCGTCGCCTTTGAAGCGACCAACAATCGCATGGACGGCGGCACGCAATGGCTGCGGGTGGAATTCGCGCCTATAGGCGATTATTTTGCTATGGATTGGCGGCTTACCGACGTTGATGAACGTCCACGCATTCTCATCGCCGTGTCCAAGGGGTCTCATTGCCTCGCCGACCTCCTGCATCGCTGGCAAACGAGCACATTGGCAGTCGATATTATGGGCGTCGTGTCCAATCATCCCGACATGCGCCGCATCACGGAATGGCATGGCATCTCCTATCATGAATTGCCTGCCAATGGCGATAAGCCCACTCAGGAAGCGGCCCTGTTCGATATTTTCGAACGCACCTGCTCTGATTACCTGATTCTGGCGCGCTACATGCAGGTTCTATCGGAAGAACTGGTCGCAAAGCTGGTGGGTCGATGCGTCAACATCCATCACAGCTTTCTTCCGGGCTTTAAGGGCGCGCGTCCTTATCATCGAGCGCATGAACGCGGTGTCAAACTGATCGGCGCAACCGCTCATTTCGTGACGGCGAATCTGGACGAGGGACCGATCATCGAACAGGCAGTCGAGCGGATCGATCATCGCGCAACGGCGGAAGACATGGTCCGCATAGGACGCGACATAGAAACACAGGTATTGGCAAGGGCAGTTCGGTGGATCGCAGATCGCCGCGTGCTGCTGAACGGCAGGAAAACCGTTATATTCCGTTGAGGAAAAATCGCTCTGAAAATTAACGCACGTTTTTACGGGAGAGAGCGACAAAATACCAGAACGCCTAGACGAACATCCTCCAGCCCGTCCTCCATCGGGACGGGATTAGAAGACCGCTGTGTAGATGAACCAGCCCACGATAAGCAGGCTCGTAACTATGCACACCCGATCGCCAAACACGTCAATTCGCGACATCTCGACATCCTTCCAGTCAGGCGCTCTCATTTCTGACGCCTTATTCCCAGACTACAGCAGTTTTCCTCGGGAAGGAATAGCAAAGATACGATGAAATGCACGAAATTGACGACGAGCGGTGAGCGCAAACCATTGAAGCAGCGCAACGCCATTCCTTGCCTCAATCTGGAACAACCATCCCCAAATAATTTAGCTGGTTAAGGAAGCCAAACCCCGATGCCGAATAAAGGATTGGGTAGCTTCATCCGCCCCTCTATAGGCTTCCTGGAATTCAGCGCTCCAATATTTCAGATCCTCAAGATCGATGCGCGCGCCGGAAACAGCGCATAAAACGAACTGTCCCGGACGCACCACTTCGAAATGCGGCGTATCATAGTGCAGCACCGCAAGTCCTTGAATATCCGCCATCAGTCGCCCGTAAGAATCCGATCGACCAATTGCTTCACCGTCGGAACGAAGCCGTTGGAATAGAAAGGGTCTTTCTTGAAATTATAGGCCCCATGGCCCGCGAACAGCAGATTGGCATCCAGCGATCCGCCATGCACAGCTTCCTGCAAGGATTTCTGAATGCAGAAACTGCGGGGATCGGCGAGGCGCCCGGTCGAATTAGTTTCGCTGTCCATCCAACTCGAAAAAGCACATTGGCTAAGACAACCCATGCAATCGGTCTGATCCTTGCGGATTTCGGCCCTTTCCTCTTCCGTCACGAAGACAAGCGTGTTGTCCGGCGTCTTCAGCGCAGATAAAAACCCCTGCCCCACCCATTCGCGAGCACGCAGAAGGTCGTTGCGGGTTACCCAGAAATTCTTGCCCTTCACCCCCGCGTCGAGTTGATGCGTGTGATCGCCCGCTTGCTCGGTGCTGAAAGGAATCTGCCGTTCCGATCGGGCCTCCAGATTGCGGAGGAAGGGATTTCGAATGGCCGAGCTGTAAAAGCCGGTGGGCGAGAAACGGTGAAGCAGCACGTCACCCGATTCCAATTGCATCAGCCTTTCTTTCCACGGCTGCGGGATGGGACTTTCCTGAGTCAGGAGCGGCCGGGTGCCGAACTGGAAGGCGATGGCGCCCAATTCAGGATTGTCGATCCAATCGTTCCAGTCCCGCAAATACCAGACGCCGCCTGCCATCACGATCGGCACATCATCGGAAATGCCGCCCTCACGCATGGTTTCCCGCAGCGCCTTCACGCGGGGATAAGGATCTTGCGGCTCCCGCGGATCTTCCGCGTTTGAAAGCCCGTTATGGCCGCCTGCCAACCACGGATCTTCATAAACCACGGCGGCGAGCCATTCGGACGCCTTGGAATAGGCACGCTTCCACAAAGCACGAAAAGCGCGGGCAGAACTGACGATAGGCAGATAATTCACGCCATAGGATGCCGCGATTTCGCTCAGCTTGTAAGGCATGCCCGCTCCGCAGGTAACGCCCGACACCATGCCCTTGGTCTTTTCGAGTACGCCGTGCAGAACGCGCTGCGCGCCACCCATTTCCCAAAGGACGTTGATGTTAATCGCGCCCTTGCCGCCCGCGATTTCAAAGGCGCGCTTCACCTGTTCCACCGCGCCGTCTATGGCATAGGCGATCAGTTCCTCATGCCGGTCGCGACGGGTGCGGCCATGATAGATTTGCGGGATGACATTGCCCATGCTGTCGTAACTGTCGGCGTTCACCGCGGACACGGTACCGATTCCCCCTGCCGCAGCCCATGCGCCGGAGCTGGCGTGGTTGGAAACCGCCACGCCTTTTCCGCCTTCGACCAGCGGCCAAACCTCACGACCACCATAGACGATGGGTTTCAAACCCTTGAACAAAGACATCTCCCGCACAACAGCAAGTGGCTCCCCCAGCCACGTAAAGGCCGACCCATAGCAGATTATTGGCCGGATAACGAATTTTCGCGCGGCCCCTAGCGCAAAATGTCCGGCTGGGCCAGCGCCTTCCCGTAAAGCGCGGCATAGGCATCGACCATTCGCGCTTCGTCGAAATCGCGAATGGCGCGTTCCTGGTTCGCACGGCCCAGTCGGGCGCGCAGTCCGGCATCATCCGCCAGCGCACCCAAGGCAGCGGCAAGCTGCTGTTCATCCGGCACGATGAAGGGGCGGTTTTCAGGCGCGACCATATTCGCAACGTCGCCGACATCCATCGCCGCGACGGGGACGCTCGCCGCCATTGCCTCTACCAGTGAGATCGGGAATTGTTCGCTGTCCGAGGATAAAGCGAAGATGTCGAAAAGGCCGACGAAGCGCCACGGGTCGGTCATGAAACCGGCAAGGCAGATATCGTCCAGGCCATGGGAAGCGGCTTCGGCGAGGATGGCGTCGCGTTCCGGGCCTTCGCCGACGATCGCCAGTTGCAGGCGGTCGCGATGGGCGGCGACCGCGCGGACAAGACGGGGAATGTTTTTGACCGCGCGCAGGCCCGCCAGTGTGCCGACGAGCAGTTTGCCCGGCGTGCGGCCAAGGGCGGGGATGGCATCGGGCGCGGGCGGCGTGACGTAACGGGCCACGTCTATGCCGTTGCGGATGAGGTGGACCTTGTCCTCCGGTTGTCGCCAGACCTGACGGGCGATGCTTTCGAGGCGCACGGAGGGGACGACGAGAGCCTCGGCGCGCTGGAGGGCGAGGCGGCGGTAGAGGTTGCGCTGGGGCTTCAATCCATTGGCTTCGTCGGCGTTGAAGCCGTCCTCATGATGGATGAGGGGAGGCAAATGCATGAATGAGGTGGCGAAGCGATGGGATATTACGGCGTCCATCGCGCCCCAGTTGTAAGTCAGTATCAAATCGAAACTTTTCAGGAAGTTCGCTATCTCGCGAAAGCGGCGCAGGCCGGGGCGGCCCATGAGAGGCGGCGGCGTGGGGAAGTCCACCTGTAGCGCCGGGTCGATGGCGTCGCGGGCGCCCATGGCGTCCGGCGCGGCGCTGACGATGCTGTGATGGGCGCGATCGCCCCAGAGGTTCATGAGGCGGACAGCCCGCGCTTCCTTGCCGCCCAGCGAGAAGCTGCCATGCACATGAAGCAGCCGGGGCGGCCGCGCCAAATCTTCAGCCACGGAGGACGCGGGCAAGCAGACGGTCGACCGCCGCCACCGATTCCGGCTCGTCCAGCGCGGGAGCATGGCCGACGCGGGGCACGACGGTCAGCTCCGCGCCTTCGCCTATTTCCGCGACCATGCGCCGCGCGGTGGCGTCGCTCAGCAGATCCGAATGCTCCCCCCGCAATATCTGCGTCGGAATGCCGCGAAAGGCGGCCATGACGGGCCACATGTCGGGAGCCGCTTCCTCTCCGCCGGTCAGGCGCAGGGGTTCGGCGACGCGCATGTCATAGTCCAGCACGATACGCCCCCCCGAGTTGAGGCGGTAAAGACGCTTCGCCATGGCGATCCATTGTTCGAGATCATAAGCCGGGTAGATGTCGCGGTTGGATTCCTCCAGCGCGCGGGCGGCATGGACCCAACTGGGATGCGACTGGCCGATGCCCACATAGGTGCGGATGCGCGCCAGCCCCGCCTCCTCCAGCGTCGGCCCCACATCGTTGAGCAACGCGCCCGCCAGCCATTCCCGATGGGTCGCGGCGATCAGCATGGTGATGAGCCCGCCCAGCGAGGTGCCGATGGCGACGAAGCGCGTGACGGCAAGGTCCGCCAGCAGCCGCCCTATATCCTGAAGATAGGTGAGCGGCACATAGGTCATCGGGTCTTTGGCATAGGCGCTTTCGGCCCGCCCGCGCATGTCGGGGCAAATCAGCCGCCATTGGCCCGCGAGCCTTTCGGCAAGCGGCTCGAAATCGCGGGCGTTGCGGGTGAGGCCGGGCAGGCAGAGCAAAGGCGGCCGCCCGTCATTGCCCCCCGCTTCCTCGCCACCATAGTCGCGATAATGGAGGCGCAGGCCATCGGGGGACCACCAAAATCCATCGGTATAGCCGCTCAACCTTGATCCCTCCGCATAGTGTCCCCCATATCGCCGTATGAACGCGCCCCTGCAACCCGCCAAATATAGCCCCGCCCATGAAATCGCCGCGCTGATGCCCGACATCGGCGATCCGGTCAAAGCGGCGGACTTCCCGCAAACCATCCTGCGCTTCCGCAATGATCGCTGGGCGGAGGCCGTCGGGCTGGAAACATGGAACGATGAGGAATGGACCAGGCATTTCGGCCGTTTCCATCCCTTGCCAGGTTCGATGCCCAACCCATTGGCTTTGCGATATCATGGGCATCAGTTCCGCAGTTATAATCCGCAGATCGGGGACGGACGCGGCTTCCTGTTCGCGCAGTTGCGGGACGGCGCGGGACGGCTGCTGGACCTGGGCACCAAGGGTTCGGGGCAGACGCCCTATAGCCGCTTTGGCGACGGCCGGTTGACGCTGAAAGGCGGAGTGCGGGAAATATTGGCGACCGAAATGCTGGAAGCTCTGGGCGTCAACACGTCCAAGACATTCTCGCTGATCGAGACGGGCGAAGCACTGGAGCGCCATGACGAACCGTCCCCTACCCGCGCCGCCGTGCTGGTGCGGCTCAGCCATTCGCATATCCGCATCGGGACTTTCCAGCGCGCGGCCTATTTCGACGACAAGGCGCTGCTGGAGAAGCTGACCGACTATGCGTTGACCCGGCTTTACGGGGAAACGCCGGGAGATAATCCGCCGGTGCAGTTGATGACGCGGGTGATCGAGCGGACCGCCGATCTGGCGGCAAGCTATATGGTCGCGGGCTTCGTGCATGGCGTGCTGAACAGCGACAATATCAATGTGACGGGCGAGAGTTTCGATTATGGGCCGTGGCGGTTCGCTCCCACATGGGACAACGGCTTCACCGCCGCCTATTTCGACGAGACAGGTCTCTATGCCTTCGGGCGACAGGCCGAAGCGATCCACTGGGACGCCGCGCAACTGGCGGTGTCGCTGCGCCCGCTGGTGGAGGCGGAGCCGCTGGTCGAGCAGATGGAGCGGTTTCCGGCCCTGTTCAGCGAGGCGCTGACGCGGCGTTTCTGCTGGCGGCTGGGGGTTGCGGACGACGGCGATGCATCGGCGCTGGTTCAGGCCGCCGTGCGAGGGATGATCGAGACGGGGACGGAGATAGACCGCTTTTTCCATGACTGGCGCGGTGGCAAGGCGCGGGCGGCGGGACGCTATGCCGATGAAAGCTGGGCGCCTTTTCGCGAAGTCGCAAGTGGGTTCGAGGCGAATGGCGACCGGACGCATCCCTATTGGACGGACGAGAATCCCTGCTCCATGCATATCGAGGAAGTGGAGGCGATCTGGAGCGCCATCGACCGGGAGGACGACTGGCAACCGCTTTACGACAAGGTTGCCGCGATCCGGCGCATGGGCGAGGCGCATGGAGACGCGCCGAAGGTGCCATGATGGGTGGCCGAGTTCGGGCAACCGCCCATAACCGCCATTCAGCGTCACCCCTTCCCTCTCCCACCTTTTTCAGCCATATCGGGGCAGCATGAGCTCCGCATTAACCTCGTTCGAACCGGCCACCGGCGCGCTTTTATGGCAAGGGGCAGCCGGCAATGTGGATGAGGAAGTGGCGCGCGCCGCTACGGCATGGCCGCAATGGGCCGCCCAGCCCATCGCCTATCGCATCGAAACGCTGCGCCGCTTCGTCAATGTCGTGCGCGCGCATGAGGACAAGCTGGCCGACCTGATCGCGCGGGAAACCGGCAAGCCGCTGTGGGACGCACAGACCGAAGTGGCCGCCGTGATGGGCAAGGTCGACATTTCCGTGTCCGCCTATGCCGAGCGGACGGGGCAGAAAAGGCTGGATGCCGCCATGGGCGCGCGCCAGTCCGTGCGGCACAAGCCGCATGGAGTGATGGCGGTGCTGGGGCCGTATAATTTCCCCGCGCATTTGCCCAATGGTCATATCGTCCCTGCCCTGCTGGCGGGTAACAGCGTCGTGTTCAAGCCTTCGGAAAAGACGCCCGCCGTGGGCGAGATGCTGGTGAAGCTTTATCATGAGGCGGGGATACCGCAGGATGCGATCCGCCTGCTGCTGGGCGGGGCGGAGGAAGGCAAGGCGCTGACCGCCCATGGCGATGTGGGGGGCGTGCTGTTCACCGGGTCGGCGCAGACCGGGATCGCGATCAACCGCCAGTTCGCGGGCGAACCGGGCAAGATATTGGCGCTGGAGATGGGCGGCAATAATCCGGCGATCGTCTGGGACACGCCCGACATTAACGCCGCAGCGACTCTGGTGGCGCAGTCGGCCTTTCTCTCCAGCGGGCAGCGATGCACCGCCGCCAGCCGCCTGATCGTGAAGGAAAGCATCGCCGACGCCGTGATCGCGGAGGTCAAGAAGATCGCCGACCGTCTGATCATCGACCATCCCCATGCCGACCCCGCGCCCTATATGGGGCCGGTGATCGACGAAGCGGCGGCGGACGGGCTGACGGAAAGCTTCCTCTATCTGATGAGCAATGGCGGCAAGCCGATCAAGCATATGGTCCGCCCGGTGAAGGGCCTGCCCTTCGTGACGCCCGCCATCATCGACGTGACGGCCATGGCGGAGCGGCCGGATGTGGAGCTGTTCGGGCCGCTGCTCCAGGTGGTGCGCGTGCCCGATTTCGATGCCGCCATCGCAGAGGCGAACAATACCCGTTTCGGCCTGTCCGCCGCGCTGATCGGGGGATCGCCCGAGCAGTATAATCAGTTCTGGACCCAGGTGCGCGCCGGGATCGTCAACTGGAACCGGCCCACCAACGGCGCTTCATCCGCCGCGCCCTTTGGCGGGGTGGGGATTTCGGGCAATCATCGGCCCAGCGCCTATTATGCAGCGGATTATTGCGCCTATCCCGTGGTTTCATCGGAAATCGAGCAGCCGCGCGCCTCCATCGGCGTGGGATTGAAGCCCATCGACACGGGCGCGATGGGGGATTGAAAAGGCGGGGCTTTTGCGGCCGCAACTTTTCCTACGCCCCGGTAAAAGCATTCTGGATTGCAGTTGGGCTGCGCCTTCGCCATGTGGGCCAGCATGGCCGAACATGCACCTGCCACCGTTTATCTCGTCGGCGCGGGACCGGGCGATCCGGACCTGCTGACGCTGCGCGCCGCCCGCCTGATCGGCGCGGCGCAGGTGATCGTGCATGACGGGCTGGTGTCGCGCGAGATATTGGCGATGGCCGCGCCGGGGGCGAAGCTGATCTCTGTCGCCAAGCAGCGCAGCCGCCATTCCATGCCGCAAGAGGAGATCAACGCGCTGCTGGTGCGGCTGGCGAAGGGCGGACAACCCGTTGTGCGGCTGAAGGGCGGCGATCCCTTCATCTTCGGGCGCGGCGGCGAGGAAGTGGACGCCTGCCGCGAAGCCGGCGTGCCGGTGGAAGTGGTGCCCGGCATCAGCGCGGCGATCGGCAGCGCGGCGCAGGCGCAGCTCCCCCTCACCCACCGCGCCGCATCGAGCGCGGTCAGCTTCGTCGCGGGTCAGTGCAAGGGGCTGACGGATCAGGACTGGTCCGGCCTTGCGGGCAAGGGACGGACGCTGGTCATCTACATGGGCGTGGCGACGGCGGCGGACATCGCCGACAAGCTGATGGCCGATGGCGTCGCGCCGGGGATTCCGGTGGCGGTGTTGGAAAATGGCACGCGTCCCGATATGCGGACGCTCCGCACGCTGCTCGCCGATCTGGGCGAGATGGTGGCGCGGGAACAGGTGAAGAGCCCGGCGCTGATCGTCGTCGGGGAAGTGGCGGCACACGCGCTGGCGCGCGATGTGCTGGCGGGATGGAGCGCGCAGGCGGAAATGGTTTCGGAGATGCATAAGTGAAGATCTTGACCGGCAATGACCTTGGCACCGGCGACGTGATCTGGTGGGCAGGCGACGGCTGGTCGCGGCAGGTGGGCGATTCGGCCGATGTCGGCGACAAAGGCGACGAACTGGTCCGCGCCGAGGAGGCCGCGCAGCGCGTGGTCGGCGCTTATGTGATCGACGCCACCGTGACGGACGAAGGTATCCGTCCCGCGCATATCAAGGACCGCATCCGCGCGCTGGGACCGACGGTGCGCCCCGACCTGACGCTGAAACCGAATGACGCCGATGCCGGCAACTGGGTGATCTGAACCATGTATCGTTACGACAGCTACGACCAGTCCATCGTCGACGCCCGCGTCGAGGAGTTTCGCGACCAGACCCAGCGCCGCCTGGCAGGGCATCTGACCGAGGACCAGTTCAAGCCGCTGCGGCTGATGAACGGCCTCTATCTGCAGCTTCACGCCTATATGCTGCGCGTCGCCATCCCCTATGGCACGCTGTCGGGCAGGCAGATGCGGAAACTGGGCGAGATCGCGCGCAAATATGATCGCGGCTACGGCCATTTCACGACCCGCACGAACATCCAGTATAACTGGATCAAGCTGGCCGACGCGCCCGACATCCTCGCCGAACTGGCGACGGTGGAGATGCACGCCATCCAGACCAGCGGCAATTGCATCCGCAACATTTCTTCGGATCAATATGCGGGCGTGGCCGCTGACGAAGTGGCGGACCCCCGCCCCTGGGCCGAATTGCTGCGGCAATGGTCGACCTTCCACCCGGAATTCACCTACCTGCCGCGCAAGTTCAAGATTTGCGTGATCGCATCGGAAGACGATCGCGCGGCGATGCGCCTGCACGACATCGGCCTCAAGCTGGTGAAGCGCGGGGATGAGATCGGCGCGGAGGTCTATGCCGGTGGTGGCATGGGACGCACGCCGATGGTCGGGCCGCAAATCAGGGACTTCGTGCCCGAAGATGAGATCGTGTCTTATCTGGAAGCGTGCCTGCGCGTCTATAACCGCTATGGCCGCCGCGACAACAAGTTCAAGGCGCGAATCAAGATCCTGGTCCATGAACTGGGCGTCGAGGAATATAAGCGGCAGGTCGAGGAAGAGTTCGCCCATATGCGGACGCTGGGGCTGAACCCGCCCCGCGAGGAACTGGACCGCATCCGCCCCTTCTTCGCGGGTCCGGCCTATGAGCAGGGCCTGTCCGACGCCATCGACCGCAGCGATCCGGCCTTCGCACTGTGGGTCGACCGGCAGGTCGCGGCGCACCGGCAGCCGGGCTATGCCATCGTCAATATCAGCCTGAAGCCCGTGGGCGGTATCCCCGGCGACGCTTCGGCCGAGCAGATCGATCTGGTCGCGGACCTGGCGGAGCAATATTCGCTGGACGAACTGCGCGTGACCCATGCACAGAATCTCGTCCTGCCGCATGTCAGGAAAGCCGACCTCTACGCCATCTGGCAGAAGCTGGACGAAGCGGGACTGGCGGAGGCCAATCTGGACCTGATCACCGACATCATCGCCTGCCCCGGTCTCGATTATTGCAGCCTGGCCAATGCGCGGTCGATCCCGCTGGCGCAGAAGCTGTCGGAGCGTTTCGCTTCGCCGGAGCGGCAGAAGGATCTGGGCGAACTGAAGCTCAAGATTTCCGGC
This sequence comes from Sphingobium baderi, assembly GCF_001456115.1. Classification (NCBI taxonomy): domain Bacteria; kingdom Pseudomonadati; phylum Pseudomonadota; class Alphaproteobacteria; order Sphingomonadales; family Sphingobiaceae; genus Sphingobium; species Sphingobium wenxiniae. The sequence continues at coordinate 2,566,549 of NZ_CP013264.1, read as the reverse complement.
TGCATCAACGCCTGCGGCCATCACCATGCGGGCCATATCGGCATCCTTGGCGTGGACCGGAAGGGCGTGGAGAATTTCCAGCTCCTGCTCGGCGGATCGGGCGCGGAGGATGCTTCGCTGGGCCAGATCACCGGCCCCGGTTTTTCCGAAGACGGCGTGGTCGACGCGATCGAGAAGGTCACGGACATCTATCTGGCGCAGCGGGAGCAAGGCGAACGCTTCCTCGACACCTATCGCCGCATCGGCATGAAGCCCTTCAAGGAGGCGATCTATGGTTGAGTTCCTGTCCTTCCGCGAAGGCGAAGCCACGCAGGAACCGACCGTGACGGTGGAATCCTTCACTGGCCAGTCCAATTCCACCGCCGTCCGCATAGAAGCGGGCGAGGATGCGCGGGAATTGCTGCCCTATCTGGACCGCCTTTCGCTGGTGGAGGTGAACTTCCCGGCTTTTGGCGACGGGCGCGGCTATTCGGCGGCCCGCATCCTGCGCGAAGCGGGCTATGCGGGCGAATTGCGCGCGGTAGGCGACGTGTTGGTGGACCAGATCGTCCCCATGCGCCGATGCGGCTTCGACAGCTTCCGCCCCGACAAGGCGTTGGACGATGCCGCCGTCGAACGTGCGCTCAATCGCTATGCCGACGTCTATCAAAAGACCGTCGACGGCCGCCGCCCGGTTTGGGCGAAACGGCACCCGGAGACAGTGGATGGCTAAAGCCGCTCGTGAAATCGACCTGATCGACGCCCGCCCCGCCTTTACGCAGGCGGAAGCCGACGCGCTGAACGCGCGTTTCGAAGGCGTCGACACGATGACGATGTTGCGGACCGTCTTTACCGAAGGGCTGGCGGGCCATGTCGCCGTCGTCTCCTCCTTTGGCACGGAAAGCGCGGTGCTGCTGCATCTGGTGGCGCAGGCGGACCCCAACGTGCCGGTGATCTTCGTCGATACGCTCAAGATGTTTGGCGAGACGCTGGATTATCGCGACACGCTGATCCGCGCGTTCGGCTTCACCGACAGCCGGGTCATCACGCCCAAGCCCGAGGTGATCGCGGCGAAGGACGAGACGGGCCTGCGTTGGTCCTATGACCCGGACGGCTGCTGCGACATCCGCAAGGTCGAGCCGATGGCCCGCGCCAAGGATGGGCTGGATGCGTGGATTTCCGGGCGCAAGGCGTTCCAGTCGGTCACGCGGCAGAACCTGCCCCGCTTCGAGGTCGAGGACGGGCGGCTCAAGCTCAATCCGCTGGGCGACTGGACCAAGGACGATCTGGAAGCCTATTTCGCCGAACATGACCTGCCGCGCCATCCGCTGGAGGCGCAGGGTTATCTGTCCATCGGCTGCGAACCCTGCACGTCCAAGGTGCTGCCGGGCGAAGATCCGCGCGCAGGCCGCTGGCGCGGGTGGGAAAAGGTGGAATGCGGCATCCACACGCCGGTTTCGCCCATCGCGCCAGCGATCGATCCCGACGATCCGGCCAACCAGCCCGTGTTCTGAAACGACCCGCCATGGCGTGTAGGGGTGGAGGCTTTCCCTTTGCGCGCAAATGGTTAGAATGGCCCTTTGCCATAAGGAGAGGGTCATGCCCGTCGAACTCAAGATCCTGGCCTGGGGCGTGGTCTTGCTGCTGGTTCACATCTTCGCGGCGGCGCACCTCAAGACCAGACAATTTGGCCCCCGGTGGAACATGGGCGCGCGGGACGAAACGCTGCCGCCGCTGCGGCCCGTGGTCGGTCGTTTCGTGCGGGCGCAGGCCAATTTCCAGGAAACCTTCCCTATCGCCATCGTCGCGCTGATCGGTGTCGTCGTGGCGGGCCGAACGAGTGAATGGACGGCGCTGGGCGGCTGGATCTGGCTGGGCGCGCGGGTCGCGTATCTGCCGCTTTACGGTCTTGGCGTGCCGATGGTGCGGACGCTTGCCTATGCGGTCAGCCTTGTCGGGCTGGCGATGGTGCTGACGCCCTTGTTCCGGGGCTGACTTCCTCGGGCTACTCGTAGCTTTCCATGTAGCTGCCCTCCGCAAGGTCGGAAAAGCGGGTGATCTTGGCGTCGAACTTCATGCGGATGCGGCCCGTGGAGCCGTGGCGCTGTTTGGCGACGATCAGTTCGGCGAGGCCGTAAATGCGTTCCATTTCCTGCGCCCATTCCAGATGCTCGGGGCTTTCCTTGTTGCCCGGCTCCTTGGCGGCGACGTAATAATCCTCGCGAAAGACGAACCAGACCATGTCGGCGTCCTGCTCGATAGAGCCGGATTCGCGCAGGTCCGATAGCTGCGGGCGCTTGTCCTCGCGCTGTTCGACGGCGCGGCTGAGCTGGGACAGGGCCAAAACCGGACAGTTCAGTTCCTTCGCCAAGGTCTTGAGGCCGCGGGAAATTTCGGAAATTTCCTGCACGCGGTTGTCGCCGCCCTTGCCGGTGCCTTGCAGCAACTGGAGATAGTCGACGATGACGAAGCCGATGTCGTGGCGGCGCTTCAGGCGGCGGGCGCGCGTGCGGAGGGCGGCGATGGTAAGGCCGGGCGTGTCGTCGATGAACAACGGCAGTTCCTGCAACTCGCGGGCGGCGCGGGAGAGGTTCTGGAAATCGGCCCGGCTGATCTTGCCCATGCGGAGCGCTTCGCCGCTGATGCCCGACTGTTCGGCAAGGACGCGGGTGGCAAGCTGATCCGCCGACATTTCGAGGCTGAAAAACGCTGTTTTCGCGCCCATATTCTTTTCCGGCGGGATGCCGTCGGCATTATCGCGCAGCCAGCGGGACGCGGCATTATAGGCGATGTTGGTGGCGAGCGAGGTCTTGCCCATGCCCGGACGCCCGGCCAGGATCATAAGGTCCGAATTGTGCAGGCCGCCGATCTTCTCGTTGAGGCTGTTGATGCCGGTGGTGATGCCCGACACATGGCCGCCGCTGTTGAGCGCGCGTTCGGCCACGGCCACGGCCATGGTCGTGGCGGCGGCGAAGCTCTTGACCGAGCCGACTTCGCCCTCCCCTTCGGATACTTTGTAGAGCGAGATTTCAGCCTGCTCTATCTGTTCGCGTGGATTGACATCCTCGCTGGTATCCAGCGCATTTTCAACCAGCTCCCGCCCGACATTCACAAGCTGACGCAGCAAGGCGAGGTCGTAAATCTGCTGCGCGAAGTCCCGCGCGCCCAGCAGCGCGGCGCCATTGCCGGTCAACTGCGCCAGATAGGCCGCGCCGCCCAGTTCCTTGAGCGCGGGGTCCTGATCCAGCATGGGCTTGAGCGTCACCGGATTGGCCACCATGTCACGCTCGACCAGCCGCATCACCGCTTCGTAGATGCGGCCATGGAGCGGTTCGAAGAAATGTTCGGGCTTGAGCTTGAGCTGGATATCCTCGGCGATGCGGTTGTCGATCATCAGCGCGCCAAGCAGCGCCGCCTCCGCCTCCACATTGCGCGGCAATTCGGGGCCACCCGCTTCGGCGGCGGCATTGATCTTCACCAGTTCAACCATTGCCCCCTCATCGCGCCGCTGGAGCGCCCGCGCAAGATGCGAGTTCGAAACGATCTGTGGATAAGTCCCGCTTGCATTTCGCCGTCCCTCGCCGCAGTGACGGAAGCCTGCACCATGGCCGATCCGCGCATCATAGACATAAAGCTCGACGAGCGCACGATCCTGTGGCGCAACGCCGATGTGGAGCAGGAACGGCGCATCGCGATTTTCGACCTGTTGGAGGATAACCACTTCGCGCCGCAGCGGGTGCATGAAGATGGCTATGCCGGTCCCTACAGGGTGGTGCTGCGGGTCGAGGACGGGCGACTGGTCGTGGAAATGCGGCGGGAGGATGACAGTCCGCTGGAAGCCGTGATCCTGGGCCTGGGGCGGTTCCGCCGCCCTATCCGGGAATATTTCGCGATCTGCGACAGCTATTATCAGGCGATCAGCAATGCATCGCCCCAACAGATCGAAACGGTGGACATGGCCCGGCGCGGCATCCACAATCAGGCGGCCGAAATGCTGATGGAAAGGCTGGAGGGCAAGATCGCGGTGGATTTCGACACCGCGCGGCGGCTCTTCACGCTGATCTGCGTATTGCATATCAAGGGGTAGGGACAATCAGGGGGCTGACTTCGCGGCAATGGCTGGCGCGCATGGGCTTTGCGCTGGCCGTGAGCGCGGCGCTGGTGACGGCGCTGTGGCTGTTCGCGCGCGGCTGGGCGCCGGACCGCGAGCATTATCCGATGCAGGGCGTGTCGGTGGGTGCGGGCAATGGCGTCATCGAATGGGGCACGCTGGCGGCGCAGGGGACGGATTTCGCCTATATCCGCGCCGCGAACGGCCGGGGACAGCGCGATCCCGCCTTTGGAACCAACTGGGCCGAAGCGCGCAGGGCCGGGATGCGCTATGGCGCGTTGCTGGACTTCAGCCTGTGCCGCAGCGCCTCCAGCCAGGCGACCCCCTTCATCACGACGGTGCCGCGCGACAATGCCGCCCTGCCCCCCGTGATCCGGCTGGCTTTCGATCCGGGCTGCACGGCCAGGCCGGACCGGGACAAGGTGCTTTCGGAACTCAACACGCTGGTCAATTTGATCGAAAGCCATGCGGGCAAGACCGTGGTGCTCAATGTGACGAAGGATTTCGACACGGATTACGACATCGGATCAGGCGTGAATCGCACGCTCTGGCTGGACGGTAATTTCTTTCCGCCCGATTATGCGACGCGGCCATGGGTGGTGTGGACCGCCAGCAACATGCGGCATATCGACGGCGTGGACGGCCCGGTACGGTGGAGCGTGGTCGCGCCATGACGAAAAATGCATCCGCAAAGGCTCTGGTGGCAAAGGCTCTGGTGGATGCGGCGCGGGAAGCGATGGCCCATGCCCATGCACCCTATAGCGGCTTTGCCGTGGGCGCGGCCGTGCGGTTGACCGATGGGCGGATCGTTACCGGGGCGAATTTCGAGAATGCAAGCTATGGGCTGTCGCTCTGTGCCGAGACGGTGGCGCTGGCGACCGTCAATTCGCAGGGACGGCTGGCCGACGTGGAGGCGATCGCCGTGGCGGGCGGAGCGGATGGCGCCATCGTCGCGCCCTGCGGCCGGTGCCGTCAGGTCATGCATGAAGCGGAGCAGATTGCAGGCCGGCCCCTCCCCGTCTATTGCGCTGCTGCAAGCGGTGAGGCCATGATAGAGCATAGCGTTTCCGCGCTGCTGCCTTATGCCTTCGGTCCTGCGGACCTGGGCGTCACAACGAAGAAGAGAAGCTGAGGACCAATGGCCATCCAGTCGGACAAGTGGATTCGCGAGCAGGCCCTGAACAGCGGCATGATCGAGCCTTTCGTGGAAAGCCAGCGGCGCGACGGGTGCATCAGCTATGGCCTGTCCTCCTATGGCTATGACGCGCGGGTGGCGGACGAGTTCAAGATCTTCACCAATGTCGACAGCGCGGTGGTGGACCCCAAGGATTTCGCCGCGAACAGCTTCGTCGACCGCAAGACCGACTGCTGCATCATCCCGCCAAACAGCTTCGCCCTTGCCCGCACGGTCGAATATTTCCGGGTGCCGCGCGACGTGCTGGTGATCTGCCTTGGCAAATCCACCTATGCGCGGTGCGGGATCATCGTGAACGTCACCCCGCTGGAGCCGGGCTGGGAAGGGCATGTGACGCTGGAATTTTCCAACACCACGCCGCTGCCCGCGAAAATCTACGCCAATGAAGGCGCATGCCAGTTCCTGTTCCTGCAGGGGAATGAACCATGCGAGGTCAGCTATGCCGACCGGGCGGGAAAATATATGGGCCAGCAAGGGGTGACATTGCCGCGCCTCTAAAGCCGTGCGACAATCGGCCGCATGATCGCACCGCCCGCATGGCTGCGCCGCAAAGCGCCGATATCAGCGCCGCCCTCGCCCAGCGTCGGCGACGACCGGCGGGTTTATGCCATTGGCGACATTCATGGCCGGGACGACTTGCTGCGCGATCTGCTGGCCTTGATCGCGCGGGACAGCGAGGCGAGAGGAGCCATTCCCACATACCTCATCCTGCTGGGCGATCTGGTCGATCGCGGCCGCTGGTCGGCGCAGGTGATCGAACGGGCGATGGAGCTGGCGCGAACCAATCCCCTCGCCCGCTTCGTCAAGGGCAATCATGAGGAAGCGTTCCTGATGGCGGCGCGCGGCCATGTGCGCGCAACCCATTATTTCCGGCAATATGGCGGAACGGAAACGGCGGCCAGCTATGGACTGGCCCTGTCGGATTGCGATGCGATGGACGATGCGGCGCTTGCGGACTGGATGCTGGACAATGTGCCCCGCGCCCATGTCGATTTCGTCGACGGGTTTGAGGACAGCGTGACGATCGGCGATTATTTCTTCGTCCATGCCGGGGTGAAGCCGGGCGTTCCGCTCCACGCCCAGTCTCCCGACGACCTGCGCTGGATCAGGACCGAATTTCTCGACCACCGGGACGGGCATGAAAAGATGATCGTCCATGGCCACAATATCAGCGAGAATGTGGACGAACGGTCCAACCGCATCGGCATAGACACCGGCGCCTATCGATCCGGGCGACTGACGGCGATAGGGTTGCAGGGGACAGCGCGCTGGTTCCTCCAGACGGGGGTGGAGTGCGCGGCTTGAAAGAGGATGCGGCTGCCACCGGGCTTTGGTGGCGGGTTTCGCCTTACCATTTGCCCCTGCCAACCCTAAATGCCGGAAAGGGGCCGGCGCCCGACGCGCCGAACCCTTTCCCGTAACGTCGCAGAGGCCTTTTCAACCGTGCAGCTTGATCGCCGTTTCCGCGATCTTGCAGCCCTGATAGCGCGCGCCCGCCAGTTCTTCTTCGCCCGGCTGGCGGCTGCCGTCACCATCCGCAATGGTCGTGGCGCCATAGGGCGCGCCGCCGCGCACCTTGTCCACGCCCATCTGTTCGGCAAAGCCATAGTCCAGCCCCACGATCACCATGCCGAAATGCAGCAGGTTGGTGATGATGGAAAAAAGCGTCGTTTCCTGCCCGCCATGCTGGCTGGCGGTGGAGGTGAAGGCGCCGCCGACCTTGCCATTGAGCGCGCCGCGCGCCCACAGGCCGCCCGCCTGATCGAGAAAAGCGGCCATCTGGCTCGACATGCGGCCAAAGCGCGTGCCGGTGCCCACGATGATCGCGTCATATTCGGCCAGGTCCGCGACAGTGGCGATGGGGGCATCCTGATCCAGCTTGAATCCGGCCTTCTGCGCGATTTCCAGTGGCGCGGTTTCGGGCACGCGCCTGATGTCGACCTGCGCGCCCGCGCTGGCAGCGCCTTCCGCGACGGCTTTCGCCATGGTTTCGATGTGGCCGTAGGTGGAATAATAGAGAACCAGAACCTTTGCCATGTCAGTGCTCCTTGATGGAATGAAGGGGAAAGTGGCCGCCCGCGTCAGGGGGAGGGAGACGCGGGCGGCCTGTCGGCCCGTGGGAGGGCGGGCCTATTCGCTGTCGACCAGGACGATTTCGCTGTCCTCGATCGCCGTGATGGTGATCGGCTGACCGCCGATGATCGCGGCGCCGTCCCGTGCCTCGAAGGCTTCGCCGTCAATCTCGATCCGGCCGGTGGCGGGGACGAGATAAAGGTGGCGGCCCGGCGCGCTTTCATAGGTCACGCTGTCCCCGGCCTTTACCGTTCCGCCCAGCAGGCGGGCGTCGGCCCGGATACGAAGCGCTTCGGCGTCATCCTCATAACCGCTGGCCAGAACCGCCAGCTTGCCGGAACGGTCGCCCCTGGGGAAAGGCTTCGCCCCCCAGCTTGGGGAACCGCCCCGCGCCCGCGGAATGACCCAGATCTGGAAGAGCGTGGTCGTTTCGTCCTCCAGATTATATTCGGCGTGGCGGATGCCGGTGCCCGCGCTCATCACCTGGACGTCGCCCGCTTCCGTGCGGCCCTTGTTGCCAAGGCTGTCCTGATGGGTGATCGCGCCCTGGCGGACATAGGTGATAATCTCCATGTCGGCATGAGGATGCGGCGGAAAACCGGACCGCGCGGCGATTTCATCGTCGTTCCACACACGGATCTTGCCCCAGCTCATGCGGTCGGGATCATGATAGTCCGCGAAGGAAAAATGATGCCGCGCATTCAGCCAGCCATGGTCGGCATGGCCGAGCGACGCGAAGGGGCGGCGCTCGATGCGGCTCGCGGTGTTCGTGCTCATATGCTTGCCTTTCAATATTCGGCCGGAGGGTTTCCGGCTTGCTTTCCGACAATCTAGCGATCAGGATCGTTTCTTGAATAAGCAGCATTGAAACGGATTGTTTCCCTTATGCGTCTCCCCGATTTCGAAGCCTGGGCCATGTTCGCCGCCGTGGTGGAGCATCGCAGCTTCACCGACGCGGCCAAGGCGCTCAGCGTTTCGAAAGCCACGGTTTCCAAGGCGGTCACCCGGCTGGAGCAGCATCTGGACACCAGCCTCTTCAACCGCACCAGCCGCCGCCTTTCGCTGACGGAAAGCGGGAAGCGGCTCGCCGCCCATGCCGAACGCATCCTGTCCGAAGGCGTCGCGGCGGAAGAAGCGGCGCGCGATGAAACGGCCGAACTGTCCGGCACCGTGCGCCTGGGCGCGCCCATGACCTTCGGACTTTTGCGGATCGCGCCTTTGATCGCGCAATTCTGCAAGGAACATCCGTTGGTGGATGTGGACCTGCACCTGTCCGACGCCCGCATCGACCTTGTGGAAGCGGGGCTGGATGCGACCATCCGCATCGCCGACATGCCGGACAGTTCGCTCCGTGCGCGCAAGCTGGCGGATGTGACCCTGCATGTCGTCGCGTCGCCTGCCTATCTGGCCGAACGGGGGCGGCCCACCCATCCATCCGACCTGAGCGGTCATGATTGCCTGTGCTATGCCAATGCGCCCACGCCCGATGTGTGGCGTTTTTCGGGGCCGGGGCAGCAGAATGTGGTGGTGCAGGTCCATTCGCGCATCACCGTCAACAGCGGCGAAGCGATGCTGCCCGCGTTGCGGGACAGCGTCGGCATCGCGCGGCTGCCCGATTTCATCGTGGGCGACGCACTGGCTTCGGGCGAATTGGAGGAGATATTATCCGACTGGCGCCCACCCGCCTTTGGCCTGCATCTGGTCACGCCGCCATCGCGCCTGCGGCCCGCGCGGGTCGAGGCGCTGCTTGATTTCCTGGCGCGGCACCATGGCTGCTGACATTCTGTTTCACAGGTGAATCACGCTTGACTCCGGGCCTGTCGTTTCGCCCCTCAACCCTTTGTAAATAGATTCTTTTGAGCGCGACTCGTGGAATCCTGCGGGTTAGCGAAAAATTAACCTTTGTCCTTCAGAAGTTTTTTGGTTAATGAATTACAGCAGATGCCGTTCTGGTGGGGTGAACGGACCTGTTACCAAAAGGGGCTTCACATGCGCGTCCTGCTTATTGAAGATGAACCGACCACGGCCAAGGCGATCGAGCTTATGCTCACCACCGAAGGGTTCAACGTCTATACGACGGACCTGGGTGAAGAGGGCCTCGATCTTGGCAAGCTCTATGATTACGACATCATCTGCCTGGACCTGAACCTGCCGGATATGCACGGCTATGACGTGCTCAAGAAGCTGCGCGCGGCGCGGGTGCAGACGCCGGTGCTGATCCTGTCGGGCGTGGCGGAGATGGACAGCAAGGTCCGCTCCTTCGGTTTCGGCGCAGACGATTATGTGACCAAGCCGTTCCACCGCGAAGAATTGATCGCGCGCATCCACGCCGTCGTCCGCCGGTCCAAGGGCCATTCGCAATCGGTCATCCGCACCGGCAAGCTGGCCGTCAACCTGGACGCCAAGACCGTGGAAGTGGACGGCAACCGCGTTCACCTGACCGGCAAGGAATATGCGATGCTGGAGCTGCTTTCGCTCCGCAAGGGCACTACGCTGACCAAGGAAATGTTCCTGAACCACCTGTATGGCGGGATGGACGAACCGGAACTCAAGATCATCGACGTCTTCATCTGCAAGCTGCGTAAGAAGCTGGCGCTGGCCTGCGGCGGCGAAAATTATATCGAGACGGTCTGGGGCCGCGGCTATGTGCTGCGCGATGCCGAGGAAGAGACGCAGGTTCAGACCAAGGTCGCCTGAATGTCCTGAAATAGCAGGGGGGTGGAAAGGCCGGCGGTCCTCGCGGAGCGCTGGCCTTTTCCGTTGGCTTAGAGCCAGCGCCCGCGCAGGCGTGGCGCTGCCCGCCTCAGCATGAACACATGCTTGGGCTGTTGCTGGCCGAAAACTGCATTTCCCAGAACCGTCCCTCCTTTTTTTCTCTCGTCATGTCACACCGCGCCTTTCCCGATCGTCATGACTGCACAACCCCAAGGAAAGGAACTGTCATGACCGCCAAGCTCGATCCCTTCGCCGCCGCGCCGCAGCTCATGAAAAGCTGGTTCGCGACGTCCAATGCCGCGAACGCCAGCCTGGAGCCGAGCCTCATCGAACTGGTGAAAATCCGCGCGTCGCAGATCAACCAGTGCGCCAATTGCATCAATATGCACACGCTCGACGCGCGCGCGCAGGGGGAAACGGAACAGCGCATCTATCTGTTGTCGGCCTGGCGGGAAGCGCCATGCTATACCCCCCGCGAACGCGCGGCGCTGGCATGGACCGAAGCCCTGACGCGCCTTTCGGAAGGGCACGGCCACGGGCAAGCCCATGAGGCGTTGAGAGCCGAGTTTTCGGAGGAGGAACAGGTGAAACTCACGCTGATGATAAACGTCATCAACGGGTGGAACCGTTTGGCCGTCGGCTTCGACCTCTGGTACGATCACGTACCCGCGAAGGTCGCCGCCTGATGACCGCCCGGGCGCAGCGGGATGCGGCGGACAGCTTCGACCCGCTGCGCCCCCGGCTGGTCCGGGTCGCATACCGGATGCTGGGATCGGTCGCCGATGCGGAGGATGTCGTGCAGGACGCCTTCCTCCGCTGGATGGGCACGGATCGGGCACTGGTGCGCGAACCGGAAGCCTTTTTGCGCCGGACGGTGACGCGGCTCTGCCTTGATCAATTGAAGTCGGCGCGGCGGCAGCGGGAAAGCTATGTCGGCCCATGGCTGCCCGATCCGGTGGTCGGCGAGGATGAGGTGGAAGAAGATGTTACGCTTCCCCTGATGCTGGCGCTGGAAAGGCTGTCCCCGCTGGAGCGGGCGGCTTTCCTGCTGCATGACGTTTTCGGTGTCGGCTTTGAGGAAGTCGCCCTCACCATTCACCGCGATGCCGCCGCCTGCCGCCAGCTTGCCGCGCGGGCGCGCAGTCATGTGCGGGAGGCACGGCCCCGCTTCCAGATCGAACAGGAAAGGGGGCTGGAAATCGCGCAGGCTTTCTTCACCGCATCGCGCAGCGGCGACATGACAAAGCTGGGCGCCATGCTGGCCGCCGATGTCAGCATGCACAGCGACGGCGGCGGCAAGCGTCCCGCCGCGCTCCGGCCGGTGCTGGGATGGAAGCAGGTGATCCAGTTGCACAAGGCGCTGGCGGTGATGTTCGGCAAATATGGATCGGCGCTGGTCCGCACCGTCATGGTGAACGGCCTGCCCGGCTTCATCACGCGCGAGGCGGACGGCGAATTGCAGACCACCGCCCTCGACATAGAGGATGGGCAGGTCCGCGCTATCTATGTGACGCGCAACCCCGACAAGCTGCGCCACCTGCACTGAGTTTTCAGAGGAAGATGCGGCGGGCGAAAGGCGATTTGCGGATAAGTTGCCAGCAGGCCAGCGGCACGAGAAGCGCAACGGGCAGCAGCCATACCTTGGGCAGATAGGGCGTCAGATAGTGAATCAGCGCGACGTGCAGATACATGATGACCAGTGAGGCCTGCCCCAGAAGCACCAACGGACCTTTCCATATTTTCGGCACCACCGGTGACAGGCGAAAGAGGATGAGCGACGTCGCGATGGCCGATGCGATCGACAGGATCGGCCAGCCGTAATCCCCGGCCTTCATGTTGAGCGTGGGAAATAACGACAGCAGGCCGCAGGCCGACAACAGGAGCAGCGGCGCCATCATCCATCGGTTCCCGCCGATGCGCCGCCACGCCGCGCCTGTCCAGAGCAGGAAGAACGCCATCGGCACGGTGAGCAGGCCCAGCGGCGATATATCGGTCGCCCAACCCAGCGCATAAGCCGCGATCAGGCTGATCGCCGCAGCCACGCCCCATCGCCTGTCCAGCGGATCGGGCCATCGAACCAGCAGCGCATTGAACGCGATCCGTCCGAACATCAGGCACGGCACGAACCAGAAGATCGTATAGGGACCGCGCAGCCATGATCCACCCAGCAGGATCGGCATCAAATCGTGCGGCCATTGATGAAAGATAGGGCGGTTGCCCTTCAGCGGCTCGATCAACTGGTCCGCCGCGATCAGCAGCAGCAGAAAGGCGAAATAGGGCCGCATCTGCCCTTCAACCTGCGCCCATGCGAACTTTCCGGCAGGGCGTGGCCGGGTGAGATAGCCCGACAACAGGAAAAACAGCGGCATATGAAAGCTGTAGAGCGCATCCCGCACGCCCCCCCGCGTCCATATATGGGCAATGACGACCGCGATGATGCCGACGCCGCGCGCGACATCGACCCATTCCAGGCGTTCCCCCTTCATGCGGGCGCCATAGTGCTGTTGTTCATCGTCTCCACCCCTTATAGGAGGGCCCGCCCGCCCCTGCCTTCCTTTCCGAACGGATCGTTACCTTGTCCCTGCTCAATGACAAAGTCCTCTTCATCGACGGTGAAGCCATCATATTGAACAAGCCCGCCGGGATGCCGGTCGATGCGCCCCGCGACGGATCGCTCAGCCTCGAAAATTATCTGTCGTCACTGACCTTCGGCTTTCAGCGCTGGCCACTGGCGGTGCATCGGCTGGACCGGGACACCAGCGGTTGCCTGTTGCTGGCCCGCAACCCCAAGGCGCACAAACGCTTTGCCGCCGCGTTCGAGGCCGGGACGGTGGGTAAACGCTATCTTGCGGTGCTTGAGGGCGTGCCTACGGACGAAAGCGGCATCATCGACATGCCGCTGAACAAGATCAGCAGCGCGGCGGAGGGCTGGCGCATGGTGGCCGATCCCAAGGGCAAGAGCGCCATCACCCATTGGCGCAAGATCGCGGAAAAGGATGGCCGCGCGCTGATCGCCTTCACGCCGCGCACCGGGCGCACGCACCAGATCCGCGTTCATGCCTCCCAAGCGCTTGGAGCCGCGATCGTGGGCGATCCGGTCTATGGCACGGCTGGAGAACCCATGCTGCTCCATGGCCGGTTCCTGAGCGTCCCGCGCAGCGGCAAGCCCGCCGTCGAGGCCATTGCTCCGCTGCCGCCGACATTCGAAGCGGCGGGATTTGGCGAGAATTATCTGGACGACGGCGCCTGACCCGCGCCGCTGACGCAAATTTTCTGGTTTCTTATTGAAACGGACAAGTCGCGGCATATATCTGTTGCGGCGTCCCATGGCGCACATTGGATGGCCCGGCAGCTCCTCCCCTCCCCCTCGCTGCCGGGTCATTTTTCCGCTTCTTTTGCATCGGCCCGCTTTGCGCTACATCGCGGCTATGCCCGCCATCCAGATCACCCGATCCATTGCCATCGACAGCGATGAGATTTCCGAGACTTTCGTCCGCTCGACGGGCGCGGGCGGCCAGCATGTCAACACGACCGACAGTGCGGTGCAACTGCGCTTCGACGTCGCGAACAGCCCATCCCTTCCCGAAGCGGTCAAGCACCGGCTGGCCGCGATCGCGGGTCGGCGGATGACGGCGGAGGGCGTCCTGATCCTGCGGTCGGAAGGATCGCGATCCCAGCTCATGAACCGGCAGGAGGTGACGGCGCGGCTGGTCGACCTGATCCGGCAAGCGACCATCGTGCCCAAGAATCGCAAGGCTACAAAACCCACCAAGGCATCGAAAACGCGGCGGATGGATGGGAAGGCCAAGCGGGGCGCGGTCAAGAGCCTGCGCCGCAAGCCAGTCGATTAGACGCGGCGGGGCCTGAGCCGAAACCGGGCGTTCACGCGCACGAAGTCATGGTGGCATTCCCACGGGCCGGAACCTATATGCGCGCCATGTTCGATTTTGCCCCCACCGCAGACAGCGACAAGCCGGCGCTCTATGCGGACCTGCTTTCCGCCGCCGATGCCCTGACGAGCGGAGAGGCGGACGCCATCGCCAATATGGCGAATATCGCGGCGCTGATCTGGCAATGGCTGCCCGACCTCAACTGGGCGGGTTTTTATCGCATGGTCGACGGCGAACTGGTGCTTGGTCCGTTTCAGGGCAAAGCCGCCTGCATCCGCATACCGCTGGGCAAGGGCGTTTGCGGCACGGCGGCGCAGACGCGGCAGACGCAACTGGTGGATGATGTCCACGCCTTCCCTGGACATATCGCCTGCGACGGCGCCAGCGCCTCTGAAATCGTGGTGCCCATCGTGCATCAGGGTGAGCTGATCGGTGTCCTTGATCTGGACAGTCCGCTTGTCGCCCGGTTCGACAGAGGCGATGCTGCGGGACTGGAAGCGTTGGTGGCCCGGATCGCCGCGCGTATCGGCTGACATCCACCCTCCCTTCCTGACCCGTTTCGGGACAGGTCAGTGCGCCCTCCATCCTTGGAAAGGCGCGGATCACCATGCTAAACAGGCTGTTAGTAATTTGGGCGGGGGGCGCCGCGCACCTGCCCGGCGAACAGGGAGTTTGGACATGCGGACCCGGAGCATTCTTATCCTCGGCGCGATGCTGTTGGGCGGGGCCAGCGCGCCCGCCATGGCATCGGGCACCGGCACGAGCGTGACCAGCGCCGCGCTGCCGGTCATGGGCAAGAGTTACTCCGGCCCCCGGCCCGGCCATGGATGGAATGGCGGGCACCGCTGGGGACCGCGCCATGCCGGGCGCTGGTATGCGGGCTGGCAGGCGCCGGGCGGCTGGGGCGCCTATCGCCGTCCCGTCTATGGCTATATCCTGCCGCGCTACTGGATCAATCCGGCCTATTATATCGGCAATTACGGCGCTTATGGCCTGCCCGCCCCGGCCTATGGCTATGGCTGGTCCCGTTATTATGACGATGCGGTCATGACGGATCGCTATGGCCGCGTCTATGATCGCCGCAGCGGCATCGACTGGGACCGTCATGAAGGCGGATATGCAGAGGATCGCGCCGAACGCCGGGACAATGGCGTGGGTGGCGCGGTTGCAGGCGCCGTCGTGGGCGGAGTCGCGGGCAATCTCATCGCGGGCAGAGGCAATCGCACGGCGGGCACGCTGATCGGCGCAGGCGTCGGTGCGGCCGCGGGCTATGCCGTCGACAAGGCGGAGGATCGGGGCCGCGATGCTCCTCCCCCGCCACGCGCCGGCGTGGATTATGATCCGGGCGCACCGGACGATGCCGTCACCTATGACAATGCCTATCAGGGCCGTTGGGTCGGCACCTGGCGCGACAAGGATGGCAAGGCCTATAGCGGGGAATATGAAGGCCGCTTCGAAGGCACGGTCGAAGGGGAGCCCGGCGTGGATTACGCGCCACCGCCCTATGACGGCCCGTCGCATTGGTCGGATGGAGGCGTCACCAGCCATGGCGGAGGCGGTTATTACGCGAACGGCTATTATTATCCCGCGCCCACGGTGACGACGGTAGTGGTTCATCCCGCGACGACGACCACGACAACCACGACCTATGTGACGGAAAAGGTTCGCTACCGCAAAGCAGCACCAAGGTCGAAGATCATCCGATCCTGCCGCTGCAAATGATAGAGGCGGCAGCGGCCCTTAATGGTCCTAACCTATCAGGCCCATCTGCGCGCCTTCGACAAGCCAAAGGCGACGAGGATAGGCAACGGGCCGTTCCCTAGCGTCATTGGCGGGGAGATCAGCCGGTCTCCTCACCCGGAAAATAAAAAGGCCCGCCCGGATCGCTCCCGGCGGGCCTTTTCGATCATGTCATAGACCGGTCAGGCTGCGTCTTCGGCGCGCTTTTCCTTGTCGCTGAATACGCGGATCGGTTCCTTGCTGCCCGCGACGACATCCTTGTCAACGACCACTTCACCCACGCCCTCCATGGAGGGTAGGTCGAACATGGTGTCGAGCAGGATCGATTCGAGGATCGACCGCAAACCGCGCGCGCCGGTCTTCCGCTCGATCGCCTTCTTCGCGATGGCGGTCAGCGCATCTTCGGTGAAGCTGAGTTCCACATTCTCCATGTCGAACAGCTTTTGATATTGCTTCACCAGCGCGTTCTTGGGTTCGACCAGAATCTTGACCAGTGCGGTCACGTCGAGATCTTCCAGCGTCGCGATGACCGGCAGACGGCCGACAAATTCAGGGATCAGGCCGAATTTCAGCAGATCTTCCGGCTCGCTCTGACGCAGCAGTTCTCCGGTCTTGCGTTCTTCCGGCGCGGCGACATGGGCGCCAAAGCCGATGGACTTGGCTTCCAGACGATCGCCGATGATCTTTTCGAGGCCCGCGAAAGCGCCGCCGCAGATGAACAGGATGTTGGTCGTATCGACCTGCAAAAATTCCTGCTGCGGATGCTTGCGGCCGCCCTGGGGCGGAACGCTGGCGGTGGTGCCTTCCATGAGCTTGAGCAGCGCCTGCTGCACGCCTTCGCCCGACACGTCGCGGGTGATGGAAGGATTTTCCGCCTTGCGGCTGATCTTGTCGATCTCGTCGATATAGACGATGCCGCGCTGCGCCTTTTCCACATTATAGTCGGACGCCTGCAGCAGCTTCAGGATGATGTTTTCCACATCCTCGCCCACATAGCCTGCTTCGGTGAGCGTCGTCGCGTCCGCCATGGTGAAGGGCACGTCGAACGTCTTGGCCAGCGTCTGCGCCAACAGCGTCTTGCCGCAGCCGGTGGGACCAACGAGCAGGATGTTGGACTTGGCGAGTTCCACCTCGCCCGGCTTGGAGCCGTGGTTGAGGCGCTTGTAATGGTTGTGGACAGCCACCGACAGGACACGCTTGGCGCGGTTCTGGCCGATCACATAATCGTCGAGCACATCGCAGATTTCCTGCGGGGTCGGCACGCCGCCATCCTTCCGCCCGACGAGACCGCCCTTGGTCTCCTCCCGGATGATGTCGTTGCACAGTTCCACGCATTCATCGCAGATGAACACGGTCGGCCCCGCGATCAGCTTACGCACCTCATGCTGCGACTTGCCGCAGAAGGAGCAGTAAAGCGTACTTTTAGAATCGGAGCCCGTGAGCTTTGTCATTCGTCATTCTTCCTTCCCTGCCGCCCGCGAAAAGCCGCTTCAAGCGAGGGATATTGGTCCAAGGGTCATCCTAAACCGCGGCGCGACCGTTTCACAAGAGGTGAAAATGGATAGGCCGCGGTAAAGACAAAGCATCAACCCTCGGAAGTTTCCGCGATGGCCGGCCGGCGATCGAATACTTCATCGACCAGACCGAACGCCTTCGCTTCTTCCGCTTCGAGGAAGGTATCGCGATCCATCGCGCGCTCAATCTCTTCCAACGGGCGGCCGGTATAATCCGCATAAAGGCCGTTAAGCCGTTGACGGATACGCAGGATTTCCTTGGCCTGGATCTCGATATCGCTGGCCATGCCCTGCGCGCCGCCCGAGGGCTGATGGATCATGATGCGCGCATTGGAAAGCGCGATGCGCTTGCCCGGTTCGCCCGCCGCGAGCAGAAAGCTGCCCATGGAAGCGGCCTGGCCGATGCAGACGGTGCCGACCTGCGGGCGGATATATTTCATCGTGTCGTGGATCGCCATGCCGGACGTCACCACGCCGCCGGGCGAGTTGATATACATCCAGATGTCCTTCTTCGGATTTTCCGATTCGAGGAACAGGAGCTGGGCCACGATGAGCGAGGCCATATGGTCTTCCACCTGGCCGGTGACGAAGATGATCCGTTCACGCAGCAGCCGCGAAAAGATGTCGAAGCTGCGCTCGCCCCGGTTGGACTGTTCGATGACGATGGGGACCAGCGCGGCCATGGGATCGGACATGATATCGGTCATTTTGCTCTTTCAGTCAGGTGCTTTTGCCCGATCCCTACATCGGCACAAAAGCGGAATGGTTCAAGGGGGTGCGTGCGCGCTTTGGCCCGTTCAGTCGCGGTGGACGAAATCGGAGGGCGCGCGGAAGGCCAGATAGGCGAGCCGCCGCACCTCCCTGCGCCCGCGCACCACCGTGTCGAGGATAAGGCCGCACATGGCCGACAGCGTGGCGAGGATCATGAGGCCGGTGACGAGAATCGCCGTAGGAAAGCGCGGGACGAGGCCCGTCTGCACATAGGTGACGATGAGGGGTTCCGCCAGGATGAGGCCCGCAAGCGCCAGCAACGCGGCGATGACGCCGAAAAAAAGAATCGGCCGCTCTATGCGATAAAGGGTGATGATGGTCCGCAGGATGCGCCAGCCGTCGCGATAGGTGGAAAGCTTGCTCTCCGAACCTTCCGGGCGAGCGCCGTAAGCGGTCACGATTTCCGACACCGGCATGGCGAGTTCGAGGGCATGAACGGAGATTTCCGTCTCGATCTCGAATCCGGCGGACAGGACGGGGAAGCTCTTCACGAAGCGGCGGGAAAAGATGCGGTAGCCCGACAGGATATCCGTGAAACTGCGGCCGAAAAGCTGTTTGAGCAGACTGGTGAGCGCCCAGTTGCCGAAACGGTGGCCGCGGCGATAGGCTTCCTCCACCTCGCTCTTGCGGGAACCGACCACCATGTCGAGATTGTCAGCCAGCATCGCGGCGATCATCCGGGGCGCGGCGGCGGCTTCATAGGTGGCGTCGCCATCGGCCATGACATAAATGTCGGCATCGACATCGGCGAACATGCGGCGCACGACATGGCCCTTGCCCTGCTGCGCCACGCGGCGGACGATGGCCCCTGCCCCGGCCGCCAGTTCCCGGCTGCCGTCGGTGCTGTTATTGTCGAAGACATAGATGTCGGCGTCAGGCAGCGCGCGGCGGAAATCCTCCACCGTCCGCACGATGGCGCCCGCTTCATTATAGCAGGGCAGGATGACCGCGATGCGCGGCGTGGCGATCCCCTCCCCGCTGTTCACTGCCGGAAATTCCTTCATCTGATCCTAAACCCCCTGCCCGTTCATGGCCCGCCATGCACGAACATGATTAAGATTCGGTCTGCCACGATGCGGCAGAAATGAAAAGCGCCCGCGCTTCTCAAGGAAGCCGGGCGCTCTTCTCGTCAGGGCTCGGACGCCCTATCATTCAGCCTTGGCGGCTGCCTTCTTGGGCGCGGCCTTCTTGGCGGGCGCCTTTTTGGCAGCGGGTTCGGCTTCGGCTTCCGCAGCAGCAACCTTCTTGGCGGGCGCTTTCTTCGGCTTGGCGGGAGCGGCTTCGGCCTTGTCCTTGGCAGCCGGAGCTTCCTCAGCCTTTTCAGCAGCGGCCTTCTTGGGCGCAGCCTTCTTGGCCTTGGGCTTTTCGGCATGATCATGGTCATGACCGCAATCCGGCCCGTGGACGTGCGGCTTCAGATCGCTGTCGTCGGCCTCGATCGCGGCTTCCAGTTCCTCGCGGCTGACCGTGCGGTCAGTGACTTCGGCCTTGTCAAAGAGGAAGTCGACGACCTTATCCTCATAGAGCGGGGCGCGAAGCTGAGCGGCGGCCATCGGATCCTGACGGACATATTGCACGAAACGCTCGCGGTCCTGCGGGCCATATTGCTGCGCGGCCTGCATGACGAGGCGGTTCATTTCCTGATCGGATACGACAACGCCATTGGCCTGGCCGATTTCCGAGAGGAGCAGGCCCAGACGGACGCGGCGCACGGCGATGGCGCGATAGTCTTCCTTTTCCGCTTCCATTTCCTTGAGGGCGGCTTCGGGATTTTCCTCATGGCTGGCTTCATGCTGAAGCTGCGCCCAGATCTGGTTGAATTCGGCTTCCACCATGCTGGGCGGCACGTCGAAATCATGCGAAGCGGCGAGCTGATCCAGCAGCTTGCGCTTCATATAGGTGCGGGTCAGGCCGTTATGTTCCTGCTCGATCTGGCCCTTCAAAAGCTCCTTGAGCTTGTCCAGACCTTCCAGACCCAGCGACTTGGCGAAATCATCGTCCAGCTTGGGCTTGTCGCCGTTCAGGATCGCCTTGACGGTGATGTCGAAGGTCGCGGCCTTGCCGGCCAGATGCTCCGCGCCATAATCTTCGGGGAAGGTGATTTCGATGGTCTTCTCATCGCCCTTCTTGACGCCGGTCAACTGCTCTTCGAAGCCGGGGATGAACTGGCCGGAACCGATCTTGAGCTTGATGTCTTCGGCCGCGCCCCCTTCAAAAGGCTCGCCGTCGATCTTGCCCAGGAAATCGATGGTCAGCGTGTCGCCGTCCTTCGCCTTGTGGCTGGCGGCATATTCTTCCAGAGCGCCCTGCTGGGTCGCGATGCGGCCGGCGGCTTCATCGACCTGCGCGTCGCTGACTTCGGCGGTCAGGCGTTCCAGCTTGATCCCGTCGGTGCTGGGCGCCGCGATTTCGGGCAGCACTTCCAGTTCGACCTTCACTTCGGCGTCCTTGCCGAATTCGAACGTCTCATCCAGTTCGACGGACGGCTGCATCGCGGGACGCAGCTTGTTGTCGGCGATCAGCTTCTGGATGCTATCCTGAATCGAGCTGTTGAGCGCGTCGCGCTGCAACGATTCCCCGTGCATCTTGCGGACCAGATTGGCCGGCACCTTGCCGGGGCGGAAACCGGGCATCCGCACCTGCGGCGCGATCGCCTGCACTTCCTTATCGACGCGGGCGTCGATGTCCTTCGACGTGATGGTCACGGTGTAGGCGCGCTTCAGGCCTTCGTTCAACGTCTCGACAGTCTGCATCTTTTCTCTCAAACGCTTTCTAAGCTGAATATCGTTGGCGCCTGCGATGTGAAGGGCCTGGCGCACTGGTGCGGGCGAAGGGACTCGAACCCCCACATCTTGCGATACCAGAACCTAAATCTGGCGCGTCTACCAGTTTCGCCACGCCCGCATCGGTCGCCGGTCGGCGCGGCATAGAGAAAAGCGCGTCCAAGGGCAAGCGCCAAGGGTAGAGGGCAATCGAGAAAAGGCGGGAACCCTGTTCGGCCCCGGTGCGTAAACCTGAAACAAACCTTTTTCCCGGAGAAACAAACGTGGCAACGCAACCAGACGGGGTTCCGCCCCCCGACACCATCGAACCGCAATCGCCGCCCGAAGCGCCGCCGCCGATTGCCCCTGACGAAACACCCGCCGGCCAGCCAGACGAAGTCCAGCCGCAGCAGCCCGATTTCGACCAGCCCGACAATGCGCCTGCCGAAGTGCCGCCGGACTAGATGAGCAACTCGCGGACCAATGCGGGCACCAACAGGCTGGCCGGTCCCATGCGGCTTTCGTCAAAATAGACGCTACCCGCGGAAGGCTCCAGATTGAGTTCCAGCGTATGTGCGCCGACATGCCGTGCGGTCTGGACGAAACCCGCAGCCGGATAAACCGCGCCCGACGTTCCGACCGACACGAAAAGATCGGTCCGGCGAAGCGCTTCGTCGATGACATCCATTTCATAGGGCATTTCCCCGAAGAACACGATGTCAGGGCGAAGCCGAGGCTTGCCGCAACCGGCGCACGTCGTTTCCGGCGGCAAGGGCGCGCTCCAGGGGACGGCCTTTCCACAGGCGGCACACAGGGCGGAGCGCAGTTCGCCATGCATGTGGATCAGGCGCCTGGTCCCTGCCCGCTCATGCAGGTCATCGACATTCTGCGTGACCAGCAACAGGTCTCCCGGCCATTCGGCATCCAGCGCGGCCAGCGCTTCATGCGCGGGGTTCGGCTTCACCGCGTCGAGCCTGGCGCGGCGCTCGTCATAGAAGCGGTGGACAAGAGCCGGATTGCGGGCCAGCGCCTCAGGCGTGCAGACATCCTCGACCCGGTGCCCTTCCCACAGCCCGTCGGGGCCGCGAAAGGTGGCAAGACCGCTTTCGGCGGAAATGCCCGCTCCGGTGAGAATCACGATGTTGCGAATATCCCTGTCCATCGGGCGGATTTAGCGGATGCGCGGGGGATGACAAAGCCTGCCCGCTCTGGCATCGGCGGATCATAATCCACATTCGGAAACTGACATGACCAGCATAGGCATTTTCGGCGCGGCAGGCCGCATGGGACGCGCCATCGCTCAGGCGGCGGCGGAAGCGGGCATTGCCATATCGGGCGGGACGGATCGGGACGGCAGCGGGGAGCTTGCGCCTGGCATCGCCATCGGGTCCGATCCGGTCGCGCTGGCCCAGATCAGCGACGTGTTGATCGACTTTTCGGTGCCAGCGGCTCTTTCGTCGCATCTCGATGCCTGTGTCGCGGTGGGTAAGCCTATCCTGATCGGCACGACGGGGTTGGAGAGCGAGCATCATGCGCTGATCGATAAGGCCGCGCAGGCCATTGCCGTGCTCCAGACCGGCAATACCTCGCTGGGCGTCAACCTGCTCGCGGCGCTGGTGGAGCAGGCCGCGGCACGGCTGGGGGACGATTGGGACATCGAAATCGTGGAGATGCACCACCGGCACAAGGTCGATGCGCCGTCCGGCACGGCCCTGCTGCTGGGCGAAGCTGCGGCGCGGGGACGCGGCATCGCGCTGGCCGAGCATAGCGAGCGGGGACGCGACGGCATCACCGGCGCGCGGGCCAAGGGCGCGATCGGCTTTGCGGCGCTGCGGGGCGGATCGGTTGCGGGCGATCATCAGGTGATCTTCGCGACGGAAGGCGAGCGGATCGAGATCGGCCATCGCGCGGAAAACCGCGTCATCTTCGCGCGCGGGGCGGTGAAGGGCGCGCAATGGCTGAGCGCGCAACCGGCCGGGCGATACGACATGAAGGCCGTGCTGGGCCTCTAGGCGCATGAACAAGACGCAGATATTCGAATTTTTCAGCCGCCTGGCGGAGGCCAATCCAGCTCCACGAACCGAGCTGGAATATGGCAATGACTATCAGTTGCTCATCGCGGTGGTGCTCTCCGCGCAGGCGACGGACGTGGGGGTCAATAAAGCGACCCGCGCCCTCTTCCGCGAGGTCGAGACGCCCGCGCAAATGGTGGCCCTGGGCGAGGAAGGGCTGAAGCAGCATATCAAAACCATCGGCCTCTATAATGCCAAGGCGAAGAACGTCATTGCCCTGTCGGAAATACTCGTCCGCGATTTCGACGGAGAAGTGCCGCGGGAACGCGACGTCCTGACCACCCTGCCCGGCGTCGGGCGCAAGACCGCCAATGTGGTGATGAACACCGCCTTCGGGGAAGAAACGTTCGCGGTCGACACCCATATCTTCCGCGTCGGCAACCGCACGGGCCTGGCGCCCGGCAAGACGCCGCTTGCCGTGGAGCAAAAGCTGGAAAAGCGGGTGCCGGGGCCGTTCCGGCGGGACGCGCATCACTGGCTGATCCTGCATGGCCGCTATGTGTGCAAGGCGCGCAAGCCCGAATGCTGGCGCTGCATCGTTGCCGATCTGTGCCGTTACAAGCCCAAGACGCCCGCGCCCGCAACCAAGGCAGGTTGAGATTCGTTATCGTCCGGTTCAGTTGAATTATGGCAAAAGCTGACGGATCGCCGTGCTCCGCATCGTCTTATGGCACGACACAGGAGAATGAACATGCCTGCTCAAAACAGCTATCGCCGCCTTGCATCCATGGCCCTGGGCGCGGCCCTGATCTGCTCCGCCATGCCCGCGATCGCCAAGACCAAGCCGGATAATCTGGTCGCCGCCGGCGATCCGGTCGATTGCGTCCAGATCGTCGCCATCCAGTCCACCAATGTGCGGGACGACAAGACGATCGATTTCATGATGAATGGCGGGAAAATCTATCGCAACACCTTGCCCGACAGCTGCCCCAGCCTGGGTTTCGAAAGGAAATTTTCCTATGCGACCAGCCTGTCCCAGCTTTGTTCCGTGGATATCATAACTGTGCTCCAAAGCAGCGGCCCCGGCCTACAACGCGGCGCGAGTTGCGGCCTCGGCAAATTCCAGCCCATGCAGAAGGCCCCGAAATAAGATTGCTTGCGACCCCATTTTGGTGCTGGCGCGGGCCGCCGCCCTTTGCTAAGCGGCCTGCACCACGCACCCATAGCTCAGCTGGATAGAGCGCTGCCCTCCGAAGGCGGAAGTCAAGCTGAATTTGGGGTGCGTGACGACGAAAAAAGGGTTGAAGAAACAATACTTTAGACGGAAGCTTGCGGAAGCGGAAATTTGAGGAAAAATCCTCACGGAAGCACCACGGAAGCAGTCGGCAGATTGACGATTTTCATGGCCCCATTTACGGGGGACAGGATGCACTCGTAGCTCAGCTGGATAGAGCGCCGCCCTCCGAAGGCGGAGGCCACAGGTTCGAATCCTGTCGAGTGCGCCATTTTCTCCTTATAAATCAAAGTATTGCCCGAATGGGCGCGCGAGGTTTTTCGTCACCGAGAATTGCTCACGGAAGCACCCGGCGTAGGATAGGCTTCTTTTTCCAAGCAATTTCGGACAAAACGCCAATTCCACGCGGAAGCGCGTCATTCGATGACCATCTGGAGAGTGGGATTCGCCGAGTCTCCGCCTCGCTCCGCTCAGCAGCGCTATGGTTCCGACGCAGCCTGCTCACGGACCTACTGAAAGTTTCGTGATTTCAGGCGAAGTGACCGCTCGTGGGAATCGCGGCCGCGAATTCCGATGACTGGCGTTCCATCCAGCGGGTCACGGATCGATGCTGGCGCGAAACGCGCGATCACGGCCGCGTCGTCCTGCCGACCCTGTTCGCACGTCTCGAACTGCGCCGCGCCGGCAGCCCGGCTGCGGCGGACCTTGACCGACGATGAGCATCGGCTTCTCGGCCTGCGCGAAAAAAAGCCCGCGCCATTGTCCTGGCATGCGGCGCGGCGGGGGCCTGAGGGCGCCGCTGCAGATCGCGGCGCGCTCGGCCCGCCTCATCATCCGCAGCGTGCTCGGGCAGGATGTGGCTATGCCGGAGACGGTCGCCCAGACGACGATCACCTCTCAGGCGTACAGTCGCCGGTTCAATCGGCAGGCCGCTACGCGCTGCGGCGCCATGTCTCGATATCCTTCTCTACCGCCCTGGGGCCGAATTTCGTGACACGCATCGGCTTGAAGCCGCAGAAGCCGAGAATTTGGCCGCGCCCGGCTCGACGGGTCGCGGTCGACCATTGGAACACCGATAACTTCCATGTCCATATCCTCGTGCGCGGCGTCGCCGAAACGGGCGAGCATCTCGTCATTGGCCGGGATTACATCCGGCAGGGGAACCATGCACGCTCACGGTGCGGTGGCGCGGAGACGGGCTAGGCCAAGACCCCGGCGACCGACCCGGCCTATAGCGGCATCCGCCGCGAGCCGGAATTGCCGCTCCATGAGGAGATTGCACTGCAACCCCTCGCGCTAACCGGTGAGTTCGATTTCGGCGACCAGGATGGCGGGAATGAGGACGCCGCGCAATCGGCGGCTGGCCCAGCTGGCCGACCGGATGCGCCATGTCGCGCGCCAGGCATCGCTCGACCCGAAGGACGGAATAGACCGGTGACCGCCAAACGACTCAAACACACCTTCCGCCTCCCGCCCGACCTGTCGGCCCAGCTCGCCGAGTTTGCGCTGCGCAAGCGCGTTGCCCAGGCGCAGATTGTCGAGGCGGCACTGGCGTCCTTCTTCTCGCCCGATGGCTCGAACCGGATCGAGGCAACGGTCAGTCGGCCGACCGGCTCACTTATCATATCGAGGTGTCGAACGAGGTTTTGGCGCTGTTCGTGCACTTCTGGCTGACCAGCACGCCGCCGCTCCCCGACACGGCGCAGGTGGCTACCCCAGGCGATTGGGAAGGATCGCTACGAAGGATTTCTCGACGCTCTTACCCGGCTGGGGCCGAAACTGTCGGGCGAGCCGTCGCGGGATATGCCCGGCGCCGCCCATCGGGTCGATGAGTTATGAGCGCCGAGCAGACAGCGGCAGCATGCGATCGCGTCCCGGTGCCGGCCATCGAAGCCCACTGGCGCCCGGCTGCCGGCGGAACCGGGCTCGAGCAATATTGGGTCATTGTGGGCAGTGCCGGACGAAAGAGGCTTTTCCGTAAAACATCACGGGCCTTAGTGTCGGATGGACTCAGTCCGCTCACCTGATCCGCCCGAAAGCTCGCTCCGGCGATCAATAGCTATTCGGTGGGAAAATCATGCCCGGCTCTGCGTTTGACCAGAATAGCAGCGCAGGAGATACACCATGACACAGACCGACATCGCTACGGACGAGACCAACCGGCTGATCGCCTCGAACAAGGTGGAGGGCACAACCGTCTACAACCGCGAGGGCGAGAAGCTGGGCTCGATCTATAACTTCATGGTCGACAAGCGATCGGGCAAGGCCGAGTACGCCGTGCTTCAGTTCGGCGGCCTGCTTGGCATCGGCAGCGACTATTACCCGCTTCCTTGGGACGTACTCACATATGACACTGACCAGGGCGGCTATGTCGTCGGCCTCGACAAGGCCGTCCTCGAGAAGGCGCCGCGCTATGCGAGCGGCAACGAACCCACGTTCGACCGGGAATATGGCCGCGGGGTCTATGGCTATTACGGGATCAACTACCCCTTCTGACCCAATCTGGTGCAGCCGGGCATCGATCCGGCTGCATCTTCTCACACTATCCGACCCCGATCATTCTCCGAAGGGATAAGTCTCCGGCATACCCCGGTGATGCTCGGGACCGAGCGGCGTCACGGCGCGGGTCTCATCGAACCAGACGAATGCGTCGAACTGCTCGGGCAGGATAGCCTGGCTGTAGTGGCTCCATAGCTCGGTTTCCGGCCGATAGATCACACCGATGAACCTTTCCAGCAGGGGCTCGGCAAGGCGGCGGCGCAAAGCTTCATTACCCTCGGCGCGAAGGTCGAGAAGGAAAGGATTGCGGCCGCTGTCGTGGAATTGGCGCTCATAACTGTCGGGCCGCGAAGGATTGACGCGCTTTACCTCCATGTCGCCGTCCCAATCGGTCGCGGCTGCTACAGTGCCCGTGTGCGTGCCGAACCCGATCAGTGCCGCCCCCTCCCCCCAGCGTTCGCGGGCGAGCTGGCCGATGTTGAGTTCGCCGCGCGCCATGCCCATGTCGGTATGGCGCGCATCGCCGATATGGCTGTTGTGCGCCCAGACGATCGCCTTCGCGTCCGGACCCCTGGCGTCCAGCAGATTCTCGAGCGTTTCGAACATATGCGTGTCGCGCAGGTTCCAGCTCTCCGCGCCGCCATAATACATGACGCGATAGTAGCGCTCGGCCGAGGCGATCAGGCGCGCGTTCTGCGCGGCGTCGAGGAAGTCGTCGCCGTCCGCCCTGGCATAATCGAGCCGCTTGCCGAACAGGTCGCGGCATTGCGCGATCACCGCCGCCTCGCATTCGGCATAGCCCCGGCTGAGCGCGGCGCGGCCATATGTTGCGGGGTTGCGCTGCCAGGGTGTCAGGCAGCCGTAGCGCTCGCGCGCGACGGCTGCCGCCTCGGGATCGACCCGGTCGAGATAATCGAGCACCGCGCCGATCGAACCGGACATGTTGTAGATGTCGAGACCGTGGAAGCCGGCGCGGCGTGCCATGTCGGGGATCGCGCCATTGTGATTGCGCATCCATTCGATCAAATTCGCGACATCGGTGTTGCGCCACATCCATGTCGGAAAGCGCTGGAACGGCGGCTCGATGCCCTCGCGCGCAGGGCGATGGCGGACGTAGCGGTCGACGGTTGCGGCATCGGGCCAGTCGGCCTCGACGGCAACGATGGTGAAACCGTGATGGGCGACGAGGTGCCGCGTGATGGCCGCGCGCGCCTGGTAGAATTCGCTGGTGCCGTGGCTCGCTTCGCCCAGCATCACCACGCGGCGCCCGGCGAAGCGATCGAACGATGTCCCGAATGCGGGATCATCGAAAGCCGGCAGCGGTTCGGCGGCCTCGCCGATCATCTCGGGCAGTGACAGCTGGCGCGCGGCGCCCGGTACATGGTTGCTGGCCGCGCGGCTGCCGTCCTCGCGCCAGCCCTGCGCGCCGATCAGCGGCACGAACATGACCGCACCGAGATTCTCGGTCTCGAAGCAATCCTCACTCACCCGGCTCACTTTGCAAAGCTTCTGGTCGCCCGGATCGCCCACGGGGATGATGAGGTGACCGCCGACGGCAAGCTGCTCACGCAGGCTTTCGGGAACGCTCGGGCCGCCGGCGGCGACCAGGATGGCATCGAACGGCGCCTCTTCGGGCGATCCCCTGGTGCCATCGCCGACACGGATATCGACATTGTCGTAGCCGAGGCTGGCCATCCTCGCCGCCGCCAGCTTGCCGAGCCGGGCATGACGCTCGATCGCGATCACTTCGCATGCGATCCGGCCGATGACGGCGGCCGCATAGCCCGAACCGGCACCGACCTCGAGCACGCGGTCGCCCGGCGCGATCTCGGCCGCCTCGATCATCGCGGCAACGATGTAGGGCTGCGAAATGGTCTGCTCGTCCTCGATCGGCAGCGCGGAATCCTCATAGGCGAACTCTTCGAGGCCCTCGCCGACGAAGCGCTCGCGCGGCACCGCCCGCATTGCGGCCAGAACGCGCTCGTCCCGGATGCCACGGCGGGCGAGATGGATATCGACCATGCGGTCGCGCAGGGCGTCAAAGTCCGCCATGAGCGCCTCCTGTTGCTGCTGCCGTCATTCCGGATTCCGTTCGATCGCGCCCGTTTCGAAGCCGGTCGGCACGCCATCGTCGTTGATCCCACCGATGAGCTTGCCTTTACCTCGGCCGGCAGCGGCGCGCTGGCCTTCGTCCAGCTTCCATCCGGTGACGGACATCGGCCCCGCCTTACTGAACAGTCGGCAGCGCCGTCCGGCAGTCGGATGCGCACTCGCGGCACATCTCGGCGCAAAGCCGGCAATGGCCGTGCTCGTGACGCGCGCATTCCTCGGCGCAGAGATCGCAGACGCGCGCGCAGCTCTCGAGCATCAATCGCAGAACCTCGATGTTCTGCCCCGTGCGCCTGACGCCGAGGCGGGCCGTCGCGGCACATATGTCCGCGCAGTCGAGACAGGAGCGGATGCACTGCGTCATGTCCATCGGCTCGGCCACGCAGGCGTCGGCACATGAAGTGCACATCTCGGCGCAGAACATCGCGTGGCGAGCGGCCGTCGCGAGCATTTCGTTGAAGTCATCACCCACGTTGGGATGAAGTGCGATCATTTTGTGGATAGACATCAGCCGTGCGCCTGCTTGCGCCGGGTTTCCCAACCCTTTTTGGCGGCGGCGGAGCGCTTCTCATGGCTCTGGCCCGATCCGCCTTTCCGTCCGCCCTTGCGCGAAGATTCATGGCTTTCCTTCTTGCCACGCCCCGATCCGGATTTGTTGCCTCCACCGGATTCCTTGTTCACGGTAGCCCAGGCGCGGCGTTCCGCTTCCTTATGGCTGACGCCGCGGTCCTCATAGCCTTCCTCGATATGCTCGGCCTTGCGCTTCTGCTTGTCGGTATAGCTCGACTTATCTCCGCGGGGCATGACATTCTCCTTCGATCGCCCCCTCCTCCTAACGCTCCGGGTGAGCGATCGTGCCCCGATGTCGACAGAATGAAATGGCACGTGTCGAAATTTGCGTTCGGCCTGCCGTGGATTTGCATCTCTTCGCGGGATCAGGTCAGTTCAGGCGGCTATCGCGATCACTCAGCCAACAGGACCAATCGCAAAAAATCGCCTTTGTACATCCCCCTAATGGCGGCAGTTTCACGTCTCCCCTCGACCGTTCATCGGACAGTCCGGAAAGGCTCCTTTCGGGAGCGCGATTAGACTAGCGGACACTCCCGGTAGCGAAACGGCGCGTTGGCTTTGGCGTCCATCCCGGGAGCTCATGGCCAATTGCGATCCTCCCGAAAGCAGTCGTTTGTTCATCCGCGCTCGTCGTCCAAGCGTCGCGCAGACAACACGCTTTGCTACGCCGACGGAACTTGTTACCGTCTCCTATCGGAGGGGTAGCATGAAAGATCTGACCGTCATTGAAGCACAGTTGACGCGCGTCTTGAACTTTTTCCCCCGCGTTGACACCAAGGTCGCTGGGCTCTTCACCGTCAATTCTGCTGTACTGACGGTCAGTGCGCTCAATGTACAAGCTGGTGATCTCAAACAATGGTACATCGCCATTCCCGCTGTTTTTCTGGTCCTTGGCTTAGTCGGGTCCTACACATTTCTCTATCGGTGCAACTTTCCTGATCTTGAGGGCGGCCAGGGCAGCCTGATCTATTTCGCCGCAATCCGAGACCGCACGGAAACCAAATTCAAGGACGAGTTCGAAGCGGCTAGCGAGGCGGACTATCGCTCTGACATGCTTGGTCAAGTCTGGCGCAATTCCCACATTCTGTGCGAGAAATACCGGGCCATTGCTGTCGCAATCCGTATTACGCTGGCGACCTTCCTGCCTTTTGCGATCTTTCTGGTGATGACGGCAATCGAACATAGCCGGATACCCGTGTTTCGCGGGTAAGTCAGATGGCATTGAAAGACGATCTCACTAATGCCGTCGACGGCATTCTAGGAACAGCGTTCGAGGAGCGCGACGGTCAGAAAATACCGACATCGGACGACATCGCCTTGTCAAACGGCGCCGTGAAGCTGGATGCCGCGTTCCTCTATGCCGATCTCGCGGGATCGGGCGTCATCGCAAAGGTTTGCCCCTGGGACACCACAGCGAAAATCATCCGCGCCTATCTGGATTGCTCGGTACGCATCATCCGAGCGCAAGGAGGCGAGATTCGAAGCTTCGATGGCGATCGTGTGATGGGCGTGTTTATCGGCGATAGGAAGCGAACGAACTCCGTGAAGGCCGCGCTTAAGATACAATGGGCGACCGAAAATCTAATTCAGAAAAAGGCAACCGCCCGGTTCAACTCGGTAAAGAACAATGACGTGAAGATTCGGCAAGCCTGCGGTATCGATGTCGGCATCTCCAGGGCGGTACGCGCGGGCATCCGCAACAATAACGACCTAATTTGGATTGGCCGCCCGCCAAGCTTTGCGGCGAAGCTCTCCGATAATCGAGAATATCCCTACTGTACCTTCATCTCGGCCGCAGTGTATGATGCGATGTTAGACGAAGCGAAGCTGAGCAAAGGCGTTAATATGTGGGAAAAGCGAAGCATGAAGTTCGCTGGCGGTGACGAGGCCGTCTATCGCTCAAATTACGAGTGGACGCCGTAACGGCGTTCAACGTACCTTATCTCGATCAGGATCGTCCTCTTGAAGAAGCCATCGATTATCGTTCGGCGGCGTGAAGCTGGTCCAGAATATCAAGTGCAACTTCCCGAATTTCCTTGGCAACAGCTGGCGTTTCGCCTCGATTAAGCTTCAGCGCTATCGAGAGCGGCTCCACCGTTCTGCCCTCTTCGGAGTCGAGCAGTGCGCTCAACTCATTACTAAGGCCAGCACGGGCAAGCTCCAGGCTTGTGTCGACAAAGCTCGGAATGAGCTCACGGCGCGTCTCCAATTCCGGCAGTGCGGCACCGAGATGGGCGATCGCCGCCTGGATATCGCCACGCTTGGCTTCGAGCGGCGCGAGAAATAGCCGTGCCTCGGTCAGATCCGGGTCGCGTTTGAGCGCTTCGGAGCCGTCCTCGATCCGGAACTGCAGTTCGCGATCGGTCAACTGCGCACGCGCTAAAAGGCATTTGGGATTGTCGGGGTCAGCCTCCATCGCCCGGCCAATCAATGCCTGCGCTTCGGAAGGCGCAGAGATACGAGCGAGTCCCGTCAGCGCCGATACGCCAATGTCATTCAGGGCTAGGGCGGCTTCGAAATGTTCGCGCGCACCATCCTCGTTATGCCGACGGGCCGCGATGTCCCCCTGGAGTACAAGGCTACAATAGCAGTCTTCATTTGCGGCAAGCGCCTCGTTCAGCAATTCGAGCGCGTCGTCATCGTCGCCATGATGGACGAGTAGCTCGGCAACTTCTCGCATCGGACCGCATGCACCGCTTTCAAGAACTGCCTCGACGGCCTTCCGCAGTGCCGACTCCGCCTCGGCATCCGAAGCCGATTTCTCCATCAGCAGGCGCGCCAGCCTGACCCAGGCCGGCTCGCCATCCTCGATGGTCGTGGCGTGGCGATAGGCCTTCTCGGCGCGATCTCGCTGACGGCTCGCGCTATAAATATCTCCGGCCGCAATCCATGCCCAGGCATCGTCGGCATGCTTTTCCAGCATGGCGTCGACTAACTTGGCAATCGCTTCGAAAGGTTCGCCCAAATTGCGCATGGCATTTGCCAGCATCCGGTAGATCACAGGACTATCGGCGCCGGTCGCAATGCTCCGATCTAGTGCAGCGCGGGCCTCGGCAAATTCTTCCTCGGCTGAGAGAAAGGCGCCGAGATCGGCCCAGGCCATCCAATCGTCGCCGTGCTCGGCCACATCCCGGAGCAGCATTATCGCCTCTGGCGCACGACCGGTTCCGCTCAGCAAGCTGGCCAAGAGGTGCCTGGCTTCGGAACGATCAGAATGATCCTCGAGCGCCTGACGAAGCACCGCCTCGGCTTCATCCTCCTTGTCCTGACGCATCAGGATTCTGGCAAAGTGCGCGGTCGCGTCATCTGTCAACTCGCCGAGCGCAGCCGCCCTGCGATACAAATAGAGCGCACCATCTGCATCATCATTCCGAGCGCGCAAATGCGCCAAATGAAGGATCGCCGGCGCGCAGCTGGGGTCGATTTCCAATGCGCGATTGAAGGCGACCTCGGCCGCTTCGGTCTGGTCGGCGAACGACAGCATCAGCCCGAACATCGAATGCGTGCCCGGATTCTCGGGCTCGCGTTCCACGGCGCGCTCGGCAGCGCGAACCGATTCCTCGTGTTCGTGGAGTTGAAGATGCGTGAACGCCAATTGTATGAACGGCATTGGGTTCGATGGGCTGATAGTGGCGGCCTCAACGAGCAAAGCCTTTGCCCGGTCGGCATCCTCGCTCTCGAGCGCGTCGTGTGCCTCGCGAAGAAGTCTGTCGACAGCGGCATCGCCGTCGCTCTCGTGGAATTCCGCTTCGATCAAGCTTGGCGCGACTTCCGCCGGCAAACCGTCCTGACGCAGCGACTGGAGGAAATCAGCGGGCGTCTGCGCCAAGATACGTGCGCGGACCGTCTCGGGCTGCCCCGTCAAAATGGCGTCGAAGGCCCAGTGATAGTCGGCCCGCTTGGCGGGCTCAAATCGGCAGGCTTCATCGACGAGTTTGGCTGTCGTCGCGACCAGTTCGTCACGATCGTAATATTCGGTCATGAAAGCGACAAGTGCGCGGACCCGGCTCGAAGGATGGCTGCGTCGCCTCATCAGATAGTAGATATTGAACAGCCGCTCGGCGGCGTAATATAGCGCCGATCGTCCGCGACCTTGCTCCTTGATCACCGAACCGCGGTCGCTCAGCCGACCAAGCATGGCGGAGGCCGTGTTAACATTGACCCGCGCTGCCTCCGCGATCTGCTTTGCGGTGCTCGGATCCCATGCGTCGAGCAGTGCGGCGAACACCTTCCGCTCGACTGCTGGGAGCATGTCGAGCTGGCTTTTGAAATATTCGGTGTTCTGATCGATCAGCTGGTTGAGGTTTTCCATGAGATCGCCAAGCGAGGGCGTGCGCATGAAATCCGCAAGAATATGGATTAGCCGCGGGCTACCCCCGGTCAGGATCTGCAACGGTCGGATTCGGGCGCGCGGCACGTCGTGCGTGGTGAGGGAGGCCCATAACGCATGGCATTCTTCGAGCGTCAGCGGTCTGAGCGGCAGGATGCGATAGCCATCGAGGGGGCGGCCCGAACTCTCGTCGCTCGATTGCGCAACGGAAGTTGCAAGTACGCCGAAGAGTGAATCGTCGGCCAAGGCGGCGAGCAGGATTGAGCGGTCGCTGCCGATCTGATCGTTCAGCAGCATGTGGAAGTTTTCGACAACCACAAGCAGCCGCTTGCCGCTCGCTGCCGCGACGTCGCGCAGGATCTCCAGGCAGCGCTGCAGCAGGAGCGTCTCGTCGGCGATCGTCACCGCTTCGCGGTACCGGGCCTTGAGGCTCGCATCGCCGGCGTCATCGGCGAGATAGAACAGGCATTCGAGGAAGAATTCGCCCGGCGTGGTGACCGTGTAGCTTTCTTCACCAAGAAAAATTGGCTGCCAGGATGCGTGCAGCGCTTCATCGGTCCTGATTTCAGCCAGCACGCGCCGGCACAGGGTGGTTTTTCCAGCACCTCGCGGTGCGACCAGAATGACCCGCGGCGCTGCCGTCTCGCCGCGCAGGATCGTCAGGGTTTCTGCAAGTTCGGGCTGTCGAACGATAAAATTCGATACGGCCTCGTCATCGGACTGAAAGGCCGGATTGAATTTATACGCCATCGTCCGCGTCCCTCCTGACTTACACCGATCCGCATTCCTAGCTGCCATCAATTTTGTTGGCAAACGGAAAAACATGGTTTACAGATCGCCAACAAATCTGCTGGCAATCGGCTTAAGCGGAAAAAGGAACAGGGATTTCAGTATTATGGCGAAGAAGGTGTGGAAGAGCGAGACGACCGACAAGCGGGTGGCGACTCGCTTGAAGGAGGTCGAGACGGTCGAGATCAAGGACTATGTGCGGGATACCGACCTGCATGGGCTCGCGCGGAACAAGGCGTATCGCGTCGACGGCGTCCATGTTTATGCGGACATTCTCAACTTGGGCGAGATGCTGCAGTCGACCGAGGTCGAAGGCGAGACGTGCCACAAGCGGACCCTTCGCTTCCTCAACCTCCATTATCGCGCCGTCTACCGGATCATCGCCGCGGTGGATGCGATTCAGGTCGATTTCCACAATCAGCGGCTGCACTTGGTGGTCGCCAAGCCGTATGGCGATGAGGCCGCGCGCGTGCACAAGGCGGTGGCGATCGGTCAGCTGATCATGGATGTCCTGGCCAAGACCGGCGAGGATGGTGACGAGAAGATTCCAGCGGCAAAGGTCAGGGTCGGCATTGATACGGGCCTGGCCCTGGCGGTGCGGAACGGCCGCCGTGGCAGCTCCGAGCCGCTCTTCCTGGGCGTGCCGGCAAACCATGCCGCCAAACGCGCCGGGGGCGGAACGGCCACCGGCATCTATCTGTCCAATGAAGCGCGCGGCGCGATCGGTCTTGATGCGGTGGATGACGAAGATGTCAGCGCGCTGACCGCAGTCGAGGTGGGCGACAGCCAGGAAGAAGCGGCGCTCGCCGTGACCGCCGATGGTATCGTTCGGGATTGGAAAAAGGACCTGGAAGCAAATCCGATCGGCAAGTTTTCGTTTAGCGGGCATACCCCGCCGTTCGCCGATCTCGATCTGGAGGTGCTGACCCCGGGCAATTCGCGCCGCAACAACGCGATCTCGGTCTATGCGGACATTGACGGCTTCACCGCTTATGTTGCCGACCATATCGACGACGACGATGACGCAATGGACGTCGTGCGAGCACTGCATGTGCTGCGTGCTGAACTCGACGCCGTCCTCACCGAGGATTTCGGTGGGCGGAAAATCCGGTTCATCGGCGACTGCGTCCACGGCGTCATCGGTGAAGGCACCGCGCAGACCACCGATACCGAAGCAAGCGCGAGCACGGCAATCCTGTGTGCGGGCGGACTGCGCAGCGGCTTCGACCGCGCTTTGGAGTTGCTTGAGGACGAGGACATCGACGTTGCCGGTCTCGGGATCGCGATCGGATTGGATGCCGGCCCCGTCGCGCTGACGCGCCTGGGCATGAAGGGGTCGATGATCCGCTGCGCGACGGGACGGGCGATTCTGGCTTCGGAACTTGAACAACGTCGTTGCGCGGGGGACGAGACCGCGGTCGGGTCGGTCGCTTATGGATGGTGCTCCGCCGCTGGACAGGAGATTTTCGGATCCAGCCGGAAGCGCTCGGGCCTGACCTATGAGGTGGCGCTCGAGGAGCTTGCGGACGAAGGGGATGCGACGGCTGCGGCCGCCAAGGTCGCGAAGACCGCGATGTCGATGGCGCTTCTGGAGCCGGTCATTGCCGCGCCGGCCGATGCGGTGCCGAGCGCATTCCGCTTTCCGAACCGCGATGCCACGCCGACCAAGCCGGCAGGCTTCGCCTGATGTGGTATATGCGTGATCTGGGCCGCCTGGCATCCGAACAGGCGGCCCTTGCCGACCTTGAAGGGCGGGAGGCCTGGTTCACCGTCGCCAGCGTGTATTTCGACGATCAGGTCCGGCTTTGCTTCGATGCCGAAATCGAGATCGGCGCGAAGCGCTATCCGATCCGGCTGACATATCCGCAGACATTTCCTTACACCCCGATCTCGGTTCTTCCCCAATCCCCCGAGCGCTGGTCGGAGCACCAATGGGGGCGCGGCGAACTTTGCCTCGAATGGGGCCCGGACAATTGGACGCCCGACATCACGGGTGCCCAGATGGTCGAGAGTGCTTACCGGCTATTGCACGGTGAGACGCCGAATGATGCCGATGCGCATCCGGTCCTGCCATCGCGCCATGTTGAAAGCCTGGGTCAGCAACTGCGCGCCTCGGCCGTGGGCTTTGTCCTGACCCGGGCGCTTGCGAGCAAGCTCGATGCAACGCTGGGCCCGCAACTGCTCCCGATGGACTTTTTGATGCGCTCAACGACGCACGTCGTGATCCCGCTGACTGTCGGCGATGAAGACCCTGTTTGGCGCGACCCGACGGTCCCGGAAGCCCTGAAGGCGTCTAGCCTGACCCTGAAAGGGCATGTCGCCATTCTACCAGCCGGAATGCCGATTCCTGCGCTGGGAACTGCGTCCGGGTTGAAGAAGGCTCTGGCCGATGCGGGCTGCAGCTATCCCGAGGGCTATGTCTCTGACGTGCTAGATATGTGCCTGGTGCATGCAGATGGCGTCGCCCGTCTGTTCTGGGTGAAGGACGGGGCCGACACCGTCACAGAATTCAAATGCCTTCCCGAGGGCGGCGGCGGTCGCATGGAGCCATCTCGCGCGGCCCTTGGGACCATGACCGTGGGTCTTGTCGGGTGCGGCTCGGCTGGCGGCAAGATCGCGACCAGCCTGGCCCGCAGCGGCGTCGGCAATTTCCTGTTTGTCGATGACGATGTGATGCTTCCCGAAAATCTTGTTCGGCACGATCTCGACTGGGACGCGGTCGGCGATCACAAGGCAGAGGGGCTGAGGCGCCGGATCGAGATGATCGCGCCGGCCGCCAAGTGCACCGTGCGCCGTCAGCAGCTCGCCGGACAGGAGAGCAGCGGCAGTATCGACGGCGTGCTGGCGCTTTTGCAGACCTGTGACCTGATCATCGACGCGACCGCCAATGCGCGCGTGTTTAACTTGCTCGGATCGGTTGTCGCCGCAGCCCGGAAGCCGCTCCTGTGGCTGGAGATTTATGGTGGCGGGTTCGGCGGAATGATCGCCCGGTCGCGGCCCGGTCTCGATCCTGCGCCGCAGATCGCGCGAGCGCGGATCGAAGCGGTGTGCGCGGAGAAGAACGTCGTCGCGCCGCGTGCAACCGCGGGGTACGGGATCGACGCTTTGAGTGGCCCGATGATCGCCGATGATGCCGACGTTGCCGTGATCGCAGCGCACGCCACGCGCTTCGCTATCGACACACTCCTGTCGCCCGGCGAGTCGGCTTTTCCCGTCTCTGCCTATCTACTCGGGCTGAAGGCGGAATGGCTCTTCTTACAGCCGTTTCACACCTTTCCGGTAGACCTCGGCCAACCGGAGCCGGAAGTCACGCCGGCAATGGATCCAAACGGCTTGGCCACCGTGCAGCGCCTGATCAAGGAACGTCATGATCGTAACGCTGCCGCCTGATCTCATCGCGAAGTTCGAAAAAGCGCTGTCGCGCGCCGGCACCCGTGAAATTGGCGGTGTGCTTGTGGGCGAGCACGTCGCAGACGAAGAATTCCGCGTGGTCGATCTGTCGGTTCAGCGTTCGGGCGGAACTGAGAGCTGCTTCGTTCGCCATCCCAAGAAACATCGTCGCTTCATGCGGAGCTTCTTCCGCCGAACCGGCGCCGACTATGCGCGCTTCAACTATCTGGGCGAGTGGCATTCCCATCCCCTATACCTGCCGGTTCCGAGCACCACCGATCTGGCGCAGATGCAGCTGATCGTAGAAGACGGCTCCGACGCGCCGTTGTTCGCGGTCCTGCTCATCATCCGCCTCGACGGCGGCGAGCGTATCGAACTTGGCGCAACGGCCTTCACGCCAGGATCGTCGCCGACGCGGGTCGAGATCCGCGTTCAGCCGAGGCCGGCCGATGATCCGACCCTTTCCGGCAAGCCCACCCTATGGTCTTGGCAGCGGTCAGGCTGGTGGCGCAGGCAAGACATCAACAGGAGGAACGATTGAGCTTGAAGAAACGATATGAGGATCGCGCGGTGTTGATCGACGCGCTGCTCGGCCAGAAGATTATTCGCGGCAACGAGACGATCGCTGCAGCCTTTGCCGATGCCGGCGATTTGGTCGAATTCGCCGCGGGCAAGAATATCATCGAGCAAGGTGACAGCGATCGGTCGGTACATTTTCTGCTGTCCGGCCGAGGCCTAATCATCATCAACGGGGTGCGCCTCTATCACCGCGAGCCACCC
Source organism: Sphingobium baderi (assembly GCF_001456115.1). NCBI lineage: Bacteria > Pseudomonadati > Pseudomonadota > Alphaproteobacteria > Sphingomonadales > Sphingobiaceae > Sphingobium > Sphingobium wenxiniae. The sequence goes on along the minus strand of NZ_CP013264.1, from coordinate 2,528,086 downwards.
TGCACCATCGGCGAGATGTCGGCCATAAATCCCAGTATCGGTCGATCCGCGTCCATCGAAGCGGTCGAGGACGTGGTCACGTTGAAAGTTGGCTATGAGAAGTTTGCCGAGGTCGGCGAAGCGCATCCCGAGATGTGGCGCCTCGTCGCCCAGGACCTTGCTGGGCGGCTCGAACAGAGGAATCGCTTCGTCAACCGTGCCAATATACGTCCCCGGGTGTTCATGATCTGCTCTGCGGAGGCGCTACCGATCGCAAAGTCCATTCGCGTCGGGCTTTCCCACGATGCGGACATTGAGATCTGGAGCGACGACATGATCTTTCCGGCCGGCGGGTATCCGATCGAAGCCCTAGAGGAGCAGGTCAACATTGCAGACTTCGGCGTTGCGCTCTGCGAGCCCGATGATCTCGTCACAGCTCGCGGCAAGACATCGGCGGTCCCGCGCGACAACGTCATCTTCGAGCTCGGCTTTTTCATGTCCCGCCTTGGCCGCCATCGGACTCTGTTGCTGGTGCCGCAACGCACCGATGTGACACTGCCGTCCGACTTCAAGGGTCTGACGCCGCTTCCCTATGCAACTGCTGACAAAGCCAGTGCTCGGGCTGTGGCGCTCGGCCCTGTGATCGATCGGATCAGTGCCATCATCGAGGAAATGGGTGTTCGCGCTTCGCTAATCGAGAAAAATTAGAACAGCGAGGTCAATCGCCGATCACTGGGCTGCGCCAGCCCTGTTACCATTTGAAGGACGTCGATAACTAAATGCATTTTCCTCGAGGATCGATGTTTCGTTGGAATTGGGGGCTAGTCCCTACCGATGGCGACGTTGTTCCATTCAGCCGACTCAAGGCCGGTAGCGGTGGGGCGGGGAGAAAGCTTCGCAAACATCACTATCTGTCGATCACCTATATGGCTGGTTTCACAGGCCCGGACGGCCGAGTCTGGGCTTACTTTGACGACAAACCTGATGATCCGCAGCCATCACAGCCTGGCTCGATCGCGTATCGCAAACTATATTATTCGCTCCCATCCAAAGATGGCGGACGTGATGACACGTCGTGGGAAGATCATTGGAATCGTGTGGAGACTGTGTGGCCTATCACTGTCGCCGCCGCGCGTGCGAAGCGCCTGTCGCCGGCTATTTCCTTCAATCTACTTGGGATGGTTGCGATCCTAATGGCGCGTGTGCCGGCGGCGCGTGAACGACGTGAATATCTGCTGGCACAAAAGATGCGCGCGGAGATCCAGACTTTAGAAGCGGTCGGGGCGCTGCCTGCGGATCTGGCGGAATATGCTGGGAAGCTCGACCACGTCCCCGTTGGCATCAATCCCGAGCAGAGCCTAGCCAATATGCCCCAGGACATTATGGGTAGTGGCGATTTGGCCTTCCGAATGGGCTTTGAGGTCCTCCACAACAAGACCGACTTGCCGTTCCTGACTACCGACAATCCAGTTTGCTTCTACGATCCCGACCAACCAGTTCATGCTCGCATACCTTACCCCGAGGATGGAGAGATCGAGCTCATTTTCCCAATCGATGCAGGTATGGTGCTACGCGGATCGACGCGCCTTCGTCCGGTAAACAGCGTTATGCGGCACCGTGTGCTGAGCGACAAGGCGAAGGTTCGCAAGATCAACAGGACGGTCGCCCAGTTCGGCTATCGGCTCTATATTGCTCGGGACCGATCTTGCGACGACCTGGTGCGGCATTACGCCGCGACCGTGCCCACGGTGCACGTCGATGTAGAGTTCGAGCCTGGCCATCTGCGAATGATTTGGCGGCATCTATTTGGGAAACGGCCCATTCTGTCGCCCTATGTTGATACCCCAGAGAAGGCTGCGCGATTGACAGAGACTATGGAGCAAGATGGCTTCTTTAATTAGCTCCCTCCGTTGTGTGCCCCTAGTCGATAATTGCCACCCGGAACTTGTTCACCCGCTTTCGGTCCTTTCTGAGCCGTATGCCGAGCATCTCGTTTACACGAGAGGGTCAGTGTCTCAGATGTCTGCTTCCTTGTTTCTCGAGCTGAAAGCTGCCTTGCAGCTACCGACCCAGTTGCCGCAATTTCTGGCGGTTGAATGAACGGCAGCTACCGACGGACGATTTCGGGGCTGCGAACGGCGGCTCTGTTGGCGGAACTTGCCCATCACTTAGCGGTTCGTCGTGCGAAAGGATCTGGCCATGCCCTTGAAGCTCCTCGGGTCGTGCCGCTGCGGCAAGATTCGCTTCTCCGCCGACAGCCACGCACCCGTGCCGTTCATGCGATGCTATTGTTCAATATGCCGGAAAACTGCAGGCGGCGGCGGATACGCGATCAATCTTCACGCCGACAAGCGGACGCTGGAAGTAGAAGGTAGAACCGCCGTGTATCACGCCGAGTTGGACGATGGCCGGGGCGGATGTCGCGTCAGCTCGGGCGAGCGGCATTTCTGCCCTACATGCGCCAGTGCGCTGTGGGTGTTCGACGCGGAATATCCCGATCTCTGCCACCCCTTCGCATCGGCGATCGACAGCGAATTGCCGAAGCCTCCATCGCTCGTTCACATGATGCTCTCGTCAAAAGCCAGTTGGGTCGAGCCTGAGATCGGCCCACACGACCAGTGTTTCGAGGAGTATCCAGACAACGCGTTAGAGGATTGGCACCGAGCGCACGGTCTTTGGATCGACTAGCTTTTCCAGGGTTGCGACGAGCAAGTTCGCGCAAAATGGCGTGCGGTCGAGCCTACCAGTCGTCATAAAGGCGCCGCGGTCAGACTGAGGGAAGAGCAGCTTCCGCGATTATCTATTGGTGCTGGAATAGCCAAAATGCCGGCGAGAGCCGTCCATTATTTGGCCGATCTGGTACGCAGCCGACCTTCATAGTCGCGTTTGCCTATCGGCACGCCCCTCGAACGCAGGATGTCGTAGGCGGTAACGGCGTGAAAGTGGAAGTTCGGTAGCGAGAACGAGAGAATGAGGGTCTCGGACGTGAAAGCGAGCATTCGCGAGCCGATCTGAAGATCCAACTTCTTGCCCGCCCAAGCGTTGACTTCATCAGGGGTGAAAGCCTCCAGCGCCTTTTCTGCCTTGCCCATCATGGCCTGAAGATCAGCAAAGGGGACCGGGCCAACCAGAGCGGGCGGGGCGAACATACCGGTTTTCGCAGCTTCAAGCCCCCACACTGCATGGTGCCAGGCCGCTTCGATCTGAAAATGAAAGGGGGCCATGTCGTCGAAGAGGCGGGCGGTTACGAAATCGTCCGGGTCGGTGCCCCTATTCATGCAGTGCGCGACCGCGCGATCAAGAAAGCCGCGGACAGCCCTTACGGTCTGAAGGAAGGTCGGCACGCTCAGGTCATAAAGCGATATTGTCATTGACTTGCCCTCCCCCTGGGCCATCGCGCGCACCCATTATTGAGCATGTGGCCGGATGGCGGGAATGGCAAGATGGTCAGGAACCAATGGCTTGTCCTGACGATTGACCGAAGGGTGCCGAGAGGAGGATGGTTTGGCGAAATTTGCCGTTGGCGATCATGTGAGCTGGAATTCCGAGGCTGGCCGCGTGGCCGGCCGGATCATTCGGGTTCACCGCGCCGACTTCGACTATAAGGGCCATCGGCATCGCGCGTCGCGGGATGATCCGCAATATGAGATCGAGAGCGACAAGACTGATCACATAGCGGCCCACAAGGAAGCGGCATTGACCAGAATCAAGTGATGACCGCGCAATTCGTCACCATCGGTCATTCCAGCCGGCCTCTCGACGAATTCCTCGACATGCTGCGCGCCGCGCGCATTGGCCTGCTGATCGACGTCCGGACATTTCCGCGATCGCGAACCAACCCGATTTATAATATCGACACGCTGCCCGAAGACTTGGCCCGCCTGCAGATCGGCTATCGCCACTGGCCTGCCTTTGGCGGACGGCGCCCGCGGCAGCCCGGCGTCGACGAAAGCGTCAACGCGCTGTGGCGCGTGCAGAGCTTTCACAACTATGCGGATTACGCGCTGGGCCGCGAATTTGCCGCCGCTTTCGAGGAACTGGTGGCGCTTGGCCACGACCAGCGCCTCGTGCTGATGTGTTCGGAAGCGGTCTGGTGGCGATGCCACCGCCGCATCATCGCCGACTATCTTCTCCTGAATGGGCATGCGGTCGACCATGCGATGACGCCGGGACGGCTCGAAAAGGCGGCACCGACGCCAGGCGCGAAGCTGACCGCCGAGGGGAAAGTCGCCTATCCCATGCCCAGCTGATCGCGGTTGAGGATATGGCCCGGTCACAAGTCTGGATGGTTCCATGACTGCCAGCAACGGGCGAAAGTGCGACTGAGGATGACAGAAAAGCTCACCTTCATCGATCATCTGGTGTCGCGCGAACATCGGTTTTCGATCGGCGTCATCGGCGCAACGCGTGAAAAATATCTCTCGATCCCCGTGACCAACCAGCGCGTCGATTATGAGAAATATTACCGGATAGACGATGCCATGTTCGACCGCTTCGCCGCGAACCCGCTCGATGACTTGCCATTTGTCGAGCGCTGTCGGCAAAGGCGGGAAGATTCTCGCCTGATCCTTCAGCCGGGCGCGGACCGTGGAATTGCGTCATAAGGCGCCGCATGCGCCTTCCCGACGCCATCCGTTCAGCATGTCCCAAAGTGCCGCGACGATCAGGAGGCGATGAGAAACCATGAGCCACGAAAATCGCTTAAGCTATTTGGCCCCCGATCGTCCCCTTGGACACGTGCCTATTCCCTGGCAGGAAGTCCTGCGAGCAGTGCGGCGCCAAGCGCGAAAGCGACGATGACGACCGCGGAGTCCACGCCCATCTTGAGGATCGTGCGATTGCGATGTTCGAGCAGGCCGACCATGAAGACGCCGATCAGTACGGCGCCCAGCAACGCGGAAACCGTCTCGAACGCCCCTAATGTGCGCACCACCGGCTCGCCCTGATAAATCAAGTCCCCCACAGGCAGAAGCGAGAGGTTGACGAAGTTGGTGCCCAGCACCTGGCCGAACGCCATTTCGGGCCGCCGAAGCTTGAGGGCGGTGACCACCGTGACCAGTTCGGGCAGCGATGTCGCGGTCCCGATCAGCGCAAAGCCGACGATCGCGCTGGTCATCCCCGTCTGCTCGGCGATCGCGCTGCCGGTTTGCGAAAGGCTGTAACCGGCCGCGAAAAGGCAGGCTCCATAGAGCGTGACGCGCGTCCACAGCGCAGCGAGCGGCGCCTGCGAAATGCCACCGTCATCCGGTTCTCCCCGCCGGGGTTCCTCATCCTCGACCTTCCAGCGCGAACGCCTGTCATGGCTCGCCGCCAACCAGAAAAAGCCAAGGCAGCAAGCGCCGATGAACAGGCTCCCCAGACCCAGCGGGCCGATCGATATGTCGCCCAGCACGACCAGCGCCGCGATCATCATCAGGATGATCATGCACAGCGCGGCCATCATCATCGTCGATGGCTGCGCCACGATGGACGTCACGGCCTTCCGGCCCACGAACGCATCGGCGACCGCGAGCAGCAGGATATTGATCGCGGCGGAGCCGAGCAGATTGTTGATCGCGAGCCTGGGATGATCGAGCGCCGATGCGGTGACCACATTGGCCAGTTCGGGCAGCGACGTGATCCCGCCCAGCAGGAGCATCCCGACGAACACATGCTCGAGCCGCGTCCGGGTGGCGATGGCGTCGAGCGCGCGTGTCAGACGCCCGCCCGCCCGCCAGATCACCGCGGCCGCAACCACGAAGATAAGGAGATTGACCCATAGCGGGTAACTGGCGGCATTTGCGAGGGGCATTGGAAGCAAACTGCGCAAAGGGGACGGCGTTCCAGATATTGCCGCGTGCCACGGCGACGCAGGATATCGGCCGAGCGGATCGGCCCAAACGAATGCACCAGCTTCGGCAGGCGGCGCTAGAGCCGGGCGCCTGGGGTGAACACCCCCCTCACCTCACGCGACGTAACCATAGCGCCGGTTGCTTGGCGCCGCGCCCCTGGCGAGATAACGCGCCTTGTGAGCGTCGAAGCGGTCGGCGGTTCGTCCAGACAGGAGGCTGAACAGGCGCGACGCATTGCCGCTGAAGATCGCCGTCTTGATCGGCCCCTCTGCCGCGCCAAGCGGTGCAAAGCCATGCACGCGCTGCATCTCCTCGGGAATTTCGAGCCGCCGCAGTCCTTCGATCTGCCATTGCGGCGATCCGGTCCAGACCGCGTCGGTGCCCCAGACGATCCGTTCGGGTCCGAGCCCCTTGACGAGAATGCCCAGCATCACGGCGGCGACGCGCGGATCGTCGACGATCGTATTCGCGAAGCTCTGCCCGATATCGGCATAGATGTTGGTCAGGCCATGCGCCTGCGGAATGTCGGCAAGGTCGCTGACCCAGGACAGCCGGCCGGTCCGGGAGAATTCCGCCCATGCCTCGCCGGGCTCGCCGCCGACATGACGATAGCCGGCATGGTAGATCAGGAAATTGAGTTGCGGCCAATCGCTGGCTGCCCTGGCGACATCGCTTACGTCGGCGAAGCGGCGAAGATGCGGATAGCGCTTTTCCAGCGCCGTCGAGAACAGGCCCTTGTGGATGCAGATATTGGTGAGCCCGGCTTTCACCGCCTTTTCATAGAAGGGATAGACCAAGGCCTCGTCATCCAGCCGCCAGGGCTTCGCCAGATCCTTGTGGGTGTTGTCGCCGATCGTATAGCCCTTGAAGGCATCGGGCTTGAGCGCGATGTCCCGATCGATGGCATCGAGCCAGCCCGGCGCACCGGGCTGGATAATCGCATGAGCCATGGCACGGCGCGATCCCGCCTCGCGGTTGACGCGATCGCGCGCTTCCATCGCCATGGGATTGGTCAGGAACCAGTCGCGCTCGATCTCCGACGGCGCGCCGGAGATCAGCGCCACCTTGGTGTCGCTGTCGAGAAACATCTCCTTGAACCAGTTACCGAACTTGAGCTGCTCGATGCTCTGCGGCTTGCCCTTGAGCGCCGGATTCCAGCCCTTGGCGGCGGCATCCTTGCGCATGTCGACAAAGCGCAGCAGCCGGGTGTCATCGCGCAGGAAATGGGTGTGCACGTCAACGATGTGCTGGTCGCGAAGCGCCGAGCTTCGCGCGGCCGCCGCGCCCGGTTCGGCCGCTTCGGCGGGGTCCACCGCAAAAAGTGGACCGAACACGCCGTTGATGGCGGCAAAGGCAGCGGCCATGCCCCCCGATGTTCGGAGAAAGCCACGCCGGTCCAGCCCATGGCGCGGCGCGAAGCTGTCGGCGATATCGAGCAGCCTGCGTTCGACCATCCGCTGCCGCTCGGTCTGCGGCGTGGGCACGAATTCGTCGCTCGCAACAATCTGGGTGGGGACAGGAAGGCCGGTGCGAAGCTCTTCCGCGCCCGAACGGCGTTTTCCCCGATCCCACCTCTTGCTCATTTCGCGGCCCTCCTTTCTTCCTATGCAGGTCGAGCCGGCATCATCGATGTCCGATCTTCAGTTGGCCCGGAACCGTCGCCGAGCCTCGACAGTAAATGTTGCCATGCGCGGGCCGGTTCCCGGAGGACGCCGACGTTGGGCAGAGAAGGCTTCGAGTCGTTGGCCAGCCGGGCCGAAATTCCCGGCGAAGTTAGAGCCCAGCCGAGGACAGAGTTGCGCCGTTCGACGCGCTGGGTCGCTGCCCTCAGAGCGCGGGCTTGCCCTCCACCCAGGCGAGCGCCTCGTCGCGCTGATGCGGCTCGAAGACCTTGTAGCTGATGAATGGCAGCACAGCGCTTTCGATGCGCGTTCCGATCCGGAGCCAGGCCTGATCGGCGACCACGGCGACACGGCCGAACCGGGTCAGCTTGCCGAACAGCGGCATCGCGCGGGCGATATAGGAAGGCAGGCCGGCGAGTTCGATTCCGTCGATGCCGTAAGCCTCGACGAAGACATGGATCTTGTCGTGCCGCGCCATAACGTTATCCAGACGGTCCATCACCGCGTCGAGGTCAGGCCCCATGACCTTGTCCGTCACCTTGATGGCGATCACATCATCGGCGCTACTGATAAATTCGATCACGGCCACCACTCCTCCGGTTGGCGAATCGCGTTGTTCAGCCCGTGCCAGCATCGCCATTCCGTACGGCGCCGACTGAAGAAGCAATCGTAACCGGAACAGTTTGTTCCGATCGCGAGTATTCAACAAATGGCGCAACCGGCATCATGGCAGGCAAACAAGGTCGCGCCAACAAAGCGCTGCCTGACCTGCGGTGCGCGGCCATGAAGATTGCGACCTATAATGTGAACGGCATCAATGGACGTCTGGCCGTGCTGCTGCGCTGGCTGGAGCTGGCCGAGCCCGACATCGTCTGTCTTCAGGAATTGAAGGCGCCGCAGGAGCGTTTCCCCGAAATCGCTATCCGGGACGCGGGCTACCGGGCAATCTGGCACGGCCAGAGCCGCTGGAACGGCATCGCGCTGCTCAGCCGCATCGGCGAGATCCACGAGACGCGGCGCGGTCTGCCGGGCGATCCGGAGGATATACAGAGCCGCTATATCGAGGCCGCCGTCAACGGCGTGCTGATCGCCGGGCTCTATCTTCCCAACGGCAATCCACGGCCCGGCCCGAAATATGATTTCAAGCTGCGCTGGTTCGATCGGCTACACGCGCATCTGGCGACGCTGATCGACCTCGACGTGCCGGTGATCATTGCCGGCGATTATAATGTCATGCCGACCGATCAGGACGTCTATGCGCCGGAGCGCTGGCGCGACGATGCGCTGTTCGCCCCCGAAGTCCGCGCCGCCTGGCAGCGTTTGCTCGACCAGGGCTGGGTCGATGCCATCCGGCATCTCCACCCTCGCGACACCCTCTATACTTTCTGGAAATATTGGCGCGGCGCCTTCGAGCGCAATGCCGGCCTGCGGATCGATCATTTCCTGCTCAATCCGCCTGCCGTCGCGCAGCTTGCCGCTGCCGAAGTCGATACGCGCGTGCGGGGCTGGGAGAAGACCAGCGACCATGCGCCGGTCTGGATCGAACTGACCGAAAACGGCAAGCGCAGAGCCAGACACGCAATCAAAGCGGAAAGGAAGGCGTGACGATGGCGCGCTCTATCGCAGGCTGGAAACTCCAGCGCGAAGATCGAGCTGTGCTGCTTGCCCGCTTTCCGGCCCGTTACCGCCGCACCGTCGCCGATCACGTCACGTTGCGCTTTGGCACCGATGCCGATACGCCACTGCCCACGGCCGATCGTGGCGAGGTCATTGGCGAGGCGGATGACGGCGCCGGTGTGCAGGCGCTGGTCGTACGGATCGGCGGTACCACCGAGCGCGGTGACGGCAGCCATTTTCACATCACTTGGTCCCTGGCTGATGGGCGGCAGGCCCGGGAAAGCAACGACGTCATTCGGGATCATGGCTGGCGCGCGATCAATCCACCGCTCGCGATCCGACTCGAACCCACACGCTGGTCGCCCTGAGATGCAGCTCTATCTCGACTGCGACGGCGTCCTCGCCGATTTCGACCGCGCCGCGACCGAACTGCTCGGCATGCCGCCACGCGACTATAAGAAGCGCCGGGGCATCGCCGCGTGACGCGCAAGCAGAAGCTCAAGGTTTTCCGCACCCCGATCGGATTTCACGATGCCTATGTCGCCGCACCGAGCCAGAAGGCGGCGCTCGACGCCTGGGGCAGCGACACCAATCTCTTCGCCTCGGGCGCGGCCGAACAGGTGGATGATCCCGAGTTGATGCGCGAACCCCTCGCCAACCCCGGCAAGGTCATACCCCGGACGCGCGGCACGCCGGCCGAACATATGGCCGCCTTGCCCAAAGACAGGCCGCGCCGGATGCGTAAGTCTGACGCCAAAACATCCCCGCCACCCAAAGCCGCGTCCAGGCCATCTCCAAAGCCAAAGCGCGTGCCGCCGCCAAAGCCGCGTCCTGACCGATCCGCGCTGGATCGCGCCGAAGCGGAACTGAGCGAAGCCGAAGGACGACATGATGCAGCGAAGGCGGACCTTGCGCGGCGCCAGGCCGAACTGGACCGCGAACGGCGAAAGCTGGAGGCCGAACAGGCGCGCGCGTTGCGGGCGCTCGGACGTCGACTGGAAAGCGCCCGCGGCAGATATGAGCGGGCCATGCGGGCGTGGCGGGCAGAAGGATAAATCCGCTCAACGAGCGCTGGACATGGCGCTCGACAGGCTGCGGAAGGTGATCGACCAGCGGGGGCGGGTCAGCGGCAAGATGCTATGCTCCCAACCGTGCCGGGCTTCGCCGCTCAGATGATAGATCGAACGCGGCGCGAGCAGCGCGGAGGTTCGCTCGAATTTCCCGCCCATTCGGCGTCGGAAGCGCATTTTGGCTGGCTCGCCCAGCGAGATGCCGATGACATGCTCGAAGACGGGTCGATCACGATGCCAGCCAATACCGGCGCCCGGATCGTAGCGAATGAGCAGCGCCTGCACGAGGTCGGCGGGATCGAGTCCGGCAAAGTGCGCGGCGCGGCTTCTGAACGGCTCCAACCAGCCGGGCATGGGTTCGGTCGGCGCAAACCGGCCATTCGCGAAATCGTAGCTCCAGCCATAGCTGTGGGTCAGCCGCTTGCCAGTCCACTGCTGAAAGCGAAATAGGCTGAGCGCGCTCTCGTCGATATGCGCGATGAGGCCGCGTTCCTCCTCGGCTGTGACGTCACCATCGCGATAAGCGAAACCGGCAAGCAAGGGCATATCGAAGAGATCGATCAGAGCCGCATCCGCCATCATTGAATATCGTCCATCATGTCGGATTTTGCGGCCGGGGCGATCGATCAGCGACCGCCCGCAGGCATTGCTCCCCGGCAGGAGCACCGCCGAGCGCGCCATCGACGCTAATCGAAAAGTTCCTCCAGGAAGGATTTCCGCCGTTTCTTCGGATAGCCCTTGTAATGCGAGCCCTGATCGTAATGTGAGCCCTGGTGTCCGGTCCAGCCGGAATCGCGAGAAGGTTGCTGAGGGGCTGGCGCGGTTCGGGGTTGCGCTTCCCCGGCGCTTCGTTCGATGATCTTGTCGAGTTCGCCGCGATCCAGCCAAACGCCACGGCATTGCGGGCAATAGTCGATCTCCACACCCTGCCGGTCGCTCATTGTGAGCGGCACCTTGCATACTGGGCAGGGCATTCCCACCGCCGGTCCTGTCATAGCTGATAATTCCCTTGTCACCTGGGGATCCGACAAAGGGCGGCGCCGGCGCACCCATGCGGGGCCCAGCCTGCCATTCGACAAATCCCGGTTTGTCCAACCGAGAAACCGATGCTGCCCAAACCGGGGGTCAGGTCGAGCCAGCATCGAGAATTCTCGATGCGGTCCGACATCACGATCGATGAGGATCGTCAGAGGGGCCCGGCCCGCCAAAGCAAAATAGGTCGCCGACGGCGATTTTCAATTGCTCCACACTTGATGGCGAAATGCGGCCACCGCGTTCCGGGCTCAATCAGCTCGAATCCAGGTTGGGCTTTGGGACCTGCGATGCCGGACGCCGGCGCTGCGGCTGAAGATCGCGGCGGGGGGCTCTCAGCTATTCGATCGTCCGGCCTCGCTCGCGCGAATGTCCTCGCCCTCAAGGAACGATGGCCGGAGCAACTGGTTTCGTGGAAGCCAGGCGCGGCGTCCGTTGCGCGCCCTACAGGAGATTGGACGATGGCAATCAGGGCATTGCCGCTCAACTGCACATTGAAGGCTGAGCGGAACAAACCTTCGTCGACCAGTGCGATGATCGCTGTCCTGGCACAGGCATTTGATAAGCAGGGCGTCACTGTCAGCGACGAGGTTCGCGTGGCCGGGTTGAATATCAAGCCCGGCGTAACGTCGGACGAGGGAGAGGGCGACGACTGGCCCGCCTTGCGCGAGAAAATCCTCGACCATGATATACTGATACTTGGTGGGCCGGTGTGGATGGGTCAGATCAGCAGCGTCGCCAAGCGCGTGCTGGAGCGTATGGACGCTTTCCTCTCGGAGACCGACGAACAGGGCAGGATGCCGAGCTACGGCAAGGTGGCGGTTGCCGCGATCGTGGGGAATGAAGACGGCGCGCATTTCTGCTCGGCACAAATCTTCCAGGCGCTCAACGATGTGGGCTGGACCATACCCGCCGTCGCCGCATGCTATTGGGTCGGCGAGGCGATGGGGTCGACTGATTTCAAGGATCTGGACGCAACGCCCAAGATGGTGAGCAAGACGGCGAAGATGCTTGCGAGCAATGCCGCGCATCTTGCCGGGCTGCTCGGCAAACACAACTATCCTGGATGACCGACCCGTCGCCCAGCCCTGCGCGTTTCCCGTGACGCTTACGGAGTCGCATGATCTGCGCAGCGGTGCCGTGCCGTGGCGCGAGTCCGGATGGCCGGCGCCGCCGTCGAACCCCTTTCCAGACGAGCCTGTCGACATTGCCATCCTTGGATCGGGCATCGTCGGCGCGCTGATCGCGGAGCGGTTGAGCGGCAAAGGACAGCGCATCGCACTGTTCGATCGTCGTCCGCCGGGCTGTGGCAGCACAGCGGCGTCGACCGCCCAGATCATGTGGGCAATGGACGTGCCGATGAGCGATCTTGCCCGAACACTGGGCGAAGCGGAGGCCGCACGGCGATGGCGACGCGTACATGATGCCGTCCTGGACCTGGGAAAGCGGATCGATGGACTTGGCATCGATTGCGGAAGGGTTGACCGCCCGACGCTCTATCTCGCCGGCACCATCCTCGATGAGGCGGGACTTGCAGCGGAAACGGAGATGCATCGCCGCCATGGGCTGCCATCGACCTTCCTGGAGGCGGACGAAATGGCGCAGCGCTTCGGCATCGCCCCGCGCGCGGCAATCGTCTCGGCGGACGGCTTTGAAATCAAGCCGGTGCGCCTCTGCCATGCCTTGCTCGAGCGCGCATGTCGAAACGGCGCGAGCGTGACCTGGCCGGTCGATATCACGGCGCTCCATCCCATTGACGGCGGCGTCCTTCTCGAAACGGCAGATGAACGCAAGTGCCGGGCAAGGAACGTCATTCTCGCCACGGGCTACGAGCGGGCGTCGCTTTTCCTGCCGCCTGCGTTCGCTTTGCATTCGACTTTCGCGATCGCCACGCCGCCCGGCTATGCGCCGCCATGGCGCGAGCAGGCGATGATCTGGGAGGCATCCGATCCCTATCTTTATGTGCGCGCCGATCGTCTGGGCCGGATCATCGCGGGCGGTGAAGACCAGGATTCTTCCGACGAAGAGACGCGGGACGCCCGGATCGCCGTGAAGGCGGGCACGATCGCAGCAAAGCTCGAAGCCATGCTGGGCGCGGGGCCGATTCCGATCGATCGCGCATGGGCGGCGCTCTTTGGCTCTTCGCCGGATGGCCTTCCCGCAATCGGTCCGGCGGCGGCGATGCCGCATGTCTGGCTCGCGGCGGGATTCGGGGGAAACGGCATCGCCTTCGCCAATCTCGCCGCGCAAATATTCGAGCGGGAACTGAACGGGGTGCACGACCCGGATCGTGACTGCTTCAGTCCGTATCGCTTTGCGTGACCGGGCCTTGCGCCGGCCCCGTCACGGCGTCCTGTCGGTCAGGGGTTCGCCGCCGTCTTCCTCTTCCAGGAGAACGGCGGCCGATCCCGCGGCCGAAAGGCGCACCCGATCGCCCTCGACGGCAGCGACGAGGCCGCCCGAGAGATAGTGATGGTGGTCGCCATGCGACCCGTTGTCGGCTTTGGTCATCTTGATCCGATCACCCTCGACCTTGTCGACCGTGCCGATATGGACGCCATCGGCGCCGACGATTTCCATATGCTGCCTGACCTGGCTAAGATCGGCCATGTGAAATGCTCCTTCCTGCGTTGCATTACTGCTGGGACGGGTAGTCCTCGGGCTTGACCGTGCTCACGCCCGGCCGGTTCTCCACATCCTCCGGCGGCTGTCCACCTTTGGTCGTGCCCTTGCCTTTCGCGGAATCCGGCCGCGCGTCGCCGAGCGGGCCGCGCGGCATCTCGTCCCGATCCAGCGTATCGCTCGGATTCCGTGCGGCACCCTTGGGCTGATTTTCAGTGGAGATATTGACGTTGCGGGTGATGTCGGCCGGCACGTCCCGCGTCTTGCTGCGGTTAGCCATGAACTTTCTCCTTGTGAGAGGAATGCGGCTCCTTGCCGAACGCCTTGCGCAACTCGTCCTTGGCCGCTTCCAGCACCTGCCGCTGTCCTTTGCCTAGATTGTCACCGGCGCGGTTGATGTAGAAGTTGAGCATGCCCATGGCCGATTGCAGCGGCGTGCCCTTGCGGCGTTTGCTCTGTTCGGCCGAGCGCTTGAGCGAGGCGGCGATCCTGGCGGGATCGTCCTGCTTGAACACGCCCTCCTCGAGGTCGAGCGCGTCCGAATGCTCGGTGACGTCCTGCGACCATTTCTTCGTCATCGCTTAATCCTTTCCAATGCCCGGTTCGGCCATGCCGCGATGCAACATCGGCCGCCGCCACCTGCCGCTTGTTCTTCCAGCCCGAATTCTCAAGCTCGGAGCGCAACTGAAAAACGGTGTTGTCGCCAATGCCGTTCCGGCGGCGAGCACGGTCCATCACGGCCTGACCCCGGCTCATGCCTCTTTGCATTCTGGCTGCGGGCCATCGGCGTCTTGGGCAGATCGGGTCAGATGAGCATTCATGAACCTCAGGCGTCGAGGTCGACGAGCGGTTCGCGTTCCCAGAAGCGAAGAGGCGCGAGCGCCGCGACGAATGCCGTCGCGTCGGCCGCCTCCTTGAGCGCGAAGCAGCCATCGTCGAGGTCCCCGGCGAGGCCCGTCCCGCTGACCAGAGCTTCGGTGCCAGGTCCAAGACCGATGAACTTGCAGTGCGCAAAGGCGTCGGTCAGAAAATCCTTGGCGGCAGCGTCGCGGCCCAGCATCTTTCCGCCCTCGTCCGATGCGACGATCGCGACCGCGTCGTAAAGCACCGAAGGTCCGCCATCGATCTTCTGATGCGCGCCGAGGATATTGCCATCGAACAACGTCGCGCCCCCGATCCGGGGCGCGATGATCTCGACCATGGCGTCCGCCTTGTCGACCGCTGCCAGGACCGCCTGGATCAGAGCTGCATCGGCCCCGTCGGTCACCAGCAACCCCAGTTTTCGGCCAGCGAAGCTTTGCGGGCCGCGCTTGACGATGCTGAGCGCATCGGAGGGCGGCAGGTCGGTTCGCGGCTGCACGGCGGCCTGTGCTGGCTTCGGCACGGCCAGCCCCAGACCCCTTGCGACGGTCCCGGCAAGATCCCCATCGATGTTGAGCAGATGCGAGACCATGCGCGAACGGATGTCCGGCCTCTCGACCTTGGACAGCTCGAAGACCAGTGCGTCGCCGATATGCTTCTGCTCGATCGGCGTCTGGCTCACATAGAATTGCACTGCCTGGCTATAATGATCGGCAAAGCTTTCGGGGCGGATGCGCAGCTTGTCGCCTTCGGGCGACGCGGCGACGCTTTTGAAACCACGCTCGGGATCTTCGCGCGGGCCGCCGATCGCCGCGCCCCAGCTATTGGGTTCATAATTGGCGCGCCCCGCCGGATTACGCATCGCCATGTGCCCGTCCTGCTGAAAATGCGCGAAGGGGCAGCGCGGCGCATTCACCGGCAGATGCGTGAAATTGGGTGAGCCGAGGCGCTTGAGCTGCGTGTCGAGATAGGAGAAGTTGCGGCCCTGGAGCAATGGATCGTTGGTGAAGTCGATTCCAGGCACGATATTCTGGGTGCAGAAGGCGACCTGCTCGGTCTCGGCGAAGAAATTGTCGACCCGTCGATCGAGCACCAGCCTTCCCACGATACGAACCGGCACGAGTTCCTCGGGGATGATCTTGGTTGCGTCGAGCACATCGAAATCGAAACTGTCCGCGAAATCCTGATCGAAGAGTTGAAGGCCCAGTTCCCATTCCGGGAAGTCGCCAGCCTTGATCGCGGCCCAGAGGTCGCGGCGGTGGAAATCGGGATCGGCGCCGTTGATCTTGACCGCTTCGTTCCACGCCACCGATTGCAGCCCGCGCTTCGGCTTCCAGTGGAACTTGACGAAGGTCGACCGGCCATCCGCATCGACAAGACGAAAAGTGTGGACGCCAAAGCCGTCCATGAAACGGAAGGATCGCGGGATCGCCCGGTCGGACATGATCCACATGACCATGTGCATTGATTCGGGCGTCAGGCTGATGAAATCCCAGAAATTGTCGTGCGCGGTCTGGGCCTGCGGGAAACCGCGATCGGGTTCGGGCTTGGCGGCATGGATGAGATCGGGGAACTTCATGGCATCCTGGATGAAGAACACCGGAATATTGTTGCCGACAATGTCCCAATTGCCTTCTTTGGTGTAGAGCTTGACCGCAAAACCGCGCACATCCCGGGCAAGATCGAACGATCCCTTCGATCCCGCGACGGTCGAGAAGCGTACAAACGCCTCGGTTCGCTCGCCCACGCGCTGGAAGATATCCGCGCGGGTGATGTCGGCGAGACTTTCGGTCAGTTCGAAAAAGCCGTGGGCGCCAAAGCCGCGGGCATGCACGACACGCTCGGGAATGCGCTCATGGTCGAAATGGAAAATCTTCTCGCGGAAGTGGAAGTCTTCCATCAGCGTCGGGCCGCGCGCGCCCTGCTTGAGGCTGTTCTGATCGTCGGCGACGGGAACGCCCTGCGCGGTGGTCAGCGCTTCAACCCCGTTTCCCGCGACCTGGCGTGTTTCGCCGCCTTGACCCTGCGGGGCGTCAAACACCGGCATCTCCGTAACCGATGAGGCGGCGGCCGCCCCTGCCTGACTGGAATTGGAAGGCGCGCGGGTCGCCGCGGCACGCGTCGGTTTCTTCGCCATCGTGCTTTCTTCGCTTTCTGCTGATTTTCGAGCGGGCATCAGGCCCATGTGCACCGAACCCGTCCCGGCCACATGAGTTCCTGTCAGACGCGGCGATTAACAACGATCATAGCGAAACTTCGCGGAAGCTGGATCGCAGGAGGTGGATCGCCCGTTCAGGACACAGCAGCCCAAACCAGGTAAACCGATCGATGTTCATGGACCGCCTTCTCGCCAACCGTCGCGGCGTTTCACTGACGCCGGAGGAGCGGGCACGGCTGGAGGGCGCGATCAGCGAGGTCCGGACATTCGATCCCCGCCTGACGATCATCGAGGCTGGCAAGCACATCGACGTCAGCACCTTCCTCCTCGAAGGGATCATGTCCCGATTCATCGAAGACAGAAAAGGCCTGCGACAGCTGGTTTCCATCCATGTTCCCGGCGAGTTCGTTGACCTGCACGCCTATCCCATGCGCGAACTCGATCATTCGATCGGCACGCTCACGGCCGTCACCGTAGCGCTCGTCCCTCACCGGGCGCTCAAGGACATCCTCGGTCCCCGGCCCGATCTCACCCGCAAGCTCTGGTTCTCGACATTGATCGACGCGGCCATGCACCGCGCCTGGCTCTTTCGGGTCGGCCGGCTCGATGCGGTCGGACGGGTCGCCCATTTCCTGTGCGAGATGAATGCCCGGCTTCATGCGGTGGGCCTGTCGGATGGGCATCGCTTCGTGCTGGCGCTCACCCAGACCGACATCGCCGAGATCTGCGGGCTGACCACCGTGCATATCAACCGGGTGCTGCGCCAGCTCAGGGAAGCCGGCCTTTGCCAGATGCGCGCGTCGCTGGTGGAAATCGAGGATTGCGAGGCTCTCGCGCGGCGCGGCAATTTCTCGCCCGATTATCTCTATCTCGCCCCTCTCCCGCAGGCGCTCAACAAGGAAATTTCGTCATGACTGGCCATTCGCCGACCGAGCCCCTTGCCGATCCCGGCATCGCCACGGCCGAGGATGGCCATGTCATTCTCGAAGGCCCGGGCGGCGTTGCCGTCACCATGACGGCAGAGGCCGCGATAGCCACGGGCCAAAGCCTGATCGAGGCCGGAGAGCAGGCGCGCAAACTTGCCGAACGCGAATAATCAAACCTCGGGCGCGAATGACAATTATCATATCGAAACAAATCTGCGCGGATTTGTCGGCAGGATCATGGTCTGTTATTCAGCACGTCTGGCCGACGGCCAACGCACGGTAGAAAGTCGGCCGCGAAGTTCATGCGCGGGCAACCCATCCTTCCCTCGCTGCGCCGCCGCAAGAAGGAGGGAACGTGCTTTTGGCGAGCCTATATTCCGAGACAAGCCCAGACTCGGCAGCCGATGCGGCGGCGTGGCTGGCGGCGATTGTCGATGACTCCACCGACGCGATCCTGAGCAAGACGCTCGATGGCACGATCACCAGCTGGAATGCGGGCGCCGAGCGCCTGTTCGGATTCCGGGAAGAAGAGGCTATCGGCCAGCCGATCGGCCTGATCATCCCGGAAGACCGCCTGCACGAGGAAGCCGGCATCCTTGATCGACTGCGCCGGGGTGAACGGATCGGCCGGCTTGAGACGATCCGGCTGACACGTGATGGGACGCCGGTTCATGTCGAGGTGACGATATCCCCGCTGCGAAGCGCGGACGGGAGGATCATCGGCGCCTCCACCATCGCACGGGATATCGGCGATCGGTTACGCCATGCGCGTGAACAGGCGCTGCTGTTGAACGAGATGCGGCATCGGATCAAAAACCTCCTGACGATCGTCCAGGGTCTGGTCAGCGTCGGCGGCCGCCGCGCCGATAATCTCGAGCTATTTATCAAGGAACTGACAGGGCGCATTACGTCGCTCGCCGCCGCCCAGACGCTGGTGCTTGAAAGCGAGGAAAAGTCCGAAGGCGATTGCGCGACATTGGGCGCGATACTCGCCGCCGTTCTCGCGCCTTATGGTGAGGACGGGATCGTCCTGACGGACTGCGATGCCGTGGTCGGACAACACGCCATGACATCGCTGGCGCTGCTGTTTCACGAACTGGCGACCAACGCGGTCAAATATGGCGGACTGTCAAATCCTGACGGAACTCTCAGCGTCGAAGTTGCCGCCGATCCTGAAAAACTGTCCATCCACTGGCGGGAAACCGGCGGGCAGCAACCGGAACACCCCCATGCCGGCTTTGGCACCAGCCTGTTGGAGGCGACGCTCAAGGGCCTGCGAGGAACGATCGAGAGACAATGGCACAACGGCGCCTTCGAGATCGTTCTCGGGCTGCCGCGCGACACCCTTGCCCGATGATGGAAAAGCCGATGTCATCGCCGCGGAACGCTAAACAGGCAGTGGATGCCGACACTCTGTCGCCGGCCTTGCCAGACGAGATCATCCAGGCGGCGATGGCATTGCTGGAAGCCGCAAGCGACGCCGAAATCGGCCTGGCGACAGCGGAAAGTTGCACCGGCGGACTGCTCGCGTCCCTGCTGACCGACATCGAGGGCGCCAGCAATGCCTTCGATCGCGGATTCGTCGTCTATAGCAAGGAAGCCAAATGCGATCTGCTGGGCCTCAGTCATCAGCTGATCGACGATTGCGGCGCGGTCAGCGAGCCAGTCGCGCGCGCCATGGCGGAAGGCGCGTTGCGCCGGTCGAACGCGGGGCTGGCGATCGCGATCACCGGCTTTGCTGGCCCCGGCGAACCCGATGACGAGCCCGGACTGGTTCATTTCGCCTGTGCGGGCCAAGGGGTAGAGACACGCCATTGCGTCCGGCATTTCGGCGATATCGGACGCGGCGCGACGAGGATCGAGAGTCTGCGCGTGGCACTTGACATGCTCGCCAAGATGCTGCCGGCCGTGGTGGGTTCTCCACCACGCACGGCCTGAAGGCTCGCGCTCCATGCAGGCGCCCGACGGCATCACCGAGGACCATGAACGCAATAGCCGGCGCGCTAACCCATGGCCGCTCGTTCTGCTGGCGGCGCTGCTGGGTGCGGGGCTGACCGGCCTTTTGGGCGGCCAGGCGCCATCGATACGGCAAGCCAGCACCCCTGCTGTCGATCTGCGCGTACAGACCCCCGAGCGGCTGCGCAGCGGCATGGTTTTCGAGACCATTATCGAGGTGACGCCGGTCCGGCCGGTCACCGACCTTGTCGTCGCCATATCGGACGGCCTGTGGCGGGAGATGACCATCAACACGATGATACCGGCGGCTGGAGAGGAGAGTCACAGGCAAGGCTATCATCGCTTCTCTTTCGGTCCAGCACGGCCAGGCGAAACCGTCCGTCTCAAGATCGACGGCCAGATCAATCCTCCGCTCTTTGCCGGCACCAGCGGCGAGATCGCCGCCTATGACGGCGAGCGCAGGCTCACTGGAGTCTCCGTCGACGTGAAGGTGCTTCCCTGATGGATATCATCCTGCGCGCCAGCGTGATGTTCTTCATCATGTATTTTCTGCTCCGGCTGCTGGGCAAGCGTGAGCTCAGTCAGGTTACGCCGTTCGAACTGGTGCTGCTGATCGTAATGGGCGACCTCGTGCAGCAGGGCATCACCCATAACGACCTCAGCATGACGGGCGCCGCGCTTGCCATTTCCACCATCGCTTTCTGGGCGCTGACCCTGAGCTGGATCACCTATCTCTCGCCGCGCGCCGAACGGATACTGGAAGGCGTGCCGCGCGTGCTCGTCAAGGATGGCGCGCTGATCGCACCAAATATGCGCCGCGACCGGATCACCCGCGCCGAACTTGAGATCGAAATGCGGCTGGCCGGGATCGCCCGGATCGCCGAGGTCGCCTGGGCCATACTGGAACCCAATGGCAAGATCAGTTTCATCGCCAGAACACAAGACGGGCCTGCCAGGCAGGAAGACGATGACAAGACGGTGTAGACGTTGATCGGAAGCCAGAAAGCGCTTCACCGCACTGCGAGTCGTTCGCAGGGAACGGACAGGGCCTTCCGCCGATTTCCGGGATGGGACTTCCGCGGAGAAAAATCATGGCCAGCGAAAATTATACCGACGCCATCGCCCTGCTCAAAGCCGATCACCGCAAGGTTGAAAATCTGTTCGAACAGTTCGAGAAAGCCACATCGGCGAGCCGCAAGCAGAAGCTTGCGCACGAGATCTGCACGGAATTGAAAATCCACACCCTGATCGAGGAGGAGATTTTCTATCCGGCGTTTCGGGGCAAGATCAAAGACAAGACGCTCGATGAAGCCTATGTCGAACATGACGGCGCCAAGGTCTTGGTCAATGACATAGACGCCGGGAGCCCGGACGATGATTTCTATGACGCCAAGGTCAAGGTGCTTTCCGAAGAAATCAAACACCATGTCCATGAGGAAGAGATGCCATCGGAAGGCATGTTCGCCCAGTGCCGCAAGACCGATGTCGACCTCGTCGCGCTGCGCGACCAGATGCTGGCACGCAAGAAGGAATTGATGGCACAAGCGAAATCGGCCGGACTACCGCTGGCCAAGCCGGCCGCGGTGCATCTCATCGCAGCTTGAAGGACGAGACATGACGGACGATCCGCGACCGCCTTATCCCGAACAGCAGCAAGCGATGCCCGGGAAGACGGAGGCGATGAATCCCCGGCCCGATCATGGTGAGAAGAGCTATGTCGGCTCCGGCCGGCTCGCCGGCAAGCGCGCAATCATCACCGGCGGCGACAGTGGCATCGGGCGGGCAATCGCGATCGCTTATGCCCGCGAGGGGGCGGATATCCTTATCTCCTACCTCGAAGAGGACGAGG
The DNA here is from genome assembly GCF_001456115.1 of Sphingobium baderi. Taxonomy (NCBI): domain Bacteria; kingdom Pseudomonadati; phylum Pseudomonadota; class Alphaproteobacteria; order Sphingomonadales; family Sphingobiaceae; genus Sphingobium; species Sphingobium wenxiniae. The sequence goes on along the minus strand of NZ_CP013264.1, from coordinate 2,506,563 downwards.
ACGCTCGCGAGACACAGAAATGGGTCGAAGAGGCGGGCCGCAAGGCGGTGCTCATGCCCGGCGACATCAGCAGCGCCGCGCATTGCCGGGCGATTATCGACAGGGCGATCAAGGAATTTGGCGGCCTCGACATTCTCATCAACAATGCCGCCCATCAAGCCAGCTTCGAGGACATCGGCAGCATCTCGGACGAGGAATGGAAACTGACCTTCGACGTCAATATCCATGCGATGTTCTATCTGTCCAAGGCCGCGGCGGCGCATCTTGAAGGCGGCGGAGTGATCATCAACACCACGTCCATCAATGCCGATCAACCCAATGCCCATCTCCTTGCTTATGCAACCACCAAGGGCGCGATACAGAACTTCACGATGGGCCTTGCGCAGATGCTGGCTGACAAGAACATCCGGGTGAACTGTGTCGCACCCGGCCCGGTATGGACGCCGCTCATTCCTTCGACCATGCCACCGGAAGCCGTGAAGAGCTTTGGCGAGAATACGCCGATCGGCCGGGCCGCACAGCCGCGTGAACTGGCGCCGCCCTATGTGATGCTCGCAACCGATGAAGCGAGCTATATTACTGGCGCGACTGTGCCGGTAACCGGCGGGCGCCCGTTCATTTAGTTCGAGATGACGAGCAACGGCCAGCTTAAGCCTGAATGTTCGGTTGTTTGGCACCAAAACGCGAAAACTGCCAAGCACGGTAAGCGCGGGGTCAAAAGCCCCAAGGCATCCAGGGGACGCCGGGCAAGCGGTCCGCCGTTGCCGATGCTCGCGAAGGTGTGCCGCAGCATGTGCGGAGTGATACCCTCCAACTCAGCACCCGCCGGGATCTTGTGCCAGTGCTTGGGAAAGGTGCCGAACGCATTGTGGTGAGCAGCGCGCGCGGCATGGCCGCAAGCTCTCCGACCGTATCCACGCCAAGCCGGCGCAATCCGTCGATCGTGCCGCCATCGAGCCACAGGGCCATGATGGGCAGCGGCGCAAGGCGCGTGTCGAGATCCTGCGACTGAACGATGGTGGGGTCGAAGCGCGCCAGACTGTGCGCCGCGCCATAGGTCGGCGCAATCGCGATGCGCGCGCTGATCCCGCTGTCGGCTAGGCGCCCGTCCAGATCGGCCATGAACGCCGCTTCGCCGCCCAGCAGATGCGCCGTGCCCGCCATGTCGAGGCGCAGGCCACCGGGTGGATCGGCCGCGACGATCGGCGAATATCGCCGCAGTGCCCAGATCGCGAGACCCTCAAGTCCGGCGGCATCGCCCATCTGGATCGGCTTCGTGCACATCAAGTCCCGTGACCAGCGCCTGCTCCTTGGCGACCGCCATTTCTGGCTCGATGCCTTCCGTGTGGGCCGCCTTGTTCACCGCGATAATCTGGCGCTTGCGGCCCTCCCGACCGACCAGCACCAGCGGCCGATCAGGCGGTGGCGCCAATGCGCCGAGGCTGCGCATCAGCCGGTCCGTAGGCCAGGTCGGAAGGAAGACCGAGACGGCCCGCGTCATCGCACGCCTTTAGTTCGAAGTCGGCGCAATCGCCAGCGCGTGCCCGGATCAATTCGACCAGCCAGCGCGCTCGCCTGATACCGGGGACAGGCAGCGGTTCGGACGGGAGCGCCGTCACCCGCCAGCGCGTAACGCTGGCCGTGGGCTGTCCGAAATCCGTGGCTCCCGCCATGGCGGGGAAAGACGTCCCCTGACCGCCAGCCCGCTTCGCGGTCTCGCGCCACCCCTTCGAGCGGGGTTACGCCCCCCGCAACGCCCCCGTGAGAGTGAGAGGAAGGCTGGATTTTCTTGACGGGTTGAGCGTCTGGAGAGAGGCTCTGGACCAGCCCGTCGCGGAGATATGCGATGGCACGTTCATCCCCCCGCCGGCGCGCAGGCAGCGACCGGCCGACGCTTTATCAGGACATCACCGACAAGATCATCGCCGCACTGGAAGCCGGCCGCGTGCCCTGGGCACAGCCCTGGGCCTCGGCCAATGCCCCGCTCCAGATGCCGCGCAATGCGCTCAGCGGACGATTCTATTCGGGCATCAATATTCTGATCCTCTGGGATGCCGTCGTCTCGCGCGGCTTTTCCAGCAATGCCTTCCTGACCTTCCGCCAGGCGCTCGAACTGGGCGGCAATGTCTGCAAGGGTGCGAAGGGCACCACCATTGTCTATGCCCATCGCTTCACGCCAGGCGACGAACGGCGCCAGGCCGCCGAGGAAGGCCGCACGCCCGGCACGATCCCGTTCCTCAAGCGCTTCACGGTGTTCAACCTCGACCAGTGCGAGGGTCTGCCCGACAGCTATACGACGGCGGTTCCGGCGCCCGAGCCCAGCGAGATCCTGCCGCAGGCCGAAGCCTTGATCGCGGCGACCGGCGCGGATTTCCGTATTGGGGGAGATCAGGCTTTCTACAATGTCACCGACGATTGCGTCTGCGTGCCGCCGCCGTCGCGTTATTTTGAGCCGATCAACTGGAATCGCACGGCTTTTCACGAGCTGGGTCATAATGCCGTGATCCGGATTATGCCGCATCTGGTCGGCAGCGCGCGGTTGGCAGTATGATCGCGCCAATCCCATTCGGCATAATCTTCGTCGCTCCAACAACATGGAGCACGACGATCATGCCTGAATATTTGCAGACCAGCATCGAGCCTTATCTGGACTCGTTCGCCGAGAGTTTTGCGGCGGAGAACTACACGCCCGCCACGATCAATGCCTATCGATTGATCCTGCGGAAAGTGGGCCGCGTGATGGATGCTGAGGGTATCAGTCCTTCGGCGTTGACGCTCGATATGGCCGAGCAGGTGGGCCGCCAGGTGCCGCGCAAGCATGCGGGCACGGCATGGCCGTATAAGTTGGCCCGTCGCTTCGCGCAGCATCTGCTCGATATCGGCGTGACGCAGCCGGTGCCGTTGACCGAGGTGCAGCAGGCGCGCGCGACACTGCTGGCGGACTTCGAGACCTATCTCGTCAAACAGCGCGGCCTCAGTCCGCGGAGCATCCCCCATACGATAGGCTTCGCGCGCCGCTTCCTCGACTATCGCTTCGGCGAGACGATCATCGATCCGGGCAGCCTGCGTCCCGCTGACGTGATCGGCTTCATGGAGCATGTGCTGACCAGCGCCCGTCGCGACAAGACGGTCGCCACCCATGTCCGTATCTTCCTTCAATATCTGTTCGGCTGCGGGGCCACGGCGACCAATCTGGCGCTGAGCGTGCCGAAGACGGCGAAGGTCTGGGGAGCGCGACTGCCGCGCCACCTGTCGCCGGAAGGCGTCGAGGCGGTGCTGGCTTGCGTGCGCGACAATCCCCGACATGGCGCGCGGGACTATGCGATGCTGCTGCTCATGGCCCGGCTTGGCCTGCGCGCGGCCGAGGTCATCGCGATCCAGCTCGATGATATCGACTGGCGCTCGGGCGAGCTTACGGTGCGTGGCAAGGGCCAACTGCACGACCGCGTGCCGATCACCGTGGAGGTCGGCGACGCGCTGAGCCGCTATCTTCGCGAGGAGCGAGGACCGGCGGCTTGCCGCACGATGTTCGTCACCCATCGCGCGCCTCATCGCCCGTTCAAGGATGGGCAGATCGTCAACGCCATCCTCAAGGATGCCCTCAAGGCGACCGGCCAGAAGCCGGCGACGCCCTATGTGGGATCGCACCTTCTGCGTCATAGCCTTGCCACCCAGCTCGTGAATACGGGCGCGTCGCTCGACGAGGTGGGCGACGTGCTGCGGCACCGCTCCCGATCATCGACAATGATATATGCCCGGCTCGACATCGACGGACTGCGATCGGTCGCGCTGCCCTGGCCGGTGGCGGGAGGCGCGCAATGAGCCTCGCCTCCCAGCTCGACCGCTATCTGAGCGTTCGCCGCAGCCTCGGCTACGACCTTGGCACCAGCGAGCGCATCTTGCGTCGCTTCACCCGGTTCGCCGACCACGAGGGCGCCGCCCATATCGATACGGCGCTGTTCCTGCGCTGGCACGCCACGCTGGCCGAAGCCTGCCCATCGACGCGAGCGGCGAGGCTCAGCATCGTGCGGCTGTTCGCGCAGTGGCTGAGCAGCTTCGATCCGGGGCACGAACCGCCGCCGCGCGGCCTCTTGCCGGGAGGCTTCCAGCGGTCGCGCCCGCATATCTACACCGATGCCGAGATCGGGTCGATCATCGCAGCGGCCGAGACGCTGCCATCGATCTACGGCCTGCGCGGGCTGACCTGCTCGACGTTGTTCGGGCTGATCGCGGTCACGGGCCTGAGGATCAACGAGGCGCTCGGGCTTGATCGTGATGACCTCGATACCGATCATGGCGTGCTGCGCGTCCGGCAAGGCAAGCTCGGCAAAGAGCGGTTGTTGCCGCTCGATCCGAGCGTCGTCGCGACGTTGATCGACTATCTTGCCGAACGCGACCGGCTGCTCGGCCATCCGGCCAAGCCGCTGTTCGTCACAGACAAGGGGACGAGGCTCACTGACTGCGCGGCCCGCTACAACTTCGCGCGGGCTTGCCAGCAGATCGGGCTTCGGACTCCACAGCCATACTGCAAGCATGGCCGGGGGCCGCGCATCCACGACCTTCGCCACACCTTCGCGGTGAAGACGATGATCGGTTGGTATCGCACAGGCAAAGACCCGGCGCGCGAGATGATCCGGCTGACGACCTATCTGGGCCATAGCGATCCCTCCAACACATACTGGTATCTGGAAGCGGTCCCGGAACTGCTCGATCTGGCGATGGCGCGAGCAACGGCCGATGGCCGGGAGGCAGTCCAATGAGCGCGGTTGCCTTGCCTGCGCTGATCCAGCGCTTCTTCACCGACCGGCTGTGCGTCCAGATGGAGGCGAGCCGTCATACGGTCGCAGGCTATCGCGACACGTTCCGGCTGTTGCTCCGGTATGCGAGCGCCCACCACGGCAAGCCGCCGGTCAGGCTCACGGTCGAGGATATCGACGCCGATCTGGTCGCCGACTTCCTCGTCCATACCGAGACGGCGCGTGGCAACAGCGCGCGCAGCCGCAACACCCGGCTCGCCGCGATCCGCTCGTTCTTCCGCTACGTGGCGATGAGCGATCCGACCTGGCTGCTGCACTGCCAGCGCATCCTCGCGATGCCCAACAAACGCTATGTGAAGCGCACGGTGACGTTCCTCGACGCCGACGAGATCGCGGCGTTGCTGGCAGCGCCGGACCGCACGACATGGGCAGGGCGGCGCGATCATGCGCTGCTGCTGCTCGCGGTCCAGACGGGCCTTCGGGCATCCGAACTGGTTGGCCTCACGCGCGGGGATGTCGTGCTCGGAAGTGGCGCACACATCCGTTGCATGGGCAAGGGCCGGAAGGAGCGCGCCACACCGCTTCGTCGCGAGACTGCCAAGCTGCTGGCGGCGTGGATCGGCAACGACAAGGACGAGAGCAGACCGCTGTTCCCGTCGATCCGGGGCGAACGGCTGAGCCGCGACGCACTCGAACATCTGGTCCGCAAGCACTGCCTCACGGCATCGCGCGCGTGTCCGAGCATCGGCGCCAAGCGGGTCACGCCGCATACGCTGCGCCACAGCACGGCGATGGACTTGCTTCACCACGGCGTCGATCCTGCGGTGATCGCGCTCTGGCTTGGTCACGAGAACGTCGAGACAACCCAGATCTACATCCACGCCGACATGCGGATGAAGGAGAAGGCGCTCGCTCGCGTCGCGGCTCCGCCCACCCCGTCAGGCCGGTTCCGGCCCGACGATCAACTCCTCGCGTTCTTGGAAGGGCTCTGATTATGCCGAACAGACGCATGGCCGATGCCCGGAAATCCAGCTTCCAGCGGAACCCATGCGGCATAATCCGGATCACGGCATTATGGGTCTTATGCCGATATCGGCATAAGGGGCACTGGACCGGCCACCAAACGAGACTCGACCGGGATCAGAGCGGCCGGTTCGGTTCCGACAAATATGCCCGCGAAGAGCTGGTTGCCGAAATGGCCGGGGCTTTCGTCTGCGCCGCGCTCGGCATCGTGCCGACCGTCCGCCATTCCGATTATATCGGCGCCTGGCTCGAAGTGATCCGCGCGGATGATCGCGCGATCGTGCGGGCCGCCAGCGCCGCGTCCAGGGCCGCCGATTATCTTCTGGCTTTCCGCGACGCCGCCGAAACGGGCGATCTGGACGAACGGAGGGCGGCATGACCCTCCTGACCTCCGAGCTGCGCGCGCAGCTCATCGCCAATGCAGACGATCCGCAGGGCGATCATGTGCCGGTCGCCAAATTCTTCAACCCGCTTGGTCCCGGCGTCTGGCTGCCGGCTTTCCTGCACGAGGATGGTCAGACCCTGTTCGGAATCGGTGATCTTGAAGTCGGTTGCCCGGAATATGGGCCGTTCAGCCTGATCGAGCTGCAATGTCTCGACGTCGGGCTCGGCCTTGGGATCGAACGGGACATCCTGTTCGAGACGACAGCGCCGATCTCGGTGTGGCTCGATATCGCCAACGAGGCCGGCAGCATCCGCGCGGCCGCGAGCATCATTGCCCGGTTCGAACGGGAGGGCTGACCTATGTCTTCCCCACGCGGGGCATCGGGCGGTGGGCACAATGGCGGGCCGCCGCTCGAAGATGAACCGGCTGTAACGATCCGCATCTGCCGGTATCGACACTGGACGTTTCCTCGCGAATGGGAGGAGCGCGCCTATGAGTATTTCCGGCTCGGCGTGTCGCGCCGCCGCGTGAACCGGCCGGCCGGCGCCTGCGACCGGGTGCTGAGGGCGCCGGCCGAAAGCCCCCGGCGCGGCGTGCTCGTGCATCTACGAAGGCGAGGAAATTGTCTGGCAGGGCACCGAGGAAGACCTTCCCGACGAATATCGCTGATGCAGCGCCGGAATTACGGCACTGAGGGAAGTTGAAAATCCGGATAATCCGCATTACATGGAATTAGGAGGTTACCATGCCCAATCTCAGTGTGACATCGGCCGAGTTTCAGAAAGGCTTCGGGCGTTTTCGCGAAGCCGCGCTCCGCGAACCTGTTACCATCACCAATCATGGTCGCGACAGTCTCGTGCTGATGTCGGCCGAAGAATATCGGCGCTTGAAGCGACGCGAGCGGCGCGTGATGGGATTAGACGATTTCAGCGAGGCTGATATCGCCGCCATCGCTGCGACTGAGGCGCCGATCGATGCCGCCGCCTTCGACGACGAACGCAACTGACCGTGCCGCTCCCGACACCCGTGGCGGGTCTGGTGATCCGCTACGCATTCCTATGGCGTGAGGAGGCTACACGCGGTCAGGAAGAAGCCAGCAAGGATCGGCCCTGTGCGGTCATTCTCGTGACGCAAAACGACGAAGACGGCAGCCCGCTGGTTACTGTCTTGCCCATCACGCACACGCCACCGCGCGATGATCGGCTTGCCGTCGAATTGCCTCATGCAACCAAACGCCGTCTTGGCCTCGATGATGCGCGTTCCTGGATCGTCGTCACCGACGCCAATCGCTTCCTCTGGCCCGGTCCCGATATTCGTTTCACGCGGCCGGGCGACCCGGCCAGCGCCGCCTATGGCTTGCTTCCCGCCGGTATTTTCAACGAGGTGCGCGACAAGTTCATCGCCGCCGTCCACGCCCGCAAAGCAGGTCAGGTCACGCGAACGGTATGATCTCGGAAGTCGTCGTCATGCTTCTTCGACGACGGCGTTCCAGGGTTCCCCCAGCGCCTCCGTATACATCCGTTCCTCTGAATAAGGCCGGTTCGCAAGCGGCGTTGCGCGATCGAACCGGCCGCCCAGCCAAAGTTTATAGTCATCAGGGTCGAGTATAACCGGCATGGATGGTCCGGCAACGACCAGGTTCGCCTCGGCCAACAGGCCGCAATATCTCTTCTCTTCCCCGATATGCGCCCAGACTCCAGTCCAGGCGAAGACTGGCCGGCTGTCCAGCCCGAACCATGTCCGGGTGCGGGCGCCCGGCGGTCCTGAGGGGTATGCGAAGGAATCCATGACGATCAGGCAACGCCAGGGATTGTCGAACCGCGCCAGTTTCTCGACCTTCACCCGGTTGAACCTGATGCTCGTCGAAACCGCGCGCCGATTGCGGCCGCCATTCAGGATCGTGCTCGGGATGCCCCAGCGCATCGGCTCCGCTATGCGCTTGCTGCCTTTGCGGTACACAACGAGACCCACGCGCTCTGGCCAGACTTCGGCCGACCAGCTTGCGCGATCCGGCGTTATCGCTCTGAACTGGTCGCGCACCTCGCTGAGCGCCGTCCGGCACCGATAGAGCGTCGTCACATCCTCTCCGTCCCTGTCTTGAAATCCGCAAATCCGTGAATCTGTCGATACGGATTGCAGGAAACCATGAAATCCACATGACCTCATATGCGACCGGGCCGCGTTCCCGCCGCGTCGGACATCAGGAGAGTGAGAGGGTGGACTTGGTTTTGTGACGGGTTGGAGGCTGGGAGAGAGTCTTCCGGCCGCCCGTCACGGAGACGTGTCATGGCAAAAGCCCAACCGAAAATCACCCTCAACCAGTCGCGGGATATTCCGTTCGACAAGCTGGTCCTGTCGCAGTCCAACGTCCGGCGCGTGAAGAACGGCGTGACCATCGAGGACCTGGCCAACGACATCGAGCGACGCGGCCTGCTTACCGGCCTCAATGTCCGACCGCAGCTCGACGAGCATGGCGATGAAACCGGCCTCTATGAAATCCCCGCCGGCGGTCGTCGCTATCTGGCGATCGGACTGCTGGTAAAACGCAAGCGCGCGCTGAAGACGGTCCCGGTGCCGTGCGTCGTGAAGTCGGCCGACGACACCGTTCTGGCCGAGGAGGACTCGCTGGCCGAAAACACCTTCCGCGAGCCCTTGCACCCGCTCGATGAATTTCGCGCGATGCAGCGCCTTAACGAAAAGGGCGAAGGCGACGAGGCGATCGCGGCGCATTTCCGGGTGACGCCGGCCATCGTGCGCCAGCGCCTGAAACTGGCGTCCGTCTCGCCTGCATTGCACGAAGTCTATGCCGCAGGCGACATAACGCTCGATCAGCTCATGGCGTTCACCGTCAGCGACGATCACAAGCGCCAGGAGGAACTCTGGGACCAGCTTGTTCACAGCAGCAACAAATCGTCCTGGTTCATCAAGACAAAGCTGCTTGAGGACAAGGTCGAGGTTACCGACAAGCGTGTCCGGTTCGTCGGCGTCGAGGCCTATATCGCCGCTGGCGGCGCTGGCCCGATCCGCGATCTGTTCGAGCAGGACGATGGTGGCTGGCTGTCCGATCCGGCGCTGCTGGACCGGCTGGTCGACGAGAAGCTGCGTTCCGCGGCTGAAACCGTCGGAGCCGAGGGCTGGAAGTGGGTCGAGGCCCTGGTCGATCTGCCCTATGGCTATGACGAAGAGTGCCGGGCGATTCCCAGCGTTGTTCAGCCGCTCACGCAAGAGCAGGAGGCCAGGATCGTCGCTTTGCGCGCCGAGGCCGATGCGCTCGAAGCCGAATGGGACGGCAAGCCCGATATGCCGGATGAGGTCGAGCTGCGCATCTCGGCCATCGACAGCGAACTGGCCGTTCTCGCCCAAGGCAACCGCGTGTTCGATCCCGCCGACATGGACAATGCCGGCGTGTTCATCGGCCTTGAGGACGACGGTACGCTTTATATCGATCGCGGCTATGTTCGCGCCGGGGATGAAGCGGATATCGAAGAAGCCGATGATGGAGATGACGATGTCGCCGCCGCAGTCGCATCCGTCGATCCTTCCGGCGAGACCAGGACCGAACGGACTGGTGCCGAGGGTGGCACTGCATCGCCCGATGTATCGGGTAGCACGCCGACCGAGGAGGATGAGGACGGCGAAGTCATCAAGCCGCTCCCCGACAGGCTCGTCGCCGAACTGACCGCCGCGCGCACCCTGGCGCTTCAGGATGCCTTCGCGCAATCGCCTTCGGTGGCTTTTGCCGCCGTGCTGCACGCGATGGTGCTGTCGCTGTTCTACCACAGCCGGACCGAAAGCTGCATGGAGCTGGCGGTCAATCGCGCCACCATGCCGTTCCAGAGCGCGGATCTTCGCGGCAGCCCGTCCGCGGCCGCGATACAGGAACGTCATGTGCGCTGGAAGGAACGTCTGCCCAGCTCCGACAGGGATGTCTGGGACACGGTTCAGCAGCTCGACGGTAGCGAGCAGGCCAGCCTGTTCGCCCATTGCGCGGCCTATTCGGTGAACGCGCAGTGGGAGCCGGTTGCCAGGCATGGCGGTGGCCGCATCTCCGTGCATGGCGTCGCGCGCCGGATCGACCATGCCAATGTGCTGGCGCGGGCGGTCGGGCTCGACATGATCGGTGCTGGCTGGCGTCCGACCTTCGACAATTATCTCAACCGGGTCGCGAAGCCGCGCATCCTTGAGGCTGTTGCCGAAGCGAAGGGGCCGCAGACGGCCGGGCTGATCGACCACCTCAAAAAGGGCGACATGGCCCGCGAGGCCGAGCGGTTGCTCGCCGACAGCGATTGGCTGCCCGAACCGCTGCGCACCCCGGTGATCGAGGAACCGCTGCCGCTCGGCGCCGAGACCGATGCGCTGCCGGCCTTCCTCGACGGCGATGAGCCCGCGCAGGGCGCAGCTGCGGCCAATGACCAGGAGGGCGACGCCGACTACGACATCGCCGCCTGAACGCGCGTGTGGGACGGGAAAGGCTTCTGCCCTCTCGTCCCGCACCGCCTTGTTCTCATTTCCTTTCACAGCCCGGCCTCGCGCCGGGCTTTCGCGTTTTACGGAGACCTCATATGGCTGATTATTTCTCGCCCACCGTCATTCAGCCGACGATTCCGCTCGGCGCCATGACGCCGCTTGAACGGCTGCTCCTCTCGCACATCTTCACCTGCGAACCGGATGGCGATGGCCTCTATTTCTACGCCGAGCAGGGCGTCAGCGATATGCCCGCCTTCCCGATCGACGCGGTTCGAGCGGCGCTGGAGGAGTCCGGCGAGACCGAAAGCATCGCTGCCGATGTTGTCCGCGAAGCGCTGGCAAATCTCGACGATGACGACGCCATTCTTCACCTCGATCTTACGGAATCACATTGGGAAACATTCTTCCAGAGCGTTGTCCGCCGCCATCCGACCCTGGCCTATGTTTCGGCCCTGTCAGCCTGGACCTGCACGAAAATGCGCCCGGATGGCTTCGGGGGCATGGCGATCCTCATCACCGCCGACGACATCATGGCGCGCTCCACCGAGTCCATGCTCGATGAGATGCTGGGCATTGCCGAATATGGCCCGCTTGGCGTCGAACCGGGTCTGGGATCGCACGTCCTTCTCAGCCTGTGCGAGGAACATATCCAGGCGACGGTCGCCGTCATTTTCGAAAGTGAGGCGCCCGGCGGGGTGACGCTAGCGGACGTGACCGCCAACGATATTCGCCAGGGGGCGCTCGATCTGAAAGCGAGCCTCGACCTCTCGCACCAGGAAAGCGACGCGGCGTTCAGGGCTGCCTGCCGCGCCATCCAGATCGCGGCCGATCGAACGAAGGAGGGCCGCTGACCGGCAATTCTTTTTCGTCCTTCCCGGCGTCCCGGTCAGGGCGTCGGCGCCGGGATCATTCCATTCGCCCTTTAGCCAGGAGATTGACCCATGAAGATATCCGAAATCGAAACCGCGAGCCCGGAGGCGCTGGCGCCCATCCTGCTCGCCGCCATCCAGCGGCTCGGCCAGCTCGGCCGCAATGGCGCAGTCGCGCTCGCCAGCCTCGTTGAACATGATGATGACAACGTCGAGGAAGCCGCCGAGTGGATCGCCGACGTGGCGGCCGGCAGGCTCCGGGAATGATCCAAAAGCCGCCGGTCCCGTGCCGGACCGGCGGGGAGAGTGAGAGGGCAGCGGGAAGCGGGTGAGTTGCCCGGCTTGAGAGAGAGCGGTCGGCAGCTCGCTTTCTCGCTGCTCTCCCGGAGACGTTCCATGACAATCAATCCCACCGGCCCGCTCGACGGCCACGCCGTTCTCGCCGATGTGCCGCTCGGCGCGGTCCTGCGCTACAGCGATGGCGCGAAGCGGCCACCCGAGAGGTTTACGAAGAAGCTGCGCGCGTGGCAGAATCGTAATGCGTCGGGCCGCCTGGTCGAGAAAACCGCTCCCGCGGACACCGGCCGTTCGACCTATCCCGCAGGGTTCGTTCTGCATGAGGGCACTTACGGGTCCAACGGCACGCCAGTCCTTGTCGTGCGTCGCCACTATCTTGTGTCCACCGATCTGCACTTCGAAGTGATCGAATTGCCGCAGCCGGGCATGGTCCGGGTGCTGACCCGCTGGAATGGGCGGGATGAACTCCAGCACCTCGCGGCCAATATGGCGGATGCCGAAGCCTGGGCCGCGCGCAACCGCTATTCCAATCTGGTGTTCGATCCGGTTGCCGACGATGCGCCGGCGGTTCAGATCGGGAGGGCGGCATGAACCCAGTAGCTTCGATCCCGGCGACCTACGGCCGGACCGCCGATGGCGATCTCGCGGCGCTCGTCTGCGATATCGCCTATGCGGCCATCCCCGGCGCGCGGGGTTTGCGGGTCGCGACATCCTGGCGTCCCGGCAAGCCGATGAGCGAATGGACCCGCGACGACTTCTATGGCGCAAGCGCTATCGTCGGCGATGAAGCCGGATTCCACGATCATATCGCCGAGCAGGTCCAGCATCAGACGGAATTGCGCGATCTGCGTCGCAAGCCCGGCTCGGCTCGCGTCTCAACGCCCTGGGGCCAATCTCAATCGAGTGAGATTTACGCCGATGGCGTCATCTTCCACTCAACCGCGAGCCATGGCGGGTTCAAGCTCGATCGTGCTCGCAATGCGCTCATGCCTGTCGCCTTGCGCGTGTTGGGAGGCTGGTATGAAGAGGATGCCGAATGGGCGAAGGTCGCGACGGGATTTCCCGACCTGTTCACGGCCTATGAACGCCGCCACGCGGAGAAGACCCTGCGCAATTATTATCCGAACTGCTGGGAAGCGACCAACGACCGCTTCCTGAAACCGGGCGAATCGCACGAGAATGATCGGCGACTGTTCGGTGAAAAGCACGCGCGGGACTGGATCGTCGTTTCCGCAATCCGGTCGGACGAACATCCCGGCCTGACCGATTGTATCGCACGGCTTGGTGGTGTGCGCTCGGCCGGCGTCCAACGCAGGTTCCTCGTTCCTTCCGGCGAATATAGCGCCGGCCGCTTCGGCTTCGTGATCGACGAGGCCCGCCACCGCGAACTTTGATCCATTGGGCGACCCTGTCACGGGGTCGCCCCTTTTTTGCCTTCCGGTCAGAGCTTCCTATCATGCCGCGTCACAGCATATGGGTCATCGCGCCAAGCGCCGTCCCGCCTTCCGCCAGACGGCGGTCCAGAGTGCAGAGGGTCGCGCCGCGCTCGGCCGCAATCGCCAGATGCAATGCATCGCCTGCGCGCAGGCCAAGGGCGAACTGATCGGCGAACCGCGCCGCCGTGCGGAAATTGGCACCAGAAACCGGCACGATCGTCAGGCTGTCATTGGAAAGCTGCTGGAACTGGCTCAACACCTCGGCCCGCTGCATGGCATCGAGTTGCCCGGTCCTCAGCTTGATCGACAGCGCTGAGGAGATTTCCGTGACGACCCAGTCGCTGATGATCAGCTCGTCGGGGTTTTGCGCCGCCAGCCACGTCTGCGTTTCCGCCGTTCGAGGTTCATTCGTGAGCGCCGTGATGACAACGGACGTGTCCAGATAGAGCATCAGTAGCGATCGTCATCGCGCATGGCGCGCGTGAAATCTGCCGCACTTTCCGTTTGCACCGGCAGGGAATCCGTCAGCTTACGCAGGCGCGCAGCGTCGATCGCCTTTCTTGGGCGTTTGGCGGCTTCGAGACGGGCCACGGGCTTGCCCCGCCGCAAGATGTCAATCGTGTCGCCAGCAGCGGCACGATCAATCAACTCACTGAAATGCGCCTTGGCGTCCGCCAGATTAATGCCGTCCATTGATCGCTCCTGACCATGTAGTTGGTCATATATAGGCGCCTGCGACAATGACGGCAAGAAAATCTGGAGTGTGGGGTTAGTCCGGAAACGCGCGTGCCGCCGCTTCGGCCCGTAGCAGCGAGAGTGAGAGGAGGGCCGGGACGGGATGAGCCTGGCGGGTTTGAGAGAGAGCACCCGCCGACTTGCACCCATTTCGACTCTACCGGAGACCTCCCATGACCTCGACCCGTTCCGCGGCGCTTGCCGCCGTTCCGCCTTGCGCCGCTCCTTCGTTGACCGACATCGCCGACAAGCTGCTTGCTGCCGCACAGCTCATTCTCCCCCATCTGGAAGCCGGACGCGCGGTAGATGCCCGCGCCTTGCGCGACGCGATGGAGACGGCCTTCGGCGGTTCCGATGCCGAAGGCGTCTGGGACTGGAAGTCGGCTTACGACGCCTGCGAGGCCGTGCAAATCCTGTTTCTGCGTAAATACGCCACTCCGCTTTTCCGTAAGCACGCCGATCCGCAAAACCGGCTCGCGCTTATCGAAAAAATCGCCGCGCTTATGCCGACCCACACGCGCCGCTCGGAATCGTCGCAGGCGCTTCAGCAATTCTCGACGCCTGCGGGCCTTGCCTATGTCGCGGGCGTTGCTGCCTCCATGTATTCGCATGATCTTGTGCTGGAGCCGTCCGCCGGCACTGGACTGCTCGCCGTGCAGGCCGAGATCGCTGGCGCCCGCCTGGCGCTCAACGAACTGGCGGACCTGCGCGCGGCGCTGCTCCCCCGTCTGTTCTCCGGCGTCGTCACCACCACGCATGACGCCGCCCATATCCATGACAATCTCGATCCGGCGATCGTGCCGGACGTGGTGGTGATGAACCCGCCCTTCAGCGCGATGGTCAATGTCGACAAGCGCATGAAGGACACGGCGCTGCGCCATATTCGCTCGTCGCTGGCCCGTCTGCGTCCCGGAGGCCGGCTCGTTGCGATCACCGGCGCGGGCTGCGCGCCCGACAATCCCGAATGGACCGACGCCTTTGCCGCGCTTCAGGACAACGGGCGCGTGCTGTTTTCAGCCGCGATCGACGGCCGCGCCTATCGCAAACACGGCACCACGATCGATACGCGCCTCACGGTGATCGACCGGATTCCCGCCGATGATCCCCGCCAGTTCCCGCAAGCGCCAGGCGTTGCGCCCGATACCGCCACTTTGCTGGCCTGGGTGATCGAACAGGTGCCGCCGCGCGCACCCGCGCCGGATACACCACCTGCCGCACCGTTCGCCATCCAGACAATGACGAAGAAGCCGGTCGCGCGTCCGGTGAAGCGGACCGTCGCAGCGACCATCACCGTGGACCGCGAGGATGCGAAGGAACTCCAGTATGAAACGTGCGACTGGACGCCGTCCGGTCCGGGCACGCTGACCGACGCGATCTACGAACCCTATGCCCTTCAGTCGACCCGCATCCCCGGCGCAAAGCCGCATCCGACCCCGCTGGTGCAATCCGCCGCAATGGCGTCGGTCGCTCCGCCCCGGCCGGGCTATTGCCCGATGCTGCCCCGGCGTCTCGTTGCGGACGGCGTGCTGTCCGACGCCCAGCTCGAATCCATCATTCTCGCCGGCGAGGCCCATAGCGATCACCTCGCCGGGGCGTGGACCGTCGATCAGCATTGGGATGTGGTGACGGCGGCCGCGGACGATGCCGGGAACGCCATTCGGTTTCGCCGTGGCTGGATGCTGGGCGACGGCACCGGGGCCGGCAAAGGCCGCCAGGTCGCCGGCATCATTCTCGACAACTGGCTCCGGGGTCGCCGTCGCGCCGTCTGGGTCAGCCGTTCGGAAACCCTGCATGAAGACGCGATGCGCGACTGGGAAGCGCTCGGTCAGGAGCGTTTGCTGGTGACGCCGCTGTCGCGCTTCCGGCAGGGCACGCCGATCACGCTCGATGAAGGCATATTGTTCGTCACCTATGCGACCCTGCGCTCGCAGGAACGCGGCGACAAGGCGAGCCGCGTCCGGCAGATCGTCGATTGGCTCGGCGCCGGTTTCGACGGAGTCATTGTCTTCGACGAATCCCATGCGATGGCCAATGCCGCTGGCGGCAAAAGCGAGCGCGGCGATCAGGCGCCCTCGCAGCAGGGCCGAGCGGGCCTCAGGCTCCAGCACGCGCTGGCCGATGCCCGCATCGTCTATGTCTCCGCCACCGGCGCGACCACCGTGCAGAATCTCGCCTATGCCCAGCGCCTCGGTCTGTGGGGCGGCGCGGATTTTCCCTTCGCCACGCGCGGCGAATTCATCTCCGCTGTCGATAATGGCGGCGTCGCGGCGATGGAGGTGCTGGCACGCGACCTGAAGGCGCTCGGCCTCTATTCGGCGCGTTCGCTCTCATTCGACGGCGTCGAATATGAGATGGTCGAGCATGATCTGACTCCGGCGCAGATCAAGATTTACGACGCCTTCGCCGACGCCTTCCAGGTCATCCACAATAATCTCGACGCGGCGATGCGCGCCGCCAACAGCAATCTCAACTCCCAGGCCAAATCCGCCGCGCGCAGCGCGTTCGAATCCGCGAAGCAGAGGCTGTTCAACCACCTCATCACTTCGATGCAGACGCCCGCCGTCGTCGCCAGCATCGAGCGGGATCTCGCGGCCGGCCACGCCGCTGTGGTGCAGATCGTCTCGACCGGCGAAGCGCTTCTTGAACGGCGGCTCGCGGACATTCCGACCGATGAGTGGGATGATATCCGGGTCGATATCACGCCCCGCGAATATGCTCTGTCCTATCTCGAGCATAGCTTCCCGGTGCAGCTCTACGAGATGTTCACCGACAGCGAGGGCAATCTCTCCTCCCGGCCGGTCACGGACGCCGAGGGCAATCCCGTCATCTCGCGCGAGGCCGAGGCGCGGCGCGACCAGATGATCGAACGGATCGCGTCGCTGGCGCCGGTTCCGGCCGCGCTCGACCAGATCATCCATCATTTCGGCACCGATATGGTGGCCGAAGTGACGGGCCGCTCGCGCCGTATCGTCAAGCGTCACGGTTCGGACGGGTTCGACCGCTTCGTCGTCGAGAACCGCCCCGGCTCGGCCAACATCGCTGAAACCGACGCCTTTCAGAGTGATTTCAAGCGCATCCTCGTGTTCAGCGACGCGGGTGGCACGGGACGCAGCTATCATGCCGATTTCGGCGCGCGCAATCAGCGGCTGCGCGTCCATTATCTGCTCGAAGCGGGCTGGAAGGCCGACAGCGCGATCCAGGGTTTCGGGCGGACCAACCGCACCAACCAGAAGCAGCCGCCGCTGTTCCGCCCCGTGACGACCAATGTGAAAGCGCAGAAGCGCTTCATCTCGACCATCGCCCGGCGCCTGGATTCGCTCGGCGCCATCACGCGCGGCCAGCGCCAGACCGGCGGCCAGGGCCTGTTCCGGCCGGAGGATAATCTGGAATCCTGGTATGCGCGCGACGCGCTGCGCCAGCTCTACCGGCTGATCCATGGCGGCAAGGTCGAAGGCTGCTCGCTCGACCGGTTCGAGGCGGCGACGGGATTGACGCTCGGTGATGCGGCCGGTCTCAAGGACGATCTGCCGCCGATCACCACCTTCCTCAACCGGATGCTGGCGCTGACCATCGAGCTTCAGAACATCCTGTTCACGGTGTTCGAAGACCTGCTCTCGGCCCGCATCGAGGGTGCGATCGCATCTGGCACCTATGAGCTGGGTCTGGAGACGCTTCAGGCCGAAAGCTTCGCCATCGCCGACGCCGCGGTCATCTACACGCACCCCGGCACCAGCGCCCAAACCCGGCTGCTGACGATCGAACGCCAGGATCGCAACCGCCCGCTCACCGTCGACGAAGCCTTTGACCATCTCAGCGACCGGCGGGCCAGATTGCTGGTCAACGCACAATCGGGCCGTGCCGCCGTGCAGATTCCGACACGCGCGCTCCAACTGGAGGATGGCAGCATGGAGAAGCGCATCCGGCTCGTGCGTCCGATGGAATCGACGCCGGTGCCGCTGGCGGCGATGGCCGATACCCACTGGACAGAGGCCGACCGCGCCGCGTTCGCCCGTTGCTGGGAAGCCGAGCTTGCCGAGATCCCGGAGTTCCGCACCAGCACCATGCACATCGTCACCGGCCTGCTCCTGCCGATCTGGAAGCAGCTTCCCGAAGACTCCACGCGGGTCTATCGGCTCCAGACCGACGCGGGAGAGCGTATTGTCGGCCGCCGCGTATCGCCTGCCTGGGCGGCGTCAGCCACCGCCAAAGACAATGCGCCGATCGCGCTTTCGCCGGAGGCCGCGCACCGCGCATTATCCGATGGGCAGGCCATTCTGCGCCTGTCGGAGGGGCTTCAACTGCGCCGCGCCCGCGTCATGACTGTCAATCGGATCGAACTGGAGGGTTTCGACGAGGGGATGCGCGATCGGCTCAAGGCCATGGGGCTGATCTCCGAGATCATCTCGTGGAAGCTGCGCCTGTTCGTGCCGATCGGCGCCGACGGCGTTCCCGTGCTTGCCCGTCTGCTGGAGTGTTACCCGCTCCGGCAGATCGGCGAACGCCACGCGGCGTAAGGAGACGGAGCCATGCACAATTCCGCCACCGAAATCGCGCAAGCTCTGGCTGACAATGCCGAGGGCGTTTGCCGGCGCTATCTGTCGAAGGGGCATCGCGAGGGCCGATACTGGCTTGTCGGCGATGCCCGCAACACGCCGGGCCAAAGCCTCTATGTCCGCCTTGTCGCGTCCCCGGATGGCCGGGGCGCGGCAGGCAAATGGACCGATGCCGCAACCGGCGAGCATGGCGATCTGCTCGACATCATCGCTATCGCCTGCGGCCATGCGCATCTCAGGGATACGCTGGACGAAGCCCGGCGCTTCCTCAGCCTGCCACAACCGCCTGTCCGCAAGGATGGCCCCGGCCGTGTCCGCAAAGGCAAGGCGCCAACTGGCTCGCCGGAGGCCGCCCGGCGTCTGGTCGCCATGTGCCAGCCCGTCCAGCGAAGCATCGTCCAGTCCTATCTCTACGGCCGCAGCATTACCCTGCTACGGCCCGGCGATCCGCTGCGCTTTCATCCCCGCAGCCATTATAGACCCTCGAAGCGGGATCGGCCTGATGTGCGGCGGAGTTGGCCGGCGATGATCGCGATCGTCACCGACCTCGCGGGCCGGATCGACGGAGCGCATCGCACCTGGCTCGACCCGGCGACCTTCGACAAGGCACCTGTCGCCTATCCCCGGCGCGCGATGGGCCATCTGCTCGGAAACGGGGTTCGCTTCGGCATGGCTGGACCGGTCATGGTCGCCGGCGAAGGCGTCGAGACGATCCTGTCGCTCCGCATGGTGATGCCGGACATGCCAGCGATCGCAGCGCTCTCGGGAGCCCATCTTGCAGCCATCCAGTTCCCGCCGAGCCTCCGGCGCCTCTATGTCGCCCGCGACGCTGACCCGGCAGGCGCCGCGGCTGAAACGATCCTCACGCGCAGAGCTCTGGAAGCCGGCATCGAGACGGCGCCGCTCGATCCGATACTCGACGATTTCAATTCGGATCTGTGCGGCCCAGGAGCAGACGCGCTCGGCCGTCATCTGCTGCCCCAGCTTCGGGACGATGATGCGGAATATCTCCTGCGGACAAGCGGCTGACCTCCGGGAAGAGATGTCTGCATGGGATCACCGCGCAGGTCTGTGCGTCGTTTGCGAGACGCCTCTTCGACTGAAGAGACCGCGCCCCGGCCTTCATAGAGGGCGACAGGAGCAGCAGGCGTTCGCCGCGTGCAACGGACAGACGGGGACTATTTTCCGCCGCGGCCGCGAGCGGCCGCTTTGCATCGCGAAGCAAAATAGCCCCCGCCTGTCCGTCCTTTGCTTCGCTACGGCCGCCGGTGCGCGCCCGCAAGGGGCGCTCACCCGCTGGCGCTTGGCGGTGCGCGCGCCGTCCGGCCTGCCGCCTTCCGTCGCCACGAAGGCCGCGAGGGTCGCGGTCCAGATCGAAAAGGCGACACCCATGTCCGACCACAATGATACTCCCGCCGATGAACCCGAGCCCCAGGAATCCCAGATGGTCAGCCTCATTCAGGAGATGCAGCTCTATGGCTATCGTCCCTTCGAAGATGAACCCGATCAGCGGCCGCTGCCCGAATCCCGCCTCGTGGACGGCGCGGTGGCCGATATGTTCGACGGGCTCGTTTCGTCCCTGATCGACACCCGCATCGAGCCGGACCTCGAAGACTTGCTCTGGGGCGTCGTCAATGTGTTCCAGCGCGCCGTCGAGCGGGTTGACCGCGAACTCGACGACAATGAGCAGGCGCAGAAGCGGATGCAGCGCGAACAGGATGGCTCCGAGGTCAAGTCCGTCGAGCTGGAGCGCACGATCGCCGAGGGCATCAGCATGATCGAGCGGCGCGACACGATGGAGTATTTCCGCGACGCCGCCGCCGACCAGTTCAAGGTCCATGCGAAGAAGCCCTGGCTCCCCCGGTCCGGTTCGAAGGTCAATCGCAAGGCGCTGACGGCCTCGGTGGTGAGCAGCCGCGACTTCCAAAAGGCCCGCAGATGGGCCGACGCTCAGGTGCTGGCGCCGACCGGCACGCGCATCGCGGTCTCTTCGGGCGCGAAGTTCAACGACGTCGCCTTCATCTATTCCGTCTTTGACAAGATCAAGTCCAAGTTCCCGGACATGGTTCTCCTGCATGGCGCGACCGATACCGGCGGCGAGCGCATCGCGGTCTGCTGGGCCGAGAGCCGCAAGGTGCCGAGCGTGCCCTACGAACCCGATTGGGGCCTTGGCCGCGCGGCTCCGTTCCGGCGCAACGACCAGATCCTTGAGGATATGCCGGTGGGAGTCGTGATCTTTCCGGGCACCGGCATCCAGGGCAATATGCACGACAAGGCTCGGTCGATGGGCATCAAGGTCTGGGATTTCCGTCACCTGGGCGGCGCGTAAGCGCCGCCCTTTCCTTGTTCTTCCAGTCAGGCGCGCGTGTCAATCATCAGTTGACAGGTGGAAATCGAGAGCATCCAGCACAAGGCGCTGCGAGAGCTGATCGAGAAGGGCAGCGTCAAAGCTGTGATCGAGGCCGGGCGTGTGGTCGATATGATCGCCTTCCTCGTCTCGGCGTCGGGACTTGAGGAAGTCGCCATACCGCCAAATTTCGGCTTTCACCCCCTGACCGGGGACCGCAAGGGCACATATGCCATGACGGTGACGAAGAACTGGCGGCTGACTTTCACTCTGGCCGATGACGCGACCATCGCCGATCTGGACTTGGAGGATTATCACTGATGGCGATCAAAGTTCACCTCTCGATCCATGTGCATCCCGGTCCCTGGCTCAAGCGGCAGATCGTGGAGCCGCATGGCATCAATGTGAAGGATCTGGCAGCGCATTTCAGCGTCTCGCGCCAGAATCTGAGCAATGTCCTGAACGGCCATACCGGCCTGACCGCCGATATGGCGATCCGCTTCGAAAAGGCTTTCGGGTTGAAGGCGGATACGCTCATTCGGATGCAGGGCGCCTATGATCTGGCCCAGGCGCGCAGCCATGAGGACGAGATCAAGGTCTCGGCACTGTCAAAAGCCGTCTGATCCCGCTGATCCATGCACCAGCGCGCTGGCATCCTGATTTGCGTAGAATCATACTCCCGTAGAACTGTATTTCCGTAAATCGGCGGGTTGCCCGAGCGATACCGCTGCCTCGGCCAAACCGGATATCGAGCGTTTCTGCTGACGGAGCTGCGGGCCCATGACCGCCATCGGCGTTTGACCCGGACTGCTGCCATCTGTCCACCGGATCTCTTTTGCCTGCGGCCATTTTGGTCATTGCCCTGCTGGTCAGCCCAATGGCTCCGTGAAAGTGGCGGGGACCGTGCCTCTCATTCCGGGTCACAATTCGCACCGGGGAGGCCAGGTTGAGGCCGCTGCGGGCCAGGATATCCAGACCGGAAGTCCTGCCAGTTCCCGAAAACCTGCTCTGTGAATGGCGCGGATCGGTGTGACCATCGAAGGCGAATGATTGCGCCGGGCGCAGTTGGCATCCGGGCGACCTGATCCGGGCGAGATCGAGCTAATCGATCGACAGTTGTCTCCGTCCTGCCTTGCCGAGGGAAGCGGTCCCTTCCGACTGGCGAATCCCTAAGTCCGTTCGATCCCGGTCAGCAACCCCGGCGGCGCCGGACCGTGTTGCCGCTGAAGCGGCTGCCCGCACCACTCCTTTGCCTTTGGGGTCGAGCCGCCGCGCGGGCGCGGCGATGCGGACCGATCTCGACGGCCTTTTTTCGGGCTTCGTCGGAGGGACGGCCCCTCGGACCTGAAGCAACGGAGACATATCATGCAGAACATCGTCTTTCTCGCCGGCAATATCGGCGCGGACCCGGAAACCCGCGACACCCCGACCGGCACCACCATCACCACCGTCCGCCTCGCCACCTCGCGGCCGCGCTACAAGGACGGCAAGGTTCTTCGCGACGAGCAGGGACGCCGCCAGCAGGACACGGAATGGCACCGCATCACCTGCTTCAACGGCCTCGGTAAGACGGTGCAGGAATATTGCACCAAGGGGATGAGGGTCTCTGTCCGCGGCCGCATCCACTACACCAAATGGACCGACCAGCAGGGCAATGACCGCTACGGCTGCGAGATCATCGCCGAGACGGTCGATTTCCTCAGCCGAGGCAAGCCCGCCCAGAATAATGACAACGGCGGCAACGACCCGTTCAACGACGACTTCGACGACGACGTCCCGTTCTGATCGAGGCAGCGGCCCGGCGGTGCAAACCGCCGGGCCGTACCTTATCCGGCCGCTTCACCAGCGCGCCGTCATCTGAAATTCATGCACGACAGGAGGCCAGGATGAGCCGCTACACCATCACCATCCACTCGCCCGCACGCACCGACAATCAGGCCATCATCGGTTATGACCCGCCGCTCAGGACTTATTTCGTCCAAGCGTTCTTCGATGCCGACACCGACGGGCCGGATCTCTGGCTCGGTCTGCGGATCAATGAAATGGCGACCCTCGATGCCTTGTTGCACGCGATCGCCGAACGCGGGTTCGCAATCGCCGGACTCAACGCCGCTATGATCGACGCGATAGCGCAGGAAGCCGCCCGGCCGGCACGCAAGAGCGTCGCTGAACGCTACGGCCTGCTGGATCGTCGATCCGCCCGCTGAACGGTCGGGCCGCCGTGCATGGCGCGGCGGCCCTTTTCTCGCGCTCGCAGTTCAGTGCTTTCGCAGGCGCTGATCGCGCAACGCAATGCTTTTGCCGGGAAATCGAACTATCGGCGCGATCGTACGTCGTCGTATCTTTCGGCATGGCGCCAAACAATCGCGCCCTTGGCACAACGTCCTCAACCGACAGGGCTGCGCTCCATTTCGCCAGCTCGCGGGTGATTGAGCGACACTGCGGTTCTAGGTCGTTTCACCACGGGCCTCACCCCGCTCTCATTGGCTCTGTCCTTGGTCAGACCCACGGCCTGACGCCATCAACCCGTAAAGGGTCCGCTACGCTTTGCGTGCGGCCTTCAGGCTGCGCCTGTGCGGTGATTGCGGCCATGCGCCCGACGCTTCGGGAGCCTGTCGAGCGGGGATGAGCCCCGCGACGAATGACAGGAGCCCACAATGTCCAAGTCGCTCAAGACCGTTCAAGCCTATGCCTGGAACCTCGCGCGCAGTCTCATGGTCAGCATCGTCGTATTCCGCACCGAAGGCGGCCTCTTCAGCGCTATGCCGGCCAGCGAATGGGACGGCGATCCCGCAAGCGTCATTCACGAATTTGACCCCTTCGCCTGGTAAGCGTCGGGCGGAGCCGATTCGCTCGGTTTCGCCCCGCCACCTGCGTATCGGCGGATTTGCGTCGATACGCCGATACGCCGATACGATTCCCTAGTATATTGGGTGGTCTTGGGTTAGGTAGAGCGGCGACTTCCCCCCGCATGAACTTGCGGGGAATCGTCGCCACCAACTTGCGTCATTTGCGCCATGCCAAGGGCTTGTCGCAGGAGGAACTGGCGGACCGTGCAGGCATCAACCGCAACTATATCGGTATGCTCGAACGCGAAGAGAATGCCGCGACCGTCGACATGCTCGAGCGTATCGCCATCGTCCTCGACGCTGATCCGATCGAATTCTTTCGCCGGAGAAGCTGAAACCTTCGCATCAACCCGCCAGTGTTCCCGGAATCTCGCTGGATGCGACTCGGCTTCTGATGGCATTTTCGGCAATCCACGCTGGACCGGGAGCCGGCAATGACCCGCCGGGCTTATTCCATTCATGGTGTAATCGTGCCACGTCTTCGGGCGAAGTCGCAGCGCTTTACCCGCAGTGGTCCGGTCCAGTGACCATCCCGCCTTTCGATGACCGTCCGCCCCAGACCTTGCGTGTGAACAGCTATGACGAACGCCATTTCGTTACCTATCTGCGCTTGCTGGAAGCCGATGCCGAAGGCGCCGATTGGCACGAGATCGTCGCTGTAATCTTCGGCCTCGATGCCCGGACCGAGCCCGATCGCGCCAGGGTCGTCTATGAATCTCATCTCGCCCGCGCCAGGTGGATGACCGAGGCGGGCTATCGGCACCTGCTCGAACCGCGCCTTCAATGATCCTGGCGCTGCCACGGGGAAAATCAGCGGTTGCAAGGGCGCGAGGCTCCCCCGTCAAACGGCGGATTTGCGCGGCGTCACAGTCCTTCCGATGCGCCGTCACGCAGGCAAGCTCCTACGTCTGACCCCGTCATAGCGGGATACAGGGAGAGGTGCGATGCCAACTGCCAGCGATTGGCGGTCGCAAGCGATCGCCGAGCAAACCGCCGATCTCGACTATGCCGATTTCGCGCAGGAGTTCCTGCGGTATAACGCGGACTACCGGCGTGAATATGACGACATGGCCTGTGCCCGGACGCCAGGCGCGCCGGGGGATGCCGATTGCACGGCGTTCGCCCGGCGATGGGGGTTGGTGTTTCCCTTTTGACCCCTATGTCCCCGCTGCCCGGTCGCCGGCGCTCTGGCGGCCCGAGATCGCGCCCGGCACAGTCTCGCTTCATCCGGCCCCGAGTGGCTATCCGTCGGTGGCCCGGTTCGACGTCGCCGGTTTTGGCCCTGTCCTTGCCGACCATGAAGGTGCGAACGGTCGCCATCTTGTGATCGACGATCCCGGTGGGCGCATACGGCTGTGGCTGGTCGAACCGCGGCACTACTCTGGTCTCGTCATCCTCGTCGCGCCCGATGCCGACTATCCGCTGCGCCGCGCCGTCGCCGACCGTGTTGCGCGCCGCTTGCAGGGCGCGCCGGCGGGCCGACAACCGCGCGCGTTTCTGCCAACCGATTTCCAGCGCCATCGCCTGACCATGCTGCTGCGCCTGCTCGAATTGCTCGCCGCCGGCCTCAGCACCCGCGAGCTGGCCGATGAGACGGTCTATCCTGGTCTTGGTCTTCATGGCTCCGAATGGCGATCGGCAAACGAACGCCGCCAGGTGCAGCGGCTACGGGACGAAGCAATGCACCTCACCGAAACGGGCTATCTCGACCTGCTGCGCGGTCGATAGCCCGGCGCCCCGGTGCGACATTTATCGGCTGCCGGTTTTAGCCACTCTCCCGGTCCGAGCGGCATACGCCAGCCTTGTCTTCGCAACTACGCGCTCGCCCCGTGCGGCCTGCGCTTCGACGGAGACCGACAATGCAGCCCAATAGCCCCGACAGCGCGCCCCGCTTTCTGAGAACGCCCGATGCCGCAAAGCGCCTCGGCCTCTCACCGCGCACGCTGGAAAAGCATCGCTGCTTCGGCACCGGCCCCATCTACCACAAGCTCGGCGGTCGCATTGTCTATACTGTCGCCGACATCGACGACTGGGCTGCGGCCGGGATGCGGCGCTCCACATCCGATCCGGGACCGGGCATCGCCACGACGAGACGATCGGCGGCAACGAATCGCGGACGGTAATCATGCCCGCCCCACGGCTCCCATCCCGGCAGCTCGACCTGTTCCGCCCGATCGCAGGGGACATTGCCCCGCGCGACGCCCAGGATCTGATGAGCTGGCCCTTCTTCTCGCTTGCCAAGAGCAAACGCGTTGCACCGATCCTCTTCCGCATGGGCGAGGTTTCGATCAATGTCGAAGCCACGCCCGAGCATGGGATGGCGACCATCTGGGACGCCGATATCCTGATCTGGGCGGCAAGCCAGATTGTCGAGGCGCATGATGCGGGCCTCCCGACCTCGCGCCTTATCGCCGCGACGCCCTATGACATTCTGACGTTCACGCGGCGCGGCACCGGCAAAGCCAGCTATGAGCGACTTCGCGCCGGTCTCGACCGGCTCCAGTCGACCACGATCGCGACCAGCATCCGTCAGCCCGTCCAGCGCCGCCGCCATCGCTTCTCCTGGATCAACGAATGGCGTGAGCGTCTCGACGGGAAGGGCCGCGCGCTCGGCATCGAGATGATCGTGCCCGACTGGTTCTACGCCGGGGTGCTGGATCAAGCGCTCGTTCTCACTATCGACCGGGCCTATTTCAGCCTGACCGGCGGACTGGAGCGCTGGCTCTATCGTATCTGCCGCAAACATGGCGGGCGCCAGGAGCATGGGTGGAGTTTCGATGTCGCTCATCTCCATCTGAAGTCGGGCGTCCTCTCGCCGCTCAAGCGCTTCAGTTTCGAACTGCGCGATATCGTCCGCCGCCAACCGCTCCCCGGATACCAGCTGACGCTCAACTTCGAACTCGGTCGCCAGCGGCTGAACTTCGTTCCGCTCCCCATCGATCCGCTCGACGCTGCCATGAAGCGATTGGGCTATCCGCCTGTGGATAAGTTGCCATGAGACACGGACTATCAGGAACCGCGACTATCGGACGATCGGGAACCCGATCCTCGGACTATCAGGAACCGAAACCATATATAACATTATGGAATCATTGCACGATTCTACCCCTTAACATTGCTAACTCTGAATCCTTCGGATTCATGCTAACGGGCTGCGCGCCTGTGGACGAAACGCGATGATCGTCGCGTTCCTCAATCAGAAGGGTGGCGTCGGCAAGACGACACTCGCGCTGCATCTGGCTGGCCAATGGGCGATCACCGGCAAGCGCGTGCTGCTGATCGACGCCGATCCGCAAGGCTCTGCGCTGGACTGGGCGCAAGAGCGCGCATCGCAAGGTCTGCCACGGCTATTCAGCGTCGTCGGTCTCGCACGCGACACGCTGCATCACGAGACGCCGGAGCTGGCCCGCAGCGTCGACCATGTGGTGATCGACGGGCCGCCGCGCGTCGCCGGGTTGCTACGCTCGGCTTTGCTTGCCGCCGATCTCGTCCTGATGCCGGTGCAGCCATCGCCGCTCGATGGCTGGGCGTCGGCCGAGATGCTGGCGCTGCTCGATCAGGCGCGCATCTTCAAACCCGCCATCGCCGCGCGTTTCATCCTCAATCGCTATCCCGCCCGTACCCTGATCGGCCGCGCCACCGCCGACAGTCTCGAAGCCCATGATCCGCCATTGCTGCCCGCTTATGTCGGCCAGCGGGTGATCTTCGCCGATGCGCTGCGGACCGGTCGCCTCGCCTCCGAAATGGACCCGGACAGCATCGCCGCGCGCGAGATTGCCGCGCTCGCCCAGCAGGTCGGGACCATGCAGTCATGAGCGGTCAGAGCAAAATTCCCCGACGCTTCGCTGCCCGACCGCGCGGTGCCGAAGCCTGGGTATCGGCTGGCGGCGGCGAACGAATCGAACAGCCGCCGCGCAGCGCGAATACGGCGCGTCTCACCATCGACGTGACCCCCGAATTGCGGAAACGGATCAAGTTTGCGGCGCTCCAGCGCGGCCTGACGCTGGCCGATCTGTTGCGCGCCATGCTGGCCGAAGCCTTCCCGGACGATGAGCAGGAGAGCGCGCCATGATCGCGTTTCCCGATGATCGAACGCGCGTCGATCTGCTGTGGATCGAAAAGAAAATCGAGCGCTGGATACGCTTCGGGCGACCGATCGAGGACCAGATTCTCGACCGTCGCCGTCGCCGGCTCGGCTTCGCGCCTGACAGCATATTCGCATTTGTGCGCTGGGCGTCCAACGACTTCGGAACGGTCGTCTCCCGCATCGACATCCTGCGCGCCGTGTCTCCCGGCGAACCCCATCAGACCGTCCCCGGTGTCATCCCCGGCGGTGACAGTCTGCTGCGGGTTTCCGGCTGGCCAAAGGTGCAGCGTGTGTTCGAAGCGATCGACGCGGTGGACGCGCTCGGCATCGACCCTGCTGACGTAGCGCCGGACCATTGGCGCCACGTCCACAATCGTCTCGCCGCCCGCGAAACGCCGCGTCCCTACACGCTGAAGCGCCACCGCGCCTGGATCGCCCGCAAAGGCTCCCTGCAATGACCTATCCCTGGAAAACGCTCTCGGCGGCCGCCGTCGCGGTCAGCTTCATCGCCATCTCGATGTGGATCGATCCGCCGCCACGACTGATCTGGAACGCCAGTCCGAGCGTGCCGATCGGCTTCTACCAGGTGCGTATTGGCTACCCTGTATCGCGCGGCGACCTTGCCGTCGTCATGCCGCCGCCGGACATGGCCCGGTTCCTCGACAAAGGCGGTTATCTGCCACTGGGCCTGCCGCTCCTCAAGCGCGTCGCGGCGCTTCCCGGGCAGACGGTTTGCCGGACCGGCGACATGATCAGCATCGACGGCGATGCGGTCGCACTGGCCCGGAACACCGACCGGCTTGGCCGCATCCTGCCGGTCTGGTCGGGCTGCCGAACGCTTGCCGCGGACCAGCTTTTCTTCCTCAACGCCGACCGCGAGGACAGCCTCGACGGCCGCTATTTTGGGCCGCTTCCCGCAACAACTGTGACCGGGCGCGCGACGCCGATGTGAGCGCACATCACCGACATTCCGCCTTCACCCCGCCAAGCAAAGGAGACTGGCAATGCAACCCAATATCTTCAAACCCACCGATGATGGCTATACGGGCCGCATCCGGTTGTTCGGCATCGACGAGGTTGTCGCCCTCGTTCCCGCCGAGCCGAGCGAAGCCGAGAAAGCGCCTGATTTTCGAGTGCTGCTCGACAATGAACACGGCCCCAGGGTCGGCGCCGCGTGGAAGGATGTCGGCGAACGCGCGGGCGACTATGTCTCGCTGGAGATCGAGAGTCCGCTGTTCGCGGGCCAAAATCTGCGCGTCCATTTGTTCCGCGCCGACGACGAAGGCACGACCTTCCGTCTGTCGATAAGCCGCCCGCGTGTCCGCGAAGAACGGAGCTGATCCGGTGCGCCCGCGCTGCTGGAAATCGCACCGCCGGGCGGTGTCGCTGGCGTTGCTCGCCTGTCTTGCGAGCGCGCCGGCGATGGCCAGTGCGCGTGATGAACCCGAAGTAGCAGAGTCGGCATCGACCGTGTCGCCGATTGCCGCCCACGTCGCCGAGGCATCGCGCCGCTTCGCTATCCCGGAACGCTGGATATGGGCCGTCATGCGCGTCGAGAGCGCGGGCGACGTGAACGCGATTTCGCACGCCGGCGCCATGGGCCTGATGCAGATCATGCCGGGCACCTGGGCCGAACTTCGCACGCGCTATCGCCTTGGCCGCAACCCCTACGACCCGCGCGACAACATCATTGCGGGCACCGCCTATCTGCGCGAATTGCTTGACCGCTACGCCAATCCGACTGCGATGCTGGCCGCCTATAATGCCGGTCCCGGTCGCTATGATGAGCATCTGGCGACCGGTCGGGTGCTGCCGCGAGAGACGCGCGCCTATCTCGCCATGCTCGCGCCGATGGTCGGCGGAGCGCCTGCTCGCGCTGTCGCCAGCGCGCCCGCCGATGCGCTCGCCTGGACCCACGCGCCGCTCTTTTCGCGTCCGGCAAGCGTTGAATCCGGTGCATCACTGGCGATCCGCGACGCGCAGCACGATGACGTCGCGGCGGAGTCCGACGCAGCACTGTCCGGCGACCACGACCGCCTGTTCGTCCCTCTTTCCGGTCAGGAACCGTCATGATGCAGTGCGTCGCAATATCGCGCAGGCACGGGCGCAATAGCGTTCTGTATCGTGTAAACTGCTGTGGAGGCAGGGAAAGGAAGGGAGCACGGCAAGATAAAAGGACCGCCAGCAGGCTCGGTCCATATGGTTGGTTTGACTGGGTTTTTGCGTATGGCTCCCGGAGCGGTCTGCCAGCTTGTTTTGGCAAAACTGCCGATATAGCCGTCGGCCCGCGTCTGGCACGATCTTTCCCCGCTGGATTTTGCCTCCCATGAGCAGTCACGACGACGACTTTCAGGTCAGGCCGGGACGCTCCCGCGATGGCGGGACAAAGGGCCGGCAGGCGAAGTCGCTCGTCGGCCAGGTCATGCGCGCTGCCAACAAGGGCGGTCGCGGCGGTCGCGCTTATGGTCATCGCCGAAGTGGGGGTGGCGTATCCCGGTTCGGGCGCGGCATGGTGACCGCCCCGCGTCGCGCGCGCCAGGCATCGGATCGGCGCGTCGTCGTCAAGATGCGGATCGTTCGGCATCAGGGCGCCAAATTTCGGGCAGCGCCGCTTGCGAGGCACACCAGCTATCTCGAACGGGAGGGCGTCACCCGCGACGGCGCGCCGGGCCGGCTGTTCGATGCGATTGGCGATCAGGCCGACGGGAATGACTTCGCGGATCGCTGCAACGACGATCGGCACCATTTTCGCTTCATCGTTTCGCCGGAAGACGCCGGGGAGATGGAGGATCTGCGAGCCTTCACTCGTGAGCTGATGGCGGACGCGCAGCGCGACCTCAGCACTACGCTCGACTGGGTCGCGGTCGATCACTGGAATACCGACAATCCGCACATCCATGTTCTCGTCCGCGGCCGGGCCGATGATGGCGGCGACCTTGTCATTCGGCGCGACTATGTGCGCGAGGGTTTTCGCCAGCGCGCCGAAGATCGGGTGACACTGGAACTCGGGCCGCGAAGCCAGCGCGAGATACAGGCGGTGCTCGCCCGCGATGTTCAGGCCGATCGCTGGACCGGCCTCGATCGAACACTGAGGGATATCGCCGACCGTCATGGCGGCATTGTCGATCTGCGCCCCGGTCCAGATGGACGCGGACCTGAGAACCGGCACCTTCTGGTCGGCCGCGCGCAGAAGCTGGAGGCGATGGGTCTGGCCGATTCACTCGGGCCCGCGGCCTGGACCATCAAGCCAGGTCTGGAAGACAAGCTGCGCGATCTCGGCACTCGCGGCGATATCATCAAAACGATGCACAAGGCGATGACGAAAGACACGCCGCACCCGGACGTGTCGCGTTTTGCAATCCATCGCACGGCTCCGGCCGATCCGGTCGTGGGCCGTCTGGTCGATCGTGGACTCTATGATGAACTCAAAGGCAGCGCCTATGCCGTCGTCGACGGCATTGATGGCCGCACCCATCATCTGCGGTTCAACGACATCGAAATGACGGGAGATGCAAAGCCGGGGGCGATCGTCGAGCTTCGCGCCTGGGAGGATGCCAGGGGGCAGCAGCGCCATTCGCTCGCGACCCGGTCCGACCTTTCGCTTGGCGAGCAGATCACATCCGATGGCGCGACCTGGCTCGATCGCAACCTCGTCGCCCGCGAGCCGCCCATTCTGGGCGGTGGCTTTGGCGCGGAAGTGGCCGCGGCAATGGAGGCCCGATGCGATCACCTTGAACGCGATGGCCTCGCGCAACGCAGGGGGCAGCGCATCATCTTCGTCCGCGCGCTGATCGGGACGCTGAAGTCTCGTGAGATGCAGCAGGCGCAGGCGAATATCGCCGCCCAGACAGGTCTCGCGCCACAGCAGGCAACGTCCGGCGATCAAGTCGCGGGTGTCTATCGCCAGCGCGTCACGTTGGCCTCAGGCCGGTTTGCCATGATTGACAATGGGCTGGGTTTCCAGCTTGTCCCCTGGCGGCCGGCGCTCGAGCAGCATATCGGTCGCCATGTCTCCGGTACAATGACGCCGGGTGGCGGCGTGGATTGGTCGTTTGGAAAACAGCGCGGACTCGGATTGTAATCAAAGGACAGTTTCACCGACTAAGCGGTCGTTCCCTCCCATGAGTCAGTCGTCTGAACTTGTCGTAGGTTCAGGAAGTTTTTGCCGTTGCGCCACCAGCGGGTTTGATGATCGCATGGGAACACCTACGGAGTTTGATGTAGGCAAAACGCTTTTCTACGATCATCAAACGGCCGGACGGCTGATGGCAAAAATTAGTTAGTTGATGCCTTGCGCAGGCTATGCTTTCGCTGTCCCGCACCTTCACGCTGTAGCCATCTCGTACCCATGAAGGCGTCGACCTGGGTCATACATGGTTCTCCTTGCGAATAACTGGCTCGGCGCAATCATATCGAGCATCACTTGGAGGAATTGGTTGGGCCGTTGCCCAAGGCTACACGCGACGAACTGGCGAAGCTCGGCGAATTGGCCAAATATCTTTGATGTTCATCGCATCGCTTATTGCCTGGTGATCGCCACATGGCCGAGCGCCGCCGCCAAGCCACGGGCGAGCTTCTGCGCATCGTCATTGGCCCAGAAATGCATGAAGAACAGGCGCGGCTCATCATCGAGCATGTGGTTATGCAGAGCCGTCACCTCGATGCCGTTCTCGCGCAGTGTCTTGAGAACCGGGTTAACTTCGGCGGCCGTAAGCACGAAATCGCCGGTGATCGCCGCCTTGCCCCCGCCGGTCGGCTGGAAGTTGATCGCGATCGCCGCACCCATCGCTGGTGGCAGCGCCATGCCTCCATCGCGCGGCGTCTCGGCGCGGGGGATACCGAAGGCATAGACGCCGCCCCCGATCTTGCCCTTGTGGCCAAGGAGGCGGTCAAGCGCGGCGGTGTCGAAATCAAGTGTCTCCGGCGCTGCCGGGTTGGTTGCTGGCGCTAGCGAAAGCGGCGTTCCGCTCAGTGCCAGCGCATCATGCACTGTCTTGGCCAACTGGGCTGGATCACCGTGCCCGGCGATATGCATATACATGGTGTGCGGTGTGTTTCGCAGAAGATGATTGTGGAGCGCGGTGATCTCGATCCCGCCGGCAATCAGCTTCGCCATTACGGGATTAACCTCGGTATCGGTGAGCACCAGGTCTCCCATGACCATCACCTGATTCTGGCCATGTCCAACAAAGGCGAGCCACGAGCCGAGCGCGAGCGCCGGCTTCAGCATCACGCCGTCCAGCGTCACTTTAAGATCGCTGCGCGGCAAGCCAATGCGATAGACCCCGTCGGGCATTTCAGTGCCGGTCTTGCCGATCGCAGTGCTGACCGTTTGTTCCCAAGGCTCCGCCGCGTGAACGGGCGAGACCATGCCGAGAATCCCGGCGAGGCCGAATACAACCAAACCCTTCATCTCGATCTCCTTTCGACAGGACTTCAACCGATTACCCCGGACAGATAGAGCAGGACGCCGGCTGCCGACGTGGCCACCAGCGTCGGAATCATGCCGGCCTTGAAACGGAATACAGCGATCGCCGCCGCAGCCGCCAATACCAGTGCTGGAATGTAGAGAGAGGCCACCATCGGTGCCTCGAAGACGAGTCCGGCGAACCGGATCTCGCGCACATCACGAAACAGCGTGTGAAACGCGAACCATAACGCGAGATTGAGAATCACGCCGACAACCGCCGCGGTGATCGCGCCGAGCGCGGCCGACAGCGCCCGGTTTCCGCGCAGCCGCTCCACGAACGGCGCCCCAGCGAAAATCCACAAAAAGCAGGGCATGAACGTCACCCAGGTCGTGAGAGCCGCGCCGAGGGTTGCGGCGACCAGCGGCGGCAGCCCGGTCGCCTGGCGGAATGCAGCCAGGAAACCGACGAACTGCGTCACCATGATGAGCGGCCCCGGCGTCGTCTCGGCAAGGCCCAGGCCATCGAGCATTTCGCCCGGCCTCAGCCAGCCGTAGGTATTGACCGCCTCCTGCGCGACATAGGCGAGCACGGCATACGCGCCACCGAAAGTCACGACTGCCATCTGGCTGAAGAAGGTTGCAATGCGCGTGAACACGTCATCGGGGCCAAGCAGAAGCAGCAAGGCCGCGACCGGCGCCAGCCAGAGGAACAGAAACACACCTGATATCTTGAGCGACCAGACCAGATTGGGGCGGGCATGATCGGGCAGACCTTCACCGAGCGCGGTATCGCGGTCGTGGATCACCTCGCCGGCAGCCGGACCGTGCCCGCCACCGCCCCTGAACGCCGCGATCCCGCTGCGTCCGCCGATATAGCCGATGATGCCGGCGGCCAGGATGATGAGTGGAAACGGCGCGTCGAAGAAGAAGATCGCAATGAACGCCGCCGCCGCGATACCACGCATCACGCCGTTCTTCAGCGCGCGTGATCCCACACGCACCACGGCCTGAATCACAACCGCCAGGACCGCTGCCTTGAGGCCAAAGAACAGGCCAGCGATCACCGGCGCGTGACCAAGCAAGACGTAAAGATAACTGAGAGCCAGAATGGAGAGAAAGCCGGGGAGCACGAACAGGGCTCCCGCGACGAGGCCACCCTTCGTCTTGTGGAGAAGCCAGCCGATATAGGCTGCTAGCTGCTGCGCCTCGGGGCCGGGCAGCAACATGCAATAGTTAAGGGCGTGCAGGAACCGCTCCTCCCCGATCCAGCGTTTCTCCTCGACCAGAATGCGGTGCATCACCGCGATCTGGCCGACAGGTCCGCCGAAGCTCAGTGCTGCGATGCGTGCCCAGACGCGGACCGCCTCACTGAAGGGGATGCCATGATCCTTCGGGGGGGCCCCGACACTTGCGGTCATTTCCGTCACCGCGCCGCTCACCGCCGCACCTTGCCTTTGGCGCGCGCCTTGGCGGGCTGGTGAGAGACCCAGTTGTGGGTCTCGTCGGTCGCATCGCGGCACCAGCGGAAAAAGGCATCATAGAGCAGCATCCCGGCTTCGAGCTGTTCCTGATCGTCGTTGAACATGCGCGACAGGCCGAGCGATGCGGCCAGCAGGCCCGCCGCTTCCGGCACGAGATCGGGGCGACCCGTATCGGCCCCGCGCACGATCGGCGCGAGGCGCGTTAGCGGCCCATAGCCGCCAAGGCCGAACGCTTCGACCATCACGTCGAAGGTGCAGGCGTCGCCGCGATGGCTCCAGAGGATATTTTCGCCTTCGATATCGAAGGGCGCGGCGGCGAAGCGTTCGGCGACGCCTTCGACTTCAGAGGGTGGGACGAACAGGAAGATAGCCCGCGGATCGACGAAGCGGCGGATCAGCCAGGGGCAGGCGATCCGGTCCACTTTTGGCCGACCACGCGTCACCCAGATCGTGCGGCCTTCCCTATCACGCGAAGGCAGGACGGTTTCCGGCACCATCGGCAGGCCGGCAGCAGCCCAACCGGCAACGCCGTCTTCGAGCGCCTCCGCCGAAACCCCCTCATGGCGCAGGCGCGCTGCGACGCCCTGGCTGAGCGAGCCACCGTCACGGCAGGCGATCACGGCAGAGCGGCCGCGAAATGCCGCCGCCCACGTCGCGACGTCGGTCGCGGATCGCCGCAATGTTCCGGGGACGAGAAGTGGTTCGGCCGCGAACGCGTCATCCGGCCGGACATCAACGAGCACTGGTCCGGTCGGGATACCGATCAGGCGAGCGAACTTATCCGAAGAGATCGTATTCAAAACAGGCATGATGCGTCCTTCCAAGAAGCAGGACGCGATTCTTCAGCCTGTCGCCTCGTGGGGAGATCGCGTTCCCCATGCCCGACAATAGATCGCCTGCGCCAGATCGAGTCAATCGCAAAAGAACATGCCCTACCGCCCACGCAGTGGATTGCTCTGGCTGCGAAAGGCTTGATCGGCGCGATCCGCGCACCGAAAATACTACGATGCATGATGCTTGTGCGCTTCCGGCTAACTCTATAGCTAGACGTCTGTGGCTCGCCTGATTCAGTTTCCGCCATTTCGGCTCTGCTCGATGCTGTGCATCGCGCTGACGCTCGTCTTTGCGGGTGCGGGCATGACCAGCATCGTCGATCGCTTTCAACATCAAACTGGTGTGAGCGCCGATCACGAACATCTGCCGCTCAGCATTATCGCCTCCGACATGAGCGATCATGGTGATGGGCATTCGGATACTACGAACCCGGATGATACCGGAAGCGTGCCCAATCATCAGTCCGGTGCTGGGCATCACCATCATGGCGATGCGGGATCGTCGTTGCCGGCTCTTGCATCGCAGGGCGATTCTGGGCTTTTCCAGGCATCATTGTCTCAGCCTCTTACGGCTGACGACCGATTGCCTGATATCCTGATTTACGGGCCTGAACGGCCGCCTAAAAACATCGCAAATCGCATCTAGAACCGCCGCGTCGAATTAGGCGCGGCTTATGCCACGCCTGTTCGTGAGGCCGATTTGTCATGTTTTCAGTTATCGTTGCGCGCCCGTCGGCGCGTTTGCGGCGCGCGCTTGCGATAAGCGCGGCGTTCGCGGCCCTGTCCGCTCCATCCATCGGAGCGGCGCAGGAACTTAGCCTATCCGACGCTCTGTCGAAGGTCGCCACTGGCGACCCCACGGTGGCGGTAAATGCGGCCCGCCTCCAGGCGGCTGAGGCCGCTGTTACTCAGGCCGATGTGCGACCGCGCGATGTCATCGGCGTTGACGCCGAGGATTTCGCGGGCACCGGCCCCTATTCGCCCATCGAACGGTCACAGACGACCGCATGGTATGAGCGGACCTGGGAACGGGGCGGCAAGCGGGAAGCCCGCATTGGCGCAGCCCGCTCGGAGATCGGTGTCGCTTCGACACGCAATCGCCTGCGGATGCTGGACTTGCTGGCACAGGTCCAGGCCACATGGGTCGAAGCCCAGGTAGCGGAAGCCGAAATCTCCATCGCGGAGCAACGACAGGCCGCAGCCCTGCGCGTTGAGGCGGAGGTAGGGCGCCGCGTCGGGCGCGCGCTCGATCCGCTGTTTTCCGCTGAACGCGCCCGGACAGCCGTGGCGCAAGCGCGGATCGCTCTCGATCAGGCGCGCGAAAGAGCACGAATTGCCCGTGCCGCGCTGGCCTCATATTGGGGGGGAACCGCCGACTACAGCCTCGATGACGCAGCTTTCGCCACGTTCACGGCGACGCCAGCGGATGCCGAGAACAGCCCTGACCTCGCACTGCTCAGCGCCGAACGGGACGCCGCCGGGGCACGAATTCGGCTTGCTGAAACGGGTAATGTCAGTGATCCGACTGCCCGCGTTGGCGTCCGTCATTTTGGTCAGGGCAACGATGTCGCGATCATGATCGGCGGATTCATTCCGCTGGGTAGCCGCACAGCCAATCGCGGCAATGTCCTGCGCGCCAACGCCGAGGCCCAGGCGGCCGAAGCAGAGATCGCCGTCACGCGCGTCCAGATCGAACGAGAGGTCAACCGCCTCGTTGCCGAGCGAGCCACGATCGTTGCC
Source organism: Sphingobium baderi (assembly GCF_001456115.1). Lineage (NCBI taxonomy): Bacteria > Pseudomonadati > Pseudomonadota > Alphaproteobacteria > Sphingomonadales > Sphingobiaceae > Sphingobium > Sphingobium wenxiniae. Next base: position 2,469,294 of record NZ_CP013264.1, on the reverse strand, counting down.
GAGATCACCCGAATAGATCGAGAGGTGCTGCCAAGCGCTCAGCGTGCGGTGACGCTCGTTCGTGACGGCTTCGCGCGTGGCGGCACCGCCTTCACCTTTCTCGAAGTGAACCAGACCCAGCAGGCGCTGTTCGACGCGCGCTCCCGCCGTGTTGAGCTGCTGCGCAGCTTCCACCTCGCGGGTGCTCGCCTCGACCGGCTGACCGGCCGCCATGTTTCCCTGCTTTCCAATGCGGAGAACCGCTGATGAAACGATCCTTCCTTTTCGCAAGCTCGCTGCTCGCGCTTTCCCTGCTCGCTGGATGCGGCGAATCCAATACCACCAACGAGGCCGCCGAACCCACGGCTGCGGCCGCTGCGGCCGACGACTATGAACGCGGGCCGCATCGCGGGCGAATGCTGCGCGATGGCGATTTCGCGGTCGAGATCACCATCTTCGAGGATGGCGTCGAGCCGGAATATCGGCTCTATCCCTACCGGGACGGTAAACCGCTTTCACCGAGCGAAGTCCGGCTCACACTTGAGCAGAAGCGTCTTGGCGGCAAGGTGGATCGTTTCGCTTTCCAGCCGCAGGAAGATTTCCTGCGCGGCAATGGCGTCGTCACTGAACCGCACTCCTTCGATGTGAAGGTTCGCGCTGTCGAAGGCGGGCGAACACACAACTGGTCCTATGCTTCCTATGAGGGCCGCACGACGATTTCGGCCGAGGCTGCGCGGGCCGGAGGCGTGCAGACCGAGCGTGCGGGTTCCGCCAGTGTAGCTGAGCTAATCGACATGGCCGGCAGGATTGAAACCACGCCGGAAGGTCGGGCCGAGGTGCGAGCGCGCCTGCCCGGACAAATAGTGTCGATGTCGGGCCAGTTGGGACAAGCGATCCAACGCGGACAAACCCTGTTCCGGGTTGAATCCAGTCATTCGCTACAAACCTACACGGTGTCCGCTCCGATCAGCGGCGTCATCGTCGAAAAGAACGCGAATGTCGGCGATACCACCGGCGATCGAGCAATATTCGTGATCGCCGATCCCACAAAACTTCATGCCGAGTTCTTCGTGTATCCGCGCGACGCGGAACGCGTCCGCGTTGGGCAAAGCGTGCGCGTGCGCAACCTTGCTGGCGACAACAGCTTTCAGGGCAAGGTGGAAGCGGTGCTGCCAACGGCGGACGCGGCCAGCCAGACGGTCATGGCGCATGTCGACGTGCCGGCGTCCCTCAGTCGCGGTTTCCGGCCTGGAATGGGGATCGAGGGATCGTTTGCCGTTGCCGAGGCGCAGGTGCCCCTTGCGGTTCGGACGAAAGCTATCCAGCGCTTCCGCGATTTCGAGGTGGTCTATGCCAAGGTCGGCAACACCTATGAAGTGCGAATGCTGGAGATCGGGCGGCGCACGCCCGAATGGACCGAGGTGCTGGGCGGCCTTGAGCCGGGCACCGAATATGTAACCGATGGCGCTTTCCTGATCCGTGCCGACATCGACAAGTCGGGGGCCAGCCATGACCATTGAGAACGAAACGCCCGTGCGTTCCGAGCTTCTCGAACTCCTCATTTCGGGCGCGATCCGCTTTCGCTGGGCGGTGCTCGCCATCGTCCTTCTACTGTGCGGCATCGGCGTCTGGGCCTTTCAGCGGCTGCCGATCGACGCGACGCCCGACATCACCAACGTCCAGGTGCAGATCAACAGCGAGGCGACCGGCTTCTCGCCGCTCGAATCAGAGCAGCGCGTGACCTTTCCGGTCGAGACGGCGATCGCCGGCCTGCCGGGCCTCCAATATACCCGCTCGGTGTCACGCTACGGTCTCTCCCAGGTGACGGCGGTGTTCGAGGATGGCACCGACATCTATTTCGCCCGCCAACTCATCAACGAGCGGCTCCAGACCGCGCGCGACCAGCTTCCCCAAGGCGTTATCCCGGAAATGGGACCGATCGCGACCGGGCTGGGCGAAATCTTCATGTATACGCTCGAAGCGGCGCCGAACGCCCGCAAGGCCGATGGCAGCCGTTACACGCCAGAGGATTTGCGCACGCTTCAGGATTGGGTGATCCGGCCGCAACTCCGCAACACGCCCGGCGTCACCGAGGTCAACAGTATCGGCGGCTATGAGCGGCAATATCATGTGACGCCGCTGCCCGACCGGCTCTCGGCCTATGGCCTGACGCTCAATGATGTGGTCGATGCGCTCGGCCGCAACAATGCCAATGTCGGTGCCGGCTATGTCGAACGCTATGGCGAGCAATATCTGGTCCGGGTGCCGGGTCAGGCTTCGGGCATCGACGATCTCAAGTCGATCATCGTCACCAATCGCGGCGGCGTGCCGATCCGCATCGCCGATGTGGCCGATGTTGGGATGGGCGAGGAGTTGCGGACCGGGGCTGCGACCGAGAACGGGCAGGAAGTGGTGCTGGGCACCGTGTTCATGCTGGCCGGCGAGAACAGCCGGATCGTCGCGCGCGCGGCGGCCGCGCGGCTTGAGGAAGCGGCCAAGGCACTCCCGGCGGGTGTGAACGCAGTGGCGATCTATGACCGCACCGATCTTGTCGAACGGGCGGTCTGGACTGTCGAGAAGAACCTGCTCGAAGGCGCGCTGCTCGTCATCGTCGTGCTGTTCCTGCTGCTGGGCAATATCCGCGCGGCGCTCATCACGGCGGCGGTCATCCCGATCACCATGCTGATGACGATCACCGGGATGCTCCGCGCAGGCGTCTCGGGCAACCTCATGAGCCTGGGCGCGCTCGACTTTGGCCTCATCGTCGATGGGGCGGTCATAATCGTGGAGAACTGTCTGCGCAGATTCGGCGAGGCGCAACACCGGTTAGGGCGCCTCCTCGAACGCGAGGAACGCTTCGCTCTCACGGCGTCGGCTACGTCCGAGGTCATTCGGCCGTCCCTGTTCGGGATGCTCATCATCGCGCTGGTCTATGTGCCGATCTTCGCGCTCACCGGCGTCGAAGGGAAGATGTTCCACCCGATGGCGATCACCGTCGTCATGGCGCTCACCTTCGCGCTGATCCTGTCATTGAGCTTCGTGCCGGCGGCGGTGGCGCTGTTCGTCACCGGCAAGGTCGAGGAGAAGGAAAGCCGCCTCATGGTCCGGGCGCGCAAACTCTATGCGCCCGCGCTCGATGCCGCCTTGCGGCTGCGGGTCGTATTCATCGCGGGTGCGGTGGCACTGGTCGCCATCGCAGGCTTTGCCGCGACGCGCATGGGATCGGAGTTCGTTCCCAATCTCGATGAGGGCGACATCGCGCTTCATGCACTGCGTATCCCCGGCACCAGCCTCAGCCAGGCGATCCAGATGCAGACCACGCTCGAAGCGCGATTGAAGCGGTTCCCCGAGGTCGAACGGATCGTCTCCAAGATCGGCACTGCCGAAGTGGCCACCGACCCGATGCCACCTTCGGTCGCCGACACCTTCATCATGCTCAAGGATCGCAGCGAATGGCCGGACCCGCGCAAACCCCGCGCGAAACTGGTCCGCGAGATGCAGGAAGCTGTCGCCGCCATCCCCGGCAATAATTATGAGTTCACCCAGCCCATCCAGATGCGGTTCAACGAACTGCTGTCGGGCGTCCGGGCCGATGTGGCGATCAAGGTGTTCGGCGATGATCTCGATCGGCTTCTGGAGGTCGGCCAGTCGATTGAAGGCGTGGTGAGCGGGATCGAGGGCGCTCAGGATGTGAGCGTCGAACAGGTGACGGGCCTGCCTGTCCTCCAGATCACGCCCGACCGGCCGGCGCTGGCGCGGCTTGGTCTCAACATCGGCGACATCCAGGATGTGGTGGCCGTCTCGATCGGCGGCCGGGAAGCCGGCCGGATATTCGAGGGCGATCGTCGCTTTCCGGTGATCGTGCGATTGCCCGAGGACATCAGGAGCAAGGCCGACGAGATCGGTAGGTTGCGGATTCCGCTGTCAGGCGATGGCGCCGATCCGCGCGGGTTTGTGCCGCTTGCCGATGTGGCCAGGGTCGAGGTGGTGATCGGCCCGAACCAGATCAGCCGCGAGGACGGTAAGCGGCGCGTGGTCGTGACTTCCAATGTCCGAGACCGCGATCTCGGTTCCTTCATCGAGGAACTGCGGCAGAAGGTCGATGCGGAGGTTGAAGTCCCGTCCGGCTATTGGGTGAGCTATGGCGGCACGTTCGAGCAATTGATCTCGGCGGCCGAACGGCTGCGCCTGGTCGTGCCCGCCGCGCTGCTGCTGATCTTCGGGCTGCTCTACGGGCTGTTCCGATCCGCAAGGGACTCCGCCATCGTCTTTTCGGGCGTGCCGCTGGCGCTGACCGGCGGCGTGGCGGCGCTGTTGATCCGGGGAATGCCGCTGTCGATCTCGGCAGGCGTCGGGTTCATCGCATTGTCGGGCGTGGCGGTGCTGAACGGCGTGGTGATGCTGAGCTTCATCCGCCAACTCCGCGCCACCGGCGGCGGTCTTGAGGACTCGATCCGCGAAGGCGCGCTTACAAGGCTGCGACCAGTGCTGATGACGGCGCTGGTGGCGAGCCTCGGCTTCGTGCCGATGGCGTTCAACGTCGGCGCGGGCGCGGAGGTTCAAAGACCGCTGGCGACAGTGGTGATCGGCGGCATCATCTCCTCGACGCTGCTGACGCTCCTTGTCCTGCCCGCGCTCTATCGCCTCGTGCACGGTCGCGAAAAGCGCGCGGAAGACGAACATCCATCCCCCGATTCGGCTCTGGCGCAAGCCTGAGTCAGCCACTCCCACGCGCCACATGCCCCCGGCGCGTGGGAGACCGGAAAGGAGTTTTTCATGAGTTTCTACGCAATCAGTTTCGAGAATGCCTTGCGAAACAGGCTAAGTCTTGCGCTCGGCCTTATCGCGCTGACATTCTGCTTCGGTTTCGAGGCCTTTGCGCATGGCGTGGCGGAAGGCGATCAGGGCTATATTCAGGAAAGCACCGGCGTCCTGTTCATGCCCTTCGTCTATCTCGGCGCCAAGCACATGGTCACGGGATACGACCATCTGCTGTTCCTGTTCGGCGTGATCTTCTTCCTCTACCGGATGAAGGACATCGGCCTTTACGTGACGCTGTTCGCGATCGGCCATTCAACGACGATGCTGTTCGGCGTCCTCACCGGGATCAGCTCCAACGCCTATGTCATCGACGCGATCATCGGCCTTTCGGTGGTTTACAAGGCGCTCGACAACCTGGGCGCATTCCAGCGCTGGTTCGGCTTCCAGCCCAACACGAAATGGGCGACGCTGATCTTCGGCTTCTTCCACGGCTTCGGTCTGGCGACCAAGATCCTTGAATTCGAGATTTCGCCGGACGGCCTGCTGCCGAACCTGATTGCGTTCAACATCGGCGTCGAGATCGGCCAGCTCCTCGCGCTTGCCACGATCCTGATTCTCATGGGCTTCTGGCGCCGGACGAGCAGTTTCCATCGCCACGCCTTCGTCGCCAACGTCGCTCTCATGACCGCCGGCTTCATCCTCGTCGGCTACCAGCTCACCGGCCTCGCGGTCGCGTAACAAGGAGTAATGCAAATGTTCAATTCCCAGATGCCCCGCCTCGAAGATTTGCCGACTTCAAAGCAACTCATCCGCTCCACGATTATCGCCGCCGCGACTGCGGGAGCGATCCTGGCCATCGTGATCCTGCCTTCCGAATATGGGGTCGATCCAACTGGCGCCGGCAAGGTTCTCGGTCTGACCGAGATGGGCGAGATCAAGATGCAACTCGCCGAGGAAGCCGCGGCCGATGCGGTCGCCGATGCCGCAGCCAGAGCGGAAAATGCGCGCGCGCTCGTTGTTCAGGCGGCCAATGGCGGTGCGCAATCGACATCGGCGCCACCAGCGGCGCCGAGCATAGTTGCCGGCCGCAACGACACGACCAGACTGACGCTGGCGCCGAACGAAGGCGCGGAGATCAAGCTGACAGCCGCAAAAGGCACGCGGATCGCGTTCGGCTGGTCGGTTGAAGGCGGGCATGTCAACTTTGACACGCACGCCGATGCACCGGGCATCTCTTACCACGGTTATGGCAAGGGCCGGGAATCGACGGGCGAGCAAGGTGAATTGGTCGCGGCGTTCGACGGCAAGCACGGCTGGTTCTGGCGTAACCGGTCCGGCGCTCCGGTCACGATCACGCTTCGCACCCAGGGCGAATATAGCGAGGTCAAGCGGGTTGTCTGACGACGCCACCTCTCGTCTGAATCGTCCCCGCCTCGCAGCGCGACTTGTGCGACGCGGCGGGGCGGCAGGCGCTTTGTCAAATGCCCCGGAGCACTCTGCTGCCAAACGTCGATTTGATGGTGCTGGGGTATCCTGGCCTTTTTCTCGCCGCGCTGGCCGCCGCGACGCTGCTGCCTGCCCAATCGGAGCTGCTATTGCTAGCGATGCTGGCCTCGGGCCGTTTCGATCCGGCGTTGCTTTTTCTCGTCGCATCCCTGGGCAATGTGCTGGGTTCGACGATCAATTGGGCGTTGGGGCGCTTCCTGGCGCATCATCGCGGCGCGCGCTGGTTTCCAGTATCGAAGACCGCGATGATAAGGGCGGAGCGGCGCTATCGGCGGTTCGGCGAGCTTTCCCTGCTGTTGTCATGGCTGCCGATCATTGGCGATCCGTTGACCTTGATCGCCGGCGTCCTGCGCACGCCGCTTTCGCGTTTTCTCCTGCTCGTCACCATCGCAAAGGTCGGACGTTACGCCGTCCTGATGGCCGCTCACGGCTATCTGACGGCATGACCAACCCGCTAAACCCCTAAGATCGAACGAGGTTCTGATGCTCTCTGTATTGGCCAACCGAACCTATCGCCACCTGTTCCTGGCGCAGATCATCGCGCTGGTCGGCACCGGCCTCGCCACGGTTGCGCTCGGCCTGCTCGCATATGACATCGCCGGGGCCGATGCGGGCGCCGTGCTCGGCACGGCAATGGCGATCAAGATGGTCGCCTATATCGGCGTCGCACCGATCGTCGGCGCTTATGCAAGCCGCTTGCCGCGCCGCAGCTTCCTCGTGGCGATGGACGTGATCCGCGGGCTGGTCGCGCTCGCGCTGCCGTTCGTGGATCAGGTGTGGCAAGTCTATGCGCTGATCTTCGTGCTGCAATCGGCATCGGCCGGGTTCACGCCGACCTTTCAGGCTACGATCCCCGACGTGTTGCCCGAGGAGAAAGACTATACTCGGGCGCTGTCGCTCTCGCGCCTCGCCTACGACATGGAGAGCCTGACCAGCCCAATGCTGGCCGCAGCCCTGCTAACGGTGATGAACTTCCACTGGTTGTTCTCGGGCACTGCGATTGGATTCGCCTGCTCGGCGCTGCTGGTGCTGACGACGGTTTTGCCGCGCTCCACCGCCGTCAAAGCCAAAGGCGGCATCTATGACAACACGACGCGCGGCGCCCGGCTTTATCTGAAGACGCCCCGGCTACGCGGGCTGCTGGCCGTCACGCTAGCGGCGGCGGCGGCGAGCGCGATGGTGATCGTCAATACGCCGGTGCTGGTGCAAGCCGCGCTCGGACTTGGCCAACGGGAGGTCGCGATCACGCTCGCCGCTTTCGGTGGCGGTTCGATGCTGGCCGCTCTGCTGCTACCGCGCCTCCTCGACCGGCTGTCCGATCGGAAAGTGATGGTCTCGGCCGCGTGCGCGATGACGGTCGCGTTGGCGGCACTGGCGTGGTCATGGCAATATCATGCCACGCCGGACTATTGGGGCGGGATCCTCGCGGGCTGGCTGGTGCTCGGCATCGCCTATTCGGCGAGCATCACGCCGGGGGGCCGCCTGTTGCGCCGCTCATCGGGCGAGGAAGACCGCCCCGCGCTGTTCGCGGCGCAATTTGCCTTGAGTCATGTCTGCTGGCTGGTCGCCTATCCGCTCGCGGGCCAGGCTGGCGCAATCGGCAACATGGGTATCGCCTTTGGCGTATCCGCCCTGCTGGCGCTGATCGGCACGGTGATCGCGTTCCGCATCTGGCCGGTTGAAGACCCCGAAATTGTGGCGCACGCTCATGACGATCTGCCGCCGGATCACCCGCATCTCGCAGAAGGGCATCCGCGCGGCCAAGCCGTCCATGCCTTCGTGATTGACGAACTGCATCCACATTGGCCGATCCGGTAAGGAGGGCATCCCGGTCTTCGACGGTATCCCCGGAAAACTACGTTCGTGAATGACTGTATCTGTCAGAAGCTGTCGTTTCTTTGCAGGTTCTCCGACGGCCGGGTCTGGATCGGCAGTTGCCGCCGACACAGCCGCCGCTCGGTGCTCGGATCTGGCTCCTTGGAACCTGCCGTTCGTTCACCCATCCGGCCCCGCGCTGCGATCCCCCAATTTCGGGACATAGCCGCCGTTGCCAAATCAGCCGTCGAATGGCGGGTTCGCCGACAGCGGCCGTCAGTCCGTGAGGCTTTGAATCGCCGCCTATTGGGACGATCCGGAACGGCACCTATCAGGAACGTAAATTGGGATGAGAGACAGAAGCAAGATGCCAGGTAGGTCCTCCACGGGATCATACAGAGATCAATGGTCGCTGGTCGGAACTGCGGACAGACTGATGGGGAACAGCGCGATTAATTTCGAGTTAAGACGCTGCCCTGCACTCCTCGCGGGGAGGAGAGACTAATGACGAATAGACTTTTTGATTCCTTGTTGATTGCCGCATCCTGCGTATTGTCTGCTCCTGTAGCGGCACAGGATTATTTGGGCACACACTTGGATACGGTCCGGGAAGAGGCTATGCGCCGGCATCAACAAGAGCAGGCGACCGCTTCCAAATCGTCTACCTCCGACAAGCGGTACGACCCGCCGATTTCTGGCCAGGCCCGCCACAGAGCAATGAGGCGCCATCACCGCGAGTATGGTCGTATCATGAAAGCTCGCGGATATCGCGCGGCGGACCAATGGTTGGCGGACCAAGTAGCCGCGGGACGCTGAACCACACTCATGGCATCGACCTGAGCGACACGGCTGGCCCGATGGTTTGCCGCCTTCTCGCAGATTCTGTGCCGGTATGAAGGGCGAACGGTGCCAACCACGAGACTCGGTTCTGCGCTCGCCTCCACTACTGATCCGGCAGAGGTCATCCCGGTGGAAGTCCGCGTGGCAGAGCTGCTCGATTTCTAACAGCGTTGGCCGCAAAGTTCGAAACCTATTACACCTGCCGCAGCAGAAAGCTCAGCCTCAGCGGGCGAACCTGCCGCAAAACGCGCATGGCGACGACACAGGAAAACTAACGGCGGAAAAGCAATTGCTTGCAGGAGCGGGGAATTGCGATCCGAGCGACCGGCTTTGATCGGAAGCGGAAGCCAATACCGAGGCATCCGAATGTCCACTGTGCATCTTCTGGCCATTTACAGCTGCCGTTCCGGTCAGTCCCACGTCTACGCCATGGTTTCTATTTACGCGACGCCCTTTCTATTACTTCGCCATCCTTTTCTAAGGCATTGTAATTCCACATTTCAAGTCCCGACTTTCTGGCTTTTGGCCGGAAAGGAAAGGACGTGTCCGCGACCAAGATCCTCTGGGGTCAGATACTCGCTGTCTTCTCGATCGTGCTGGTGTCGGTCTGGTCCGCGACGCAATGGACCGCCGCTGCCCTTGCTCATCAGCCCCAACTCGGATCGCCCTGGTTCACCATAGGCGACTGGCCTGTCTATCCGCCACCCGCCTTCTTCTGGTGGTGGTTTTCCTTCGATGCCTATGCGCCCAAAACCTTCCTGCACGGCGCCTATATCGCCGTATCGGGCGGGTTCATCTCGATCGCCGTCGCCATCGGAATGTCGGTGTGGCGCGCGCGCGAACTCAAAAACGCCGAGACCTATGGGTCCGCGCGCTGGGCGACCGAGAAGGAGGCGCGCGCAGCCGGGCTGCTCGGCGAAGACGGGGTGATCCTCGGAAAGCTGGGAACCGACTATCTGCGCCACGATGGGCCGGAGCATATTCTTTGTTTCGCGCCGACGCGGTCGGGCAAAGGCGTCGGGCTGGTCGTACCCAGTCTGCTGACCTGGCCGGGTAGCTGCATCGTCCACGACATCAAGGGCGAGAACTGGGGGCTGACCGCGGGTTTCCGCCGCCGCTTCGGCAAGGTGCTGCTGTTCGACCCGACCAATGCGGCAAGCGCGGCCTACAACCCGTTGCTCGAAGTGCGCCGGGGCGAATGGGAAGTCCGCGACGTTCAGAATATCGCCGACATATTGGTCGATCCCGAAGGGTCGCTGGAGAAACGCAACCATTGGGAAAAAACCAGCCATGCGCTTCTCGTCGGCGCCATTCTCCATGTTCTCTACGCCGAACCCGACAAGACGCTGGCCGGCGTCGCCAATTTCCTCAGCGATCCGGGTCGCCCCATCGAGACAACGCTGCGCGCGATGATGCTGACCCCGCATCTGGGCGAGGCCGGGGTTCACCCCGTTGTCGCCTCGGCCGCACGCGAACTGCTCAACAAGAGCGACAACGAACGCTCCGGCGTTCTCTCGACGGCCATGTCCTTCCTGGGGCTCTACCGCGATCCGGTCGTCGCGGCCGTCACCCGGCAATGCGACTGGCGCATCGCCGATCTCGTAAGCGGTCCGCATCCGGTCTCGCTCTATCTTGTCGTCCCGCCCTCAGACATCAACCGCACCAAGCCGCTGGTGCGGCTCATCCTCAATCAGATCGGACGCCGGCTGACCGAAGAACTGGCCTCGACCGCCAAACGCCAGCGCCTGCTCCTGATGCTGGACGAGTTTCCGGCGCTCGGGCGACTGGACTTCTTCGAGTCCGCGCTCGCCTTCATGGCGGGATACGGGATCAAATCCTTCCTCATCGCGCAGAGCCTCAACCAGATCGAGAAAGCCTATGGCGTCAATCACTCGATCCTCGACAACTGCCATGTGCGCGTGTCCTTCGCCACCAACGATGAACGAACCGCAAAGCGCGTGAGCGACGCGCTCGGCACCGCGACCGAAATGCGGGCGATGAAGAATTATGCCGGGCATCGGCTGTCGCCCTGGCTCGGCCATCTGATGGTCTCGCGCTCGGAAACCGCGCGTCAACTCCTGACGCCCGGCGAAATCATGCAGCTTCCGCCCGACGATGAAATCGTGATGCTGGCAGGCACGCCGCCGGTCCGAGCGAAGAAGGCGCGCTATTTCACGGACCCGCGCCTGACCCGTCGATTGCTCCCGGCGCCCAAACCCAATCGGTCGCCAAAGCCGCCACGTCCCGACGACTGGACCGGGATCGAACCACCGCCGTCCCCTGACGACAATCCCCCCAGCCAGTCCGGGGCTGCGGCACAGCCTGCGGACGCGGCGGACAGCGACAATGCCAATGCCAATATAAGGCGCGAGCCGGGATTGCCCGATCATGAAGAGATCGTGCGCGAGCAACCCGCGCCCGTGCAGGAATTCGAGTTCGATGAGCCAGACGCCAGCGCCGACGATGCCGCCGCGCAGCGTCGGATGCACCGAATTGCCCGGATCGCGAGCCTCGATCCCGATGACGGGATTCAACTCTGATGGGGAGACCATAGATCATGCGCGTCAAACGCACCTATCGGCTGCCGCCGGAACTCGCGGACCAGATCGAGGATTATGCTGCCCGCAAACGTGTGCCGCAGACCCGCATCCTCGAAGCGGCGCTCTTGTCCTTCCTGTCGCCGGATGGCCCCGAACGTCTCGAAGCCGCATTGGCCCGGCGGCTGGACCGGCTGTCGCGCCAGCTCGATCGCCTGGAGCAGAATATCACCATATCCAATGAGGCGGTCGCGCTCTTCGTTCGCTTCTGGCTGACGACCACGCCGCCCTTGCCGGACTCGGCGCAGGCCGCTGCCAAGGCGAGTGGCAATGAGCGCTATAAGGGCTTCATCGAAGCTCTGGGTCGCCGTGTTGAAACGGGATCGAGTCTGGCGCGGGAAATATCGCTCGACGTGAATTCGCAGCGAGAAAGTACCGCGTCCGGGTTCGAGGACTGATCGCGGCCTACGCCCGTCTTTCTATTGCTTCGACGTCCTACGCTAAACGCAAATTATTGTTGCGATAGCATTTTTTCTGTCTCTTCTAACTGTCCCCATGCCCACGCGCGGGCTGCACGCAGGCGCAATCAGGGGACGATCACTTGGCCACCAGTTTCAAATCGGAGAGCTTGTCTCGCGGCGCACGAATGCTTCGCACAGCGCTGGGCGCTTCGATCGCGGGCTGGCTGGCGGACCCTAAGACCGTCGAGGTGATGCTGAACCCCGATGGCCGCCTGTGGATAGATCGGCTGGGCGAAGGGCTTTCCGATACCGGCGATCGGCTCGCACCCGCGGATGGCGAGCGAATCATCCGGTTGGTTGCGCATCATGTCGGCGCGGAGGTTCATGCGGGCAGCCCGCGCGTCTCGGCGGAACTGCCGGAAAGCGGCGAGCGGTTCGAAGGCTTGCTGCCACCTGTCGTCGCGGGGCCGGCCTTTGCGATCCGCAAGCCCGCCGTCGCCGTCTTCACTCTCGATGATTATGTCGCCGACGGGATTCTGACGCGGCTGCAGGCGTCGGCGCTTCGCATCGCGGTCGCGGACAAGGCCAATATCCTTGTCGCGGGCGGCACCGGAACCGGCAAGACCACGCTCACCAATGCGCTGCTCGCCGAGATCGCCACAACCGGCGACCGGGTGGTGCTGATCGAAGATACGCGCGAATTGCAATGCAGCGCCCCCAATCTGGTGGCAATGCGGACCAAGGATGGCGTCGCCAGCCTCTCCGATCTTGTCCGCTCCTCGCTGCGCCTGCGTCCTGATCGCATCCCCATCGGTGAAGTGCGCGGCGCCGAAGCGCTCGACTTGCTGAAAGCCTGGGGGACGGGTCATCCCGGCGGCGTCGGCACGATCCACGCTGGCACCGCGATCGGCGCGCTGCGGCGCATGGAGCAGCTCATCCAGGAAGCGGTGGTGACCGTGCCACGCGCCCTGATCGCCGAGACCATCAATTTCGTCGCGGTCCTCGTCCGTGATGGCCATGGCCGCCGCCTGTCGGAACTCGCCCGCGTCGATGGGCTCAATGCCGCTGGCGAATATGCGCTGCGTCAACTTCCGGGGCCACTCGAACCCATCCGCACCGCGGCAGAACTCCCGATCCATCAGCCAGGAGAACTCGCATGACCAACGCACTTTCCCGTATGCGCAGCACGGCGAACACCGCCATCATCGGCGTCGCCGTCGCACTTGCCATGTCCAGCGCCGCGAAAGCGTCCGGCTCTTCAATGCCCTGGGAAGCGCCACTTCAGTCGATCCTCCAGTCGATCGAAGGCCCGGTCGCCAAGATCGTCGCAGTGATCATCATCATCGTCACCGGTCTGACGCTGGCGTTCGGCGACACCAATGGCGGCTTCCGGCGGCTCATCCAGATCGTCTTCGGTCTCAGCATCGCGTTCGCCGCCAGTTCCTTCTTCCTCTCTTTCTTCAGCTTCGGCGGCGGGGCCGTTATCTGATGCAGGGCAGCGGCGATGAGGTGGCGGGCTTCTATGCCCCCGTCCACCGGGCGCTCACCGAGCCCATTCTTATGGGCGGCGCCCCGCGTACACTCGCCATCGCCAATGGGACGCTGGCGGCCGCGATCGGTCTCGGCCTCCAGCTCTGGATCGCCGGCGGCGCGTTTTGGCTGGTCGGCCATCTCTCCGCCGTCTGGGCCGCGCGGCGCGACGCGCAGTTCGCCGACGTCGCCCGCCGCCATCTTCGATACCCCGCCCATTTGCGCGTGTGACGAGGAGCCGACACCATGATGAACCTCGCCGAATATCGCCATCGCGCCGCCTGGCTCAGCGACTTTCTGCCCTGGGCCGCGCTGATCGCCGAGGGCATCGTCCTCAACAAGGACGGTTCCTTCCAGCGCACCGCGCGATTTCGCGGCCCCGATCTCGATTCCGCCACACCCTCCGAGCTGGTCGGCGTCACCCACCGGCTCAACAATGCGCTGCGCCGACTGGGTTCTGGCTGGTCGATCTTTGTCGAAGCCCAGCGCATCCCCTCCGACGACTATCCCGCATCGCTGTTTCCCGACCCGGTCTCGGCACTGGTCGATGAGGAGCGCCGCGCTCAGTTCGTCGATGCCGGAGCGCATTTCGAGAGCCGCTACTATCTCACGCTACTGTGGATGCCGCCCGCCGAGGACGCCGCGCGCGCTGAGAGCTGGCTCTATGAAGGCAAGGCCAGCGATGGGATCGATCCCTGGGAACTGGTCAAGAGCTTCACCGATCGCTGCGCCCAGCTACTCAATCTGATCGACGGGTTCGTCCCGGAATCGGCCTGGCTCGATGACGCCGGAACGCTAACCTATCTCCACTCGACGATCTCGACACGGCGCCAGCTTGTGCGCGTGCCGGAGACGCCGATGTATCTTGACGCGCTGCTGGCCGATGAGCCGCTGACCGGGGGTCTCGAACCCCGGCTCGGACAGCATCATCTGCGCGTCCTGACCGTGATCGGTTTTCCGACGGTGACCTGGCCGGGCATTCTCGACGAGCTGAACCGGCTCGCCTTCCCCTATCGCTGGTCCACCCGCGCGATCATGCTCGACAAGAGCGATGCAACCAAATTGCTCTCGAAGATCCGGCGGCAATGGTTCGCCAAGCGCAAGTCGATCGCCGCCATCGTCAAGGAGGTGATGACGAACGAGGCGTCCGTGCTGATGAACAGCGACGCTTCGAACAAGGCAGCCGATGCCGATGCAGCGTTACAGGAGCTGGGCGCTGATGATGTCGGCCAGGCCTATGTGACGGCGACCGTGACCGTCTGGGATGAAGATCCCGGCATCGCGGCTGAAAAGCTGCGGCTGGTTGAAAAGATCATCCAGAGCCGGGACTTCACCTGCATCCCGGAAGGCATGAATGCGATCGAGGCCTGGCTCGGATCGCTCCCCGGCCATGTCTATGCCAATGTGCGGCAGCCGCCGCTCTCGACAATGAACCTCGCCCATATGATCCCGCTCTCGGCGATCTGGGCAGGACAGGCGCGCGACGAGCATCTCAAGGCACCGCCGCTGCTCTTCGCGAAAACCGAGGGCAGCACGCCGTTCCGGCTGTCGCTCCATGTCGGCGATGTCGGCCATACGCTGATCGTCGGTCCCACCGGGGCGGGCAAATCCGTGTTGCTCGCCACCATGGCGCTCCAGTTCCGCCGCTATCCCGGCAGCCAGATCTTCGCCTTCGACTTTGGCGGCAGCATCCGCGCGGCCGCGCTCGCCATGGGCGGCGACTGGCATGATCTTGGCGGCAGCCTTTTCGCGAATGAGGCCGATAGGCAAGAGGATGGCAGCGTCCTGTTGCAGCCGCTGGCGCGAGTCGACGATGCCGCCGAACGCGCATGGGCGGCCGAATGGCTGGCCGGCATCTTCGAGGCCGAAGGCGCGACGATCGATCCGCAGGCGAAGGACCATATCTGGTCGGCATTGACCTCGCTCGCCAGCGCGCCGCCGGGCGAGCGCACGCTCACCGGCCTTGCCGTGCTGCTCCAGTCACAGGAACTGAAGCAGGCGCTCGCGCCCTGGTGCGTCGGCGGCGCATGGGGCCGGCTACTCGACGCGGAGCTGGAACGCCTCGGTAGCGCAACGGTGCAGGCGTTCGAAACCGAGGGGCTGATGGATAGCGGCGCGGCGCCCGCGGTTCTGGCCTATCTCTTCCACCGCATCGCCGATCGCCTCGACGGGAGTCCGACGCTGATCATCATCGACGAAGGGTGGCTCGCGCTCAATTCTCCGGCCTTCGCCCGCCAGCTTTCGACCTGGCTGGTGACGCTCCGCAAGAAGAATTCGAGCGTCATCTTCGCGACCCAGTCGCTCGCCCAGATCGAGATCAGCAGCGTCGCGCCCGCGATCATCGAAAGCTGCAAGACCCGCATCCTGTTGCCGAACGAACGCGCGCTCGAACCGCAGATCGCCCGCATCTACCGCGCCTTCGGCCTCAACGACCGGCAGATCGAGATACTCGCGCGCTCGACGCCCAAGCGCGATTATTATTGTCAGTCCCCGCGCGGCAACCGGCTGTTCGAGCTGGGCCTGGGCGATGTCGCACTCGCCTTCGCCGCCGCTTCTTCCAAGACCGACCAGATCGCCATCGGCGACCTCATGGACGCCCATGGGGCGGACGGGTTCGCGGCCGCCTGGCTGCGGCATTGCGGCCTCCATTGGGCCGCCGACCTTTTGCCAGCCTTCACCGAGGAGAAACTGTCATGACCCGCCATAATGTTCGTCGCAGCCTCATTGCCGGCATCGCCGTGCTGGGATTGAGTGCGGTTTCCGCTCCGGCCAGCGCCCAGCTCGGCTTCGGCGGCATCGTCTATGACCCCACCAATTATGCCCAGAATGTGCTGACAGCGGCGCGCTCGCTCCAGCAGATCAACAATCAGATCCAGCAGATTCAACAGCAGGCGACGAGCCTCATCAACGAAGCGCGCAATCTCGCCTCGCTGCCGTTCAGCAGCCTCAATGAGCTTCAAGCCCAGATCCAGCAGACCCGGCAGTTGCTGAGCGAAGCCCAGCGCATCGCCTATGATGTGCAGACGATCGAGGACGCCTTCACCCAGCGCTACCGCAATGTCGATATGAGCGCGTCGGATGCGACTCTGATCGCCAATGCGCGCGACCGCTGGAAAGACAGCGTCGGCAGTTTCGAGGATGCGCTTCGCGTGCAGGCCGGCGTCGTCGGCAATATCGACGGGTCGCAGACCGCTATGGCTAATATCGCCGGCGCCAGCCAGTCGGCGACCGGCGCGCTTCAGGCCACACAGGCCGGCAATCAGCTTCTCGCCCTGCAATCACGCCAGATCGCTGACTTGACTGCTTTGCTCGCCGCCCAGGGACGCGCGCAGGCGCTCGAATCCGCGCGCAATGCTGCGACCGAAGAACAGGGCCGCGAGCATTTCCGCCGCTTCATGAAGCGCAGCGGTCAGTGACGCCGCGCTGATCGGAGAGGATGGACGATGAGCCGCAGCGCCAGAATAGCCGGGGTCGCCCTTGCCGGGGGCATATTGATGGCGACCGCGATCGCGATTGCCGTCGATGAGCGCAAGCAGGCCGCACCGCTAACGCCGGCCGCAGTGCCGGCGTCCAGCGACGGGCTGCGCGACGAACTCGCCCGCTGCCGAACGATCACTATGCCCGATTCCGGCTGCGACGCCGCATGGGAGGAGCATCGCCGCCGGTTTCTGGGCCGCGAGGATCAACGGCCATGAACGATACCGGCGTCATCAATAATTTCCTCGATACCTTCAACAGCTATATCGATTCCGGCTTCGGGCTGCTCGGCGGCGAGGTCGCGTTCCTCACCACCACGCTCATTATCATCGATATCACGCTTGCCGGACTCTTCTGGGCCTGGGGCGCGGACGAAGACGTGATGCACCGCCTCGTGAAGAAGGTGCTCTATGTCGGCTTCTTCGCCTTCATCATCAGCAATTTTTCAGCGCTGGCCGGAATTATCTTCGAAAGCTTCGCGGGCCTCGGCCTCAAGGCCAGTGGCGCCGGGATCAGCCTCTCAGAGTTCATGCGGCCGGGAAGCGTCGCGGCGGCAGGCTTCAATGCCGGCGAACCGCTGCTCGAATCCGCGGGCGAGCTGACCGGGCCAGTCGGCCTGTTCACCAACTTCGTTCAGATTGCCATCCTGCTCATCGCCTGGGTTATCATCCTGATCGCCTTCTTCATCATGAGCGTCCAGCTCTTCGTGACGCTGATCGAGTTCAAACTGACCACATTGGCGGGATTTGTCCTGCTGCCCTTCGCTCTGTTCAACAAGACGGCATTCCTCGCCGAGAAGGTGCTGGGCAATGTCGTCGCCTCCGGCATCAAGGTGCTGGTGCTGGCCGTCATCATCGGCATCGGGACTGGCCTTTTCGCGCAATTCGAAAGCGCCTTCGGTGAAATGCCGAGCGCCGAACAGGCCATGTCGGTCGCGCTCGCGGCACTGGCGCTGCTTGGTCTTGCGATCTTCGGTCCGGGCATTGCGACCGGACTCGTCTCGGGTGCGCCGCAGCTTGGCGCTGGCGCAGCGGTCGGAACGGTGCTTGCGGCGGGTGGTCTCGCAGTGGGCGGCGCAATGGGCGCGCGGATGGCGGCAGGCGGCGCGGCCTCGGCCATTGGCGGCGGTATGAAGGCCGGCGGCGCAGCAGTACGCGGCGGTTCCTTTGCCGCAGGCGCCGCCGCCAGCAGCTATAGTCTCGGCTCCCACGGAAAGAGCGGCGCGGGAGCGGTCGCAGGCGGGCTGTCCGCCGTAGGCCAGCAGGCGGCCGGCGGAGCAGCGAAAGCCGTCGCAGCGCCGATCAGAAATGCTGCCGCCAAGGCAGGCGATGCCGTCAAATCCAGCTTCCGATCCGGAGCGCGCGCGGGATTGTCCGTCACGGGTGGAAGCACTTCGGGAAGCGCTGCTTCGTCAGCCGCGGGAGCATCGACCGCCTCTGCCGCGTCCGGCGCACGGTCCGCGCCCGATTGGGCGCGATCGCTCCGACGCGAGCAGAATCTGCAACGCGGCATGTCCTCCGTCAGTCACGCGGTGCGATCGGGAGATCGCGGTGGCGGCGGCATGTCGCCTGACATCAAGGAAAGGGATTGACCGCTCATGTTCAAGCGACCCTCCATCCGCTATGGCAAAGCCGCCGAACCGGAAACACCCTATCAGCGCGCCGCCCAGGTCTGGGATGACCGCATCGGTTCGGCGCGCATCCAGGCCCGCAACTGGCGGCTGATCGCCTTTGGCTGCCTCGCCGTCTCGGCAGGGCTCGCGGGCGGTCTCGTCTGGCAGGGCGCGCGGGGCACGATCACGCCGTGGATCGTCGAGGTCGATAAGCTCGGCCAGGCCCAGACGGTCGCTCCGGCCAATGCCGATTATCGGCCGAGCGACCCGCAGATCGCGTTTCATCTCGCGCGGTTTATCGAGCAGGTCCGCGGCACCCCCGCCGATCCGGTGATCGTGCGCGAGAACTGGCTACGCGCCTATGACTTCACGACCGACCGCGGCGCCATGGCGCTCAATGATTATGCGCGAACGAACGATCCCTTCGCCAATGTTGATCGCATCCAGATCGCCACGGAAATTTCCAGCGTCATCCGGGCTTCGCCCGACAGTTTCCGGGTCGCCTGGGTCGAGCGCCGCTTTCAGGATGGCAGCCTCGCCGCCACCGAGCGCTGGTCGGCCATCCTCACCATCACCGTGCAGCCGCCCCGCGATCCCGAGCGGCTGCGGAAGAATCCCCTCGGCATCTACGTCAACGCAATCAACTGGTCGAAGGAGCTTGGCCAATGACCCTGTCCCCAGCACACCGCCATGCGCCTTTGCGTATCTACGCATTTCCGGCCTTGCTGATTTCCGCGTCCACGCTCGGCGCCTGCGCCACCAGTTCCGCGAAACCGCCCGCGATACGCTATGACGATGCGCCGGCGATCGCCGCGATCGAGACGCCCGCAGCAGCCGCGCCCGTTGAAATCGTCACCATCCCCGAACCATTGCCCCTGCCGGGCCAGTTGAAGCCGGTTGGCGATCGCACGCCCGCGCCCGAAGCCGGCGATCCATCGGCCCGCGTCAATCAGGCCAATGCCGCGGCGCGGATGCAGCCGGTGCGCGACGGCTTCATCAATGCGATCCAGGTCTATCCCTGGTCGGACGGCGCACTCTATCAGGTCTATACAGCGCCCGGACAAGTAACCGATATCGCCTTGCAGGACGGCGAGCAGCTCGTGGGACCGGGACCGGTCGCTGCCGGTGATACGGTGCGCTGGATCATCGGCGACACGGTGAGCGGGTCCGGCGCATCGGCACGGGTCCATATCCTCGTCAAGCCGACCCGGCCCGACCTCGCGACCAATCTGGTCATCAATACCGACCGGCGAACCTACCATGTCGAACTGCGCGCCACCCGCGCGACATGGATGGCTTCGGTCTCATGGGCCTATCCACACGACCGGCTGATCGCGCTGCGCGGGCAGAACAGCCGGGCCGCCGGAGCGGCGCCCGTCGCCACCGGCGTCGACGTCGCCCGGCTCAATTTCCGTTACCGTATCGAAGGCGACGACGCGCCCTGGCGGCCGCTGCGCGCGTTCGATGATGGGGCGCAGGTGTTCATCGAGTTTCCCACCGGCATCGCGCAGGGCGAGATGCCGCCCCTGTTCGTGATCGGACCCGAAGGCGGCGGTGAACTGGTCAATTACCGTGTCGCCGAACGTCATATCATTGTCGATCGCCTCTTCGCCGCCGCTGAACTCCGCCTTGGGGGCGAGCGGCAACAGCGTGTCCGCATCGTCCGCAATGATGGGCGGACCGAGCGCAGGAACCCGCGATGAGCAGCGACGAGAACCGGCGCTCCGCGGTCGATGAACCGGAACGGGAGGAAGGCGCGTCAGCGCTGCACGCGCCGGAGGCGGCGGAGGCCGATGGCGGCCATGAGCCCGATAGCGGGCTGGACGGACGGGAGGATGCAGCACCGCTTGAGGGGCCGGAAACCTTGGCGGACCCAACGGGGTTCAAGCTGCGCGGTGAGCCGCCGCGCGTGATGCGTCTCTCGCGCAAAGCCATGGCGACGCTCGGCGCTGTTGGCGCGCTGGCGGTCGGCGGTGCGCTCACTTTCGCGCTCCAGAGCCGGGACAAGGCCGCACCTGAGGAACTCTACAACACCGATAGCCGCGCTGTGACCGAGCAGGTTGCAACCGCGCCGAGCGACTATAGCCAGTTGCCGCCTGGCGTGCCGCCGCTCGGCGCACCGCTTCCCGGCGATCTCGGCGGTCCGATCCTTGCTGCCCAGCAGGGCGACGCGGTGGTCGATCCCACCGCGTCGCCACCCGGCGGCACGCAGGCAATGACGCCGGAGGAACTGGCGGCGCAGCGTGCGGCGCAGGAACGTGAGGCCGCCCTTGCGAGCCGGCTGTTCCTGGGTGGCCAAGCTGCAAGCCCGGCAACGGTGAGCGCCGCCGGTGGCGCGGCGCCCGGTCTCGATCTCGCGGCGCTGGGAGCTGCCGTGCCCGCCGCTCCAGAAGCTCCGGACGGTCCCAATATGCAGCGGGCAAAGCGTGAATTCATGGAGCGGTCACCCGAAAGCCGCACGATCAACAGCGGTCAGTTGGCAGGGCCGATCTCACCATATGTCGTGCAGGCGGGCAGCGTGATCGCGGCCGCGCTCATTACCGGCATCAGCTCCGATCTTCCCGGCCAGGTCACAGCCCAGGTGACGCAAAGCGTCTATGACAGCCCGACAGGCCGCATCCTGCTCATTCCGCAAGGTTCCCGACTCATCGGCGACTATGATGCGGACGTCGCTTTCGGGCAGCGCCGCGTGCTGCTGGTCTGGAACCGCCTGATCCTGCCTGATGGACGATCGATCACCCTCGACCGCCAGCCTGCCGGCGACCCTGCCGGCTATGCCGGGCTGGAGGACCGGGTCGATGAACATTGGGGCGGCATCTTGCGCGCCGCCGGTCTTTCGACGCTGCTGAGCATCGGCGCCGAACTGGGGACCGATTCCGAGGACGATATCGCCCGCGCCATCCGGGACGGCGGGCAAAACACGCTCAATCAGGCGGGTCAGGAGATCGTCCGCCGCCAGCTCAACATCCAGCCCACGCTAACCGTGCGGCCCGGCTATCCGGTCCGCGTGCTGATCAGCCGCGACCTCGTACTGGCCCCCTGGAGACCGACACGA
Organism: Sphingobium baderi; assembly: GCF_001456115.1. Classification (NCBI taxonomy): domain Bacteria; kingdom Pseudomonadati; phylum Pseudomonadota; class Alphaproteobacteria; order Sphingomonadales; family Sphingobiaceae; genus Sphingobium; species Sphingobium wenxiniae. The sequence continues at coordinate 2,447,721 of NZ_CP013264.1, read as the reverse complement.
TGACCAAACTCAAACTTGGCGATCTTGCTCAGGATAAGCCCGTGCGACTCACCATCGAACTGCCGGCGTCGGTCCACCGCGACCTTGAAGCCTATGGCCGCGTGCTGGCGGGTGACGGCGCCCAGCCTGTCGCGCCCGCGCGCCTGATCGCGCCGATGCTGGAGCGGTTCATGGCGACGGACCGGGCGTTCGCTAAGGCCCGGCGTCAGTCCGCGCCATCAGGTCCGGCGTAACGCCTGTGCGGGGATTAAACTGGATTAGCGCTGCATATGATGCGGTGAATAACAATTGCATTTTGCGGTGAATGGCAGTTATTATCCCCGCAGAGGATGCGGCGAATATGGTCTATATCCATCAACGTGAAGGCTGGCCAGATATGACCTGGCGGGGCGAGGCGCTGACCGAAGCCCTGGCCAAGGTACGCCACCGTCAGGGACGCCTGATCGGATATATGGAGGCGCTCGGATTTCCCCTTCGGGAAGAAGCCGTTTTGCGGACGCTGACCGAAGATGTGATCAAATCCAGCGAGATCGAAGGCGAGCATCTCGATCGCGAGCAGGTCCGATCCTCCATTGCCCGCCGGCTCGGCATGGACATTGGGGGTCTGATCGAGGCGGATCGCCATGTCGAGGGCATCGTCGAAATGATGCTTGATGCGACACAGAACGCCGGAACGCTATTGACCGCGGAGCGGCTCCATGGGTGGCACGCTGCATTGTTCCCCACGGGGCGTAGTGGGATATCCCGGATTACGGTGGGTGCATGGCGGACCGGGGAGGATGGTCCGATGCAGGTGGTCTCCGGCTCGATTGGGCGCGAGCGGGTTCATTATGAGGCGCCGGCAGCGGAACGGCTCGGCGAAGAAATGGACCGATTTCTCGCCTGGTTCGAGGCCGCGTCAATTGATCCCGTAATCAAGGCCGGCTTGGCTCACTTGTGGTTCGTGACCATTCATCCATTCGATGATGGCAATGGACGCATTGCTCGGGCGATTGCCGACCTTGCGCTCGCGAGAGGGGATGGGACGCCCCAGCGGTTCTACAGCATGTCGGCGCAGATCAGGGCTGAGCGTAAAGACTATTACAATATGTTCGAGACGACCCAGAAAGGCCCACTTGACGTCACGCCATGGCTGACCTGGTTCATTGCCTGTCTTGATCGAGCCTTCGATGGCGCGGAAACAACGCTTGCCAGCGTGATGCGAAAAGCGCGCTTCTGGGAAAGCGTTACGCAAATGCCGCTGAATGACAGGCAGCGCAAAGTCATCAACCGGTTGCTCGATGGATTTGACGGCAAACTCACCAATGCCAAATGGGCTGCGCTGACGAAGACGGCGTCGGACACAGCGCTGCGAGACATTAATGACCTCGTCCATCGCGGCATTTTGGAAAAGGACATGAGCGCAGGCGGGCGTAGCACCAGCTATCTTCTGGTCGCTGACAGGGAGCAACGGCCACCTGTGGCGAACCACTGAGCAAGGCGGATGCCTATCGCCCCATGAAGGCGTCGAACCGCTCCTTGCCTTCGGCCTCGACGATCGCAACCTCGGCATTGGCGCATTCCTGGCCACGCACCGCGCCAACAGCGCATTGTGCGACGACCTCGCGGGCCTCTTCGAGATGGGCTTCGAAATATTGCGTGCCGCGCCCTTCGCCGAGGGGCGCGGCTAGTCCCGCTCCGTGACTGGCGCCTGGCGTAACGTCGAGCGGAACAATGACCGGGCGCAGCACAAAACCCGATCCAAAGCCGATCACCAGCGCGGCGATGGCGATGAAGATTGTCTTGCCGTTCATGATGGTCACTCCTTCGATACTGTCAGGGGGCACGCCCCTGGTTGAGCGTCTGGATCAGGTGTCGGGATAGCGCTCGCGGATAAGGCCGAGAAAACGGCGTAGCGCCGGGCTGCTGTCGTCGCTGCGCCAATAGCAGCCATAGTCGATGCGCGCCTGACCGGTCGGCTCATGCACCTCGCGAAAGACACTACCGGGATGATGGAAGCCGAGCGCCGATTCCGACACAAGGGTCAGGAACCTGCCCGCCGAAACCATCGCGACAACATTCTCCCGGCTGATATCCTGCACTTCGATATCGGGCTCATATCCAGGTTCCGCGAGACGGGCGCGCAGCAGCCTCATCAGATCAGGGCCGGGGTCCTGGGTTCCCAGCACAAAGGTCTGGCGGCGAAGATCGTGCCAATGAACCCGCTCGACCTCGGCAAGCGGATGGTGTTCCGGCAAAGCCACCAGCACCCGCTCGGACCAGAGCGAGCGTCGCTTGACCTCCGGGTCGACGAGATCGCCGGTCACGACGGCCAAATCGATCACCCCGGCGTGGAGCGCATGGTGGAGAAAGCCCCGGTCGCGCTCGACCCCGTTCAACCGCACGTTGGGGAACCGGCGCTGAAACTCGACAATGGCGAAGCGCAGGTCGCCTGCTGTGAGCGAACTGCAAAAGCCGATGGTGAGTTCGCCTGCGTCGCCATTGCGCATCGCCCGCGCGCGATCCTTGAGATTGTCAACCTCGGTCAATATTCGCCGGGCTGTGTCGATGATCGGCATCCCTTCGGGCGTGAGGATCGCGCCGCGTGTCCGGCGTTCGAACAGCTTCACGCCCAGGCGATGTTCCAGATTCAGCACATTGCGGCTGAGGGTCGCCTGTTTGATCCGCAGCAATGCCGCGGCCCTCGAAAAGCTCTTCGTCTCCGCGGCAAGCACGGCATAGCGCAATTGTTTGGTCTCAAGCGGCACGGGCAACCTCCCTAGGAGGAAGATGGACGTTGGGAAGCAGGCCCTTAGCGGCCATACCCCGTTCGTCGTCTTTGCTTCCTCCTCCTTGGAAGACCCGTGCCGGCTGTTCCGAACGAAACAGATTTTGTCATTAATCTGAAATATTTTACCGTGTCAGCTCATCACCACTACCCCGCCGGCCAGATCGCGGGCGCGTAGGCCCAGAAGCAGCTCGATCTGCGGCACGGCTTCCTCGATCCGGTCGGTGTGAAAGACAGCATTGACCGGCAAGGTGCGGAGTGATGCATTGGCGAGAACGATCCGGCCAGAGCGGTAAAGATTGATCTGATCGACCACATTGCCGAGGGGCGTGCCCTCGAAGATCAGCAGGCCGCGCCGCCAGGCTGTCGCCTTGCCGCCATCGATCGCGCTACGCTGGATCGCGCCGTCAACCGTGACAAATATCTGTTCGTTGGCGCGAAGCGTGATCGGGCGACCGGTGCCGCTGCATTCCACCTGGCCCGACACGCAGGCGACGCGCACGCCGCCTTCAAGGCTTTGGACATTGAACTCGGCTGCGCGAGTGGCGACGACAAGGCTCCCCGCCTTGACGCGAAATGGCTCTCCGAGTTGGGCAGCCGTCACATAAGCCTCGCCGGTCACGAGGCTGACGCCATGAGCACCCTTTGCAACGCTGTCGATCAGCGACAGGGCCGTGCGCGAGTTCATCTCGACGTTAACGCCCTGTATCGGGGCGAAGGCGTAGCGCTCGCCGACTGCTGTGCGATGGTCGGCGGTGAGTTCCGCGAAGGATGGCCATAACCCCAAGGGCGGCCGGGCGATGCCGAACATCATTGCGCCGAGCGCCGCGGTGGTTCCGCCCGCCAGCACCGCCCGCCGGCTGACCATCGCCGGCTTCTTGTGCTGTTTCGCCACCGCCGCGTATCGGTGGACCCCTGCGATCTCGCGGAAGGCCGCTTCATGAGCCGGACTGGTCGCGCGCCAGGCCTCGAGCCGGGCGGCATCCTCTTGCGTTGCCGTGCCTGACGTCAGGCACACAAGCCAATCCGCCGCCTCGACGAGCAGCTCGTCGGCGTCATCATCCTGGATCTCGCGATCCGTCATCCGCATTTTCTGGCCTGTTGGCGCGGCTCGCGCGCGGCTGACATCCTCAAACTTCCAATCCTCCTTATCGGGTAGACACGCGAGAGGCCCGCTGAGCGAAAGGATTTTTTCGCCTTGTGCGTCGCGCGCAGTGCAAAATTGCGCTGCGTAGGTCCATCTGGATCAGCCTGACGCTGACGCCATAATGGTTTGCCAGCTCGTCATGGCTCATCGTGCCGGTGAAGCTCTCGATGAACACATGGCGCTGGCGGGGTGTCAGATCGCCCAGCACCTTCCAGACATGGGCGAGCTCGCTCCGCGCGATGGCGATCCGCTCGGGGCCCGGCGCATCGTCGGCGATCTTCAATATGTCTTCGATATCCTGGCTGCCGAGAACCCGGCGGTGCCGGGCCGCCATAGTCACCGCCATGTTGATCGCGGCGCGATAGATATAGGCGTCCGGGTCGGAGACCGGAGCGTCATCGTTCAACTCGCTGAGCTTGATCCAGGTCTCGTGCAGCGCTTCGCCGGCCAGATCCTGCGAACCGAGTCGGGACGCGAGGCGGTCGCGAAGCTGCGTATAGTGCGTCGCAAGCGAGGTTTTCAGGCTGGACCGCGTCGCGCTCATGGCCGTGATCTCCCTCGGCGTGGCGCATTGCGGCTGGCGTGCCGATCGGTCTCGACTTCGAAACGCATGGAACGGTTGAACCCGGCGGGTGGCGGGCTGCTTAGATGCGCCCCGACCAATATGTCTCGCACGCGCGTGTCCCAATCGGGTTCCGCGCTGCCGCGCAGAAAGGCGACATCATCGATCCTGCCTGCGGAATCGACGCGCACCGCGATCTCGATGTTGAAACTCCGTCCTTCATAGGCGCCATCGCGCTTCAGACGCTCGAAAATTTCAGCCTGGACGCGCCGTGCGTAGCGGCTGAAGGCGCCTGTATCCGTTCCACCGATGGTACGCGGCGCCCGCACTTCCGCCATATCGAGACGAAGCGCAGTCAGACCTGCGGCCGTCCCAGGGACAGGAGCAATGGGCGGCGGCTGCTGGCCTTCAACGAAGATGACCGCGGAATTGGGGCCGGTAAAGCGGGCGGACAGCCCGGTTCCTTGCAGCAAGTGGCGCAGGCCGGCGGGGGCGGCATAGATGCCTTCGAGCGGGGTCGAATGGCGGTCGCCGGCAAGACTCTGGCGATAGAGGATGCTGACGCCGCTCACGGTCGCAAACTCCGCGAGCGCCTGCGCGACCGGCTGCGCCGGGATATCATAGCGGCGCTCATCCATGGCGTTTGCGGCCTGGGCGAACGCGGATTGCGCGAAGACGAGCCAAAGCGCGCAGAGCGTCCCGGCCAGCAAGGCCGGAAGCCGCAAGCTTCGCACTGACATGAACCCGTATCGCGCAATCGTCCTCATCCGAGCCTGAAGGTCACGGGAAGGATGACGCTCAGTTGGCCGGGCCAGCCCTGGGGAAAGGCGGGGAGCGGCTGCGCGCGCATGACGGCGGCGACGGCTTCCCGGTCGATATCGGACTCACCGGAACTCTCGCTGACCCAGGCCTGGATCACCCTGCCGTCCTTCGACATCACAAAATGCAGCATAACGACGCCCTCTCGCCCGGCATCTTGTGCACGCGCCGGATAGATACGGTAGCGCGCCAGATGCGCCTCGAGGCGGCGGCGGTAGGCGACAACATCGGCGTTGGGCAGATCGGCAAGGTCTTGGGCATCGCCCTGTGCAGCGGCGCTGGCTTGGACCGCATTTGAGTCGGGGCCGGCGGCGCGTGGCATTGGCTCCTCATTGCCGGTCCCGGCCGGTGCAAGTGGTGGCCGCTCCTCCGGCATGGCCGCGGGTTCATCCCCCTGTTGTGCGCGGTCTTCTCGCGCAATTCCGTCATTGGGTTCGAGCGGGATCAGTTCGACCACGAGAACTGATCCTTTGTCGCCGCCAGCCTGGTCGCGCACCGACAATCCCTCGTCCCACGCCCACAACAGGGCAAGACCCGCCGCGGCGTGCAGGGAAAGCGAGAGAAAACCGCTCATCAGCCGTGTCGAGAGTTCTCGACTCATCGCGATTTTGTCACCTTTCCGTCATTCAAATTATCGACCCTTAGGGCGCACTTATCGCGTCTATGTGACAAGTCGATCAGCACACCGAGCCGATGCGCGGGTCGCAGTGAGCCGCGGATAAAAAAATGTCATCGGGCGAAAAAGTCTTTCGTTCGATTTCGCGAGATTGGTCTTCCAGTCGAGGACCATGACCATGAACACGATTTTGGCCACAAGACGAGACGCGCAGGATGCGGAAAACAGGACGAATGTCCCGGTTTGCGCGCGCACTCCGAAGGCGCGGCAGCAGACCTTGCCCGCGCGGCATCCCGTGCGCCCGGCCATCCAGCGCCAGCGATTCAAGTTGGGATCGCTGGAATTCGACTATCGTGCTTTTCCCCGCCAACGCAGCGTGACGTTCGCCTCCACCGATACGATGGTCCACATTGTGATGCCACTGAGCGGCTTCGTCGAAGTGGAGAGCGTAAGCCGCCAGCCTCTCGGACCGGGGTCCGCCTTGCTGCTCGCCGCGGGCGAGCGCAAGTCGATGGCCTGGGATGCCGGGTCGAGCGCGCTCTTCCTGCATATTCCTCGCGCGGACATCCAGGTGCAGGCTTCGCGCGCATCGGGCGAACCTCGGCGGCTCGCCGCCGCCGATCATCTGTTTCGCTGGTCGATTGAACAATTGGGCGTCAAACTGCCGTGCGCGATCATACCCGGCCCCGGACCCCGCGCCAGTTTCGACGACGTGCTGCTTGAGAAGCGCACGCTTGAAGGGCTGGTCGCAACGCTTCAGGCGGACCCGGAGGCCGAAACTCTGTTTCCGGTCGCGCGATCGGTGCAGCGGGCGGTTGAGCATATCCGCGCCCATCCGCAGCAGGCCTGGACCATTCACGCACTGGGGCAGATCGCAGGCGTCACCGCTGGGACACTGCGCCGGAACTTCCGGACCTGCCTTGGCCTCACCGTCATTCAGCTCATTCAGGACATTCGCGTCGACTGGGTGCGTTTGCGCCTCGAAAGCGTGAATGAGAGCCGCTCGATCAGCGAGATCGCGCTGGCCGTGGGTTTCGGAACGCCGGTCGGAATGAGCCGGGCCTATCAACGCCGATTTGGGGAAACGCCGACTCAGACCCGCACACGGACTTTTCGCGCAACGCGCGGCTAGCAGCTCCTCCCGCTGGGGAGGAACCGAGATACCCTGAGCGTCCTGATTAAACATCAGGGCGCTATTTGTGCTGCTTGTAAATAATAATAAAGTATCTGTTAGCATAACTCGCTTACATATGACTCGAATCGTATCTTACAGAAATCCATAAGTCATTTCTATTTGTAACACAACTTACACACTACCCGCCCTAATCGAGACGAAACGCATAGGCGTAGGCATTTCAGCTTGAGATTAGGCCTGCACCCTTCCTAAGACCTCAATCGACAACTGGCGCTGCATCGCAGCACGACTCGAAGTGTGCGCCAGCTTTGCGATGACAGCGACCGATCGCCGTCCGGCCACAGCGCCGTGGCGGCGCTTCCGGCAGGGGGTGAAGGTTTTGAGGTTCGAGAATAATCACTGGCGACAGGCGCCGAGCCATGCCGCGCTCGCACTGTTCATGGCGCTGGCCGCTTCGCCTGCCTTCGCGCAGGACGCAGGCGTGGATGCGAGCGCTCCCGCAACGTCGGCAGACGGCGCACGCTTCGACATTCTGGCGTTCCAGGTGCGCGGCAACACACTGCTTGAACCGGATGACGTCGAGCGCGCAATCCTGCCGTTCATGGGGCCGGGCAAGAGCGAGGCCGATGTCGAGGGCGCCCGCGCTGCCCTGCAGAAGGTCTTTGAGGACCAGGGCTATGTCGCCGTCTCGGTGTTCATCCCCGAACAGTCGGTGGATGGCGGCGTGCTGCAACTGGAAGTGCAGCCGCAGGCGGTCGGCCAGTTGCTGGTGCAAGGCGATACGAAGAATGCGGATGCCGTGCGTGCGCTGGCGCCTTCGGTCGCGCCGGGCCGGACGCCCAATCTTCAGGACTTTCAGCGCGATGTCGTGGCGCTCAACAGCAATCCCACGCGGCGGGTGACGCCCGAACTGCGCGCCGGCGAAGCGCCGGGCACGCTCGATGTGGTGCTGAACGTCGAGGAAAGCTCGCCTTTCCACGCCTCCGCCGAACTCAACAATTTCCATTCGTCGGCGACCACGGACCTGCGCGCCTCGGCCACGATCCGCTATGACAATATGTGGGGTCGAGGTGACTCCTTAAGCCTCTCCGCCCAGACCGCGCCCGAGCGCACCGATGACGGCACGGTAATTTCAGGCAATTATCTGATGCGGCTCGGCCAGGGCACGCAGCTTCTGCTCTATGGCGTCCATTCCGATAGCGACATCGCGGTGGTCGGCGGCACCAGCGTGGTCGGCAAGGGCTATCTGTTCGGCGGGCGACTGATCCAGTCGCTGGGGTCGAGCGAGGGCTTTTATCACAGCCTGACGCTGGGGATCGACTGGAAGGATTTCTCAGAAGACGTGCTGCTCGGCTCCGACCGGGCCTCGGCGCCGATCAAATATGCACCGCTGATCGCGTCATGGCGCGGTGACTGGATGGGCGAGCGCTCGACCAGCAGCATTACCTTCTCGGGCACCTTCGGTATCCGTGGTCTTGGCGACAACTGGGAGCGGTTCGACGCCAAGCGCTACATGGCGCGCCAGAGCTTCATTGCGCTGAAGCTCGACGCCGAAACGACCCAGACCGCCGCCAGCGACATCCAGCTCAATGCACGGCTGACCAGCCAGTGGTCGCCCGATCCGCTGATCTCGAACGAAGGATTCAGCCTGGGCGGCATGTCCTCGGTGCGCGGCTATTATGAGTCCGAGGCCATCGGCGACTATGGGTTTGCGCTCCAGACGGAACTGCGCACGCCCGACCTCGCGAGCCTGCTGAGCGCCGATCTCGTCAACGAACTGCGCTTCCACGCATTTCTCGACAGCGGCTATTCGGGCATCCACCTGCCGCTGCCCAGCCAGCGCGCAACGCGCGACCAGCATCTGGTCAGCACCGGCATCGGTGGCCGCGTCAAACTCTTCAATCATCTCACCGGCGCGCTCGACGTGGGCGTTCCGCTGACATCCGGGCCGGAAACCGAATCCGGCGACATCTTCGTCCGCTTCCGCATCATGGGGGAATTTTAATGTCGATCATCCAGCGTGCCCGTAAGGGCGCGGTGGCGGGCGCCGTCGCGCTTGCCGCCCTTACCGCCTTTTCCGCACCGGCTCATGCCTGGTGGGAGAGCGATTTCAGCTACCGCACGAAGATCAACCTCAATGTCGACGCCGCCGGCGTCACTGGCGAGGTCGCGCGTGCGCCGGTGCTCATCCGCCTGCACAGCGGCAATTTCAGCTTCAAGGATGTGAAGGCCGACGGCTCCGACCTGCGCTTTGTCGCGGGCGACGATCGCACGCCGCTCAAGTTCCATGTCGAGAAGTGGAGCCCGGCCGAAGAACAGGCGCTGGTCTGGGTCGACGTGCAGGGTCTTCAGCCGGGCCAGGCGAGCGCCATCTATGCCTATTACGGCAATGAAGCGGCAAGCGCTGGCCAGGACGTCGCGGGCACCTTCGGGCCGGATTACCGGCTGGTTTATCATTTCAACGAACAAGGAAGCCCTCGGGACGCAACCGCCAACGGCAACAATGCCAGCGGCGGCGAGGCGCGGAACGCGGGCGGCCTGATCGGATCGAGTCTCGTCCTGGACGGCACCACCCCGGTCACGCTGCCCGCGTCCGCTTTTTCCGGCGGCCCGCTGTCCTTGAGCTTCTGGGTCAAGCCGGGTGGCGATGGCGCCATCTTCGACCTGCCGGGCAGCATCAGCCTCGTGAACGAAGGCGGCCAGCTCTTCATCGACGCGAACGGCACGCGCAGCAACGGCGCGGCGCTGGCGGCGGATAGCTGGGCCAATGTCGCGCTGGTCAATGACGGCGGCAAGAGCCTGCTCTTCATCAACGGCCAGCCTGCCGGCGAAGTCGCAGGCGCGCTTGCCCCTGCGACCGCTGCGCCGCTTCTCGGCCAGGGCTTTGCCGGCGAGATCGACGAACTGCGTGTTGCGGGCGCGGCGCTGCCGCAGTCCGCATTCCAGTTGGCGGCCGCATCGGAAGGCCAGAATGCGCGCCTTATCACCACCGACACCGCGCAGCAGGTCGAGACCGGCGGCGGTCACGGCTATATGGGCATATTGTTCTCGGCGCTGACCTTCGACGCCTGGGTCGTCATCCTCATTTGCGGGCTGATGCTCGCGCTATCTATTGCGATCATGATCAGCAAGGGATTGCTGATCGGCCGGGTGCGGCAGGCGAACGAGGCCTTTCTCGACGCCTATCGCCAGATCTCGCGGCGTTCCGGCGACCATGACGGGCTGCCCGCTTTCGATCCGGGCGCGACGGCGGCGGATTCGACGCTGGGCCGGCTCTACAATATCGGCCGGCGCGAACTGACGGAGCGCCTGAACGAAGGCAAGGCGACGGGCAGCCGCTTCGCGCTGCGCGGCCAGTCGATCGCCGCGATCCGCTCGGCGCTCGATGCCGGCCGGGTGCGTGAGGGCCAGAAGCTGAACGCGCGGCTCGTGCTCCTGACCATCGCCATCTCCGGCGGCCCCTTCATCGGCCTGCTCGGCACGGTGCTCGGCGTCATGATCACCTTCGCGGCCGTGGCTGCTGTCGGTGAGGTCAATATCAACGCGATTGCGCCGGGTATTGCCGCCGCGCTGCTCGCCACCGTTGCCGGCCTTGCCGTCGCGATCCCGGCGCTGTTCGGCTACAACTATCTGCTTTCCCGCATCGAAGAGATCCAGGCCGATCACGACATCTTCGTGGACGAGCTGGAAAAGCGCATCGCCGAGACGTGGCAGGACGTTCCCGCCGCGGCCCAGGCGGCCTGAGCCCCGGACAGGAAGGAGGCTCACGCCATGGCCATGCAAGTCGGGGGCAGGAAGAAGCCCTATAACGAGATCAACATCACTCCGTTCGTCGACGTGGTGCTGGTGCTACTGATCATCTTCATCCTGATGACCACCGCCGCCGTGCAGGGGATCAAGGTGGACCTGCCGTCCGCCTCCTCGGCCCAGGCGCTCGAAGCGCAAAAGTCGCGGGTGATCGCGGTCAGCAATGACGGCACGGTGTCGATCGATGCCATCCCGGTGTCGATGAGCGAGCTGGAAAGCCAGCTGCGCACGTCGATCGCCAACACGCCCGACCTGGCGGTCATCCTGCGCGGCGACCGCGCCGTTCAGTATGATCGCATCATGCAGGTGCTCGACCTGTGCTCCAAGGTCGGCGTGCCGAGCCTCGGCATGGCGTCCACGCGACCGCCGAGTGGCGCGTGAGCCGGGAGGGACAGATGCATCATGCTCCCCATCCGCCGCCTTCTCGACCGCATGATCGACCGCAGACCGGTCGTGCGCAGTTCGCGGCACAGCTTCCGCAAGCCCTGGTGGCGGCGCAGCGGTCGGGCCTGGCGCCTGCTCGCTCTGATGCTGGCGCTGATCGGCACGATCCTGCTGGTGCTCCCTCCGGCAACGGCCATCGAGGAGATGCCTGCCGCCGCATCGGCTCCGGCGGCATCGCAGGCGCCCTCCGACAACAGCCCGGACTCGCCATGACGGCCGGCGTCGACCTTCGGCGCGAAGCGCTCCGGCATGGCGTCAGCGTCTCGGGCTGGGACGCGGACTGGACAGGCCTTCGCCTGTGGCTGGCGGGCTTCGACCAAGAGCGCGACGCGTCGCTGGGAGGTCTGTGATGGCTGCCGCTACCTTCATGGCGGGCGGTCCGGGCGGTCGCCGCAAGCGTTCCCCGGTCACTTTCGGCCGTGTGATCGCGGCCATTGGCGTCGCCATGGCGATCGCGGTGATCTATAACATGCTCAGTTGGCAATCGGTCAGCGACCGGCCCAACGAGATGAAGACGACGCAGGTCATCCTGCCGCCGCCTCCACCTCTGCCACCGCCCGAACCCAAGCCGGTCGAACAGCCGCCCGAACCGACGGTCGCCCCGCCGATCGAGCAGCCGCTCGATACTCCCCCACCGCCCGAAGCCGCGAGCAACGATCCGGTTCAGGGCGACAGCGCGCTGACCGCCCGCGAAGGTGCGGGGCCGTCCAACTACGGCCTCGCCGCAGGCGATGGCGGCGGCACCCGGATCGGCGGACGTCCCGGCGGCGGCGACGCGTTCCGGGCCTATGCGGCGGTCGCGCTGAACGGCATCCGTCAGGCGGCGCAGTCCGACCGGGAACTGTCACGCGGCCGCTATACGGTCCAGCTTGCCGTCAGCGTCGATAGCGATGGCCGCATCACCGATGTGCGCATCATCGATGGCGGTGACGAGAAGCGCAACGCGCGGCTGCGCGCGGTGCTGACCGGCCTTCAGCTTTCGCGACGTCCGCCCGCCGGTCTGCCGGTGATGCGCATCCAGCTCGATGCCCGCAGCTGAGCATGGGCGAAGCGACCTACATTCTTTCAAAAGGGATCAACATGACCAGTCTTACCACGCATAAACGGCGGCTTCGGGCCGCGCTCATGGCCTGCGCATTCGGCGGCGCGCTCGTCGCATCGCCGGCACTCGCTCAGGACAGCGCCGTCGATCCGCGCCTGCTCGTCGAGCAGCTTGTCGCCGAAGGCATCATTACCCAGGCCCAGGCCGACCGGATGATCGAGAAGGCGACCGTTCCGGTTCAGCAGGTCCAGGCTGCACAGGCAGTTCCGGCGCCCGCACCGCTGCCGCAGGCCGGCGTAGCCGCCGACGGCACCCAGACTGTCACCTATGTCTCGCCGGTCGTGCGCGAACAGATCAAGGAAGACCTGAAGCGCGAGCTGGGCCAGCAGGCACAAGCCGAGGGCTGGTCGCGCCCCGGCGAGACGCCGGAATGGACCCGCCGCATCCAGCTTTACGGCGATGTGCGCGTGCGCGGCGAGGCACTGCGCTATGACGACGCCAATCTGGATGCTTTCCCCAATTATGGCGCGATCAACGCGGGCAACCCATTCAACATCAATGACGCCTCGCCCGATTATGTCGGCCCGCCCTATATCAACAGCCTGGAGGACCGGCAGCGCTTCCAGCTGCGCGCGCGTCTGGGGCTGAAGGCGCAGATCACCGACTGGATCACTGCCGACCTGCGGATCGCCACCGGCAATGGCCGCTCGCCGATCTCCACCAACCAGACGCTCGGTGGCGACGGCACCAGCAACTATGGTCTGTGGCTCGACCGCGCCTCGATCCGGCTCGCGCCGGTCGAGGGGGTCGCGATCGACCTTGGCCGCTTCGCCAACCCCTTCTGGTCGAGCGACCTGATCTTCGACAATGACATGAACTTTGACGGCGTCGCCCTCTCGGCGGCAGGCGCGGTTTCGGACGGCGTGCGGTTGTTCGGCACGCTGGGCGCCTTCCCGGTGTTCAACACCGATCTCAATTTCGGGACGCAAAACGCGCCCACCTTAAGAGATCCCGACACGGGCGCAGAAACCGGCACCGGCCGCCCGTTCAAGAGCGAGGACAAATATCTGTTCGCCGCGCAGGCGGGCATCGAGTTCAAGCCGAGCGATCAGGTCACGCTGAGCCTCGCCGGCGGCTATTTCCACTTCGATAATATCGCGGGCAAGGTCTCCGAGCCCTGCTATTGGGACGAACTGGTCTGCTCGACCGACATCACCCGTCCCGCGTTCCAGCAGTTCGGCAACACCCTGTTCCCGATCCGAAACGTCATCCCCAATCCGAACAATATTCCGCAGTCGCCGAACAACCAGTATTTCGGGTTAGCGTCGAAATTCGAGATTCTGCATGTGCGGGGTCAGGTGGAATACAGGCCGACCAACGGCTTCGGCGTCCGCCTCGAAGGCGATTTCGTCAAGAATCTCGGCTGGGATCGTTCCACGCTGATGGCGCGCGCGGTCAATAATCTCGGGCCGCAGATCACCATTCCCGACCCGGACAACACCAACGGCACGTTGACCGTCGATGGTCCCTATGAAGGCGGCGATACCGGCTGGCAGGCGCGCCTGACGGTCGGGTCCCTGCTGAACCTCGCGGGCGCCGGCGCATGGCAGGCCAAGGCTGGCGACTGGAACGCCAATATCGCTTACCGCCGCCTTGAGAGCGACGCGGTGGTCGATGCCTTTGCCGACAGCGATTTCCACATCGGCGGCACCAACAATCGCGGCTGGCAGATCGGTGGCAATTACGCGATCGCCAAGGATACGGTCCTGGGCTTCCGCTGGCTGGCGGCCGAGGAAATCGCCGGCGTGCCGTTCAGCGTCGATCGCGGCTTCATCGACCTGATGACGCGGTTCTGAGGGGCGGCGCGATCCTGATGTCCACCGCAACGCTCCTAATGCTCGCGACCCGTCTGCGCCAGATCGCACAGGCAGACGGGAATCGACGCCCGGCTCCGACCGCTTCCCTCGGTGAGCGGAGCCGGGCCACGCGGAGCGCGCCTGGTCATAACCCAATCCGGCGCAGCAATGCCGGCAAGGCACCGCGGCCACAACTCCCCGGCACGCGGTATCGTCCACTGGCCTGTGCGGATACGCGTTTTCCCTTTCCGCGTATCCGCACCCTTATCACAGCCAGCCTTGCCTTCATTCTCGCCCCCTTGCTGCCCACGCAGAGCGCTGCCGCCCGGCAAGAAGGCGAGCGAAAGACTGACAATGCGCCAATGCTCATTCTGACTCCGGCTGTCGTCGAAGCCGATCGTCAGGCCGAGCCGAAGCCGGCCCGCCGGATCGGTGGAGCGCCCGGGGCGTCGCCCTGCGTGATCGTCGATATCGCCGGTCACAAGGCCGGTCATCTCGATTGCGCCACCGATCGCCTGCAAGCCGCCGCCGATACCGCGCAGAGCCAGGCCCGCGCCGGGATCGACGCGCCGGTCGTCGGCGCGGGATCGCCCGATATCCAGACCGGCGTCGCCCATCAGGGCGCGACGCGCCTGCGCATGGGTGATGCGCTCGGCCGTTCGGTCCATTCCGAACGTCCCCCATCGCGGCCGCCGAGAGGCAGCCGGCCATGATCCACGAGTTTTCCGGTCGGGGCGGCTGCGTCCCTGCCCGTTGCCAAGCCTTTCCGAACACCACCCATAATGCAGCCGCCCGCTTTGCGGAGGCGGCCATCAGCCTGCCGGAGATGACCCGATGACCACTAATTCTTCCTTCCGCCGCAAGCTCCTCATCGGCGCATCGCTCAGCGCCATGCTGATGACCGGCGTGGCCGAGGCCCGGTCGGGTCGCGTCTTCTCGGGTCGGGGCGGCGCCGATCCGGCCGCCGCCGCCGCGCGCGCCGCGCAGGCCGAGGCCGTGCGGGCCACGCAGACCAATTCCGCGAGCAAGCGAGCGATCGAAACCTTCCGCCGCGCCGCTGAAACCCGTCGCGCAGCGATGGATGCGCAGGTGCAGGCCCGCGCCGCCGCGATGGCGGCACAGAATATGATCGCCAATGGGCTGAAACCCGGCGGGTTGCAGATTGCCAATGGCGTGGACCTGGACCCCAGCCTGTGGGTCGGCGCGAACGGCCCGATCGAGAGCGCCGGTGAAGACGGGCGCACGAATGTGACGGTCGAGCAGACCGAGCAGAAAGCCATCCTCAACTGGGACAGCTTTAACGTCGGCCGCGAAACTGATCTGGCCTTCCAGCAGGGCGGCTCCGATTGGGTGGTCCTGAACCGCGTCCATGACGCCAGCGCCAGCCAGATCCACGGCAGCATCACCGCGCCGGGAACCGTGCTGATCCTCAACCAGAACGGTGTGCTGTTCGGCGGCACGTCCACGGTCAATGTCCGCAACCTTGTCGCCGCCGCCGCCCTGATGACCGACACGCAGTTCAACGAATATGGGATTTACTATTCGGGCACCACGGGCGCGAACGCCTCGCTGCGGTTCAATTCCAGCTTCACCGATGCGCTGGGCGCGATCAAGGTGGAGGCCGGCGCGCAGATCAACACCATCAAACCCGCCTCCGTCGTCGAGGGCGGCGGCTATGTGCTGCTGATGGGTGCGGAAACGGTCAATGAAGGCACGATCACCACGCCGCGCGGCCAGGCGCTGCTGGCCGCCGGCGGTGAGTTCGCCGTCCGCGCCGGGCAAGGCACCGACGCTAATCTGTGGGCGACCACGCGCGGCAACGAACTGAGCGTCAATGCCGATGGCGGCACGGTGACGAACCGGGGCATCATCGAAGCGGCCGAAGGCGATATCACGCTGGTCGGCAAGCATGTGGTGCAGAATGGCGTGGCCGTGGCCACCACCACCGTCGCTGCGCGCGGCAGCGTCCATCTGCTGACCGATCTTTCCGATAGCGAAGCGAGCGTCACGCTCACCGGAAACAGCCTGACGCTGGTCGTCCCCGATTACGACAGCGAGACGACCGCGACCGACGCCCAGCGCAATGCGATGACCAACGAGCAGGTCGGGGTCGATGTCGATGGCCGGGGCTGGAACAACAAGGCGATCGGCAACCTCGTCTATACCCTGCCCGATCGCAAGGATCTGTCGCGCATCGACATCCGTACTGGCGGGACGGTGACTTTCGAGGGCGATTCGCAGACCATCGCCACCGGAGGGCAGATGGCGATCACCGCGCTGAAGCGCGTCTTCGTGGAAGACGGCGCGCTGCTCGACGTATCCGGCTCGCAAGGCGTGGCGCTGTCGATGGAATCGAACAGCCTGCTGGTGAACATCCAGCCCTATGAGATGCGCGACAGCGCGCTCAACCGGGAAAATGAAAACCTCAAGAGCACCGACATCTGGGTCGATGTGCGCAGCCTGGTGCTGATGCCCGACGGCACCGGCGGCCATGATGGCGACCGCTATTATACCGGCAACGGCTTCCTCGAAGTCGGCGGCCATCTGGGCAATGTCGAACGCGGCATCGGCGAATGGACGGCGCAGGGCGGCAACATCACCATCTATTCCGACGAGATCGTCGCGCAGAAGGGCGCGATCTTCGATATTTCCGGCGGCAGCATCGATTATCAGGCGGGGCTGATCCGCTCCACCCGCGTGATGGGCGCGGACGGGAAGCTCTATGACATCGCCAATGCGCCCGCCGGCATGGAAATGGTCGCCTGGGGCGATGCCTTCGTCCGCAAGCATGAACGCTGGGGCGACGCCTATACGCAGGTCTGGTCCAACCCGCTGTTCAGCAGCCGGGGCATCTCCCGCTGGGAAGAAGGCTATACCGTGGGGCGGGACGCCGGCGTGCTGACGCTGCGCGCGCCGACCGTGGTGTTCGAGGGCGAGATCGTCGCCGATGTCATCGCCGGCGACCGGCAGACCGCCGAGCGGCCCGGCTATCCCAAGCCGGTGGAACAGAACATGCTGCCGGACCGGGTCGATGGTTACAAGGTGCCGCAAGATGTCGCGCCGCTGGCCGGGCAGCTTTATGTCGGGGTGGGTGGCTTCAAGGGCGTATTGAGCAGCCTGGACCAGAATGCGATTCCGTTCGAAAGCACCGTCGTTATCGGCGCG
The DNA here is from genome assembly GCF_001456115.1 of Sphingobium baderi. NCBI lineage: Bacteria > Pseudomonadati > Pseudomonadota > Alphaproteobacteria > Sphingomonadales > Sphingobiaceae > Sphingobium > Sphingobium wenxiniae. The sequence continues at coordinate 2,430,361 of NZ_CP013264.1, read as the reverse complement.
GGCAGCGATGTTGCCGGCTCGCTCGACAGCCACACGGCGCTGTCCGACGATCTGGTGAACCGGATCGAATTTTCCGCTGCCGATCTCAACCGTTTCGGCCTGGGCGACTTGCGGGTGCTGACCAGCGATTCGATCACCATCGCGGAATCCCTGACGTTGCAGGACGGCGGCCAGTTGCGCCTGCGCGGGCAGGATATCAATGTGCAGGGGAATGTGACGGCGCGCAGCGGGCTGATCGCGCTGTTCGGCACGCAGGATGGCAGCATCGGTTCCGAAAGCGCCAGCAGCGTCATCATCGGCGAGGGCGTGGCGCTGGACACCAGCGGTCTGTGGGTGAACCTGCCCGATGGCGGCAATGCGGCCGATGTCGCCCATATCGCGGGCGGCGACATCCATATCGCCAGCAATCAGGGCGATATCGTGCTGGGCGCGGGCAGCCTGCTGGATGCGTCGGCGGGCGGCGCGATCCTGATCGACGGCGAGATGCGGGGCGCCGATGGCGGCGACGTGACGCTGTCCGTCGCCAGCACGCCGGTCGGCAGCCACAACCGGGTGCAGATGGACGGCACGATCCGCTCCTATGGCAGCGAGGATGGCGTCGGGGGCACGCTGACGCTCGCCACCAACGATGCCGTGGTGATCGGCGGTTCCATGCTGGCCGAAAATGGCGTGCTGGGGGCGGGCGAACGCGCGCCCTTCGCGCTGGCTCTGACGGAAGATACGGTGCTGCCCGCCGGGCTGGAACTGCCCACCGATGTCACCGTCACCAAAATGCGGGTCGGCCCCGGCGAGATCACGACGGAAATCACGCGGGTTTCCATCTTTCACATGAATCCGGGCAGTTTCCTCATCCCCGAAGGCGGCTGGACGGTTCCGACCGGCGTGACGGTCTATGGCCATAATCAGCTATCATATCGGGCTGGCACCTTTATCGAGGCCAATACCGACGTCCGGCAGATATCGGGCACCATACCCATCGGCACGCCGCTTCCCGAACTGCTCTATCCCACCGGGCTTGCGCTGACCACGCCGGTCAGCACCACTTATGCGGCCGGCACGATATTGGCAGAGGATCTAACGGTTCCCGCGGGCACGGCGATCGAGCGCGGCAACGCGCTGGGCGTGGCGGCGAAGGTGCGCGAAACCGTGCTGACACAGGATTTCTTCCAGCAGGGCTTCAGCCAATATGATGTCCGCAGTTTCGGCGACATCGCCGTCGCGGATGGCGCGACGATCGAAGTGGCTGCCCCGGTTCGCCGCTTCACCGCCGACAGCGCCGATGTTGCATCGGGCGCCGCGCCCGGCGAGGCGCTGGAATTGTGGTTGCCGGAGATGTTCCGCGAGGACATGGCGAACGGCCGCTTCATCCAGCGCACGGGCGCGGGCATCAGCCTGACGGCCAGCAACCAGCGCACGGGCAGCAACCCGCCGCCGCCGGCGGGCGCGCTTTATGTCGGCAGGGATTCCACCCTGCGCGTCGATGACGGACAGTCCATCGCGCTCCATTCCTATACCTCCATGCTGGTTGAAGGGCGGCTGGAAGCGCATGGCGGCGCGCTGTCGCTGGAGGCGCTGGGCGCACCGCCGGCGGTGGGGGACAACCATGCCAGCTATGATCCCACCCAATCGCTGTGGATCGCCGATGGCGCCGTGCTCGACGTATCGGGCCGCGCGCAGACGGCCAGCGACCGTTTCGGCCGCCGCTATGCCGATGTTTCGGCGGGCGGCGCGGTGCAGCTGGCCGCCAATGGCCACGCCTTCCTCATCACCCGGCCGGGCGCGCTGATCGACATTTCGGGCGCGGCGGCACAGATCGACTATGCGGTCGCCGGGGTCCTGGGCGGGTCGGGGACGGCCGACGTTGCAACCAATGGCGGTTCGCTGGAACTGACGTCGGCGCGGGCAATCGTGCTGGATGCCGAATTGCGCGCCGCCGGCGGCGGCGAAGGGGCGATCGGCGGCCTGCTGTCGATCGACCAGCGGGCGCTGGGGCTGACATTCGGCCCCCAACTGCCCACCTATCCGTTGCCCGATTATCTGCGCGAATTGTCGAAGACGGTGCTGGACGTCAGCCATGTCGCCACCGACATGGGCGAGATAGATTTCGGCGATTGTATCGCCGCCTGCTGGACGCCGGGGCAGACGCTGGCGGAAGCAGACGCCGCCAATGAAGGCACACCTGACATATTGTTGCTGGCGCGGATCGGGGCGGACAAGATCGAGGATTCCGGCTTCGACAGCCTGACGCTGCGCGCCCAGGACGTGGTCCTGATCAACGGCGCGGTGGACCTGACGCTGGCCGGCACGTTGACGCTGGATGGCGCGATCGGCGCGGCGGATGGCGATCTGCGCGGCGCATTGCCGGGTGAAGACGACCTTAGCGGCGCGACCAATGCCGACAATGATTCCATCCTTCGCGCCGGCTATGTCCGTATGGACGGCAGCGGAGCGCGTCCCTCCAGCCTTCAGCTTCACCCGGTGCGGGAATCGGGCAAGTCCGCGCTGGAAGGCGACTGGCCGTCCATCGGCAAGGGCACGCTGACTATCGAGGGCAGTCTGATCGACGCCGGCCATGCGCGCTTTGGCGCCAATGGCGAGATTTTCCGCAACAACGCGCAGATGCTGCCGTTCGAATATGCGTCGTGGAAGGATGTGCATCTTTCCAGCAGCGGCGACATCCGCCTGACCGGCGGCCGGATCGGCACGTCGGGCGACCTGACGCTGACCGCCGCGCAAGTCTATCCGCTGACGGACGCGACCGCCGCGCTTTATGCCGGCCGGCTGGAATATGTGCGCCCCAACCAGACGGCGCCTTATCAATCCATCCTGCCGGGCAGCACGCTGACCATCAACGGCATCGAAGGCGTCACGCCTGCGGCACCGCTGTCGCTCTATGGCCAACTGACGCTGTCCGCCGACATCATCGAGCAGGGAGGCAACATCCGCGCGCCGCTGGGCAAGATCGTGCTGGGATCGGGCGCGCATAACCAGTTCAACGCACCGCTGCCGGTGCCGAATGAAAATGGCGACGGCTATACCTACAACGGCCCCTATGTCAGCACCAGCGAGGTCAATCTGCTGCCCGGCAGCGTCACGTCCGTCAGCGCCGCCGATCTGGTCATCCCCTATGGCGGTACGGTCGACGGGCTGACCTGGGTGCGCCGGGATGTGAACGATCTGCCCGCCGAAGATGGCGAAATGGACACGACGCTGGCCCATCAGGGCATTGCGATCATCGGATCGCTGCGGGCCGATGAAGGCTCCACGCTCGACCTGTCGGGCGGCGGCACGGTGGCGGGCGCGGGCTTCATTCCGGGGCGTGGCGGCTCGATCGACGTGCTGTCGAACCCGTTTTACAATATCAGCCCCGCCTATCGCGACCTGAGCAGCCCCGGCAACAAGGTCTATGCGCTGGTGCCGTCCTATGGCGCGTCCACCGCGCCGGTGGCGGAGGCCGGGCGCAACCAGCCGGGCGTGGGTCAGCAGATCGTGGTGCCCAACGGCGTCGCCGGGCTTCCCGCCGGCACCTATACGCTGCTGCCGGGCGAATATGCGCTGATGGAAGGCGCGTTCCGGGTGGAACTGGGCGCGGCGATCAAGCCCGGCGCGGCGGTTTCGCAATTGGCGGACGGGTCTTTCTTCGCCGCCGTGAACAGCGCCAACGCACTGACCGGAGAGCGGAACGGCCAGCCGCTTTCCGCCATATTGACGCCGGCCGAAGTGGTGAAAACCTATACGGAGTATAACCAGACCGACCTGGCCACCTATTTCGCGCAGGCGCCGCGTGGCGCGCTGTTCGACCATCCGATGCCGGCGCTGCCGCAGGACGGCAAGCAATTGCTGCTGGCGGTGACGCCGCAGAAGGAAGACAGCGACCGCCTGGTCCTCAGCTTCAACGGCACCGGCCTGTTCGGTGCGGGCGAAGGCGGGCGCGGCGGATCGCTGGCGGTGGTGAAGGGCGTGGCCAGCAATGCCTTCAACGGCGGGCTGGAGATCGTGGCGGATGGCGCGGTGGCGAGCGAAGGCTTCATCGCCCTCAACGCGTCCGACCTCAACGCCATCGGCGCGACGCTGGTGACCATCGGCGGCGAGATGGAGCCGCTGTCCGCGTTGCAGCCGCAGATCATGAACATCCGCGCGGGGGGCGGCTCGCTTCCCCTGTTCCTGGCCACGGGCACTTTGAGTTCCTACATCGTCGACAGTTCCGGCTTCACGACCGTCGCCCTGCGCGACGGCGCGGTGCTGGAAGCGCCGCAGGTGATGTTGATCGCCGGTGCGAACAATCATGTGGTGGTCGAGGACGGCGCGCGCATCAGCAGCATCGGCCAGGGCGAGCCGGCCTATGACGCCGCCTCCGGCTATGTCGCGCAGACCGGCGCGAATGTGCTGGCGGTGTCGAACGGGTTGCTGGACCTTTCCGTGACGGCGGTGACGGCAACCGCCGGCACCATCCGCGTGGAAGACGGCGCGCAACTGCACAGCGACGGCACGCTGGCCTTCGTTTCCAACGGCGCGGTGGAACTGAGCGGCGAGGCCGATTATGGCGGCCGCTATGTCAGCCTGTCCACCGGCAGCTTCAACATCGGTGAAAGCGACGCGCTGGCCGATGCGGAAGCCGATGGCATCATGCCCTTCGGCATCAGCCTGAACCAGAATGTGCTGACACGGCTGATGGAAGGCAGCAGCACCAGCGGCGTGCCGGCGGTGGAACGGCTGATCCTGACCGCCAGCCAGCAGATCAATTTCTATGGCTCGGTCGACCTCGACACCGGCAATGGATCGGGCGAGGAAGCGCTGCAACTGGTGCTGAACGCGCCGGCGCTCTATGGCCATGGCGGCGATGGCGATGCGGTGTCGATCAGCGCCGGGACCCTGGTGTGGAACGGCATCGTCACGCAGGCGGGCAACGGGGCCTCGGCCAACTATGGCTCCATTCAGCCCGGCGCGCCGATCCTGAACGGCCCCGGCCATGGCAGCGGCACGCTGAACCTGATCGCCGACACCATCCTGCTCGGCTATCAGGACGGGTCGGCCGTCTATCATGACGAGACTCTGGACCGGCTGGCGCTGGGCTTCTCCACCGTCAACCTGGTGGCGGCCGACCGGATCGTGACCGGCGAGAAGGGCAGCCTGTCCGTCTGGCAATCGCAGGCCGTGTATGGCGAGGCGGGGACGGGCGGCACGCTCAACCTCGTCGCGCCGGTCGTGACCGGCAAGGCGGGTTCGGTGTTCGATTACCGCACCGGCGGCGCGCTGACGCTGAGCGCGCCCGAAGGCGGCACGGCGGAAAGCGCCGAGGCGGCACTTGGCGGGGAAATCCGCCTGACCGGGGCCAGCATCGCCGCCGATACCCATGTGGCGCTGCCCAGCGGGCGGCTGGTGATGACGGCAACGCAGGGCGACATTGTGCTGGGCGACGGCGCGGTCATCGACATGGCCGGGCGTCCGACCGAGTTCTTCGACCAGACCCGCTATAGCTGGGGCGGCGACGTGGTGCTGGAAAGCGCGCATGGCGATGTTTCGCTGGCGCAAGGGGCCAGCATCGCCATCGGCGCGCAGCATAATCATGCGGGCACTCTCAAGGTGACGGCGGTGGAAGGCACGGTCACGCTGGACGGCGCGATCACCGGCCATGCGACGGGCGCGGACGACGAAGCCGACCCGGAACTGCGCAACGGCTCCATCGACATCCGCGCGGGGACCATCGCCGATTTCGCGGGCCTCAACACGGGGCTCACCGAAAGCGGCGTCACCGATAGCCGCAGCTTCATCGTCAAGACCGGCGATCTGGCGATCGGCGACGAGATCGTGGCGCGCAATGTCACCATCTCGGCCGATGGCGGTAGCCTGACGGTCAACGGCCGGATCGACGCCAGCGGCGCGAAGCCCGGCACCATCCGCCTGTCCGCGAGGGACGATCTGACGCTGGCCGGCAGCGCGGTGCTGGACGCCAGCGCCAGCGAACTGTGGGTGGACAGCTATGGCGCGCCGGTCGAGGCGCAGAATCGCGGCCTCGTCGAACTGACTTCGGCGGGCGGCACATTGGCGCTGCAACAGGGCGCGACGATCGACCTGTCCTCCGCCGACGATGTGGCGCGCGGGCGGATCGAGCTGAACGCGCAGCGCAGAGGCAGCAACGATGTCGCGATCGCCGCCGCGCAGGCGGTGAATATCAGCGGCGCGGACAGCATCGCGGTCAATGCTTTCCGCAGCTATGAACCGGCGGGCGGCGTCATCAATCAGGCGCTGATGGACGGTATCCATGCCGATAGCGACGCCTTCATCAACGCCGCCATCGGCAATGCCGCGCTGCTGGGCCGCATGGCGGGCCTGCGCGCTTATGCGGATGCTTTCCACCTGCGCCCCGGAGTGGAGCTGGTGAGCGCGGCAGGCGAAAGCCTCAGCGTCTCGGGCGATCTCAACCTTGCCGGGTATCGCTATGCCAGCCTGAACGTCGACACGCAGCGCACCGCCGTTTACGGTTCGGGCGAGGCGGGCGTGCTGCTGGTGCGCGCGGCCGACGATCTCAATATCTTCGGCTCCATCACCGATGGTTTCGCCGAGCCGGCGCGCACGCCGGACGATAATGGCTGGGTGCTCTATGCCGGGGGGCAGAACGCCACCAGCAACGCCTGGCCCGCCGATTATCATGTGCCCCGCGCGATGCGGCTGGGCGCCGGCGCGGTGCTGCCGCTGGGCGCGGTGCTGGGCTATGACATTGAGGTCAACGGCTTCAACGTCGTCGCCAACCGGGTGATCGGCGCGGAAAGCCGACTGAACACCGCGCTGACGCTGAACCGCGAATGGGTGCTGACGGCCCCCGTCACCCTGCCCGATGGCACTATTCACGCGCGCGGCGCGATCCTGCCGGCGGGCACGCTGCTGCCTGCCGATACGGTGCTGGGCACGGGCACGGTGCTGCCGCAGCAGGTGAGCCTGCAAGCGATGACATGGCCGGCGGGCGCGGAACTGCCCGCCATGCTCACCCTGTCAGGCCCGGCACAATTGCAGGCCGGCGACATCATCCCGCGCAACAGCAATGTGGCGCTGGACCGGATCTCCGGCCTGCTTGCGGCCCCGCTGACGCTTGACAGCGAACTGACGCTGGCCGGCGGGACATCGGGCGTGGTCAGCAGCTTCGCCAACCGCGGCACGCTCGATTTCGATATCGAGATACGCAGATCCTCGCGGTTGTGGCGCGATGTGGTGATCCCGTTCGAGTTCGTCAGCAGCATCTCGATGTCGAAGCCGTCATGGATGGCCGATGGCTGGGTGGCGACGGCCAATATCTGGAACGCCCAAGGTACGCTCCTCTATCGGCCGGGCGACCTGATTACGCTCAACATTCCGTCCGGCTCACGCTTTGGAGCGGGCACGGTGCTCCCGCGGCAGAACGCAGGCAGCCCCGGCACCATGAATATCGAATCCATGACGTTGCCCGCCGGAACGCCGCTCGATGTCTTCAGCGAGGCGATCAACCTCAATGCGCCGGTAACGGTAGCGGCCGGCACGGTGCTGCCCGCCGGAACCACTGTGCGGCAGATCGGCGGCGCGTCGATGCGGCCCACTTTGCCCGATGGCACGCAGGGACGCATCTGGGCCGTGGCCCCGATGTTGCCGCAAGGCTCCGAAAGCTGGTCGATGCGGCTGGTGGCGGGAGCGGATATCGCATCCGCCGATGGCCGCACGCTCAGCTCCGAAACCGCGCTGGCGGAACAGGGGCTGTCCGGCGATCTCCTGCTGTCGGACCGGCACTATGTGAACCCCAATGCGGAGACGGATTTCGGCATCAGCCCCACCTGGGCGCTCGCACTCAACCGGATGCAGAATTTCTCGGTGATCCGCACCGGCACCGGATCGCTCGATCTGCTGGCGGGCGGCGGTTATCAGCAATCCTCGCTCTACGGCATTTATACGGCGGGCACGCCCACGGCCGATATCGGCGGGCTGACGCCGGATGGCTATAATGAGTTCAACCAGCCGCGCGCCACGCTGAATGGCGGCGATCCCGCCAACCCATGGCTGGGCGATGCAGCGTTCGCCGGATATCGCACCGCGATGGAGGATTATCGCGCCTGGTATCCCGAACACGGCGGCGATCTGCTGCTGGCGGTGCAGGGCGATATCCGATCCTACACCACCACGCGCACTTCCGCCTATATGCGGGTGGGCAGCGCCGCCATGGGCAACTGGCTGTGGCGGCAGGGCGCTTATAGCCAGGCGGACATCATGGGCGGGGCGGATACGCCCACGGCCTGGTGGATCAACTTTGGCGGCTATGTGGCCAATAACCCCTATGCCAACAGCGCGACCGCCCCGAACAACCAGAATGGGCCGCTGCTGGAAGGCTTCATGGGCATCGGTACGCTGGGCGGCGGTAATCTTACCGTGACGGCGGGCGGCAATGCTGGCGTGATGGAGAATTGGGCGACCACTGCCACTGGCACCAACGACAATGGGCTCGGCGCGATCGCATCGAGCGGGCTGAACCTTTCGGTGGGCGGCACCGGGCGAGTGACGCAGGTGACGATGGTGGAAGGGCGCGTGACTGGCGGCACGCTGGTGCAGACCGGCGGCGGCGACATGATCGTGAAGATCGGCGGCGGGCTCAACCCCGGCTCGGGCACCAATCATGCCGGCGATCTCAACGGCACGTTCGTCAATCTGCGCGGCGATATCGACATCGCCGCCGGCTCCATCGGCGTCATCCAGCCCTATATCCTGACCACGACGATCGACCCGCGCGTTCCCGATCCGCTGCACCCGGCCAACGCCTACAGCCGGGGCGGCATCGGGCTGGCGCCGGGTGACGGCCATGTGAGCGTGAACACACGCGGCGACATGGTGATCGCGGGCGTCGTCGATCCGGGCCGCGTCGGCCAGTCGGCCAATGCCGGCGTTTCCTTCGGGCGGTTCGTGCCACCGACCACCCTCGTCCCGACCCTCGTCTGGTCGAACAATAACAGCGGGTGGGGCACGGCCGGCCAGCCTGTGGAGGAATGGGCGCTCGACCCCGGCTTCCCAGTCTGCGACCTGTATCCGGGCGCCTGTGTCATGGGCACCATCGAAACTTTCGATCCCGATGGCGATCCGACCTTCGGGCGCGTCGCCGGCGACATATTGCGCACCGGCTTCAGCCTGTGGCGGGAAGATACCTCGATCAGCCTGTTCTCGGCCGGTGGCGATCTGACGCCGCTGGTGTATGACAACACGGCCAATGTGAGCACCCGCAATATCAGCAAGATGGACGATGGCCGCTATTGGTTCCCCGGCACGCTCAGCGTGATCGCGGCCCATGGCGATCTGTTTGTCGATGTCGGCTCTTGCAGCGCGTCCAGTTCGTCCTGTTCCAGCGGTCCCACTGGCTCTGGCCTGCCGGTGCTGGAACTGGCGCCATCGCCCAATGGCAGCCTTGAATTCCTGATCGGCGGCTCGATCCGCGGGGCGGGCACGGAACAGAATATTCACGCATCCGGTCTCGCGGTCGGCATGTCGGGCATGGCGCTCAACCCCAATGATGTGCCCAATCCGTTCCGGCCCAATTGGGAAAGCCACTATGTCCGCACCTGGGGCGCGCCCGCCAATCACGGCCTGCCGACGCTCTTCAACGCTCCCGGCACCGCTGCCAACAGCCTGGTGGCGTTCCAGCGCGATACAGCGCTCGGTCGGCTCTATGACGGCCAGCGCGATCCGATGCGCTTCTATGCGGTGGATGGCGATATCTCCAACTTCAGCGTCGGCTTCATGGGCTGGCAGGATATGATGCCCCATTATATCGGGGCCGGACCGGCGGAAATCCGCGCCGGGCGCGATATCGTGAACTTCGGCTCCAACCCGCAACTGGGCTGCGGCTATGGCGGCCCGGCCAGTTGCCGGACCACGCCCAATTACTATCTGACCGGCGTGGGCATGATCCGGGGCCTTGTGGTCCACAACGATCCGCGCGACATCTCGATCATGTCCGCCGGGCGCGACATCATCTATTCCAGCATGAATGTCGCCGGGGCGGGCAATCTGGTGATCGAGGCGGGGCGCGACATCTATCAGGCCGATCGCGGCATGTTCAAAAGCGTCGGCCCGCTGTTCGACCTGTCGCCCGAAACCCGCAACGGCGGCGCGGCCATCACCGTGCTGACCGGCGTGGGCGCGGGCGGGCCGGACTATGCCCGCTTCCTCGACCTCTATCTGAACCCGGAAAATCTGGCGGACGCTGGTCGCGGACTTGGCGAACAGAATGTCGTCAATGACGAAGGCTTCGTCGAAGACGTGCAGAAGGTCGCCAAGAATTATGGCGAGGAACTGGCCGCATGGCTGGAGGCGCGCTTCGGCTATGAAGCGACGGATGCGGAGGATGCGCGCGCCTTCTTCGCCACTCGCACCGAACAGGAGCAGGCGATCTTCGCCCGGGAGGTCTATTTCGACGAGCTGAAGATCGGCGGGCGGGAATATAGCGGCAAGATCGAAAGCGGGCGCCTGAGCAGCTATCTGCGCAGCCGTCTGGCCATCGCCGCCTTGTTCCCGGAGACGGACGCGGACGGCAACGCCATATCCTATGGCGGCAACCTGACGATGTTCGGCGCATCGGGCACGCGCACCGAATTCGGCGGCGATGTCGAGATATTGGTGGCCGGCGGCCAGACGACGCTGGGCGTGGGCGGCATCGCGCCGCCTTCCACGGCGGGCGTGCTCTCCATGGGATCGGGCAATATCGACATCTATTCGCTGGGCTCGATCCTGCTGGGGAAAAGCCGCGTGTTCACGACATTCGGCGGCGATCTGCTGATGTGGTCGGCGCAGGGCGACATCAACGCCGGGCGCGGGGCCAAGAGCACGGTGGTCTATCAGCCGCCGCGCCGGGTCTATGACACGTTCGGCAACGTCACCCTGTCGCCACCGACGCAGAACACCGGGGCGGGCATCGCCACGCTGGCGCCGATCCCGGAAATCCCGCCAGGCGATATCGACCTGATCGCGCCGCTGGGCGTGATCGACGCGGGCGAAGCGGGCATCCGCGTGTCGGGCGACATCAATCTGGCGGCCTTGCAGATCCTAAACGCCGCCAACATCAAGGTTGAGGGCGAAGCGACCGGCATCCCGGTAGTGGTCGCGGTCAATACAGGCGCCCTCACCTCGGCTAGCTCGGCTGCGAGCGCCGTCGCCAATCAGGCAGCGGACCTCGCGGAACGGGCGCGCCCGCAGATGCGCACCGAGATTCCGACGATCCTCAACGTCCGTTTCCTCGGCTTCGGCGAGTAATCCCCTGCGGGGCGGCGCTGCCGCCCCGCCATTTTCCTCCTGGAGATCATATGACTGACCAATCCGCCACCACAGCGGCGACAAGCACCGCGCCGCGGCTCCCGCTGTTCTACAAGGCGCTCGCACCCCTGCATATCGAGCGTCACGCAGACTGGCGGCTGGCGCAGGGCGATGCGTCCTTTGCGGCTGAAGCGCCCTATGTGCCAATCGTTGTGGGCGAGCTGGCGCAGGCCGCGCGCGATTACCCGATCGTGTTCGCTGCCGGTGATGCGCAGCCGATCGCCATTCTGGGTCTGGAACGGCGCAATCTTTTCATCGAGGATGGCCGCTGGATCGCGGACGCCTATGTCCCGGCCTACGTGCGGCGCTATCCCTTCGGCTTTCTCGCCACAATGGAGGCCGGCAAGGACGGACCCAACGGCTTTGCGCTGGCGATCGACACCGGGTCAGACCGCGTCCTGCAAACGGGCAGTGATGGCGCCGCGCTTTTCGAGAATGGCGCGCCTTCGGCGCTGACCAAGCAGGCGCTGGACTTCTGCAACGCCTTCCAGGCCGAGGCGCGCGACACGATGGCGTTCGCCAACGCGCTGCGTGAACAGAACCTGCTGGTCGACCGCCGTGCCGACGCGACATTGCCTGATGGCCGCAAGCTGGGGCTCGAAGGCTTTCAGGTCATTGACCCGGCCAAATACTCCCAGCTCCCCGACGAGGTGGTGCTCGAGTGGCACAACAACGGCTACCTCCCCTGGATCAATTTCCACATGGCCTCGCTCGATCGCTTCACCGCGCTGCTCAATCGCCAGGCGCTCGCCGTGGCTGTCGCGCCGGAGTCACAAGCACCTGCTTCTGCTGATCCCGCCGCCGTGCCCGCATCCACCAAGTCCAAGAAAGTCGCTTCCTGATGTCCCGTAAACTTATCCTCTCCGCCATTCTTCTTGCTTCCGCTTCGGCCGCGTCGGCGCAGACCGTGGGCGGCGCCCAGCCCGCACAGGCGCCCGCCGCGCAGCCGCTCGGCGGCCCCGTGATCCCCGGCGTCTGCCTGCTCTCGCGCGAGGCGATCTTCGCCAATGCTGCGGTCGGCAAGGCGGCGTCGGCCCGGCTTGCCGAACTGACCCGCGCCGCACAGACCGGCATCGACCAGCAGCGCACGCCGCTCGAAACCGAAGCCAAGGCGCTCGAAGGGCAGCCGGACAACGCGCAAATGCGGCAGCGCCGTCAGGCTCTGGCGACCCGTTGGCAGACGCTCCAGCAGCAGGCCGCTCATTCCAGCCGCGAGATCGAGGCGACCCGCGCCAAGGCATTGGAACGCATCGCCAATGAAGCACAGCCAGTGATCGCCCAGGTCTATGGCAGCAAGAAATGCGGCCTGCTGTTCGATCGCGGCGCGGCGCTTGGCGGCAATTTCGCCAATGATCTGACCGCCGATGTCGTGCGCGCGCTCGATGGCCGCATCCAGACGATCACCTTCGAACGCGAGCGACTGCCGCAGCAGCCCGTCACGCCGACGGTCCAGTAAGCCGCGACGGGAAAGGAAAACATCATGCTGTCGGCCATCGGCCTGGTCGTTGTCGGATTCGTGCTGGGCGTTCTTCTCGCGGGCGCCGGGGCCTGTTTGGTGATTGGCGTCATCCATCGCGAGGCGGTGCGGATCGTCGACAGCCATATGTTCGCAATGGCGGCGCCCATGGTTCTTCATTCGGCGGCCGGAAAAGCAACCCCGTCGGGATCGTCCCATGCCAACCAGTAAATTGATCCGCTACGAGCAGCCCCTTTCCAGCGCGAGCGGGTTGTCAGGCTGGTGGCGGGACATACAGACGAGCCATCGCGCATGTCGTGCCGAACAAGAACGCCGTAGCCTGCGCAAGCGGGAGCAGCCAATCACGCCAGTACAGCTATGGTTCTACGGGCTGCTAACCTGTGGCGTTGCCCTTCTCTATGGGTATCTCATTTTGGGAGGCACGGCGTGACCATGCACAATCCTTCGATCCTTGCGCGTATCGGCCGCTGGACGGCGGCGCTTGTCGGTGTCGGGCTTGCTGCCAGCGCACCTGTTGCCGCGCAGCCTGTCTCTCCTGAACAGGCGCCCGCAGCATGGATCGCCTATGCCGAAACGGCTACGAGGAGCATCACTGAGCTGCTTCAGGCTGATAGCGAAATTGCCAGCCGGCTGCGGACCTACCTCGATGCGACGCGACCCGCGCCCTATCAGCCCACCGCGCTGCTGGTTGTTAAGATCTGGGTCGATGGCGAGGGAATGGTGTCGCGGATCGACTATCCACCTTTCGCACACGAGCAGGCCAATGCGGATATGCAGGCGCTCATCGTCGGCCAGAAGCTCGCCTCTATACCGCCGCGCGATATGCTGCTGCCGATGCGCATCGCGGTCCAGCTCGATGCGCCGACACCAGCTTCTGCTCCCACCGATGGCCAGAGTGCGTCGCTCAACCGGACATGACCCTCGCTCTTTTCCTTATCGGCCTTTTGCGATCATGCTGTCCTGTTGGCTTGATCGCTACCGCTGGCGTCATTCCCCTCGGTTCGACGAGGCCGTTGCCCGAGCGCTGGACGAGATCCAGCGCGATTATGGCGACGAGGCGCTGAAGCGGGCCCGCTTCAAGGCGCGCCGACCTCTCTCCCGCGGGCCGCTACCGAAGAGATTTTCATCACCAATGAAAGTATGAGTGCGAATGACTGGAAATGACATTGTAGAAGCCCTTTCCGCCTCGCAGGGTATTTCGAAAGCTGATGCCAAGAAATATTTCGATGCCATCCTTGGGCTGATCGGCGATGCGGCCGCCAATGGAGAGGAAGTTTCCTTCAACGGGTTCGGGAAGTTCCGCGTAAAGCAGTCAGCTGCGCGTGAGGGCCGCAACCCCGCTACCGGTGAAACGATAACGATCCGTGCGTCCAGGCGTGTGACCTTCACCGCCGCGAAGGCGCTCAAGGACAAGGTCAACGACTGACACTCGCTCAAAAGTGTGCGTCTACCGGCCATAATCCAGATTGTCTTCCGCCAGTCTGAATTGAAAATCAGCCCTGAACTTCGGTCATACCTCAGTTCCAGTTGGCTCAGCTAGGCTGCCTTCGGCAGCCCTGTTGCATCATTAGCGCCACGCTCGATGTCAACCTCGCCCAGCCCGAGGAATCGCGACAGGGCGGCTTGGCGTGAAAAGCGATCCAATGCGTACGACGTGTGCTTCAGCGCCATGCCGTCCATCAGGCCATGAATGTAGCCGGAGATGGTATCTGCGGCCATGATGAGCGCCGTGTCCAGCGTATGGATATATTTGCTCGTCACGCTGTTGCGCGAGTGGCCTACGATCGCGGAAATAGTCGCTTCGGTGAAACCGAGGTCATTGCCGATGCTGGCAAAGCTGTGACGCAGGACGTGAGGAGTCATCCATTCCAGGTCGGTTCCCTTGAAAATGGCCCGCCATTGCCGCGGGAATCCGCCAAATGCCTGATCGCGCCTTCTGATTCCGGGGAAGACAAATGTCTGCCCCTCAGCGTAATGTAGATTTTCAAGCCGTTCGATCACGCGCAATCCAATTGGCCGCACCGATGCGCCTTCCTTACTATCGATCAATCGCAGGCAGCTTTCATCTCCGTCGAACTCGCTCCATTCCAGCCCAATAATCTCGCTGCGACGCGCGCCCGTCAGTGCGATGTTGTGAGCGATCTCTACCGTCATCGCATAGTTGGGGTTTCGGCCCGCTTCGTTCAGTATCTCGCCGAAAAGGCGATACTCGGCTTCGGTCAGGCGCCGAGTGCGGACCTGGTCCTTCGGCTTCTTCACGCCCGCTGCCGGATTGACATCGATAATGCCCGCGTCCTTGGCATAGGTCAGGATGCCGCCGAGCAGGCCGACCGTGCGGTTCGCTGTTCCGGCACCGCCCTTGACGATGGAACGACCTCTTAAGTTCTTGGTCTTGATGTTGCGGCGGGTTTTGCCCGCCATCACGTCTTTCAGAACCTTGGTGACGTCGGCCTTTGTCAAATCCTTCACCCGGCGCGTGCCGATCAGTGGCACGATATGCCGAAGAATGCGTCCCTTATCGGACACGATTGTTCCGGGCCGCTTGGGCCGACCGCCTTTGCCCAGGATCAACCCTTCCTCCAGATCCTTGAGGTAGAGATCGCACAGTTCCTTGACCGTGATCGACTTGTGGTCGAGCTGCCGCGCCTCAGCCGGGTTCTCGCCCTGCGCGATCCGACCAAGAAGAACCTTGGCTTCCTTTCTCGCCATTTCGGGCGTCCAGACGCCGTGCAATCCGATCGTGAACCGTCGCGTTCGACCAAGCGCACGATATTGAACGAGATAGCTGCGTTTGCCGGACGCGAAGACCCTCAACCCGAAGCCGGGAAGATCGTCGTCCCATACGAAATAGTCCCTTTCACGGACCTCAGCAGCATCCACATTGCGCTTGTTGATCTTGGCCATTGCGAAATACCTCCGGCATCTGGCCTGCTTCCGCGGAAGCACCACGGAAGCAGGTGGGAGCAAAGTCCCGGTTAGAACAGCGTACCAGCGGCGCATTCTATTTGATAAAAAACCTAATTAATATAGCGTATTAGCGTAGATTTTCGTAGTTTGGCATAGAACATCAAACCGTGGCGTGGCCCATGTTCTAATTCTCCGAAGGCAGAGGCCAGAGGTTCGAATCCTCTTGGGTGCGCCAATCTCGAACAAAAGAGAGAACTGCGGGCGTGGTGTTGGCCACGCCCCCTGCAGCAGTCCGGGCCAGCACGGCTTTCGAGCCGCTGTGCGGATTTTCCGGTCGTTCACGCGCACCTCGCTGAGCAGCAGCCGGGCATATGCTCAGCTTCCTGCTGGCGTCCTAGACGATCCGGGGAACAAGGCGGATCGGATGCGACGGTGAAGAAGGAGATCGAGGCGCACAACGCGAAAGGGGATGCGTTGTGCGCCTCATGGTGATTATCAGGATTCTACGATGGAGTATTTGGCGAACGCCTCGGCCAACTTGAGGCGGTTAGCTATTTCACGCACCACGTCCCAAATCTCGTTCGGGCCCCCATAGTGCCCTGCTTCCGATCATCTGGCGGATTTCCTGAGATGCTATCGGCCAGGATATGGCATTCTTCGCTGTAATCGGACGCACACCAGCTATCGGCCACCTTCGCCGCCGCCTCCAGCGCCTCGTCACGGTCGCGCTGCGCTATCTCGGCTTCGAACTTGGCGAAGTCTTGGACGATAGGCGCACCATCGCAACTGCCGCGCGGGATATTAGCGGCCTGATGGTGACGACCATTGATCTTTGCCCAACGTGCAGCGGCCTGTCGCGCTTCATTGCTCACGTTCATGGCTGGCGCTCTTCAGTCAGGGCAGCAAAGCCCGCTGTGATCGACAGGCAGAGAGACACGTCGATGAAAAAGCGCCACAGAACCCACCGCGCTTTTGGCATCCCTCCCTTCCGGCACCAGCGCCGATCTCCACTTTCATTCTTCGGGCCTTGGCGGCACATCCGCAGCGCACGCATCCGTCACAAGGATCGACTGGCCGCGCATCGTACCCAACCAAAGCGCACCCTTGACTGCAATGCCGGTGGTGGCTGTGTTAAAGCCGTCAGCGGCCTTGAGCTTGTGCGCGCACGTCAGTCGCATCCTGCCGGGGTCAAGACGCGCGATACCGGAATTGAGACCGCATGTTGTCGCCGCTGAAAAGTAACAGTCTGTGGCGGCTTTGGCTGCGGAATCCTGTCCCGCGACAATGATCGTTCCGTTATCGGCCCAATGGAGATTGTCCGGGAGGAAATCGACCGCAACCGATCGCACCGGCCCTGAGCGACCGCGCATGAATTCCACCACTTGCTTGTCCGGCCATGCGGCGGCGTAAATGCGGTTCCCATCCTTCGAGACTATAATGCCGTTCCAACCGGGCTGCTGACTGCCGGGCAGAGCCTGCCAGCCTGTTTCGGCCGACCATTTCAGCAGATCTCCCGTTTCGCCCTCCTGCGCCTTGAACGCCTGGCCCATATTGGTGACGAAAATCGTGCCATCGCCAGCGGCCGCCACACTGTTGGCAAAGCCACCCTTTGGAAGGGGAATGCAGTCCTTCCATCGGACGGAGAGCGTGGAACCTTGCGCCTTCACTCTGAAACGCTCGATGGATTCCCGCCCACCATGATTGACGACATAGAGCGCCCACTCCTTCCCTTCAGCCCGAAGCGCCAGACCGTGCGGCGCGAGCGACTCGGGCTGAAAGCCGCCGGGGCAAAGCGGCGTCCCTTCGGCGGCGGTCAATGCTATCCTGGTGGGCTTGCTGGTTTCGACATCAACGAGATAGAGCGCGCCCTGCGACTGCGTGCCGCCGACCATCGAGCTGGCGATGACCCAGGAGTGATCGGGGGCGACAACCATGTCCTCGATATTTGGAAGCCCCCCTATCGCTCTATCCGCGGCATGGGTGGGATAAGCACCGCAAGCCGCTGCGAAAATGATCGCCGCTGACACATATCGCCCAGATCGCATGATCCCGATCCCCTCCAGACCTGATTATGAGTATCAGACAAGACGGTAGCGCGTCCGTCAATCCAGACCGGCTGCATTTGGCGGATTCACGCTAATATGGCGCTCCATCCCTATTGATGGACGATTGCATAAGATGCCGTCCCGTCTGATTGTTCGGAGGGGTTATGGCCGGACAGGATGATTGAGATGAACAGGATCGGCGTAGACTATATCAGCCTGATCGGCATATCGCCGCTGGGGATGATCGCAGCAGCGGCGGATGCGGGATGCCACAACATCAGCCTCATCCTCACGCGGCCGGATTATAATCCGGACGGATACCCCTGGTTCTCGCTGATCGATGATGCGGCGCTGCGGCGGGAAACGGTGACATGCCTCCGCGATCGGGACGTGTCCATTGCGCTTGTGGACGGTTTTGCGGTCTATCCCGGCCAACCCACGGAAAATCACCGTCAGGCTTTCGAAATACTCGCTGAGCTGGGCGTCCGAAGAGTGAACACGGTTTCCTTCGATGAAGACTGGTCGCGCATGATCGATAAAACGGCGGAGATCGTCGCCATGGCGCGGGAATATGATGTCACGGTGACGATCGAATCCTGTCCCATGCTGACCGTCAAAACGCTGGCTCAGGCGCTGGAGGTCATCTCCGCCGTGAACCTGCCGAACTTCAAGTTACTGATCGACACCATGCATATCACTCGTTCAGGGGAGAGCGGGGATATCGCCCGCCTTGATCCGATGCTGATTGATTATGTGCAGATCAGCGATGGCCCCCTGTCCGTTCCCGATCCGCTAAACTACATGAACGAAGCGATGAACGAACGCATGGTGCCGGGCACCGGAGAGATGCCTTTGGTCGAAATGATCCGGGCCATGCGGCGGGATATCATCGTCAGCATAGAAGTGCCGATGCGATCGCTGAAAGAGGCGGGCATGTCCGAAACGGAACGCGTGCGCCTTGCCGTTGAAGGAGCGCGCAAGGTTGTAGCCGCCGCCGAAGCGTGAGCGGCAATCACAGGAGAAGATCATCATGGCCGCAGTTCAGCTGGATCATGTCAACATCCGCACGGCGCGCCTTGCGGAATGCGTGGAATTCTACGGCAATGTTCTGGGCCTGACGATCGCGCCTCCGCCAATGGCCAGTGACCTGACGCGGGGCGCCTATGTTCTGGACGAACGCGGCGCTGCCATCGTCCACCTGATAGGGACCGATAAGGTTATCGAGGGTTCGGAGCCGGTGCGGGGCGCTGCCCAGCGCGGCATGATCGACCATTTTGCCCTGCGCGGCGTCGATCCGGAGGCGTATGTTGAGCGGCTGACAGCGCATGGTTGCGACTTCACGCGGCAGGACGTGCCCGCCATCGCCATGCATCTGATCTTTGTGCGCGATCCTAACGATGTGATGGTGGAGCTGAGCTTCCCTTTGGAGTCATGACAAAGACTGGCCTTGGGTTTCGTCAGGGCCGGATCATCGAGCGCGTAGAACGGGCTTTGCTGCGCGCGTCTATCGGTACAGGTCTGCGAGACAATTGCGATATTCGCCGCTAAGGCACATCCATGGCTCATATGATTTCATGGAATGGTCGGCGCGCAGATATAGCTATCGACCTGGGAACCGCGAATACGCGCGTCGTCGCCCGAGGATCGGGCATGGTGTTCGACGAACCGTCGCTGTGCTGCTTTTCAAGCGGCGGCACCCGGCCCCGGCTTGTGGCGGCGGGCGAAGCCGTTCGCCCCATGGTCGACCGGACTCCGGATTCCCTCAAAGTTACGCGCCCGCTTCGTCGAGGCGTTCTCCAGGACATCGACGCCACCCGCGAACTTCTTGCCTATGCCACCTCGTCATCTCTCAGTCGCCGTCGCCTCAGATCACCAGCCGTGGCGATCGGAATTCCGGCCGATGCGACGCAGGCGGAACGGAGCGCGCTGCTCACGGCGGCAGGGGACGCAGGGCTGGGCCCTGTCAACCTGATAAACGAACCTTTTGCAGCTGCACTCGGCGCAGGCCTTCCCGTGCATCATCCAGAAGGCTCGATGATCGTCGAATGTGGCGCGGGCACCACCGAGGTCGCCGTCATTTCCCTCGGCGGAATCTGCCTCACCCGATCAGTCCGCGTCGGCGGCGCTGCGTTGGACGCCGCGCTCGCGGATCACTTCCACTTCCGAAGAAAGTTCCTGATCGGCGAGATCACGACGGAACGCCTGAAATGCGATCTGGTGCGATTGCTGGGCACTCCCGACGGCGATGACCAGATGATCGAAGCCAAGGGTCGCAGCCTGACGTCGGGCATCCCCGGCGTTCAACAGGTGCCGGTCAACGAATTGCGGCCGGTTGTGACCAAGCATGTGATGCAAATCGTGGAAGTCGTGCGCGACATTCTCAACCAGACCCCGCCCGAACTCAGCCACGATATTTACGAAAAGGGGCTGACCCTTACCGGAGGGAGCGCCACAATTCCCTGCATCGGTCAAGCCATCACGCAGGAAACCGGTCTTCGCGTCCATATTCCCGACCGGCCGGAACAATGCGTGATGCTAGGCCTTGAGGCGATGCTGGCATCCTGAAAGCCGCTGTTCGGCCAGTTCGTCGGTGGGCGATTCCGGCGTGACCAGCCTCAACATCTTCATACCACCGCGCGGAAAAGCGGAATGCGATTTTCCGCGCGGTGCGAACATAATGGCCGACGGCCCTAAATGACCCCCATTGCCTGCATGGCTTCCGCAACGCGCACAAAGCCGGTGATGTTGGCGCCCAGAACATAATTGCCCGGCGCACCATAGGATTCGGCGGTTTCCGCGCAGCTATCGTGGATACGGCGCATGATCAGTTCCAGACGCGCTTCGGTTTCCTCGAAAGTCCAGCTGTCGCGGGACGCGTTTTGCTGCATTTCCAGAGCCGATGTCGCGACGCCCCCGGCATTGGCCGCCTTTGCCGGGCCGAAAAGGATGCCCGCCGCCTGGAAAAGGCGGACGGCCTCAGGCGTGCATGGCATGTTCGCCCCCTCGCCCACCGCCATCACTCCATTGCGGATCAACGCCGCCGCGTCATTGCCGTTGAGTTCGTTCTGCGTCGCCGAGGGGACGGCCACGTCGCATGGCACTTCCCACATCGAGCCTTGCTCAGAGAAGCAGGCGCCGCCGCCTCTGAGACGCGGATAGTCTGAAATCCGCTCGCGACGGCTGAGCTTGATCTCCTTGAGCAGTTCGAGGTCGATCCCCGCATCATCGACGATGAAACCGGAGGAATCCGAACATGCGACCACCTTGCCGCCAAATGCATTGACCTTCTCAATCGCGTAGATCGCGACATTGCCCGATCCCGAAACGACGACGCGCTTACCCTCCAGGCTTTCGCCCCTGGTCTTCATCATCTGGTCGATGAAATAAACCGTGCCATAGCCAGTAGCCTCGGTGCGCGCGCGCGAGCCGCCGTAGATCAACCCCTTGCCCGTCAGAACACCGGCTTCATAGCGGTTGGTCAGACGCTTATACTGGCCGAACAGATAGCCAATCTCCCGCGCGCCTACCCCGATATCGCCAGCGGGGACGTCAGTATATTCGCCCAAATGACGGTAAAGTTCGGTCATGAGCGACTGGCAGAAACGCATGATCTCGCCATCGGAACGGCCGCGCGGATTGAAATCGGACCCGCCCTTGCCACCGCCGATGGGAAGGCCGGTCAGGGCGTTTTTGAAAGTCTGTTCGAAGCCGAGAAACTTGATGATCCCGACATTGACCGACGGATGGAAACGCAGGCCGCCTTTATAGGGGCCGAGCGCCGAATTGAACTGAACGCGAAAGCCGCGATTGATCTGAATCTGCCCCTTGTCGTCGACCCAGGGCACCCGAAAGATGATCTGCCTTTCCGGTTCGCAAATCCGCTCGATCAACGCATTGTCGATATATTCCGGATGCTTGGCGACGACCGCGCCAAGACTTTCCAGCACCTCCTCGACGGCCTGATGAAATTCCGTCTCGCCTGCATTTCTTCTCAGGACATCTTCGAAAATGGGAACAAGTTTCTCGTCGATTCGGGACAAATTTCGGCTCCTATGCTGTCATGAAAAAAGGGCAGGCTCGTGGCCCGCCCGCTGATCGGACGGCGCCGCAAACGGACTTTCAATAAAGCCCTATAGGCCCCGGTCTGGCTGTATGACTTTTAGAATGGTCAACCGCCGCTCGCGACCTTCGCGATCGGGCCATTTGATCGAATGGCCTTCGCGCAATCCAAGCAAGCCCGCGCCGACCGGCGTGAGAATCGAGATTCGTCCGGCCGATATGTCCGCTTCCGCAGGGTAGACGAGCCGGACCGTGCGTTCGGCACCGCTCGCCTCATCCCTGAACTGGACGGTCGAATGCATCGTGACGATGTCGGAGGGTATATGCGCTGGGCCATGGATTGTGGCGCGGGCAATTTCACGCAACAGCAGTTCGCTGACCTGCGGCATGGTTTCGGCCACGCCCAATGCAAGATTGGTCAGATTGTCGGCTTCGGTGCTGATGAGATGGACGGGGGGGCGCCCCGTTCTGGTGCTTTTTGTCATGGTGCTGCTGGCTTTCGAGAAGGAACAATCGCGCGCCTACATGAGGGCACAAGTCACTCTTTCGATGTGCCCCGAGTTCGGAGCATAGCGCACAGAACCCGGGGCTAGGTGCCCGCTAGAAGCTGCCCCCCTTGGTGGCGGAAGCGTATATAATCAGCCCACATGTGCATGGCTTCATGCCTTGGCATGTGAAGAAGTTCGAGTCAAACTAATGGATGATTCATGATCGGGCGCCGCAAGCCGTGCAGCCTAGGACAACCGATGCGTTCCCTTTCGCGAACAGGACCGGACGAAAATCTACGTTTGCACTCTTGAAAGCAGAGCCAAAGCCGTTCAATCACGCGCTCGACAGTGCAGAGGATGAGCGCGGATGAGCTATTATGACGTTCTGATCGTAGGAGCCGGCCATGCCGGGGCGCAGGCAGGCATTGCCCTGCGGCAGCTTGGATTCGAAGGGTCGGTCGGCATGATCGGCGACGAAAAGGATCCGCCCTATGAACGTCCGCCGCTGTCCAAGGAATATTTCGCGGGCGACAAGAGCTTCGATCGCATTCTCATCAGGCCCGCGACCTTTTGGGCGGAACGCAAGATCGACATGCTGCTGGGCAAGCGCGTGAAGCATGTCGATCCATCCGGCAAATTCGTGACGGCCGGGGATGAGGAAATCGGCTATGGCAAGCTGATCTGGGCAACCGGCGGCAGTCCGCGCATGCTGACCTGCAATGGCGCCGACGCATCCAATGTCCATGCCGTGCGCCGTCGCGACGATGTGGATGCCATGATGGCGAAGCTGGATCAGATCAGCCATGTGACCATCATTGGCGGCGGCTATATCGGCCTGGAAGCCGCTGCCGTCCTGAGCAAGTTCGGCAAGAAGGTCGTCCTTCTGGAAGCGCTCGATCGCGTACTCGCCCGCGTGGCGGGAGAGGAACTCTCGCGCTTTTACGAAGCCGAACATCGCGCTCATGGCGTGGATCTGCGGACCGGTGCCAAAATGGACTGCATCGAGGTCAAGGACGGCAAGGCGACCGCCGTGCTGATGGCGGACGGGGAGCGCATCGAAACGGACATGGTCATCGTCGGGATCGGCATCGTACCGGAAACCGGACCTCTGATCGCGGCGGGAGCCGTCGGCGGCAATGGCGTCGACGTGGATGAATATTGCCGCACCAGCCTGCCCGACATCTATGCCGTGGGCGATTGCGCCGCGCACGCCAACCGCTTTGCGCGGGGCGCGCAGCTTCGCCTCGAATCCGTTCAGAACGCCAATGATCAGGCAAAAACGGCCGTCACGCACATACTGGGCAAGGAAGATGCCTATGATGCGGTGCCCTGGTTCTGGTCCAATCAATATGATCTGAAGCTGCAAACGGTCGGACTTTCGATCGGCTACGACCAGACGATATTGCGCGGCAACCCGGCGACGCGCAGCTTTTCCGTGCTTTACCTCAAGGGCGGGAAACTCATCGCGCTGGATTGCGTCAACGCAGTCAAGGATTACGTCCAGGGACGCGCCCATGTCCTGTCCGGCGCCCTGCTCGATCAGGCGCAGTTGGCTGACTCATCCGTGCCGCTCAAGGAAGTCGGGCTGGCCTAGCCGCGAAAGGACGCCTGGGCGGCCAGTTCCCACGGGCCATTGCAATAGCGCCAGGCCGCCAGTCCCGTGATTGCAAGCGGACGCAGGCGGAATCCGGCCCGCAGCCGCCCGGCAAGAGCCTTTGCCTCCATCGGCGTGACCTTGTTCTGCACCGTGACGTGCAGACGAGGACACGCGCGATCCTGGGGCATCAGAAGGCCGGAAAGAGCCTCCGCCAGTTCCGACCATATTTCCATGAGAGCCGGGCTTTCGACCCGATAGGCCACGCCCCGCTCCAGCAGCAGGATCGCGGCCAGCGATGCTTCAGGCGGAGGCATCGCGCACAGGCGCCTGATAAGCGTTATCACCTCTTCAAGCGCCGACGGCGGCAAATGGCGAAATAACGTCAGATGAGCGGGCAGGATGTTACGATCCGGGGGATAGTAAGCCCGGCGTTGACGATCCAGCCAGGCAAAGTCTCCGCTTCCCATCAACGCGGTAACGATGATCGGCACGGACGGGGGGCCGATCATGAGATCAGCGGCACCGGCAAGGCCGCGCGCTAAAGGTCAAAGCTCGCCGCGCGCACGGCGGATTTCGAACCATTTACGCACATTCTCATTATGTTCCTGATAGGTGTCGGCAAAGATATGCCCTCCTTTGCCGTCCGCCACAAAGTAGAGCGCCTTGGTTTCAGCGGGGTGCAGCACGGCCAATATGGACAATCGCCCCGGATTGGCGATCGGCCCCTTTGGCAGTCCGACCATCGCATAGGTGTTGTAATCGTTGACGGCGGCGATTTCCGATTTCTTGATGCGGCGTCCCAGCGGCTTTCCCTTGGTGATGGGATAGATGATGGTCGGATCGGCCTGCAACATCATTCCGGCTTTGAGGCGGTTGCCGTAAACGCCCGCGACCATGGGCCTTTCCTTGGCAAGAGCGGTTTCCTTTTCCACGATGCTGGCCAAGGTGACGGCCTCTTGCGGCGACTTCGCCATCGTGTTCGGCGCGCGTTCCGCCCATAGCTTTGCGAGCGTGCGATCCATCGCGGCCTGCATGCGTTTCAGCACGGCGGCGCGGCTTTCGCCCCTGTCATAGGCATAGCTGTCGGGAAGGACGCTGCCTTCCGCCGGGGGTTGGATCTCGCCAGTCAGTTCGTCATTCGCCATCAACCGCTCATAGACGAGGATCGAGGGCATCCCCTCGGGAATGGTGACGAGACGGGTAAGCGTCTTGCCGCCCTGAAGGAGCGTCAGGATTTCCGAATTGCTCGCGCCCTTGGGAATTACGAACTCACCGGCCTTGATCGGCGTCCCCCGCCCGAAAACCTTGGCGCGGGTCAGGAACGCATCGGCGGAACGCACCGCTCCTGCCTGCTTCAACAGCACCGCCGCATCGGAAAGGGTTGCCCCTTCCGGCACGGCAATCGTGATATTCTGCGTCGCCGGTCCCGCTTCCGACCATCCATGGACGAAGCGGAACGCGACGAAAGCCGCGATGGCAAGGCCGATCAGCAATATGCCACAGCCCAGCCGCCGCATGATTATGTCCTTAGACCGCCTTCATGATGAGCGATGCATTAGTGCCGCCAAAGCCGAAGCTGTTGTTCAGCACCGCGCGCACCTTGCGTTCCTTCGCGACGTGCGGGACCAAATCCACGCCCGCGCAGCTTTCGCTCGGTTCGTCAAGGTTGAGCGTCGGCGGCACGATCTGGTCGCGCATCGCGAGGATGCAGAAGATGCTCTCCACCGCGCCCGCGCCGCCCAGCAAATGTCCGATGGCGGATTTGGTCGAGCTCATCGACATGGTGGCGATATTGTCGCCGAACAGCCGCTTGACCGCCCCCAGTTCCAGTTCGTCGCCCAGCGGGGTCGATGTGCCATGCGCGTTCACATAATCGATGTCGGCCAGCGACAGTCCAGATTTCTTGAGCGCCATTTCCATCGAACGATAGCCGCCCGAACCTTCGGGATGCGGCGCGGTGACGTGATAGGCGTCGCCCGAAAGGCCATAGCCCACGACTTCCGCATAGATTTTGGCGCCGCGCTTCTTGGCATGCTCATATTCTTCCAGCACTACCACGCCCGCGCCTTCACCCATGACGAAGCCGTCGCGGTTGACGTCATAGGGCCGCGAAGCCTTTTCCGGCGTGTCGTTGAAGCCGGTCGAGAGCGCCCGCGCCTGGGCGAAACCGGCAATGCCGATGGGGCAGATCGCGCTTTCCGCGCCGCCCGCCAGCATGACGTCGGCGTCGTCCATCGCGATCATGCGCGCCGCGTCGCCGATGGAATGCGCGCCAGTCGAACAGGCGGTGACGACGGCATGGTTCGGCCCCATCAGACCATATTTGATGGACACCTGACCGGAGATCAGGTTGATAAGGCGACCATGAACGAAGTGCGGCGAAACGCGGCTCGGCCCCTTGTTCGCCAAAACCAGCGATTCGCTTTCAATACCCGGCAGGCCGCCGATGCCCGAACCGATGGAGCAGCCCGCGCGCAGGCGTTCCTCCTCGCTCATGTCGGTCAGGCCCGCGTCCTTGAGCGCCTCGCTCGCGGCAGCGATGCCGAAGACGATGAAGGGATCGACCTGACGCTGAATCTTGTGATCGACCTCCAGATTCGCATCGAAGCCATATTCATGGCCAACCGGCTTCACTTCGCAGGCGATGCGGCATTTGTAATCGGTAGCATCGAAGCGCGCGATCGTGGCCGCGCCGGACTTCGACGCGAGAATATTCTTCCAGGTGGTTTCGACATCCGCTCCCAACGGGCTCACCATGCCGAGACCGGTTACGACGACACGACGCATATCTTGCTCCGAAATTCCTTATTGGCTTCCGCCAGTCCCTTTAGCCGCTTGCGAACCGATTGTCGAAAGCTGACACGGGGAACCAGCGCGCCAGATACGAAAAGGCTCCCCAAGACCCGGAAGACCGGACAGGAGGAGCCGTTTTCCTTCAAGCGCAGCGGCCTGCCGGTGGGGCGAGCCGCAAAACGCCCTTACTGCTTGCTGTCGATATAGTCGATCGCGTCCTTGACGGTAGCGATCTTTTCAGCCGCATCGTCAGGGATCTCGACGCCGAACTCTTCCTCGAACGCCATCACCAGCTCGACGATATCCAGGCTGTCTGCGCCCAGATCGTCGATGAAGCTTGCGTCCTCAGTCACCTTTTCGGCTTCGACGCCCAGATGCTCGACGACGATTTTCTTTACGCGATCCGCGGTCTCACTCATGAGTGGTCCTTTTTACTGGGTATCGTTGGTTGGTATGAATATCCGTTAAGGGATGCCCTAAAGCCAAGCTCCGATAGAGGCAAGAGGCAACAGAGCCAAGTGCCTACATGCACTACGGGCTGCAATCCGGCGACACCCAATCCCGAAATCAAGGCGATAACCGTCTATTTACCAAAAGTTCAATCGAATTTGCGACATATCGCGCATGATCGAACGGCTTTGCCCAGACCGCCATATTTCGCGCGAACGTATCCGGATAACGGCCAGCTTGATGGCCGTCATGACGATCGGGGCAATCGCGATTCTTTTCCTGACAGCGCAAGGAACCGTGGATTTTCTGGGGCGACCGATCGGAACGGATTTTTCCAACGTCTGGACTGCCGGATGGCTGGCCGATCATGGCCGCGCCGCCGATGTCTGGGACTGGCGCGCCCACTATGCTGTCCAGCAGGCGCTGCACCAGGACGCCGCCATCCCCTTCTATGGCTGGCATTATCCCCCGCCCTTCCTTCTGTTGGCCGTCCTGCTCGCGCAGCTTCCCTATATCGCTGCGCTGATCCTGTGGCAGGGATCGACGCTCGCGTTCGCATTCCTTCTCATCCGCCAAATCCTTCCCAAAGAGCGCGACGCGTGGCTGGCGGCGATAGGAGCGCCTGTCGTCCTGATTTGCCTTGCCCATGGGCAGAATGCTTTTCTTACGGCCAGCCTGCTGGGCGGCGGGATGTTACTGCTTGACCGGCGTCCGTGGATTGCCGGCATCCTGCTGGGAACGCTCGTCTACAAACCGCAATTTGCCGTGTTAATCCCGGTGCTGATCGCGGCACGGGGAAACTGGCGGGCGTTCGCCGCCGCCGGGATGGCCAGCGTAAGCCTTTGCCTGCTGACTTTCGCCATTTGGGGCTGGCCGGTTTGGCAAGCCTTCCTCGATTCCCTGCCCCTGACGCGCCACATCGTCATCGAAAGCGGCAATACGGGCTGGGAGAAGATTCCAAGCCCGTTTTCCGCGATACGGCAATGGGGTGGCTCAGTTCCAGCGGCTTATGCCGTTCAGGGGGTCGTGACCTTCGCCGCGATTGCAACCGCTGCCCTCATTACGCGGCGCGGGTCCGTGGAAGCACGCGGAGGCGCAGCCCTGTCCGCCGCGCTGCTGTGCACCCCTTATGTGCTGGACTATGATTTCGTGCTGCTTGGCGTCGCCATCGCCTTCCTGTCGGCGGACATGCTGAAACGCGGCGAATTGCCTTGGGAACGCACGGCGCTGGCCTATGCCTGGGTCGCGCCCCTTTTTGGCCGCTGGATGAATGCGACGACCGGTATTCCAGTGGATATGATCGCGGCCATCGCCGTGCTCTTCATCGCATTACGGCGCGCCGTCCGGTTCGACGGCGCGCTCGCCAATCTCAGATCATCGCCATGCCGCCATTCACATGCAGCGTCTGGCCAGTGACATAGCCTGCTTCCCGGCTCGCCAGATAGACGACCGCAGCGCCGATATCCTCGCCAGCGCCCAGATCGCCCGCCGGGATTTTCTGGAGGATCGCGCCCTTCTGCGCTTCGTTCAGCGCATCGGTCATGGCGGAGCGGATAAAACCCGGAGCGACGCAGTTCACGGTGATGCCGCGGCTCGCCAGTTCCTGCCCCAGCGACTTGGACATGCCGATGATGCCCGCCTTGGACGCCGCATAATTGGCCTGTCCCGGATTGCCGGTGACGCCCACGACCGAGGTGATGGAGATGATACGGCCGAAGCGCGCCTTCATCATCGGCTTGGCGGCGGCGCGGGCAAGGCGGAACACGGCTTCGAGGTTCACCGCGATCACATCTGACCACTCATCGTCCTTCATGCGAAGGATCAGATTGTCACGGGTGATGCCCGCATTGTTGACGAGGATGTCGATCCTGCCGCCCAACGCCTCCACCGCCTGCGGCACCAGCGCATCGACGCAAGCCGCGTCGGACAGGTTGCAGACGAGCGCCTTATGATCGCCGCCCAGCTCCGCCGCGAAGGCTTTCAGCTTTTCCTCATTGCTGCCCGAAAGAGCGAGCGTCGCCCCCTGCGCTGCCAACGATTTTGCGATAGCGGAGCCGATGCCTCCCGAAGCGCCCGTCACCAGCGCGGTCATGCCTGTCAGATCGAACATCATTTTTTATCCCCGTCTCGTCAGAATTCGGCCAGAGCCGCTTCGATATCGTCCATCGTCACGATGCTGCGGACGGTGGCGTCGGGCGCAATGCGCTTCACCATCGGGCCAAGCACCTTGCCGCCCAGTTCGACAAATTCGGAGACGCCCGCGTCCCACATCGCCGCCACGGATTCGCGCCAGCGCACGCGGCCCGTCACCTGCTCCACCAGTCGCGCCCTGATTTCGGCAGGGTCGGCAATGGGAGCCGCCAGGACATTGGCGTAAACCGGCAATAGCGGCGCATGGATCACCGCCTTCGACAACGCCTCTTCCATCACTTCGGCGGCGGGCTGCATCAGCGGGCAGTGGAAGGGAGCCGATACAGGCAGGAGAACACCGCGCTTGATGCCATGATCCTTGACCAGCGCCACGGCCCGCTCGATCGCGCCCTTGTGGCCGGAGATCACGACCTGCGTGGGATCATTGTCATTGGCGACGGTGCAGACTTCGCCTTGCGCGGCGGCATCGGCCAGAGCCTGCGCTTTTTCAATGTCCGCGCCCAGCAGAGCCGCCATGGCGCCCTCACCCACCGGCACGGCAGCCTGCATCGCCCGGCCGCGCAGCTTGAGCAGCTTCGCCGCGGTCGCGATATCGAACGCCTCCGCCGCGCAAAGGGCGCTATATTCGCCCAGACTGTGCCCGGCGACATAATCGCCCTTGTCGGCCAGCGAAAAGCCTCCTTCCCTCTGCATCACCCGCAGCGTCGCCAGCGCATTGGCCATGATCGCGGGCTGGGCATTTTCGGTAAGCGTCAGGTCGCTTTCCGGTCCTTCCACCATGATGCGGAACAAATTTTGCGACAGCGCGTCATCGACTTCCTGAAACAATTCCCTCGCCGCCGTGCTCGCATCGGCCAGCGCCTTGCCCATGCCAACCGACTGGCTCCCCTGACCCGGAAATAGAAATGCCCTCATGCTTCACCTTCTGAACCCGATGGCGGAAAACGCTGTTTTCCAAGACCGTTACACTTTACGACAACATTGTCGTTGAGGCGCCCTCGCGATTTAGGCAGTTATTTCGCCAAGCGCCGCAACATCGCCCCTGAGCAGCTGTCTGCGGCCCCTTTAACGATGACGGAGTGCAAGGAAAAGGTGCGATATCGCATAGCCTGGATCACCGGAACGACGCTGACGCTGGCGGCCTGCGCCGCCGGCCCCGATTATCGCCCGCCTGAAACGGCGGGGCTCGGGCTTCCCGCCGCCTATAGTCAGGGCACGTCCGCCCCGGTCAGCGAGGCCGATCTGGCAAGCTGGTGGACCCAACTCAACGATCCCGCGCTCAGCCACCTGATCGATCAGGCGATCGCCGGAAATCTCGACATAGTGCAGGCGCAGGCACGGCTGCGGCAGGCGCGGGAATCGCTGCGGCAGGCCAATGCGTCCTTTCTGCCGCAAGTGAACGCGTCAGGCAGCGGCGGGCGCAATTACAGCAGCCAGGATGCGGGCGGACGGCTCGACAGCAGCGGCAATCCCATCGGCGGCGGAACGGGCAACTGGTCAAGCAGCTATTCCCTGCGCGCCAATGCAAGCTGGCAGATCGACCTGTTCGGCGAACTCTCGCGCTCGGCAGAAGCCGCTCGCGCCGATCTGGCCGCCTCCGGCTATGATCTTGCCAATGTGCGAATGACCATCATTTCCGAACTGGTCACCAACTATGTGCAGGCGCGGCTGGCGCAGGCGCAGCTTCAGGTGGCGCGGGAAACGCAGACCATCCAGCAGGATAATTACGACATCGCCAACTGGCGGTTGCAGGCAGGGCTTGTCTCCTCCCTCGACGAACAGCAGGCCAAGGCGCAACTGGCGCAGACCAGAGCATCCATCCCCCAGCTCGAGGCCAGTCTGAAAGGCAGCCTCAACCGCATCGCGGTCCTGACCGGACAAGCACCCGGCGAAGCGACGCGCACGCTTGAAGCCCCTTCCCCCATTCCGGCCGCCACGACACAGATCGCCACGGGCATTCCCGCCGACACGCTGCGTCAGCGGCCTGACGTGCGTTCGGCGGAGCGCGCTCTGGCGGCCGCCACTGCGCGGATCGGCGTGGCGCAGGCGCAGCTTTATCCCTCGTTGGGGATCAGCGGTAATATCGGCACCACCTCCAACGCGTTCAAAAACCTGTTCGATCTGGTGACGGGCGGCGTCTTTGCCAATGTCGCGCAGGTGATCTTCGATGGTGGCCGTCTTTCCTCACAACTCCGGTCGCAGAAAGCGGCCGCCGATGGCGCTTTTGCTTTCTATAAGCAAAGCGTGCTGACCGCGCTGGAGGATGTGGAAAACGCCATGGCGGCGCTCAGCAGCGCGCAAGCCCGCAAGACGGAGTTTGCCACCGCCTTCGAAGCATCGAACAACGCCGCGATCATGGCCCGCAGCCAATATCAGTCGGGACTGATCGATTTTCAGACGCTTTCCACCAGCGAATCCACGCTTTTGAACGCCCGCAACAGTCTTGCTTCCGCGCAAGCCGATGAAGTGCTCGCCATCGCCCAGCTCTATAATGCGCTGGGCGGCGGCTGGCAGAACATGGAAAACCGTCCCCCCAATGAGCAAAATCATGAGCAATGATGTGACGACGGATCAGGATCAGGATCTGAACGACTTCCTTGGCGCCAAGCCGGAAAAGCCGTGGCGCAAATGGGCGATCCGGGGTGGCATCGGCCTGGTATTGCTGATCGTGATCCTGCTGCTGGCGCGCTGCTTTTCAGGCGATGACAAGCCCGACTATGCGACCCGCGAGGTACGCAAGGGCGACCTGACCGTCACCGTTTCCGCCACCGGCAACCTCAAGCCGATCAATCAGGTGGATGTGGGTTCCGAACAATCTGGCAAGATCACGGCGGTCTATGTCGATGTGAATGATCGCGTGACAAAGGGCCAGAAACTGGCCGAACTCGATACGCGCCGTCTGGTCGACACCATCAACCAGAATCGCGCGCAGGTCGTTTCCTCGCAGGCGGGCGTGTCGCAGGCGCAGGCCCAACTCGCCCTCGCAAAAGCGACGCTGGACCGGCAACTGAACGTCTTCAAGCTGTCGGGCGGACGCGTCCCCGCCAAGACGGAACTGGATGCGGCCCGCGCCGATTACCAATCCGCGCTCAGCAATCTCAATTCGGCGCAGGCGCAGGTCCGCGTATCGCAGGCCCAGCTTTCCACCGCGCAGACCAACCTGTCGATCGCGCAGATCGTTTCGCCCGTCACCGGCGTGGTGCTGTCGCGCGACATCGAACCGGGCCAGACGGTCGCAGCGTCCCTGAACGCACCCGTCCTGTTCACCATCGCCGAAGACCTTACCAAGATGGAGGTCGAGGTGTCGGTCGACGAGGCCGATGTCGGACAGGTGAAGGAAGGCCAGAGCGCGAATTTCTCGGTCGACGCCTTCCCCGGCCGCACCTTCCCGGCGAAGGTCACGCGGGTGAATGTCGGATCGAACAGCAGCAGTTCATCCTCATCCTCCACGTCCAGCAGCACGACAAGCACCATCGCAGGCACGGTCGTCGCCTATACGGCGGTGCTTGCAGTCGACAATCAGGATGAAACGCTGCGCCCCGGCATGACGGCGACCGCTGATGTCGTGACGCAGGAACTGCATGACGTGCTGCTCGTTCCCAATGCCGCGCTGCGCTTCAAGCCCAGCACCGGCGCCAGCCAGGGCGGCGGCATCACCAGCCAGATCGTGCCCGGTCCGCGCCGTTTCCGTCGCGGCAACACCCGGCAGGTGAGCTTCGGCACAGGCAGCAGCCAGACCGTCTATGTCCAGGATGAGAATGGCGAGCCCAAGGCCGTGCAGGTCACGATCGGGGCAAGCGACGGTTCCCGCACCGCCATCATCGGGGGCGACCTGAAAGCCGGGATGCGGGTCATCACGGGTCAGCTTGCCGCCGGGCAGCAGCAGCCCGCCGAGGATCAAAGGGCCGATCAGGGCGATGGCGCGCGCAAGGCCGCGCCCCGCAACAAGGCGGCCGACGGGAGTCCCGCCACGATTGGAAAACTCGGCAACTCCGGCGATTCGCCGCCGGAAACGGCTCCGGTCAGCCCCTCCCCCGCCACGCCGCAAGGCCAGCGGAATGAACAACGAGGCACGAGCCGGGGCAACGGGACTTAACGGCATGACTCCGGATCGCACCGCCGCGCCGATCATTTCGCTGCGCGGCATCACCAAGGTTTTCGGCAGCGGCCCCACCGCGTTTCAGGCACTCAAAGGCATAGACCTCGACATAAGGCCAGGTGATTTTGTCGCCGTCATGGGGCCGTCCGGCTCCGGCAAATCGACGACGATGAACATATTGGGCTGCCTTGATGTGCCGACGGCGGGAGAATTCCTGTTCAAGGGGCGACATGTCGAAACGCTTGACCGCGACCAGCGCGCATTGCTGCGCCGCCGCTATCTGGGCTTCGTGTTCCAGGGGTTCAACCTGCTTGCCCGCACCAACGCGCTGGAGAATGTGGAGTTGCCGCTGCTCTACCGGGGCGAGGACAAGAAAATGCGCTACGAAGCGGGCATGGCCGCGCTGGACAAGGTCGGCCTCAAGGAGTGGTGGGACCACACGCCCGCTGAGCTTTCAGGAGGGCAGCAGCAACGCGTCGCCATAGCGCGCGCCATCGTGACCCAGCCCGCTGTACTGCTCGCCGACGAACCGACCGGCAATCTCGATTCCGAACGGTCGGTGGAGATCATGGAGCTGCTGACCGACCTCAACCGCAACAGCGGCATCACGGTCATCATGGTCACCCATGAGCCGGACATGGCCGCCTTTGCCCACACCATCGTCCACTTCAAGGACGGGCTGGTCGAGCGGATTCAGGAAGGAGAGGCAGCCTGATGCTGGGCACCACCGTCATCCTCGCCCTTCGCGCAATCAACCGGCACAAGATGCGATCTTTCCTGACGACGCTCGGCATCATCATCGGCGTCGCCGCTGTCGTGACCATGGTGACGCTGGGCAATGGCGCCACGGCGGCCGTGCGCGAGCAGATCAGTTCGCTGGGCGCCAATGTGCTGCAACTGCGTCCCGGCCAGGG
Source organism: Sphingobium baderi (assembly GCF_001456115.1). Taxonomy (NCBI): domain Bacteria; kingdom Pseudomonadati; phylum Pseudomonadota; class Alphaproteobacteria; order Sphingomonadales; family Sphingobiaceae; genus Sphingobium; species Sphingobium wenxiniae. The sequence goes on along the minus strand of NZ_CP013264.1, from coordinate 2,396,065 downwards.
CTTCGGCCGCGGCGGTGGCGGTCCTCGCCCGCCCGATTTCAAGCCGCAGGATTTGACCGCCATCGAAAACCAGCTCACCGGCGTGCGCGCCGTCGCGCCGCTGGTGCAGTCGAGCGGCACGGGCATCTATGAAGGCAGCAACTGGTCCACCACCGTCTACGGCACCACCGCTGCCTATTTCGAGGTGCAAAGCTGGAAGGCCGATGCAGGCCGCCTGTTCATGCCGGATGAGGAAGAGGCCGGGAAACCCGTCTGCATCATCGGCAATACCGTCCGCACCAACCTGTTCCAGGGCAATGATCCCGTCGGCAAGCGGATGCGGATCAAGGGCGTTTCTTGCCAGGTCATCGGCGTGCTCGCCACGCGTGGCCAAGGCGGCTTTGGCGATCAGGACGATGTCGTCGTCATGCCGATCAAGTTCGTGCAGCGCCGCTTCACCGGCGACCGCGACATCAGCCAGATCATGATCGCGGTGGACGACGCCTATGACACCTCCGCCGTGCAGAGCAGCCTTGAGGAACTGATGCGCGAACGGCGCAAGATCAAGGCAGGGGCGGAGGATAATTTCAACGTCTTCGACACCAAGCAGATTTCGGACACGCTGACCGGCACCACCACCATCCTGACGCAGATCGTGGCGGCGGTGGCGGCTATTTCCCTGCTGGTCGGCGGCATCGGCATCATGAACATCATGCTGGTGTCCGTGACGGAGCGGACACGGGAAATCGGCATCCGCCTCGCTATCGGGGCGGTCGCGCGGGAAGTGTTGATGCAGTTTCTGGTGGAAGCGATCGTGCTATCCTGCCTGGGTGGCGTCATCGGCCTGTTCCTCGCCCTGATCGCATCCATCGCCATCGCGCCGCTGATGCAGGTGCCCTTCATCTTCGACGTGAAGGTAAACCTTATCGCCTTCCTCTTTTCAGCGGCGATCGGCGTTGTGTTCGGCTATTTCCCTGCCCGGCGCGCCGCCGCGCTCAATCCCATAGACGCGCTGCGCCACGAATAGGGGCGATATGGTTTCGACATTTGCAGGAAACGCCCCGGTGAACATTCCGGGGCGTTTCCCTTGCGCCTGTTTGCGGCGAAGACGCAAGCTATCCCGCAGATTTCGCGGACTTATGAACATCCATTCAGACTGGATCGCTTCCTGATACAATTTCCGACACAATCGCACTCCGCCCGGCACATGCTTGCGACAAGCCCATCCTAATTCTGTCTTCGACGCCACGGAACGGCGCCCGAGATCGAAGAAGGAGCAGTTACGATGATGAAGAAGTTCCTGATGGCCCTGGCCGCCACCACCATGATCGCCAGCCCGATGGTCACAGCACAGGCGCAGGCCGCCCCTCATCGCGAAGTCCACCGCGTCGTGAAGCAGGGTCCACACGGCCGCACCGTGGTTCGGCAAAAGACCGTCGTCCGCAAGAACGACTATCGCAACAACAACCGCCACTGGGCGAAGGGTCAGCGTTTCGACCGCCGCTATGCGAACAACTATCGGGTGGTCGACAACTACCGCAACTATCGCCTCTCCACTCCGCCGCGTGGTTATCACTGGGTGCGGTCGGGCAATGATGCGGTGCTGGTTGCGATCACCAGCGGCATCATCGGCGCGGTGATCGGAGGCGCCCTGCGTTAATCAGCCTTCCGAGCGGCGGGAAGCGCCTCGGGGATTCTCCTCCCCGGGGCGCTTTTGCGTATCACACCAATCCGGTCAGATAATAAACGGCGATGACGATGAACACGGTCAGCGTCTTGATGAGCGTCAGCGCGAATATGTCCTTATAAGCCTGCCGGTGGGTCAGGCCCGTCACCGCCAGCAAGGTGATGATCGCACCATTGTGCGGCAGGCTGTCCATCCCTCCCGACGCCATGGACGCCACCCGGTGCAGCACTTCACGCGGAATGCCCGCTGCATCGCCCGCCGCCATGAACTGGTCCGCCATCGCGGCCAGCGCGATGGAAAGTCCGCCGGAGGCCGATCCGGTAATCCCGGCCAGCGACGTGACCGTGATCGCTTCGTTGAGCAGCGGATTGGGCACCGATTTCAGCGCCTCCTTGACGATCAGGAAACCAGGCAGCGCAGCGATTACCGCGCCAAACCCATATTCAACCGCCGTATTCATACCCGCCAGCAGCGCGCCACCGACCGCCGCCTTCGACCCTTCGGCAAAACGCTTCGCCACGACAGGAAAGGCGAAGAGCAGGATTGTCGCTATGCCCAGCAGCAACGCGCCTTCCACCGCCCAAAGCGCCGCCATTTGCGCCACTTTGACCGTTACCGGTTCGGCCAGGCCAGCAAGCGGCACGCTGATTTCATCTCCGGCCCAGATGCGCGGGATCAATATGGTTAGCGCCAGATTGCCAAATCCCACCACCAGCAATGGCAGCAGGGCGATAAGCGCGGGTGTTTTTACATCGTCAGCGACCGGTTCCGGCTCGTTGAGCAATGTTTCTGGCGCGCCATACCCCTCCCCGGCCGCCATGACCGACCGGCGGCGCCAGCCCAGATAGGCCAGCCCCATCCCCATGATGCAGGCCGATCCGATCAACCCCAGCACAGGTGCGGCCCAGGCAGTCGTGCCGAAGAAACTGGTGGGGATGATGTTCTGAATCTGCGGCGTGCCCGGCATGGCGTCCATGGTGAAGGTGATCGCGCCGAGACCAATGGTCGCGGGCACAAGCCGCTTGGGAATGTCGGCGCGCCGGAACATCTCCGCCGCGAAGGGGTAAACCGCAAACACCGCGACGAAAACCGAAACGCCGCCATAGGTCAGCAGGGCCGTCACCAGCATGATGGCGGGAATCGCCCGCTCCGCTCCCACAAAGCCAATCACGGCCGTAACGATGGCGCGGGAAAAGCCCGAAATCTCGATCAGCTTGCCGAACAGCGCGCCCAGCAGGAAAACCGGGAAATACAGCTTAAGGAAACTGGCGACCTTCTCCATGAACAGGCCGGAAAAGACAGCGGGCACGGCGGACGGGTCCGTCAGGAACACCGCCAGCATCGCCAGCAGGGGCGCCATCAATATGACGCTCATCCCCCGATAGGCCGCCAGCATCAACAATATCAGCGACAGCGCCGCAATGCCGACAGCCATAGCCCCCTCCCTCTTCCTTGCTCTTCCGATCCGGCTATCTATGCCGTGCGGCGGCGCAAGCCAACTCCTCCTTGCCTTTCCCCTGCATTTCCGTCATAGGCGCCGCTTCGCACGGGATAGGGGTGACTCGATCGCGTGCGGAAGAATGCTTGAGACGACAGCCGGAGGGGCGCTGCGCATGGGGCGCACGTCAGCGATCGGCCAACAGATGAGGCAATACCCATGGCTCTTTACGAGCATGTGTTCCTTGCGCGCCAGGATCTGGCACAGGCGCAGGTGGACGCGCTGGCGGAAACCGCCACCAAGATCGTCGAGGATATGCAGGGCAAGGTGACCAAGGTTGAAACCTGGGGCCTGCGTTCGCTCGCATACAAGATCGCCAAGAATCGCAAGGCGCATTACGTCATGCTCAACATCGACGCCCCTGCTGGCGTGGTCGCCGAGCTGGAGCGCCAGACCCAGATCAACGAAGACGTGATTCGCTATATGACCATCAAGGTCGATGAGCTGGAAACCGGCCCGTCGGTCATGATGCGCAAGCAAGAGCGTAGCGAACGCGGTGAGCGTGGCCCCCGTGGCGACCGCGGCGATCGTGGTCCGCGTCGCGACCGCGACGAAGCCCCGGCTGGCGAATAAGGAGATCTGAACAATGGCACGCCCGTTTTTCCGCCGCCGCAAGAGCTGCCCCTTCGCCGCCAAGGATGCGCCGAAGATCGATTACAAGGACGTTCGTCTGCTGCAGGGCTTCGTGTCCGAACGCGGCAAGATCGTTCCCAGCCGCATCACGGCGGTGTCCGCCAAGAAGCAGCGCGAACTGGCCCAGGCCATCAAGCGCGCCCGTCATCTGGGCCTGCTGCCCTACATCGTGAAGTGAGGGAGTAGAAATCATGGAAATCATTCTCCTCGAACGGATCGAGAAGCTGGGCGCGATCGGTGATGTCGTCACCGTGAAGGACGGTTACGCCCGTAACTACCTGCTGCCCAACAAGAAGGCGCTGCGTTCCAACAACGCCAACAAAAAGGTCTTCGAAGCCAACCGCGCGAAGATCGAGGCTGACAATGCCGCTCGCCGCACCGACGCCGAAAAGGCTGCCGAAGGCGTCAACGGCAAGCAGATCGTCCTCATTCGCCAGTCGTCCAACGCCGGCCATCTTTACGGTTCGGTCGCCGTCCGCGACGTGGTGGATGCACTGCATGCCGATGGCGTAAACAACGTCACCAAGGCGATGGTCGTGCTGGAACGTCCGATCAAGACGCTGGGCGTTTTCGACGTCAAGGTCGCGCTGCACCCGGAAGTGGCCGTCACCATTCAGGTGAACGTCGCCCGCTCGCCGGAAGAAGCCGATCTGCAGGCGCAGGGCGTAGACGTGATGGCTGACCTGTTCGAAAAGGACGAGGCAGGCTTCACCGAAGATTATGATCCGAACGCCGAACCGGGCGAAATCGCCGCGGAAGCCGAAGAGGCTCCGGTCGAGGAAGCCTGAGCTTCCCGACGGGACAAAAAAGAAGCCGCCCTTCTCCGGGCGGCTTTTTTTATTGAATAGTTCACGCCTCCCGATCCTGGGATGGTTGCTTTCAGCCACAAGGTGACATTTCCTAACTGAGTGGGAATGTTTCCATCACTCGTCCAGACTTCCCTTCCGTAGTCATCCGCCTGCTTTCCTGCGCCGGGTTTCCCATCCTTTTTTCGCGGCGGCCGAGCGATCGGCCGCAGAACGCCGCGCCGATGCCCCACCGCCTTTGCGGCCGCCCTTGCGGGAAGCGGCATGGTTTTCGGGCTTGCCGCGTCCCGATCCGGATTTCTTGCCGCCGCCCGATTCGCTGTTCACCGTGGCCCATGCGCGCCGTTCGGCCTCCTTGTTGGATACGCCGCGCTTTTCATAGCCTTCCTCAATATGTTCGGCCTTGCGCTTCTGCTTGTCCGTGTAGCTGCTCTTGTCGCCCTGCGGCATCGTCATTCTCCTGCCAGCCCCGACCCCAGCGGAACCCGTGAGACGCGCATCGGTTCACATCGCTGCGACCGCGTCACAAAATGATCGGAACAGGAGCAGGGCAAGGACGTTCCCCCGTCATGGAGCAACGCGCCCTCATCGAACGCCTGGCCCGTCATCTTTCCGCCGATCAGCCGGACCGATGGACGGACCGCTTGGAAGATGCGGCCAGCATCCTCGCCATCCTCAAGGAACCGGACGCCGCCATGATGGAAGCGGGTGCTGGCGAGATCTGGCGCTCCATGATTGAGGCGGCCTTGCGTCAACGCTGGCAAGCAGCACCGACAAGAGAAAAAGCCCATCCAGAACTGCCTGCCGGGGCGGATGAAGAAGGCGAACTTACGCTATCGGAGAAGGCCGTTGGCGGCGATCCGGCGGATTGGATTCACCTTCAAAAATCGCGGGAGAAATGACCATGAAATCATTGTTGAAGCTGGCTTTCCTGACGGGCATCGGAACGGTGGCCTGGAAAGGCTGGCGGGATTGGAAAGCGAAACGGGGTCGCGACGATCGGGGCGGTGCCGGATCGTCAGGTATCATCCGGGACGCCGGCCCGGCCGAACAACATGTAAATGCCGAAGATTGGGATCTGGTGGACGAACAATCCGACGAATCCTTCCCCGCGAGCGATCCGCCCGCCAATTTCCGTGGGGTGGCCTGAGGCAGCGTTGCGGCGTTGCTCCTTTCCCCACACCCTTCTATGACCGCGAAGCAGGGAAGCTGATTGCCAGCTTCCCACAGGGGAAAGCTGAAAATTCATGCCCTCGGGTCTGATCGCGCTGCTGGATGATGTAGCGGGCATAGCGAAACTGGCGGCAACGTCGCTGGATGATGTCGCGGCGGCGGCGGGAAAGGCCGGAACCAAGGCCGCCGGGGTCGTGATCGACGATACGGCGGTGACGCCTCGCTATGTCATGGGGCTGACCCCGGATCGCGAACTTCCGATCATATGGAAGATCGCCAAGGGCTCGCTGCGTAACAAGCTGCTTTTTCTTCTTCCAGCCGCCCTTGTGCTCAGCGCGCTGGCCCCTTGGCTACTCCCTCCGCTTCTCATGCTGGGCGGCGCATTTCTCTGTTTCGAAGCGACCGAAAAGCTGGTCGAGGCGTTGCGGGGCGATCATGATCTGGCTGAGGAAGCGCTCGCGACGCATAGTTCGCAGGAACTGGAAGACCAGAAAGTTTCCGGAGCCATCCGCACCGATTTCATCCTTTCGGGAGAAATCATGGCCATCGCGCTCGGAACGGTCGCTACCGAACCGCTGTGGGAGCAGGCCATCATCCTGCTGGTCGTGGCCGTCCTGATAACGGCAGGCGTTTATGGCGTCGTCGGTTTCATCGTGAAAATGGATGATATCGGCCTGCATCTGGCGCAACGGACTTCCGCCCTTGCGCGGATGCTGGGACGTGGGCTGGTCTTGGCCATGCCGGTCCTCATGAAGATATTGAGCGTCGTCGGCACCGCCGCGATGCTTTGGGTGGGTGGTGGCCTGATCGTGCATGGCCTTCATGAATTCCACTGGGATCTGATCCCTGGCGCCATTCAACGCATGGCTGAAAGCGCCGCCCTCGCTCTTCCCGCCATGGGCGCTGTGATCGAATGGGTAGTCAGCGCGATCGGGTCTGGCATCGTGGGACTGGCGATTGGCGCTATCATCGTCGCGCTGCTCCATCTTCTCCCCGCAAAGCACTGAAGCCCTGGCGATGAATCTGGCATGGCGTTATGAAACGCGGGCTTTGCTGACGCTTGCCCTGCCCATGATAGCGGGCAACATCGCCTGGTCCGCGATTGCCGCCACCGACCTGCTGCTGCTCGGCTGGCTGGGGACCGATGCGGTCGCTGCGGGCGCACTTGCCATCAACCTGTTCGCCGCCATGCTGATTTTCGGCATGGGACTGGTGACGGCCGCCGCACCACTGATCGCCGAGGAACGCGGACGCCGCCGCCATTCGGTGCGGGATGTTCGACGCACCGTTCATCAGACATTGCGCGCCGCCCTGATTTTCGCCGTGCCGGCCTGGGTCATCCTCTGGCAGTGCGAAGGCATCCTGCGGGCCATGGGGCAGGATGCCTCTCTCGCCCAGAAGGCAGGCGAGTTGATGCATGGCCTGCAATGGGCGCTTTTGCCATTTCTCGGCTTTTCGACGCTCAGGAATTTCATTTCAGCACTCGAACGGCCAATATGGGCCGTCATCATCATGCTGTGCGCGATTCCGTTCAATATTCTGATGGGCTGGGTCCTCATCTTCGGCCATCTCGGATTGCCTGCCATGGGCATATTGGGCGCGGGCCTGGCGAGCACCTTCTCCTCCTCCTTCCTGTTCTTCGCCCTGCTGTTCGTTATCTTGCGCGACCGGGGTTTCCGCCGTTACCGGCTGCTTGGCCATTTCTGGAAGAGGGACAAGGAACGGCTTCGCGCAATATGGCGGCTGGGATTACCGATAGCGGTGATGCTGGGGCTGGAAAGCGCTGTATTCAACGCCTCGGCGCTGCTGATGGGCCTTCTTGGCCGGGAAACGCTGGCAGCTCATGCCGTCGCCATCCAGATCGCGTCCCTGCTGTTCATGGTGCCGATGGGCATGGGACAGGCGGCAACCGTGCGAGTGGGCCTCGCCCATGGTCGCAGGGACAAAGCGGCGATCGCCCGGTCCGGCTGGCTTTCATTGATGATCGGCGTCGGTTTCGCATTCATCGCGGCTGCACTACTGGTCATCTTCCCGCGATCGCTGATAGCCATTTTCCTTGACGTTCAGGATCCCGCCAATAGTCGGACCATCGCCCTTGCCGTCACGTTTCTGGGTGTTGCGGCCCTGTTCCAGCTCGTCGACGCGACACAGGCCGTTGGAGCAGGCGTGCTGCGTGGTATTCGGGACACGAAGATTCCCATGGTCTTCGCGCTGATCGGTTATTGGATCATCGGTATCGGCGTGGGCGCATTCCTTGCCTTTCCCCTTCGCCTGGGCGGCCTTGGCATCTGGATCGGTCTTGCGAGCGGGCTCAGCGTCGTAGCGGTTTTGCTGGTGATTCGCTGGACAAGGCGCGAAAAACTGGGCCTTCTTTCCCATTAGCGAAAGCGATGGAGTGATAAATCACGATTTCCCGCGACCCAATGACGCAGCGCACAAAACAATTGAAGACACCCGGACGAATCGGTAATGCTCAGCGGCATCATGCAAGCGCCGACTAACATCTTTGAAGCCATAGCCCTGCAGAAATGCCTGATCGCGACCTATAACAAGATGGTCGTGAAGCTGGCGCCGCACATCCTCTATACCCGCCATGATGAAATGTTCATCGACGCGGTGACGATCGAACGGGATGGCAGGTCTCCGCGGGAATTGAAGCTGGGCACGTTCAAATTGTCGGGCCTGGGCAATATCGGCGTAGTCGATGAGCCGTTTGAAGCCATGCATGGCCTTTATGATGAAACGGACGACAAATATAAGGGCGTGACCCTGTTCGCTGTCCAATCCGAAAACGCGACGGCCTGATCCGCCGGAGGCTATTTCTTCAGGCGGTAGCCCGTCCTGAATATCCATCCCACAATCGCAATGCACAGCACCAGCATCGCCCCGATGAACGCGATGCTGAATTCGATCCCCACATCGCCCTTGCCAAAAAAGGTCCAGCGAAAGCCGGAGATCAGATAGACGATCGGGTTGAACAGCGTAATCGTTCGCCACGGCTCGCCCAGCATGTGGATGGAATAAAAAGCGCCACCCAGAAAGGTCATCGGCATGATGAGCAGCATGGGAATGACCTGTAACTGCTCGAAACTCTGCGCCCATATGCCCAGAATGAAACCGAACAGGCAGAAACTGATCGCTATAAGAACCATGAAAGCGACCATGGCGAAGGGGTGCGCGATGGGTAGATCGACGAACAGATGCGCCGTCGCGAAGATGATGATGCCGACGATGAAGGCCTTCGTCGCCGCCGCCCCCACATAGGCGGTCACGGTTTCCGTCGCTGAAACCGGCGCGGACAGCAGTTCATAGATGGTGCCGGTGAATTTCGGCATGTATATCCCGAAACTGGCATTGAAAATGCTTTCCGTGAACATGGACATCATGATGAGGCCCGGCACGATGAAGGCGGCATAGGGAATGCCGTCGATTTCCGTCATGCGCGAACCGATCGCACCGCCGAAGACTACGAAATAGAGCGATGTCGTGATGACCGGCACCAGAAGCCCGGTCAGAAGCGTGCGCCGGAATCTGTGCAGCTCGAATTTGTAGATCGCCCATATGGCGCGCAGATTGGGGCCGCTCATGCCGCCTTCTCCTGATGCACCAGGCTGACGAAAATATCCTCCAGGCTGCTCTGCTGCGTGTTGAGGTCCTTGTAGGCTATGCCAAGATCGCCGAGCTTGCGAAGCAGGGAAGACACACCCGTGCGCTCGACCCGCGTGTCGAACAGATATTCCATTTCGCTCCCCTCGGCCTTCAGGGATACGCTCCATTCAGCCAGTTCGTCCGGCACTTTCGCAAGCGGTTCCGCGAGGGTGATCGTCAGCGTCTTTTTCCCGAGTTTCCGCATTAGGGCGACCTTGTCCTCGACAAGCACCAGTTCGCCCTTGTTGATGACACCCACGCGATCCGCCATCTCCTCGGCTTCCTCGATATAATGGGTGGTCAGGATGATGGTGACGCCCATCTGGCGGAGTTCCCCGATCAGTTTCCACATGTCACGCCGCAAATCCACGTCCACGCCCGCCGTCGGCTCATCCAGGAACAGGACCCGCGGTTCATGGCTGAGCGCCTTGGCGATCATGACGCGACGCTTCATGCCCCCCGACAGCTCCAATATCCTGTTGTGCCGCTTTTCCCACAAGGACAGGTCGCGCAGCACCTTTTCGATAAAGACGTCATTGCGTGGTTTTCCGAACAGGCCGCGGGAAAAGGCGACCGTGTCCAAAACGCGCTCAAACTGGTCGGTGGACAATTCCTGCGGCACAAGACCGATGGCGGACCTAGCGCCGCGGTAGTCACGGATAATGTCATGACCCGCGACCGATACAGAACCGCCGCTAGGCCGCACATTGCCGCACACTATCGAGATGAGGGTCGTTTTCCCCGCGCCATTGGGGCCCAGTAGCGCGAAAATCTCACCCTCTTCGATCGAAAGATCCACGCCTTTGAGCGCCTGAAAGCCCGACGCATAGCTTTTCGTCAGGCCGGAAATAGTGATGATCGATGCCATGTGCGGCAAGGCCCCTTTCGCTTTGCCGGGAACATAGGCGCTTGGCTCCGCCAGACAAGCGTCCGCTCACTCTCCCCGGCGGAAAAACCGAAACACCGTCGCGGGAGGAAAATTCCTGACCGTCTGCCCTACCCGAACGACATCCAGGTCCAGCATATCGAGAATGTCCCGATTGACTGGTGGGCGCATGGCATAGGTGAACTGGATGAAACAGCCCCCTGGACGCAACATGCGGAAGGCTTCGGTCAATATGTCCACATGCATGGCGCGATCCATGGCCAGCAGTGGCAGCCCGCTGATGACCGTCTGATATTCGCCCGGTTCTCCAGCAGCGACGGTCGACACGACCTGAGCGGGGGTTTCCAAAATCTCCACATGGGGGAAGTGCCGCCGCAATCCTCTCGCGAATGCCGGGTTGATTTCCACTACTTCCAGCTTTTCCGTCGGGAGGCCGGTTTCCAATATGGCCCGCGTAAAGACGCCCGTGCCCCCGCCCAATTCCAGCACACGGCCATCTGCAGGGTCGATATGCGACACCATCAGACGCGCCAGATAACGACTGCTCGGAACGACAGACGCCGTCTGGCGCGGCTTTTTCAACCAGGCGCCGAGGAAATCCAGATATTCGGATGCACGGGTGCGAAATTCGCTCTGGGGCATAGCGATCGCCCGACTGCGCTTTGACTTATGCTGCATGGGCGAAATGCGACCGCTCCGTTTCCGTTGCGAGCCCTCTTAACCGTGAGATAAAGCCGCGTCGATTCTGTTTCGGCATGGCCCCAGTCAATTAACCATTCCACGGGCCAAAGCGATCAGCCCGCCACCATCTACAGATCGTGGCGGGCCGAATGTGAATCAACGCCCCTTCCAAACGCCGGGACGTTTCTCGACAAAAGCAGCCATGCCTTCCTTCTTGTCTTCCGTCGCGGTCAGTATCTGGAAAAAGCGGCGCTCGGTCAGCAATCCCTGCGCCAGACCCGTTTCAAACGCGACGTTGATCATTTCCTTGTTCACCATGGCTGCCATGGGGGGCATGGACGCAATGGTGGTCGCTGTTTTCAAGGCATCGTCGAGCAAATCCGCCGCCGGCACGATCCGCGCGACCAGGCCGGAACGCTCCGCCTCCTGCGCGTCCATCATGCGGCCGGTCAGGCACATTTCCATCGCCTTGGCCTTACCCACCGCGCGCGTCAGGCGCTGCGACCCGCCCATGCCCGGCGCAACGCCCAGCTTGATTTCGGGCTGGCCGAATTTGGCCGTGTCGGCGGCAATGATGAAGTCGGCCATCATCGCCAGCTCACAGCCACCGCCCAAGGCGAAGCCGGCCACGGCGGCAATCCATGGCTTGCGCGTCGCCACTACCTTTGACTGCCAGCCTGAAAAGAAATCTTCCAGGAAGAAATCCGCCGCAGGCTTGTCCGCCATTTCCTTGATGTCGGCGCCTGCCGCGAAGGCTTTTTCGCTGCCGGTCACGACCGCGCAATGTTGAGACGGATCGGCATCGAAAGCCGCAAAGGCCGCACCGAGGTCGGCAAGCACCTGGGTGTTGAGCGCATTCAGCGCCTGCGGACGGTTCAGGGTGATGAGCGTCACCGCGTCCCGCTGTTCCACTAAAATCGTTTCATAAGCCATTGCTGTCTCCTTCGATCTGCCCACAGCGCGAAAGCGCCCACCATGCCCCGCGCTCTAGGCGGGCTCTTTTCCCATCACCACCAAAAAATCTCTGCAAAGCCGCAAATCTTAACGGTACAAATGCATGAAATCCCGGTCATAGCTCCGCATATGCGCGCCGGCGTCGACATAAAGGGTCTGCCCCGTCACGACAGTCGCCCGCGCCAGATACAGAACCGCTTCGGCGATCTGTTCGGGCTGCGGCAGGCTGTCCAGCGGCATCAGGCTCTTCAGTTGCTCCATCTGCGTTTCATTATAATCCGGCGTCGGAATAGTCAGCCCCGGCGCCACCGCGTTCACCCTGATCCGGGGCGCCAGATTGTTGGCGCTCAATCGGGTCAGGCCCGCCAATGCCAGTTTGGAAAGCGTATAGGCCAGTTGATCTTCATGCGGATGATCGATCCTCTGATCGAGTATGTTGACGATACATCGATCGCCCGTCCCTGCGGGAACCATGGCAAAGGCCTTGGTCAGCAAGGTCGGAGCCGCGCAATTGACGGCATAATGTCGCATCAGATCATCGGCCGTGACGTCGCCCAGCCGGTCCTGCCCGAACAGCGCCGCACCATTCACCAGCACATCGGGCGGACGGCCAAAGCGTTCCGCGACCTGCGCGATCAGTTCCTCGGCACTTTCGGGATCGGAGAAATCGACGACGAAGCCTTCCCATTCCGTCCCGTTCTCCTCCAGTGCCAGGGCAAGGTGAGAGTCGAGCCGGGTATCGTGGCTGCCATGAATGGCGAGCGAAAATCCCGCTCCGGCGAACGCGGCGGCGATATGGGCGCCCAACCTGCGATGCCCGCCTGTGACCAGTGCAAGCCGCTTCCCGGCGAGAGGGGCCGCGCCCCCTTCACCTTCGCGCCGCGCACGTCCCAGCGGACGATAGGATGCGTCCCGTCCACTCACGAGCCGATGAGCTTCAGCACTTCCTCGCGACTCTTTTCATCATCGCGGAATACACCAAGCATACGGCTGGTTTTCATGATGACGTTGGGCGTTCGCACGCCACGGCCCGTCATGCATCCGTGCGTCGCTTCGATCACCACGGCTACGCCCTGAGGCTTCAGATTTTCCCAGATGCAATTGGCGACTTCGGACGTCAGCCGTTCCTGCACCTGCAAGCGATGGGCAAAGGCGTGCAGGACGCGTGCAAGCTTCGATATGCCCACGACATAATCGCCGGGCAGATAGGCGATATGCGCCCTTCCGATGATCGGCGCCATATGATGTTCGCAATGCGACTGGAAGGGAATGTCCTTGAGCAGCACGACATCGTCATAACCGCCGACTTCATGAAAAATGCGGGATAGATGATAGGCCGGATCGTCTCCATAGCCGCGGCAATATTCCCGCCAGGCACGGGCCACCCGCTCGGGCGTTTCGATCAGCCCTTCCCGCTCCGGATTGTCACCAGACCATCTGATCAGAGTGCGGATCGCATCGGACACCTCGGTCGGCACGGGCTCTTTCGAGGATTCCCCAACGGATTCCGCATCGGGATCATATATCATGATAAAGACCGCTCCTTGGTTTCGGCCCTGCATATGGCGTCTCGTACTCGCGAAGGCCAGCCCTTTCGGGCATGCTGGACACCGGATCGCTTCAGTGGCAAATCCGGGAGTTCAAGGAGCTTGATCGAGCATATGCCATCCATTGCGGCCTTCCATGCGAACTGAACGCATCGCGGCCGTGCTGTTGGCGGCGGGCACTTCCTCCCGCTTTGGCAAGGAAGACAAGTTGATGGCCGACCTGCGCGGCAAACCAGTCGTCCAGCATGTGCTGGAAACAGTCGCCTCCATGGCCTTTGGCGAATTGATCGCGGTGACTCGCCCCCTCGGGCAAGCGCCGGTCATCCATCGCAAGCTTGAGAGACGCGGATACACCATTCTCGTCAATGAACAGCCCGAAGAGGGCATTTCCAGCAGCATCGTGCGCGCGGTCGAACATGTCATGCCGATCCGGCGCATCCGCGGCATACTCATATGCCTGGCCGACATGCCGGAAGTGCCGCAGACCCATTATAACCGCCTATGCATGGCCGCGATCGACATCCGGTCCGTCGTCGCCAGCACCGATGGCTTTTCCTCCTCCCCGCCTGCCTTCATCGGCCGGAAACATTTTGGGGAATTGCTGACGTTGCGCGGCGATCAGGGGGCACGCGCGCTGCTGAGCCACGGGGTGCAGATTGAAACCCACGGCAATCTGTTGCGCGACATCGATACGCCAGAGGATCTGATGGCTTGGCAACCCGCGACGGACGGGCCTGATTAACTCGACCGGGTGGGGTCGGTCATCGGATCGCCCATTTCACGCGGATCGGGCGCGCGGCTGAGCGGTAGCGAACCCGTCTGCCGCTCCAGCATGCGATGAACGGTGGGCGGGTTGGGTCCGCTATGCAGCGCATGTATCGCCTCGCTATTCGCCTGATCGGCGAAGGTGCGGCGTTGGTTGTGCCGAACATAATCGAGCCAGGTGGGCACATGATAGCGTTCGATCCACAATTCCGGGTCGCCCAGATCGCGCATCAACGACCATCCATGCGCGCCGTCCCGCCGCCTGATCCGGCGGCGTTCGCTCATCGCTGTAAGAAACGGCACGATCGAACCGGGCGGAATGCGATATTCGATCGTCACCACCACAGGCCCGCTCCGCGCTTCCACCGGCACCGCCGTTTCAGGTTCGCGCCAGAGATTCTGAGGGTTGAGATTGTCCTCGCTGGTTTGCGGCAACGGGCGGACCAACCCAATCAGCATGACGGCGAATTGCGCGGCCGCGGCGGCATGGAGCGCGAGGACAACGCCGTGCCCTTCGGCGACGGTTCCGAATATCCATGCGCCAACCGCCATGCCGCCGAAAGCCACCATCTGGTAAAAGGCAACGGCGCGCGCCACCACCCAGCGTGGTGCGGACATCTGCACCGACACGTTGAAAGTGGCGAGCACCACCACCCAGCCCGCACCGGCCACCAGATAACCCAGGATGGCAAGCGGCAACCAGGCGCTCAACCCCATGATGGCTGTACCGACAGCGAGGGAGAATGTCCCGATCTGCACGATCCGCTCTATGGAATAACGCACGCGCAGGCGGCTAGTGCTCAACGCGCCGCCTACCGCGCCAATACCGAAGCCGCCGCTGAGCAAACCGAAGGTAAGCGCGCCGCCGCCCAACACATCGCGAGCGACAAGCGGCATGAGGGCCGATACGGCGCTAGCGCCAAATCCGAAAGCCAGCGCGCGCACGAGCACAAGCTTTATATTGGGCGACATCGCCACATAACGCACGCCGGCCCGCATCGCCACGCCCAGACGCTCACGCGGGAGTAGTTGCGGCGCTCTTTCCGGTTTCCAGCGGGCCAGAACCAAGATCAACGGGATATAGCTGATAGCGTTAGTCAGAAAGGCGGCGGCCGCGCCAGCCGCGGCGACGATGACGCCGCCCAAGGCTGGACCCATACTGCGTGCCAGGTTGAACCCCATGCTGTTGAGGCTCACCGCGCTAGGCAGGACCGAACGCGGCACCATGTCGCCCACCGACGCCTGCCATGCCGGGCCGTTCACCGCCGTGGCGCAACCGATCAAAAAGGTCAGGCCCAGCAATATCCACGGAGTCAGCATGGCTTGCCACGCGGCAATGGCGAGAACGGCCGAGACGACCAGCATGAAGCACTGGCAGGCCAGCATCACCTTGCGCCGTTCCAGATTGTCCGCAACCGCCCCGGCCCAAAGCGATAGCAGCATGATCGGCAGCGTCGTTGCGGCGGGAACCAGCGCCACCATCATCGAAGAGCCGGAAAGCGAGGTCATCATCCACGCCGCGCCGACCGACTGGATGAGACCGCCGAAGTTCGAGGAAAGGCTGGCCAGCCAGATGGCGCGGAAGATGGGAATGGAAAGGGGCGACGGCGCGGTGGGGGAATCAGCCTCGGACACATCAACGGTGAAGCCGAAAATGGCGGAGGCGTCAAACCGGCGAATCACGGGAGACCAAGAGGGAGATGAAGAAGGGAACGGGGTTCCTGTTAGTCTGCTGACCCTACGGCAGGTTGGGAAGCGGGACGTTCGGGCATCTTCCCCTTGCACTTTACGTAAACGTAAATACATTTTGCGGGTATAAATCGCATCGCGTCCCGGTCATCGGAGAGGACTTAATCCATGGAAGCCTATATCTACGACACCGTCAGGACGCCCCGGGGCCGGGGCAAGACCGACGGGTCGCTGCATGAGATCACCCCCATCCAGCTTGCGACGCAGGTGTTGGAAGGCATACGTGATCGCAACGGCATCGACACCGCAGATGTGGACGACGTCATACTGGGCTGCGTCACGCCGGTGGGCGAGCAGGGCGCGGACATCGCGCGCGTCGCGGTGCTGAACGCGGGTTACGCGCAGACCACGCCGGGCGTACAGATCAGCCGCTTTTGCGCTTCGGGACTCGAAGCGGTGAACATGGCCGCGGGCAAGGTCGTATCGGGCGAAGCGGATTTCGTCGTCGCGGGCGGCGTCGAATCCATGAGCCGGGTGCCGATGGCGTCGGATGGCGGCGCATGGGCCATGGACCCGGCCGTCGCCTACAAAACCTATTTCGCGCCGCAGGGCATCGGCGCGGACGTGATCGCGACCAAATTCGGCTTTTCGCGGGATGATGTCGACGCCTATGCGGTGGAGAGCCAGCGGCGCGCGAAGATGGCATGGGACGAAGGGCGCTTCGCCAGATCCATCCTGCCGGTGAAAGACATTATCGGCCGCATCGCGCTGGACCATGACGAACATATGCGGCCCGACGCCACGATGCAGTCGCTCGCCGCCCTGAAACCCAGCTTCGCCGCGCTGGGCGAGGACATGCCGGGCTTCGATACGGTGGCGCTGCTGCGCTACCCGGAACTGGAGAAGGTCGATCATGTCCACCATGCAGGCAACAGTTCCGGCATCGTCGACGGCGCCGCGGGCGTACTGGTCGGCAGCAAGGCGATCGGCGAGAAATATGGGCTGAAACCGCGCGCGCGCATCCGCGCGGCGGCCTCCATCGGGTCCGAACCGCTCATCATGCTGACCGGGCCGGAGTTCGTCGCGGGCAAGCTGCTGAAGCGCGCGGGAATGAGCAAGGCCGACATCGACCTGTGGGAACTGAACGAAGCCTTTGCCGCCGTGGTGCTGCGCTACATGCAGGCGATGGACCTCGACCATGGCCTGATCAACGTCAATGGCGGCGCGATCGCCATGGGGCATCCGCTGGGCGCGACCGGCGCGATGGTGCTGGGCACCGCGCTGGATGAACTGGAGCGGACGGGCAAGGGCACCGCGCTCGTCAACCTGTGCGTGGGCGCGGGCATGGGCACCGGCACGATCATCGAGCGTATTTGAGGCATTCAAAACACCCCGTTCGGGCTGTTGAAGCCCGGTTTGCGAGCGCCCTTCGACAGGATCAGGGCGAACGGAGAATGGGAAGGAGACAGGATATGAGCACAATCGCATTCGACATTGACGGCGACGGCATCGCCACGCTGACCATCGACGTGCCCGGTCAGTCGATGAACGTCATCGGCCCGGATTTCATCACCGATCTGGACGCGGCGATCACGCGCATCGCGTCGGAAGAAGCCATCAAGGGCGCCGTCATCGCGTCGGGCAAGGACAGCGGCTTCATGGCCGGCATGGACCTGAAATTTCTGGGCGCGATGCTGGCAAGCGCGGAAGGCGAACGCCCCGCCCCCGCCGATATATTCGACAAGGTGTTCGTGCTGAACCAGCTTTTCCGCCGTCTGGAAACCTGCGGCAAGCCGGTCGCCTGCGCCATTGAGGGCACCTGCGTCGGCGGCGGGCTGGAACTGGCGATGGCCTGTCATCGGCGCGTGGTGGGGGATAGCCCCAAGACGCAGTTGGGATTGCCCGAAATACTGATCGGCCTGTTTCCCGGCGGTGGCGGGTCGCAGCGCATGACGCGCCTGATGGGGGTGCAGGCGGCGCTGATGTATATGTTGCAAGGCAAGCTGTTCCGGCCCGCCGAAGCGGCGATGCTGAAAGTTGTCGATGAAGTGGTGCCGCAGGGCACGGCGCTGGACACGGCAAAGGCGTGGGTGAAGGCGAATCCGACCGCATCGGTGCAGCCATGGGATGTGAAGGGCTTCAAAATTCCGGGCGGCGCGGGTGGGTTCAACCCCGCTTTCGTGCAGACCATGGCGGGCGCCGTGCCGATGACCCTCAAGCAGACGCAGCGCAACATGAACGCGCCCATCGCTTTGCTGTCAGCAGTCTATGAAGGCGCGATACTGCCCATTGATCAGGCGATCCGGATCGAGAGCAAATATTTCGCCAAGGTCGCCGCCGACCCGCAGGCGAGCAACATGATCCGCAGCCTGTTCGTTAACAAGCAGGCCGCCGAACGCGGCGCGCGCCGCCCCAAGGACCAGCCCAAGGCGCCGACGAGGAAGCTCGCCATGCTGGGCGCGGGCATGATGGGCGCAGGCATCGCCACGGTCGCCGCTCAGGCGGGGATGGAGGTCGTGCTGTTCGACCGGGATCTGGCCTATGCGGAAAAAGGCAAGGCGCATGTCGAGGAGCAGTTAAGCAAGCGGCTCGGCAAGGGCATGACGCCGGAGAAGATGGCGGAGACGCTGGCCCGCGTGACGCCGACGACCGACTATGCGGCGCTGGCCGGGGCGGATTTCGTGATCGAGGCGGTGTTCGAGGATGTCGCCATCAAGGCGGAAGTCACGAAAAAGGTCGAGGAAGTGCTGGGCGCGGACACGATCTTCGGGTCCAACACGTCGACGCTGCCGATCACCAAGCTGGCGAAGGCGTGGAGCAAGCCGGCGAATTTCATCGGCATCCACTTTTTCTCGCCGGTCGAGAAGATGCCGCTGGTAGAAATCATCCTGGGGCGCGAAACCGGCCCCGCCGCCATCGCCAAAGCGCTGGATTTCGTGGCGCAGATCAAGAAAACGCCCATCGTCGTCAATGACTCGCGCGGCTTCTATACCTCGCGCTGCTTCGGCACCTATGTGCAGGAGGGTGTGGAGATGGTGGCCGAAGGGGTCAATCCGGCGCTGATCGAAAATGGCGGGCGGCAATTGGGGATGCCCGTGGGGCCGCTGGCCGTGGGCGATGAGGTGTCCATCGAGCTGGGCAACAAGATCGTGCTCGCGGCGAAGAAGGAACTGGGCGATGCCTATGTCCCGCAGCGGTCCGACGAATTGATGGCGCAGATGGTGGAATTGGGCCGTTTGGGCCGCAAGAGCGCGAAGGGATGGTATGACTATCCCGAAGGCGGGAAGAAGCATCTGTGGCCGGGTCTGGCCGATCTGTTCCCGCTGGCCGCCGATCAGCCCGATGTGGAGGCCGTGAAGGAGCGGCTGCTCTATCGGCAACTGATCGAATGTGCCCGCTGTTTCGAGGAGGGCGTGCTGGAGACGCCGGAGGATGGCGATATCGGCGCGATCTTCGGCTGGGGCTTTGCGCCCTGGACCGGCGGGCCGTTCAGCCATATGGATACGGTCGGCATCGCGCATGTGGTGGCGGTGCTGGACCGGCTGGCGGCAGCGCATGGCGAACGGTTCGCGCCGACGAAGCAATTGCGGGAGATGGCGGCGAGCGGCGCGACCTTCTATCGCCCCGCTCCGTCCCGCGCCGCGGCATAAACAGGCTGACAATCCCCCTCCCCCTCGGCTAGGTCTTCCCGGAACATCCGGGGAGACCTTCTTTTTATGAGCGAAAAGCCGACGATATTGGTGACGGGCGGGGCCGGTTATATCGGCAGCCATGCGGTGCTGGCGCTGAAAGACGCGGGCTATGGCGTGGTGGTGATCGACAACCTCGTCACCGGCTTCGATTGGGCGGTGCCCGATGGCGTGCCGCTGGTGCGGGGCGACATCGCCGACCAGCCGCTGGTGAAGGCGGCTTTGCGGGACCATGGCGTCAAGGCGATCATGCATTTCGCCGGTTCAGTCGTGGTGCCAGAGTCGGTCGAAAACCCGTTGAAATATTATCATAATAACAGCGCCAAGACTCGCGACCTGATCGAAAGCGCGGTGCGGGTTGGCGTGCCGCATTTCATCTTCTCCTCGACGGCGGCGACCTATGGGATACCGGAGGAAAGCCCGGTCAGGGAGACGACGCCGCAGCGACCGATCAACCCTTATGGCATGTCGAAGCTGATGACCGAATATATGCTGCGCGACGTGAGCGCGGCGCATGGCATGAACTTCTGCGCGCTGCGTTATTTCAATGTGGCGGGGGCCGATCCGCAGGGGCGCAGCGGGCAATCCACGGCTGGCGCGACGCATCTCATCAAGGTGGCGGTGGAGGCCGCTTTGGGCAAGCGCGACGGCGTCAGCGTGTTCGGGACGGATTTCGATACGCCCGACGGGACGGGTGTGCGCGACTATATCCATGTGACTGACCTTGCCGCCGCGCATGTGCTGGCGCTGGAGGCGCTGATGGCGAAGCCGGAGCAGAATTATCTCCTCAACTGCGGCTATGGCCGGGGCTTTTCCGTGCTGGAGGTGCTGGACGCCGTGGACCGCGTGACCAACATCAAGATCGAGCGGCGGATGGAAGGACGGCGGGCGGGCGATCCGGACTCGCTGATTTCCGATAACCGGGCGATTATGAATGAATTTCCGTGGGAGCCGCGTCATGCCGATCTGGAGCAGATCGTGACGCACGCTCTGGCGTGGGAACGCAAGCTCAGTGAGATTCGCGGGGCATGAGCGAAGCGAGCGTCCGGGCCTTTTTCGCGACCCATGCGCCCGATGTGCCGATCATCGACCAAGGCATGAGCACGGCGACGGTGGTGGAAGCCGCCGCCGCGCTGGGCGTGGAACCGGCGCGGATCGCCAAGACGCTGTCGCTGCGGGTGGGCGACCAGGTCGCGCTGGTGGTGGCGCGGGGCGATGCGCGGCTGAGCAACGGCAAGGCGAAGGCGGCGCTGGGCGGCAAGCCCCGGATGCTGGGCGCGGAAGAGGTCGAAGCGATCACCGGGCATCCGGTGGGGGGCGTGTGCCCCTTTGGGCTGGCCGCCCCCCTGCCCGTCTATTGCGACGTGAGCTTGCAGGCGTTCGAAACGGTGTTTCCGGCGGCAGGATCGCGCACCGCTTCGGTGGAACTGACGCCGACGCGGCTGGCGGAACTGACGGACGCGCGGTGGATCGACGCCTGCACACTGCCCGAGGAAGTGGCTTGAGCAGACCGGTGGAGCATGTCTTTGCCGATGGCGCGGCGGCGGCGCAGAATCTGGCGCGGCGGATCGGCGCGGTGCTGGGCGAAGCGATCGCGGCGCGGGGCGTGGCGGGCATCGCGCTGTCGGGCGGGCGATCCCCCCGGCCGGTGCTGAAGGCGCTGTCGGGACTGCCGCTCGACTGGGGCGAGGTGGTCGTGACGCTGGTGGACGAACGCTGGGTCGCGCCGGACCATGCCGATTCCAATGAAAAGCTGATCCGCGAGACGCTGTTGACCGGAGCGGCGACCAAGGCGCGGTTCGTGCCGATGAAGAATGACGCGGCGGATGCCTATGCCGGCGCGGCGGCTTGCGAGGTGGCGTTTGAGGCACTGCCCTGGCCGCTGGACATCGTGCTGCTGGGCATGGGAGAGGATGGACATACCGCCTCGCTTTTCCCGCAGGCGAAGGAACTGGCGGAGGGGCTTTCCACGCAAGCGCGGGTGCTGGCGGTGACGCCGCCCGCCGCACCGCACCAGCGCATGACGCTGAGCGCCGGCGCGATTGTGGATAGCCGTCATATCTTCCTCCAGATCGGCGGGGCGGCGAAGAAAGCCGTCTATGACCGCGCGCTGGCGGGAGGGTCTGTCGAGGAACTGCCGATCCGGCTGGCGCTTTGTCAGGACAAGGTGCCGGTGGAGGTGTGGATCAGCGATTGAGCCTGTATGCGCGGCAATTGGGGCACATGGTTCGGGTGGAGAGCGGAAAATCCGCTTCGCGCCGGATATTCCCTTTTACTGACGCTAAATCGGTATGCAAAGCAGCTATCTTTTGGTTCGATCGGCAGGGGGCAGCACAAGTGATTGGACAGCGGGTTATTCTCACGCCTCTATTCTTTGCATTTGCGTTTCCCGTTTCGGGAACCACAGTTGCAGAACCGCCAATCGAAATTAACAAGGATAGTACCGGCGCACCGTTTAGGACGCAGACTTATGAAGCGAAGCCGACTGAGCTCAGCTTGCAAATTTTGCCCATTGCGGAGCGATACCGTCAAACCGCCAAGTGGGGCGGATCAATTCCAGCGTTTAATACAAATCTCGTCTGTGAGATCGCGGATGATGGCACGGTAAAACAGGCGACCTGCGAGGCTGAGAGTTGGCGAAACCGCGAGCAGATACTAGCGATGATGGTGGCACGTGCTTCACCACCATCAGCATTCCCGAAATTTCCCGCCATTGATCGCGCAGCACTTGGTCTTAGCCCGGCAGGTGCCGATCCTCTATGGAGCAAACTGGTGCGCTTTGCTGCCGCACCCGGTAAGGCGCCTCCATTTTTCAGGTTGGCAAGATTAACGGTGCTGATCGACGCAGTCCCGTTGTCCGTTAACCTCACCACGGGTCCGTTGGTTGATATGATGCAAATCGACATCCAATCCGGCAAAGTCAGAGGCAGCATGAATTACCCGGCGCGAGCCATGCGTGAAAAGCGACAGGGTGTTCAGACGGCAGAATGCCAAGTTCAATTAGACCGTTCGGTCATCTGTCGCGGTGAGTCATTCGAACCGCCGGAAAACGCGTCGTATTTCGCTGGCGAAGCTGAAAACCTATTTAGAGGTGCGATCATCAAGGAGCAGCTAAAGGATGGTAGAAGCGCGCTTGGGGTACGATTTCAGACTAAGCTTCGATGGGCACTACCGGCAGGATGAAACGGCAGTTTATGGGCGTGGTGATGGAGTCCGCCGAAGGTTGAAACTAGTCACTCTCGGTCCTTAAAGCAGCGGCTCGTCCTCAACATCCCGCCTAACGCGGCAGCGCCGCCGCCTCCCGCGCCAGCGCCTCGATCCTTGCGGGGTCGATGGGGCCTTTGGGCACGACCCAGCTTCCGCCGACGCATTGGACGAAGGGCTCGGCCAGCCATTTGGGCGCGCTTTCCGGCGAGATGCCGCCGGTGGGGCAGAAGCGGGCTTCGTGGAGGGGGGCGGCGAGCGCCTTCAATGCAGGCAGGCCGCCGGAGGTTTCCGCCGGGAAGAATTTGAAGTGGGTGAGGCCCATGTCCATGCCGCGCATGATGTCGCCTGCCGTCGCCGTGCCGGGGAGGAAGGGGATCTTCGCGGCGATGGCTGCCCGGCCCAGCGGATCGGTGAGGCCGGGGCTGACGATGAAGCGCGCGCCTGCTTCCATCGCGGCGTCGAGCTGACGTGGGTTAAGGACGGTGCCCGCGCCGACGACAGCGCCTTCGATCTTGGCCATTTCGCGGATGACATCCAGCGCGGCGGGGGTCCGCAGGGTCACTTCCAGCGCGGGAAGACCGCCCTTCACCAGCGCCTGCGCGATGGGGAGCGCGTCCTCCACACGTTCGACCACCAGCACAGGGATCACCGGGGCCAGCGCCATCACCTGTTCAACGCTGAGCGACATTCACTTCTTCTCCCGAAAGGCGGCGGCGGCGCCGAAAAGCCCGATCTCGTCATGCAGGGCGAGGCGGATGGGCACGGATTTCATGAGGCTTTCGAAACGGCCCTTGGCGATGAAACGGCTGTGGAAACCGCTTGGCGGCAACAGGTCGCGCATCCGCTGCGTGAGACCGCCCGCCAGCACGACCGCATGAGGGCCGTGCGCCAGCGCCAGATCGCCCGCCACCGCGCCATAGCAGAGGCAGAAACGGTCGAAGGCGGCGCGGGCGAACGGGTCGCTGTCCTCCAACGCCGCCTGCCACAGTTCGGCGTCTTCCATCAGCAGGATGCGTTCATGGCCGATGGTGGCCATCGCCTTGTAGATATTGTTGAGGCCGGGGCCTGAGACGATGCGCTCGACGGATACGCGGAGGAACTTGTCGCGGAGGTAGGCGAGGATTTTCTCCTCCATCGTGTCGAGCGGGGCGAAATCCAGATGGCCGCCTTCTGTCGCGATGACATGGGGGACGCCGTCGTCATAGGCGATCATCGCGACGCCAAGGCCCGTGCCGGGGCCGATCACGGTCACGCCGCCATCGGCGGGGAAAGGCCGGTCCTCACCGAAAAGCAGCGGCAGGTTTTCAGGCGGCAGGCGCGTGACGGCATGGGCGACCGCCTCGAAATCGTTGACGAGGCGCATCTGGTCGAGGCCCAGTTCCTCGTCCAGCGTGTCGGGGCGGATCACCCAGTTGCTGTTGGTGAGCTTGATGACGTCGCGGCCGATGGCGGTGGCGAAGGCGATGGAGGCGGCTTTGGGCAGGTCGCCCCCCTCCTCCGCCGCGAAGGCCGCCCAGCAGGCTTGCAGGCTGGAAAAGTCGGCGACCTTATATTTCCGGATTTCGCCAAGCGTCGGCACGCCCTGTGCGTCCAGTTTCGCACGGGCGAAGCGGGCGTTGGTGCCGCCGATGTCGGCTGCGATGATGTCCGTCATGATCCAAGCTCACTTTCCATCGCCGCGAGGATGGGCGACGCGCCTGCTTCGGCCAGATCGCTGTGCTGGCGGAAGAGGGCGAACAATTCGCGGCCTGTGTCATAGGGTGGCGGCGGAGCTTGGGGCATGGTGCGGGCGTCCCATTGCGCGGCATCGACCAGCGCCTCGATAGAGCCGGTCTGGGCGCAGACGCGGACCATATCGCCATCGCGCAGTCGGGCGATGGGGCCGTCGCCCAGCGCTTCGGGCGAAAGGTGGATGGCGGCGGGCACCTTGCCGCTCGCGCCGGACATGCGGCCGTCCGTCACCAATGCGACCTTGAAGCCGCGATCCTGCAACACGCCGAGCGCGGGGGTGAGCTTGTGCAGTTCGGGCATCCCGTTGGCGCGCGGCCCCTGGAAGCGGACCACGACCACCACGTCGCGCTCCAGTTCCCCGGCCTTGAAGGCGCGCAGCACATCGTCCTGATCGTGGAAGATCGCCGCGGGTGCTTCGATGGTCCAGCGCGACGGATCGACCGCGCTCACCTTCATGACGCAGCGGCCGAGATTGCCGGACAGCAGCTTCATGCCGCCGTCCGGGCTGAAGGGGCTGGAGACGGGACGCAGCATCGCTTCGTCGCGGGAGGCGGGAACGTCGCGCCACAAGAGCGCCTCATCCTCCAGCACGGGTTCCTTGCCATAGTCGGTGAGGTCGGCGCGGGCGACGGTCAATATGTCGCGGTGGAGCAGGCCATTGTCGAGCAGCTCGCGGATGACATAGGCCATGCCGCCCGCCGCCTCGAACGCGTTCACATCGCCCGAGCCATTGGGATAGATACGCGCCAGCAGCGGCACCACGTCCGACAGTTCGGCGAAATCGGTCCAGTCGACGCTGATCCCCGCCGCCCGCGCGATGGCGGGCACATGGATGGCGTGATTGGTGGAGCCGCCGGTCGCCATCAGGCCTATGATCGCGTTCACGATAGCCTTTTCGTCGATGCAATGGCCGAGCGGGCGATAATCCTCGCCGTCCCAGCCGATATCGGCGAGCCGGTGGACGGCGGCGCGGGTGATTTCGGTCCGCAGCTTCGTGCCGGGGTTGATGAAGGCCGCGCCGGGCATGTGGAGGCCCATCACCTCCATCATCATCTGATTGCTGTTCGCCGTGCCGTAGAAGGTGCAGGTGCCCGCGCCGTGATAGCTGGCGCTTTCGGCTTCCAGCAGTTCCTCCTTGCCGACCTTTCCTTCGGCATAGAGCTGGCGGATGCGGACCTTTTCCTTGTTGGCGAGGCCCGACGGCATGGGGCCGGAGGGAACCAGGATCGTGGGCAAATGGCCGAAGCGCAGCGCGCCGATCAGGAGGCCCGGCACGATCTTGTCGCAGATGCCGAGCAGCAGCGCGCCTTCGAACATGGCGTGGCTGAGCGCCACCGCCGTGCCCAGCGCGATGGTGTCGCGGGAGAAGAGCGACAGGTCCATGCCCGCCTGCCCCTGCGTCACGCCGTCGCACATGGCGGGGACGCCGCCTGCGACCTGCGCCGTGGCGCCGACCTCGCGCGCGGCGATCTTGATCGCTTCGGGATAGCGGCCATAGGGCTGATGGGCGGAGAGCATGTCGTTATAGGCGGTGACGATCCCCATGTTCATCGCCCGGCCGGTGCGGATGACGGGCTTGTCGTCGCCGCTCGCCGCGAAGGCGTGGGCGAGGTTGCCGCAACTGAGCTGCGCGCGGTTGGTGCCCGCGTCGCGGCCCCGCTCGATCAGGTCGAGATATTGGCGGCGGCGCGCGGCGCTGCGCCTGATGATGCGGTCGGTGACTTTGGCGATCACCGGGTTGAGGTCAGTCATGCCAGCTTGCTCCATCACGTTCGATAAGGGCAATGGCTGAGGACGGCCCCCAGTTCCCCGATGCATAGGAAGCGACCTTCATTCCCGCGGCTTTCCAGCCGTCGATGATGGAATCGATCCAGGTCCATTGCGCCTCCACCTCGTCGCGGCGGACGAACAGCGTCTGGTCGCCCGCCAGCAGGTCCAGGATCAGCCGCTCATAGGCGATGCGGCGGCGCTGCCCGGCGAAGGCGGCGGTCAGCGACACGTCCAGCGTCACCTCCTCCAGATGCACCTGCCGTTCGAGGCCGGGGCGTTTGCTCATGATGAGCAGGCGGATATATTCCTCCGGCTGAAGGCGGATGATGAGCGTGTTGGGTTCCAGCCCCGATCCGTGGCCGTCGCGGCCGAAGATGGAATGACGCACCGGCTTGAACTGGATCAGGATTTCCGACTGGCGGGCGGGCATCCGCTTGCCGGTGCGGAGGTAAAAGGGCACGCCCTGCCAGCGCCAGTTGTCGATATGGGCTTTCAGGGCCACGAAGGTTTCGGTGTCGGAGGGCTTCCCCAATTCGTCGGCATAGCCGGTGACGATCTGCCCGCCGACCGCGCCGGGCGTATATTGGCCACGCACGCTGTGGGTCTTGACCGTTTCGGCGGTCATGGGACGCAGGGAGCGCAGCGCCTTCACCTTCTCGTCACGCACGGAGGTGGGGTCCATGCGCGCGGGCGGCTCCATGGCGATGATCGACAGGATCTGGAGCACATGATTCTGCACCATGTCGCGCAACGCGCCCACGCCGTCATAATAGGAGACGCGGCCTTCCAGCCCGACCGTTTCGCCCACGGTGATCTGCACATGGTCGATGGCGCTGGCGTTCCACAGCGGCTCGAACATCACATTGCCGAACCGCAGCGCAAGCAGGTTCTGCACCGTTTCCTTGCCGAGATAATGGTCGACGCGGAAAATCTGATCCTCCGCGAACAGCGCGCCGATGCCGTCATTCACCTGTTTCGAGGATGCCAGATCCTTGCCGATGGGTTTTTCCATGGCGATGCGGGTTTTAGGCGTGATGATCCCCGCTTGCGCCAACCCCTGCGCGGTGGGCGCGAATAGCGAAGGCGGAGTCGAAAGATAAACGCAAAGGCCGCGATCCAGCCGCCCGTCCAGCCGCCTGGCCAGCGCCGAGAATTGCTCCGCATTGCCCGCCTCCACCGGCTGATAGGAGATGATGGCGGTCAGCCGGTCGGCCACGGCGGCATCATAACGATCCGCCGGCAGGAATTTGGGCAGGCTGTCCTTTATGTCGGCGCGAAACATATCGTCGCTCATCTCGGAACGGCCCGACGCGATGACGAGGAAGTCGTCCGGCAGCAATCCGTCCGCCAGCAGATTGTAGAGCGAGGGAAAGATCATCCGGTGCGCGAGATCGCCAGTGGCGCCGAATAGCAGGAATGTGGCAGACGGTTCGGTCAAAAGGGACGCCCTTTTCCGTTGGAGTGTCAGGTCTACGCGAAGCGTGCCGCCAAATGGGCCGCTTTCGAGACACGCGCAGGCTATCGGGCCGCGTCCGCTCCCGCAATATGAGGAGCGGCATTTATCCCTTCAAATCCCGCAGGATGATTTTTGGCTGGACGCCTGCCGCGCTTTTTGCCATCTGGCGCTCCCCAACCATGCGCGGGCGTGGTGAAATTGGTAGACGCGCCGGACTCAAAAAGGGGTTTGTCTACCAATCCACAAAAAATCACGGCGAGTTTAAAGCGTCGTATTTTCAGGGGCTTGGGAAAGAAGGAAAATTCGCTGCGGATATTCGGTTTTCGCTCTAGGTGCAGTATAGGTGCAAAGAGCGTCGGCTAGAATCGGCGGCAAGTGTGCGGGTGTGGTGGAACTGGTAGACGCGCCGGATTCAAAATCCGGTTCCGAAAGGAGTGTCGGTTCGATTCCGACCACCCGCACCATCTCTTCAATCGAGTCATCGCTTCGCGTCCCAGAGGGCCAGTCCGCGCTGATTGCACTTGCGGGTGATGCTCGTCAGCCTGTCAGAATGTGAAGGCTTGCGAAATGCGTGTTTTCATTCGACGGCTTCGTCCACCCAGGTGAGCGAACCGTTGATGGCGCTCCCTTAGCGTGACCAAAGCTGGCCGTGGAAACTGCGGATTGCTTTAGCCGCTGCTATGCGCGCGTGAGCATTGCCAAGCACATATACGCGACGGCTCGACAGCAACGAATCGTGGGATATCGGCACCGCCCAATGAGCTTTTTCCGGTAAAGTCATACGCTGGCTCAGAAGTAAAATCCATTTACTTCGCTGACGTGCCGTCCCTCTCGAATTCCTATGCAGCAGCATCCTAGAAATAGCTGCGCACTGGAGCGCCGAGGGAGCGCTCATCGCAAATGGCTGGAAATGATAGGGTCCGGAAGAATCAGAACGAGGCGCCGCACCCTCAGAAAGAGCCAGGGAATGGTGGGCTTGGCTTGCTGCTTGTCCTGGCGATTACCGCGATCGGCGTTGGGTATGTCGGCTACCGGCTGTCCCTCGTCTTCGGCCTGATCTAACGAACGATCCAGGCGTGTTATGCGGTTAGACGAGCAGTCGCGAGAGCACATTGGGCGCTATGGCATCAAGCTGGTCGTCGCTGCGGCAATCGCCTACATTCTGAAGAGCGAGAACTTCCTTGCCACATTCGCGCTGTGGACCGGCATATACGGCGTAATGGCCGTCGCTTACGCAGTTCATCGCGGCGAACGATTCGGCAAGACCAGGTTCACCTATTGGGATGAGGCTCTATGGTTGGCGGCGACGGCGTTGGGTCTCTACATTTTCAGTGGCCATCAGTTGGCCGTCTGATCGGCTGCTTCTGTTGGTTCAAAGAAACCGTGCGGATGCGTCGCCAACGCCTGACAACTCGACCTTCAGTTCCTGACCAGGAAGGACTTGCAGCAGCATCGGGATGATCGATCCGGTTGCTACGATATCGCCGGCGCTGAGATAATTGCCTCTGGCGATCAGGTCATTCACGAGCCAGAGCGCAGAGTTGATCGGATCAACCAGCCCCTCTCCCGATGCCGACTGAAACACTGGAACGTTGTTGATCGACGCTCGCATGTCGATTCTGTCCATGGCCTCCAGGCCTGTTGGCTCATGATATTTGTCGACGATCGTCGAAACATGGAACGCATAGTCAGCAATGGCGGCCAGGTGTGGTTGCCCAGTCAGGTGACCACGTCGCCCGACAAGACAGATAGACGGTTGGTAGCTCAGGATCGCCTTGCAAAATTGATCGCGAGTGATGGGCCAATGGTCCGCCCCCAGGGGACCGCCCATCGTAAAGACGATTTCGCATTGTGCCCCGATGAAGCCTTGGGGAAGCCGGAACGGCCCGTGGGAGTCCTGAAGAACTGTTCCGACAGGGATCGGGCAGTAGATGGGACTGGCAAGGCCAAGCGTGCCGCGGATGGCGGGGCAAGTGCCTATCAGGGCGTAGCCTACCGCGTCATTGGCGAAGGCCGAGATTGCTGCTGACTGCACCGCCCAGGCGTCATCCTCGCTTCGAAGCAGATCGAACGGGATATCTGAGGTAATTCCCTGCCGACGGTTTTGGCAAAGCAAGTTAGCGAGATAGTCGAGATTCTGGTCAATCATAGAAGCACACTCCCGCGCGAGAAAGGGCGCAAAGTCGTGCTCAGTCAAATAAAAATCCGACTATATAAGTACGTATATTTTTGTCAGGTCCTTTTCTTATGAAAATACTATCGCAGCGCGGCTGAGCTCCCGTCGAAATAATATGCGGCTCTATCTAGCTTGAGGGTCCCACCAAACCGGAAGGACCTGAAGGTATGAAGCCGCTTAAACCGTCCCTCGCACCCGCCGCAACGGCCACAGCCGAGGCCGGTCGTCCAACAAGACCGGGGTCGGAGCGTCGGAAGACGCTTTGCCGGAGCGCGGTTGGCGCGGTCGCGATCATGGCCGGTTCGATGATGGGTCTTGGCCAGGCAGCGGCCGAACCCCTGAGCGCGCCGAGCTTTGGTGGCCCTCTGCGCCCGAACCCCGATCCGATGAGCATGGATGCGGGCGTGTTTGGTCGCCTTCATATCACCGGCCAGCTCACAGGCATCGGGAATGCGCAGACGAACGGCATTCCCGGCGTCGATCCGCGAACGACAGATCCCCTCGTCGATATCGGCAATGCCCAAATTCAGGTGCAGACAACCGGGGCGCCCTTGACGTTCTTCGTCCAGGGCGGTGTCTACTCGCTGCCTTCTTTGGGCTCGGCCTATACCCGCGCAACCGACGTCACCGATCAGTTGTACGGGCCGGTGCCGGTTGCTTATGGCAAGCTCGAGCTGTCGCCGAATTTCTCAGTGCAGGCGGGTTTGCTGCCGACGTTGATCGGCGCGGAATCGACCTTCACCTTCCAGAATATGAATATCGCGCGCGGCCTGCTCTGGAACCAGGAGCCGGCGATCAGCCGCGGTGTTCAGGTGAACTATAGCAATGGACCGGTCAACGCCTCGGTGTCGGTCAATGATGGTTTCTACTCAGGGGATTACAACTGGGTATCCGGTCTGGTGTCTTATGCGGCGACGCCGTCGAGCACGATCACGCTGGTCGCCGCAGGCAACTTTGCAGAGTCGGGCAAGACCGGCGCCGCGACGCCACTGGCGCAGAACAACAGCAGCATCTTCAATGTGATCTACACCTATGTCGACGGCCCGCTGACGCTCCAGCCCTACCTGCAATACACAACGGTCCGCTCGAACAGGGACATCGGTATTGATCGCTCGGCCGAAACATTCGGCGGAGCGCTGCTGGCTCGCTATGCCATCAATGAGAATTTCTCGATCGCTGGACGTGCCGAGTACATCGCTTTAAGCGGAGGAGATTGCGGCGTCGCCGCAGACTGCGCCCCCACCAATCTGCTCTACGGGCCGAAAAGCAGGGCGTGGTCGCTGACGGTGACGCCGACCTACCAGCGCGGGATCTTCTTCGCGCGTACCGAGCTTTCGTACACCCGCATCGATCGGGTCACCGAAGGCTACGGCTTTGGGTCCAACTTCGACAAGCGCGACCAGGTACGCGGGATGTTTGAGGCCGGGGTGCTTTTCTAGGACGGGCGCGGGCGGAAATGCGGAGCCACCGGCTCCGCAGACCCACTGCGAGCTTAGGTGAAACATGGGTTTGGAACAGATCATATCGAAATTGGAGGCTCCTCAAGCCACAGCGACTGTGTATCCGGTCCTGCCCGTTCTCTGGGTCTATCGGAACTATGATGATCGCTGGACTGTGCATCTTGAAGGTGAAGACTCCGAATGGTGCCACCCGACGCGCAATGATGCGGTCGGTGCGGCAAGGCTGATAGGCGAGAGCTACGGCTGCTACCGCCTCTATCTTCAACTGACAGACGGTCGCTTCTGCCTGGAGATGATGAACCTCAGTCGGCGGCGCGAGCCGCGTCAGATGGGGAGCGAGGGCGAAAATTGAGCCGGGCTGTACCAAGCAAGCGCCAAGTCTCCCGACACGTCTTCCGCTGCGCCGTGGAGATCATCGCTCTGGTGGTGATCGCCGGTTGCGCTGTTCTTGCTTCCGCAGGCCCCAGCATCTACCTGGTGCTCAGAAATGGCGGCTGAATGCAGATTTTCGGGCCGTCCTGCTCACCCCAGGTTGCCACGACCGAAACCGAGGTTCAGCAAACGCGAGCGACGCCGTAGATCGGAATACCTGCTTCTGATGTTTGCTGCGAGCTGTGCCGCGGTGCAGGTCGTCGCCATAGTTTTTCTGAGAGCGGCATGACACGCCCTGCTGCTCCCGCTCTCCAACCCGACGACCGAAGGCGGGCTATCGGTGAAAGCCGTCTGGCTGAGTTGCCAGGCCTGAGGACGCAGTTGGAGATGGCCAGAGTCCTCAAGGAGCACCACATCTGGCTGGCTGTGAGGATTATCGAGGAGCGCGAAGACCAGCCGCAGTTTCGACGGCACCGCCGGCTCCGGGATCTGCTCGAAGCAAATGCGTTGCTTGAAGCGGTTCTCGAACTCGGAGCGCATCTGCAGCCAACGCGGCACCCTTGGTCGATGGGCCGCTCGGGAGATCGGTGGCGGTGTCGCATGGCCTGGAACGATCGCGGCAATTTGCGCAGGTGCGTGGGCCGACACGACGATCTGGCCGCTGCCATGCTGATCGCATTGCTGGGCTCCCTCGATCGTCGCCGGCGCCGGCCGAAAGAACTCTCGCAAGGTGGAGAAGAGGCAGCATGAAACCCAGTGGCGACCCTCCGTTATTCGGCGGTCTGATGACCGCACTTGTCACCCCGTACAGGGGTGAGGCTATCGATTTCGACGCCTTGGCGGAGCTGGCCAACTGGCAGATCGACCAGGGCGTACAGGGTCTTGTCGCCTGCGGCACTACGGGCGAGGCGCCGACCCTGTCTCATCCGGAATGGGCGGCGGTGATCCGCTTGTGCGTCGAGGTCTCCAATGGCCGTGTGCCGGTGATCGCCGGCTCGGGCACCAACGACACCCGGCGTACCGTCGAATTGACCTGCGAGGCGGCTCGCCTTGGCGCGGACGGAGCTTTGGTCGTCACGCCTTACTATAGTCGGCCGAGCCAGGAGGGCCTGTTCCGGCATTTCGAGAGCGTCGCGCAAGCTGCCGAGCTGCCGATCATCATCTATAATGTGCCTTCCCGGACGGCCGTCGATATCAAGATCGAAACGCTCGACCGCCTTGCGCACCTGCCCGGTCTTGTCGGCGTCAAGGACGCAAGCGGAGATCCGACGCGGGTAAGCACGATGGCCGTCCGCTTCGGCGATCGTTTCACGCAGCTTTCCGGCCATGACCGATCCATGCTGGCTTTCATGGCGACCGGCGGCGACGGCGCCATTTCGGTCGTGTCGAACGTCGCCCCGATGCTGACAGCGGCGATGATCGGCGCGGTGCGGAAGAGTGCCTATCTGGAAGCTCGGCGCATCAACGCCCATCTTTTCCCGCTGATCGAGGCGCTGGAGCTTGAAAGCAATCCATGCCCGATCAAGCTCGCGTTGCATTGCGCGCGCGGATACTCGCCCGCCGTCCGCCTTCCGCTGGTCGAGGTTTCCGATGGCACCGCAGCAAGAATACGCGCGACCGTGGCGGAGATCGACTCCTTGGAGATCGATACGTCTCTGGTCGCCGAGAGGTCTCTCGTCCCCCTCTCGGCCTGACCGGGTCTCCTTATAAGAACAGCATGATGCTGCTGTGTTCTCCAATGAAAATACTATGAAATCCGGCTGTCCGTGAAATGGAGAACAAATCCCGACATCTTTAAATTCAACGTATCGGCAAAAGGCATCATTTGACTCGACGCGTGGAATGGCCTGCCGATACCGAGAAAGGATGTCTGCGATGTACCCTCGTGGTTACTATTTCTATGCGATGCAACAACAGAACAAGGCCAACCCTGGGCGGACGGATGGCGAAGCCAAGGTTGCCGTGCGCTCGGATGAGCCGATGGCCGACGTTGGAATGTTCCTGCGGCTCGGAGTCGTGATGGCCCTCGTGATTGCGGCTGTCGCCACAGTCACCGCGTTGGCCGGCTAGCGCGCCAACGACGTCCACAGCTCACTCTTCAACGAACAATCAGGATCATCTTCCATGGCAAGCGCCATTCAGCCGAAAGAGCCTCCCCAACCTCTGAACCATTTTTTCGTCGGCCAGGACAACCGAGGATGCTGGACCGTCCGCGATGAGCGTAACCTCGTCGGCGGCTGCTTTGTCAGCAAGGATGCGGCGATTCACTTCGCCCGTCAGGAAACCAATAACGCGCCAGGGGCTGTGATCTGCATGGCCGAAAGCCAGCGCCTGAGCCTTGACCCGCTGTTTGGACGCCGGGCCGCCGCCTAGCCGGTTGCTATCGATGACCCGCTCACGCTCGCTGACGTTACCGTGACGAGTGAGATGGAGAAGTAACTCTTCTCGTTGACATAAGCAAAGCCTGCCGCCTCTACCGAGTCGGCGGGCTTTTTGCTTGCCAATGGGCGGTTTGGCAGAAATTCCTATGGAATTTTTATGCGCGCCGCCAAAATAACTATTGGATTCCTATTTTTTGAGGCCCCGTCCTCTCTCGAACCTATATGCGGTTCGCGTCCATATTTCCGCCAAATTCCTCCTCCGGCACCCGTGCGTACGCAAGGGCGCGCTGGAAGAATTATAGCTGTGGCTTGCCAGGTCTTCCGTCTTGGCTGGTCATTCGTATCAACTTCGGCGCCGGAGGCGAAAGCAATGGACGTTATTGTGCTGGCAATAGGTGTTGGATTTTTCGCACTGATGTTTGGATACATCAGAGTTTGCGAAAAGCTCTGACCGGGAGAAATCAATCATGATCTTGGAATACTTCCTCGGAGCAGCCGTTGCGGTCTTTGTGACTGGCTATCTGCTCTATGCCCTCGCTCGTCCCGAGCGGTTCTGATCAAGACAGTAGCTCGGAAAGAAACCACCGATGACAATAAATGGATGGATACAGATCCTGGTCTTCGCCGGGATCATCATCGCGCTGGTGAAGCCGCTCGGCGGCTATCTCACCCGCGTCCTGAACGGCGAGCGTACACTCCTTTCGGTCATTTTTGGACCGCTCGAACGGGGACTGTACCGCGTCGCTGGAACGAATGAGAAAGAGGAGCAGCATTGGACGACCTATGCGCTGGCCATGCTGCTCTTCAACCTCGCCGGCTTCACGGTTCTCTACCTCGTTCAACGTCTCCAGGGAGGGTTGCCGTTCAACCCTCAGGGTCTGGGGGCGGTTGAGCCGACCAGCGCTTTCAATACCGCTGTCAGCTTCATGACCAATACCAACTGGCAGGGCTATGGCGGCGAGACCACCATGAGCTACCTGACCCAGATGGCCGGTCTTACCGTGCAGAACTTCGTGTCGGCAGCGACAGGCATCGCGATTGCGGTCGCATTGATCCGCGGCTTCTCTCGGGCATCTGGCAAAACGGTCGGCAATTTTTGGGTCGATCTCACCCGCATCACGCTCTACGTCCTATTGCCGATCTGCTTTGTCGGCAGCCTGGTGCTTGTATGGCAGGGCGTCCCGCAGAACCTCAACCCATACACTATCGCAACGACCGTCGAAGGCGCGCAGCAAACCATTGCTCAGGGTCCGGTCGCATCTCAGATGATGATCAAGCATCTGGGAACCAACGGTGGCGGCTTCTTCAACGTCAACGCCGCGCACCCGTTCGAGAATCCTAATGCCTTCACCAACCTCATCCACATGGTCTCGATCTTTGCCATTGGCGCGGCTCTGACCAACGTGTTTGGACGCATGGTCGGCAGCGAGAAGAAGGGCTGGGCCATCTTCACCGCCATGGGCGTTCTGTTCCTCGCCGGTGTCGCAATCACCTATTGGGCCGAGGCCGCGGGCAATCCGCTTCTCCATTCGCTTGGCCTTGAGGGCGGCAACATGGAAGGAAAGGAAACCCGTTTCGGCATCCTCACGTCGGCACTCTTTGCAGTCGTTACGACCGCTGCATCGTGCGGCGCGGTCATATCGATGCACGACAGCTTCATGCCGCTGGGCGGGATGATCCCGATCATCAACATGATGCTCGGCGAGATCATCATTGGCGGTGTCGGCGCAGGCTTCTACGGCATCATCCTGTTCGTCGTCGTCGCGATCTTCGTGGCAGGGCTCATGGTCGGGCGGACACCCGAGTATCTCGGCAAGAAGATTGAGGCGAAGGAAGTGAAGATGGCCATGCTGGCCGTCTTGTGCCTGCCTCTTTCGATACTTGGCTTCACCGCGATAGCCGTAGTGCTCGACACGGGCGTGGCTTCGATGGCGAACGCAGGTCCGCACGGGTTCTCCGAAGTTCTCTATGCCTACACATCCGGCACGGCGAACAATGGTTCGGCCTTTGCAGGTCTTTCCGCCAACACGCCCTGGTACAACATCACGATTGGCCTGGCGATGTTGATGGGACGCTTCATGGTGATCGTTCCGGCGCTGGCTATCGCTGGCTCCTTGGCCGCCAAGAAAACGGTTCCTGAATCCAGCGGCACCCTGCCTACGACCGGGCCTCTGTTTGTCGGTCTTCTGGTGGGCGTGATCCTGATCGTCGGCGGCCTGACGTTCTTCCCTGCCTTGGCGTTGGGTCCGATCGTCGAGCACTTCGCCATGTTGGCGGGCCAGACTTTCTGAGAGCCGCGATGACGGCCAAATGGCTGAGATCGATCCGATTTGTCGTGAACCCTCGCTCCTGGTTTGAGGAGCGAGGGGCGGCCAGACCGCCCAGGGCATCGACGATCATTCTCGGCATGACACTGGCTTTGGGGGGCGTGGTGCTCCTCGCCAAACTTATCACTGAATTGCTCGCGGCGGCGTGACCGAGTGGTTGGCCCCCAAGAACAAACTCGCTGGAGTTTCTTATGAACCAGTCCAAATCCGCGAGCATGCTGGACGCTCGCATACTCGTTCCGGCCATAGGAGATGCGTTTCGGAAACTGAATCCGAAAAGCCTCGCTAAAAACCCGGTCATGTTCGTCGTCGCCGTCGTGTCGGTCCTGACGACGGTGCTCCTGCTCAAGGACATTGCTACAGGAGCCGAAAGCGTTGGCTTCTCTCTGCAGATCGTGCTGTGGCTTTGGTTCACCGTGCTGTTCGCCAATTTCGCAGAGGCCGTGGCCGAAGGGCGCGGCAAGGCGCAGGCTGAATCGCTTCGGCGAACCCGCACGGAGACCCAGGCCAAGCTGCTCTCGAACGGCGGCTCCGACTACAAAATGGTGCCGGGCGCCACGCTGAAGGTCGGTGACGTCGTTCTCGTCGAGCCGGGCGACATCATCCCCTCTGATGGCGAAGTCATCGAGGGTGTGGCCTCGGTGAACGAAGCGGCGATTACGGGCGAGTCAGCTCCGGTCATCCGCGAGTCTGGCGGGGATCGCTCTGCCGTCACAGGTGGCACCCAGGTCCTTTCCGACTGGATCAAGGTCCGGATCACGGCTGCGGCCGGCTCGACCTTCATCGATAAGATGATTGCTCTGGTCGAAGGCGCCGAACGCCAGAAAACGCCGAACGAGATCGCGCTCAACATCCTGCTTGCGGGAATGACGTTGATCTTCGTCCTGGCCGTGGTGACCATTCCGAGCTTCGCGACCTATGCGGGCGGGTATGTTCCCATCATCGTTCTGGTCGCCCTGTTCGTCACGCTGATTCCGACCACCATTGGCGCGCTGCTGTCGGCCATCGGCATTGCCGGTATGGACCGGCTGGTCCGCTTCAATGTTCTGGCCATGTCCGGCCGCGCCGTTGAGGCCGCCGGCGACGTCGACACGCTGCTGCTCGACAAGACCGGCACGATCACGCTCGGCAACCGTCAGGCGAGCGAGTTCCGGCCGATCCGGGGCGTCACCGAAAAGGAACTCGCCGATGCAGCGCAGCTTGCTTCGCTTGCCGACGAGACCCCCGAAGGCCGCTCGATCGTCGTGCTCGCTAAGGAAAAATACGGCATCCGCGCACGCGACATGGCGAGCCTCAACGCGACGTTCGTGCCGTTCACGGCGCAGACCCGCATGAGCGGCGTCGACCTGGAGAGCTCTTCCGTCCGTAAAGGCGCGGTCGATGCGGTCTTGAAGCATGTCGAGCTTGCCACGGTTGCGACAGGCAGCCCCCGTGCTTCTGCTGAAAGCGTCCGTGAGCTCCAGGCTATCGCCGACGAGATCGCCAAGGCAGGCGGCACGCCGCTCGCCGTGGTGAAGGATGGCCGCTTGCTCGGCGTCATCTATCTCAAGGACATCGTCAAGGGCGGCATCAAGGAACGTTTCGCCGAGCTGCGCCGCATGGGCATTCGCACGGTGATGATCACCGGCGACAACCCGATGACCGCGGCGGCTATCGCTGCCGAAGCCGGTGTCGACGACTTCCTGGCGCAGGCGACGCCGGAGAACAAGCTGGCCCTGATCCGTGAGGAACAGGCCAAGGGCAAGCTGGTCGCCATGTGCGGCGACGGCACCAATGACGCCCCGGCGCTCGCCCAGGCGGATGTCGGCGTCGCCATGAACACCGGCACGGTCGCAGCCCGCGAGGCCGGCAACATGGTGGATCTCGACAGCGATCCGACCAAGCTGATCGAAATCGTGGAAATCGGTAAGCAGTTGCTGATGACGCGCGGCGCGCTGACGACGTTCTCGATCGCCAACGATATCGCGAAGTATTTCGCGATCATCCCGGCGATGTTCCTGGCGTTCTATCCGCAGCTTGGTGCGCTCAACATCATGGGCCTTGCTTCACCGCAGAGCGCTATCCTGTCGGCGATCATCTTCAATGCCCTCATCATCGTGGCGCTGATCCCGCTGTCGCTGAAAGGCGTGAAGTATCGCGCGATCGGAGCCGGTTCGCTGCTGTCCCGGAATCTCCTGATTTACGGGCTGGGCGGCATTCTCGTGCCCTTCGCCGGTATCAAGCTCATCGACATGGCCATCACAGCCGCTGGCCTCGTTTAGTCGAAAGCGGTCACCAGAGACACAATCCGCGAAGCGATATCCATCAGCAGCGGACCATTCAGGACAGAAACGATGCTCAAGCAAATCAGACCCGCGATTTTCTTTATTGTCGCACTAACCGTCATCACCGGTCTCATCTACCCCCTTAGCGTGACCGGTATCGCGCAGGCCATTTTTCCCCAACAGGCCAATGGGAGCCTCATTGAACGTGAAGGCGTGGTCATAGGCTCCGAACTCATCGGCCAGAACTTTGCCGGCGAGCGCTACTTCCACCCGCGTCCTTCGGCTGCCGGTTCAGATGGCTACGATGCCGGCGCTTCCAGCGGCTCCAATCTTGGCCCCACCAGCCAGGCGCTTCGTGATCGCGTCGCAGCCGATACTGAGGCTCAGCGGGCCGCGAACGGTGGCGCAGCGGTCCCCATGAACCTTGTTACGGCCTCTGGCAGCGGCCTCGATCCCCATATTACGCCTGAGGCCGCCTACTTCCAGGTGGGCCGTGTCGCCAGAGCGCGCGGCATCGATGAGGCCACGGTGCGCGTACTGGTCGATCAGCACGTCGAGCAGCGCATACTCGGCTTCCTGGGAGAACCCGTGGTCAACGTTCTCAAGCTGAACCTGGCGCTCGACAGCGCCAATAGAGGCTGAATGAAGTTGTCAGGACGGCTATAATAGCCGTCCTGACCGTTGATCCGGAGTTCATGAAGTGTCTGACGACCCAATACGAGAGCAGAGCCGTCCATCGCCCGATGCATTGCTGGAAAGTGCGCAGCGGGAGACGCGCGGCCACCTCAAGATCTTTCTTGGGGCGGCGCCGGGTGTGGGCAAGACGTACGAGATGCTCATGTCGGGCCGGGCCCAGCGCGCAGACGGCGTCGATGTTGTCATCGGGGTGGTCGAGACCCACGGGCGGGCGGAGACCGAGGCTCTGGTCGAGGGGTTCGAGATCGTTCCGCGCCGCACTGTGCCGTATCGAGGGCATGTGCTCGATGAGATGGATATCGACGCAATTCTGGCGCGCAAGCCGGCGCTGGTCCTGGTGGACGAGCTCGCCCATACCAACGCGCCGGGCAGTCGCCATCCGAAGCGCTATCTCGATGTCGAGGAACTGCTCGCGAACGGCATAGACGTCTACAGCACCCTCAACATCCAGCACGTCGAAAGCCTCAACGACGTGGTGGCGCAGATCACACGGATTCGGGTGCGCGAGACCGTTCCGGATTCGATCATTGACCGCGCCGACGATATCGAAATCATCGACATCACGCCGGGCGACCTGATCAAGCGCTTGAACGAGGGCAAGGTCTATCTGCCCAAGACCGCGAAGCGTGCGACGCAGAACTACTTTTCGCCGAGCAACCTGACCGCGCTGCGCGAACTTGCGCTTAGGCGGACAGCGCAGCGCGTTGACGATCAACTGGTGACGCACATGCAGGCGCATGCGATCGCCGGGCCGTGGTCGGCCGGCGAACGCGTCCTGGTTTGCATCAACGAACGCCCTGGAGCGATGGCGCTTGTGCGCTCTGGCCGGCGTCAGGCGGACCGCTTTCGTGCGCCATGGGCCGCGGTTCACGTCGAGACGAGCAAGGACGCCCGACTCTCCGAGCAGGATAAGGACAAGATTGCCAGCGCCTTGCGTCTTGCCGAGCAGCTCGGTGCCGAGACTGTTACCCTGCCCGGCGAGAACGTTGCGCAAGAGATCCTGGCCTACGCATCCACCAACAACTACACACACGTCATCGTCGGCATGCCGACCTCGCCCAGGTGGCGGGAGATCTTCGCGGGCTCCGTTTCGCATGATCTGATCCGCGCCAAGACGGATGTGAGCGTTCATGTCATCTCGCCGGGCAACGGCGAGGAAACGCGATCTCCAGCGACAGTCAGCGCGCGGCCCAAACGACGAGTCGACTTCGGCGACTATCTGTGGAGTTCGCTCTACGTCGCCATGGCGTTGGGTATTGGAACGGCGCTGTCGCGCTTTCTGGATGTCCGCAACATCGCCCTCGTCTTTCTGATGGCCGTGCTGGCCTCGGCGATGGGCGGCGGCCTCTGGCCGGCGCTGTTCGCTTCCGTATTGGGCGCGCTAGTCTTCAACTTCTTTTTCCTCGAACCGCGCTACACGCTGGATATCGGCGATCCCGAGAGCGTCGTGGCCTTCGCGTTTTTTCTCGGCGTTGCGGTTGTTGCCAGCAATCTGGCGGGCCGGGTGCAAAGGCAAGCCGTGACGGCGCGCCAGCGGGCCAAAACGACCGAGGGCCTTTATCTCTTCAGCAAGAAGCTCGCCGGCGCCGGGACCTTGGGCGACGTTCTCTGGGCCACGGTCTATCAGATCGCTTCCATGCTTCAGGTCAGGGTCGTCGCTCTGCTGCCTGAGAACGGCCGTATCGCGGTCCAGGCGGGTTTCCCGCCCGATGACACGCTCGACGATGCCGATATTGCGGCGGCCCAGTGGGCCTGGGAGCATGACAAGCCTGCAGGGCGTGGGGCGGATACGCTGCCGGGAGCGAAGCGCCTTTACCTCCCTCTGAAGACCGGCAGAACACGGGTCGGCGTCATCGGTCTGGACAATGACAAGCAAGGGCCGGTTCTGACGCCCGCAGAACAGCGGCTTTTCGATTCTCTGGCGGATCAGGCTGCTCTGGCGATCGAGCGGATCCAACTTGTCGCCGATGTCGACAATGCGCGTCTGGCCGCCGAGGCGGACAAGCTGCGCTCCGCGCTTTTGACGTCACTATCGCATGACCTCAAGACGCCTTTGGCGTCGATCCTCGGTTCGGCGGGAGCGCTGAGAGACTATTCGACGTCCCTGACGGACTCCGGCCGGGTCGAACTGCTAACGACGATTGTCGAAGAGGCCGAACGGCTGAACCGGTTCATCGCGAACCTGCTTGACATGACCCGGCTGGAATCCGGCGCTGCGGCGGTGTCGCTGACGCCACTGTTCATCGGTGACAGCGTCGGCAGCGCCCTGCGCCGAGCTGAGAAGATTTTGGCTCTCCATCGGGTCGACCTTGCCGTGCCGCCCGATCTGCCGATGGTCCGGCTCGATCCGGTCTTGTTTGAGCAAGTGCTGTTCAATCTGCTCGACAATGCCCGCAAATACGCACCTTCAGGGTCGCGGATCGGGCTTCGGGCGTGGGCCGACGAAAGCCACGTCACATTGCAGGTCGTCGATGAAGGGCCTGGCATTCCGCCCGACGATCTCACCAGAATTTTCGACAGTTTCTATCGCGTCCGGAAGAAGGACCACGTCCAGGCTGGAACCGGGCTTGGACTTTCCATCTGCAAGGGATTTGTCGAGGCGATGGGCGGAACGATTTTCGCGACCAACCGGGCCGACAGACCCGGCGCCATTTTCACGCTGCGGTTTCCGATCGGACCGGAGCCCTCGACTTTGGAAGGAAGGATATGAGTACGTCCGTAGTCAAGATTCTCGTCGTCGATGACGAGCCGCCGATCAGGAAACTTCTGCGCGTCGGCCTGACAGCCGAGGGCTATGCCATGGTCGAGGCTGCAAACGGCGAGGACGCCGTCGCGCTGCTCACAGAGGAAAAGCCCGATCTCATTCTGCTTGATCTCGGGCTGCCCGATATTTCCGGCCATGAGTTGCTTGAAAGGTGGCGGGCCGAGCTTGTCGAACTGCCGATCGTCATCCTCTCCAGCCGGACCGATGAAACGGGCATCGTCAAGGCGCTGGAACTGGGTGCCGATGACTATCTCACCAAACCATTCGGGATGCGCGAGCTGGCGGCGCGCATTCGGGTGGCGCTCAGGCACAAGCTCCAGCAGCAGGGCGAACGCCCGATATTCCAGGTCGGCGATCTCTCGGTCGACCTGGTGAAGCGGATCGTCAAGGTCGCAGACAAGGAGGTGAAGCTCTCACCCAAGGAATACGAAATCCTGCGCATTCTCGTGCAGCACGCTGGCAAGGTCATCACGCACCAGCACATCCTCAAGCATGTGTGGGGCGGCTCGACCGATGTCCAATATCTGCGGGTCTATGTCCGCCAGTTGCGGCAGAAGATCGAGGCCACGCCCGATCAGCCGCAATATATCCTTACTGAAACTGGTGTCGGTTACCGCCTCCGTGAGCCGGAGCAGTGACCGCGCGCGCTCGTCCACGGGCGGGCGACTTAACGTGAGTACTCCTATGAACCTGTCATCTGCCATCGCACCAGAGGACGTGATCCTTGATCTATCCATCTCGACAAAAGCCGTCCTGATCAAGAAGCTGGCCGCGCATGCGGCCGCCCGCACCGGGCTGACTGAGGAAACGATCCATACAGCTTTGCTAGGGCGCGAGCGTCTGGGTTCGACCGGCATCGGCCATGGCGTCGCCATGCCTCATGCGCCGGTTCCCGGACTTCAGGCATCCTTCGCCGCGCTGATGGTGCTGAAGAAGCCCATTGAATTCGAGGCAGTGGACGACCTTCCGGTCGATGTTGTCTTTCTCCTGCTCTCGGCCCCCGAAGGCAGCAACGAGTACCTGAAGATTCTCGCCGCGGTCGCACGCCGGACCCGCGATGAGCAGGTCATGAAAATGCTGCGCGGCGCGAAGACCGCGACT
This sequence comes from Sphingobium baderi, assembly GCF_001456115.1. Lineage (NCBI taxonomy): Bacteria > Pseudomonadati > Pseudomonadota > Alphaproteobacteria > Sphingomonadales > Sphingobiaceae > Sphingobium > Sphingobium wenxiniae. Next base: position 2,352,725 of record NZ_CP013264.1, on the reverse strand, counting down.
GCCGCGTATTCGGTCCTGGTAGAGCAGCCGGTATGAGGAGTTTCCGACGACCGGATCGACAAGAGGTCGCGGAAGTCGATGGCTTCGCCCGAAAGGCGGGACCGGGACAGATCGTAGTTGTTTTTTTCAAAGGGGACCGTTGCCCAAGGCCAATGGTCTTGAGGGAGTTATCGCTTCCTCCGCCGACAGACTGAAGGTCGAGTGGATGGAGGAGGAAAACCAGGACTCAGAGGGGCCTTCTTTTCCTCCTGTGTCCGCGAAGATCCCGTTTGACCTGAGCTCGCTTCAGTATGTCGTGGCGGCGGCGGACTACCGCTCCTTTCGGCGAGCTGCGGAGGCGTTGGGCCAGTATCCGGCGACAGTGAGCCGGGGCGTGCAACGCATTGAGGATGTGGTGGGCGTTTCGTTCTTCGAGCGATGCCCTTCCGGGATTCGCCTGACTCATGCCGGAGAGCAATTTGTCGCCGCCGTCCGTCCAGCGATTGAGCAGATCATGCGAGCGACCCAAACCGCCGGCGCGGCGGGCCGCGGCGAAAACGGAAGCCTGAGCATCGGCGTTCTGACGTCGCTTGCGGGCGGCTTTCTGAGGGAGCTCATCGAACAGTATGCCTTGTTGCACCCCGACGTATCCATAGAGATCAGGGATGGAGGAAGGGCCGAACACATAGCCGCACTGCGGTCCCGGCAACTGGATATCGCTTTCTTTACCGGGAAGGGCGCGATCGCCGATTGTGAAACTGCCGAGCTCTGGCAAGAGCGGGTACATGTTGCCTTCTCGGCGGATCATCATCTAGCCGAGCGTGAGTCGATTGAATGGTCGTGGCTCCGCGACCAGAAATTCCTGGCGACGAAATGCGCGCCCGGACTCGAGGTCCACGATTACATCGTTCGTCGGTTGGCGGATTACAGCACCTATCCCGCCATCAAAATCATGCCATGCAACCAAGAGACCTTGATGAACATGGTCGCTATCGGCAGAGGCATAACCGTGGTGTCGGCCGGCTGGAGCTTTGTTTCCGTCCCCCGGCTCGTACTGCGACCTCTGGTCGAGGACGAAGACATAGTCCCGTTCAGCGCAGTTTGGGCGCCTGGCCGGGATAACCCGTCACTTCGACGTTTTCTTTCGCTAGCCTCGAGACTAGCGTCCAAAGACTCTGGAGAGCGCCTGCGGCGGCTTATCTGATCTTGCCGAACCGGGGTCCGGGTCGCGATCACTCGCGATTTCGGCGCGCTTTGGCGAACCCCCGGTCCGTCGCCATGAACCGCTCAAGCATCGGAATAATGAGCTTTTTGGGGTCGATGACCGGCTGGCCGGATTCACGGCCAAGCGCCTCCGCATAGGCACTGAGGTCACGGTGAAGGGCGCCGGGCAGATCCAGGGTTATCTTCACCGGTTTATCCTCAGCGATCGGGCCGAGCTTCAGTTTTGTCATTGCGCTGCTCCATAGGGTTCGAGCACCAGGTCGCGAGTGACGATCACGCGGACCGGGAATCCCGGCCGGATTGTCAAAGTGGGCGCGACCTGCAACTGACGGCGGATGATCTGCTGGCCAGCGTCATTGATGGTGTCCTGGGCGCCGTCGCGAATGGCGCGGATCAGACGGTCCTCATCGTCTACGGCGATCTCGGCGCCCACGGCGAGAAGGGTCGACAACCCGGCGGCTTTCGCAAGGTCCCACCAATGGTAGTCGACTCCGTCCTCAAGGCCGGCATAACCTTGCGTGTCGGCGCCGGGCTGGCGTTCCAGGACGATAGAGCGCCCGTTCGGCAAGATCAGCCGGTTCCAGACCAAGAGCACGCGGCGCTGTCCGAAACCGACATCATTGCTGTATTCGCCGATGATACGGGTGCCCTGGGGGACGAGCAGGATGCGGCCGGTGGGACTGTCATAGATGTGCTCGGTCACCTGCGCGGTGATCTGGCCGGGAAGGGCGGAGCGGATGCCGGTGATGAGGGCGGCGGATATCACTGCGCCGGCCTGAAGCACATAGGGCGATGCCGGCGCCATGACGCGATCTGGCGACACCGTTCGCCGATCGACGGCGGCATTGAGGAAAGCGCTCTGCCGGTCTTGGGCGGTTGGCGTTCCAACCTGCCCCGGGAGACCGAGACCCGCCAGTGACGGATTGCTCATGCCGGGGCTTGCGGGCGGCGCGCCCGTTCCGGGTCCGGTTTGGAAGAACACCCGGCTCGTTCGGGCAGCTTCTTCCTCGGCGAGACGACGTTGCTCCTCGGGATCGACCTGAGGTGTCACCATTGCTGGCGGCACGACGGGCTGGCCGCGGTTCTGGGCGTCGAGGATCGGACCGCCGAGATCGCCCGGCAAAGGCGGGCCGAGGACCGGTCCGGTATAGTCGCGCGGCAGTCCCGCAAGACCGTCGGCAGTGGTTCTGTTCTCCGTGGAATAGAGCTCCTCGTTGCCAGGCCCGCCTTGGCGCGTCTGCAACGCATAAATCAGAGCGCTGCCGATGCCGATGCTGGCGACGAGGCCGACACCAGCCAATACCTTTCGGGACAGCCGGGTGACGCGCGGAGGCTCAGCGCGCAGCCGCATGGTCGAGGTTGACTCGACAGTGGGACCGGCGGGCGCCAGGCTATCATCGCGGTTATCTTCCTTGTTGCTCATGACGCTGGCCTCCCGTCGGTACGGACAATCCTGACGGTTTGCTGGCGGTCGCCGCTGCCGAGTCTCAACTCGGCCGCGCCGAAGAGGCGATCGACGATCAGGATGTGCTGGAAAATGCGGCTGTTGACGATCTGCGCTTCGCCATCGGAACCAATGACGAAGAGCGGCGGCATCTCGCCCTGCACGATGCCGCGCGGGAACTCGACATAGACCCGCCGCCCGTCATCATAGACCGACACGGGCCGCCAGGGCGGTGAATCACCGGTCAAGCCGTAGCGATAGTTGCGCGCCGAGGCGACGGGGATGACGGGCGTCGCCGGGACGCTCTGCCTCTGACCTGCGGGCGGCTGCGGGTAGGCCCAAGCGACGGCGGGCATATAGGGCGCTTCGCCGGAGCGCAGTTCGATCATGTAAACCCGCCGATCGGTCGTGATGACGAGGTTGGTCGTGATGTCAGCGCGACTTGGTTTGACGAGGATATGGACGCGACGGGTCGCGCCGCTGCCGCTTTCGGTATCGCCGATGATCCATCGTGCCGTGTCGCCAGCGGCGATGGGGCCGGCTCCGGTCAGGCTCTCCCCTGGCTCCAGCGCGATATTGGTGATCTGGCCGGGCGCGGCATAGACCTGATAGAGCGCGCCTTCGCTCCAGGGATAGATCTGGATCGAGTTGAAATAGCCTTCGCGGCGAGGCTGAACGCGGGCGGCCGAGTTGGCGTTCTGGACGCGTCCCTCCGGGGTGTTGGCGGCTGTCCCCCCTCTTGCCGGCGTCCATGCCGGAGGGACATGCAATGGCCTCGGCTGCGCGTCCGTGACGACTGCCGGCACGGCGGGCAGCGGCGGCACGTCCGAATCGTAACTGATTTGCGGCGGCCGATTGGTCGCGCAACCGGCAAGTACGGTCGCGGAAAGCAGAACGATCGCGAGGCCAGATCTGGATAAACCCTGAAACGCGGATTTGCTCATCGGAAGGCGGCTCATTGGCTCATCTCCCGCGACCAGTTGATGGCATTGACATAGATGCCCAGAGGATTGGCGCGGAGGCGTTCTGCGTCGCGCGGCGTCTGGATGACGATGGTCAGGATGGCGGTCCAGCGTTCCGTTCGGGCGAGCTGGCCGTTTTCATAATGACGCTCTGTCCAGGCGACACGGAAGCTGTCGGGGGAAGCCCGGATCACACTTGAGACTTCTACGGCGACTTGCTGGCGGCCGACCCGTGTGAAGGGGTCGTTGGAGCGGGCGTAGTCGTTCAGCGCTGCGGCGCCGCGATCAGTGGTCCATTCATAAGCGCGAAGCCAGTTCTGGCGAACGATGATGGCGTCAGACGGGATCGCGCGGGTCTGTTCGATGAAGCGAGCAAGGTGGAAAGCGATCTGAGGGTCGTTGGGCCGATAGTCCGCGGAGGCTGGCGCGACGGTTTGCGCTTGGCCGAGATTATCGACCTGCACGACCCAAGGCACGACGGTCCCGCGAGCTGACTGCCAGACCAGGGCTGCGGCAAACCCCGCAGTGAGAATCAGGCTGCCGAACGCCATGTAGCGCCAGTTCTTCGCCTGCACGCGGGCCGAGCCGATGCGTTCGTCCCAGACCTGAGCAGCCTTCTGATAAGGCGTCTCAGGCTCGGGTGTCTTGCCATAGTGGGTTGCGGGTCGTTTGAAGAGGCTCATGAGCGATCACTTTCAGAAAGGTTGACGGAAGAGCCGCCGCCATGGCTGTCGCCGGAGCGCACGGCGTGACCGGCCGCTGAGACGCCGTGGCTGAGGGCCTGGCTGCGTTTCATGCGCTTCGCCCAGTCAGGGGCTCCATCTCGCGGGGGGCTGGCGGAAGCAGCGGCAGCGTCGGCGCCGCCGATGGTCCCCATGGTCGAGGACCCGCCGGTGGCTCCGAAACCGGCCTTCGCGCCGTCCGCGAAGCTGGACTTGACGCTTTCGCCAGCTTTCGTTGCGGCGCGCTTGAGCGGCGATGCGGCAGCCGAACCTGCTGCGCGTGCGACGCCTCCGAGGCCCGAGGCCACGCCCGACGCGCCAGTCTGACCAAGAGAACCGAGACTGTAGGCCGACGATGCGGCGCCGGCAGCGGCAGCGCCACCACGCACGGCGGCGGCTCCACCGGACATGGCGGCGGCGCCGCCTTTGACGGCCAGACCCGCTGCACCACCTGCGGCCAGCGCCGCGCCGCCGACGGCAAGCCCCGTGCCCACAGCGGCGCCGGCGCCGAGCTGCGGACCGCCTGAGACGAGGCCGCTGGCGATGCCAGGACCGAAGATTCCCAGGCCGAGCAGCGAAAGCGCAGCGAGGACCACGGCCATGGCCTCGTCAATCGTAGGGGTCTCGCCGCCGAAGCCAGCGGTAAACTGGGAGAAGAGGGTCGATCCGATGCCGATGATGACGGCAAGCACCAGGACCTTGATGCCGGATGACACGACATTGCCCAGCACGCGTTCGGCCATGAAGGCGGTCTTGCCGAACAGCCCGAAGGGTATCAGCACAAAGCCCGCAAGCGTCGTCAGCTTGAACTCGATCAGCGTTACGAAGAGCTGCACGGCCAGGATGAAGAAGGCGAGAAGCACCAGAGCCCATGCGAACAGCAGGCAGGCGATCTGGATGAAGTTCTCGAAGAAGGCGATCCACCCCATCAGATCGGAAATGGATTCGAGCAATGGACGGGCGGCATCGAGGCCGGTCTGCGCCACCTTGCCGGGGCGCAAAAGATCCTGAACGGTGAAGCTGGTGCCCGAACCCTTCAGACCGAGGCCGGCGAAACTGTCGAAGACGATGTTCGCCAGATTGTTCCAGTTGCCGATGATGTAGGCGAAGACGCCGACGAAAAGTGTCTTCTTTACAAGGCGCGCGATGATGTCGTCGTCGGCTCCCCAGGACCAGAAGAGCGCGGCCAGCGTCACGTCGATGACGATGAGGGTTGTGGCGATGAAGGCGACTTCGCCGCCAAGCAGGCCGAAGCCGGAATCAATGTAGCGGGTGAAGGTCCCGAGGAATGTGTCGATGACGCCGGTGCCGCCCATGGATCACTGTCCTTGATTCTGAGGTGGGGCTGTGGGAGCCGGCGCACGGCCGAGGAAGCGGTCGCGGGTTTCGGCCCAGACGCGCATGCAGTCCGTATCGCTTGCGGCGCTCTGACCAAGCTGCTGGCACCGGCGTTGAGCCTCGCGCAGGGGATCTCGCACGGGGTCTGCGAGACGCGCGGGCTCCTCTGCGGGAGCTCCCTCCTTCCGGGTCATCTCGATCGCCGTCGCAGTGATCGCGATGGCGACGAAGACGACCGCGCCGAGCCGGGCCAGCAGCTTGCCATCCATGCTTGCGCCCTCAGTTGCCGTTGTTGAACATCTGGGCGTTGCCGGGCTGATAGCCGGAGCCAGGCGTCAGGAACCGGCGGCGTTGTTCGCGCCCCTGTTCGGCTGCGGCAGCCCTTTCTGCTTCGGTCAGCGCCCCGGCACGTCCATCGGCCGCGAGCAATGCGACAAGATCGGAGAGCTGCTGCGACTGGAGAGCGAGAAGCTGGTTGCCGGCCTGGGTCGCCTGGAGCGCGCCTGTCGCCCCCTGGCTTTGGCCGACCAGCGTCGAAACTTCGGCGCGGTTCGTGTCGATGTTGCCGACCACGCCGGCCTGGACGCGCATTGCGTCCTGCAGTCCGCCCACGGTGTTCTGCCAGCGTGAGCGTGCATCGGCGACGAGCTGTTGTTCCGTCGTCGACAGTGAGACATTGCCGTATTGTTGCTGAAAGGCCCGATCGATGCTCTGAACATCGAACGCGATGTTCTGAGCCTGGCTCAGAAGCTGTTGCGTGCGCTGAAAGCCCTGTTGAAGCTGCTGGAGCGAGGAATGCGGCAGGCTCGCGAGATTGCGCGCCTGATTGATGAGCATCTGCGCTTCATTCTGGAGCTGTGTGATCTGGTTGTTGATCTGCTCCAGCGTGCGCGCGGCAGTGAGCACGTTTTGCGCGTAATTGGACGGATCATAGACGATCCGTCCGAAGCCAAATTGAGCTTGCGCCGGAGAGATGAATATCGGCGACAGGGCGACGGGCATCGCCAGCATTGTCGCGGCCATGAATAGTGCGCGCGAGCGGGAACGATGGATGGTCATGACGTAGTCTCCTTGGGGGCTGGGGGAACGAGATTGGCGAGATCGGGGATAAGGTCGGCGGCCCAGTCGACGCCGCGCAGGCGCAGCCATGCGGGGAGGAACCCGTCTGGCCCATGCTCGGCGAAGATCCTGGCGATGGCCGTCTGATCGGTTTTGGAAGAAGCTGCGGTGAGCGCGAGGCCCACTTCGGAGAGGCCCAGGTCGAACAAGCGATTGCCTCGTCGCGACTGGCAGTAATAGTCCCGCTTCGGGGTGGCCCGCGCGAGGATCTCGATCTGCCGATCATTCAAGCCGAAGCGACGATAGATTGCGGTGATCTGGGGCTCGATCGCCCGCTCGTTAGGCAGCAGCAGCCGCGTCGGGCAGCTTTCGATGATGGCCGGCGCGATCGCCGAGCCATCAATGTCGCTGAGCGATTGGGTGGCGAAGATGACCGATGCGTTCTTCTTGCGAAGGGTCTTCAGCCATTCGCGGAGCTGACCTGCGAAGCCTTCGTCATCGAGGGCGAGCCAGCCTTCGTCGATGATCAGCAGTGTGGGCGATCCGTCGAGGCGGTCGCCGATGCGATGAAAGAGATAGGCGAGAACAGCGGGCGCTGAGCCTGTGCCGACAAGGCCCTCGATCTCGAACGCCTGCACCGCTGCATGCCCAAGATGCTCGTTCTCGGCATCAAGAAGCCGACCATAAGGCCCGCCGACGCAATAGGACCGCAAGGCTTGCTTGAGATCGTTCGATTGCAGCAGCACGCACAGGCCGGTGATGGTCCGTTCTTGGACAGGGGCGGAGGCGAGCGACGTTAAGGCGGACCAGAGGTGTTCCTTTACCTCTGGCGTGATCTGGATGCCTTCGCGCATGAGGATGGCGATGAGCCAGTCAGCGGCCCAGGCGCGTTCGGGCACGTCATGGACGCGCGCGAGAGGCTGAAGTGATACGGAAGACTCGGCGCCGTCCGTCAGATCACCGCCAAGGTCGTGCCAATCGCCGCCCATCGCCAATGCCGCGGCCCGAATGGAGCCGCCGAAGTCGAAGGCGAAAACCTGAGAATTTTCGTAGCGGCGGAATTGGAGCGCCATCAGCGCCAGCAGCACGGACTTGCCCGCACCAGTCGGACCGACGACGAGCGTATGGCCGACATCTCCGACATGAAGGGAAAACCGGAACGGGGTGCTTCCTTCGGTCTTGCCGAACAGCAAGGGGGGCGACCCGAAGTGCTCGTCCCGTTCCGGCCCCGCCCACACCGCTGAAAGCGGGATCATGTGGGCGAGATTGAGCGTGGAAATCGGCGGCTGCCGAACATTGGCGTAGACATTGCCCGGCAGCGAGCCGAGCCATGCGTCTACGGCGTTGATGGTCTCGGGCATGGCGGTGAAGTCGCGGCCCTGGACCACCTTCTCGACCAAACGCAGCTTTTCGTCAGCGATCCGCGGGTCTTTGTCCCAGACGGTGATGGTCGCCGTGACATAAGCCTGGCCGGCATAGTCGGCCCCTAGTTCCTGAAGTGCGAGATCGGCGTCTGCGGCCTTATTGGCTGCGTCGGTGTCAACGAGGGCGGACGCCTCGTTGGTCATGACCTCTTTCAGGATTGCGGCGATGGATTTGCGCTTGGCGAACCATTGCCGCCGGATCTTTGTCAGCAGCTTGGTGGCGTCGGTCTTGTCGAGCAGGATTGCCCGTGTCGACCAGCGATAGGGGAATGCAAGACGGTTCAGCTCGTCCAGGATTCCGGGTGTCGTCGCGGTGGGAAAGCCGACGATAGTGAGGATGCGCAGATCGGAATGTCCCAGACGCGGCTCAAGCCCGCCGGTAAGCGGCTGATCGGCGAGCAGCGCATCCAGATAGATCGGCGTTTCGGGGACCCGCACCCGATGACGGTTGGTTGAAACGCAGGAATGCAGATAGGTCAGCGTCTCGGCGTCATCGAGCCAGCCGCATTCCGGCATAAAGCCATCGAGCAGCGACAGCACCCGGTCGGTGCGATCGATGAAGCCGCGCAGGACCTCATGCGGATCGACGCCGTTTCGGTCGCGTCCCTCATAGAGCCATGCTTCAGTCCGCGCCGCATCTTCGGCCGGCGGGAGATAGGTGAAGGTGAGGAAGTAGCCGGAAATGAAATGGGCGCCGGCTTCCTCGAAGTCCGCCTTGCGCTCGGCATCGACCAAGGCCGACGCCGGATCGGGAAAACGGCTCTCGGGATAGGTCGAGGCTTCGTGCCGTTGCGCTTCAACGAAGATCGCCCAGCCGGAGCCGAGCCGACGGAAGGCGTTGTTGAGGCGTCCCGCGACCGCGACTAATTCGGCCGCAACGGCACTGTCGAGGTCAGGGCCGCGGAAGCGTGCGGTGCGCTGGAACGAACCGTCCTTGTTGAGGACGGCGCCCTGGCCCACCAGAGCCGCCCAAGGCAGGAAATCCGCCAGGCGGCTGGAAGTGCGGCGATATTCAGCGAGGTTCATCATGAGCGCTGCTCCTTCAGACCGACAGGTGGCCGGGGATGCGCAGATGCCTTCGGCCGACCTCGACGAAGAGCGGGTCGCGCTTGGCGGCCCAGACGGCGGCGAAGTGGCCGACAACCCAGATGGCCAGGCCGACAAGCCAGAGGCGCAGACCGAGGCCAACGGCTCCGGCCAAAGTGCCGTTCATGATGGCGATGGAGCGCGGTGCGCCGCCGAGCAGGATGTGCTCGGTTAGCGCCCGGTGGACCTGCACGGTGAAGCCCGGCACCTCGTCGAGCTGTTCCAGCCTCCCCGCCATCACACGAGCGCCCCGCCGCCGAACGAGAAGAAGGAGAGAAAGAAGCTGGATGCGGCGAACGCGATCGACAGACCGAACACGATCTGAATCAGACGGCGGAACCCGCCGGACGAGTCGCCGAAGGCCAGTGTGAGGCCGGTGACGATGATGATGATGACAGCGACGATCTTGGCGACCGGGCCCTCGATCGATTGCAGTATCGATTGAAGCGGCGCTTCCCAGGGCATGGACGAACCGGAAGCGTGAGCGGCGGGGGTGAGGATCAGGGTCGCATAGGTGACGGCTGCTGCTGCCGTGACATGGCGGCGGATGCGCCGGGCGTGACGGATCATGAGGGATCTCCTGTTGGGCTTGAGGCTGAGGTTGCGGGAGTGACGCGGTAGTCGCCGTCCGGGCCGAGGCCATCGACGCGCGCGAGTTCGGCGAGCCGGCGTTGCGAGCCACGACCAGCGAGGACAGCGACGAGGTCGATGGTCTCGGCGATCAGCGCCCTTGGGACGGTGACGACGGCTTCCTGGATGAGTTGCTCGAGGCGGCGCAGCGCACCGATCCCTGTGCCGGCATGGATGGTGCCGATGCCGCCCGGGTGACCGGTCCCCCAAGCCTTGAGCAGGTCGAGAGCTTCGGAGCCGCGGACCTCTCCGATCGGAATGCGGTCTGGTCGCAATCGCAGCGAGGACCGCACCAGATCCGACAAGGTGGCGACACCGTCTTTGGTGCGCATGGCGACGAGGTTGGGTGCGGAGCATTGCAGCTCGCGCGTGTCCTCGATGATGACGACGCGATCCGTGGTCTTGGAGACCTCGGCGAGCAACGCATTGGTGAGTGTGGTCTTGCCGGTCGAGGTGCCGCCGGCGACAAGGATGTTGGCCCGGGCGGCGACCGCCTCGCGCAGAGCCTCGGCCTGGTCCGCCGACATGATTCCGGCGGCCACATAGTCGTCGAGCGTGAAGACTGCGACGGCAGGTTTGCGGATCGCGAAAGCCGGCGCCGCAACAACTGGGGGCAACAGGCCCTCAAACCGCTCCCCCGTCTCGGGCAGTTCGGCCGACACCCGCGGATTGCCGGGATGGACCTCGGCGCCGACATGGTGCGCGACGAGTCGCACGATCCGTTCGCCATCTGCGGGCGCCAGCTGCTCGCCTGTGTCAGACAGGCCTTCGGACAGCCGGTCGATCCAGAGCCGGCCGTCAGGATTGAGCATCACCTCGACGATCGACGGATCTTCCAGAAACCGCGCGATGGCCGGTCCAAGGGCCGTGCGCAGCATGCGCGCGCCGCGCGTGATCGCTTCCGATTTCTGGTGAGATGCCGCCATGTCGTCCCCTTGCGGCCAGGGACCGTTCAGCCGGCCCTGGATCGGGGACGATTAAAAGAGCCCGAAGTTGGGCTGATTCAACAAGTCTTTGTCGGAGTAGTAGCGTGGCGTGCAAATACAGGAGAACGGCGGACAGTGCTTTACTGAAAAGCATGGGCGGTCAGGGAGTGGTTGCGACGCGAATCCAAAAAATGCGACGCAATCGACACGGTTTCGCTGGCGATGTCGGACGGTTTGAGTATGATAGGAACACCACGGCGTGTGCTGCGTGCGCCAGGGTCTCGCCCTCATACGGAGAAGAGAATAACTCTTACCCAGAGGACGCAGCCCTATGGCCTCAACGCAGCCTGTCAGCCCCAATCGCGGGCGTATCAATTCCACGCTTCGGCAGTTTCTCGACAATGAGGCCTCTGGCGGCATCATTCTCATGGGCGTTGCAGCGCTCGCCATTCTGACGGCGAATTCGCCACTCGCCGAGGGCTACTTCGCCGCACTACACGCCTATGTCGGTCCATTAAGCGTCCAGCACTGGATAAACGACGCGCTAATGGCCGTATTCTTTCTGCTGGTCGGGCTTGAGATCAAACGGGAGATGCTGGACGGGCAATTGTCCAGTTGGAGCCGAAGGCTACTTCCCGGCGCTGCGGCCGCGGGCGGAATGGCTGTTCCCGCATTGATCTATATTGCCTTCAATCTCGGCAACACGGCCGCCCTGCGCGGATGGGCGATCCCTGCCGCAACAGATATAGCTTTTGCACTCGGTGTGCTGTCGCTGCTCGGGCCAAAGGTCCCAGCGTCGTTGAAAATCTTCCTCGCGGCGCTCGCAATCATAGACGATCTCGGGGCCGTCATCGTGATTGCCCTGTTTTATACCGCCGATTTGAGTCTTCCCGCGTTAGCTGGTGCGGTGCTCGTTGTCGGTGCGCTGACTGTGATGAACAGGTCCGGCGTCATGCGCCTTTGGCCTTACCTGATTCTTGGTGCCGTGCTTTGGGTGCTGGTGCTGCGCTCAGGTATTCATGCCACCCTGGCCGGCGTCATACTGGCGTTGACCGTTCCTATCCGTCTCACACCCGGAACCCCGGAAGCCTCGCCGTCGGTTTCCCCTCTGCATCAGCTCGAACATTTTCTGCAAAAGCCAGTCGCCTTTCTGATCGTCCCGATTTTCGGCTTTGCTAATGCCGGGGTTTCCTTCGCGGGCGTGACGCCTGCGGTCTTGATCGAGCCGCTCACACTTGGCGTGGCGGCTGGTCTAGTTGTCGGGAAGCTGGTTGGGGTGTTCGGCACCGTAGCCATTCTGGTAAAAGCCCGGCTTGCCGATCTCCCTGCCGCCGCAAGCTGGGGACAGACGCTTGGCGTTGCGCTGCTGTGCGGAATAGGCTTCACGATGAGCCTGTTCATCGGCTTATTGGCGTTTGACGATCCTGCATTGCAGGACCGAGCCAAGTTCGGGATTTTGTTTGGTTCGCTGATCGCCGGATTGGCGGGTTACTTCATCCTGAGGATTTCTAATCGCAGGCAGGCCAGTTCCGCCTTGCCCACGTCGGTGGAGCGCAAATCGTAACACTCACTACGTTGCATCATCGGCGACCTTTACAGGGATAAGAGGATGCGTTTTTCCATCCATACGCTCGGCACGCGCGGCGACATTCAGCCTTATCTGGCGCTTTCTCGTGGACTCAAGGCGCGCGGGCACGAGTTGCTGATTGTTGCGCCTGCTCAATTCGCCGAGATGGCAGCGGCGGAAGGCGTTGCGTTTGCGCCTTTGCCAGCCGAGTTCCTAGAGCTCCTTGAAACCGCTGAAGCGAAAAAGGCTATCGGCAGCTCGGGCGCTGGTTTTGGAGCCGGCTTCAAGCTGCTGCGGTATTATCGCGAGATAGGCCGAAAGCTGCTTGATGCCGAGTGGGATGCCGCTCGTATGTTCGCTCCCGAAGCGATTTTATTCCACCCCAAGGCGCTCGGCGCACCCCATATCGCGGCGAAGCTCGGCATTCCACTCTTCCTCGCATCGCCGCTGTCGGGCTTCACCTACACGTCGGCTTTTCCAACACCTATCCTTCCGTTCGGTTCGCTTGGACCGCTCAATCGGGTAAGTCATGCGCTGATGATCCACGGCGGACGCATCCTGTTTGCAAAGACAATCCGGGCTTGGCGAGCTGAGGCGCTCGGGGCTTCTGCTCGCGGCAAAACGGCTCCGCTGAGTGGAACACTCTATGGTTACAGTCCGCATGTACTGCCGAAGCCGAAAGACTGGGGCGCAGACGTTGCAGTGACCGGCTATTGGTTCCTCGATACGCCGGATTGGAAGCCCGACGCGGAGCTTGCTGATTTCCTCGCGGCTGGCGATCCGCCGATCTATATCGGCTTCGGCAGCATCCCCGGTGTTGATCCGCAACGGCTGGCAAGTCTCGTGGTCGACGGTTTGAAGCGAGCGGGCAAGCGGGGGTTGCTCGCGACCGCGGGCGGTGCGCTCGGGCAGATCGAGCCGAGTCGGCATATCCATGTCATCTCGGGCGCTCCGCACGACCGGCTCCTTCCGCTTATGCACGCAACGCTACATCACGGCGGTGCTGGGACCACTGGCGCTGCTTTGCGTTCGGGCAACCCCACGGCCATTTGTCCATTTCTCGGTGATCAGCCCTTCTGGGCGCGTCTTGTCGTTGCTCTTGGGGTGGGGCCAAAGCCCCTCGTCAAGGATGCGATGACAGCCGAGGACCTGGCTTCCGCCTTTCTGGCGATGGACGATGTCGGCATGCGCGCCCGTGCCGCCGAAATTGGAACAGCTATCCGTGCCGAGGACGGGGTCGCGGCCGCCATCGACTTTATCGAGAGAAAGCTGAACCAAGCCAGATGACAGCAATGTGCTCAAAAGCCGTCGCTGCCACACCGCCACTCTTCAGCTCTCGCGTTGATCGTCCGAACCGATATCGTCGGGTATCTCACGCAAGAAGCTCTGACCCTGTTGGAGGCGCCGTCCGATCGTCTCGATAAACCCTTCGTAGCGTTCGCGGCCCTTCGCCTGCGCAGCTGAGTTGGCGTCGCCGGTCAGCGGCGGCGTGACCGACAGCCAGAAGCGAACGTATAGGGCAAGCGTCTCGGCCGTGATGCCGAGATCGCGTTCGATGCGGTGGATCTGCCTGGTCATGCGGTCGAGACGGCGTGTGAGGGCGGCTTCGCGCTTGTCTGCTCCATCAGGCGAAAGGAACGATGCGACCGCAGCCTCGACGATCGCCGAGCGCGAGATCTTCTTGCGGTCCGCGAGGTCGGCGATCTGGCGCAGCATCTCAGGCGGAAAGTACACATTCATGCGGTCGCGCATGGCTCAGAGCTCCATATTGTCGTTGGGGTCCATGGCGACCTGGCGGGCGATTCCAGTCATGTGGCGGCGAAGCGCTTGCCGTTGGCGCGCGGCGTCCTCGGGTTCGTCGTCGAGCAGAGCTTTGAACTCGTCGGCAGGGTTCGGATCGGTCGTTTCCTTGACGATGGCGACATGATCGGGAAGCTCGGGTTCTCGACGAAGGCCGCTATTGGCCGCGTCTTGCTCGGCCTTCTGGATCTCGGCGAGCAGCGCAGCGTCCGGCGCCTGCGGCTTCAGCTCTGTCCAGGCGTCCTTGCGCGTCGTGCGACTGGTTTGGGCCGGGTCCGGCGGGGGCAGTACGCGCTCGACGAAGCGCTTGTCCTCGAAGTAGCGCGCCTTGTTGGCCCGGATTGGCGGGGTCGCCGCCAACATGACGATTTCATCGTTGGGCGGAAGCTGCATGATCTCACCGGGGGTCAGCAGCGGACGCGCGGTTTCAGAGCGCGACACCATGAGATGACCGAGCCAGGGCGACAGACGGTGCCCGGCGTAGTTTTTCATCGCCTTCATTTCGGTGGCTGTGCCGAGCGCATCCGAGACGCGCTTTGCGGTGCGCTCGTCATTGGTCGCGAAGCTCACGCGGACATGGCAGTTGTCGAGGATCGAGTTATTGGCGCCGTAGGCCTTTTCGATCTGGTTGAGCGACTGGGCGATGAGGAAGGCTTTCATGCCGTAGCCGGCCATGAAGGCGAGCGCGCTTTCGAAGAAGTCGAGGCGGCCGAGAGCCGGAAACTCGTCGAGCATCATCAGCACGCGGTGCCGCCGGGCCTTGGTGTGCAGATCCTCGGTCAGGCGGCGACCGATCTGGTTGAGCACAAGCCGGATCAACGGCTTGGTGCGCGAGATGTCGGATGGCGGGACCACCAGGTAGAGGGTGGCCGGCCGCGCGTCCTCGATCAGGTCGGCGATGCGCCAGTCGCAGCGGCGTGTCACTTCAGCGACGACGGGATCGCGATACAGGCCTAAAAAGGACATGGCGGTGGACAGGACGCCGGAGCGCTCGTTGTCGGATTTGTTGAGCAGTTCGCGGGCCGTTGAAGCGATGACGGGGTGCGGGCCGGCCTCGCCGAGATGTGGCGTGGTCATCATCGCCGCCAGCGTGGTTTCGATCGGGCGCTTCGGGTCGGACAGGAAACCTGCGACGCCGGCGAGGGTCTTGTCCTTCTCGGCATAGAGGACGTGAAGGATGGCGCCGACCAGCAAAGAGTGACTGGTCTTCTCCCAGTGATTGCGTTTCTCCAGCGAACCCTCGGGGTCGACCAGGACGTCAGCGACGTTCTGAACGTCGCGCACCTCCCACTCGCCGCGCCGCACTTCGAGCAGAGGATTGTAGGCGGCCGATTTCGGATTGGTGGGGTCGAACAGCAGCACCCGACCGTGCTTCGATCGGAAGCCGGCGGTGAGCTGCCAGTTTTCGCCCTTGATGTCGTGGACGACGACGGAGCCCGGCCAGGTCAGCAGGGTTGGGACGACGAGGCCGACACCCTTGCCGGATCGGGTCGGAGCAAAACACAGAACATGCTCCGGTCCGTCGTGGCGAAGATAGTCACGATCGAGCTTACCAAGGACGACGCCGTCAGGGTTGAGCAGCCCCGCCGCCTTCACCTCCTGCGGCTTCGCCCATCGAGCCGAGCCATAGGTTTCGATGTTCTTCTGTTCGCGGGCGCGCCACACCGACATGCCGATGGCGACCGCGATGGCGATGAAGCCGCCTGATGCGGCGATGACGCCGCCCTTGGCGAACACGCCCGGCGCATATGCGTCGAAGAAGTACCACCACCAGAAGATCGCAGGGGGATAATAGATCGGCGTCCTGGCAAGCTCGAACCATGGTGTGCCGAGCTGGGCCTGATAGCCAAGTTGCCAGGCGACATATTGCGTCGCGCCCCAGGTGGTGAGGAGGATGATCAGAAAGACGGTGAGGATCTGGCCCCAGAGGATTTTGGTGGCGGACATTCGCCGGGTCCTTTCTTGCTGCTTGTGGTGCTAGAGGCCCAGGCCGCGCTGGCGGCCCAGGCTCCACTCGATGCCGCCATGCCCCTTGGCGACGCCGGCGATATGCTGGCCGAGCTTCTTTTCGAGCGGCGGTGTCCAGGGCACGAGCTGGAAGCCGAGCCCATTGTCGATCATGGCGAAGCGGCCCGAGGTGAGCGCGATACGCTGGCGATAGACACCGGCGACATGCTCGCCGGCCTGCGCTTTCTGGTACGGCAGTCCGTGTTCGCTCTGGAGCTTCGTGCCAACGGCATCGAGCTCGCGCTGCCGCAGCGTATTGAGGAGATCGCGTTGCAGCAGGATGCGTTGGCCATGCCGGTGGGCAAGGCCTTCATCGGCCAGATGCTCGGCGCGCGCCTGCATGGCGTCGCGCACCTCGGCGCCGAAGCCTCCCATCGACATGGGCATCGCCTCGCGCTCAACCAGGCGATGATCCAGCCAGGTCGCGCCCGGCGCCGTGATCTGGCGGTTGAGATCGAAATCCGATCGGTTGGCGAGCGCCAGCGTCGGCCGGGGATCGTCGGGGCCGCCGAAGCGACGTACCTCGACGATGCCGCCAATCGGGGGCGCATGCTCGAAGGCCTCGATCCCGCGGAAGCGGACATGGTGCGCGCGGCCGTCCGTGCCGTCGATCACGGCATAGGCTTCGCCGGTCAGCTCGTCATGCAGGCCGCGATCGACCAGGCGGCCAATAACGGGTGAACCCGCCCCGCCGCCGTCGATCGTGTAATCGCTGACGCCGCGATCCTGACCACGCTCGGTGAAGGCGCGGTGCATGGTCTTGATGATGTCGCCGCGAATGCCGAGATCGCGCAGTGTGCGTTCGGCCTGCAACCCGACGGTCCATTCCCCTGGAGCGCCTTGTGCCGCGAGCTCCATCCTTTCGAGATGCTGGAGTCTGCCGATCATCAGGCGGCGCAGCGAGGGATCGGTCTTGCCGTTCGCCTCGGGGCGCAGGTCGATAAAGCCGGTCTCGTCGGCGGCGATGCGGATTTCAACATCGAGCCGTGTCCAGCGCTCGGCGGTGACTTCCTTTTCCAGCGCGTTGCGGATTTCATGTTCGGGCTTGGGGCCGAGCTCGATGGAGACAAGATCCTCGGCGCGGGAGCGCAGGCCGCGGCTGATGTAATCGCGCGAGATGACCAGATCGGCGCCGGTCTCGTCGACGCCGCGCACAAGCAAATGCACATGTGGATTGTCGGTGTTCCAGTGATCGACGGCGACCCAGTCGAGCTTGGTGCCCAGATCCGATTCCATCTGATTGGCGAGGTCGCGGGTGAACTCTCGCAGATCGGTCATGTCCCCCGCGTCTTCGGGCGAGACGATGAATCGAAAATGATGCCGGTCATCCCTGCATCGGTCGGAGAAGGCGAGATCGTCGGCGCGCTCGTTCGTCGCGTCGAACAAGACCCCCTTCTCCCCGTCACGGCTGACGCCTTCGCGCTTCAGGTAGGACACATGAGCCGAGAGTGGCGCGGAGCGGAATGACTTGCCCTGATGGCGGACCACGCGCGCCTTGATGACGACACGGCGCAAAGCAGTGAATATGCGCGAACGGCTGAAGCTGGTTCGTCCACGCCCGAAGGTTGAATGACCACGGCCGGCGCTTCTCTTGGCGGTCTGCCCTTCGCCAGAGCTGTGCCCGGCCTTCTTCGAAGCCCTCAGCACTTGATTGATGAAGCTCTTGGACTTGGGTGCGCGCGTGGATTTGATGCGTCCTGGGCGGACGCGGAAATCGCTGTCGCCCTCGCTCATGGGAGGGCCCCCCGAGACGGCGCGAAGGCGCACAGTGCCGAAAACAGCGTTGAAATCGCTGGGTAAAACAGCAGTCGCGGCACGCGACCCGACCGACCGGCACGCCAAAAGCCAAGCCATGTCAATGGCTTGTGCGAATATGGCGAGGCCCTTTTATCTCGCCGTCCTGCTGTCGTTGCTCTCTGCTCCTCCCACCCTTCCGCACAACGCTCTCTGGAACACGCCAAGGTGCGCCATGATGCGAACCGGCTCATTGCGGGTCTCCATCGTCGGCACGGGCAACGAAAATGCTGCCGCTTTGCACAGAATTGGTGGGACCTTCGCCCGATGACGGCGCAGTCCGGGCGTCGTTTTCTTGCGGTTCGGATATCGTTTTGCGCGCATCCAGACCGTGGGCTGACGGCGTGACGAAGAGCGGAGCTCGCCGCCAAGCGTGCGGATCGGCGGCGGCAACAGCGACGGTCCCCGGTGCGGGTGGCGACAGGTTAGCCCCCCCGATCAATGGCGCGAGCGTGGCGACATAGGCGCGGGTTTCTGCCGGAAGGGGGCGGCCCGCGAGGTATTCCTCATAGCGTCCGGGTCCAGCGCTATAGGCTGCAAGAAAGCCCGGCGATCCGTAGCGATCGTACATTTCGCGCAGATAGGCCGTACCAGCGATGATGTTGTCGCGCGGGTCGAACGGATCGCGTCCAAGGCCATAACGGACGCGCAATTCCGCCCAGGTGGCGGGCATGACCTGCATCAGGCCCATTGCGCCCGCCGATGAGACGGCGCGCACGTCGTCGGCGCTTTCGACGCGGCGCACCGACCTGATCCAGTGTTCGGGAATGCCGAAACGCTGCGAGGCTTCGGTCACGAAGGCGGCGTGAGGATCGTGGATTGGCTGCGCGATCGACTGAGCGCTCTGCGCCAGTACAGCGAGCGGCGGCGCGGCGGAAACAGACAGGCCGGAAAGGAGGAAGAGGATGATGCACCGGGCAGCGCGAGGCCGCCCGGTTAACATCGGCGATGCGGGGTTCGTGCGAGCGATCCGCATGCGCTATTCCCGTTCGCCGCGCTTCTGAGGGCGGCTCCAGTGCAAAGACCAGGAGGTCGTATCAGCCCCGTTCTGGAACAGGCGGGCACGGATCGGCTGCGCAAAGCTGGGGTCGTCGATCAGCAGTGACAGATATTCGCCAGCCTTTTCGCTGGACTCCGTCCAAGCCGCGCCGATCTCCGGTGCGTTATCGTCCGCGCCGTGATGGACGCGGTAGCTCGGCGCGTTCTCGACGTCCGAAGGATCGACGGGAACGATGGTGATCTCGCGAAACAGGGTGAGCGTATGAATGCGGCCGGTGAAGCCAGATTCCTCGCGGGTGAACTCGCCGATTTGCGGCATGGCGGTTTCCTTTCAAGATGCGGTGGAGAAGGATTGGGCGAGCACTACGCCCGCCTCAGGCTGGGCGATCACCGCGTTGGCGCCCGCCATTCGAAGCGGCCGTGGCCGTCCTCGTCGGTCCACAAGGGAACCGCGCGGCCGATGACGGCGCTGGCCGGGATCGGGCCGAAATAGCGGCCGTCCAGACTGTCGGGAACGTCCCAGTTCATGAGGAAGATCTCGCCGTCCGCGACGATGCGGCAGCCCTGCCAATCGGGGAGCGGTCGGTCGATGCGGTCGCGTTGGAGTGCCGTTCCCATCGCGACGCCGTCGACACTGATCAGGACGCCGGAGCGGCAGACGGTCTGCCCGGGAAGGCCAAGGACCCGTTTCAGGAGCGGCGTGTCGCGCGGCAGGTATCCGCCATCGGCGAGGAAGCTCGCAATCGGTTCCGGCGCAGCGACGGCGACCAGATCGGTGACTTCGAGCCGCTTTGCAGGTTCGACCGAATAGAAACCGATCGGGGTGCTGGCCGAGGCATTCCAGATGAGTTTGGTGGGGGCGTCGATCCACGTCGTCACGGCGATCGCGCTGGACGCTACGAACGTCGCCATGGCCCATTTGAGGTCGGTCATGGCGCGATCCTCCGACGCTTAAGCCACGCCTGGTGCTGATCGCGCGAGTAGCGGCGTGCGTCCTGGCCGGCGCTCAGTCGGTTGTGTACATGCCGCCAATAGTCTGGCGCGGCTTCGGCCGGATCGAGCGAAAGGGCCTCGATCGCGTCGATGAGCTGCAGCACGCGTTCAACCTTCGGCCAGCTTTCGATCTTGAGCAGGATGTCGCCGCCGGGGCGTACAAAGGGCAGCGTCTGATAGGCTTCGCCGGGCGTGATGGCGCGCACGATATCGATGCGCGAGATGATCGTGCCGAAGTCGTTGGACGCCCACCGGACGAAGGCGAAAGTCGTGCCGGGCCTGAAGGAGAGGACGCGGCGGCGGCGATCAAGGATCGTCTCCTGCACGTCTTGACCGAACCTGATCCAGTATTCGATCTGCTTTTCCACCCATGTCAGCTCGACGTGGGTGAGACGGTCGGTTTGAAAAGACGACGGCATCGAGCCGCCGCGCATGCGGGGGGCCGCGATGCCGGTCATGACGGGTCTCCTGGCGATTGGGGGAATTCGCGCGCGAGCAATTCGCGAAGCATGTCGGCGACGGTGACGCCGCGTTGAAAGGCGGCGATCTTGATGCGACCGCGCACCTCCGGCGTAACGTCGATGGTCAGCCTTGCGGTGAAGCCCGTGCTGGAAGCTGGACCGGGCGACCCCGGTTCAGCGGACTTGATCCAGTCGTCTGGATTGGAAGGC
Organism: Sphingobium baderi; assembly: GCF_001456115.1. Taxonomy (NCBI): domain Bacteria; kingdom Pseudomonadati; phylum Pseudomonadota; class Alphaproteobacteria; order Sphingomonadales; family Sphingobiaceae; genus Sphingobium; species Sphingobium wenxiniae. The sequence continues at coordinate 2,332,100 of NZ_CP013264.1, read as the reverse complement.
CGGGCGACGAAGCCGCGCCGGGCGCTGGCTTTGGTCATGGCGCCAACCTCCCGACTTCCGCAGTCAGGGCGGCGATCTCGCGCGCGGCCGCGCTATTGTCGTCGGCCTCAAAAACGAGGCGCCCGGACTGTGCTAGGTCGGCGAAGGCGACACGCTGGCCGATCGTCGCCGACAGCAGGGGCGGATCGTGGTCGGCCAATGTCTCGGCGGTCTCGCGGGCGATGACGGTGCGTGCAGCGCAGCGGTTGAGTACGAAGCGGGCCATGAGTTGCGGCCGATAGATTCGGGCCTCTGCGAGCAGCGCCAGCATTTCGGCCGAGGCCCAGCCATCGAGCGGTGACGGCTGCACAGGGATCAGGACAAGATCGGCGGCGAGCAGCGCCGAACGCATAAGACCTGCAACGCGCGGTGGTCCGTCGATGACGATGTGATCGGCGTCACGCGCGAGCTCGGGCGCTTCGCGATGAAGTGTGTCGCGCGCCAAGCCGATGACGCCGAACAGGCGAGGCAGGCCCTCGCGGGTGCGTTGCTGCGACCAGTCGAGCGCCGATCCCTGTGGGTCGGCATCGATCAGGGTGATGCGCTTGCCTTCACGCGCCCATTGACCGGAAAGATGCAGCGCGAGCGTCGTTTTGCCGACGCCGCCTTTCTGATTGAGAAGCGCGACGATCATTTCGCGCCTCCAGGCTCGTCGCCGAAGGTGCGATGCGCGTGGCCGGAAGAGCGGTCCGTACAGGCGGAGCTACGAAGAGCCTGATCGGTTACATGCGCTTGAAGTGATGGCTTTTTGGCCTGGTTCGGCCGCCTTCCGGCGATGTTTTCCACATCGCGCGCGCGCTCTAAGAAGTTAGATTCTTGGTTAGACTCTAAGTTAAGGGCGCGATTTCGCTTTTTGTTTCCAGAGCTTACACCCTGTTTCGGTTCCCGATAGCACGAGCCTCCGGTTCCCGATAGCACGATAGGTCGGGTTCCTGATAGCACGAGGCCGTCCACAGGTTGTCCACAGGCCGCCGATGGTTCAAAAGCAAGCAGCAACCGGCCGCCGACTTCGACCTCAAGGAACAGCGAGTAGCCGGGCAATGGCTGGCGGCGAATGATGTCGCGCAGCTCGAACGCGAAGCGCTTGAATGGCGAAAGACTGCCGGATTTCTGATGCAGGTGGCGGAAGTCGAAGCGCCAGCCATTGCGTTGTTTGCCGCCATGCTTGCGCACAATGCGGTAGAGCCAGCGGTCGAGGCCTCCAGTGAGACCGAAATAGTCCCGGTCGATGGTCAGGACGAGCGCATCGTCGAGAACGGCGCGGTAGAACCAGTCCGGCACGATCAGCTCGATGCCGGCGGGACGCCCATGGCGATCGGTGCGCTCCTGCCATTCATTGATCCAGGAGAAACGGTGGCGGCGGCCTTCGGCCGCTTGCCGTATCGAGGTTGCGACCGTGGTCGACTGCAGCCGGTCGAGGGCAGCCTTGAGGCGCTGATAATCGCGCATCGATACGCCGCGGCCGATGAAATTGAGGATCTCGTAGGGGGTGGCGGCCATCAGGCGCGAAGTGCGAAGACCTTTGTCGCGCGCTTCGACGATCTGGCTCGCCGCCCAGATGAGGATGTCGGCATCCCAGATTGTGGCCATGCCATGATCGGGAACCGCCTCGACGCGGATGCTCACGTCGCCGGCGACGAAATCGATCGGCGCGGTGCGGTGTGACTTGGAGAGGGAGAAGAACGGATAGGCCATGAGGTCCTGCGCGTCGCGGGGCGCGAAATCGCCAGGGAGCGCGTGGAACAGATCGAGTTGTCCGCGCTCCGGAGATGGGCGATGCCGCGTCGTCATTGAAAAGACCGCGCGGATCAGCGGGCGTGACGGCCGGCATGGGATGCCGGTGCGGGCTCATGGCGTTTCGCGGGCAGCACGCTGCCCCGCGGATCGGAGGTGGACGTCACGGCGCCGCGTTCAGCCCATGCCTCAAGCTCATTGACGGAATAGACGACGCGCCCGCCAAGCTTGCGATAGGCCGGCCCGGTGCCGTAGGTCCGGTGCTTTTCGAGAGTACGGGCCGAGAGACTGAGGAATTCTGCGGCTTCCTTGGTGCGGAGGAAGCGCGGCGGCAGGGTCGCGAGATTGGCGTTCATGGTGGCCTCCGTGGCTTTCGTTGGAGCCGCTGGCGATCAGCGGCGAACGAAGGCCACGGTGGCGAAGAAGAATAGCGAAGGGGGAGTGCGAACTTGGGGGGGCCTAATTCGCACACCTTGCCCTAGTAGCGCAGGTTACGAACGACGGCGGTGACGAAGAAGCTTGCGGTAACCGCCGTCGATCATCGCGAAGCCGTCCTTGACCAGATCGAGGACAGCGTCCCGGAGCGCGGACGTTTTCCATGGGTCGCTGGCAACGCGTTCAACGCCGAAAATCGCTTCGGCGATCTCGCGATAGTCGGCATTGTGCAAACGGCCGTCAGCGGCGCGGAGCATGTTTTTGAGACGACGGCGCTGCTGCGCCGTCATCCGGCTGTCCTGTGACACAGGCAGGCCGTGAAGGCTTCGCCAGAGTCTGATCAGTGACTGGACACGATCCAGGCTGTGGGCGTCGAGCGGAATGATGGCGGCGATGGACTGCGTCGGCTCGAGACCCGCTCTCGCGACAAGGTGCAGGCGACCGCTTCCGGTGAGAACCGATATATGCAGTCCTTCCTCTGAACTGCGGCTGATTTCCGAGCGAATATCCTCGAAAATGCGAGGGCTGACCTGCTCAATTTCCGGGGCGGGTCCGATATGGACTACGCTGGTGTCAGCTTCCGGCGTCCAGAAAACCGGTTGTTCGAGTGCATTCAGGCTGGGCCTGGCGGGGAAATCGGAGACCCCAGCGACCGCCGATCGCTTCGGTCTCAGGCCCGAGTTCGGAGGCCGTGCGGATGGAGTTTGCGTAGTCGCGCTGGTAATCGAGATTGCGCCGAAGGCACTCCCACGCCAGTGCATTCACATCTGCCCGATCGAGATAGTCGTATGTAGTTGATGATCGCCATTCTCTTGTATCGGGCGTCATTTAATCCTCCCCGTTCAGCGAATACGCGTACAGAGCGAATTGATTCCGGGGATTCTATTTCTTGGGAAGGTTGCAAGGCGCAACAGGCGTTGCACTTGAGACAACACGGGATCTAATGAGGCCGGCCGCGCCTGAGCTGCCGGTAGCCATGCTCGGTCATCCAGTGTGCGCGAGCCAGATGGCTGTCGTGGACGCGGCGAGCGCGGTCCGGCTCAGTCCTTGGACAGATGCCGAAAAGAACCTCGGCCGCTTCCCGCCAGTCTGCTCCATCTGCCTCTGCGTCCAGCAGACGAGCATAGAGTTTGATGTGCTGTCGGTCATATTCGGTGAGCGACAGCATGGAAGGGGCTTCGTCGAGGAAATCAATTGTGGTCATTAGTCGGCACGTGACACTCTGGGATGGCGGTTGCTATTCTTAAGCACCATTACAGCGCGACGATGACAAGCGGGAGGCGGTAGAAGGGTGGGAATTACCGGACTCTGCTGCGTTCGGCTGCTTCGTGCACATCGACAAGCATAACCCCTTCGTTGCGGCCCGATCTGATGAAGGCGATTCCTTCGGCCTCAAGCGCTCTGCGGACCTGGTCGCTGGTGCTTTCATACACACGCAGTTCAGCGGCCGACTCCATGCGCTTGAGCGCCGTCAGCGAAACCTTGGCCTTGTCAGCGAGCATCTCCTGTGTCCAACCCAGTAATGCGCGCGCGGCCCGTGTTTGTCGGGAAGTGATCATGCATGATCACCTCCCACCGTGCGTCAACGTCACGCCAGAACTACGGCTATTATAGACGGAGTTGGAGTGGAAAGCGACCCAGAATCGGTGTTCCTAGAGATTTGACGTCTGGTCAGCGGCGGGGGCGATTCGGGCAGTGCTGGGTTCTCTCCAAGCCAAGGCGAGCAGGAGAGATTGTTCGAGGCTTATCGTGCTGCCGGGAGACGACGACCCATGCCAGGAACGCCAGACAATTAGGAAATCCCGGCGGCTTGCGCCGCCGGGCTCCCGGTATCCCGCTCAGAACGGGATGTCATCGTCGTCGATGAACTTGCCGTCTTCGTTCTGGGTCTGCTTTGCCCGGCTGAGGAAGTCCACCGTCTCGGCGATGATCTCGCAGCCGTAGCGCTCAACGCCCTGCTGATCGGTCCACTTGGTGTAGTGGATGCGGCCGCGAACCAGAACCTTCATGCCCTTCTCGCAATGCTGCTGGATCGTCTTACCGAGGCCGTTGAAGGCGGTGATCCGGTGCCATTCGGTGTCCTGGACGCGATAGCCGTCCTTGTCTCGGACAACCTTGCCTTCCGAGTAGCGGGGGCGCGAGGTGGCCAGCGTGAAGTGGGTGATCGAGGTGCCGCTCTGGGTGTTGCGGGTTTCGGGGTCCTGGCCGATGTTGCCGGCAAGAATGACGATGTTCTGCATTGTAAGTCTCCGTTGCTTCTCGAAGGGACCATCCCTCCGACGAGACCCGGCCAAGGCCGTCGGGAGACGCCAGCAAGTGCCGCCTTGGCGGCACCTCGCCCTTAAGGCCCGGAGTGGAGCGGGCAGCCGCGCTTGCGCGGCAACACGGTCCGGAGCCGCGGGGGTTGCGGTCGGAAACCGAACGGACTTAGGGGATCAGTCAGTCGGAGGGATTGGCGCCTCGGAAAGCTCACACCGGGGACGCACAGCAGAACCGTTCGTCCTTCCCGGCAACGAGGGCACTACAGGCCCCGATATGAAACCCGCATCAGAGCGGGGTGCGCGCCGCCGGGATCGCCGTCACGAGCCGCAGCACGCCGCCAGTCGGAAGGCGAGCCGGGACCAGGACGAAACGGCTATTGGGCTCGAGGATGTATGGCGTTGTTCCACCCCGTCGGCCGAAGGTGCGATCTAGTGAATTGCAGGGCTGGAGAGCATGAAGGTGTTCGCGGACGCCACGACACGGAGGGGAACGAAGCAGAGAGTGGCGACCTTGCTAAGGCTGGGAGGGTATCAGCCGATGACCGACTTCCACAGCGGGGCCAATCGGAGCGAAGACCCTGGCCCTTACAGCGCCGGTGGCGCCATTCCTCAGAGCAGGATGCCGGAAGCCCAACAGTGCAAACCGGCGCAGATTTTTTTGTGACGAGCGGCGATTCGCGATCGCATCAGCGAGACAGGACGCCTGTACCGAGCGCATTGAGATTGAGCATCGCCGCTATGCCGATGAAGAGACCGCCGGCGCCGCCGAGCAGGTTCAGCATAATCGTCGAGTCGACGAAATTCTTCGTGACGCCATGCACGAGCGCATAACCGGCGATCATCGCCGGCACCGCGAATACGGCGAGGGCGATAAGCCCCAAGGCCGGGTTCTTGGCAAAGCCTACGACGGCGATGACCAGCGCCACGGATAGCAGCGCCGCGCCGAGGGCGGCGAGCGCCGACAGCAGGAAGCCGGCCTCCATTCCATAGACATATTGAAAGGCCGTCAGCCCGACCATGAACGGCAAGGCGTAGATGGCAAAGTTGTAGGCGATGACGCAAAGCGCGATCGTCAGGGAGATGGCAAGCAGGATGAGGGTCACGGCAGCCTCCGCATGAACGATTGAGGATCACCACAGGCTGCCGGATAATACGCTCCGCCTGCGACTATGCCAGTTCGCCGTTGCTGCAAATATTCTTCAAGAAAGCCATCAACCTCGTGTTCAGTCAAGTAGAGGCGGCTGGCAGGCCGCCGAGCGGCGGCGCTTTACGCGCCGCCGTCGAACTTCATGACTGGAATGCCGAGCTTGCGCGCCTTATCCGCAAGGTTCTCCTGAATCCCGGTGCCGGGGAAGACCAGGACGCCGACCGGCAGGACATCGAGCATGGCGTCGTTGCGCTTGAAGGGCGCGGCCTTGGCGTGCTTCGTCCAGTCGGGCTTGAAGGCGACCTGCGGCACCTTGCGACTGTCAGCCCAGCGGGAGGCGATCAGTTCGGCGCCCTTCGGCGAGCCGCCGTGCAGGAGCACCATGTCCGTGTGCTTGGCATGAACCTGATCGAGCTTCGTCCAGATCAGGTTGTGATCGTTGAAGTCCGCACCGCCCGTGACGGCGACTCTGGGACCGGCGGGCAGCAGCACCTCGGTCTCGGTCCGGCGCTTAGCGGCGAGGAAATCGCGGCTGTCGATCATTGCCGAGGTGAGGTTGCGATGGTTGACCATCGAACCGCTGCGCGGCCGCCAGGGCGTGCCGGTGTGGTGCTCGAAGGCGTCCGCCGAGAGGTCGCGGAAGAGTTCCATGCTGTTGCGCCGTTCGACCAGGGTCTGTCCCTCCGCCGTGAGGCGTTCGAGTTCGACGCTCTTGACCTCGCTGCCATCCTGTTCCCGCTGAAGGCGGCGCTGCCCCTGCTCGTTGTCGTCGAGTTCGCGTTCGACCCGGTCGGCGGCGCGATGGAAGAGATTGACCGTCGACCAGAGGAGATCGTCGAGATCGGGTTCGAGGCGGGTGTCGCCGAGCGTCGAGACGAGGGCGTCGAAGATGTCTGCGACGGCTGCGGCGACGGCGTTGCCCTCCGGTAGCGGACGCGGATCGGGTTCGTCCTGGAAAGCGCGGTAGCCATAGAGCTGGAGTTCGGTGAGGACGTGATCGGTGGGGGATGAGGTGTGGAACGGCTCGAAGCCTGCGTCATCGTCTTCGTTCATCATCGGGAGCATCCTTCGTCTGGAGACCGCGCCCATCGCGGCCTTCGCAGGCGTCGAAGCTCACGGGCGGGACGGCCTGGCAGCCCTCGTGCTCCCGCGAGGGCCTTGATGGCCAAGCCGGCTATTTTGCTTCGCGATGCAAAGGCGGGGCTTGCCCCGCCGGCGGAAAATAGCCGAAAGCGCAGCGCCATTGCCCGGCTGGCCCGTTTGTGAGCCGATCGCCCCCTCAGAAGGCCGTGGGCGCCCTCTCCGACGCGGGAAGGGTGTTCCCGATGATGACTGGAGACGGCAGGCGGAGCCTTTCAGTGCTTTGCCCCATCCCCCGCCGATCCTCTCACCCCTCCATGAACCGGCTGACGTCCACGGGATGAAGCTGATCCTTCAGGGCCGCCCGGAGGGCATCGACGCCGCGCCAGCGCAGATCCTCGTTGAAGTCCTCGCGCGCTGGCGACATCGCAACCGCTTCGATCCCGACGCTCGCAGCTCGGGCGATCAGGCTGTCTCTCGCGCCGTCCCCAGCCGGATCACGATCGCGAAGGACATAGAGCCTGCGTAGCGTCGCCGGGAACAGGATGGCGGCGAGGTGTGCGGCCGAGAGCGCCGCCAGCATCGGCATGTGCGGCAGAACCTGACGGGGCGACAGCACGGTCTCGATGCCCTCTCCGGCGACCAGCACATCGCCGGCAACGCCAAAGCGGACGCCGTGTCCGAGAAGGTCGCCCATCGCCCGCCTCGGCGTTTCGACAGGCGCCTTGCCCGAGCCGTCCGGGGCGAGCCAGGTGCGGTGCGCGCCGGTCTGTCGCCCGTCAAGGTCGGTGACGGACGCGATCATCGCCGGCCAGATCTCCGTGGGCGAAGGCTCGTCGGGCCGGTAATAGCACCGGGGATGGTAGCGCAGTGCGGTGCCGCCGATGAGCGACGTGATTGCCCGCCCGCTGAGGTAGGTCGCCGCGAGCGTGCCGGGGATCGGCTGCGACATGGCGAACAGCCGCCGCGACGCTTCGGGCGAACCGACGGCAATGCTCGATGTCCTGCCGGTCGGTGTCCCTGTCTGTTCCGGCGAGGGATGCGGGAGACTGAGGAAACGGCGCGCTTCCTCGGCCACATCCTTGAAATCGACGAGGCCAAGCGCCTCGCGGATGATGTCGAGCAGATCGCCATGGTCGCCGGTGGCGGCGTCGGTCCATTTCCCGGCCGGACCTTTGGGGGTGTCCCTGAGCCGGACATAGAGGGAGCGGCCGGGGCTGTTCTGCGCGTCCCCGACCTGCCAGTAATTGCCTGCCCTCCGACCGGAGGACAGGTATTCGCGGCAGACCGCCTCGGCCTCGCGGCCGAGGCGATGCGCCAGTTCTGAGGCGTGACGCGAAGCCATTTATGCGGCCTCCCGTTCGCCGATGCGTTCGACCGGCCAGCGGTCGAAGAGCTTGCCGATGATTACCGGCCCCTGAGCATCCACCGGCACGAAGAAGCGCAGCTTCCACGAGATGATCTCGTGATAGAGGCCATAGGCCGTGAGGCGCTGGCGCATCGTGTCGGTGAAGCCGGTGAGTTCGATGCGCAGCGCGCCCATGACGCGGACCCGGCGAAGCTGAAGGCCCTCGGCGAGATCGAGGATCGTCTTTCCGTCCATAAGGGCGGTGAAGGCATCCTCCGGCGTGATCGACGCGACGCCGGTCGCGGTCGCGTGGGCGACCCAGGCAGGCGAAACGCGGCGGCCGATGATCCGCTCGCCAGCATCGGTCTGGAGCCGATAGACGCGGGTGGATTCGTTCGGCAACCGCTTCCAGATAGGCAACAGGAGACCTGTCACCATATGCAGGGTGCTGTCGGAAAACTCCGGCACCTCGGCAATCTCGGCATTCCAGGCAGAGGCGAAGGCGTCCCGGTCGGCTTCGACCCAATGGGTCTCGGGCATGGTCTTGACCGGGATGTTGTGCGCTTCCATCGGCCGGATCAGCCGGACACGGCGCTCGATCTCGCCATCGTCCAGCATGACGCTGGTGGTCGGAACCTGCACGGCGGCGCGGCCCGACCGCTCGTTGACCAACAGGACCGCGCGCGGATCGTCCAGGTTGCCTATGGCCTCCGCCAGCGTGACCGGATGGTTGCGCTTGCGCTCGGTGATGGTCAGCAGGCGGGTCTGGGCGCCGGTGCGCGGGTGCGTATAGATCGTCTGGCGGTCGGTGACGACAAAGCTCTCCGCTCGCAGCGTCTCCAGCCCGGCGTCATAGGTGCCCGACGCGATGGCGCCCTCGATGCGCGCCGTCAGAAGTTGCTCGAAGGCGGTGAACAGCACGCCCTGAAGCTCAATCGTCAAGGCCAGCAGCCGGTTCAGGAAGGTCGTGATGGCTGGGAGGTCATCCTTGATGCCGTTGGAGTCCATCAGCTTCAAGCCGGTGGCGCTCTCAAAGCGGTCGAGCGAGCATCCCTCGACCTTACCGCGCACCAGCAGGAGATAGAGCTGGCGCAGCGCGTCGCGTGCGTAATGGGACTCCAGGTTGTCTTCCGGTCTGAACAGTCCCTGACCGCCGGTCTGTCGCTGGCCGCGCGTGATCGCGCCCAGGGTGTCGAGACGGCGGGCGATGGTCGAGAGGAAGCGCTTTTCGGCTTTGACGTTCGTGGTGATCGGCCGGAACAGGGGCGCTTGCTTCTGGTTGGTCCGGTGCGTTCGGCCAAGCCCCTGGATCGCAGTATCGGCCTTCCATCCGGCTTCGAGCAGGTAATGGACGCGCAACCGCGTGTTCCGGGCCGACAGTTCGGCATGATAGCTGCGGCCTGTGCCGCCGGCGTCGGAGAACACCAGAACCTGCTTGCCGTCGTCCATGAACGCTTGGGTTTCGGCCAGGTTGGCCGAAGCTGCGCGGTTTTCGACGACAAGGCGATCAACAGTGACGCCCTTGCCAGCCTTGCGGATGATGCGCCGCGACCGGCCCGTCACTTCAGCCACGGTATCGGTGCCGAAATGCTGGATGAGCTGGTCCAGCGCACCGGGGACCGGCGGCAGGCTGGCGAGCTTTGCGATCAGTTCGTCGCGGCGGGCGACCGCTTCACGGCTTTCGACGGGCTGGCCGTCGCGCATGACGGGCCGCGACGACATATTGCCCTCCGAGTCGGTGAACGGCTCGTAGAGCTGCACCGGGAAAGAATGGGCAAGGTAGTCCAGGACATATTCCCTCGGGGTGATGTCCACGCGGACGTCGTTCCATTCCTCGGTCGGCAGCTCGGCCAGCCGGCGTTCCATAAGCGCCTCGCCGGTCGAGACGATCTGGATGACGGCCGAATGGCCCGCCTCCAGATCGGCTGCGATGGAGCGGAGCAGCGTCGGGGTTTTCATGCTGGTCAGGAGGTGGCCGAAAAACCGCTGCTTGGCCGACTCGAAGGCCGAGCGCGCGGCGGATTTCGCCTGCCGATTCAGGGTGCCGGTGCTGCCGGTGATATTGGCCGCTTCCATCGCCGCATCCAGATTGTTGTGAATGATGGCGAAGGCCCCGGCATAGGCATCGTAGATGCGGGTCTGTTCCGGGGTCAGCTCATGCTCGACCAGCTCGTATTCGACGCCGGCGAAGGACAGCGACCGGGCGGTGTAGAGGCCGAGGGCGCGCATGTCGCGGGCCAGAACCTCCATCGCCGCGACGCCGCCGCCCTCGATGGCCTCGACGAATTCGGCCCGCGTGGCGAACGGGAAATCCTCGCCGCCCCAAAGGCCAAGGCGCTGGGCATAGGCGAGGTTGTGGACCGTAGTGGCGCCGGTCGCGGAGACATAGACGATGCGGGCATCCGGCAGGGCGTGCTGGAGGCGAAGCCCGGCTCGGCCCTGCTGGCTGGCGGCGACATCGCCCCGTTCTCCCTTGCCGCCTGCGGCGTTCTGCATCGAATGCGCCTCGTCGAAGATGATCACTCCATCGAAATCCTCGCCCAACCATTCGACGATCTGCTTGACGCGGGAAACCCTATCGCCGCGGTCGTCGGAGCGTAGCGTGGCATAGGTCGTGAACAGGATGCCTTCGGGCAGCGTCACGGGCTTGCCCTGCGGGAAGCGCGACAGCGGCGTAACCAGGAGGCGCTCCATGCCGAGCGCAGACCAGTCGCGTTGTGCGTCTTCCAGCAATTTGTCGGATTTGGAGATCCAGACGGCCTTCCGGCGGCCCTGCATCCAGTTGTCGAGGATGATGGCGGCGGATTCCCGACCCTTGCCGACGCCGGTGCCGTCACCGACGAAGAAGCCTTGCCGGAAGCGGACGGCGTTCTTGGCGTCCTCGGCCGCCGCGCTGACCACATCGCAGGTCTCGTCGACGGTCCAGGCCCCGGCGAGATGGTCGGCATGGGCCTGGCCGGCATAGATGACGGTCTCAAGCTGCGCGTCGGACAGAAGACCGAGAATGATCCTCGGCAGATGCGGCCGGTAGTTGGGCTTCGGCGGGGCGACGCTCGCCATCGCCGCCGACTGGACGAGCTGGGTTGGATGAGGCTGGGCGCCGGGAATACGGATGACCTGAAGCGCGTATTCCTCATAGATGGCGTCGGTGATGTGGCCGCCCTCGGCCGGCTGCCAATCGACGATCTCATAGTCGAGCGGTGCGGCTTCCGGTTCGGTCTGCGGCGCCGGGCGGGCGGCTTTCGCCGTGGCGGCGATATAGCCGCGCACGGTGCGAGGCGTAGGCGCTGCGGCAACCGGAACAACGACTGAAGGATCGACAGGCTGACGCGCGGGCAGGCTCGCGCCGATCCAGACCATCAGTGTGGCGGCATCCGGTGCGGCGCCGGGAGAGGTCGGGAAGACTGCCGGATCGTCGGCGGGCAGCTTGTCGATGACGGTGATCCGGGTATCGATCGTCGTGCCATGCTTGGCATAGACAGAACCATCGACTGCGGCGGAGAAGACCACGCGACCGCGCTCCTGCAGCCGGACGAAGGCCGGGGTCCAGGCAGGATTATCGGGGGCGAAGCTCGCGCCGGTGATCGTCACCAGCCGCCCGCCGGGCGCAAGGCGCGCAAGCGCCGAAGCGACGTGGCGGAAGGCGGCATCGGCGACGCGGCCCTGGACATTCGCCAGCGCCGAGAACGGCGGGTTCATCAGCACCACGGACGGGACCAGGGCGGGATCGAGGTGATCGTCGATCTGCGCCGCGTCGAAACGCGCGACGGACAAGGCGGGAAAGAGGGAAGTAAGAAGACCGGCGCGCATCTCGGCCAGCTCGTTGAGGACGAGCGCGCCGCCAGCGATCTCGGCCAGGATGGCGAGCAGTCCGGTCCCGGCCGAGGGTTCCAGAACCCGGTCGGCGGGCGTGATGGCGGCCGCGGTCGCCGCTGCCAGCCCCAGCGGGATCGGGGTGGAGAATTGCTGGAAGGTCTGCGCCTCCTCCGAGCGGCGTGTATGGGTCGGCAGCAGCCCGGCGATCCGCGTCAGCAGCGGCAGGCTATCGGCTGGCGAACCGGCTTTACGCAAAAGCGCCTTTCCGTACTTGCGCAGGAACAGGACGATCGCGGCCTCGCAGGCGTCATAGGCGGTTTTCCAGTCCCAGGCGCCAGCGGTATCGGACGCGCCGAAGGCGGTTTCCATCGCGCTGCGAAGCGTGGCGGCGTCGATGCGCTGGCCGCGCTCGAGGTGAGGCAGAAGAAGACCTGCCGCCGAAAAGACGGACGTGGCGGCATGGCTGTCGGGGACAAGCGGAAGCGGCCCGGCGACCGATGCCGCCGCAGATGCGGAAATCATGTTCATGGAGGAGACCTCGGGAGAGCAGGACAGGATTGACCCGCGCAGCGCTCTCTCTCGACCGCACAGGCTCAAACCCGTCCCGGCCTCCTCTGACTCTCGAAAGGTGGGCCGTGGCTGGCATGCAAAAAGCGCCCTGCCGAATGGCAGGACGCTTGCCTGGTTCAGCCGAAGCGACGGCCCGTTGCCGTGAACGTGTATTCGTTGGCGGCGATGACCTCATCGACGGCCTCGTCCGTGGTGAGATATTCGTGTTCACGTTCGAGCTGCCGATAGAGCCAACGGGCCAGGTCGCGCAGCGCCTCGGCCACGGCGTCTTCCGCATCGGCCGTCATATCCTGATAGGTTGGACTGTCGCGCTCGACCGAGATCGTCATGCAGTATTCGTGGTAGTAGTGACCGCGATGGCTCGCCTCGGCGCGAAGCTGGTAGAAATTACGCCGCTGGACCGCCTGAAGTGCATCGGCGATGCGGTGCAGTTCGGCGTCTTGCGGCGCGTGTTCCCTGATCCGGCGCGGGGCGTTTTTCCGGTAGGAATAGAAGGTCTCGAAGCAGGCGCCGTCGCCCTGGCTCCAGAACCCCCGAAACCAGATGCAGGGCTTCTGCCGGGAGCCGACGCCGTTGAGCCGCATGCTGCGGGTTTTCAGCCGAAGGCCGAGGATTTCCGCGATCTGTTGGAAATCCTCGTAAACGGCATCATACCAGTCGTAGTCGAAGCCGCCTTCGCGATACCAATCGCGGGCCTTCTCCTTGGCGGCGTCAGCAAGCTCGTCGAGCTGATAGACCGTGGTTTCGATGACCTTACTCATCTGAGCCGCCTCCATCGAGAACCTGGGCGAGCCAGCCATCGGTGTAGGTCCATGCCACCGTCTCGCCGGTGGCGAGGTCGAGGACATGAGCGCCGCCGCCGAAACCGTCGAGGCGTGGCCGCGAGCAGGTGTTGGCGTATTGGAAGCCCCAGAGACCACTGAGGCGGAACTCGGTCGCGCAGATCTTCACGAACCGGAGCAGACGCTCGGGATCGCCTGTCTGGTCATCGCGCATCCAAAGCCGGGCACCCCCGTGCTCCGGCTGGATCGATAGGAGAAACCCCTCGGACGGCGGTTCGTCGGAAGCGCCTTCCTCCGAAAGCTTGTTGTAGAGGTCAAGCGCTCGGGCGGCATTATCGGGCGTGCCGACGTCAAGCAGGCACGAGAAATGGGTAAAGTAGTTGGCCATGTCAGGCTCCTGAAACGAGAAAGCCCGGCGCGATGGCCGGGCGAGGTTCAAGGGATGGACGCGGTGCGGAAGCGTCAGAGGCGGAACTGCGCCACAAGCCGCTGGGCATCGGCATGGTGGCGCAGCATGTCGCGATAGAACCGCTTTCGCGCGCCCCGCAGTGCGGGATCGCGCCGGGCCGATAAAGCCAGCTTGCAGCGCGCGGCGCGGATTACGGCGCGCTGGCTGTCCCAGACCAGGATGTCGAGGCGCAGGTAGGTCGCATACATCGCCACCACCTAGACGTTGATGCGTTCGCACAGAGCGTCGATACGAGTCGGATCGAGGCCGGTATGCGCGCCGTCATTGGTGACGATGTTTTCGAGCGCAGGTTCGAGATCGCCGCGCCCAAGGGCGAGCTGGAGGAGGCGCAGCCCCGCCAGCAAGGCGTCGCGCTCCTGGGCGGTGACGCCGATGTTCAGGAAGGCCTCTACGGCTTCACCGTCTTCGAGGAGGCGAACGCCGCTATGCTCGTCGATCTCGTAATCGTCGAACTCCTGCACATAGCCGGTGGGGAGCCATGCGCCTTCGTAATGAACGCTCCGGACGAGACTTCGCGCCTCTTCGGGCGTGTCGGCCTCTAGGACGGTTTCGTAATAGACGAAGGCGTCGTGGCCTTTGCTGACGACGAATTTCGGCATGGGAAAACTCCATAGGTGAGAACCCGGCGAAGCGAAGCGCCGGGTCGGATGGGTGGAAATCGGGGGATGGGATCAGGCGGCCTGTGGCAGCCGGAGCAGATCGGCGGCGGCCTCGCGCCAGAAGGGGTCGACCAGGCGTGCTTCGAGCAGGCCTGCTTGGTGGCGATGATTGCGGGCAGCACGCTGCTCGCCCCGGCCGGAGGCGGCGAAAGCCAGTCCGCGCAGGCGGCTGGCTTCGGTCACGATCCGGCGGGCCTCGCCGTCGCTGGCGACGGGCTGTTGCCAGAGAATGATCCCGGCGCGGATTTCGCCGGCCAGAACCAGATTCTGATCGTTATCCTGGATGACGGCGAAGCGTGGATGAAAGCGCAGCGTCTTATCTTGTCTCACGCCAATGCCGCCGCGCCTGACCGAAACGGCCGCGAAGCTGGTGGCGTTCTCCAGCGACGGGCGGTCGCCGAGAAAGACGCTGCGGTCGAAGCTGTCGGCCTCGTCGGTACCGACATAGCGGGCCGTGCCGATGCAGGTGATGCGCAGCGGCAGCTTCGCGGCAAGGCGCAGCCGGGGCAGGATCTGATGCGCGAGGATGTCGCCGACCGGGGCGAAGGTGGTTTGAGGTGCAAGGGCCATCGCAGGATGCTCCAGGACGGGCGCCGGGAGCTCTCTCTCCGGCAACCAACCCGTCACGGAAAACCCGTCCGCACTCTCACTCTCCCTTGTCGGGGCATGAGCCGGCGCCGCTGCCGGCGATGAGCGGTAGCGCAGCGCTGAAGGCCCGGACGCGATCTTGCGCTCCGAGCCGTCGGGGTGAGGCGCTGTCGCGCCTCAGCCGAATGGATCAAGTTCCAGCCTGACCATTTCTTCGTCGCCATCGAATTCGTCGGCGGGCATGGCGCCGTGAGTGCCGTCCCCGGCCTGGAAGACGATGATCGAAACCATCAGCGTGGTGGCTAGGCTTGCGGCGAAGGCGGTGGCATTTGCATAGGACATGGTTCCGGCTCCTGTCTTGGGAGGCGGGGGACCATCCCCCGCGCGACAGGCGCCCGAAGTGTCTGACCGGCTCTGCAATCACCCTCGGGCGTTCGGACCTTTTCCGAATCCCCGAAGGCGGCACGCGCGCGTAAGCCGACCCCTTGCGGGTTGATTGACAAGGAGACGGATCGGACCAAGGTTTGCGAATGGAAGCGGGATGGTGTCCGGCATCAGACAGCAGCCGGATCATCAATCTAGAGGGATGCCATTGCCCCGCACTTCCCGCCTAATGGTGAAGCGAAGATGTTTGAGGGTCTGAGCTGTCCGGGCACGAGCTTGGCCCGCTATGGCGTTGCATGGCGCCGAGGTCCACCGGTCGAATTGATGAGAATACTATGAGCGGCCGGTTGCGTCAGGATGGAATTCATACGCGCTCGAAGCTTTGATGCGGCCTCTTGTTGAGGTGAAACCATGAGCAGAAATGCACTTTTGCGGGCAACGATGAAGACGAACGAGAGCAGCCGATCATCCTGGCGTATGGCGATGGCGGTTATCGGGGCGGCCTTCGGGGTTTGGACGAAGTCCGACACACCGAATCAACGAAGCGATCGACGCTCATGATGAGTGGCTATGTGACGGGTAAGTCCGCCAATGTCGGTGGAGAGCGACGGCGTTATACGGTCATTGAGAAGCCCGATGGGTGGTGCGTAAGCCTGAACGGGATGACAACAGGGGCGTTTCCGAACCGGGCCGCGGCTGCAACGGTGGCGAGGAGCCTCCAGCACCAAGCCGATAACCTCAATCACGTCTATGAGCGGAAATCCCACTGAGAGGGGAACCGGCTACCGCCATTTGACGGCCGGCTGGTAGATAAATGTCGGAGGTGGGAGTTCCCTGAAAATGAAAAAAGGCCCGACGACGGATCGCCGGGCCTTGAAGCTGAAAATGAAGACGGCGGGGCGGCTTCGACCGCCCGCCGGGGTTTGGCGTCATTCCGCGGCGATCATCGCTGGCGCCTCGGCTTCCGGGTCTTCGGCGGTTTCCTCGTCCTCGTCCTCACAGGCAAGGAAGGCTGGGAGCGCAGTCTCGGCCTCGCCTTCCGAGGTATCGGATGTGGTCGGCTCGTCATGGTCGATCAGGCGCAGCGGCTCCGGTAGCCAGCCACTGTCGGCCAGCAGGCGTTCGGCCTCCTTGGCCATGTCGCCCTTCTTCAAGTGGTCGATGAGCTGGGCCGCGCGTTCGCCCGCGCCTTCGCGGACGGCCGCAAGAATGCGGGGCTTGGTGACGCGGCCGAGATAGTTCTCGACCGTGGGTCGGAAGCCGACGTCCACCATGTCGAGGCCGGTGGCGCGGGCCAGTCGATCGGCCTCTGCCATACGCCGGTCGAGGCCCGACTGCGACACGCCGCTGCCGCTGTAGGGATTCGGCCGTTCATAGAGGGCGTTGATCCCATAGCTGACGCAATGCGCGAGCAGCGCCATGCGGCTGGCGTCGTCGAGCACGGCGAGCCAGTCCCACAGCGCATCCTCATCGGCTGGTAGGTCAGCCTTCCAGTCCTCATGCCGCTGGATGACGGACTTGGCATAGGCCGTCTCGGCGAGATCCTTGCCCTGTTCGCGGAAGAAGACGTGATTGACGGACGCCTGCAGGCTGGCGCCGGAGGTGGCCGTCCGCTGGAAGGTGTCGCGCACGAGCTTGTGCAGCAAGGCGGTAAACGCGACCTGGGGATTGGCGCCCACGGCATCGCGGAGCGCCAGGGTGCGGTGCGCAGTCAGCTCGGTAACGAGCCGTTCGGGCAGCGGCTTGATGACGTCTTCCTCGTCGTCATCCTCCGGTTCGGCCGACTGGCCGCCGATGGTGATGACGGCGCGCTGAACGGTGCCGGATGCCGCGACTTCGGTACCGGTGGCTTCGGCCTCGCCGTCGGGGTCCTCGACGCCGACCGGCGTCTCGTCCTCCGGGCGCACATAGCCGCGATCGACGACGGGCTCGCCATTGCGGTCGACGCTGATGAAGACGCCGCCACGCGCGATGTCGGCCGGATCGTAGATGACCGGGCGCTTCTCGAAGGCTTCGAGCGCCGTCTCGATCTCGCCGAGACGCTGGTCGATCTCGTCCGGCAGCTCATCGGCTTCCGAGTATTCAGCCTCGATCCGTTCGTATTCCTCACGCAGGGCTTCTCGGGCCGCGCGCTCGTCATCGTTCAGATCGACGAGGGTGAAGTCGAGCGCCCGCAGCCCCTGATCGTAGCCATAGGGCAGATCGGTATCGACGGTGATCCACTTCCAGCCCTCGGCGGCGATTTCCTCGGCGAGGGTCTTGAGCTTCTCCGCGACCAGGCGGTCGAGAAGCGCGGGGTCCTGAAGCCAGCCGCCTCTATCGGTCTGGAAGAGATCGCGCAGCACGCTGCCGCCCGCCTGCTCATAGGTTTCGATGCCGATGAACAGGGCGCGCTTGTCGGTGGCCGGCACCGTGGTTTCAGTGAGCAACTGGCGAATATACCAGGGTTGGCGATTGTGGGAGGTCTGGACCGTCTCCCAGACCTGCTCCTGGCGGGCATGGTCGGGATTGACGGTGAAGGCCATCAGCTCTTCGAGCTTCATGCCGTCCTCGGCATAGATGCCGAGGAGCGTGGGCGAGACAGAGGCCAGACGCAGGCGCTGCTTCACAACCTGCGCGGTCGTGAAGAAGGCGGCAGCGATCTCCTCCTCGCTCATGCCCTTGCGGCGCATGTCGTAGAAGGCCCGGAACTGATCGAGAGGATGCAGCGGCACGCGCTGGGTGTTTTCGGCGAGGCTGTCGTCCTCGGCGAGAATCGACGTCGAGGGATCACGCACGACGCAGGGCACAGGCGCGGTCCTGGCGAGACGCTTCTGCTTCACGAGGATGGCGAGCGCCTGATAGCGGCGACCGCCGGCGGGAACTTCATACATGTCGGTCTCATCGCCCCTGGCGTCGAGGACCGGGCGGACATTGAGGCTCTGGAGGAGCGTGCCTCGGCGGGCGATGTCCTCGGCCAGTTCCTCGACCGAGACGCCGGCCTTGACACGTCGGACGTTGGATTGGCTGAGCACGAGCTTGTTGAAGGGGATGTCGCGGGAAGGCGACAGGATGATTTTCTGGGCGGCAGTAGCCATCGTGGTAGTCTCCGCGACGGGCGCCGAGAGCCTCTCTCTCGACCCGAACCCGTCACGAAAATCCCCACCTCCCTCTCACTCTGCTGGTCAGGCCTATCGTCTAGCCAGGGGCGAGAACGGAACGGCGATGTTCAGGGCGCCCAGAAACCCGAAAGCCCGGAAAGCCGCAGAAGCGGCTTTGCGCCTCTGCAGATTGGAGGAGATCCCGGCTGAGACGATGTAGACGGGAAAGGGCACGATATTGGGCCGACTTCGCCTTGCGCCGCCATCAGGGCCAGCGTGGTGGACTTGATACCGGCGGCGAGACTGAGGACGCGCAGGCGGATGTCAGCCAACTACGCGGGGGCGGGAACGAAGCCCGGAAAGGCGAGCGCGTTCATCACGCCGCCTCCCTCTCATCGTCGTTCTGGTCGATGCCGCCGGAATCCGGCAGGAAGCTGAGAAGCCAGTCGGCCGCCTTGCTGGCCTGGGAGGCGGCTCGGACGATGGCGCGATTGTCCTCGCGCAGGACGTCCAGCCAGGAGCCGATATAGTCGGCATGGCGGACGGTTGGAGCGATACCGAACGAGGCACAGCAGAAGGCCGCGTTGATCTCGGCGATCAGCTCCTCGAAGGCGTATTTCTTGGTGCCGAAGGAGCCGGAAAAATCACGGCCGAGGCGCGAGGGATGGCCCGTCGCGTGGGTCTTATGCCGATATCGGCATAAGGGTCATAATGCCGTGATCCGGATTATGCCGCATCTGGTCGGCAGCGCGCGGTTGGCAGTATGATCGCGCCAATCCCATTCGGCATAATCTTCGTCGCTCCAACAACATGGAGCACGACGATCATGCCTGAATATTTGCAGACCAGCATCGAGCCTTATCTGGACTCGTTCGCCGAGAGTTTTGCGGCGGAGAACTACACGCCCGCCACGATCAATGCCTATCGATTGATCCTGCGGAAAGTGGGCCGCGTGATGGATGCTGAGGGTATCAGTCCTTCGGCGTTGACGCTCGATATGGCCGAGCAGGTGGGCCGCCAGGTGCCGCGCAAGCATGCGGGCACGGCATGGCCGTATAAGTTGGCCCGTCGCTTCGCGCAGCATCTGCTCGATATCGGCGTGACGCAGCCGGTGCCGTTGACCGAGGTGCAGCAGGCGCGCGCGACACTGCTGGCGGACTTCGAGACCTATCTCGTCAAACAGCGCGGCCTCAGTCCGCGGAGCATCCCCCATACGATAGGCTTCGCGCGCCGCTTCCTCGACTATCGCTTCGGCGAGACGATCATCGATCCGGGCAGCCTGCGTCCCGCTGACGTGATCGGCTTCATGGAGCATGTGCTGACCAGCGCCCGTCGCGACAAGACGGTCGCCACCCATGTCCGTATCTTCCTTCAATATCTGTTCGGCTGCGGGGCCACGGCGACCAATCTGGCGCTGAGCGTGCCGAAGACGGCGAAGGTCTGGGGAGCGCGACTGCCGCGCCACCTGTCGCCGGAAGGCGTCGAGGCGGTGCTGGCTTGCGTGCGCGACAATCCCCGACATGGCGCGCGGGACTATGCGATGCTGCTGCTCATGGCCCGGCTTGGCCTGCGCGCGGCCGAGGTCATCGCGATCCAGCTCGATGATATCGACTGGCGCTCGGGCGAGCTTACGGTGCGTGGCAAGGGCCAACTGCACGACCGCGTGCCGATCACCGTGGAGGTCGGCGACGCGCTGAGCCGCTATCTTCGCGAGGAGCGAGGACCGGCGGCTTGCCGCACGATGTTCGTCACCCATCGCGCGCCTCATCGCCCGTTCAAGGATGGGCAGATCGTCAACGCCATCCTCAAGGATGCCCTCAAGGCGACCGGCCAGAAGCCGGCGACGCCCTATGTGGGATCGCACCTTCTGCGTCATAGCCTTGCCACCCAGCTCGTGAATACGGGCGCGTCGCTCGACGAGGTGGGCGACGTGCTGCGGCACCGCTCCCGATCATCGACAATGATATATGCCCGGCTCGACATCGACGGACTGCGATCGGTCGCGCTGCCCTGGCCGGTGGCGGGAGGCGCGCAATGAGCCTCGCCTCCCAGCTCGACCGCTATCTGAGCGTTCGCCGCAGCCTCGGCTACGACCTTGGCACCAGCGAGCGCATCTTGCGTCGCTTCACCCGGTTCGCCGACCACGAGGGCGCCGCCCATATCGATACGGCGCTGTTCCTGCGCTGGCACGCCACGCTGGCCGAAGCCTGCCCATCGACGCGAGCGGCGAGGCTCAGCATCGTGCGGCTGTTCGCGCAGTGGCTGAGCAGCTTCGATCCGGGGCACGAACCGCCGCCGCGCGGCCTCTTGCCGGG
The DNA here is from genome assembly GCF_001456115.1 of Sphingobium baderi. Lineage (NCBI taxonomy): Bacteria > Pseudomonadati > Pseudomonadota > Alphaproteobacteria > Sphingomonadales > Sphingobiaceae > Sphingobium > Sphingobium wenxiniae. The sequence goes on along the minus strand of NZ_CP013264.1, from coordinate 2,311,393 downwards.
AGGCTTCCAGCGGTCGCGCCCGCATATCTACACCGATGCCGAGATCGGGTCGATCATCGCAGCGGCCGAGACGCTGCCATCGATCTACGGCCTGCGCGGGCTGACCTGCTCGACGTTGTTCGGGCTGATCGCGGTCACGGGCCTGAGGATCAACGAGGCGCTCGGGCTTGATCGTGATGACCTCGATACCGATCATGGCGTGCTGCGCGTCCGGCAAGGCAAGCTCGGCAAAGAGCGGTTGTTGCCGCTCGATCCGAGCGTCGTCGCGACGTTGATCGACTATCTTGCCGAACGCGACCGGCTGCTCGGCCATCCGGCCAAGCCGCTGTTCGTCACAGACAAGGGGACGAGGCTCACTGACTGCGCGGCCCGCTACAACTTCGCGCGGGCTTGCCAGCAGATCGGGCTTCGGACTCCACAGCCATACTGCAAGCATGGCCGGGGGCCGCGCATCCACGACCTTCGCCACACCTTCGCGGTGAAGACGATGATCGGTTGGTATCGCACAGGCAAAGACCCGGCGCGCGAGATGATCCGGCTGACGACCTATCTGGGCCATAGCGATCCCTCCAACACATACTGGTATCTGGAAGCGGTCCCGGAACTGCTCGATCTGGCGATGGCGCGAGCAACGGCCGATGGCCGGGAGGCAGTCCAATGAGCGCGGTTGCCTTGCCTGCGCTGATCCAGCGCTTCTTCACCGACCGGCTGTGCGTCCAGATGGAGGCGAGCCGTCATACGGTCGCAGGCTATCGCGACACGTTCCGGCTGTTGCTCCGGTATGCGAGCGCCCACCACGGCAAGCCGCCGGTCAGGCTCACGGTCGAGGATATCGACGCCGATCTGGTCGCCGACTTCCTCGTCCATACCGAGACGGCGCGTGGCAACAGCGCGCGCAGCCGCAACACCCGGCTCGCCGCGATCCGCTCGTTCTTCCGCTACGTGGCGATGAGCGATCCGACCTGGCTGCTGCACTGCCAGCGCATCCTCGCGATGCCCAACAAACGCTATGTGAAGCGCACGGTGACGTTCCTCGACGCCGACGAGATCGCGGCGTTGCTGGCAGCGCCGGACCGCACGACATGGGCAGGGCGGCGCGATCATGCGCTGCTGCTGCTCGCGGTCCAGACGGGCCTTCGGGCATCCGAACTGGTTGGCCTCACGCGCGGGGATGTCGTGCTCGGAAGTGGCGCACACATCCGTTGCATGGGCAAGGGCCGGAAGGAGCGCGCCACACCGCTTCGTCGCGAGACTGCCAAGCTGCTGGCGGCGTGGATCGGCAACGACAAGGACGAGAGCAGACCGCTGTTCCCGTCGATCCGGGGCGAACGGCTGAGCCGCGACGCACTCGAACATCTGGTCCGCAAGCACTGCCTCACGGCATCGCGCGCGTGTCCGAGCATCGGCGCCAAGCGGGTCACGCCGCATACGCTGCGCCACAGCACGGCGATGGACTTGCTTCACCACGGCGTCGATCCTGCGGTGATCGCGCTCTGGCTTGGTCACGAGAACGTCGAGACAACCCAGATCTACATCCACGCCGACATGCGGATGAAGGAGAAGGCGCTCGCTCGCGTCGCGGCTCCGCCCACCCCGTCAGGCCGGTTCCGGCCCGACGATCAACTCCTCGCGTTCTTGGAAGGGCTCTGATTATGCCGAACAGACGCATGGCCGATGCCCGGAAATCCAGCTTCCAGCGGAACCCATGCGGCATAATCCGGATCACGGCATTATGTCCGAGCTCGTGCAGGGCCGTACGGTGCCAGTTGATCGGCTCGAAATACGCCTGCGGCGGCGGAACGACGACATAGTCATGCGTCGGGACATAGAACGCGCGGTTTCCGCCGATGCGGAAATCGATGCCGGTCGCCCGGATCAGGGCCTCGACGCGCGGCTCAATCAGGCCCAGTTCGGGCGGCGGTGCGACGGCGGCGACTTCCTCGGGCAGGCCATCGCATTGAGCAGCGTTGAAGACCGTGAAGCGCTTCAGGAACGGAATCGCCTGAGCGTCCCCGCCAGCCTCACGGGCGCGGCGCTTTTCGTCCTCGGGGGTGAAACGGTCGACATAGACGACGGTTGTGCCGCGCTCGCCCTTCCTGACATTGCCGCCGAGGGAAAGCGCCTGGCGGAAGGTGAGCCAGCTCTGGCCGGGGAAACCATGCTCGATGACGGCGCCCCAGAGAATGAGGACATTGATCCCCGAATAGCGCCGGCCTGTGGCGGCGTTCTGCGGCATGGCAAGCGGCGCCTTGACCGCGGCCGAGCCCCAGGGCTGAACCCAGGGGAAGCGGCCGGCCTCCAGTTCGTCGATGATCTTGTTTGTGATATCGTCGTAAAGGCTCGCCCGATCCGAGCCGGCGCGCGCGCTGCGATCCTGTCTGGACATCGCGGTTCTCCGCGACGGGCGCCGGAGACCTCTTCTCCAGCCCTCAACCCGTCACGGCAAACCCGGTCCGCACTCTCACTCTGAAGGGGGCGTTGCGGGGTCTCCCCGCAGAAGGGGTGCGCCGGCAACGCAGTGCCGGCCAGGGGGAAGGCTTTCCCCCGTTAAAACCTGCTTCTGCGGAAGAACTAACCGCCCCACACGTCAAAACGGCCACCGCCAGCCTCCGTACAAACCGCACGGCGAGAACGGCGTCGGCCTAATCCGTCGCACAGCCCTTCGCGGGTGCCTCCTGAGGATTGGGAGGTTCCTCGAACCTGATCAAGCCGAGATCCATAAGAATCTGGCGTCCGACGAAAAGCAGCTTCACTTCGTCGGGATTGAGGGTGTCCCCGGTCACGCTGTTCTCCACCTCGCCGGCCAGTTGGGCCATCATGAGGATGTAACTGACGTGAAGCGCATAAAAGTTGAGGGTGATTTCATGGTGGTAGATCGGTAGCAGCGAAGGACCGTCGTGCTCACCGATCGCCATAATAACGAAGTTTTTGAGCAGATTCGCGTGCGAGACATGGGCACCACCGCTGAGGTCGCCGTAGGTCCGCCCCATGTCACGAAGAACACCGATGGTCGCATGCGGCGTCTTTCCGTCCTTGCGCCGACCTACGGTGAATTCTTCGACAGCCGCGATGATTTCGTGCTGCTGGCGCAGCAGCGTTGCGGCCTGAGGATAGAACCCTTCAACGATTGCCGTTTCACAGAGGTCGATCCCTTGGACAAAATGGGCGATCAGCGCTGCCTGACCCTGTACGTCCTCACGATCGGCGGGAATTGGCTTTCCGGCTATTCGTGAGAGGAAGTTGACCAGAGCGTTGACCGCAGATGCGTGCGCTTGTGTAATCAGCCCCCATTCTTTTGAGTTTTTGAAGGCAGCGCGGTTTTGCTCTCGGCGCTTCATTTGTAACCCGCCATGTATCGCTACGGGGCCAAGCGTCTTTTCGCCGATTCCCTGCATCCGGCTCATCCAGTCTTCTCCGATGTCCCAATCACCCATTTCTTTGTTGGTCCTCACTGCCCTGTTGTCTCAGAGATGACTATTCAGTTGGAACGAGATTTCCCACTGGCGCTAACCTTTACTGAAAATCCCGCGTCTTCACCTTGATCGTATCGATGTGCAGGTCGGGTATGTAGATGTCGCGCGGTCGAACCGTTTTCGGCGGCTGACCGCGAGGGTCCGGGGTTGGCGAACCATGGTGGAATTCGTCGCCGCGCCCATGCGTCAATGGAAAGGCCGTGTCGCGCTCGCCAACGCTGGCCAACTCGGCGGAGAGATCGGTCAGCCTCTGGGCGACAAGATGGACCACTTCCCCCTCCCGCTGAACGCGCCCGCGCACCGCGATCATGCCGGCCGACAGAATGGTGCGGCGGTTCTGCTCGAAGACCTTGGGCCAGACCACGAGGTTGGCGATCCCGCTCTCATCTTCGAGCGTGATGAACATGACGCCCTTGGCACTGCCGGGACGTTGCCGCACCAGCACGATGCCGGCCGCCTCCAGCCATCGGCCGTCCTTTGCGTCCATCGCCTCCTGGCAGGAGACCACACGACGACGGCGCAGCTCCTGGCGCAGAAACGAGACCGGGTGGTCCCGCAGCGACAGGCTGACATGCCGATAGTCTTCGACGACTTCACCGCCCGCCGTCATCGGGCGCAGGATAACGGCCGGCTCGGCGACCTCAGGCACGATTTCCGCCTCGCGGGCCGACGCGCCAGCGAAGAGCGGAAGCGGCTCGTCGCGCAAAGCCTTGATCGCCCATAGCGCCTCACGGCGCGTAAGACCGAAGGGCGGGCGAAACCCGTCGGCTTCGGCGATCTGCGTGAGCGCCGTAACGGGCACGCCGGCACGGCGCCAGAGATCGTCCACTGAGCCGAAGGGCTGGTCCGCCCTGGCCGTGACGATCGACGCGCCGTGGGCGTTGGCGAGCCCCTTGACCATGCGCAGACCAAGGCGAACGGCGAACCGCTCATCGCTGCCGGTGGGCTCGAGCGTGCAGTCCCATCGGGAGGCGTTGGCGCAGACGGGGCGGATCTCGACGCCGTGATCGCGCGCGTCGCGGACGATCTGGGCCGGCGCGTAGAAGCCCATGGGCTGGCTGTTCAGCAGCGCGGCGCAGAAGATTTCCGGGTGCCAGCATTTGAGCCAGGCCGAGGCATAGGCGATCAGCGCAAAAGAGGCTGCGTGACTTTCCGGGAATCCGTAACTGCCGAAGCCCTCAAGCTGCTTGAAGGTCTGCTCGGCAAACGCCTGCTCGTAGCCGTTGGCGACCATGCCGGCGATCAGCTTGTCACGGAAGCGCGAGACGCCGCCGGTGAACTTGAAGGTGGCCATCGACTTGCGGAGCATGTCGGCCTCGCCGGGGGTGAAGCCGGCGCATTCGATGGCGACACGCATCGCCTGTTCCTGAAAGAGCGGCACGCCGAGCGTCTTGCCGAGCACTTTCTCCAGCTCAGGCTTCGGATAGTGGACGGGCTCGAGGCCCTCCCGGCGGCGAAGATAGGGATGCACCATGTCGCCCTGGATCGGACCGGGCCTGACGATCGCGACCTGGACGACGAGGTCATAATAGGTGCGCGGCTTCAGGCGCGGCAGCATCGACATTTGTGCGCGGCTCTCGATCTGGAAGGTGCCAAGCGTGTCCGCCTTGCGGATCATCGCGTAAGTGCGCGGGTCCTCGGCCGGGATGGAGGCAAGGTCGAGATGGACGCCCTTGTGCTCAGCCAGGAGGTCCAGCCCTTTCTTCATGCAGGTCAGCATCCCGAGCGCCAGGACGTCGACCTTCATGAACTTGAGGGCGTCGATATCGTCCTTGTCCCATTCGATGACCTGCCGGTCCTTCATCGCAGCCGGTTCGATCGGCACGAGGTCGTCGAGCCTGTCATGGGTCAGCACGAAACCGCCAGGATGCTGGCTAAGATGGCGCGGCGCGCCTATGAGCTGCCGGGCGAGGTCGAGCGTCAGGCGAAGCCTGCGATCGGCTAGGTTGAGGTTCAGCTCCTCGACGTACTTCTGTTCAACGCCTTCCTCCGACCAGGCCCAGACCTGCGACGACAGGGTGCCGATCAAATCCTCGGGGAGGCCAAGCGCCTTACCGACATCCCGCAGCGCGCCCTTGGTGCGATAGCGGATGACGGTCGAGCAGAGCGCGGCGTGGTCGCGGCCGTAGGTGTCGAACACCCACTGCATGACGATCTCGCGCCGCTCGTGTTCAAAATCGACGTCAATGTCGGGCGGCTCGCGCCGCTCCTCGCTGACGAAGCGCTCGAAGAGAAGATCGTTCCGGCCGGGATCAATCGACGTGATGCCGAGGACGTAGCACACCGCAGAGTTGGCGGCTGATCCACGGCCTTGGCAAAGGATGTCCTTCGATCGCGCGAAGCGGACGATCGAATTCACGGTCAGGAAGTACGGCGCGTAGTCGAGCTTCTCGATCAGCCGCAGCTCGTGTTGAAGCGCGGCGGTCACGCTGTCAGGCACGCCGTCCGGATAGCGCGCGGCGGCGCCTTCCCAGGTGAGCTTGGCCAGTGTCTCCTGCGGCGTAAGGGCAGGATCGTCGCGCTCCTCGGGATATTGATAGGCCAGCTCGTCGAGATTGAAACGGCAGCGGTCGGCGATCTGCAGGCCTCGGGTGAGCGCCTCGGGGTAGCGGCCGAAGAGACGGTGCATCTCCTCGGGCGGCTTGATGTAGCGGTCGGCATGACGCTCGCGGCGGTCGCCGATCGTGTCGATCGTGACGTTGTGCCGGATGCAGGTGACGACGTCCTGGAGGGTGCGGCGGGCCGGCTCGTGGAAGAGGACGTCGTTCGTTACCACGGTCGCGACCCGGATTTGGGCGGCGAGGTTGGAAAGCTCGTGAAGACGGAGCTGATCGTTGGGGCGGCGACGCAGCGTCAAAGCCAAGTAAGCCCGATCGCCGAACGCATCGCGCAAGCGGCGCAGCCGAAGGCCGCATTCCTCGTCCGCGAGCTCCGGCACGAGCACGGCGATCAAGCCTTCGCCGTAGGCGACGAGGTCCTGCCATTCGAGCACGCACTTCGCCTTTCCGCCGCGCCGCTTGCCGAGCGACAGCAGCCGGCAGAGACGGGAATAAGCGGGTCGGTCGGTTGGATAGACCAGCACCGACATGCCGTCGGTGAGGTCGAGACGGCAGCCGACAATTAGGCGAACCCCGGTTGTCTTCGCCGCTTCATGAGCCCGGACGATGCCGGCGAGCGAATTCCGGTCCACCACGGCCAGCGCTTCGATCCCGGCGAGCGCGGCTTGGGCGAACAGCTCCTCGCAAGATGAGGCCCCCCGGAGAAAGCTGAAATGCGAGGTGACCTGAAGTTCGACGTAGCGGGGCTCGCTCATCCGAAGACCCCGTGAATGAACCAGCGGTGCGAGCCTGTGGCGACATCTTCGCCATCGCCGGCGCGGAACAGCCAGTAGCGTTCGCCGGCATCGTCCTCGACCCGGAAATAGTCGCGGACGGCAACCAGCTCGGCATCGCGCTTCCACCATTCGCCGAACACGCGCTCCGGCCCGTCGCCACGCCGAAGGCGGCGGCGGATGCCGCGCCAGGTGAACGACACCGGCGGATGGTCGGGAAGCAACGCCACGGTCTCGACCGGCTCAGGGGCCGGCAGAAGCCGGGAGGGCCGCGGCCAATGGCCGGGCCAGCCCGCTCCCGTGTCGGCCGCCATCGCCGGGATACGACAGACAGACCGCTCCGGAACATCGCTGGCGACCGGTGCAAGCCGATAGAGGGCACGCTCGCCCACGCGGTTCATCAAGGTATCAATGAGATCGGAGACGTCCGGGGTGCTCTCCTCGACCAGCGAGCTGACGATCTGCTTGCGCTCAAGCGGCTCAGCGACGCTTGCGGCGAGGGTCATCACCTCGATGCCGAAGCCGGGCGAGATGGTCTCGATCTTGTCGCACAGGAGGCGCGTCAGCCGCTTCGCATCGCGGACCGGCGTGGCCATGCCGACCCGCACGGCCTGGGCCCGGCTATCGACGCGGTGGCAGATGAGATCGAGCCTGCGTGCGCCGAGGCCGCCTTCCTCCAGACGTTCGCAGAGCTGGGTGACAAGCTTGCCGATGTAACGGGCGATGGTCTCGGCCGCGCCGATCGGCTCGGCGAAGGCCCGGCGCACCTCGATGAGATCGGCCGGACGGACCGGCTCGATGAGTTCGGCCGCAATGCCCAAGGCCTGGTCCAAGCGTCGGCCGAGTTCGGGGCCGAAGCGAAGGGTGAGCGGCGCGCGCGGCTGCGCCAGAAGGTCGCCGACCGTTCGGAAGCCGAGCGTGCGAAGCGCCGCGATGGTGGGAGATGGAATGCGCAACGCCTCTAGCGGCAAACGCTCCAAGATGGGCGAGCCGTGGCCCTCGGGCGCGATGACAGCCGGCTGCGCTGAAAATCGGGCCAGCGCATGGGCTGCTCCCCAGGTGTCGGCTATCGCGACTCTCGCGGAGATCCCGGACATGGCGAGGCGCCCGATCAAGCCGTCCAGCATGACAGTCTCCCCGCCGTGGAGATGATCCGCGCCTGTCGAGTCAATGATGAGGCCGTCGGGCGGATCGGGGGCGACGATTGGCGCATACCGGAGAAGCCATACCGCGAGACGCTCAAGCGCCTCGGCGTCGGCAGCGGGATCGGCATCCTGCACGAGGAGACCCGGCACCAGGACTTGCGCCTTAGTGACGGGCATGCCGGCGTGCAGGCCGGCGGCCTGGGCCGCAGCATTCGCCGCCAGCACCACCCGCCTGTTCCCGTCGCGGCCAATCAGGACGAGCGGCGCCTCAGCCGGAGGCGCCGCGTCGCCAGCCTTCCGCCGAAGCCGGTCCGTGGACCAGTTCGGCAGGAAGAGCGAGACGACCCGTGTCATCGCACGCCTCCAACTCGAAATCGGCACTTTCGCCCGCTCGCGCGCGGATGAGTTCAACCAGCCAGCGGGCGCGGCCTACGCCGGGAACAGGCAGCGGCGTCGAGGGCAGCGCGGACACACGCCAGCGCGTCATCGCCGCGGTCGGCTGGCCAAAATCCGTTGCCTCTGTCTGTCGCCGCCAGCGCCGCAGGGCGATCCCGAGCGAGCCCGTACCTTCGGCCGCCAGTTGCAGCCGCCGCGACGCTGTCATGGAAAGACGGGCGACCTCGCCGATCACGGCTCCGAGGCCGCCGTGGCGCAGTCCTTCCTCCATGCAGGCGAGCACAGTCTTATCGTCGCCGGCTTCGAGATAGATCACGCGGTCGCTTGCGAGGCCTGCTTGAGCGATGGCCGGAGCGAACAGGTCCGCGCGCGTGATGCACCAGAGGATCTTGCCCTTGGTGCGGGCGGCGAGGCCCGCGCTGAACGAGGCGGCTGCCGCCCCGTCGACCGCGCCGTTACCGCCGCCGGCTATCTCATGCAGGGCGCCGAGCGCGAGACCACCGCCAGGGAGTCGTGAATCCACCTCGGTGATCCCGAAGGGGAGTACCGATTTGGCGCGCCGGCTTCGGCCTTGGATCTTCTCGATCTGCGCGCGCAAGGACTCTATGGCGGGCTCTGGCCGCAAGCTTCCTGTTGACCTCCGGGAGCAGGTTCTGCATCATGTTCTCTATTTGTTCTTACGTCCCGTCTTCCGAGTCAAGCGGCTTTCTGCCGTGGAGGGCGGCTACGACACCTTTTCGCGAAGCCATGACGATAGGCCCGCGTCGAGAATCATACGGGAGAGCTTCTGCGGTCCGAGAAGAACGACGCCGGCAGGAGCATCGTCTTCCGGGATATCTCCGGTGTGCCAGACAAAAAACATACGGTCGTATGCGTCAGCTTGGCTGAGCCGCGCCGCGTAATCACGCAGCCCGCTCGGGGAAGCTTGAGATTTGACTTGAACGAACGCTCGCTCTGCGGTGCTCGGGAGGATGAGTTCGAGGTCCACGGTCTTCTGCGTGCGACCGACTTGGCTCAAGCGTCGCCAACCGCTGGTCGAGAAGACAAGATCGACAAGAAGCTCGAAGTCCTGCCATGTGAGCAGACGCATGAGGCCAACGATCGCAGCTAGCAGCACCCGCTCGGCTTCCTCGGCAGCCGCTACCTCAGGAGCAAGCTCGTCGTTCAGTCTGCGCAATACATAGTCGCTGGCGCGAACATCGCAGATAGTCCCTCGAAACATCTGGACCTTGAGCAGTCTACCTGAGAGCCGATCTGCTGAAAGGACGGTGCCGCCGGCGCTGGTGCTGTGCCATCCGTCTAGTGTGGTGCGGCGATGGCTACGGTCTTCCAATAACTCGACCTCGCCGCCGGGACGGCACCAATAAAGCAAGCCTCCAACGAAGGTGATGAAGATCGACCGGTCGTCGGCTTCATAGAAAGCCCGAATTTGATTGACGTCACGAGTGGCGGCGCCAGCGTCACCACGAATAGCTTTCATCGCTTCCCATACACCCTGCCATTCACCTTTGGAGCAGAGTTCGTGAGGCGCTTCCCGATAGCCAAACCGTATGACGCTGTCGCGCAGACTTTCGGCCTCCCAGTCTCCGCCTCGCCCGAGCTTGATGTAGTAGATTTTCGAGGCTGTGATCGGATGGGATTTGGCCGCCATCAGGTTAGGACCCGTTGACAAGACGTCTACGCGGGGATGCGCAGCGCCCCGGATGGAAGCAAGAGACAATGTCCTGCTGCGGCTTCAAAAGGTGAGTGCCTTCTTGACCGCGGCACGCTCGTCTTCCGCATGTTGAGCGTGCAGCTTGCCAGCTTTCCAGCTCCACACCGTAAAGCCTATCCCGCTCAGCTTGGTGATTTGGCCGGAAGGAGACACTTGGGCTTCTCCTTCCGACACTAGGCGAAGTACGACTTTGGCTGGTTCGCCCAAAGTGTCTATTTCAAACAGCTTGCCTAGCGTCGCATCCGTGAGGAGGTGATCGCCCTTCGTGTCAATGGCGACCACGGTTTTGTCGACCCACACCAAGAAGTCGGGCCAGTACGTTGAGGCCGACGCGAGATCTAACAGTGGCAAATAAAAGCCGCTGTTACGCGGATTGCGTGCCCACACTCGCTGCGACTTATCAAGCGCGCGCGCGAAGCGAAGTTCGAGGGGATTTAAGCCAGAATAGCGGCGATGCAGGGATTTGGAGAATTCTACGGCATCTGCTTCGTCAACAAGGACTGGTCCCACCGAGTACGGGGCGTCAAAGTCATTCTGAAAAATGCGTGAGTTCGATATGTAGCAATCGACAACATCTCTCGCGATTGACCGAATATGGTCGGCTGCCGGGCTTGTGAGCTCGACAAGAGCGTCGAACTTTGGAAGCTCGATATCGACGAGATTGATCGGTCCACCGGCTCTCCTAAGGGCACCGGAATAAAGGCGCTGAAGCTCGCGCCGAAAAATCGCACGCGCCGTCACGCGATTGCTGTGTTCGACTTCGACCCAGTCATAGGTGGCTTCATTGCCGGTCCCGATCTCTTGCAGAACCAGCATGCGACTACCTTGGCCGATGGTGTTCTCACCACCAGATGAAAAGTTCATCATTTTCGAGATAATCGCCGCGATAGGATCCTTTGCATTTGCCGACAGAATGCCAACAGTCGGCACTGTGCGCGGCGGCTCCGGCATGAGCTTTTCAAGGATGCGACCTCGCCCATCCTTCTTTATGCTTAGGCTGATGGCGGGATGCTCATTGAGCAGTTGCGTTCGAACATCATCCAATATCTCGTCAAAAACGCCCCGCTCATCGGAGCGAATGTAGAAATGCGCGGTATTGAGAATGGGGTTCTGATAGTGCTCGGCTCCGGGTTGGCGCAGGACGCGACCGATCACCTGAGTGATCTGCCGTGCTGAGGCCATCTCCTTGTCAATATAAGCGAAGCCGCATGTGGGATCATCCCAACCTTCTTGCAGGCCGAGGTTGAAGATGACGTGCTCGAAGTTGCCTTCTAGGAAGGTGGTATAGTCGTTGTCTCCGCCAGAAAGCAGACGAAGTGACGGCGGCGGTGGAAAGCCTGGCCCAAACTTCAGTTGGCTGTAGATAACGATCTTAGACGGATCAATCCCGGCATTTTCTACGAGGTGGCGCCAAATAAGGATCGGTCGAGCCTGACGATCTGCGAAGGGGCGCTTGACGTCCTCGCTTATAGGGACGCCGTCGACCGTATTTGTGCTGCAGACGTAGATTGCCTTCGGCCTGAAGGGGACGGGAAGGGAGGCGGACGCCTCTTGAGCATCTCCCATGTCAGCCAGCATTGCGTCGATAGCCGTTTCCATCGGAGTGACGTAACCGCCAATCGCGATGCGCTCCTTAACCAACCCGGCATCAACAACGGCGCGGCTTGAAACGGCGGTAGTAAAGCGCTGCTCATTCCAGCCGCGATCATTGCGAAGGCGGGCAATCGTATTTTCAAGCTGGCCAGGTAGCGCCATAGTCGCGCTTGCTGAGATCAGCGCGTCCGGCGAAAGCTCGAGGAGCCGTCTAGTTTGGAGATCCGAGAGGTTGTGACCTTCGTCGTAGACTACAATTAGCGGACGGCGCAGCCCGCCGTGTGTCCGTCGCTTCGCTATGAGGGACCAGAGCGATTCAGAGGCCAAGTCGAGTTGTGCCTGGTAAACGCGCCGGTCTCCTCCCTGACTGTCTTCAACCGCAAATTTGCCGACCGTCGCCACCAACAGAAGCGGCACTGAGTCATCTTCGAGGTCGCTCGGAGCCACCTGTAGAAGCGGCTTCACGTTGAACCCCGGCAGATTGTCAGCGTACTTCCCCGAGGAAAGGTTTGCGTACGCCTGTGAAACGACGATCCGGCCTTTAGATATCCAGAGAACGACGGGCTGGATCGGAAGCCGATCGCGAATCTGCGCGATGGCCTCAGCCAAGATCAGGGTCTTTCCGCTACCGGTGATCGACACCAACGTCTGAAGGAATGGAACCGTCGTTTGACGATCTACCATCAAAGGATTTGCGGCGTACTCGGCAAACCGTTCGGCTATCTGGCTAGACGCCTCTTGCTGAAAACTGAAGGCGTCCATCACATTTCCTGCTCAGACGAGTTGTACTCATCATTCTCATCCAAACCGAGGTGCGCGAGGATGCGGTCCGGTATCTTCCAGAAGCGCACGTTAGGTGACTGAAATGTCTCGTACCTTGCATAAACGTGGTACGGAGGCTTCACACCCGCTCGCTTCCCCTCCGTCACGACGGTCTTGTAGGTATTGAGGTCGAGAGAGCCGACCGGACCCCCGTTGTCCCAAATCAAAAAATAGCCCTCACCCGCATCGTCGGTCCCGATGAGGTACTGGTAGCCCGCACCATCAAAGAAGCTCAAGCTCGGAGCGCTTCTGCGCTGCGTTTCCCAGTGGGACGTAAGCACAATGTCGATCAACTCGCTTCGCTGCATCGATAGAACCGTACGCGCGTCGATCGTCTTCGTTAGCAGCCTATATTCGAAGCCGCCGCCGAGCGGTTCTGCTCGGCTTCCATCTGGCCGTTCGCCGGTTATGGCATTGTGCAAGCGCTTCCATGTAAGAGTGCGAGCGTACTTATCGCCGTTTTCGGGGGCACCTTGCTCAATCAAGATGAACCGTCGGTCCGCTTCCTGCTCCTGGTTGAGCTCTAGCACTGCATGTGCCGTCGAACCGGAGCCGGCGTACGGGTCCATTACGAGACCGGCGGGCGGACACCAGATCTGAATGATCTTCTTTAGCAAGCGCAGTGGCTTGACTGTATCGAAGCCGTGATCCTTCCCAACCACAGCGTCGAGTTCACGTTTTGCCAGGTCTGTATGGCCGGACTCGCCGTGGGCCCAAGCCACTGACCCGATCTCGAAGGGGTCATCGTACTGCTCTTCGTCCCAGAAGGTCGTGGGGACTTTGCCCTCCTTGATCCGATGAAGATGATTCTTTAGCCGAGGCCGGCCGTATCCGGGCCGGCGAGCCTTATCGTCGCGGAAGTATAGCTGGGGCCAATTCCCCGCTTCTCGGCGCCGTTGGGCTTGAATCGCCGCCTTCTTAACGACTGGGTCCTTGGCGGGGTCATAGTTTTCAAGCCGCGTCCCCGCACCCTTCAGGACGAGTGCCTTTCCTCGGCCATCCCCGAGGTCTTTTTCGACGTATTCGCTACCCCACTCAGCAAGCAGCTTACGCGCCTCCGCCTTTGTGAAGTTGACCCAATGTGCGCGTGCCTCGGGCAATTGCCCATCGAATCTGTATTCGCCGTTGGGATAGTGAAGATATCCGGTGACCGGAGACTGAATTGCGTAGGCGGTCTTGTCACGATGCTGCCGCGCCGTCGGATCGCTGGGAATCCAATCGCCGTCAGGGTCATCGTCCAGATTGCGGACCACCCCACGATCCAAGTCGATGCGGCCAGTTTTTGCCCGTGTGCGATCTTTGGCATAAACGAGGACGTACTCGGTAGTCTTCGAGATCGTCTTAGCGTCGTTCTTGGGAGAGTACGCCTTCTGCCAATTAATAATTCCGAGCCTATTCTCCTCACCAAACACTTCATCCAGCATCATTCCGAGATGATATAGCTCGTTGTCGTCTATGCAGATCGCAAGAACGCCCGATGGCTTCAGCATCGCCTTCATCACCTGAAGGCGAGGCATCATTGCCTTGATCCACTTGGTATGGCGCGACCCATCTTCGCGGCCAACAAGCGTACCGAGTTCAGGATCGTTAGGATCACTATCCCAGCGATCATTGTACCGGAAATATTGTCCGGTATTATAGGGTGGGTCCGTGAGAATAAGGTCGACCTCGCCGCGATACTTATACAATGTCACCATTGCTTGAAGGTTTTCGCCTTCAATCAAAAGGTTTTTCGCTTGGTCGATCGCAGGCCCGACATGCAACCGCGGCTCGCGCCGCGTGACTCGAGGACGCACTCGGCGGTAAATTTCCAGAGCTGTGCGCTTTCCATGGAAGCTCAACGCGACGCCATGTGAAAGGAGTCCGCGCACGATTCTTTCAAGGTCATCTCTGTCCAGCTTGGCTAGTTCGCTGCCAAGAGCGTCATTCTCAATGTCCACCCATCACTCCAATCACGCATCGAGACACCACCCGACGCCAGCTGTGTTCTTATTTCGTTCTCGACTATCCGGCGACGTTTGATCCGGTTTAGCGCCTGGTCGGAGGCAGCGCTAACGCGATGTCATGCGGGCCCCAGGATGTCGTTTTCGAGGCCGGGATCGTGCCGATGGAGCCGAGCGCAGGGGCGATAGCCCGATGTCACCTAATGTTTGCAGGTTGATTATCGGGCGAGAAGGGAGCCTCACTGTCAGTTCAAGCTTGCCTCCGACAGCTTCCACGTAACTGCGAAGCGTCGAGAGGTACATGTCGGTTTGCTTTTCGAGCTGAGAGACGGACGGCTGCCTTATGTTCAGCGCCGACGCGATGTCCGCTTGAGCCTTGCCTGTAATACGACGGAGTTCGCGCAGGCCATCAACCTCCTGCTTCAACTCGTGATAACGAGCTTCAATCGCTTCCTGCTCGTCAGCCGGCAACGCTGCCACGATTTCAGTCAAGCTACGGCCCATTTCGTTTGCTTTCCTTAGCGGACTTCAGGCTTTCCAGATGCTCGGAAAACCGTAGATCCGCCTTTGCGATCAGCGTCCTGTAGAAGCGCTTCTGACTGACGCCAGATTTGTCGCCCGCTACAAGGACGATGGCCTTTCGCTTGGGATCGAAGGCGAAGGCCGCACGCCATTCGCCATCGCCGCCCTCGAACCGCAGCTCCTTCATATTGGGGTGTTTCGATCCCTTGAGCGTGTCGGCGTGAGGCCGGCCAAGCTGCGGACCGTAGTCGGCCAACAGCCTGGCGGCGGCGATCAACGCGACGCGGACGTCACGCTCAAGAGTCAGAACCTCCGCCTCGAAGGCTGGGTGGAATTCGACCTCCCATTCCATATAGGTTGGAACCTATATTCGGTCAATGGGGAGGATACGCGGGGCGGCAGGCGAAGCCGTCGTCGCGCGCCGGCAGCTCTCGGCCCACGCGTCGAGATCGTCGACCGCATAGCGCACCCATTTCCCGAACTTGTGAAAGACGGGACCGCCGCCCAGCGAACGATAGCATTCGAGGGTGTGAGCCTCGATCGCCAGGTAGCGCGCGGCGGCCTCCGTATCGACAAACCGAATCGGGCCGGCATCGTCGACGAACTTCGCGCGCCTGAGGATATCAGGCGTAGGCCACCGGCGTTGAGACTGTGACTTCTCAGCCATGGGTCGCCTCCTTCGCCTCGGCGCGCTTGGTGCCGGGAGGAACGCCGCGGTTCTCGCCGCTGCGGTGGCGATACGGGCGATAGTTTCCGACGCGTGTGCGCGAGGTATAGGCCCCATCGTCGAAGCCAAGCGGCTTGCCGTCCGGCCCGGTCGGCGCCAGCTCGATCTGAGTTGGTGGTGCGATGGTCGGCTGCTCGGGCGGCACGACAATTGGCGCTGGAGCCGGGGCAGGCTTGCCACCCACCACCGACAGGCGCCGCTGAGCCACCGCCTCGGCCGCTGCCCGTACCGGGTCATCCTCGGTATGGACGTACTTCATGAACATCGTGACGGTCTTGTGCGCCGTCAGCGCCATCCCGACCTTCACCGGGACGCCGGAATTGGCGATGTCCGTGGCCGAGCGGTGGCGAATGCCGTGGGTGCCGATATGCGGCAGCCCGGCGCGCTGCAGGATGCGACGCCAGCCCTGATAATAGGTGTGCTTCGACATCGGCAGGTTGGGGTCGAAGACCGACGGGCAGACAAACGCCGACTCTTCCAGCCGGGGCGCGGTTTCGAAGAGCCGGATCGCCTCGGCGCTCATCGGCTTGGACATGCCCCCGGTCTTGCTGTCGGGCCAGACGACGCGGTGATTGTCGAAATCGATCCACTCCCATTCGAGATTGAGGATCTCGGACATGCGCGCCGCGAATTCGAACTGGAGCCGGATCGCGAGAAGGATGAAGGGATGCTCAAGACCCTCCGCCTCAGCGCGCGCGAGGTAGGCGAAGAGCTTCTTCATCTCGCCGTCGGTGATCAGCCGGGTCTTTCCCCGTTCCGGGAACTTCGGCACGTGGCGGCATGGGTTCGACCCATCCGGGCGCATGCCCCAGACCTCGGCCATGTTGAACATCTTCCGCACGGCCGCGAGAACGCGGTTGGCGTTGGTCGGCTTCTTCGACATCTTCTTCATCAGGTTCGAGATGTCGGCGCGCGTGACGTCAGGCACCTTCAGTTGGCCGAGCACCGGGATGATGTAGCGCTTGCCGTAGCCGCGGTTCGAATGGACGGTGGACGGCTTGTTGCGGGTCTCCGAGTAGTCGGTGATGAAGCGGTCGAAGAGTTCCTTGACCGTGGGCGCCTGGCGGGCGGTCGCCCGTTCGGCGCTTGGATCGACACCGCGGCGGACTTCGGCCAGCCAGTCCTGGGCGATCCCCCGAGCCTGCTCGACGGTAATCTCACCGTAGCGGCCGATAGCGGGCTTTCGGCGCTGCCCATTGTGGGCAACATAGGCGACCATGAAAATCTTGCGGCCAGTCGGGGTGACCTTGACAAGGAACCCAGGTATCGTCGTATCGCGGAGTTCGTAATCGCGCTCCTTCGGGGTTGCGGCGTCGACAGCGGTCTTTGTGAGCTTGATTTTGGGCATTCCTAACCTCCGTTGAGGTCGGATTTCAGGTGCAGAATAGGTGCACCTAGAAAGCCAACCGTAGCGTACGTCCGGCTAGGTATGTGTGCTCTGAGAACCGAAAAAAGCTAGTGCTGACAATCGGTTATCGGGAAAACGGATACTGCCGGATACACAAAGGATAGGGCATATCCGGTCTCTCAAAATCCGGTTCCGCAAGGAGTGTCGGTTCGAGTCCGACCGCCCGCACCATTTTAGTTGGCCTCAGACGCTGGCCGGCTTGCTATCATGTCCCCGTTGGCGCGGCGCATTGCTGCAGTTTCTCAAGATGAGAATCGAAGGGTTGAAACCCGCGATCACGGGATGGCCGGTTTGCGGACATTCTTTTCCCTTCTCCCCTTGGGGAGAAGAATATGAAGCCTTGCTCGCGTAGCGAGTTAGGCACAGTTGGATGAGGGGGAAGAAGGCGAAGCTGCGCGCTATCCAGCGAGCGGCGCATACCCCATCATTCAGCTACGACTAGACAGCAAACTGCCAAGTCTCCGCCCCCCTCTTCCCCAAGGGGCGAGGGATAAATTATGTCCCCTCCCACTCATAGCCGCCGTTCCGCGCGGGAATTGCAGACTGCCTATGCCTCTTCACATCCCTGCGCCGCGAACCAGGGGATCATGCGGGCGATGGCGTCTTCGACCCGATCGGTGGATACGGCGAAGCTGAAGCGGATGTGACGCTGGCCGTCCACCGGATCGAAATCGATGCCCGGCGCGGCGGCGACTCCGGTTTCGCGCAGCAGCTTCTGGCAGAAGGACAGGCTGTCATGGGTGAGGTGGCCGACATCGGCGTAGATGTAGAAAGCCCCGTCCGGCGGCGCTATTTCGCGCAGGCCAAGGGCAGGCAGCGCTTCCAGCAGCAATTGGCGATTGCGGCGATAGGTCGCCACATGGCCTTCCAGTTCCTCCACGCAATCCATGGCAATCAGGCCGGCATGTTGCGCGAGGGACGGAGGCGTGAGGAACAGGTTCCCCATCCGCGCCCTTGCCGCGTCGATCAGATCGGGCGGCACCACGATCCAGCCCAGCCGCCATCCGGCCATGCTGAAATATTTGGAAAAGCTGTTCACGATGATGGCGCCGGGCGCATATTCCAGCATGGAATGGGCAGGCTCGCCATAAGACAGGCCGTGATAGATCTCATCCGAGACGATGCGGACGCCGCGCTGCGCGCAGACCTGCGCGATGGCGGCCAGTTCCTCCGCCGGGATGATCGTGCCGGTGGGATTGGCGGGGCTGGCGAGGATCAGGCCATCGGGCGCCGGATCGAGCTTCCGCAGGGCCGCCGCGCTGATCTGATAGCGGTCGGCGGGGCCGCAATCGACCTCCACCGCCTCCAGATAGAGGGCCTTGAGCGTATTGCGATAGGCAACATAGCCCGGCCGCGCCGTCGCCACCTTAGCCCCCGGCGCGAACAGGCAGGACAGCGCCAGCACCAACCCCGGCGATGCGCCGCAGGTGAGCAATATCCGTTCCGGGTCGACCGTCACGCCATGGCGTTCGTCATAGAGCCGCGCGATACGGTTCTTGAGCGCGGGGCTTTCCCAATAGCCCATCGGATCGCTGTCGAGGATGTCATGCGCCGCTGCGATGGCGGCGGCGGGCGCGCCGGTCGAGGGCTGGCCAAATTCCATGTGGAGGATGGAGCGCCCCTCCGCTTCCAGCCGATGAGCTTCGCGGCTGATGGCAATGGCGTGGAAGGGGTCGATGCAGGCGATCATGAGCGCCTGACTAAAGAGCGCGCCGCCGCCTCGCAACCTTGGCGTGCGATCCGCGTTTCAGGGAGGTGAGCGAAACCGTCCTTGACGCATTTCAATATTATGGCGCGGGGGCGGCGACGCTGGCGGCGCTGGTCGTGTCGCTGCATCTGGGACGACGCATCACCGGATGGGCCTTTGTGCTGTTCGTCACTTCGTCCGTCGCGCTGATCCTCTGGGGGTTTCTGGCGCAGGACAGCGAAGGTATCGGGTGGCAGAATGTGGCGCTGTTGATCATCAACATGATCGGCGTGTGGCGCTACCTTTTTTCAAAGCACAAGCCGAAGGATTGAAGCGACACAAGCGCCATTGCGCGCCGCGCCGACGCCCCCTAGATGGAAGGCCATGATCTCGCGCCGGCTGCTAACCTCCATCGCCCTTTTCCTGTCCGGCTGCGCGGGGACGCAGCAGGGCTACCCTTCGCTGGCCAAGCGGGCGGTGGAAGGCGCGCCGATGGCCGAAGTGGCGCCGCCGCCCGCCCCGGCCGCCGCCGACCCGGCATTGAAGGCACAGATCGACAAGCTGTCCGCGCAGGCGCAGGCAGGGAAAGCCGCGTTCGATCAGGCTTATGTAGCGGCAGATCGCGCCACGCAGGCGGCAAGGGGCGCAGCGGTATCGAGCGAAGGCTGGGTCGCGGCGCAGGTCGCGATCAGCACGCTGGAATCAACGCGCAACGACAGCGTGTCCGCGCTCGCCAGCCTCGACACGCTTTATGTCGCACGCAGCAACGCCATTGCCGAAGGCCAGGAGCAAGGCGGCACCGATGAGATCGACGCAGCGCGGTCGAAGGCTCTGACGATTGTCGATGGGCAGAATGACCGGCTGGACGCGCTGAAAGGGCGATTGGTTCAGCCCTGATCCCTTTAGCGCGCGGCCTTGATCGCGCCTTTGTGCGCCTTTCCATTGTGGACATAATGCTCGACGCCTTCGCGCATGCCGATCAGCGCCTCGTCCGAAAGCTCGCGCATATATTTGGCAGGGCGGCCTGCCCAAAGCTGGCGATGAGGGACCGTCTTGCCCGGCGACAACAGCGCCCCGGCGGCAAGCATCGCGTCGCTTTCCACCACGCCGCCGCTCATCACCACCGACGACAGGCCGATAAAGGCGCGGTCCAGCAACGTGCAACCATGGATCATCGCCATATGGCCGATCAGCACCTCCTCCCCGATCAGGGTCGGATAGCCCTCCGCCGGGCCATGTCCGCCTTCGTCGGGGCTGTCGCAATGGACCACGGTGCCGTCCTGAATATTCGTCCGCGCGCCGATGCGGATGCGGTTCACGTCGGCGCGGATGACGCAATTATACCAGATGGAAACATCCTCCCCGATCTCCACATCGCCGATGATGCGGCATCCCGGCGCGATGAAGGCACTGGGATGGATGACCGGCATCTTGCCGTTGAAGGGGATGATCGTCGTTCCGGGATGGTCGGTCATGGCAGGCATCCTCAATCGGGTCTGGCTATGCTGTAGGGGCGTGGGACGCGACATCAGCCATGAAGCAGGCGCGCGGCGTGGAGCGCGTGATAGGTGAGCACGCCCGAACAGCCCGCCCGCTTGAACGCCATCAGCGTTTCGAGCACCAGCGCGTCGCGGTCCCCTGCCCCGGCGGCCACGGCGGCCTCGATCATCGCATATTCGCCCGACACCTGATAGGCAAAGACGGGCACGGCGAAGGCGTCCTTCACCCGGGCGATGATGTCGAGATAGGGCAGGCCCGGCTTCACCATGACGCTGTCCGCGCCTTCCTCCAGGTCGAGGGCGACTTCGCGCAGCGCCTCCTCGCTGTTGGCGGGGTCCATCTGATAGCTTTTCTTGTCGCCCTTGAGCAGCCCGCGCGATCCCACCGCGTCGCGGAACGGGCCATAGAAGGCGCTCGCATATTTGGCGGAATAGGCCATGATCTGCACATTGGCATGGCCTTCCTCCTCCAGCGCCTCGCGGATCGCGCCGATGCGACCGTCCATCATGTCGCTGGGCGCGATGATGTCCGCGCCCGCCGCCGCCTGATTGAGCGACTGGCCGATCAGCATGTCGATGGTGGCGTCGTTCAGGACATAGCCCGCTTCGTCCAGCAGGCCGTCCTGCCCATGCGCGGTATAGGGGTCGAGCGCCACGTCGGTCAGGATGCCGATGTCGGGCACCGCGTCCTTGATGGCGCGGATGGCGCGGCACATGAGATTGTCGGGATTGAGCGCTTCGACGCCGTCGTCGCTGCGGCGTTCGGGCTGGGTGTTGGGGAACAGCGCGAGGCATGGGATGTCGGCGTCGCGAGCTTCCTTCGCGCGCTGAACCATCAGGTCGACCGACCAGCGCGACACGCCGGGGAGCGCGGCGATGGGTTCCTCCACCCCCTGCCCTTCGGTCACGAACAGCGGCCAGATGAAATCGGCGGGGCTGAGGCGGTTTTCGGCGTGCATCGCCCGGCTCCAGGCCGAAGCGCGGGGGCGGCGCAGACGCAGCGCCGGATAGGAAGCATAGGTCATGGGCGCGGTTTAGGCCCCTCCCCGCCGTGGATCAAGCGAAGGTGGGAAAGGAGGAAGCCGACGCGGTTACTCGCAAGCCTGTATATCTTCCCCTTCAAGGGAAAGCGGCAGCGCAGCGCGCTGACGGAGGGGTATCCCGCTATCGAGAGGGCATCACCCCACCACCATCGCTTCGCGGCGGTCCCCCTCCCCTTGCAGGAGGATTTTAGTGCCGTTGGCGAATCGTTCGGCCACTATCGGCCACTAAAGGCTTGGAACCGAAAGCGCCTTTCTGTATTAACAACACAATACAGTTAAGGAGTGTGCGATGCCCAAGTCCCTTTCCTTGTCCGCGCTGCTGCTGGCGGGCCTTTCCCTGATGACGACTGCCTGTTCGAAGGAGGGCGGCGGCAATGCAGCACCTGCGAGCGATCAGAGCATGCACGCGGCACAGGATTGGTCGGCGCTCAAGGACTTTACCGCAATCGACGCCGTGGGACCGGATGATGTGGTCGTGATCATTGGCGACGGCTTTGCCGTCAGGGCGGAAGGCGACCCCAACGCCATCGAAAAACTTGAGATCGCCGTCAACGATGGGCGGTTGAAGATTGGGCGCAAGTCGCAATGGACCGGCTCCAGCGACAGGGGCGCAACCGTTCGCGTCACCATGCCCGCCATCGCCGCCGTGACGCTGACCGGCTCCGGGGATTTCGACCTCGACCGGGCGGAGGGCCAGGCACTGGACCTGTCGCTGACGGGATCGGGCGACATGGAGATCGGGGCGGTGAAGCTACGCAAGCTGAAGGCCGATATTACCGGGTCCGGCTCCATCGAGATTGCAGGCACAGCGGATGAAGGCAAGCTGTCCCTCACCGGGTCGGGCGACATCGACGGCGAAAAGCTGAAACTGGGCAAGGCGGATGCCTCATTGATGGGCAGCGGCGACATGGGCTTTGCGTCCGATGGCCCGGTTGCTATCAACATCATGGGACCGGGCAATGTTACGGTGAAGGGCAAGGCGCAATGCAGGACAAGCGGCATCGGACCGGGCGAGGCGCGCTGCGCGCCCTGATCCTCATCGGCATGGCGGGATCCGGCGTTTCGGCGGAGGCGGCGAGCCGGGGCTATACCATCACCAGCTTCGACGAGATTCGGGTCGAAGCGCCGGTGAACGTGATCGTCGCCACCGGCATGGGGCCATCCGCCCGTGCCGATGGCGATCTGCACATGCTGGACCGGCTGAAAGTCGATGTTTCGGGGCGGATGCTGTCCATCACCATGGAACGGGCGCAGCCGGGCGAAAGCGGTGGTGGCCCGGTGACGCTGCGTCTGTCGACAGGCGCGCTGGAGCGGATCGTGCTGACGGGCGGCGGTTCCGTGAACGTCAACCGGATGAAGGGCCTGCGCGGCGAGATCGTGATGGGTGGCAATGGCGATGTCAGTGTGGATGCGGTCGAACTGGACCAGCTTGACCTGGGCCTTGCGGGTGGGGGCCGGGCTACGCTGAACGGCCGTGCGGGCGTCGCGAATATCCGCGTCACCGGTCCCGGCACGGTGTCGGCCGAGGGACTTGTCGCGCGGCAGGCCAGCATCGGCAATGAAGGCGCGGGCAGCGTTTCCATCACCGCAGACGTGAACGCCAGTGTGACCGCATCGGGATCGGGCGACGTCACGGTCGCGGGCAAGGCCGCGTGCAGCGTCGACAATCGCGGGATCGGCCGCATCGGTTGCGGCGGTAAATCCTTCTAGGTCGGCGCGGCGCGGAAGGCTTCGCACATATAGGCTTATCGAAGTTTTTACCGGCGCGCGGCTAAAGAGGCAGCCGATATGAAAAAGCCGGCCTTCAGCAAACGTCACCTGATCCTGCCCGTCGCCGCCTTGCTGGCGCCGCAGCCTGCCCATGCACAGGTCATCGCGGTAGCCGATAGCGGCGACACCGCCTGGATGATGCTGTGCGCCATGCTGGTGCTGCTGGCGGCGCTGCCGGGGCTGGCGCTGCGGCTGGCTGGTCTGTCTTCCGTACGGAGCGCCCTTTCGGCCGTGGCCGGAAATATGGGCGTCGCGGCGAGCGTGTCGCTGGTCTGGGCTATTGCCGCATACAGCCTGATCTATGCGCCGGGCGATGCGTGGCTGGGCGGAAGCGGCAATCTTTTGCTCTCCAATCTGGCCGCTTTGCGCGATAGCATGACGGTGCCGGAATCGGCCTTTGTCCTGTTTCAGATGAGCCTGGCCATCCTGGCGGCCTGTGTCGTTGGCGGCGCGGTGGTCGACCGGGCGCGAACTGGATGGATGATCCTGTTCGCGCCGCTCTGGCTGTTGCTCGTCTATGTGCCCACCGCCCATTGGATATGGGGCGGCGGCTGGCTGGCGGGACTGGGCGTCATGGATTTCGCAGGCGGGCTGACGGTGCATCTGTGCGCGGGCTTTTCCGCAATTTCATTGAGCCTGATCGCGGGACGGCGAGCCTCTGGCACCGCAAGCGGACATGCCCCCGCGCTGAGCATGGCGGGCGGCGCGCTGATCTGGCTGGGATCGGCGGGGAGCGTCGGCGGATGGGCGCTGGGCGCGACGGACGATGCGGCGACGGCCATCCTCAACGGCCATTTCGCGGCCTGCGCGGCCGCGCTGGGCTGGATGGTGCTGGACAAGGCGCTCGGCCGGCGAGGCACGGCGACGGGCGCGATTTCAGGCGCGCTGGCGGGTTTGGCGGCCATCGCTGCAAGCGCGGCGCTGGTGAGCACCGGCGGCGCGATGCTGATCGGCCTTGCAGCGGCGGTGATCTGCCGTGGTGTCAGCGGCCTTATGGGAAAGTCGGTGGACGATCCGGCGCATATTTTCGCGCTGCATGGGATAGGCGGGCTTGCGGGCGTCCTGCTGCTGCCGGTCTTTGTCCTGCCTGTGCTGGGCGGCGTCGGCTTTGAAGGCGCGGTCGACCTGAGCGGCGCGATGCTGAGCCAGGTCATCGGCGTGATCGTGGTCGCCCTGTGGTCCATGGCGGGGACGGCAATCGCGGCGCTCCTGATTTCCGTGGTTCTGCCCTTGCGGGTCAGCCCGAAGGAGGAGGAAAACGGGCTGGATACGGCGCTGCATGGCGAACAGGCCTGGGATTTCCGCTGAGGCATGACGGTCGCGGTCGGCATTTTCGCGCATCAGGAGGAACGGCGCATCGGCCTGTGCCTCGGCTCGCTGCCTCTGGATCGGCCGGACACGCGCTTTCACATATTGGTGAACGGCACCACCGACGCGACGGTGGAACGCGCGCAAGGATTCGCCGCGGGGCGGGCGCATGTCATCGTCCATGACATCGCGCAGGGCGGCAAGTCGCGGACATGGAATCATTTCGTGCATGAGCTGCTGAGCGGGGAAGAGGATGCCGTCATCTTCATGGATGGCGACGCGGAAATCACGTCAGGCTCCATTGATGCGCTGGTCGCGGACCTTGCGGCTCATCCGCAAGCCAATGCCGCCGCCGGTATGCCGGTCAACGGGCGGCAGGCCCAGATTTACCGGCGCAATCTGAAGGTGGAAGGCGGTCTGTTCGGCGACCTTTATGCCCTGCCCCGGCGATTTCTCGCCGCGATCCGGGAGCGGGGGCTGCGCCTGCCCGACGATCTGATCGGAGACGATGGAATGGTCGCCGCATGGGCGCACACCGATCTGGAGCGGGACGCGAACTGGGCGCCCGAACGGATCGTCGCCTGCGAAGGCGCGGGCTTTCGCTGCGAGCCGGTCAGCGTGTTCAGTCCGGCAAGCTGGCACATGCAATATCGGCGGATGCACAATTATTCGCTGCGCTATTTCCAGAATCGCATCCTGTCCGACATCATGGGACGGGAAGGCCCGGCGGGGCTGCCGCGCCGAATGGCAGAGCTGTACGGCGAATGGCTGCCGCGTTTCAGGCCCAGGGGCGGGATAACCGGCTGGTTCGATCGCAAGGCGCTCGCCCGGATGCGGGCGCAATCCTAACGGTCGCGGCCCGCCAGTTCCTTGTTGATGAACAGAGCGAGGCCAGTGACGACAGCGCCGGAGAACAGATAGGCGCCCGACGCCGCCAGCCCGAAGGTGGCGGACAAGGCGAGCGCGACGAGCGGCGCGAACCCCGCGCCCACCAGCCATGCAAGGTCAGACGTCAGTGCCGAGCCGGTGTAACGGGTGGCGCTGGAAAAGTTGGATGCGACGACCCCGGACGACTGGCCGAAGCTGAGGCCCAGAAGGATGAAGCCCAGCACCATGAAGGCGACTTCGGGCAGGTCGCCGCCGCTCAGCAGCAACGGCGCGGCGATGGAAAAAATGCCGATGCCAAGCGCCGAATAAGCCAGCAGGGAGCGGCGGCCGACCTGATCCGCGACGAAACCGGACACGATAATCGCAAGGATGCCGACGCAGGCGCCGATCATCTCGATACCCAGAAAGCGTTCGAGCGGCTGTTCCGTGTAAAGCGCGATCCATGAGAGTGGGAACACCGTCACCATGTGGAACAGCGCGAAGCTCGCCAGCGGAGCGAAGGCGCCGATGACGATGTTGCGCCCATCGCTGCGGATGGTTTCCAGCACGGGCGAGGGTTGAAGCTCCTTCGATTCGAACAGGCGCTCAAACTCATGGGTGACGACGATGCGGAGGCGGGCGAACAGAGCCACCACGTTGATCGCGAAGGCCACGAAGAAAGGATAACGCCAGCCCCAGTCGAGGAAATCCGCGCGCGACAGGGTAGACAGGAAGAAGGCGAACAGGCCGCTCGCCACCAGTAGCGCGAGCGGCGCGCCAAGCTGCGGCATCATGGCGTACCAGCCGCGCTTGTTCTTCGGCGCATTGAGCGACAGCAGCGAGGCTAGGCCGTCCCAGGTGCCGCCCAGCGCCACCCCCTGCCCGCAGCGGAACAGCGCCAGCAGCGCCGCCGACCAGTGGCCGATGGTGTCATATCCCGGCAGGAAGGCGATGGCGGCCGTCGATCCGCCCAGCAGGAAAAGAGCGATAGTGAGCTTCACGCCCCGGCCATATTGGCGGTCCACCCACATGAAGATGACCGAGCCGATGGGCCGCGTGATGAAGGCGAGCGCGAAGATGGCGAACGACCAGAGCGTCCCCGCGAGAGGGCTGAGATAGGGGAATATGTGCGCGGGAAAGACGATGCACGATGCGATGGCATAGACGAAGAAGTCGAAAAATTCCGAGGTGCGGCCGATCACGACGCCGATCGCGATTTCGCCGGGCGCGACGCGCTTGTGCCGTGCGGTTACGCTGCGCGCATCGCGTTCCATTGCGGTCGAACTGGGCGTGGTCGTCACGGAGGTCATGGTGTCTCGCTGGCCTTCAGTCTGCGGGAACGATCCATGCCGCATTTCGTTGCAACAAGTCGAATCGTACCGGTGGTCGAACAGGCCATGCCCTATTTTGCACCTGCGAGGGGATAGGACAAAAGGTCCAATGTCGATCCGTAAACACCCAGCCTATGCGGACAGCATGACCGTTCGCCGCCTCCTTGATCGTTCCGCATTTTTGCGTCGCCTCAGCCCTGCCCTGCTGCTGCCGCTGGGTGGCTGCGACTGGATTTTGATGAATCCTGCGGGCGATGTCGCATTGCAGCAGCGTAACCTGATCCTGATCTCCACCGCCCTGATGCTGCTCATCATCCTGCCGGTCATGGCGATGACCGTGTGGTTCGCGTGGCGCTATCGGGAAAAGGCGCAGGCCAAGGACCATGATCCCGACTGGGATCATTCCACGACGCTGGAACTGCTGATCTGGTCCGCGCCGCTGCTCATCATCATCGCGCTGGGCGCGATCACCTGGACCAGCACGCATCTGCTGGACCCATACCGCCCCATCGAGCGCATCGACCATGAGCGCAAGGTCGACCCGGCCGCCAAACGCCTGCAGGTCGAAGTGGTGGCGATGGACTGGAAATGGCTGTTCATCTACCCGGAACTGGGCATCGCGACGGTGAATGAGATGGCCGCGCCGGTCGACCAGCCGATCGAGTTCAAGATCACATCGTCCAGCATCATGAACAGCTTTTTCGTGCCCGCGCTGGCCGGACAGATCTATGCCATGCCGGGGATGCAGACGGTGCTGCATGCCGTCGCCAACAAGCCGGGAAATTTCGAAGGCTTTTCCGCCAATTATTCGGGCGCGGGCTTCTCCAACATGCGTTTCCGCTTTCACGCAATGGACAAGGCGGGCTTCGATCAGTGGGTCGCCAAGGTGAAGGCCAGCGGCGCCAGCCTTGACCGCGCCGCCTATGTGAAGCTGGAGCAGCCGAGCGAGAAGGTGCCGCCGATCTATTTCGGCAGCGTCGAGCCGCACCTGTTCCACGCCGCGCTCAACATGTGCGTGCAACCGGGCAAGAAATGCATGGACGCGGTGATGATGACCGACGCCAGGGGCGGCGCGGGCAAGGAATCGGCCCGCGACACCGAAGGGCTGCGTCATGACGGCACCATCGATGTCGGCGGCTTCCATCCGGTCGAGCCGGGACGGGCGGGCGAGATCGCCCAGCCCGCGGGCATGACGCCCGCCGCTGAAAAGACTCCGGCAGAGCAGGGTCATCAGGCGCCGCATCAGCAGGATCAGGATGGGCATGAGGGGCATCATGGCATGTGATCCCCCACCCCGCGCCCCGAGCGCCCGCCGTCCCTTCCCCCTTTCCTTTCGCCTGAAGGCTTGACCATGTCCCCTCATCCCGCCTCGGAAAATAGCGGCATCTGGAAACTGATCTTCGGACGGCTCGACTGGAGCGCGATTCCGATCCATGAGCCGATCCTGATCGGCACCTTCATCGCGGTCGCCATCGGCGGCGTCGCGGTGCTGGGCCTCGTCACCAAATATCGGCTGTGGGGCATGTTGTGGCGCGACTGGTTCACGACGGTCGATCATAAGCGCATCGGGATCATGTACATGATCCTGGGCCTCATCATGTTCGTGCGCGGCTTTGCCGATGCGGTCATGATGCGGTTGCAGCAGGCGATGGCCTTCAACGGATCGGAAGGCTATCTGAACGCCCATCACTACGACCAGATATTCACGGCGCATGGCGTCATCATGATCTTCTTCGTCGCGATGCCGATGATAACCGGGATCATGAACTATATGGTGCCGTTGCAGATCGGCGCGCGGGACGTGTCCTTCCCCTTCCTCAACAATTTCAGCTTCTGGATGACCACGGCGGGCGCCATCATCGTCATGATGTCGCTGTTCGTGGGCGAGTTCGCCCGGACGGGCTGGCTGGCCTATCCGCCGCTGTCCGGGATCGCCTACAGCCCCGGCGTCGGCGTCGATTATTATATATGGGGGCTACAGATAGCGGGCATCGGGACGCTGCTGTCCGGCGTCAACCTGATCGCGACCATCGTGAAGATGCGCGCGCCGGGCATGTCGATGATGAAGCTGCCGATTTTCGTGTGGACATCGCTCTGCGCCAACGTGCTGATCGTCGCGGCCTTCCCCGTGCTGACCGCCGTTCTGGCGCTGCTCAGCCTCGACCGCTATGTCGGGACGGCGTTCTTCACGAACGACATGGGCGGCAATCCGATGATGTATGTGAACCTCATCTGGATATGGGGCCACCCGGAAGTCTATATCCTCATCCTGCCGCTGTTCGGCGTGTTTTCCGAAGTCACCTCGACCTTCTCGAGCAAGCGGCTCTTCGGCTATTCGTCGATGGTCTATGCGACGGTCGTGATCGCGATCCTGTCCTACCTCGTGTGGCTGCACCACTTCTTCACCATGGGGTCGGGCGCGAGCGTCAACAGCTTCTTCGGCATCACGACGATGGTGATTTCGATCCCGACGGGCGCGAAGCTCTTCAACTGGCTGTTCACCATGTATCGCGGGCGCATCCGCTTCGAACTGCCGATGATGTGGACGGTCGCCTTCATGCTGACCTTCGTGGTCGGAGGCATGACCGGCGTGCTGCTGGCAGTGCCGCCCGCCGACTTCGTGCTGCACAACTCGCTGTTCCTGATCGCGCACTTCCACAACGTCATCATCGGCGGCGTGCTGTTCGGCCTGTTCGCGGCGATCAACTATTGGTGGCCCAAGGCATTCGGGTTCAAGCTGGACCGCAAATGGGGCGTCTACAGCTTCTGGCTGTGGGTCGTGGGCTTCTGGTTCGCGTTCATGCCGCTCTACATATTGGGCCTGATGGGCGTAACGCGCCGGATGCGGGTTTTCGACGATCCGAGCCTTCAGATATGGTTCGAGATCGCGGCGCTGGGCGCGGTCATGATCGCCGCCGGCATCGCCTGCATGTTCATCCAGTTCGGGGTCAGCATCAAGAACCGCGACAAGCTGCGCGACACCACCGGCGACCCGTGGAACGGCCGCACGCTGGAATGGGCGACCAGTTCGCCCCCGCCCGACTATAACTTCGCCTTCACGCCGGTCATCCATGACGGCGACGCATGGGCGGACATGAAGAAGCGCGGATATCAGCGCCCCACCAGCGGGTTCGAGCCGATCCATATGCCGAGCAACACCGGCACGGGGGTCATCATCGCGGGGCTTTCCATCGCCTTTTCGGTCGGCATGATCTGGTACATGTGGTGGCTTGCGGGATTGAGCTTCGTCGGCATCCTGGCCGTCGCGATCGGCCATACCTTCAACTATAAGCGCGACTTCCATATCCCCAGGGACGTGGTCGAGCGCACCGAGGGCGAGCGCACCCGTCAGCTCGCGATGCAGGGCTAATATCATGGCAAGCGCACCCACCGTAGACCCCGCCTTCCTCGACAAGGACGGCAAGCCGCTCTTCCACCTGGAGCATGAACCGCATCATCCGGAAGGGTCCAGCACCATGCTGGGCTTCTGGATGTATCTGATGAGCGATTGCCTCATCTTCGCCTGCCTGTTCGCGACCTATGCCGTGCTGGGCGGCAATTATGCGGCGGGACCGGGGCCGAAAGACCTGTTCGACCTGTCGCTGGTGGCTTTGAACACGGCGATGCTGCTGTTCTCTTCCATCACCTATGGTTTTGCCATGCTGGCGGTGGAAAAGAACCGGATCGGCGCGACGCAGGGATGGCTGGCGATCACAGGGCTGTTCGGCCTCGCCTTTCTCGGCATCGAACTTTATGAGTTCGCGCATCTGATCCATGAGGGCGCGACGCCTATGCGGTCGGGCTTCCTGTCCGCCTTCTTCGCGCTGGTCGGCACGCACGGGCTGCACGTCACCTTCGGCATCATCTGGCTGGTGACGCTGATGGTGCAGGTCGCCAAAAAGGGCCTGATCCCCGCCAATCAGCGTCGGTTGATGTGCCTTTCGATGTTCTGGCACTTTCTGGACGTCATCTGGATCGGCGTCTTCACCTTCGTTTACCTGATGGGGATGCTGCGATGAGCGCGCACGAACAGAGCAATCACGGTCATCATGACGATGGCCATGCCCATGGCACTTTCGGCAGCTATATGATCGGTTTCGGCCTGTCGGTGATCCTGACGGCCATCCCTTTCTGGCTGGTGATGACGGGTTATTTCGCCAATCCGCAGACGACCGCTATCGTCATCATGGCCTTTGCCGTGGTGCAGATCGTGGTGCACATGATCTACTTCCTGCACATGAACACCCGGTCGGAAGGCGGATGGACGATGATGGCGCTGATCTTCACGCTCGTGCTGGTCGTCATCACGCTGGCCGGGTCGATGTGGGTCATGTATCACCTCAATCATAATATGATGCCCCAGATGCAGGGTATGAGCGCGCATGACATGAGCCAGATGCCGTGACGGCAAAGCGGCGGTCGGCGGGGTTCCTGATCGGGCTGACGCTGATCGCGATCATGCTGGTGGCGGGTTTCGGTGCGCTGGGCGTCTGGCAGGTGGATCGGCTGGCATGGAAGCGCGACCTGATCGCACGGGTGGATGCGCGGATTCATGCCGCTCCCGTGGCGGCCCCCGCCAAAGCTGACAGGTCGGATGAATATCGGCGGGTGGCCGTGACGGGCCGTTTCCTCAATGACCAGGCGACGCTGGTTCAGGCTTCGACGGTGCGCGGATCTGGCTATTGGGTGATGACCCCGCTGGTGACGGATCGCGGGGCCACCGTGATAGTCAATCGCGGTTTTGTGCCGCCGGAAGCCAAGGCCAGCTATGGGCAACCAAAGGAGCGCGTGGCGCTGACCGGGCTGTTGCGCCTGAGCGAGCCGGGCGGAGGTTTCCTGCGCGCCAACGACCCGGACACGGACCGCTGGTATTCACGGGACGTGGCAGCCATCGCGGCGAAACGTGGGGTTAGGCCGGCCGCGAATTATTTCATCGACGCACAAGCATCCCCCTCCCCCGATGCGCTGCCCGTCGGCGGGCTTACGGTTGTGCGCTTTCCCAATAATCACCTTTCCTACGCGATCACCTGGTTCGCTCTGGCGATCATGAGCGCGGGCGCATACATCTATGTCATGGGTCAGGAGCTGAAAGCGCGCGGGGCATCATGAAGCAGGCGCCTATCACCGCCCGGTGGCTGCCTGGCCAATGGCCTGCAGACGCCGCCGGACACCGGAACATGGCGTTGCTGGTGCAATTGCGCTGGATCGCCATCGCCGGGCAGGTCGCGACGATCCTGATCGTGCATTTCGGCATGGGCATCCGCTTGCCGATCGCGCCGATGCTGCTGATCGCGGCGCTGGCCGGCGCGATGAACATCGCGAGCTTCGCGATATTGCGGCGCCGGACCGACGTGGCCCGGCCGGAGCTTTTCCTGGCCTTGCTGTTCGACGTACTGGCGCTGACAGCGCAGCTTTATCTGAGCGGCGGGGCGACCAATCCCTTCATCGGGCTCTATCTGTTGCAGGTGGCGTTGGGCGCGGTGCTGCTCGACCGATGGAGCGTGTGGGGGATCGTGATCCTGTCGGCGCTCTGCGCGGCGTTGCTTTCGATATTCTATCATCCGCTGACCCTGTCCCGCGCACTGGAAGGGCATTTGTTCGACCTGCACATCGTCGGCACATGGATCAACTTCACGATGATCGCGGTGCTGCTGGTGCTGTTCATGTCGCGCGTGACGCATAATCTGCAGTTGCGGGAGACATATCTCGCCCGGCTGCGGCAACAGGCGGCGGAGGAGGAACATATCGTCCGCATGGGCCTGCTGGCATCGGGCGCGGCGCATGAACTGGGCACGCCCCTGTCGCAGCTTGCCGTCGTGCTGGGCGACTGGCTCCATATGAAGGAAGTGACGAAGCATCCCGCGCTGGTCGAGGAAGTGGAAGAGATGCAGGCGGCGGTGCAGCGCTGCAAGGCCATCGTCACGGGCATCCTGCTGTCGTCGGGCGAAGCGCGCGGGGAAGCGCCGCAGGTAACGGGCCTTCGCGATTTCATCGAGGACATGGCGCAGGATTGGCAGAACGCCAATCCCGGGACGGTGCTGCTCCGCGACTTTGGACCGCATGATTATCCCCGCATCATCGCCGATCCGGTGATCCGCCAGGCGATCGGCAATTTGCTCGACAATGCGCGGGAAGCAGGAGCGAACCGGATCGACATGCTGGTCGGGCGCGATAGCAACTGGCTGAACATTGCCGTGCGCGACAATGGCCCCGGTTTCAGCGAGGAGATGCTGGCCGACTTCGGCAAGCCCTATCGGTCCAGCAAAGGCAGGCAAGGCGGCGGGCTTGGCCTGTTCCTTGTCGTCAATGTCGTGCGGAAACTGGGCGGCAGCGTCAATGCAAGCAACAGCCCCGATGGCGGGGCGCTGATCCTGCTTCGCCTGCCGCTCGGTACGCTCGCCATGGAGGAGATTTCCGGTGCCTGACGACCGCCTTCTCATGATCGTGGAGGATGACGAATCCTTTGCCCGCACGCTCAAGCGATCCTTTGAGCGGCGCGGCTATGAAGTGTTGCTGGCGGACAGCCATGAGAAGCTCGACGCGCTGCTGGCGGAGCATGATCCGGGTTATGCGGTGGTCGACCTGAAGCTGGGCGCGCAGTCGGGCCTGCCCTGCGTGCAGAGGCTCCACGCCCATGATCCGGCCATGCTCATCGTCGTGCTGACCGGCTTTGCGAGCATCGCGACGGCGGTCGAGGCGATCAAGCTGGGGGCGACAAACTATCTGGCGAAACCCTCCAACACCGACGACATAGAGGCTGCCTTCGCGCGATCGGGCGGCGATCCCGCCGCGCCCCTTGCCCCCCGCCCGACGTCGATCAAGACATTGGAATGGGAACATATCCATGAAGTGCTGAAAGACAGCGACTTCAACATTTCCGAAGCGGCAAGGCGGCTGGGGATGCACCGCCGCACGCTGGCCCGCAAGCTGGCGAAACGGCAGGTCGGTTGACGCGTCTTTCCGGTCATGCCATGGGCAAGGCAACGCGGGTGTAGCTCAATGGTAGAGCAGAAGCTTCCCAAGCTTACGACGAGGGTTCGATTCCCTTCACCCGCTCCAGCCCTGACATTTCCAAGTCGCTCAAACGCCACCTTGTATAAGGTGGAGTACTGGAATCTTGCCGTCATTCAGCTGGGCTTCACCTCAAGTCCTAATATTTCGGCGTCCGCGCTCGCCGGATAGAGCGTGACAGGGAAACCTTGCACGGTTGGGCCAAAATAATAGGCGTTACCGCCTGAGGCGAGCGGACGGATGTGCTTCACGCCATATCCGGCTGCCTCGAACCTGGCCCTGGCCGCCTCGACATCGGAGAGGATGATGTCCGCCGAAACCAACGGGCCTTCCACACCGTCGAGAAGCGCCGAAGGACCTTCGATCAGCTTCACACGATGTGGCCCGATGAGTGCGCGTCGCGCGAAACCAGCCGGGTCCGACTCCATAAAGTCCATGCCATGGAAGCTCTTGAGGTCCGCGGCCAGCGCGTCCGCATCTTTAACGACCAGCGTCACGCAAGCGACCTTGGGGGGCGCGGCGTCAGCAAGGAAATCGAATGGTCGTTCGGAGCGAATTTGTTCCTCATTCACCCCTTCCGTGCAGGCGAGGAACGGCACACCATGGAAATCGCTGCCAAACAGATATTCATTGACTGCCGGAACCGGCAGATAGCTGATCGCCGTGGGTTGGTAGCCCGCTCCTTCCAGCTTCGCCCGCACGTCTTCCGCATTGGCGACGTCGATGGCGATTTCAATCAAGGAACCGGAATCTTCGCCGAAGGCGAGTCCCTCTGCGCCCGGCTGGATAGGCTCGATCCCATGTTCCCCGAACATCACTTTGAAATCGGCATCGGGGTATAATTCGGCAATGAAGCCGGGCGTGAAGAATTGGGCGCCCACCAGTTCGCCCATTTGGCTGGTGAAGTTCTCCATATCGTTGACGCGCCATGCCAAACGGCAGAATTTGGGTACCATCACTCTCTCCTTTACGGGACTATCCAGTTCGATCCGTCCCAAGTAAAGCCCTGGTTTTGGGAGTTCGTCACCGGGCGCGGGGTCTTATGCTCCCGGTGACTGGCACGACGACGGCATCGACGAGCCGGCAGCTTTCGCAATGTTCGGATGTCAGTCGCCCAGCAAGAGCTTCCACGTCCCGAGATCCTCGCCAGCGGTGAAAAACCGTTCATTCATCGGGAGGCCGACCTGCCCCCAAAAGTCCATATTCGCGATCCATGCCTGCATGCCGTAGATCACCCAGCGGCGATATTGCTCAAAGATGCTGTCGAGATCCGGCACGTCGCGGGCGCCCGTCGCCACCAGGGCCTCACGATAGTGCGAAAGGAGCTGGCGCTCTGATGCGCGGCGCTCCTCAATGGTAAGCGCACCGATCATGAGGTAGGTGAGGTCGCGCCAGGGCCGTCCCTTGCGGACGAGTTGCCAGTCCAGCCAGATACGCTCGCCATCAGGCTTTCGATAGGTGTTCCCCTGATGACAGTCGCCAAGGTTCACGCAACGGGGCGTGGTCTGAGAAAGCTCCCACTCGGCGAGCTTGTCGAAAGCGCGTTGCAGCCGGTCGGGATCGTCGATCAGCTTTTGCGGAATAACCTTGCAGACTTCGGGATCGGCCAGATTGGCCTCGATATACGGCCACATGATCCGAATCTGATCATTGTCGATCGGCGTATCCATCGACGTCTGGAGCCATTCATGCTCATCGAGCACCGGACTGCCCCAGAGACTGCCGTGGAGAACGGCAAGCCCTTCGAGCAACTTCGCCACTTCGGCCACGCCGTTCAGATCGGTGCTCTGCCCGAAATGTCCGCCATATTTTTCCAGATCCTCCAGAATGATGAGGCCCTGCCCGCTTCCATCATCATCCCAGTCAGCATAATAGCAGGTCACCGTGGGGCATTTCATGAGATGCGCCATGAAATGGTAGAAACGGGCCTCGATCGCGCAGATGTCGACATTGTCGTGAAGGCCGGAATAGTTCGACTTGATGCAGAGTCGTTCCGGAATCCCGGCTTTCACGCCGACATCGTTGAGCTTGACGGCGATGCGAAGCTTGCTCGTATGGCTGTCAATGAACTGGTGGACGACCAGATCCTCCACCACGATCCCGGGATATTTGTTTTGAAGAAGGCCAGTGAGCCTCTCCGCGGTCATGTCATCCTTGTTCCATGGCAGTCGGCCGGTGCGGTTGGGATAGGGACGAGGAACCACGGCCGTATCTATCACGTCCGGGGCCCAGGCATCACGATTGTCGATCAGGACTGACATTTGTTTATTTCTCCTATGATAGGCATTGGTCATCTGCGTGAAGAACGGCCTCCCGGCCTCCTCACACCGCCAGCCCGGCCATTCGCCCATCCTTTATCGCCTCATCGGTCGCGAAAACGCTCCAGCGCGCTTCGCGGGCGTCACCGATGATGCGAATGTCGGGCATATCGGCGATCAGAGCATGATAGAGATCTTCCTGCGGAGGCTTGGAAGTGACGAGGACAATGTTGTCGATCCCTTCCAGAACCGACTTCTCGCCGGACAGGAAGCCACGCACATGGACGTCATGCTCGTCAATACCGGTGATTTCGGCCGATGGCATGAACGTCACCTTGGGAATGACCCTGCGCGCGACGACCTTGTTCAGACCGAGTTCCGTGACCGACATGGCCATCGCGGAGTCCATCGTAAGAAGAAAGACCTCCTTGCCCTGGTCCGCCAGATGCTCGGCAATGCCGGGGCCGACTTCGTATGAGGTGTTGTCATACACGACTATGCGATTGCCGGTCCGCGCCTTTTCCAGAAGAAGCTCCTCCGGCGTCAGGACATGGGACAGGTTCGCGCCGGGCACGCCGGTCAATTGGCTCTTGCTTGCCCCGGTCTTGGAATAGCGCGCGCCCGTGGCAATGATCACGGCATCGAGCGAAAGCGCCTTGATGGATTCAGGCGTGGCTTCGCTCCCCGTTTGGATTTCCACGCCCTCCTTATCGAGTTGAAGCTTTAGCCAGCGAATGAGGTCCGCCCGATCTTCCAGGCCGGGAAGCATGGCCTGCAAGGTGACATGGCCCCCAATCCTGTCGGACTTTTCCAGAACCG
Source organism: Sphingobium baderi (assembly GCF_001456115.1). NCBI lineage: Bacteria > Pseudomonadati > Pseudomonadota > Alphaproteobacteria > Sphingomonadales > Sphingobiaceae > Sphingobium > Sphingobium wenxiniae. Next base: position 2,274,726 of record NZ_CP013264.1, on the reverse strand, counting down.
TGACCTTATGACCACGTTTCGCCGCGACCAGTGCCGCCTGCATGCCAGCAGGACCGGCGCCAACCACAAGCACATGCTTCTTATTTCCGGCCGGCGTCAGCGGCCCTTCATGTTCGAAACCGATATCGGGATTCACCGTGCAGCCAACCGGCTGGCCATAGCAAGAGCGCAGGAAGCAGCCTTCAAGATCGCCTATGCAGGCGCGAATCTCGCTGGTCTGGTCGTCCCGGCATTTGTTGGGCCATTCGGGATCGGCAATCACGGAACGGGCGACAAACACCATGTCGCAACGCCCATCGGCAATCGCCTGATCCGCAAAGGCGGGAGTCAGGATGCGTCCGCCACTGACCACGGGGAGGCTGACCGCTTTCTTGACCGCTTCGGCGGCGTCCAGATGCGTGCCCTCATTCGCCATATAGGAGGAAGGATAGTGATATTGCGTCATCTGCGGCTTCTGCCCGCGCGCCGTGATCCGCAGCCAGTCGACCATGCCGGTTTCTTCCAGGATGCGGCACTGGGCGATCCCATCGTCGATACCGCTCGCGCCCAGTGTCGATTCATCGGCGTTGACCGCCACGCCGATGGCGAAATCGGGCCGCACGCGTTCGCGGATCGCGGCGATGATCTCAGTCACGATACGCATGCGGTTTTCCAGGCTGCCGCCATAGCGGTCGCTGCGCTGGTTGTAGAATTCGGATGTGAAGCTTTGCAGGCCACCGCCAGCGTTGATGGGGAATTCAAACCCGTCGGCTCCGGCCTGTTCGGCATGGGCCGCTGCCACGGCATGGGCTTCGATCAATTCCTGAATCTCGTCGATGGTCATCGAGCGAGGCTGTGTATCGGCAAGCACGGTGTGCGGCGCGATCGCCGATGCCTGCGCCTTGGCCGGATCGGCCATCATCCAGACGCCCTGGACGGCGATCTTCGCGCCATGTTTGTGCGCCGCCTCGACGATCCGTCGGATCGCCGGGATATGATCGGGATTATAGGCTTCTATGAACCAGCCCGGCGGGACAAGCGGCGCCGGAACAACCTGGCAACTGGCGATCACCATCAGCCCCGCTCCGCCTTTCGCGCGCGCCTCAAAATAACCAACCTGGCGATCCGTTCCTATGCCCAGACCGACCATGCCGTGCGGGGACATGAAAACCCGGTTCCTGATCTCCATCCGTCCGATCTTGATCGGGCTGAACATGATCGCATATTTGCTCATTATTTACCCTCTACTATTTGCCAGACTGTCGCTGGTTCAGATTATTTATTGTCGGTAAAATGCAAGACGAAAGCGGTGTCCGCTGCGGCATGGCGCATCGGGATAGCCTTTTGATAGGCCTCCGACCGATACCAGCGCATGGCCGCGTCATTGTCCGGGAACCTTATGATCACGACACTACTGCCAGGCGGGGCGCCCTCCAACAGTTCGATCCCCTCACCGACAATGACTTCACATTCGATACCATTGAGCGAGACAAAGCCCTGCGCCGAATATTCGGCATATTTTTCCAGATCATGCTTCTGCATGACGCTCATCACATAAGATGCCATGTCCGTTCTCTCTTCCGTTTCAACTGCCGCTCATCTGCGCCATGGCATCCGCGTAAAATGGAAGATGGCGCACGATGCCGCCGTCGGCGCTGAAAACCTGACCGGTCAAATCTCCGAACACCATCTATCTCCTCTCCTTACTTTGCGGCTTCGGCCGATCAGTTCACGCTCAGATTGACATTGATCGGGAAACGCTCGGTAGGCATCCCGCCATAGACGATCACTTCATCGGGATTGGTGAACCGCAGATCCGGGAAGCCGAAGATCAGGCGGCTCACGATGGCCCGCGTGACCATCCGCGCCAGGTTGTTGCCGGGGCAAAGATGTGGACCAAAACCGAAAGTGAGAATGTCGCGCGGCTCGCGCGTGATGTCGAAACGAGTGGGGTCCGGATATTTGTCAGGGTCGTAGTTCGCGGCGCCAAGCGCCAGATGGGCGACCATGCCGGGATAGACGGGCGTACCGTCGATCACATGCTCCTTGACCACGAAGCGATGGCGGAAGTTGCCCAGGCAATCGACGCGCATGCACTCTTCCAGAGCCATGTTCAGGAGCGACGGGTCTTTCCGTAGCAATGCGAGTTGGTCTGGATGCCGTAACAGCCGCAGCACCGCGTTCGACGATGTCGCCGGCACGGTCCCCAGGCCAGCCGTGAAAAGCTGAACCAGGGTCGAAAACAGCTCCTCGATCGAAATCGCCCCCTTCTCGTCATGGGCGGCGATTACCGAACCGACAAGATCGTCCTTGGGGTTGATACGGCGATCTTCGATCAGCTTGCCGCAAAATTCGTAAACAGCGTCGAACGCCGCCATATATTCCGGTGGCTTGGGCGCGCCGGGCGGGACCGTCGCCACCAGTTCCAGAGCATTGGAAAGATTGATGAAAAGTGGCCAGACGTCCGGCTCGAACTCGAACACGCCGCCCAGCAGTATCTGATACATGAGCGGACCGGCGAAATCGGTCACCATGTTGAAGCCATTCTTTTCCGCCATGACTTTCGCAAGATCGTCAATCATAGAGTCGATCAGCGGTTTCAGCCTGGAAATGCGATTTGGGGCAAAGCCCGGCTGCATCAGGCGGCGCATCCGCGAATGCTCCGGCGGATCGAAGTCGACGACCAGCGGCAATCCATTGAAATAGTCGAAAAGATCCGTGCCCCAACCCTGATGCGGGACAGCACTGATAATCTCATGCGTCCGCAGCGCCCATTGCACCTGTTCGTGTCGGCAGATGACGACATGGGCATGGCCCTGAACCGTCGCGTAAAACGGAGGCTTCGTCGCCCACTCCGAAAAATATGCCGGAGCATTGGCCTTCATATCCTGACCGAACAGGTCGATGTCGATAAAGCGATCCGCGTCAAGTTCCGGGAGTTCGGGTTTGGCAAGCAGATTTGCAACGGACATAAATTCCCTCGAATTTTCAATGTCGGATTTGACCAAAACATAGCCCAGCGGTATTTTGTGCAGTCGCCTCCGCACCCAAGCTTCGCCCCGCACTCGTCATCACCAGCGGCTGACAAGTTGTGTTTAGGGCGCGCAGCCGCTAGCGTAAAAAGCAATAATTCAACGCTTGGTCAGGCGGAGCGATTGCCGGTGAAAAGGAGGGGTTGAGCCATGCCATTGAGCAGCGATCACCACGATGCTGCGACGGCTATGACGCGCGGACGGCGGTCATCCAACGCCACCACCATCGTTGATATTCTGGACGCAGCGAAGGAAGAGTTCGCCAGTTCCGGGTTCGATAGCGCGACGGTCGATTCGATTTGCCGGCGCGCGAAGGTTTCAAAGCAGCTGCTCTATTATTACTTCGGGAGTAAGGCAGAGCTCTATAGCCTTATTCTTAAGGAGGCTGCCGAAGGCACAACAAAATTTATCGGATGCACGGAATATAACGCATTTCCACCCGAAACGGCGCTTGCGAAATTCATGCAGAACTTGTTTCGCGATTATATGGACCGCCCCCAGATCGCCAAGATGACGATCGACGAAGCCCAACATGGTTTCGCGCATGTGGGGAAAGGAAGCCCCCTTGCCATGGTGATGCGAAAGCTGATCGACGAGGTTCTGGGCGAGATCGTCGAACGTGGGCGCGCGAATGGCACCTTCCGGGACAATGTTGATCCAGATCATCTTTTCTGGATTATTTTCAGCCTCGTTACCACATGGTTCACGCATTTTCCTCTCGTCTCACTTGTCTCCCGAACGCGGGATGACAATGATATGGACGTAGCCGCCTGGTGCGCCATGAGCACCGATTTCTTGCTGGCCGCAATAGCTAACAAGGATTGATAACCGGTGGACGCGACCTGTGGATCATCACTCAGTCCCGTGCAGGCGCTGATCCGCAAACGCCGCAAGCTTCAGCGCATGCGGGATGCACAGGAGCCTCGGCGAGACTTGATCCGATGAGATTGAATCGGATCAAGTCCAATAAACGCCCGTAGATTGCATTAGATTTTCGGGCAGGATCAGCCCATTTTTGGCATGATTTCCTGAGCAACCCAGCGCATGCGATCGAGATACGCATCGAAACTGTCGAGCGGCGGCAGCGGAATGATCGTCTCCGTAACACCCAGTTCACCTAGCCAACCGCAAAGATCGATAGTCTGCTGCACGTTCCAGGAACCGATCGTCTCAGCCGCGGCCTTGTTCTCGACATGGCCGTCGCCCAACTTCATCGCCTCGATCGGGAAGAAGAGTTCGATCGGACGGCCGTGATAGTCGGGCTGCGAACGAATGAAATCGAGCGCCTCGGGAAATTGACTCGGCGGCGTCAGGAAAGGATTCCATCCGTCACCCCATTTGGCGATGCGCTTTAACGGGGCCTCGGCATCGCCACCGAACCATAGGGGCAGATTCCGTGGCTTCGGTTCATATCCCACATCCTTGAACGAGACATATTTGCCTTCGAATTCCGGCTTGTCCTCCGTCCACAGGGCGATCATCGCCTGCACATATTCGTCGCATATTGCGCCGCGTTCCCGGAAAGGAACCCCAAGCAGATCGAATTCCTCCTTCAACCACCCGACGGCTACGACGGCGGTGCCGCGACCGCCGCTCAGCCAATCGATTGTCGACCAGGCCTTCGCCTGAACGATCGCGTTTTGAAGAGGCAGGATATTGATTGAGGAGGCTAGGCCAAGCCGCTCGGTCGCGCCAGCAATCCCCGCGAGAAACACGGTTCCATGGTGCCAGAATGCGCCGCTCGCTTCCAGATGATCGCTGGGAATAAGGAAATGTTCGCCGAGCATGCACTTGTGGAACCCCAGATCGTCCGCCAGCTTCATCGCCCGCAAAACGTCCTTGTGATCGAGCGTCAGTTCCCAAGGCTGAGTAAGCGCCGGAATTTCCAATGCATGGGGGATTGCGATGTTGATTTTCATGTTCTTCGCCTAGCTATAATCGTGAAAGTCCGGTTCAAAACCGGCGGATAGCCTGCATCGACCAACTCAGATCTTTCGCATCACGCACCCGCACCCGCTTCCGCAAGCGACTTGCCCGCAATGTAACCCAAAACCATGGCCGGACCCACATTGCAGCCATGCGCCGGCGACTTGCCACGCCAGATCGAATTGGCATCCAGACCGGCTGCATATAGTCCTTCAACCGGATCGCCATTCGCATCGGTGACGCGACACCGGTTATCGATCCGCAGACCCACGGTGGTTGAGCCATCTCCAGGATAAATTTTCACGGCATAATAGGGCCCCTTGCCCAGCGGACCGAAACACGGATTTGGTGAGTGTTTGGGATCGCCAATTTCCTGATCGATCAAGGTATCGCCCTTCCCGAAATCGGCATCCTTCCCCGTCTCAGCCATTTGATTGACGCGTGCGACGGTCTCCTCAAGCCCATTGGGATCGACCCCGATCTTGTGAGCGAGTTCGCTCAGCGTGGCCCCTTCAATGACATATCCGGCATGAAGCAGCTTCTTCAGGTTCGGCGCGCCGGGATAGACCATGCCCAGCCCATATTTCTTCACGCCAGCAGCATCGTTGATAATGTAGGCGGGCACTGAGCCCGTCTCGTGCATGGCCTCGACGAAATGCACCGATGCCTCGTTGCCGAACCGCTCACCCTTTGCGTTGACGGCGATGCAGCCCGGCTTCGACATGTCCATCAGGTGCGCGTAGCGGGCAAGATACCCATCCTCCCGCCGCAAGGTCGACACCACCGACCATACGGCGTTGATGAGGTTCTCGCCATCAAGCGAGGCGCCCGCCTCCAGGCCCATGTTCATGCCATCGCCGACATTTTCGTAAGGCAAGATCGAGACATGTTGGTCCGCATAGGGGATATAGGCTTTACGCAGCTGCTCATTCGCCGAAAACCCTCCGGACGCCAAGACGACGCCGAACCGCGCCTCATGCGTCTCTGTCCCGCCGTTGGCCGACACCCGCACGCCGGAAATGCGCCGCCCTTCGGTCAACAGCCCTTCGACGGCGGCGCTCTTCCGCAATGTCACGCCCGCATCCAGCGCGGATTTCAGCAGCGCGGCCACAAGCGCATTACCCATCGTCAGGCGCGTGCCCCGCTTATATCCCCGAAGCTTGTCCGTGCCGAACCGCGCGGCGAGCTTGCCAAAATGCCAGAGTGCCTTCGGCTTGGGCATCTGCGCGAGATAGGGCAGGTCGAACATGTCGATCATGAAGCCACCCGGCGCGTTGAACTCTTCCCGGCCTGGACGGAGCTGCGGGAAATAAGCCCCCAACTTCTTTCCATCATATTCGCGGGGGCTGAGAACGCGGCCATAATGTCTGGCGCCGGGTATCTCGGGATACCAGTCGCTGCTGGGCAACGACATCAGAAAGACGACCTCGCTGTTTGCCGCCAACCAGGATACCATTTCAGGGCCGTTATCCAGATAAGCGTCGATCAACTCCGCGCGCGCGCTTTCGCCTATTACTTTGAGGATGTAGTCGCGTGCGATGGCAGGGGAATCCGCGAGACCTTCGGCCTGGGCCTGGGGACTGCCTGGAATCCAGATACCCCCGCCCGACACCGCAGTCGTGCCGCCAAAATGCTCCCCTTTTTCAAGGACAAGCACCTTCAGGCCCGCCTTGGCTGCGCGAACCGCAGCCGTCAAGCCCCCCGCTCCTGATCCGACCACGATGACATCCCACTGCATCTTCCGCTCCTAGTCCTGACTATGGCGCGTCGGCGCCCCTGTGGTAATTTACTATCCGCTGACGCTTATGCGCCTGAGCGATCAAACTTCGCGCTTTATCAATGAATCGCGCACGCTGCCTGATCTATCACTTCATCCTTGGATCAACGCTTGGCCGCCGCCACAAGACGATGCAGGCCCGCGCCATAGAATGTGAGCTTTTCCATATTGAGATGGCGGTATGGCGACATCGGACAGAGGGAATCAACCACCGACCAGAACGGTTCCAGTTGTTCGAGCACCTGATCCACACTGCCACACGCGACGAACGCCTTGACCATTTCGTCCGGGACATGGTGCATCACGGCAAGCGAATTACTCTGATCGCCCTGCTGGCACAGCTTTGCTTCCTTCAGGAATCCACGCGCTGCGAAGAAGGGTTCATATTCCTTGATGCCCGCATAACCGGCAACTGTCGGGCGCGCATCATCGACCGCTGCTTGCTTGTCGTCGTTCACGGCGACCCAAGGCCATGCATTGATTTCGACAGCGGAGCGTTCCCGGCCAAATTCTGCGAGTTTGGCGGCAATGCGCGGGCCTTGCTCGACGGTATAGTCCACCGACCAGAGAGAGTGGACGATCAACCCGTCCGCGATTTCCAAGGCAGTGTCCGTCAGACGCTCACGCAGCGCCGCAACCCATATCGGAAGATTTTCCCGCACGGGCGGCGCCGTCAGCATCAGTTCCTGAAAATCAGCACTATAATATGCGCCCCGATACGGCGACAGGCCCTTGTGAGCATTGCCGATGACATGCCTGACAGCGGCCACCGTATCGCGCATGTGGGTTATCAGCTTGTAATCCGGCACACCGTAAGAACCGACGTTGACGGACGAAACGCCCGTGCCCAGCCCCAGGATGAAGCGGCCCTGGCTGATGCGATCCATGTCCATTGCAATCATCGCCGTTTCAAAGGGGCTCCGGGAAGCCGCTACCGCGACGCCCGTGGCTACCTTCAAGCGTGATGTCGCCGCCGCCGCAACCGACAGACTCGGCCATGGCGGCCCATAAATCTGCAACGCAGTCGCGCCTTCGAAGCCGATGTCCTCCATGCGTTTCGTCATATCGCTGAGCATCGGCGCTGGCATCATGGGAATAACGCCCCAATATTTGCGTTCGCCGCCCGCGGCATTGGTAGCTGGCATATGTCCCTCGGCGTTCTCGTATCTGTCAGGGAGGCGGGCGGGCACCCGTTGGGAGCGCGACGCGCTCTGTCAGTTCGCGGGCTCGGCGGCGGCCATGGCGGCCAGCATGTCAGCCACATAGGGCGTATGATGCACGATGCCGCCGTCGACGGAAAGGATCTGGCCGGTGATGAAGTTCGATGCGTCGGAAGCGAAGAACACCACCGCGCCCGCAATATCCTCAGGCCGGCTGAAGCGCGGCAGCAGCACATGGCGCTGTATCGTGTCGATCTGGGCTTCTCCCATCATCTCACGGGCCAGCGGAGAGAGGACCAGGCCCGGCGTGATGGCGTTGCAGCGGATATTGTAGCGGCCGAACTGAACCGCCGTGTTCTTCGTCAGGGCGTTCACCGCCGCTTTCGACGATGAATAAGCGGGATTGAAGATGTCTCCCGTCAACGCCACGCCGGTTGACGTGTTGATGATCGATCCGCCACCGCCCGCGATCATGTGCGGCGCGGCATGCTTGATCATCAGCATGGTGCCGCGCGTGTTGATCTTGAACGCCTGGTCCCAGACCGCCGCGTCCATCTGGTCGAGCCGCATGTCGGCGCCCATCTGTTCCAGGCGCGTGTCGGCAGCATTGTTGTGCAACACGTCAATCTTTCCGAAACGGGCCATGGTGGCGTCGATGACCGCCTGAATGCTGTCCTCTTCGGCAAGGTCAAGGGGCTGTGCGAACGCTGCGCCGCCGGCAGAGGCGATCTCCCCGGCCACGCGCTCGGCACCGGCGATATTGATATCGGCAAGCACGACCGAAGCGCCCGCTTCAGCCAGCGCCCGCGCGCATGCTTCGCCGATATTCGCGCCCGATCCCGTTACGATCGCAACCTTGCCTGTCAATTGACCCATATTTCTCCGCTCCATCCATCATGTCGAGACGATATTTCCACCCCGCTTCGCATGCCGGTCATTTCGATGCACGATAAATAATTAGACTCTGGTTTAGGCCGCGAAATCTTTGAGCTTATGGCAAATTCGCCATGAATCCCCACGGCGTCGGCGGACCTTTCAAGCTGGACGGCCAGCCGGTTCATGACAGATCGGCTCATGGTCCGGAGCATCGGTCCGCCGATCGGCTTTGTCAGCGGCGCGCTATGAAAATTTCTGTGATATCGCCCAAATATACGATCTCGCCCTTCATAAGCCCGGTCTCCCGGTCAAATGGTTGCGACTGCACGGCTTGAGAAGTGCTTTGATAGGGCAAGGCCGGATCAATTCGCATATTCGGCAAATTGAAAGCCGCGCCGGGAAGCACGCTGGTAAGATCGGATTCGATGACGACGCCCCAATCCGCGCAGGCGATACGCATATTTTCCAATACGCCTCCCGGATAATAGCCCGCGTCATAAAGTGACGCGTACATCTCCCTTGCCGCTTCGGTTGTGTTGACAACCGCCGTATGCAGAGATCCGCCATGGAACTGATAGACGGGATCTTTGACGAGAGTTGCCATGGTCGCATCGACATCGCCGATAATTTCCGACCACCAATGATCCCGCAAAACGGTCAGCATATGTTTATGCCAGGGATCGATCGCATCGTGGATGAACTTGTCGTAACGCTCCCTCGTCGCGACAGTGCGTTCAGCGAGGCAACGTTCTTTCACCTGGGCTAGATAGTCCATCGCCAATCCCTTCGCTGCACCAGATTTCCTCTGCTTCCGATTTCAACGAAACCTATAGCTCATCCGGCCGAGCGGTAGGATCTGCGTCGAAAGCCGCACTATTTTCAGCGAAATATGGCATATGGGCCGTGATGCCGCCATCGACCTGAATGATCTGGCCCGTCACAAAACGTGCATCGTCGGACACCAGCCACGCGACGGCAGCGGCGATGTCGTCCGGTTCTCCCAGATAGGGCGTCAGCTTGTGGGTCTGTATCCGCTTCAATTGCGCCGGCGGCACCGTCTGCTGCGCGCCATGGGTCAAGATCATGCCGGGAGAAACCACGTTGCAGCGTATCCCCTGCTTGCCATATTGCGTTGCAGCATAAACAGTGAGGCAATTGATCGCCGATTTGGACGCTGCATAGGCTGGCCCGTAAAAGTCGCCCCGAAGGGCTGCGCCGGAACTGGTATTGACAATCGAGCCTTGCTTCTTGGCGAGCATCGCTGGCAGGGCATGCTTGATCATAAGCATGGTTCCCCGCGTATTGACGTCGAATGCCCGGTCCCAGATGGCGGCATCCATATTGGCCAGATCCATATCGCCCGCCATCTGCTCAACGCGAGTATCTGCCGCATTATTATGGACAAAATCCAGCTGACCGTGACGCGCGGCAACCTCTTTATAAAGAGCCCGGATGCTATCTTCTTCCGCCAGGTCGAGCGCAATGGCCGACGCCTGCCCTCCGTTCGCGACAATCGACGCAGCGACATTGCTGGCCGCTTCGAAAGCGATATCCGCGAGTATCACCGTCGCCCCCTCCGACGCCAAACGCCGCGCTGTGGCTTCCCCGATATCCTTGCCCGAGCCGGTTACGATTCCCACGCGATTTTTCAGTCTGAGCATGTTCACTCCTTCTCCGGTCATCTGTCTCAAGGCAATCTGCATATTCAGGCCAGAACGCGCGTGCTGGATTATCCCCGGCCATTCCCTTCTTAATTCCGCGCTCGCGCACGGCGTCAATAATCAGGTAGCCGCTTTGGATTTGAGATAGTCCTGCATGTCCGGGACATGGGCGTGATGCGCCATCGTGCCGCCGTCGATGGTGATGATTTCGCCGTTGATATATTCGGATTCGTCGGCAACCAGAAAAGTCGCCAATGCCGCGATATCTTTGGGCGCTCCCAGCTTGCCGAGGGGCGTCTGCCGCTTGACCAGCGGCATCATGTCGCCGCCAATATCCAGTGAGAGCGGGGTGATAACCGGACCGGGGCAGATTGCATTGGCGCGAATGCCCTGGTGGCCGTGATGCGTGGCGACATATTTGGTGAGCGCGATCATCCCGGCCTTCGAAACACCATAGGCGACGCGGGTGACGTCGGCGGCAAGTCCCGCGCCCGAAGCCGTGTTCAGGATGGTTCCGCCACCATTTTCCGCCATGTGTGGAATTGCGTGACGGCAACACAACATCGTACCGGTCAGGTTGACGTGAAGCGTATTGTTCCAGATGTCCATGGGGACATTGACGACATCGGTGTCGAGGTTCATCGACGCCGGGTTGGTCAGCGCGGCATTGTTGAACAGGATGTCGATCCGGCCGAAATGCCTGATCGCCGCCGCCATGCCTTCCCGAACCGAGGCTTCATCGCCAATATCGACGCCGAGGCCGAGCGCTTCCGGACCAAGCCGATCCGCAGCCTTCCTCGCTGCATCCCCGAACAGGTCGGCAACAATGACTTTGGCGCCTTCCGCGATGAAGCGTTCAGCGCACGCCATGCCTATGCCGCCTGCGCCGCCGGTGATGAAGGCGATTTTATTCCCAAGCCGTTTCAACGATGCTCTCCTGCAATTGAGACCTTATTCGGTTCTCCTGACCCGGTTTCTAGGTGCAGACCGGTTTTGTACGCGAACATTATAATTCACCGCTCGGTCAGGACAGGATTAAAGGTCAGGAGGTCGGAGCAAGGACGGCCTTCGGCGAGGCTTCATCAGCGCCACAGTGACCCGTTTCCGCCAGCTTCCCGTCAAACGAAATCCTTCTATACCTCCGCTATCTCAAGGCCATCCAGAAGCAGACCGATGGTGTCTCCCGCCGCCGCGAAGGCTGCCGCAGGATCCTGGCGACTGGCCGCCCATGCGGCGGCATTGGCGACGGCACCGGCAATGACATTGGCAAGGGCGGCTGCATCCGTGCGCCGGATGGCCCCTTCGCCCATGAGCCCCTCCAGAACATCGACCATCTGTGCCGTGCAAAGCCGCATGCGAGGGCGCCCTGCAAAGTTCGGGATGACGGCCGGTGCATCGTTCAGGACGATCCGCTGGATATCGGGCGCAACCATTGCCTGAAGATAAGCGCGGCAACCGGCGCGAAAGCCCGGCCACCCCCCTCCAGCTTCCTCGGTCGCGCGCTCGACGGCTTCATCGAGCGCATCGTCCATCTCAGCCACGACCGCCTCGAACAGGCCGAGCTTGCTGCCGAAATGATGGTAGAGAGCGCCACGCGTCAGACCCGCCGCCGCGCAGAGATCCTCCAACGGCACGCCGGAGAAGCCATGGCGGCCAAACGCATCGCGCGCCATAGCGATTAACGACGCGCGGGTCTCAAACGTCATCTGCGGACGGGTGCGTGTGCTCATCTCGCGCGTCTGCCTGTTTTTTGCCTACCTGTCATCCATTCGCCTGCGAAAGCGGCTTGATCATCGTGAAATACATACATACAGTCTGTATGTTAATATGACAAATCGAGGATGTCCATGAGTTCCGACCCGATGCTCGCACCGCTGTTCCGCCCGATGACCCTGCGCGGGCTCACCCTGTCCAATCGTTTGGCCATGGCGCCGATGACGCGCAGTTTTTCACCAGCCAATGCCCCTGACGCGGCGGTCGTTGAATATTACCGCAAGCGCGCGGAGGGGGGCACGGGACTAATCGTCACGGAAGGCATCGGCGTCGACCAGCCTGCCGCGATCGGCGCGGGTAGCGGGACCGAAACTCATATTCCGCTGCTCCATGGAGAAGCTGCTCTCGATGGGTGGCGCAAAGTCACAGATGCGGTCCATAAGGCGGGCGGCAAGATCTTTCCGCAACTCTGGCATCAGGGCGTTTTCCGTATCGATGGCACCGGCCCCTATCCCGATGCGCCGTCGCTCCGGCCTTCAGGACTTTGGGGTCCAGACGGCGGCTTCTCGACAGTGACGCGCGACTATATCGCCCGCGTGATCGAGCCCACCCGCCCCATGACCGAGGAAGAGATCGCCGACGTCGTCCATGGTTTCGCGCGAAGCGCCAGGAACGCAAGAGACGTCGGGTTTGATGGCATCGCGATCCATGGCGCCAGCGGCTATCTGATCGACAGCTTCTTCTGGTCGGAGACCAACCGCCGCACCGACCGCTATGGCGGCGACATGGCCGCGCGCGCGACCTTCGGCGCGGAAATCGTGCGCGCGGTGCGCGAGGCGGTGGGAGAGGACATGCCGATCCTTTTCCGGTTCGGCCAATGGAAGCAGCAGGATTTCAATGCGCGGATTGCCGAAACTCCCGACGAACTCGGCGTGCTGCTGCGCGCGCTGGCGGAAGCTGGCGTAGATATGTTCGATGCCAGCACGCTCTATTTCAGCGCGCCGGCCTTCACAGGATCGGACCTGCCGCTAGCCGCCTGGGCCAAGAAATTGAGCGGGAAGCCTTCCATGGCGGTCGGCGGCGTGGGCCTGTCGGAAAACCTGTTCGCCTCCTTCGAGACGGGCGGCGCCGCAGTCGAGAATAATTTCTACGACGTGGCCACGCGGATCGAGCGCGGGGAATTCGACATGATCGCGCTTGGCCGTGCGCTGATTGCCGACTGGGAATGGCCGAAAAAGGTCGCCAAAGGGGAAGCCACAATGCCCTATTCGCGCGCAATGCTCGATACGCTCCAATAAAAGCGCCTTGCTTCACTGACATTGTTAGGGCCGGTCAACTAACGCTAGCCTTCGGCTCGCTCCGTCATCTGAATGTCGACCGGCCCCAGTTCGAAGCTACATGCGAGCCGGATGGTTCCAACTTCGAGGGCCATTGTCCCGATTGCATCTGCCAATACAGGATGACCGGAACGAAACGCAGGTAACGCGATTTCAGCCGCGAGATTTCTCCAGCCGCACTCAACTACGCCCGATTCATGCCCGCGCGCGCCCTTTCGCCGCCGGATCGCCTGGCTCGACCGGAAGGATGAGGCGTTGCGGTCCGTCAGGATTTCGATGCGGCGAAAGTATGATCTGATGCGCGTTTGCGCCACGACTATCGACCCCATTGTTCTTCGCGCCGCATGGTTATGTGAAGAACATATGGGAGTTTGGGATGAACAGGCTGGAAGAAAAAGTCGCTATCGTCACGGGCGGGGCCGGCGGTATCGGGTCTGCGACGGCCCATCGACTGGCACGCGAAGGCGCAAGGGTCGTAGTCGCAGACATAGCCCAGGAAGCCGCCGCTGCGGTGGCGTCGCAGATCGGCGATGCAGCCGCGGCCAGAAGGTTCGACGCGCAGGATGAAGCATCGATCGAGGCGCTGGTGGACTTTGCAATCTCACGTTTCGGCAGGCTCGACATATTGCACAACAACGCCGCCTATGTTGGCGCCGACCTCGCCCATGACACGCGGGTGACCGATATACCGCTGGACCTGTGGCGGACCACTTTCCGCATCAATCTCGACGCCTATTTTCTCGCATGCCGCTTTGCCATTCCGCACATGGTGCGGGGCGGCGGTGGATCGATCATCAACACGTCGTCGGGATCGGCATTCGTAGGAGACATCGCCCGCGTCGCTTATGGTTCGTCCAAGGGCGCTATCGTCAGCATGACCCGTTACATCGCCACGCAGCATGCGCGGGACAACATAAGATGCAATGCAATCGCGCCCGGACTGATCTTAACCCAGGCATTCGCCAATTCCGGCCAGACCGACCTGTCGCCGTTCATGAAGCAGATCCTGTCGCCACGCGTGGGGGAACCCGATGATATCGCTGCGGCTGTAGCCTATCTGGCGTCGGACGATGCCGCCTATGTCACCGGCACGGTGCTCCACGTCGATGGCGGGTTGTCCGCCCATCAACCCTATGTGGCCGATTTCGAGGCAATGATGGCTGCGGCCGAATAATCCCCCGCCGGCCACGCGCGCTCAACGCGGCTCGTTGACACCCATGGCGTGGCGGGCAGCGAGATAGCCGAAGGTCATAGCCGGCCCGATGGTCGCGCCACCGCCGGGATAGGAGCGGCCCATGGCCGAAGCGGTGATGTTTCCCGTGGCATAGAGATTCCCTATTGGGCGGCCTTCCGTATCCAACACGTTCGCATTGCCATCCGTCACCAACCCGCCATTGGTGCCGATGTCACCCGGATAGATAGCCAACGCATAGAAAGGCGCCTTCACAAGCGGTAGCAGGTTGGGATTTCCGGTTATCTTGGGATCGCCATATATGCGATTGTACAGGCTTTCGCCCCGCTGGAAATCGGAATCCCTGCCCTGTCTCGCATTGTCGTTGAAACGGGTGATGGTGGCTTGCAGGCGATCACGGTCAACACCGATCCTGTCCGCCATTTCACCCCAATCGTCCGCGACGAACACCAGATCTCGAACCGCGCGTGAATGCATCCACAAGGGCATCATCGGCAGGACCGGCCCCATGGGATACCGCCATTTGAACCCGGCATCGAACAGGATGTAGGACGGCGACGTGCCAGCACCGGGCCGGTCATTCTCAACCATCGCCCTGCCTGCAAGATGGTAGTCGACAGCCTCATTGAAATAGCGGTCGCCCGCCTGATTGACGATGATCGACCCGGGCAGGGCGCGTTCGAAGAAAAGCGGGCGGGACCGGCTCTCTCCCCTGACGTGCACCGCTGGCGCCCACCAAGCCGAATCCAGGCGGTCCGTCGCCGCGCCGACGGACATTGCGAGTTCGAGCGCGTCACCCTGATTGTTCGATTGCGATCCGCTCCAGTCGGGGTTGGGCGATTGCGGCAGATAGCGCGCACGCAGCGCCGCATTCCGCTCAAAGCCTCCTGCCGCCAGCACCAGGCCCTTATGGACATGAATGGCGCTCTTGCGGCCATGGCGTTCGACAACGGCCCCGACAACTTGAGCACCGTCGCGGATGATCTCGACAAGTGCCGTTTCCCTGCGGATATTGATCCCCCGCCGGTCGATGGACAGCTTCAACCGCCCGATCAACGCGTTGCCGCCGGTGAGATATCGCGAACGCTTCGATCTGAGCCGTTGACCTATATCGGAATAATAACGCCAGAGCGTCCTCGCCATGGCGCCGATCCAGCCGGGCTTACGCGTCACAAGCATCGAGGCGTCTATGGTGTTCCACACGAAACGGCCGAAAAGCATGTTCGACGGATGCGGCGGTTCCAGATATTCAAGATCCTTACCCAGTTTCCGGCCATCCATGGGGACGACGTCGTGACTGCGCCAGCCGGAACGAGCGCCCGGCGCCTCCGGCTGATAGTCGGGATAGGGAATAGAGACATATTCAACATCGCTATGATGGCTCATATACGACAGCATCTCGCGCCCGTTTTCAACAAAAGCGCGGATCAGAATGTCATCGCTTTCGTCGCCGGCAATCGCCTTTATGTAGCGCACAGCATCTACCGGATCGTCCTGCTGTCCAGCAGCTTCGGCCAGATGACTGTCCGGAACCCACAAGACCGCGCCCGAAGTAGCTGATGTTCCGCCGAAGTTGCGACCCTTTTCGATGAGGATCACTCGCGCATGCAAGTCGGCGGCGGCCACCGCAGCCGTCAATCCCCCCGCGCCCGATCCTACGATCAGAACATCGCATTCCTCATCCCACGTCCGTTCAGGCATGTCCTCTCCCCTGCCGGCTTGTCGATAAAGGGTCTGCTACCGTCCCGAACGCTCTGTCAATTCCGGCGAAAATGGCTCTCCGCTACTCCAACATGCGACGCCGAAACAGGATGCGACCATAGAAAAGCCTGAAATCAGGGACTTTCACAATAAATCCCCAGCGTTCGCTTCAGGGTTTCAGATGCCCCTCTTCTCAACAATAGCCGATTGGCCAACATCTTGTCCGAAGAGCAATACTCGGGAAACTTGTCGCGAGCGGCTTTGCCGGACAGCATAGTCACGGAAAATATAATTGGCGGCGAGGTGAGATGTTGCTGCCGTCAATCAACATTGCCGATGATCTGGAATGCTCCCGTTCCCGGACAAATTCTATTGTCCGGCAATTGTGAAGTAAAAAAAACGTCCAGCGTCGGCGGGAGAGCATGATGAGCCTGCAGTTCGTCTATGAACCGCTGAAGATAAAGGGCGTGGAGGTTCGCAATCGGATTTCCCGTTCCGCTCACGGCACCAACCTGACTGATTACGGTCGGATCACCGATCAGTTGATCGATTATCATGTGGCGCGAGCCAAGGGCGGCGTCGGCCTTACTTTCCTGGAAGCAGCCACAGTGCATCCCAGCTCTGTCCTCAGCCTCGCCAATTTGGACGATACCATTATCGACGGATACCGACGGTTGATGAAAGCCATCAAGCCGCATGGCATGCGCGTCTTTCAACAAATATGGCATGGCGGACATATTTATCCGGTGCTGGATCAATCCCCGCCATGGGGTGTTTCGGCAGTGCCCAACCCCGCGACCGGCATCGTCCCCAATCCCATGGGCCTTGCCGAGATCGAAGAGGTCATCCAGCATTTCGCCAATGCCGCCCGCCGATGCGTGGAGGGCGGGATAGAGGGCATCGAGGTTCACGCCTCGCACGGCTACCTCATCATGCAGTTCCTCAATCCGCTGGTGAACAAGCGAACCGACCAATATGGCGGATCGCTGGAAAACCGGATGCGCTTCCTGCGCGAAGTCCTGTTGGCAGTGCGCGCACAGGTGCCGGATGACTATCCTGTGGGCATACGCATGGGCGCCAGCACCGGCGAAGGCGGGCTCGACGAAGACGAACTGGCGCTGGTTGTCCAGACGCTTCAGGCCGAAAAGCTGATCGACTTCCTGGACCTGAGCTGGAGCGATTATTTCAACTTCAAGTTTGTGGCGGCGATGGATCAGCCCGTTGGCTATCAATTGTCCTCCAGCGAGAAGATCGCGGCGGCCTCACGGGGCATTCCCCGGTTCATGATCGGCCGGTTCCGCACTCTGGACGAGGCCGAGCAACTTCTACGCGACGGTGTAACCGATATGGTACATATGACCCGCGCCCACATCGCCGATCCCGACATCATCCGTAAGACGCAAGCCGGGAAGCCCGAGCAGGTGCGATCCTGCATCGGATGCAATCAGGCATGCTGGCAGGGCGTAAACCTGGGATACCCGCTGGCTTGCACGATCAACCCGGCGGCTGGCCGCGAAGGCGATCTGGCGGAGGATCTGATCCGCCCCGCCGACGATCCCGGCAAGGTGGTGGTCATTGGCGGCGGTCCCGCTGGCATGGAGGCCGCGCGTGTCGCCGCGCTGCGCGGACATCGGGTTACATTGTTCGAGGCAGGGCCTGATCTGGGTGGTCAGGTGGCGGTGGCGAAGCGAGCTCCGCGCCTGCACGTCATAGGTGATATCGCGTTCTGGCTGGAGCAGGAGATATTCCGCCTGGGCGTGGACGTTCGCACCAGCACCTATGCCGAGGTGGAGGATGTTCTTGAGGAAAATCCTGACTTCGTCGTCATCGCCTGCGGCTCCATCCCTCGGCACAACGGCATCCAATATGCATATCCGGCCGAGCCGGTGCCTGGGTTTGACCAGCCCCATGTCTTGTCGCCGATAGACTTGCTGACCGCTACGCCAGCCAAATTGGGAAAGAGCGCGGTTGTGTTCGACGATGTCGGCCATTATGAAGCGGTGGCAGCCGCCGAATTTCTTCTTGCAAAGGGATTGCGCGTCACGTTCGTCACGCGGTTCGCCAGCGTTGCGCCCCAGTTGGATCATGTGACCCGCGTCGACCCCGCATTCCGCCGGTTCGCCGAAGAGGGCGACTTCCGCCTGCTGATACGCAGCAGGATCGATCATATCGGTATCGATACCTGCATCGTCAGGACTCTCTATCGAGGAGATTCCGAGGAGGTCGCTGCCGACACCGTGGTGTTCATCAACGCCAAGGAACCCATGCGGGCCGTTTACGACGATCTGAGAGAACGGGGATTTGGCAAGGACAGGATGGTGATCGTTGGCGACGCGCGCGCGCCGCGCGATCTGCATCTGGCCATTTCCGAAGGACATAGGTTGGTGCGCGCCATGGTGTGATGGAGCCATGCGCCAGGCCTTTCGATCGAGACGACGACAAAAATAATCTGCGGCAATCAGGCAGGAAACATGGAAGGGGATATCATGCAATATCCGAAGATCGCAAAGCTATTGATGGCCGGCGTTGCCGGCATGACTTTGCTGCCCCAAGCTGGCGAAGCGTTGGCGCAAGACAGCGGCGCAGCCGATGATAGGAACGCTGCGGCAGCTGACATGGATATCGTCGTCACTGCGCGCCGCCGCGAGGAGAACATCCAGACTGTCCCGGTCGCCGTGACCGCTTTTGGCAGCGAGGCGCTAGTCCAGAAGAATATACAGGCCACCACCGACCTGCAGCGGATCGTCCCGGGAGTCATTTTCGTAGGGGCTGGGTCGGCGGCGAACACCACTTTTTCCATTCGTGGCCAGGGCAAAGACGTTGCCGGACCGGGCCTGCCATCGGTCATCAGCTATTTCAACGAAGTGCCGCTGCCTTCCTGGGGCGCGGTGCTGCCCGCGTTCGACGTGGCGTCAGTACAGGTGCTCAAGGGTCCGCAAGGAACGCTGTTCGGGCGCAATACCACGGGCGGCGCGGTGCTGGTCTATTCCAAGCCAGCCGTCGACAAGTTCGAGGGCTATGTGCAGGGCACGGCGGGAGATTATTTCTGGCATGCCCTTCAGGGCGCCATAAACCTGCCGATTGCGGACGGCATCGCGCTTCGCGTCGCGGGGGACTTTCAGAAACGGGACGGATATCAGAAGGACATCGGTGTTGCGGGCGACGGATCGAACCTCAATTCCCGGGCATTCCGCGTCACGCTGAAGATCGAGCCCAGCCCAACTTTCAGCAACGTTACAGTGTTCGACTATTATTGGCAGCACACCAATGGAGACGGCTATGTTTCGGTCGGCGATGCCGGCCCCAATGCCGCCTATCGCTTCTTCCCGGCATTCAACTGCGGCGTGTCGGCTGCTTGCGACGTTGACCTGGCCAATGCGGAGCAGCGGAGATTGGGCTTCCACGTTACCAATTCGAACATCCCGGGATACGACCGCACGCGCCTGTGGGGAATATCCAATACGACGACGCTCGACCTGGGGGCCGTCACGATCAAGAACATCTTTGGTTATCGCGACACAAAGGTGGATCAACAATTCAGCACCGATGGCTTGCCGCTTTTCCTGCTGGACACACGCGGTTTTCGCTATGATCGCCAGATCAGCAATGAATTGCAGTTCAGCGGCGACCTGATGGACGGAAAGCTGCAGTGGCTGGTGGGTGGCTTTTTCCTCGATCTGAAGCCCACGGGCCCCGATGCCTTCGCGATCGACGCATTCGACGCGGCCGGCGACCCGGATAGTAATCCGTTCGGGCAGATTTCGAACAACCTGTTCAAAGATCGGAGCTATGCGCTGTTCGGCAATCTCAATTTCGAGATCATGGATGGGTTGCGTCTCAACGCCGGCTATCGCCACACCTGGGACAAGGAAAGCGTTTGCGCGGTCAACACCAGGCCGTTCTTCGGCGATCCCATTCAGTCCACTTCCGAATGCGAGGCGACGGCAGGATCATTCTCGAATTCGGTGAAGTTCAAGGCATCGACCTATACGCTGGGCGCCGACTATCAGGTGTCGAGCGACATCTTCACCTATGTTACCGTCCGCCGCGGCTATCGCGCGGGTGGCATCAACACGCCACGGCTCGCCGGGACATTGGCGCCGTTCCAATATTTTGGACCGCAAAAGGTCAATGATGTCGAGATCGGCCTCAAGACCCAGTGGGAGAAAGGGGAGATGCGCGGGCGGCTCAATGTCGCCGCGTTCCGCGGTATTTTCAGTCACCTCCAACGGCAGATTGCGGGCCTTCCGCCGGATTTCGACGGCGACGGCGATCCTGCTACTGATCCCGCCAACACGTCCCTCAACATCAACGGCGGCAAGGCAAAGGTGCAAGGCGTGGAAGTCGATGGCATTCTCCAGCCGGTTGAGCCGCTGATCCTGAGTTTTGGAGCTTCCTATCTCGACGCGAAATATACCAGCCTGGAGACTCCGCCAGTCTTCGCGGCCCAGGCTGGCGGCTCGGCCATATATGAGAGAGCGCCAAAATGGAGCTACACGCTGTCAGGCAGCTATCGGTTGCCGGTTGATGCGGCAGGCGCGGATGTAACGCTGCGGAGCGACTATTACTGGATAGGCAGCTATTTCGCGGGCATCGCCAAGGTGCCAAGCTATGGCGTGCTCAACGGCAGCGTCGAATTTTCCAACATCGGCAATACGGCGTTGAGCGCAACGCTGTTCGTGACCAACATCCTCGACAAAGTGTATCTACGCAACAGCAACCTGATTGGCACCAGTCCGGGCAATTTCAGCTTTTCGACGGGGGAGCCACGGATATATGGCCTGCGGGTTCGATACGACTTTGGCGGCTAGCACAAACGACGCGGCGGGATGGGTGCCATCCCGCCATATTCCGTTCCACAACGAACAAGCCCTTATCCCACGCCAACGCACAGAGATATAGGGACAGACGCCCGCTGCCTCTGGCCGAAAGTCAGCACGCAGTTCCACGATCGGCACCAACGACAGATCGTCTGCAAGCATCAGACGATTTCGGGACGGGGGCGCGTTGTGCGTTTTTCGATGAGCTTTTTATAATGAGCCCCCTGAATGACGCGGTGAACGTAGATTCCGGGCGTGTGAATGTGGTCGGGATCGAGAGCGCCGAGCGGTACGATTTCCTCGACCTCCGCGATAGTATGGGTGGCGGCGGTCGCCATGACAGGGTTGAAGTTGCGGGCCGTCTTGCGGAACAGGAGGTTTCCCGCTGGATCGGCCTTCCACGCCTTGATGATGGCAAGGTCCGCACGAAGCCAAGTTTCGCGGATATAATCCCGCCCTTCGAAGGTTTCGACCGGTTTTCCCTCCGCCACGACCGTGCCCACCCCCGTGGCGGTATAGAAGGCCGGGATGCCGGCGCCTCCCGCCCGGATACGTTCCGCCAGCGTCCCCTGCGGATTGAGTTCCAGTTCCAGCTTGCCCTGCAAATACAGCGCCTCGAACAGCTTGTTCTCGCCAACATAGGAACTGATCATCTTGCGGATCTGGCCGTTTGCCAGCAGCAGCCACAATCCGAAGCCCTCCGCGCCGCAATTGTTGGAAATGACGGTCAAATCCTTGACACCGTTTGCCTTTATCGCGGGAATCAGATTTTCTGGATTGCCCGACAAACCGAAACCGCCGGACATGATGGTCATGCCATCGAACAGCAACCCGGCAAGCGCGGCATCCGGTGAGGCGAAAAGCTTGTCAACCATGCTTGCGGCTGATCTCAATGCCCGCGCCGATCGGCAAGAGGACGCTGTCCATATCGCCCCGCGCTCTGACGGCGCGGCGGTAGGCGGCCGCATTGTCGGCATTTTCGGGTGGGAACAGCATATTGTCGGCCACGATGATGGCTCCGGCTGCCAGTTTGCCGCCAAGACGGTCGAGGCAGGGAATATAGAGGTCCTTCCACAGGTCGATCAGGACCAGATCAAACGGCCCGGTAAGCGCGTGGATGGATGCGAGGGCATCGCCCGCGATGAAATCGACCCGGTTCGCCAGTCCCACTTCGGCGAGCGTTTCCCGCGCCGCCGCGATCTTGCCAGCGTGCAGTTCAAGCGACGTGACGCAGCCGTCTACGGCCCGGGCGGCATCGGCCAGCCAGAGTGTCGAATAGCCATAGGATGAGCCCACCTCCAGGATGGATTTCAGTCCGCCCTGTCGGATCAGATCATGTATCAGCCGCCCCGTTTCCGGGCCGATCGGCAACAGGAATTCATCGACGCGGGCATATGCTTCTTCACGCGGAATTCGTGCCTGCTCCCGCTGTTCCCGCGCCCACCTCTCCTCCATCGTATCGAGAGCAGCCCGTACGGCTGGATCGACGATCATTTCGTGTCCCAGCGCAGATGGACGGCATCAGGCCCCCGAAACTGCAGCCCATGGAGGCGCGGCGCGGGCCGATCAGGATCAAGGCGCAGATTGGGCAGGTTCAACAGCATATCGGCGGCTACCTCCACTTCCGTCCGCGCAACGGGCATGCCGATGCACATGTGAAGGCCGTAGCCGAAGCCCAGATTGGCCTGCTGCGACCTGTCGAGATCGAAACTATCCGCATCCGCGAACATTGCCTCGTCGCGGTTGGCCGACCCCATGACGAGCGACACCGCCGATCCGGCAGGAATAGTGACTCCGCCTATGTCCAAGTCACGCAATGCCCGGCGCGCCAGAAAGCCGGCCACCGGCTCCAACCGCATGGATTCCGTCAGCGCACGCGGAAGCAGCGAACGATCCGTACGCACCCGCGCCAGCAGCCGTTCGTCCTGCAACAGGTGAACCATGAGATTAGCCAATGTCCGCGTCGTGGTTTCCGCCGCGGCGGGAAGCAGCATCCGCACGATTCCGGCGATCTGGCCATCGTCGAGCCTTTCTCCATCCACTTCGGTTCGGATCAGCCGGTCGATAAGCTCCTCGCCGGATGCTCCGGCCCGGCGGCGCGCGGCGACGACTCCACGAACATGTTCGTCGAGCAGGTCGGCCGCCTCGAACGCACGTGCCATGGACGCCTTGGCCTTTTCGGGATCGATCTGCGGGCCGTTCAGGATTTGCAAAGCCCAATCGGCGAACTGGGTGACGGAGGCAGGATCGTCCGGAAAACCCAGGATCGCATAAATGGCAAGGATCGGAAACGGCATGGCCAGATCGGACATAAGCTCTGCGCGACCACGCGCGCGCCATTGGCCGCCATATTCCCGTTCGACGAGCGGCGCGATGACATGGGTCCTCCAGCGGCGTGTCACGTCCGGTGCGAAACAGGGCTGCAACAGGCGTCGTAACAATCGGTGGGACTCACCATTGCGCGCGCTCAGAAACATTTCTCCCAAGAAAGTGCCCAGGCCGTCCTTGAGCAGGTCGGTCGACCATGTCTTGTCATCGCGCAAAACCGCAGCAACATCCGCGTGCCGGAACAGCGTGAATACCGGCCGTCCCGTATTGGCATAATCAGCCTGGGACGGAATGCCATAAAGGGCAAGAATATCGCCTTTCATGACCGGCGTGGTCCGGCGAAGTTGCGCGTAGAGACTGTGAGGATCGGCCAGATCGTCGGTGGCATAAGTCGCGCTGACCGAGTGGAAAGCGGACTCGGTCACCGAAGAAGTATCGATCGAACGAGGCTCTATTGTGTGTGTCACGATCGGCTGGACCATTCCCGCTTCAGAGAGAACAGGGATGCGACCGCCATGCCTGCCGGGTCAATCGGCGAATCTTGCCTTGCCCGGACATGGTTGTCCCGCAAAGGACATGGTCAGCGGGAAACGTCGTGGCCGATCCGGACAGCCCCTGTCCGACGCCGGGTGCAGCGAAGGGTTGAGCCGACCCATCGGACAGCCGTAAACCCCTGCAACGCGAACTGGACAATCCGATGCAGACATTCCGTTACCAGGCATTACCTACCCGAGTTCTGTTCGGGACCGGAACCCTGTCCGCGCTGGCCGGCGAATGCGCCGCGCTCGGCGTAAAGCGCGCGATGGTGCTTACCACGCCACAACAGGCGGACCTTGCCGAACGAGCGTCGCGGCTGCTCGGCTCCATCGATGCGGGGCACTTCACCGACGCTGCGATGCACACGCCCGTCGAGGTAACCGAACGCGCAATGGAACATCTCACCCGCATTCGCGCGGATGGCATCGTGTCGCTGGGCGGCGGATCGACCATCGGTTTGGGAAAAGCCATCGCCTTGCGTACCGACTTGCCCCAGATCGTAGTGCCCACCACTTATGCCGGATCAGAGATGACCCCGATCATCGGGCAAACCGAGCAAGGCCGCAAAACCACGCAGCGCAGCCCCCATGTGCAGCCGGAAAGCGTGATATATGATGTAAGCTTGACCCTGACGCTCCCCAGTGGAGCGTCGGTAAGGTCTGGCCTTAACGCCATCGCCCATGCGGCAGAGGCGCTGTATGCCGATAACGGCAACCCGATCACGAGCCTGATGGCGGAGGAAGGCATTCGCGCCATCACGGAGGCCCTGCCCGTTATCCTGTCTGACGCCGGCGACATCGCGGCGCGCGGCAAGGCGCTTTACGGAGCCTGGCTTTGCGGATCCTGCCTGGGGCAGGTAGACATGGGATTGCATCATAAGCTCTGCCATGTGCTGGGCGGCAGCTTCGACCTGCCCCACGCGGAAACCCACAGCGTCATCCTGCCCCATGCCATCGCGTATAACCGCGTCGCCAAACCGGCCATGGCGCGATTAGCGCGCGCGCTGGCGACAGACGAGGCACCCTGGACGGCTCTCCATTTGCTTGCACGCGGGCTGAACGCACCGCTGGCGCTGCGTGACCTTGGTCTACCGGAGAGCGCAATTCCAGAAGCGGTCGAAATCGCATGCGCCAACACCTACCCCAATCCCCGCCCCCTCGACCGCGCACCGCTTGAACTGCTGCTGCGTGCAGCATGGGCAGGCGATCCGCCATCCGAATACTGACGATATGGATATTGCCATGCGAGATTTTGATGAGCATTCCATCACCGATGCCGTTGTGAAGCGGGTGCGGCGCGCATCCGATCCACGCGCCAGGGAGATCAGTGAGGCACTGGTGCGGCACCTGCACGCCTTCGTACGGGAAGTCCGCCCGACGCAGGCCGAATGGGAAGCAGGCATCGGCTTTCTGACCAGCACGGGGCAGAAGTGCGATGAAAAGAGGCAGGAATTCATCCTGCTGTCCGACACGCTGGGCGTGTCCACGCTAGTGGATTCGATCAACAATCCGGTAGCGGGAGACATCACCGAAACCACTGTATTCGGTCCCTTTTACGTGCCGCCGCCTGAATTTCCGCTGGGTGGGAATCTGGGCGCCGGCATCGACGGTCCGCCGATGCATGTTTCCGGAACGGTATGGCGGCATGAGGGAACGCCAGCCGCAGGCGCCATCATCGATATATGGCACTCCGATGTATCGGGTTTCTACGACGTTCAGCAGTTAGATAAGACCGGTGGACTGGCAGGTCGCGGCCGGATTATCGCCGACGCTGAGGGGCGTTTCCATTTCTGGACGCGGCGTCCGGCGCCTTATCCCATTCCCACAGATGGCCCCGTAGGCGCCATGCTGGCGGCTCAGGACCGTCACCCATGGCGGCCCGAGCATGTGCATTTCATGATCGCCGCGCCCGGATGCCGCAAGCTGGTCACCCATGTTTTCGCGCAAGGGGATTCGTATCTGGACAGCGATGTCGTGTTTGGCGTCAAGGAATCGCTGATCGAACCCTATGTCGCGCATGAGGGCGGACGAGCACCGGATGGAACCTCGATGGAGGGCGACTGGTATTCGCTTGTCCGGGATTTCGTGCTTGCCCCGAGCGCAATGGCGCAGAGTCCAGAATCGCTGGAATAGACGCGGAATTTGCAGGGCTCCGGCAAACCCTCCCTAGTCCAGCCGCGTGCTGCGGAATTGCTGCGGCGTCAGGCTGGTCGCTCGCCGAAACGCGGACGAAAAGCTCGATGAGCTTTGAAACCCGCAGCTATAGGCGACTTCCTTGATCAGCCTATGCTCATCTGCCAGCAATTTCTTCGCTCGCTCGATACGGATTCCTGCAGCATAATCACTCACCGCACTGCCGGTCGAAGCACGGAACAGGCGCGAGAAGTGGCGGACGCTCAGTCCTTCCCTCTTGGCGAGGCCCGCGACCGTGACCGGGTGAGAGGCGCTTTCCTCCTCCAGGCTTTCCCGGATACGGCGCAGTTGCGACAGACTCAACCCGCCTTCCTTGGGCAGATTTTCGGGATCGAGCATGTCGAAATGACGGCGAAGCTCGACGGCAAGCGCGGTGCTCAACGCTTCGATATATATAGCACTGGCAAAGCTTGGCTCCATGGCCTCGCTGACCAGGCGCATCATGACACCGCGGACGAAGCCATTACAGATATCCAGACTGGCAGCCAGCTTGCGGTCTTCCCAGTTGATCTCGAAAAAATCGGAGAAGGCGCTCTTGTCGAGCACACAGCACATCGATCGGCGGTCGCCCCGATTCCAACGGCTGTGGAGCGTGAAGTCGGGCGGCATGAACATGATTTCACCGACAGGCCTGCGCGCGCGCCAGCCTGCTTCCAGAAATTCGCCGTCCAGTTCCGCCTGGCGCCGCGAGAGCAGAATATCGATGATAGGCGCATCGGTCTTGAACACCGCTTCGCGCGGTTCGCGCCAGCTATAGCGATTGATCTGGACAGTACTGGCGGCCGATCTGATTTGATGCTCGACTATACCGTCCAGACCGCTGGGCTTGGGAAGCGCATCAACGATCATCTCGCGATCCTCACCATATATTTTTTCTGTTTTATCAGGTTAAGCAATTTTTGAGCCGAGAACGCCCCTATCCTTGGAAAGGCGTTTCCAGGACTCGGCGGGCTGCCCCGCTGGAACGGCAGGAACTCCATAAATCTATAGAAATATCGCAAGATTATGGGTGCCGATTGTAGTCTGATCGCACAATATCTTGCGTTCGAGCAGGCGGGCGGCACCCGTTTCGGATAGACGGACCCTGTCCTGCCGCTCTGCCGTGAGCAAATCTGTGCGAAAATCATCGTCCATCGTGCGAACGAGCAACAGCGAGCTGGCGACGTCATATATGCCTTCGCCTTGCCCTTCCCACACCTGAACTCCGGTGACGAAGCGCCGCGCGCGTGAAGGCGGATCGGCCGCCCATGCCTGGGTTTCCAGAAAGCGCCGTATCCGAAAACTCAGCGATCCGAAGTCTTCATCATAGTGCATGCCTTCTGTCTCGAAGCTTTCATTGCTGCCGCGTTTGCGGGTGAGGCAGACCGGCATGTAATAGTGGATGGCCGGGTCCAGCAGGTTCTGCCAACCTCGAAGGTCATCCCGGTCCAGCGTGGCAGCCTCTTCCCAGAGAAAATCAAGTATTTCCATGTAGCGAGGGTCCGTGGCGCGAATGCGCGCGCGCGAACCGAATGATGCCTCCGTCGATGTGGATGCCGCCAATTCGTTCAACGTCCCAACCTCCCCAATGTCAGGCACCCATCACCTGAGCATAGCGTTTCCACCATGCCCATTGGGCATCGTCGCGGCTGAAACCGGCATAGACATCACCGCCGCCCTCGAAACCTTCGGGCCGGGTAACGCCGAGCTTGGCCTGATATTTTGCCGTCATCCGACGGGCGACGGGCCCCTGCACCGCCTTCTGTATCCCCTGCCATGCCTCGGCGTCATCTTGCTCGATGAAGCCGCTTATGCCGAAATTACGAAGGGTCGTCAGTCGCGTCTGTTCCCGCAGTTCCGGCGGCGCATCCCGTTCAACCAGTGTCCATGTCAGCATCTCGAACAGTTCCGGCGAACGCGGGGTCCAGGCTCGCGCGACCATCACTGGACCGTGACTGCCATCATCGGAGCCGCCCACGCTCATCAGCATGAAGAAGTCAGTCCCCGGAAATAGCCCCATGACCAACGGCGGCGTATCGGCAAGCAATCGCATCTGCCCATCGCTCAGATTGTTGGAAAACTGCTTCACCATGTCCGCGTTGGCGCCCGGCGGAGGAACGGCGGCCAGCCGTTCCGCCACGCTGGCCGTGTCACCGATACCGGCAAAGCTATAAGCGAGGCGGGTGTCAATGCAGCGCATCGTGTGGCCGCCGGGCGTGCTGACGTTGATGCCGACCATGCCCCAGGATGCTGGGTCGTGGGCGTCATGGCCGAGCGTCCCCATGTCGCCCGCCGACTGGTGCAGCGCGCGGGCATGATAGCCATCGGCCAGTTGTTCGGCGAGCAGCTTCCAATTCGCACGCATGATCTGCCGCTGCGGCGGCCCGATCACTTCGAAACCACGATTGGTCCGTTCCAGAGCAGCGCGCAAATACCAGGCGAAGTCACCCAAATAGGCCTCGAAATCTTCGGCGTCCTGATCCCAGTTCGCGAAGATCATCCCGCCCAGCATGGCGGTTTTCGCTACGACGAGATGCAGATCGTCGGCAGCCCTGCGTAGTTCATCCCCATACATCTGCTTCTCAAACGGCGCGCCCAGAAAACGACCGTCCTTGCCGAACGCCCAGCCATGATAGGGGCATTTGAAAGTCTGGCTGTTTCCCTTCTCCTCCCGGCACAGGGTCATGCCGCGATGGCTGCAGGCGTTGAGAAGAACCGCAATCGATCCGTCCTCGCGCCTGACGACCAGGCAGGAATCCTGGCCGGCGTTGCGCCGGACGAAATCGCCCGGATTGGGAATTTCGCTCTCATGTGCAAGGGGGAGCCAGGATTTTGCGAAAATCCGCTCCATTTCAATGTCGAAGATCTCCCGGTCATGGTGAACGCGCAAGGATACCTCCCGCGCGTCGAGATCGATCAGATCCCGCACGAAAGTTCCATCGACAAGCTGAGGAGCAGCTTCCGCCGACCCAATCCTGCCCCGTAAGGTCACGTTCATACTCCCGCTTTCATCGTGCGATCTCAACCTGTTCGCCGCGTTTCATCCGCTCGAATATTTCCAGTACCGCGGGCGAGGACCAATAAAGTTCCGTGTAACAACCAAGTTGTTCGACCGTGTCGTAATAGGCCCAGACGCCTGCACCTTCGATCTCCCCTCCCATCGCCAACGGCGCGCCCTGCTGCTCGAACGCAGCGCAGGCGGCTTCATATTCGGGACGTTCGTCGAGGCGGAAAGCCAGATGATGCAAGCCAGGGCCGCGCGTATCCAGCCAGTCCTTATATACGCTGCGGCCGCCATCATGCTGGCATAACTCCACCTGCATATCGCCGACATAACCGTAAGCGCAACTGAACTGATAATCACCCGGCGTCCCGCGATAAACCTTGTGAGACTGTCCATCGGCCAGGTTGCGCCAAGTATTCCACGACTGGATGCCGTAAATCCGTCCAAATCGCTCCTTGGCAGCTTCAAGCTCATCGACAACGAATGCCACCTGATCGAACTGGCGACCGATGAAGCGATTCACGCCCGACAGGCCGGCGTCTGCTTGCGTTGCCATTCACGCTCTCCTTGTTTTCTTGCTTGCGGGCGGCCATCCCAAAATGGCCGCCCGCAAGCTCTATTTTACTTGTATGGGTCTACCGGCTGCTTGTCTTTGGGAATCACGCCAATGTCGATCAACATCGTCAACACATCGGATATGGAATAAATGTGGATGATCTTGTCGTCCTTGAACGTCAAGACCGAAAACCAGTGCACGTTGATCTTCTGACCTTGTGGCGGAACTCCCATATAGGGGCCTCCGGTCTGCTCGCCTTGGTGGTTGCAGAATACACAGATCTTGTCTTCGCCTTTACCATATACTTCCAGCACACGATAAACCGAAGGCGGAAAGGTTTTATAAAGGGCGACTGGGGACGTTTTCCATTGGACATAGGGTCCCAGATCCAGGCGATTGGGATTGCTATAGGTCATATCGGGATGAAAGAACTCGTCCATCTTGACGAAATCGCCGACGTTGAAGGCCTGATCGAACAGATCCATCCAGTGGTTAGCCATTTTCGCCTGTTTTTCGGTCAACCCCTGAACGACTTCCTTGCGCCGTTCCGGACTATGCTTGAATTCTTCGACATTGATCATGGTATTTCCATCCTTCCTAAGATGTGTGCGGGCCAGGCGTTCCCGCTCTGGCATTAATACATGTGCGGCGGGATCGCGCTGGGCGTAACACCCAGCAGCGAGCGGCCGTAGACTTCATATCCGATGTTCGGAATATTACCGAAATGACGCGCAATCATATTGAAATCGCGCCAATAGCGGGATGCCGGATTGGCATTATTGAATGCCGATGAACCCGCGACATACATCAGCGTCTGGGATGCCTCCTGCAATATCTGCATGGCATGGTTGGCCTGCGCCTTGTTCCGGGCACGCTCCCGCTCGCTCAG
Source organism: Sphingobium baderi (assembly GCF_001456115.1). NCBI lineage: Bacteria > Pseudomonadati > Pseudomonadota > Alphaproteobacteria > Sphingomonadales > Sphingobiaceae > Sphingobium > Sphingobium wenxiniae. The sequence goes on along the minus strand of NZ_CP013264.1, from coordinate 2,244,067 downwards.
CGTGCGACGTTCGAGCGCCGCGCCGTCCAGTTCCATTGTAGCGGCTTCGATCAACGTGCGCGCCGTGTGAATCTTCATCGCGGCTTCGCCAATTTCCTTCGCCACGACCTGCGAATCCGACTGCCGGGCGAATATCGTGCCGACGAGCGGCTTCGTGGCGGCGGTCTTCACGACATGTTCCAGCAGCCCTTCGATGGCGCCCAGCGGCACGCCGCACATCGTGCGGTGCACCAGTGCCATCTGCGCGAAATAGTCGGAGGGCGCGCCGTAATGCTTCTTCCCCGGTTCGACATAATTGTAGGATCGCGCAGCGTGGACCATCCGCCTTTCGGGGACGAAGGCATCCTCGATCACGACGGTATCGGAACCGGTGCCCTGCATACCCGTCACATGCCAGCTATCTTCGATACGGAAATCGCCGGCGGGAACGTAGCAGAAATTACCGGGCACCTGCGTCCCATCAGGCTTTACGATCTGCACACCCCATTGCCCCCAGCGTGCGTGGCGGATGCCCGACGCATAGGGCCATGCTCCACTGACCCGGTATCCCCCATCCACCGGGATCGCCGTGCCTGGCGGATTGAAAACGCCCGCGATCTTCGGCACGCCTTCGCTGAAAAGTTCTTCCTGCAATTCATCCGATGCCAGCGACGTAACCCAGGTCGTTCCGTTGATGATCTGGGACACCCAGCCCACCGACGGATCTCCCTTGGCAAGTTCGGCGCCCATGCGTACCAGCGCCGTAGCCGATACGCCCTGCCCTCCAAGCCGCTTGGGCACGGCAACGCCCCATAGCATGGCATCGTCAAGCGCCCGAATGACCTCATCGGTCGGATAGCGCTGAACGTCGCCGCGGGACGCATTGCTGGCGAGCAACTCGCGCAAACCGATGGCGGCCTCAACAACCTGATTACCAGCGCCTTCGTCAAAACCCCAGAGGATGTCGGAGGATGGTTTGGTCCGCGAGTGTAGCATTGCTGTCCTTGGCCCTTCGCGACATCCCGGCTGCTCGATAAAGCGTAGGGACGCCTTTAAAACTGCGTCGTCATGATTATCCGCGCGGCGACGGCCACCACAACGAACGATGGAAACTCAAATCGGCCATCGGTTGCGGCAAGCGGACGCACCGCGATCATCTGGCGGACCAGACCAGGGGAAGCGTTTCCGGCTGAATGATCGGCCCCAACGTGGAAACAATGACGGCGTCCGGGGCGATATGGAATTGGGGAACGGCCTTCAGGAATTCCTCTATCGCCACATGCAATTCGCGCCGAGCTAGATGCATGCCGACACAACGATGGGGCCCATGCGCGAAGCTGTCGTGCGAGGGGCCCCGGTCGAGCCGGACCTCATTGGGGGCGTCATATTTGTCCGCATCCCGGTTGGCGAGCGTGGTGCTCATCGCCACCCGATCGCCAGGCATGACACGAACACCCGCGATCTCCACTTCCTTGACGCATATGCGGAACGTGGTGACAGCGGCATAAGCTCTCAGAAGCTCTTCGGTGGCCAGTACGATCTTATCCGGGTTGTTCCGCAACCAGGCCTGATCCTCACCATGTTCCGCGAAGTGTCGGAAGTGCAATCCAAGGTTCGTGGAGACCGTGTCGAGGCCCCCGGTATAGAAGTTGAAGGCCATCCCGATCTGTTCGTCACGACTGAGCGGACGTTCCCCGACTTTACCCGTGGCGATGAAGCCGATGAAATCGTCCCTGGGATTTTTGCGGGCCGCATCCAGCTTGTCGACGAGATAGTCCCGCACAGCCCTGGTGGCACGCGCGATTTCGGACACATCGGGTTGATGCAGCAGATTCATCTCCCATGCGAGCAACTGGTCCACATCTTCCTGTGGCAACCCCATAAGCTCCAGAAACACGGCGATGGGAAACTTGAATGCGAACTCGCTCATGAATTCGCACGAGCCGCGGTCACGGAATGTATCGATGTAGTTGCGGGCATAAGCGCGCACCCTGGCATCCAGTGCCGCCATGCGTTGCGGCGCAAGCAACGGGTTGAGCAGAGCGCGCAGGGCTGTGTGTTCGGGTGGATCATATTCCACCGGCACCTGATACCAGCTGTCGCCGATCAAACCACTGAAGCTGGACCAGCCGCGTGCTGTAAAATTCTCGCCATCCTTGAAGATGGCGCGCAAATCTTCCGAGCGACGAAAGACCCAGCCTGGGTCGCCGGTAGGCAACACACCCTCCGCATAGAAGGCGATGGGCCCGGCCGCGATCTCCGGAATGATCCGGTCGAATGGATTTTCTGTGGTCTTGTCACTGACTTTCAGCGGATAATCCCGGACCATGCCAGCGGGAACGTGCGCTGGTATCGCCTCACATGCCCTTGCGTCCGCCGCCGTATCGGCCACCTCGGCCATGGTCGCTCTCCTGTCCTGTGCTATTCAATCAGATATGTCAGCACCGCGTCCGGATCGCCCACATGAACCATATGGTCTCGGTCACCGCCCAGTTGATGCACGGTCCAGCCCAGCGCGTCGGCCCGCGCGTGCATCGGATGCATCATCGTATGGGGCACGCCCAGATAATCGACCCGATGGGTTATCGCATCGGCTCCCACGGGTATGGCGCAGATGTTGGCGCTGAGCGGCATGTCGGTCAGATGACGAAAAACCCATGCATCACGATCAGCCGACATGCGCTGCGGCTCAATATCAGCCATTTTGCGTACCTGATCGGGCACGCCAGCACCCAGCGGACCTTGGCCCGCCGCATGCTGGGCACGTAGTCCAACGACCGCCTCGGCCGATAGAAAGCCCATTGCTTCCGCCACGCTCTCCCCCGCCATGGGCACGATGGCGTCGAGATAGATCACCCTGCGAATGCGGTCTCCCGCCATCGTCAGCAGCAGCGGCGCGACGGCACCGGCGTAACTGTGCACGACCAGAACCGCGTCCCATACTTCCTCGCATTCCATCATCCGCGCGATATCGGTCGCGTGCACCGCCGTATCTATATCGCATGAAATCAGGTGATGACGATCACCAAAGCCGGTGAGGGTGGGCGTGTGCACGATATGGCCAGCCGAGCGGAGCGGAGCGGCGATATATTTCCATACCCAACCGCCCATCCCTCCACCGTGCACCAGTATATATGTCGCCATTATCATCCTTTGCACGGCCCGTTCCGAACCCTCGCACATCGGGTCATCGGATATGTTCAGGCCAGCTTCTCTGCCGGACATCACTATGTCGCGACCGCAGCAGCGGCGGCAACGCGATCGAGTGTCGCTGGTCGGTCAATTGTTTACCCTGCCGGTCACGCCAGTGGCTCCAGCGCCGACACCGCTATATGACGCCGGGTCCATAAAACAGGCGATGCCGATGACGACCAAATCGTCACGCCGCCGCTTAATAAAACGGCGGAAGACAGGAATATAAAGGGGAGGATAATTCCATGAAACGACAGATCCTCGCGACGCTCGGCCTTTTGAGCGGAACGGCGGTAATGCCGGCGACACCATTATGGGCCCAGGATGCACCTTCGCAGGCAGCCGAAGAACCACAGCAACTTGGTTCCGGCTATGGCACAGCCAGCGACATTGTCGTTACCGCACGGCGACGCGACGAAAGACTGCAGGACGTTCCTGTTTCAGTGAGCGCCTTCTCCGCCGCTGCGCTCGAGCGCAGCACGGTCCAGACCGTTCAGGACATCAACACCATCACGCCCGGTTTCCGGGCTGGGGCCGAAGGCGGCAAGGAAAATTCAGCCGTATCCCTTCGCGGCATCGGTCAGGTTCCGCTGGGCGAGGTGTCGCCGGGTGTCGTCACCTATTTCGCGAACGTGCCTCTGCCTTCCGTGGGATCGAATATTCCTACCTACGATCTGGCTAGCATCCAAGTGCTCAAGGGGCCTCAAGGCACTTTGTTCGGCCGCAACACTCTGGGGGGCGCAGTGCTGGTGAGCCCCGAAGCGCCAACATATGATTTCGGCGGCTATATAGAAGGGACCTATGGCCGCTTCGACTACAGGGAATTGGAGGGCGCGCTCAACATCCCGATCATTCCCGACAAAATGGCCCTGCGCGTGGCGGGACAAATGCGACGTCAGGATGGCCGAACGAAAAATCTGAATGGCGGTCCCGACTTCGACAATGTGCATCAGGACAGCGTCCGGGCATCGCTGCTAATCGAGCCGACCGACTGGATCAAGAGCCTGACCATAGTGGATTATTTCCGCGCCAATGAACGTGCAGGCGGCCTTTATCTCTACCGCGCCCAGCCCGGTGTGCTGGGGGCGATCTTCGGGCCGACGGAGGGCGCGTATCTCGACGCGCAGATCGCGAATTATCGCGAGATACAGAAGAAGAACTTCTACGGCGCGTTCGATGACGGCATCAACGGCGGCCAGGCCTATCGCCGACAACTGGGTATAACCAACGACACTTCGTTGACCTTCGGCAACATCACCGTCCGGAACATCTTTGGCTTCCGCAAGAACCGCGCGGATCAGATGATTAACACCGGCGCCACCGGCCCGCTCTTCTTCTCCTCCGGCGCTCCGTTCTTCGGATCGCAATTCTCCATCTTTCACGCGGGATCGGTGATTCAGCGGCAGTATATAACCAACGAACTTCAGGTACTTGGCGAATTCGATGGATTCAATTTCATCGTCGGCGGTTTCTATAATAATGATCGCTCCACCGGGCCGATGGGTTCCAATTTCCGCGCCTTCGCGGTGGGCGATGTCGATGGCGTTCCCGTAACAGCCCATGTCGCCAACAAAAATTACGCGGTGTTCGGGCAGGTCGGGATCGATCTTACCGACAAGCTGCGTTTCAATGTCGGAGCACGCTATAGCTGGGACAAGGTCAATGCTTGCGGCGGCGGCATATGGTCGACCTATGTTGACCGGGAGACATGCGACGCGCAAGCTGCACTCGGGCTCATCGACGGCGTGGCTATCGTAAGCAACAAAGGTCAGGAGCCCAGTTGGACCATTGGTTTCGACTACAAGCCGAACGACAACACCCTGCTCTATATCGTGTCACGGCGTGGCTATCGTGGCGCGAACGTCAACACGCCCGGCTTCGAAAGCCCGTTCACCACCGGTGGCGTCGGCTGCTCCAATCCAGGTGGCGCTTGCCCCGACCTGCGCCCCTACCAGAACACCAAGGAAGAAAAACTGACTGACGGCGAGATCGGCGCGAAGCTCAGTTTCCGGTCAGGGGAAGCTCGCGGTTTCTTCAACATCGCCGCATTCTACACCGACTACAAAGGCGCGCTGCAATTCCTGAATGCCCAGAATGTCGGCCTGCCCTTTACCACGCCGGATCAACCGACCAATGGCTCCGTCGCCGCGAACATTGCAAATCTGGAAATATATGGCGTTGAGATCGAAGCTTCGGTCAGCCCGGTCCGTTCCCTCACTGTCTCGTTCAACGGGGCGTTCACCAAGCAGAAGGTAAAGTCGCTCGGCTCGGTAACGTTCGGTCCAGGCGTTCCGACACCGGTCGCCACCGAAGCGCAGGTCAACTTGCCCACGCCCAGCTTCGCCGGCACGGCCAGCGTGAGCTGGACCCTGCCGTTCAGGCCCGCCGACGGCGAGATCGTTTTCAATGGCGATATCTATATGACCGATGACTTCGGCGGGCAGAATGGCGAAAAATTGCCGGGATATGCTCTGGCGAACGCACGGCTCGACTGGCGCGGGATCGGAGGGTCCGGCTTCGACCTGGGTGTTTACGTCCGCAACCTGACCGGCGCCCATTATTACCAGTCGCCGAGCGTTCTGCTCGCCAATTTTCCGACCAGTTCAGTCTATGTCGGCGATCCGCGCACCTGGGGCGTATCGGCCCGTTATCGTTTCTGACGAAGGACTACCGCTCTTGCGAGGGACACATCAAAGGGACGGCTGTGAAAAACTATGCATATGTCGTGCTGAGCAATCCGGTGCCAGGTCGCGATCAGGAGTATAACGACTGGTACAGCAATCGTCATCTGGCGGACGTGGTCGCCGTACCCGGCTTCGTTTCGGCGCAGCGATTCCGGCTGGTTGACCCAGAAGCGGAGGATGCTCCGCATCAGCGCTACATGGCCATCTACCGGATGCAGACCGATGATCCCTCTGCGATTGTCGCGGAACTCCAGACTCTTGTCGAGACAGGCCAGATGGAAATGAGCGACGCCTTTTCCCAGTCGGATATGGCCATCCATCTCTACGAGGAGATCACACCGGTAGTTGAGGTCTAGCACGTAGTCTAACGGCAAGACAGGACAGACCATCCGCCTCAGTCCCTTTCCGCTGGGCATCAAAAGCAGGCCATAGAGCCGCCTCAACGGCAATCCCGCCGGAAAGCGCGGCCAGCATTGATGCACATCGGCGAGGGAAACGATTGCCATAAGATTGCTTGCCCCATGCCGCGAGAGCCCAGGAGGATGTGATGAAAATCGGACTAAGCCGCCCTTATGCGGACCCTGGCCACCCCATAGCCGATGTCGACATGGGCGAGATATGCCAGATCGCCGAAGAGGCGGGACTGGACTGGGTGACCTATGGTCATCACACAATCCGGCCGCTGGACGAGCCAGTCTTGCCGCCCCATTTCGGCGTTCCACTCTATCTCGACCCCCTGATCGGAGCGGCTCGCGCACTGGCCATGACCAAGCGCATCGAAGTGTCTACCAGTGTGCTTATAATGCCCATGCAGCATCCAGTCGTTGTGGCGAAGCAGGTCGCAACCATCGACCGCTATAGTGGCGGCCGTTTTAGCCTGGGGCTGGGCGTGGGCGGCGCGAGCAGACTGGAAATCGAACTGACTGGCGGCAGCTTCGAGCGGCGCTGGGACTATACGATGGAAAGCATTGCGGTGATGAAAGGTCTGTGGACCCAGGACAGCTTCACCTTCGATGGCGAGTTTTTCAAATTTCCGCCCACATTGCTCGGTCCACGCCCCCTCACCCAGCCGCATCCGCCGATATCGCTAGGCGGGTTTAACGACAGGGTTCTACGCCGGGTCGCGACCAGCTGCGAAGGCTGGATACCCGTATATCACAATGATCGGCTCGCCTTTGGCGAGGGCTCCGGCCCGGAGAATTTGAAGGAGAGTCGAGCCAAGCTCCACCGCTTCGCCGAAGATGCAGGGAGAAAGATCGATCATTTCGACATTTCCGTCATTCTGACACGGAGTCCGAACTGGACGCTGTGCGAATTTATGAGGATGCCGGAGCCGATCGCGTCGCCGTGACCTTGCCCAAAATCGCTTCCATCGACGAAGCGCGGCGCGCCATCGAGATCATCGCGACGGGATTAAGGATATGAGAATCCTCAACCTGTTTTCCGCATAAGAACCAGATCGCCGCAAAGCCTTGCCCAACCCTATTTCCCGTTGAACAGCTATCCTGCAAGTGCCTGGATTGACCGATCGAATGCCAAATCCTGCGTAGCAAGGAACCGTTATCCCCCGCGATGCGTTCGGTTTCCAGGGCGCATATGGCAAGGATTTCAGGTCCGGATGAAAAAGGCAATGCCTGACCGGCTGGAAAACCGGTTCGAACTGCTCATCCAGAGCGTGACGGACTATGCGATCTACATGCTCGATCCCGCCGGTACGGTGAGCAGTTGGAACGCCGGGGCCGAGCGGCTGAAGGGATATCGGGAAAGCGAAATTATCGGCCAAAATTTCTCCCGTTTCTATTCGGAAGATGACAGGTTGGCAGGCGTTCCTTCGCGAGCACTAGACACAACGGCGCGCGAAGGGCGTTTCGAGGCGGAGGGATGGCGAATCCGCAAGGACGGATCGCGATTCTGGGCAAGCGTCGTCATCGATGCCATCCGCAATGCCGAAGGTGAGCTTCTGGGCTTTGCTAAGGTCACGCGCGACCTTACCGAACGGCGCGAGGCGCAGCAGGCTTTGGAAGAAGCGCGCGAGGCCATTTTCCAGACGCAGAAAATGGAAGCCATCGGTAAATTGACGGGCGGCGTGGCCCATGATTTCAACAATCTACTGGCGGTCATCGTGGGCAGCCTGGATCTTGCGCGGCAGCGTTTGGCCAGCGGGGCCGATATTTCCCGCTATATAGACAACGCCATGGCCGCAGCAGAGCGGGGCGCGACCCTGACGCAGCGCATGTTGGCCTTTGCGCGCAAACAGGAACTGAAACTGCAAAGCGTCGATTGCATCGCGCTGGTGCGGGACATGGCCGAATTGCTCAAGGCCACACTGGGCACGGGCGTGGGAATCGAAACCCGATTCCCCCTTGTCCTGGCGTCCGCTCAGGCGGATCCGGGGCAACTCGAACTCGCGCTGCTCAACCTTGCGGTCAATGCGCGCGACGCGATGCGTGGCGTGGGTTGCCTGATCCTCGAGGGGAGCGAAGTCGCAACCCCGCCAATTCCTCGCGGCGACCTGCAACCCGGCCCCTATATCCGCCTGTCGGTCATCGACGAGGGCGAAGGCATGGACGAAACGACGCTGGCACGCGCCACCGAACCTTTTTTCACCACGAAGGGCGTGGGCAAAGGGACGGGGCTTGGGCTGTCGATGGTCCACGGTTTTGCCGAACAGTGCGGCGGCGCAATGACCATCGAAAGCGAGGCGGGCAAGGGCACGACGGTTTCGCTCTGGTTGCCGGTAGCGGCGGCCAACGTCCCACGCGCCGAGGCAACCGTAACGGAAGTGGCATATGAAACCAGCACGCCACTGGTCATTCTGGCGGTCGACGATGATGATCTCGTGCTCATCAACACGGCGGGGATGCTGGAGGATCTGGGGCACACGGTATTTCAGGCCAGCGGCGCGGCCGACGCCCTTCGGATATTGGAGCAAGGCGACGTCGATCTGGTCATCACCGATCATGCGATGCCCGGCATGACCGGCGCGCAGCTGGCCGACGCGATCGAGGAAAAAATACCCGGCCTGCCGGTCATCATCATCACCGGCTTTGCCGAGTTGCCACCCCATGCAAGCAGCAGGCCCAGGTTGGACAAGCCCTTCAAACAAGCGGCGCTGGCCCAGATCGTAAGCTCGATACGCCGCCGGCCCTTGCCTGACCCGGCTGGCGGCAGCAATGGCGATTCCGGCCAGGGATAGATTTCCCGAACAGCAAAGGGGGGAATGTGGATTTTTTCCGCATGGCTATTGCAAGCGGCCGGTGCATGACCAAAGGAAGGAAATAAACCTTCTTTTCAGCCGGCAGGATCGCATGGACACGCCCGCAGCGCCCACACCCACATCGCATTTCTTCACGTCGCTGCGGACGCGCTTGCACTATGTGGATTGGGGAAATTCTGCAGCGCCGGCCCTGCTTCTGGTGCATGGGGGCTTCGACCATGCGCGCAGCTGGGACTGGACCGCCCGCGCGCTTTGCGGCGACTATCATGTCATGGCCGTCGATCTGCGCGGACATGGCGACAGCGGCTGGTCTTCCGACGGCGGCTACATGATGAGCAGCTTCGTCTACGATCTGGCGCAGATGGTGGATATGATCGGCGAAGAGACGGTGACGATCGTCGCCCATTCACTCGGCGGCGCCATCAGCCTGCGTTATGCGGGGCTTTATCCCGAGCGCGTGGCGAAGCTGGTCGCGATTGAGGGGCTTGGACTTTCCCCCGCGCGCTTACGGGAAAAGGCGGAAGAACCCGCGGTCGACAAATGGCGCGAATGGATCGATCGGCGGCGGAGCACGTTGCACAAACCCAGCCGCAAGCTGGCCTCGATCGAAGCAGGCGTGGAGCGGATGCGCGCGCGCAACGACCATCTGTCCGTCGAGCAGGCGTTGCACCTGACCATTCACGGCACCAACCGGAACGAGGACGGCAGCTATGGTTGGAAATTCGACCCCAGCCTGCGGGGCTGGTCGCCGGACACTGGTATCGACGACGAACTGCCGCAATTCTGGAGCCGGATCACCTGCCCCGTCATGTTGTGCCTTGGCCTGGACAGCTGGGCGTCAAATCCGGTTCAGGATGGCCGGGCCGCTCATTTTCAGGATGCGCGACTGGTGGAATTCGCCGATGCCGGCCATTGGCTGCATCACGACCAGTTCGACCGCTTCATTGCCGAACTGCGCGCTTTCTTATGAAGGGAAAGCAGCCACGGCGTCGCGATATTCAGCCTTGAGCTGGTCGATGAAGGCGCCTGCGGGCTGAATCTTGCGGATTGCGCCAATGCCCTGTCCGGCGCCCCAGATGTCGCGCCACGCCTTCTTTCCATCGCCGCCCAGTTTCGCGAAATCCATCGACGCCGCTGCGGGCAGATTGTCGGGGTCCATGCCCGCCGCGACGATGCTGGGTTTCAGATAGTTGCCCAGAACGCCGCTGAACACGTCGGAATACACGATATCGCCCGCGCCGCTGTCGACGATCATCTGCTTGTAGGCGGGATCGGCATCGGCTTCCTCCGTCGCGATGAAGGGAGACCCCATATAGGCAAGGTCCGCCCCCATCATCCGCGCCGCGGCAATGGAACGTCCCGTTGCGATTGCGCCGGACAACGCCAATGGCCCATCGAACCAGGAGCGGATTTCCTCCACCAGCGCAAAGGGTGACAAGGTGCCCGCATGTCCCCCTGCCCCGGCCGCCACGGCGATCAGGCCATCTGCGCCCTTTTCAACCGCCTTGCGCGCAAAGACATTGTTGATGACGTCATGCAGGACGATGCCACCATAGCTGTGGATCGCCCGGTTCACATCTTCCCGCGCGCCGAGCGAGGTGATGACGATCGGCACCTTATATTTGACGCAAAGCGCTAGATCCTCCTCCAGCCGCGCATTGGTGCGGTGGACGATGAGGTTGACGGCGAAAGGGGCGTCCGTTTCGGTCAACGCTTCCTCGATCTCCTGAAGCCAGCTTTCAAGAGTGCCCGAAGGCCGAGCGTTGAGCGAGGGAAACGCGCCGACAATGCCTGCGCGACATTGGGCGATGACCAGGGAAGGCCGCGATACGAGGAACATGGGCGATCCGATCAGCGGAAGGGACAGGCGGCCTTCAAGCAACGCTGGCAGGGTCATGTCGGTCTTTCTCCCTCTTAGGCAACCGTGGCGCTATCATCGCAAAGGGGTAGGAAAAAGGAGAAAATCTGCTGTGTTGATTAAATAATACAGCAATGTTAGATCGCCTGGGATCAGGCATTTGGCGGAGGCTGGCCATGTATAGCGAAAGCGATCTACAGGATGCCGTAGCGGCCGGCGCCCTTTCAGCCGATGCCGCCAACGCGCTGCGCGACCATGTCGCCCGGATGCGCGCCAGCCCGGTCGTCGATGAAGAACATTTCCGCCTGCTGACGGGCTTCAACGATATCTTCGTCGCCATTGCCAGCATCATATTGCTGGTAGCCGTCGGATGGCTGGGCAACAGCCTGCGGTTGGGCGCGGCGGAATATCACCCTTCCATCGCATCGGGCCTGCTGGTGGCAGCAGCCAGTTGGGGGCTGGCGGAATATTTCACGCGTCAGCGGCGGATGGCCCTGCCCTCGATATTGTTGCTGGGTGGATTTGTCGGCGGCGTGGCGTTTGCTCTGATGGCACTGGCCGGACAGATCTTGCCCGATGCGGATGACAGGATTGAGGGATTGATCGTGTCCGCCATTGCTCTGGCGAGCGCCGTTACGGCCTGGATGCACTGGCGGCGTTTCATGGTGCCCATCACCGTCGCAGCGGGAGCAGCGGCGGGCGCGGCAGTCGTAGCGGGCCTCGTCCTGTCCATCGCGCCGGGAAATGAAAGACTATGGATCATTCTGCTGCTGATTGCGGGCCTTGCGATCTTTGCACTGGCGATGCGCTGGGACATGTCGGACCGGGGACGCACGACCCGGCGTTCCGACGTGGCTTTCTGGCTGCATCTGACAGCGGCTCCCATGATCGCCCATTCGCTGTTTCATCTGTTGGGCGTGTTCGACGGGAATGAAATGGGCATCGGCAAGGCCATGATGGTCATCGCGCTCTATGTCGCCTTTGGACTGGTGGCACTGGCGATCGACCGGCGCGCCCTTCTGGTGTCAAGTCTGGCTTATGTGCTGTTCGCGCTCTATGCGCTGTTCCACAAAGCGGGCGCGGTCGAATTGTCCGCTGCCTTTACCGCGCTGGTGATCGGATCGGCCCTGTTGCTTCTATCCGCCCTTTGGCATCGGGCGCGGGCTTGGGTCGTCGGCAGCTTGCCCGATGTGCTGACGGATCGCCTGCCCTATCTGGACCGTGCCTCTCTGGATCAGGCTGCGGCCTGATCCGTCAATCCTCGACAATCTTGAGCAGTTTGCGTTCAACGGGCGCGAGGACGCCCTGAAGCTCCTGTCCGCGCTTGAGGACATGCCCCGCTTCACCGATCAATGCCCACATGCCTTGCCGGTGGCGCAGCGCGGGGCGCTTTTCGATGCGATATTCGGGGCGTTCGGCGGACCGGCGAAAGGCGGAGAAAATCGCCGCATCCCGGCCCATGTCCAGCGCATAGTCGCGCCAGTGCCCCGCCGAAACCATGCGACCATACAGATCCATGATCCGCTGGAGTTCCTGACGATCAAACCCGGTCTGCCCGACCTTTTGCCCATAAGCCGGAAAGGGTGTCACATTGGACATCAGGCGCGATCACGTTCCTTGAAAAGAGGAATGTCGTCCTTGCTGTCCGAACCAGCCCCACGCTGTTCCTTGATCAGTTGGGCCAGGCGCTTTTGAAGTTGCTCCATCTCGCACTGGAGCAGTTCCAGCTTCTGCTTTTCAGGATCGAAGCAATCGGAGCAGGGCGTGCCATAAGGCACGAAGTCACGCTGATAGGCCGTCACATCGACCAGCATCTGCCGCGCCGGTATGCCGACCATCGTCGCCCCTTCCGGCACATCCTTGGTCACCACGGCATTGGCCCCTACGCGCGCGCGCGCGCCTACGCGAATCGGTCCCAGGACTTGCGCGCCAGACCCCACGATCGCGCCATCTCCCAGTGTCGGGTGGCGCTTTCCGGCAATGCCATTGGCCGGGTCCGTTCCGCCGAGCGTCACATTCTGATAGAGCGTGACGTCATCGCCGATTTCCGCAGTCTCTCCAATGACGGTAAAGCCATGGTCAATGAAGAAACGCTTGCCGATCCTGGCGCCGGGGTGAATGTCGTTCCCTGTCAGGAAACGGGACAGATGGTTCACTGCCCGGGCAAGGAAATAGAGCCGCACACGATACAGACGGTGAGCTATACGATGAAAGGCCAGCGACCAGACGCCAGGATAGAGCAGGATTTCCGCGCGCGATCGAGGCGCCGGGTCCCGCGACTTCACCGAGTCCAGATATGCCATGAGGTTACGCAGCATCTTTTCGTCCCTGAACAACCCGTGCCATGCACGGTTCCGCTCTACATAGTCGCATGGGCCTGATTTTTCCAGAGAAGCCCTAAAGACAGCTTATCATCGTGGAAAGGAAAGCTGCTTGGCTTTACGCGTAATTTCTATCATTGAGGTAGACATTCGATTTATAGGCGGTTCATGATCGATTCTCTCCTCAATCATTTCGGCGACATCCTGCCCTTCATCCTCATCGGCTTTGGGGCCCAGATGATCGACGGCGCGCTGGGCATGGCCTATGGCGTCATTTCAAGCACCCTGCTGCTGGCCTTGGGCCTGCCGCCGAGCAAGGCATCGGCCAGCGTCCATGCGGCGGAAACCTTCACCACCGGCGTTTCGGCGATCAGCCACATCGCGCATCGCAATGTCGACTGGCGCCTGTTCGCGCGCCTCATCATTCCGGGCATGATCGGCGGCGTGGCGGGCGCCTATCTGCTGTCCAACATCGACGGCGCGATCATTAAGCCGATAGTCCAGATCTATCTGACCAGCATTGGCATCTATCTGATCTGGCGTGGTTTCCATTTCCCTCCACAGGCGCGCGATCCGAAATGGGTGGCGCCACTGGGGCTTGCCGGCGGCTTCATGGATGCCACAGGCGGCGGCGGATGGGGACCGGTAGTCACATCCAATCTGCTGATCCAGGGGTCCAGTCCAAGGCATACGATCGGGACGGTGAACACAGTCGAGTTTTTCCTTACCCTTTCGATCAGCATCACTTTCCTGCTGCATCTGGGGTGGGAGACGTTCACGACATACACCATCGGCCTTCTCGTCGGCGGCGTTGTGGCCGCACCGTTCGGAGCCATGCTGGCCCGCCATGTCGCGCCTCGCGTCCTGTTTGTCGCGGTGGGAGTCATCCTGACCCTGACGTCGCTGTTCGGAGTCGCCAAATGGCTTGGATATATAGGTTAGATCACTTATATTCGGCTTGTTAATCGAGAAAGCCGATCAAGATGTCCAACTACATGCCCACGCTCAAACAGCTCCAATATCTGGTGGCGCTAAAAGAGCATGAGCATTTCGGCAAGGCGGCCGATAGCTGCTATGTCACCCAATCCACGCTTTCGGCGGGGATCAGGGAACTGGAATCGCTGATCGGCGTGACGCTGGTGGAACGGACGCGGCGCGTGGTGCGCTTCACAGCGCTGGGCGATCAGATCGTTGAAAAAGCGCACCGCGTCCTTCGCGAAGCCGAGGAACTGTCCGCCATCGCAGAGGCTTCCGGCAAGCCACTGACCGGTGAACTCAGGATGAGCGTCATCCCAACCATCGCGCCTTTTCTCCTGCCGCGCCTGCTGCCTCGCCTGCGGGCCGACCGCCCAGAACTCAAACTTTATTTGCGTGAAGAAACGACGCAGGCAGGCATAGAATCCCTGCGCCATGGCAATGTGGACTGCGTCCTTCTGGCTCTGCCCTTCCCCACGGGCGAGGTGGATAGCGAAATCCTGTTCCAGGACCGGCTCTATGTCGCCTTCCCACGCGACGATCCGCGCGATCCGCCCGAATGGATCGGCCCGGATATGATCGACGAAACGAAGCTGCTCCTGCTGGAGGACGGGCATTGCCTGAAAGACCATGCACTGGCGGCATGCAACCGGCCGGAATTGCGGGCCAGCGCCACGATGATGGGAACATCGCTGCACACGCTGGTGCAGATGGTCGACAATGGGTTGGGCGTCACCATGCTGCCGGAAATGGCGATCACCGGGGGCATATTGGACCATACCCATATCACGGCGCGTCCTTTGCAATCGGAACGAGCCTACCGGGATATTGCGCTGATCTGGCGCAAAAACAGCCCGCGAGAGAAGGAATTCCGCCTCCTTGCCGAAATTTTACGGGCAGCGGAAACGCCACCCCTGAACCACGGCGAGGCGTCGCCGCTTTAGCGCGTCCAGCCGCGTGCTTTTTCCTCATCCTCCGCGCGCGCTTCGACCCAGCGAGCCGCGCCATCGGTGAAATGCTCCTTCTTCCAGAAGGGCGCGTGGGATTTCAGCCAGTCGATCAGGTAAGCGCAGCTTTCCAGCGCCGCCGTCCTGTGGCGGGATGCCGTGCCGACAAAGACGATGCGCGCCCCGGGCTCCAGCCGCCCCACGCGGTGAACGACGCTGACGCCCAATAGCGGCCAGCGAGACATCGCTTCATCAACGATCCGTTCGGCCTGCGGCAGGGTCATCGCTGGATAATGCTCCAGTTCCAGCGCCGTCAGCCCACCCTCGCCCCGCACGATGCCGGTAAAGCTCGCCACACCGCCACCACCCAGCGCTTCCAGTGCGGCAAGTTCGATGGCCGCATCGAAATCCTCCGTCTGGATGGAAATCCGCCTCATCCGCCCGTCACCGGCGGGAAGAGCGCCAGTTCCCGCGCCTCTCCGATCACATCGCCGAACGGAACGAAACGCTGATCGAGCGCTGCGCGAAGGCGGGAAGCATCGCTCAAGGCTTCCGCATATCCCCCGCCTCGCAACGCCAATGCCGCGACCAGATCGCCTATGGTCTTGCCGGGCGCAGGCCGCTCGATACGCTCTTCATCCAGGCCGATGGCTTCGCGCACCCAGGCGAAATAGACGAGGGTCAGCGTCGCCATCGTTCAATCCATATGCCGGATGCCGACGCGCAGATAATCCCATCCGGTGATGAGCGTCAGCACGGCGGCGGCCCATAATGTCGCAAGGCCGATCATCTGCACGAAAGCATATTGCGGCACCGCGCCAGCCAGGATCAGCGCGCCCAGGGCGATAATCTGAAGGGTCGTCTTCCATTTAGCGAGGCGGGACACCGGGACGGAGACCTGCAATCCCGCCAGAAATTCGCGCAGGCCGGAAACGGCGATCTCTCGCAGCAGGATGACCATGGCCGCGACGATATGAATGCCGGCGATGTCCCGCGTCGCCGCCAGCATCAGGATCACGGCGCCCACCATGATCTTGTCGGCGATCGGATCGAGGAAAATGCCCAGCCGGGACACGGCTCCCTGCGCGCGGGCAAGATAGCCGTCGAAATAATCCGTCACGCCCATGAGGCAGTAAAGAGCGAAGGCCAGCGCATAGCCGGTGGTCCAGCGCGCGCCGATTTCGGCGGGCCAGAGCAACGCGACCAGAAGGGGCACGGTCAGTATACGCGAAAGCGTCAGCAGATTGGGCAGCGTCAGCATAGCGGCGGACTGCCACAGTCGGGCCGCAGGCACAAGCATGGCGACATCGAATGGTCCTGATTGGACAGCAGGATTGGACGAGAGGGTTGGACAGCGACGGCGCCAGCGGCTAGACCCCGCCCGATTGTCCACAGCGAAGAAGACCGACCGCACATGCAGGCCTCGCTCAGGCTTCTCAACAAGCGCCGTTTCCTGCCGCTTTTCGTGACCCAGCTCCTCGGCGCGTTCAACGACAATCTGTTCAAGAACGCCATGGTGCTGTTCGTGGTGTATCAGGTCTATAACGACGAAAGATCGGAAACCTGGTTCAGCGCGCTGGCGACGGGGATTTTCATCCTGCCATTCTTCCTTCTGTCCGCGCTGTCAGGGCAATTGGCCGACCAGCGCGACAAGGCGACCATCATCCGCATCGTGAAGGCCGTGGAAATCGCGATCATGACGGTGGGCGCAGCGGGCCTTGCTCTCATCTGGAGCGGGATCGCCGTTCACATGCTTGCGATTCCCCTGCTGTTGACCGCGCTGTTCGCGATGGGCGTCCATTCGACCTTCTTCGGCCCGATTAAATATGCGATCCTGCCCCAGCACCTGCATGATGAGGAAGTTCTGGGCGGCACCGGGCTGGTCGAAGCGGGCACCTATATCGCCATTCTCGCCGGGACGATCCTGGCGGGTCTTATCCCGATCGAAGCGGCCGCCATCGGCATCATCGTCACCGCGCTCATCGGCTATCTGGCGGGTCGCGCCGTGCCCCCCGCCCCGTCGCTGTTGGAAAAGCAACCGATCGACTTTCACATCATCCGCTCGTCGGTCACGCTGGTGCGCGGGACGATGCATATCCGCCGCCTCTTCCTGGCGATCATGTCGATCAGCCTGTTTTGGGCGGTTGGCTCCATCCTGTTCATCCAGTTCCCGCCGCTGGTGAAGAATGTGCTGACCGCCGACAAAGCGGTCGCCAGCTTGTTCCTGGCCATATTTTCCATCGGCATCGCCATTGGCTCCATCGCGATCAATCGGCTGTTGTGCGGACAGGTCTCTGCCCGATTTGCCCCGGCTTCGGTCATCGGCATGGGACTCTGCATCATCGCTTTCCACATCGTGTGCGACCTGTGGACGCCAGAGCCAGGCGGGGAACTGCTTTCTCTCTCGGGCTTTCTGGCCCACCCCCTCGCCATCGCTCTTTCGCTCTGCCTGCTGGGCGTGGCGACATTTGGCGGCATGTTCGTGGTACCACTCTATGCCTTTTTGACCACGACCGTCGAAAAATGCGAAGCGGCGCGCACCGTGGCGGCCAATAATATTGTGAATTCCGGGGCCATGGTCATCGGATCGGTGATCGCCATCGCCCTCAGCATCGCGGGCATGTCTGTGGTCAATCAGTTGCTGTTGGTGGCGCTCTTGACGCTACCGTGCGCCTGGCTTGCCTGGAAACTGCACAAGGCCTGCGATGGCGTCCTGTGCGACTGACCGATCAGAAGATGAAACTGTAGAAAGCCGTGAAAAAGGCGCAGAAGCTGAGCGCGAACAATTTCCAGTCGCTGTCGTCGTCCACCGGCCGTTTGCGGCGGCCAGCGGCGTTACCCTCCGCTACGCGCAGCACATGAGGCGGCAGCATCTTCCGGAAGGGATGCCGGGCGGATTCGGTGGTGAGGACGAGCGGACGGTTTCGCATAACCTATCATTAACGCATTATTTACCATTCCGGCCACGCCCAATCATGGTTAATCTGATGTTGTCCCGGTGCGGGACATGCTTGACTGTATCACCTTTACAATACAGCATGGCCTGACCGATGAACGATCCCTTGCCAACCGTCGACCCTGCCGCCGGCGCCTCGCGCCCCTTCGGCGCAGGACCACCCAGCGCCTTCGTGCCGCCCACGCCTTGGAAAAGGCGGCTGCAGATCATGGGATGGATCATCGCGGGGCTGATGGCCCTGCTGATGATTATCATCGCCTGGCTGGCGGTGACGGCACCCTTGTCGCGGTCGCTGGAGCCGATTGCGCCACCCAGCATCAGCCTGATGTCGTCGGACGGGCATCTGATCGCCCGACGCGGAGCCGTGATCGACAAGCCGGTCGCGATCAAGGACTTGCCCGCCCATGTGCCACAGGCTTTCATGGCGATAGAGGATCGGCGCTTCTACAGTCATTGGGGCATCGATCCGCGCGGAATAGCGCGAGCGGCCTGGCACAATTTGTGGTCGGACAGCTCATCGCAGGGCGGGAGCACCATCACCCAGCAGCTTGCCAAAGGCGTGTTCCTTTCCAGCAATCGCACCTTCGGGCGCAAGGGGCGCGAAGCGTTGATCGCCTTCTGGCTGGAGGCCTGGCTGACGAAGGACCAGATTTTCGAACGCTATCTGTCGAACGTCTATTTCGGCGACAATGTCTATGGATTAAGGGCCGCCTCGCTCCATTATTTCAATCGCCAGCCCGAACGGCTGACCATATCGCAGGCGGCCATGCTGGCGGGTCTTTTGAAAGCGCCATCCCGCCTTGCCCCCACGACAAATCTTGAAGGCGCCCGCACCCGCGCCGATCTGGTGACGCAAGCGATGGTGGACGCGGGCTATATCACCAAAGCGCAGCGCGACGCCCTCTCCCCCGCGCGGCTCAATGTGCATGAAACGGCCGATCCTACCAGCGGCACCTATTTCGCGGATTGGGTGCTGCCCGATGCGCGGGACCGTGCGGGCGCGGTATATGGTGCCCAGAATGTGACGACTACGCTCGACTGGCGCATCCAGCGCCTCGCCGAAAGCGCCGTTCGCCGTGCGCCGCTGGGCGGGGCGGAGGCGGCGCTGGTGGCCATGAAGCCGGACGGCAGCGTCGTCGCCATGGTCGGGGGCCGAAATTATGGAAAAAGCAGCTTCAACCGCGCCGTTCAGGCCAAACGGCAACCCGGCTCGACCTTCAAGCTGTTCGTCTATCTGGCAGCCTTTCGCGCCGGGATGACGCCGGACGACATGATCGAAGACAGGCCGATCACCACGGGCACCTATCGCCCCGCCAACCATGGCGGCAAATATCGCGGGCAAATCACCCTGCGGCAGGCCTTCGCCGTCTCCAGCAATGTGGCAGCCATACGGCTGACGCAAAAGGTGGGCATAGACAACGTCATCAAGGTCGCCCGCGACCTGGGCGTCACCGCGCCGCTGACCGAGGATCTGAGCCTTGCGCTCGGCACGTCGGAAATTCCGCTGATCGAGCTGGCCGAAGCCTATGCGGCGGTGGCGGCGGGCGCCTATCCAGTCATGGCCCATGGCTTGCCGCCGGAGGAACAGGGCTGGTTCGACCGCCTGATGCGACGCCAGCATCATTTCAGTGACGATCAGTTGGAAATGATCCGCGACCTTCTCTCTTCCGCCGCCAATCAGGGCACGGGGAGCGCGGCGGCGCTGCGGACCAGCACTTTCGGCAAGACCGGGACGACGCAGGACAGCCGGGATGCGATCTTCGTGGGCTATGCCGGAGGTCTGGTGACAGCGGTGTGGATCGGCAATGACGATAACAGCCCCTTGCCCGGCGGATCGGCGGGCGGCGGCATACCGGCGCGTATCTGGCGGGATTTCATGAGCCGGGCGATCAATGAGCCGGTCGAGAATGCACCCGAGGAACAGAAGGACAGCGACCTCGTCAATGCCATCGCCAATGTGACGGTGGAAGCGGGCCTTGGGAACATGAGCGTGGACGTCAATCAGGAAGGTATGACGGTGAACATCGGTCCAGCCCAGATTCGCCTGCCCACCGAGCAATCTCCGCCCGGTCAAGCGCCCGCGCCGCAACAAGGCACGCCGCCGCCCCGCGTCGCGCCGACCCAACCGCCCGGCCAGGGTGCGCCGCAATAGGCCAAGGCCGGCGGTTGACGTCGCGCCGCGCAGAAGGTCATGCGGGCACATGCGCTCTATCTCCGGCACATGATTCGCAAGGACAAGCAAGGTATGGCATTCACCGCAAAGATCCTGTTGCTGGGCTCGGGCGAACTCGGTCGGGAGTTCGTCATTTCCGCCAAGCGGCTGGGCTGTCAGGTCATCGCCTGCGACAGCTATGCCGGTGCGCCCGCCATGCAGGTCGCGGACGGATACGAAGTCTTTTCCATGCTGGACGGCGATGCGCTCAAGGCGGCGATCCACCAGCACCGACCCGATTTCGTTGTGCCGGAGATCGAAGCGATACGCACGGAAACTCTGGCGGAGGTCGAAGCCCACGGCGTCGAGGTGGTTCCTTCCGCACGCGCCACCATGATGACCATGAACCGCGACGCAATTCGAGAGGTGGCGGCGGTCGAACTGGGTCTTCGCACATCACGCTATCGCTATGCCGAAAGTCTGGAAGAAGTGCGGGCCGGGGCCGAGCATACGGGCCTGCCCTGCGTCATCAAGCCGGTTATGTCCTCTTCCGGCAAGGGGCAGAGCACGGTGCGAAACGCCAATGAGTTGGAAAGCGCATGGACCTATGCGGTGGCGAACATGCGCGGCGACCGGCAGCGCGTGATCGTGGAGGAATTCATCCCCTTCGATTATGAAATCACGCTGCTCACCGTGCGGACCCGCGATGGCGTGCTGTTTTGTCCACCCATCGGGCACCGGCAGGAACGCGGCGACTATCAGGAAAGCTGGCAGCCCACGCCCATGTCCGCCAAGGCGCTGGCGGACGCGCAGGACATGTCGCGCAAGGTGGTCGACAATCTGGGCGGCTATGGCCTTTTCGGTGTGGAATTCTTTGTGAAGGGCGAGGAAGTGATCTTCTCCGAACTGTCGCCGCGCCCGCACGATACGGGCATGGTAACATTGATTTCCCAGAAACTGAGCGAGTTCGACCTGCATGCCCGTGCGATATTAGGCCTGCCGATCCCGGAAATCCGGCTCTATGGCGCAGCGACGTCAGCGGTGATTCTCGCCGACCGGGAATCGGACAATTTCCGCTTTGAAGGACTGGCCGATGCGCTGGCGACAACCGGAGCAGAAGTGGATGTCCGCCTGTTCGGCAAGCCCACAACTCGCCCTTATCGCCGAATGGGCGTGGCGCTGGCCCGTGCGGAGACGGTAGAGGAAGCAAGGCGGGTCGCGGCGGAAGCGGCAGCCAAGGTGCGGATCGTCTATGACAAAGGATAAAGGCGGTCCGCCCCTTCTCCCGAACGCTTTCCTGTCCTAGATACAGGTCAATGAGCGCCCCCCTCTACAACAAGGATATATTGCGGCTTGCGGCCAGCATTCCCCATCATGCGCGGCTGACGGACGCGCAAGCGAGCGTAGAAAGGCGATCCCCGACATGCGGATCGCGCGTCACGGCGGACGTGCGGATGGACGGCGGGCGGATCGCCGATATCGGCCTGGACGTCAAAGCCTGCGCTTTGGGGCAGGCATCGGCTTCGCTGATGGCGCGCCATGCGATCGGTTTGACGACGGGCGAACTGGCCGAGGCCCGCGATCGCCTGACCGCCTATCTGGCGGGAGAAAGCGACGATCTGGATTTCTGGCCCGGGATTGAAGTTCTCGCCCCTGCGCGAGGCTATCCGGCGCGGCACCCCTCGATCCGGTTGGGTTTCGAAGCCATGGCCGAAGCGGCGCGACAGGCCGACATCTGATGGAACCGCCAACACCCGGAGCCGCCAGCGCCGCCTTGTCCGCCACGGATGTCCTGCTCTCCGAAGGCGTCATATTGCTGGGCGCTGCGGTGTTCTTCGTCATCCTGTTCCGGCGTTTCGGCCTGGGCGCGGTGCTGGGCTATCTGATCGCAGGGGCGCTGGTCGGTCCGCAAGGGATGGGATGGGTCGGTGGCGCGGAATCAAAGCTGGCCATCGCCGAAATCGGCATTGTGCTGCTGCTGTTCCTTGTCGGGCTTGAATTGCACCCGGCACGGCTGTGGCGGCTGAAAAGGGATATTTTCGCGCTCGGTCTGGCACAGGTGGTTCTGTGCGGTCTGGTTTTGACCGCCGTCATTTTCTATTCGACCGGCTTCAGTTGGGGTGCAGCGATTGCCCTTGGCCTGCCGCTGGCGTTGTCGTCCACGGCGCAGGTTCTGCCGATGCTCAAGAACAGCGGTCGTATCAACTCACCCTTTGGCGAGAAAATCTTCTCTATCCTGTTATTTCAGGATCTGTCCATCGTCCCGCTCATCACCATCATCGCCGCGCTGTCTCGCAATCCCGTAGACGCCGCCGGACCACCGGGATGGCTGCTGACCATATATACGGTGGTTGCGATCACCGGTCTGGTGCTGGCGGGCCGCTTCATATTGCGCCCCCTGCTTCGACTGGTGGGGCGGTTGGGCGAACGCGAACTGTTCGTCGCGGTGGGGCTGTTCACTGTCCTGGCGGCGGCATCCCTGATGCATGCGCTGCACCTGTCGACGGCGCTGGGCGCGTTTGTGGCAGGCGTGATGCTGGCCGACTCCCCCTATCGCCATGAAATCGAGGCGGATGTGGAGCCGTTCCGTTCCATCCTGCTTGGCCTGTTCTTTCTGGCCGTGGGCATGGTGCTGGACTTGCGAACGGTGGCGGCTTTTCCCCTGTTCGTCGTCGGCATGGCGGCGGTGCTGGTCGTGACCAAGACGATACTGATCTGCGGGCTCGCGCGTTTGTTCGGCATGGACTGGCGACAGGCCATAGGGGCCGGCCTGTTGTTGAGCCAGGGCGGCGAATTCGGATTCGTGCTGTTCGCACAGGCGCAGAACGCGCTGCTGATCGCGCCGCAAGCCGCCAGCCTGTTCAGCGCCGTCGTGACCTTCTCCATGGCGACCACGCCGTTCCTGATGCTGTTCGCGGCACGATTCGAATTTGCCAGGCCCAAGGCCGATGCCGCACTGCGCGATCCCGATCAGGCGCCGCGCGGCACGGCGATTATCGTGGGATATGGCCGCTTTGGCCAAACGGTCGCTCAAATGCTGGCCGGACATGGCTTCGGTGTCGTCCTGATCGACAAGAAGCCCGCGCAGATCGAAGTGTCGAGCCGCTTCGACGTGGAAGTCTTTTATGGCGACGGCACGCGGATCGACCTTCTTCACCGGGCGGGCGCTGACGAAGCCCGGCTCATCGCCTTTTGCATCGACGATCCGTCGCTGGACAGCCGAATATTGGAACCGATTGCAGAAACATTCCCGCAAGCCGCGATTTTGGCGCGGGCATTCGATCGGCGGCAATTGCTGGAATTACAGGACATGGATCTGGCGGGCGTAGTACGCGAAGTGTTCGAATCGGCCGTCTGCATGGGCGTGCAGGCGATGGAAGCGCTGGGCGTGCCCCAAGCGGAAATCGAGGAGGTCGAGCAGCAATATCGCAAGAATGACGAACAACGGCTGGCCGCTCAGAAAGAGCATGGCGATCTGGCCGTCGCCAAGGAACTGATCTATCGACCCGGCAAACGAATGCGCCTGCTGTCGCGGGGCGAAGGAGAGGAAGAGGCATGATCGCTGTTCTGGCTGCACTATCGGCGGCGATCGCCATCGGCGCGGGCGCCTTTGGAGCACATGGCGCCGCCAATCCCCAGGCGGCTGAGTGGCTCCGCACAGGCGGCATATATCAAATGGTCCATGCCGTCGCCGCGCTGGTCCTGGCGTCAACCGTGCGCGGCCCGGCCTGCGTTCTGCTGATCGGCGCGGCCATCTTCGCCTTCACGCTTTACATCATGGCTTTTGGCGGCCCCAGATGGCTGGGCGCGGTTACGCCCATCGGGGGCACGCTGATGATAGCGGGCTGGCTGTGGACCGCATGGATTTTCTGGCGCGCCTGAGCCTGTGGGCGAACCCTTGCTCCAAACCCACTGCGAGCCTAGATTGAAGCTTATGGCCGACCATCACCATCATAAACATCATGAACCGACCGGCGCCAAGCTCGCCGATGCCGCGCAGGCCACGCTCGAAGCCCAAAACGAGCAATGGACGCCCATGCGCGCCGCCATTTTCGATGCCCTCGCGGCGGAGGAAAAGCCGGCATCGGCCTATGACATTGCGGACACCGTTTCCAAGGCCCGCGGCAAGCGGGTGGCGCCCAACAGCGTCTATCGGATTTTGGACCTGTTCGTCTCAAACAACATCGCGATGCGGGTAGAAAGCGCCAATGCCTATATCGCCAACGCCCATCCCGGCTGCCATCATGACTGCATATTCCTGGTATGCCGCAACTGCCATCAGGCCACACATGTCGACGATGACAGGGTGACGGGCGACGTGCGCGCCGTGGCGGAGCATGAAGGCTTTCGCCCGGAACGCCCGGTGATCGAGATATTGGGCACATGCGCGAAATGCGCGGCCTGATCCTGGGCGTTGCTTTCCGGCCGGGAACAGCCTAGCGGCTTGACGAGTATATGTCTTTGATGAACGATCGCCCTTCCATGCCGCTGCTGGACCAGATTCACTGGCCTTCGGATTTGCGCGGCCTCAAACCCGAACAGCTTCCGCAACTGGCCGACGAACTGCGTCAGGAAGTGATTTCGGCCGTCGGCGTGACCGGCGGTCATCTGGGATCGGGGCTGGGCGTCGTAGAATTGACCACGGCGATCCACTATGTGTTCAACACGCCTGAGGACAAGCTGGTCTGGGATGTCGGCCACCAATGCTATCCGCACAAGATCCTGACCGGGCGGCGCGACCGCATCCGCACGCTGCGGCAGGGCGATGGACTGTCCGGTTTCACCAAGCGGGCTGAAAGCGAATATGATCCATTCGGGGCCGCGCATAGTTCGACCTCGATCAGCGCGGCGCTGGGCTTTGCGGTCGCCAACAAGCTGACCGACAAGCCCGGCAAGGGCATAGCGGTGATTGGCGACGGGGCGATGTCAGCAGGCATGGCCTATGAGGCGATGAACAACGCCCGTGAGGCGGGCAATCGGCTGATCGTTATCCTCAACGACAATGACATGTCGATCGCGCCGCCTGTCGGCGGGCTTTCGGCCTATCTGGCGCGGCTCGTATCCAGCCGCGAATTTCTGGGGCTGCGCGGCCTTGCACGACGGTTTGCGCGAAAATTGCCGCGCCCGCTGCACAATGCCGCGCGCAAGACCGATGAATTCGCACGCGGCATGGCGATGGGCGGGACATTGTTCGAGGAACTGGGCTTCTATTATGTCGGTCCCATCGACGGGCATAATCTGGACCAGTTGATCCCGGTACTTGAAAATGTGCGCGATGCCGCCGAAGGACCTTGCCTGATCCATGTCGTCACGCAGAAGGGCAAAGGCTATGCGCCTGCCGAAGCGGCGGCGGACAAATATCATGGCGTCCAGAAATTCGACGTCGTTACGGGCGCGCAGGCCAAGGCGCCACCCGGACCGCCGAGCTACACCGGCGTTTTCGCCAAGGCCCTGATCGCCGAGGCGCAGCGCGACGAGCGGATTTGCGCGATCACCGCCGCCATGCCCTCGGGCACGGGTCTCGACAAATTCGCGGAGGCATTCCCCGACCGGTCTTTCGACGTGGGCATAGCAGAACAGCATGCGGTGACGTTCGCCGCTGGTCTGGCGGCGCAGGGCATGCGGCCTTTCTGCGCGATCTACTCGACCTTCCTTCAGCGCGCCTACGATCAGGTTGTGCATGACGTAGCGATCCAAAATCTCCCAGTGCGCTTCGCCATAGACCGGGCCGGGCTGGTCGGCGCGGACGGGTCCACCCATGCGGGCAGCTTCGACGTCGCCTATCTCGCCACCCTGCCCAACATGGTCGTGATGGCGGCCGCCGACGAAGCGGAACTGGTGCATATGGTCCACACCTGCGCCATGCATGACGCTGGACCGATCGCCGTGCGCTATCCGCGCGGAAATGGCGTGGGAGTTGCGCTTCCCGCAGTTCCGGAACGGCTGGAAATCGGCAAGGGCCGGATCGTCCGCGAAGGGCGTCAGGTCGCGATCCTGTCGCTCGGCACACGCCTTGAAGAAGCCTTGAAAGCGGCCGAAATACTGGAGGCCAAGGGCCTGTCCACGACGGTCGCCGATCTGCGCTTTGCCAAACCGCTCGACGAAGCATTGATTCGCAAATTGCTGACGACCCATGAAGTCGCCGTGACGATCGAGGAAGGCGCCATTGGTGGCTTTGGCGCCCATGTGCTGACATTGGCCAGCGACAGCGGCCTCATCGACAGCGGGCTGAAGCTCCGCACGATGCGCCTGCCCGATATTTTCCAGGATCAGGATAAGCCGGAAAAGCAATATGCCGATGCAAAACTGGATGCCGCAGGCATAGTGGAGACGGTGTTGACGGCGCTGCGTCATAACAGCGCCGGCGTGGAAACGGCGCGGGCCTGACGCCCCGTCCGCATCGCAAGCGGATGGAACGGAACATTGTTTCGGGCGTCCTGCGATAATCGACGTTGCACGCTGTTGGGACGGGGGGATTGGTGGCGCAATTCAGACACAAGGGCACGGATAGCACGGCATCCCTATCGTCCCATATTCCGCGCCATGCTGTCCTTGTTCTTTGCCTTGCAGGGCTGGCAACCGGTTGCTCCCAGCCCAAACCGGTGAAAGCGCCGCCCCGCGCCCATGACCCGGTTCCCGTTCCGCGGGAGGCTTCCACCCTCTCTGTCCCGGTCGATATCGATTCAGGCGCCATACGGCATGCCGTGGAGCAGGCCATCCCGCGCCAGCTATGGACGATCAACAAACATTCTCCCCGCTGCATTCCCCCACAACGCGTCAAAATCCTGGGCGCGAAGCTGAACGTCACGCCCCCAATCAGTTGCACGATCGTGGGCGTCGTAACCCGAGGGCCAATCCGACTGCGGGGGGAAGGGCAGGATATCGTGGCCGATGTCCCCATCCATGCCCAGATCAGCGCCCGTGATGTCGGCGGGATATTGAAGGGTGAAACCGCTACCGGCTCCGCCCTGGCGCATGCGCGGATCAGGTTGGATCTTGGCAAGGATTGGCGTCCGCGCGGGACGGTCCGCCTGAGATATGACTGGACCAAAGCGCCGGGAATCGATTTTCTGGGCCAGCGCATCACTTTCACCGATGAGGCGGACCAGAAACTGCGCCCCATCATCCAGACACTTGAACGCGATCTGCCGCGCGAACTGGCCCGCTCCAACATTCCGGCCCAAGTGGAAGATTTATGGCGGAAAAGCTTCACGTCGGTCTTGTTGAATGAAAGAAATCCACCGGTATGGATGCGCGTCACGCCGCTCAGGATTCTCTATAATGGCTATGCGATGCAGGGCAGCCGGCTGCGGTTCAATCTGGGCATCGAAGCCGTTACCGAAACATTTGTCGGCAATCGGCCCGATCCTACGAAACCGACCCCGCTTCCGCCGCCGGCATCAGACAAAACGGACGGGCAATTCCATTTCTTCATCCCCGTGACCGCCGACTATAGTGAACTGGAACCGGTGATTATGCGCGCTTTGGCCAAACGGTCGCAAACGCCGTTCGAATTGCCCGCCATCGGGCCGGTGGTCGCTCGCTTCGAGAATGTCGAAGCCTATGGCACGACCGGCGGGCGCATCGCGGTGGGCCTTACATTGGCCGTTCGTCCCGCAGCCGGCGGCAAGGCGGATGAAGTTCATGGCCGGATATGGATGACAGCCATCCCCCGCAATGCCCCCAATTCACCACAAGTCCATTTCGACGCTCTGGCCGTGGCTGGGAGCACCGATGCCTTGAGCGGAGACCTGTTGCTGGCGCTCGGCAAGAACCCGGCGGTCAGCACCCTTATCGCGCAATCCCTCACCCAGAATTTTTCCGAAGACATAGCGGAACTTCTGATCAAGATCCGGCGTGCGATCAGTGAAAGACAGACTGGAGATTTTCTGATTACGACCGATCTGGGGGCGGTGGAAATCGGACAGATCAGAGCTTTCGGTCAAGGATTGCACCTGCCCGTTCGCGCCAATGGAACGGCGCGGATCGCATACAAACCGTCCTGAATGAGAAGTGCAATCTATTGGTTGCATTTCATCCCTTTCCAACTCATATAGGCAATCAGGAGGTTGCATATATGACAAACGCCATCGTTAAAACGATCGAGATCGCGGCGCCGCTGGAGCAAGTCTGGGATGCGCTCGTCAATCATGAGAAATTCGGGACATGGTTTCGGGTCGCGCTCGACCAGCCCTTTGAGATCGGAAAGCCATCCACCGGGCATATGACCTATCCCGGCTATGAAGATTATCGCTGGGAAGCGCGGATAGTCGCCATCGAACCCATGACGCGATTTGCGTTTGAATGGCCCGCGACAGGCGGCGACAAGGATTTGATGGACAGCAGCATTCCGGTTCCCGAATGGACGCTGGTCGAGTTTATCCTGACACCCACGACCGGAGGCACATGCCTCACCGTCACCGAAAGCGGCTTCGACAAGGTGCCGGAACCTCGCCGCACCAATGTCATGCGCGACAATGAAGGCGGTTGGACCGAACAAGTCAAAAATATAAACGACTATGTCACTGGCTGAGCATCCCGACCCCGCACGCCTGTTTGCGGCTCTGGGCGATCAGACGAGATTGGGCTTGGTCGCACAACTGGCTGACGGACATAAGCGATCAATCGCGCAAATGGGGGAAGACCTGCCGATCAGCAGACAGGCCGTAGCCAAGCATCTGAATGTGCTGCGTGAGGCCGGTCTGGTCCAACGGACCCGAAGCGGCCGCGAAGTGCATTTTGCCTTGCGAAGGGAAGCAATCGAAGGCGCCCGGCTCTGGCTCGATAAGGTTGGCGCGCAATGGGATTCGACCTTGTCGCGGTTCAAATCCTTTGTTGAAGACAGCCTCTAGCGGCTTGTTTTCATATACGGATGGGCCGGGAATGATCCCGGCCTATCCGCCGCTACCGGATTATTGCTGAGGAACCGAAGCGCGAGCATCCTGACCATCGCCTTCCGGCGCGGCAATGATGTCACGCGTGGTTTCCCCCTTTTCCACCACCTCCGTCGCGGGATCGCCCGCGGACGACCGGATGCCGGGAGCGGCATTACCGCGTCCCGCAGCAGAAAGAGCGGCGCTCTCAGTCGCGCTGCGGGCGGCCGGACCGCCGAACATCGCTTCCATCGCGGCGCGGCTCGAATCCACGGTAGCGGCGGAAGGTGCGCCGGGCGCGGGCGGAACCAGCGCGAAATCAGGCGGAATCACGAGCGGCGCCTGACGCGACACAGCAAATTCATCCGGACGTTCGCGATCGAACAGCCCCGACGAACCGCAAGCGGACAAGGTGGCCAGCAGGCCAGCAGCAAGGATCAGTTTACGCATTAGTTCAATGACTCCGTCTTTGCGCCCTTCTCGCGCAGCAAAAGCGCGCGCGCAAGCAGGATCAGCACGCCGATGGTGATCGCGGCGTCGGCCAGGTTGAAAATCAGGAAGGGCCGCCATTCGCCGAAATGCAGATCGGCATAATCGACCACATAGCCGAGCCGTATCCGATCGACGATATTGCCGATCGCCCCGCCCAGCACCAGGCCAAGCGCCGCCACATCTTGCCGCGCCTTTTCCCGCCACATCCACACGCCCACGAAAATCGCGATCACCATGGTCATGCCAACCAGCAGCCAGCGCATCAGGTCCGTATCGGCATGGAAGAAACCCATGGATACGCCCCGATTTTCCAGCCAGCGCAGGCGGAAGATTGGCAAAATATCGATCCCTTCCTCCCCCCTGCTCTTGAGCGCGAGCGGATAGGTAACGGTATATTTGACAAGCTGATCCAGCGCGAGCGTAACGATTGCGATAGTCAGACCCAGGGGGCGATGATTGACGGCGGGAGCAGTCATGCCTTCAGCACCTCGTCACAGCGGTCGCACAAGGCGCCATCCTCCTTCACCTCCGGCAGCAACCGCCAGCAGCGGCCGCATTTATGCCATTGCGACGGCTTTACAATGATCCCATCGCCCACGCCCATTTCGACGCGGGCAACGATGGCGACTTCGGCAAAGTCCACATCGCCCACGGGCACCAGTTCACCCATCGCCACATCGGCCTCCAGGCTGGATCGCACGATCTTTTCGCGGCGCAGCGGCTCTATGGCTTCGTTGACCTGATCGCGCTGGTCGCGGATTTCAGCCCATTTTTCGCCCAGCCCATGGTTCACCCAGTGGCGGTCGACTTCCGGCCATTCCAGGAAATGGACGCTTTCCTCTTCATTGGGGAAGCGGCTTTGCCACACTTCCTCGGCGGTGAAGGGGATGATCGGCGCGGCATAGCGAACGAGCGCATGGAACAGCGTATCAAGCACGGTGCGATAGGCGCGGCGCCTGGGGTCCGACTTCGCATCGCAATAGAGACAGTCCTTGCGGATGTCGAAGAAGAAGGCCGACAGGTCGCTATTGGCAAAGTCCATCAGCGCGCGGGTGTAGCGGCTGAATTCCAGCCAGTTCTCGCTGTCCGCTGCCTTGTCGACCACGCCGCGCAACTCCGCGTCCAACTCTGCGAGGAGATGGAGCATATAGCGTTCCAGTTCCGGCATCTGGCTAACGGGCAGCTTCTCTTCTTCCGAGAAATCGGAAAGAGCGCCCAGCAAATACCGGAAAGTGTTACGGAGTTTGCGATAGGCATCGGATGATCCTGCCAGCACTTCCTTGCCGATGCGGACATCATCGAAATAGTCGGTGCTGGCCACCCATACGCGCAGAATGTCGGAACCGCTTTCGGCGATGACCTTGAGCGGATCGACCACATTGCCGAGGCTTTTCGACATTTTGCGGCCCTGCCCGTCCAGCGCGAAGCCGTGGGTGAGGACGGCGTCATAGGGCGCGCGACCGCGCGTGCCACAGCTTTCGAGAAGGGACGACTGGAACCAGCCGCGATGCTGGTCGGACCCTTCGAGATACAGGTCCGCGCGCACGTCATCGCCATAGCGCGCTTCGACGGTGAAGGCGTGGGTCGAGCCTGAATCGAACCAGACGTCGAGGATATCGTTCACCACCTCATAGTCGGCAAGATCGTAATCCGGGCCGAGCAATGCCTGATGATCCGCGCCGAACCATGCGTCCGCGCCGCCCTGTTTGAAGGCTTGGATGATGCGTTCATTGACAGCTTTATCAACGAGATATTCACCGCTCTTGCGATGAACATAGAGCGCGATAGGCACGCCCCATGCGCGCTGGCGGGAGATCACCCAGTCCGGGCGGCCCTCCACCATGGAGCGGATGCGGTTGGTCGAACGCTCAGGCACCCAGCGGGTATGGGCGATGGCGTCGAGCGCCACGTCGCGCAGCGTCGGGCCGTTGCCGACAATGACGGGCGTGGGCAGGAAGCTGCCGTCGACATCGACCGGCACACCGTCCTGCGGCTTGTCCATCGGGATGAACCATTGCGGAGTGCAGCGGAAGATGATCTTCGCCTTGGACCGCCAGCTATGGGGATAGCTGTGCCTGAAGTCATCCGACGCGGCGAGCAGGCCGCCTGCTTCACGCAGGTCGGTGCAGATCGGGCCGTCCTTGCTGACGAATTTGGCGTTGATGACGCTCCCCTGCCCGCCGAGCCAGAGCCAGTCCTCGCGATATTTGCCGTCGCCTTCGACTGCGAAGACGGGGTTGATGCCGTGCGCCTTGCAGAGCGCGAAGTCGTCCTCGCCATGGTCGGGCGCCATGTGGACAAGACCCGTGCCCGCGTCGGTGGTCACGAAATCGCCCGCAAGGAACGGGCGCGGCTTGGCGAAGAATCTGCCAAGGGCGTGCATCGGATGACGGGCGACGGCTCCGGCGAGCTTTGATCCGATATAAGAATTATCCAACTCAAAGTGCGTCAAATCTTCGATGGCGATGTCTGCTGGCGTATTCTCGAAATCGGCTAACTTTAGCCCCGTGCGCGCTAGAAAGGCGTCAACGAGATCGAACGCAACAACATAGCGCCGATCATCGCTTGCAAGAAAATGCGAATATGCGATCGTCTCGCCATAAGCCAAAGCCTGATTGACCGGAATCGTCCACGGCGTCGTCGTCCAGATCACCGCGTGGGCGCCGACCAGTTCCGGCGCGTTCGGGGCTTCCACGATCTCGAACGCCACGTCGATCTGGGTCGAGACGATGTCCTCATATTCCACTTCCGCTTCGGCCAGCGCGGTCTTTTCGACCGGGGACCACATGACGGGCTTGGCCCCGCGATAAAGCTGGCCGCTTTCCGCGAATTTCAGTAGCTCGCCGACGATGGTAGCTTCGGCGTCGAACTTCATGGTGAGATAGGGATCGTCCCAATCGCCCATCACGCCCAGGCGCTTGAACTGCTCCTTCTGAACGCCGACCCACTTATCCGCATAGGCACGGCATTGGGCACGGAATTCCTGCGCCGGAACCTCGTCCTTGTTCTGTTTCTTCTTGCGATACTCCTCCTCGATCTTCCATTCGATCGGCAGGCCGTGGCAATCCCAGCCGGGCACATAAGGCGCATCCTTGCCCAACAGCGACTGGCTGCGGACGATGATGTCCTTCAGCACCTTGTTCATCGCATGGCCCATATGGATGTCGCCATTGGCGTAGGGCGGGCCGTCATGCAGGATGAAGCGTGTTCGGCCCTTCCGCCGTTCCCGCAGCTTGCCGTAAAGGTCCATCGCCTCCCAGCGCGCAAGGATCGCCGGTTCCTTCTGGGCGAGGCCCGCCTTCATCGGGAAGTCGGTGACGGGGAGGAAAACGGTGGATTTATAATCAGGCTGATCGGTCATGAAGGGTCCGCGCAATTACGCCATATGCTGCATTACCCGCGGGCATTAAGCGAGGTGGGGCGTTCCCGCAAGGATTTGCCGCGCATCGTCGCAATCCTTTGCGATCTGCGCCATCAGGGCGTCCAGCCCGTCAAATTTCGCCTCGGGCCGCAGATAGCGGATCATCTGCACTTCGATGACCTGATCGTAGAGGCTTTCGGCAAAGTCGAAGAAATGCGGCTCCAGCAGCTCCTTGGGCGGATCGAAGCTGGGGCGGATGCCAAGATTAGCCGCGCCGTCCAGCACGCGGCCATCGGGGAGCATCCCGCGCACCGCGTAGATGCCATAGGCCGGGCGCAGATATGTAC
Organism: Sphingobium baderi; assembly: GCF_001456115.1. Classification (NCBI taxonomy): domain Bacteria; kingdom Pseudomonadati; phylum Pseudomonadota; class Alphaproteobacteria; order Sphingomonadales; family Sphingobiaceae; genus Sphingobium; species Sphingobium wenxiniae. Next base: position 2,210,713 of record NZ_CP013264.1, on the reverse strand, counting down.
CAAGGTCGAGATTGGCGGTCGGAAAACCGATCGTCCGGCCGATCTTGTCGCCATGCTGCACGTTGCCCTGGATCGCGAAAGGCCGTGTGAGCAGGCGGGTGGCAGTTTCGCAATCACCGGTTTTCAACGCATCGCGAATACGGCTTGAGGAAATGACCTGGCCATCCTGCACCGCGACGGGCGCGACCGCTTGCGCCGCCATGCCCACTGCCGCACATAGCTGAGCCAGCCGATCGGTCGAGCCGCTGCGCCCTTTGCCGAAGGTGAAATCTTTGCCGGTGACGACCCCCGCAACGCCCATATCCACCAGCAACTGGACGAACTGCTCGGCGGTGCGCCCGGCAAACTCTGCATTGAAGGCGAAAAGCTGCATCGCATCCGCCCCGGCCCGGGCGAACAGCGCCTGCCGCTGGTCCAGCGTGGTCAGGCGGAAAGGCGGCGCGTCAGGCCGGAAAAAGCGCATGGGATGCGGGTCGAACGTGGCGACTATGGCGGGGCGCCCTTCCGTCTTGGCCCATTCGATCGCGCGGGAAACCACGGCCTGATGACCGCGATGAAATCCATCGAAATTGCCCAGCGCCATGATCGAGCCGCGCAGATGCACGGGAACCGGTGCGCCGCTTTCCAGCCGCTCCATGGCGCGCGCTATAAGGACAGGGCGAGCGAGACGCAATGCATGGGCATCACGCGCCGATGCGCCGCCGGAAGGTAACGAAGCTATAGGCGGGGGCATCCCTCTCCATCGCAAAGTCTTCGCGGGCGATTTCTTCCCAATCGGCGGGATCGGGATAAGGGATAGCGGTGTCGCCCACCACATCCATATGAATTTCGGTGAGTTCGATACGATGTGCGCGCGGCAGAAATTGCCGATAGATGTCCGCGCCGCCGATTACCATGACGGTGGACGCGGCCGCGAGACGGACTGCGCCTTCGACGTCATGCGCGATTTCGGCACCCTTGCCCGCCCATTCCCTGTCACGGGTCAAGACGATGTGGCGGCGGCCGGGCAGCAGGCCGGGCAGGCTATCGAATGTCTTGCGGCCCATGACCATGGGATGGCCCAGGGTGAGCGCCTTGAAATGTTTGAGGTCGGCGGACAATCGCCATGGCAGGCCGCCGCCCCGGCCGATGACGCCATTGTCGGCGCGGGCCAGGACGAGGACGATTTCCATCCCTTCGCTCACAGCGTCAGCCGCGTGACATGGCCCATCTTGCGGCCGGGGCGCGCTTCATGCTTGCCATAAAGATGCAAATGATTGGCCGGATCGGACAGGATCGCCTGCCAGTCATTTGCGTCCGCGCCGATCAGGTTGTGCATCTGCGCGCGCCTGGCGGCAAGTCCCGTATCGCCCAGCGGCAGGCCGCAAATCGCCCGGACATGGTTTTCGAACTGGCTGGTGACAGCGCCCTCGATCGTCCAGTGGCCGCTATTGTGAACGCGCGGGGCCATTTCGTTGAAAACGGGACCATGGGAGCTGGCGAAAAATTCGAGCGTCAGCACGCCGACATATCCAAGCGCGTCCGCCACTTGCCGCGCGAGAGCCTGGGCCTGCGCGACCTGCCCCTCGATCAGCGGCCCGGCCGGCACGGTGGAGGTGGCGAGGATGCCGTCGACATGGACATTGGCGGCAGAATCCCAGAACCGGACCTGTCCATCGCTCCCCCGAACGAGGATCACCGAAAATTCCTCTTCAAAGGTCACGAATCCTTCGAGGATGGCACTTTGACGGCCGATGGCGCCCCATGCCGCGGCGACATCGCCCGGCCCGCTGAGCCGCGCCTGTCCCTTGCCGTCATAACCCATGCGATTGGTCTTGAGGATGGCGCGGCCGCCGATCCGTTCAATCGCCGCCTCAAGGTCTTGCAGGCTTTCCACCGAGGCGAAGGGCGCGGTCAGCCCCCCCAGATCGCTAACGAACCGCTTTTCGGCGAGGCGGTCCTGCGCGACGCGCAGCGCCTGTGCACTGGGGCGAACAAGACCATGGGTAACAAGCACATCCACCGCCACAGGGTCGATATTCTCAAACTCATAAGTGACGACATCGACCGCATCCGCGAAGGCGGCGAGCGCGGCGACATCCTCATAAGCGCCCTGCGTCCATCGCGATGACACATCAGCGGCGGGGCCGCTGTCCTCCGGCGCGTAGATGTGCGTGCGATAGCCAAGCTGCGCGGCGGCGATGGCGATCATCCGGCCGAGCTGCCCGCCGCCGAGGATGCCGATAGTGGAACCGGGCGCGATGGTCGTCATCTTATTCCGGCGTCTCCGCAACGTCGTTGGTCTGTCTGGCGCGCCATGCGTCGAGCCGTTCGGCCAGAGCGGCGTCCGTCGTAGCGAGGATGGAAGCGGCAAGCAGCGCGGCATTGATCGCGCCGGGCTTGCCGATCGCGAGCGTGCCGACCGGAACGCCGCCCGGCATCTGCACAATGGAGAGCAACGAATCCATGCCCTTGAGCGACTTGGATTCCACAGGAACGCCCAGCACCGGCAGGCGGGTCATGGATGCGGCCATGCCGGGAAGATGCGCCGCCCCTCCCGCGCCCGCGATGATGACCTTCAGGCCCCGCCCGACCGCGCCTGTGGCATAATCATAGAGACGCTGCGGCGTGCGATGGGCGGACACGACCTTGCACTCATGGGCGACGCCCAGAGCTTCCAGCGTTTCGGCGGCATGGCGCATCGTATCCCAATCGGACCGGCTGCCCATGATGATGCCGACATCTGCGGCTGCATTACCCCCGCTCATTTCTCATGCTTCCCGTCAAGGAGCGGTCGCAAAACCGCCCGGAAAGCAAAGCCCCTTAGCGGGCGGGCCGCCAAGGGGCAATGCGGATATGCTAAACAACATGCATTCATGTCCGTTTCTCGACTTCGCTCGAAACGAACGGAGGTTTCAGCGTTCCGAAAGGTAATAGCGGTCTTTCGCCGTCAGATCGTCCGCCAGATCGTAGACGATGGGCTGGCCGGTCGGGATCTCCAGTTCCGTGATCTCTTCATCGGGAATATTCGACAGATGCTTGACCAGCGCCCGGAGCGAATTGCCATGGGCGGAGATGAGCACGCGCTTGCCCGCCTTCAGTTCCGGCGCGATGCGGCTTTCCCAATAGGGCAGCACGCGGGCGATGGTATCCTTCAGGGATTCAGTCGAAGGAATGGCGATACCGGCATAGCGGCGATCTCTCGACAGATCGAACTCGCTGCCTGGCTCCAGCGGCGGCGGGGGCACATCGAAGCTGCGGCGCCAGATCTTCACCTGATCGTCGCCATGCTTGGCCGCCGTCTCCGCCTTATTGAGGCCGGTGAGTCCGCCATAATGCCGCTCGTTCAAACGCCAGTCCTTTTCAACCGGCAGCCACAGGCGCCCCATTTCCTCCAGCGCCAGATCAAGCGTCTTGATCGCACGGGTCTGGAAGGAGGTGAAGCACTGGTCGAAATCCAGCCCCTTTTCAGCCATCAGGCGACCGGCGGCCCGCGCCTCCTCCGCGCCCTTTTCGGTCACATCCACATCCCACCAGCCGGTGAAGCGGTTTTCCAGGTTCCAGGCCGACTGGCCGTGACGGATAAGGACGAGAGTGGGCATGAGGCGCGTCTCCTGCACATAAAGCCATGGGTTGCGCTTCCCATAGCGCCGGAAATCGCGGGCGCAAGCTTGTCGCCCTGCCCTTTCACCCCACATTGCAGTCGGTCGGGCGATAGGATAGCCCTGAAGCGAGGCTGAAAAAGGAACCGGCAACTTGGCATTCGTAAAAGGCGCGTGGCGCATTTTGGTCGCGATCAAGGACGGTCTGGTACTGCTGTTCCTGCTGCTGTTCTTCGGCCTGCTCTATGCGGCGCTGTCCTGGTCGCCCAAGCCCGCCGCAAGCGTAAATTCCGGGGCGCTGGTGCTGGATCTGGATGGCACCATCGTCGAACAGCCCGCCGAAGCCGATCCCATGGCCCTGCTGTCCGGTTCGGGCACGCGCATGAAGGAATATCGCCTTTCCGACATCGTGACGGCGCTGGAAGCCGCGAAGGATGATGGCAAGGTCAAAGCCGTCGTGCTCAATCTCGACGGTTTCGTGGGTGGCGGACAGGTGGCGCTGGCGCGGGTCGGCAAGGCGCTGGATGGGGTGCGCGCGGCGAGGAAGCCGGTCTTCGCCTTCGCCACCATCTACAGCGACGACAGCTATCAGCTTGCCGCCCATGCCAGCGAAACATGGGTCGATCCGCTGGGCGGCGTCGCCATCATGGGACGCGGCGGGTCGGCGCTTTACTACAAGGGCCTGATCGACAAACTGGGCATCAACACCCATGTCTATCGCGTCGGCACCTATAAGAGTTTCGTCGAACCCTTCGTCCGCACCGATCAGTCGCCGGAAGCCAAGCAGGCCAATCAGGCACTGGCCGATGCGCTGTGGCAGAACTGGCAGGAGGAAGTGGCCAAGGCCCGGCCCAAGGCGAAGCTGACCGCCTATGTCGGCGATCCGGCTGCGGCGGCGCAGGCGACGGGCGGCAATCTGGCCAAGGCGGCGGAAAATGCCGGTCTGGTGGACAGGCTGGGTAACGAGATAGCCTTTGGCGAACGAGTCGCAAAAGTCGCCGGCGCATCTTCGGAACAGCAGGCAGGCGCCTTCGCCAGTATTGATCTTGCAACCTATGTGAGGGCGCGCAAACCTGCCAATGACGGGCAGATCGGCGTGCTCACCATCGCGGGCGAGATTGTGGATGGAGAAGCCGGTCCGGGCACGGCGGCGGGCGATACGGTTTCCAGCCTGCTCTACAAGGCTTTGGCGGAAAAGGATTTGAAGGCGCTGGTGGTCCGGGTCGATTCGCCGGGCGGATCGGTCATGGCGTCGGAAAAGATTCGCGAAGCCATCATGACGGCGAAATCGCAGGGGCTGCCTGTGGTGGTATCCATGGGGAATGTCGCGGCCAGCGGCGGCTATTGGGTTTCGACGCCCGCCAATATGATCTTTGCAGAGCCGGACACGATCACCGGATCGATCGGCGTATTCGGCATCCTGCCGAGTTTTGAAGGCACGCTGGCGAAGATGGGCATCACCACGGACGGCGTGCGGACCACGCCGCTTTCGGGGCAGCCTGATTTTGCGGGCGGCACGACCCCGGAATTTGACCGGATCATGCAGATGGGGGTCGAGGATATTTACGGCCGCTTCGTGGGGCTGGTCGCTGAGGCACGGCGCAAAACGCCCCAGCAGATCGACGCCATCGCGCAAGGGCGGGTGTGGGACGGTGGGACGGCCCGGCAGATCGGCCTGGTGGACCGTTTCGGCGGCTTGGAAGACGCCATTGCCGAAGCGGCGCGGCTGGCGAAGGTGGACCCGGCCAAGACGCGCGCCTATCGGATCGAGAAGGAGCCGGACAAATTTGCCCAGTTCGTCCAGTCCATCGTCGAGCGCGAGGAGGATGACAAGGGCAATTCCCGAGACATGCTGGCAAGGCAGGCCGTGCTCCAGCGCCATTGGGCCATGCAGGCGATCAGCGACGTGAAGGCCCTCGTCAGCGGCGCCGGCATAAGGGCCGATTGCCTGGAATGTCGGGGCTATGGCGCTCCACGCCCGGCGAACGGCGCGGATGAGCGGGGGCTGCTTGCAATGCTCGCGACGCTCTGGCGCTAGGAAGTTCGGGGACTGCCCGGCAGGGGCCGTTATTCCCGGCTGATGCCCTTATAAACAGGCAGTCCCAACCCCCGCCGGATCGCCAACGCGCGAAGCAGGAAACCCAGCAGAGCAGCGATCACGCTGGCGATCGGCACTTCCAGCCCAAACCAGCGCAGCAGCACAAACAAGCCGGAGGAAACGGCAGCGGCCGTCACATAAAGTTCGGGACGCAGCAGGATGGAAGGCTCCCCCGCCAGAAGGTCACGCATGATGCCGCCCACGCAACCTGTGACCACGCCCATCATCCCCGCGACAAAGGGCGGAATACCAAAGCTCATCGCCTTGGCCGCCCCGAATACGGCAAAGGCCGCAAGGCCGACGGCATCCAGCCAATCGAGCGCGCGATCGCTCCAGAAAGAACGCGGCGTCATCCAGATGAGCAGAGCCGCAATCATGCAGGTGATGGCCGGCGCAGCGTCATGCACCCAGAAAACCGGAGCATCGATCAGAAGATCACGCACCGTCCCGCCCCCAACGCCCGTCACCAGTGCGAAAAAGGCAAAGGTCACAAGTGTCTGACGCAGACGCGCGGCAGCGAGCGCACCCGATGCCGCAAAGACGAAGGTGCCGACGATGCTCAATATTTCCAGCACCGTGCCGACCTGCGGCGTAAAGTTGACGGGCGATGGCAGCATGGAAAGCTCAATCAGGCCTGATCGCGGCGGCCGCTGCCAACCATTGCACCGCCCGGCGAAATCAAGCCGGGCGATAGCATGTTAACGCAGCATATCGGCGCTTAGACATTCATGGAGCCGCTGTTCTGGACCAGCGACAACCGACAAGGCCGGCGCACGCCCCCAAACAGCGGCTCCGGGAATCACTTCGCCAGTTCAGCCTCGATCGTGGCGACCAGTTCGGGATCGTCGGGCGCGGTGGTCGGAGCGAAGCGCGCAGCGACGGAGCCGTCCTTGGCGATCACGAATTTTTCGAAATTCCACAACACCTCCGGTTCGGGGTTGGGCGTCATGCCATAACCCTTCAGCTTTTCACGGAAGGAATCCCCGTCGCCCTGCGCCTTGGGCCGGGCGTTCGTCAGCGCGGCATAGAGGGGGTGCTTTTCCGGGCCTGTCACGACGATCTTTTCGAACATGGGGAAATCCACGCCGAAATTGGTCGTGCAGAAGGTCGCGATATCGTCATTGCTGCCGGGCTCCTGGGCGCCAAAGTCATTGGCGGGGAAACCGGCGACGACCAATCCCTTGTCCTTATAGTCGCCATAGAGCTTTTCCAGCCCTTCATATTGGGGCGTCAACCCGCATTTGGAGGCGACATTGACGGCCAGCACGACCTTTCCGGCATAGTCGCCCAGGCTGGCATCGGCGCCCTTGATGGTTTTCAATGGAATTTGCTGAATCGCGGACATGACTATCTCCTTGGAAATGGGATCGGCGTGGATCATGCCATCATAAAGCGGCGCTGAAAAGCCTGCCGACACCTGTGGTGACCGCCATCGCCAGCACACCCCAGAAAACGACCCTGATGACGGAGGGCCACACCTTTCCCCCGCCCAGCCGCGCGCCGATATAGCCCAGCAAGGCAAGGCAAAGCAGAGAAATCACCGCAACGGTCATGATAGCATGGGATGCCGGGCCAGCCACCGCCGCCATCACAGGCGCAATCGCTCCGGCGGAGAAGGTCGCGGCTGAGGTCAGCGCGGCCTGCACAGGGCGCGCCGTAGTCACCTCCGAAATACCGAGTTCATCGCGCGCATGGGCGCCAAGCGGATCGGCCGCCATCAACTGATCCGCCACCTGCGCCGCCAGATCGGGGGAAAGGCCGCGTTCGACATAGATGTCGCGCAGTTCCGCCCACTCCTCTTCTGGCTGCTGGGCGATGGCGTGGCTTTCCTTGGCGAGATCGGCACGCTCCGTATCGGACTGGGCGCTGACCGACACATATTCGCCCGCCGCCATGGACATCGCGCCCGCGAACAGAGCCGCGACGCCGGACAGCAGAATCGCCTCACGCGATGCGCCGGACGCCGCGACGCCCGTCAGCAGGCTGGCGGTGGACACGATGCCGTCATTGGCGCCCAGCACGGCGGCGCGCAGCCAGCCGATGCGATTGACATAGTGAACCGCATGATGCGGCCGCGGGGGCGCTACGGCCTCTCCCGCCTCACCTTTCGACAATTGTGCCTGATGACCAGCCATCATGCGACCTGCCTCCCTGTTCGCGTCCGCCCGTCGCTATCAGATGCCTGTCGCAACGCAAGTTCAGGCGGTTAACCCTTCAGCCTTTTCGGCAAGTTCCAGCCACCGTTCTTCGGCAGCGTCCTTGTCGGCGCGCGCCTGCTCGACAGCCTTGGTCAACGCGTCGAATTTCTTCGGATCGCGGGCGTAGAGATTGGGGTCGTGGAGCGCATCCTCATCACGCGCAATGGCCGCTTCCAGTTCCTCGATACGCCGGGGCAACAGGTCAAGGTCGCGTTGATCCTTGTAACTGAGCTTGGCCGAGGCGGGCTTGGGCGGGGGAGCGGAAACGGGAGCCTTCTTTTCCTTTGGCGCGCTGCGCGGCTGCCGCTTGGCCACCCAATCCGCATAGCCGCCGACGATCACGTCGACATGGCCGGAGCCGTCAAGACCCAGCGTCACCGTCACCGTGCGGTCGAGGAAGTCACGGTCGTGGCTGACGATCAGCACCGTGCCGTCATAATCCGCGATGACTTCCTGAAGCAGATCCAGCGTTTCCAGGTCAAGGTCGTTGGTCGGTTCGTCCAGCACCAGTAGGTTGGATTCCCGCGCAAATTCCCGCGCGAACAGCAGGCGGGATCGTTCCCCACCCGAAAGCGTGCCGACCTTCGCCTCCGCCAGCGAAGGATCGAAAAGGAAATCCTTGAGATAGCCGTGAACATGCTTGCGAACGCCGCGCACGTCGATCCAGTCGCCCCCTTCGGCCAGAACATCGCGCACACGCTTGTCGGGCTGCATCAGGCTGCGCTGCTGGTCGATGAAGATCATGTCCAGCGTCCTCGCCAGCGTCACCGAGCCGCTGTCGGGCGCCAGTTCACCCGTCAACAGCTTGAGCAGGGTTGTCTTGCCCGCACCGTTGCCGCCAACGATACCGATGCGATCGCCGCGCTGGATGCGGAGCGAAAAGTCCCTGATGATCGCCCGATCGCCGAAATTCTTGGTGACATGCTCGGCGGAAATGACGCTTTTCGTCTTGCTGTCGTCGCTGGCGGCCGCGATCTTCGCGACACCCTGCGGCCCGACCATCGCCGCGCGCTGGGCACGCATTTCATGCAGTTTCGCAAGACGGCCCTGATTGCGCTTGCGCCGCGCAGTGACGCCGCGCTGGAGCCAATGCGCTTCCAGCTTCAGCTTGGCATCCAGCTTTTCGGCGGCGCGGGTTTCTTCCGCATAGATCGCTTCCATCCAGTCCTCGAACCCGCCGAAGCCGATCTCGTTGCGACGGAGCGCCCCGCGATCCAGCCAAAGCGTCTGGCGTGTCAGGCGCGTCAGGAAGGCGCGGTCATGGCTGATGACAATGAACGCGCCGGAATAACGGCCCAGCCACCCTTCGATCCAGTCAATCGCTGCAATATCCAGATGGTTGGTCGGTTCGTCGAGCAGCAACAGGTCCGGCTCGCTCGCCAATGCGCGGGCTATGGCGGCGCGGCGGCGTTCGCCACCCGATGCGGTCGCAGCTTCACGGCTGAGGTCGATGCCGAGTTGGCTTGCAATCGCCTCCACCTCATGTGCGGGCGGCGCATATTGGCCAGCCAGCGCAAAATCGCGCAGCGTCTTGAAGGCGCTGACGTCCGGGTCCTGTTCCAGCATGATGATGCGCGCGCCGGGGCGGGCGGAACGGGTGCCCTCATCCGCTTCGATCTGGCCGCCCAGCAGCTTGAGTAATGTCGTCTTGCCGGCGCCATTGCGGCCGATCAGCGCCAGCCGGTCCCGCTCGCCTACGAAAATGTCGATATTGCGGAACAACCAGTGGGTGCCCTGCGAAAGGCCCAGATTTTCGAAGGAGAGGATCGGTGCTGCCATGCCGGTGCAGCTAGGGCTTCACGCGCTTTCGGGCAAGAGGCGCATGGAACCCAAATCTGTCTGACGGCTTTCAACGCATGTCAGCGTCCATTCATCGCAGCCGATACAAAAGGCCTGCATCGCTTTTAGAGGAGAAAAGCCCATGAAATCCGCCCTCGCCCTGATGGCGCTCGGCGTCGCCGCGCTTCCCGTAGCGGCCATCGCCCAGACCAGCGTCACCATCGCCGAGACGGCGCCGGTCGTCACGCTGAACGTCACCGAAACCGTTCAAGCCGCGCCCGACATCGCGACGGTCGGCACCGGCGTTCAGACCCGCGCGCCCACCGCTCAGCAGGCCATGACTGACAATGCGGCAAAGATGGATAGCCTGATCGGTGCGCTGACCAAGGCGGGGATCGCCCGCAAGGACCTCCAGACCAGCGGCATCAACCTGAACGCCCAATATGACTACAGCAATCGTGAGGGCGACAATTCCGGCCCGCGCTTCCTGGGTTATGAAGCGTCGAACCAGCTCAGCGTCAAGCTGCGCGACGTGAAGCGCGTCGGGTCGCTGCTCGACACCATGGTGAAGGCGGGCGCCACCAACATCAATGGCCCCAGCTTCTCCATCGACGATCCCGCACCGATGCTGACGCAGGCACGCGCCACCGCGCTCAAGAGCGCCAAGTCGCAGGCCGATTTCTACGCGCAGGCCGCCGGTTTCCGTTCGGCGCGTCTTGTCTCCATCTCGGAAGGCAACAGCGGCGGCAATCCGCCCATGCCGATGATGCAGTCGGCCCGCTTCAAGACAGAGGCGGCGTCAGACGTTCCCACGCCGGTGGAACCGGGACAGGTAGGATCGTCGGTGACGCTGACGGTGCAATACGCGCTGGAACGCTGAGAACTGACAATTTGGCCAGCGCGGCACATGGCCGCGCTGGCATCCTGTCGGAACCGCGCAACCATTCACCGGCTGTTCAATGGCATTGGCCTATGCCATGGTCATGACGATGAAGAGGAAAAGCCTGATCGCCGGTCTGGGCGCCCTGAGCGCCCTCATGGCGATGACGCCCATGGCCGACGCCGGGAACCGGCGCGACGAACAGGATGCCGCGCGGCGAGCGATGCTGGACGGGCAGGTCATGCCATTTTCCCTCATCAAGCGCCGGGTCGACGCTGCTGTCGGCGATGCGACCTATCTGGGAAGCGAGTTCAATCCCTCTTCCAACCGCTATCGCCTGAAATATGTTAAGAATGGCAAGGTCGTATGGGTTGATGCGGAGGGTCGCACAGGCGATATAACGGGCTGGGCGCGCTAGGCGTCCGCCACGGAAACATCAAAACAAGAACGGGGCCATATGCGTCTGCTGATCGTCGAGGATGAACCCAGCCTGGGGCAACAGCTCCGCAATACGCTCGAAGGCGCAGGCTACGCCGTGGATCTGGCGGATGATGGCGAAGACGGTCATTTTCTGGGATCGACGGAAAATTACGACGCCGTGGTGCTGGACCTGGGCCTGCCGACCATCGACGGGCTGACGGTGCTGGACCGCTGGCGCAAGGAAGGCCGCGGCTTTCCGGTCCTGGTGCTGACCGCGCGCGATAGCTGGTCGGACAAGGTGGCGGGTCTCGACGCGGGCGCGGACGACTATCTGGCCAAGCCGTTTCAGAGCGAGGAACTGATCGCCCGTCTGCGCGCATTGATCCGCCGCGCTTCGGGCAATGCGTCGAGCGAACTGACGGCGGGCGACGTGCGGCTTGACACGCGGTCGGGCAAGGTGACGCTGAAGGGCGAGCCAGTGAAGCTGACCGCGCAGGAATATAAGCTCCTGTCCTACCTGCTCCATCACAAGGGCAAGGTCGTGAGCCGCACCGAACTGATCGAACATATTTACGATCAGGATTTCGACCGCGATTCCAACACCATCGAAGTGTTCGTGACGCGCATCCGCAAGAAGCTGGGCGCGGACGTCATCACCACCATCCGGGGCCTTGGCTACAGTCTGGACGAACCCGTATAATCTCTCTTCCTCCCTCCCCCGTTCGCGCCATGCGAAGTCGAAGGACGGGGCGAGCGCGGCCCATTGCCTCGGCTTCGCGTGAACGGGGATGATGGACGCCAACTCGCCCTCCACTGTGCGCTCCACCGGATCGCTCAGCCGACGCATGATCGGCGTCGCGGCGTTGTGGATCAGCGTCCTGTTACTGGGCGGCGGCGTCGCGCTGGACCGTGTCCTGACGGACGCGATCACGCGCAATTTCGACGATGGCCTTAACTATGTGCTGACCGCCATGATCGCATCGGCCGAAATCGGTCCCGATGGTGAAGTGCTGTTCAACCGGCCTTTGGCCGACCAGCGGTTCCTCGAACCCAATAGCGGCCTTTACTACCAGATCAGCGCGAAAGAGCATGAGGACTGGCGATCCCGTTCCCTGTGGGACCGCGCCCTCAAGGTGCCTGACGGACATGCCGACCAGAATTTCCACACCTATGACAGCAAGCAGTTTCCCGGAGAGGATTTGCGGATCATGGAGCGGACCGTCATTCTGCCGGGATCGAATACCCGCTGGATGTTCATGGTCGCGGCGGCCCGCGAAGGACTGGACAGGCAGATACATACACTGCGCTCAACCCTGTTTCAGAGCTTCGCCCTGCTCGCTCTCGGCTTGATCGTGCTGACGACATTCCAGACCATCTATGGCCTGCGCCCTCTTCGCAGGGTTCGGCATGAGATCGTTCGGATGCGGGGCGGAGAGAAAAATCGCGTGACGGAGCCGATGCCCGCCGAAGTGCTGCCGATGGTCGAAGAACTCAATGCGCTACTCGCGCATAATGAGCGGCAGGCGGAGGAGGCACGGACCCATGCGGGCAACCTTGCCCATGCGCTCAAAACGCCGCTGACGGTCATCATGAACGCCGCGACCGCGCAATCGCCGGACCTTGGCGACACGGTGATTCGCGAAGCGACCACGATGCGGCGGCAGGTCGATCACCATCTCGCCCGCGCCAGGGCCGTGGGACGGCGCGGCGCCGCGCAGAGCCGGGCTGAAGTATGGACCAGTCTTCAGGCGGTCGAACGGGCGGTCCAGCGCCTTTATCCCGAAGCACGCATCGACATGAGCGGCGACAAGCTTGTGGCCGTCCGCGTGGAACGGCAGGATCTGGATGAAATGCTCGGCAATCTCATCGAAAATGCCGCAAAATATGGCGGGGGCAGCGTTTTCGCGACCGTCGAGAAAAAAGAGAGCATGGTCGAGATATTGGTCGAAGATGACGGCGCCGGTATTCCAGAGGCTGATCGCATCCGTATCTTCGACCGTGGCGTGCGGCTCGATTCAGGCAAGCCCGGCACCGGCCTTGGCCTTGCCATCGTGCGCGATGTGGCCGAAATCTACGGCGGGTCCGTCGCGATGGAGGAAAGCGATGACCTAGGCGGCCTGCTCGTCCGTTTGCGGCTGCCCATGGCCTGATGCGCCGGACTTTCTATCTTCTTGCGGGTTTCCTGTCTCTGGGCCTTGGGGCCATCGGCGCCTTCCTGCCTTTGCTGCCCACAGTTCCCTTCATGATCCTCGCCGCGTTCTGCTTCGCGCGATCCAGCCCTTCGCTTGAAGCCCGCCTGCTGGAGCATCGCCATTTCGGCCCGCACATCCGACGCTGGCGCGAGCGTGGCGCGATCAGTCGCCGAGGAAAAAAGGCCGCACTGGCCGCTTTTCTTTTCAGCGCAATACTGGCGCTGTTATTTTCGCCCTTCCCCTGGTTTCTCGTGCCTCTGGCCGCTGCCTTGATCGGGGGAATGTGGATATGGACGAGACCGGAAAGCTAAGCATCCTCGCTTGTCAGTTCATCGCCAGAATCATGTTCCGCACTTGGGGGTAGACGAGCTTTTCCCATTTACTGCCTGAAAATACGCCATAATGGCCCACGCCGGTCTGAAGGTGATGGCGTTTCAAATGGGGGCGCAGTCCCGTGCAAAGACCATGAGCGGCAGAAGTCTGACCGATTCCGCAAACATCATCCCTCTCCCCCTCTACGGTCAGCAATGCGGTCTTGCGTATGGCGCCGGGATTGACCAGCCGGTCGCGGTGCATCAATTCTCCCTTCGCCAGCAAGGTTCGCTGAAACACGCGCTCGATGGTTTCGATGTAGAATTCCTTCGTCATATCCAGGACGGCGAAATATTCCTCGTAGAAATCCTTGATATGCTGCGCTTCGTCATCCTTCCCATCGGCAAGGAGTTGATAAAGCTCACGATGCTGCGCGCCATGCCGCCCCAGATTCATGGAGACAAAGGCCGCGAGTTGCAGAAAGCCCGGATAGACTTCCCGCCCGCGCCCCGTAAAACGGAACGGGACAACCGAAATCAGATTCCGTTCGAACCAGCCGATCGGCTTGTCCTGCGCCAGCTCATTAACCACGGTGGGCTGCATGCGCGTATCGATGGGACCGGCCATCAACGTCATGGAGCGAGGCGTCGAGGGATCCTTGTCCTCCGCCATCAACGCCACAGCGGCCAATGCCGGCACGCAAGGCTGGCACACGGACAATAAATGCGCGCCGGGGCCGAGCTCCTGGAAAAAGCTGATCACATAATCGACATAATCATCGAAACCGAAGGCGCCGGCGCTAAGCGGCACGTCGCGCGCATTCTTCCAATCCGTTATGTAGACATCGTGATCGCGCAGCAATGTCGTCAGCGTGCTGCGGAGCAGGGTGGAAAAATGACCTGACATCGGCGCGACCACGAGCACCTTGGGCTGGGCCGTCACCACATCGTCCTTGGCAAAATGCAGAAGATCGCCAAACGGCATCTCCAGCACGACTTCCTCCCTCACCGCGACGTCGGCGTTGCCGCTGCTTACGGTCTTGATGTCGTAGGAAGGGCGCTTGTGCGTGAGTTTCGCGCCTTCAAACACGTCCATCAGGGCGAAAAGACGGCGAGGGGCAGGTAAGTCGGCGAACGAGCCGAGACTATCCTTCATTCCCAGCGCCAGCCTTGCACCCCAACGCGAGGGGGCCAGCATATCGTTCCAAGCCTGATAGCCTGTATAGAGCATTCGCATTGTTCCCCGCTGCGCCTTTTTTACTGCCATGCCGATTCGGCCTTGCGTAAAACGCTTTTCCGACGTTTCATGGTGCACTGCATCATACGCAATTGGAAGCCTTTCTCTACGGGGAAAACGTCATGGCGATCGCGGAACTTACCCTATCGAGCAAAAATTATTCCTCCTGGTCGTTGCGCGGATGGCTCCTGTGCCGTCTGGCGGGCCTGCAAATCATTGAGCGGATGATCGCCCTCGACGACCCTGAAAACAGGGCGGAACTGCTGCTTCTTTCCCCATCGGTGCTGGTTCCGCGCCTCACGCATGAAGGCGCGAGCGTTTGGGACACCCTGGCCATCGCGGAATATCTGCATGAGCTTTATCCGCAGGCTGGACTCTATCCCGCCGAACGAATCGCCCGCGCCCATTGCCGGTCGGTGTCGGGAGAGATTCATTCGGGCTTTTCCAATCTGCGGTCGGCGCTGCCGATGAATCTGAAGGTTCGGCACGACAAATTCCCTGTATTTCCAGGCGCCAGGCCGGATATTGAGCGGATCGAAGCCATATGGTCGGAATGTCTGGGCAGCTATGGCGGCCCCTGGCTATTTGGACAGAAGCCGACGGTGGCCGACGCCATGTTTGCGCCAGTGGCCGAGCGTTTCCTGACCTACGCCGTTACGCTTTCCCCCGCATCGGCCGCCTATTGCAGGACCATCAACGGTTGGGATCTGATGCGCGAATGGATTGACGAAGCACGGCGGGAACCGGATGAAGTCGAAGAATTGGATTACGAATTCTGATTTCGCATCTGGCGTACGCTTAATCTAGCCGGATATTGCCGAGCCATTCGGCGATCATCGCACGCCCCGCGGCCACGGCGCCCGGCCCATGCCTGTCATGATCATCGCGCAAGGCAATGCCGCATTGTCCCGCCATATCGAGATCAGCCCAGAAATGGGTCAGCCAATCTTCGAATCGGGCATCTTCTCCCATCTCCGCATGGAATTGCAGCGCCAGCACATTGCCCCCCCGCCGAAACGCCTGATGGGCATAGTGCCGGGTCGATGCCAGCAATTCCACGCCCTGCGGCAGGTCGAACGTGTCGCTATGCCAATGCAGCACCGGCACATCCTCCAGATGCCGGATGGGGGAATCGGTGCCCGCCATATTTAGAGCGATGGGCGCGAAGCCGATTTCCATGGTCCCGCCGGGATAGACCGGCGCGCCCATGGCGGCGGCTATCATCTGGCTGCCCAGGCAAACACCCAGCGTCGGCCGGTCGCGTCCCAGCCTCTGCGCCAGCTTGGCTATCTGCAAGGGAATCCAGGGATGCGCGTCCTGCTCATAAACGCCCATCGGGCCGCCCATCATGATAAGCAGATCAGGCTCGCAAAGATCAACGCCGGCAAAATCGGGATTTGCCACGTCCACCCGTTCTATATGATAGCCTGCGGCCTCGATCGGCTGAAGATATCCTGCCGCTCCTTCACGCGGCACATGACGAACGATAAGCGCTTTCTTCATCGTCGCATCGCATAAGCGCAAAGGCCCTCGATTGGCTACAGAGCCAATCTTGTCCGGACCAAAATCCTTCTTTCGGCGGAAAGGGCGTAGAAGCCGCGCAACTTAACGTCGCATCCATCGCACAGGACAGGACATTTTGCGGGCGCAAATGGCCTGATAACCTGAGCTTCACTCCAAGAAAAAAGGCCCCCTCCAGCGGAAAGGGCCTTTCCATATCAGCACATGCCGCGATCAGGCGGCGAGCTTGCGAAGCACATATTGCAGGATGCCGCCGTTCAGGAAATAATCCAGTTCGTTAACGGTATCGATGCGGCAAAGCGCGGTGAAGGTGAAGGTCGAACCGTCGGCGCGCGTCACCTTCACGTCCACGTCCTGACGCGGCTTGAGGCCAGCGACGCCCGTGATGGTAAAGGTTTCATCGCCCGTCAGGCCCAGCGTATCCTTGTTCTGGCCATCCTTGAACTGGAGCGGCAGCACGCCCATGCCGACCAGGTTCGAGCGGTGGATACGCTCGAAGCTCTCGACGATGACCGATCGGACGCCCAGCAGGTTGGTGCCCTTCGCGGCCCAGTCGCGCGACGAGCCGGTGCCATATTCCTTGCCACCGATGACGACCAGCGGCGTGCCGTCGGCCTTATGCTTCATCGCCGCGTCGTAAATGGGCATGATTTCGCCCTCATAGCGGGTCATGCCGCCTTCGACGCCGTCCAGCATCAGGTTCTTGATGCGGATATTGGCGAAGGTACCGCGCATCATGACTTCATGATGACCACGGCGCGCGCCGTAGCTGTTGAAGTCGGCCTGCGCGACCTGATGCTCGGAGAGCCACTTGCCCGCCGGGCTGCTGGCCTTGATCGAACCGGCCGGAGAAATATGGTCGGTAGTGATCGAATCGCCGAAAATCGCGAGTGGCTTGGCGTCCACGATGTCGGTGACGGGCGCCGGGGTCATGGTCAGCCCTTCGAAATAGGGCGGGTTGGCGACATAGGTCGAACCCGCGCGCCAGCTATAGGTGTCCGATCCCGTGACGTTGATCGCCTGCCAGCGGGCGTCGCCGGTAAAGACGGTCGCATAACGGCTTTCGAACATATTGCGGGTCAGCGCGCCATCCATGACGGAGCGAACTTCGTCATTGGTGGGCCAGATGTCCTTGAGATAGACGTCCTGACCGTCGCTGCCCTGACCGATCGGGGTTGCGACGAAGTCGGTGGTGACGGTGCCCTTCAGCGCATAGGCGACGACCAGCGGCGGCGATGCGAGGAAGTTGGCGCGCACGTCGGGCGACACGCGACCTTCGAAGTTGCGATTGCCCGACAGAACCGACGCGGCGACGATGTCGTTGCCGTTGATCGCCTTGCTGATCGGCTCGGCGAGCGGGCCGGAATTGCCGATGCAAGTGGTGCAGCCATAGCCGACAAGGTTGAAGCCGACCTGATCGAGATAGGACTGGAGACCAGCCTTCTCCAGATAATCGGTGACGACCTGCGAACCGGGGGCGAGCGAGGTCTTGACCCAGGGCTTGGGCTTCAGGCCCTTTTCGACCGCCTTCTTGGCGACGAGGCCGGCGGCGACGAGGACGCCGGGGTTCGACGTGTTGGTGCAGCTCGTGATCGCGGCGATGACCACGTCGCCGTCGCCGATGTCATGGGTCCGGCCTTCGACAGCGACGCGGGCGGGCGCGGCCTTCTTGTAGAGCTTTTCGAGGTCGGCGTTGAACACGTTATCGACCTGCGTCAGGATCACCTTGTCCTGCGGGCGCTTGGGACCGGCGAGCGACGGGACGACGGTGCTCATGTCCAGTTCGAGAATGTCGGTGAAGACCGGATCGACCGACGCGTCGAGCCAGAAGCCCTGCTCCTTGGCATAGGCTTCGACCAGCGCGATATTCTCTTCGCTGCGACCGGTGAGGCGCATGTAATCCAGCGTCTTGTCGTCAATGCCGAAGAAGCCGCAGGTCGCGCCATATTCCGGCGCCATGTTGGCCAGCGTGGCACGGTCGGCAAGGCTCAGCGAAGCAAGGCCGGGGCCGAAATATTCGACGAAACGGCCGACGACGCCCTTGGCGCGCAGCATCTGTGTGGCGGTCAACACCAGATCGGTGGCGGTGATGCCTTCGCCCAGCGTGCCGGTCAGCTTGAAGCCGACGACTTCGGGGATGAGCATGGAGACAGGCTGGCCCAGCATCGCGGCTTCGGCCTCGATCCCACCGACACCCCAGCCAAGCACGCCGAGGCCGTTGATCATGGTGGTGTGGCTATCCGTGCCAACGCAGGTGTCCGGATAGGCGACAATGTTGCCATCGGCATCGACCGACGACCAGACGGCCTGCGCGATATTTTCCAGGTTGACCTGATGGCAGATGCCGGTGCCGGGAGGAACGACCTTGAAATTGTTGAGCGACTTGGAACCCCATTTCAGGAAGTCATAGCGTTCCATGTTCCGCTGATATTCCAGCTCGACATTGTCCTCGAACGCCTGCGGCGTGCCGAATTCGTCCACCATCACCGAGTGATCGATGACGAGGTGCACAGGCACCTGCGGATTGATCTTGCTGGCGTCGGCGCCCAGATTGTTCATCGCATCGCGCATGGCGGCGAGGTCGACGACGCAGGGAACGCCGGTAAAGTCCTGCATCAGCACGCGGGCGGGACGATACTGGATTTCACGTTCCGACCTACGATCCTTCTGCCAGTCCACGATGGCCTGGATATCCTCCACCGTGACGGTCACGCCATCCTCGAAGCGGAGCAGGTTTTCCAGCAGCACCTTCATCGAGAAAGGCAGGCGCGAAACGTCGCCCAGCCGGGCTGCGGCCTTCTTCAGCGAATAATAGGCGATGTCCTTGCCGCCGACCTTCAAAGTATCGCGCGTGCCAAGTGTGTCCTGTCCGATGGCGGTCATGAGTCGTGCGTCTCCTCGCAAGTGCCACGGCCATGCGGCGGGAGGATGACGCGGTTCCACCAAAGCATCACCGAACAGCGAAAACCGCCGACGGGAAAGGTGGACGAATGCGCCCCAACCGATGGTCGAAGCGGGTATGTCCCGATGCAGCAGCGCCATAGCGCCTGTCGCCCCGGAGTCAAATGGACAAAGCGCGAATCCGCGCCTTGACGGCAAATCCGTTGTTTCGCGCATCGGTGATCGAAAATGGAGCCCAGGGAATTGGGAACCTTGGTGCCTGCGGCCCGTTCTTCCTGCACGACGAACGGAGTTTATGCCCATGCCTGAGCCCGTATGTTCTCCCATGTCCCGATTTCGGCGCGGATATGCGCTGCTTTATCATCCGGGGGAAACAAACCACTGTCCCGCTTGTGGCCAGCGCCATTGGATCATCGGCCGCATGATGGCGCAATGTGCCCGCTGCGATACCGCGCTTCCCCTCGATGGAGTGCATGGCATCGGTTATGCGCCCCGCTTCATTAACGGGCATCATGCAGACGGGGCTTGTTCTCTTCCTCAGCCCGTTGCCTGAATAATGGGTCGACCGGCGCTTTCCAGCGCCGCGTTTATCAGAGATGGTTCTGGGAAGCTTGGAACCATGCTCAGGCGGCTGCGACGCCTTCCACTTCGACGACATCATCGCCGACGCGCCACCCCCTGATCCTCACACGCTTTTCGACATGATCCACCGGCACGCGCAACAGCACCAGCCTGTAAGTCCCGCCGGCATCTCGCTGGAGCAGAAAGCCGGCCGCATCCCTTATCAGGCGTCCGGTTTCGTCCACTCCAGCGTCATGTCCATTCATGAAGTCAGTCTATAGCGTCCTTGACGCCCTTGCCAGCCATGATGCCGAGCACGAGGAAAATCAGGAACAGCACGATCGCAATACCGAATAGGATCTTGGCGATGCCAACAAACGTGCCCGCCGCGCCGCCAAAGCCCAGCAGGGCCAGAACAGCGGCAATGACGAGGGAGATAAGCGCGAGCTTGATCATGGAGAGCGTCCTTTTCCATAACAGGATAGACTTCCAACGAGCCGCGAAATGTCTTGTTCCGCCAAATATCGATGAGGGCCGGGCGTGGACGGCGCGTAATGCAGGGTGAAGGAGAAGCAGGATGGAGCCCTTTGACGAAATACTGAAGCGCGCGGGACACGGCGCTGTCCCGGCTGCTCTCGCCGATATGGAGGGGAATGTGATGGCAGGGCTTCGCCATCACCGCGACGCGCGGGCGCAGCGCCGGCTTCTGGGCGCGATAGCGCTGGTGGCCTTGTCTGCGGGTGGAGCCGGAGCCTGGGTGCCGGATCGGGAAAACAGTGCCCTGGTCATTGCGCCTTCACTGGAACTGGCGCCTTCCACATTGCTGGCCCCGGACGCATGAGCGCCGTCCGGTTGATCCTGATCAGTCTGCTGGTCGCCTTCCTTGCCGCTCTGGCGGGTGTGCTGGCGGGGCGCGCTCTGACGAAACCCGCGCCTGCTTCCGAAACAGTTCTCCATGCGCTGCTCTATGATGAGCTGGCACTCGACGCGGGGCAGAAGGCGCGCCTCGATGCGCTCAACCGCGCCTTTGCCGCGCGCAAGACAGCGCTGGAAAGGGAAATGAAGGCGGACAATGTCGCGTTGGCGGAGGCTATTCGCCGCGACAAGGCTTACGGCCCGGCCGTCTCGGGCGCGGTCGACCGCATCCATCATGTGATGGGCACATTGCAGAAGGAAACGATCGAGCACGTCTTTGCCATGCGCGCGATCCTGAAGCCGGATCAGGTGGCTCGCTATGATGCCGCCGTGGAGCGGGCTTTAACATCTCCGGCGCGTTGAATTTCGTGGCCATCGCCGATCCGACAGACGCAAATCTTGCTACGCGCGCACTCGCGGGCGATGAAGCGGGCTATGCCGGATTGATGGCCCGGCACCGCGAAGCCGTCTATCGCCTCGCCCACGCCCATGGCGGGGAAAATGACGCGATGGACATCGTGCAGTCCAGTTTCATCGCCGCTTTCGACGCCCTTCGCCGCTATGACTCCGCAAAGCCGTTCCGCCCATGGCTGCTGCGGATCGCACTCAACAAATGCCGGGATCGCGCCCGCCGCAATGCCGTGCGCGCCTTCTTCCTGCGCGCCCGACCGATGGATGAGGCACTGGACATAGCCGATCCGGCGCCCGCCATCGACCGGCAGGCAGCGGACAGGCAGATGCTGGCGCGCGCCATGGCTGCCCTTTCCGACCTGCCCGCTTCGCTCAAGGAGCCGCTCATCCTCTGCGCCATCGAAGGCATGATGCAGGAGGAAGCCGCCGCCCTGCTCGGCCTTTCGACGAAGGCGGTCGAAATGCGGCTCTATCGCGCCCGGGCCGCGCTCAGGAAAAAAATGGGAGGGGTGGAGACGGACGGCGCGTAAAGGAAGGCATGAACCTTTCGTCCCATCTGGATCGCCGCACCCTTATCCGCGCCACCGCCGCCGGCTTGCTGCTCCCCGCCCTTTCGCCCGCATGGGCACGCAGCGGAAGCCATGGCATCCTGCCGGGCCAAGGCGGCACATTATCGGGCGAGGACATAGCGCTCAGCATCGGCCATAGCCCCTTTGCGCTAGGCGACAGGCAGGGCCATGCCGTGACGGTGAACGACGCCTTTCCCGCACCGCTCATCCGCCTGCGCGAGGGCCAGAATGTTCGCATCGCCGTCACCAACACGCTGGACGAGGACAGCTCCATCCATTGGCATGGCCTGCTGGTCCCGTTCCAATATGACGGTGTACCGGGGATCAGCTTTCCGGGGATCGGACCTGGCGAAACCTTCACCTATGATTTCCCGGTCCGGCAGGCGGGCACCTATTGGTATCACAGCCATTCCAACATGCAGGAAGCAATGGGCCTCTATGGCGCCATCGTCATAGACCCAGCCCATGGCAACGGGGTGACAGCGGATCGCGAGCATATTCTCGTCCTCTCCGACTGGAGCTTCACGCATCCGCATATCCTGCTGCGGCGGCTGAAGCAGATGGGGGGCTATTATAACCGGCAGCGGCAGACCGTGGCGGGCCTGCTGGAGGGACGCGGCCAGCCGCTTGGGGAACGGCTGGACTGGGCCGCGATGCGGATGGACCCGACCGATATTTCCGATGTGACGGGCGCGGCTTACAGCTACCTCATCAACGGGCATGACAACGGGGCCAACTGGACCGGCCTGTTCACGCCCGGCGAAACGGTTCGGCTCCGTATCGTCAACGCATCGGCGATGACGAATTTCAACATCCGCCTGCCCGGCCTGCCCATGACGGTGGTGCAAGCGGATGGGCAGGATGTGCGTCCGGTGGAGACCGACGAATTCCAGATCGCCATTGCCGAAACCTATGATGTCCTTGTCCAGCCGCAGGAGCATCGGGCCTATGGCTTCGTGGCGGAGGCTATCGACCGATCCGGCCAATGCCGCGCCACGCTCGCCCCGCAAATGGGGATGGTGGCGGACATTCCGGCCATGCGGGAACGCCCGTTGCTGACGATGCGCGATATGGGAATGGATCATGGCGGGATGAGCCACGGCGGGATGGACCATACCGCCATGGGTCATGAGGGGATGAACCATTCCATGCCTGCCTCCTCTGCTCCCATGGATCATGGTTCGATGAAGATGCGCGATCCTTCGGTCGCCCCGCAAGTGCCGCTCGGTCCCGGCGTCGCGAGCCTCTCTCCGATGCCGGTGGATCGTTCAGGCGACCGGCCCACGGGACTGGAGCATGTTTCCCACCGCGTCCTGACTTATCGCGACCTGGTGGCTGCCCTGCCCAATCCCGATACGCGACCGCCCGCGCGGGAAATCGAACTGCATCTGACAGCCAATATGGAACGTTACATGTGGTCCTTCGACGGCGTTAAATATAGCGACGGCGCGGACCCTATCCCTTTTCGGCTGGGGGAGCGTGCGCGCGTGACGCTCATCAACGACACGATGATGCCGCACCCCATCCATCTGCACGGCCATTTTTTCGAACTGGTGACGGGAGGCGACGAAACCGCGAAACCGCGCAAGCATACGGTCAATGTGCTGCCCGGCGGCAAGCTGAGTTTCGATCTGACCGCCGACGCGCCGGGCGACTGGGCCTTTCACTGCCATATGCTGCTCCACATGCATTCCGGCATGTTCCGCATAGTGACCGTGCGGGAGGATGAGGCATGAAGATCGCTTTTCTGCCGCTGCTGCTCCTCACCGCGCCCGCCATAGCGCAGGAGCATGATCATCATGCCGGTCACGCCATGCCTTCGATGGAAGCGCGGCCTGCCCATCCAACACCTCCACAGGCCGACGAAGGCCATGGCGCGCATCATGGCATGGGTCATTCCATGGAAAGCGCACCAGCCTCCGCGCCACCCATTCCGGCGGATCATGCCGCGGACGGGATCTTTGAACCCGATGCCATGAAACGTGCCCGCGCTCTGCTTGCCCACGAAAATGGCGGAATGGCGCACAGCATGATCCTGATAGACCAGCTCGAAGCGCAGATGGGCAAGGGGCGCGACGGATATCGCTGGGCGGGCGAAGCATGGTTCGGCGGGGACACGGACCGGCTCACCATCAAGACGGAGGGTGAAGGAAGCCGGGGCCGCCGCCTCGACAGCGCCGAGGTGCAGGCGCTCTGGTCCCACGCGCTCGACCCATGGTTCAATCTTCAGGCTGGCATCCGGCAGGATATTCGCCCCACGCCCGCGCGCAGCTATGCCGTGATCGGGATCGAAGGACTGGCGCCCTATTGGTTCAAGGTGGAGGCGGCCGCTTTCCTGTCGGACAAGGGCGACCTGTTCGCGCGGGTGGAAGCCAGCCACGACATGCGCCTGACGCAGCGGCTGATCCTGACGCCCCGTGCGGAACTGAAATTCGCGGGACAGGGGAAAGTGCTGCGGGAAGCGGAGCTGGGGGCACGGCTCCATTATATGATCGAGCCGCGTTTCACCCCCTATGTCGGCGTGGAATGGCGCGGTGTCTATGGCACGGAAGCGGCGGAAATGCGGGCAGAGGGCGACCATCCCCGCGCCGTGAGGCTGGTGACGGGCATGCGCTTCTGGTTTTGAGAAAGCGATCATTATTTGCAAATGACCCGCGGCCAACGGCCATTAGCGATCAGGTAGGAACGTTCCTGTTCCCTTCTCCCGCAGGGGAAAGGGAGGATATGAAGCCTTGCTCGCGCAGCGAGTTAGGCGAAGCTGGAGGAGGGAGAAATGCGCCGTATCGGCCCCCTCTCCCCAGGGGCGAGGGGCAAAGCTGTATCCGCTCCCCACCCAAATCGGCCGACAAGTGGGGGCGCTCTAATGCGGAGACATCGCCTTTGAATAGGGAACCCGCCCCTAGACCCAGCCTTCCAGCACCTGATTGGGTGGGCGGTGCCCGTCGACCCAACTGCGGATATTGGCGATCACGCGGGCGCCCGTCGCGTCGCGCCCCTCGAATGTCGCCGATCCCATGTGAGGCAGAAGGACGACGTTGGAAAGCGACAGCAGGTCCGCGTCCACGGCTGGCTCATGCATATAAACGTCCAGCCCCGCCCCCGCGATCCGGCCTTCGTTGAGCGCCGCGATCAATGCCGGTTCGTCCACGATTTCTGCGCGCGACGTGTTGATGAGATAAGCATCTGGCGTGAGCAACGCGATCCGCCGCGCGTCGATCATTCCCCTGCTGTCCGCATTCAGCGGGCAATTGATCGAGATGATGTCCGACGTTTCCAGCAGCCCGTCCAGTTCCGGGCACCAGCTCGCCTCCAGTTCCTGTTCCACCTCAAAGGGCAGGCGGTGGCGATTATGATAGGCGATGGTGAGCCCAAAGGCGCAGGCGCGGCGAGCCACGGCCCGGCCTATCCGGCCCATGCCGATAATGCCCAGCTTCTTGCCGCCGATGCGGTGGCCCAGCATCCCCGAAGGGCTCCATCCACGCCACTCGCCGGAACGGACCAGCTTTTCTCCTTCGGCCAGGCGGCGCGGCACCGACAGGATGAGCGCCATCGTCATGTCGGCGGTATCTTCCGTCAGGACACCCGGCGTGTTGGTGACGATAATGCCCTTTTGCCGGGCAGCACCCAGATCGATATGATCGACGCCGCTGCCAAAGCTGGCGATCAACTGCAACCGCTCGGGCGCGGCTTCGATCAGAGCGCCGTCGATCTGGTCGCTGATGCACGGGACCAGCACGTCGCATTGCGCCATGGCGCGGATCAGCGCGGGGCGATCCATCGGTACATCGCCGACATTGAAACTGGCATCGAACAGTTCGGCCATGCGCGCCTCTACATTGGGAGGCAGTCGGCGCGTGACGATGACACGCGGTTTGGCGGGGCGCGGTTTCTTGGCCATGGCCTCGGCTATTCTCCCCCAGCCTGCCGGTCAAGCGCCTTGTGGCGGCCCGCAAGACAGCGGTTGTCGCAACCGGGGACCAGCGGCTATGGTCGCGATCTGGCGATAAGGGAACGGATCAAGAGATGAAGGGGTTTTTGCTGGCCGCTGGCATGATCGGCGCCTTGTCGGTTGCTGGGCACGGCCATGCCGCGCCGAACAAGCCGGTGCCCTATTGGGCTTCGCTGGCCCAGGATGAGGCGCGGATGCGTGTCGGCCCCAGCCTCGACTATCCGTCCAACTGGGTCTATCGCCGCCGCGACCTGCCGGTGAAGGTGGTTCAGGTGCTGGGCCTGTGGCGCAAGGTCGAGGATTCGTCCGGCGCGCAGGGTTGGATGCATGTCCGGCTGCTCAGCGACACCCCCACCGCCATCGTGACATCCGAAATAGCGCCGATGCGCGAATCCCCGCGTGACGACGCACGGTCGCTGTTCCGCGCGGAAAAAGGCGTCGTCGGCCGGCTTTCCTCCTGTTCGAACGGCTGGTGCGCCTTCGACGTCCGCGGACAGAAGGGATTTATCAAGGCTGAGGACATCTGGGGCGCTGCGCGTTAGCTATTGAGGGAGGAGGCACACGGCCCCCTCCCTCCCGGCCTCACCAGTCATGGGCCTTGGGCAATGACTGCGGCGCAGGGTTCGCATAGCGGTGCGCCACAGGCTGCGGCCAATCCAGTTCCGGCGCAGGCAGCCAAGGCCCGCGCCCATGCGCGCGCCTTCATCATTGCACGCCGTGCATCCATCGCTTGATCAGCGGCGCCACGATCAGCAGCGTCGCGCCGATCCCTGCTGCCGCGATGCCGATGGTCCAGAATACGCCGACATAGGTATCGAGGCTGAGCTTGAGGTTGGTCACCTGTCCCCCCACGGTTTCGACGCTGGCGACCTGCGCGACCATGCCCGCCACGTATTGCGCCACGGAAATCGACAGGAACCACACGCCCATCATCAGCCCGACGACCCGCGCGAGCGACAGCTTGGTGATCATGGAAAGGCCGACGGGGGATATGCACAGCTCGGCCGCGGAATGGATAAGGTAGAGTCCGGCAAGCCACCAGATCGCGACCTTGAAATCCGCCCCGGCATGATGCGCGCCCCAGACGAGGAACAGGAACCCGACGCCCACACCGATGAGGGCAATGGCGAATTTGACGGGGATGGACGGTTCCCGCCCCCTTTTCGCCAGCGCGTTCCACATGATGCCGAACAGAGGCGCCAGAGTAACGATGAAGAAGGCATTGAAGAACTGCGTCTGCCCGGCACTGATCGAAAACAGTCCGAAAACCGACAGGTCCGTATTCCGGTCCGCAAACAGCGTCAGCGACGATCCGGCCTGTTCGAACAGGGTCCAGAATACCACGTTGAACACCACCAGCACCATCGCTGCCAGCATCATCTGAAACTCGGCCCGGCTCCCTTCGAACCAGGACCACAGGAGGATGCCGGGAATCGACAGGATGAAGGTCGCGAACAGCACTTTGCCCATGATCGGCAGCGACAGCAGGTAGGCGATGATCCCCTCGCCCGCCTTCGCGTCCGCATTGTGCATCAGGTTGACGAAGAGAAACCAGGCCAACGGCACCGCCAATACCGCGCCCGCATAGATCAGCAGGCTGCGGTCCGGGCCGGACTGCGGTGGCGTTTCACCATAGCCGGATAGTTTGCCGCCATCGAACTGGACCAGGCTCCAACTGAAAACCATGCCCAGCGCCGCAAGGCCAAAGCCCGCCCACCAGCCGACCGTATCGGCCAGCAATGGACAAAGAAGCTGCGAGAAGAGCGATCCCACATTGATGCCCATATAGAATATGGTGAAACCCGCATCCCTGCGCCGGTCGCCCTTTTCATAAAGCTCACCGACGATGGTGGAGATATTGGGCTTGAAGAAGCCATTGCCGACCGTGACCATGGAAAGGCCGATGAGGAGCAGCATCGTATAAAGCGGTGCGCGTTCGCCATCCGCCTTGAAACCACCTTTTTCGACGGTGCGCGAAACATGACCGCTGCTGTCGAGCAGGGACACGGTGCCATCTTCATTGCCGCGTATTTCGAGGCGTTGGCCGCCATCGACGAGGAAGCGTTTTTCCGATCCCGTGCTGGTAGGTCGATCGACGAAATTCTCGACCTGCACTTCATAGCGCTGTCCGTCGACGATCGCATGAGGTTTGGCCGTTTCTCCACCGAAACAGAGGATGAAATAGCCCAGCGCCATCATCAGCGCGCCGAACTTGATCGAGCGTTTCGCGCCCAGATAGCGGTCAGCGATCAGCCCGCCGACCAGCGGCGTCAGATAGACAAGGGCGGTAAAGCCGCCGTAAATGCCGTTGGTTGTCTGGTCGTCGAAAAGGAAATGCTTGGTCAGGTAGAGCGTCAGCAGCGCCCGCATCCCGTAATAACCGAACCGCTCCCACATTTCGGTCGTGAAAAGCCGCGCCAGTTGTCGCGGATGGCCGAACCACTGCGGTCGGTCGTCCACGGGCTGACGGGCCGCATCCGCGCCGGTATCTCTACCGGCGGATGGATTGGCCATGATTGTAACTCCCTTGCTATGCTTCCCGGCCCTTTGCAGAGCCTTGGCATGGGCAGGAACCTAGCGAAGAAATTGCGCGTGTGAAGAATATCATTACAAAGCACGCAAACAATCGAAGAGAGAAATGTGACTTTCAACGACCGCACGACCCCGCTTTCGCTGCTTCGCACGCGCCGTTCCGGTAAACCGCGCAACCTGATCGCGCCCGGCCCCGATACCGGCCAACTGCGACAGATTCTGGAGATCGCGTCCCGCACCCCCGACCATGGGAAGCTCTTTCCCTGGCGCTTCGTCATCGTGCCGCAGGAAAAGCGCACGACGCTGGCCGACCTGCTGGAAGCCGCATATCGGAAGGAAAAATCCGATGCGGGACGGCTTGAGATAGAAGCCATGCACCAGTTCGCGCATCAGGCGCCCGCATTGGTGGTCGCCCTGTCATCGCCTGTTTTGGACAGCAAGATTCCCGCATGGGAGCAGGAATTGTCGGCGGGAGCCGCCATCATGAACCTGCTCCATGCTGCCCATGCGCTTGGCTTTGCCGGAGGATGGCTGACGGGCTGGCCCGCTTATAATGAGGATGTGCGGGCTGCCTTCGGCCATGAAGGCGAACGCATTGCCGGTTTCGTCTTTCTGGGCACGTCCGGGAAGTCGCTCGAAGAACGGCCAAGGCCAGATTATGACAAGATAGTTTCGCTCTGGGACAGATAAATATAGCGAAAAGCCGTCATTCCGTAATGCTATGGCTTGACCCGCGATGCTGTATTATGGCACTGATGCACCATGGCCGACGACAGCAAGCCCGTTTATCTGCGCCTCCGCGACACCATCGCCGCATCCATATTGGATGGCGAGTATAGCGATGGCGATCTGCTCCCGTCCGTTCGCGCGTTCGCCGCGCAACAGGGCGCCAATCCCCTGACGGTGGCGAAAGCCTATCAAAGTTTTCAGGACGACGGCCTGGTTATCGTGAAACGCGGCGTCGGCATGTTTGTGGCGGACGGCGCCACTCGCCGCCTGCGGGAAGCCGAACGCAAACACTTCCTGGAAGATGTGTGGCCGCCGGTGGCCGCGCAAATCCGCCGACTTGGGCTTCGGCCCGAGGAACTGGATACGCAGCAAGCCTGATCCGGCGTGCCTGTCATCGGGCCACGAGGCGATCTTTCCGCTTGTCCAGCTCCGCACGGGCCTGTTCCAGATGCGCCCGCAAACGGGGCTGCCCCGGTGCAAGCGCAACCGCTTTTTCCAGCAGGTCGACGGCGGCCTGCCCATTCGCGCCAGTTCTGAACAGGGTCCAGCCGTAAGCATCCGCCGTGATGGGGCTGCCCGGCATCTGGCGATAGGCGAAGGCGGCATAAGCGCGCGCCCTTTCTTCATCGCCGGTTTCCAGCGACGCACGGGCCATGTCGGCCATGAGCAGGGCATCGTTCGAACCGATGCGCGCCTCCACCGCTTTCAGCATCCGCAGCGCCTCCCGCCATTTTCCGCTCGCCATATAGCCAGCGGCGGCAAGCCTTTGCATTTGCGCGTCGTCGGGATTTTGCGACTGGAACAGATGCACGACCTGCATGGACCGGGCGGGATCGCCCGCCCGCTGCAAAGCCGCGGCAAGGCGCAGCGCTATATCCCGGCTGAAACGGAGATTGGCCGCCATTTCATAGGCCTTCACCGCTTCCCCCTGCCGTCCGGCGGCACCAAGCGCATCGCCCCATATGACATAGGCATCGGGCGCACCGGCATTGGCTTGGCTGAGCAGACGCGCCCGCGCGACGGCCTGTTCCGCCTGTCCCGTGCTGAGCAGCGTCCGAATATAGGGAATATTCTCCTGCGCGGTGGCGGCATTGGAGGGGGCGGAACGAGCCAGGGCGGCATCGTCCGCGCTGGCAAAGGGATCGGCCGAGGGGCGATCGGGCCAAAGCGCGCGAGCGAGCATATCGTCCGCCATGATCCTCTCGCCCATGGCTTCCTGCGCGCGCGCGGCGAGCGTCAGGACATAGGGATCGGCATCCCTTTGCGCGACGATCGGCGCGAGGGTCGTCGCGGCGGAGGGAAAATCCGCGGCCAGATAATAAGCCCGGCCCAGCAGAGTGCGGGCCATGGCGTTGTCGGGCTGTTGCTGGACTAGGGGCGCAAGGGCTTCAATGGCCAGCGTCGCATTGCCGTCGTTCAGATGAAGCACGCCGCGCAGGAGCATCGTCGCCGGTTCGCCGTCCAGCCGCCCTTGCGTCCGCGCCAATAGCGACCGGGCAAGGTCGGCCCGACCCGCTCGCGCCGCCATGACCGCCTGCATGAACCACGCCCGCGCATTGCCCGGCGTCAGCGCCAGCAGGCGGCGCGTGACGCTCAGCATCCGGCGCGCTTCCCCGGCGTCAGCCAGTGTGGCGGCATATTGCTCCAGCACCGGCACGGAGTCGGGATTGAGGGCCAGCGCTCGCTCGAACCATGGCAAAGCGGCGACCAGCCCATATTGGCTTCGCGTCAGTTCCCCTCGAAGCAGCAGGGCCTTGCCATTTTTCGGCGCCAGCGCCACGGCTCGGTCCGCCGCGACGATGGCGCCAGCCTGATCGCCCATCATCAACCGATAGCGTCCCGTGTCGATCCAGCTTTCCGGGTCATTCCCGGCCATTTCCCTTGCCCGGTCCAACGCTGCTTCGGCTGCCGCCATATCGCCCCGCGCCATGTGGATATTCCCGGCGACCCGCATCGCGGCTCCGGCGAAGGACGGGGGAATATCGTCCGCTTCTATCTCCGCAAGGGCGGCATCCGCACGCCCCTGCAAAAGCAAGGCCCGCGCCATCAGCACCCGCATGTCGCCCGGCCTGCCGCCCAGCGCGCGTGCGCGTTCGATTTCGGCCTGCGCGCCGTTCCCGTCATCCAGATCCACCAGCGCCTGCGCCTGCGCGATGCGGGCGGGAATGGACTGCGGGTCGGCGCGGATGGCGTTCAAAAGCTCGACGCGAGCCGTTCGCGCATCGCCCTTGACGAGCGCGGCGATCCCGCGCGCGAGCGGGGCAGTTCCATCCGCCTCATGTGCGCGCCATTGCCACAATGCCGCCGCCGACAGCAGCAGGGCGCCGATGCCGACGAGCAGGAACAGGCGCTTGCGGTTCATCCGTTCAGCCCTGCCCCTGCATCTGATATTGTTTCAGCAGGTCATATAGCGTCGGCCTGCTGATCCCCAGCATCTTCGCCGCCCCCGAAATATTGCCATCGGTCCGAGCAATGGCCCGACGAATAGCCCGACGATCCGCCATTTCACGCGCGGCCTTCAAATTGACGACATCGCCGCCAGCCTCCCGCTCACCGTCCAGGTCGAGGTCGGCGGCCGTCACATGCTTGCCATCGGCCATGATGACGGCGCGCTTCATCCGGTTTTCCAGTTCGCGCACATTGCCCGGCCATTGCCAGGCATCGAGCGCCGCCAGCGCATCGGGCGCGAGGCCCTTGACCTGCGGGTTCATGTCCTTTGCGAAGCGGTTGAGGAAATGCCGCGCCAGCAACGCCGGATCGCCCGCTCTGTCCTTGAGCGCGGGAATCCGCACGATGATTTCCGCGAGACGGTAGTAAAGATCCTCGCGAAAAGTGCCCGCGGCGATCATCTCCTCCAGATTCTGATGGGTGGCGCATACGATCCGCGTGTCGACGGCGATGGGTTGTCGCCCGCCGATCCGCTCGATCACCCTTTCCTGAAGGAAACGCAGCAATTTGACCTGAAGCGGCAAGGGAATATCGCCGACTTCATCCAGAAACAGCGTGCCACCCTGCGCCTGTTCGATCTTGCCGGGGGTAGTTTTTACCGCGCCAGTGAAAGCGCCCTTTTCATGCCCGAACAGTTCGGATTCCAGCAGGGTTTCCGGTATCGCGGCACAGTTGATCGCGACGAAATTACCTGACTTGCGGGGGCTGGCGTCATGCAGTCCCTGCGCCAGCAATTCCTTGCCGGTGCCGCTCGCCCCAAGCAGGAGCACGGAAACCTGCGCGCTGGCGACTCGCTCGATCGTACGCGCGACCTTCAGCATTTCAGGCGCGCTGGTGATGAGCTTGCCGAGCACAGCCGCGCCCTCCGGCGCGATCTCTGCCAGCCGGGCATTTTCCCTTTCAAGCGCGTGGACGTGGAAGGCACGGCGCACGATCAAACCCAGCTCGTCAATATCAACCGGCTTTTGATAGAAATCATAGGCGCCGCCCGAAATCGCATCCAGCGCACTTTCCCGCGCGCCATGCCCCGATGCCACGATGACCTTCGTCTCGGGCTTGATCCGCAGTATTTCCGACAGCGTCGCGAAGCCTTCGCTCGTCCCATCTGGATCGGGCGGCAGGCCAAGGTCCAGTGTCACCACGTCGGGCACTTCGGCGCGCAGCAATTCGATGGCTTCCTCCCGATCGCCCGCAATGAAAAGCTGATATTCCTCATAGGCCCAGCGCAACTGGCGCTGCAGGCCCGGATCATCCTCCACGATCAGCAATTTTGGCCGCATGTCGCTCATCAGGCAGCCTCCCCTTTCATTGTCATCGACGTTCCTTCAGGCGCCAGAGGCAGGCGCAGTATGAACCGGCTGCCAACGCCGGGCTTGCTCTCCACCTCGATTCTCCCATCCATTGCGGCGGCCAGTTCGCGCGCCTCGAAAGCACCGATGCCGAAGCCGCCCGTCTTGCTGCTCGAAAACGGCTTGAAAAGCTCACGCCGCACGAACTCCGCCGTCATTCCGACGCCGCGATCCACAATCTCCACGCAGGCTTCGCTCCCCTCTGTGGCCAGACAAAGTTCAACCGGACTGTCGGGCGCGCTGGCGTCGATCGCATTTTGAAGCAGATGCACCAGAATCTGCTCAACCCGAACCGGATCGGCCATGGCTGGCAGCGCGTCGCCCGTCACGCGCACGGGGTGCTGGCGCGAGCGGGAACGCGCCACGCCATCGGCCATTTCCCGCAGCATCATCGGTCTGGGTTCTTCCATCCGTCCTTTATTGTGCTGGGACAGGCGCGCCAGAAGGTCGTTCATTTTTCCCACCGATTCCTTGAGCGTCAGGATCATGTCCGCGCGGAAATCGGGATTGTCGGCATGGCGTTCGGCATTGCGGGCGAGGAGCGAAAGCTGGCTCACCAGATTCTTGACGTCATGCATGATGAACGCGAACCGCCGATTGAACTCGTCGAAACGTTGCGCGTCGCTCAGCGCCTCCTGTCCCTGCGCTTCGCTGATATAGGTCGCGGCCTGCCGTCCGGCGGCACGCAACATATCCAGATCCTCCCAGTCGAGCCGTCGGTCGATCGGCGGACGCGCGAGCAGGATCGCACCGATCAGCTTGCCGAAATGAATGAGTGGCACCAGCGCCCAGCCCCGTCCGTCACCCTTCACCCAATCGGGCAAGGCGCCGGCATCGCCCTCCATCCCTTCAATATCGATGATCCATCCTGTCTGCTCCAGACGAACAGCCAGTTCCCGGGAAAGCGAAGGCGTTTCGGGAAAGTCGATGTCCCAATTCCACTGGGTTTCCAAAGTCAGCCGCCCATCTTCCCCGCGTAGCAGCAACAAGGCGCCTGATGAGTCCGTAATATCGGCGACCGCCTTAGCCACGCGTTCTCCCAGAGCGGGCGCGTCGCTGCCTGGTCGGCCAATGGTTTCGCCGAACCGCATCCATTCAGTGCGATAATCATAGCGATGCTGAAAGAAATGCTTGGCGACCTGCACTTTCCAGAGCGCACGCAACTGCGGCGAAGGCAGGAGGATCAGCGCCGTCACCGCCATGAAGAAAACGCCGCCGATCTCCATGACTCGCGCATAGGGGCCGGCGATAAGTTCGATCAGGACGGTCGCTGCCGCGAACAGGATGATATAGAGCGCCACCGCCGCGACGGAGAGCGACTGGAATGTCAGGCTGCGCGATAACTGGATGCGTCCGGCTAGTTCCTTACGCAGGCTCACTGCGA
Source organism: Sphingobium baderi (assembly GCF_001456115.1). Lineage (NCBI taxonomy): Bacteria > Pseudomonadati > Pseudomonadota > Alphaproteobacteria > Sphingomonadales > Sphingobiaceae > Sphingobium > Sphingobium wenxiniae. The sequence goes on along the minus strand of NZ_CP013264.1, from coordinate 2,176,748 downwards.
TGACGGGGGCAAGCAGCGCCATCATAAGGCCGCGCAGGGCGTAAAGCTCATCCATATGATTCGGCGTGAAATAGCCGACAGCATAAAGGCTGAAGTCATAGGTCCACATGGCGGCGAGCGCGGCAAGCAACAGGACCACCCTTCCCCTATCCCGCACGGGCCATGCCGTATAAAGCTGGTGAACCAGAACCAGGCTGCCGATCGCCGTCATCATCCGCAATATCAGCGAAAGCAGGGTCAGGGCGCGCTGTAGTTCATTTTCGTCCGAAAGCTGCTGCGTCACGAAATCGGTGAAGCTCTGAAGCATCAGCAAGCCAACGACGGCGGCATAGACCAGTCCGATCGCGAAGATCGGTCCCGTGCGTCCGGCAGGGCCACGCCGCAACAGAACGAACATCAGGAGCAGCCATGCCGCGTTGCGTATGCTTTCGCCAAGACCGGAAAGCGTCTGACCGACCCCGCCGAACGAAACATAAAGCGCCCAGCAGGATGTCATCAGCAAGGCACTGGCTAACAGGCGCGGCTCGATCTCGCCATCGCGTCGGCGCAGGATGAATATGCCCAACGCAGCGAACAGCGCCGCGGCCAGCGCGTGTCCCCAATTGCCGATGAATTGCAGCAGGATGCTCATCGCCCCGCCCTCAACGCGCGCCGTCTGGCCAAAGGACGACGCGCACCGTCTGGATGAGGATCAGCAGATCAAGGAAAGGCGTATAATTCTTGGCATAATAGAGGTCATATTCCAGCTTGTGCCGGGCATCCTCGATCGAAGCGCCATAGGGATAGTTGATCTGCGCCCAGCCCGTGATACCCGGCTTCACCATATGGCGTTCCGCATAGTAACGCAGATGCTGCTCCAGATCCTCGACGAACTGGCGCCGTTCGGGGCGAGGCCCGACAAAGCTCATTTCCCCTTTAAGGACCGTCCATGTCTGCGGCAATTCATCGACACGCAGCTTGCGAAGCCAATAGCCGAGGCGAGTGATGCGCGGATCGTTCTTTTCCGCCCAGACCGCCTGTCCCGCGACTTCGGCGTCCTGACGCATGGTGCGTAATTTGACGATCCAGAATTCCTGGCCATACAGGCCCACGCGCTGCTGGCGATAGAAGGCCGGGCCACGGCTGTCGAGCTTCACCAGCATCGCCGCAAGCAGGATGACCGGTCCGGTGAGAATGAGCAGGAGCAGGCTGGCGACGATATCGAAAACCCGCTTGGCGATGCTGGACAACCGGCGGCCAGCGGAAAAGCCGTCGGAAAAGATGAGCCAGCTCGGGTTTACACTGTCGAGGTCGACCCGGCCCGTCTCCCTCTCCAGAAAGGTGGAAATTTCATTGACGTGAACCCCGGTTGTCTTGACGCGCAACAGGTCGCTGAGGGGCACTGCATTGCGACGCTCCTCCAACGCCAGCACAACCTCGCTTGCGCCCAGCCGGACCACGAAATCCGCGAGATTATATATTGCGCTGCGATTGATGGATTCGGGGATCACCTGGGGGCCATCGTTCATGCCGATATAGCCAACGACCAGAAAACCCGCCCCCTTTTTCCGCTCCAGTTCGCGGATGCGGGCGGCACGGGTTCCCGCTCCCAACACGACCAGGCGCCGCTTGAAAGCTTCCCCGCCAATCATGGAGCCAAGCAGCAGGCGGATCAGGATCAGCAATCCCATCGCCAGCCCCATCGCGTAAAGCGAATTGGAGCGCCACAGGGTCATGTCTGGCCCGATAAAGTGCATCACCGACAGGAAGATGACACCCAGCGATACAGCTACCAGCAGCCGGGCAAAGGCGAAGCGGATCGATTGCAACGCCTCTGTCCCATAAACGCCAACTGCGATCATGGCCGTCTGGATAGCAATAACGAAGCTGAGCAAAGGCCAAACCCGGGTCATAGCGGGATCGACATCCATGCCGATCTGCCGCGCCCGCAGCACCCAGCCCCCCTCCGCCGCGCATAGCAGCAAGGCAAAATCCAGAAGGCCCAGCAGCAACACCGCATGCGGCACATAATGTTTGAAAAGCCTGATCATGATCCCGTGCATTCCCCAGGCCGCTGCAACGCGGCCCTATCGCACCGGATCTATCTTACATACGCTGTAAGGAAATCCGACACCCCCGGGAGAGTGCCTGAAAATGGCAAATAATTCCTGAATGGGAAAATGGGCGGGAATACAGGTTAATTCGGCCCGGAATCATTGTCCCTGCGAAAACTGTCTGCGGCATTTCTGGCCGCGTCGCCTACGACCCTTGCCGCATCGTCGACTGAATTGGCCGCTTGCGTCATCCGGTCAGCCTGCCGGTCCTCCCGGGCCTTCGAAAGATAGAAAAACCCGATGGCCAGGATCAGGGCGAGAGCAACCAACAGGAAAACGAGCCCGCTACCGTGCGGCCGTCCCGCGTCGGATGGCCGTGCCGATCTGTCTGGCAGATCGTCTTGCGATTGCTCCTCGTCCATCTCCATCTCCCTCGACGCGGACGGGCCATATCCGGCCGTTTCGTTCAGCCTGTTTCATCCCCCGGCGAAGTCGCTTCACGCCCACGGCTCAAGCGATCGACATCTTCCATGATTTCATCGAGAACCGCGGTGGCCGTGGTTTCCTGGGTACGGCGCGAAGGCAAATCCCCATTTTCCATGATCTGTTCCAGCGCAGCACGGCCACGCGCCACGCGGCTTTTGATCGTCCCCACCGCAACGCCGCAAATTTCGGCCGCTTCTTCATAGGCGAAGCCACCGGCCCCCACCAATATCAACGCTTCCCGCTGGGGCTGGGGCAGTTGCAACAGCGCCCTTTGCATGTCGGAAAGTTCCACATGCTTATCCTGACCCGCCGGGGCAGCCAGCAGGCGATCCGCCGTCAGGTCGTCCCAATCTCCCCGGAACCGCGAACGGCGCATTTGCGAAAGATAATGATTACGCAGGATGATGAAAGTCCAGGCTCGCATGTTGGTCCCAGCCTGGAACCGGGTACGCGCGGCCCATGCCTTCAACAGCGTTTCCTGAACAAGATCATCAGCCACATCCCGATTGCCCGCCAGCGACCGGCCGAACGCACGAAGATGAGGGATGACTGCGGCAAGTTCGCGCTTGAAATCCGAATCGGACAATGTGGTGCGTTCAACCGCCTCATCCATAGGAGCACTCCCTGTGCCGCCTGCCGCTTTTGCTGCGTGAACCGAAGTGGTCAAAGCCATATAAATGCTTGCGCCTTATGCTGATAACAGCCAACCGAAAAATCCATCGTCAAGGCTTCAACGCCAAAGAACCAGCAGCATCACGATGACGACCAGCGCCAGCGAAATCCCCAGAACATATCGCACGATATGAGGCGTCGATCCCGCACGGACATCCACTGTCGAAATATGCTGCTCCTCGTCAGCCATGTCTTCTCTCCCCATCGTTACGCATCAATAACGCAACGAACGGGCGGGGGTTCCGATGCGCCCCCCGGTCTATTCCGTCAGGCAGGCGCGGTAGCTTCGTCAAAAAAAAGCGCCTGAGAAATCGCCGCCTTGACCGTGGCGCGCTGAAATGGCTTGGTGATGAGGAATGTCGGCTCAGGCCGCTCGCCCGTCAACAACCGTTCCGGGAAAGCGGTGATGAAGATCACCGGAACGGCAAATTCCGCCAGGATATCCTTTATCGCGTCGATCCCGCTGGAATCGTCGGCCAGTTGGATATCCGCCAGCACCAATCCTGGACGCTGCGCCATCGCTTCGCGCACCGCATCCTCCCGCGTGACCGCTATCGCCGTCACTTCATGGCCCAGATCGCGAACGATGGTTTCGATATCCATCGCGATGATCGGTTCGTCCTCGATAATCAGAACCTTGGCGCGGGTCTGCGACTCGATCGCGTGCAGCGCTTCCTCCACCAAGGCTTCCACATCGGACGCATCCATGCCGATGAGATAGGCCGCGTCGTCAATCGTGAACCCTTCCAACGCGGTCAGGAGCAGCGCCTGGCGAGGCAAAGGCGTCAGCCGCCCGAGTCGCGCCTGGGCAATCGCCTCCTGCCCGTCGGGACCGATAACGGCAGGCACGTCATCCAGATGAGACGACGACCAGATCGCATGGAAAATCTTGTAAAGGCCCAGACGCGGATCAACGCCGGCGGGGAATTCTTCCGGCGCGGCTACGATTGCTTCAAGCGAGGCGCGTACATAGGCGTCACCATGCATCTGATCCCCTGTCAGCGCGCGCGCATAACGGCGCAGAAAGGGAAGATGGGGGTGCAGCTGTTGTCCAAGCGACATGTGTTGGTCTTCTCCCTACCCTTATAGGCATAATGCTGCGAAATCTGTTTCGAACAAGAAGGATGGATCGACAATGTCCCCATGGCAAGACCAGCCCCCTCGCCATCGGTAATACCGATGATACAAAAAACGCCTTGGACTGGGGAACCATCAACGGACAGATTTGTTTCACTGACGTTCGGTTTTTTTCGACGGCAAAGCCAAGGTTTACGGATTTTATAGGGTCCAGGAATTGACGCTGCCCCGGAAACTCGCAAAAAACAGATCGGCAGGCAGGGCACGGGTTGTTTCAGAGGGGCTGAGTTTTGGTTTCTTCAACAAAGGAACGGAATGCGACACAGACAGTCGATATCGGTCCAGATGTCGCCGTTACAGGTATGAAACGTGCACAGCCTTCCGCGCGCGGCAAACGAGGTTCCCGTTCCAAGAACAAGGAACATGTCGCCGACGCCTTGCGATCAGTTTATCAACGCGCCATCGATGAGGATATTCCCGCGGAAATGCTAGACCTCCTCAGCAAACTGGATTGATGGCATCATGATCGGGGCAGCCATCCTCAGGCGGGTTGCCACATGTCTGCACATCCCCCATCCGTGACAATGAGCAGCTATTTTCGTTCGACCGGCGTCAAGATGTTCCTCATCCTGACATTGGCGCTGCTGCCGCTCGGCATATTGGCGCTCGTCGCCTCGCTTCAGGCGATCCGCACCGCCGACCTCGAAAGGGAAGCCCTGCTCCGGGTAGCTGTAACGCAGAGCGCCCGCAAACTGACCGCCGATCTTGCATCGGACCGAACCGCCATCGCCCTTACGGTCAATGCCATCGCAGCTCGGACGGCCGATTCGGCCATGTGCGGGCGCCTCGCCTTTTTCCTGCAATCGCATACCCGCGGCGAAGGCACTTTCTATATCTATGACCGGACGGGACAGCGACTATGCGGATCGCCACAGGCTGAACCGGCCGGAATAGCGCCGGAGCGGCGATTTGATTCCGCCGATGCGGCATTACTGCCCCAAGCCGGCTTTCTCGTCAGCCGCGAGATCAGCTCGGACGGCAAGATCGTGGCGCTTGCTTATTATTCCCGCGCCCATCTGGAAAGAGTGACCGACCCCGCCACTGCCCTTCAAAATCGCCAATTGAGCCTGCGGCAGGGCTCCAGAACACTGTTTATCACCCAGCGGCCCGATGATCGCGAGCAATCCCGATATCGCAACACCAGCCTGTCCGCCCGGGTCGTTCAGCCTGACATGGTTCTGACCATGACGACGCAGGATCCACCCGCGACCGCGGCCCGGCTGCTCTCGCTTTTCCTGCCCCTCGTCATGTGGTTTGCCGCCGCCGCGATCGGATGGTTCGTCGTCAACCGGCTGCTGATCCGCCCGCTGGTGGGGTTGCGCCGTTCCGTGGCGGCCTATCAACCGGGCGAAGTTCTGGAACCCCTGCGCCGCATGCGGACCCCCGCACAGGAAATCGTGGCTCTCGGCCAGACATTCCGGGCCATCAGCGAAGAAGTCGCCACCCATGAGACAGAAATGGCCGAAGCGCTGGAAACCCAGCGGAAGCTGACGCGCGAGGTGCATCATCGCGTCAAGAACAACCTTCAGATCATCGCCAGCCTCATCAACCTGCATGCACGATCCGCCGTCACCTTCGAAGCGGGGGAAGCCTATGCTTCGATCCAGCGCCGGGTCGATGCCCTGTCGGTCGTGCATCGCAATCATTATGCGGAGTTGGAGGAAAATCATGGCGTGGGGGTCCGCTCGCTCATCAGCGAACTGTCCGCCAGCCTGCGGAGCAGCGCTCCGGCGGAAGCACGCCGATTCGCCATCCAGATCGACAGCGACAACCTGCACATAAGTCAGGATGTCGCCGTGCCGGTCGCCTTCCTGCTCACGGAACTGATCGAACTGGCCATGCTGTCCGATCCCCTTGCAACCATGCAGATATCCATTCACGGGGACAGCGGATCAATGGGTCGCGCCAGGCTGGAAATCCTTTCTCCTGCCCTGCGCGCATCACCCGACATGTCCGTTCGCCTGGAGGAGCGCTACGGACGCATCCTCACCGGCCTGTCCCGGCAACTGCGTTCGCCGCTGGACCATGATGCGGCGACGGGCCTCTATGCGATCGTGATCGCAACCCTGGCCTGACTCACGCCCGCTTATATCCGCTCCGGAAACCGGCAGCAAAAGCGGCAAAGCGCCCTTCTGCGATGCTGCCTCGGATATTCTGCATAAGATCCTGATAGAAATGAATATTATGCTGCGTCATCGCCATCGCACCCAGCATTTCTCCAGCCTTGACGAGATGATGCAGATAGGCGCGGCTCCATGTGGAGCAGACCGGGCAGGCGCAGCGCGGATCGAGCGGTCCCTGATCTTCCGCGAAACGCGCATTGCGGATATTGAGCGGGCCATTCCATGTGAAAGCCTGACCGTTGCGGCCGCTGCGCGTCGGCAGCACGCAATCGAACATGTCGATGCCCCGTTCCACCGCGCCCACAATATCGTCCGGCTTGCCCACGCCCATCAGATAGCGGGGCCTGTCCGCAGGCAACATATCCGGCGCGGAATCGAGGCAACCGAACATGGCTTCCTGCCCTTCGCCCACGGCAAGACCGCCCACGGCATAGCCATCGAAACCGATGTCGATCAGCCTGTCGGCGGAAATGCGCCGCAATCCTTCATCCAGCGATCCCTGCTGGATACCGAACAGCGCGGCGCGCTCCGCATGGGCTTCCCCGGCATCGAAGGCGTCGCGGGACCGCTTCGCCCAGCGCATCGACCTTTCCATCGACCGTGCCGCTTCATCATGAGTGCAGCCGTTCTTCGTGCATTCGTCGAACGCCATGACGATATCGCTGTCCAGCAGGCGCTGGATTTCCATCGATCGTTCGGGACTGAGCATATGCTTCGACCCGTCGATGTGGCTGGAGAAGGAAACGCCTTCCTCGCTCATTTTGGTGAGCGCGGAGAGGCTCATCACCTGATAGCCGCCGCTGTCGGTCAATATGGGCCTGTCCCAGCCCATGAAACCGTGCAGCCCGCCCAGTCGCGCCATGCGCTCCGCGCCCGGGCGCAGCATCAGGTGATAGGTGTTGCCCAGAATGATGTCGGCCCCCGCTGCCCGCACTTCGGCGGGCCGCATGGCCTTCACCGTGGCCGCAGTGCCAACCGGCATGAAGGCCGGTGTCCGAATATCGCCCCGGCGCATCGAAATAACGCCGGTGCGGGCCTTGCCATCGGTGGCGGCGACGGAAAAGGAAAAGCGCGATTGGGTCACGAGCGCCCTCTAGGAGCGAACGGCAGCAGGCACAAGTGCGCCATGGCAGCCCGCCGGATCAACCCGACTTGCGTAAGCCTTCGAACAACATCATCGCGTCGACGTGGAAACCTTCGACCCGCTTATATCGACCTATAAAACGCAGGCAATCATCGGACAATCGCAACTGCCATGGGCTATCCGTGGCGTCATGCAGCATCAGGTTCACGGTTTTAGGATTTGACGGGCGCCGATACATGAACACCGATTTAGCCTGTAAAGGTTAACAAAGGCCAAGCCTGCTTACCCAAGAAGCAGTCGTTGCAATAATGCAACAAAGCTGCCATTTTCGGCTGCCAGTAATAGGTTTGAAGGTAACAGTTTTATATAAAAATTGGTTAATAGCCTGGCATTTATCCTGTCGGCATTGCATCAGACCTACAACCCTGTTCTGCTAACGGAAAATGGGAATTCGGGGGCGCAGATGATTGATTCAGGTCGATTTAATCCGACCCATGCTGACGCACGAACGTCGCATGAGGATGATATTCCCCTTCCCGTCGACACCGGTGATCTCGACGCTAGGGAAAACAGGGCTTCCGAAGAATTCAGCCAGTCCATGCTGTTCGATCTGGGACAGATCGACGTGCGCTGGGATGCAGAAGCGGGCACATTATGGGCTTTCATGACACCCCATGAACGGCCTAATTCGAACCAGGGCCTGATTCGCGACACGATGACCTGGCTCAGCGAAAGCAAGCGGCTCTTCAGCGCCCACCCCAGCGCCCTCAAATTCATGGTTCTGGGGTCCCGCTTTCCCGGTGTCTTCAATCTGGGTGGCGACCTGGAGATGTTCGCCGAATGCATCCAGAACCGCAATCGCGACGCCTTGCTGAAATATGGCATTTCCTGTGTCGAGATCGTCGATCGCATCTGGCACAGCAATGACATGGACATCATCAACATCGGCTTGGCGCAGGGAGATGCGCTCGGCGGCGGTCTGGAAGCGCTCATGTGCTTCGATGTCATCATCGCGGAACGGCAGGCGCGCTTTGGTTTGCCGGAGGTTTTGTTCGGCCTGTTCCCTGGCATGGGCGCCTATTCGATCCTGTCCCGCAAGATCGGTCCGGTGCTGGCCCGGCGCATGATAATGGAAGGTCATGTCTATACCGCCGAAGAAATGTGCGACATGGGCATCGTCTCTCAGGTGGTTGAGGCAGGAGAAGGTGAGGAGGCAACCCGCCAGTGGATTGCCGAACACAGCGCGCACCATGCCGGTTATGTCGGAATCGCGCGTGCGGGCCGTCGCGTCAATCCCATGACGTTGGAAGAATTGACCGACATCGTCACCACCTGGACCGACACCGCGCTGATGCTTTCGGATCGGGATTTGCGGATGATGCGCCGGCTGGCGTCGGCCCAGACCCGCCTGCGCTGAAATTCTCGGGCCAGTCAGCTCAACCGGCGGCGCGGATAGGTTATGATCGGCGGCTCTTCCGACGGTATCAGCGGGCCACTGGCAATCAGTGCCGCAACGGCCTCGCACGATATGGGTCTGCTGAACAGATAGCCCTGCACGTTGGTGAAACCGGCATCCCGGGCATGATCGAGTTGATCGAGGGTTTCTATCCCTTCGGCCACCGTATCCATCGCCAGATCGCGGGCCAGATTTCCGATGGCCCTGACAATGGCCCGGTCCTCCGCATTGGCGCTGACGCCCGCCATGAAGCTCTGATCCACCTTCAGCGTGTCGAAACGATAGGACCGCAGATAGGAAAGCGAGGAATATCCCGTCCCGAAATCATCCAGTGCCAGCCGTAATCCAATGCGTTGCAATTCAAGCAAAATGGTGTTGGCCTGGCCACTGTCATCCAGGAAGATGGATTCCGTCACTTCCAGTTCCAGCCGGCGCGCAGGCAGGCCCGATTCCAACAGAGCCGCGATGACGCTGCCCGGCAGCTCCGCAGATTTGAGGGAGGCGGGCGATATATTGACGGCGACCCGCGCATCCGTGGGCCAGGACGCGGCCGCCAGACAGGCATTACGCAGAACCCAGGAAGTGATGTCCTCGATAATGCCCATGCCTTCCGCGATCGGAATGAACTCGGATGGCGGTATCGGCCCCAAAGTGGGATGCTCCCAGCGCAGCAGCGCTTCACAGGCGTCGATGTGCAGGCTTTCCAGATCCACGATCGGCTGGAACACCAGCTTGAGCTCCTGCCCCTCTATAGCGCGGCGCAGACCTGTTTCGATCTCGTGAACGCGGTTGAAGCGTTCCTTGAACAGCCAGCTGAAGCTTGACGCGCGATTGCGCCCTTCCCGCTTGGCTTCATACAGGGCGATATCCGCATGTTGCATCAACTCGTCCATGTGACGGCCGTCCTGCGGCGCAACCGCGTAGCCGATGGACGCGGTCACTTCGAGATGATGGTCGCCGATGCCAAATCCATGCGCGAAATATTCAATGATCTCCCGAGACATGGTTTGCGCCGTCAATCGGTCGGCATTGGGGCAGATGATGACGAATTCGTCGCCGCCGAAGCGCGCGATCCAGCCATTGTCGCGAACGACTTCCTTCAATCGTTGAGCAACGATGCGGAGCAATTGGTCGCCAACGATATGACCCAGCGAGTCATTGATCTCTTTGAACCTGTCGATATCCATCCAGAGGATGGCCACCGCGTCGTGCGAACTCATGTGATTGTCGAAAATGTCCTGCAGCCGCATCTGCATGGCCATGCGGTTTTCCAAACCGGTCAGGCTGTCATATCGCGCCAGACGCTCGAATTTTTCCGCCAGGGCAGACTGGTCCCTTTTACCTTTGAGCGCCTGAACGACGATGCGGTGCGTCGTGGAACTGATCTCCGCCAGCCCCAGGATCATCATCACCATAGCAACAGCCAGAACCCGATAGCCGGTTGATCCCTCCAGCCATAGCCCCGTCGCCGTCGGCAACAGGGCAAGGCAGACCTGCCCGATGGCGATGTGAACCCGCCCCGCATTGCGGCCCGAAATACCGCCGGCGTAGCCCGTTGCCATCGACACGCTGAGCATGTGCATGACCGAATTGCCCGATGCGACGAGCGTCGCAAAGCTCATGAGGCCCAGCAGCCCCGCATAGGCCCATGCGCCAAGCTCATAGACCAGTTCCCAGACGCGGGAAGCGACCGCGGTGCCGCGCACCAATTGCCGGTGGAAGAATATCGCCGTGACGACCCGCAAGGCCGCCACGATACACACCGCAGCGACGATAGCATCGATCGTCGGATCTTGGCTAAGATTGGCGATGACTATGCCGACAGCGGTTCCCGTTACCGCGCCAATGGTCAGCGATGCGGGAGAAGCATAGAGCGTTTCCACCAGACTGCGGCGCACATCCGCGTCCTGCGCCGTGTGCCGGGCAAGTCGACTGATGAGAAAGGTTCTTATGGCGCGCAAATTGGCGGGTCTCCGGTTCCCAATCCTCAAAATGGGGCCGTTGATTTATTTTTTGGTTAATCTCGCGAAAATATCACGCGCGGGGCGCGGCGATGGCGCAGCAAAAAAGCCGGCGGATTGCTCCGCCGGCTTTTTTATATCGCTTGAACGCGGACTTCTCATCGCCGCGATCGGACCGCAGGCGAACATGCGTCCGCCTGCGACGATCGGCTTTAGAAGTCCATGCCGCCCATGCCGCCCATGCCGCCGGGCATGGCCGGCATCGCCGGCTTGTCGTCGGGCAGTTCGGCAATGGTCGCTTCAGTGGTGATCAACAGACCGGCAACCGAAGCCGCGTCCTGCAGAGCAGCACGAACAACCTTGGTCGGGTCGATGACGCCAGCGGCAACCAGATTTTCATAGGCGTCGGTGGCGGCGTTGAAGCCCTTGGTCTCGTCATTTTCGCGCAGCAGGTTGCCGGCGACGACGGCGCCGTCAACGCCCGCATTCTGGGCGATCTGGCGCAGCGGCGCTTCGATGGCCTTGCGGATGATGTCGATACCGCGGGTCTGGTCGTCATTGGCGCCCTTGAGGCCGCTCAGGGCCTTGGTCGCGTAGAGAAGCGCCGTGCCGCCACCGGGGACGATGCCTTCTTCAACGGCCGCGCGCGTCGCGTGCAGCGCGTCGTCGACGCGGTCCTTGCGCTCCTTGACTTCGACTTCCGATGCGCCGCCAACCTTGATGACGGCCACGCCGCCAGCCAGCTTGGCCAGACGCTCCTGCAGCTTTTCGCGGTCGTAGTCGGACGTGGTCGTCTCGATCTGAGCGCGGATCTGCTCGGTGCGGCCCTTGATCGCTTCGGCGTCACCGGCGCCATCGACGATGGTGGTGTTGTCCTTGTCGATGGTGACGCGCTTGGCGGTGCCGAGCATGCCCAGGGTGACGTTTTCGAGCTTGATGCCGAGGTCTTCGGAAACGACTTCGCCCTTGGTCAGGACGGCGATGTCTTCCAGCATGGCCTTGCGGCGGTCGCCGAAGCCCGGAGCCTTGACCGCAGCGACCTTCAGGCCGCCGCGCAGCTTGTTGACGACCAGGGTCGCCAGCGCTTCGCCTTCAATGTCTTCCGCGATGATGAGCAGCGGACGGCCCGACTGCACGACTGCTTCGAGGATCGGCAGGATCGACTGGAGGTTCGACAGCTTCTTCTCGTGGATCAGGATGTAGGGGTCAGCGAGTTCGACCTGCATCTTTTCCGGGTTGGTGATGAAATAGGGCGACAGGTAGCCGCGATCGAACTGCATGCCTTCCACGACATCCAGTTCGAATTCGAGGCCCTTGGCTTCCTCGACGGTGATCACGCCTTCCTTGCCGACGCGCTCCATCGCTTCGCCGATCTTCTCGCCGACGACCGTGTCGCCATTGGCCGAGATGATGCCGACCTGCTGGATTTCCTTGGTGCCGGACACCGGCTTGGAACGGGCCTTGAGGTCTTCGACAACCTTCGTGACGGCAAGGTCGATGCCGCGCTTCAGGTCCATCGGGTTCATGCCGGCGGCAACCGACTTCATGCCTTCGCGAACGATCGCCTGGGCAAGAACGGTCGCGGTGGTGGTGCCGTCACCGGCGACGTCGTTGGTCTTCGAAGCGACTTCGCGGACCATCTGGGCGCCCATATTCTCGAACTTGTCCTTCAGTTCGATTTCCTTGGCGACCGAAACACCGTCCTTGGTGATGCGGGGCGCGCCGAAGCTCTTGTCGATGACGACGTTGCGGCCCTTCGGCCCCAGAGTCACCTTGACCGCGTCGGCCAGAATGTCGACGCCGCGCAGGATGCGCTCACGGGCGTCGCGGGAGAATTTTACTTCTTTTGCAGCCATGGGTAAAAACCTCTTTCTTGCAAATTGGAGTGCGGGAAATCGGCGATTCTTTAGGCGACGACGCCCAGAATGTCCGATTCCTTCATGATGAGCAGGTCTTCACCGTCGACCTTGACTTCGGTGCCCGACCATTTGCCGAACAGGATGCGGTCGCCGGCCTTGACGTCCAGCGGAGTGACCTTGCCGTCTTCGGCCTTGGAGCCGGTGCCGACAGCGACGATTTCGCCTTCCTGCGGCTTTTCCTTGGCGGAATCGGGGATAATGATGCCGCCAGCTGTCTTCTCTTCCGCCTCTACGCGGCGAACGAGAACGCGGTCATGCAACGGACGAAATGCCATGTTGAGTGCCTTTCCCTCTTACGGACGTTTGCGGGATCTGGAAAAGCGCGCGGGGACACCCCCTGATGCGCGCTCTGGCCCTTCTCCCAATGAACCTTCACTTGCTAGCACTCCTCTTTCAGGAGTGCTAGCAGGCGTGAATATGGAAGGAGGATTTTTTCGGTCAAGAGGTGGCCGTCATTTTTTCCGCGGGACGATCAGATATCCCCTCCCCTGCCATCACCGCGTTGCAGGATTGTTGCGGCCGTCGCCATGCCATTGCCCGCAGGCATTATTTCATGTCGCGCCCGCTCCGTGCTTCCATCTCTCCACCGAACCGGAACAATAGCGGGAAGGCAAAGGAGAGAAAGATGCGCTTTTCGAACATCATCGTAGCGGTGGACGTCAATGATCCGGATAATGGCCGCGCGGCCCTGGCGCGCGCTGCCGCCATCGCGGGGAACGAGGGGCGGCTTCACCTTCTCTATGTCCGCTATTATCTGCCGTCCCGCTATGCCGAACTGCTCGCGGAGGATTTCGATCTGCATGAACAGCAAGATGCCATGGCCGCCATGCGTGAATGGTGTGGAGATCTGAGTATCGACGAAAGCCGCATCGATTTCATCACCAAACGCGGTCCGGTGCGCGACGAGGTGATTTCCTACGCGCAGGCCCAGGCAGCCGACCTTATCGTCCTCGGCTCGCATCAACCCTCTTTCTCCTCGAAGCTGCTTGGATCGAATGCATCAGCCATCGCCCACCACTCGCCGGTGAGTGTCCTTATCGCGCGGACAGGAAAGAAATAAATCCGCCATGGTGGCAGGAACGGTTGCCGGGTCGGGGGCCGCTTCCTACCTGCGGGGGTAACTGCCATCCAAGGGAGCACCCTGCATGACCGAAAGCTATACCCCGCCGCGCGTCTGGACATGGGACAAGGCGAATGGCGGCACATTCGCCAATATCAACCGCCCCATCGCCGGACCGACACATGACAAGGATCTGCCGGTCGGCAAACACCCACTGCAGCTTTATTCCCTCGCGACGCCCAATGGGCAAAAAGTCACAATCCTGCTTGAAGAACTGCTGGAAGCCGGACATAAGGAAGCGGAATATGACGCCTGGCTGATCCGCATCGGCGAAGGCGATCAATTTTCCAGCGGCTTCGTTTCCGTCAACCCCAACAGCAAGATTCCCGCGCTGATGGATCACAGCGTGTCTCCGCCCCAGCGCATATTCGAATCGGGCGCGATCCTGCTTTATCTGGCTGAAAAATTCGGCGCTTTCCTGCCTGCCGATCCGGCCAAGCGCGCGGCGACGCTGTCCTGGCTGTTCTGGCAGATGGGCAGCGCGCCCCTGCTGGGCGGCGGCTTTGGCCATTTCTTTGCCTATGCGCCGGAAAAATACGAATATCCGATCAATCGCTACACGATGGAGGTGAAGCGCCAGCTCGATGTGCTCGACCGCCATCTCGCGGACAATGAATATATGGCGGGCGATGAATATGGCATCGCGGATATGGCAATCTGGCCCTGGTATGGCGGCGTCGTCCTCAATCGCACTTACGAAGGGGCCGGCGAGTTTCTCGACGGAGCCAGTTACAAGCACCTCAATCGCTGGGCGAAAGAGATCGACGCACGTCCGGCCGTGAAGCGTGGCCGTATCGTCAACAAGGTCTCCGGTCCGCTGGACGAGCAGTTGCACGAACGCCATGAAGCCCGCGATTTCCAGATGAAAACGCAGGACAAGCTGGAGCAGGCGTCCTGAGGTAAAGGCCGGGCCAGCTTACCCCTGGCCCGCCGCCTTCACGATCTCGGCCCAGGCGGCTTCATCGATCACCTCTATGCCCAGAGCCGCAGCCTGCTTGAGCTTCGAACCCGCGCCGGGGCCAGCGACCACCAGATCCGTCTTGGCGCTGACCGATCCCGCCGCCTTCGCGCCCAGACGTTCCGCCTGCGCCTTCGCCTCATCGCGGCTCATCGTTTCCAGCTTGCCGGTGAACACCACGATCTTACCCGTGACGGCGCTGGCCGTGGTTTGCACCACATAATCGGGCGGCGATACTTCGCCCAGCAGATCGTCCCACACCGCGACATTATGTGGTTCATGGAAGAAATCGGCGAGCGCATGACCGACCGCCGCGCCGACATTTTCGACGCCGATGATTTCGGCAATCGCCTTGTCCCGCCGGTTGAGGAAACGGCTTTCCTCCTCTCCTTCCACCCGTATCATGGTATCGCGCAGGGCGACGATCTCCTGCGCCAGCAAGCGGATGGCGGGCAAGGTCGTGTACCGTTTCAACAAGTCGCGCGCGGTCACCGCGCCGACATGACGTATCCCCAGCCCGAAAAGCAGCCGCGCCGCATCCGGTTTCCGCTTCGCCTCAATCGCGGCGAGCAGATTGTCGACGGATTTCTCCTTCCATCCCTCCCGGCCGAGCAGCGCCGCGCGATGGGCTGACAGACGGAAAATATCGCCCGGCTCCGAAATCCAGCCAAGGTCGAGAAATTCCTCGATCGTCTTTTCGCCAAGGCCCTCTATATCCAGCGCACCGCGGCTGACGAAGTGGCGCAAACGCTCGAACCGCTGGGCCGCACAGACAAGTCCTCCAGTGCAGCGTATGTCCACTTCTCCCTCCTCCCGCACGGCTTCGGAACCACAAACCGGGCAATGATCGGGAAAAAGGAAAGGCGCGCGAACATCCTCGCGGGTGAGATTGTCCACGACCTGCGGGATCACGTCCCCCGCGCGCTGCACGACGATCCGGTCGCCCGGACGAACGCCCAGCCGTTCGATCTCATCGGCATTGTGGAGCGTCACGTTGGAAACCACGACGCCACCGACTGTCACGGGGGTCAACCGCCCCACAGGGGTCAGCTTACCAGTTCGCCCGACCTGGATATCGATGGCTTCCAAAGTGGTTTGCGCTCGTTCCGCCGGAAATTTATGCGCGATGGCCCAGCGGGGCGCCTTGGCCACGAAGCCCAGCCTCTGCTGCCAGTCGAGCCGGGCCACCTTGTAGACGACGCCGTCGATATCAAACGGCAGTTCGGCGCGCTCTGCCTCGATCCGGCGATAATGCTCCAATATGGCGCGCAGCGTATCGACCCGGACCAGCAGGTCGGAAACAGGCAAACCCCAGCCATTTATGGCCCGCATCACGTCCAGTTGGGTTTCACCGGGTATCGCCGAACATTCCCCCCACCCATGCGCCAGGAAGCGAAGCGGACGGCCAGCCGTGACCGTGGCGTCCTTCTGCCTAAGAGAACCTGCGGCCGCATTGCGGGGATTGGCGAATTGCCGCGCCTTTTCCGGGTCATCGGCTTCTGCAAGGAGGCGCTCGTTCAGGGCAGCGAAATCGGCTTTCGCCATATAGACTTCGCCCCTGATCTCGAAGATCTCCGGGATATTGGCGCCTGTCAGCCTCTCTGGAATATCCGTGATCGTGCGGACGTTGGCGGTCACATCCTCACCCGTGGCGCCATCCCCCCGCGTAGCCGCGAGCACCAGTTCGCCCCTCTCATAACGCAGGGAACAGGAAAGCCCGTCTATTTTGGGTTCCGCCGTCAATGCGACAGGCACATCCTCCGGCAAAGCCAGAAAACGGCGAACACGCGCAAGGAATTCCGCGATGTCATCGTCCGCGAAACCATTGTCCAGGCTCATCATGCGAATGGCATGCTGAACTTTTTTCAGCCCGGAAGTGGGGGCCGCCCCTACCTGACGATTGGGGGAATCCGCGCGCACCAGGTCAGGAAATGCTGCCTCCAGCGCATTGTTTTCCCGCATCAGGGCGTCATATGCCGCGTCCGTGATCTCCGGCTGATCCTGATCGTGGTAAAGCCGGTTGTGCCGCGCGATTTCCTTTGCAAGGCGCATCAGGCGATTGGCTGCTTCGGCTTCGGTCATGGAGGCAGGTTCAGTCATGCGCCTTCCATAGCGCCGTGCCTTTCAAGCGGAAAGGCTGAAGCCGCCCTCAGACCTCCAGTAACCGTTCGGCCTGCGCTCGCGCCTCTGCGGTGATTTCCGCGCCGGACAACATGCGCGCAATCTCTTCACGGCGTTCGCCCGCATCGAGCGCATGGACGCCGGTACGCGTGACCGTCCCGTCGCTGGACTTGGCGATCAGCATGTGCCCAGCTCCACGGGCCGCGACTTGCGGGCTATGGGTGACAACCAGAATCTGGCTGCTTTGCGCCAAGCGGGCCAGGCGATCTCCGATAGCGGACGCGACCGCGCCGCCCACGCCCCGATCTATCTCGTCGAAGATCAACGTATCGGCCCCTCCCCGCTCCGCCAATGCCACCTTCAACGCCAGGATGAAACGCGACAATTCGCCGCCCGAAGCGATCTTCACCAGCGGTGCGAAGGGTGCGCCGGGATTGGTCGATATCTCATATTCAACCCGATCCAGACCCTGCGCGCTCCACTGGCCCTCGTCCAGCGGCGCCACCACCGTGCGGAAACGAGCCGCATCCAGTTTCAAGGGTGCCAGTTCCGCCGCGACGGCCGCATCCAGCCGCTGCGCCGCCGATTGGCGCTCGGTCGAGAGCTCTTGCGCCGCTTGCCGGTAAGCATCCGCTTTGGCCGCGACGGCCGCTTCCAGCGTGGCGAGATGTTCCTCACCCCCTTCGATGGCGGAAAGTCTGTCTGCCATCTCTTCCCGCAATGCTGCGAGGTCATCGGGCTGCACCTGATGCTTGCGGGCAAGGCCGCGCAGATCGAACAGGCGCGTTTCGATCGCATCCAGTCTTGCCGGATCGAAACTCAACGCCTCGGCCGACTCACTCAGCCGCTCCTCCGCCTCCCCGGCCTCGATCACGGCACGGTCGAGCGCCGCCAGCACATCGGCCAGCGGAGCATATTCCACCACAATCCGGTCCAGCCGCCGCGCCGCCTGCCGCAATTGCGCCAGTCCGCCGTCCGATCCTGTCAGGCACTCCGTCACGGCGGCAAGATCATCGGTCAGGCGAGCGCCCTTCTGCATGGTGGCCCGTTCGTCGGCCAAAGCCGCTTCTTCGCCCGGTCCCGGCGCAAATCGCGCTAGTTCCTCGACCGCATGGGTCAGGTAATCGCGGTCACGCGCTGCGCTGCGAACCGTTTCCCGTGCATCCGCCAAGGCATCGGCAGCCGTTCGCCATGCCATATAGGCCGCAGCGACATGGGCGACATCGCAGCGCCCATAGACATCTAACAGCGTCCGATGACCGCGCGGATTGAGCAATCCCCGATCATCGTGCTGCCCGTGAATTTCAACCAGCGTCCCGCCCAGTTCCCGCAACAGCGCAGCGGAGCAGGGTTGATCGTTCACAAAAGCCCGGCTCCCACCATCGGCCTTGAGCGTCCTTCGGATGATGAGCGGTTCGCCCGGTTCAAGGGCGATCATGTTTTCTGCAAGGAGCGCGAAGGCACGATGGTCTGGCGCAGGCGCATCGAACGTCGCGGTGACGCTTGCCTGCGATTCGCCGTTCCGCACAAGCCCGCTGTCGGCCCGCGCGCCCAGCGCCAGTCCCAGAGAATCGAGCAGGATCGATTTGCCCGCCCCGGTTTCCCCCGTCAGCACGCCCAGACCTGGCCCGAACTCCAGATCGAGCGCCTCGATCAGCACGACGTTGCGAATGGACAGGGCGGTCAGCATGGCCTGCTTCTACCCTTCGCTGTACAAAAGGGGAACAAACGATCCTATGCCTTGGGTGCATATTCCCGAATGAGCTTGAAGGAGCGTTCATACCATTTGGTGCCGGGATAGTTGGCCCCCAGGACAGCCGCTGCCTTCTTCGCCTCATCGGGAATACCCAGGGCAAGATAGCTTTCGACCAGACGCTCCAGCGCTTCGGGCGTGTGAGTCGTGGTCTGAAATTTGTCGATCACCGTGCGAAAACGCAGCGTTGCCGCCAGCCACTGGCCACGGCGCTGATAAAAGCGGCCAATCTCCATTTCCTTGCCAGCCAGATGGTCGTTGACGAGGTCGACCTTGAGGCGGGCATCGGAGGCATAGCGCGTATCGGGATAACGGCGGATCAATTCGCCCAGCGAATCCAGCGCCTGCTGCGTGATCTTCTGGTCGCGGGTGACGTCTGCAATCTGCTCATAATAGCAGAGCGCGATCAGATAATAAGCGTAGGAAGCGTCCTTGTTGCCGGTATGGATCGACAGAAAACGCTGCGCCGCGCCGATCGATTCATTATAGTTGCGATTCATGTAATAGCTGAACGCCGACATGAGCTGCGCGCGCCGCGCCCATGGCGAATAGGGGTGCTGGCGTTCCACTTCGTCGAATAATGCGGCCGCCAGCTTATATTGTCCGCGATCCAGCCGGTATTTACCCGCATTGTAGAGCGTGGACACGTCACGGGCGACATATTGGGTGTCGGCCTTGTTCTTCGATGTCGCACATCCCGCGAGCAGGACCAGAGCGGCGGCAGCGCCAAGGCGCATCATGGTTTTCGTCAGCATGGGCCGGGTCATAGCCGAGCGAATGGCCGCCGCCAAGCGGCAGAATGGTTAGTCGGATGTTACATTCGCCGATGGCGGAAGATCAAGGCGCGCAACCGCTCCGCCGCCGGCGCCCGGCTCCAGCACGAAACGCCCGCCAAGCTGGGCCGCCAATGCAGCCGCGATGCGAAGGCCCAGGCTGTTCGAAGCGCCGATTTCCTCACCTGCCGTTATGCCCTTGCCGTCATCGACGACCCGCAGGGCAAACCCTTCCTCCGATGCGTCCAGCGAAACGCGTACCGTGCCCGCGCGATCGGGCAGGCCATGTTCGATCGCGTTGCTAACCGCCTCCGCCACGATCAGCGCCAACGGAACGCTGACATGCGATGCGAGCAGCAATTGACGCGGGGCTGCGACATGGACGGCAATGTCCTGCCGTCCGCTGGCTTCGATAATATCGCCACACAATGTCGTCAGAAACGCGCCGACATCCTGTCCTTCTCCGGACGGATGATACATGGCGCGGCTGATCTTGCCGATCAATGCCAGCCTGGCCGACGCATCATCCAGCGCGCGGCGTGCGGCGTCATCATCGATATCACGGCGTTGCAGGGCCAACATGGCCGCGACCACCTGCAGATTATTCGATACGCGATGCTGCAATTCGCGAAACAGCAGATCCTTGGTATCCGCCAGTTCCCGGCTGCGCTTGCGTTCCACGGCCAGATGAAAATTCACCCGCTGCATGAAATGGATCAGGGCGATAGCCACGACCATGACTATTACATAAAGGCACAGGATCATCACCAGGTGGGGCGTGACTTCATATCCCGTATAAGGAAGCAGGAAAAAATAGCTGCCAAACAGCAGTCCCAGCATCGCCGCCCACAGGCCCGGCCACACCCCGAACAAAAAGGCCGACAGAATCACCGCCGGGAAAAAGGCGGCGAAGGGCGCGGCGCTCAGCAACAATGGCCTCATGGCCAGACGCAGCCCCAATGCCGCAAGGCAAAATAAGGCCGCCCAGAAAAAGCCCATCCAGCGCTGGCCGAGCGCAAGCGGCAAACGTTCTATGAATCGATCATTCCCGCGCCGCATGAAAATCCCCAGACAGTCCTTTGTTACAGTAGCATAACTTTCTGGGGATGCATTGATGGAGATTAGTCCGACGCCGTTTCAAAAAGGGGTTATGCCATTTGCAACCTGTGATCGTGCATGGCGGTTTTCGACCAAAGCCAATCATTCAGGAGCCCCAGTTCCTCACTTCGAAACGGACATCGAAGGATGGGCGGTACGCTTATGTCGGTGGTTGCCGCCGAAGAAACGGGACGGATGAACATTCAACCACAGCTTCCTGCGTTCATTCTCTTCGCGATCATCCTGTCCGGCGGATTCGGAATCGCGCGCATGACCTTCTTCCGCCATGACTTCATCGGAATGTTGGCCATCATCGTCGCATTGGCTCTAACGGCGGTGTACAAGCGTCTCGCAACTTCGAGGCGTCCTTATGTCCGCTGCGCTATGGGCAATCCGCGGTCGAAATGGCCAATCAATCTCGCGTCAGCAGCCAGTGATAGCTTTGAAATTTTTCCAGGCCGACCGGAAGGTTACGCCGGTTACACCGACTACACTGCGATGAGTGTCGATGTTAACGACGATCTTGCAACGCGACAGCCCGCCCAGCAGTTTGCGCTTTTGGGTTTCGGGAATGGTTTTCTTCAAGGAGTTCCGAACGGGCTCCCTGATGTTGAAGGCTCTTGCCGCACTCATTTCCGCGCCATCGATGCCTCCCAACAATATAGGGAGTCGATCGGCTGGCTAACTTATCTCCAGCGATCCGGCACAGACAACGCAGCACCCTCCACAGAAAACCTTCATTCGGTCATCCAGTCCGTCGCATCGGCGGTTTGCTCCAAAGGGCCGATCACCATGAAATTTTGGGACAGGGTGCACAACACCTCGACGCAAGTGGCGCATCGCCCGAAATGCTCAAGGAATGGACGGACATCTATGAGACGGCCTTTATAGAGGGGCAACGACAGGCGCGCGATGCAGCCGTCATAACTAAGCCAATCTAGTCGGCGTGGACGCTTTCCGACACTTGCGGCCGAGAAGCTGACTGACCGCTACCTACCCACTCCGACATCCGCTGCACAATTTTGCAAACCGCATAATCGCCTCACAAAAAAGGGCGCCCGGAAATCCGGACGCCCCCTTTTTTTATTGGCACGATTGCCGCGATGGACCGTTCAGTCCTGCGTCAGGAAATCGGGCAAGCCGGCATTGGAGCCGTCATCGCCATCCTTATCGTCGCGAGGACCACGGTCGCGACGGGGGCCGCGCTCGCCACGCTCGCCGCCACGACCACCGCCATCACGACGCGGGCCACGGCCACGGTCGCCGCGATCACCACGAGGCTCGCGAGGTTCGCGCGGAGGACGGGTGTCTTCCAGTTCCTCGCCGGTTTCCTGATCTACGACGCGCATCGACAGGCGCACCTTGCCGCGCGGATCGATTTCGAGAACCTTGACCTTCACTTCCTGGCCTTCGGACACGACATCGGTCGGCTTTTCGACACGCTCATTCTTCATTTCGGAGACGTGGACGAGACCGTCCTTGCCGCCCATGAAGTTCACGAACGCACCGAAGTCGACGATGTTGACGACCTTGCCGTTGTAGATCTTGCCGACTTCCGCTTCCTCGACGATGCCGAGAATCCACTTCTTCGCGGCTTCGATCTGGTCGATGTCGGACGAGCTGATCTTGATGATGCCTTCGTCGTCAATGTCGACCTTCGCGCCGGTTTCCGCGACGATTTCGCGAATGACCTTGCCGCCGGTGCCGATGACGTCGCGGATCTTGGACTTGTCGATCTGGATCGTCTCGATGCGCGGAGCATGGGCCGACAATTCGGTCCGGGTCGAAGACAGCGCCTTGTTCATCTCACCCAATATGTGCGCGCGGCCTTCCTTGGCCTGACGCAGCGCGACTTCGAAGATCTCCTGCGTGATGCCGGCGACCTTGATGTCCATCTGCATGGTGGTGATGCCGCTTTCCGTGCCCGCCACCTTGAAGTCCATGTCGCCGAGGTGATCCTCGTCGCCAAGAATATCGCTGATGACCGCAAAATCCTTGCCTTCCAGGATCAGGCCCATGGCGATGCCCGACACCGGACGCTTGAGCGGTACGCCCGCGTCCATCATCGAAAGCGAACCGCCGCAGACCGTCGCCATCGAGGACGAGCCGTTGGACTCGGTGATGTCGCTGAGGACGCGGATGGTGTAGGGGAAGTCTTCCTTGCTCGGCAACACAGGGTGCAGCGCGCGCCATGCCAGCTTGCCATGGCCGACTTCGCGGCGGCCCGGTGCGCCGAAGCGCCCTACTTCACCGACCGAATAGGGCGGGAAGTTATAGTGCAGCATGAAGTTTTCATAATAGACGCCGTTCAGGCCGTCGATCATCTGCTCGGCGTCCTTGGTGCCCAGCGTGGTGGTGCAGATCGCCTGCGTTTCACCGCGGGTGAACAGCGCCGAACCATGGGTGCGCGGCAGGAAGCCCACCATCGCTTCGATCGGGCGGATCTGCGTGGTGTTACGGCCGTCGATGCGCTGACCATCCTTCAGGATCGCGGTGCGGACGATTTCGGCTTCCAGCTTCTTGGTCAGCTTGATGCCGGCCATCACCATCTGCGGGGCAAGACCGTCGGCCTCGAACATCGCCTTCGCCTTGGCGCGGGCTTCGTTCAGGGCGTTGGAGCGGGCCGACTTGTCGGTCAGCTTGTAGGCGGCGGCGATATCCTTGCCGATCAGCTTCTTGAGCTTCGCCTTCAGGTCGCCCAGATCGTCCTGTGCGGCCATTTCCCACGGATCCTTGGCGGCCTTTTCAGCCAGTTCGATGATCGCGCCGACGACCTTCTTGCTCGCTTCATGGGCGAACAGCACGGCGCCCAGCATGACGTCTTCCGAAAGCTCCTTGGCTTCGGATTCGACCATCATCACCGCGTCGTGCGTGGCGGCGACAACCAGATCCAGATCGCCGGTCTTCACTTCGTCGAGCGAAGGGTTGAGCTGATATTCGCCATCCTTGTAACCGACGCGCGCCGCGCCGATCGGACCCATGAAGGGCACGCCCGACA
Organism: Sphingobium baderi; assembly: GCF_001456115.1. Classification (NCBI taxonomy): domain Bacteria; kingdom Pseudomonadati; phylum Pseudomonadota; class Alphaproteobacteria; order Sphingomonadales; family Sphingobiaceae; genus Sphingobium; species Sphingobium wenxiniae. The sequence continues at coordinate 2,153,056 of NZ_CP013264.1, read as the reverse complement.
GGGTCAGCGCAGCCGAAGCGGCGATCATCGCAACGATGTCCGGCTCGCTATCGCCATCGAACGACAGCACCTGGGCGATGACGTTGATCTCGTTGTAGAAGCCTTCGGGGAAAAGCGGGCGGATCGGGCGGTCGATCAGGCGGGAAACCAGCGTTTCCTTTTCCGTCGCGCCACGCTCACGCTTGAAAAAGCCGCCCGGAATGCGGCCGGCGGCGGAATATTTTTCCTGATAATGGACGGTGAGCGGGAAGAAGTCCTGCCCGTCCTTCACCGACTTGGCGGCGGTCACGGCGCACAGCACCACGGTTTCGCCATAGGTCGCCAGCACGGCGGCGTCAGCCTGACGCGCAATGCGGCCGGTTTCGAGAGTCAGGGTCTTGCCTGCCAGCTCGATGGATACTTTCTTTACGTCGAACATGTGTTTTCCTTCGCCCGCCTGGCCCTATTGCCCGGCGGGGCCTCATATGCGGACAAAGCCGGTCCGCGGCGGCTGTGGGGCATCTTTTGGCCCCTGACGGAATGCACCGCCGAATTGCGATGCCCCCGGAATCGGAAACGGCCCCGCTGGGGGGCCGTCCCTTCTATAACAGGCTTACTTACGCAGGCCCAGCTTGGAGATGAGGTCGGTATAGCGGCCCTCATCCTTATTCTTGAGATAGTCCAGCAGCGAACGGCGCTTGTTGACCAGCATCAGCAGGCCGCGACGGCTGTGGTTATCCTTGTGGTGACCCTTGAAGTGCTCGGTCAGGTTGGCGATACGCTCGGAGAGGATCGCGACCTGGACTTCGGGCGAACCCGTATCGCCTTCGGCACGGGCATATTCCTTGATCAGCGCTTCTTTGCGCTCTGCAGTGATCGACATCGGCTTCCTTTCTTCAACTAGAGATTAAAGCCGCGCACCACCCGGATATCCGGGCCACTGGCCTCCACCAGCGCGACGGGCGTATCGCCCTCCATCGCCAGCATGAGACCGGTATGCGGTTTCCCCATCAGCGCCTTCCCCTGTCGGAGAGCCAGCGCTTCATCGGGAGAGACGGGGAGAGCCGGGATGTCGTCCAGCCCCGCCGTCAACGGCAGCATAAGCTGCACGATGCCGCCGCCCGTAGCAGCTTCGTTCAATTTGTCCAGCGAAATAGCGGAGTCGAGCGTGAACGGCCCCGCTTTCACCCGGCGCAGCATGGTGACATGGCCGACCGTGCCCAGCGCCAGCGCAATATCGCGAGCGAGGCTGCGGATATAGGTGCCCTTGGAAACATGGGCGGTAAGGGTGATGGAAGCCAGCCCCTCCCCTTCCGCTTCACTGGCCGTGATGGTGAGGGAATGGATCACCACGCCCCGCATCTTCATCTGCACATCCTGCCCGGCGCGGGCGAGGTCATAGGCGCGCTGGCCGTCGATCAGGATCGCGGAATAGGCGGGCGGCGCCTGTTCGATGGGGCCGGTAAAGCGAGACAGGATCGCTTCCACCTGCGCTGGCGTGGGGCGGATGCTGCTGGTCGCGATCACCTCCCCTTCCAGATCGAGCGTGTCGGTCTGCGCGCCAAAGTCGATGGTGAAATCGTAAATCTTGTCGCTATCGAGCATCCGCCCCGCAAGTTTGGTCGCTTCCCCTATGGCGACCGGCAGCACGCCCGTCGCAAGGGGATCGAGCGTGCCGCCATGGCCTACCTTCACTTTCCCCGCGCCGCTTTGGCGCAAGGCACGCTTGACCGCCCCCACCGCCTGCGTCGAGCCTAGTCCCAAGGGTTTGTCGAGGATGATCCAGCCATGCATCCGCGCGCCTGTATCTTGCGCGGATGCCTCTGTCAGCCCTTATGCGCCTTGGCTGGCGGTGGGGCGCTGGTGACCAGGCTCTCGATCGGACAACGCTGACCGCCGACCTGGATCGCGGAAAAGCGGTCGAGCCTGTCTCCGCCCCATGTGCGGAATCCCACCGCTTCGGCATAGGGCAGGTCCGTGCACGCTCCCATCAGGCTGGCGCGATACCAGTTGCGATGCTGGTCCTGAATATACAAGCCCTCATCGCCGTCGGCGCGCCAGTTGGATATGCCGCCATGATTGACGAAGGGGATGCTGGCTTCGCGTCCCAGCGGACGGTCCGATCCCGTCGCCGCCATGGCCGTTCCCGCAAGCGTCAGCACCGCCGCCGCGACAGCGAAACGGGCCAATTGAGCAATGTTCTTCATTTTCCGGCTCCAATCTTGTTTCAGAGCCCCTGTTGAAAAGGAGGTAAGTGGTGGCATCCCGTCGTTCAACGGAATGCGACACTTTGCTACAAATCTCTCTTCAGCGCAGCGGCGGCGTGACGCCCGCCAGAAAGCGGACCAGCGCATCGGCCAGCGCGATCCGTTTATCGGAAAAGCCATGATCCGTCGGCCAGACCATCAGGCGGGATGAAGGATTGGCGGATTGGGCATCGGCGGCGACTTTGCGCGCGGTAGCGCCAAGGCCCCGTTCCGCGCCGATGATCGTCAGCGAACGCTGGCCCAGTGCGACAAGGCGCTGACCAAGGTCGAGGCGGCTTGCATGGGCTTTGAGTTCCTCGGTGAGGGTGTCATAGGTCGCGCCGTGCAGCGGCGCCAGATCGCCCGTCACCTCCGCTTTCCATGCCGCTTCGCCCTGCGCCGTGGAGAGCGATGCCGCCGTTTCGGCCGGGTTCCACGGGTCGATAAGGAAAAGGCCCGCAACCGCCCGATCGTCAGCCGCTGCATCTGCCGCCATGAAGCCACCCATGCTGTGTCCGGCCAGCACGATCGCGCCGGCGTCGATCCGGTAACGGGCCACGACGCCGGGCTGGCGCAGAAAATCGAGCGCCGTGCGGGCATCCTCCGCCGCATGGGTGAAGGAGAAAGTGCCGGGGCTCCCCCATGAACCGCGATAATGCAGGGTCAGCACATTCCATCCAGCGCGTCGGGCGGCTTGCGCGAGGTCAAGGTTCTGCTCATTGCCGGGGAAGCCGTGCAGCAGGAGCAGGGTCGGATGCAACCCCGCCCCCGCGGCGGTATACATGATCGCGTTCATCGCTCCCTCGCCAGCCGGGATGACAAAGGCGCTCATGCCTGCTGGAAAGGCGGTATCCGGCGGGGGATCGGCGGTGACGGCGGAATGAATCGCCGACTCCTTCGCCATCGCTGCATCAGGCAGGCCCACCATCATGGAGGTGGAAAGCCCCAGAAGCAGGAACATTCCCGCCAATCGTCGCATATGTCTCGCGGGATGCGCCATTTTCCGTCCATTCCCTGAAATATTATGCCCAATCGCCAGCCAAACGATCTGGAAGAAACAGCTTAAGCCGATCCGTCCGAAATAGGCAGCGATTTTGAGATCAGGGCGGGGCAGCAACTGGCCTTGCGGCTCAATCTTCCTGAGGTTTTTCCAGATCTTGGACGACTTTTGGGTCACGCAGCAGGCGGTCGATATGGCTGCCCTCGTCGAAACTTTCGTCCGCGAGGAATTTGAGCTTAGCCGCATATTTGAGGCGGATGCGGTGCGCGACTTCCCGCTGGAGATAGGCGGTGTTGGTCCGCAGCGCCTTCAGCACCGCTTCCTCATCCTGTCCCAGCAGGGGTTTCACGAACACCGTCGCATGGCGCAGGTCGGGGGACATGCGGACTTCGGTGACGCTGACGACATGATTGTTCAGCACATCGTCATGCACATCGCCGCGCGTCAGGATTTCGGACAGGATATGACGCACCTGTTCACCCACGCGAAGCAGGCGGACGGAAGGGCCTTCGGGTTGTTGAGCCATAGCAAATCCTCATCACCCCGGCGCGAGCCGGCGCATCAGGCCACGGCGCACATCGTAAACGGCGCGTCATCCCAGCGTCGGCTGGGATGACGCATTGCCCGTTTTACAAGGTGCGCGCGCGTTCCTCGACCTCGAACAGCTCCAGCGTGTCGCCGGGCTTGATGTCGTTCGTGTCCTGCAGGACAGCGCCGCATTCCATGCCCGCGCGGACTTCGGAGACATCGTCCTTGAAGCGGCGGAGCGAAGCGATGTGCGTGCGCGAAACGATGACATCGTCGCGGGTGAGACGCGCGGACAGCCCCTTGCGGATGATGCCGTCGAGCACGAGCAGACCGGCTGCCTTGTCCTTCTTTCCGGCCGGGAATACCTGAAGCACCTCGGCGCGGCCGACGATCGTTTCGATGCGTTCCGGCGCAAGCTGCCCGGCCATTTCGCCGCGCACTTCCTCCAGCAGATCGTAGATCACGTCATAATAGCGCAGCGACACCTTCTCACGTTCGGCAAGCTGGCGCGCCTTCGCATTGGGACGCACGTTGAAGCCGATCAGCGGCGCGCGGCTGGCCGCGGCCAGCGTGACGTCGCTCTCAGTGATCGCGCCAACACCCGAATGGAGGATGCGGACCTTGATCTCGTCGGTCGAAATGCGATTGAGCGACGTGACGATCGCTTCGACGGACCCCTGCACGTCGCCCTTCACCACCACCGGATATTCGATGACGGTCGTGTTGAGCGCCGAGAACATATGTTCAAAGCTGGTCGGAGCCGCAGTGGTCCGCTTGCGCGTCGCCTGTTCCTGACGATAGGCGGCGACTTCGCGGGCGCGGGCTTCGTTTTCCACGACGGTCAGCTGATCGCCCGCGAGCGGAACGCCCGACAGGCCCAGCACCTCGACCGGAGTCGACGGACCAGCGACCTTCACCTGCTGCCCCTTGTCGTTGACCAGAGCGCGCACCTTGCCGCTTTCCGCGCCGATGACGAAAGTGTCGCCGACCTTGAGCGTGCCGCGACGGACCAGGACGGTCGCGACCGCGCCGCGCCCCTTGTCGAGCTGCGCCTCGATCACATTGCCTTCGGCTGCGCGATCCGGGTTGGCGGTCAGTTCCATCAACTCGGCCTGGAGCAGGATCTTCTCGATCAGCTGGTCAAGGCCGATCTTCTTGAGCGCGGACACTTCGACGTCCTGCACTTCACCGCCCATATCCTCGACTACCACTTCATGCTCCAGCAGGCGCTCGCGCACGCGCTGGGGATTGGCTTCGGGCTTGTCGACCTTGTTGATCGCGACGATCATCGGGACGCCGGCGGCCTTGGTGTGGTTGATCGCCTCGATCGTCTGCGGCATCAGCCCGTCGTCCGCCGCCACCACCAGGATGACGATGTCGGTGACGTTGGCGCCGCGCGCGCGCATTTCCGAGAAAGCCTCGTGACCCGGCGTATCGAGGAAGGTGATCGTGTCACCGCCCTTGGTCTTCACCTGATAGGCGCCGATATGCTGGGTGATGCCGCCGCTTTCGCCCGCCACCACATCGGTGCCGCGCAGCGCGTCGAGCAGGCTGGTCTTGCCGTGATCGACATGGCCCATGATCGTGACCACGGGAGGACGGGGCTTCAGCGTTTCGGGCGCATCCATCTCGCCTTCCATGCCGATTTCGATGTCGGATTCGGAAACGCGCTGGATGCGGTGGCCGAATTCCTCGACCAACAGTTCCGCCGTATCCTGATCGATTGGCTGGTTGAGCGTGACGGCGGTGCCCATCTTGAACAGGGCCTTCACCAGGTCCGCGCCCTTTTCGGCCATGCGGTTGGCGAGTTCCTGCACCGTGATGCTTTCGGGCACCACGACGTCGCGCACCTGCTTTTCACGGGGCTGGCTGCCGCCCTGATAATGCGCGCGGCGTTCCTTTTCGCGTGCGCGCTTCAAAGCGGCGAGCGAGCGGGCACGGGCGCTATCGTCGTCCGACAGGGCGCGGGTGACGGTGAGCTTGCCGGACTGGCGACGATTGTCGTCGCCGCGCTTGGCCCGATCGGGTTTGGCCGGTTCGGGGCGCTTGGCCGGCGTGACCGGGGTAAAGCGGCGCGGCGGCGGCGGCGCGGAAACCACGCGTTCGCTTGCTGCGGCAGGAGCCGGGGCGGGAGCAGCAGGCTCTTCAGCGGCGGGCGCGACTTCAGGCGTTGCTTGCGCGGCTTCCTGCGAGGCCTTCGTTTCTTCGTCGGCGCGCTCGGTCGGGGCGACCTCGGCAGGCTCGGCGGCGGCACGGTTTTCTTCCGCGCGGCGGCGTTCCTCCTCGCTCGCGGCCTGGCGCTGAGCATCCTCGCGGCGGCGCGCTTCTTCCAGAGCGGTCATGCGGGCTTCTTCCGCCTCGCGCAGAAGCTTGGCCTGCAATTCCTGACGCGACATCAGATTCTGCGGCGGCGCCTGACGGGCGGGCGCGGCAGGTTGCGGCGCCCGCTGCTGCGGCGCGGGTGCGGCAGGGCTGGGCGCGGGCGTCGGATCGGGCTGAGGCGCAGGCGCGGCGCCGCCGGCGCTTTCGCCCGGCTTGCCCAGGACGCGGCGCCGCTTCACCTCAACCACGACCGTATTCTTGCGGCCATGGCTGAACTGCTGCTGCACCTGACCGGACTCGACCGTGCGCTTGATCCCCAGCGGCTTGCGGCCCAGAACCGGTTTGTCTTCCTTGCTGTCACTCATACGACTGAACTTAACCCTTCACTTCCAATCCGGCCGGAGAGGCCCGCCGGCGCCTTTATTCCATGCTCCTCAGGCGCCCAGCGCATCGGCGGAGTCCTGCTCCCCATGCACCGGCGCCCCGGTAGCGCAACCCAGATAGCTTTCCAAGCGGCCAAGAGCCGCACGCAGACGCGACGCGGCTCGCGAGTCGGTCACCGCAATATGGACGACATTGTCCCGCCCCATTGCCATAGATAGGGCGCTGCGGTCCACAGGCAAGACGATGCCCGAAAGATCGGTGCCTTCCGCTTCCTGCCCGACACGCAGCGCCTGGTCCAGTTTTCGGTTGCCATCCGCCGCCGCGTCGGCGGCATGAAGCAACAGCGTCACCTTGCCCTGACGCGCCGCAACGTCGATCTTTTCAGAGCCGGTGAGCAGCATGGACGCTTTCGCTTCCAGCCCCAGCCTGTCGAGCAGCGCCTTGCGAAGCCCGGTTTCGATGAGGTCGGGCAGATTGTCCGGAATCTGCAATTCGCCGGTCTTGAACGCGCGGGCGAGCGCGCCCCGCAGCTTACCCTTGGCCAGCGCGGTTTCAAGATCGTTCCGCGAAACACCGATCCATGCCCCCCGTCCCGGCGCCTTCGCGCGGATGTCGGGCAGCACTTCGCCATTGGGGCCAAGAGCCAGCCGAACCAGCATGTCCGGGTCGGCACGATCGCCCGACAATATGCATTTGCGTTCGGTCATGCCCGCGCCTCCGCATGGACATGGGACGGCAGGACTGCCCCCCCGCCTTCGCAGGAGCGCATTTCTCGAACAACGATAGGGGCGCTTAGCCTCTCATCGGGAAGTGACCGCGACATGGGCGTCCTCCCCGATTGACGGCCCGCCAGCTTGCGCCGCGGCCGCGCGGTCGGCGATCAATTGACCGCCGGCCCCATAATTTTCCGTCGGGACTTCGGAAATCACCACCTGAACAGCCGCAGGCGACTTGCCCAGCCGCTCCACGAGCGACCGGGTCACGTCAGCCACGATGGCGGCTTTCTGTTCATGGGTGGCGTTTCCCGCCAGACGGATATCGACAAAGGGCATCAGGCTTTACGCTTCCTCACCCTCGAACCAGTGGGCGCGGGCGGCCATGATGGTCTCATTACCCTGCTCTTCGGAGAGGCCATATTCGGCCAGGATGCCGCCCTTGTCCTCCGACGTTTCGCTCCGGCGGCGGCGCTGGTCGATGCGCTTCTTGGCGATCAGCTCGTCGGTGGCGAGATCGGCCAGATCGTCAAGCGTCTTGATGCCCGCCTTGCCCAGCGTCACCAGCATGGCTTCGGTCAGGTGCGGCATTTCGGCCAGCGCGTCCTCGACGCCCAGAGCGCGACGTTCCTCACGAGCTGCTGCCTCGCGGCGGTCAAGCGCCTCCTGCGCTCGGCTTTGAAGTTCTGCGGCGAGATCCTCGTCGAACCCTTCGATCGCGGCCAGTTCGTCAACGCCGACATAGGCCACTTCTTCCAGTTCGCCGAAGCCTTCGGCTACCAGAAGCTGCGAAAGCGTCTCGTCCACGTCCAGTTCGTTCTGGAACAGTTCGGAGCGGGTGACGAATTCCTTCTGCCGCTTTTCGGACGCGTCAGCCTCGGTCATGATGTCGATGGCCTTGCCGGTCAACTGGCTGGCAAGGCGGACATTCTGGCCGCGGCGGCCGATGGCGAGCGACAACTGATCGTCGGGGACAACGACTTCGATGCGTTCTTCTTCCTCGTCGATGACGACGCGGGCGACCTGCGCGGGCTGGAGCGCGTTGACGACGAAGGTCGCGGTGTCCTCGCTCCACGGGATGATATCGATCTTCTCGCCCTGCATTTCCTGCACGACGGCCTGCACGCGGCTGCCCTTCATGCCGACGCAGGCGCCGACCGGGTCGATGCTCGAATCGCGGCTGATGACGCCGATCTTGGCGCGACTGCCCGGATCGCGGGCGGCGGCCTTGATCTCGATCACGCCGTCATAGATTTCGGGCACTTCCTGCGCGAACAGCTTCTTCATGAACTCGGGGTGGGCGCGGCTGAGGAAAATCTGCGGCCCGCGATTTTCCCGGCGCACGTTCAGGATTACCGAGCGGATACGGTCGCCGACGCGGACGACTTCGCGCGGTATCTGCTGATCGCGGCGGATGACACCCTCGGCGCGGCCCAGGTTCACGACGACATGGCCGAACTCGACGGACTTGACGACGCCGGTGATGATCTCACCCACGCGGTCCTTGAATTCCTCATGCTGACGCTCGCGCTCGGCGTCGCGGACCTTCTGGAAGATCACCTGCTTGGCGGACTGCGCGTCGATGCGGCCTAGGTCGATCGGGGGCAGCGGATCGACGATGAAGTCGCCGATCACGGCGTCCTTCTTCAGCTTCTGCGCCTGCTTGAGGTCGACCTGCTTGAAATAATCGTCCACCGCTTCGACCACTTCGACGACACGCCACAGGCGCAGGTCGCCGCTTTCCGGGTCCAGCTTTGCGCGAATGTCGTTTTCAGCGCCGTAACGGGCACGGGCGGCACGCTGAATCGCGTCCTCCATCGCTTCGATGACGATCGCCTTGTCGATCATCTTTTCGGAAGCGACGCTGTTCGCGATGGCGAGCAGTTCGGCCTTGTTGGCGGAAATGGCGTTGGCCATGGCTAGTGAACCTTTACTCTTCGGTTTCGAACTCGTCCGCCCCATCGGAGGAGAGCGGCATGGTAGCAGAAAGGAGCGCGTCGGTCAGCAGCAGCTTCGCGTCGCCCACCAGCGCAAAGGGGATAGAAACCTCTCCCGCTTTTGCGTCCTTGAACTGGATATTATCGCCTTCAATGCCCTGGAGCAGGCCACGAAAGCTCTTGCGTCCCGCGACGGTTTCGGTCGCCGATATCTTCGCTTCATGCCCGGTCCATTCGAGGAAATCGTGCAGGCGGGTCAGCGGGCGATCGATGCCCGGCGAGCTGACTTCCAGGCGATAGGCCTCCTCGATCGGGTCGGCTTCGTCCAGCACATCCGACAGGCGGCGGGAAAGGGCGGCGCAATCCTCGATGACCAACTGCTTCGTTTCGGGCCGTTCGGCCATGATCTGAAGCGTATGTTCGTCCCCGGAGCCGAACAGCCTGATTCGCACGAGGTCGAAGCCGAGGGCCTTCACCTCCGGTTCGATCAATGCTGTCAGTTCGGCGATGTCCGCCATGGAGTCTCCAAAAACAATATGTGCGGCTTCCACGCCGCGAGCGTTCCCGCCCGCGACCCCGACATGTTTGACGATGTAAGGAAGCAAGCGCGATATAGGCATATCGCGACGCGCCTGCAACAAGTTTCGTTCAATGTTCAGAAGGCGTCGTCGGGCAAGGCCATGATCGACTGCGCGCCTGCGGATAGCGCGGCGGCCAGCCCCTTCACCTGCGGCAACATGCGCCCGGCGAAGAAGTCGGCCACGGCGATCTTGGCGCTGTGGAGCGGCGTGCCCCCCTTCGTCGCGGCGTCGGCCATGCGCGCCCACATCCAGCCCATCGCAACAAGCGCGAAGAGTCGCAGATAATCGACCGCCGCCGCGCCCAGCGCATCCGCATCGGCTCCGCGCAAGGCAGCGGTGGCGTCGCGCAGCAATTGCAGGGCGTCCCGCGTGGCTGCGGCGATAGGCGCGCCCTGCCCTTCCAGATCGGCGGCGATCAGATCGAAGAAGCCCTGCGCCACCGCGCCGCCCTCCAGCGCCAGCTTGCGGCCCACCAGGTCCATGGCCTGCACGCCGTTGGTGCCTTCGTAAATCTGGGCGATGCGGGCGTCGCGGACATATTGTTCCATGCCCCATTCGCGGATGTAGCCATGGCCGCCGAATACCTGCTGCGCCTGCACCGCGCTTTCGAAGCCAAAGTCGGTAAAGGCCGCCTTCACGACCGGCGTAAGCAGCGCGACAAAGGCATCCGCCTTCCCCCGCTCCGCCGCGTCCGGGTGACGGTGGGCGCGATCCAGTTGCAGCGCGGTCCAGCCCGCAAGCGCCCGACCCGCTTCGACAAAGGCGCGTACACTGAGCAGCATCCGCCGCACGTCGGCATGTTCGATGATCGGCACCGGCCCGCGCGTCCCATCCGCGCTACGGCCCTGCAGGCGCTCGCGGGCATAAGCGGCGGCCTGCTGATAAGCGCCACCCGCAATGCCCAGCCCCTGAATGCCGACCATCAACCGCTCCGCATTCATCATCGTGAACATGGCGGCAAGTCCCTTGTGCGGCTCGCCCACCAGCCATCCGGTCGCGCCATCATAGTTCATGACGCAAGTGGGCTGCGCGTGGATGCCCATCTTCCTTTCCAGCGCACCGACCGACATCGCGTTGCGGACGGTGAAGGCGCCGGACGCGTCGGGGAGGAATTTGGGGACGAGGAACAGGCTGATCCCCCTCACCCCTGCTGGCGCATCGGGCAGGCGGGCAAGCACCAGATGGACGATATTGCCGCCAATATCGTGATCGCCCGATGAGATGAATATCTTGGTCCCGCTCACTGCATAGTTGTCGCCGTCCTTTGGCGTCGCCTTGGTCTTGAGCAAGGCAAGGTCGGTGCCAGCGCCGCTTTCCGTCAGCGCCATGGCGCCGGTCCACTCACCACGCACCATGGGCGGCAGGTAGACGGCCTTCAGTGGATCGCTCGCATGGGCCTTGATCGCCTCGCACGCGCCGCGCGTCAGGCCGGGGATAAGGCCAAAGGACAGGTTGGTCGCCGACAGCATCTCGTCCAGCCAGAGTTGCAGGACGAACGGCAGCCCCTGCCCGCCATGTTCCGGGTCGGATGAAAGCGAAGCCCAGCCCGCCTCGGCAAATTCGCGATAGGCATCCGCAAAGCCTTGCGGCAGTTGCACCGCGCCGTCGATCAGGCGGCTGCCCTCCTCGTCGCCCGTGCGGTTGAGCGGCTGGAGCCTTTGCGCGCACATGCGCCCCGCTTCCTCCAAAATCGTCGCGGCGAGATCGCCATCGACCTCCATGCCGATGTCCGCCATCGCCCGGTCGAAATCCAGCACCTGCGTCATCAGGAAGCGATAATCGTCAATAGGCGGGACATAGGTCTGCATGGGCCATCCTTTCTCAAGGCTTTGCTATACCAGATGGCGGTCGTTTTCCCAGAGCGGCACCGAAACGAAACGGCTGCCGCCCGTTTACCGGCTCTTCACCATCGCTCGCTAGATTTCCGCGCAACATTTCCATGCCGAAAACTTCAGGCGCGCACGGACAAAAGGAAGCCATGACCAACGCCGGACATTGCAGGCTCTGCGGAACAGCCGCGTCTCCCGCCAGCAGGGCGTGCGTCCAGTGCGGCTATGAATTTGGCGCGGGCGAGGTGCATATCCGCGGACCCCGCCGCAAGATCGCGGTGCTGATCGGCCTCTGCCTCAGCCTGTGGGCGACGATCGAGGCGCTGAGCTGACGTCCGGCACTTCGGCCAGCATAAGGTCGCGCCGGGGACGCAATTTGGCATAGACCTTCTGCGGAACGACGACTGCCCAGAGCCGGTCCAGCCATGAAGGACGCGCCGGCGCCGGCTTGAAGCCCGAAACCCCCTTCTCCGACCAGCTTTCGACTTGATCGCTCGATGTCAGGAAAAGGCCAGCTGGCGGTCGGCGGCCTTCGCCGATGATCGTCACGCGGCCCGCCATGCCCCGCTGCTCCAGGAAAAACCGCGCCTTGCCAAGGTCGCTCGTCATCGGGCCATCGCGGCTTGCGGCGAAGGCCGCCAATTGCCGTTCCGCCTCCATCGGGTCTTTCCGGGCGCTGACCAGCGCGGCGTCGCTGACGATGAGGATCGCCAACAAGGCGAAGGCGGGAAGCCGTCCTTTTTCCCGAAGAACATGCCGCAATCCCATCGCCGCCAGGATGCAGGCGCACCATGTCGCGGGCAGGAAATAACGGGGCTGCGGGCGCAGGTTGAGCACATAGATAGTGACGAAAATCCAGAGCAACGCCAGCGCGATCATGATCCATGCGAATTGCCGGATCTCCGGCTGCAACCGCCGGTCGCGCAGCAGCAGAAAGGCCGCGATGATCGCGGCGCTGTAGAGCAGTCCGAAACTCGGGCTGGTCAGAAAATCGATATAGGGGTTCACCAGCCAGTGCACGTCGACCATGCTGTTGGGCACCCATTTCGCCATCAGTTCGGCGTTGAAGGGAGGCCGAAGCCCATGCGCCACGCCGCCCATCATATGCGCGGTCGGTATCTCCAGACTGTGCATATCCACGGCGAAACGGTAGAAGGGGTCGCCCGCGCGGAGGTAATAATAAAGCCACTCCGCCAATATCGGCGGCGCGAACCCGATGCCCATTGCCAGATAACGCGAACGCGGCACGCGGTAGCCGTTCAGGAACAGCAGGCCATAGAGCAGGATAAAGGGGGCGCAGCTTGGTCGGATCAGCCAGGCAAAGGCCATGGCGAGACCGGACAGGACGAACCAGCGATAGCGGGACGTTTCCAGCCCCTTCCACAGCAGGGCGAAGGACAGGACGCCATAGAAAAGCTCGCCAACGTCCGGATAGGGAATCTTCGCATAGAGGACGAAAGCGGGTGTGGCCGCGACCAGCAGCCCGGCGAACACCGCCGTCCAGTCATCCGCCACACGGCGGACCAGCCAGACCGTGAGCGTGATGACGCCCAGGAAAGCCACGACCGTGGGCAATATCATGGCCCCTTCATTGCGCCCGAACAGCGCGAAGGACGCGGCGATCGCCAGCACATGGGGATGCCGCAAATGCCAGTGATTGACGCCCAGGAACCACTGGCCGGACCGCCAGGCGTCCGCCGCGAAAAGATAATGCGCGTCGTCCTCCCCCGTATATCCGGCCTGAGCCAGCATCAGCAGCGCAAGGGCGAGCAAAAGCGCGGGTAGCGCAAGCAGCGGCAATGCAGGCCGCGAAAACGCAGGTGCACGCGCCGGGGCATCGGCATCGGAAACATCCGGCGAAATCAAGGGAGCAGAAAAGGCCAATCCGAAATTTCCCAGTGCGAGAGGAACGGCCTTCCTAGACAGGATTTCCTAAAAAACACTGTCCGCCTCCTTAGCCAGCCAGTCCCCGACTCTCCCCTTCACTGGAAGGAATAATCCGCCGAACCCGATGGGAAGGCATGTCGTCGATCCGGCTGGTGATCTGATTTTCCGCCTTGGCCTGCTGCACATTGCTGCCTGCCGGGACGCTTTGGGTCAGCCAGACATTGCCCCCGATCACCGATCCGCTGCCGATGATGATCCGGCCCAGAACGGTCGCGCCAGCATAGATCACCACATCGTCCTCGATCACCGGATGGCGCGGCTGGGCCTTTTCCAGCACGCCCTGTTCGTCGACAGTGAAGCTCCGCGCGCCCAGCGTCACGCCCTGATAGAGTCGCACATGATTGCCGATGATCGCGGTTTCGCCGACCACCACGCCGGTCCCATGGTCGATGAAGAAATGATGGCCGATGGTCGCGCCGGGATGAATGTCTATGCCGGTCTTGGAATGGGCGACTTCCGATATGATCCGCGCCACCAGCGGCGCGCCCAGCCCATGTAGTTCATGCGCCAGCCGGTGATGGATGATCGCGAGGATGGAGGGGTAGCAGATCAGCACCTCGTCCACGCTGCGCGCCGCCGGATCGCCGGCAAAGGCGGCCTCGACATCGGTGTCGAGCAGCACGCGCAGTTCGGGCAGACGGCTTGCAAAGGCGCTGATGATGCGCGCGGCCTCTGCATCCACCTGCGCTGCCGAGCCATCCGGATAGACATAATAAAGTTCCAGCCGGATCTGCCCATAAAGTCTGCTGAGCGATGTCTGAAGCGTTTCGGCGACGAACGCATCCTCATTGTCGATCCGCACGAAGCTCGGCCCCAGCCGCAGGGGAAAGAGCGCGCCGCACAGCGACATCATGATCTTGGAAATATCGCCGCGCGAGGGGAAGCCCGCGCCGCCATATTCGGTATGATGCCGCTGTTCCTGTCGCCAGCGCGCCCGCGCCGCCGCCAGATCGCGGACCAGCCCGTCAATATTCCAATATTGACCGTCATCATGCGGGGGTATCGTGTCTTCGCTCATATCCTGCGGCGTCCACTTGTGGGTTTCCCCATCCGTAACGCCGCCGCCGGTGCATCCTAAACGAGTTTTCCTTGATCGCCCCGCAAGTCAGCTTTGCACCGGCCCGCTTCAGGATCGCTGGGACATCGACAATTCTCGTTTCTTCCGGCTCACCGCATCAATGATCTTCGCATAGGCGCGGGCCTGCTCTTCATGCTGCCCCCTTTTGTGAGGGCAGTTCACAAGAAGCGCCTCGCTCAACTCCTCCGTTCGACGCCGTTTAAGGGCATTATGTTTTTCCACGCCTCATCTCCAACGGGTCGAAGGCGGCAATTGCCGCGCGATGTGGGAAGAGGATCGCGTCACCGTGCCATCGATCAGTTTCGTCTTCATCAAGACGCGAAATGCCTCGGCATCCCTGGGGTCAAGCAACACGACCCTCGAACCGCCAGAAATGAGCGGCTCCACCGTCGACAGCCGGAAAGCATGTTTCACGCAGAGCGCCTCGATCTTCTCGGGCGTTTCCTGCACATTGACGGCCCGGCTCATGCCACGGCGCTTTCGGCGCCGAAGGGATAGGGATTGAACGACATGCTGCCATCGGCTCTTTTCGTTCGATAGGGATGGCGATGATCGCGGATCCGGCGCGCATATCCTTCGGCAAGCCCCTGATGGGCGGCGCGCGCCGCTGGACCGGGAGCGGTCTGGGAACGCAGCAGTTCTTCCTGCTCGCGTTGCAACAGATAGTTCAGATCTTCCATGAAATGCTCCTGGCTCGGCAAGCGGGAGCACAATGGTCTCTCAGTCACGGCGAATGCTTGCAGCAAGGTTCGCGCAATGGAAACCGTATAGCACACATAGTCGTCATCGTCGCGCTAAAAGACCCGCATATCCGAAAACCCTGTCCAGGGGCGCATCCCGATGATAGGGGGAAACGCATCGGGTTCCCGTTTCGCATGATCCGACAGAGAGACCTATGTGCTCCCGCAAAATGGGAGTTGGGCATGAAAATGGATGATCTCTCTTTTCAGGCCACTGTCGCAGCGGCAATCATCCTATTCGTTTTTTTGAGCTGGCGCATTTTTCGCCCCAGCCATCGGCAAGAGGGCGTTTGAAAACGATCCATGTCCGCCGCGACAGGTTCGTATATTGCCCGCCCAACAACCACAGGAAGGATCATGACAATCCAGCCCCAACCGGTCAAATCGCTTTCAAGGATTCAGCAGAACTGGCTTGCCGCGAACGAACGACGCCTGCTCAACTGGCTGTGCAGTCACATGCCGTCATGGGTCACGCCCGATCGCCTGACCGCGACGGGCATGGTTGGCGCCGTCATGATTTTTGCCGGATATGTCGCGAGCAATTTCGCGGCCGCCTGGCTGCTGCTCGCCATTGGGGGCTATTTCGTCCAGTGGTTCGGGGATTCGATGGATGGCAGCCTTGCGCGCTATCGGCATATCGAACGGCCGTCATACGGATATTTCATCGATCATAGCTGCGACGGGCTTGCGACGCTTCTGATCCTGGCTGGCATCGGCCTCAGTCCGTTCGTGACGATGGATGTCGCGCTGGTTGCGCTTGCCGGCTATTTCCTGCTGTCGATCCACGCCTATCTGTCCGCCCGCGTGCTGGGGGAATTCAAGCTCTCCTATCTTTCCGCGGGACCGACGGAACTCAGGATCATATTGATTACGCTGACCGTCATGATGATGATCCTGGGGTCGGGACCGGGGCTTTTCGGGCGCTGGTCAGGGTTCGACATATTCGTGGGATCGGTAGGAACCATCCTGATCATCCTGTTCATCGGCCAGACTCTGGTGACGGGACGGCGGCTTGCCCGGGCGGACGCCATCGAGACATGACCTCTCCGTAACGCGCATATCTTCCGGTCGCGCAGGCGATCCTATCATATTGGAAATGTCATGACCGGTGCCCTTGCCCACTTCGCCATCGAGCGGGATGGCGAAAATTATCGGCTTCAGCTGGCGCTGGAGGACGGCGCCGTTCTGAACATCATCGCGACATTCGAACAGCTTGATCTGCTGGGTGAAGAAATCGACCGCCGCCTGGACGCCGATCAGGATTTGCCAACGCCCAAATTCTGACGGCGGCCAGACTTTTCATACCGGAAGAAGCCAGGGCGACTCTCCGCAATGGAGAGCGCCTTCATGCTTCCGTGCGATGGAGCAGCGCGCGTTCGACGGCAATCAGCCCCTCGGCGCTTTCGATGGCCAGGTCCAGCGGCCGCCCGCCCAGAAGCGCATCATGCCCGTTCAGGAACGCAATCGCGCCCGGAGCGCCCAGCCCTGCGATGGCAGCTTTCGTTATGCTTCCCTGCCTTGCCGCCTGTTGGGGCGAAAGCTTGGCGATATGTGCGTGCTTGCCGAACTGCCTAGCCATCGAACTGCTCCTGAAGGGCGGCTTTGTCCGCCGCATGCTGCATGCGATCCGCTTCGCCTTTCAAGACCCGGTCGGCCATGGCCTGCCACGCAGCCCCGGCCCGCAGGCAGCGTTCGCGCACGTTGATGAGGTCGGTCTCGCCAGCTTCTCGTTCGCATTGGGCAGCGCGGGCCAGATAAAAATCACTGGTAACAGACATGGCGGTCTCCGAGCGGCGCCGAGCGGCGCTATGAAAGCATCGTGCGGAAAAGTGGGAACCGCTTTTCCGCCAAAGCGATACGGCAACAAGCAACTAAGAGCGCGCACCCCGCCCGTTGGAGCGCAGCGCGCTCTAGCCCAGCATTTCCGCTACGATACGGCGCAGATCCCGGGTCGACAAAATGCCTGCGACTGGCGGACATTTGGGACGGAACGGCTTGCGGTTTATAGCGACATTGACTGGATGAGAGGATGTAAAATGTGTCTTGAAATTCATGGTTATCCTTGCGCGAACATTCGCGCATAAATTATTCTTGAAAAATGGGCGCGCCTCGCGGGCGCGGTCTCTTATGCCTGATACAGAAAAGTCAGGCCAGGCATGTGCCTGTCGCCTACCCTGCATCGGCCAAGGGCTCGGAAGGGAGCGAAAGTCGGCCGCGACAAGAAGGTCGCGGATTTCTGAAACGTCCTCCGCATCCCTGTCAGCCGTACAGACATGAACGCGGAGAACGCAATCCGGCAAAGGAGAACCCCTACCGGGCAACATGTTCGATATTATGATATCGGGGACCAAAGTCCCGAAACATGGACTCAGACGGTCTCGAGATTGACCGCGGACTGCTTGCCGCGACGGTCGGTTTCGACCTCGTAGCTCAGCCGCTGATCCTTCTGCAGCGTCGCCATGCCCGCGCGTTCCACGGCGGAGATATGGACGAAGCTGTCATTGCCGCCATCTTCGGGCGCAATGAAGCCATAGCCTTTGTCAGCATTGAAAAATTTAACGGTGCCGATGGGCATGAGATGTTTCCTTTCACGAAAACAGATTACCCGCCCGCAAATGCACGAGCGGAGCTGGTAGCGCGAGAAAGGAAGGAGAACCCAATGGGCCAAATTCCGTCGCAGGCGACGTTAGCGGCTTTTATATCGGCTCAATTCCCGAAAAAGTCAATGCCGGGCTTTTGCAGGCAGCGTGCCGTGCATCAGCCTGTCGCCAAGATCGCGGTAGAAACGGCAGATGGCAATAATGGAATCCGGGGAAAGCAGGAGCCGCTCCTCGGCATGGCCGATGTCACCGCTGGCAGGATCGGACCCTGCCGCAAGGTGGAGATCATTCCTCAACCCGGATGAATGGATCGCACCGGAACAATGATGCAAGCAGGCGGACACCCGCCCGATGGCGCGCAGGCGAAGGTCCGACAGACAGGTCACGCCGATCATCCTCTCCACTGCATATAGCTTGCGGGACGTATTGCGTTGGCGGGCGAAGGCGGAGCCATCATGGTCGGGCCCGCCATGACGAAGCGCGATCTCATCCAGAAGGATGGAAAGGAAACGATCCAGTTCCCGCAGGCGATTTCCGGACAGCCGCGTGAACGGTACGCCTTCGCGCTCCCCGATGGGTGAGCCGCCCGATGAAGCCTGCCGTTCCCAGAATGCACAGCCGGACAGCAATGTCACATGGGCATGCGTCAATGAATCCGCGACCGCCCCTGCCCTCGCCCGAGATATTCCCGACTGGCATGATTTCCCGGACTCGCTGACGATCTGCTCCCGTAAAAGATGCGAAGCGGGGGGCTAGATTTCAAGCATGCAGCCGCTTGCATGACTGGCGCATCATCACCCCGAAATCCGATATTTCCGCCATCCGTGCCACCCGGATTTGTGCCATCATCCCGCGCCAGTGGCAAGGGCGCCCCCTTCCGCCTCTTCTACTCTCTTTTCGTGGATAACGCTCCCTCCGGCACCGGCGGGAGCGTCTCCCTTAGCTTATCAGCGGCACTGGACATTGCCGCGATCGATCTCGCGGCCCAACGCTCCGCCCACGCCCGCACCAAGGACGGTGGCCAGCAATGCGGAATCGCCATCGCCCAGGAAATTGCCCAGGATGCCGCCAATGGCAACGCCTGCGATCAAGCCCGTGGTGCCATCGGAACGGCGGCAATAATAACGCCCGTTGCTGCCCCGATATATGCGCGTGTTCCGGGTGATCTTGGTCGGCTTATAATGCGTCCCTTCACGATAGAATTTATCCGCGAAATATTTCCTGTCGCCTGATCCGGGGCGGTTGTAGTCATAATTGCCGAAATTTTGCCAATTGCTTCCATTTGGCCGCGGCTTTTGCTGATGCATGTTTGGATTTGAAGGGACTGGCCGGGAAGGTGCCGGCATGGGCCGGCTTTGATGAGGCCGCTCCTGTCCGGGGCGGTTCTGATGGGAGGAATGTTGACCGGGTCTGGAGGGCTGAGGCCTGTGCTGATCCGGGCGCGCCTGTTGCGGACGGTTGCTTCCTTGCGGATGCCCCTGCCCCGGATGCTGTTGTGCGGTCGCCACGGACGGCAGAAGCATGGCGCCCAGCGCCAGTCCAATCGCAAGTTTCCTCATCTGATCCTCCATTCAAGGCGCGATGCGCGACCTCAGGCCGCGTTTAACTCCGATGTTGCTGAATGTTTCCGGAATGAAACGCTGATGATGGCCCAAGCAGGACATAGGCTCCAGCGCCATCGCGCAGATCCGCACCAAATCGGGAAAGGAATGGCTTTCAGCGCAAACGCACGGCTCCACGCCCGCGATGCGGCACAGCGCAGCAGGCAAGCCGCAAAAAGCACCGACTTCGCATCTTCTAAAGGATTTCAGGGGGATGTGGTGCGGAACGCAGTCTGGAGCGAACCTGTCTCTTCCCTGCATTTCCCTGATTTTCGGCCAAATCAAATTTCGCCAGAAAAATGACGGCTCGAGCTCGAAGAAAATGGCAGGAAACAGCCATTTCTAATGGCAAATTCCCTGGACCATATTGCAGGGAAATTCCTTGGGGGTTGCAGGGAATGAGGCGGACGGCAGCCGAAGGCTGAAAGGGGCAATTTCAGCAAAAAGCTGGTTGCCGAGATGGACAATCTTGCCGCCTACAGCGTCGATGGCTCTATCCACTATCAGTGCATGGACTGGCGGCACATGGGCGAGATGCTTGAAGCTGGCGAACGGGTCTATGACAGCCTGCGCAACCTTGTCGTCTGGAACAAGGACAATGGCGGCATGGGCACCTTCTATCGCTCAAAGCATGAGCTGATCTTCGTGTTCAGAAAGGGCAACGCAGCGCACATCAACAATTTCGAACTGGGACAGCATGGCCGCTATCGCACCAATGTCTGGGATTATGCCGGCGTCAATTCGCTCAAGGCCGACCGCGACGAAGAGCTGGCCATGCACCCGACGGTCAAGCCGGTGAAGATGGTGGCCGATGCCATGTTGGACTGCTCTCGCCATGGCGGCATCATCCTTGATGCCTTCTCGGGATCGGGGACCACGATCATCGCAGCCGAGCAGACGGGGCGGCTGGGGCGCGCGGTGGAGATGGACCCGCGCTATGTCGATGTGGCCGTGCGACGCTGGCAGAAGCTCACCGGTCAGAAGGCGATCCTGTGCGGTAGCGATCTCAGCTTTGACGAGATCGAGACGGTAGTGAACGAAGTCGACATCTGAACCTGGGACAGCGCCGGCGTGCGTCGGCGCTGTCCTCACCGAATTGTTGCAGGGTTGCCACCCTTGAGCGATGGCGAAATCACCCACCAGCTCAGAAAACCCCCTCCCGGCATATTCCAGTCCGCAATCGCGCTCGGAAATGCGGTCGCCCGAGACTGGGCACACCACGCTTCCGGATCGATCTGCGTGCATTGCAAAATATGTGATGCGCGCGCTCTGCAACTCGGCCTGAACGGCTGTTCGACAGGCATCGACGAGTTGATCAAGGGCACCCTTGGGGGCTTCGTTCACAGCCCGGATGAAGCTGAAATCGGTTTCGCTACCGTCCGTCCGGACAGCCCAGAAACCGACGTTCCTACCCCCGTTGGTGATGTTCAACCGGGTCTCGAACCGGTCGACCCCCACCCCGATCTTGCTTGGGCCATCAAGGCCGCACATGTCGTAACGCCGGAGCAGCGCCATCAGGTCGTCATGATCTGCCGGATCCGACACGGTTGCACCGACCGGATAGCGGTCGCGCAGTTCGCGGAAGAAGTCGATCGCTGCTCCACGGGACGGCCAGGACCTTCCATTACTGAGGCTTACAGGTTTTCTTGCCACTCGTGCCTTAAAGGCGGCAGCTTCCTGGAGGTAGCAGGCCGTCTTGGCTGTGGCCGGGAATATCTCGCCGACCTGTTACGCACGAGCTATCTCGCGCCATCCATCATTCAGGCCATTCTCGAAGGGCGTCAGCCCGCCAACCTTAGCCGCAAGCGACTGGTGCAGACAAACCGCATCCCGCTAGGCTGGTGCGAGCAGGAAACATTGTTCGGATTCAGCTGACAGTCGGGGCAACTCGCTTACGCAAAGCGCGGGGCCAATCGGTCCCGCTGCTCGTTCCAATCCCCCGGAAAATCTCGGGTCCACCATCCCGCCCTCCAGAGATATTGCGCCACAGAGCGCCCTATCCCCGGGCGCAAAGCGTCTCTGTTTCGGCGCGCCGCAAAGGCATGGCGATAAGTAGCGGAAAACACGCCATAAATCAGACCGCAGAGGAAGCGTCTCCGGACCGTCAGCATATGTTAGGAAGAATGGTGCCCCAATGCGGACGAAAGCGATGAATATGAATCGCCGCTTCTACTACGATAGGGCCGCATTTCTCCGCATCGATCCACCTATTGCCGCCGTTGAATACCTCAGGGCGCTATGACTTAAATTCAGGTCGCAGCCTCACTGTAAGATTTGAAAACTGCTGCATGGGTAGATGCTCGTCAAGGATGCTCTCTTGATGGACAACTCCCCGCCGACATTTCGGCGATTCGTAGCAACAATGGAGGCGGGTCCACAAAAAGCAGCGATGAGCCGTAGCAGATCAGAGTCACGATCTTGCTTTTCTCATAGAAAGCTGCGATCAACGCATGCAGCGCGGTGTCATCCTTGAAGGTGAGAAGCGGACCGCCACCACCGGCGACCCAGACCGCGTCATAATCATCCACATTCACCGCGCTGATCGGCAGCGTGTCCTTCAGCATCGCACCGAACTTGGCGTGATGGGCGAGCCAAGGCTGATGAGATCGTCGGCATGGGCGCCGTCCGGCGTGCGCGGATCGCTGTGGGTATCGAACATCACCTCGCCGCCTTGGGGAGAAGCGAGATCCACGCGTTGCCCGGCTTCCGTGAACATCAGGAAGGCCCGCACCATCTCCTCGGCGAAGAAGCCGACCGGGCAACCCTTCAACTCGGCCGTGTTCGACATGATGGAGAGGATGCGGCGCGGCTTGCGGCGCACGCCGATGCGGGTTTCGACCTTCAGGTCAGATGCGGGCATGGTGTATGAGCCTTGTGTTCAATAGGCTGCGGTTGAGTGCCCGATAAAAGCAGGGCGGCCTGCCGTGGTAGCGGACCGCCCTCTCAGCCCTTACTTGGTGGTGTAACCGCCGTTCACGAGAATGGTCTGCCCGGTCATCCACCAGCCGTCCGACACCATGAAGCGGATATAGGGTACGATATCTTCAATGTCTGTCAGGCCGGTTTTTGAGAACGCCGACAGAGCGGCGGCGGTCTTGTGATAGGCGACCGCATCTTCGCCCTCGGCCGGATAGAAGAACGGCGTGTCCATCGGACCCGGCCCGATCGCCGTCACCGAGATCCCACGTTCGCCGAACTCCTTCGAGGCGGCGCGCGTGAAATGCTCGACCGGGGCCTTGGTCCCGGCATAGCTTGCATAGAAGGGCGTATAGGCGCCGAGCAGCGAGGTGACGAGTGTCACCAGCTTGCCGTTGTCGTTCAGATGCCGGCCTGCTTCCTTGATGAAGAAGAAGGCGCTCTTGGCGTTGACCGCGCTCATCTCGTCATATTCGGCTTCGGTGATTTCAAGGATCGGCTTCTTCAGCACCCTGCCCACGGTGTTGATCGCGATATCCGGCCGTCCGATGGCGGCGACCGCATCGGCGAACAGCTTCTCGACAGCACCCGCACTGGTCAGATCGCCCTGAAGCGCGACAGCTTCGGCGCCCGCGGCCCTGACCGCTGCCACCGTCTCGTCGGCCTCTGCCTTCGATGCGGGGCTGTTAAAGTGGATGGCGATCGCCTTCGCGCCATGGGCGGCGAGATCGCGGGCAATCAATCCGCCAAGATTCTTGCCCCCGCCGGCGATGATGACGGTTTTTCCCTGAATGCTGTGATCGGTCATGAAACGGGTTCCTTTGCCGGAGTGCGACCACCGCGTCGGTCGCTGTCGTCAAAGATCATAACGCCTGCTATTGCACGATAAAGACGACCATTCTGACATCACCTGTCAGAAATTACGCACAATTGAGGACTCCTGGATGGATCGCATCGACCTGTTCCGCATTTTTACGCGCGTCGTCGAATGTTCGAACTTCACGCGCGCGGCCGATACGCTTGGCATGCCGCGTTCCTCCGTGTCGGCGGCGGTGCAGGAGCTGGAACGGCGCGTAGGCGCGCGACTGCTCCATCGGACGACGCGCAAGGTCGCGCCGACACAGGATGGCGCCGCCTTCTACGAGCGTTGCCAGAGCGTGATCGCGGAGGTCGAGAGCACGGAAAACCTGTTCCGGCATGCCGCAGCGCAGCCGTCGGGCAGGTTGCGTGTCGATGTTCCGGGACGGATCGGACGGCTGATTGTCGCCCCGGCATTGCCCGCCTTTCTCGATCTCTATCCGCAGATCGACATTGATCTGGGTGTCACCGATCGCGCAGTGAATCTGGTGGAGGACAGCGTCGATTGTGTTGTGCGTGTGGGCCCCCTCAGCGATTCCGGTCTGATCGCGCGGTCGATCGGCAAACTGCCGCTCATCAACGTCGCCAGCCCTGACTATCTGGAACGTCATGGAATGCCCCGCCTGCCGGGCGAGCTCGAAAACCACTGGGCCGTCAATTACGCTTCCCCTTCCAGCGGGCGGGTTGAGGATTGGGAGTGGGTCGAACATGGAATTCTGCGTACCATGCCCCTGCGCGGGCGCGTGACGGTGAACAGCGCGGAGGCCTATATCGCCTGCTGCCTTGCCGGTCTGGGGCTGATCCAGATTCCGGCGTATGATGTGCGGATCCACCTTGCAGCCGGCGAACTGATCGAGGTCATGCCCGGTTACCGCGCGGAGCCCATGCCGATGACGCTGCTCTATCCGCACAGGGAACATCTCACGCCTCGACTACAGGCGTTTACAGACTGGCTCGAGACGCTGTTGAAGCAACACATGCTGGTTTAATCGTCGATGCTCGCCGACAGAGCGGTCGTTGGAGGTTTCGAAGCCGCTCCCTGAAAGCTGCCGCTCAAGCGCTTCGCGTCCCGCGCGGAGACGACAGGCTTGAACCTAATGGGGGCGGGGCAATCTATGATTGGCGAGGGCTCTAGCTAAACCGGGCGATCAACCGAGAAGCGTTTACGACTGACGAACCTTTCGCCAGCAGCAAAATGATGCGTCTCCGGGCATAGTAACATCTCGCTCCGTCCTTCAGGCGGACCACCGGGCAAGCCGCCCGACGCAACGCAAAGAGTGCCTCGTTTAGGGCGATCCAGGCATTGTGTCACGGCAGGAAGGTGATTTTATCGAACAGGAGAAATTCAATGCCAAATCATGCGCGATACGCTTTAGCCAAAAGTGTATCAATCCAGCGAAATCAGGAGCTTAACGGCCATTCTGGCGCTAGGACCACCTCCACGAAAAAAACGGAGGAATGTCAGCAGATGCTCTGGACGATGTATAACCGCGAGGGTCAGAGAAAATATCTTACGCAGTCGGAGAGGGCAGCTTTCCTTGCTGCTACAAAAAGCCGGTCCGAACGGGTCAGAACCTTCTGCTGTTTTATTGCGGCCACAGGTTGCCGCATCTCCGAAGCCTTGGCGCTGACTGACAGGAACCTCGATTTCGAAGCAGGACAAGCCATCATCGAATGCCTGAAGAAGCGAGGAAAGCAGGTCTTTCGCGCCATTCCGTTGCCGGATGAGTTACTCCAGAGCCTGAAGTTGCTTGTAGGCAAAGTCCAGCGCTCGGGGGATCGTTTGTGGCCGTGGTCGCGCATGACAGGCTATCGGCGGATTCGGGAGGTCATGGAGCAGGCCGGTGTGAAAGGCGCTCAAGCCACACCAAAGGGCTTGCGCCACAGCTTCGGGATATGCGCGATCCAATCGAACGTGCCGTTGAATCTCGTGCAGCGCTGGTTGGGGCATGCCGATATCAAAACTACGTCAATATATACCAGCGCTATGGGCCCCGAAGAAAGACAGATCGCTTCGCGCATGTGGGATGAGGGCTTCTCAGATAATCGTGAGAATACAGAAAACGATGAATATGGCTACGAAAGTGATGCGGGTGTGCGAGAAAACAAAGAAGACCGGAATTTTCACTGCACCGATAAATCGGATCTCTCGGAGCTTATTTTGGCGTTATGTAGCGAATTCATACAGAACTTTTCGGTCAAAAAGTCACCTTTTCGAAAAATTAACAATCATGCCCATGCCGAAGGGCATTGCCATTTGATACACTTTTGGCTAGACCGTCGCATGTTGGTGGGTTCCGCCCATTGCGTTACGGGGGGTGTCAAATGGTTCCAGGGGGTTGGAACGATGAAGGGAGCGGGAGTGCGAATATTCACTTCCTGCATCGGCGTCCGTCGTCCTTGGCTTCCGTAGCGGTTCATTTCATTTTTCGGATCGACAACTACCCGCATCTCCTGCGGGCTTACGGGGCTGAGGTGGCGCGATCGGCACTTGCCGAACTTTACCAGATTTTTGCAGACAGTATCCGCGATGACGGCCTCGTCACGACCGAGTCTGACGGTCGGCTGGAAGTGCTCCTCTGGAACCACACTTTGCTCGGCGAACAGCCGCTTGCAAAGGCCTGCGACAATTGGATTCATTCCTTCTGCTCCGCGATCGCAATGGTGCCTCTCGATTGCTCTGGCGAACGTTTGCTACTCTCCGTATCAGGGGCGTGGGCCGGAGCCGACCTTGGCAAACATGACGAACCTGGCGCACCGGCGTCCAGCGCCCTGCACGCACTTGAGCGTATCCGTTTTCCCGGCGATGCGCCCGGCCACGGCGAAGCGTGGAAAGAGCACTATCGCGCAGATATGGAAGCGGCCGCCGAACTGTTCGGCGCGATTGAAGCTGACGAATCGACCGATGCCTCCATCTCGATAGAGGCTTCGATTCGCTTTTCGCCGGCTCGGCATGATAGCCGTGAGGTCGCCCTCGCATGGCAGCCGGTGAGCGGTGTCGGTGGGGCGGTCGGTATCCTCTACCACGAATGCCTGATCCGTCTGATCAGTTCCGATGGGAAGAGTCATCCGCCCGGTGGTCTGCCAGAAGCGCTGGAACGCCTGGGTCTCGTCCGCGCTCTCGACCATTATGTCATAAAGGCGGTCATCGCCGAGCTTGAGCAGCAGCCAGACGTTACCCTTGGCGTCAACATCTCCGCGCATAGCACGAGGTTTGATGGCTGGTGGCAGGATATTGCGCAGCGTCTGGCCCGGAACCGCCGGGTCGCGCAACGGCTGGTCATCGAAATCACCGAGACGACCCCCATCCCCAGCATTTCTGAGGCAACGACATTTGCATCCCGAATGCGTTCGCTAGGCTGCATGATCGCGATCGACGATTTCGGCACCGGATTCGCGTCAATCCGTCAACTTCTCGCCCTTAAGCCCGATATCGCGAAGATAGACCGCCTCTTCGTCGCCCGTGCAGCACGGTCTGTGCAAGATCGCACCGCCTTCATGCATCTGGTGGGGTTAGCCAATGCTCTCGTCCCGCTCGTCATCGTCGAAGGTATTGAGAATGATGACCAATGCCAGCTGGCGCTCGAAGCTGGCGCTCAATGGCAGCAGGGCTATCATCATGGTGACCCTGGTCTGACGCGGAGGTGGCGATGGGGCGCCGAGAGCACCGGTTTCAGCGGCAGCCTTAACGAACTGCTCACAAACGCCAGCGTCGTGGGCTGGTCATCATGATGACATCCGACGATCTCTCGGCGTGCCCCCGACATGATGACGGCGAGCATCTGCCGGACAGGCGGGCGCTCAAGCATGCGCTGGCAACACTTAAGATTGCGCAGCGCCTGCTCGCGGGCCGCGGTACGGATCTCGCCGGCGAACATGTGCAACTCGCCATCGACCTGATTGCCCCCCTCGCGCGGCATCAACACAGCCTTTCCCTCGCGAGCGATCAGCGATCAAACAGGGGATGCACGGCCCTTGTCCGAAGCCGAGAGCAACATGGCGATTGTCTCCAAGTCCGGACACCTCATCATGGTCATCGGGAAGCATCCGTATCTACGTTTCCGGCGTTGCGGGCGAGCAGTTCGACACTCGCTGCCACGCCTGAATCTGACACTTCAACGCGGATCCTGACGGCATGACGGAGTGGGTCAGCCAAGGAACGAAATGGAGTCAGCGCTCCGTCGCGACGGCGGATGAAGCGGACCTGCCGGCGCTCGACGACCGCAGATTCACGAAGGGTTGCCTCATCGCTGTGCCGCTGAGCCCGATCCTCTGGTGGCTGATCCTCCGGACCGCGAGTGCTATGACATGAATCGTACACACGATTCATCCTCCACAATCGACAATAGAGCCGCTGCCACCGGCGCGCGGGAGCCATCCAATGATGGCGCCTACGCGTGCTGGTCGATACCGGCTCTTCCGGCTCAGGCGCCACTTGTCAGAAATTCATCGTCCACCTGCCACCTGCCAGCGGACGAGGGACCGAGCCCGATCGTCAGGTGGGTCGTGTTCATGATCCCCGCCGTCATTCCTTTCTGGGTCGCGGTCGGATGGGCCGCGTGGCAACTCCTCAAATGAATAACTCTGATCCGATGGCCTCGGCGTTAGCGACGCTGAAATGGTTGCACGCAGGCCTCAACGCCTCGTTGAACTCTGACGTCCTTGCACTTCTTTCCGATTCCCTCGGGTCGCCCCCAGGGAAGGCGAGGCGCAATACCAAACAGCGCAAAAGCGCGTCCCCCATGGTGCTGCGTCTCGCCACCTCCATTTCATGTGCCGGAAATTCACCGGCTTGTTTGGGCAGTGAAATCCATCGGCTTCGCCCTGGTTTTACTTCCCCCTGTGCTGCGTCGAGGGAGCGCAGTCATAAAAAAATAATCCTTCACCAAATAGCATGGAGGAACATATCCAATCATGGCTACTAAAATAATAAGTAGGGCAGATCGATCTGCCACTACTTTGGACCTCAAAGAGGCTGGCAACGTCATCTCCCTTGACCAGGCGAGCGTTGTCGAGCTTCCTTATCATCCAAGGGATGTCCAGTCCTACGCAAAGGAAGGCCAGGATCTCATCCTGACTTTGCAGTCGGGCGAAACAATCCGTATCCGGAATTTCTACGTCCAGGCTTCCAATGGCGACGAGAGCGAACTCGTCCTGGAGGACGATGACGGCAATCTTTGGTGGGGCCGCCATAGTCCTGGATATAGCAACTTCCAGTTCTCCGAGATCAATTCCCTCGATGTCATCTTGGGTTCCGCCGCATCGACCGAGGCGGCCAGCGTTTTTCCAGTTGCGGGCGCATTGGCCGGTCTGGCCGCCTTGGGCGGTGTGATTGCTCTGGCCGGCGACGACGATCACCATAGCCGACCCGACAGCGATGCTGACGCTGACAGCGACGCCGATGCTGACGCCGATGCTGACGCTGATGCCGACGCCGATGCGGACGCGGACGCCGATGCTGACGCTGATGCGGATGCCGACGCCGATGCGGACGCCGACGCTGACGCCGATGCTGACGCTGACGCTGATGCCGATGCGGATGCCGACGCTGATGCCGACGCTGATGCGGATGCTGACGCAGATGCGGACGCTGACGCTGATGCCGACGCCGATGCTGACGCGGATGCGGATGCCGACGCTGATGCGGATGCCGACGCTGATGCTGATGCGGATGCGGATGCCGACGCCGATGCGGATGCCGACGCTGATGCTGATGCGGATGCGGATGCCGACGCCGATGCGGATGCCGACGCTGATGCGGATGCGGATGCGGATGCGGATGCTGACGCCGATGCGGATGCGGATGCGGATGCTGACGCCGATGCGGATGCCGATGCGGACGCGGACGCTGATGCCGACGCCGATGCCGACGCCGATGCTGACGCGGACGCCGATGCCGACGCTGACGCTGACGCTGATGCGGACGCCGATGCAGATGCGGATGCGGACGCTGACGCTGACGCCGACGCTGATGCGGATGCGGATGCTGACGCCGATGCGGATGCCGACGCCGATGCTGACGCGGACGCCGATGCTGACGCTGATGCCGACGCCGATGCCGACGCCGATGCCGACGCCGATGCTGACGCGGACGCCGACGCTGACGCTGACGCCGACGCTGATGCGGATGCGGATGCGGATGCTGACGCCGATGCGGATGCCGACGCCGATGCGGACGCGGACGCCGATGCTGATGCCGACGCCGATGCGGATGCCGACGCCGATGCGGATGCCGACGCTGATGCCGATGCCGACGCTGATGCGGATGCCGACGCTGATGCCGATGCCGACGCTGATGCCGATGCCGATGCCGACGCTGATGCGGATGCGGACGCTGACGCTGACGCTGACGCCGATGCCGACGCCGATGCGGATGCGGATGCTGACGCAGATGCGGACGCTGACGCCGACGCTGATGCGGATGCCGACGCTGATGCGGATGCGGATGCCGACGCAGATGCCGACGCGGATGCGGATGCGGATGCCGATGCCGACGCTGATGCGGATGCCGACGCCGACGCTGATGCGGATGCGGATGCGGATGCTGACGCCGATGCGGATGCCGACGCCGATGCGGACGCGGACGCCGATGCTGATGCCGACGCCGATGCGGATGCCGACGCCGATGCGGATGCCGACGCTGATGCCGATGCCGACGCTGATGCGGATGCCGACGCTGATGCCGATGCCGACGCTGATGCCGATGCCGATGCCGATGCCGATGCCGACGCTGATGCGGATGCGGACGCTGACGCTGACGCCGATGCCGACGCCGATGCGGACGCCGATGCGGACGCTGACGCTGACGCTGACGCTGATGCCGACGCCGATGCGGATGCCGACGCCGATGCCGATGCCGACGCTGATGCGGATGCGGACGCTGACGCTGACGCTGACGCCGATGCCGACGCCGATGCGGATGCTGATGCGGATGCCGACGCTGATGCCGATGCCGATGCCGACGCTGATGCTGATGCGGATGCCGACGCTGATGCCGATGCCGATGCCGACGCTGATGCGGATGCGGATGCGGATGCTGACGCAGATGCGGACGCTGACGCCGACGCTGATGCGGATGCCGACGCTGATGCGGATGCGGATGCCGACGCAGATGCCGACGCGGATGCGGATGCGGATGCCGATGCCGACGCTGATGCCGATGCGGACGCCGATGCGGATGCCGACGCTGATGCCGATGCCGACGCTGATGCGGATGCCGACGCCGACGCTGATGCGGATGCGGATGCGGATGCTGACGCCGATGCGGATGCCGACGCCGATGCGGACGCGGACGCCGATGCTGATGCCGACGCCGATGCGGATGCCGACGCTGACGCCGATGCGGACGCCGATGCGGACGCTGACGCTGATGCCGATGCGGATGCCGACGCCGATGCTGACGCGGATGCGGACGCGGATGCCGATGCGGACGCCGACGCTGACGCGGATGCGGACGCGGATGCCGACGCCGATGCGGATGCTGATGCGGATGCCGACGCTGATGCCGATGCCGATGCCGACGCTGATGCGGATGCGGATGCGGATGCTGACGCAGATGCGGACGCTGACGCCGACGCTGATGCGGATGCCGACGCTGATGCGGATGCGGATGCCGACGCAGATGCCGACGCGGATGCGGATGCGGATGCCGATGCCGACGCTGATGCCGATGCGGACGCCGATGCGGATGCCGACGCTGATGCCGATGCCGACGCTGATGCGGATGCCGACGCTGATGCCGATGCCGACGCTGATGCGGATGCCGACGCCGATGCTGACGCGGATGCGGATGCCGACGCCGATGCGGATGCTGATGCGGATGCCGACGCTGATGCGGATGCTGATGCGGATGCTGACGCCGATGCGGATGCCGACGCCGATGCGGACGCGGACGCCGACGCTGATGCGGATGCTGATGCGGATGCCGACGCCGATGCTGACGCGGACGCCGACGCTGACGCTGATGCGGATGCGGATGCTGACGCCGATGCGGACGCGGACGCCGATGCCGACGCTGACGCTGACGCTGATGCCGACGCCGATGCGGACGCCGATGCGGATGCCGACGCTGACGCTGACGCCGATGCCGACGCTGATGCCGACGCCGACGCTCAGGATGACTATGCACGTGCTGAGCTGAACATCGAACCAGCGCTGTCAGGACATGATGACAAGTCGGACACTGCTTTGATTCTTCTCGACCTTGGTGGATTGACTCAGGCGATCTTTGACAGTGCGCCGCGCGTCAGTTTCACAGTGCAGGAGAACCATTCAGCTGACGCTACATTTGAAGTGTCAACGAACGCATTGCTGGGCCTGTTCAATGGCGCGGAGGCGCTTGTCCAGGTCAAGGATGCTTCAGGCAATTGGACCAACATGACCTCTATCGGTCAGAATGGTCTTATCGACCTGGTGTATCTTGGCGGGGAAAAGGCAAGTATCACCTTTAATGATCTGCCTGCCGGCGAATATCGCATCATGGGTGCGGCCACTGGCATTACCGGGCTCACCTTGGTCAACGTCAAGGCTGC
Organism: Sphingobium baderi; assembly: GCF_001456115.1. Lineage (NCBI taxonomy): Bacteria > Pseudomonadati > Pseudomonadota > Alphaproteobacteria > Sphingomonadales > Sphingobiaceae > Sphingobium > Sphingobium wenxiniae. The sequence goes on along the minus strand of NZ_CP013264.1, from coordinate 2,121,266 downwards.
GATTGACTATTTCGATCATACCACCGTTGGTGGCTATGATGCTGAGTCCGTCAGCGGCAATGTCACCGACAATGATGCACCGGGAACGACCGTAACGGAAGTGAACGGTGTCACGGTCCCGGACGGTGGCAGTGAAACCATCCACGGCGCTTATGGTGACCTCATCATCAATTCCGATGGCAGCTACACCTACACGCCGAATGACACGAGCGGTTCGGGCATTGGTCAGGTCGACCAGTTCACCTACACCGTCCAGGATGGTTCCGGCCAAACCGGCACCGCGACGCTGTATGTGCAGATCGACAGTGATGGTCAGGGCCTGATCTGGTCGGAAGATCTGACGCAGTCGGCAACTCTCGAGATGAACGCAACTGACAATGGCGGCAACGCTGTTATCGACAGCGCTTACCTCGTGGAGTCTGGTGGTCCGAGCGGGTCCGGTACGGCTTCCGTTGCTGGCGGCTTTGGCAGTACCAGTGCTACGGTCACAAGGACCTTCACCGTTGGGGAAAATGAACAGGCAAGCATAAAATTCACTGCCAGTTCCCCCGATGTTGGTCAGGTTGCTGGCGGTATTGATACCGTCAATGATAAGCTGACCGTGACAATTGATGGGCCTGATGGTTATCATCAAGTTCTGACAGGTGCGGGTGGTGCACTCCTTGGCATTGGTGGCTTGGGTATCGATCAGATACTTAGTGACTTGGGTGCAGGCAGCTATACTGTCACTGCATCGTACACCACGCCTACACGGCCAACGTTCGGCGGCACACTGTCCCTCTCGTTCGCGGGGCAATCTGTCACCCATCTTGACGAGTTCGTCACCAACGGCACCCATCCGGCGACGGGGAATGTGCTGGCGGATGACACGCTCGGTTCCTCCTACACCAAGTTCCTGGTGGACGATGGCACCGGCACTTTCGTCAAGGTGGACAATGGTACAACGATCGAAGGCGACCATGGGACGCTGACCATTAATTCCGATGGCAGCTACTCGTACCAGCCGCATTCGGATCTCGGGGATATCAACGGGGTGGATGAATTCGCCTACCGCCTCGAACATCCGAATGGGACGGTCGAGGAGGCATCCCTGGATATCTCGATCGGCCATGGCGATGGGCCGTATGATCCGCCCGTCGCAATGCTGTTGGCGGACTCGATCGAGTTCGACGACGGCCACGCCGACGATGGTCAGTCCGACCATCCGACGCACCATGATGACGATGGTGGCAGCGACGTCGATTATCTGCTCGAAAGCAATGATGGCGATGTCGATCTGGATGCTCTGGGTGTGCCGCAAGGCCATGACACCTCGATCATTCCGGATGCCGACACGGGAAGCGACGATCCGCTCCACTATGCGGATACGGTCACGCTCCCCGAGGATGATGTCGACAGCCACATCTAGGCTCTCGGTCTTTTGACCGAAACTTTGGGAGTGCCGGGTCGACGCCCGGCACTCCTTTTCTCCCAAAAACAAGCAGTTTCAAGGACGCCTGGTGACAAGGCACAAACCCGCAATTCATTTACCGATGGTCCGCAGGATGTCGTTAATCATGAGCGCCGCCCTGGTGTCATTCCCAGGGTTCGCCGTCGTCAACGCCCAGGATACAGCGCCTCTACCGACGGGGCAGCAAACAGTTCTCACATTGGAATCGGCCGTGCGAAGCGCGGTCAAATGGTATCCTTCCATTGATCAGGCCATCGCCGCGCTGTCGGCAAGCGGTCAGGACATCAAGGAAGCCCAGGCAGGATATCGTCCGCAGATCAGCGCTGGCATCGGACCGAGCATGTCGATCACCGGCGGAACAAGCTGGCGACCACGCGCGACACTGTCAGCCTCGCAAATGCTCTACGATTTCGGCAAGGTCGGCAGTTCAGTCGAAAGGGCAAGAGCTGCGGAACGGGTCAGCCGGGCTGAACTACTGCTCGCGGTCGACAATCTCTCCCGTAACACTTCTTTCTCGGTCATCGAAGCGCAGCGCTATCGCGCGCTTCTGGCCATCGCCCGGGAACAATTGACAAGCCTCGAGGAGATCAACGGGCTGGTGCAGTTGCGCGTCCGGCGCGGCGCCAGTACTCGTTCCGATGGATCCCAGGCGGAAGCGCGCATTGAGGCGGCACGCGCGACTATATTGCAGATCACCGCCGAAGTGCAGCGCTGGGAGAGCAATCTGCGCTATCTCGTCGGCTGGGAAGGACGCCTGGACGTTGCTCCCGAAGTGCCAGACTGGCTGGAACGGACATGTCGGGTTCGTGAACCCGATTGGAACCAGCTTCCTTCGGTCATGCAATCGGTCGCCAAACGCGATGAAGCGCAGGCCGCCTATCGCGGCGCCCGCGCCGCCAGCCTCCCTACCGTGTCCATGGGCGCAGATATCGACACCAATCTGCGCGATCCATTTGCCCAACGCAACGACGTGACCGTCGGCATCACGGTTTCAAGCAGCCTTTATCAGGGCGGCGCACGTAAAGCGCGGGAGAGCGCCTCTTTTCACATGCTGGAATCGGCCGATGCGGCGCTCAAGGCCGCGCGCCTCGAGGCCGACCGGACACTGGCCGAAAACCGCGAACAGATCGACAGCCTGACCGAGCGTTTCAACACGCTCGGCAAGCGCCGGGCCGATATGGAAGAAACCGGCACGCTCTATCGACTGCAATATTTCCAGCTGGGAACCAGGACTTTGCTGGACCTGCTCAATGCCCAACAGGAATATCACCAGACACGCTTCGATGAAGTGAATGCGGTGCATGACATGCGCCGCCTCAATGTCGATTGTCTCTATTACAGCGGCGCCTTGCGCGATGCTTACGCGCTGACCGGCACCGTAGTGCGGGGGGTAACTCTATGACCGAAATGTCTGCATCCATCGCATTGCCAAAACAAGGGGACACGTCGTCGCCCTCACCGCTTGCGCGTTCAATCCCTGTCGAGAACTGGGTCTCGGCCCTACGGGTCGTGGCCGACTATTATGGCCTTTCCATGTCAACCCAGGCAGCAACGCTCTCGGGTCAATGGGATGTCAATGAGAACGAGACGGAACGGCTCCGCAATGTCGCGCGCAGGCTTGGGTTAAGAGTCCGGTTCGACGATCCTCACGGCTTCGACCTGACGGCATCCAGCTGGCGCTTGCCTCTCGTATTGGAATTGCGGGACTGCCAGATCGTCGTCGTGCGCTCGCTGGACGAACGCGGCGGCGCACATTGTGTTCTCGTCGGTGATCAGGGCCTCGAAACCACGCTTCCGATCATGGAAATGCTCGATGGCCTGCGTCGGGTTCTCATTCTGAGGCCCGCTCGCCAGGCTGCGGACGCCCGGGTCGATGCCTATATCGAACCTTTTGACAGCCAGTGGCTTCGTAAGATCGTGGTCCGGGATCTGCGACCCTATGGTCATGTGCTGTTGGGGTCGCTGATCGCCAATATTCTGACGCTGTCGGGCATTCTGTTTTCCATGCAGGTTTACGACCGGGTGGTGCCGTCCGGCTCTTTTCCGACGCTCTACATCCTGTTCAGCGGCGTGGTGCTGGCGATCGCGCTCGGGTTCCTGTTGCGGCGGGCACGCACCAGCATCATCGACAAGCTGGGCAAGCGCGCTGACATTCGCCTGTCCGATCAGGTCTTCGGCCATGCGCTCAGAGTTCGCAATCAGGCGCGGCCCACCTCGACCGGTTCCTTCATCTCCCAATTGCGCGAGCTCGAACAGGTACGCGAAATGCTGACCTCGACCACGGTCGGGGCGCTCGCGGACATTCCTTTCTTCCTCATCTTCCTTGTGATCTTCTGGTATCTCGGAGGTATTATGGTGCTGGTCCCGATCGGCGCCTTCATCCTGCTCGTCGTACCTGGGCTGTTGGCCCAGAGGAAACTGCGCACCTATGCGCGAGAGGCGATGCGGGAGTCCTCGCTGCGGAATGCCCTGCTGATCGAGACGATCCAGGGCATTGAAGATATCAAGATGCTGCAGGCCGAAGAACGCTTCCAGCGTCAATGGAATCACTATAATGCAGTGACCGGCGAGGCGCAGCTGAAGCTGCGGGAAGTGACGAATAATCTGACGACCTGGTCCGCTAAAGTGCGCGGTGGGACCTACGCATCCACCGTGTTCTTTGGCGCTCCGCTCGTGATGGCGGGCGATATCACAACGGGAACTCTGGTCGGTTTGTCCATGCTGGGCGCACGCATGATGTCTCCCATGGCACGCGTCACCTCGATCATGAGCCGCCTTCAACAAGCCCGCGTGGGCATTAACAGCCTCAACGCCATCATGAAATTGCCGGTCGACCATCCCGAACGGGAAAGTCGGATTCACAGACCCGTGATCAACGGGAATTACCAGCTCAACGATGCAGTCCTCCGCTACGGTGATGACACCTCTCCCATTGCATTCGAAGCACGCAAGCTACGTATCGCACCTGGCGAGAAAGTCGCCCTGCTCGGCCGCAACGGTGCCGGCAAGTCGACACTGATCCAGGCGCTTTCCGGTTTGTTGGAACCTTCGGCCGGGGAAGTCCTGCTCGATGACGTCGCGCTCGCCCATATCGATCCGGCGGACGTCAGGCGCAACGTGGGCATGCTGACCCAGACGGCCCGTCTGTTCCATGGCACCGTCCGAGAAAATCTCCTGCTCGGCGCGCCACAGGCTTCGGGCGACGACATTCTTGCGGCGCTGACGATGGTCGGCGCGGAGGGTTTCATCCGCCGCCTGCCCAAGGGGCTCGATCATGTCATTCTCGAAGGTGGTAATGGGCTGTCGGGCGGGCAGAAGCAGGCCCTTTTACTCGCGCGACTCATCATCCGCAATCCCTCCGTGGTCCTGCTCGATGAGCCCACGGCCGCAATGGACGAGGCGACCGAGCGTCAATTCATCGCACACTTCGGCGCATGGTGTCGCGGGCGAACCCTGGTTGTCGCAACCCATCGCACACGAGTGCTCGATCTGGTTGATCGCCTGATCGTGATCGATGGCGGAAAAGTCCTGCGGGACGGTCCGCGCGATCAGGTCCTCAAAGGTGGAGGCACCCCGCGCAAAGCTGCTCCCGCAGCGCAGACCGGGATGAACTGAAGTATGATGGACAAACAAAATGACGGCGGCTGGCGCAGGTTGCTTGCCCGGACCGGAATATCCGACCGTTTCAAGATCACCGCCGGAAACCATGATGCAAGTCTAGTTTTTGGGGAAGAAGATGATGTTGGCCTCAGCCGATCAAAGCGCGTCGTGGCGCTTATCTGCGTCGGCCTCGCGGCCTTCCTTGTATGGGCGTGGTTTGCCGATCTCGACGAAGTGGCCACCGGGTCGGGCCGCGTGGTGCCCACCATGCGCGAACAGATCATCCAGTCGCTGGAAGGCGGCATTCTTGCCGACCTCAGGGTCCGGCAGGACGATATCGTTCAGCCAGGCCAGATACTGGCCCGGCTCGATCCGACCTTGACCGAATCCAATGTCGATGAGTCCACTGCCAAATATCGTGCTGCGTTGGCGAGTTCGGCGCGGCTCACCGCGGAGGTCAATGGTACGGCTCTTACCTTCCCCAAGGATTTGAAGGGTAATCTCGACCTGATCTCTCAGGAAACCCGGCTTTATCAGAGCCGGCGAGACAGCGTCGCCGAATCCGTCCGCTGGCTCCAGGAAGCCCTGGCCCAGACCCGTTCCGAGCTCAAGATCACGGAATCGCTGGTCCCCGTCGGCGCCGCAAGCAATGTCGAGGTCTTGCGGCTTCGGCAGAAGGTCGCGGACCTTGAGCTTCGAAAATCCGATCTGCAGTCCCAATACATGGTCGCCGCGCGCGAGGAACTCGCCAAAGCGAATGCTGACATCGAAACGCTCTCGGCGACCATCAAGGGACGTACCGATTCCCTTTCCCGCCTGACATTGCGTTCGCCCGTGCGGGGTATCGTCAAGAATATCGAGGTATCCACCAAAGGCGGCGTGATACCGCCAGGCGGGCAGTTGATGCAAATCATCCCGCTCGATGACCAATTATTGATCGAGGCGCGAATGTCGCCGCGGGACATTGCATTCATTCATCCCGGCCAGAGGGCGACTGTCAAGATAACCGCCTATGATTATGCTATTTATGGCGGTCTCGATGGGAAAGTGTCCAGCATCTCCCCCGACACGATCCAGGATGAAGTAAAACGAGACGAATATTATTATCGTGTCTTTGTCCGCACGCAGACCAACGCGCTCATCAATAAAAACGGCAAGCGTTTTCCGATCGTCCCCGGAATGGTTGCCACTGTTGATGTGCATACCGGTAGCAAGACGGTCCTCGACTACCTTCTCAAGCCGATGAACCGCGCCCGAGAGGCGCTTCGCGAACGATGACCCGGATCATACCCCCTTCAGTGCACGGGCATGCTCCCCGCGCAAAATCCGATGAGATTGACATGACCGATAATCCGATTTCCCTGCTGATGCAGTCCGTTTACGATCGACTGAAGGAGGCTGCCGTTCCCGTGGGCCAGGCGGGGTCAGAATATATTCTCTTCTTTTCTTTTACCGACACCCACAAGCGAGCCCGCGTTGAGACCTATCGCGGATCGACCTTTGACGACGCCTGGCGAAGGGGCGTCTCACGATTGGACCGGATAACGCGGAAGAATCCAAACACGATCCGCTGGCTGCGCGTCGATCTCATTGACGGCATCCGACACAACGATTGGGGAACGCTCAAACAGCAACTCACTCAGGTGAAGCGGAACTATTGTCGGCAGGGAATTTCGCTCGATCCCAATTGCCGCCATGCTTTCCTCGAAACTGAAATCAACGCAAACGCCATGTTCTATGGCGGCCCCAAATATCCGCATTGCGTGGTGAACGAGAAGAATTTCCAGCGCTATGCACGGTTGCGCCACGGCCTTGCCGGCGTGGACTTCAGCGATGCGACATCAGTCTGGATGTTCTCCTCGCGCGGCTTCTTCATTGATCTGGAGAAACGCGATGCAGTGCATGAGATTGCGGGACCAGGCAGGTCGGCTGGCCGACGTATTATCGATACACTGGATGAGGATATCCTAACTGAACTGCTCCAAAGCAGCAGCTCGTTCCTCGCGGGACAGGTTGGGGAGGATGGTCGCTTCATCTATGGCTGGCATCCCTGTTTCGACCGGGAAATCCCGGCCTACAACGCCCTTCGCCATGCGAGCACCACCTATGCCATGATAGAGGCATGGGAAGTGACGCGGGATGCAAGGCTGTGGGCGGCGATAGACCGGTCGCTAGGCTGGCTATGCCACGAAGCGATCCGTACCGCTACGCTCCCTAACGGCACCGAAGCGGCGTTCCTTGTTGATGTTGGCAATGAAATCAAGCTTGGTGCCAATGCAGTGGCTATCCTCGCCTTCACGCGTCATGCTGCCGTGACCGGCTGCATCGATAATCTTCCTTTGCTCGAAAAGCTCGCCCTTGGCGTCCAGTATATGCAGCGGAGCCGTGACGGCTCCTTTGTCCATGTTCTCAACTTCCCGGATCTCACGCTCAAGGAATCTTTTCGAACCATCTACTATGAAGGCGAAGCTGCGTTCGGCCTGATGCGTCTTTACAGCCTCACAAAGGATGAGCGCTGGCTAACGACGGTGGAGAAGGCCTTCGAGCATTTCATCGCAAAGGAGCATTGGCGGCATAATGACCATTGGCTGAGTTACTGCGTCAACGAACTCACCCGCTACCGTCCCGATGAGCGCTATTTTCGGTTCGGCATCCAGAATGTGAAGGATTATCTGGATTTTATTCTTAATCGGATCACAACGTTCCCGACCTTGCTCGAATTGATGATGGCCGCCCAGGCGATGCTGGACCGCATCGAGACGATGCCGGAGATGCGGCATCTGCTGGATGAAATCGATTTGCCCAAGTTCCAACGGGCTCTCCATTACCGTGCGCGCTACCTTCTGAATGGCCATTTCTGGCCGGAATTGGCGATGTTCTTCGCCAATCCGCAACGCATTGTCGGCTCCTTCTTCATCCGTCACCACGCTTTCCGTGTCCGTATCGATGATGTTGAACATTATCTTTCAGGCTTGGTCGCCTACCGGTACTATCTATTAAGCAAATCAGCGAAGGCACAGGAACTGATAGCCGCTCCCCAGAAAAAGGGGCCGGTGTTGGCTTGGGGTGGAGACGTCAATCTCGGCCGCCGGCAGCATTACCGTACCGCTGATCTGGAGGCAGCAAATATCGTGCGCGTTCCCGCGCTGGCGGCCGCTGACATAGCGGTGGTCAACCTAGAATGCGTGGTCACCACCAAGGGTGAGCAGGGCACGAAAAAGGGGGAGAATGGTCCCTACTACTATCGTGCCAGGCCGGAGATGGCTTGTCTGCTCTCGCAGGCGGGCGTCGATGTCGTCGCAACGGCGAACAATCATAGCGGAGATTATGGAGCGGACGCGGTGGTCGATCAGGGCGAATGGCTCGATAGGGCCGGTATCGGCCATGTCGGCACAGGACGCACCGTCGATGAGGCGTTCGCACCACTATTCCGCCAAGCCGGTGATCTTACCGTAGCGATCTTCTCGATCGATTCTACCCAGCACCGATTTGCCGCTACCGACGATCGGCCAGGCTCGGCCTATCTGCCTCCCGAAGCCCCCGGCCTGTGGTGCGAGACAATGACACGTCATATCGCAGCGGCGCGTGAGAAAGCCAATGTAGTCGTCGTAGCCGTGCATTGGGGCACGAATCTCGTCGAAGAGCCCGACGCCGATGAAATTGCAGTCGGCCACGCTTTGATCGAGGCAGGAGCCGATGCCGTTCTGGGGGCTTCCGCCCATGTGCTCCAGGGCGTCGAGATCTATCAGCAGCGACCGATCATTCACGACGCCGGAGATTTATTGTTTGATTCCATCCGCAGCACCGCTTTCGACGCGGGGCTGTTCTCCCTCGAATTGAGCAACAATGGCGTCGAGCGGGTTGTGTTCACGCCGCTGGCCGGAGGCTTTGGCTTCACCAGGCAGTTGGAAGGGCCAGATGCGATCGAGGCGATACGGAAGTTTGGCCAGAAATGCGAAACCATGGGTACGCATTTGCAGTGCGCAGTTAACGGAACGGGCATCATCGAGCTGTCTCCGCCGGTTCGGCGCAGAAAGCCACGCCGTTCCACGAAACCGGCCTCGAATGGCTTGATGACTTCGCCGATTTTGATGGAGTCCGCCTATACGCTGGATGACAGGTGGCTAGTCGATGATGTGCCCGAAGATGCACGTATCGATCCTGTGCAGTTGGGGCCTTTAACTTTGCTCGGCGTGCGGGTGAAACCAAAGCAGATCCAGCGTCGCCGGATGCTGTGGGTCGAAACATTCTGGCGCGCCGATGCACCGGTCGCGGAGGATATCAGACTCGATATTCGCGGCGTGCCCGTGGCCACGACGACCATGAAACCCTGGGGCCTGGGCATGGACCATGACCCATGCGACTGGCTCATGCCGACGACCCGCTGGAAACCGGGGCAGATTTACCGCGACTATTATGGCTTGCGGCCACCCTATATAAAAGACTGGGACAATATCGACCTGCAACTGACAGTCGGTGCGGTTTCCGGGCGAGAAGCAATCATGCCTGTAGCGCTGCCGCTCCGGATCAAGCTGGACGCTCCAACGGGTTCACCCGCCGATGTGACCCGCATGACGCGCAACTACCGAACCGATTTTCCTGCGGACGTCCTCAGGCCCAAGGCGGGGCAGACCTGGACCGCCGAGCAGATCGAGTTGGTGACAGGCGGGAAATGGCTGGTCCGGCCTCCGGCAGGCTGGTTCGTCCGTTCAATCATTCGCGGTTTCGGCCATGTCGACCATGTCGATGATCCGGTTCTCTATGTGGCTTCCCACTATGACGCACTCGCTTTTCACGAGCAGTTCAGTTCAGCGGCCAAGAGTTGGGACACGCATCATGTGCTCGCGCGTCATGCGGGACGTCTTGCGGGCGCTATAGTGGCGCGACCGGTCCCGGGTCTGCCCAAGGGTTTTCCTCTGTTGCAGGTCGATGATCCAATTAGGGCGCTCATCGAACTGGGTTTTGCGGCGCGGCAGCGGTTCGAGGGCGACGTCATCGCGATTACCGGCACGGCCGGAAAGTCGACGACCGTCGGCATGCTAAAGCATCTGCTGGGCAAGGAAACGAGAGCACTGGCGAGTTTCGGTAATTACAACTCGCGTGTGGGCGCGCCAGCGCTGCTCGCTAATCTCGCGGGCTATCATTCCGCGGCCATCGTGGAAATTGCCCAAAGCGCTCTCTGGATGCGGCGGGGACCGATCACGCGCCAGATCAAGCCGACGGTGGCGTTGATAACAGAACTCGGGATATCGCAGGCGCGCAGCGAGCGGATCGCTTCGGTTAAAGATACCGCCAAGTTCAAGTCGCGGATATTCGATGGCCTGACGGGGCCTGCGGTCGCGGTCGTCGGCGAGCATCTTGCCTGCTTCGATACCGTGCTTACGGCAGCACAGGAGCATGCAAAGCGGGTCGTGACTTTCGGCGACAGCCCAAAGGCAACATTGCGCGTACTTGACCGCAAGCACACCGACACGGGCAGTCAGGTGCAATTGGTCACGCCCGAAGGGGAGCTCATAGACCTTCACGTGCCGTTGCCCGGAAGCGGAATGATGAACAACGCGCTGGCGGCGATGAGCGTGCTCTACGCGACGGGGTACGATCTACAGGCCGCTGCGCGGCAACTTGCGGGCTTTGAGCCTGAAGAAGGCCGGCTGCGTCGCCTCGAGTTGCCGATGCGTGACGGTGGTACGGTTGATGTGATCGACGACAGCTGGAACGCGACGGTGAGTTCCATGCTCAACGCTATTTCCGTTCTCAAAGAGGCGCCGACGCGAAGCGATGGACGCAAGATCGCCATATTGGGGCGGATCGTTCACCTGGGCGACCTCAGCCAATCCTTGCACGAAAGCCTCGCCACGCCTCTCCTCGATGCCGCGCCCGACCTGATCTTGACGCACGGTGAAGAGATGCAGTTCCTGCGGGCCGTTCTGCCCCATGGGTTGATGGGACCCCATTTCTCATCAGCTTCGGCACTTGCCGAATATCTCCATCGTGAACTGCGATCAGGCGACCTCTTGCTGATCAAGGGCTCGCGGCGCGATTCCGACTTCGGGGAAGTCTGCGAACGATTGACGCAGCTCGTCCAGAGCCGCGTGGAAACATCGGTCGCGGCGGAATGATGATCGATAAAGAGATGACCGCAGAACCCATTAACTATCCGTTCAAGTTCAGGTGGACCTCAGCGATCGAGGAGTTTTTCCTCAGTCATAATATCTACCTGCTGCACCCGTTCAAAACGCGCGGCATTTATCGCGAAGGCGAAGAGATAACACTGAAAGGTCCGATCTCTCTTGAGCCCTTTGCATCCATGTCGGGCAGGAAAGGCTTCAGCAATTGCGGGGCCTTTTCCTATCTGCATTCGGCCCTTGGCAGCGGGGCTAACGTCGGACGCTATTGCAGCATCGCGCCTTACTCTCGGTTGATCGGCAATGAGCTCCCGCTCGACAGGATCAGCACCCATCCTTTTGCATGCCGCGAATATTATACACGCTGGATGGGACGGACATTTGAGGTGGAGGCTGAGGTTCCGCCCTTTGAGAACACCATAAGAGGGCCGCTCGTCATCCAGGACGATGCATGGATCGGGAACGCTACGCTGCTCAGGGGTGGCGTGACTATCGGCTATGGCGCCGTCGTCGCTGCGGGCGCTGTTGTCGTCAGGGATGTGCCGCCCTTCGCCATAGTGGGTGGCTCGCCCGCGAAGGTCATCAAATACAGGTTCGATGAAGCGACGATCGCCCGCATCCTCGACATGGCCTGGTGGCGTTACCATGTGCGCGATCTAGTGGGTCTGGACGTCACCGACATTCATGCGTTTCTCGATGGTCTCCAAAAGCGCATCGAAAGCGGTGAGATCGAGGAATATCGTCCGGCCAGGATCGACCTGGCCACCGCCATCCGTGAAATTTCCGGCAGCGAGTCTCAGCGTTCGCGCGCAACACGGACTGCGATGGCAGCTCCCAAGATGAGGCAGGATTTCGATCCGAGCTCCAATAATCGGATTCTTGAAGGGATCATGGCTGAAGGCGCCAATGATTTTTCCGCGGTGGATGGTCTTGGCGAGGAGCGGAATATCGCTCGCACGCTCATCAGCGATGTGGCTCTGTCGCAAGGATTTGCGGTCGAGACCGTTCGAGGGCTGATTTACCGCGTCTCCAAGGATGGTTATGAAATTTTCTTCCGGCAGAACGCCCCTGAAGTTGCAATAGCTTCGAGTCGGATTACCGCAAACAGGGCTGCGACCAGGGCGCTCCTCACGGATCATGGAATCCCTGTGCCGAGAGGTCGCATTTTTGCCGATCGCAAAAGGGCGCTTACCCATTTCCGTCAATGCATGTACGCGCAGGTTGTAAAGCCCGTCCGGGGTGTTGGAAATGTTGATGCGACCACTGGCCTCGCCAATGAAGCAGCTTTCCTCACCGCCTGGAAGAAAGCCGCATCCAAAGGGCAACGGGTCCTTGTCGAGGACCATGTCGCCGGCACTGAAGTCGAGATGGTATTCGTGGCCGGCAAGCTGGCCGCCGCCGTGTGTCGAGCAGCCCACGACAAATGCATTAGCATCATCGGTCATCTGCATCCCTCGATTGTCGCCCTGGTCGAACGTGCCGCAAACACTCTCTCACATTCTATCCTGCTGGGTCTCAACCTGAGGGTGAAGGATTTCTCCTTGCCCGCGGATCATGACGAGAATGTCTCGGTCATCAGGGTCGATTCCAATCCGGCCATCGCAGTGCCCTGCTTTGCGGACTATGGCCAACCGGCGACCGAACTGCCCCGCATGTTGCTCGACGAGAGCTTCCGGATCGTCAAGGAGCGTGCAACCGGGCTTGATTCCCATGCGCCTCCGGTTATTGATCCAGCTCCCTCTCATGGCGCTACGTGCGGGGGCGATTCGTTCAAACGCGACTATTCGACACAGATGCGCCTCCTCAGGCAGGCGGCGTATGCCCGCAACCTTGAAGTGACGGCACTGACCCCGGAAATCACGCTCCTTTCGGACGGTGAGCGGCAGGTCAGGTTCTTCCAGGGCATGTCCGATGGAACCCTTGCCGTCTCGCGTGCCGCCACCGGCAGCAAGGATTGGACCAAGCGATTGCTGCAGGATGCCGGCGTGCACGTCCCGCAAGGCGATCTTTTTCCCGCAGAACAGATCAAGCAGGCCTGGGCATTCGCTCAGTCACTCGGCATGCCCGCCGTCATCAAACCGGCAAGCGGATCGGGCGGCGCTGGTGTCACCACAGATATCACGACCTTCCCGCACTTCGAGCAGGCTTGGACAGAAGCACTGGAAACCGGATCTCGCACGGTGATCGTGGAAGAATATCATACGGGCAGGGATTACCGGGTTTTGGTCATCGGCAATGTGATCCGCGCTGCCACACAGCGCGTGCCGGCCCATCTGATCGGCGATGGCAGGCACAATATCGACGAACTGATCGCGCTCAAGAATGAACGCCGCAAGAGCAATCCGCATGACGGCTCGAAGCCCGTTAGGCTGACCCCGATGATGCTTCGCAATCTGGCCGAGGAAGGCATGGACGGGCGGACGGTGCTGGAAAGCGGCCATTATCTGCAATTGCATTCCGTGGCAAACATCGGCTCCGGCGGCGAAAGCGTGGATGTATCCGATACCGCCCACCCAGATTGGGCGGAGATTGCCGTTCAAACGCGAAAGGCCGTCTTCAATCCCCTCCATATTGGGTTCGACCTGCTCGCGGAGGATATCGCCCGGTCCCCGAATGACCAGCGCTGGGTGGTGATTGAGGTGAACGCCAATCCGGATATGGGATTGCATCATTTCGTGACCAACGGGCAGGCCCGCGATACGGCGGGCACCCTGATCGAAGCCCTGTTCCCGGATGCCGAGCGGCCGACCGGCGGAAAGCGCAAGGCGGTGCGCATGGTCGCCAGTTGCCGGGGAAAGGTCGATGCCTTCATCCGGCATGTCTGGCGTCATGCCCACTTGCGAGCCCTGGACGGATATGTGCGTGCATTGCCCCTAGGGGGATTTGAACTGGTTTACGCCGGAGCGCAGAACGCCGTCGACGATATGACCGAGACTTGCGCAGTTGGATCCGCCACACTGCCTTTGATATCTGCACAGCATTTTGATCATGATGGCAACGTGCCCGCGGGCTTCATCATGATGCGGAGCTGAGCCATGTTTGCCGGCCACTTGCGGGCGCGACTGGGCCGTGTCCTGTTTCCTGCCCTGGCGCTGCTGGGATGCGGGGCGGCCACGCCCGTCGATCAGTCGTCCGTTCCGCTTGTCTGGGGCGCGCCAGCGGACAAGGCGCAGTGTCCGGTTTCGGATGCGGTCTGGGCCGAATATCCGTCGGGTGAGGACTGCATCCGGTATTTTGTGGGCGGCGCGGTCGATGGCGCAGAACGCGTGATCGTGTTCTTTAGGGCCGACCGGCATCGTCTTGCGCGACGCCCGCCGGCGGATATTCCCGAAAATACGGCTCGACAACAGCAGGCGATCGCGGATCGCATGGCCCGCCGCTATGGCCATCCCGTCATCCTCGTAGAACGGCCGGGAACCTATGGTTCCAGCGGGAACCATCTACGCACCCGGTATAGCGCCGAATTTCTCGCGCTGAATGCGACTCTTGACAGACTTCGGGAACGGTACAAGCTCAAGAGCTTCGTGCTCTATGGTCATAGCGGTGGCGCCACGGCAGCCGCGGCCCTTCTGACCATGGGACGTCGCGACATATCCTGCGCTGTGCTGACATCCGGGGCTTTTTCGCTTCTGGAGCGCGCTCGCTATATGGATGCTCGCGCCGGGAAAACTCCCCGCGCGTCGCTGGCCGCCCACGTCTACGATCCACTCGTCCACGTCGATGGTATCGTACCGGATTCCTCGCGCCGCATCATCATGATCGGGAACGAGCACGACCAGATCACGCCCTTTGCCCTCCAGCGCAAATTTGCCGATGTCGTGCGGAAGAAAGGGCACAGGATCGATCTCATCAATCATGCCGCGATAGGCCCTGATTTTCATAATCTGACCGCGTCCGTCGGAATGAGAACCGCTGCTTCCTGCGCGGGGGGCAAGGCTTGATCATGTTTGACCGATCTTCAGCCGGACAGCCGCTATCCGCGAACCACGCAGGGAATCGCACGAAGCCACGGCATGACTTGCTCCTTGCCTATCGGACCCTGATTGAAGAGACACCTGGCCATGTCCTGATTTTTGCCATCGCCTTCATAGCTTCGCAGGCGGGCTTGCTGGTATCTCTGCTATTGCCGTGGAAGATATTGATAATCCTTGGCTCAGGCCGGATATCACAACTTCTCCCCTCGTTTCTCCGGCACTATGAGCGCGATGAGCTTGTCGCGCTCCTGGGCGGGGCCGCGCTGGGCTTTTTTCTGTTCCATCTGGGGATGGAAACGCTGATCAGGCGAATCTATCGCAGCGGCGCGGATCATATTTGTCGCCAGCACCGGAAAGTCGGTCTGTTCGACCGCCATCACGATCACGCTGTTCGCTATTATCGGTATCTCCTCCACCTGCTTGGATTGATACTATGCATCGTTCTAGTGATCATCTGGCTTGCCCACACATATCCCTTGCTGCTTCTTGCTCTGCTGACCTTTTGTGGTGCGGGTTCGATAGCGGTGCGGTACGGAGCATCTTCCGAACTTGGATCGCAACGGTCGCTTTCTCCCGAAATCGCGAGCAAACTCTGGTCGGGTGGCGCGTTTCTTTATGTCATCAGCTGGGTCGCAATCGATCTGTGGCGCGGCACCGTACCGCACCTGACGATTATTTTCATCTCGGTCCTGCTGGCGCGACAGGCATTGATCTTTTGTGCTGTAGCTTATCGACTACTCGATACGCTGACTTCCCAGAGCGAACGGCTCCGGGTCCTCTTCGACTCAGAAGCCCCCTGGTATCCCAAGGTCAAGAGCGCTGACGGTTTTCACGCTCTGCTGATCAATGTCGAGATCCGGCGATGGCTCGCGCCTCTTTCAAAACAATATGATCCCGCCTTTCCCGCCGCCGTCAACCCGGAGTTCCGCGCCGTTGAAAATGGGAAACTCATATATGCGACAGTGAGATCAGCCCCAGAGGGGGAACAGCGACCCTTTCTTGTGAAACTGTTCCACCATTCCCTTCAGAGCCTTGCAGAACATGAGCGGGAGCTGCTGGCAGTTTCAGCCGATCATTGGCCCGCTCCGCCATTTCTGGGCATGCATGATGTTGATCGGCATCGTGCGACGATGTTCCGTCTGGAACAGGATTTTCGATGGCTCGAGCCCAAAGAAAAAGCGGCCATCCTGCCGACGTTGCGGCAACAATTGCTGGCCTGCGACCTGCCTGCCGACCTTATCGAGCGATATGATCGTGGTAGCCCGCGCCTCGCGGAGAGGCTGGCGATCATTGACTGGCGATATCTGCGACTTTTCATCACGGAAGGGGAGGCAAGCCGATCGATCGACAAAATCCATGAATATTGGCCTTCGATTTTGGACGGGGTAGACCGGCTTCCGCGGCAACTGGTCTTGCCGGGACTCGAGAAGCGCCTGGTCGGTGTCGCCCAGGAGAGCCCAGTCATCTGCAATTGGGCGCGCTGGCGATGGGAGCCGGTTGGAGCTGGATGGCCACAAGGCAGAAATTCGGAGCAACGGATTAAAGCAGCGCTGTCCTTCGCCGGCGAAATCCGGCCGGAGATCAGGGCGATCGCGCCCGAACGCGCCTGTTATGCAGCGCTGCTCTATGAACTGGAACGGTTCTATGCGGTCCGGGATGGATCGGGCGCCCAAAGCCTGATCCCACATATCGCCAATGGGGCGGAGCACTTCTGCAACAAAGCGAGCCGTTGTCTCAATACCGTCGATGTATCGAATGCAGCCTCCGACGATTCAAATGTCGTTATATTTCCTGTGGAGCAATGGAATGTACCATCGCGATCGCAACATTGATCGAACAACGCTGGAGTTTCCCGGACGTGAGGGTCAGGGCAATTGCTTCAACGCCGACGATTTTGCTGAACTCGTCAACACCCTGACGCAGCTCGTGCAAACGCTGCGGCAGTTCATCGAACGGGCGGGAGCACTCGATCGGTCGTTGGAGGCGCTCAAACTCCCTACCCCTTCGGTTTCTGTAGAGAATATCCGCCAGTTTCTCCAGATCGACAGCCCCGGCCCAGCTAGGTTTGTTCAGATCTTGATGGAGATGCAGGGACAAGCGGTTTCAGAAAGGAAAATGACTCAGCTTATGGGGTGCAAGGCGGCATCGATTAAGATGCTGGCAGACAGGGCGCGAGCCGGATTGCGCGAATGTGGCTTCGAACTCGGCATCGCTCGTGGAGGCGGTAGCGGCTATTTTATGGATAAGCTTGAAGCCTGGCACATGGCCAGGCTCTGCAAGGTGGTCGAAATTTACGGCGCCCAATCACCTCGATGTCCTCCAGATCATCGTGAGCGTAAAACGACCTGATAGCAACCATTACGGTTAGCCGTAGGATACGAACGCAGTCGGAAGTCATCGCCAATCAGGAATTTTCGCTTCCGGTAAGACCTGCGTTTGATAAGATTATGTCTCGCCATAGAAACAATGACTGCGAAAGGTAAATAAGTACGAAAAACCAGTACTGAGTAATTGTGCCTGATAATGCAAGGTATATCCGTTTAATATTTAGCAATGCAACCCGATCGCTTCATCTGTTCGGGAATTTTTTCTGTATCTCATAGAATTATGATTGCAGATTATAAATATTAATTATGTTTTTTATTGACGAGACGATCTGTCGGAACTATTCAATCCTGACACATTGCGGGTGTAGCTCAGTTGGTTAGAGCGCCGGCCTGTCACGCCGGAGGTCGCGGGTTCGAGCCCCGTCACTCGCGCCATCAGCAATAGCGGACGGCACGTCACCTCTATTTTTAACAAACTGCGCTGGAGGGGCGATGGGGAAAATTGGACGGTAGACTTTGGCCAGGCCTCGTTTTCGGCGAACGCTGTAACAGCGCCTCAATGTTCTGAAAAGCTTTCCCGATCCGGTCATGTCCACTGTGGCGCGATTGCTCCCATTCATAGGACTTGCACAGCGATCCCTGCTAGTCGCAAATCCACGTGCCAGCGTGACATTCCTTGGAATATCGTCCTTTGCATGCATGACGTTGCGAAGTCGGACTTGCAAGGCGCTTTTTCCAATCATCAAAGCTGATCCTGCCCGGGAGTTCGTACCCGTGATGGACACATCTGTGGCGGAGGCAAAAGATTGCTCGTTCGCGGAGGCTCGGCAAACAACAAATAAGGCGCTAAGAACAAAGGGAAAAGGATGCCATTCGATATCCGACAGCTTCGCTACGCCATTGCGGCGGCCGATCATGGCAGTTTTTATCGGGCGGCCCGTGTGCTGGGGGTGGAGCAGTCTACGCTGAGCAGGAACATCCTCAAGCTAGAGCGTGTGGTAAACGGCGAGATTTTCAACCGTTCCCGCGCCGGCGTCACCACAACCATCGCTGGCACCCACTTCATCCATAGCGCCCGCGCGATGATCGCGAGCGCCGACAAGATGGTGAGGGCTATGCGCGCGGCCGGGCAAGGCCGCGCCGGCGGGTTGACGGTGGGGCACAATAACGCCATCTCGGCCGGCCATCTGCGGGCGACGATGCTGGGTTGGCGCAACGCCCATCCCGATGTTGAACTGGACGGGGTCGAGGCCGGTCGAAGCGCACTGTTCGCTGGCCTCGATACGGGCGAGATCGACATCGCCATCCTGGTCGGCGACGCCAGTTTTGACGGTTTCCGGCATGAGGCACTCTGGAGCGAGCGAGTGATGGTCGCTTTGCCGGCCCATCACCCTTTGGCTGATCACAATCCGCTTTATTGGACGGATTTGCGCCGCGAGCGTTTCCTGTTGCCGGCCGCCGACCCCGGCCCGGAAATCCGCGATATGCTGACAGGCCGTTTGTCGGTTGCCGGCGTCCAGCCCGACGTCAGGATGCACCATGTCAGCCGCGAGGGTATATTGAGCACGTTGGGCGGTGGGATCGGGCTTTCGATCATATGTGAGGGCGGAACCGGCGCGCGCTACCCCGATGTGGTCTATCGGCCTGTGCATGGCGAGCAGGGCGCCGCATTGATCGTCTTTTCGGGCTATTGGCGAACGGATAATGGCAACCCCGCATTGCGGCGGTTCCTGGCCTTTGTGCGCGATCGCTACGCGCTCGCCTTCGATATTCCCTGAGCCACAGCGCTGGGAGAGACATACGACGTTAACCGGCCCGATCGCAACCAACGGGCCGCCTCATTTGACACACTTGGGAAAGGAAATCGTCGTGACACAAGGCAGAACACTCATCATCGTTCTGGTCGCGCTGATCATCGGGTTCGGCGCGGGCTTCGTGCTGCGGCCTCTGATCGCGCCGGTCGAACAGACGGCTATCGTTGCCGGCCCACCCGCCTCGCCGGTTCCGGCCGAACCGCGCGGCAAGCAGTATTTTGCGGCGCATCTCGACGAGGCGCGGCAAGTCATGGCACAATGCGCGGAAGGGACGGTGCGCGGCGACGAGTGTTTCAACGCGGACATGGCTGTAACAGAGGCAGATGCCCAGGCACGGCACAAGCGGTTCTTCGGCAAATAAGACAGGCCGTCGACACCATCAGTTCCCCTGCGCGCGCCGTGCTTTGGCGAACGCCCGATCTGTCGCCATGAACCGGACGAGCATCGGTACGACGAGCTTCTCCGGTGGGACTGGCTGTTGCCCGGTCTCTGCGGCCAGCGCATCGGCATACAAGATGAGATCACGGTGCACGGCAGCGGGCAGTTCGACCGACAGCTTGACGGGCCGATCATCGGCCAGCGGTCCCAGCTTGAGTTTCGTCATCGGCTGCCTCCAATGGGGTCGAGCACAAGATCGCGAGTCAGAACAATCCTGAGCGGATGCCCCGGCCGGATGGTGAGCGTCGGCTGGACATTCAGTTGCCGCCGCACGATCTGCTGGCCCGTCTGGTTGACGGTGTCCTGCGAGCCGCGCCGCAGCGCACGGATCAGATCGTCGTCGCTGTCCGCGCCCAGTTCGGCCCCGACGCCGAGCAGCGTCGAGACGGCGGCGGCTTTGAGCAGGTTGCCCCAATGCTGGTTCACGCGGTCCTGTAAGCCGGCGTAGCCCGCGGCATCGGCGCCGGGCTGGCGTTCGAGGATGATCGAGCGGCCATCCGGCATGATCAGCCGATCCCAGGCTAGCAGCACGCGATTCTGCCCGGCTGCCACTTCGCTGTCATATTCGCCGATCAGCCGCGCGCCCTGCGGAATGAGCAGGATGCGCCCGGTGATGCTGTCATAGACGTTCTGCGTCACCTGCGCGGTGATCTGCCCCGGAAGATCGGAACGGATGCCTGTGATCAGCGCGGCGGGGATGATGCTCCCGGCCTGGATGATGTTGGGCGAGGCCGGCGCGGTCAGCCGCTCGGCGCTCACCGTGCGCTGGCTGGATGCCTGCGCCATGAAGACCCGCTTCGCGCTTTGGTCGGTCTGTGCGGCTTCGGCTGGCGGCGGGGTGGCTGCATCAGCCGTGGCGAGGCCGGGAAGCGCGGGCATGATCGGCATCCCGGCTGCCCCGACGCCACCACCGCCGAGGAATACCGTGCTGGTGCGAGCGGCGTCGCGCTCCTGGGCGATGCGCTGGCGGGCAGCTTCCTCGGCCTGCGCGCGCGGATCGGGCTGTCCGGCTCCCATGGATGGAACAGGCACATTCTCCCCACGCTGCTGTGCAGACAGGATCGGGCGCCCGAGATCGCCGGGGAGCGGCTCGCCGAGTTTGGGCGCCCGGCTATAATCCTTCGGCCCCGAGGTGATGGTCTCCGAGGCGGCGCGGCTGTCGGTGTTGTAGAGTTCCGTTGCCGCCTTTTCTCCCCTGGGTGCGAGCGCATACCAGAGCGATCCGCCGATCCCGAGCCCCGCGACGACGCCAAGCGTGGCCAGCGCCTTTCTCGACAGGCGCATGACACGCGGCGTCGGGCCGCGAAGCTGGAAGGCGGCGGGATTGGTGGGTCCGGGCTGTGGCTGTGGCGCTGCCGGTGCGGTGGCCGGCCCTGCGGGTGCCGTGATGGCGGGATCGCTCACGGCCGCCCCCTTCGCGCATCTTCGCGCAGGATGCGCACGCGCCGCGCGGTGCGCTTGTCGCCGAGCCGCAGTTCGGCGGCGGCGAACAGGCGGTCCACGACCATATAGCGGCCCTGCACGCGGTAATTGACCAGTTCGGCGTCCCCGGCGGCGCCGGTCACGAACAGCGGCGGCATCTCGCCCTGCGCGATCTGGTGAGGAAACTCGATGAACACCTGCTGCCCATCGTCGAACGCACGGGCGGGCTTCCATGACACGCGGTCGCCCTCGATCCGGTAGCGGAAATCGAGCGCGGAGAGATCGAGGCCCGCCGTGACCGGCGCGGCTGTTGCCGCTGCCGCATTCGCGCGGCGTAGCGCGATCAACTGGTCATGGGGATAGGTCCACGACACCGACGCCATGTATGTCGAAGGCGTGGCGCGTAGTTCCAGATGGTAGGTGCGCCGGTCGGTATTGATGACGAGGTTAGTGGAAATGTCCGGCCGGCTCGGCTTCACGAGGATGTGGACACGCGCCGTTGGACCGGCGCCGCTCACCGTATCGCCGATGATCCAGCGCACGGTATCGCCCGCAGCGACCGGCCCCGGCCCGACGAGCTGCTCGCCTTCCTGAAGCGCGATGTCCGTCACCTGGCCGGGCGCGGCATAGACCTGATAGAGCGCGCCTTCGGCCCAGGGATATTGCTGGATCGCGTTCACATAGCCATCGCGGGTGGGCTGGATGCGGGCGGCGGCATTGGCCGCGCCGATGCGCTGGCGTGGATCGGCGGACTCGGGACGCCGCGCGCTGGCCGTAACCGGCTTCAACTGGCCGGGCAGCGGCAGCGGCTCGGGGATCGCCACCACCTCGACCGCGCGCGGCGGCTCGGGCGCGGGGGACGCGGCGATCTCGATCTGCCCGGTATCGGCCGTCTTCGCCGATGTGGTGGCGCAGGCGCCGAGCATGGATGCGGAGAGGAGCAAGGCGGGCATGGCGGCCTTGCACAAGCACGGATTTCTCATTGGGTCAGTTCCTTCGACCAGTTGAGAGCATTGACGAAGACGCCCAGCGGATTCTTGCGCAGCGCGTCGGGGGTGCGCGGCGGCTGCACGACGACGGTGAGGATCGCCGACCAGCGTGTCGTCGCGGCCAGATTGCCGTCCTGATAGCGCCGCTCGGTCCATGCGACGCGGAAAGACTCGGGCGATGCCCGGATCACGCTCGACACATCCACCGCGACCTGGACCCGTCCGACATTGGCGAACGGATCGTTAGCGCGCGCATAGTCGTTGAGCGCCAATGTCCCCTTGTCTGTGGTGAAGTCGTAGGCGCGCAGCCAGTTCTGGCGGATGATGACCGGATCGGCCGGGATCGCGCGCACTTGTTCGATAAAGCGCGCGAGATGGAACGCGATCTGCGGATCGGTCGGCCGGTAGCCCGCTTCGGCCGGGGCGACCGCTTGCGCTTCGCCGAGCCGGTCGACCTCGACCACCCACGGCACGATATGCCCGCGCGCGGATTGCCAGACCAACCCGCCCGCAAGGCCCCCGGACAGGGCAAGGCATCCGAAGAAGGCAAGCCGCCAGTTCCGCGCCTGCACGCGGGCGGAACCGATGCGGTCGTCCCACACTTGCGCGGCGCGCTGATACGGCGTCACAGCTTCGAGCATCTGGCTGTAGCGGATGGAAGGTCTGCGGAACATCGGCGATCACTCCTTTTCCCTGATGTCGGGAGCACCGCCGCCGCCCTGGCTGTCGCCCGCCTTCATGGTGTGGGCGAGGACGGTCGCGCCGTGCGCGGCGGACTGGCGGTTCTTCATGCGCGCGGCCCATGCGGGCTGCGCGGCCGCGGATGGCGATGCGGCCGAAGTCGCGGCTGCCGTTGCCTGTGAGGCCGCCCCCATCCCCGCCCGGGCGCCCGAACGATAATTGTCCTTCATCGATGCGGCCGCCTTGCGTAGCGGCGACATCGCGGCGCTGGCGACCGCACCCGCCGCCTTCTGCCCGACAGCGGCCATGCCGCCCGCCACCGCGCCCGCGCCGCTCTTGCCGAGCGCGCCGACGCTGTAGGCGCCCGCAGCGCCGCCAGCCATCCGGGCGCCGCCGCGTGCCGCCGCAGCGCCCATCCTGCCGCCGGCCGCCATGGTCGAACCGGCAGCACCAACACCCAGCTTTGCCGCCGCCGCGCCACCGGCCAGCGCGCCGCCCACCGCCAGCGCGGTTCCGGCGGCGGCGCCCGCGCCGAGCTGCGGCCCGCCCGAGACGATGCCGTTGGCGATACCGGGACCGAAGATCGCAAGGCCGAGCAGAGACAGCGCGCCGAGCGCGATCGACAGCACGTCCCGCGCCGTGGGATCAGCACCGACCGCGACCGTGAACGTGCTGAACAGCGCGGTTCCGATCCCGGTGATGACCGCGAGCACCAGCACCTTGATGCCGGAAGAAACGATATGGCCGAGCACCTTTTCGGCCATGAACGCGGTGCGGTTCCAGAAGGCGAAGGGCAGCAGGACGAACCCGGCCAGCGTCACCAGCTTGAACTCGATCACCGCGATGAAGACCTGAATGGCGATGATGAAGAAGGCGAGGACGACGACCAGATAGGAAAGCAGCAGCACGGCGATGATCGCGAGATTGGCGAACACCGCCCAGAGGCTGTTGAACGCCTCGGTCGCATCGATCAGCGGCTGCGCCGCATCCAGTCCCTTGGCGGCGATGGTGCCGGGTTTCATGAACTCGGCGAGACTGAGCTTGTCACCGCTGGCCTTGAGGCCCAGATTGGCGAAGCTGTCGAAGACGATGGTGGCGAGCGTCTGGAAATTGCCGATGATGAAAGCAAAGGCGCCGATATAGAGCGTCTTCTTCACCAGACGCTGGATCACGTCCTCGTCGGTGCCCCAGGCCCAGAACAGTCCGGCAATGGTCACGTCGATCGCGATCAGGGTGGACGACAGGAAGCCGACCTCGCCGCCGAGCAGGCCGAACCCTGAATCGATATAGGTGCTGAAGGTGTCGAGGAAGGTATCGACAATCCCTGTATCGCTCATGGCGCGGCGGTCCCGGCCCGATCGGCGGGGACATAATTGCCGGGTAGGTCCGGCCGGATCGCCTCGTTCGCCCGGCTGTCATCGCTCGCCGCGCTATTGTCGGCGGCGGAAACCGGGCCAGCCTCGGCCGGCGCGGGGACGGCGCTATCCCTTCCGAAGAAGCGCCGGCGGTTTTCCGCCCATGCCGTCTCGCAATCCTTGTCGGGCATGGTGAGCGCGGCGCAGCGTTCGAGTTCGCGCGCCAGCAGCGTCCGCGCCTCGCCTTCGTCGAGCAGCGGCAGGACCGCGTCGAGCGGCATGTCGCCCGGTTCGCGGAAGGTCTCGACCGCCACGACGAACATGATGCCCGCGAGCGCGGCTATCCCGGCGATCTTCGCGTTGCGCGAGATCATGTCAGTTCCGCCCGAAGAAGCGGCGGAAGCGTTCGCGCCCCTCCGCCTCGATCGCGGTCTGACGCGCGGCGTCGAGCGCCTGCGCCCGGCCCTGCGCGGCGACCGCGGCGGTGAGGTCGGCGAGCTGCTGCGATTGCAGGGCGAGAAGCTGGTTGCCCGCCTGCGCCGCCTGGAGCGCGCCGGTCGCCGACTGGCTGGCCGTGACCAGACTGTTCATCGTCGTGCGTGCGCCGTCGATATTGCCGACCACGCCGGCCTGCACTTTCAGCGCATCCTGAAACGCGCCGACGCTGTCCTCCCAGCGGGCATCGGCGTTGGCGATCATCTGCGCATTGGTGCCGGTGAGACCCGCGCCCCTATATCGTCCGTTGAACGTCTGCTGGATGTCCTGCACGTCCCAGGCGATACGCTGCGCCTCGCCGAGCAACTGCTGGGTCTGCCGGACCTGCTGCTGAAGCGTGTCCACCGTCGAGAGCGGCAGGTTGGCAAGGTTGCGCGCCTCGTTGATCAGGCTCGACGCTTGGCTCTGGATTTGCGTGATCTGGTTGTTGATCTGTTGCAGCGACCGCGCGGCGGTCAGCACGTTCTGCGCGTAGTTGGTGGGATCATAGACGACCCCGCCGAACTGCGCGTGCGCGGGTGTGGTCGCGGCGATGCCGATTACGGCCGACGTGGTGAGAACGCCGATCATAAGGGCGCGGCGGATGGGAGGCAGTTTCATGATGAAATCTCCATGTCGGACGTGAGAGGAAATTCGGGCTGGCGGCCGGATGCCGGTTCGGGCAGCAGTTCGACGGCCCAGGCGCAGCCGCGATGCCGCAGCCATTGCGCGGCGAACGCGGATGCCCCGTGGGTCTCGATGATGTCGGCAATGGCGAGTTGATCGGTCTTCGACGACGCGGCGGTGAAGGCGAGCGCGACCTCGCCCAGCCCCAGCTCGAACAGGCGGTTTCCCCGCCGCGACTGGCAATAATAATCCCGCTTGGGCGTCGCGTGCCCAAGGATTTCGATCTGGCGGGCGTTAAGCCCGAACCGCTCGTAGATCGCCGCGATCTGCGGCTCGGCCGCGCGCTCGTTGGGCAGGAAGATGCGCGTCGGGCAGGATTCGATGATGGCCGGCGCGATGGCCGAGGTTTCGATGTCGGCGAGACTCTGCGTGGCAAAGATGACGCTGGCGTTCTTCTTGCGCAGCGTCTTCAGCCATTCGCGCAGCTGCGCGGCGAAGGCGGGGCTGTCGAGCACCAGCCAGCCCTCGTCGATGATGATCAGCGTCGGCGAGCCGTCCAGCCGCCCTTCGATCCGGTGGAACAGGTAGGAGAGCACGGCGGCGGCCGCTCCCGCGCCGACCAGCCCCTCGGTCTCGAACGCCTGAACCGATGCGTCACCCAGCCGTTCGTCTTCGGCATCGAGCAGCCGGCCCCATGGCCCGCCGATGCAGTATGGGGCCAGCGCCTGCTTGAGCTGCTGGCTCTGGAGCAGCACGGCAAGGCCGGTCAGCGTGCGTTCGGATTGGGGCGCGGAGGCGAGCGACCCCAGCGCCGACCAGATATGCTCCTTGGCCTGCGGATCGACCGCAACGCCTTCGCTGGCGAGGATCGCTGCCAGCCATTCGGCCGCCCATGCCCGTTCGGCAGGATCGTCGATCCGCGCGAGCGGCTGCAACTGGACGCCGGTATCGGCATCGTCGGACAGACCGCCGCCCAAATCCTGCCAGTCGCCGCCCATGGCGAGCGCGGCGGCGCGGATCGAGCCGCCGAAGTCGAAGGCGAAGACCTGGGCATTCGCGTAGCGGCGGAACTGCATCGCCATCAACGCCAGCAGCACCGACTTGCCCGCGCCCGTGGGACCGACGATGAGAGTATGGCCGACATCGCCGACATGAAGGGAAAACCGGAACGGGGTCGAGCCTTCGGTCCTTGCGTAGAGCAAAGGGGGCTGTCCGAAATGCTCGTCCCGTTCCGGCCCCGCCCATACCGCTGACAGGGGGATCAGGTGGGCGAGATTGAAAGTGGAGATGGGAGGCTGGCGGACGTTGGCGTAAGTGTGACCGGGCAGGCTCCCCAGCCATGCCTCGATTGCGTTCATCCCCTCGGGGATCACGGTGAAGTCGCGGCCCTGGATGACCTTCTCGACCAGCCGCAGCTTCTCGGCGGCGATGGCGGGATTACGGTCCCATACCGTCACCGTCGCGGTGACGTAGGCCATGCCGGCATAATCGGCGCCCAGCTCCTGCAGGGCAGTGTCCGCGTCGGCGGCCTTGTTCGAGGCGTCGCTGTCGAGCAGTGTGCTCGCCTCGTTGGTCATCACCTCTTTCAGGATCGCCGCGACCGATTTGCGCTTGGCGAACCACTGGCGACGGATGCGGGTGAGCAGCCTGGTCGCGTCGGTCTTGTCGAGCATAATCGCGCGGGTCGACCAGCGATACTCGAAGGCGAGCCGGTTCAGCTCGTCGAGCAGGCCGGGGAACGTCACGCTCGGGAAGCCGACGATGGTGAGCGTGCGCAGATGATGCTCGCCGAGCTTCGGTTCGAGTCCGCCGGTCAGCGGCTCGTCGGCGAGCAGCGCATCGAGGTGCATCGGGGTCTCGGGCACGCGCACGCGCTGGCGGCGGGTCGAGATCGTGCTGTGCAGGTAGGTCAGCGTCTCTTGCGTCTGGAGCCAGCGAACTTCCGGGACGAAGCCATCGATCAGATTGAGCAGACGGTCGCTGCGATCCTTGAAGCCCGCGAGCGATTCCCATGGATCGACGCCCGCGCCGGAACGGCCTTCATAGAGCCAGGTTTCGGCGCGGGCGGCGTCCTCCGCTGGCGGCATCCACAGCAGCGTCAGATAATAGCCGCTCTCGAAATGCGCGCCTTCCTCGCGGAACTGTTCTCGGCGCTCCATATCGACCAGCGCCGAGACGGGATCGGGGAAATCGGAATCGGGATAGTCGAGCGCGGGGGTGCGCTGCGCCTCGACGAAGATCGCCCATCCCGAGCCCAGACGGCGCAGCGCATTGTTGAGCCGTGCGGTCGTCGCGACCAGCTCGGCGGGGGTGGCGCTGTCGAGATCGGGACCGCGAAACCGCGCCGTGCGCTGGAACGACCCGTCCTTGTTGAGCACAACGCCTTCGCCGACCAGCGCGGCCCAGGGCAGGAAGTCGGCCAGATGCGCCGCATGCCCACGGTATTCGCGCAGGCTCATCATGGCTGCATCCACGCCGGATATTTGAGATGGCGCCGGGCCACGTCCACAAATTGTGGATCGCGCCGCGCGGCCCATACCGACAGCGCGTGGCCGATGGCCCAGAGGACGAGGCCCGCGATCCAGAGGCGCAGGCCCAACCCGATCGCGCCCGCCAACGTTCCGTTGACGATGGCCAGCGAGCGTGGAGCGCCGCCGAACAATATCGGTTCGGTCAGCGCCCGGTGGACGGGAGCATAGAAACCCGCGATCGGTTCACCGGCTTCCATCAGACCAGCGCCCCGCCGCCGAACGAGAAGAAGCTGAGGAAGAAGGAACTGGCAGCGAACGCGATGCTGAGGCCGAAGACGATCTGGATCAGCCGGCGGAAGCCGCCGTTGGTGTCGCCGAAGGCGAGGGTGAGCCCCGTCACGATAATGATGATGACCGCAACGATCTTCGCCACCGGCCCCTCGATGCTTTCGAGGATGGATTGCAGCGGCGCTTCCCACGGCATCGATGATCCGCCCGCATGGGCGGGCGCCGAGATGGTGAGCGCGATGACGCTGGCGGTGGCGGCGAGCATGGCGCGGCGTGCGCCATGCCGGATGGCATGGATCATGGTTCATCTCCGGGTTGGGTGGTGGAAAGCGGCGTGAGGCGGTAGTCGCCGGTGGCAGCGTCGAGCCCTTCGACACGGGCCAGTTCGGCGAGGCGCCGGCCGTGTCCGTCGCGCACCAGCACGGCGATCAGGTCGATCGTCTCGGCGAGCAGCGCGCGGGGCACCGTGATCACGGCCTCCTGGATAAGCTGCTCCATGCGCCGCAGCGCCCCGAGCGCGGTCCCGGCGTGGATCGTGCCGATGCCGCCGGGGTGGCCGGTCCCCCAGGCTTTGAGCAGGTCGAGCGCCTCGGCGCCGCGCACCTCGCCGATCGGGATGCGATCGGGCCGCAGGCGCAGCGACGAGCGGACAAGATCGGACAGTGAGGCGACGCCATCCTTGGTCCGCATGGCGACGAGGTTGGGCGCGGCGCATTGCAGTTCGCGCGTATCTTCGATCAGCACGATGCGGTCGGCGGTCTTCGCCACCTCGGCGAGCAGCGCGTTGACCAGCGTGGTTTTCCCGCTGCCGGTTCCACCCGCCACGAGAATGTTGGCGCGGGCCGGAACAGCCTGCCGGAGCGTGTCCGCCTGGGCGGACGACATGATCCCGGCGGTCACATAGTCGTCCAATGTGAACACCGCGACGGCGGGCTTGCGGATCGCGAAGGCCGGCGCGGCCACCACGGGCGGCAGCAGCCCCTCGAACCGCTCGCCGCCCTCGGGCAGTTCGGCTGAGACGCGCGGAGACCGGGCATGAACCTCGACGCCGACATGGTGGGCGACCAGGCGCACGATGCGCTCCCCGTCCGCGGCGGCCAGCGTCATGCCGGTGTCGCTGATCCCTTCGCCGAGCCGGTCGACCCACAACCGGCCGTCCGGGTTCAGCATCACCTCGATCACCTGGCTGTCATCGAGCCAGGCCGCGATCGACGGTCCCAGCGCCGTGCGCAGCATTCGCGCGCCGCGTGTCTTCGCCTCGGAACGGATCGGGTGGACGGTCAAGACGAAGCCCCTGCATCGGGCCGGGCGAACCGCCGCCCGGCGTCAGGGGTCGATCAAGAGAGACAGGAAATCACGCGAAGCAACACTTAAGTCAGGGCGTAGTATAGGGGGCGGCAGATACGTACGCGTTGCGGGGCGGCGCTCTGCGTGCTGTGTATGTCAGGCTCCTTTCGGGATCGCGATCGACCGAGTCGCGGCCTGTGTGGCGCGCATCGACGGCGAAGCCGTCGATCAATTCTGAAGGACAGGCACATGGAAATCAGACCAATCAAGAACGATGACGACCATCGCGCGGCGGTCGATGAAATCCGGGCGTTCTGGAACGCGGAAGCGGGCAGCGCCGATGAGGACCGCCTCGATGTGCTGGCGACGCTGGTCGATGAATATGAGCGCAAGCGTTGGCCGGTAGACAAGCTCGACCCGGTGGAAGCGATCGAGGCGGCGATGGAAGCGGAAGGGCGCACCC
The DNA here is from genome assembly GCF_001456115.1 of Sphingobium baderi. NCBI lineage: Bacteria > Pseudomonadati > Pseudomonadota > Alphaproteobacteria > Sphingomonadales > Sphingobiaceae > Sphingobium > Sphingobium wenxiniae. The sequence goes on along the minus strand of NZ_CP013264.1, from coordinate 2,091,481 downwards.
GCGCCGATCTGGCGACCCTGATCGGCCAGTCCCGTGCGACGGAGGTTCTGGCTCGCAAGCGGGCGCTCTCGCTCCAGATGATCCGCAAGATCGAGCGGGCCTGGCATGTCCCTGCGTCGATTCTGGTCCGCGAATACCAACTATCGCGGTGAGGCCTGGCTGTCTGGTTGCGCGACAGCAGGCTTCTTCCCGGTGATTGGTCCCGACCGGATCGCGGGTCGTCAGACGCTCGGGAGCGCCAGGATGGGAGAAATTCTCCGCGATGCTGCCGCCTGCTCGCCCAATGCGCCGATGAAGTCGCCGAGTCCCTCCTCAGTGATATCCGCATAGCGGCCTGCCGCTATGTCATCCCAACCTGCTGCGACTGCCTTCTTCAAGGCTTCAAGCCTGGCCGCATCTTCCGCGGTGCGTTGTTCCACCAGCCGCAAGCCTTCCCGCAGCACCTCGCTGGCGTTCTGATAGCGGCCTGAGCGAACCAGCGTATCGACCGGCCTGATGGTCGGTCAGAACGACATTGCGGGTCGGCATTGCGCGAAGCTCCATAACGAGCAGGGCATCATAAAGCTTATTGGCAGAATATGCCAATCTGTTGTCATGGTTGATCTGGCGCCTTCGGCTCGACATCCTCCGGTATTTCGTCGAGCAGGCTCTTGCCGCTTGCATAGCGCCGGCCGAGCGTCTCGACAAAACCCTCATAGCGCTTGCGCCCCTTGACCTGGGCGGCCGTCTGATCCTCATCGGGCAGCGGGGGCGTGACCGCCAGCCAGAAACGCACGAACAGCGCCAGCGCCTCGGTGGTGAGGCCGGTGTTGCGTTCGAGCCGCTGGACCTGGCGCGAAAGCCGGTCGAGACGGCGCGCGAACGCGGCCTCCATCCGGTCGGCGCCGTCCGGCGACATCCAGGAGGCGACGGCCGCTTCCACGATCGCCGAGCGCGAGATGCGGCGGCGGATCGCTAGCTCGCTCACCTGTTTCGCCAGCTCGGGCGGAAAATAGACGTTGAGACGGACGCGCATGGAACCTCCTACAATTCGATGCCGTCGTGGGGATCGAGCGACGCCTGACGTGCGACGCCCTGCATCCGTCGCCGCGCCGCAGCCTGGCGCGCGACGTCCTCGGGTTCGTCCTCGACAATGGAAAATTCCTGCGCTGGCGGTGCGGGCGCTGTCTCCTTCACGATGGCGACATGATCGGGAAGCTCGGGCTCGCGGCGCAGACCGCTGTTGGCGGCATCCTCCTGGCGCCGGATGATCGCCGCGATCTCGGCGGGATCGGCCGTGGCGGCGAGCCCCGTCCAGTCGTCGGGACGGACCTCCCGCGGTGGTGATGCGGCCGGATCGGGCGGCGGCATGATCCGCGCGGCGAGACGGGGATCGGCATAATAGGCCGCCTTCTTCGCACGGATCGGCTGAATGCCCGACATCATGACGATTTCCTCGTCGGACGGAAGCTGCATGACCTCGCCCTGGGTCAGAAGCTGGCGCGCGGTCTCCGAACGCGAGACCATCAGATGGCCGAGCCAGGGCGAGAGCCTGTGTCCGGCATAATTCTTCATCGCCTTCATTTCGGTCCTGGTGCCGAGCGCCTTCGACACGCGCTCTCCCGTCTTCTCGTTGTTGGTCGCGAAACTCACCCGGACGTGGCAATTGTCGAGGACCGAATTGTCCTGCCCGTAGGCTTTCTCGATCTGGTTCAACGACTGCGCGATCAGAAAGGATTTCAGGCCATAGCCGGCCATGAACGCCAGCGCGGACTCGAAGAAATCGAGCCGGCCCAGCGCCGGGAACTCATCGAGCATCAGCAGCAGGCGATGACGCCTCGCGCCGCTGGCCAGTTCCTCGGTCAATCGCCGCCCGATCTGATTGAGCATGAGGCGAATGAGCGGCTTGGTCCGTGAGATGTCGCTGGGCGGAATGACGAGGTAGAGCGTCGCCGGCTGCTCGCCCGCGACCAGATCCATGACGCGCCAGTGGCAGGCGCGCGTGACCTGCGCGACGACGGGATCGCGGTAAAGCCCGAGAAACGACATGGCGGTGCTGAGCACGCCCGACCGCTCGTTGTCGCTCTTGTTGAGCAGTTCGCGCGCGGCCGAGGCCACCACCGGATGCACGCCCGCTTCGCCGAGATGCGGTGTCGCCATCATCGCGGCCAGCGTCTGCTCGATCGTGCGCGCCGGATCGGACAGGAAGGCGGCGACTCCGGCCAGCGTCTTGTCCGGTTCGGCGTAGAGCACATGGAGTATCGCGCCCACCAGCAGCGAGTGCGAGGTCTTTTCCCAGTGGTTGCGTTTCTCCAACGAGCCTTCCGGGTCCACCAGCACATCGGCCACATTCTGCACGTCGCGCACTTCCCACTGGCCGCGCCGCACCTCCAGCAGCGGATTGTAAGCGTCCGACGCCGCGTTAGTCGGATCGAACAGCAGGACGCGGCCATGTTGCGCGCGAAAGCCCGCGGTCAGCGTCCAGTTCTCGCCCTTGATGTCGTGGACGATCGCCGAGGCGGACCAGGTCAGGAGCGAGGGCACCACCAGGCCGACGCCCTTGCCCGAACGGGTCGGCGCATAGCACAGAACATGCTCGGGACCGTCGTGGCGCAGATAGGCGCGGCCGAGCTTGCCGAGCACCACGCCATCATTGCCGAGCAGCCCGGCCGCACGCACCTCGTCCTCACTCGCCCAGCGCGCGGAGCCGTAGGTCTCGGCGTTCTTCGCCTCTCGCGCCCGCCAGACCGACATCGCGATGGCGACCGCGATTGACACGAACCCGCCCGACGCGGCGATCCAGGCGCCGGTCTGGAAAATGTCGGGCGCATAGGCGTCGAAGCTGAACCACCACCAGAAAAAGGCGTAAGGCGGATAGACCGGCCAGCCCAGCGCCATGAGCCAGGGTTCGCCAAGTTCGGGCTGATACGCCAGCGCCGCCGCCGTCCATTGTGTTGCGCTCCAGATCGCGGTCAGCACGATCAGGAAGACGGTGGTGATCTGGCCCCAGAGAATTTTCGTTGCGGACATGGGACGTCTCCTGCGAAAGTGATTGTATTGACATTGTCGTTGCAAAACCCCAGATACGCCCGGCAACCGGAGGATCGCGACAATGGCGCAGACGACACCTGCACATCCGAACGGGCGGGCTTCCGCCCGCAAGGACGATGTCATCCAGATCAGGGCGTCGGCGGGTATGAAGGCCATTCTCACCCGTGCCGCCGCGCTGCGCGGTCAGAAGCTGTCCGAGTTCATGCTCGACAGCGCGCGGCGCGAAGCGGAGGACGCCATTCTCGATCAGCGCACCTTCTTCCTCGACGCGGAGCAGCATGAGCAATTCCTCGCCATGCTCGATGCCCCGCCCGCGCCGTCCGACGCTCTGCAGACCCTCATGCGGCGCAAGCCGATCTGGGAACGCTGACGGGCTTTCGGTTCCGTGGCGGACATCCGCATCACGCCACCCGCGCGTCTGACCGCCGATCACGATGTCGCGGGCTTCGCCAATGGCGTGCATGCCTCGCTCGATGACTGGCTGCGGGACCGCGCGCTGGCGAGCGAGGGGAGTTCGGCGCGCACCTATGTCGTCTGCAATGCCGCCGAGCCGCGCCGGGTGGTCGGCTACTATACGATCACGACCGCGATGGAGCAGCGGGCTGCTCTGCCGTCCGCGAAGCTGCGGCGCGGCATGCCCGACCGGGTGCCGCTGCTCCTGATCGGCCGGCTCGCCGTTGATGCCGGGTTCCAGGGCATCGGCCTTGGCGCCGATCTTCTGGCCGATGCGCTCCGGCGCTGCGCCGCGGCAGCCGAGATTGCCGGTGCGCGCGCGGTGATCGTTCATGCGATCGACGAAAAGGCGGCGGCGTTTTATGCGCGGCACGGGTTTATCCCTACCTCGCTCGGCGAACTGGTCATGCTGCTGCCGATCGAGGCAATCCGCTCGCGGCCGAACTGAGACGCGCCGACACATCACAATCCCAGCCCCCGCTTGCGGCCCAATGACCAGCCGATCCCGCCGCCGTCGCGCATGATGCCGGAGACCTGGCGGCCAAGCTGGCGCTCAAGGTCGTTCGACCAGGGGACGAGCCGGAAGCTCAGGCCCCCATCTCCGCTCAGGCTCTCGATCATGGCGAAGCGGCCGGAGGAGAGCGCGAGGCGCTGGCGGCAGGTGCCGGCGATCCTGTCGCCGGGACTGGTGGGCCGGTAGGCGAGCCCCGTCCGGCCCGCGATCTCGGCGCCGGTCGCGTCCAGTTCACGGCGGCGCAGCGTATCGAGAAGTCCCCGCTGGAAGACGACGCGCTCGCCATAGCGCCGCGCCAGTCCCTCGCGCACGAGACGATCGGTGCGCTCGTCCATCGCCCGGCGCACGTCCGCGCCGAAGCCTCCCTCGGCAACGCCGGTCCCGCGCTCGATCAGCCGATGGTCGAGCCAGGTGGCGCCCGGCGCCTTCACCTGTGCGGCGAGATCGAGATCGGAGCGGGTGGCAAGGAACAGGGTCGGTTTCTGTTCGCCGGCCCGGCCGATGACGCGCAGTTCGACGATGCCGCCTATGGCGGGACCGCGCTCCAGGGCCTCGATGCCTGGAAGCCGGACATGGTGGGTGCGTCCGTCCGTGCCGTCGATCACCGCATAGGCCGAGCCGCGCAGTTCGTCGTGCAGCCCCTTGTCGATCAGCCGCCCGACGATGGGCTTTTCGGGCGGCGCGCTCACGATCGCATAGCTGTCGAGCGCCCGGTCCTGGCCGTGATCCTTCAACGCCTGGCCGATGGTGCGGATGATGTCGCCGCGTGCGCCCAGATCGCGCAGCTTCGCTTGCGCGCCTTCGGCCATGATCCATTGGCCGGGTTCGGTTTCGGCGGCGAGCCCCATCGTTTCGAGATGCTGTAGCCGTCCGATCATGAGGCGACGCACGCGCGGATCGTCGGGTCCGGGCTGCTGGGGCCGCAAGTCGATGACGCCAAGCTCATCGGCCGTGCGGCTGATCTCGGCATCCAGCCTCGTCCAGCGTTCGGCCGTCACTTCCCGGTCGAGCGCCTGGCTGATTTCATGTTCGGGCTTCGGGCCGAGTTCGGCCCAGGCCAGTTCCTCGGCGCGCGAACGCAGACCGTGGCTGATATAATCGCGGCTCATGACGAGATCGGCGCCCTGGTCATCGACACCGCGCACCAGAAGATGGACATGCGGGTTGTCGGTGTTCCAGTGATCGACCGCGATCCATTCGAGACGGGTGCCGAGGTCCGCTTCCATCTGGCGGACGAGATCGCGGGTGTATTCGCGAAGGTCCGAAAGGTCCGCCGCATCCTCGGGCGAGACGATGATACGAAAATGATGCCGGTCATCCTTGGCAAGCGCGGTAAAGGCGCGGTCATCGGCGCCGTCGCCATTCGCATCGAACATCCGCGCGGGCGAGCCATCGCGGGTGACGCCCTCGCGTTTGAGATAGGCGATGTGCGCGGACAGCGGTGCCCTGGGCCGTCCGCCTCGGCCGATACGGGTGACGGGCACCATCTTGACCAGCACGCGCCGGCCCGATCCGAACAGGCGGCTGCGGGCGAAGGCCGTGCGGCCCCGGCCGAAGTTCGATTGCCCGCGCGGGCGCGATCCGCCCCAGCCGCGCGACCTGCCTCCACCGCTACGCGCGGCCACACGAAGCACCTGGGCGACAAACCCGCGCGCCTTGCCGCCCGGACGGCCTCTGTCCCTGACCTTGCCGGGCCGGATGCGGAAATCGCCATCCTCGCTCATGGCTGGCGCGCTTTCCGCCGAAAACGGCCCTTGGTGCCGTTCGGCGCGTTGATATTGCTGCCTTTTTCCTTCCGCGCGGCACGCGCGCCGACCGACGCCCCCGCGTGAAGCCACGGAAAAGCCTCGGCTTTTCGGCGAAACGGGGTGCGGCTTATATCTTGCCGTCCCTTCCTTCGGCTTTTTCCTGCCCTTCCAGGCACTTCCACCTTCCAACCGGGCAATCTGAAAACGGGGGCGGTCATGGTGCGCCGGCCTGCCGCCGGCTTGCGGACGGCGCGCTGCCGAGCCGCGGCGATGCTGCAACGGGATCGCCCGGCAGCGCGAATTTGAGGCGCCAGGTGCGCCACGCTTCGGCGACGGCTCCGGTGCCGGGAAACAGGTCGTCGAGCGTGTCGTCGGGACGCGCGGCGACCGTCTCGAAGCACCAATGGCAGACTGCTTCGGGCTTGGCCCCGGTAAGACCGCGGCGCAGCGTGATCGGGCATTCGATCCAGTCGCGCAGGACCAGCCGCTTGCTGACCACCGGCTTGCGCGCGGCCTTCACGATGACGGGTTCCCACGCATAAGCGACCGGCACGTTGCGCTTGAACGCGGCAAAGCCCTTGACCCACGCCATCCACCGCGCGCCGGTTTCACGGACCGGCGGCGCGAGGACGGCGATCGATTCCGGCGTCGCGGCGGCGTGCAATATCCAGCCGTCATAGTCGCGCTGGAGTCGCTCGATCAGCGCGGCGTGATCGACCTCCCCCGCATAGTCGGGATGGTCGCGATAGAGATGCGCGCAGCCAATATAGGGCGGATCGGCATAGGCGATCTTCACGGCTGCCTCCGCCCCGACAGCGCAACGAACAGGCTGTTCGCGGGCGGATCGGCTGAAACGGGACGGTCGTCCTGGTGTCCATCCAGGGCGGCATCCGGCGCAGGCGGATTGTCGTCGGCCCGCGCGGCGAACAATGCGGCCCGGCGCCATGCATGGGGATCGGATGGCGCGGCAGCGGCAAGCTGGATATCGCCCGCGCTGCCGGCGACCGACGCCAGCTTCGCGAGATAAGCGCGCGTCTCTCGCGGAAGCGGGCGGCCACGCGACAGATATTCGTCGTAGCGCCCCGGTCCCGCATTATAGGCGGCCAGCATGGCGGTCGGGTTGCCGTAGCGGTCGTGCATCGCGCGCAGATAAGCGGTGCCCGCCATGATGTTGTCGCGCACGTTATAGGGATCGCGTCCCAGCCCATGACGGACGCGCAGGGTCGCCCAGGTGCCGGGCATGATCTGCATCAGGCCGATCGCGCCCGCCGCCGACACCGCGCGGGAATCGCCGTTGCTTTCGATGCGCATGACGGCCCATATCCATGCCTCGGGAATGCCGAAGCGGCGCGCGGCATCTGCGACATGGAGGGCATAGGGGTGGCTCACCGTCCCCCGTTCCGCCGGCAAGGTTTGCGCGGCGGCGATGACGGGAAGCTGCGCGGCGGCGAACACCGCGATCAGCGCCAGGGTGAACGGATGACGGAGAGGCCGGCGCATCCGTTCAACCTCCGCTGGCCGGTTCGGGCGGGCGGTTCCAGACCAGATAATGAACGTCGCCATGTCCGGCGGTGAGCAGCATGGCGTCGATCGGTCGCGGAAAGAGCGGGCCGTCGATGCGCACCGCAATGTGGAATCCGCCCGGTCCACCGGGGCGATGCCGCGCCTCGCCGATCGGGAATCCCTCGGCATTCTCGCCGAGATAGACACGCATGTCGGGACATTTGCCCTCGTTCTCGCGGGGATCGACCTCGGCGAGATAGATCGGCGCGTCGAGACCGAGCGTCTGGATGCGGCCCTTCCAGGAGCCGTTGTCGCGGCGGAACGTGCCGATGGTGATCTGGTTCATGAGTCTACCTTTCGTTTGCGGGGGAAGAGAGAGCGTCAGCGCCGCGGCTGATCGGCGCGATCATCGCGCGACCGCAGGCGCGTCCACGACAGCCGGAACGTCCGGCCCTTGTCGTCGGCGCGGAACAGCACCGGACGGAACGGCGAGAGAAAAATCGGGCTGTCGATCTCGAGGGCGATGTAGTCGCCCGCGCGTTCGCCGACCCGTTTCCACGCAGCGCCGACCTCGGGACCACCCTCGTCATCGAGATGGATGCGGTAATCGGGCGCATTCTCGATGTCGGTCGAATCGAGCACGACAAGCACGATCGTCTCGTCGATTCCGAACAGCCGGATGCGCCCGGCATAGCCGTCGCCGGAGGGTTCAAAGATATTGGTCGGCATGGCCGATCTCCTTTTCGCTGGGGGGTGAAGTTGTCGGGGACGGCGCGCGCAGGTGCACCGGCGTTGCCGTTCCGATGACGGTCGATGTCGGGAGCGGCCCAAAATAGCGGCCGTCCAGACTGTCGGGGACGGTGGGATTGAGCAGGAACATCTCGTCGGGTCCGAGTGTCCGGCAGCCCCGCCAGACAGGCAGCGGGCGGCCCTGACCATCGCGTTGCCGCGCCACGGCGACCGACTGCCCATCGACGCTCACGACGACATCGATCCGGCAAATCCGCTGCCCGGCTTTCGCCGCGACATGCTTCAGGAGCGGCACGCCCTCGGGCAGATAGCCGCGCCCCGCCAACCAGCGGGCGAGGTGTTCGGGCGGCGTGACGGCGACCAATGCCCCAGTGGGCGGATCGCGGTCGGGATGGATGCGATAGAGGCCGATGGGCGCGCTGGCGCTGGCGTTCCAGATGATGCGCGGGCGCGGATCGGCGACCGCGATGGCAACAAACGAGGCCGCGAAGGCGGATGCCGTGATAGCCGTCGTCATGACATAGCGGCGGCGCTTCATCCCTCGACCTCCCGGCGCTTGAGCCAGGCGCGATGGCGCTCCATCGTATAGGGACGCGGTGGGAGGCCGGCGGCGATGCGGTTGTGGACATGGCGCCAATGATCGGGCGCAGCGTCGCAGGGATCGACGCCCGCCGTCTCCACCGCGTCGATCGCGGCGAGCACCTGCTGGACCTTCGGCCAGCCCTCGATATGCAGGAGAATTTCGCCGCCCGGCCGCACGAAGGGCAACGTGGTGTATGGCTCGCCCGTGGCCACCGCGCGCATGATGTCGATGCGCGAACTGATCGTGCCGTAATCGTTCGCGGACCAGCGGACGAAGGCGAAGATCGCGCCCGGCCGGAAGCTCACGACGCGGGTCTTGCGCGTCAGGATGCGATCCTGGGCGATGCGGCCGAAGCGCATCCAGTGCTCCAGCTTTTTCTCGATCCAGGTGAGTTCCACCTCGGTCAGCCGTGAGCTGGATGCGATCGCGGATGGTATGGCCGGGTTATGGTGGGGCGTTTCCCGCTCCGCCGGCTGCCGGCGCAGCCCGGCCTCGAACGCGCTGAAGTCTATGCGCTCCGGGCGCGCGGGATCGCTCATCGTTCGTCTCCGGGCATGGGGATGGATGTGCGCCCGAGCGCGAGGTCGAGCGCGGCTTCGGTGCGCAGGATCGCGCGGCCGATGGCTTCGGGGATTTGCGGGAGCACGGCGTCGCCGAAGGCTTCGACGATCAGACTGGCCGCAGAAGTCCCTTTGCGAGAGCCGAGCGCAATGCGCGTGCCAGCCACCCAGGCGGATATCCCATCATCCACCCATAGGTGACGGGCAAGGCCGCCGTTCCAGTCAGCCCATGGCTCCTGAGCATCGCCGCCAGTGCGCGGGCGCCCGCCCATTTGTCCGGCGCGCGATCCGTCATCGCGCCGTCCATCACCGCATCCATCGTCGGGGATTTCCTGCGGTCGTAGGCTGGACTCCAGCCGTCCATCCGGCTGTCCCGTTTCGTCGGGGTGGGGAGGATTTCCGCCGCATGGCGCAGCAGGTTCGGCGTGTCGATCTGCGCTTTCGCGCCGTTCGCCCGTTTGCCGGTCTCGATTTCCTGTGCGCTCAACCGGCGCCCGCCGTTCGGTTTCACTGGCGTCGGCATCATGCCGTAAGGTGGCTCCAGGCTGTCGAAATGCAGCACCTCGCCGATCGTCGGCGTCCGGTCGAAATCGTCCTGGTCCGAAGTCATCCGGCCCTTGTGCTTGCGCAGGACACTGCCGCGCGGAGCCGGGTTCGCGGTCGGTGTTCCCATCATCCCGGCATGACGGCTGGCATGGCCCTGCAACTGGCTCAATATGTCGCCGCGTCCGCCCCGATCCGCATCCGACTTGCGCGGCGTCGCCAGGATCATCCGCAGCGGATATGTCGATCCCGCCCCGCCGCCCGCGCCGTCCGTCATCCCGTCCGTCGCCATCGGGGTCGGCAGCATCCGGTCCTGCGCCGCGGGATGCATCATCGTCGGCAGGTTCATGCCGGTTGTCTTCTCGCCGCGCACCTTGCACATTTCCGGCCCATGCGCCGCATCGCTGGATCGCGGCGTGGGCAAGCTGTCCTGGATCGTAGCCGATAAGCCAGGAGCGCTTGCGGACATGGTTGGCACCGACATTGTCAGCACCCACCACGCACGGTTCGCAGGCGTAGCCGAGCGCTTCCAGCGCATCGAGCAGCCGGTCAGCGCCGCGAGTTCTGAGGTTAGCGCTGTTCTCAAAAGCGAACCAGCGAGGGCGGCAATCTCCGACCAGGCGGACGGCTTCGAGATAGAGACCCGACCGTTCGCCCTCGATTCCCTTGCCTTTGGTGTTGGCGCTGGAGATGTCCTGGCACGGCGGGCTGCCGACGATGATGTCGGGGAGGAATCCGAGATCGGAAACAAGGCGAGCTGCCGTGAGTCCGCGGACGTCTTCGTAGAGCCGGACATGAGGATTGTTCTCCGCGTAGAGGATGCGGCGCCACTCGACGATCTCGCAGGCCGCGACGGTGACGAAGCCCGCGCGATGCAGGCCGAGCGACCATCCGCCCGCCGCCGCGCTGAACAGGTCGAGCGCGCGCATCATTCGCACAGCCCGTATTCGCTGTCGCAGCGCAGGCCGTGCTCGTCGGCCTCGCGTTGCTCCTGGTCGATGAACAGGTCGTAGTTGCGGCCGCCCCGGCTGGTGCGCGACCATGCAATCGCCCGGTCGATGGTGGCGCGGCCGTGGTCGGCGGGATCGCCGGGGACGGTCGGCGCGGGCAGCAGCGAGGCCGGGGTGCCGGCTACGGCGCTACGGCGGGAGACGAGGCTGACCAGCCGTTCCCATTCCCGCACGCGATCGACTTCGGCGGGAAAGCGCATGGCCCATGCGCGCAGTTCGCGCTTCCTGACCATGATGCAGGTCGAGCAGCCGACCCGGCTCATGCCCATCGTGTAGAGCGGATTGTGGCGCAGGCCGTGCCGTTCCGAAATCGCGAAGGCATCGGCTGCCGACCAGCGGAAGATCGGCCGGTAGAGCACTTGTCGGGCGCCGGAGGGATAGCGCTTCGACTGGATCGGCGGCTTCTTCGCCCGCGCCGGGCTTTCGTCAGCCCGCTCGCCGATCCAGTCGATGACCGGCACGCCCGCGTCGAGCAGCGGGCGCTTGCGGTGCATCATCGGGATCAGCTTCGTCTCGTCGGTGCAGTAGCGGGTTTTGGTGCCGGGAAACCGGCCGTGCAGCATCGCCATGTCGAGGAACGGGATGCCGGTGGGATGCAGCAGCGCGATCGCGCGGTCGATCAGAGGGTCGGGGACAGGCGGCGAGACCAGGACGGGGCAATCGCACCCGGCGAGCCATTCCGCTCTGGTGAGCAAACCCGCCCGCCATGCGGCGCGGCGCTGGTTGCACGCGCCCTTGTGGCGGGTTCGCCGCTTCTCCTTCGACCATTCCTCGCGCAGCATCCCGCGCTTGCGGGCAGAGGCCGCCTCGTCGGTGAGGCCGGGCACATCGTTCGCCGAGCATATCTCGATCGACAAACCAACGCGCTGCCGGAGCCAGTCGTCGAGATAGGCAATATGATCGAGCGTGATCGGGTTCTCGTGCCCGTTGTCGGCACAGAGGAAGCGCGGGGCGCGGTTGCCGAACGCTGCCAGCCCCTTGCGCTCGATCCGCTCGACCATCAGGCACAGGACGGCCTGGCTGTCCTTGCCGCCCGAGATGCTGCCGAAGTGCTGGACGGCGATCATGGCCGCCCACCGGCAACAGTTGCTCCTACACCCGCGCGGCATTGATAAACGTCACGAAATGGCGTAGTGGTGTAGCGTAGTAGATATGGCGGGTTTTCTGCTGGATATTTGCTCGGACTTGGCGAATTATCCACAACGCGCCGCCGCGTTAGAAAGAATACGAAGTATTCTTTATTGTTAGCATAGTTATAGGGAAGCCGATTCCGCCTTTCGTTCCAATGGGTTACGAGGCGATGCGGTTTTTTATAGGCCGAGTCAGCGGTTTTTAATCGGCCGAGTCCGGCGGTTTTCAATAGGCCGAGTCTCATGGCCTGTTATCCACAAGCGCGGCGCCCAGCCGGCGCATGGCGGCATCGAGCGGATCGACGGGGATCGGCACGAAGGTCAGCCGTTCGCGGCCGAGGGCGCGGTCGATGGTCAGCGCATATCCCGGCAGGGGCTGGCGCCGGACGATGGCGCGCAGCTCGAACGCGAATTGCTTCAATGGCGAGAGCGCGCCGGATTTGAGGTGAAGGTGCTGGACGTCGAAGCTCCAGCCACCTTCCTGCTGGCCGCCATGCTTGCGCACGATCCGGTAGAGCCAGCGTTCCAGCCCTCCGGTCAGATTGAAATAGGCCCGGTCGATGGTGAGCACGAACGTGCGATCGACCACGCCGGCATAGAACCAGTCGGGCAGGATCAGCTCCAGCCCAAGCGGACGCCCGTCGCCGTCCAGCCGCTCCTGCCATTCGTTGATCCACGAGAAGCGATGGCGGCGGCGCTGGTGCTGCTGGCGGATCGAGGTGGCGACCGTCGTCGATTGCAGCCGGTCGAGCGCAGCCTTCAGCCGGTCGTAGTGATCCTTGCCGGTGCCGCGCCCGGTAAAGGTGAGGATTTCGTGGGGGGTGGCGGCCATCAGCCGCGAGGTCGGCTTGCCCGCGTCGCGCGCGGCGACGATCTGGCTCGCCGCCCATATCAGGACATCGGCATCCCAGATGGTCGCCATGCCATGTTCGGGCACGGCCTCGACCGAGATCCATGTGGCGCCCATGCGAAAGTCGATCGGGGTCACACGCCTGCGCTTGGCGAGACTGAAAAACGGCCAGGCCATGAGGTCCTGGGAATCGCGGGGCGCAAGATCGCCGCCGAGCGACGGGAACAGCGTAAGCTGCGCGCGCTCGCTCGAAAGAGAGGCACGGCGGGGCTTCATCGCCGGCTCTGCGCGATGGCCGCATCCCGCCGCGGCATGAGATCGTCCTGACCGGGATCGGACGTGGAATATTTGGTGCCGAGGTCGGCCCAGGCGCGCAGGTCGTCCACGCAATAGACCACCCGTCCGCCGATCCGGCGATAGGCCGGGCCGCTCCCGAAATAGCGGTGCTTCTCAAGGGTGCGGCCGGAGAGGCCGAGGAAGCGCGCCGCCTCGGGGGTCCGCAGGAAGCGCGGGGGAAGGTTGACGGGTGTTCTGGACAAGGGGCGTCTCCTGCGGCGCGGGGTGGCAGGAGGCGATCATGGCGAAGTGCTGACGGCGGGGTGGGGAACGAAGATTCGCAACCTCGCCGATGTGACCACCCCCCCGGGCGCGGACATGCGCCCGGCGCGATCAGCGGATGCGCAACAGCTTGCGGTAGCCGCCTTTCATCATGGCGGTGGCGTCGCGCACGAGGCGGTAGACGAAGGACCGGGAATCCGAGTTCTTGAAGTCGGATGCCGAAAGGTGCGCGGCTTCCTCCCTGTCGAGCGCGATCGCGATTTCGCGGTAGGTTGCCCCGGCGAGCCGCAGATCGAGCGCGCGCAGCATCAGTTCGAGCCGGGATACCCGGATTGCAGTGAGCGGCCAGCCGCGCGGCAACGGGCCAGTCCGCCTGCCCGCAATGAGCCGGTGGAAACGCAGCAGGCTGGCGATGCGGGTGACGAAATCCTTGTCGAGCGGGACGATCGCGGCGAGCGGCCGGCCGGGCGTCGGATCACGCAGCCACAGCCGATGTTCGCCGGCCGCATCCGCGACGACGACATGACGGCCATCGATCCCGGCCCGGTCGGCGAGCAGCGCGCCGAGCGTCAGCGGATCGACCGCCTTTGCGCCGTCATATCCTTCCGGCGCGGCATCGAGGATCACGGTGACGGCGGTCAGTTCGGGCCGCCAGAAGACCGTGCCCGACAGGTCATCCGCCCTGTAGGCGAAAGGATAACCCCCATTTACGGGCTAGCGCGGATCGCGCGCCCGTCGTGGGATTCTGCCCGAGGCTCTCGTGGGCGGCGCGATACTGGCGATTGCGTTGCAGGAACGCGGCGGCGAACTCCGACCGGCCGGGCGTGTCTGGTTTCGGCCCGGAGCGTCGGGCCTGTGACGGCGGTTTTGTCATGGGCATCCTCCCGGTCGCGTCCGGCGCGACTTCTGGAACCTTGAGGATGCAAGGCCGGAGTTTTTGCCGACAGCGCGAAGAACGCGCCGATGCATGCCGGAGCCGCACGGTGAAATAAGTCGATTTTGCTCAGCGCGTTAACGTTATCTGGTGGCGCGCGGGCCGAGCAGATATGCATAGCCGACTTCGGTCATCCACCGCGCGCGGGCGAGATGGCTGGCGTGCATCGCCTTCGCCCGATCCGGTTCGGCGGCGGGGACGATACCGAAGATTTGCGCTGCCGCCTCGGACCAGGGGACACCTTCATCGTCGGCGTCTAGCAGCCGGATATAGTCGGCAAGGTGGTTCTCGTCATAGGCAGTAAGCTGCGGCGCATCAGGCGCGCGATCCGCGAATTGGCTGCTACTCATGGCGCCCCCCATCATGTTGCCCGTTAACTGTTTTACCGCGAATTACGGCGCCGGATACGCGCGTGTCACGCATCATCAGATGCATCTTCTGCCAGCCGGGACTGCGGGTTCCCGTCGATACACCTTATATGGGATAAACCGGATGAGTTGTATCGTCCAGCTTTGCGGCCATGGACATGCGCCGCCTCGTAGGATTGAACTTTGTCAGGCTCAGAAAGGACAAAGGCTTGACCCAGGAGCGCCTGGCCGAAATGTCCGGCTTTACCCAACAGTATATCAGTGATCTGGAAAGAGGACGCCGCAATCCATCTGTTGTGACCTTGTTCCATCTGGCTTCGGCCCTGAACGTCACCCCTGCCGATCTTGTTGCTGAAATCGAGCCGCCCGCGGCCGAGTAGCTTCACAGACGTTGAGCACGAGCCGGGCCATGCCCGGCGACCGCGAAAAATCCGGCCGCATGGACCTGCGGGACATGCGGCCGGATTTCGCGGCTGCGCTGATCGCACATGGCGTGGGAGTGGCGGCCTGCGGCGAACCGTGACTTTCGATCGGTGCCGTCGCCAGCCATGCCCGCCCCCTGTGAGCCGGGCATGGCCTGGGGATGGCTTCATTCAAGCCAGAATTGCGTCGGACTGATTGCGTAAAGACGCCTGCTATCGTCGCCCGGACGAATCCAGTATTCGTAGGTCGTCCATCCCGGTTCGATCCCGTGTCGCCGCGCCCCTTCGATGGTCTCGCCGGTATGTCCAGTGCGATAGTAAGTCACCCCTTCCGGCGTGGTGATGGTCTTGGGCATCCGCTCGGGGCGGAAGGTTCTGATGATATCCGTCATGATCTTGCCTCCGGCTTGTGGGGAGAGATGGGCGACCTATGCGGCCGCCCGGTGATGGCGCTGCGAGGCAAGCCGCCTGCGCGCGGTGTGATAGTGGCCGTTGTCCAGTTCGATGCCGGTCCAGTCGCGGCCTAGCTGCTGCGCTGCCGCCAGGGTTGAACCGCTGCCGCTGAACGGGTCCAGCACAAGGTCGCCCGGCTGCGTGAACGCCTCGATCAACGGCACCAGCGCCTCAATCGGCTTCTGGGTGGGGTGCAGACGGTTGCCGGTATAGGGGAAGTCCAGCACATCGGGGATAGGCCGCGCCGGACGGATGGGATTGCCCTTAGCCAGCAAATAAGCCTGTTCATGTTCATAGCGAAGGAAACGGGCCGATGATGCATAACGCTTGCGAAAAACAAGGTGTCCGACAACACGGAAGCCCGCCGCCTTCCATGCGTCCATGAAAAGGTCGATCTTGTTCCAGCCATAGAAAGAGACGCAAAAGCCTCCGTCCTTCAAGACGCGGTGCATCTCGGCAAAGGCCGGGCGGAGCCAGCGGCCGTTATCGTCGTTCGCCACCTTGCGGCCCTGGCGGTCCCGGTAGCGGGTCACATAGGGCGGATCGGTCAGGATGAAATCCACCGTGCCGTCATCAAAGCTGCGCATCACGTCGATGCAATCGCCGTTGAAGATCACATTGCGGGGAGCCTGTGCATTGCTGGTCATGTCTCAAATCCTCTGGGTCTGAAGTTCAGCGAAGCGGAACGCCGCGCCTGAACTTCTGCCCGTCGGCGAGACCAGGGTAGCAACTGGCAAGGGCGGCCGGGGTGGAGGGGAATCACCCGCCTGCACAAGGCTTGCCGCGGAAGGTGGGGATACCGCCCCGGACGGTTCCACTTCCCTTGACCGGCGCGAGGACGGAGTCCTTAGCAACGATCGCGCCGCCCTGGCGGCGCAGGACGACACGCCGGCCATGCCGGCACACTCAATGTTCAGAAGATGAATTTCAGGCTGCGAGGCGTGCGACTGGCGTGCTGATAGTCCGCGCCGACAGGATGCGCAGCGACTTCACCGCGCAATCGAGCGAACTGGCCAGTCCGCTTTTACCCGATGAAAAGCCGGTGCCCTCGAACAGACCGATCAGACGATGCTCGTCTTCGGAGAGATGCGTGCCCTTACCGACGGCGATCCGCCTGCCGGATACCGCTTCGGCCAGAGTCAGGAAGCTGTCGAACACGGGCGCCAGCATATCGTGACCATCGCGGGACAACAGCGAGAACAGACCGGGTTGGACCGGCTGCCGATTGTCCCACGCTTCCCGCCAGCAACGCGCCGCGGCGATCAGCATCGCGGGCACGATGCCCGCATCATGCGATGGCGGCAAGAAATGGCGGGTCATCGTCGGTCCTTTCGGTTTTGCCCCTCGCTCTCTTTTTGAGAATTGTTCGCAGCGGTAGCGGCAACTCATGACTGGCACAAGACAGCGCGGCTGATTGTATCGCCCCTGGCGCCCGACCGGGCGTCCGAAGGAAGCGCCCCGCCATTGCTGGCGGGGCATGGCGCTGGTCAGCGGGACCAGAGCAGGATGTATTCGCCGGGGTGCTCGTTGCTCTCGACCAGGCTTGCGTAGAGCGGCGCAGGGAAACAGGGATCGTCGATCTTGACCGAAAGGTAGTCGCGCTCGTTGCGGCTGGTCTTGATCCAGGCGGCGCCGACCTCGACCTCGATGTGATCCGCGTTGGCGAAGGTCAGCCGGTAGTCGGGCGCCCGGTCGCTATCCTTCTCCACGGGCACGAACCTCGCGCGGGTGTTGAGTGTGAGGGTGGCGACCTTGCCCTCGATGACGCCGTCCTTGCCCCTGGTGAAAGTGCCGATGGTGCTCATGATGATACTCCGTTCGCTTGTCCGGGCCGCGCCCATCGCGGCCTCGTGGCGATCGGGGATCGGGGACGTTCGGCAGCGCACCGCTGCCCGGAGTTCCGGGCTTGCGGCCCGTGGACGGCCAAAGGACCACTTTTTTGTTTCGCGCTGCAAAGCCGAAGGCGGCGGAAAAAAGTGGTCCGGCGCCGTTGCGCCGACAGGCGGACCCGATCAGATCCAGCCATGAGGAAGGCCGTGAGGGTCGGCCAGGCAGGCAGGACAGAGGACAATGATGCGCCCGGCGTTTCATCGCAGGGCGAGACGGGTCGGTAGCAATGGTCGGTTACGCCCTCAATGTCACCGTGACGGAATCAGCGCGGGGAGAACAGCTCGAAGAACAGGCGCTCGGCCTCGGCCATGCCTTCATCGGTCAGCCAGACGGACTTCGCCTTGCGCACCGGATCGGAAATTAGCCCGCGTTCATGCAGCCGATTCATCGCGCTCCAGTCGAAACCCTTCCAGGCCGTGCCGGTGGCGTCGAGATTGAGCCACAACAGAGCAAGCACCGCCTCGTCGATTCTGCCGGTATCGATCTCTGTCCGCGAATCCATGGACCGAAGGATAGCAAACCGGGAGATATGGCGCATCCGCGATCCCGCCGTCAGCACGTATCTCTGCTACGCTTCGCTTCGCTATTTCCGCCTCGCGCCGCCGTGCGCCGAATCCCACCACCGCCGCCATGGTCCGGCAGACGTTTGTGAAATGGCGATTTTGCTGGATTCCCGCGGGACGTGCGGCAGCTTGGGTGCATGGTACTCTCTCGAAAACGCCGCCGTCGCGCTCCCCGAGGCTGGTCGCAAGGGCTGGAAGACCTGCACGATTACTACATGCAGCCGCCGCCGACGCGCGCGTCAAAGCGCGGCAACACCGCCAACGCGCCGATCATCGTCACCGACGACTGGCCCGAGCAGGTTCCCATCGGCGATGCCGAACTGCGCGTCATCGAAGGCGGCTTGCGCGAGGAACTGGACGCGCTGTTCGGGACGCTGCCGTGATGCAAATCGGGTCTCGCGTCCTGCGTCTTTGCGCTCGGGTGATACGGCCGGCAAACCCTGGTGATATTGACCGGCACGGTATTATGCCGTACATCTTTCTCCAAAGGAGATCAGCTATGTCGGCCCTTCAAAAACGCCGGAAACCGGAGCGCGAGATGAAGCGCGAACGGATCGAACTGCGCGTCAGCGCATCGGCCAAAGACCTGATTCAGCAGGCGACGGCCGTCACCGGCCTGACGGCAGGAGACCTCGCCTATGAAGGCGCGCGTCGCGTGCTCGACGAGCATCAACGCCTGGTGCTGTCCGGCGCGGATCGGGATGCCTTCTTCGAGGCGCTGATGAATCCGCCGGAGCCGTCCGAGCGGCTGATCGCCGCCATGCGCCGTCATCGCGATCTTGTGGGCTGACGATTGGCGATCGTCTTCGAAGCCCTCGGCAAGCACCATGATCGGTCGCGCTTCTCTTGCGGGCAGGCCGATCTGGATGGCTGGTTCCGGCGACGCGCCGGTCAGGATGACCGCCGTCACGTCGCGCGCGTCTTCGTCGCCACGGATTCGGAGATGGGCATTGTCGGTTTTTACAGCCTGAGCGCCTTCAAGCTGGAGCTGGGCGAGCTTCCTGACGAAATCGCCCGCAAGCTGCCGCGCTATGAAAGTGGTTATCCAGCGGCGCTGATCGGACGCCTTGCGCGGGACGTTCGGATGCGCGGCAAGGGCTTCGGTGAAGTCCTGGCGGTGGATGCGATCCGGCGCATTCTCGGCGCCGCCGAGACGCTGGCGGTGCTGGCCATTGTCGTCGATGCCAAGGATGAACGCGCGGCGGCCTTTTACGAGGGACTTGGCTTTACGCCTTTCCCGCGGCAGCCGAACCGGCTGTTCCTGCTGGCGTCGTCGGCGGTGCGGGGACTGGAGAAGATGTAATCGCGGTCGTGGGCCGCTGGTTGATGAAAGGATGTTGTCATGGCGACTGTCGCTCACGCCGAAACCGAAACGCCGCCGCTCGTGGCCACGGCCCGCGCCGCGCTCTACCTGCGCGTTTCCACCCCACGTCAGGCGGAGCATGATCTGTCGATTCCCGACCAGCGCCGCCAGCTTGAGGGCTATTGCCTCTCGAAAGGCTGGGAGGTCGCGGCCGAGTTCGTCGAGCCGGGCAACACGGCTACCGACGATCGTCGCCCATCGTTCCAGGCGATGATCGACGCGGCGATGGAAAAGCCTCCCGCGTTCGACGTGATCGTCGTCCATAGCTTCTCGCGCTTCTTCCGCGACCAGTTCCAGTTCGAGTTCTACGTCCGCAAGCTGGCGAAGAATGGTGTGCAGCTTGTCTCGATCACGCAGGTTCTCGGCGATGATCCGGCGAGCGAGATGATGCGCAGGATCATGACGCTGTTCGACGAATATCAGTCGAAGGAAACCGCCAAGCATACGCTGCGCGCGATGAACGAGAATGCGAGGCAGGGTTTCTGGAACGGCGCCCGCCCGCCGATCGGCTACCGCGTGGTCGAAGCCGAGAGGCGCGGCGCGAAGATCAAGAAGAAGCTGGAAATCGACCCGATCCATGCCGAGACCGTGCGCCGGATTTTCCGTCTGGCGCTGGAAGGCGTCGATGGACGCGGGCCGATCGGGGTCATGGCGATCGCCTGCTGGCTCAATGAGAACAATATCCGCACCCGCTATGGCGGGCGCTGGGGCAAGGGCATGGTGCATCAGGTGCTCACCCGGACGACTTATATCGGCCAGCACCGCTTCAATACCTATGATGCAAAGAAAGGGCGTCGGAAGCCCGAGGCCGAGCACGCGATCATGGAGACGCCGCCGATCGTCACGGTGGCAGAGTTCGAGGCCGTGCAGCGCTCCTTGAAGGCGCGCAGCCCGAAGATGATGCCGCCGCGTGCAGTGGGCGGCACGACGCTATTGACGGGCATCTGCTTCTGCGCGTGCTGCGGGGCCGCGATGACATTGCGCACCGGCACCAGCCGGAGCGGGCTGGAATATCGCTATTACACCTGCGCCACCAAGGCCACGAAAGGGAAGACCGGATGCCCAGGCGTGTCTCTCCCGATGGACCAGTTGAACGAGGCGGTGATCGAGCATCTCGAAAAGCGCCTGCTCGATCCTGCGCGGCTTGAGGTGTTGATGGACCAGCTTATCGCGCGGCGGGAGGAATGGGTGACCGAACGCCGCCAGCACGTCGCCGAGATGGAACGGCGGGCGACCGAGGCCGAAACCAAACTCTCCCGGCTCTACGAGGCGATCGAGAATGGACTGGTCGATATGGGCGATCCGTCGCTCAAGGGGCGCATCGCGGAACTGACCGCCATCCGCGACCAGGCGAGAGGCGATGCCGAGCGCGCGGTCGCGCACATCGAGCGGATCAGCCCGGAGATCACGGTCGAAAGCCTTCATGCCTTCGCGTTGGCTGCGAAGCGGAAGCTCCGGTATGATGATGGTTCCTATGCCCGAAATCATGTGCGGGCCGTGGCTCAGCGTGTCGAAGTCCATAGCAAGACGGACGTGCGAATCCTTGGCACCCGCACCGAATTGCTGCGGACCCTCACCGCCGCCTCTGGCGTAGAGGCGGCGGTGCTAGGGACTCGCGGTTTTGGACCGAAATGGTGCCGCTTACGTGACTCGAACACGTGACCCTCGCATTACGAATGCGATGCTCTACCAACTGAGCTAAAGCGGCATCGGGGCGGGCAAATAACAGCGGTTTGGGCGAAGGACAAGCGGACATTTTCGCTTCTTCCCCTCATTCGCGCGCTTTCTCGTCTTACGCGGCGTTCTTTACCGGGCATTTACCATCTGCTGCCACTGTGGGGCCCAAAGATTTGCTTTGGTTCAAGGATCGATCGGATGGACACTCTGCGGGGACATGATATCGACGGCGATCAGGATGATTTCGATTACGCCGACGATGCCGCGATCGAAAGCCCGCATGCTGTTATCACCAATGAACGGCGGATGCAGGTCCGCGCCTATAATTATTGGGCGTCGCTGCTGGGCGACCGCGCCTTGCCGTCGATCGAGGATCTTCAGCCCGAACAGCTTGAGGATTTCGGCCCCTACAGCGTATTGCTGGACTTCAGCGCCGGTGTCGATAACCCAGGGGTTATCTATATGGGCACGGCCCTGCGTCGGGAATGTGAGATCGGCGGGCCGATCAGTCACGTCGACGATGTGCCGGCCCGCTCGTTGCTGTCGCGCCTGACGGACCATTATCTCCAGATCATCGCCAATGCCGCGCCCATCGGCTTCGAAGCCGAATTCGTGAACCAGCGCGGCGCGGAACTGCTTTACCGCGGCATATTGATGCCCTTTTCCTCCGATGACGAGACGATCGACTTCGTGTTCGGCGTCATCAACTGGAAAGAGGTCGCCAGCCGGGAGGAAACCGATGCGCTGGAGCGGGAGGTTGGCGAGGCGCTGGGCCTTTCCCTGAACGATTTTGCCCGCGACGACGCAGCCATGGCCGATCCTTCGGTGCTTGACCTGACCGCTTCGGACATGATCGACATGCCGGTTCCCGATGCCGACGCCCCGCTGGCCGACTGGCTGGCCGCCGCCCGCGATGGCGCGGAGCAGGCGCGCGGCAGCGAAGCGCGCAGCCATGGCGCCCTCTATCATGCCATTGGCCTTGCCTATGATTTCGCCCTGGCCGCACGGGAATCGCCGGAAGATTATGCGGAACTGCTCACCGATGCAGGCATAAAGGTGCAGGCGCGCAGCCCGATGACCGCCGTCGTCAAGCTCATCTTCGGCGCCACTTATGACAAGACGCGCATCACCGAATATGCGGCGGCGCTCGACCATGGCTGCGTGCTGGGGCTGGGCATGGGGACGCTGGCCGATCATCTCGCCGCTTATGATGGCGGGCTGAAGGCACTGGTGCGCGACATCCGCGCCGCCCGCCGCGCCGAAATGCCCGCAAAGCCCGACCGCGGCGGCTTGGCGCGCCATGCGATAAAGCGCGCGCCCGCCCTCACGCCACAGGCGATCGCCACGGATGATGACGGCCTCGCCGTGGTCGTGGCACGCCGGGAAAAGGATGGTTCGCTCGCGATCGTAGCGGCGCTGCCGGGCGGATCGTCGCTGGGCCGGAAGGTGATGATCGCCGCCGCACCATGAACTTTCCCGCGCATGTGCATGGACATGACGGGGCCTGCATCCTATAAGCCGCCCATGAAGGAAGCGGCCTCGGCGCCCCTTCGCTGTGTCAAACCGCACAGGCCGCAACTCGTCATAATATTACGCAAATCGGTAACTTTATTTCCAATTCTCGCTTGAGCCGCACCGCGCTCGGGCGCATATAGACCTGCGAGCCGAGGAGTCGGATCGCGATCCATGCCTCCTTCGTTCTGGAAAAAGAAGCGGGAAATCCCGCGAGGATGAGGTGAACGCATGACGGCCGCGGCTGAGCCAAAGATCAAGGAAGTCGACCTTTCCATTCGTCAAGCTCTGGAGGACGCGCTGGCGCGCGGCGCGCTGCCGGGCGAAAGCGAGGGTTTCGATGAAGCCGCCATGGCCGACGCCGCCGCCTTCCTCGGCCGCACCGCCAGCCATCGCGCCTCCGGGGAGGCCGCCATCGCCGTCGAAACGCTGGGCGAAAGCATGTCGGGCCGCTTCATGCGGATCGCCCTTGTCAACGATGACATGCCCTTTCTGGTGGATTCCATCGCCAACACGCTGGCGGCGGTGGACATCACCATCCACCGCCTGCTCCATCCCATTTTGTCGGTCAACCGCGACGCGAAAGGCGCGCTCAAGGCGATACTGGACGATGAGGCATCGGGCGCCCGCCGGGAATCGATGATCTATATCGAAGCGGATCGCGCTGACGCGAAGGTCCGCCGCGCGCTGGAAAAGGATCTGCACGACACGCTAGCCGACGTGCGGGCCGCGGTCACGGACTGGCCGCGGATGCGCGAAGCGATGGCGGCCGATGCCGACGCCATCCCCGATGAGGAAGGGGCGGCGCTGCTGCGCTGGTTCCTCGCCCGCCATTTCACCCAGATCGGCCATGAGATATGCGACCGCGACGGCAAGGCGCGGGACGGCGTCGGCATCTGCGCCCTGCGCGACAAGCCGCTGATCGCGCCCGCTTCCCGCGATGCCGCCTTCGCCTGGTTCGAGGAGGGCAAGCGCGTTCCCCTCATCATCAAATCCAACATCCTTTCGCGCGTGCACCGCCATGTGCTGCTCGACCTCATCATCGTGCCGGTGCGGGAGGGCAAGGATGTGGTGGCGCTGTCCATCCATGCGGGCATGTGGACCAGTTCCGCCCTTGCCGCGCCGCCGGACAAGGTGCCGCTGCTACGCTCGGCCCTGTCGCTGCTGATGGAAAAATTCGGCTTCGATCCGGTAGGCCATGCAGGCAAGACGCTGGTCCATGCGCTGATCGCCCTGCCTCATGACATATTGATCGGCTTCGACCGCGAAACGCTGGAGCGGCTGGCGCTGACCTTCATGTCGCTGGCCGACCGCCCGCGTCCGAAGCTTGCTCTGGCCACCAGCGCGCTGGCCCGCCACCTCTATGCCTTTGTCTGGCTCCCGCGTGAGGAGCTGTCCACCTCCCGCCGCGTTTCCATTCAGAACATGCTGTCGCAAGCTGCCAAAGGACAGGTGCTCAGTTGGTCGGTCGCGCTGGAGGAAGGGGGCCTCGCCCTGCTCCGCATCACGCTCGACCTGCGCGACGGCGGCATGGTGCCCGATGACGTGGCCCTTGACGAACGCCTGCGTAAGATGGTGCGCGGCTGGCTTCCCGCCGTCGAGGAATCACTCGCCGAAACCGAAGAGCCGGGCCGCGCCGCCGCCCTCGCCCAGCGTTTCGCCCCTGGCTTCCCCATGGCCTATCGCAATGGCGCGGGCGCGGCGGAAGCGGCGCTCGACATCCGCCTGATTCACGGCCTTTCCGGCCCCGGCGACAAGTCGATCCGCATCTACCGCAATCCCGAAGACGCGGCGGAAAGACTGCGGCTCAAGCTGTACAGCCATGACGCCATCGCGCTCTCCGAAGTCGTCCCCGCCTTCGAGAATTTCGGCTTCCGCGTGATCGACGAGATGACGACCCCAATCGACGGCGGCGCGCTGGGCCATGTCCAGCGTTTCGTGCTGGAACTGCCCAGCGGCGGCGATGCCCAGGCGGTGATCGCCCGCGCCGACATCGTGACCGAAGCCATCGCGCAGGTGCTGGAAGGCGTGGCGGAAGACGATCAATTGAACGAACTGATCGTGACGGCGGACCTGTCGCAGCGCGCGGTCGTGCTGTTCCGCGCCCTGTTCGGCTATCTACGCCAGACCGGCATGGCCTATGGCCGGGCGACGGTCGCCAATACGCTGCGCCGCGAAAAGGACGTGGCGCTTCAGCTTGTCGAACTTTTCGCCGCGCTCCACGACCCGGCGGGCAAGGACAGCGAAACCCGCGCCGCCAAAGCGCAGGCCGCCATTGACGAGGGCCTCGAAAAAGTCACCGCGATTGACGAGGATCGCGTGTTGCGCCTGCTCCGCGCCGTCATCACCGCGACCCTGCGGACCAATTTCTTCGCCCCCGCCTCCGCCGAAGCCCTCGCCTTCAAGCTCGACAGCGCGCAGGTTCCCGGCCTTCCCGCCCCGCTGCCATGGCGTGAGATCTGGGTCTATTCCCCCCGCGTGGAGGGCATCCACCTGCGCGCCGGCCCGGTCGCGCGCGGCGGGCTGCGCTGGTCGGACCGGCGCGACGATTTCCGCACCGAAGTCCTCGGCCTCATGAAGGCGCAGCGCGTCAAGAACGCCGTCATCGTGCCGACCGGGGCAAAGGGCGGCTTCTATCCCAAGCAACTCCCCAATCCGCAGGTCGACCGCGACGCATGGATGGCGGAGGGCACGGAAAGCTACCGCATCTTCATCCGCGCGCTGCTGTCCGTCACCGACAATATCGTCAAGGGCAAGGTCAAGCATCCCGCGCAGGTCGTCATCCATGACGGCAACGATCCTTATTTCGTCGTCGCGGCGGACAAGGGCACGGCGACCTTCTCCGACGTCGCCAACGCCATCGCGCTGGAACATGATTTCTGGCTGGGCGACGCTTTCGCCAGCGGCGGCAGCCATGGTTACGATCACAAGGCGATGGGCATCACCGCGCGCGGCGCATGGATCAGCGTGCGCCGCCACTTCGCCGAAATGGGCGTGGACGTGCAGAGCGATCCCGTCACGGTCGTGGGCTGCGGCGACATGTCGGGCGACGTGTTCGGCAATGGCATGTTGCTCAGCAAGGCGATCCGCCTGGTCGCCGCCTTCGACCACCGCCACATCTTCATCGATCCCGATCCCGACCCGGCGAAAAGCTGGGCGGAGCGCGAGCGCCTCTTCAAGCTCCCCCGCTCCAGTTGGGACGATTATGACAAGGCGCTGATCTCGAAGGGCGGCGGCGTTTTCCCCCGCTCGCTCAAGAGCATCCCCCTGACCCCGGAAATGCAGGCCGTCCTTGGCGTCACCGCCACGGAAATGGAGCCGACCGCGCTCATTTCCGCGATCCTCAAAAGCCCCAACGACCTGCTCTGGTTCGGCGGCATCGGCACCTATGTGAAGGCGGCCGCGCAAAGCCAGGGCGATGTCGGCGATCCCGCCAACGATCACCTGCGCGTCAATGGCGAGGATCTGCGCGTCAAGGTCGTGGGCGAAGGCGCCAACCTGGGTGTCACGCAGGCGGGGCGCATCGCCTTTTCCCTGCGCGGCGGACGCATCAACACCGACTTCATCGACAATTCGGCGGGGGTCGATTGCTCGGACAATGAAGTCAACATCAAGATCGCGCTCAACAAGGAGATGATCGAAGGCCGCCTCGCCTTCGACGCGCGCAACACCCTCCTGGAAAGCATGACCGACGCGGTGGCCGACATCGTGCTGGAGGATAACCGGCTTCAGGTGCTGGGCCTTTCCATCGCGGAAAGCGGCGGCGCGGCGGACCTTGCCAGCTATGTCCGCCTCATCGAAACCTTCGAGGAAGCAGGCAGGCTCGACCGGCAGGTGGAGGGGCTGGCGGCGAACGACCAGCTTCTGCGCCGCAGTCAGGACGGCCTGGGCCTCACCCGCCCCGAACTCGCCGTCCTTCTCTCCACCGCCAAGCTCGCGCTTCAGGATGCGATCGAACAGGGCGATCTTGCCACCGATCCCAGCATGGGCGGCGAACTGATGGCCGCCTTCCCCGCCGCGATGCAGAAGAAGGAGGCGGACGCCATCGCCGCCCATGCCCTGAAAAAGGAAATCATCGCCACCAAGGTCGCGAACCGCATCGTCAATCGCCTCGGCCTCATCCACCCGTTCGAACTGGCGGAGGAAGAAGGCTGCTCGATGAGCGACCTTGCCAGCGCCTTCCTGATCGCGGAACGGCTCTATGGCATCCACAAGCTGTGGGACGACATCGACGCGGCGGACATGTCGGAAGCGGCCCGCCTCGCCCTGTTCGGCCATATCGCGGGCGGGATGCGGGCGCAGATCGCGGACATCCTGCGTTCCGTCCCCACCGGCACGCTGCCGGACGAGGGGCAGAAGCTGCTCGCCAAAGGCGTCGGCAAACTGGCGAGCAAGGTCGACGACCTCCTCACCAGCGAAGCCATCCGCCGCACCGCCGCCGTCACCGATCATCTTCTCTCGCTCGGCGCGCCGGAGGATCTGGCCCATCGCACCGCCGGCCTGTTCAAGCTGGACGGCGCGGTCGGCATCGCCATGCTGGCCGAAAAGCTGGGCGTGGACGAAGTCGCCCTCACCCGCGCCTTCACTCATCTGGGCGAAGCGGTCGGCATCGACTGGGTCCAGTCCGCCGCCGCCCGGATGGAGCCGACCGACCCATGGGAGCGCCTGCTCATTTCCGGCGTCGCCCGCGACATGCAGCAGGTGCGGCTCGACCTGCTGGCCCATGCGAAGGGCAAGGACATCGCCGCCCATGTCGAAAACTGGCTGAAGGAAAAAAGCTCCCGCATCCGCCAGTTCCGCACCCTCGTCCAGCGCGCCAAGGCCGCGGCCGTCCCCAACGTCGCCATGCTCGCCGAAATCGCGGGGCAGGCGCGGGGCCTGCTGGGACGCTAAAAATCCTCCCCTGCAAGGGAAGGAATAGCAAACCATCACATCCTCCCCTTAAAGGGGAGTTGGCAGACCGAAGGTCTTATGGAGGGGTATCGGCGCTCTCAAGGGAGCGTTACCCTTTCTATTCAGCACAGAACGTTTCCGCTTACATCTTGATACAATTTCCCTTCCCCGCAGGTTTGCAATTGCGAGTCGTTCGCGTTATTCGACCCGTCTCGCGCCACACAGGATTCGCCGCTTTCCAATGCACGCCCCCGCCAGCCTTCAACCCAAAAAGAAGAAGAAAGCGCCCAAGGCTTTCTGGCTGAAGCAACTTCATGCATGGCACTGGATCAGTTCGGCGGTCAGTCTCATCGGCCTGCTGCTGTTCGCCTTCACCGGCATTACGCTCAATCACGCCGCCGATGTGGAGGCCGCCCCGCAAACGGTCGAAAAGGCCGCGACCCTGCCCCCCGCTCTGCTCAAGCAGGTCGCACCCGACGACAAGCCCGACGCCAAGAAACCCCTGCCCGCCGACATCGCCCACTGGGTCGAACAGGAAATCGGCCAGCGCGGCGCGGGCGAAGCGGAATGGTCCGCCGACGAAGTCTATCTCCCCCTGCCCCGCCCCGGCGGCGATGGCTGGGTGTCGATCGACCGGCACAGCGGCGCAGTCACCAGCGAAGCGACCAGTCGCGGCTGGGTCAGCTACCTCAACGACCTGCACAAGGGCCGCAACACCGGCACGGTCTGGAAATGGTTCATCGACATTTTCGCCGTCGCCTGCTTCCTCTTCGCGCTGACCGGCCTGCTGCTGCTCCAACTCCACGCGGCCAAGCGACCCAGCACATGGCCGCTGGTCGCCATCGGCCTTGCCATCCCGGCGATCCTCGCCATCGTCTTCATCCACTGACAGGGGAAAAGAACAACCATGCAGATCAGCCACAAACTGCTGCTGACCGGCGGAGCGGCGCTGGGCGCGACCGGCGCTCTGGCCGTGCCCGCGCAGGCCGAAACGCTGAACCTCACCGTCAATATTCCCCGCCTGTCGGTGGCGGAATATCACAAGCCTTATGTCGCCGTCTGGCTGGAGAAGGAAGGCGCGACGCCGCGCACCCTGTCGGTCTGGTATGATTATGACATGAAGAATAGCGAAGGCACGAAATGGCTGCGCGACGTGCGCCAATGGTGGCGCGCCTCTGGCCGGACGATGCAATTCCCCGCCGACGGCGTCACTGGCGCCACCCGCGCGCCGGGCGATCAGAAAATCACCTTCACCACCGGCAAGGGGCCGTTGGGCCAGCTTGGTCCGGGCAATTACACCTTGATCGTGGAAGCCGCGCGCGAAGTCGGCGGCCGCGAAGTCGTCCGCCTGCCCTTCACATGGCCCGCCAGACCCGGCGCGGTCGTGCGGGCCAAGGGCGCGAGCGAATTGGGGGCAGTCAGCCTCAGCATCGGTAAATGAGGGGAAGTTCCATGAAGGCCAGATTTCTGATCGCCGGCGCGCTTGCCGCGCTGACGCTTTCCACCGCCGCGCAGGCGCATCGCCAGTGGATGCTGCCGTCCTCCACCGTGCTGTCCGGCGATGATAGCTGGGTGACGGTGGACGCCGCCGTGTCCAACGACCTCTTCTATTTCGAACATTTCCCGATGAGCACGGACAATATCGCCGTGACCCGGCCGGACGGTTCGGCGGGTCAGATCGAAAACGCCGCCAAGGGCCGCTACCGCTCCACCTTCGACGTGCATCTGACACAGCCGGGCACCTGGCGCATCGCCAGCGTGTCGACCGGCGTGATGGGCAGCTACATGCTGAACGGCAAGCGCGAACGCCTGCCGCGCGGTACGACCAAGGAAACGCTGGCCACAGCGATCCCCGCCGGAGCGACTGACGTGCAGACCGCCGAAGCCGCCAACCGGAACGAGATTTTCGTGACGCTGGGCGCGCCGACCACCAATCTCTTCAAGCCCACCGGCGTCGGCCTTGAAATGGTGCCCGTCACCCATCCCAACGACCTTGTTTCGGGCGAAAGCGCGACCTTTCAGTTTCTGCTCGATGGCAAGCCCGCATCCAGCCTCAAAGTCACGGTGATCCCCGGCGGTATCCGTTACCGCGATTCCCTGGGCCAGATGGACCTCACCACCGGCGCGGACGGCAAGCTGTCAGTCACATGGCCGCAACCGGGCATGTACTGGCTCAATGCCAGCATCGGCGGCGGACGCGAAGGCGGCCCCGGCGGCAGCGAAGGCAAGGGGCCGGGCGCGGCCGAAGGAAAAGGCCCGCCGTCACCCCCGCAGGCCCCCGCAGGCCCGCCCGAGCGCCGCGCCTCCTACGTCACCACGCTGGAAGTGCTCGCGCCCTGAGCAGCCAAGGACTTGGGCGCATCGGGGCGGGTGTCTGACCTGTCCCGATCCAGCCCAGCCAGAACACAGGATCGGGTGTGCCCGCCATCCGCATAGCCATCCCGCCCGATCTTTCGCCCGACCAGTTCGACGGTCGCAACCGGGCGGGAAAGATCACGGACCTTGGCGGGCCGACCATGGGCACGATCTGGTCGGCCCGCATCGTCGACGCGCCCACCGATTGTGCGGCGCTGATCGAAACCGTCCTCGCCCGCATCATCGCGCAGATGAGCAATTGGGAGGCGGAATCCGACATCAGCCGCTTCAACCGGCTGCCCCTTGGGCAATGGATGTCCCTCCCCGATGAGATGATGGCGGTCCTGCGCGCAGGACTTGACATGGCGCGCCTCTCCGGCGGCGCCTTCGATCCCGCTATCGGAAATCTGGTCGACCGCTGGGGCTTTGGTCCCGGCAAGGAAGTGGCAACCGGAACACCCGCCTCGCCTCCCTGGCAGGCCATAGAGATGGATGGTTTCCGCGCCCGCCGCCTCGCCCCGGTCGCGCTCGACTTCTCCGGCATAGCCAAAGGCTATGCCGTCGATGCCGTGGCTCAGGCTCTCAAAACACGATCCCTCCACCATTTCCTGATCGAGATCGGCGGCGAACTGCGCGGAGAAGGCGTCAAGCCCGACATCCAGCCATGGTGGGTGGACGCGGAATCTCCACCCGGCCTCGCCGTCCCGACGCTTCGCATCGCGCTTTGCGGCCTTTCCGTCGCCACCTCCGGCGACTATCGCCGCTTCCGCATGGAAGGCGGCCGCCGTCTCTCCCACAGCATCGACCCCGCGACCGGCGCGCCCATTACCCATGACGTGGCCGCCGTCACCGTCCTCCACCAAAGCGCCATGCTGGCCGATGCCTGGGCGACGGCCATCACCGTCCTTGGCCCCGATCGCGGCATGGCGCTCGCCACCCGGCACGGTATCGCCGCCCGCCTCATCGGGCGAACGAGCGATCAGGCGCAGGAATATATGACCCCCGCCCTTGCCGCCATGCTCGACTGACCGGGCACGCCGCCGTCAGAGCCCCTTCAGCCGGTGGGCATGCCACCGCACATGCTCTTCCATGAATGTCGATATGAAATAATAGCTGTGGTCATATCCCGGCTGCATGCGGATGGTCGCCTTCTGCCCGGCGGCAAGGCAGGCCTCCTCCAGCCAATGCGTCTGGAGCTGTTCCTCAAGGAACGGATCGGCATCACCCTGATCCACCAGCATGTCAGGCATCCGCGCGCCATCCTCGATCAGCGCGACGGCATCATGCCTGCGCCAGGCATCGCGATCATCCCCCAGATAGCCTGCCAGCGCCTTCTGTCCCCACGGCACCCGTCCCGGCGCAACGATCGGGGCAAAGGCCGACACCGCCTTGAAGCGATCGGGAAAAGTCAGCCCGATCGTCAGCGCGCCATGTCCGCCCATGCTGTGCCCCATGATGGATTGGCGCGACGGGTCGGCGGGGAAATGCGCGCCCAACAGGGCAGGCAATTCTTCGGTGACATAGGTCCACATGCGATAATGGGCCGCAAAGGGCGGCTGCGTCGCATCGACATAGAAACCCGCGCCAAGGCCGAAATCATAAGCGCCCTGCGGATCGTCCGCCACGCCTTCGCCCCTGGGGCTGGTGTCGGGCGCGACGAAGATCAGGCCGAGTTCGGCGCAGGCGCGGCGATACTCCCCCTTTTCCGTCACATTGGCATGAGTGCAGGTCAGGCCGGACAGATACCAGACGACCGGCAGCCGCGCGCCTTCCGCATGCGGCGGCACGAAGACGGAAAATGTCATGTCCGTCCCCGTCGCCAACGATGCATGACGGTAAACGCCCTGCACGCCGCCATGGGCATGGCTGGTCGAAAGCGTTTCCATGGCTGGCCGGGTCAAGCCGTCATGCGATGCATGGCGCAAAGCTTGTTGCCATAAGGATCGCGAAGATAGGCAAGATACATATTGCCGAACCCGCTTGCCCGAATGCCCGGAGGGTCCTCGACCGACTTGCCGCCATTGGCGATCCCCGCCGCATGCCATGCATCGACCTTTTCGGGCGAATCGCAGGTGAAGCCGATGGTGCCGCCATTGGCGTGCGACGCCTGCTGGCCGTTGATGGGACGGATGATAAGGAACACGCCCTTATCGGACGGATAGGCGTAGCGATCCTCGCTCACCGCCATGGCCGGGCCATAGCCCAGCGGCCCCAGCACGGCATCATAGAAGGCCTTCGATATTTCCAGATCATCGGCGCCGACGGTCACATGACTGAACATTGTCCCTCTCCTCAATAAACGACGACGGACCGGATGCTTTCCCCCGCATGCATCAGGTCGAAGCCCTTGTTGATCTCTTCCAGGCTGAGCACATGGGTGATCATCGGATCGATCTCGATCTTGCCGTTCATATACCAATCCACGATTTTCGGCACGTCGGTTCGCCCCTTCGCCCCGCCAAAGGCGCTGCCTTTCCAGACGCGCCCCGTCACAAGCTGGAAGGGCCGCGTGCTGATTTCCTTGCCCGCTTCGGCGACCCCGATGATAATGCTTTCGCCCCAGCCGCGATGGCACGCTTCCAATGCGGTCCGCATGACGCCGGTATTGCCCGTGCAATCGAACGTATAGTCCGCGCCGCCATCGGTCAGTGCGACCAGATGCTGGACGATGTCTCCCTCTATCTTCGCCGGGTTGACGAAATGGGTCATGCCGAAACGGCGTCCCCATTCTTCCTTGCCGTCATTGATGTCCACGCCGACGATCATGTCCGCGCCCACCAGCTTGGCGCCCTGAATGACGTTGAGGCCGATGCCGCCCAGGCCAAAGACGATGACGTTGGAACCGGGCGTGACCTTCGCGGTCTTGACCACCGCGCCCACGCCCGTCGTCACGCCGCAGCCGATATAGCAGCTCTTGTCGAAGGGCGCGTCCTCCCGGATCTTCGCCACGGCGATTTCCGGCAGCACCGTGAAATTGGAAAAGGTGGAACAGCCCATATAGTGGAAGATCGGCTGCCCCTTGTAGGAAAAGCGCGTCGTGCCGTCCGGCATCAGCCCCTTGCCCTGCGTGGCGCGGATGGCGGTGCACAGGTTGGTCTTTCCCGACAGGCAGCTTTTGCACTGGCGGCATTCGGGGGTGTAGAGCGGAATGACATGATCGCCCGGCTTCACCGAAGTCACGCCCGCACCGACTTCGCGCACGATCCCGGCGCCTTCATGCCCCAGGATCGAAGGAAAGATGCCCTCGCTGTCCAATCCATCCAGCGTATAGGCGTCCGTATGGCAAATGCCGGTCGCCATGATTTCGACCAGAACCTCGCCCGCCTTGGGGCCTTCCAGATCGACCTCCACGATTTCGAGGGGCCTTTTCGCCTCGAATGCGACAGCGGCTCTGGTCTTCATGCGTAAACTCCTAACCCATATTCCGGGGCTATCTTTAGGACAAAAGTCAGCGGATGGAACCCCGCGCCAATGTCTCGATAAAGAGCTCAGGCGTCGCTTGGCTTGGAACCGGCCTTGGGCGCTTTCCCGCAACGGTCGCGCAGATATTGGGCCAGAACGACCGCATGATTGCACCGCTCATCATGCGCGGCATAGAGCAGGGTCACGTCCCCCTTGACCGCCCTATCGCACAGCAGCGCGACGGCATCGGGATTATCATCCAGTTCTCGCCGGTATCGGTCGCGAAACGCATCGAATTTCGCGGGGTCATGACCGAACCATTTCCGCAGCGCGGAGGACGGCGCGATCTCCCTGCACCACAGGGTCAGGTCCGCCGCTTCCTTCGTGACGCCGCGCGGCCAGAGGCGGTCGACCAATATCCTCTGGCCGTCCGCCTGCGCCGGCGGCTCGTAAATTCTCCTGATGCCGATCTTGCCCATGGTCTAAAGCCTAAGCGAGGTTGAACAGCGTGAACATGCCGCCGATGGCGATGCCGAACACCATCAGCATGACGCCCGCGATCCGCAGCATATAGGTCAGCGGATCGCCGCCATCTTCTTCCGCCGCGACGGATTTCGCAGGCGTCCGCGGCCTGCCGATGATGCGGCGCGCCATATCCTGCCTGAACGCCATGGTGAAACCGGCAATGGCCAGAACAAGACCGAAAAGGTCGATGATCCATACATAGCCGGGCAAATCGCTCCTCCTCGTTACAGGCGTCCAGGCCGATCTGCGCCCTCTTCCAGGATAAAACAAACGACTATTATCTTTATCCAGGGGCAATATTCTTGCGCTCATGGCTCACGCTAGCTGGCCCAGAATATCCAGCAGCACCGGCCGCAGCTTCTGCACTTCCTCGCGATGGATCGCGGTCAACGCCGCCAGCATAGCATAAGCGCCCGGCGTCAGGCGCAGATAGACCCGGCGGCGATCCGCCGCCGCCGCCTCACGCACAACCAGCCCCAGCGCCACCAGACGGTCGACAAGCCCCGTCGCGCTATGGGGCTTCAGGATCAACCGCTCCGCCACATATCCGACCGTCGCCTGTTCCGGCGTCGCGGCCCGGATCGCCAGCAACGCCTGATGCTGCTGCGGCGTCAGCCCGGCCTGGGCGGCCTGACCTTCGCTGAACGACTGGAACCGGCGGATCGCATGGCGAAACGCCGCCAGCGCCCGATAATCCGCATCGGTCAGTTCCTTCTCCTGCGTCACCCCGATCTCCATCATTGTATTATATCGTATTACGATATAATTGGCGCGCCTCAACCTTGCTAGAGAGCGCCATTCCGCATGTCCCTTACGCCAACGCGCGCCGCCGAAACACATCAACTGGCCGATCATAGCGTGGATCGCCGCATGGCGCTGCTCGCGCTGATGGCCGTTATCGTCGGCACGGGAGGCGCGATGGGCGCGTGGATATTGGTCAAGCTCATCGCCATCGCCACCAACCTCTTCTGGTTCGGCCGCCTGTCCGCCGACAGCGTGGCGATCACCGAAGCCTCGGTCGGCTTCCTGGTGGTGCTGATCCCCATCGTCGGCAGCCTGATCGTCGGGCTGATGGCGCGCTTCGGCTCCGACAAGATCCGCGGCCACGGCATCCCCGAAGCCATCGAAACGATCCTGTTCGGCGAAAGCCGCCTGTCGGTGAAGGTCGCCCTGCTCAAGCCCCTGTCTTCGGCCATTTCCATCGGCAGCGGCGGTCCCTTCGGCGCGGAAGGGCCGATCATCATGACCGGCGGCGCCATCGGTTCCCTCTTCGCCCAATGCTTCCACCTGAGCGCCGCCGAACGCAAGACATTGCTGGTCGCGGGCGCGGCGGCGGGCATGACCGCCATCTTCGGAACCCCGCTGGCCGCCATCCTTCTGGCGGTGGAAGTGCTGCTCTTCGAATGGAAGCCGCGCAGCTTCGTGCCCGTGGTGGTCGCGGCGCTGGTCTCCTTCGCATGGCGGCCTTTCCTTATCGGGTCCGGCCCCATGTTCGCGACTGCGCTGGCGTTGCCAGGATCGTCCTGGGATCTGCTGGCGGCGGCGGGCATCGGGATCGTCGTCGGTCTGGAAGCGACATTCCTGTCGACCGCCCTCTACCGGATCGAAGATCTGTTTCACCGGCTCCCCGTCCACTGGATGTGGTGGCCCGCCATCGGTGCGGTCGTGGTGGGCTTTGGCGGCCTGATCGACGCGCATGTGCTGGGCGCGGGCTATGCCAGCATAGAGGCGCTGCTTGCCGCCTCCCTCCCGCTCAGGGTGGTCGCCGCCCTGCTGGTCGTGAAGGGCGTCGTATGGCTCGTCGCGCTGGGATCGGGCACTTCGGGCGGGGTTCTCGCGCCCCTTCTTATCCTTGGTGGCGCGGCGGGCTTCCTCATGGGACAGTTCCTGCCCGGCGATCCCGGCTTCTGGGCGATGATCGGCATGGCCGGCATCATGAGCGGCGCGATGCGCGCGCCCATGACCGGCGCGATCTTCGCGGTCGAACTGACCGGCCATTTCGAAGCGATCCCCTGCACCGTCGCGGCGGCGGGCGCTGCCTATGCCGTCAGCGTGCTGCTGATGCGCCGGTCCATCTTAACCGAAAAGATCGCGCGGCGCGGGCGTCACATCCTTCAGGAATATACGGTGGACCCGCTCGACCTGCTGCAAGCCGGACAGTTGATGACCCGCGATCCCGCGACCCTGCCGGGGTCCATGACCATCGCGCAGACGGTGTCCTTCTTCGCGGTGGACGCCATCCACCGCAGCTATCCCGTGGTCGATCCCGAAGGACGCCTGCTGGGCCTGGTATCGCGGACCGACGCCCTGCGCTGGCAGATGGAAGCGAATGGCGGCACCGTTTCCCTCGCCGACGCCATATCCGACGCCGCCCAGCCCGTCGCCTATCCCGATACGCCCAGCGGCGTGGTGGCGGACCTCATCATCGAATCGGGCATCGGCCGGATACCCATCGTCGATCCCGACAGCCGCCGCGTGCTCGGCATCCTCTCGCGGCAGGATCTCCTCAAGGCCCGCAGCGCGCATCGGCTGGCGGAAACCGGACGAAAGCGTTTCATCGGCCGCCCGGAAAGGCCCGCCACGCCCTGAACATCCGGCGCGTATCGCCGCGTTGCCAAGATGCCATCATTATACATGTATTTAGCGCCCCGACGCGCTAAAAGGCGCGCATGCGGCTGACACGCTATACCGATTTTTCGCTGCGGGTACTCATCCACCTGGCCTTGCACGATGAGCGGCTTTGCTCGATCGGCGAGATTTCCCGCGCCTATGGCATTTCCCACAACCATCTGATGAAGGTGGCGAACGCGCTCGCCCATGAAGGGTTCGTGGAAACCATCAGGGGGCGCAGCGGCGGAATGCGCCTTGCCCGCCCGCCGCAGGACATCAGCGTGGGGGAAGTCGTCCGCCGGACCGAGGAAGGGTTCCAGCTCGCGGAATGTTCCGGCTGTTCGCTTGCCCCCGCCTGCGGCCTGACGGGCGTGCTCGCCAAGGGGGTTCAGGCCATGCTGGCCGTGTTCGACACCTACAGCATCGCCGACCTGCTCACCGACAAGGCGGCGATGCGGCGGCTGATGGCCCAGCAGTCCCCGCTCGGCATCGGCCTGTCCTAAAGCCTGTCAGGCGCCACCTTTCCCGCTATCGAGCAGCACGCCTGCCCGCTCGATATTGGCCCGGTGGCTTTCCAGCATGGCGCGCAAATCCGCGTGCAGCCTCTCATCGCGAATACGCGGCATCAGCGCCTCCAGCTTCCGCACTACCCACGACTGCCCGCGATTGAGGAAAGCGAGCCGCTCCCACGGCTCCGCAATCGCCATCGCCTTGCCGTAAAAGTCGCCCGTCCTGCGCGATGGCACGGCGTCCAGGCGCTTCAGATGCCGCGACAGCATGGCGCACCAGCGCGCCTCGTCGCCGCGCACATCCCGCATCAACGCCGCATAATCCGGTTCCGGCCCATGTTTCGCCGCCACCAGCGCGACCCGCGCGCCCGCCCGCTCCGCCTCCAGCAATATGTGGAGCGCCGCCACGATCTCCTCCCGCCCAGCATAGCCCATATAGGCGTCGTCCGCCTCCGCCGCATAGCATGGGGGCGAGGCAGGCTCCTGCGTCATGCCGAAATCGCCGCCGCCGCGCGCAGGCCGCTGCGTATCCTGTCCATCACGCCGGGATCGGCCTTGGTGGAATGGACGACATAGGCGGAATAGGAAAATTCCGGGCTGTCGGGCACCAGCGCCAGCCGCCCTTCCTCCAGATAGGATCGGATGAACCCCTTGCGGAAATAGCCGCTGCCGCCCGTCGCCAGAATATAGTCCAGCGCCAACGGCCCATAGCCGATCGACATCACCGCATTGGGCTGATCGGGGAAAGCCGCCTGATAGCTGGCGGCGAACTCCTCCCCCCAGTCGATCTGCACATGGTCCTCGGGGCCGAGCGGGCGGCTGGCGGGCGTCGTCCTCACCAGCACCAGCTTCTCCTCGAACAACAGCTCCGCGATCACGCCGGGGCGGCTGGGCGCGGCATAGAGCACGGCCACATCCAGCGATCCATCCTGCACCTGCTCCATCAGGCGATCCGACGCCGCGATCTGCGTCGACACCGCGATTTCGGGACATTCCCGCCGCATCCACAGCAGCCAGTGCCGCAACAGCGGACTCCACAGGCTGAGTTCCGCGCCGATCGTCACCACCGTTTCCCGCCCCGGCGGCAGGGCCACGGCGCGGCGCGCCCGTTCCCAGACCTGCACCAATGTGGTCGCAAAACGCAGGAACTGTTCGCCCGCCGGTGTCAGCTTGGCCCCTGCCTTGTTCCGGATGAACAGGGGGCGGTCGAGCTGGTCCTCCAGCACCCGGATGCGCGCGCTCACCGCCGTCTGCGTCAGGTTGAGATTGGCCGCCGCGCTCACGAAGCTGCCGGTTTTCACCACCTCCAGGAATGTGCGGGCGACGCTGATGTCCATCAGGCAAATTCTTTCATTTCAAATGGAAATTATATTCATTTTCCTGCTGCATGATAGCGGAAAACACCTGCCGCTTCACTCTGCGCGCGCCTCCGGCGTCCACCCGCCGCCCAAAGCCAGGAACAGCGCGATCTGGTCGTCATTGATGGCCGCCCGGCCCTCCGCCGCCGCCTGTTCCGCCGCGACCAGATCCCTCTCCGCCTCCAGCGCGGGGAGTTCTCCGATCTTCCCGCCCCGGCGAAGCTGCGCCGTTCGCCCCGCCACGCGCCGGGCATCCTCCAGCGCGCGCTCCAGCCCCTCCTGCTGTTCCAGCCCTGCCGCATAGCTGGTGAGCGCCGTCTCCACTTCCCGCAGCGCCTTCAGCACCGCGCCATCGAATGCGGCGAGATCGGCGCGGCTCTGCGCCTGCGCCGCCGCGATCCGCGCCCGCGCCGCATGACGATTGAGCGTCCAGCCGATGAGCGGCCCCAACGCGAACCGGTTGGTCAGCGGCGAGAACATGTCCGCCGCCGCGCCCGTCGATCCCAGCGAAGCCCCCAGCCGGATGTCGGGATACAGCGCCGCCGTCGCCACGCCGATCCGCGCGCTCGTCGCTGCCAGATGCCGTTCCGCCACGCGAATATCGGGCCTCCGCCGCAGCAGCGCGCCGCCATCGCCCACCGGAACAGGCTGCGCCAGCGTCAATGGCTGACGGCATTGCAACAGCGCCATATCCGCCTCCCCCGGCGTCCGCCCCGTCACCGCCGCCAACCGGAAAACCGCATTGCGCCGCCCCGCCGCCAGCCGCGGCAGCCGCGCCTTCGCCGCCTCCAGCAATCCCTCGCGCCGGTCCAGTTCGAAGGCGGCGGCACGGCCATGCGCGATCAGCGTCCGGGTCAGCCGGACCCCCCGCTCCTGCACCGCGATAGCCCGGCCCAGCACGTCGATCCGGTAGCCTCCATTGCAGATATCGGCATAGGCGCGAGCCGTTTCCGCCGCGACATTCACCCGCACCAGATCGCGCGCCGCGACCGCCGCTTCGGTGTCCGCGCTCGCCGCCTCGATCCCGCGCCGGATGCCGCCGAACAGGTCAAGGTCATAGCTGACCGACACGCCCGCATTGTAGATTTGCCGCACCGGGGGCTTCACATGCTGCAACTCGGCCTCCGCCGAACGCTGCGCCCAACTCGTCTCGCCGCTCGCCTGGCCCTGCACTTCGCGCCCCGCTCCGCGCTCGTCCAGCAAAGCCAGGCTGCGCTCCAGATTGGCCTCCGCCACCCGCAAATCGGTATTGGCGGCCAAAGCCTGCGCGATCAGCCCGTCCAGCACCGGATCGTCATAGAGCTTCCACCAATGATCGGGCAGCGGCTGCGCCGTCACCGCCGCCGACTCCGACCGGAAAGCCCCCTGCGCCTGCGCCGCCTTGACCTTCGCGCTTCCAGGCACCCGGTAATCCGGTCCGACCGTCGCGCAACCGCCCAGCCACGCGACCGCCGCCAACGCCAGAAAGCGCCTCGCCCCCCCTCTCACCATGGCAGGCTCCGATGCACTTCGCGGCCATCCTCGCGGGGGTGGATGACGACCGTGGCGGTCTGGCCGGGGATCATGCGGACATGGGCGGGCACCTTGTCGATGGCGATCCGCACCGGAATCCGCTGCGCCAGCCGCACCCATGTGAAGGAGGGATTGACGTTGGCCAACTGCCCATCGACCCCCGCCCTTTCCCGATCCTCCACGCCGCCAGCGATGCTCTGGACATGGCCGCCAATCTCGTCCGCCACGCCCATCAGGTAGATGCTGGCCCGGTCGCCCACGCGAATGGCGGGCAATTTGGTTTCCTCGAAATAGCCTTCCACCCGCATGGATCGGTTATAGACCAGCGCCAGCGCCGCCTTCCCCGCTGTCAGATAGACGCCCGGCTGCAAGGAAAGGTTGGAGATCGTCCCATCCACCGGCGCGCGCACGAGCGTGCGTTCCAGATTGAACCGGGCGAGGTCGCGCGCCGCAACCGCCTGTCCCAATGAGGCCCGCAGCCCCTCCGCCCGCGCCCGTCCCTGTTCGATGGCTTCCGCCGCGATCACATCGGGCATGGCGCGGTTGCGGCGGTCCTCCCGCACGGCCTGCGCCAGCGCGACCCGGTCGCTCGCAATCGCCGCCTCCGCCTGTTCCAGCGCCAGCTGGTAGCGGGGCCGGTCGATCACGAACAGCACCTCGCCCTTCTTCACCGCCTGATTGTCGGCCACGCGCACGTCGGTGACGAGGCCGCTCACATCGGCGGCCACCGGCACCATATCGGCGCGCACCTTGCCGTCGCGCGTCACGGGCTCGACCTGATAGCGCAGCCACAGCGCATAGATGGCGGCAAGGATGACGATCAGGACAAGGAGCGTCGCAATCGAACGCAGAAGATTATGGCGTTGAAGCATGGTCAGGAAAGCAGCCATTCATGAAGGAAACGGTCGGCGAAGGCGCTCAGCCCCCACCACAGCAGGACGAAAAGCGCGAGTTCGAGCAGGCTGGGGTGCCAGAGCAGGCGCCAAAGCAAGCTATATCCCGGCAGCCGCTGGATCGGCACGCGCAGCAAGTAGACGAGCACCGCCGCCAGCACCGCCCACAGCAGCGCGGCGGGCATATAGACGCCCAGCAGATGCACTTCCTCGATCATCCTCGCCCCTCCACCGCCGGAGCGTCGGCCGCCGGGAACAGGTTGCACCGCATCCCGATGAGCGCCCGCAGCGCCCGGCGGCGCGGCTCGTCCAGCGGCAGCGCGAGCAGGGCATGGAGCGCCTGATCTATCGACCGAAGCATTTCGGCGGGCGGCGGATCGGCCCGTCCCCTGCGCCATCTGCTTGAATAGAAGGCGGACAGGCCGGAAAGCACCGCGCCCAGCCGATGCCGCGCATCATGCGGAACGTGCGGCAAAGCCCGGCGGATCGGGATGATGTTGCGCCCGATCCGCAGGTCCGCGAGGCCATCGGCGGCGTGCAGCGCATCCCCCTCCGGCGCGACCGCCATGCGCGCCGCGACCTGCCCCAGCCGATCGACCGCCTGCGCCGTCCACCTCTCCGGCAGGAAGGGCCGCCTGATGTCGGCCAGTTGCGCCAGTTCCGCCCAGTTGGCGCGCAATATCCGCCGCGCCGTGTGCAGCACATTGGCGGACCGGAACATCTTCGTGACGGCCAGCGTGGCGACGATCCCGCCCAGCTGCGCCAGCCCGGTATTGATGAACAGCGCGAAATCCCCCTGGAACCGCGCCAGAAATCCCATGGCGACGATGAAGCAGGAAAACATCGGCAGCGCCTGGGGCGACCGCGCCGGGTCCGCCTGAATATAGCCCATCCACAGCAAGGCGGGCGCCAGCGTGATGATGAGCATCTCGAACCCGTCGACGCGCGGCAGGATGACGAAGAGGTAGAGCGCCGCGACCGGAAATGTCTTGAGCGTCGCCCACAGATAGCGGCCGATCACAGGTGCGGGATCGTCCTGCGCCGCGAACGAACAGGTGATGAGCGCCGCGAAGGCCGCCGTCGCCGACCCGTTGGGCCATGCCAGCAATATCCAGACCGCGCAGTAAAGCCCAATGGCGCTCGCCGTCGCGAGGCCCGCCAGCGCCGCCACCCCATGATCGCGCGCCAATGCAAAGGGCTGCGCGACCCGCGCTTCCAGCCGGGGACGGCCCGGCGATCCGATCCGCCCGGCCAGCCTGCGGCTCGTGGCGAGCGCCGTCAGGAACTCCGCCATCCTGACGCAG
Source organism: Sphingobium baderi (assembly GCF_001456115.1). Classification (NCBI taxonomy): domain Bacteria; kingdom Pseudomonadati; phylum Pseudomonadota; class Alphaproteobacteria; order Sphingomonadales; family Sphingobiaceae; genus Sphingobium; species Sphingobium wenxiniae. The sequence continues at coordinate 2,049,706 of NZ_CP013264.1, read as the reverse complement.
GCGCTGGCGGTCAGCAGCCCGCTCCACCCGGCCCCCGCCTCTCCTTCCGCCGCCATCTTCTCGCAGCGGCGGATCAGCGGCGCGGACTGATGCACGCCGCTTTCGGGGTCGGTCAGCCAATCCGACACATCGTCCAGCAGGCTTGCAAGCTCCGGCGACAGCGCCCCCTGCGCCCGCAGCAGGTCCAGCCGGTTCGCGGCGGCGGAGGCCAGCGGCAATATGCGCGCAAGCTGCTGCTGCAACGCCGTCACCCGCCTTTTCGTCGCGGGTGCCCAGCGCTGGTCGAAGGGCAGATGCACCGCGATCATCCCCAATTCGGTGATGTCGGCGGCCAGCATCCGCCGATGCTCATTCTCCAGCCGCGTGTGACGGCTGCCGATGGCTTCGGCCGCCCAGCGCCGGGCATGACCCAGAAAGGATTGCGCCCGCGCGCGGATGACCGGCGTCGCGCTCCACGGCTGCAACAGCGCATGGACGGCGGTGACGCACAGGATCGCGACCGTCATCTCCTGCACGCGGGCGATGGTCGTGTCGAAGATGTTCGCGGGGTCGTCCAGATAGGGAAAGCTGATGACCGCCGAACTGAACGCCGCCATCTGGAACAGGAAAGCGCGCGGCGTGCGGTCCAGCACCGCCAGATAGATGCACAGCCCCGTCCACGACGCCAGGCACAGCACCAGCAGTTCCGGCGAGTTCTGAAGATTGGGCACCAACAGGATCGTCACCCCCGCGCCCACCGCGATGCCGCCCAGCCGATAGAGCACCTTGGGCCGGAACGCCCCCGCCATGGGCTGCGCCGTGACATAGACCGTCAGCAGCGCCCACCATGGCCGGGGCAGGCTGGCGCTGAAAGCAATGGCCAGGGTGATGGCGGCGGCGATGAAGCTGCTCAAGGAAAAGAGCAGCTTTTGCGGATCGACCGTCAGGGAAGGCAGCGGCAGGCCGATGCCGCGAATTGTCGCAGACTTCATTTGGGGCAACCCGTGACACCACCTGACGATCGGGATTGTCACGACCGCCACCGACCGTGGGCTTTTCCTCCCTTGGATTCGGCTGCGCTCAATAGTCGCGAGCCATGGCTGAACTACAGAGCAAAATATTTATGGATAAGCGCAAAAATTTTGCGTCATCCCTGCCCGCTTCCGATACGGGCAAGGATGACGCCGATCATGCCGGACCTTCCCTATGCGGCGAGCAATTCGTCCGCCGGCCCGAAAAATTCATAATGGATGCGTCCCGCTTCCACGCCAGCCAGCGACAGAGCCGAAACCGCCGCGCGCAGGAAGGGGCGCGGACCGCAAATATAATAGTCCGCATCCCCGACCGGCGTGTTCGCGATCAGCCATTCGTCGGTGATGATGCCCGCATGGTCATAATCCCGGCCTGCCACCTCGTCGGCCAGCGGCGTCTGATGGAAGTCGGCCACGCTGATCGCGCTTCCCTTCGCCGCCAGCGCGCGGACATGATCGCGCATCGCATGGGTGTCGCGGTCGTGCGTGCCATGGACATACCATGTGGGAAGCTGCGGATGGCGCGAAGCGATCGTTTCCAGCATGGCGACCATCGGCGTCAACCCGACGCCGCCCGACAGCAGCACCACCGGGCGTTCGGGCTGCTCGCCCAGGAAGAACTCGCCCGCGGGCGGCGCGACCTTCAGGATCGTCCCCTCGGCGGCATGATCGTGCAGCCACCCGGACGCCAACCCCTGCGGCTCGCGCTTCACCGAAATGCGATAGGTTTCGTCATTGGCCTCCCCCGAAATGGAATAGTTGCGCTTGACCGGCGGATGGCCGGGTATCTCGAACCAGAAGGTCAGATACTGGCCCGGTTTATGCCGCATCACACGCCCGCCATCGACGGGGCGCAGCACGAAAGACCGGATGACGCTGCTTTCGCGGATCACCTTTTCGACGCGGAACGCGCGCCAGCCGTTCCAGCCGCCCTGCGCTTCCTGCTGCTCGCCATAGACGCGCTTTTCCCGCGCGATCAGGATATTGGCGAGGAACCAATATGCTTCGCCCCACGCCGCCAGAATATCGTCGGTCGCGGCATCGCCCAGCACTGCCTTGATCGCGCCCAGCAGCGCGTCGGCGACATGGGGATAATGTTCCGGCAATATCTGCAAGCCGACATGCTTCTGCGCGATGCGCTCGACCGCCGGGGCCAGCGCGCCCAGATTCTCGATATTGCTGGCATAGGCCAGGATCGCGCCGGTCAGAGCGCGCGGCTGCGATCCGGCATCGCCATGGTGCGACTGATTGAACAGATCGCGGATTTCCGGGTTCTGGAACATGCGCGCATACATTTCATGCACAATGTCCAGCCCATGCGCCTCCAGCGCCGGAATGGTGGCTTTCACCAGCGCAATGGTCTGCTCGCTCAACGTCTGCGACATCAAAATCTCCTCTGGTCTGAATTGGGAAAGGGAAGAAAGGGTCAGCCGCCGGGCGGCTGGTCGTAGAAATCAATCTGCATCCGCATCGCCCCTTCCGGCGTGACGAAATGCGCCTGTTCGGGCTGCAACATCCCCGCATGGTCCGGGTCCAGCATATGTTCGGAAAAAGGGTCCAGGCAGGTCAGCCGCAGCCGCCCCTCGATCACCCGGATCACGCCCCAGACGCCCGCCTTCGTCGCATGACGGTTCCGCAGGGCGTCCGGCAGGCTGTCAGAATCGAAAACCGGCGTTGAGCGATAGGGAAGCGGCGCCTTTGCCCCCGGCCCGGAAGCGTCCCGGCTCATGACCGGACTGCCCCGTCCAGCCGGAAGAACAGCGCCAGTTGCAGGCTTTCGGCGATCCGGCCCGCCTTCTCCTGCAAGGCGCTGGCGACCTCGGGCAACATCATCTCGTCGGTCGTCCGCGCCCAAAGCGCCAGCCAGCGGTCGAACAAAGCGGGGCTGATGCGGTCGCGATGTTTCCTGTGCGCCGGGACCGGCTGCCCCTTGTAGCGCCCGCTCCCCAGCATGACCGACGACCAGAAATCCGTCAGCTTCCCGATATGCTCCGGCCAGTCATCCACCGCATCGTTGAAGATCGGCCCCAGCGCCTCATCCTGGCGAATCCGCGCATAGAATGCGTCAACCAGTTGACCCAGCCCGCTGTCGTCCATCCCCAATCCGGCTTGCGATCCTGTCATCGCCGCGACTCCAATCATGTATATGAAATGCATCTATATAGGCGCAACAAAACATGCAACTGAAATACACGTTATAGGGAAATCTTTCGGCGTGGCGGCCCGCCTCCATGGCTCGATGGGGATGATGGAAAAGGGGAAGCGGTTCGACGATCCCTGTCCGCCATCCTCAAACCACCCGGTCGCAATGCAATCCCGATATGCTGCTGAAGGCAGCAGCACAGATCAGGCGGCGGACTTGGGCTCCCGCCTTCGCAGGAGCACAATTTCAACCGGACATACTCCAGGGCGATCCAGTCACCCGCTTATGCGCGAACAGGCGAGGCCAGCGCTTGTCCCACTGAACTGACCAAAAACCTTCGTTCGTGTCGAGTGAAGTCGAGACACGCCGACGCCTTGCCATCATGTCTCGATTTCAACACGAACGGATAGCGGGACAAACGCTACCCCCGCCCCAGCCATCTCCCCAGGACCGCCCGATCCTTCAGCACCGCCCGCGCTGCATTATGCCCCGGCGCGCCCGTCACGCCGCCGCCCGGATGCGTTCCCGCCCCGCACATATAAAGCCCTTTGATCGGCCCGCGATACGCGCCATGCCCCAGCACCGGCCGCGCCGCCCAAAGCTGGTCCAGCGTCATATTGCCATGCATGATGTCGCCGCCGGCCAACCCGAATTTCCGCTCCAGATCGAGCGGAGAATGAATCTGCCGCGCGATCACGCTTTTCGCGAAACCGGGCGCATGATCCTCCACCGTCGCGATGATCGCGTCCGCCGCCGCTTCCCGTTCATCGTCCCAGTTGCGGCCATCGGGCAGGACCGGCGCGAACTGCTGGCAGAACAGGCTCGCCACATGGCGACCTGGCGGCGCGAGGCTGTCGTCGATGGTGGACGGGATCAGCATCTCCACGATCGGCTGCTTCGACCAACCGTCCCGTTTCGCGTCCAGAAAGGCCCGGTCCATATAATCCAGCGTCGGCGCGATGATGATCCCCGACTGGTGATGCTCGCCTTCGCCCGGCAGACAGGCGAAATCCGGCAGCGCCGACAGCGCCACATTCATGCGGAACGTGCCCGATCCCGTCTTGAACGCCCGGATGCGCCTCACGAAATCGGCGGGCAGATCGCCCGCGTCCATCATCCGCTCATAGAGCAGCTTCGGCCCCACATTGGCGATGACGGTGCGGCCCGTCACTTCCTCTCCGCTTTCCAGCCGCACGCCGACCGCGCGCCCGCCATCCACCAGCACCCGGTCGACCGGCGCTTCCAGGCTGATCTCCACGCCCATGGCGCTCACGACCTTCGCCATCGCCTGCGTGATCGCGCCCATGCCGCCGACGCTATGCCCCCATGCGCCCTTCTTTCCGTTCACCTCGCCAAACACATGATGCAGCAGCACATAGGCGCTTCCCGGCGTATCGGGCGACGCATAATGGCCCACCACCGCGTCGAAGCCGAAAGCCGCCTTCACCGCCTCGCTCTCGAACCATGAATCGAGAAACGTCCGCGCCGATTTGGCGAACAGGTCCAGCACGTCGCGCTGCCGCTCGATGGAAAGACCCGCGACGCGCCGTCCCTGCTTCACCGCCTCGATCAGCGTGGCAAATCCATCCCCCACATTGGGCGGCGCCTTCAGCGTCATGTCGCGCAGCACATCCGCCACGACGTCCAGCGCCTCGTAATAAGCAGGCAGCGCGTCGGCATCCTTCGCGCTGAATTTGCGGAACTCCGCTTGCGTCCTCTCCAGCCCGCCGCCCAATTTCAGGTATCCGCCATCGGGCTGCGGCAGGAAATTGCTGATCGGCCGCTCGATCACGCGATAGCCATGGTCGGCCAGCTTCATGTCGCGGATGATCTTGGGATGCAGCAGGCTGACGGTATAGCTGGCCGTCGAATTGCGGAAGCCGGGATGGAACGCCTCCGTCACCGCCGCCCCGCCCACGATGGCGCGCCGCTCCAGGATGCGGACGCGATACCCCGCCCGCGCCAGATAAAAGGCGCAGACCAGCCCATTATGCCCGCCACCCACGATCACCGCGTCATAATGCCGGCTCAAGCTTCTTCTCCTATCGTTACGACATCGAAACGATAAAAATCAAACCGCGTTCACTTCACCACTTCCCTCTTGGTTTCGCGTCCCCTCTTCCCGCTCCGCCTCCGCCCCATAATGCCGCGCCAGCAGCGCACAGGCGATAAGCTGGATCTGATGAAACAGCATCAGCGGCAGGATCAACGGTCCCACCACGCTCGCCGGGAACAGTACGCCCGCAATCGGCACGCCCGACGCCAGACTCTTCTTCGACCCGCAGAATTGCAGCACGATGGCATCCTCCCGCGCAAAACCCAGCACCCGCCCCAGCGCCCAGCTAAACAGCAGCACGACGATCAGCATCGCCACGCACACACCCGTCAGCAGCGCCAGTTCCGCCCGCGACACCTTGTGCCACAGCCCCTCCACCACCGCCGCGCTAAAGGCCGAATAAACGATCAACAGAATCGACGTCCGATCGACCCGCCCCAGCATCGTCCGGTGCCGCTCCACAAAGCCCCCGATCCAAGGCCGCATCAGATGTCCGACTACAAAGGGCAGCAGCAATTGCAGCACGATCCCCTCGATCGACTGGAGCGAGATCATCCCCGCCGTCCCCCCTCCCTGCATCAGCAGCGCGACCAGCACCGGCGTCAGGAATATGCCCAGCAGGTTTGAGAAGGAGGCACTCACCACAGCCGCCGCCACATTGCCCCGCGCGATAGCGGTGAAGGCGATGGACGACTGCACGGTCGAGGGCAGCAGCGTCAGGAATAGCAGCCCGGCCCTCATCGTCGCGGGCAGCGCCCCGATCTGCTGCGTTGCCAGCCCCAGCAGCGGAAAGGCCGCAAAGGTCGTCCCCAATGTCGCCAGGTGCAGCTTCCACGCCCGCGCCCCATTCCAGATCGCCTCCCGCGACAGCTTCGCGCCGTGCAGGAAGAACAGCAGCACAATGCCGACATCCGCAGCGATATTCACGGCTTGCGCGCCCCGGCCATGCGCCGGGACCATCGATGCCAGCACGACCATGGCGATCAGCAGCAGCAGGAAAGGGTCCAGAATCAATCTTAGCCGACTCATGCAGCCTATGTGCTGAAAAGAGGCGGCAAAGGATAGACGTGACCATCATCATCGGCCAACAGTTCCCTCTTGATCGTTTCAGGGAGCAGATCGTGAGCGAAGGCATAGTGCTGGTCGAAAATGACGGCATCATCGAAATCCATATCGATCGCCCCGACAAGAAAAATGCCCTGACCGCCGCCATGTATCGCACCATGACCGCCGCGCTGGCGGATGCTTCGCGCCGCAGCGATATCGGCACGGTCCTGATCGCCGGACGGGGGAGCGATTTCTGCGCTGGCAACGATCTCAAGGATTTCGTCGCAGGCCCGCAGGGCGGCGAGGCAGCCTTCGAGTTTATTCGCGCGATAGCATCGTTCGACAAGCCAATCGTGGCGGCGGTTCAAGGCCTGGCGGTGGGCATCGGCACCACCATGCTCTTCCATTGCGACCTGATTTACGCCGCACCCGATGCTCGCTTCATCATGCCCTTCGTCAATCTGGGAATCGTACCCGAAGCGGGCTCCAGCCTGCTCGCCCCCGCGATGATGGGCTATGCCAAGGCTGCGGCCATGCTTTTGCTGGGCGAACCCATGGATGCGGAAAGCGCAGACCGAGCAGGGCTGGTCAGCGCCATTGTCGCGAGCGATATCCTGCTTGACCATGCCCGAAAAACGGCTGCGGCATTAACGGCGAAGCCACCGCAGGCGCTCGCTATAACCAGGCGTTTGCTGAAAGGCGATCTCGATGAACTTCGCGCGCGCATCGAAGAAGAAGGGCGGCTTTTCGGGGAAGCCATGCAATCCCCCGAAGCGCGGGAGGCTTTCACAGCCTTTTTCGAAAAAAGGGTGCCGGTATTCCGTAAGCCGTCCTGAGCATTTGCGCCACCGCTCACCGGACCGGCGGCGCTGGATCATTAATTCTTCAGGTCGTTACCTGCCTTTTCCAGCGATTCTCCGACGTCGCGCTTGGCCTCTCCCGCCTCCCGGCGTGCATCATGAGCGGCATTGTCGGCAGCGGCGCCAACCCTGTCAGAGCCTTCATCAATGGCCTGCCCTGCCCGGTCGAGACCATTATCAATCCGATCGCCTGCGCTTTCCATGGAGCCGCTGACATCATTCCCAATCGCCGAGCCCGCGTTTTCCAAGCTGTCCTGCGCCTTTTCCGAGCAGGCGGACAGACCAGCGGCAAACAATATAGTGGCGGTTGCCAGAAAGAATTTCCTCATGATCGCTCCTCGTTCAACTTGTAAGCGGGATTAAGCGCATCAAAGACCATAAAGTTGCCTCCCGTCAATGGTTCAGCGGTTTCGCAGACCCAAGACCATGGACTTGTCCTGATCGGGGATAAGACCTTCCAGCACGCGCCAAAAACCAGTGACCGATCCTTGTCCCGCTTGTGCATAAGCCGACGCCATTTTCTCACGCAGGGCGCGGAACAGTTCCGCCTCCAGCGCCGCGCCTTGCGGACTGAGGCGCAACAATTTTTGCCGCCGATCATTCGTGCCCTGACGCGTTTCTATATAGCCGCCATCGACAAGATCGTTGAGAACGCGCCCAAGGGATTGTTTCGTGATGGCCAAAAGCCGAAGCAGGTCCTTGACGGTCAGATCCGGCTGACGGGAAATGAAATATAGAGCCCGATGGTGCGCCCGGCCCAATCCCTGCGCGAGCAACGTTTCATCAATGGATCGTGTCAGGGCTGAATAGCCGAAATACAGCATTTCAATGCCCCGCCTTATTTCATCCTCACGTAGGAAAAGCGGAGATGCCGGGGAGATTTGTGATGCGGTCAGGCTATTGTTTGCGGCCATGGCCAGCGTTTCCCCCAAGGCTGGTTCGATCTCCTCATATTGACGCGCAATGATCGCAATGACTAGGCTTTCCTTTCGCAGATCAGGCGTTATATGCGAACCGCATCAGCCATCCCGGCGATCTGATGGGGCGTAGCCAAGCGGTAAGGCACCGGTTTTTGGTACCGGCATGCGCAGGTTCGAATCCTGCCGCCCCAGCCAGCCGAATCCTCTAGATTCGACTCGATGTGCGATGACTTACAAATTGTGATGCGCGACCGGATCGGCCCCATTTTTGAACCGATGGGCTATGCATAGAACGTTCCTGCCAGTCCCAGAAATTGCAACTGAGGTGAGGAAAACTGAGCGCAACGCCCCACTATCGATAGTGGGGCGTTCTCTAGCGCTAACCGCGATGCCGTCAGCGCTTCCGCTTACCTCACGATTCTTTTGCAAGAGCGAATGTCAGACGATTACCGGTCGCCGAAGGAGTATCTCACTTGCAATCCCACGGTGCGCTGATCACCATAGAGCCTCGACACGAACCCGAACGGCGTGGTGCGATCGGTGGCGTTGAGGATATATTTCTTGTTGGTGGCATTCTTGACGTACACGCTGGCGTCGATCCCCAGACCGGCAACATTGTTCCAGCTGAGCCGGGCATCGACCAGACCATATCCCCGGGCCGTGTTGCCGGGCGTGGTGATATTGTCGTCCGCGAATGTGACGCTGCTGGTATAGCCGTAACTCGCATTCGCAACGAGTTCCCCTACCGAAAGCGGATAGGTGTAGGTTCCTGCGAGGTGCAAGGTATGGGTCGGCGCCTGGGCGAATTTGTTGCCCGTCAGATTACCGACCAGCGGATTGTCGAAACTGTCATATTTGGTTTGAAGATAACCATAGGATGCTTGCAAATCGAACCCGGTCACCGGACGGGCCAGCACCTCAATCTGCCCGCCATAGATGGTGGCCGCGGCGGCGTTGAAATTGCCGGTAACCACCAGATCATCGAGGATCAGGGACGTCGTGCGCTGAATATCCTTATACTTTGAAAGGAAGGCCGAAATGTTCGTACGTATCGGAACCAAACCGAGATTCCAGTCCGCCTTCACGCCCGCCTCATAATCGCGGATATATTCAGGTTTCACGATTTCGAGCTTGGGGTCGTTGATATTGGCGTTGAAGCCGCCCGCATTATAGCCCTTGCGCGTCGTGGCATAGACAAGAACCTTGTCCGACAGCTCATAATCAACCGAGAAGTTGTAGGTGACGGCATCCGAGGTCGACGTAATGCGCTGGTGGCAGGTCGTCAGATCGACATTGGGGAAATCAGGGAGGTTACACTGGAGGCCCGGGCTGTACCCGACCTGATTGGTGAGTTGCTTGTCCTTGGTGTAACGCACGCCCGCGGTCAATTTGAGCCGGTCGGTAGCGGCGAACGTCGCCTGACCGTAAACGGCCTTCGAAATCTGCTGATCGATGCCGCCGGTCTGCTGAGTCGTCAGATCGGACAGAACAGTGCCCGCGGGTGCAAACAACAGATAGCGGTTCAGACTATTCGAACGATTCTTCCAATAATAAAGACCACCCACCCAGGTCAGGCGATTGTCGAACATGCTGCCAAGAATTTCCAGTTCATGGGTGTGCTGGCGCGATTTCGATTCATTATCACCGACAATGACTGGCAAGGCGATCGACAACTGGCTGGTAAACTGATCCTGCTTGTTGCCGCCATAGCCAGCAATATATTTGAACGTGATATCCCCGGCCTGTGCGGACAGGATATTTGTAAGCAGCCAAGGTTCATCATATTGCCGCGTATCGAGCGGGATGGATACGGTTCTGATGCCACGGGCATGCTGGTCCAGCAGTTCTTCGTTATATGTAGCGCCATAGACACAACTGGGGATACTGGTCGGACAGGAGACGACAACGCCATCGGACCCGCTGATCTGGGCCAGCGGCCGCTCATCGCGGTGCGAATAGAGGAACACGGTATAGTTGGAAAGCCAACTGGTCGGTTCGAACAATACCGAGGCCCGCACGACCGTCCGATCCTGCGTGTTCATGTCCGGGCCGGAGATATTCTTCGTCAAGGCATCGCGCTTGGTACGCTGAACGCCGAGACGGACCTTCAACACATCGGCGATCGGGACATTGATCACACCCGTCACTTCGCGCAAATTATAGCTGCCGATCCGGCCGTCGACATAGCCGCCAAATTCATCCTTTGGCCGCTGCGGAACGAACAATACCGCGCCGCCAGTGCTGTTGCGCCCGAACAATGTGCCTTGCGGGCCCGCAATCGCCTGAACGGATTGCAGATCCCAGAGCTGGAGATCAGCGGCACTGGTCGAAACCGGCACTTCATTGAAATAGGTCACCACCCCCGTTCGAACGCCGCGCAGGGAATATTGCTGACTTGAACCGAAGATGCTTACCCCGACGTTCAGCGTGGGGACCAGCTTCTGAAGGTCGGTGCCGGTGGTGACGGTGGTCGCTGACAATTGAGCGTTGGACACGGCGGTAATGCTGAGTGGAACGGATTGCAGCCGTTCCTCGCTACGCCGTGCGACGACTATGATGTCAGCCATCGGGTTCGCCAGATTGGTGGCGTCGGTCGGCGTCTGCGCCGCGGACGTGTCCTTCGAAGCCGACGATCCGGTTTGCGCCGCCGCCGTACCGACCGCAACGACCGAACAGCCGGCCATCAACGCAAGCCTGGCGATCACACTTGAAGAAAGTGCTGCATTCATCATGATTTCCCTTCAGCCAAATGGCTGACCGGTCGTCGTCCTGTCGCAGGCACGGCTTCGCAGCTCGAAAAACCGAGTTCCGTCGCGCGGCGCCGTCGGCATTGTCGCCGGTCAGCCTTCCTCACCTTGTCCGTGGAGGTCACCGCCAGTGGCGGCGCCTCCCTTCATTCATTACGCCAGATATTTATTGTAGTTCGGGCGTGGGTATCAGCCGCCATAGGCTGCGTCGTTGAGGTCTCCGCCCTGTTTCTTCAACAGGTCCATCATGTCGAGATATTCGCGCCAGCGCTTGATCAGGCCGTTCCCGTCAAGTTCGTAGATAGCGACCATCTGATGCGGGCATGGCTTGCCGCGGATAATGGCCTGATCGGATCTTTCCTGCATGACCATATGATCGTTCGACAGAACGTTGACGACATTGCACTTGTTGTTCGTCGCGAACCGCATCTGGCGATGGATTTCGGCACGCAGCGCATCACGGCCGCGGATCGTCGGACCACCAGGCACCCATAATTGCCATTCGGCATCGGGTGACATCATCGACAATATCTTTTCGACGTCCGGGCGACTTTCATCGGTCCCGTCACCCCAGGCGTCACAAAATTCCTCGACAAATTTTTCCTGAACCACGCCCATATATTTACTCCGGCGATGATGTTGGTGTGAAGATCGGGCCTATTCCGATCCGAGCTTTTTCGGATCGAGCGCATCCTTAAGCGGCGAATCCTTCCTGCCGCCCATCACAGGCGCCGGCTGTTTCTCCCAGAAAATGCGGAAGTCACGATTGGGATCGGATTCGACATGCGCGGGGAGATCGAAGATGAATGTCTCGCGCTTCGCCAGCGTATAGGCTGGCCAGTGCGGATGATCCGCAACATCCGGATTGCCTGTCCGCGCGAACGCCGCAAAAGCGCTGCTCATCAGGTCGGCCATCTGCTGCTGCTCCGGTCCTGCGCCCACCAACCCCGCCGAGACGTCGACATTGTCGAAGACGAACGGAAGCTCGACAGCATGCGGCGAACGCAGCTTGCCGCCAAGCACCGGCGTTTCCCAGTTGACCTTGTACATGAATACCGGGGCCTTGCCCTGTGCAACCCTGCGTTCGGCAAGCAGGATCGAACTGTGCGTAAAGACCTGATCTGTCATCATGCTGGTGAACAGATGCATTGGCTTGTCCTGGGGCGCCTTGGACCGATAGAGTTCAATCGCCTTGGCCGCCCGGTCCGGTCCGACCATTGCCGATGCACGCTTAACTAGATCCGCCTCATCCATGGTGGGCCAGGTTGGGTCCGAAAGGACGACATTGGTTGCCTCATCCTTGGTCGTGCCCACCATCAGCGGGATGGTCGCGGATACCGGAGAGGCAATCGGATCGAAGGGATGGGTCGGCAGGATCTTGCCATCGACAGCCGGCGAGAAAGCCAGCAGACCGGCCTTTCCGCCCGCCAAGATCAGTTCGTCCATCGGAACGCTCTGCAGCTTCAGCACCTCATCGGGCTTGATGCCAAGGATTGAGAGCAGCTTGTCGCGCGTGGCCGTGGCATCCTCAACGGTCGCCAGACGCGTGGCGGCACCGCTTTCGATAATGGCTTTCTGGAACAGTCCCTTGGCGACCGGCATCGCGGTGAGCGTGCTGACCTTCGAGCCGCCGCCGGACTGGCCGAAGATGGTGACATTATCCGGATCGCCGCCAAACTGTGCGATATTCGCCTTCACCCAGCGCAGTGCCTGAACGATATCGAGCATGCCAACCATATTCGAGTCGGCGAATTTCTCGCCTGCTTCAGCACCGAGTTGCAGGTAGCCGAACGCATTGAGCCGATGGTTCAGGGTAACGACCACCACGTCCTGCTTTCGCGACAGATTGCTTCCTTCATAATAAGCGTCGCCGCCGCTGCCGAGGAAGAAACCGCCGCCGTGCAGCCAGACCATCACCGGTCTTTTCTTGCCATCGCCGACATTGGGCGACCAGACATTGAGAACGAGGCAGTCTTCGCTCATCGGCAGATCGGAAAAAGACAGCACCGTTGCCATTTCGGGCGGCATCTTCACTGTGGGCTGCGGGCAACGATTGCCCATGTGATCAGCCTTGCGGACACCAACCCAGGCCGATGGCGCCTGTGGCGGCAGGAAGCGGTTCGCCCCGCTGGTGTCCGCTCCATAATGGATTCCGAGGAAAGAGAATACGCCCTTCGAGGCCTGCCCCTCCAGCTTGCCTTCAGTGGTCTGAACAACCGGTGCAGAAGACGATGGGGAAGCCTCTGAAGCACCACTGGCGATGGGAACCATCGACAAGGCCGCGGCCGCAACATAATATGAAGTCTTCCTATTCATGAAACCTCTCCTCAAATCCATATTATTTTTATCGCAATGATAGGCAAAATATCATTTTCCATATTATTTTTTAATATAAAATATTTATGGAAGTAAATTATGTTAATAACTGCAGAATATTAATTTAATATAATTGTGAAGTATCATTATCTGGATTTCATAAGATAAATTCCATCGGCAAGATTCATCGTCTGGCCATGGAATCGGTTCCATGAACATCTTTATCCTCCCTTTGTGCCGACCTATTCTTGCACCGAGACTCTTTTACTTATCAGTAATGCTAAACTATAATCGGACGTATCGTCAAGCATGAGATGATAAACAGGCCAACCATATTTTTACGGCGTGCCAGCCATCACCCGTAGAAGAAATCCATCAGCTTCGTCGTATGTTCGACCCTCGCACGCCGGAGCGATGGAGAAATGAGCGCATTGGCCTGATCCGCCGCGCGATCGAAAACCAAAGTGGGACCAGCGCCAATTTCATCCAGCGCCCAACGTGCAATATCATCGGGCGCTGCGAGGTTCACCGATTCGGGAGAAATTTCACGTTCAGCCAAAACCTTCCGCATTTTCGGCGTGTCGGTGGACCCGATCACGAGATAGGCGACGTCAACACCCACGGGCCGGAGTTCGGCCCACAGCGACTCGATCAGATTAAGGGCATAGGCCTTGCTGGCGCTATAGACGCTCAGACGCCCGGCGCCGCCGAACGCAGCGTCCGAGCCCACCACCATGACACCGCCACGCTTTCGAGCCGCGAAACGCGCGCCGAAACTGTGACATGCTGCGGTCAGCGTGTCGATATTGCGGCAAGTCAGTGCCTGCCAGGCACCGAGATCGCTGGCCAGAAATGCCGTCCCAACCGTATCTCCGCCCGCATTCAAGACGAGCAGGCCGATGTCGAGCGAATCAGCCACCGCATACAGGCGGGCGCCAGCATCGGCGGCGGCGAGGTCGATCGGATGGCATCGCGCCTCGACGCCGAAATCGCGACGCAGTTCTTCCGCCAATTCCGTCAGCTTATCAGCGCGACGGGCCACCAGCGCGCAATTCATGCCACGGCGAGCAAGCTCTCTGGCAAATTCCGCGCCCAGACCGTCGGATGCTCCCGCAATCAACGCCCAGCCACCATAACGATCCGTGAAATTCGCCGTCATCATCCGCTCCGCATGTTCATTTTCCAGTCGCCGCATCTTCGGCGCCACGCATGGCTTCTGTTTGCCATGCTCGTACGTTGCTTACATCAAATCTAATAGAGGCTCAGCATATCTCCCGATAGGCGTCACTAAGACTGGCCTATTTTATTTCTTGCAGGCAATCAAAAAATCAATCGAGAGGAGCGGAAGCGAAATGAACCGACTTCAGGGCAAGACCGCGGTGATCACCGGGGCAGGATCGGGTATCGGCAGGGCGACGGCGTTGCTCTTTGCAAAGCAGGGCGCAGCGGTCGTCATTGCCGATCTGAATGGCGAAGCGGCAAAGGCCGTGGCGAAGGAAATCGTGGAAGCTGGCGGGCGCAGCCTCGCGCTGACGATCGATGTCGGCGAGGAAGAGCAACTTGGCGACATGATCCAGCGGACGGTCGACGAATATGGCACGATCGACATCCTGTTCAACAATGCCGTCAATACCGCCGCGGGCAAGCGCAAGCCGGATGTGAGCTTCCTGCAATTCGACAAGGAAACCTTTCACGACGTCGTCAATGTGAATGTGCTGGGCGGCGTACTCGCCACGCGGTTCGCCCTGCCCCACATGCTCAAACAGGGGCGAGGGTCGATTCTTTTCACGTCGTCCACCAGTTCGCTGGCGGGCGACGTTTCGCAATTCTCCTATGGCGCATCGAAGGCGATGGTGAACTGGTATGTCCAGACGATCGCCACCTGCTTCGGCGCGGACGGCATACGCTGCAACGCGATCATTCCGGGCGTGATCGAGACTCCGGCGATGAAGGCCTGGGCGAATGGACCGATGCATGATGCATTCATGAAGCTGCAGAACGGACCCCGCCTCGGGCTGCCCGAAGATATTGCGGCGATGGCACTGTTCCTCGCGTCGGATGAAGCCGCCTATTGCAACGGCGCGCTGTACAAGGTGGACGGCGGCATTACCGCGCAGTTGCCGTTCGCGCAGCTACAGCGGGATTTCCTGCTGCCTGAGCGGGTGAAGAATACAGGCAACCCGGCCTGACCGGACAAAGCGGGCCGTGTGAGATCTGGTAGAGCGTCAGACGGCGCTCACCGGATCCGCATAGCGCGTGAGCTGGATCAGGGCGCGGCGGGCGCGACCGGTATCATAAGTCGTGATGCTCTCCGCGAGCGCATCGAAACAGGGATTGAGATCGACATCGGGAACATTGTCCCGCCCCCTTTTCGGCAGCGCCTGCACCAGCACTTCGACCCAGATCGATAAAGCAGCATTTCCCGATGCCTGACCGATCGCCATCACCAGTTCAGGGGCGATGATGCCGGGCTTTTGCCGGGCGGCGACGGCAAGGCCATCCCGCACCTGCCCGATCCGCTGCGAGGTCGCCCGATCGGGTATCTGGCTGAGGCATTCCAACAGAATCTGGGTAAGGAAAGCGCGAATATCCTCCGGTGGCATCCGCGCCTGCTTCAGATAATTGGTCGCGCGGCGGATTGGCGCCGCGGGGTTGCAATCACCGATGAACACACCGCCGCCCCGGCCCGGTCGGGTATAAACGGTTGAGCATTCCTCCAGCATCTTCGTCGCCTGACGGAGCATCGCCGAACTCACGCCATAACGCTCCATCAGCTCTGAAAAGCCGCCGAGATGAGCATCCGGTTCCCAACGCCGCAATCGTACCTCGTGCAACAATTCGCGGCTCAGCCGGTCCGCGCCATGGCGCCCGGCCGTGACATCGACCAGATTGGGACTGTTGAGCGAAGGGGTGAGCGGACGGTGGCTTTCCATGCCGCGCCACGCGTGCCAATCGACGGCGAAGCGGATCTGGCGATTGCGAAACTCGAACAGCGAACTGATGTCCCCGGCAACGAGCGCCTCCATCGCCTGCAATGTAAGCGCCCAATATTCGCCCCGCCGCCGCGTTTCCGAAACGTTCATCGAAAAGGGGATCAGGTCTGCATTGCATTCCATCCATGTATGATAAGCAAGCAGGGTCGCCGAATTGCCAAGTGCGCCCAGAGCGCGCCTGAGCAAGTGCCAATGGGCGCGCCCTTGCGAAAATTCGTCGACGGCCATCGCTTCCATTTCATCGGCCATGGCGCGGATGCTGTCGCACTCCGCGAGATCGAGACCGTTGATTCCGCTTGGAAGCACCGTTGCATCGGTCGCCTTCACCAGCCGGAGCATATCGAAGAAATTGCCGAGCCGGCTGCCAATCGCAATCGCAAGCATGCGGCCGACCGGTCCAGGATCAGGTTCCATCACGATCAGACCGCCGCCCACCCCGCGCTTCATATACGCAACGCCGCGCTGCTCGAGTATTCTTGCGGCCTGTCGGACCGTCGACCGACCGGTCCCGTGGCGCGGTCTCAACTGATCTTCCGTAGCGAATAACGATCCGGGTTCAGGAAAGGTCGCCGCGATGGCTTCTTCGATCTCGTCGGCGAGGGCGATGCCATTGCTGGTGCTTGCCATGGTGATCCTTGGGGGTGTGCAACAAATGATTATTGGAGAGAGGTTGATGGATGCACAAGGTCTTTTGTGCGCGGATCGCAGCCAACCGCAGTTCCCGTCATGCCCCCGGACCCCGGCCGTGCGTGAAGGGGAACGGGAACGGCCAGAATGCGGGCTCGTTCTGGCTGAGGGAACCGAAATCCAATCTGCTGCCCCCCGCGTCCGTGAGGAGCCAGATCGAAGGCGCAGACACAATGTCCAGCGAGGGTCGATGATCTGCGACTTACCGCCGGAGCCGCCCTACCGCCTCATCCAGCATCGAGAGGAAGCGCGATCGATCCGCCTTTCCAAACGGCGGCGGCCCACCAATGCCATCCCCGACCGCCCCCGCGCGCAAATCCGCCATGATCGCCCGCACCGCAACGGCATTGCCAATGGAGGCACTGGTAAAGAGCTTCCCAGTCGGAGCGATCACCGTCCCGCATCCTGCTTTCAGACATCGGTCGGCCAGCAATATGTCAGCGGTCACGACGATAGAGCCCGCCTCCACATGCTCAACGATCCAGTCATCCACCGCATCGAACGCATCGCTCACCACCACACGTGAGATGAGCGCATGCGCCGGGACCCTGATAGGACTGTTGCTGACGACGATGACGGGCACATTGTACCGCCAGGCAACCTTATAGGTCTCGTCCTTTACGGGGCAGGCGTCGGCATCGATGAGGATTTGGGGCATCCAAGAGATATAGAAGGGATCGCCTGTTAAGGGGAGAAACTTCTTCCAACGAGGATGAAGATCAGCTTTGGCCGGCTACACGTGCAATTCCCAGTGGAAATCAATAGTAGATCTCCATCCGGCCGCCATCGACAAGCATGTACTGGCCGGTGATATAACTGGCACGCGCCGAGCACAGGAAGGCGCACAAACCCGCCACCTCATCCGCTGTCCCGAAGCGCTTCATCGGAATGCGATCGATCAGGCCGGCCATGAACTGCTCGAAGCTCTGATTCACAGCCTGCGCGCAATCGCGGAAAAAAGCCTCATACTGCTCTCCTGTATCGATGAAGCCGGGGGGCACCGTATTGACCGTGATACCGAACTGCGCGAGTTCGTCGGCCACGCTGCGGCTGAGCCCGAGGCCGGCCGGCCGCACGGTGTTCGCCAGCGCATAATCGAATCCCAGGGTCGCACGGCGGCCGGGCAACCGTCCATGCCCGGACCCAACCGTCACGATACGGCCCCAACGGCGCTCCTGCATCGCGGGAGTCACCGCGCGGACGAAATGCGCGAAGCTCGTCACCACATTGTGGAATGCGCCGTCGAAATCCGTATCGGCGAACTCCGTGAAACGACCGGGCGGCGGCGCAACCGGCGAGAAAATGGCGATATCCGGCGCATCGTAACACGCGCGCGCGGCTTCCACCATTCGCGGATAGGAAGATGGATCGACCAGGTCCGCAGAAAAGCCCGCAGCCTCTCCACCTTCGGCGCGGATCGCCGCCACCGCCTCGTCGATTCCTGCTTGTCCCCGTGCCACGATAAGCACGCGGCAACCGTTACGGCCAAGCTCTTCCGCGATAGCGCGGCCGATGCCATGCGAACCACCAGTGACCAGCGCCACCTTACCCTCGATTCCCAAATCCATAGTTTCCTCCTCTCGGTCAGCGCACACGCATCATATTCTTTTCGCACCTAAGCGTAGTGTCCAGCCATAACCGCAAGCCCAATCACCCAAATCGGCCGGAATAGTCGGCGAAGCGTCGCTCCCGCTGTTGGGCGCGGGTAACGGCATCGATCACCGGCGTATTCACAGGCAGGACCGACCGCAGCGCTTCCAATCGCACCAGCTGGGATGACGCGCTGCCTTCAAGCTGAGCGCCGGGCGGAAGATGTTGCCAGCGCACCAAAATGCAGCCGCAGGCATTGCCGCTGCCATCCAGCCAGTTGGGCACGCCAGGATCGCTAGCGGAAATCACGAAGCGATAGCGGCCATCCGCGTCGGGCACGGCCTGACTGTGGTTCAGGCAGCTAATATGGTGCCGATAGTCGTAGGACAGCATCCACATATCGACGATCTGGACGCCCAGATAGCGCGCGTCCATGCGGTCGAGCGTCAGGACCAATGCCTCTCCGTCACCCAACCGGTAATAACCGCCGGTCGCGCATTGCGTGATCAGCCCTCCCCGGCTGCCCGACGGTAGCGGATCGTCCACCTTGTTGAGCGGCCCGCCCTCGAACATGCCATGCTGGATATTCTCCAGGAAAAAACCGGAGAGAATGCCGGCCAGTTCCGCCGCTCGAACGGCTGCAGTCGCCGGATCGAAATCGTCTCGTTGCGGCGCATCTGTGCGCTCGATCGTGAGAGCAGTGGGCCGCTCTACGCTCCATTCTGCCATGGAATCGCGCACCATCAGCGTCCGGGCGCCAGCAATCGTCAGATGGTTGCGACGGCTGCCTGACGGAGTCGCATCGGCCGTGATAGCAAAACTGCCATCCGGCCCCACATCGATCATCGAAGCGCCGACATAACCGACCACCTCGGCCGCCATATGTTCGCCGACCTGCGCGGGCATGGCGCAGATGCTGAAATCGCAGGGCGGCGACGCCGCAAAACGCCCCTTGATGCGGTAGGTGCAGCCTGCGTCGATCGTGGAAAACCGGTAGATATTGTCGCAATTGTCCTGGCCGAAACGGCTGCCGGGAACGTCGAGTCCCATCCATTGATGGTCGAGGACGATACTCCACACGAACCGGGGGTGATGCGGCGTCTCGTTGGCGACCACGAGACAGCAATGGAAGAGATGCTCCTCCACGCTGTTTCGGATCAATGCGTCCTGATCCGCAAGCTTCGCGTTGCGATCGGCACGGAATAGCGCCAGCATCGCGCCGCGGGCCCCGGCGATTGCATCGGTCTGGAATAACATCATGGCGCGCTCCTCGACCAGCCGCTGGTCAGCGGTGGCGAGAATGCCAGACTTGACCGTGACATCAGACATGGCCGGACTCATGCTGCGTGACGGCGGACGCAGCCGCTCGTCCGACATGGAAGGCGTCAACGCCCCAGAGCGGCGGAACGGCGGCGAGGGTCAATATCCCCGGCGCGGCTGCAACCACATAGGGGACCGCGTGAATGGCGTGCATGGCGGTCGCCATGCAGGCGTCATCCGTCGGCATCACGCTATCATGTGCGCCGATCTCTATGCGTGCGCGGATTTCCGGTTCGCCCTGCATCTCCAACAGCCAGCCATGGCCGCGCGGCCATTGAGGCGCGAGATGATCGGCCATGCGCGTAAAATGCTGCAGGACGATCCGCACTTCGCCGCCGGAAATGACCCGCACGCCGAAGTTCATCGCGCCCACGGTGCCCGCCCGGATCGTGCCCGCCGCGACATTCAGGTCCCGATCGGTGACGATCACATCGCGAAAATTTTCGATCCGGTCGATCGGCAACCCTAGTGCATCGGCCATCAACATCCCGGAATGGCGCCATGTCTCACCGACCAGTTCCACATTGGCGAAGGCAGGCGTCGGGTCGTCTGGCGCGAAGCCGAAACCCATCAGGTCAAACATCTGGTAAGCGCTGGGATATTTGTCATAGGCCAGCGTTTCCGACGCGATCACGCAGTCCACCCGCCGCGCCAGCTTCGACATCAGCAGAGGCAGTGATTCCGCGAAGAAACCGGGCATGATGCCAAGACCGTGAAAAGTCGTGCCGCCATCCATGCAGGCTTTGGTGATCGCCGCTTCTGTCTCGGCTCCCAGCGACCTCGGATAAATGAAATTGGCGGCCGTGGTGACGACGTTTTTCCCCGATGCCAGCAACGCGCAGATGTCAGCGATGCTGCCCGGCACGTCATTCTCCGCACCAGCCAGGAACAATACGCAATCCGCCGGTGTGTCCATTATCTGCTGGCGGTCATTTGTGGCGACGACACCCAACGGCTCGATGCCGCAAATATCACCCAAATCGCGTCCGACCTTGTCTGGATTATAGACAAAAGCGCCCACGATCCGATAATTCGGCCGCTCCGCGACGGCACGCACGACCATCCGTCCGGTATGCCCGGTCGCCCAATTGATCACGCGCAATGGCTCGATCATGCTCTGTGCTCCATCAGATCGAGAAACGGTCGCAATATTCGGCGAATTCACGACGCAGCACGTCCTTTTCCAGCCCATATTTCTCAAGCGAGTATTCGAACTTGCCGTAACGGTCAGCGCGGTAATTGGGATCGCGCATGCGGACGTTGATACGATCGGCATAGGCATCAGTGAACGCAATGCCGTGGGCATCATAGATTTTCTCGAACACCGGCACCGGGTCCGTCACCATATCGCTGAAGCGGATATGATGGAGCCGGGGATCGAACGTAGCTGGATTGTTTAGGATATGCTGCACCCCGGCTTTCAGCTGCGCCACCAGTTCGGTCGGTCGCACATTATAAAGATCGCCATTGAATGGCCCATATTGCAGCGACAGCAATTCCAGCAGCGACGCCACATATTCCTCGGGCGGGCGATGGATCCAGAAACCCACCATGTCCGGAAACACTTCCATCACGGCTTCGGGTATATAATGGTGGATCACGCCCTTTCCGATCCAGCGGCGGGTCGGGGTCTTCCACTGGAACTGCTTGAGCATATTTTTGTAAAACCGCAGCGCCTGCACCGGATTGCGGGGCGGCAGGCTCTGCGGCAGGCTGGGGACTTTCAGATACCAGAGCGGATAGGCCAGGTCGAAATCAAGCGAATAGACATATTCGTCTTCCGCCTCCGCCTCCCCCCGCTGATCGAGATAGGGGTGCGCCGACATCATCCTCGGCGACTTGCCCACCATGAAATCGACATAGGCATTCTGTTCGGCAAGGGCGGCGGCATCAGCCGCCGCATCCAGCCCGCGCGGCGGCGATGGATGCTGGACATCGCGATAGCGCGGCGTGCGATGACCATCGTCCATTGCCAGAAGCATCTGCGTAAAGGTGCTACCCGCCCGCGCGCTGCCCAGCACGAAAAAGGGCTGAACGATCTCCTCTTCAAGGATCGCCGGGGTCTCGGCCCAGTCGCGGGCAACCTGCAAACGCTTGACCACCGTCTCCGTCATCTGTTCGACTGCTGCGGGATAATCAGGTTCTCTTATGCTGCCAAAGCCATTGAACAGGCTGATCAGATAGTCGAACCGCTCGTGCAACGCATCATCAGCATAGTCGCCCAGACCGCTACGCGCCTTCGCCGCCGCGAAAATATCCTGGGCATCCAATTGCAGCCTGATCGCCATTCACCCTCGCCTCTTTCGATTATCGCCTTTTGCCGGTGGCCAACCTCGCTGGCCACGACCTATGGCTAAGGCGAGGCGCGGTGGCAGGTAAAGGCCGCTCTTTTTACACTCGGTCAGCGTCCGGCATCGCCTGCCCCATCGTTGGAGAGGCCATCGCGCTCCCCAGGGATGTATTCTGGGCAAGAAGCAGAAAAGATCGGGAGAGTGGGATGGCGGACGATAGAAAGGACATGCAGGGAAGTGATCGCCACAATAGCGCGGCCACGATCCTTTCAGCGGCACGGTCCGAGTTCGGCCGTCATGGCCTGAGCGGCGCCCGCATTACGAATATCGCGCAGAACTCCGGCAAGACCAAACAGCTCATTTATCATTATTATGAATCGAAGGATGAGCTGTTCTCCCAGGTCATCTGGGATTGCCTACAGCAATCGATGCGTAACATGCGCGCGCAGGCTTATGACAGCCTGACGCCGCCCAATGCCTTGCGTTTGTTTCTCATTACCATGTCCGACCAATACCGGCTGTTCCCCGACTGCATACCGATCATGCTGGATGAGAATATCCATGGCGGCATGCATATGCGGCAGCACCATCAGATCAGGAATGTGACCCAGCCAGTGGTCGACATCTTTGCAAACATCATTGCGCGCGGAGCGACGACCGGTGAATTTAAGCCGGACCTGCATATCGAGCGACTGTTTGCGGCGTCGCTGTCGATCCTGACGACCTGCTTCTTTTGCGGCGGCGTTCTCTCGGCCTTTCTATCGCTGGATCTGACGTCAGACGAAGGCATCGAATCCTGGCAGCACTATGCCGTAGGATTAATGTTGGATGCAGTCGCGAACGGGACCTCGTGACCAGGAAATGAAGGGGCTTTGCCCATGAGGTGCTCGACGAGGGGAATGAAAGTGCGTGGGGCGGAAGAATAAGATGTCCGGCCATTCCGGACGCTCGCATAGGGCCTTGGAGCGGGGCTGGCAGATCATCCCGAACGACACTTCGCTGTCGGCGCTCCTCGAAAGCATCCACATCGCATCGGCCTCATATCAGACACTGGCCATTTCTCGAGGTCGCGACCTTCACCTGGACGACCATCCGGACGATACGACTCTCGTCTTCGGGCTGACGGTTCTGTCCGGCGAGGTGGAGATATTACGAGAGGGAGGCTCGACCGAGCGACTTCAACCCGGCGATTTCGCGCTATTGACCGACGGAGCGCCATATCGCGTCGAGGTGGCCGATGATAGAGAATGCCACCTCAATTGCGTCGTCTACGACCTGGGCAATATCGGCCCGCACCCCATCCTGCACCTTTTGCCTCCCACCGTCATCATTCCTGGGATCAAACCTTGGGAATATGCTTGGCAAGCGGATATCTCCGATTATCTGATCGGCACGAAAAGCCCCCTCCCCTTCGTGAATGCATCGATCAACCGCCGCCTGCTGGAGGCCACGCTGATGGGCGTGATCATTCAGTACCTGATGCGAAATCCCTGGCTCCAGCGGTACATCGACAGCGGCGCGCCCTCCCGCATTGGTGCCAGCCTGCGCGCAATCCATCTGGAACCTGAGAAGCCATGGACCGTCGCCTCGCTGGCGCATCTGGCAAACATGTCGCGCACCTCCTTTGCGGTTCACTTCGCGGAATGCCTTGGCGAAACCCCTGCGCGATACATGACGCGTTTCAGGCTGGCCCGAGCATGCAACCTTCTTCGCGGCGGCCTGTCTCTCGCGGAAGTCGCCTACCGGTCCGGCTATGGGACCGATGTTGCGTTTTCGCGGGCGTTCAAGCGCGAACTAGGGATATCGCCCGGCCGCTTTCGGGCACAGCATCACCGCAGTTGAACGTATAATCAAGAATGCCGCTGGCCGAGTTAAGGCTTCGCCGTTGTTTCCTGTCTGCCTTGTCATTTAAGCACATCGGGATGGTCAGCGAATATCTGCTGCCCATTTACAAAAGGAATGGCCGCGCATGACGGCCCGCGAGGGGGAACGATGTTTTTGAAAGCCGGACTGGATTTTCGCGCTGCGTTGATGGTGTCCGCAATATATTTGCTGCCAGCGTCCGCTCTTGCCCAGGAAAATACCCCTCCTGCGCTGGATGCCTCGGCCGCGAACGACGACATTGTGGTCACCGCACGCCGCTCCGAAGAAAATATCCAATCGACGCCGGTTTCGGTCACCGCATTCAACAGCGACATGCTCAGAACCGCAACGATCCAGAATACGGCCGACCTCATGATCAAGACGCCGGGTGTTTTCCTGGGCGGATCGGGGAGCCGCGAAAATTCGGTCTTCGTCATCCGCGGCCAATCGAAGGCGCTTTCAGGCTCGAACGCACCGGCCGTTGTCAGCTATTTCGCCGATGTGCCGCAGCCCACATTTTCGAGCGGACTCGCTGTCTACGACATGGCATCCGTACAGGTCCTGAAGGGTCCGCAGGGCACGCTATTCGGTCGCAACACGACCGGGGGAGCCGTACTTTTTTATCCGACCGCGCCGACCTATGATGTGGGCGGCTATCTGCAACTGGGCTATGGCCGGTTCGACAATCGCCAACTGGAAGGCGCGCTCACCGTTCCGATCGTACGGGACAAGATCTCGCTACGGCTCGCAGGCCAGTATCAAAAGCGGGACGGTTACACCAAGAACATCGGCATCGGGGGCGATTTCGATGACATTAACTCCCGCGCGTTCCGCGCATCGCTGCTGATCGAACCCGTCGAGGGGGTCAAGAACCTGACCATCTTCGATTATTATCGAAACTCGTACAATGGCGATGGAACCGTTCTTTTCGGCGTTGTCGACCAACCGGGACTGATCGACCTGCTGGGATTACGCGAAGCGACCCTGGCCGAATTGGCGCGTCAACGCGCCCGCGGACCGCGCGTGGTCGATAACGACGTCTCTCCGACTATCAGTCGAACACGCCGGCTGGGCATCACCAATCGCACCGACATAGATCTCAGCGATAGCATGAGTTTCACCAACATATTCGGGTATCGACGCACCACGGGCATCGGCAATTACAATGTCGACGGACTGCCGCTTCTCACCTCCACCGGCAATCCGGAGATCGGGCTGCCCGCAGGAGTGAGACTCACCTTCATCAATGGCGGTTCGATCAGCCGGGTCGAGCAGTTCACCGACGAGATTCAGCTTAAAGGGGATGCATTCGGCGACCGAATCAACTGGCTGCTTGGCGGATTTTATCTGAAGAGTCGGCCCTTCGGACCGACCGGCGGCGGCAATTCGGTCGGCCAGCCACCACTTCCGGGTCAGACTTATCCGCAGAATTTCCCGACCTATAACTATGCTTTCTATCGTGAAACCAGCCGGGCGCTGTTCGGAAACGTCAACATCAACCTCGATGACATACTATCCGGCCTGCGTTTGAATGCCGGCATCCGTTATACGTGGGACAAAGAGAGCTCCTGCACCGCGACTGATCTGAGCACCGGCGGCACGCTGAGCGAGGATATCTGCGTGGAGGGCACCGACCCTCGGCTCATCATTCCTACCGTCAATTACGCCAAATCGAACGCGCCGACCTGGACGTTGGGCTTCGACTGGCAAGCCACCCAGAAACTCTTCACCTATCTAGTCACCAGAAGAGGCTATCGGTCCGGTGGGATCAATACGCCCACCTTCGGTGGCAATTTGTTGCCCTACCAGTCCTTCGGTCCTGAGCGGGTCACCGATGTTGAGGCCGGTATCCGTTCGGATTGGGACGTAGGCGGGGTCAAGGTCCGGCTAAATGCGTCGGCCTTTGTGGGCTATTATGACGGAGTCCAGATCGCGTTGAGCGGAGTGCGGACAAATCCGGGCTGCACGGTCGGCGCCCCGGTCCTCGGTCAGCCGCCCTATTCGCCGGATGGCGACTGCGATCCCAACAATGATCCGCAGTCCGGGACGCTGCTCGTCAACGCCGGAAAGGCACGGATCGCAGGCCTGGACTTCGATGGCAGGATTTCGCCCACGAGCCACCTATCATTCACATTCGGCGGAAACTTCCTCGACCCCAAAACACGGTCCTTCAACGCGCCAGCGGTATTTACCGCTTATCTGGGGAGCCGTGAGATTCCCTTTGACCTCGTCGCGAAACGAACCATTACGCTTGGCGCCCAATATCGCCTGCCGCTGGGAGACAATGTCGGCGAACTGAATTTCTCCGCAGATTATTATGCATCCAGCAAGCTGCCCTATGTCGACACTTATTTGCCATCCTATGACGTGGTGAACATGCGCCTGGACTGGAACGATGTCGGCGCCCGGCCTCTGGATCTCAGCGTTTACATGACCAATGTATTCGACAAAAAATATCTGCAGGCTGGCACCGTGTCGGGAGATACGGTCGGGATCAACGCGGGAATATATGGCGCGCCTCGCCAGTTCGGCTTGACGCTTCGGTATCGGTTCGGCGAACGTTGAGGAGAGGAAAGCAATGACAGTTATCCAGGATACAGCGACACGGACCTATGGTCCCTATGCCCGCCTTGCTCCCATTCCCCGAGACCTGGAAGGTGTGACGGCCGAATGGCTGGGCGGGCTGCTCGCAAATCGCTATCCCGGCCTGTGCATCGAGACGATGGAAACAGTCGACTTGCACAATTCCCATACGACTAATTTACGCGTGGCAGTCACATATAATGATGCAGGGAAAGCGGCGGGCCTGCCTGAGCATCTTTGCCTCAAGGCTAACTGGTCGGGTCAAATCATCAATAATAATACTGACATTTGCGAACTCGAAGCCCGATTTTATTATGAGGCCGGATCGATGCCGCCGCTGCCGGCGGCGAGATGCTATTATGCCGATTGGGATGGCGATGGCAGCGGTCAAGGCGTGGTCGTGCTCGAAGACCTTGCCGATGCCGGCGGCAGGTTCGGACATAGTACGGACCTTTTAGGGATCGAAGGCGTCGCGCGAGCCCTGGAGGACCTGGCCAAGCTCCATGGTGCATGGTGGGGAGATGAACGACTTGGTCAATTGGCCTGGTTGCCCCGATCGATGGATACGCCTGTCGACACGGACCAGATCGCTCTCATGCGGCCTTATGTCGATGCCAACCTCAAAAGCGGCATTTACAACGATGTCCTGCCGCCATGGATCGTCGAAGATCATTCCAGGCTGGATCGCGTGTATGCCAAGCTGAACAAATGGGCCCGCGAACAGCCCGGGCCGTTCTGTCTGGTTCACGGCGATTCCCATATGGGCAATACCTACATTTACCCCGACGGCCACCGTATCTGGTTTGACTGGCAACTGTGTCGGGTCGGCCATGGCATGCGGGACGTGAACTATTTCATGATCGCTTCACTCACGATAGAAGAGCGCCGTGCCGCTGATCGGCAACTGCTCGATCATTATCGGCAAGCACTCATTGCGACCGGAGCCCGCGACGTTCCGGATCGCGACGTCATGTGGGATCATTTTCGTCGCTGGCCAGTCTATGGAATACAAGCATGGTTACAAGTCGAGGAATGGTGGGGCCAGAACGGGCGTCCACCCACGGAGCGTTTCTCTGCCGCGATCATCGACTACGACTCTGCGGGCCTCTTGGGCGCCTGAATCTCATCAAGCGATTGGCCCGGCCTATGGCCGGAGCCGCCGCCCTGAAGGAGACTCCCTATGTCGGAAGCAAAGGCTATCGTCCATCGATATGTGCAGGCCGTTATCGATGGCGATCTTGAAACGGTCGAGGGGCTTCAGCACCCAGACGTTCAATGGTGGATACTTGGCGTGGGCGACATAAATCGTGACAGCTACACGGCTTCGGTGCGGGACAGCCTTCTCACCGCCTCGACGCGCTCGGTCAACGTTACCGGCATCACCGCAGAGCGCGATCGGGTAGCATATGAGGCCGTAAGTGAAATGATGTTTCCCGGCAAAGTCCATCGGGATGTCAACATTCTGATCATTCAGGATGGCCTGATCATCGAGGGAAGGGAATATCTCGACCCTCGCGCCGTGGCGGAGAATATATAACGGTCGGCGGATCTGGCATATTACCGCGTTCTGAGACCATTTGGCGCTCCAGTCGGAACGTCACAATTGAAGCATCGATTGGAGGTTGTGCCATGGAAGTGGCGGCAGAGACGAATATTCTCCCGTCCGGCTTCGCCGACCTGCTCCAATTCCGGGAGTGGGGAGAGTTGGAGACACAGGCCGATCGCTATCTAAAGAGACAAACGACGGCATTGGATGCGCTGCAAGAGTTTTACGATGCCATCACGCCCCGACTGCCAGCAATCTTTGCATTGCTTGATTCCCGGGCGCCGGGCTCTCTTGCCGGCCCGGAGGAACGGTTGTTCCGCATGACGCTCGGGCTGGCGGAAGTCGCTCAGGCGGTTGAGACATTCCATCAATCCACTGTGCCACATATGCGATCGCCACACCGTGTCGACATGCGGACTATCGGTCCAAATGGAGCGATATTGTGAGCGCCATCGGCACGCTGGAAACCGGGGCATTGCAGTCCGGTCTGGATTTTCCTGCGACCATGCCCGCGACTCTTTCGACCGACGACACCAATTTCGCCCGTGAACGTGATCGCCTGTTCCGCCGCGCGTGGCTCGCCATCGCACGGGTCGAGGATGTCCCGGCGCCATACGATTTCATGCGCTTTGCGATCCCGACGGTCGGAACCGCTGGCATCCTCGTGCGCGATGGCGACGGGCTCCTGCGCGCTTTTCACAACAAATGCTCCCATCGCGGCGTTGCGCTGGTATGTGAAGATCGGGGTAATGCGACCAGCTTTCGTTGCCCTTATCACGCCTGGTTGTATGACGTGGACGGTGTGTTGCGCGGCATCCCGGATTCTGGCTCGTTTCAGCATGTTGTGCGGGCCGAAAACGGACTGAAGCCTATCGCGTGCGAGACATGGAACGGGTTTGTCTTCGTGAACCTGGCACAAAACCCGGTCCCGCTCTTGGATTTTCTGGGCCCTTTCGGCGATTTGTTCGAACCGATACCCTTTCACGAATATCCGACCGGCGTCGAAATGACCCAGACAGTCCAGGGTAATTGGAAGGGCATGATTGATGCCTCTGGCGAGGGCTATCATATATCGTCGCTGCACCGTAGCACGCTGCATCCGCAAGTCGCGGTCATCGAAAACCCGTTCCAGGATTTTCACGATCCCAGATATCTCGGCCTACACGCCACGGCCACCCTGGGCCGAAATCCCGAATGGCTGCCCACCACCCCTGTCGCGCGTTTCGTACTCGAGACAATCCAGCAGGATTATCTGGAAGACCTGCGCCGGATGGAGGCCAAGCAAGGGATCGCGGGAGCGCCGGCAATCAATCGGATTAACCTGCCGAATTTTCAGATCGAGGCCATCACGCTTTTTCCCAATAGCCTCATCCAAATCATTCCGAACGGCTATTTGTGGATGCAATATTGGCCAACCGCAGTTGGCCGAACCGAGACAAGCATTCGGCTATACGGGCGGAAGGCGCCGCAAACGCATCGCGAGATTTTCGCAGCAGCGCATATTCAAGCGCAGGCGCGAGATGTCATCACCGAAGATATCGCGATGGTGGAACTTCAGCAGATCGGCCTGACCTCCGATCCCGAGGGTCAACAGATATTCGGCGGCAGCGAATATTTGTTGCTGCGTTTCAACAACCTGATCGCCCGCTTCATTCAGGCAGACGATCTGTCGAAAATGTTGCAAGATCTTTAAGCTAGGAAGGAATCGACCCATGACGGACAGCCGCACCATCGCATGGCGCTGGATCGAAGCCGCCGTGGGTGGCGATGGCGAAACGCTGCGAACATTATTCGCGCCCGATTGTCGCATCTTCATCGCCGGGGACATGCCTTTTTGCGGCTGGATGGATGTCGATGGATTTTTTGGACAGACCTCGATCCTTCCTCTCGCCGGGCCCATCACCTTCGAAGTCGGCGAGATGGTCGCCGAGGGTGATCGCATCTGGTTCGAGGCGCAAAGCCACGCCCAGTTGAAGAACGGCGCAGACTATCGGAACATCTACATCTTCCAACTCCGGATCACCGACGAGCGGATCGTCGAATATAAAGAGTTCGGCGACACCTTGCATATCTGGCGCGTGATCGAAGATCCGCAAACCCGCGGGCCTGCCATTCCGCGCCAGCCTTTGCTGACGACTATCAGCCGCGCCTTTGTTGGCAACGCCATCGGCGAAAGCGGACGGGGTGACGTCAACCAGCCGGAAAGCCTATCACCTTCCTCCAGGTGAATTTTTTGATGCCGAACCTGTTCATACCATCATCGCCTCATATGCATCGAACATCTGATTCACGATGGCAACTTTTTCAGTGCGATCCATATCACCGTGGACGCCATGGCGCCTGCTCTGATGGCGTTTTCAAAACAGCCTGTCATGCTGACGCATATCGCCCCGATTTACCGTCAATGGGGTATAGCCTATTATCGGCGTCAGCCGGGGGCCGCGCATTCGAGAGGAAAACGTCAGAATGGGGCGCACCGCCTGACGGAAATAAAAGGTAATCACAATGTCTATCGATGTTTCTGATCATATCCCTGCCCATGTTCCCGCAGACAAGGCTATCTCCCTGCGTCTGTTCGATCGCGTCGTGGTTCCGGAATGCCCACAGGAAACCATCATTCCCGAAATACACGCGACTTTGGGGCCGATCACGTGGGTAACCAACATCTTCATGGCCCATCAGGGGGGCTGGCTGTTGACCCGCATGGAAGACATACAGGCGATCCTGCGGGACGGAGAAAATTTCACGAAGCGCGGCATGGGCAAGTTCGCGCAATCCATTGGCGAAGATTGGCTGGTCATCCCGACCGAGACCGATCCCCCCGCCCATGCACAATATCGCGAGGCGCTCAACCCCTATTTCGCGCCGCAACGCATGGCCGCGATGCGGGACAATCTGCGCGAGCGCGCTGCCACGCTGATCAACGGCTTCAAGGAGCGTGGCCATTGCGATTTCGTGCATGAATTTTCAGAGAAATTCCCGATCTATATCGTTCTCGACCTGCTTGGCCTGCCCCAGGAAAGAATGGGGGAGTTCCTCCAGTGGGAAAAGGAAATCCTGCACACCAGAACAATGGAAGAGCGGGCGAGCGGCGTACGCAAGGTTCAGGCCTATCTCAAGGAACAGATCGCTGATCGGCGCGCCAACCCGCAGGACGATTATATCAGTCGCATTTTCGATTATGAGATAGATGGCCGGAAATGGAATGACGACGAGATTTTCGGACATTGTTTCAATCTCTTCATCGGCGGCCTCGATACGGTTACATCGATGCTGGGCAATATCTTTACTTTCCTTGCGCGTTACCCAGACAGGCAGGCGGAACTGCGTGCAAACCCCGGCAAGATCGTACTTGCCGTCGAAGAATTTTTCCGTGCCTTTGCTCCGGTCAGTGTTTTTCGCATCGCGGCACGTGAAATGGAATTGCATGGGCAAAAGATCATGCCCGGCGATTATGTGGCGATCTCCACGCCCGTCGCTGGGCGCGATCCCGACTTCTATGACGATCCGGGCGAGATTCGCTTCGATCGCCGGGGCCAGCATATTTCCCTGGGCTACGGCATCCACAAATGCCTTGGCATGCACCTTGCCCGGTTGGAGCTTCAGACCGCGCTTGAGGAGTTTCTCAAGGAAATCCCACCCTTCCGGATCAAGGATGGGTTCGAAGTCGGCTATTTCGTCGGCAACATTCTTCATGTCCCCGAAGTTCATCTCCAATGGGACTGAGCCAGACGGATCACCGCATATGAGGCGCTGAAAGGAGCGCTGTCGGCTTCATGACCGACAGCGCTCCTTTCACAATACGCATGGTAGATCGCTGTAGCATCACTCGAAATCGAAAACAAAAATGCGTGCCGCGCTTGATGACACGCGGCACGCTCCATATCCAAATCGCAGGTGAAGACCGATCAGCTCTCGCATATGGCCAGCAGCTTCTTCTTGACCAGCGTCTTCGAATGGCTGGTTAGCGGCGACGCGGCATTTGCGCTCGCTGCCAGTTCTTCTGCCAGCGAAAGATCCTTTTCGCCGATGCCCGCCTGACTGGCGAAGAAAGCGCGCCGGGCCGCATCGCCCGGATTGTTCCGGAAGTCGACGAAACCTGCCATCGGCGGGGTAAGATTGCCATTACGCTTCATCACGGTCAGCAGCTTGTCCATCGGCACGCCGGACGCCTCGGCCACATCGGCAACCTCGATACCCAGCATGATGCCACACCAGGAAACAAGATTATTGCAAATCTTGAGCGCCATCGCCGAGCCCAGCGGACCGATATGCATGGTGTTGGTCGAAAAGGCATCGAGCACCGGCTGAACGCGTGCCGCAAGAGCTTCATCCCCGCCGGTCATGCAAAAGACGAAAGGACCGTCCTTAGTCATCTCGGTGCGAGTAACCGGCGCGTCAATAACCTCAACCCCCACCGCGGCAGCGCGTTCGGCAATATTCTGTGCAGTTTTCGGTTTGATCGTGCTGTGGATAAGCAGGATCGCACCCCGCTTCATCGCAGGCAACAACGCATCCACGCATTCGAGCACCTGAGCATCGTCGCGCACACAGATGCCGACGACGTCGGCGTCCTGCCCCACCTCAGCCATGGAACCCGCCAGCTTTGCGCGTCCCTCGAATTTCGCCAGCGCCTGCGGGAAGACGTCATAGACGGTAAGGTCAAGCTGTAGCTTGGCGAGTTCTCGCGCCTGATCGCCTCCCATGCTGCCAAGACCAATGAAACCGATTTTCCTGATGCTGTCCGCCATGGAATACTCCTATCTTTTTCCAATTTCCGAAATGGCGTAACCGCCACGGGAACATCCGTAAATCCGGAACAATGCCTGTGTGAATGCCATACCATTGCGGAACCGCCAGGAGGCATCCCGGAATCGTTATTGCGTGTAGGCTTCCGCGACACGGCAACGCCCGTTCAGCTTTCGCAAACCCATACGGATACATCGATGCGGACATGAAACGACTCCAACCCATGATCATGGGCGCGAGGTGGACGAGCCGGAATTGCGCGGTTAGGGAATGACATTGCGTCCAGCTATCGCGGCAGGGCGCGTCAGTTCCATCCCCCCCCCAGCCGTTCCATCGCTTCTCAGGCAGGCACGCTCGTTACCATCATCTTACGCATTTCCTCGCCGGAAATGCCGACCTGGTCAGCAATGTCGAGCATGTCCCAATATTCGCGCCAGAAAGTGATCTTGTCCTCATCGTCGAGATCAAAGACCCCGGTCACGCGCGTCAGCACTGTGCGGCCGTCATGGAGCATGCGGACACTGTCCACTCTTTCAGTGAAGACGGTATTAGCTGCGCTGGCGATGTGCAGTATTTCGCAATCGCAATCGGCATAGAGCTTGTACTGACGCTCTATCTCGCCGCATATGGCTTCCGCACCGTGAACCATCGCCGCCACCGGCACGACCGGCTGCCACCGCGCATTTTCCGCGAGCGCCGCACGGATGGCTGGAATGTTCAACTCGGATGCGTGGAACAGCGTCAGGAATTGCTCGACGGCGGCTTCCTTGCGATTGGTCATAGCGTCTCTCCTCGATTTTCATGCAATGAACGGCAGAGCGATGATTACTGCACCTTCCTCTGGGCAGGCGGGTCGCCGCGTCGAAGCAGCGCACCTTGCCTCGGGATCATTCATACGTAAGCTTGAGCCCGGGCACATCCCAGTCAAAGGTAACCACCCGCCCGCTGCTGCCCAGCGTCACGAATGCCGTGCGTCGATCCGGGCCGCCGAAGCAGATGTTGGTGGTCAGGAAATCGCCGGTCGGGACTACCTCCGGCGTGCCGCCCTCCGGCGGGAAGACGAGCACTGCGCCGATGCCCGGCGAGGCGCAGCAGATACGCCCGGCACTGTCTACCGCAAGGCTGTCGAGATACTGTCCCGGCCCGCCGCGCCCCACCAAACTGCTGCCGTTTGGCGCGTGTCCACCCGCCGGGTCGATCACGCCTGGAGCCGAAAGCCGGAATTGGAGCAAATGCCCCTCATAAGTGGATGCGACGTACAGAGTGGCCCCATCGGGTGAAAGACCGATGCCGTTCGCCCCGTCGACGGGGTGCACGACCTCACGTATCTCGCTGCCGTCGATCCTGGCATAATAGACCGAACCTCGGGTACGGACACGACCGCGATCCCTTCCAAAATCGGTGAACCAGAAGCCGCCGTCGTTGTCGAAAACAAGATCGTTCGGTCCCCAAAAGGGGGTTGCTTCACTATGCGCGTAGAGCGTCTCGAAGATTCCGGTCTCGAGATCGACGACCTGAATTGATCCGGGTGGCGTATCGATAGGGGCTTCAATCGGCATCAGTCCGCCGTCGGGAAGGTCCATCTGCCCGAAGCCGCCATTATTGCATATGTAACAGCGGCCGTCCGGCCCGATGGCAGCGCCATTGGGACCGCCACCCAGCTCCGCCACGGTAGAAACACGGCCATCGGGCGCGATCCGGCTGAGCTTTCGGCCCAACGTTTCGACGACCAGCAGGCTGCCGCCGGCAAGCGCGATCGGACCTTCGGGCATCTTCAGCCCGGTAGCGAATGTCTTCATCATATGGCCTCCATTTCAATTTGGTCCAACAGCTTGTGCAACCCGACAGCATCGGCGAAGTTGGGACTTGCCCTGCCGCCGGTCGCGATTGCCTCCTTCATGTGGAGATAGGCTTCGCCGACATTCATCGGTGGATTGGCGCGCAGCGATGCGGGCGTATGAAAATAGCTTGCCGGCACCGAGACCGGTTCGAGTACTCCCGGGTCGACCGATTTGTGCAACGTCAGGTTTGACATCTGGATACCGCGGCCCCCGGCTGCGGCCATGATGACGAGGTCCCCCTTGTCCCCGTTAATCTCAATTCGGACGCCGATGCCAGGCGAAGATGCGCCCGAGAGGCGCACAGACGCCACGACGCCACTGTCAAGCATGCCCGCCACCAATATCTGGTCGGCAGAGGTCCGCTTGACCGGCGCGCCGGTGCCAAAGGCGGTGAGATCATTCAGCGCAGTGTGGACCACTGAGGTCAGGCTTTTGAAATTGCCCAGCATCCAAGTCAGCGCGTCTATGCTGTGACCGCCGGGGATGCTCAGGAAATGTGCTCCACTCGACCGGTCCTGCAAATATTCGGTGCCGGGAAACACAGCGGATATCCAGTCGGAGGAATGGACCAGCCCGGCGCTTCGCACCCTGCCGATCTCGCCCGCAGCAATCAGATCCCTGGCATAGGTCAGCACCGGCGCGCTGCGCGATTGCAAACCCACCATATGAACGATGCCAGCCTTCTCGGCGGCATCCAGCAATGTCTGCGCCTCGGCGGTGTCGCGCGCCAGCGGCCATTCGCAATAGACATGCTTGCCCGCCTCAATTGCGCGACGCACCAGATCGCGATGCGCCGGTACGCGAACGCAGATCGCCACCACGTCGACATCGGGATGGTCGATCAACGCGCGAGGATCGCCAAACGCATTGGGTATGCCGAACCGCTGCGCGGTGGCCTCGGCGGTTTCCTGGCGCGAGGTGGCGACCGCGACCGCGTCGACAGCCTCAAGCGCGGCGATTGCCGGCAAATGCGCCGATACGCCCCAGCTGCCCTGAAGATTGGCGCCAATCACGCCGATACGAAGCTTCGTTCCCATGGTGCCTCTCTAACCTCCCCGCGTTGCCGAAGCTGGACGCCCGCTCGCTTCGGCCTCAACCGCCAGCATCTCCCCCTTTTTCAACACTGTGGATCTTCTGTAGCAAGAGTTGCCCGTCTTCCGACAGGGTAGGTGCCTGGCAGAAGCCATCCGAACCATTTGGAGCCGCCCCTACCGTAGCGCCATGTCGCCTGCGCTCGAATAGTCCGAGCAACCCGCTGCTGGGCGGAGAATCTGCTTGGCGGGATGCGAACGAGATGCGCGTTTACGGCTTGCCCTGTCACCGGATAGGGGCCGTAGCGTCCCCAACCTTCAATGCTGCATTAATCGTTAATCGCGCCGAGATGCACGGCGCGAGTTGAGAGGAAATCAAAAATGGACACGACACGCGCAAACGCGCTGGCGGACCGGCTGCTGGAGAGCTTCAACAACGGTGACATGGATGGAATCGAGAGCTGCCTCCATGCCGAGGCGCGCGCAGAATTTCCTTTCGCGCCTCCGCCCATGCCAACCGCCGTCTCCGGCCGCGATGCCGTTATGGCGATGTTCCGCGACGGCCGCGCCAATTTCCGGCGCATGGCGCTGACGCCCAGCCGCTTCTACTGGTGCCCTGATGAATCGACATTGGTGATGGAGGCGCAGAGCGATGCCGAACTGGCGAACGGTACCAGCTATCGCAACGGCTATGTCTTCCTGATCGGCATCCGCGATGAGTGCGTGATACTCTGGCGCGAGTATTTCAATAGTCTGGTTGTCGTCGAAGCGATGGCTGCCGGCTGATATCCTCGCAGCGGGTTCACTCCAGATCTCAATTCATCGCTCAATCAATAGCGGCCTATCGCTTTGATGGAAGCAAACCGCACGTTATGACCGCTCGCCAGCGCTGGAAGTAAGCAGCAGAACCGAGACTGCACGGCCTGACAATGGGCTGCTACACAGCCGCGATTTTCAGGAACATCGGCCACATTTTCTGGAAATGCTGCTCAATATCGTCCGCCGTCCACGCTTTTTGCCCCATCAGCATCTCCCAGCGGGGGCCTTCCGCAATGAGGCGCAGCAGAATCTCCCGAAGCAGAGCCCCCGGCATCTCAATCAGTTGGCCGGCCTGCTGCGCGTGCCCGATCAATTGATCCAGCCGCTCCCCCAACAATTGCGGCAACGGCGGAGCGACTTGTTGAGACAATGTCGACAGCCGTGATCCTTCCGCAATAAGGATTCTCTGAAGATCGACCGCCGTGGGCGAGATCATGAATTCAAGATAGGCCCGCGCCGTCATCCGAAGCTCGGTCAACGGATCGCCCGCATCATTCCGAATGGCCGAAGCGAGTGCTTCGAGTTGCCGGATTTGCTCGAAGAGCACAGTTTCAAACAGCGCCTGCTTGCCGCCATAGCGCCGATAGATCGCCATCCGGGCGACGTTGGCGCCTTTGGCGATGCGTGCAATCGACGCGCCTGAAAAACCGCGATCCAGAAACTCGCGGAGCGCAGCGGACAGTATTTCCTGGTTAAGCGCGTCAGCCTCGCTGGCGGACGGCCTCCCAGTTCGTCGAGCGGACAAAGCGTCAGCGCCGCTGGCTATCTGCGAGATTCGCGAAGAGGGCGCAGGTGGCATGAAGTGGTGTCCGATCTCAAATAACGCGCAAATGGTTGCACCGACTGCCGGGACAGGCAAGCGGCGCCATAATGTAGCACTAATGATACTTTTTCTTGCCTCATAGCGTATTTTGGTCCACCCGTCACGAAAGCGGATTGGCGGTTGGATCACAACCCACGCAGGAGGAGAGAGATGATGTCGGTCGCACCGGGGCAGATCAAAGTAGATTACGACAAGCTCTTCATCGACGGAACCTGGACGGTTCCCGGCGCAGGCGCCGAGGCAGTCATCAATCCCGCAACCGAACAAGAGGTCGGGAGTGCACCGCTTGGCTCCATCGAGGACACGGAGCGGGCCATTGCCGCCGCAAAACGCAGTTTTGACCGAGGCCCCTGGCGCGATGAGGACCGCAACGTCCGTGCGGATCGCATGCAGCGGCTGTTCGATCTCGTGCTCGCGCGACAGGAGGAAGCGGTTGGTCTGATGCAGCTCGAAATGGGCTTCACCCGGCTTAATTGCGAGATGCAGCTCGGCTTGCTCTTCTCTCAGCTGGAACGGACGATCGAAGTGGCGCGCAAGGATCCGACCAGGCCTTTGCCGATGATCATCTCCGATCGCCTCGGCGGCGGCGGCCGCGCTCTTGGCGGTGGTGTCGTCACCCGCGATCCTGTCGGGGTCGTTTCGGCGATCACGCCCTATAATTCAGGTTTCCTGCTCGGCCTTATCAAGGCTTTCCCGGCGATGGCGGCGGGCAACAGCGTGGTACTGAAACCCTCACCCTTCACCCCGCTCCAAACGATGTTGATCGCCGAAATGGTGGCGGAACTCGATCTCCCGCCCGGCGTGTTCAATGTCGTAACCGGCGGCTTGGAAGTCGGCCAGATGATGAGCGCCGATCCGCGCGTCGACATGGTGAGCTTCACCGGCTCCGACGCGGTCGGCGCAGCGGTGATGGCGCAGGCTTCTCCGACGTTGAAGAAGGTTCAGCTGGAACTGGGCGGCAAGTCTCCGATTGTCATCCGGCATGATGCCGATCTCGCTCTGGCGGTGGAGGTGGCCCTGTTCGGATCGATGTTTCAGGCGGGACAGGGTTGCTCACTCACGACCCGCATGTTGGTCGACAACCGTATTCGGTCCGCCTTTGTCGAAGCCCTCGCCGGCGCCGCGCGTCAGATCAAGGTCGGCGACCCCTATGATCCCACCACCTTCATGGGTCCGTTGATCCGTGAGACGGCAATCACCCGCACCCAGGATTTCTGTAAGCGCGCGCTGGAGGACGGCGCCCGTCTGGTCGTTGGCGGAGACCGCCCGGCCGGTCTGGACAAGGGCTATTTCTTCGAAGTGACGATCTTCGACGATGTGAGCAATGATAGCCATCTCGGTCAACGTGAAGTTTTCGGACCAATCGCCGCCGTCATCGGTTTTGACGACGATGCCGAGGCCATCCGGCTGGCCAATGACAGCGACTATGGCCTTGGTGGCGCAATCATCTCCAATGACAAGGCCACCGCATTTGAGATGGCGCTGAAGATGCGTACCGGGCAGGTTCAGATCAACGGCGGACCGGGCGGCTTCCATCCCGACATGCCCTTCGGCGGCTACAAACGCTCCGGCCTTGGTCGCGAATGGGGCGAAGAAGGATTCAATGAATTCACCGAGATGAAGGCCATTGGCTTCCCCGCCGGTTAACCCCGTCGCCCGCCAGCATTTCGGGTTCAATAAAAGAGGTCATCGTGGATCAAAGCTACGATTATATCATCGTCGGCGCGGGCTCGTCCGGCTGCGTGCTGGCCAACCGGCTATCGGCTGACCCTTCGGTTCGGGTTCTGCTTGTCGAGAGCGGACCTGATGATACCAGCCCGTTGATCCGCATGCCGCGCGGGATCGGCAAGTTGCTGGCGCCCGGCAACCCTCATGTCTGGGACTATGAAGTGGCGCCCGGCGGTAATGCGCCCTCCGAAACATGGCTCAAAGGACGCGCTGTTGGAGGGTCGAGTTCCATCAACGGCATGGTCTATGTCCGCGGCGCCCCTTATGATTATGACGGTTGGGAAGCTCTTGGATGCCCCGGCTGGGGTTGGGCCGAAATCGGCCGCTGCTTTGCGGAACTGGAGAATCATCCACTCGGCGCAAAGGCATGGCGCGGCTCTGGTGGGCCGCTGAATATCACCATCCATCCCTCGGGTGATCCGCTGTGCGAGGCCGTTCTCGACGCGGCAGGCCAGATGGGTGTCCCCCGCGTGGATGACGTCAACGATATGCCCGCGGTCATGTCTGGCGGCATGGGCTATCAGCCGACAACGACATGGCATGGCAAACGATTTTCCGCAGCCCGCGCATTTCTGACGCCGGTTCGCGATCGCGCCAATCTGGACGTGCTTCCCGAAACCGATGTGCTTCGGGTCACGATCGAAAACACCCGTGCAACCGGCGTGGTGATCCGCAACAAGAACGGTGAACGCCAAATTTATGCGCGGCGGGAGGTCATTCTGTCGGCCGGCGCCATCCAGTCTCCCAAATTGCTGCAACTATCCGGCGTCGGCCCCGCCCCCCTCCTCCAGGCCCACGACATTCCCGTCGTCGTCGACGCCCCGCAAGTCGGCCGCAATCTTCGCGAACATCGCTATCTGTCGACCCAATATCGGGTCACCGGTAACAGCCTCAACAAGCGGTTCGGCGGTCTGGGACTTCTCAGGTCGATTCTGTCGTATGCGTTTCTGTCACGCGGCCCCCTCACCCATTCGGCGCATGAAGTTGGCGGGTTCATCAAGACCCGACCCGAACTGGAACATCCAGATGCCCAGATCGGGGTCGGCCTCTACTCAATTTCCGCCACAGAGAAAGGTGTCGACATAGATCCGTTCCCTGGCATGACAATCCTGGGTTATTTCACCCGCCCCGAAAGCCAAGGCGAGTTACGCATCCAGTCGCCCGATCCGATGGCCAAACCGTTCATCGATGCCAATCATTTTTCCGCCGAGATCGATCGCCTGAGTGCGGTGTCGCTGTTCCGGTGGCTTCGGTCATTGGGCAAACAGCCGGCGCTGGCGCAATGGATAGCGGAAGAAACACTGCCGGGCGCGAGGATCGAAAGCGACGAAGATATTCTCCAAAACGCGGTTTCTCTGGGGGGCACCGCCTATCACATCTGTGGCACAGCCCGCATGGGTTCTGACGATGCGGCCGTATTGGACCCGGAATTGCGCGTGCGAGGCGTCACGGGACTGCGGGTCGCCGACACCTCGATCATGCCACGGATTGTCTCCGGGAACACGAACGCCCCCGCTATGGTAATCGGGATGCGTGCCGCCGAACTGATCTTGCAGCGGGCATGAGGGGCTCGACATTGGGCAATCATGGCGGTGCGGGCCACGAATAGGCGTCCTACGGATCAAATGAATGTGCCGCTTTTCGCCTTCGGGGAATTGCCAGCATAGTGCCAGCCGGACCACCGGCAGCTATGCATCTTGTCGGACCGTTGCCGATTTGTCGCAGTTCGCAGCAACTTGCATTCCCCTATCTTACGAAAGGCACAAGAGGCGGGTTCAGGCTTAAGCGATTGCCCGATTGTCGAGAAATGGTCGTTCAGGGGCGATCCAATCACATGGAAACGGTTCTTCGAATCTGAAAGGGATCATCATGAAATCACTGACTTTTGCTGCCACACTTCTTTCCAGCGTCGCGTGCCTCAGCGCCACGCCATCGTGGGCACAGGATGAAACTGTTCCGCAGGGCGATGCGGCCGGCGCTGCAAGCGATATCGTCGTCACCGCGCGTCGTCGCGAAGAGCGCTTGCAGGACGTTCCAGTTTCCGTGACGGCGTTTTCGGCCGAAGGGCTGGCGCGCAGCAACGTGCAGACCGCATCGGACCTACGCACCGTGACGCCCGGCTTCACCATCGCATCGGAAGGCGGCAAGGATACCATGGCGCTGACCATGCGCGGTATTGGCAACTTGCCGCAGGGAGAAGGCACGCCGGGCGTCGTCATGTACGTCAACAACGTCCCGCTGCCGATCGTGGGTTCGAACATTCCCACCTATGACGTGTCGGGCGTTCAGGTCCTCAAGGGGCCGCAAGGCACCCTGTTCGGCAAGAACACGCTGGGCGGCGCAGTGCTGGTCAACACGCAGGAGCCGACCTACGATCTCAGCGGCTATGTGCAGGGCATTTACGGCCGCTATGACCATAAGGAACTGGAAGGCGCGCTCAACATACCGATCGTGGACGGCAAGGTGGCGTTGCGCGTCGCCGGGCAGATCCGCCGGCAGGACCCGCGTATCCATGCGATCGACAGCGGACCGGGCTTCGATGACATCCATCAGGACAGCTTTCGCGTGTCCCTGCTGCTTGAACCTACCGACTGGATCAAGAGCCTGACCATCTACGAATATTCCAAGGCGAACGAACTGGCGGGTGGCCTGAACCTCATACGCCAGAACTTCCCGATGGCCGCGATAGATCCCGGCCTTGCCCCGCTCGATGTTCAGATTCAGGAGCAGCTCGCCTTGCAGCGGCAGCACGAATATGGCTCATTCGATGGTGGGGTGAACGGCGGCTTTGCCAATCGCAAGGCGACCTCCATCATCAACAACACATCGTTGACCTTTGGCGATATCACTGTTCGCAATATTTTCGGCTTCCGTAAAAATTACAGCGATCAGTTGATCAATACCGGCGCCACCAACCTGTCGTTGCCGGTCGGGCCGGGCGTGGAAGTGCCCTTCACGCTTTTCTACGCATCACAGCTTGGGCAGCGCAAATATCTAAGTGACGAGTTCCAGATTCTCGGCGAAGTGGGCAATCTCAACTTCATCGTCGGTGCTTATTATAACAAGGATCAGTCCTATGGTCCGGGCGGTTCGCAGTTCACCGCCTTCTCCGTAGGCGGCGTTCCGGCAAATGCGATCACCTCGCACGTCACCAATGAGAATAAAGCCCTGTTCGGCCAGATCGGCTACAAGATCACCGATCGGCTGACGTTTAACGCAGGCATGCGCTATAGCTGGGACAAGGTCAGCGCCTGTGGCGGCGCCATCGGGACCGGCTATGTCGATAATGACACCTGCCGCGAGGTTGCTGCGCTCAATATCATTGATGGTGTTGGCACCATCAAGAACAAGGGCAAAGCACCGAGCTGGACCATCGGCCTCGACTATAAGGTCAATCCCGACTGGCTGCTCTATGTCGTGAGCCGTCGCGGTTACCGCGGAGCAAACGTCAACACCCCTGCGTTCGAATCCCGTTTCACCACAGGCGGCAACGATCCGCTTTGCATATACGGCAACGGCGTTTGCCCGGACCTGCGCGCTTTCCAGAAAACCGGCAAGGAAACGGTAACCGATGTGGAGGCAGGTTCGAAGATCAGCTTCCGGTCCGGCGAAGCCCGCGGCCATTTCAATATCTCGGCTTTCTATTCCAAGTACAAAAATGCGCTGCAGTTCCTGAACGTCACGGGCATCGTACCCAATGAGGCGCCCGATACGCCATCCAATACGGCGTTCGGCGCGAACATTTCCGATCAGTCCATCTATGGCGTGGAATTTGAAGCAAGCGTCAGCCCGGCGCCCAGCTTCACGGCTTCGTTCAATGGCGCATTCACCAAGGTGAAGATCGACAAGGTCGTTCTGCCCGCAGGCATCCCGACCGGGATCACCTTCTCGCCGGAGAACATCAACAAGTTCACGCCAAGCTTCTCCGGCACCTTCGCGATCAACTGGATCCTGCCGATCCATCCTGCGGACGGCGATCTGGTGTTCGACGCGGACCTGTTCAGCACAGCCGACTTCGGCGGCCAGAACGGCGAGAAGCTGCCGGGTTACAATCTGGTCAATTCGCAACTGACGTGGCGCAATGTGGCATCGTCGGGTCTGGATCTGGGCGTGTTCGTCAAGAACGTGTTCAATGAAAAATACTACGCATCGGCTAGCGTTCTGCTCAAGAGCTTCCCGATCAGTTCCGCCTATCTCGGCGAACCGCGCATCTGGGGCGTGAAAGCACGCTACAGCTTCTGATATGACAGACCGGGAGCAGGACATACCTGCTTCCGGTCCATTTTCGATATATGGGTGAACCCGGCAAACCCTGTTTGCCGTCGGCCGAAAGGTAGGTGCCGCGCACTCTACTACTCCCATTCGAGCAAATGCAGTTCTGGCTGTGCCTCTCCCTGACAACCAAAGGATCGAACACGGGCTCCGCACAGAGAAGCTCGACAGCTTTTGGACGACCATGCTCGCCGGAACGTGTTGGCTTTCTCCGGGGGAATTCTTCATAGGAAGACCATGAAGCTTCCCTTTATGATCATCATGACGCCACTTGCACTGGGTGCAACCCAGGCAATGGCTCAACCCGCACCGCG
The DNA here is from genome assembly GCF_001456115.1 of Sphingobium baderi. Classification (NCBI taxonomy): domain Bacteria; kingdom Pseudomonadati; phylum Pseudomonadota; class Alphaproteobacteria; order Sphingomonadales; family Sphingobiaceae; genus Sphingobium; species Sphingobium wenxiniae. Next base: position 2,006,157 of record NZ_CP013264.1, on the reverse strand, counting down.
CATGCTTATCAGCAATATCGAACCGATGGCACTCGACAGCATCCGCGTCGAAATCACCGTTCTCAATCCCGCTCCGGAACCAAAGACAAACAACCTGCCCGACCGGATTTCCGCCGAGTTGACGATCGATGATCGGCGGCTTCCGGTAATGTTGAAGCGCTCCAATCCTTCATCGGCACAGGAGATCGAACCGAGAGGATTTGTACAGGCTCAGTATCTGATGAGTCTTCCAGCCGGTAGTCGCAGCCGGAAATCCGTGATCCTGTCGCTCATGGACGCCGGGGCATCGGGTTACGCCTTCGCGCTTCCCGATACAGCATCACCAATGATAACGACACCGGACACAACGCAGCCCGCCGTTGCCGGACCGATTCCGGTTGGGCCACCGGTTGGGCCAGCCAGCAACCAGCCACCTTCCGCCAAGCCGGATCACGGCAATGCATTTCTGGGCAATCTCTCCAGCTATGCGCCCATCTACGCTGTCTATGGTCCAGGCACGAACAGCGATGGGCGCATACAGATCAGCTTCAAATATCAACTGTTCGGCGATCCCGGGGCCGTCGGCGGCGGTAATCCCCTAATCAATGGCATCCACTTCGCCTACACGCAGCGATTGTTCTGGGATTTGGGCGCGCACTCTTCGCCCTTCCACAATATCGACTACATGCCCGAAATCTTTTACCTGCTTCCCGCCGCACCGGTGGGAAAGCAGATCGCATTGGGCGGTCAGGCGGGCTTTCGGCATGAATCAAATGGCCGCGATGGTCTGGCGTCGCGCAGCCTCAACACCGTGTATATCCAACCGGTCGCAACCATGCCGGTTGGCAAATATATACTTTCCCTCGGTCCCCGCCTTTCCTTTTATGCTGGCAATCTGGCAGACAATCCCGATATCAAGCGCTATCGCGGCAACACATCGCTTTTCGCCGAAATCGGTGAGGACGACGGATTGCGCCTGACGACCAACAGCCGCTTCAACTTCTCGTCGGGAAAAGGCGCTATTGACGCCGAACTGTCCTATCCCCTCGATCGCATCGTCAATTCGAACCTCAATCTTTACATCTTCGGCCAGGGCTTTGCCGGATATGGCGAAAATCTGCTCGATTATGACCGGAAGATAACCCGGTTGAGGATCGGAATAGGAATCGTTCGATAAATAAATGGGAAAGGCACGCCCATGCCGCGATGATGGTTGCATGCTGGCAGCAGGCAGTAGCCTTCAGGGTCCGTTTACATTAAGCGCCGACATCGCTCGTCTGCTTTAGAACGTCATCCATATCCCAGTATTCACGCCAATTGGTAATGCGGTATTCCATATCCAGATCGAATATGCCGCACAGAAGAACGGACACGCGTTTGCCATCTCTGCGCATCACCACCTCGTCTGTCCGTTCGGTAAACACCTGACGATCGGTAGAAGCTATGGCATGTATCTGACAAGCGCAGTCGCTGTACCGCGTGAATTGCTGTTCCAATTCCTCTATAATGGCGGAACGCCCGCGCAGAGGTTCGGCGTGTCTGGCCCTATGCAAATAGGTCGCGCTTTCGGAAAAATAGCTACTCAACTGTTTCGTATCCAAGCTACCGGTGTGGAACACTGACAGAAACTCGCGAATCTTGGCCTCAGCTTCTACGCTCATGCAAATCTCCTAAATGGTGGGAATAGCTCCGCTCTACGGCAGCCATCAGGTTACGGATCGCTTCGCGCCTTGCAACAACGGAGATAAAACGGCCGTTGCCCGATTTGCGGTTGTTGGGAAACGGCTTTGCACTTACAGCCCCTTTTTCAGGGCTGGCCGAAAATCCATAATTGGATCAAGTATTATTTTGTAAATATATTGTAATAACTATAGCAACTTATTATTAGTTATTTAAATGATTTTGTGAGGGGACTTATAGTGATTGAGTACAATATTCGCCCACATATGACCGCCACGAACGCATACATCGCATCGAATGACCGTAGTGCTCGCCTTGGCGCCGCCATGATGGTGAAAACTGTACTGCTCGGCTGCTCGATAATGATGAGCGGCAATCTTTTCGCGCAATCAAATGAAAACAGCACAACAGCGACGGAGGATACGCGGCCGCTGGAGGGGAAAACCGCAGCAAGCGATTTTGAAGATATTGTGGTGACGGCGCGGCGGAGGTCAGAGGCGGCACAGGATGTGCCGGTCACGATTTCCGCAGTATCCGGAGAAGAACTGAAAAGCAGGCAGATTACGGATTTCAGTGAGGTCCAATTTCTTGTTCCCACCCTGCGGGTCAGTGCCGGCACTTCGGGCCGCCAATCGGCAAATTTCTCGCTCAGAGGTTTACGCTCTAACGGCGTTGTTCTCTATTTCAACGAAGTGCCTGTGAGTTCGGATGCCGCCAACCGCGCGCTGTACGACTTGCAGAACATTCAGGTCCTGAAAGGCCCGCAGGGAACGCTGTTCGGCACGAACACCACGGCGGGCGCCATCCTGATCCAGCCAGCTCGCCCAACACATCAGACGGAAGGCTTCGTCGAACTGCAGGCGGGTAACCGCGACATGATCGGGGGACAGGCCATGTTCAACGTGCCATTGACCGACAGTTTGTCCCTACGTGCGGCGGGGCAATTCAAGAAGCGGGCAGGCCTGACCAAATATGTGAGCAACATCCCGGGTCCGACGCTGCGGAACCAGGACAGCGAAGACTATAGCAGCTTTCGTATCTCGCTCTTGTTCGATCCCGTCGAAGGATTCGAAAATCTCCTGACGATCGATCGCTTCTATGCCGACGAAGAGCCTTCCTACAAAAAAATTACAGCCATTTCGCCTTGCCCTGACACTCCGAGTATCGGCCAGTTGCTGACCCTCGGCGCCTGCAAATATCGCCCTCCATTGACGACAACCCTGGGCCTGCCCAGCTTTGAGCAATTCTTTGCAACGGAGAGTAAGCTCGGGCCGTTCGAGACAGCAAACCCCTATCAAGGGCGGTCGCTGACGGATTCATGGGGAGCGACGAATATTACGTCCTTCGCGCTCAACGATCAGATCACCATCAAGAATATCTTCGGTTACTGGCATCTAAAGGCCAATCGGACGTCGGATGGCGACGGAACGATCTTCGATTCCCTCCAATCCAATTACATTTCCAAAACCCGCCATGTTTCGAATGAAGTGCAGGTCCAGGCAGATATTTCTCGCCTCAAATTGATCGTGGGCGCTTATTACAGCAACGACCGGGTCGACGGCGGAAATTTCTTCCGATCGGCCGCCCCGGGGCCACTCGATCCGATCGTCAGAGACACTACGAACATCGACGAGAACAAAGCCATCTTCGCCCAAGCCACCTATGCGGTTACGGACAGGTTGAATGTAACGGCCGGCGCTCGTTACACTTGGCAGACCAAGGATGTTCGAAGCGTCGATTTTACCGGCGGACGATGCAGCTTTCCAGCGACAAACCCCGCAGTGGATATCGTGACTTGTACATTCCGTGCTTCGGTCGAGTTTCGCGAGCCTAGCTGGACTTTTGGACTGGACTATAACGTCGCCCCGAACATCCTCGTTTATGGCACTGCCCGTCGCGGGTTCAATGGCGGCGGCGTCAACACGACGCCGCCCGTGCCATATGATACAGAGAAACTTGACGATATCGAAATCGGCGCGAAGAGCGAATTCCGTCTGGGCGGCGTACCGATCCGCGCCAATATCTCAGCCTTTCGTAGCAAATATAGCGGCATTCAGCGACGCATAACCGCATTTGTGGACAACGTTCCGGCAGCCTATATCCGTAACGCGTCCGCTGCCAAAGTTCAGGGCATCGAAATCCAGGGCGATATTCATTTGGGGCAACTCGATTTTTCGGCTTCAGGAACATATCTCGATGCGAAATACACCAATTTCCAAACTGAACTTGCCCCAGGACAGTTTGCCGACCTGACTGCCAATGCATTAGCGCAGGCACCCAAATACACAGGCAGCGTCACCGCCGCCTATCATGTTCCCATCGATGCCAAAGTCGCCGAGCGACTGACTGCGTCGGTGACCTGGTCTTACCAGAGCGTGATCTACTTCGAGGACTTCAACCAATTGGACGCCACTCTCAACAACCGGATCGATCCATTCAACACTCAGTCCGCGTTCAGTATCTGGAACGCCCAGTTGTCGGCGAGCAATGTTCTGGGCACGGGCTTCGGTGTGCAGGCGTTTATAAAGAACATCGCAAACAAGCTTTATGCCGTATCGAAGAGTAACGCGCTTGGCAGTTTCGGCTTCGCGACATCCATCTGGGGCGAACCGAGAACCTATGGCGTCGCGATCAATTACCGTTTCTGACGGCACCAAGGATGATGCTGTCGCCAATGCGCGTCATCCGCTGCACAATGTAGAAAAGGGTGTAATCACCATGGAGAGGCCAAATGACAGAATATGACCGGCGGAAGATTCTAACGGGCGGGCTGCTCGGGCTCGGAGCATTGAGTCTGCCGTCTGCTGTCCTGGCCAAGTCCAGCACTTCATCAATTAAAAGGCCCGGAGATACGTCGATGTCACGATTTGCTGGTAAAGCGCCCATGATTCCCAGCTTGGCCAAGGTCATGCCGGAAGCACCCGAACTGATGGAAACGCTGGTCGCCGAATTCGCGCCAGTCGCGGCCAAACTTCCCAGCCAGGAAGTCTATTGGCTGGGCTTCAATGGTTGGATGACCGATCGTCTGTCAGGGCCCATCATGGATGGGAAAGTGTCCCCCGACGATATCGGCCAGCAAGCGTGGGCGATTTATGCTTCCAGCGTCTGGGGCGGGATCGAACTGCGCGACCTTCGTCGGAAATGGGATAGCGCCCCTGCCGACCAGAGCGCGATAATGTCGCAGGCTGCCGCGTTCCTTGCCAAGGGCAAGCAGGATATGGCCGACAAGATGACGCAGCGGCTGACAGCTCTTCGGGGCGGCGCAGAGAGTTGCCTTAACGTGCTGCCAGCACTCATCCGTGACAATTCCACTACCGGGCCAGTGCATGGAATGGCCTATAATGCCGGCGTGCAGGTCGTGAAGACCGAAGATCCGCCGGTTGGCCGCAGGCGGCCGCAGCGGCCGGCGAAGCCCAGCGCCGTGCGGATCAATACCCGCGATTTCATGCGCGTCGATTATGATTTGCCCACACCTCTCTATCTAAGGCAGTGGCGTTCGAATTTCGAAGAAGCCGTCACTACCGATCCGGAAACATACGAAAAGATCATCGTTGGCCAGACAGGCGAGGAGAATCTGAGGGACCTGTGGAAGAGGGCTGTACTTCACGGACTGAAAACCTGGGGCGGCGAGTCCAACGACAAATGGTCAGACGCCTATTTCAACGAGGCCCTCCATTGGAGTTCAGTTCTCAATTTCGGATTGGAGGCGATGGGACTTGCCACGTTCGTTGCTATGATCCGGAAGGATGAGGAAGCGGCTCGGCGCGCGGTCCTTATCAATGCCCTTTATGTGGGAGCGACGCCGGGGTGGGGTGTCGGTGTCCGCCGTCAGCACCGATGGCACAGATTTGAGGTTGTGATTTAAGGAGGATCTGGGCTTCGTCGTAGTGACGAAGGAACGAAGATGAAGCCCAGATCCTCCAATGTAAAATCGCCCGCCAAGGCCCCAGCAGAGCGGGTAGTGAAGGACATCCGCCGACAGACCCGGCGCCACTTTTCGGCCGAGGACAAGATCCGCATCGTGCTGGATGGCCTGCGCGGGGAAGACAGCATCGCCGAGCTATGCCGCAAGGAAGGCATTGCCCAGAGCCTGTATTACACCTGGTCGAAGGAGTTCATGGAAGCTGGCAAGCGCCGCCTGGCCGGCGACACCGCCCGTGCCGCGACCACCGGAGAGGTCCAGGACCTGCGCCGCGAAGCCCGGGCCCTGAAGGAATGCGTGGCCGATCTGACACTGGAAAACCGTCTGCTCAAAAAAAGCATGGTCGCGGATGGGGGCAACGACGAATGAGGTATCCCGCATCCGAGAAGCTCGAGATCATCAGAACCGTCGAGCAGTCGCACCTGTCGGCCAAGCGCACGCTGGACCAACTCGGCATCCCTCGTCGGACATTCTACCGCTGGTATGATCGCTACCTCGAAGGCGGGCCGGAGGCGTTGGAAGATCGGCCATCGGCGCCGAGCCGGGTGTGGAACCGCATCCCGGCGGGCATCCACGACCAGATCATCGAGCTGGCGCTGGAACAGTCTGAGCTGAGCCCCCGGGAACTGGCCGTGCGCTTCACCGATGGGCAGCGCTACTTCGTGTCGGAATCCACGGTTTACCGCCTGTTGAAGGCCCACGACCTGATCACCAGCCCGGCCTATGTCGTGATCAAGGCTGCCGATCAGTTCCACACGAAAACCACGCGGCCGAACGAGATGTGGCAGACCGACTTCACCTACTTCAAGATCATCGGGTGGGGCTGGATGTATCTGTCGACCGTGCTCGACGACTTCTCACGCTACATCATCGCCTGGAAGCTGTGCACCAACATGCGAGCCGAGGACGTCACCGACACGCTGGACCTCGCCCTGGCGGCTTCTGGTTGCGACAGCGCCACGGTGCTGCACAAACCCCGGCTACTCAGCGATAATGGCCCCAGCTACATCGCGGGTGAGCTGGCGGAATACATCGAGGCCCGGAAGATGAGCCATGTCCGCGGCGCCCCGTGTCATCCCCAAACCCAGGGCAAGATCGAGCGCTGGCACCAGACCCTGAAAAACCGCATCTTGCTGGAAAACTACTTCCTGCCCGGCGACCTCGAAGCCCACATCGAGGCCTTCGTCGAGCACTACAATCACCAGCGATACCACGAGAGCCTGGCCAACGTGACGCCTGCCGACGCCTACTTCGGCAGGGCTCCGGCAATCATCAAACTGCGCGAAAGGATCAAGCGACAGACCATCGAACATCGGCGCTTGCAGCACCGCAAGTTCGCCGCCTAACATCAACCCCCTGACGAGGTCCGCACTCCGCTAATCTACGCCGCGAGTTGTGCCGAATGTTCTGACGACGGACAGGTCTGGGCAAGCGATGCTCATATGAGGGGCGGAATCGCCGGCCTCGCTGCCAAATCTGAAATCCGATGACTCCAGGACGGATCGGCATCCGCAGGACGATACAACGAGCGGATGGCCGCGGCAGGTGAAATGGCCAAATTTTCAACGCCGCCGAACATAACGCATTAAAAGCAATCGAGCGCTGGAAGCAGGAAAGTTCGCCATTTCGCCACCCTCAGATGATCGCAGACAGATCCACCCGATCCATCCATGCATAATCTATGTGCCAATCGGCAAGGATCGACAATGCACCTGGTTAATATTGCGCTGTCCAACCTCCATCGATGGGAAGATTATGGCCGGTAACCATGGAAGCCTCATCGGAGCACAGCCAAATAATCCCTGCCGCCTGTTCTTCCGTTGCGATCGCACGGCGGATTGGCTGATTGATCACCTGCTCGTCAATCAGCACCTTTGCATGTTCAGGGCCGCTCTTGTAGTAAGCCCGCGTCGGAGTGACCCCGGGCGCTATGCAATTCACCCTGATGCCGCGATCAGCATAGCTCACCGCCGCGAATTTGGTGAGCCGAATCACAGCCGCTTTGCTCGACCCGTAACCAGCCCCGCCAAAGCTGTTGTAAAGCATGCCCGCGAGCGACGTGACGTTCGCGATCGCCCCCCCACCATGATCGATCATATGCGCGATCTCATGCTTCAGGCAGAGGAAGGTCGTACGCAGGCACATCATGATCGTATACTCGAACGCTTCCAGACTCTGCTGATGGAATTCGGGTCCGGAAGCTCCAGGATGTCCATCTCCAACAACATTGGCCGCAAGGTGCAGCCCGCCATGATCCAACACAGTGCGGCGGACAAGCGCTTCCACTTCTTCCTCGCGGGTCGCGTCAGCGCGAATGAATGTGGCGGAGTGACCGGCTGCGCGTAACGCCTCGGCGCGCTCTTCCCCTAATTCCGTATTGATGTCGGACAGAACCACCCGGGCGCCATTTTCCGCAAACGCTTTTGCCGTCGCCGCTCCGATACCGTCCGCAGCCGCGGTGACAAGCGCGACCTTACCTTCAAACCTGCCAGCCATGTCATCTCCTTCATTCTCGCGGACAGGGTAGAGGGTTGCCGTCCGCGAACAATGCACGCCGCCGTTATGTTTCGGCGCGTTTCATCACCTTGATAGGGGTAATCACGGCCTTTGCGCCGGCGGACGAGGATAAAGGCGCCACAATCTATGCGGAGCCGTTATCCTTCGTGCATAAACATAAGGCGGCCGGCGCTTGTCCCGCGATGTTTCCTCATCCATCCAATACAGCAAGGGTAAAGGCGCAAGATCGCCCCTTAGAGAGAGGATGCCGATGTCCGGCTTTAGATCTTGCACTCAGATCGGAGGATATCATGAGAGCATCGTTCAAAGCTCACCGCGAGATCACGCAATGAGTGCGCGATCTCCGCTTGAACTGTTGGCGGTGGGCGATCTGCAATTGATGACGCGCGAGCCGCCGGCAGATTTGTTCGATCAGGTAACTCCCGCCCTTTCGGCAGCGGACGTGACGTTCGGCAACTGCGAATGGCCTTATGCGGAAGAAGCTGGCGATACCCATCCCGTCGAAGCGCATATCAATGACGATTTCGACAAGGGCGACCTGTTCGCACCCGGCGCGCCCGAAAGCATCCGGATGATGGGCCGCGCAGGATTTGACGTCATGTCGATCGCGAACAATCACACGATGCATGGGGGCTACCGCGCGTTCCTGCGGACGATCAGCCTGTTGCAGGAATCCGGGATCGCTCCGGTCGGCGGAGGCATCGACATCGCCGCTGCTCGCCAGCCCGCGATCATCGAACGCAACGGCCATCGCATCGGTTTCCTCGCCTGCACCTCAGGCTTTTTGCCAGGCGCCCATGCCGGTCGGCGAACACCTGGCATCGTGCCGTTGCGGCGCCACACCTATGCCGAAAATGCGTCATGGGACAATTGGGGCGTAGAGCCTGATGTCCGTACCCTTGTCAATCGCGACGATCTGGATGCCGTCATAGAAGGCGTCAAGACGCTGCGGTCGCAGGTCGATATCGTCGTGATGAGTTGTCACTGGGGCATATTGGAGCATCCCTCCGCCATCGCCGAATATCAGCGCGAAGCAGCCCGCGCCTTTATCGACGCCGGGGTCGATCTGATCGTCAGCCAGGGACCGCTCCCTATCAAGGGCTTCGAAGTCTATCGCGGCAAGGCGATCCTCTATTGCATGGGCAAGTTCGCCATGATCTCGCCCTGGTCGCGCGCCGAAACGCCTTCCGGCATTTCCGCACCGTTGCTCGACGAAACAAGCCGAGGTCTCGCAGCCTCGGTGACGATTGCAGAGGGAGCGATCACCGGCGTCAGGGTGCGGCCGGTCTTTCTAGGCACAAGCGGCAGGCCAAAGCTGCTGGAACCGGGAGATCCCCATTATGATGACATCCTCGCCCTGGTCGCGGAACGCACCCAAGCAGCCAATCTCAATGGGCGGATCGACGCCCTTGGAGTGATCGATCTTGGGTGAGGCAGCGGCAATGAACGGACAACCTCCTATCCAAACAGCTCTGGAACTAATGCAGCGTCTTTCCGGCTGGCTGTCGACCCGGCTGCCGGGAACGCCCGATATCGAGATCCGGGACGTCGTGGAACCGTCACAAGGCTTTTCGAGCCGGACGATCTTGTTCACGGCGGTCTGGCGCGAAGGTGCCGAGTTAATCGAACGGCCGCTCGTCGCGCGGTTGCAGCGCGATGTCGCCGTGCCAATGCTGGCCGATGTCTTTCACCAATATCGTGTTATGCGCGCGGTGGCCGATTCGTCGGATGTCCAGGTTCCCCGGATCGATTTCGCCGAAGCAGATTCTGCGATGCTTGGCACGCCCTTCTTCCTGATGGATCGCATTGACGGCCGCGTGCCGTCCGACTTTCCCAGTTATCATGCGGAAGGCTGGTTCGCCGATCTTAGCCCCGCCGAACGCGAACGCAGTTGGTGGAACGGCATCAGGGAAATGGAACGGCTGCACCGGATAGATTGGCGGCAGTTCCCGTTCCTTCCCGGCGCGGCGGATGGCCCGCCGACTGCTGGTTCCTATCTCGACACCTTCGTCGGCCATTGGTTCGAATGGGCCGCGCAGGGCCAGTCTTATCCCCTTGTCGAAGACAGCCTGCGCTTTCTTCTCGCCAATCAGCCGCCCGTGCATCGGGTTGGACTGGTGTGGAATGACGCCCGGCTGGGCAATACGATGTTCCGTCCCGATCTGGAGGTCGCCTCCCTGCTCGATTTCGAGGTCGCCTCACTCGGCCCACCCGAAATCGACCTCGCCCACTGGATGTATCTCGACGACATCTTCAGCCTCAACTTCGGCATCCCACGCATAGACGGTATTCCCGATGAAGCCGAAGCGATTGCCGGATTCGAGCGGATCTATGGATGGGAAATGCCCTATTTCAGTTATTATCAGGCCATTGCCGCGCTGAAAATCCTAGTGCTGTCGATCCGCGATTACAGCAATGACAAGAAAATGGCAGCGCCAGCCGCATTGCCCGACTTCCTCGTCGATCGCGTCCGATTGTACATAGAGCGGTACGCCAATTCTCTTTAATATATCAAGATGATTAAATCTTTATTCGATAAGGTTTTAAAAGAACCGTAATATTTCATCTAATTATTAGATTATGATGAAATTATAAAAATCAATATATAATATAATTCATGAAAGGGAAATCATGCAAAAATCAATGATGTTGCTTGGAACAGCTCTGGCAAGTTCAATAGCAGGATTTGCAACGCCGATATTTGCTCAGGAAACGACCGCATCGGATCAGGGCGGCTTGCAGGACATCGTGGTTACGGCACGTAAACGTGAAGAGAGCCTGCAATCCACTCCGATCGCGGTAACCGCCCTCGGCGAAGAGGCGATCACACGCGCGCAGATCGTCAATGTCGCTGATGTGCAGCGTACAGCGCCCAGCCTCGTGATTTCGACGGGATCGCCCGGTGCGGCAACCTTCGCCTATATCGCCATTCGCGGACAGGGCAATCTTCAGCCGATCCTGGCCAATGATCCTGCCGTGGCGACCTATATCGACGGCGTCTATATCTCGCGCCCGTCACAGGGCATGACCGATCTCAACGATCTTCAACGTCTCGAAGTGCTGCGTGGTCCGCAAGGCACCTTATTCGGTCGCAACACCACAGGCGGCGCTCTGAACATCCTGTCGAACGATCCCGTCGACCGGTTGGAGGCAACGTTACAGGTCGAGGGCGGCAACCACGGCTACAAGCGCGCCAATGCAATCGTCAACGTGCCGCTGGCATCGAACCTCTATGCCCGCGTGACCTACAACCTGACGGACAAGAACGGGTTCAGCAACAATGCGCCGACCGGCCGCAATATCTTGAACCAGCGCAGCGATTTCATTCGCGGCAAGCTGAAATATGAAGGCGAAGGGTTCGATATCGTCCTGAGCGCCGATTATAACAAGATAAAAGGCCATGAGCAGTTGATCCATATGGCCGCCTATAATCCTGCCGTATTCGGGGGGCCGCTCGCCGGTTTCCTCGGACAGGTCACGCCATTCGTCCACGACAAGTCCGATTGGTATACCACCTATGGCGCCGGCCCATCGGTGCCCGGCGCTCCGGAATATGCGTTGCAGCCGGATTCCGTGAAGCAGATGTACACGCAGGACCCCTTCGATACACTGAAGGCTGGAGGGGCTTCCGCCACTATCAATATCGATGCCGGCGCGGTGGCGATCAAATCCATCACGGCATTCCGTTATTCCAAAAATTACGGTCTGGTAGATACCGATGCCGTTCCGGCGCCGATTTTGGCGACCTTCTCAGGCTCACGTTCGAAGGCATGGTCTCAGGAGTTGCAGGGATCGGGCGACATCACTGACCGCCTGAGCTATATCGCCGGTGGCTACATATCGCGAGAATCCGGTTATGAGCTCAGTCGCTCCCAGGTGTTCGGCGGCCTGATCCGCGACTCCAATGCCGATGCGGAAAACATCACGAAAGGCCTCTACGCCCAAGCTTATTACAAGTTCAGCGACACGCTGCGAGCGACCGGCGGATTCCGCTATACATGGGATACGCGCAACACCGTTCTGCACAATATGCAGATCCTCGGAATCCCCGCAAATATGCCGGTCGCCGGCACACTTTCTGGCGTGAACTGCAATCTCGATTTCCCCGACTCTCCCCCGACAGCAACACAGTGCAACCAGACGCAGAAGGCAAAATTCCATTACCCAGCCTGGACGGCGGGCCTCGACTGGCAAGCATCCGACGATGTGTTCGTCTACGCGGTCACGCGTGGGGCCGCTAAAGCGGGTGGCTGGAACCTGCGCGCAGGCCCGGCCGCGCCGGCCTTTGCGCCCGAAAAGGTGAAGGACGTGGAAGGCGGCATCAAGGCCACCTTCCTCGACAATCGCCTGCGCACGAACCTTGCACTGTTCCACACATGGAAATCGGACGTTCAGGCCATCGTCAATGCCGTCGGGCCAGCTGGCGTGACGCAATATCTCCAGAATAACGGTAACGCACGCATTTGGGGCGCCGAGCTCGAAATCACAGCTGTGCCGTGGAAGGGCATGGAGATCACGGCGAGCGGCAATCTCTCTGACGGCAAATATGAAAAGGGTACCTTCACCGAAACCCAGGTGATCAACGGAGTGACGGGAGCAACTCCCGCAGGATGTGCACAAGGGGCAAATGCAACCCAAATCCTGTGCACCGTCGACTTGAGCAATCTGCCGCTGATCCAGTTGCCGAAGAGGCAGTTCAATATCAGCGCGACGCAGACGTTCATCCTTTCCACCGGCGAACTGTCGGTCAATGCCAGCTATGCTTATGTAAGCGGGCAGCAATTCTTCGCCTCGCGCGCTGCCGACGCCCAGTCGGATGCGGTGAAGGCACAATATGCTGCGGAAAACGAGTTGGGACGGATTCCGGGCTATGGTCTGATCAATGGCCGGATTTCCTATAAGGTTGAAAATCCGAACGTCGAAATTTCGATTTTCGCCCGCAATCTGGCGAACAAGAAATATCTGACCCGCCGCTTTTCCGATCTCTACCGTTCACTGGGTATCGCAACCGAGTTCTCCGGTGAATCGCGCACCTACGGATTGGGCATGACGTGGCGGTTCGGGCAGAACTGACAACCTCACGATCTTTTGATTGCCGAGGGATTTTTAATGTGGGTTACAATGCCGGGGTAAAGTATCGGAAAAACCTCTCCCTTAAATCCTAAGGCATCAGATCGCTCTATCGCATCGGGGCGGCCAGTTCGGTCGGCATTTAGCCGTCTCGATCTGGCCGCCCCAGATTATGTGGCAAGACTGACAGGAGAGGATGCTACCGGACGATATCGCCTCATCGATAGGCTCTTTTGTGTCAAAGCCGCCGCCGATACGATAGGAACCCTACTTCGCCACTATCGTCCTCATTGCAGAGTGGAGCCTCATCCGCATCGGTTTACCGGCTCGGCCCTCGTTGGCGCTAATCGCGAACGGCAAGCGCCGCGCGAATGACGGCATGACGTGCGCCGGTCAGTGGATAATATAGCAGATTCAGCGCCGCGACGAGAGATAGCGACAGCGGCACGAAACAGTAAAGCAGTTGCAAGCGCTCAAGGGCTTCAACGGTGTTTTTCGCATCCAGCGCGGGATTGAAATCAATCCATTCGAGGATCGAGAACAGCAAGCCGACCGACAGCGCCTGCCCGATCTTCCAGATACCGATCAACAAGGCGAACAGCAGACCGGTGCTGTCATGCCCAGTATCCAACCGATTCGCGTCTGCACAGTCCGCGATCATGGCACGCGGCAGCATCGCTATCGCACCATAGAAAAGCCCCACCAGCGAAAAGATGGCAATCGCTATCAAAAGATTGCCGCCTGGCATCAGGTAGAGCGGGATTTGGACGAAACCCGAACCAACCGCTGCGAGTGCGAGGGCGCGATGCTTGCCGAGACGACCGGCGAGCCATGTCCACATGGGCGTCACCAGCAAGGCCACAACAAATTGCCCGATCAGGATAAGTCCAACATCGGCAGGCGCTATTCCCTTGCCAAGCGCGAAGAAGAAGATCGCCAGCGTCGTCGTTGTGCCCGCCGCCAGCCCAAGCAGCAATTCCCCCAGGAGCACGATCCTGACGTCTGCGCGCCGCGCGAGGCGAAGATAGACCCCGATGCCGCCGCCATGGGAAGCCCCGACTTCGCCCCGTTCACGAACCATAAGAAGGGTAAAGCCTGTCATGAGCGGGGTCACGACGAACACGAACCATGCCATCATGTTCATCGCGCCGGCTTGCCCCGGCCGCCCCGCAAGTGCCAGAAGCTTGGGGATCAACATGGTCGCGACCATGCCCAGCATGAAGGCGAACTGCCACCATGCATAGATGCGCGATCGTTCCTGATAGTCGGGTGATGCATTGGCGGCCAGCGCCAGTTGCGCGAGGCCTAGGATGGACCAGCCACCATAGGCAACGATAAGCCAGCCCATGAGATAGATCGGCCCTACGCCAGGCGATGCGGTGAAAAGCATCAACATACCGATCATGATCATCGGTGCTCCCGCGGCGAGCCAGGGCCGATAGCGGCCCATACGAGTGCGGGTCCTGTCCATCCACCCGCCAATCAGCGGGTCAAACGTGATATCGATGATCCTGACGATCATGAATACCGCCCCTACAACTCCAAGGTCGAGATGGAGGCTGCCCGAATAGTAGCTGGGCAGGTAGACGACGAGCGGCAAGCTGAGCGCCGAAAGCGCAATGCTCGGCGCTGAAAGCGCCGCTAATGTGCGGGCGGGCAGCGACGAATTCTGCGGCTGGGACTGGATGAGTGAAATCGCTGGAGCCCTTTCGGCGCTGAACCTGTGAATCCACAGTGCACATCGGCCAATGTGAATCGGAAGCTTTGCACGTTTCTCTAGGATACGGATTCCATCGCCGACATACGGAAAGAGGCGACAGCGAGCGAAGCCATGCTAACCTTAAAGGCGAGAGGATGTTCGAAATGACCGACAGCAGCGTGGCCGAAGATGGAAGAACCACAGGGTTCGATCCAACTGCACTGGAGCCGTTCGACCGGCGTGTGTTTGATTGGCTCACCAACAATCTGGGCATCGTGACTCAATTTGAACGTCATCCGCGCTGGCGGCCCGGCTGGGACGTCGAAGTCGTCGCAAATGGCAAGGCACTACCGCTTTATATTCGCGGGCCGCGTGGTGACAGTTATGTGTCGCCTGTGGACATGATGCAGGAAGGCGCGATCCATCGCGCGCTGGAAGCGCAAGGCATCCCCGCGCCGCGCCTGCTGGGCGTGATCGACGATCCGCTATCGCTGGTGCTGGAACGCCTCCCCGGAACGATCAACACCGCAACCATTGTCGATAAGGAGATACGCCGCAAGGTCCGCGAGGACTATGTCGCTCTCATTGCGCGCCTGCACCAGTTACCGCTCGAAGCCTTTGCCGAAGTCGGGCTTCCAGCCCCGACATCGGTCGAGGATATTGCACTGGGGCTTTACGAACCCGCGATCCGCATCTTCCACGACACGATCGGACGCCCGTTCCCCCTGATGGGCTTCATCGCCGGCTGGCTTCGCCGCAACGTGCCGCGGGATCGGACACGAGCCGCCTTCATCAACCCGGATGCCGGCCAGTTCCTGTTCGATGGCGATCACGTGACCGGCCTCATCGATTTCGAAGTCTCCAGCTTCGGTGACCCGGCAGCCGAACTGGCTGGCCTGCGAATCCGCGACACGGCCGAGCCGCTGGGCGACATCTCCGCCCTGATCGACCATTATGAGACGCTGACCGGCGACAGGATTAGCAAGCAGTTGATCGAATATCATACCGCTGGCTTCTGCGGCGTAAACGGCTTCCTTCTGTGGCCACTCGCATTCCAGTCCTCACCCGAACAGGATTATGTCGCCTATTTGCAGTTCGCAGTGTCCGCCACGCGTTTTTCCATCAGCGCGATGGCCGAGCATGACAGCGTGACGCTGATCGACCCGGACCCGCCGGTGGCACAGGCGATCGGCTATGTCGAAGCCGGCCGCAAGCTGATCGAACAGATCGACGCCTTTCCCGGCGATGGCGCGGGGATGACGTATCAGCGCAATTCCGCGGCGGCGCTTGCCCGCTACATGCAACGCTGGGCGGCCTATGGCGCTGCGGTTGTAGCGGCGGACATGGACGATGTCGAACAGCTACTGGGTCACCGCCCGGATAATGGCGATGCCGCGATGGCGGCGCTCGATACGTTCGTCGCTAATGCCGGACCAGCGGACGATGCGCGGCTGATCCAGCATTTCCATCGCTGGCTGAAGCGCCAAAACTTCCTGCTGCGGGGATGTGGCAAGGGATATGACTATATCGACATGGATCTTCAGCCAATCCCGCCCCGCTGACAAACGGAGCATCGGTCAGGTCATATTTCATGCCTGCGCCTCTATTCGTCGGACCGTGACCGGAATGCCGTTCAGTACGGCATTGCCTGACGCGGCATCGAGCATTCTGGCCGGGCTGAGTTCATTGATATTCGTGCCCGCGTGCAGTCTCGCAATACCGAGGCGCGCGTCCCCGCGATCATGACCCCAGCCATGCGGCAGACTGACGACGCCGGGCATGATATCGTCCGTAATTTCGACCGGCGCGGTGACCGTGCCGCCCTCGCTCGCCACTTCGCAAATGTCACCGCTGGCGATCTCCAGCCGCAGCGCATCCTGGCTGTGGATCTGGAGCGTGCATCGCTCCTTACCCTTCACCAGCGTATTAAGATTGTGCATCCAGCTGTTGAGCGAGCGCAACTGGCGCCGACTGACCAGAACCAGGTCGGCATCCGTATCGTCCATCGCCGCTTCCAGCCGGGAAAGATCGGCCAGGAAATGCGGATGGGCCAGTTCGATAAGGCCGCTAGGGGTTTTGATAGCCTTGCCGCCCCACGGCACGGCGGGTCCGAGCAATATGCCATCCGGTGCGGCCTTGAAGTCGTCGAGCTTCAGCCCCTGCGGATTCGCCCCAAACCGATCCCCGAACGGTCCTGAACGGATGCACAGGTCGAGGACGCGTTCGGGACCATTTACGGGCAGCGCATCGAAAGCGACTTGCCGGTCGATCCCCGCACGA
Source organism: Sphingobium baderi (assembly GCF_001456115.1). Lineage (NCBI taxonomy): Bacteria > Pseudomonadati > Pseudomonadota > Alphaproteobacteria > Sphingomonadales > Sphingobiaceae > Sphingobium > Sphingobium wenxiniae. The sequence continues at coordinate 1,989,010 of NZ_CP013264.1, read as the reverse complement.
TCGCACATTCCAGCGAAAAATTCGTCGTCCAGTGCGCCGAGATCAGGACCATCCACTCCGCCCATGATCGCGCCGACCCGGGCCATCACCTGCCATTCTGGCGGGCGATCCACCGGATCGAACAAGGCTGGCGAATAATGGCCGCCGCTCGTCAACGCCCAGGGCCAGCCCCAAACATCCCAATGCGGCTGTTCCAGCAGCGATGGGCTAGGAAAGATGACATGGGCATGTCGTGTGGTTTCGTTGATATAGATGTCGATGCTGATCATGCATTCGAGCTGTCCGAGCGCCACATCAAGCCGGGCTGTGCCAGGAACGGACAACACCGGATTGGCGCCTAGCGTCATCAATGCATGAATCTGTCCCGCACCCGGCGTATCAATTTCCTCGGCCAGACAGGACGCCGGATATTGCCCCAGAATCGCCGGCACACCACGCACACGCGATGGTTTGCCGGTAACGGATGCGTTGCTGGGATAGGGCGGCGCGAGATCCAGATGGGGAGCGACCTGCGTGCTCCACATCGATCCGCCGGGACGATCCAGATTGCCCGTCAGGATTGCGATCACGTCCACAAGCCAGGATGCCAATGTCCCGAAAGTCTGAGTACAGGTACCGATCCGACCATAAATGGCGGCGGCGCGTGCATTCGCGATCTCCAGCGCTAGGTCGCGAATAATCTTTGCCTCGACACCACAGAACCGCTCTACACGTTCGGGCGAGAAGTCGGCAGCGACGTCGCGCAACGTCTCGACCCCCGCCACCAACGACGCGAGATGGCCGAGACGAACCCTGTCCTCGGCGAACAGCACATGAACGATAGCCAGCAAGAACGCTGCATCGCTGCCGGGACGCAGCGGCACCCATTGATCGGCCGCCGCCGCCGTCCGTGTACGCACGGGGTCCACCACCACCAGCTTTCCGCCCCGCGCGCGCAGATCACGGAGCGCGCCCATGACATCGCGATGCGAGAAGATGCTGCCTTTCGATTCCGCAGGGTTCGCCCCAAGCATGACGAAGAGGTCGGTCCGGTCAACGTCTGGGATCGGGATCTTCCACATATTGCCGTAGAGCAGATGGGAGCTGACATTCTTGGGCAGTTGGTCGACACTCGACGAAGAGAAGCTCTGCGCGAAGCGAGCGAGGCCATAAAGCAGCATCATGTAGCGGCCGCTCGCAAAGCCCTTCCCCGACATATTGCCGCCGAAGCTGGCAAAGGCGGATTGGCCATATTTCTCGCGAACGCCGCGCGCCAGACGTTCCGCATGCGCGAAGGCTTCTTCCCAGGAAGCAGCGCGCCATTCTGTCCCTTCACGGATCATTGGCGTGTGCAGACGGTCGGGATCATGGTGCAGATCGCCGAGTGTGGTGCCCTTGGGGCAGATATGGCCCCGGCTCCAGACATTCGCCTTGTTCGGACGGATCATCGTCACCTTGTCGCCCTCGACACTCACGTCGATTCCGCACATCCCTTCGCATAAAGGGCAGGTGCGCTGATGTAGACCGACCTTCTCTGCCGCAGTCATACCATGTTCCCTCTCCTCAAGCATCGGTCCCTACGATAGCGCAATGGCCTCTCCTTGTTGACAGACCAATGAGCCATAGGTTCAACAGTCGCATGAATATCGGTATCCCCCCCACGCAGACCGGACCCAGCTTTCTGGAAGCTATTGCGGCAGGCGATCTTGCCACTCTGGACGCCATGCTCGCACCGACGGCGACCTGGTGGGTTCAAGGTTGGGGCGAACTGGACCGCAACGCCCTGCTGCAGGGGCTGGCCAACACGATCCGGCGATCGAACGAACGGATGCTCACCATATCGCGCATGACGGCCGAGGGCGACCGGATCGCGATAGAAGCGGAAGGTCGTTTCAGCTTTGCCGAGGGCCTTTATTGCAACAGCTATGTCTATATATTCGTCATCGACCGGCTGGGCCGGATCGTGGAGGGCCGGGAATATCTCGATACCGCCGTGGCCGCCCAATTTTATCCGGGGAGCGATTGAACAAGATTGGCCGACAAGGAAGCGGGGCAAAGATGTCCCGCTTCCTCGACAATGGAAGGCGCCCAATCCCGGCATCATTTAGAAATCATAGCGCACCCGGACACCGTAAGTGCGCGGCGGCGCGTAGCTGCCCGAATTGATGCCAAAGCTCGTCGCGCTGATGATGATGTTCTGGATATATTGATGGTTCGTCAGATTATCCACATAAGCGGTGACAGTGATCGGCAGGCCCTTCAGATTACTGACCTGTGCATTGAGACTGATCAGATTATAGCCCGGCAGGCGCACCGGCCCCTGTAGATAATGATCGATATGGTAATAATCGCCGTGCAGCGACATCTGACCAAAATCACCCAGATCGAAGCTGTAATCGGCGGCGAACTGATAGCTCCATTTCGGCGCCCCGGTGAAGCCGCCCGGTGAATGGAAGAAGGGTGCCAGAATGGCCGGCGCTTCCAGACGGTCGAACTTCTGAAGGAGGTGTGCGCCGGCGAAGCTGAACGTCAGGCCACGCATCGGCGAAATATCACCGTCGAACTCGAAACCCTTGGAGGTCGCCGTGCCCGCATTGATCTGCAGAGCGGAGCCCGATGGCGCATTGGTGGAATCCACACCTGGCAGGCCGGAGCCAGCCGTTATCCCAGTTGCCTGCAATTGCAACTTGTCGAAATGGCTGATGAACCCAGCAATATTGAAATGCCCGCTCCATGAACCGGCACGGAACTTCGTATGGGCACCCATTTCATAGTCGGTCACGGTTTGCGGATCGAAGGTCTGGAAATCGCTCAGGACTGGCGCAAGGACGGGCGCATTCAGGCCGCCGGCGCGATAGCCGCGCCGGGTCGTGAAGTAGAAGAAAATGTCGTCGCTCGCCTTGTAGTCGATGCCCAGCGTCCATGTCGGTGCCTTCGATTTGGCTGCCCCATCGAAGCTCGCGCGGCCATATGGGCTTCCGGTATCGGCACGACATGCAGCCAGACCCGAATATGGCGGAACGATCGTGTTGCCTGTCGCCAGTGACACGGATGCACGGCTGTTGCTGCAAATCGACTGCTTGTCCCAAGTGTAGCGAAAGCCGCCATTGAGTGTGACACCCACTAGCCCAACATCATCAAGCGCATAGGACAGGTTTGCGAATACGGCATGGCTTTCATCGCCATAAAGCGTGTCTGACAGCGATCCGACCGGCCATACGCCACCCAGAGCGCCATTGACGATCGCCTCGGTAGTCGGGCTGGGCGGTGTCGGCCGGAAAAGATCGAGCACCAGATAGTTTACGCCAGCGGGCTGGGCCTTGAGATAGAAGGCACCGGCGAGCCAGGTCAGCCGGTCGTTGAATAGCGATCCAGCGATCTGCAACTCATTCGAATATTGTTCCGACACGCTCTTGTTGCGGGTCGTGATGAGCGTTCCGGGCTGTCCCGGAATCAAGCCAAGGGCGGCCAGACCGGACCCCAGATCAGGGAGGGGCGCGGCCGGCAACCCGATCGCATTCTGCAGATTGTCGACCTTGGTATAGCGATAGCCGAAGATATTCTTGATCGTGATGTCCCCGACGTCGATCGATGTCGTGTTCGAAATGCCCCAGAAAGTTTCATTGTCGAAGGGATCGACCGTGCTGGCTGCAGTTCGCCGTCCCAGCGCGCGCAGGGAATCGACCAGCGGCTGAAGATCGGGGCGCAGAACAACCACAGGGAAATATGCCTGCGCTCGACTCTCGATCCGCGTATGGTCGATCACCAGGCTGTTACTGATCCCATCCGTTGGCTCGAACAGGATTGACGCCCGCAGCGCATCCATGTGCAGGTTGTCCTGACGCTTGCCGGTACTGATATTGGGCGTGAAGCCCTTGTTGCGTTCAATGTCCGCCGCAAGACGGATGGCCAGCTTGTCGGCGATGATGGGGATGTTCACCGCGCCCTGAAAGGAATGCTTGTTGTAATTGCCGACATCGACCTGCACATAGCCTTCGAATGCGTGGGATGGCGCACGAGTGTAAACCAGAACGGCGCCGCCAGTCGTATTGCGGCCAAACAGCGTTCCTTGCGGTCCTTTGAGGACCTGAACATTGTCCAGATCGAATGTCGGCGTGAAGCTGCCAATAGGCGGCAGTGGCACTTCGTTAAGATAAGTGATAACCGACGGCAGGCCCGGACCGGTAACTGCCTTGCCTTGCCCGCGGATCGTGTAGGTCGTGTTCGACATGGAACCCGCACCATTCAGGATGACGCCGGGAACAAGCCGCTGTAGATCGCCAGTGGTTTGAAGTCCAAGCTTCTGTATATCCTCCCCACCCACGGCGGTAATGGAAATTGGCACGGTCTGCGCGGATTCCGCCTTGCGCCGGGCAGTGACCACGATGTCGCGAGTCATGTCGTCCTGCATGGACGGCGCTGGGCCAGTATCCTGTGCAGCAGCCGTGGACGTCACCATCAACGCCAAGGTCGAGATGGCGCCCCCCATTTTCCACATGGTCATATCGATTCCCCTCGCTCCGTTTATGGGCAGCTCTCTACGGGCGGCCTCATTTTGATCACGTTCAAACTGATTTGTCTGCGCGTAGCCGACAGTCCAAAGGACGGAATTCCCAGCCGGAAGTGGATCGGCTGACCCGCACTGCGGGTAGCAGCCATATGCTGCTATGATGGAATTCCGGCTTTCAGGCAGATGCGGAATTCAGGTCCAGATCCAGCGATTCGATCATCTGATCCACAGTCAGGCCATGCGATTTCGAGATGTGGACCAGATCCAGATATTCGCGCCAGGCAACGATCTGGCCGTCATCATTCAGGTCGAACACGGCCACCAGCGGGACCGGGGACCATTTGCCGTTCCGCAGCGACCAATCCACGCGCTCCGTAAACACCGTATTGCCATGCGAACCCCAGGATTTCATGTCATGGCGTTGGTCAAGCACCTTCTGCTTCATCAGTTCATGTTCGGCCAATATTCTGTCGCGGCCGACAACGGGGGGGATCGTCGGCACGACGATCTGGTAATAGGCGTCCTCGGCCAGCGGCTCCAGTGCGGCTGCCAGATCGGCGGGCCAGCTCTTGCCGTAGGCGCCGATGAAATTCAGCACGATCTCTTCCTGTTTGGTCAACGCTCATTCTCCATTGTCTGATCTGCAGAGGACACAGACCCAACGCCCGCTTTCAGGCCGCTCCCGACCGCAGCGATTGTTCAAGGTCGTTCACATCCATGCCGATCTGGCGTGCAACATTTCCGCCATCGAGATACTCCCGCCAGGCGACTATCTTGCCCTCCGGCCCGATCTCGAACACCGCGACCAGCGGAATCGACACCCATTTTCCATTTGTGTGAGACCAGTCGGTCCGTTCGGTGAAGACCAAAGTGTCGCTGGATGCGACGCCCCTCATGTCATGGCGCTGATCGCCATATTCGGCTTTGATCCGTTCCCACTTAGCTTTGATCGCGGCCTTGCCGCATATCCGATCGGTCGTCGGAACTATGCTCTGATAATAGCAGTCCTCCGACACCAGCTGAAGCGGCGCGTCCAGATCCTCGGGCCAACTGTCCCGAAAATAGCCGATGAACTTCAACGCTATCGATTCTTCGCGCTCGCCCAAGGCACCTCTCCATGTCCAATTCTTATTGGAACAGAGCTAACAGGAGCGCGAGTTGGCGTCTTACGCCAGGAACGTCGCCAAGAGACAAAATGTTTAGCTCAAATGCAGGGCTAGCTGTTATTGCAGGGATACCGATGCGCGAAAATTCTGGGGAGTGAAGCCCGTGCTGCGCTGGAATGCCGCAGCAAAGGCCGCGGAACTCTTGAAGCCGCAATCGAACGCAACCTGCTTGATCAGCAACCGATGGTCGCGGAGCAACAGCTTTGCGCGCTCCAGCCGGCTTTCAGCCAGGAAGTTTCGCAATGTCTGTCCGGTCGTCGCTCGAAACCGAGCGGCCAATTGCCTTCCGTTCATGCCGATGACCTGAGCCAAATCGGCGATACAGGGAGGATCACCAACTGTATCGAAAGCCATCGCTCGCAATGTAGCCATCTGCGCGCACCCGAGCTTTCCTGCCGATGCCTGGGCCGCGACCTGCTCACCATTGAACTGGCGCCGCAATTCGAATGCCACGCCGAGCAGCATCGTTTCGATCTGAAGCTCGCTTGCAAAACCGGGATTAAGCGTCTCTGCCGCGACCCGCCTCAGCGTCGCGCCAATATAATCGTTGCGGATCGCAAGAGCCGAAGCCCAGTCGAATGTGGGCCAATCCCAGCCGACCGCCGATCTCGCCGCAATCGCGTCAATGTCGAACATGCAGGAAATGCTACGCTGCGCCCCTCGGCGCCAACGACATTGCAATGGCTCATCCTTGGCGATGAAGGCGATGTCGCCAAGGTCGACATGGTGGCCGGCTCGGCCGAACCCATCACGCCCCCCGGTGACAAGTCGCGAAGTATTGCAGAACATCTCGATGAAGGACCATGGCGAACGGAACAGCCCCTCGCCCGGCTCCGGCCAATTGGTATTGTGTATCTGAACATCGAAGCTTGATGAACGGCACTGCCCTTCCACACGATCGATAACTGGTGACAAAGATTGCAACAAGTCACTTCGCAAGGAATTCATCTCCAGATCATCCCGCTCCCAGCCATCGCCGCTTCGGGCGATCTATATTTTAGATAGTGTGACAGCGGCCGTCGCAAACCCCCTATCTTTTGGCAGGGCGGCCGCACCGATGGACATATCGGTAAACGGCACACCATCTATACATTCGCTTAGTCCCCGAAATGATAGCGCAGTTCGATACCATATGTGCGAGGCGCGCCATAGAAACCGCTGAGGATACCCAGCTGAGCCGAACCGACATTGCTGGACGCCAGATATTTCGTGTCGAACACGTTACGCATGAACAGCGCAGCGTCGAAGCCGGAACCGCCCACACGCCTCAGGTCGAAACGCGCATTGACCAGATCATAGGCCGGCAACACGTTGTCGGACGAGCGCACCTTGCTGGAATGATAATAGTCGACCGCCAGCGTGCCTTCACCAAAGCTTTCGGGCAGCGGCAATGTCCAGCGAGCGCCAGCCGTCAGCGTCGTCTTCGCGACCAGATTGAACGGCACTTCGGCGATCTGCAGATAGGGCAGCAGTTGCGTGGGCACGGTGAGCGAGCGCGACTTAAGGTCAAGGAAGGTCGCGCCTGCATCGAAGGACAATGTGCGGGTCGGCGCGATGCGGCCTGTCAGGTCAATGCCCGCAACTCGCGTCTTGCCAGCATTCACCAACAGCGTGCCGCCGGCAGGATCGTTAGCAGCGTCGCAATCACCGTCGGGTGAGCGTGGCGCATCTGTGCCTCCAGGCGCTGTCAGGCTGCACGTCGCCTGAGTGTTCAGCCCCGAAATCGGCACCTGGACGCCACTGTACCAGCCAACGAACGGTGAAGCGTTCAGGCGGATGTCGACATCACCGGCGCGGAAGTCGGAGCGGATGCCAATCTCCACGTCGGTAACTTTTTCTGGCGCGAAGGATTGGAAGGGCGCGAGCCGTCCTGCAAGCGTAGGCCCGTTGATACCGCCTGAGCGATAGCCACGGCGAGTGACGGCATAGAGAAACAGATCATCGGTCGCTTGCCAATCAAAGCCGACCGTCCACGTCGGTGCCTTGGACGATGTCTTGTTGACGCTGGCATTGCGTATCGCAGGCGTGCTGGTCCGGCAATCACGAGGCGTCACGGTAGGATCCGGCGTCGTACCGCCGCCAACACAGGCGGTGATATTATCCCAGGTATAGCGAAAACCTGCGCTGAACTTCAGGCCTTCCACCAGGGCGCTAAGATCATAGCCGATATTGGCAAACACCGCCTTGCTGCGTTCAGCGTAAAAGCTGTAGTTGAACGGCGCATTGGTGATGCCCGGCAGGATGAAGGTAGGAATATAGGTGCCGCTCGGTCCGACGGGATTGCTCGCCAGATAGAAGCCGCCGATCAACCAGTCGAGCTTGTCATCGAACAGCTTGCCCCGCAACTGCAGTTCTTCGGTATATTGCTTGACGTCCGATTTCTGACGGCCGCCGACTACAGTGACCGGCAGACCTCCAGGGATGGCGCCAGTGCCGTCGGAAATAAGCGTCGGCAGGCCGTCGACGCTGGAAAAATAGTCGACGTCCGTGTGACGGAAGCCAAAGATATTGACGACCTCGACATTCGGACCCAGTTCGATTTCAGTGCGATTGGTGACGCCAAAACGCTTCACCCGCTCGAAGGCATCCACGTCGGAATCGATCACGCGAATACCGCGCGCGCGCTGAAGCGCGAGTTGCGCCTGTGCGGCAGCCAACGTGCCAGTAGCGGTTAGCGCATTGGGGCCCGGAAGAACGTCGATCAGAACGGAACCGCCACCGACCGCGCGATTGCGGTAATAATCGACGATCGTCGTATTGGTCAGCCCATCGAACGGTTCGAACAGCAATGATCCGCGCAGCGCCCGTGAATTGAGGTCATCGGCGTCGCCGCCGACGCCGATATTCTTCGTCCAACCGTCGCGCTTCTGATATTGGCCAGCCACACGCAAGGCCAGCTTGTCCGCGATGATCGGTAGATTGAGCGCACCCTCCAGAAGCCGAGTATCGTAATTGCCGTAGGTTCCCTGGATATAGCCTTCCCAATCATAGGACGGCGCAGTCGGGTAATAGAGGATCGCGCCACCGGTCGTGTTGCGACCAAACAATGTGCCCTGCGGCCCTTTCAGCACCTGCACCGATCCCAGGTCATAGGTTGGAATGCTGGAACCAACCGTAGGCGATGGAACCTCGGCGAAATAGCTGATGACGGCGGCCGCGCTGTTGCCCGCCAACGCTTTTGACTGCCCACGGATCGAGAAGTTCGTATTTTCGCGGCCACCGGACCCCGCCAGAAACACGCCCGGCGTTTTCACCAACAAGTCCTGCGTGTCACGGATTGACGCCTGGCGAAGCGTATCAGCACTGAACGCCGTCACCGAGACCGGCGTCGATTGCAGGCTTTCCGACACGCGGCGAGCCGTCACGACAATGTCGTCGGTCGCGCCCGCACTATGCGATACGTCATTGGCAGAGGAAGTTTGCGACATGGCCGCCGAGGACAACGCAGCGATCATGCCAATCGATGAAACGGCAACCAGGCGTGAGATTTTCAGTCCGTTCATTTGTCGTCCTCCCAAGTCGTGGCGCAACGCCATCTTTTCGCGAAGGGCTTGAAGACAAGACGATCGTCTTACCGACCTGTCAAAAGAAAGGAATGCACCAGATTGGCCGATTGGCGGTATAATTTGGCCGATAATCGTCAAACAGGGAGCAACAATCCGATCGAAGAAATATTGAAGGCACCTTTGCATTTTGCAATGATCCTTAATGCTGCCAAAACCTATCGCGGCCAGGCCCGCAAGGTGACGCGCAGCGCTTCCCACCTTGCCGTTGAGGTATGATGGTTGCATTGAATGCGGCACGCCGCGCATGTTTCAACGAGCGCGCGACCGATGGAGCGATGAGGAAAGAGCATGAAGTTTGTATGGATTGGGCAAAAGCTGGCGGTTTTGCCAACAGCGGAGACTGCCGTCACGGATCACGCGCCTGCATTGATCGACAACATCCTGTCCGCTGGGTATTCCCGACTGGCGGCTGACGCATGAGCCAGCTTCCTGACAATGTCCCCGCCGATCTTGCGATGACGTTTCCGCTCACACCGCGGACGGCGACGACGATCAATCCCTATACGGACATCATTCCCCGGCTTCAAGAAGGGCCGCCGATTTTCTGGGGAACGGATGTGTTTCCGGGCCGACAGGGCGGATGGGTCGTTCGCCGCGCCGAAGACCTGCGAAAAATCTACGCCGACACCGAGAATTTCCACAAGCGGGGCAATACGGGCTTTGCGGCCGGCATCGGCGAGAGTTGGGATATCATCCCCACCGAGCTTGACCCGCCGCGCCACACGGGGTTCCGCAATGCGCTCAATCCTGTCTTTTCACCCAAGCGCATGGGGGAGTTGGACGGCAAGGTGCGGCTGCGCGCGCGCGAATATATTGACCGCTTCAAGGACAAGGGCAGCTGCGATTTCGTCAAGGATTTCGCGGTTCCGTTCCCCGTATCGATCTTCCTCGACTTGCTGGGATTGCCGCAGGAGGAGATGCAGCAGTTTCTCGACTGGGAATTTTCCCTCCTGCACACCGACGACATGGAAGATCGCGTTCAGGGCACGCGCGCGGTAAAAGCCTATCTGCTCAATGCGATCGATGAGCGGCGCCGGACCCCGGGCGATGACCTGATCAGCATCGCGCTTCAACTGGAAGTTGACGGCCGCAAATGGTCGCCGGAGGAAGTGTTCGGCCACTGTTTCAATCTATATCTGGGTGGACTGGATACAGTATCGGCCAATATCGGCCTGCATTTCTTCCATCTCGCAACCAATCCGGCACATCAGAACCAACTACGCGAGAACCCAGCGGGCGCGACTCTCGCGATCGAAGAATTGCTGCGGGCCTACGCTGCAGTCACCACCTTCCGCATCTGCACGCACGATATCGACCTGTATGGCGTGAATATCCGCGCCGGCGACAGGGTGGCGATGTCGACGCCGCTGGGATCAAACGACCCTGAAGCGTTCGAGGCGCCGACAGAAGTCCGCTTCGATCGTCGTCCATCCCATCTGACCTTTGGTTACGGCCCGCACCGTTGCTTGGGCGCCCATCTTGCACGTCGGGAACTGCAAATCGCGATGCAGGAAATGCTCGCCGCACTGCCCGAATTCTCCGTGGAGTCGGGCTTCGAGGTACCCTTTTACCTCAGCAACATCATCCATGTGGACAGCCTTCCCCTCATTTGGAACCGATAAGGGGACCGAACGCCATTTGCATGGTATACGACCAACCGGATACCGACCAAGAGCCTGCCGGCGAAACTCGGCTGCCTCATTCATTATAGAGAAGATTGTGACCCGGATGCGGCGAATGACTATCGCCGCTCCGGGCATGACCGAAGACGGAAACCGTCAACTGACCACCACGCGCGCGGAGGCGACGTTCGAAACGCGACGAAACTTCGCATTGACCTCGCCTTCACGGTGCGATTCTACCAGTGCCGTAACGAAATAGGTGCCCGGCCTATCGAAGCTGTGGCTCGTACTGAGCATGAGCGCGGTGCGTGTGCCATCCACGACTTCCTCGCGGGGATAGCTTCCCGTTCCATCGAAATCCCATTTCACACCGATGATCTTCCCGGTTCCCTCAGGCACTTCGGCCTTCACGATCAAGGCGACGCTTTCCCCTACGCGCACATCCGCGCGCACTCCGCCATCGGCGGTGACTGACACGACCGGCTGGATTCCACCGCGCTCCCTCGCTGTCGGCGGCAGCGTTATCTGACCATCAACCAGCGAAAAATTGCTATCAATCGGCTCGATGTCATTTTCCACCCAATCGACGAGATCCAACAAGCACTGTTCAATCACCGGCTGATAGTCGATCAGCCAGGTGGTGTTGGCGCGGCCCGGCGCAGACGCCGCCATATGAGGCGGGACATGTTCGGCATTCTCGGTCCAGCGCAGCCGGAACTTCTTTCGCGCCTCGACCGCGCCATATTCACGCTCGACATTATTCTTCATGCCGACGCCCTGCACCGGCCAGAGAGACGCATCGTGGGTGTGATGGACCCACATCATTTTACCCTCGAACCGACCTGTGTGTAACACGCCCATGAAAGGTGACGCCTCCGGCTGCCGATATTGCTTGTAAATCGGTTTGCCACCGATCCGCAGCGCGTCCCATTCGACATGGTTCATGATGTGGTGGCGATAATAATAGCAATAAGCGAGAAAGGCGCGGTTATCGAGTTGGACCTCATCACCTGCCTGAACCCCTTTGAAGCGCAGATTCTGCGCCTCGCCAGCGCCCGCTCCAAGCCAGACAGTGCGGACGCCGGACATATAATAAAGCTGCCGGCCAGTCGCCTTGCCGCTCAGGAATTTGATACCGGCCCCCTGTGGATAGCCGCCCGGATCCTGCTCCAGTTCGACTGCCATCGGCACGTCCCACATATTCTCCATGCCCGCGAACACGCTGGCCAGCGCGACGATGCGGGCATATTCGGGCGCGCGAAATTCCGCTTCCTCAGCGAGTTGACGTGCAAAAAGAGGGCGTTTGATTCGGGTCTTGAGGTTTATGATGTCCTTGCGAACCAGATCCGGCTGATCGTGGCCGACATGGCCGGGTTCAGTCCAGAAGGACTTGAAATAGGGATCCTCGGCCTCCAGCCGCTCGGCCATAGAGGCCCACAACCAGGCTTGCCCCATGGGCTGCATAATCATGAACTCGTCGCCGCGCGGATAACCAAGGCGATATAGCGTCGCCAGTTCTTCTGCCTGATGCGTGTCCAAACCTGCGAAGGGATTCCCACTGCCGCCCGGTTGCATCGCATCGATGACATCGAGGAGCTTCGCACCCAGCACGCGTTGCACGTTAAACATGGATGAAAAGTTTGGCGTGCCCGTGCGAAGCCGACGCATGTCGCCATGCTCGCCGTCCATGGCATCGCCCATATAGGGGAGAGCGGCGTCCCATGTACCCTCCCCATAGGCGAGACACAGGGGCGACCGGCGCGCGCCACCGCTGCCGCCATAGACATAAGCGTGATGCGGAGCCTCTCCATAAATCTGCCTGGCCACATATTTAGAAAAGCGTGCAGATTCAGCCGCAGCGCGAAAACCGTAGATCGTCGGGTCCGGTCCAGCCTTCGGGTCTTCGACATCCCCGATATGGCCCATATTGGATTCCACGCAGTAACCACCTAGCCGAAACGTCATCTCCAGGCCGCCTGTGATCGGCCCGAGGGGACCGGCATTGACATTCTCATGGCCGGCGTTCGCGCCTTCGAGAGGCTGAAAAAGACGCCCTCGGTAATGCTCGGTAGACGGAAAGCAATATGTGAAGCGCGTATCCGTCCCTTCGAAGCCGCCGTGGATATAGCGATAGGGAGTCCCCTCCCCCCGTTGCTCATCCGCATCGATAAAAGGTCGACCAAAGAACGGGTCAGTCACCTTGTAACCATCAAGTTCGATCGGCTTGGCGCTGAGGCTAGCGGCGGGCTGCGCTAACAGTGATCCCGTAGCAGCCAAGCCAGCTATGCCTACGCCGCCGGCGATCACTTCTCTGCGTTCCATCATGTGGCGTTCCTATCCCGAATATGCGGCCTGTTCTGTATGTCCGCTCCGCCAGCGGTCCCCTATTCACCCACCGGCGGAGCGGACGACTGCACCGGCCGCTACTTGCGCGGCTTGCAGGTCCAGTTTTCGCTTTCGCTCTCGCCGCCAGGCTTGCCGTTGAAAGTGGCGACCGTCGGATCGGGGCAGAGCAGGAAGTCGCGCGGCGTGCCCGTCGACGGCGGCACGATGACCCCTGAAACAGTGCCCGTCTTGGGATCGGCGAAGGCCATCTTCGCTCGGTCACCGCGATGAGTCACGATGCTGGCCGGCGCCTTCTTGTTCTCCACCCAGTCGATCAGCGATGCCAGCATGGCGTCGGGTGCATCCTGCGGGCCAGTTCCGCTGCCGCAATGGGCCATACCAGGCACCTGATAAAAGCGAGCGAAGGCGTCGAGCATGCTCGGTCCCCCGACGGCTTTTCCAACAGCATTGTAATAGCTGCGTAGATCCTGGACGAGGCAACAGGGGTCGCTTTCCCCATTCCAGAAGATGATCTTGCCACCCTGCTTCTGAAAAGCCGAGATATCAGGAGAATAACGCGTGTAACCCAGGCGGTCGCCAGCCGCCCACCAAGCATCGAGATCGGACTGCTTATTGAAATCAAACTGCTTGATCGCCTGATAGTCCTTACCGAAATAGGCCTGGGCCAGCGAATTTCCCATAAGATAGCCGATCGGCAGTGCCTTCATCTGGTCGAACGTCATCTTGTTGGTATCGACATTCAGATCCCATGGCGGCGGCCCGCCGATGAAACCGGACCAAACACTGATATTGCTGATCGGCAGGCCATCCTTGATCTGCTGCCCATTGGGGCCACGAGGCCCGCGCAGCAACGCCTCTACCGTGCGCCGTTCTGGTGCGGTCAGACAGTCGGCGCCGTCACCGGCCTTACACTCGAACTGCTTCATGTCGACCTTGCAGGCCTTGTTATCGGCTATGATGCCATCCTCAGCCCCATCCAGGCCATCGCAGATCGCGGTAACCTTCTTGTCAAGCATCCCAAGCTTTGCAGGCGACACCCATGCGCCGGGTTCGCGCAACATCTGCTGCCCCATGTAAATGAAGGCCAGCATCGTTTCAGACCCGAAGGTCGGGCCGATGCCGGGCGCACCGAGAAGGATACCGTCATAGTCGCCGGGATGATGGGCCAAAGCCTCCATGCCCATGCGTCCGCCGCCCGAACAGCCCGAATGATAGCGCCAGATCTTCTCCCGCCCATAATATTTGCGCGTAATCTGTTGCGTCGCAGCGGCGGTCACATGGCCGCCGCGATGAATATAGTCGATGGCCTGGGCCGGGCTTTCACCGATGAAGCGCCAGTTGGCACGGTTCTGCTGACCCGTATCCGTGCCAGCAACCGCGAAACCCTTGATCAGCGGATTGCCCGCCGGAACCTGCGAATCCGTGGGGACGAAGCCCGCGGTGGCCCCCATGCCGATGAAATAATAGCGCCCATTCCAACCTGTATCGGGCAATTGCAGGCGGAAGTTTACGCGGTTCGGTCCAGGGTTCGTGGTCGTCACATAGCCGTCGACGCGGCAATGAGGCACCGGCGCAGCCGTCGGGACCGCCGAGGTAATCGTCGCGTCCGGCGTCGTCATCGCCTGGATGGTGGCGACGCTGCACTGTCCGGCTCCTGTCTGAGTCAGAGCCGGGCCCGCCAGCAGGCTGGCTCCCGCCGCTATCAGACATTTGAATGCAACCGCATCGCGTCTTGAAAAGCGCATCATATCGATCTTCCTCGCAAGGTGAAAAGGGAAGGATGAGGGGAGCGGGCCATCAGGACACCACTATGCGGGCTGCGGCGAGATTTTCGACCTGACGCGCCGCAGTCGGATCGCCTTCCCGATTCAATCGAACACGGGCGACAGCGAAATAGGTGCCGGGCTGGTCGTAGGCGTGGGTCATCGACAGGGAGAGTTTGGTCTCCCCCTGCATGATCGGCTGCTCGATGGCGAAACGGCCGGAATTATCGAAGTCCCACTGGACCTGCGTGATCGTGCCTGCGCCCGGCGGTGCTTCCGCTTCGAGTTGGATCGTGACGGGCTGCCCTGCCGCCACTTCCGTCCGCGCGCCGCCATTGACAGTGACCCCCGCGACCGGCTGCGTCCCGCCGCGTTCGGCGGCGGTGGGGGGCAGGCTGACCTTGCCGTCCACCATGGTGAAATTGGTCTCCGCAGGCGGGATCTCTTTCTCAACCCAGGCGGCGAGATCAGCGAGGCCTTGCTCAACACTTGGCAGGTAGTCGATCAACCACGTATTTGTGGCGCGCGCCGGATGGGTTGGCAACAACAGCGGCGTGACATGCTCCGCATTTTCGGTCCATTGCAGGCGGAAACATTCGCGTGCCTTTTCAGCGCCTTGCGCCGCTTCGACTGCCTGCTTGTAGATGATCCCCTGCGGTGGCCAGAGCGACGCGTCGTGCGTATGATGTATCCAGAGCAGCTTGCCTTCATAGCGGCCGGAATAGGGGACACCCATCAGCGGCGAGGCTAGCGGCACATCATGCTGAGGATAGAGCGGCACGCCATCGAGACGCAGGAAATCGTTCAGCGCATCGCTCGACAGATGATGCCGATAATAATAGCAAAAAGCGAGGAACGCATGATTGTCGACATGTATCTGGTCGCCCGGTTTCACACCGGTGAACCGGATAAGGTTTGCATCCCCATGCCCGTCGCAGAACAACAGGTTCCCGACGAAACCCGTGCAATAGAGCTGCCGTCCAGCAGCATCGCCATTGGTGATGCGGACCCCGGCGCCCAGCCGGTAGCCCGGCGGAAGGTCAGCCAACTCGACCGCGATGGGCAGGTCCCAATTGCCGCTACCCGATGCGCTCAAGGTCATCCGCGCGCGCATCTCTGCATATTCGGGCGCAGCAAATGCATCCGTCGTGAGGTCGCGCGGCGTGACGACCCGGACTATCGTGCAGTGCTGGTCGATCAGGTCTTCCTGCACATGCTGGGGCTCATCGAAGCCCAGATAGCCTGGCTTGGTCCAGAAATTTCGGAAATAGTCGCCATCCTCGGCGATCAACATGTCGGCAATCGAAGACCAGAGCCAAATCTGCCCCATAGGCTTGGCGATCATGAACTCGTCACCACGAGGATAGCCAAGGCGGTAGAGGTTCGCCAATTCTTCCCGTTCGTGGGCGGAAAGGCCTCCGAATGGATTACCGCTTCCACCGGGCTGCATGGCATCGATCACCCGATCAAGCTTATCGCCTTCCAACAGCCGCTGGACATTGAACATCGCGCCGAAATGCACTGGCTGTTCGCTGCGGACACGCGCAGTCGTACCATATTCGGCGATGTCGCCGCCGCCCATGAACGGCAACGCACCATCATAGACACCGGCCCCATATTCCAGATGGAGGGGTGATCGCCGTCCTCCCCCGCTACCGCCCCAGACATAGCTATAAGCGGGCTCACGACCATAAACCTGCTTGCAGACATGCTTCGAAAAACGCGCTGCCTCAACACCAGCGCGATGGCCATAAAGAGTCGGGTCATCACCCGCACGCCGGTCGATATCATCACCGATATGACCGCAATTCGATTCCACCATATAACCGCCGAGCCGGGCAATCATGGGAAGGCCACCCAGCAACTGCCCCATCATCCCGGCAAAAGCTTCTTCATGTCCGGCATGGGCACCTTCGATCGGATGATACATCCGCCCCTCCCACGCTTCGATAGCCGGGAAATAGAAAGTAAAACGCGTATCCGTGTTCTCAAAGCCGCCGTGGATATTGCGGTGCGGGTAGGGCTGCTCACGCCATTCGTCGCGATCGATATAGGGCCTGCCGAAATAGGCGTCTGCGACTGCGTAACCGTCCGGGTTGATTGCTGATGCCGTCAGTGCTTCCGTTGCCATTAGCCCATTGTCTCCCGAGTTGCTTATCGCGCTTCACGTCCTATCATGTCGCCCGATCCGTAAATGTGGCTTGTCCACAGGGCAGACGCCGCCGCGCGACGCCTGCCCGGTTCATCAGTTAAATTGCATGCGAAGTTGCAAGCCATAGGTCCGCGGCTCGTTGTAGGTTGCCTGGCTTGCCCCGAGTGAAGTCAGCGTGTTGCCATAGCCAACATAGTGCGTGTGGTCGGTAATGTTGCGAATGAAGAAAGCCAAATCCAGTGGCGATCCACCGATTTTATTCCAGTCTAGGCGCGCGTCTGCCATAGCATATCCGCTCTGAAAACCCAATTGCTTTGGATCTTGTAGAACGGAATCATCAAATAGCGTCCTCGACTGATAGTATATATTGGTAGATATAGCGATCTCGCCTATAGATTCATCAACCGGCAATACATAACGACCGCCAAACGATATTTGATGCTTAGGAACCCCGACATAAGGCGTCTGAATATTTGGCGTGCATACGCCGAGAGTATTGGTCGTGCAACCGGGATATTTAGTATATCGGGCATCGGTGTAGGCGTAGTTGATGAAGGCAGACAAGTGTCGGCTGAACTGGAAATTACCTTCCAGTTCGACGCCACCGATCTTCGCCTCCGCAATATTATTCGTCTGCGTTGTTACACCGCCGCCCAGCGAAACCGGCAACGCAATCGTCTCTGCCCGCTGAACATTACTGTACCAGCTCTGATAAGCCGCCAAGTTGATACGGCCGCGCACGCCACCCAGCAGCCAATCCCATTTAACACCGCCTTCGACATCCTTCAGTGTTTCAGGGTCAAAAGTCGGGCGTACACCGGGAATGCCAGCGCTGGCCGCCGTGCCATTGACGCCACCCGGCTTAAAGCCTTTGCGTGTTGTCACATAGACGAGCAAGTCATTGTTGGCCTTATAATCCAGCGTAAACGTGTAGCTCGACGCCTTTTCCCTGAAATCCTGGATTGAACTGATCGTACCGGGCTGCAATCCAGTTGGCGAAGGCGTAAAATTCCGGAAAACCTGATAGGTTGAATCTTTGGTCAAGCGGTAACCGGCTGTCAAATGTAGCCCATCGAGCATCAAGTCCGACAGGTCTGCTGTGAACTGTCCATAATAGCCCATCTCCTTGCGCTTGCTGTACGTAGTGGTCGTGGGGAATATGAAGTTAAGGCTGTCCAATGGAACCGTCAGGGCGTTGTTGAACGTCTGGAATATGGGCGGCATGCCAACATTGTTGTTTGATGCCTGAGCCAGAAAATAGCCCAATATCCAACTGTGCTTGCCATCTATATCTCCGAGGACCTGAAATTCCTCAGTGAAATTTCGATGAAATGGAGATTTCTGAGCCTGATCTGACACAGATATTTCTTGTGGCATCCCGATGAGATCATATTGATTGATAACGACGCCATGATTTTTCGAGTTTGTCCCGAATTCTCGGATGACGTTATTTTCTAATACTCGAAACATCGACCCGATATTCTTAAATGTCACATCCCCGATGACCGGCACCTCGCCGATATTGACACTAGTGGTATTCGTGATCTGCTGGGTCTTGAAATTCTGATAATCCCGTCGAGACGTCAGATTCCGGCGCTTTGAGCCACCGGCTGCAAGTCGCGCCTGTTCAGCCTTAAGCTCCGCAACCAGATCCGCGATCCTGCCGGTTCGCGTCGCGATGCACCCCGGCACGGCGGTCGGCGCGGATATGCTAGCACAAAGGCCCGCCACCGCGAAATAGCCGACGCCTACGCCGGGCGTCGTGTTGAATAGGGCAAAGTTCGGATTGAAATCCGTAAAAACTCCGCCGACGGATGCTTCGTCCGCTTCAAACTGCTGCAGCATGAAATAGCTTTCCAGCCATTCGGTCGGTGTCAAATTGATACCTAGACGAAATGTTTCACGATGCTTCTGATCGAGCTTCTGGCCAGTGCTCTGGCTGACGGTAAAACCATCGCGGCGGGCAATGTCAAATGCGAAACGCACTGCGATCTTGCCCTCGATTATCGGGATATCAACGGCGCCCTGAAACTCTCGCAAATTATAGTTGCCCACTTGAACATCGAGATAACCGCCGAATTCGTCCTTGGGCTTTTGCGGACTGAACAATACGGCGCCGCCGGTACTGCTCTTGCCAAACAGCGTCCCTTGGGGCCCTTTCAACACCTGCACTGACGCCATATCGAAGATCATCAGATTGGCAGCAGCGCTTTGCAGATTGGGATTGAGGCTGCCAAGCGGCACTTCGTTGAAATAGACGAGCACCCCCGGATTGCCCGAGAACGTGTTGCCCTGCCCGCGAATAAAGTAGTCGGGCGTCTCACGCGTGGCGCCCCCGACGCGGACGTTCAGGCCCGGCACGGACATAGTGAGGTCATAGGGATCATTGACCGCCTTTTCGCGCAACTGTTCCGGCGTGATCGCAGTAATCGATACGGGCACATTTTGCAGCGCTTCCTCACGCCGGCGGGCAGTGACGACGATGTCTGAAAAAGCTTCAGACGCCGCCCGATCGCTTCCCACCTGAGGCACACGCGGCGAAGCCGATTGCGCGGCAGCAACGGCCGGCATGAGCCAGCAAATCCCTCCAAGCGCGGCCATCCGTGCCGCGGACGAGTGCAGTAATTTCATCCCAAGCCCCTCCCCTGTTCGACATGATCGCACATTTGCGAACCGTCATTTTATTGCGCGCGGTGTATCGACACGACCCCTCCGAGAATCGCAGGACACAAACCCATGCTATTTTATCCCGGAATGATTTGATTATTATGGATAATATACAGCTATTTCAAATCACTCACGAGAAAATCTTATAAATTATGCTCCAATTTTTTGAATTTTACTTATATATCTGGAACAAAAATATTCTCAACCGATCCTTCGATCAAACGGGATTTGGATGTCGTCGATCATCAATCCATAGCAATGGATTTTGTCGGTTAGAATTGCCGCGTGAATTGACCGCCTATTTATCAATTCCTATCTTCCGGCGATTTCCGCAGGCAATACATGTTGCAGCGCATTATGTCGCTTTGTCAGATCGCGAAAAATCCAAATTAAATTAGCATTAACATAGATAGGGCCTGGCATAATAGAATATTGCGCCGCATCAATTTCCCACCTGACACGGGCCAACCTTAGAATTCCGCTCCTGTTTGCTGGCATTTCTCCGTCAGACTCAATAGGCTGGGTCCATCTTGCGCGGTTCAATGCGGAGGCAAGAAAAGGAGAGAGCAAAAACATCTCCGAAGAAAGAGAGGATGCCCATGGAGATTCGATTCGACTGGCCCAAAATATATGATTCCGTGCTGTTCGAAACGGCGACGCGCGAGAAGTTCGCACAGGTAATCGCACGGCGCATCGAACAGGCAATCGACGAAGATGGCGTAACACCGGGCGAATCCCTGGGAACGTCACCGGGTCTGTGCGACCAATTCGGCATCGGCAAGGAAACGCTGCTCGAAGCGACACGTCTGCTGGAGGATCGCGGCATTGCCCGCATGCGACGCGGAGCGAAGGGCGGCCTGATCGCCCTGGGACAACCGATCCATGATGCTTCTTCGCTGCTCCAGCGCTACCTCCCCGGCGCAGGCATCACGGTTGATCAAATTGTCGAAGCGCGCCGGGCCATCGAACTGCTGCAGATACATGACTATCACGTCGGCCAAGGCCGAAGCGCAGACTTCGAAAGCCTTTTCCAAAGCCTGTTGCTTGACGGCCAGTCTGCGGTCAGCAAGGCTCTACCCTTGGGGCCCTGGGCCGACGCGGCAGTTCATCCTTGCTTGAAGCCCTTTGTCACAGCGCTCGATGCGCTTCTGGCGGCGAACGATGCTCCCGAGACGCCCGGCTGCGCCCGGGATCAGGGCCTGGTTGGTCTTTCGGCCGAATTCCTGGCTGGCGAAGTAGCGCGATTGCGTCGCATGGGAATCAAGAAGTTGGGCAGCGAACAGCAATTAGCCGAACGCATCGGCGTCAGCCGGCAGGTTCTGCGGCAGGCGATGCGATTGCTGGAGGATCGAGGCTTGCTTACCTGCCGCCGGGGCCGCAGCAACGGAATCGTCACAGCAGCGGCGCATCCGGCCAATATCGTCCGCGGCCTAAGCGATGCCTTCGCAAGGCAGCGTCTGGCCGACGACGATTTTCGGCACATATTGGCGACGCTTGATCGCATCAATCGCAGCCTGTTTGCATCAAAGGCCGACGTTTCGCGCTTCGACGCGCTACAGCATATGATCAAACGCAAGGATTGGCGCAATCCGGCTACCCATATCCGGCGCATGCATATCGAATGGCCCGTGATCAACAATCCGGCCCTCAGCTTGCTGGAACAGGCCTTATCCGCTTATCGCGCGCGCCGTGCCGGATTGAAGATCTTTGTCGGGATCAGCGACATCGATTTATTGCAGCAGAAGGCGCTCGAGCATGTCGACTTCATGCGCGGCCGCAATCTCTTGGCCGCCGACCGGCATTATATGGAAATGCACGGCCAGATCGCCATACTGCTCGGCGGACATTGAGGTCGACATGGATGGTTTGCCCGGTGCATAGATCGGTGCTCAGAACGTACAGACGGTCATAATGGACCGGTCTCAAATGCTGGCTCCGATCCGGCAAATGGTAGGCGAGTGCGAAACATTTGTTGAGATGGACGCCTTTTCCTGTCGATCGGATAACGGCAAGGACACGATGCGGCCCGAGAGATCGCGCGCAATGACTGAAATTGCAAGGAGAGAGGGAAACCGTGGCATCCTTTGAAAAATCCCGCGGCGAACCGCGCCGGACCGAACGCCTGCCCCTCTCATTCGACGCCATTACCCCGGCATGGCTGACCGAGCTGTTGCGGCATCAATATCCAGGTACAGTCATTAGCGATATGCACCTGCTCAGTGAGATCAAGGGCCACACCAGCAAGGCACGCTATGCCATCGATCGCAATCAGGCCGCGCTGGATGCTGGATTGCCCGATCAGATCTGCCTTAAGGCCAACCTGACCGGTGATCCGCTCAGCAGCAATGCCTGCGTCAATGAAGCACGCTTTTACGGGTTGTTTAGCGGCACGCTCGACCTGCCGGCACCGCGCTGCTTCCTTGCCGACTGGGATGATGATGCGGAAGGCCAGCAGGGGCTGGTCATCCTTGAGGATCTGGTGCCATTGGGCGGCGAATTCGGCACGTCGGGACAAAGCCTGACGCACGATGCCATGGCCAGCGCATTGACGGAAATGGCTCGGCTCCATGGTATGACATGGGCCCTGCCCGATCTTGATCGTCAGCGATGGCTTCTGACAGGGACCACGCCGGCAACCGCAGGCGACGACTATTGGACGTTAATGCGCGACTATGTTGCGCGGCACAATGAAAAGCCGGAACATCTCGCGGTTCTTCCCGCCTGGGCCAGCGCTGACCCGCAACGGCTTCATAAGGCCTATCGGCAATTATGCGAAAGGGAAGCTGGCGACCACAGCCCCCTTTGCCTCGTTCATGGGGACGCGCATATCGGCAACAGTTATCTGCGTCCCGACGGAGCGAGGATGTGGTTCGACTGGCAAATCGTGCGTAAGGCGCGTCCTTGGCGGGATGTCGCCTATTTCATGGTCGGTTCGCTTGGCATCGATCAACGCCGGGCATCAGAGCGCGCGCTCATCCGCCATTATTGCGATGAAATGTCGGGCCACGGCGTCAGGCTGGATTTCGATACGGCCTGGGACGATTACCGGCGCTGGATTCTATGGGGACTGATAGCCTGGCATCTCAATATCAACCCCAACGAGGATACGGTCGCCAGCCTTGACCGCTTCGGCACGGCAGCGAAGGATCTGGATACCGGATCTTTCTACGGCTTCTAACGGAAGGAATGCCGATCATGGCACAGGTAATACGCTTCCACGAGACAGGCGGCCCGGAGGTTTTGCAGATTGAGCGGATCGATGTCAGGCCGCCGCACCAAGGCGAGGTCCGTATTCGCGTCGAAGCCGTGGGACTCAACCGATCGGATTCGATCTACTATCATGGTCAGCATCCGGTAATTCCGTGCCTGCCATCCTTATTGGGTCAGGAAGCGGCAGGTAGGATCGAGAGCATTGGTGCCGGTGTGACCGGGCTGGCTGTTGGCGACGCCGCAAGCGTCATCCCCCGTATGGCACCGGAGTTCGGAACGATGGGATCTTTGATCGTCGTTCCGGCTCGCTATGTGATCAGGCATCCCGAAAATCTGAGCATGATCGAAGCAGCCGCCCTCTGGGCGCCATTCCTGACAGCACATGGATGCCTGTTCGGGGCGGGGAATGTGAAGCGAGGCGAGCATGTCGTCATCACCGCCGCATCGAGCAGCGTGGGCCTGGCAGCGATCCAGTTCGTCAATCTGGCGGGCGCCATCCCGATTGCCGTGACACGCAATCGAAGTAAGGCTGACCAACTACGGACGGCAGGCGCTCGCCATGTGATCGTAGCTGGAGAGGAAGAAATCGGCACCGCGATCCGGCGGTTGACGAACGGCAAGGGAGCCGAACTCGTGATCGACGCAGTTGCCGGGGCTGGCATAAACGATCTTGCCGCGGCCATAGCCTTTCAGGGACGTTATGTCCTGTATGGCATATTGAGCAGAGAACCGACGCCCCTGCCCGTGGCGGCGCTGTTCGCGAACCATCTAACGATCCGAACATCGGTGCTGGACCCGTCCATCATCGACCTGAGCGGGGCGATCGCCGACATCGTAAAAGCTGTCGAAGAAGGTGGCATAAGGCCCAACATTGATAAGGTCTTTGAACTCGCCGACATCGTGGACAGCTTTCGCTACCTGGAATCAAATGAGCAGTTCGGCAAAATCGTTCTGAGAATGCCAGCGCCATAAAGAACTAGAAAGAGGCACAGCTTCGGGGGCAAGTCACGATCAGCACCGGCGGCATCGGCAGGAAGCATCAAAATGGGGATCACTGATCACCAATCTTCATCGACGAGCTTACAAGCCAGTCGGCGATATTTCGCGCAGGACGCGATGCGCGAACTACGCTATGCGGAATGCAGATCAAAGACAGCAGGTGCACAGAGGGCAAGATGTTCCGACCGGAGAGCGACTGGACTAAACAGGAGAGATTCGGCGTAACGGATTTTAACATCGAAGCCACGGCCAGCATCCTGGACACACGGGTCGACATTCGGCATTTCAACTGGGTACTGCCCAGCAGCGGGCCATTCAGTCCCGAGAAGCACTATCTCGATTATTCTTTGGACCGGCAACCCCGGCGGAGCCTCATCACAATGGGTCGGAACGACAGGCGCGCGTTGAGTGGGGACGTGCTCTATCTGCCACCTCACCGGCCATATATCGGTCAGCCTGCCTTGCAGGAACGACACCTCGTTTGCGTCGCAATGGGCGAAGCTTTTTTGGAAAACATATTCGATGGCCAGCGCCCTATGCAAAAGCTCGATCCCTGCGCGGATATCCAGAATGTCGTGATGCGCCGCTTGTTCGAGGGGATTGCAATCGAATTGCGATCACCGGGCTTCGCCAGCAAGACCGTAATCGAATCCATGCTCATGAACCTGGCCGTCGAACTGGTGAGGCATGTTGGGTCGGAGGAAACGCGCAGCCCCGCCTCTCGATGCACGCGCCAGGTGCGACATATCTCTGACTATATAATGGGTAATCTGTCGGGACCATTGGGCGTCGCCGACATCGCGCGGGGCTGCAACATGAGCGTTCGCCACGTGTCGCGCGTATTCAAGGAAGCTACCGGTATTAGCTTGGGCGATTTCGTTGCGCGCAGCCGTATCGCGATGGCCAAGGAAATGCTGCGCTCCGAGGACACCCGGATAAAGGAAATCAGTTGGCGTTGCGGATTCAGCAGCACGTCGGCTTTCTCGGCAGCATTCCGCACCGCAACCGGACAAACGCCGAAGGAATTCCGTCAACCTCCGGCCAGCATGCACTGATAGTAAACAAACGAAAAACAACCATCAGCCCAAACCGACATCATAGACAGGTAACGAAACGAACTAAGGTTCGCTTATCGGGCTTGCGGTAGATTGTTTCCTACATACCTGCGGCATCACGATCAAAATTCTTGAAATTCAGTCAAGCAGTCATTCTAGAAGAATATACCACTGTTTACTTGCCCATACTCAATGTTGTTTCCCGTCTGCGTCGATCCGGTACGCCCCCATCTTTCATACACTTAGTATGTCGACCAGCATTGCGACAGGTGATTGAGGGCGTTGTCGATGGCACCCTCAAGTCTCACCTTATTTTAGAGAGTCGCCGAAGAAATTGCCATTTTTGGTACAAATTAAGCGACATGTGCATTATCTGCTTGGGTTGCAATAATTTCTCGCTGTGCTACGTTCGACTTGTTTGATTTGATCTGCCTCGCAGTTAGCGCAATCACAGATCGAATTGAATGAAAGCTGCAATAAAGCAGCGATGGGGGAGAATGACATGAACAGGCAGTTGCTTGCTGCATTTCTGCGCGCATCCGTTACTTCGACAGCACTTATCACAGCGGGCCATGCCTATGGCCAGAGCGGACAGGCCGCTCCTGAGGGCACAACATCCGCTGGAAGTGAGCAACGCCCAGCGGCTCGACAGGCACGAACCGCCTCTGAAAGCGGATCGCTCGACGATATCGTAGTGACTGCCCGCCGCGTCGGTGAAAATCAGCAGACGGTGCCGGTCGCAGTGACCGCCCTCTCCAGCGCACTGCTGCAAGAGCGGCAGGTTTCGCAAGTGACCGATCTTGCCCGCACGGCACCAAGCCTCAGCATCGGCACCGGTGGCACAGGCCCGTCCACTATCGTCTATCTCGCCATTCGCGGTCAGGCGCAGAACAGCCCGAATTCCTTTTCCGACGCGGCAGTCGGCATCTATATCGACGGCGTTTATGTCGCCCGGCCAATAGTAGGCAATCTCGGCTTTCTAGACCCTGGCTCGGCCGAAGTGCTGCGTGGTCCGCAGGGAACGTTGTTCGGTCGCAACACGACGGGCGGCGCGCTTAACCTGACCTCGGCGCAACCAACCGACACTTTGAGTGGCTATGTAAAGGCCGGCTATGGGGATTATGACGCGGTCAATATCGAGGGCGTGTTAAACGCGCCTCTCAGCGACGAGGTCGCGGTGCGTTTCGCCGGTCGCTATGATCGCCATGACGGCTATTTCCCCAATCCCGCGCTCGGCTACGCCAATGGCGGCGTGAAGGGCGAATATTATGGCCGCGGATCGCTGAAATGGGAATCGAAGGCGCTCCCCATAACCTTGAACCTGATCGGCGACTATATGCATTACCGGGACACCGGAAACGCTACAGCGGTCGCCGCGATCAATCCTACAGGTCCGCTCGCCAGCTTCTACGGTATCTCGCAGGGTGTTCGGTCGGGTGCGATCCCTGGAGACACGCCGATCCCACTTTCGCCGACCTTTTCGGTGCCGGCATCTACCTTCACCAACTTCTCTCAGGGACCGATCGGCCCCGTTACTCAATATCTCAATCCGGAATTTGCCACTGACGCCCAGAAAGCGACGCTGCTCGCCAAGAACTGGAAATATAATTTCGGCGCCCCCTCCACCGGTGAACGCCGGATCGATGAACTGGGTAATTTCAACGAGGCCTGGTCGGCAACCGCCAATCTGGCTATCGATCTCGACGCGGTAACCATAAAGTCGATCACCGGCTATCGCTGGTCGAACACCAGCAGCAACCTGGACCTGACTGGCACCAACACCGGCGTGGGCGCCTTCATCAGCCAATACCGTCAACATCAGTTCAGCGAGGAACTCCAGATCTCCGGCGATGTCGGTAAGCTGCAGTATATTCTCGGGGGCATATATTTCCGCGAGTCAGGCACGGAACTTTCCGATTCCGCCATTTTCTACAACACCCCGGTCGCCACCGGCGGCGACCACACGCTCGGCGATTTCGAAAGTACGTCCAAGGGGCTGTTCGCGCAGGTGAACTATAATTTCACCGACGAATTGCGGGTGACTGGCGGCATCCGCTATACATGGGATACGCGCTACATCAATCGCCGTGGCACGACGCCTCGCCTGTCCGCCACGCCGAACTGCCAAGCTGGTCCGAACGCCGGCCTGCCGGTTCCAGCTGGGGGGTGCCAGAACCCGGAAACGGCGCGCTTCTCTTATCCGGCATGGACAGCCGGCGTCGATTACAAGGTGTCGCCAGACATTTTTATCTACGCGAAGACCAGTGGCGCTTCCAATTCCGGCGGCTTCAACTCACGTCCTGTGCCACCGCCTTATTCCAGCTCCTTCAAGCCCGAAGACGTGCGTGACATCGAAGCCGGCTTCAAGGGCGAGTTCATGAACCGGCGCATCCGCACCAACCTGGCCTTTTTCCACGCCTGGCAATCCAACGTGCAGCGGATCATCAACACGACCTTCGTCGACAGCGGCGGAGCGACCCGCCTGACCCAGTTCGTCAGCAACGCTGGCAAGGCCCGCACCTACGGCGTCGAGTTCGAAGGCACTGTGCTGCCGTGGGAGGGCATGGATCTGTCAGGCAGCTTTGCCTATCTGCATGCATCCTATGTGAAGGGTAGCCGGTTCGAGACCCAATTGGTAAGCGGGTCCGCCGTCCAGGTCGATCGGTCCGGAGAACCCATTACGCAGGCGCCGAAGTGGACGGCGAATCTCAGCGCGACACAGACGATAATGATGGATTCAGGCAAGCTAAAGTTGCACGCCGACTATGCTTATGTCTCGTCGCGCTACTTCGACTACTTCACCACCGGCGATCCAGCCGCGCAGGCGGCGGTAGCCATTGCCAACGAGGCGTCGCGCATCCGCGGCTATGGCCTCGTGAATGCACAGGTCAGTTACACGTTCAACCAACCCCAGCTGGAGCTGGCATTCTGGATGAAGAATGTGACCGATCAACCCTATTTCACCAATGTCTTCAACAGCTACACCGGCCTTGGTGCCACGGTGCAATTCCAGGGTATGCCACGCACTTTCGGCGGTTCCGTCTCGTTCAGTTTCTGATCGAACGCATTAGAAAAAGAAGGAAAGGGGCGGTCGCGTTACGGCCGCCCCTTTCCGCGCACTATGGCCATCGCCATTAGAGAGAAAGAATGGGATGGCCTGTTTCATAGCCGGGACTGTTGATGCCGGATCAGGCGCTCTTGCGGACGGCGGCTTGATATTAGTGGGGTACTCGGCCGCCAACCCGCATGGGACGAGCTTCGTTGCCCATTGATGCTGCCAAAGACTATCGCAATTGGGCCTCAGGGCCCCATGCGACGCCTCACGGGTTTTCGTTGAGCCCAGATCGTTGCAAGGGTCGGCGCTTGACGACTCCTGATCATGGAGTGAGCAATCATTGTACGAGGAGAGAACATGAAAGTCGCATGGATCGGCCTTGGCCAGATGGGCCTGCCAACAGCAAAGACCGTTGCCGCCGCCGGCCATACCGTCCGAGCGTTCGACGTGAATGCTCCTGCAGCGGACGATGCTGGCGACCTCATCCTCTGCGCGTCTCCGCGTGAGGCCGCAATCGATTGCGACCTGCTGTGCATCGCCGTCTTTTCCGACGATCAGGTCGAGGATGTGCTGAACGGCCCAGAAGGCGTGATGGGCGACCTGAAGCCGGGCACCATCGTCGCTGTATTCACGACCGGCAGCATCGAATCGATCCAGCGTATCGCCGCCGCAGCGCCGGCTGGTATTTCGATACTGGACACTTGCTTCAGCCGGATGCAGTCGGAACTGGCATCGGGCAAACTCACCCTTCTCGTGGGCGGCGATGCAGACGCGATCCAGCGGGGACGGCCTGCTTTCGATTCCTTTGCGCGCGCGATCTTCCACGTCGGCGCTAGCGGCGCCGGCCGGGCGATCAAGCTCGTCAACAATATTCTGTTCGCGGGACATCTGCAATTGGCGGCGGATGCGATCAAGCTGGCTGGCGCGCTGGGGCTGGAGCGGGAATCGACCGCGGCGGCACTCGTCCAGTGCAGCGGCGCCAGCGATGTCATGGCACATTTCATTCATGCCGATCCGCAGGGCATGCTTGATACGTCGCATCGTTACATGGTGAAGGATGTGAATGCCGCGCTTGCTGCCGGCGACAAGGCCGGGATCGAGCTGAAAGCACTTGCCGCATCAACCGCCGCCTATCAAAAGTAATGATAACCAACGGGCAGCGGTGACCTGGGCAGGTCAGAAAATCGCCGACGATCAGCAGGTTGAAGGAGGGGTGATATGGGCACGCCAATCGAACTGACCATCGATGTGACGGAGGCAGCGGGGCTAGGCATGCCGGCGCATGTCGCGGTCAGCGTCTTTCTTCCCGATGCCGATGGCCTCGCGCAACCACCCGTTGTCTGTTTCGCCTTTCCAGGCGGCGGCTATAATCGCCGCTATTACAGCTTCGATATGCCCGACGGATCGGGCGGTGGCGAAGCCGGCTATCATAACGCAAGAGGCTGGATCGTCGTCGCCTGCGATCATCTGGGCTTCGGCGATTCCACCATTCCCGACGACGACAAGCTTGACCTCGATATTGTTGCTGCCGCCAATGACGCGACCGTACGTGCAATCATGGACCGGATAGAGGCGGGTACGCTTGTCGACAGCTTCCCGGCCGTCCCGGGTGCAACGCGGATAGGTATAGGCCAGTCGATGGGTGGCTGCTTCGCAATTGTGGCGCAAGGCAATCACGAGACTTTCGATGGCATCGCTACGCTGGGCTATAGCGGCATCCATACCATCGTGCCCACGCGCCCTGGCCAGCCTGAGGCGACATGGCCGTGGATTTCCCGGCGCAGCCCGCTCGCCGCGCCAAAGATCTACAATCTCGCCGCACTTGCCGCCTCCAAGGGACCACAGCTAGGCGATGCCGAGGCGCTTAAGGAAGCTGCGCGCAAAGGCGAGCATCCATTCCAATGGTCGTTCCACTGGGATGACGAGCCAGCCGACTGGGTGACGCTCGATATGGAGGCTTCTGCCGGGCTGCTCGATACGCTGCCTCCATGGCGTTCGGCAACCACGCCCGCCTGCGGTGTCTATATGGTCGCTCCCGGCGCAGTGGCGCTCGAAGCAGCCTCGATCCGCGTACCCGTCCTGATTGCGGTTGGTGAACGCGATGTCGTCCCGGATCCATGGGCCGAGCCCAAGGCATTCAAAAGCGCCAGCGATGTCCAACTGTTCGTATGCCCACGGATGGCGCATATGCATAATTTCGCGCATACTCGCACGCTGTTCTGGGAACGCATCCAGAATTGGGGCGACGGCGTGGCGCGGATGCGAAGCCTGGCCGCAACCATCGCCGATTAGTCAGTTCCGTCCTATCTGACCTTTTGCTTCCTTGCGTCGCTGATGCGCCCGACCACATATCCAGCACCTTGATAACGTAACCAGACTGACTGGCATCTCCGCAGGCGAATTTGACGGACAATATTGGCACTCGCCCGCCGAACGACGCTCATTCATCGGGTCAAACTTATCCGCCGAACCTGCGTTAAGCTCCACAGGCGCCATATATTGCGCCCTGAAGCGGTGCCACCGGTAGCGCAGGTTCCATCGACCCCGTTTTTTCTGGCAGCACCGCTGTCGTTTTCAGTCGCTTTTTTTCCGGCTGGCGCGCCAGCCCTTCCACAAAAGGCCTGGCATGCGCAGCTTGACGCTCATCGGAAAGAGAGCGAAAGCCTCCCACATATCTTCAGGTTTGATATGGATGACGGCCGCCATCGCGCCCATCATCTTCCCTTTGACGACCAATTTTTCGCCTTCAAGTTCGATCGTCTTGACGTCCATCATCTCGACGCCGTCCTTGCTGTATACCTTCATGCCCTGTTCCTATCACGCCCGGCGCGGCGCCGAACCGACAAATCCCGCGCCGTGCCCGGTGGCTTAGTTTGACGAAACCTTTTCGAAATCCAGTCCCAGATCCTCCATGATGACCTGCACTGCATTGCGACCCGGGCCGCCTGTGACGCCACCGCCCGGATGAGTGGAGCCCGCCGTCATGTAAAGCTTGGGCACGGGCATACGGTACTGGCCCCAGCCCGGCACCGGTCGGTTGCCGCCCAACTGCCAGCTGAAAAAACCGATATGCTGAATATCCCCGTTGACCAGCGACGTATTGTAGCGCGTGATGTCCAGCGGCGTCATGAAATGCGTTGCGATGATATTGTCATCGGTGAGGTTGGTGACCTGTTCGCGCAGATCGTCAATGAAGCCCTGAGCAATCTCCGCGCCAATCTCGTCCCACTTCTCGCGGCCGCCTTCCTTGAGGTCGAGCGGCATGAACGCATAAATATGGACGGTTCCCTTGCCCTCCGGCACGCGGCTGGGATCGGCCCGGAACTGCTGGACCCAACAAGCGAAATTGCGATCGGGAATGCCATATTGCAGATTCTGGAAACCCCGGCGGAATTCCTCCACATCGGAATGGCAGCGTTCGACCCAGAAATAATCCTCGATCCCATTGCCATATTTGAAATCCAGCGGCTCATTGAGCGACAGATGGACCGTCATCGGTTGAAAGTCGGCATATTTAAGCGTGTCAACGCGGTGCTGGAAACCGGGCGGCAGTTCAAAGCCGGGCACCATATGCGGGAAGATTTGCGCGATATGCAGGCCGGCCACCACTGCTTTGTTCGCCCTGATCGTTTCGCCATTGGTCAGGATGAGGCCCTTCGCCTCGCCGCTTTCGATCAGGATTTCCTTTACTTCGCTGTTGAGCCTGATGACCCCTCCATGAGCAATGAAACAGCGCCCAAGCGCTTCAGCAAGCGCACCTGATCCTCCAATGCAGATGCCGGTGCCGAAACGATACATATAGGGCAGGATCACGTAGAAGCCGAAGCCCGTCCCATTATCAAAGGGATTGAGCATAGCTTCCGACGCATAGCGGGCGAGCGCGATCCTGATCTTTGGATTTTCAATCCATTCACAGATCAAGTCCCAGGCGCTGATCGCCTGCAACCGCATCATCTCCTGCCCCTCAGGCGTTGCATCCATCATCATTGCCTGCATGCCGGGGGATGGCGGCACCGAATACATACCCATCACCAACATATCCATGGTCTGGTCGACCTGGGTACAGAAGCGGCGGAAATTGTCCGCGTCCTTGGGTGAAATCTTCGCCATCGACGCGCAGGTGCGATCGAGATCGCTCCAGAATTCCAGATGTGTGTCATCGTCGAAATACAGGACTGTCATCTTTTCCGGATTGGCATATTCCAACCCGAACTTCGAAATCAGCTCCAATTCATCATTGCGGATAAGCGGGTTGCCCATGAGCATCGAATGCGACACCGAACAGACGTCCTGATGAAAGCCTTTGCCGGTAAAGTCCTCCGTGGTCGCGACACTACCGCCAGCCTTTTCCTTGCGCTCAACAATGCAAACGGACAGACCAGCTTTTGCGAGGTAGCTCCCTGTTATCAATGCGTTGTGGCCAGCGCCGGCAATAACGACATCATAGGACTCAGACATATATTCTACTCCCGACTGGATGGCCGGATGCTAGCGGTGGATTACGCATAAGGGAATAAAAAAGCGACAATATGTCGCGTTTATCGCATTGCAATCTTTTGCCTTGCTGTGACAGGTGAGCCGATGCCCGAAAAATCTTCTTCCAGATCGATTTCAGTTCGCTCAGTCCCCGCAACGACCCGGCGGCGCACAGGACGTCCATCATCGCATGAGGCCAGCGACCTCGATCAAGCCGTGTTGAAGGCGGCGCTAGCGGAATTTCGGGACATGGGCTTCGCCGGAGCTTCGATCGAACGAATTGCCCGCGCGGCGGGACTAACACGCAGCGCGGTCTATCGGCGACATGGGGACAAGCGGCAATTGTTCGACCACGTTCTTCGCCTGCAGATCGCACAACTGGAAGCACAGGCCGACGCTGCCATCCTGCCATCGGACGATCCGCTGGTGGCGCTACGCCGGACAGCCGAAGCCTATTGCCGTTTCGTGACCAGCCCTACCGCGATCGACCTGCAGCGTATCGTGATATGGGGAGCATCCGCCGCCATGCGGAAGGAGATGTCGGCGATCCCGTCTTTGCCGAGTGAACTCGCCGACCAGGTGGATCGGCGCATCGCATCCGCGCAGGCGGCCGGCATGTTGAAACCGGCGCCCATAGACCTGTGGCGCACCGCGCTCTTGCGGCTAGTGACGGAGGGCCCCCGTTGGCAGGCCCTCACCAGTGCGGAACCCTGGACCGAAACGCGGATCAGGGAGGATTTCGACCGGATGTGGGATATCTTCATCGCCATGGCAGGCACTTGAGTGAAACGCAGGTGTAAGCTTCAGGCCATGGACCAGAAAGCAAAGGCGAGGTAAGCTTGTTTTCGTGACAAAGGACAGCGCTCTTCCGGTCATAGTCGTTGGCGGCGGCCCAGCGGGGATGATGGCTGGACTGCTGTTTGCGCGGGCAGGTGTTCGCACATTAGTCCTGGAAAAACACACCGATTTTCTTCGGGACTTCAGGGGCGACACGGTCCATCCCTCGACACTCGACCTCTTTGACGAATTGAACCTCCTCAACATATTGCTCGCTCGCAATCATGATAAGGTGCCGTCCATCGGAGCCGTTATCGCCGGCCGGGCCTACCAGATCGCCGACTTTCGTCGCCTGCCGGGCCGGGCAAAGTTCATCGCAATGATGCCGCAATGGGATTTCCTCGATTTCGTGGCCGAACAAGCGCACACGCTGCCTGCCTTTTCCATGCAGATGGGCGAAGAGGTGACCGGCTTGCTGCACGGGCCGCAACGGATCGAAGGCATACGGCTCGCGAGCGGCGAATCGATCCGGGCATCACTGGTGATCGCTGCCGACGGGCGGAACTCCGTTCTGCGAGACGCCGCCGAGCTTCCCCGTCGGGACCTGAAGGCGCCCATAGACGTGTTGTGGTTCCGAATACCCAAGGAAAGGACGCCGGACAACCGAACGCAAGGCTATGTCGACCGGGGCGAGATGATCGTCACAATCGACCGAGGCGATTATTTCCAATGCGCGCGCGTGATCGAAAAAGGGTCGGCCGAAGTCGTTCGTGCCGCTGGCATCCCACGCTTTCGAAACGACGTTGCAGCGACCGTCCCAGCACTTGCAGGGTATATCGGGGCGATCAACCAATGGGATGACGTCAAACAACTGACCGTGTCGCTTGATCGCCTGACGCGCTGGCACCGCCCCGGCCTTCTGGCGATAGGCGATGCCGCACATGCCATGTCACCGGTTGGCGGCGTCGGCATCAATCTGGCGATTCAGGATGCGGTAGCTGCCGCCAATATCCTTGCGGGGCCGCTTTCCAAAGGCGCCGATCCCGATCCGCTTCTGCATGAAGTGGAGCGGCGGCGAATGTTCCCGGTGAAAGTGATACAGGCCGTCCAGCGCATCGTGCACCGCAGCGTCATAGGTGCGGCGATGCGTAATCAGGCCCCCCGTGCGCCTGCCATTCTGCGCCTTCTTCAAGCCATTCCGCCATTGCAGGGCCTACCGGCGCGTCTGCTGGGTCTTGGCATCCGCCGTGAACATATCCGGTCGCCTGATGCGACCCAAGGGATGCTCAGCCCGGCCGACGGCCTTCCCAATCATTGAAGCTTGCCTTGGGCACAAAAGCCGACCGTGTCGCGATACTCCCTTTAGGGCGCTGAACGGAACTGCGTTGCTTCAGCGAGAAACAGCAGGAAATCGTCCTGATCGTCCGTCCAGCGAACAAGAGGTGACCAACCGCTCGCGTGCAACAACAAGATGGCCTGCCGGGGGCTATATTTGTGACTGTTTTCGGTATGGATTGTTTCGCCTGCACGCATGGAAAAGCTGCGCCCGCAAAGCGAAAAGCGAACATCCTTCACCGCCTCCAGATGCATTTCGATGCGGCTCCACCCTTCATTCCAGCGAGCGACGTGGCGAAACTGGTCTACCGGAATGTCGGCCCCCAGTTCACGGTTGATCCGGTGAAGCAGGTTTAGGTTGAAGGCAGCCGTCACCCCTTCCGCATCATCATAAGCGTCAAGAAGGCGATCCACTTGCTTGATACGGTCGATGCCGATCAGCAACTGGGCGTTTCTCCCCAGCGTATTGCGCATCGAACGCAGAAGATCGATGGCGGTGTGGGGCACGAAATTGCCTATGGTCGAACCGGGAAAGAAGCCTAACAGGCTCTCGCCTATCAGGCGCGGGGGTAAATCGACCTTCCGCATGAAGTCGGCCTCCACCGGGATGACCGGCAGGCCCGGAAATTTTTCCGCCAGATCCCGGCTCGACTGCCGCAGAAACTCGCCTGAAATGTCGATGGGGACATAGGCACGGGGGGCGATGGCGCTGAGCAATAGAGGCGTCTTGACCGAACTGCCCGATCCGAGTTCCACCACTGTCCGATCAGGACCTGCCATTTTCGCGATTTCTGGCCCATTGTCCCGCAACAAAGCGGTTTCCGTGCGGGTCGGATAATATTCGGGAAGGCGGGTGATCTCCTCGAAAAGCTGCGATCCGCGCAGATCGTAGAACCAGCGCGCGGGTATCGCCTTCTGGGTCTCCGCAAGGCCCTTCACCACATCCTCACGGAAGGCGATATTCACGCCCTCTGCATCAATATCCACAATCCGAAGACCTGCGCCTGCAGTCATGTCAGATCCCTCGCAAGGCGAAGACCCGTGAACTGCCAGCGCTTTTCGGGTTGAAAGAAATTGCGATAGCTCCCGCGCATATGGCCCCGCGGAGTAACGAAGCTCCCGCCCTTCAGCACGAACTGGTTGCTCATGAACTTACCATTATATTCGCCGACAGCGCCCTTTGCCGCGCGAAAGCCGGGATAGGGCCGATAAGGCGATCCCGTCCATTCCCAGACAGAACCGAACATCTCGCTGAGTCCTTTCGGGTCTGACGCGGCTCTCGGCCCTACTTCATATTCGCCATCGAACTGCATGCCGCCATCGGGATCGAGACCTTGGGCAGCATGTTCCCACTCCTGCTCGGTCGGCAGGCGCGCGCTTGACCAGGCCGCAAAGGCATCCGCCTCGAAAAGGCTGATATGAACGACGGGTGCGGCCGAATCGACTGGTTGCCAGCCCGCCAGCGTGAAATGCATCCAATGCCCGTCGTCTTCGCATCGCCAATAAAGCGGACTTTCGATTCCTTCCGCCTTTACCCAGTTCCAGCCTTCGTCCAGCCACAATGCAGGATTGCGGTAACCCCCATCCTCCATGAAGGCGATCCATTCGCCGTTGGTGACGGTTCGCCGGGCCAAGGCATAGGGATTCAGAAAATGCTTATGGCGGGGTTGCTCGCAATCGAAGGCGAAGGCATCGCCATCGGTCCCGACTTCGACGAGTCCGCCGGAAAATTCACGCCATGCTGACCCCGAGTCCGCAACATCCCCGACCATCGACACGGGAAGCATGGGCCATAATGCAGGGCCCAATGGATTACAGGAAAAGAGGTGCTTGACGTCGGTCAGCAGCAATTCCTGATGCTGCTCCTCATGATGCAAGCCAAGCTCCAGCAATTCACCGCAGCGTTCCGCCAAAAAGGGGATCGCAGTCAACACGGCTTGATCCACATATTCCCGGAACCGCCTGACTTCGCCAAGAGCGGGTCGCGTCAGCAGCCCTCGCTGCGATCGGGCCTGACGCGCGCCCTCAGCTTCATAATAGCTGTTGAAAAGAAAGGGCCATCTCTCATTGAACAGCCGATAGCCTTCCAGATGGTCGCGTAAAATGAAGATCTCGAAAAACCATGTCGTGTGCGCCAGATGCCATTTGGCGGGGGAGGCATCTACCATGGATTGCGCGCTGGCATCTGCATCGGAAAGCGGGGCGACAAGATCGAGCGTGCGTTCGCGAACCGTCTGGAAACGCTCAGCCAGATCCTGTTCCGGCAACGATGCGGGACGAAGAGTGGAACTTGTGTTCAAGGCGGCTAGCCCCTCCTTTCCAGCTTCGATAGCTATGAGTGAGGAGGCCAATCCCCTCGACCCGATCAATACGCGCGAGCGGGCAAAAAGGTCGCACGAAAAGGGAAAATTCGATCCTCGCTTCCCACAGGGGGCGACCGGCTCGGGTAGGGCTGCGACTTCAGCAATGCGGCAAGGTGCGCCGCATTGGACGCCGCCATCTTCGCCGTCTTTTCGACCATTTGGGCTACCTTCCGAAGATCCTTGAAATCGGTCGATCCCATGGCTTCACCAACCCAATAGCAGGCCGCAACCGACGGAATAGTCCAGCCGACATCGTTGAGAGCCTGGAAAATCTGGGCCGAACAGAAGTGAGCGCCATCTTCATTGCCGACGACCGCTGGCATGGCGACCTTGCCATAACTAGGCATCCGCCCTTGCTCATCGGTTTCCGAAAGGAAGGCATCCATACGCTCAAGCACCCGTTTGCCCACGCTGCCGACCTGCCCCATCCAGATCGGGCTACCGAATAGCAATATATCATGGTCGAGGATTTTCGATCGCAAGGCGGGCCGGGCATCTCCATCGCCCTCATCGGATGTGACGCCCGCTTTTATGTCGAGGGTAGCGACCCGGACGGTCTGGCTGACCTCAACCTGCCGATCTGCAAATGCCTTTGCCAGAACGGCAATCATGGCATCTGTTGAGGATGTCTCGGCCGGATCGGATTTAAGCGTGCAATTTAACTGCAGGGCGCGGAGTGACATAGTCGGAACCTCCTAGGCATTGATGCCGGACGGGATGGAACGACTGCTGCTGGTTGGGAAACGGCTCGAGCCGCAAAAAAGTTCAGACGCCCGCAATGACCGACCAATTTGGCCGGCGCGGCGTAGCATCACGGAAATCGCAGCATTTCCCTTCGGGCCACGTTCGTTAAGTGCGGGCGCATCCAACAAAGGAGTATCGCAAGAAGTGCTTCAAGATCCAATGCCGACAATTGATCGCGTCGCCGGTTGCGAAGGAAGTCGGCAAAAATCACAAAATTGCTTTCCCGATCATGACGGAAAACCTGTAGAAGCCTCAGACGCTCAGGTGAGTGGACGCGTTTTCTGCTCTACCAACGGGGAGCGACCACGGCTGGCAACTTCTCTGTTTTCCGTCCATCGCGCCGCGAAGTTCCGACTGAAAAATCAATGGTCGGGATTATGGTCTTGAGACCGAATGGCACATTTCATCACCCGATCACGTCTCATCACCCGATCACGTCGGGCGCGACTGGACGACTGCGTTTTCGCGCTTTTCGGGCCGGATGTAGATGGAGGTGAGTTCGGGAACGGCCTGCTTCATTGCGCTTTCCATTTCCTCGATCAGGCTTTCCGCCTGCCCCATGGGCAAGTCGTCGGCAAAGTCTGCACTGATCGCTACGAAAACGGCATCGGGCGCGGTATGGATGGTGCGGATATGATTGACTGCCGTGATTTCCGGCCGCCCATCAAGCAATCGCCAAACAGTCCCGATAAGAGTGCCATCGGCGCTTTCGCCGATCAGCAAGCCTTTAGCTTCGCGCGCCAGCAATATGGCCACGCCCCCCAGAACGAGGCCGATGGCGATCGAAGCGATCCCGTCCAAACGCGGATTGCCATAATGATGACTCGCCCAAACTCCAATTGCCGCGAACAGCAGACCGACCAATGCGGCGCTATCCTCAAACAGAACGATAAAACCTGCCGGATCTTTGGATCGCCTGATCGATTGCCACCAACTGCTCGACCCGCGCTTGCGGCCGAACTCTCGAACGGCGATCGTCCAGGATGTTCCTTCAAGTAGAAAGGCAACCGCCAGAACGGCATAGTTCATATAGGGATCTCGGAGCGGCTCGGGCTTTCCGATATGCACCCAGCCTTCATAGACGGACACCCCCGCGCCGACGGCAAATATCAGGATCGCCACCACAAACGCCCAGAAATATAATTCCCTGCCATAGCCAAAAGGATGTACCGTATCGGATGGCTTTTTAGCTTTGGCCTGACCATAAAGCAACAGCACCTGATTGCCGCTGTCGACCAGCGAATGCACACCCTCCGTCAGCATCGAAGATGAACCGGTGAAGGCCGACGCCACGAATTTCGCGACCGCAATTCCGATATTGGCGAGCAACGCGCCGTAGAGAACGATATTCTCTCGGAAATGACTGACGCGCTCAGCTTTTTCCATGTAGTTCAGCCGATATGGAGGGTGGATTTGAGCAGGCCGGGTGTGGCGGCACGCGCCCATCCTTCCGGCATCCGCGTCAACTCCCCGCCTGCGTGTTTACAGGCGGGGCCAGCGGGTTCGGATCTTTATCCTTTCCCTTCTCAATCCGCCTGGCGGCCTCGTCATGATCATTGTCTGTATCTTCTCCGGGCGAGCCCTGCTCCGGCGGAGGCACATCATCACGACTTTCCGCAGGATTGCGGGCAGATTTGTCGCCTTGTTCCTTCTGCATATCAATCTCCTTGGTAAACCGGACGATGAACGCGACGATCAACTCGCGTCGCTCGCAACGGGTTTAGCTGCCATTTGCCTCTGCGACGTTCGCCATGTGGGAATTGTCCGCCCCTGTCTGTGCGGTGTTGAAAAATCCCGTGGCCAGCAGGATGGCAAAAAGGATCACAACCAGACCCAGGCTGATGCTCAAAACATAGCGGGTCACATGAGTGGAAGCACCGCCGCGCGCCTCCACCCGCGAAACATGGGTAACGACATCGCCATCTTCCTCTTCCTTATGCATCGAAATCTCCTTTCACAGAGGACAACAACGCGCGGGCATGCCGGTTCCGGTAAGGCAGGACGGGTAGAATTTTGGATCGGCTTGCCCTCCCTTGCGCCCTCGCCTAAAGGATCGGTTCATGCCCGAAATCACCATTCCATCCGCAACGCTCGAGCTGACAGGCCGGGCGTTGTTTCCGCATCGGCACCTGCTGTCGATTGCCGATCTCAAACCGTGGGAAATCCGGTTCTTGCTGGACGAGGCAGAGCAATGGGCGAAGGCTAATCGCGGCAATGCACGCAAGCATGATGACCGGCTTGCGGGGATGACGCAGATCAACGCCTTCTTCGAAAATTCGACCCGCACGCTGCTGTCCTTCGAGATCGCGGGCAAGCGGCTGGGCGCGGACGTCGTCAACATGCACGCGGGCCAGTCCAGCGTGAAGAAGGGCGAAACGCTGATTGACACGGCCATGACGTTGAACGCCATGGCCGCAGACGTGATCGTCATCCGTCATGCGAGTTCAGGAGCGGTTGCGCTGATCGCGGACAAGGTGGACTGCGCGGTGCTGAATGCGGGCGACGGATGGCATCAGCATCCGACGCAGGCACTACTCGACGCGCTGACCATCCGCCGGCGCAAAGGCGGTTTCGAAGGGCTGATCGTGGCGATCTGCGGCGATATATTGCACAGCCGGGTGGCGCGTTCGAACATGCTCAGCCTTGCCGCGCTGGGCGCACAAGTGCGGGCGGTGGCGCCGCCAACGCTGATGCCGCCGGAGGTCGAGATGCTGGGCGCGACGCCCTACACCCGCATGGATGAAGGGCTGGACGGCGTGGACGTGGTGATGATGTTACGCCTTCAGAACGAACGGATGGACGGAGCCTTCATCCCCTCCCCGCGCGAATATCATGTGCTCTACGGACTGACGCCGGAGCGGCTGGCGATAGCGAAACCCGATGCGCTGGTGATGCATCCGGGACCGATGAACCGGGGCGTCGAGATTTCAAGCAGTGTAGCGGACGATCCTGAGCGATCCGCGATCACCGAGCAGGTGGAAATGGGCGTGGCGGTACGCATGGCATGCCTTGACGTGCTGACCCGCGGCGCGCGGGGCGTGGAGGGTTGGTCTTGAACATCCCGGCCGACAACAAGGACTTGATGGGCATGAGCAAGCTCGCCATCATCAACGGGAAACTGGCCGATCCGGCGGGCGACAGGCTGACCGAGGGCTCGATCCTGATCGAGGGCGACCGGATCGTCGCGGCGGGTGACGTCACACTGCCGCAAGATGCGGAGAGGGTCGATGCTAAGGGATTGGTGGTCGCGCCGGGACTGGTGGATCTTGGGGTGTTCGCCACGGACAAGCCCGCCTTCCATTTCGGAGGAATTACGCGGGCGGCGTTAATGCCGGATCAATCCTCGCCTCTGGACGACGTGGGACTCATCCAGCAAGCGACGCGAGCCGGGAAGCCCGATTTCTGGGTGCATCCCATCGCGGCGGCGACGCGGGGCCTGAAAGGCATGGAACTGGCCGAGATCGGCATGATGCAGGCCGCCGGCGCGAAAGCCGTGGGCACAGGACGCCAGTGGATCGCGGATTCCGGCGTAATGCTGCGGGTGCTGTCCTATGCTTCGGGGCTGGGGCTGACAGTCATTACACACCCCGAAGATAGCGGCTTGACGGGCAAAGCGGTGGCGACCAGCGGCGAGACGGCGACGCGTCTGGGATTGCCGCACGCGCCTGCCTGCGCCGAAGCGATGGCCATCGCGCGCGACCTCATGCTGGCGCGGGAAACGGGCGCGGCTGTGCATTTCCGGCTGGTAACGACGAAGGCCGGTTTCGATCTGATCCGCGGGGCGAAGGCAGAGGGACTGAAAGTTACATGTGGCATCAGCCCGGCCTATCTGTTCCTGAATGATCAGGCCGTGACGGATTTCCGCACCTTCGCGCGCCTGTCTCCTCCACTTAGGTCGGAGGATGATCGCAAGGCCGCGCTGGAGGCGGTGCGCGACGGGTCTGTGGACGTCATCACCTCCGGCCACGATCCGCGCGGACCGGAAGACAAGCGGCTGCCCTTCGTCGATGCGTCGCCCGGCATGGCGGGGGCGGAAACGCTGCTGGCGCTATCACTCAATCTGGTGCGGGAAGGGCTGGTGTCGATCAATCGGCTCATGATGCTTCTAAGCGCCAATCCTGCGAAGATATTGGGCGTGAATGCGGGAGGATTCGGCACTGGGAGCGCGGCTGATCTGATCTTCGTCGATCCTGATGCGCCGTGGATCATCGATTCGGCAAAGATGGCGGCGCAGGCGGGCAATACGCCCTTCGACCGCGTCCCGGTTCAAGGAC
Organism: Sphingobium baderi; assembly: GCF_001456115.1. Classification (NCBI taxonomy): domain Bacteria; kingdom Pseudomonadati; phylum Pseudomonadota; class Alphaproteobacteria; order Sphingomonadales; family Sphingobiaceae; genus Sphingobium; species Sphingobium wenxiniae. The sequence continues at coordinate 1,946,951 of NZ_CP013264.1, read as the reverse complement.
GCGTACGGCAGATCATGAAGGGCGGAGTTTTCCTTTAGGGATTATGCGACCTGCAACTCCGCTGTCTTGCAAGGATTGCTCCTGCCAAGGGTGGACATTCTCCATCGTCATGCTGAACCTGTTTCAGCGCCCATCAAGGCCACGCTATCGGCTTCCCCATAGCTTGCGACTCTGGAGAGGAGACGCAACCGCCATGGGAAGGGAACTCCCCGCTCCCTTGCGCGCTTGCTTATGGAAGATGCCGTAACAAGGGGGAGCCGATGAGAGAGATGATCGCGCAGCAGGTCCATGTCGATGCCCCATGGAAGATTCCGCCGCGGGCATGGTGGGAAATTTTGAAACGGGTCTACGCCGCCATTTCCGGGAATCATCTGACGCTGCTGGCCGCCGGAGTGGCCTATTATGCCTTCCTCAGCCTCGCGCCGCTGTTGGCGGCTGTCGTCATGACCTATGGCCTGTTCGGCGACCCGCAACTGGTGAGCCGCCATATGCAAGCGATCATCACCGTGGTTCCGGCCGACGCCGCATCGCTCATCAACGACCAGTTACTGGGGGTGGTGACGACCGCGAAAGGCGTGGCGGGCGTGGGATTGGCGGTCGCGCTGGCGCTGGCGGTCTATGGCGCGACGCGGGCGGCTTCGGCGGTGATGGAGGCGCTCAATGTGGTCTATGGGGAAAAGGAAGGGCGTGGCCTGTTCGCATTTTACCGGGTGTCGATGGGGATCACCTTTTCCGCCGTGCTGATCGTGGTCGCCGGCGTGTTCACCGCGACGGTCATCGGCCTGCTCCAAAAGCTGCTTACGGGATGGGGGCCAGGCGTGTTGTTCGCGATCAAGGCGACAACATGGCTGAGCGCAGGCCTGCTCGCGAGCGCAATTTTCGGCCTTATCTACCGCTTCGGCCCGAACCGGCGGCGAGCGCAGTGGCAATGGCTTACCGTGGGGTCGGTGGCCGCGACGCTGTGCTGGCTGGGCGCGACGCTGGCGGTGTCACTCTACGTCTCACATTTCGGCAATTACAACGAAACATATGGATCGTTGGGCGCGGTGGTGGTGCTACAACTCTGGCTGTTCGTCTCCGCCTTCGTCGTGCTGCTGGGCGCGCAGATCAATGCGGAGGCCGAGCGACAGACCAGTGCCGATACGTCCGTTGCAGACGCTGTGCCAATGGCGGCATAATCCTGCTTGCCCTGCCCGCCTGCCCACGCTAAAGCGCCCTCCTTCGCCAGTACAGGAGTGTAGCTCAGCTGGTAGAGCGTCGGTCTCCAAAACCGAATGCCGGGGGTTCGAGTCCCTCCACTCCTGCCACGCGAACCGCCGCTTTCTCTTGTTTTCATAGGGATTTGCGGATAGGAGCGCGGGCGAAGAATTGGGTCGCGGAGCGGCGGCCGCACCCCGGGACGCCGACATGGCGGGGTCCGGAGGGCGGACTGTTGCTTCGCGAATTGGTGTTGTTACGAAGGTTTTGAGGCAGGCGATGGCGAAGGTTTCTCCGGGCGAATTCGTCAATCAGGTGAAGACCGAGGCGTCGAAGATCGTGTGGCCAACGGGCCGCGAAACGGTGATGACGGCGGTGATGGTGGTCATTATGACGACGCTGCTGGGCCTCTTCTTCTTCGGCATCGACACCTTCTTCGGCGCGATCGTCCAGTGGCTGCTGGGCTTTGCGTCGGGTCGGGGCTGATATTTCGGCTTTTTTGGGAGTTTGAGACGGTAACATGGCGCGCTGGTACATCATCCACGCCTATTCGGGCTTCGAGAACAAGGTGAAGGAATCGATCCTCTCCGAAGCCGAGCGCATGGGCCTCTCTCAACTGGTCGAGCAGGTCGAGGTGCCGACCGAGACGATCACCGAGGTGAAGCGCGGCAAGAAGGTGCAGGTCGAACGCAAGTTCATGCCTGGCTATGTCCTCGCCAAGCTCGCCATGAACGACGACATCTACCACCTGGTCCGCAATACGCCCAAGGTGACGGGCTTCCTGGGATCGAGCGGCAAGCCGCAGGCGATCAGCGAATCGGAAGCCGCCCGCTATTTCGGCGCGCAGCAGGAAGCCGCCGCCGCGCCCAAGCACCAGGTCAGCGTCGATTACGAGATCGGCGACAGCGTCAAGGTGCTGGACGGCCCCTTCGCCAGCTTCAACGGCACAGTCGAAGAACTGGATTTCGAAAAGAACCGGGTCAAGGTGTCGGTGTCGATCTTCGGCCGCGCCACGCCGGTCGAACTGGATTTCGAACAGGTCGAACTGTCGAAATAAGGATTTTCGGGCTTCTGGCCCGGAAGTGCCGCGGGAGGATCGCTTCGGTGATCCGTCAACACCGCTAAACTTGAACCGGAAGGCCGGATTTTCGTCCTTCCAGCAATAGAGTGAGTGAAAATGGCCAAGAAGATTACGGGCTATATCAAGCTCCAGGTGCCCGCTGGAGCCGCCAACCCCTCGCCGCCGATCGGCCCTGCTTTGGGTCAGCGCGGCGTGAACATCATGGAATTCTGCAAGGCGTTCAACGCGCAGACGGAAAAGGTGGAAAAGGGCACGCCGCTGCCGACCATCATCACCGTCTATGCGGACCGCAGCTTTTCGTTCACCACGAAGCAGCCGCCGGCCACCTACCTCATCAAGAAGGCCGTGAACCTCAAGTCCGGTTCGAAGGAACCCGGCAAGGTCGTCGCCGGAACGATCAAGCGCTCGCAGCTCGCCGAAATCGCGCAGGCCAAGATGGCCGACCTCAACGCGAACGACATCGACGCGGCGACGAAGATCATCGAAGGCTCCGCCCGCGCGATGGGCCTCGAAGTGGTGGAGGGCTGAGATCATGGCAAAGCTGACGAAGAAGGCGAAGGTCCTGGCCGCTGCCGTGGACAAGGAAAAGCTGCACGGCGTTGACGAAGCGCTGGGCCTCATCAAGACCCACGCGACCGCGAAGTTCGACGAAAGCGTCGAAATCGCGATCAACCTGGGCGTCGATCCCCGTCACGCCGACCAGATGGTCCGCGGCGTCGTCACCCTGCCCGCAGGCACCGGCAAGACCGTGCGCGTCGCCGTGTTCGCCCGTGGCGACAAGGCCGAAGCCGCGACCGCCGCTGGCGCCGACATCGTGGGCGCGGAAGACCTGCTGGACAGCATCCAGGCGGGCAATATCGACTTCCAGCGCGTGATCGCGACCCCTGACATGATGGGTCTGGTCGGCCGTCTGGGCAAGGTCTTGGGCCCCAAGGGCCTGATGCCGAACCCGAAGCTGGGCACCGTCACGCCGAACGTCGCCGAAGCGGTCAAGGCCGCCAAAGGCGGTCAGATTGAGTTCCGCGTCGAAAAGGCCGGTATCATTCACGCGGGTCTCGGCAAGGCCAGCTTCAGCCAGGACGATCTTCGCAAGAATTTCGACGCCTTCGTCGATGCGATCGTCAAAGCGAAGCCCGCCGGCGCCAAGGGCAAATATGTCCGCAAGATCGCGCTCTCGTCCTCGATGGGTCCGGGCGTGAAGGTCGACGTGGCGGAAGTAGCCGCCGCCTGATCGGACGTTTTTAACGGATAGGGGAGCCTCCTTCCTCCGCGCGGGGAAGGAGGCTTTCTTCTTTTTCGGGAAGTCTGCTAAGGGGCTTTCCGATTTCGCCTTCCTTCGGGAAAGCGCCAGGATTGCCTCGCCGAAACTGAGCGAGGCCAGAGGTCGTTCCACCTTCTGCAACTTCAAAAGAAAGAGCGGAGCCTCCAGAGGTTCAGCCCGAACGGATGAGGGGGGATGGGACGTTACCCGGATGGGAAGCTGGGAACCTGGCTCGGCACAGATCAAGATACCGTCGGCAGAGGCGGGTCGCTTATTCCGACGGACAAACAGAACATGACTTTTGAACATCTCCCTACCCTGCTCGCCGACGCGCTCGGCAAGAAGGGCTATGAAAACCTGACTCCGGTGCAAGCTCAGGTGACGCAGACCGAGGCGGAAGGCCGCGACCTGGTGGTTTCCGCGCAGACCGGATCGGGCAAGACCGTGGCCTTCGGCCTTGCCATGGCGGGGGAATTGCTGGACGAGGCGGGGAAGCTGCCTGTTCCGGGCAGACCGCTGGGACTGGTGATCGCACCGACGCGCGAACTGGCGCTGCAGGTGAGCCGGGAGCTGGAGTGGCTCTACGGCGCAGCGCGGGCGCGGATCGCGACCTGTGTGGGCGGCATGGACGCTTCCAAGGAGCGGCGGGCGCTGTCCCATGGCGCGCATATCGTCGTGGGCACGCCAGGACGTCTGCGCGACCATCTGGAGCGCGGGGCGCTGGACTTGTCAGATCTGCGGACAGCCGTGCTCGATGAAGCGGACGAGATGCTAGACATGGGGTTCCGCGAGGATCTGGAAGAGATACTGGACGCGACGCCGGAAGGTCGGCGGACGCTGCTGTTCTCCGCCACGATGCCCAAGCCCATCGTAGCGCTGGCAAGGCGTTATCAGAAGGATGCGCTACGGATCTCCACGGTCAGCGATGAGCGCGGCCATGGCGACATCAGTTATCAGGCGCTGACGGTCGCACCCGCCGACATTGAGAATGCAGTGGTCAACCTGCTGCGCTTTCACGAGGCGGAGACGGCGATCCTCTTTTGCGCGACACGGGACAATGTACGGCATCTGCATGCGAGTTTGACGGAGCGGGGATTTGCCGCCGTGGCCCTGTCGGGGGAACATAGCCAGAATGAACGCAATCATGCATTGCAGGCGCTACGTGACAAGCGAGCGCGGGTGTGTGTGGCGACGGACGTGGCGGCGCGTGGCATCGATCTGCCGAACCTCTCCCTCGTCGTCCATGTCGAGCTGCCGCGCGATGCGGAAACAATGCAGCACCGTTCGGGCCGCACCGGGCGCGCGGGGAAGAAGGGAACGGCGGTGCTGATCGTGCCCTATCCGCGCCGCCGCCGGGTTGAATCCATGCTGCGGGGCGCAAAGATCCCCGTCGAGTGGGGCACACCGCCCAGCCGCGAGGCCATTCAGGAACAGGATAATGCGCGGCTGCGCGCTGCCCTGATGGAAAGGGCCGAACTGGACGAGGCTGACTGGGCGCTGGGCGCGGAACTGCTTGAGGAAAAAAGCGCGAAGGAAATCGCGGCCATGTTGGTGCGTAGCGCCCGCGCCGCTCTGCCCCAGCCGGAGGAACTGCTCGACGCCAGCGAAGCGCCGCTTCGGCGCGATGGGCCGCGTCCCGGTTTCGAGGATACGGTCTGGTTCCGCATGGACATCGGACGACGGCAGAATGCCGACCCCCGCTGGATATTGCCGTTGGTCTGTCGCCGTGGCCATGTCAGCCGTGGCGAGATCGGCGCGATCCGCATCGCCGCCAACGAGACGTTGTTCGAAATTCCCTCTGCCATCGCATCGCGCTTCATGGCGGCGGTAAAACGGACGGGGCAGGCGAATGACGAGGGCGCGGAAGTCGCAATCGAGCAAATTGAAGGCACGCCGCGCGAGCAAGCCCGCGAACATCGTAAAGGCGGCCCACGGCCAGGCAATGGCGATCGCCCTCGGAGCGGGGCACCACACAGCCCGCGGCCGTTCAAGGGACCAAAGCGCGGCGGCCCGCGCAAACCGCGCGGATAATTCACCCTTTCGCCATCATGGCCACTTCCGGCGCGGACTCCGCCCGGAACCAAGAAGCAGTCATCGGCGTCCGCGATTTTTCGCTGGACGCCGATGACATCTTCCGGGTTGCCGCGCAGGATGCGGCAGGCGCCCAATTAAGCCATGTCGACCGCCCTTGGCATAACGTCAGCCTGAAGAGCTTCAGCCAGCCCCGCAAAGAGCCAGCATGCGCGATGCAAGTTCCCGCTCGCCCATGACGATGTGGGGCACGCCCAACCCTTCCAGATGCGCGACCTCCGCATCGCTATGGGCGCGGGCAATGACCTGCAGATCGGGGTTGAGATGGCGCGCATGTTCGTGGATCGCGCCGCCTTCGAAGCCTTCGGGCACGGCGATGAGCAAGCGGCGCGCTTCCGTTATGCCTGCCGCCTTCAGGTGCCGGTCCTCCAGCGCGCTGCCGCGCACTACGGATAGGCCCGCCTCCTCGGCCTCCTCCGCCCGGTCAGCATCACCTTCCATCACGACGAAATGGACGTTGCGTTCGGCGAGGCGCGACGCGATCAGTTTTCCCACGCGCCCATAGCCCACCAGAATGACATGGCCCATGCGGGGCTTTTCTGGTGTCGGCTCTTCATTTTCTTCCCTTTCCTCCTCCTTGCGATCGCGCACGACCAGGGAAAAGATTATCGGGTTGAGCAGGATCGACACGATCGCGCCGGCCAGTATCAAATCGCGTCCCTCGGCCGGGAGCACGCCCAGACCAGTGCCCAGCGATGCAAGAATAAAAGAAAATTCGCCAATCTGCGCGAGGCTCGCCGAAATGGTGAGCGCCGTGTCCGTAGGATGACCGAAGGCGCGCACGATAGCGAAAGCGGCGATTGTTTTGCCGATGATAATGATCGCGACGGTCGCAAGCAACAGCAGCGGCTGCTGCACCAAAACGGCAGGATTGAACAGCATTCCCACTGACACGAAGAACAGCACCGCAAAGGCATCGCGCAACGGCAGTGTTTCCTCCGTCGCCCGGCGGCTGAGCGGCGTTTCGCCCAGGATCATGCCCGCGAAGAAAGCGCCCAACGCGAAAGACACGTCAAAGGCGACCGCCGCACCGAAGGCCACGCCCAACGCGATGGCGAGCACAGCGAGACGGAACAACTCACGAGAACCGGTATGGACAACCCAATGCAGCGCCCATGGGATGACACGGCGCCCAACTATCAACATCAGCGCGACGAAGCCTGCTACCTTGAGCAGGGTTCCGAACAGCGGAAGGAGCAACGCTTCCATGCCTCCGCCCGTTTCCGCACTATTCATCACTCCCGCGAGCGCCGGAAGCAACACGAGGGCCAGCACCATGACCAGATCCTCGACGATCAGCCAGCCCACTGCTATCCGCCCGCGCTGCGTTTCGACGAGGTCAGCGCCTTGCAACGCACGAAGCAGGACGACCGTGCTGGCGACGGAAAGCGCAAGACCGAAAACAAGGCCGCCCATAATGGACCAGCCCTGTGACCAGGCGAGCGCCATACCGAGCAACGTGGCGACCGCGATTTGCCCGATGGCGCCCGGCACGGCGATCTTCCGCACGGACAACAGGTCGCGCAGAGAAAAGTGGAGGCCCACGCCAAACATCAGCAGGATGACGCCTATTTCCGCCAGCTCATTGGCAAGGCTGGCGTTCGCGACGAAGCCGGGCGTGAACGGACCCACCATGATGCCGGCGAGCAAATAGCCGACCAGCGGCGAAAGTTTCAGACGATGGGCGATAGCGCCCAGAATGAACGCAACGACAAGACCTGCAACGATAGTGCCGATCAGCGGCGTGTGATGGGGCATAGAAATCCTTTGTTTCTGTCCACCGGCGGATGGCTCAGCCATCCGCCGGCACTATATCCTTCATTCCATGGCGGTCAGCAAGGCGGCAGACATAAGAGCCGCAGCCGCGCCAAGACCGGACATGACCGCTGGCATGAACCACCAGGGTGGGCGACGGCGGGAACGACTGCCCCCGCGCCGCACTCTCTTGCGGGACATCAGCGCACTCCTTCTTCAAGAAAGGACGAGCCGGGCCGCATGGGAGATGCAGGCCGGCAACGGCTGTCTTTTCAGGAGAGCGGCGGCGCGCGCGCCGGAGGACGATGACCGATAGCGGTGGAAGCGAGAATCTTCGCAAAATGAAGGGCAAGTGCGTTTGGCGTATGCAAAACACAGAGGGAAATCGCGAACCCGCAAAGGATTGGCAGAACTGAAAGCGGGACAGCATAAGGCAGGGACTTAAGCCCCTCGCCATCGGGCCGGATCACCCTGTTCACCTGCGGCCCGGCAGGCGATCGGGCTTTCAGCACCACGGCGGTCGTCGCGGGATTGAAGGCGGACCCCATGAGCTTGCTTGATGGAGGACCAAGCGGCGCCAGCGCGCAAAGCAGAGCTACGCAGATTGCCATCCACAACGTCGCGAGAAAGAGCGGGCAGCCCTTTCCTGCGTCGTCCCTGCGGCGTGGTAGCAACATGCGGTTCCCTTTCTTTCGGTAGAAATAGGGAATGAAAACGCTGAAAACCAGTGCCAATGCCACCCCATATCGGTTGACATAGGCGAGTCATTACCTTACCGGGCCACATTCCCGCGCGGGTCGGCAGGACTTTCGTCCTCAATGATCTGCGTAAAGCAGATTTGAACAAGAAGAGACAGAGCCATGTTCGCAGTCGTGCGCACAGGCGGCAAGCAATATCGCGTCGCCGCCGGAGACAAGATCGTCGTCGAAAAGCTGGCCGGTGAGGCTGGCGACAAGGTAACCCTGGACGATGTCCTGTTCGCCGGTGAAGGCGGCAAGGCGCAAGACGCCAACAAGCTGACCGTCGCCGCCGAAATCATCGCGCAGGCGAAAGGCGAGAAGGTCATCGTCTTCAAGAAGCGCCGTCGTCACAATTACCGCCGCAAGAACGGCCACCGCCAGAATCACACGATCCTGAAGATCGTGTCGATCGGCGCCTGAGCCGCAGCTAGAGATTTAAGGAGTTTAGGTCATGGCACATAAGAAAGCTGGCGGTTCGTCGCGTAACGGTCGCGATTCGGAATCCAAGCGCCTTGGCGTCAAGAAGTTCGGCGGTCAGGAAGTGATCGGCGGCAACATCATCATTCGCCAGCGCGGCACCCGCGTCTATCCCGGCCGTAACGTCGGCATGGGCAAGGACCACACGCTGTTCGCGCTCGGGGAAGGCCGCGTGGTATTCCACACCGGTAAGCTCGGCCGCAAATATGTATCGGTCGACGCGATGGCCGAAGCCGCAGAATAACGGACGATCGATGACGGATCGTCCTTCGCAAGGGCGATCCTCCCGGTAGAAAGCCATTTGGCGAACTGCCGGCGTTCGAGGGAAACAAGGGGCGCCCCATCCCAGGGAGCGCCCCTTTTTCTATTCGTCCGGCTCTTCCTTCATTTTCCCTCAAACCGCTGGAACCCAAGCCTTTTTCGCACGTCTATCGCGCAGCCAAGGCAGCCAGTCGAGAGCGTCGCCAAGCCGTAACTTTTGTGGGCCATGGGCGCTGCAGAAAAGAGGAGAGATCTATCATGTTCGCCCGTACCCCCCGCCTGCTGCTTCGGCCCGGCTGGAAGGAGGATGCAAATGCCCTGGCCCAGGCAATCGACGATACTGCAATCCTGCGGAACCTGACCCGCGTGCCCAGCCCTTATCGGCCGCAGGACGCCGAAGCCTTTCTGTCGATGCCGCAGGACTCGCTTCAGCCGCGTCTGCTGATCTTTGCGCGCACGCAGGGAGCGCCGCGTCTCGTCGGTGGATGTGGAATCGAACGATGCGCCGACGGCACGCCGGAACTGGGTTATTGGATCGCGCGCGCCTATTGGGGCCTTGGTTTTGCCACCGAAGCCACTCGCGCCCTGCTCAGCATGACTCGCGCCAGCGGTCTGCGGGGCGTGCGCGCGGCCCATTTCGCGGACAATCCCGCTTCGGGTCATGTGCTGCGGAAGATGGGCTTCCACTTCACCGGCCGTGTCGAAAAACGGCGCAGCCATGGTCGTGAAAACGCCGCCGACTGCCTGATTTTCGAAGAAGGTGAAAGCGCGCTCATGCCGGTGGACCCGGCACTCGACATCTATGGCGACGCCCTGCCCGCCCTGGCGGCATAAGGGCGCAATTCGGGCCGGGAGCCAAACTCCCGGTCCTATCCGGTTGAGGCGCGGGGACGGTCCAGGATTTCGACGGGGGTTCCGTCGATCAGGGCTTTTCCTATACTGGAGAAGCCCTGTTTCCCGGCCACCCGGAACGATGCGACATTGTCGCCTTCGATAATACAGCGAATCGCGGGAGCGTCGATATGGGCGTCGGCCCAGCGCAGCACCGCCCCGACCGCTTCAGAGGCGATTCCCCTACCCCAGGCGGACGGTAAAAAGACCCAGCCGATTTCCGGCACACCCTCCAGCTCCGCAATGCCGCGACAGGCGCTTAGCAGGCCAGCTTCACCCAGAAAGGCGCCTGTCGCGCAGTCCTCCACCACCCACATGCCATAGCCAAGGAGTTGCCACATGCCCGCATAGCGTAGCATGCGGAACCAGACCGCCTGCGTATCCTGCGTCGCGCCGCCGATATGGCGAACCACCTCGGCATCACTCCAGAGCATGCGGCAGGCAAGAAAATCCTCCTGCCGGTGGGGACGCAGGACCAGTCTTTCGCTATGCAGCGTGGGCGCATGGGTCATGATCCCGCCATGATGACGCCCCCTCTCCCACCGTCAAGCGGCAGGCCCCCTTCCATCGCCGGTTTAACTTCACCGCATAAGCGGCTATGGGCGCGCGATGCACTTTCTCGATCAAGCCAAGATTTTCATCAAGTCCGGCTGGGGCGGCCCCGGAGCGGTCAGTTTCCGGCGCGAAAAATATGTGGAATATGGCGGCCCCGACGGCGGCAATGGGGGCAAGGGAGGCGACATCATCTTTGAAGCCGTCGCAGGCCTCAATACTTTGATCGACTTTCGCTATACCCAGCATTTCAAAGCACAGCGCGGCATGCCTGGCGCGGGCAAGAACCGCTATGGCGCTGGCGGCGACGATCTGGTCATCAAGGTTCCCGTCGGCACGCAGATCCTCTCCGATCCCCAGCCGATCGAAGGCACGGAGGACGAGGACGGCATCCCCGAATATGAGGAGCAGGAGGTGTTGGCCGACTTCACCCAGGTCGGGCAACGGCTCGTGCTGCTGCGCGGGGGCGACGGCGGGCGGGGCAACCTGTCCTACAAGACCAGCACCAACCGCGCGCCGCGCCAACATGGCACGGGATGGCCGGGACAGGAAATGTGGGTGTGGCTGCGATTGAAACTGCTGGCCGATGTCGGGCTATTGGGGATGCCCAATGCTGGCAAATCGACCTTCATCAATCAGGTCACCAATACGAAGGCGAAGGTGGGGGCGTATGCCTTCACCACCACCAAGCCGCAATTGGGCGTCGTGCTCCATCGGGATCGGGAGTTCGTGCTGGCGGATATTCCGGGCCTGATCGAAGGCGCGGCCGAGGGTGCGGGGATCGGCGACCGATTCCTGGGGCATATCGAGCGGTGCAGAGTATTGGTGCATCTGGTCGACGCGACAGGCGACGATCCAGTCGAGGCATTTCGGATCGTGCAGGACGAACTGGCCGCCTATGGCGCGGGGCTGGACGAAAAACCGCAGCTGGTGGCGCTGAACAAGGGCGACCTGTTAGGGCAGGAATTGATGGAAGACATCGCGGCGCAGCTTCGCGACGAGGCGGGCGTGGTCGATATGTTCATCATCTCCGGCGCGACCGGCGAAGGCGTAGGCGCTTTGCTGGACGCCGTGCTGCCCTTGCTGGGGGAGGCACAGAATAAGGGCGAAGCGCCGGATGATGAGGGCGAGGAAGGCGAAAGCACATGGTCGCCCCTGTAACGCCTCTCTCCGGCTTCCTACCCGCACAAATCCGCCGTCTGGTCATCAAAATCGGCTCGGCATTGCTGGTCGATCCCGATGGCCAGGTGCGTGAAAACTGGCTCCGCACGCTGGTCGCCGATGTGGCGGAGCGACGCGCGGCGGGGCAGCAGGTCATCATCGTGTCGTCCGGGGCCATCGCGCTGGGCGCGCGGCGGCTGAAACTCCCCAAGGGCGGGCGCGGGTCGCTGGAAGACGCGCAGGCAGCGGCGGCGACCGGGCAGATCACCCTGTCGCAATGCTGGGCCAGCTTGCTGCACGAAAACGGCATCACCGCCGCGCAGATGCTGGTGACGCTGGACGATCTGGAGAATCGGCGGCGCTATCTTAACGCTTCGGCGACGCTGGAGCGGCTGATGCAGTTGAACGTCGTGCCGGTGGTCAATGAAAATGACAGCGTGGCCACGGCGGAGATCCGCTTCGGCGACAATGACCGGCTGGCGGCGCGCATCGGACAGGCGGCACGGGCTGACGCGGTTGTGCTCCTTTCGGACGTGGATGGGCTTTACAGCGCCAACCCGCATGCCGATGCGAACGCCATGTTGATAGAGACAATCGAGCGCATCGATGCGCGGATCGCGGGCATGGCGGACAGCGGGTCCGCTTCGGGCATGGGATCGGGGGGCATGACCTCCAAGATCGAGGCCGCGCGAATCGCGACGAGCGCGGGCGCGCACCTCGCCATCATTTCGGGCAAGGTGGAAGCGCCGCTGTCTCATTGGGCGAAGGACGGGCGCGGGTCGATCTTCCTCGCTGCCCCCGCAAAGCGCGCGCGCAAGGGATGGCTGGCGGGCCGGTTGACGGTGCGCGGGCGGATCGTCGTCGATGCGGGCGCGGAAAAGGCTCTGGGCAAGGGCAACAGTTTGCTCCCGGCAGGCGTAGCGAAGGTGGAAGGCATTTTCGCACGGGGCGATGTGGTCGATATATTGACGGAAGACGGCCGGGTGATCGCGCGCGGCCTGATCGAATATGATAGCGATGAAGCCGCACGGATCGCAGGGAAGCGAAGCGAGGACATCGCCGCGCTGCTGGGTCATCTGCCCCGATCGGTGCTGGTCCATCGCGACCATCTCGCGATGGTCTGACCCCCCATGACACTTCGCATCGCCATGACCGGCGCGACGGGATTCGTCGGCGCCGAAACGCTCAACCAAGCGCTGGAATCCGGATATTATGTAAGCGCCCTTACCCGCCGGGCGCAACCGCCGCGCGCACGGCTTAAATGGGTGCCAGGGTCGCTGGACGATGCCGCCGCGCTGGATACGCTGGTGCGCGACGTGGACGCGGTGATTCATATTGCAGGCGTGGTGAATGCGCCGGACCGCGACAGCTTTGAGGTCGGCAATGCGCGCGGGACGATAGCGGTGGTCGATGCCATGCGAAAGCGCGGTGTCAGGCGGCTGGTGCATGTATCTTCGCTGGCCGCGCGCGAGCCGGGGCTGTCGGACTATGGCTGGTCCAAGGAACTGGCCGAGCGGCATGTGAAAGCCAGCGGGCTGGATTGGACCATCGTGCGCCCGCCCGCTATTTACGGACCGGGCGACCAGGAGATGCTGGAACTGTTCCGCATGGCGAAGCGGGGCGTGATGCTGCTGCCACCGGGCGGGCGGCTTTCAGTGATCGAGGTCAGCGATCTGGCGCGGCTGCTGCTGACGCTGACGGGCGAGACGGATATGAGCCTCGCGCAGACCTATGAGGTCGATGACGGCACGCCACAGGGATGGGATCATCAGGATTTCGGGCAGGCAATCGGGCATGCGCTGGGGCGGACGGTGCGGACCATGGCGACACCCGCATGGCTGCTGGGCGCGGGCGCGCGGATGGACCGTTTCTTCCGAGGCAAGGGCGCGAAGCTGACGCCCGACCGGGTGCGCTATTTCTGTCACCCCGACTGGGTAGCCGCTATGGGGCAACATCCGCCCAGGGCACTGTGGTCGCCGGAGGTAGCGACCGAGGATGGACTGAAGGCGACGGTGCAGGCTTATCGGGTCAAGGGGTGGTTGTAGGAGACGGCTTTTGTCCGCCTTGATGGCTTCGCGAACTGACCACTGATCCCATATATGCCGTGCATCCGCGAAGGCAGGAGCACGGGCTTGTTTAACGGCAAAGCCTAGCCAAAAACCGCCGCCCGCCGGATCTGCGTCTTAATTCGCTGCCGGTTCCGCAGGCTTCTGCGCGCGTCGTTCCGCGACAAATTCGCTGATCGCCTGTCCACTCGCGTTGAGCAGCGGATAGGTGCGCGCGTCAGACAGCCAATCGGGGCGGCGCGCGCCGCTGCCGTAGAAAGTATCGTAGACAAGGCTGAAAGCGAGGAAGAACAGGGTCGCGCCGATCAGGCCCTTGATCGCGCCGAAGCCGCCACCGAGCACACGGTCGACCGGACCAAGGATCGACTGGCGCGTGCGCTTGCCGATGGCATGGGCGAGCAGTTTTCCCGCCGCGAAGGTCACGCCGAACACCAGCACCAACGCCAGCATCGCCGCGCCGCTTTCCGTACCGATGAGCGGGGTCAGCAGTTCAGCAACCGAAGCATGGAACAAACGGATGGCGAAGATCGCCAATACCCAGGCAATCAGCGAGAGCGTTTCCTGCACGAAACCGCGCATCAAACCGAAAATGGCGCAACCGCCGATGGCGAGGAGGACGAGGATGTCGACGGCGTTCATGGCATGGCTGGCTATCCGCGCCCGAGCATCTGGTCAACAAGCTGTGAGAGAGCACGATAACCGCTGACCGAAATGCCCTTCACACCATCGGCAGCGGCGGCAGGAACGAACGCGCGGTTGAAGCCGAGCTTGGCCGATTCGCGCAGACGCAGCGGCGCATGGGCGACGGGACGGATTTCGCCCGAAAGCGCCACTTCACCGAACAGCACGACATCAGCGGGAACCGGGCGTTCGGTGAGCGCGGACATAAGCGCGGCGGCAACGGCAAGATCAGCCGCCGGGTCCGACAGGCGATAGCCACCCGCCACGTTCAGATAGACTTCGCAGGTGGAGAAGCTGAGACCGCAGCGCGCCTCCAGCACGGCGAGAACCATGGCGAGCCGCCCGCTGTCCCAACCGACCACCGCGCGGCGAGGCGTCGCGCCGCTCGACAGGCGGACGACCAGCGCCTGGATTTCGACCAGAACGGGGCGCGTCCCTTCCAGCGCGGGGAATACCGTTGCCCCCGTCACACTTTCATCACGGTGGGTGAGGAACAAGGCAGAAGGGTTGGCGACTTCCTCCAACCCCTCTGCCACCATGGCGAAGACCCCAATCTCATCTGTGCCGCCGAAGCGGTTCTTGATCGCGCGCAGGATGCGATATTGGTGGCTTCGCTCGCCTTCGAAGCTCAGCACCGTGTCGACCATATGTTCGAGGACGCGGGGACCGGCGATGCTGCCATCCTTGGTCACATGGCCCACCATGACAAGCGCGGTGCCGCGCTGCTTGGCGAAGCGGATGAGTTCCTGAGCCGAGGCCCGAACCTGACTGACGGTGCCGGGCGCACCTTCGATCAGGTCGCTGTGCATCGTCTGGATCGAATCGATGACGAGCAGCGCAGGCGGCTCCCCTTCCCCCAACGTGGTCAATATATCGCGGACGGAGGTGGCGCTGGCGAGTTGCACCGGCGCCGTGCCAAGGCCGAGGCGTTGGGCACGCAGGCGAACCTGATCGGTGGCTTCCTCCCCGCTGATATAGGCGACCGACAGACCGCGGGCAGCGATGCGGGCGGCGGCTTGCAGGAGAAGCGTGGATTTGCCGATACCCGGATCGCCACCAATCAGCGTGGCGGAACCGGAGACTATGCCGCCGCCCAATGCGCGGTCGAACTCGGCTATCCCGGTACTGGTGCGGTCGGGCAATTGAACGGTGCTGTCCAGGCCGACGAGGGAAATCCCCCTGCCTCCGGTCTGAAGATCGTGGCGCGCGGAAAAGACGGTTTCGGCCGCTTCCTCGACAATGCTGTTCCATTCCCCGCAATCGTCGCACTGGCCCTGCCAGCGGCCCGATATGGTGCCGCATTGCTGACAGACGAATTTACGCTTTGCCTTTGCCATGATCCACGCATATCAGAACATATATAGAACACAATCCCGGCTGGCGGTTTGGTTAGGATTTTCGCCTTTGGGTGGAGGGTGGACATTCCCTTATCTCCATTCGCCCTGAACGAAGGTGGGTTGTCCGCAACTGGCCGGATGCAGAAATTCAAGAGCGAGCAAGCTGCATTGCCCCTTGGAAACGAAGGGGCTTCTGACGCATTACATCACCATGAAGTCCATTCGCATCGCCAGCTACAATATCCGCAAGGCCATCGGCACCGACCGCCGCCGCATCCCAGAACGAGTGATCGACGTGCTGAACGAAGTCGACGCCGACATCATTGCGCTCCAGGAAGCCGACAGGCGATTCGGCGTGCGGTCTGCGGCCCTCCCGCCGCTGCTGCTCGACAGCCAGAGCGGCTATAAGGCTGTGCCGCTCAACGTGCAGACCGACTCAATGGGCTGGCACGGTAATGCGATCCTCGTCCGCAAGGGTGCGGAGGTTGGCGCGCATGATGTGATTCACCTCCCCTGCCTGGAACCGCGCGGCGCAACGATGGCGGAAGTGACGCTGAACAGCGCGACCATACGCGTGTTCGGGATGCATCTGGACCTGTCGGGCCTGTGGCGGCGGCGACAGGCTTCAGCGATGATCCACGCGGCGGCGCAGGGCGCGGCAATGCCCACGGTGCTGATGGGCGACCTCAATGAATGGAGCGCGGACCGGGGGTGCCTGGCCGACTTCGCGCGGCACTATAATTTTGCGCCCTGCGGACGGAGTTTCCATGCGCGGCGGCCGGTGGCGCGACTCGACCGGATCATGCATTGCGGGCGGCTGAAGCTGGCGGATAGCGGCGTCCATGAAAGCGCGGCGGCGCGCAAGGCGTCGGATCATCTGCCGATCTGGGCGGAGTTCCGGCTTGACTGACGCCCCCTCGACAAGCTTCGTCCGCTCTGCGATCCATGAGGCATGAGGGAGAAGGAACTCCGGCTGGCGCTGGTCTGCTATGGCGGCATCAGCCTTGCCGTATATATGCACGGCATCACCAAGGAGATCTGGCGGCTGGCGCGGGCGAGCCGGGGTTTTCATGACGGGACGCCGCACCAGGGCAGCACCGAAGCCGTCTATCGCCGCCTGCTGGAAGCCATGGAGCAGGAAAGCGGCATCAGGCTGCGGATCATGCCCGACATCATTGCCGGGGCGAGCGCGGGCGGGATCAACGGCATCTTTCTGGCGCAGGCGATCGAGACGGGACAGTCGCTGGAGCCGCTGACCGACATGTGGCTGGAAAATGCCGATGTCGATCAGTTGCTGGCTCCCGATGCCCGCCCCGCCCGGGCGATCACGAAATTCTGGGCAACGCCCCTGGTGTGGGTGGCGGCACGGCGGCCTGGCGATACGGTGGAGCGCACGGTCGCGCCCGACACGCGAGAGGAAGTGCGGCGCAAATTGTCCCGCTTCATCCGTTCGCGCTGGTTCGAGCCACCCTTTGGCGGGGAGATCTTCTCCGGCATGATCCTCGACGCCTTCGACGCGATGGAAGCGACGGGAGGCGGCCCGCCGCTGTTGCCCAACGGGCATCCGCTGGATCTGTTCGTCACCGTCACCGATTTCGAAGGGCATCCGCAAAGCCTGACGCTCAACAGCCCGCCACAGGTGATCGAGACGGAGCATCGCCTCTCCATCGGCTTCCGCGCGCAGGGGCACGGACGGCGGGCCTTTGCCGATGCCGCCGAACTGGTCTTTGCGGCGCGGGCGACGGCGAGCTTTCCGGGAGCCTTCCCGCCCTTCACCGTGCGGGAACTGGATGCGGTGCTGAAACGCCGTCATCGCGCATGGCCCACGCGCGACGCCTTTCTGGCGCGGGCCTTGCCACGGCATGTGGCGCAGGGCGTGGCAGAGGACGCAGTGCTGATCGACGGCTCCGTCCTTGCCAACGCGCCCTTCGCGCAAGCCATAGGGGCGCTCAGCAACCGGCCCTCCCGGCGGGAAGTGGATCGCCGTTTCGTCTATATAGATCCCAAGCCGGGACATCATTCCATCCGCCTGAACCGCGAAGGGGAAGCGGAGGAGGAAATGCCCGGAGACACGCGGTTGCCGGGCTTTTTTCGCACCATTTTCGGGGCGCTGAGCGACATTCCGCGCGAACAGCCGATCCGCGACAATCTGGAAGCGATCGACCACCATTCCTCTCGCGTCCGGCGCATGGTGCGGATATTGCACGCGCTGCGCCCCGGCATCGAGGCGGAAGTGGAAAGCGCCATTGGCGGGATGCTTTTTCTGGACCGGCCCACGCCTGCGCGGCTGTCCACCTGGCGCGCCAAGGCGCAGCAGCGGGCGGCGAGTTCGGCCGGGTTCGCCTTTCCGGCTTACGGGCACCTCAAGCTATCGGGAATCGTCGAATCGCTCGCGGAACTACTGTTCCGCCTGAGCGGGGAGGACAGTCCGATGATGCACGAAAACTATCGTCAGGCGATCTGGGCGGAAGTGCGCGCCACCGGCGCGGACAAGCTGACCGAGGATGCAGGGCCATCTTCCGCGCCGGTGCTGTTTTTCCGCACCCATGACCTGGCTTTCCGCGTGCGGCGGCTGCGTTTTCTGGCACGGCGGCTGACGGAGGCTCTGGAGATCGAAAACGCGGCCGAGGAGGCGGCGATCGAAAAGCTGCGCAACGCCATCTATCAGGCGCTGGCCCATTATTCGGAGTGCGAAGAAGCCGATTTCCACGCGGAAACCGTTCGCGCCGCAGCGCGTGAGGTGCCGACCGACGCCGCCGCCGCCTTGGCCGCCATCGCGCAGGAACGCGACCTGAGGGCACGGGACGACGCCGCCGACAGAATGTTGGCCGATGCGCTGGCTGGCTTGCCGAAGAAAGAGCGGCGCATCATGCTGCTCGCCTATCTGGGCTTCCCCTTCTACGACATTGCCACACTGCCGCTCTTGCAGGGCGAAACCGCCGATGAATATGATCCGATCAAGGTCGATCGCATTTCGCCCGAAGATTGCGGCGCCATCCGGTCAGGCGGTGCTGAAGCCACGCTGAAAGGCATAGAATTCAACAATTTCGGCGCTTTCTTCAGCCGCGCCTATCGAGAGAACGACTATCTTTGGGGACGGCTGCACGGGGTGGAACGGCTGCTGGATATCGCGATTTCCGCCATACCCGCAGCAAGCCGCCTTTCGCCCGAGCGGCTGCATGACTATAGGCGGGAAGCGTTTCTGGCGATCCTGGACCAGGAGGAGGAGCGGTTGCCGCACATCGCGGATCTGATCGCCAGCCTGCGAGAGGAGATCGGATGAGCATCCGCGCGACACTGATTGCAACGATCCTGCTGGCCCTTGTCGGCGGTTGTTCATCATCGTCGGAAGAGCGTTCCGCCAACACCGATCAGACGCAACATGGCGAAGCCACGAGCGAGTTGCCTGCAGTTACGCCGCCCCCACCCATAGCCGGGGAGACAGTCCCACCTCCTGCCGTCAGGATAAAGGACTTGCCGCCCAACAAGGTCATCGCGCCCGCCGAAGCGGAAGGGCCGCTGCAAGCCAAATTGCCGGACAGTCAGGAAATGGCCGTCACCCCGCCATCGCCTTA
Source organism: Sphingobium baderi (assembly GCF_001456115.1). Classification (NCBI taxonomy): domain Bacteria; kingdom Pseudomonadati; phylum Pseudomonadota; class Alphaproteobacteria; order Sphingomonadales; family Sphingobiaceae; genus Sphingobium; species Sphingobium wenxiniae. The sequence goes on along the minus strand of NZ_CP013264.1, from coordinate 1,927,825 downwards.
CCGTCCGCTCGACCTGCCGCCCTCGGGGCAAGCGGGGCAGCTTGCGCCCTTTCCCCAGGAGGTGACGAACTTCATGGTCGAACGGGACAGTTGCGACCATTTCCGGGGCGAGGAACCCTATGATGCGGATCGGCGCGCTTATCTGGAGGAAAATATCGCAGAACTGTGTTCCGGCACCGACGGCCGGCTGGCTGCGCTGCGTATGCGCTATGCGAGCAACGCCACGGTGACCGCCGCCCTTTCCGGCTATGAGGACCGGATCGAAAGCGGCACGGGCAACAGCAAATATATAGGCAAATAATCTAACGCGCGGCCAATAGCGCATCGATGGCGGTTGCCATGGCAATATCGCGCTGGGACAGGCCGCCCGCATCGTGCGTGGTCAGCGTGATGTCCACGCGATTATAGACGTTCGACCATTCAGGATGATGATCCGCCTTGTCCGCCAGCAACGCCACGCGCGTCATGAAACCAAAGGCTTCGTTGAAATCGGTAAAGGCGAAGCGGCGGCGAATGCCGTCAGGTTCGCCAATCGTCGTCCAGTCGGGAAGTCCTGCCAGCGCCAGCGCCCGCGCTTCTCCGTCCAGTTTATCAACCATTTGACTATCCTCACAATCTGCTTTGGCTTATGTCGCAGCCATGTCCGACACCCGTCAACCACAGCGTTTCGCGCCGACGAAAGAAGATATCGAAACGCTGGCGCTCCAGGCCTTGAACCGCCTGCCCGATCCGTTCGCCGCGCATTTGTCCAATGTAATCCTGTTCGTCGAGGATTTCGCCGACGAACAGGTGCTGAAGGAGATGGAGATCGACGATCCCTTTGGCCTTACCGGCCTTTATACCGGACGACCGGTGGGCCATGAAGCGCAGACCGGGGATACGCCGCCGACCGTCCATCTTTTCCGCCGACCGCTGCTGGACGAATGGGTGGAAACCGGCGTCGCTCTGGATGCGCTTATCACCCATGTCGTAGTGCATGAGATCGGCCATCATTTCGGCCTGTCCGACCTCGACATGCACGTACTGGAAGACATGGTTGCGCCATGAGGAACGCGGTGCTGCGCCTGTCGGATGTAGCCTGTATGCGCGGCGGACGGATGCTGTTCCGGCATGTCACGCTCGATCTGCAAGCGGGCGGCAGTGCGCTGCTCACCGGCCCCAATGGCGTGGGCAAGTCCAGCCTGTTGCGGATTTGCGCGGGCCTCCTGCCCGCCTTTGCCGGGAGAGTGGACATGCGCGGCGGCATAGCCCTGACCGACGAGCGGCTGGCGCTGGATAGCGAGCGGCCATTGCTGAAGGCACTGGGTTTCTGGGCACGGCTGGACGGAGTGGTTGACGGAACATTGGAGCGCGCACTGGACGCCATGGCGCTCCTGCCGCTCGCGGAGGTGCCGGTGCGGATGCTCTCCACCGGGCAGCGCAAGCGCGCGATGATGGCGCGTGTGATCGCTTCAGACGCGGCGATATGGCTGCTGGACGAGCCGGGCAACGGGCTGGACGATGCATCGCTGGATTTGCTCGGCGCAGCGATATCCTGTCATCTGGCCATGGGCGGCATTATTCTGGCTGCGTCGCATCAGCCGCTGCCGATTGCGGATCATGCACGGATCGACCTGCGCGCTTATGCGGCGGAGGCAGAAGACGCATGAGGATAATGTGGCTGCTGGCCCGCCGCGATCTGGGGCAGGCATGGCGCTCGGCGGGGCTGTGGCTGCCGGTCGCCTTCCTCTTGCTGGTGGCGAGCCTCTATCCCTTTGCTGTTGGTCCTGACGCACCGCTGCTCCGGCGAACAGGCGGGGGCATGTTGTGGATTGCGGCGTTGCTGGCCAGTCTGCTGCCTGTAGATCGTCTGGTGACGCCTGATCGCGATTCGGGCGTGCTGGACCAGATCGCCCTGCGCGGCATCGGGGAGGAGATGATCGTCCTGGCGCGGCTGATCGCGCATTGGCTGGGTTTCGGGCCGCCGCTGATGATAGCGACGCTGCCTGCCGCCGCCCTGCTGAAACTGGACGCCGAAGCGATCATCCTGCTGGAAGCAGGCCTCCTGATCGGGACGCCCGCGCTCGCGGCGTTGGGTTTGCTGGTCGCGACCCTCACCGCTGGATTACGGTCCAGCGGAGCACTGGCCGGGCTGCTGGCCTTGCCGCTGGCCGTGCCGCTGCTGATCTTTGGCGCGGGGACGCTGAGCGACGGCAGCGGCGCGGCTTTCAAATTCCTGGGTGCGGCTTCGCTTTTGCTGGTGGCGGTCACGCCCTTTGCCGGGGGAGCGGCGATCCGAGCGGGCAGGGAATAGCCGAACGGCCCTCGACATAAAGGTGCGGGTGGGCCAAAGGCGCTGGCCCATGCTGGCCTTCCTTGCCTCCGCCCTTTTCGTCCTGATCTGGTCCACCGGCTTCATCGTCGCGCGCGCCGTGGTGCCGCATGGCTCGCCCGAACTGGTGCTGGCGGTGCGGTTGGCGCTGGTGACGCTGGTGCTCGGCGCGGCGGCGCTTTGCGCGCGGCAGGCCCTGCCCCGCGGGAAAAGGCTGGCGCTGCATCTGGCGGCGGGCGCGATGCTGCACGGAGTATATCTGACGCTGAGCTGGTGGGCGGTCGATCATGGGATGCCGGCCGGGATCATGGCGCTGCTGGGCGCGCTTCAACCGCTGATGGTCGCGGTGGCCAGCGTCATCTTCCTCCATGAACATCTGCCCGCGCGCGCATGGACGGGGCTTGGCGTCGCCATCGTCGGCGTAGGTTGCGTGCTGGCGCCCGCGATCGAGCGATCCGGCACGGGTTCGATCGCCATCCTGCCCGCCGTTGCCGCTCTGCTTGCCATCATGGGCATGGCGGCCGGCACCCTGATCCAGCGGGGCGCCATCGCGGGGGATGGCATTGCGATTTCAGGTGCGGTCCAGAATGGAGGCGGCGCGCTGGTCGCCATCGCAGCAGCCCTTTTCATGGGCGAGGCGCGGTGGGACAATAGCGCGATGCTTTGGGTAGGACTCGGCTGGTCGGTGCTGGGCCTGTCGGCGGCGGGGCTGTCGCTGCTGGTATGGCTTGTGCGGCATCAAGGACCGACGAGGATGTCGATGCTGCTGCTGCTCGTGCCGCCGCTGGCCGCCGTCGAAGCCTGGCTGATTTTCGGAGAAAAGCTAGGCCCGGTGCAGCTTGGCGGATTCGCGCTGGCGCTGGGTGGGGTTCTGCTGGGCCGATCCCGGGGCAAGCCGCGCGCGGGCGATGTCGTCGAACCGGCCTGAACGGCTTATTGCTCGCGCAGTTGTTCGTGATGGCGGATGACTTCATCGATGATGAAACGCAGAAATTTCTCGGTGAAGTCGGGGTCCAGATGAGCATCCAGCGCCAATTGCCGCAAACGGGCGATCTGGCTGTCTTCGCGACCCGGATCGGCGGGAGGCAGCTTGTGCTCCGCCTTGTAACGGCCCACGGCCTGGGTGATCTTGAAGCGTTCGGCCAGCATGAACACCAGAGCCGCATCGATATTGTCGATGCTTTCGCGATACCGCTTCAATGTCTCGTCCACGCAGTTCCTCCGTTCTTCGGGCGCTTTTTGCGCCTAACGCATCGTGAGGCAAGCTATTCCCGCTTGCCTTTAGCATTTTGCGCCGCCACATGGCCCCTGTCATGACCGCACCCGCCACAGGCCCTGTCACAGGCAATGTCCACCCTATCGGCCGCACCGGCAGCGCGCCTTCGCTCGCGCCCATGATGGCTCTGGTGGCGGATGGGATGAATCAGGTGAACGCCGTCATCCTGGATCGGATGCAGTCGCGTATCCCGCTGATCCCCGAACTGGCGGGCCATCTGATCGCGGGCGGGGGCAAGCGGATGCGGCCGATGCTGACGCTCGCCTGCGCCGAACTGGTGGGTTACGCCGGATCGCGCCATTACAAACTCGCCGCCGCGGTCGAGTTCATCCACACCGCCACGCTGCTGCATGACGATGTGGTCGACGGGTCGGGGCTGCGCCGTGGCCGCAAGACCGCCAACATCATCTGGGGCAACAGCGCCAGCGTGCTGGTGGGCGATTTCCTCTTCTCCCGCTCCTTCGAACTGATGGTCGAGGCCGAATCGCTCAAGGTGCTGAAGATCCTGTCGGGCGCTTCCGCGGTGATCGCGGAAGGCGAGGTCAACCAGCTCACCGCCCAACGCAAGATCGACACGAGCGAAGAGCAGTATCTCGATATCATCGTCGCCAAGACCGCCGCCTTGTTCGCCGCTGCCTGCCGCATCTCCGCCGTGGTCGCCGGACGTGACGAGGCGGAGGAACAGGCGCTGGACGTCTATGGCCGCAACCTCGGCATCGCATTTCAACTGATCGACGACGCCATCGACTACGAATCGGATGGCGCGACCATGGGCAAGGATGCAGGAGATGACTTCCGCGACGGCAAGGTGACACTCCCGGTGATCCTCGCTTATGCGCGGGGTTCGGAAGAAGATCGCGCCTTCTGGAAAGCCGCCATCGCCGGGCACCGGATCGCCGATGAAGATCTGGCCCATGCGACGCGGCTGCTGCGCGAGACGGGCGCGATCGACGATACGCTGGCCCGCGCTCGCCATTATGGGCAGCGTGCCATCGACGCACTGGGCATGTTCGACGGCGGCAAGGCCAAGGCGGCGCTGGTGGAAGCAGTGGAATTCGCCATCGCGCGTGCATACTGATTCCCTGTCCAGCATCGTTGACGCTCACGGGCGGAACCGATGATCCTGTCTCCTGAAATCATCGCCTTTCTGATGATCGCCGGCTTCATGGCGGGGGTGATCGATTCCATGGCTGGCGGCGGAGGTCTCATCACCCTGCCCGCGTTGATGGCGGCGGGCGTGCCGCCGGTCGGCGCAGTGGCAACCAACAAGCTGCAATCCTCCCTTGGCACATTCGGGGCCTGCATCGCCTATGCGCGGGCGGGGCATATGGACCTCAAAACCTACCGCTGGCCGATCATCGCGGCCTTTGCCGGATCGGTGGGCGGCGCATGGCTGGTGCAGAGAGTCAGCCCGTCGATCCTGGCAGGATTGATGCCCGCGCTGTTGATCGCCATCGCGGCCTATTTCACTTTCTCGCCCAAAATCAGCGAGATCGACCGGCATCAGCGCATCGGTATAGCGGCGCTTTCCCTGCTGATCGGCGGTATCGGATTTTACGACGGTTTTTTCGGGCCGGGTGCCGGGGCCTTTTATACCACGATCTTCCTGGCATTGGGCGGCCTCAGCCTGCTCAGGTCAACAGCGCAGGCCAAAGCAGCCAATTTCGCCAGCAATCTGGCGGGCTTGCTGACCATGATGGTGGGCGGCCATGTGCTGTGGATGGTCGGACTGGCGATGGCGGTCGCCAATATCGTGGGCGCGCAGATCGGTGCGAGACTGGCGATGCGCTTCGGCAGCCGGCTGATCCGGCCCCTGCTGATCGTCATGTCGCTGGCGCTGACGGCGAAGATGCTGCTGGACCCGAAGAACCCGATCCACCTCTATCTCTTCGGATAGCATTGCGCCGGAAGCGGAATGGCGCGACAGGGCGAGAATGACCGATCTGCCCATCCATGATGTGCTGCCCGACTTGCTCGCTGCCCTGCGCGCGGGGAGTAATGCCGTGCTGGTCGCACCGCCCGGCGCAGGCAAGACGACGGCGGTGGCTCCCGCCCTGCTCGATGAGCCATGGTGTGACGGGCAAATCCTGCTGCTCGCCCCCCGCAGGCTGGCAGCGCGGGCTGCAGCGGAGCGGATCGCCGAACTGATGGGCGAGCAGCCGGGCGGAACGGTTGGCTATGCCACGCGAATGGATAGCCGCCAGTCTGCCCGGACGCGCATCCTCGTGCTGACCGAAGGCATTTTCGTGCGCCGGATTCAGGACGACCCCGAACTGTCCGGCGTGTCCGCGGTGCTGTTCGACGAAGTACATGAGCGCAGCCTGGACAGCGATTTCGGGCTGGCGCTGGCGCTGGACGCGCAAGGCGCGCTGCGGCCGGACCTGCGAATCATGCCGATGTCGGCGACCCTGGACGGCGCGCGCTTTGCCGCGCTTCTGGATGGTGCGCCGGTGATCGAGAGCGAAGGGCGCATTCAACCGCTCGAATTACGGCATATCGGACGATCGACGGAAAAGCGGATCGAGGACGAAATGGCAGCGGCCATCCGCCGGGCGCTGACGGAGGAGGCGGAGGGCGATGTGCTTGCCTTTCTTCCCGGCGTCGCGGAAATCGAACGAACGGCGGAACGGCTGGAAGGCGCGAGCGTGGAAATCCACAAATTGCACGGCTCGCTGGAACCGGCGGCCCAGCGCGCCGCGATACGCCCTTCGCGAGAAGGTCGAAGGAAGGTCATTCTCGCAACCTCCATCGCGGAAACGAGCCTCACCATCGACGGCGTTCGCATCGTGGTGGATTCGGGATTGGCGCGGCGGCCACGCTATGACCGGGCGGCAGGCGTCACGCGGCTCGTGACGGAGCGCGCCAGCCAGGCGGCGGCGATCCAGCGCGCCGGACGTGCGGCGCGCCAGCGGCCGGGCGTCGCCTATCGGCTGTGGGAAACGGCGGCGACGGCGGGAATGCCGCCCTTCGATCCGCCGGAGATATTGGAAAGCGATCTGTCGAGCCTGCTACTGGACAGTGCCCTTTGGGGCGTGAGCGATCCAGCAGGGCTGCGCTGGCTGGATTCCCCGCCTGTTGCCGCCATCGCGGAAGCGCGCAAGCGGCTGACGGCGCTGGATGCGCTGGACGCAGATGGGCGAATTACGGCGCACGGCAAGGCGCTTGCCCGACTGCCGGTCGAACCGCGTATCGGACATATGCTGGTGCGCGCGGGTGATAGGGGCTTGGCCGATGTTGCCGCTGACGTCGCGGTGCTGCTGGGTGAGCGAGGCGTTGGCGGTCAGGATATCGACCTGTCGCATCGGCGCACGCGCTGGCAGCGCGAGAACGGCAAGCGCGCGGATGCCGCGCGAACGATGGCGAAACGGTGGGCACGGCTTGTTGCAGCCCAGGCCCGTCCCGCAAATGGCAAGGGGGAGCATGCAGTCGGCCTCTGCCTTGCGCTCGCCTTTCCCGACCGGGTGGCGAAGCGGCGCTCCGCCGATGGCGCGGATTGGGCGAGCGTGGGCGGACGCGGCTTCCGGCTCGATCCCTTGTCGCCACTCACGCGTGAGGATTGGCTGGCAGTTGGCGCGGTTCAGGGTGGCGCGGCGGGCGCGCGGATCATCTCCGCCGCGCCCCTGAGCGAAGCGGATGTGCTGGCCTTGTTCGGCGACAGGATCGCGGAACATAGGACCGTGCGCTTTCGGTCGGATACGGGCGGGGTCGAAGCCCTGCGCGAGCGGCGGCTGGGCGCGGTGCGGATTTCTTCCGGCTTTGACGATCTGCCCGAGCCGGATGCAGTGGCCGCGGCGCTGCTGGAGGGAGTTCGACAAGGCGGGCTGGATCTGCTGCCATGGTCGGAAGCAGCGCGATCATTAAGGATACGGGCGGATTTCGCGGGTGTCGAAGTCTTGTCGGACGAAACGCTCATCGCAACGCTGGACGAATGGCTACCGCCATTGCTCACGGGCAGGCGGCGCTTGTCCGATATCGACAGATCGCAACTTTCGGGCGTGCTGGAAGGGTTGATCGGCTGGGATGGAAAGCAGCAGGTCGACCGGCTCGCACCGCCCGAATTTCGCTCGCCCGCCGGGAGCAGCCATGAAATCGATTATGCGGCCGAGGGTGGACCGCGCGTGGAACTACGCGCGCAGGCTCTGTTCGGCCTGACCGAGCATCCTGTGGTGGGAAGTCAGCATATTCCGCTTGTCCTCTCCCTCACCTCCCCTGCGGGCCGTCCGATCCAGACGACGCGCGACCTGCCCGGCTTCTGGGCTGGAAGCTGGAATGCGGTGGCCAAGGAAATGCGCGGGCGCTATCCTAGGCATCCCTGGCCCGAAGATCCGGCTGGCGCGGCGGCGACGTTGCGGACGAAACGCTCCGATGCCCGTGCCAAGCCTTGACGCCAAGTCTTGACGCCAAGTCTTGACGAACGCCTGTCCGCTGGTGCAACGCGGCTGCACGATTTCACGGAGTCTTTCACGCGATGAGCGCGCGCATTTACCAGATCCAGAAGAACGCCCTGCAATCCGGCAAGGCGCTGACCCATAAATGGGTGCTGGAATATGCTCCCGCCGAAGCGAAGAAGCCCGATCCGCTGACCGGCTGGGCCGGATCGGGCGACATGAAGCAGCAACTCAAGCTGACTTTTCCTTCCGAGGAGGCAGCGCGCGCCTATGCCGAGCGGGAAGGCATTGCGTATACGGTCATCCAGACCGCACCAAAATCGCTGAAAATTCAGGCTTACGCCGATAATTTCCGCTGATCTTATGGTCTGATGGAGTTTTTCGGGCCAGATGCTGCCCGATTGACGCCTTATTCCCTTGCCAGAAGCGAGCTTTGCTTCCCCATGGATTGAAGAGATAATGACGGATCGCCAGCAGATTTTCGACAGCGTTACCGCGCAAATCGTTCCTTTCAACAAAAAGGGCGTGGAGCTGAGCGAAGCCACCACCTTCGCGGGCGACCTGGAATGGGACAGCCTGACGGTGATGGACTTCGTCGCCGCGATCGAGGATGAATTCGACATCATCATCACCATGAACATGCAGGCGGAAATCGAAACCATCGGCCAGTTGGTGGATGCCGTGGCGAAACTGAAGGGCTGACCTTCCGCCCCATTCGCGCGGGGCGTTCGTTCAGGCGCGCGTGACAGGTTCTGCCCCGCCAGGACGCACGGATATTGGGATAAATCAAGATGACCGAAGCCACCGCCACGCAAAATTCGCGCGACCTGTTTTCCAAATTCGATCCCCTGATCGCCGAGCGTGAGGCGCTGTTGGCGACGGGCGTGCGCGACCCCTTCGCCATCGTCATGGACCAGGTTCTGTCCCCCACCCGCGCGATCATCAAGGGCAAGGAAACTATCCTGCTCGGCACCTATAACTATATGGGCATGACTTTCGATCCGGACGTGGTGGCTGCGGGCAAGAAGGCGCTCGACGAGTTCGGCGCGGGCACGACGGGCAGCCGCGTTCTGAACGGCACCTACCAGGGGCATAAGGAAGTCGAGGATGCGCTGAAGGAATTTTACGGCACCTCTTCCGCCATGGTCTTTTCGACCGGCTATCAGGCCAATCTGGGCATGATTTCGACGCTGGCGGGCAAGGGCGACTATGTGGTGCTGGACGCGGACAGCCATGCGTCCATCTATGATGGTTGTTTCCTGGGCGACGCGGAGGTCGTCCGCTTCCGCCACAATAGCGTCGAGGATCTGGACAAGCGCCTTGGCCGCCTGCCCACCGATGCGCTGAAGCTCGTCGTGCTGGAGGGTGTCTATTCGATGCTGGGCGACATTGCGCCCCTGCCCGACATGGTGGCCGCTGTCCGTAAACATCCCAATTGCATGATCCTTGTCGACGAAGCCCATGGCATGGGCTTTTTCGGTCCCAATGGCCGCGGCGTCTATGAAGAGCAGGGTGTCGAGAAGGACGTGGACTTCGTCGTCGGCACCTTCTCCAAATCGGTCGGCACGGTGGGTGGCTTCTGCGTCTCCAACCACCCCAAGTTCGAGGTAATGCGGCTGGTCTGCCGCCCCTATGTATTCACCGCCTCGCTGCCGCCCAGCGTTGTCGCCACCGCCGCGACCAGCATCCGCAAGTTGATGCACGCAAGCGAAAAGCGGGCGCATCTGTGGAAAAACAGCCGGCGGCTGCACAAGGGCCTCACCGACCTCGGTTTCACGCTGGGGACGAAGGAACCGCAATCGGCGATCATTGCCGTCATCCTGACCGATCAGACTCAAGCCGTCGCCATATGGCAGGCGCTGCTGGAACTGGGCCTTTACGTCAACATGGCCCGCCCCCCGGCGACCCCGGCGGGCACATTCCTGCTGCGCTGTTCGCTTTGCGCGGAGCATAGCGATGAACAGGTCGAACAGATCATCGGCATGTTCGAAGTGGCCGGACGGACCGTCGGCGCTATCGGCTGATCGATTCAAATCCGCAAATTCACGGCCAGACGAGCCTTACGCGCGACAAAATCGCAGTTTTGCCTGCAACTTTTAATCGTTGCTGTTTCGCGCACAACATCGTTTGGTTAGTGTAACAGCCCATGGCCCAAGGCGATTTCATGGAAGAGGAAAGCACTGGCTGGCGGTCGCTCCTTCGGCGCGCCTTTGCTCCGGTGCTGGCCATTCTCCTTGTGGGAGCCTTGGGCGCCATGCTTTACGGCGCCAGCAGCGCATCGCGCGATCATGCCCGGGCGCTGGAAGAACAGCAGAAAAGCTACGAGGTCATCACGCTGGTCCGCACGTTTCAGGCGACGACCGCTCGCGCCGAAGTGACGTTGGCGCGCTATGTCATCAGCATGGACCCCGACACGGGCCGCTTATTCCAGGATCAATGGCGAACAGCCGCCAGCCAGATCAAGTCGCTGGCCTACGCCACCCGGGATTCCGGCTGGCAACGCGACAATGTCCAGCAATTGCAACAAGCCTTCATCGCCCGCGGCAAGACGCTGAGCCAGATCGGCCTACGCACCACATATGACCAGAAAATGGGAGCGCTGGCCCAATTCCACCAAGCGGGCAAATCGGAGGATCTGCGGCGGATCACCACCTTGCTGGACAGCGTGATACAGGCAGAGAATAAGCGCCTGGCGGAGCGCAGCCTCGCCGTGAGCCTTGCCGGCGACCGCAGTGCCTGGGTCAGCCGCACCTATCGGCTATTGGGATTGGCGCTGTTGGTGAGCGTGCTCTGCGCGGTGTGGTTGGCCAATGCCGCTTATACCGAGCGACGCAACGCACGGCGACTGGCCGAAGTGGAAACCGACAGGGCCGACCGGCTGGAGGCGGCAGTCGCCACGCGGACTATCGAATTGTCCGAAGCCTATGAGCAATTGAAGAAGGAAACCGCTGAGCGCGCCGCCGTCGAGGAGAATCTGCGCCAGATGCAGAAGATGGATGCGATCGGCCAGTTGACCGGCGGGATCGCTCATGATTTCAACAACATGTTGGCGGTGGTGGTCGGCGGGCTGGAACTGGCCAAGCGCAAGTTGAGGCTGAAACCGGAGGAAGCCTCCCGCCATTTGGCCAATGCCATGGAAGGCGCCCACCGCGCCGCCGCGCTGACGCGTCGTCTGCTGGCCTTTGCCCGGTCAGAGCCGCTATTGCCGAGCGCACTGGACCCGGACACGCTTTTGGCCGACATGGAAGAATTGATCGACCGCACAATAGGCGATCAGATCATCGTGACTTTCCATCATCACGCCCAGGGCTGGCGCATCTTCGTCGATCAGCAGCAGATGGAAAACGCGATTCTGAACCTGTGCGTCAACGCGCGCGATGCCATGGACGGACGCGGCAAGCTCACGATCGAAACGGGCCAGAGCCAGCTTTCCGAGCATGAGGTGGGGGAATGTCCGGCGGGGGAATATGTCACATTGACGGTGACGGACGACGGTTGCGGCATGTCTCCGGACATATTGGCCCGTGTGTTCGAACCATTCTTCACGACCAAGCCCGTCGGCAAAGGTACGGGCCTGGGCCTCAGCCAGATTTTCGGCTTCGTGCGGCAAAGCGAGGGTGAGATCCGCATAGAATCGAAAGAGGGCGAGGGAACCAGCGTGCACATCCACCTGCCCCGCCGCATTATCGCTAAGACGGATGCGCCCGACATCGTGCAGGACATGGAACATGAACCCACTTTGCATCCGCCGACGCGCATCCTGGTGGTGGAAGATGATTCGCGTGTCCTCAATCAGACGATGGCAGCCCTTTCGGAACTGGGCCACTTGCCGCTCGCCTGCGATCATCCTGACAAGGCCGTGAAACTGCTGGCGGCCAATCGCGACATTGGCCTCATTCTGACGGATGTACTGATGCCGGGCATGACCGGTCCCGAACTGGTGCGATCCCTGCCCAGCGCCTATACGCATCTGCCGGTGCTGTTCGTGACCGGATATGCTGGCGATACTGCGGAAAGCACCGATTTCGCGGGATATGAGGTGTTACGCAAACCCTACACGCTCGCCGCCCTGTCAGTGTCACTATCCAACGCCCTCAACGGATCGCGCCACCCCGGAACAGCCGCGGCAGCAGAGTGAGCGCACCGATCAACGGCCAGCGGCGCTGCCATGGCTTGATCTCAATGCTTGTGCCCGCGTGGCGATTTATCTTCCAGGCGAGATAGTCGATCCCGCCCGCATAGGTGAAGCTGGCCTTGGCAAGGCGGATAACCGACAGCCATTTCCCCCGCCGCTGCAATTGCCGCCAGCGCCGCGCCGCCTGATCGGGCGATAGAGCATGCGGCACTTCGCCTTTCGCCCCAACATCCCGTAACCGCGCGATTTCTCCAAGAGCGGCGGCACCAAAACGTTCATAACGGTCCGGGTCGCCATCCACGATGGAGAAGGAACGACCTTTTCGCTCCGCCCGCAGTTCGGCATTATAGGTGAGCGTAAAACCGGTTTTCCATAGCTCCAAAACGCTATGTGCAGTCGATGAAGGCATCATCGGCATGGTCAATTCCAGCAGCGTCGGCGCGGCCGAGGCTATGGCGGCGATAGCGCCTTGCCGGGCAAGATCGTCCGCGGCCCAGAGCAACCGCGATGGCTGGGCAAATCGCGCCCAGACCGACACATTATCCGCTTCAACACCGCAAAGACGCGCGAAATCGGCCTCCGACAGGACCGCATATTTGGCGATCAAGCCCCCATGTTCGAAAGGGAATACATTGGGCGGAATCAGGCGATTGGCGGTGGCCAGCCATTTTTGGCCATAAGCAGCGCGATAGTCAGACACGATCAGATAGAAGTCGAGCATCAGCCCGTCGAGATTCTCTTCCCGCAGGCACGAACCATAAAAGAGCACCGCACGCGCCGCATCGGGATAGCGCGCCGCAAGAGCCCCCGCCATAGCGGCCGCACGAGAATCGACGGACATGGCAAGTTCTTGAGCAACAAGGGAGCGCAGACGGTGGGGCATCGTTGCCCTCCTTAACGTCTACGCAGTAGCAAAGACAGATTATTGGCCGGCATTTCCACAATGCTGTCGAGCACCAGTCCCTGCATCCGGGCCGCTTCCACTACGTCCTCCAGCCGCCGCACCCCCCAGTCAGGATCGCGAGCCTTGAGCGAAGCATCGAAGGCCAGATTACTGGGAGCGGTTTCTATCTGTGAGCGGATATAGGGACCATAAAGATAAAGTAGACCACCAGCGCGCAGAACCGCCCCACTCCCACGCAGCAAGCCCAGGGTCGCTTCCCAAGGGCTGATGTGAATCATATTGATGCAGAGCAACGCGTCAGCATGAGCAATGGGCCACTCTTGCGCCATAGCATCCAGCAGAAGCGGTGCGCTAAGATTGGGCAATGCCGCTTGCACCTGTCGTGCGGCTATAGAGGCCAGGGCGTCAGGATCGAAATCGGTTGGCTGCCAATTCAGCTCCGGCAGAGCGGCGGCGAAATGAATGGCATGTTCGCCACTCCCGCTTGCTATCTCCAGCACAAGGCCGGACGAAGGAAGTGCCTCACGCAGCACTGCCAGGATGGCATCGCGGTTGCGAACTGCTGCCGGCGCGTGGCGCATGCCTTTTGCAGAAGCGCCAGAGTTGGGTGTCCAAGGCTCTGGCTCCTTCATCATTCAGCGGCTTCCGCCAGTTCCGGTTCGGTCCAGACCAACACCGGCTTGCGTGCGGCCAGCGTTTCGTCCAGACGGCGGCGCGGAGCATGATAAGGCGCGCCCTTCAGCGCCTCATCCCCGGCCTTGGCCCGTTCAGCCAGACTACGCAGCGCCATGATGAACTGGTCAAGCGCCGCCTTGCTTTCGGTTTCGGTCGGCTCAACCAGCATCGCGCCGTGGACGACCAGCGGGAAATACATGGTCATCGGATGGAAGCCTTCGTCGATCAGCCCCTTGGCGATGTCGAGCGTGGTGAAACCTTCCGCCAGTCCCTTGTCACTGAACAGGGCCTCGTGCATGCAGGGCCCGCTGCCGCCAAAGGGGGCGTCCAGCACGTCTGACAAGCTGCGTAGGATGTAGTTGGCGTTCAGCACCGCATCGCCCGACACCTGACGCAGGCCGTCTGCGCCATGGCTCAGGATATAGGCGAGCGCGCGGGTGAACATGCCCATCTGGCCATGGAAAGCGACCATGCGGCCAAAGCTGCCGCCATGATGATCCTCGACCGATTCTTCCTCTACCAGCACGAAGCGGTCACCCTGTTTTTCGACGAAAGGCAATGGCGCGAAGGGCGCAAGCGCCTGTGACAGCACCACCGGACCGGAACCGGGGCCACCGCCGCCATGGGGCGTGGAGAAGGTCTTGTGCAGGTTGATGTGCATTGCATCGACGCCAAGGTCGCCGGGACGAACCCGACCGACGATGGCGTTGAAGTTGGCGCCGTCGCAATAAACAAAGGCTCCGGCCGCATGAACCGCGTCGGAGATCGTCTTCATGTCGCGCTCGAACAGACCACAGGTATTGGGGTTCGTAATCATCACCGCCGCCACATCCGGGCCGAGGCGGGACTTGAGCGCTTCCAGATCGACGCGGCCATCCGGCGTCGCGGGAATATCCTCCACCTTATAGCCGCAGAAGGCAGCGGTCGCGGGATTGGTGCCATGCGCGCTTTCAGGCACCAGCACGACCGAGCGAGCGTCGCCGCGTGCCTCCAGAGCGGCGCGGATGGCAAGCAGGCCGCAGAGCTCTCCATGCGCGCCCGCCTTAGGGCTCATGGCAACGCTGTGCATTCCGGTCAGGGTGACAAGCCATTGCGCGAGTTCATGGATCACCGCCAGCGCGCCCTGCACCGTCGATTGAGGCGCAAGCGGGTGGAGATCGGCGAACCCCGGCATCCGCGCGACCTTTTCATTGAGGCGCGGATTATGCTTCATCGTGCAGGAGCCAAGCGGGAACAGACCAAGGTCAATCGCGTAATTCTGACGGCTGAGGCGCGTATAGTGACGCACCGTCTCCTGTTCCGACAGGCCCGGCAGGCCGATGGCGTCCTTTCGGGCGAGATTGCCGAAACGGCTCTTCACCTTGGGCACTTCGGCGAAATCGACGCCGGTCGTGTCTGCCGATCCGATCTCGAAGATCAGTGGCTCTTCCAGCATCAGCGCGCGGTTACCGGTGGCCGTTGCTGGAGCCACATGTTCTTCCGCGACAGCCTGCGGCGCGGTGGGACGGCCTTCCTTGAGCATGGTCATGCCAGTTCCTCCTCCAGCGCCTTGGCGAATGTTTCGACATCCTCCGCCGTCACCGTTTCTGTGACCGCGACGACCAGACCGTTGCCAATGTCGGCAGCATCCGGGAACAAGCGGCCCAGCGACACGCCGCCCAGCACGCCTCTGTCGGCAAGATTGCGGACAACGTCGCGCGCATCCTTCGACAGGATCAGCGTGAATTCGTTGAAGAAGGCATCGTTGAGCAAGCGCACGCCGGGCACTTTTGCAAGGCGGTCGGCGGCCTCCACGGCCAGCGCATGATTGAGGGTGGCAAGCTCACGCAAGCCTTTTTCGCCCAGCAGCGTCATGTGAATGCTGAACGCCAGCGCGCAAAGGCCCGAATTGGTGCAGATATTGGAGGTCGCCTTTTCGCGGCGGATGTGCTGTTCGCGCGTAGAAAGCGTCAACACGAAACCGCGTTGCCCCGCAGCGTCAACCGTCTCACCGCAGAGGCGTCCAGGCATCTGGCGGACATATTTCTGTTTGCAGCCGAACAGGCCGAGATAAGGGCCACCAAATTGCAAGCCGACGCCCAGCGACTGTCCTTCGCCTACCACGATATCCGCGCCCATATGGCCGGGCGCGGCAATGGCGCCCAGCGCCACCGGCTCAGTCACTACCGCGACCAGCAGCGCGCCCGCTTCATGGGCGGCGTTGGCGAGTGGCGTCAGGTCGGCAATGCGGCCGAGTATGTCAGGATATTGAACCACGACGCAGCTCGTATCCTTGTCGATGCTGGCGACCAGCGCATCGATGTCGGTGGCCGCGTCCAGCTTCGGAGCTTCGTGGACCAGAGCGTCGCCGGTGAATTTCGCCATCGTCTTTGCCACCGACACATAATGCGGATGCAGGCCGGACGACAGCAGCGCCTTGCCGCGCTTGGTAATGCGGCGGGCCATGCCGATGGCTTCCCAGCAGGCGGTCGAGCCGTCATACATGGATGCATTGGCGACGTCGCAGCCCAGCAGGCGCGCCACCTGCGTCTGGAATTCGAACAGCACCTGAAGCGTGCCTTGCGCGATTTCCGGCTGATAGGGCGTATAGGCCGTCAGAAACTCGCCCCGCTGGATCAGATGATCGACGCTGGCGGGCACATGATGGCGATAGGCCCCCGCACCAAGGAAAAAGGGCGCCTCCCCCGCCGACAGATTCTGCCGCGCCAGCTTCGCCATGTGGCGTTCGACCGCCAATTCGCTGGCATGGTCGGGCAGACCCACGATTGTGCCGGGCAAGCGTGCCTGCACGGGCACATCGACAAACAGGTCATCCACGCTGGCCGAGCCGATGACGGAAAGCATCTCCTGCCGGTCGGCGTCGGTAAGGGGTAGGTAGCGCATGATATTTTCCTACGGCATCGGTCCCGCAATGGGGGAGCGACGGTGAAACTTAAAGCGAAGCCACGAACTTCTTGTAGGCGGCTTCGTTCATCAGCCCTTCCAGTTCGCTGGCATCGGTAACGCGCAGCTTGAAGAACCAGCCATCTTCCTCGGCATCGCTGTTGACGAGGGCGGGCTCATCCTCCAGCGCGCTGTTGGTTTCCACGACCTCGCCGGAAATGGGCGCATAGACATCGGAAGCGGCCTTTACCGATTCCACGACGGCAGCATCGTCACCCTTTTCGAAGGTCGCGCCTTCGGCAGGCAATTCGACGAACACGATGTCGCCAAGCTGTTCCTGTGCATAGTCCGTGATGCCGATAGTGGCGATTTCGCCTTCGACATCGATCCATTCATGTTCATCTGTGAAATAACGGCTCATGATTTCAACTCCCCTCGAAATTCAGGCAGATTTCTGACGGCGATAACGGTGCGGCACGAACGGCATCGGCGCAACGGTCGCCCCGATGCGCTTGCCGCGCACCTCAACCTCCAGCGCCGTGTCGAGCGCGCTGTGCGGCAGGCTGACCCAGCCCATGGCGATCGGCGCGCCCATGGTCGGCGCGAAACCGCCGGATGTCACTTCGCCTACCAACACATCGCCCGCATAGATCGGCGCGCTTTCCCGCGCAGGCAGGCGGCCGTCGATCTTCAGGCCCACCCGCTTGCTGCCGGGGCCATCCGCCAGTTCCTTCATCACGCGGGCGTGGCCGAAGAAGCCTCCCTCCTCGCGCCGTCGCTTCTGGACGGCAAAACCCAGATCCGCGCCAATCACGCTGACGCGGGGATCGAGATCATGGCCATAGAGCGGCAACCCCGCTTCCAGCCGCAGCGAATCGCGAGCGCCAAGACCTATGGGCTTTACCTGCGGCATGGCGACCAGCGCATCGGCCAAAAGCTTGGCATCCTCGGCGGGGATACTGATTTCAAAGCCATCCTCGCCGGTATAACCCGACCGGCTGATCCACAGCGGCACGTCGCGCCAGGTAAAAGGGCGGGACTGCATGAAGGAAAGATCGGCGGTTTCGGGGATAAGCTGACCAAGCGCCTCGCCAGCCTCCGGCCCCTGCAACGCGAGCAAAGCCTGCTCATCCATATGGTTCATGGTGACTTCATCGGGCAGATGTTCGATCATCCATCCCATATCGTCATATTTGGTCGCGCCGTTGACGACCATGTAGATGTCCGCGCCATCGAACGCGCCACCACCGATGCGCGACACCATCAGGTCGTCAAGGATGCCGCCTTCCTCATCCAGCAGCATGGAATAACGCTGATGGAAGGGCTTCAATCCCTTGATGTCGCTGGGCAGCAATCGTTCCAGCGCCTCGTCCACGCCCTCGCCGGAGAAGGTGAGCTGACCCATATGGCTGACGTCGAACAGGCCTGCATGTTCGCGAGTCCAGGCATGTTCGGCCATGATGCCTTCATATTGGATCGGCATATGATAGCCCGCGAAGACCACCATGCGGGCGCCCTGCGCGCGGTGCCAGGCGTCCAGCGGCAGGGCGCTGGGCGGAAGTTCCTCTTCAAGGGTCGCGACGTCGTCCTTGCCGGTCATGGGGCGGCCTTTCCGTGTTGAGTGTTCGGCGACAGACGCAGAAAGGCCAACGGGCCAGTGCGCTTGCCACCCCCTCTGTCACGGAACCTGAGAGCTTTGACCACCGATCCTTCGACCGGATGGCTTACCCCTTCGGTGGGATGGAATGAACCATCCGCTTTCCAGAGTGCCTGCCCATGATGCGGTCCTTTAGCCTGAGAGATTCCGGGGCGGTTGCTCCTTCGGCGATGGCGCCTGGCCTGAAAGGCCCGCCATGCTCTCCCGCATCATGCCCGGCGCCGAGTCTTCGACGCTGGAGACGGATTACGCATTGCTCAAAATGCCGGGCGGCGTCAATCGCTCATGCGATCAGGTGGCGGAACGTTCTTCCCGTGCCAGCCTTTCGGCCAACACGCGCGCAGCCTGCCGCAATTCGACGAGGCGGACATGGGCAGGCAGCAATTTCCCTTCCCCGTCGCGCAATTCAAAATCGGCGAAACCGCCCGCATCGCCGATCAGCGCCAGGAATTTTTCGATCCCTGTGAAATTGGAATCGGCGATCAGGTTGCGGCACAGATCGATCTTCACCGACCACCAGCGATCGCCATGGTCCCGCAGCAGGGCGGACATTTCTTCCAGTTGCGCGGCGAGCGCGGCGATTTGCGGATGCAGGGCCATGAATGGAAATTGGGCATGGCCACGCCCGCTTTCAACCAGCGATCAGGCGAATGTCACTTCCCCGAATATCTCGGCATGACGCTTCTCCGCATAGCGATCCGTCATGCCTGCGATGAAATCCGCGATATGGCGACTGCACCGCGGTTCCTCCCGCACGCAGTCATCGCGCCATTCGGGCGGCATCAGGTCGGGCCGTTCATGATAGGCGCGAAACAGGTCGGTGACGATCACCCGCGCGCGCGCCGCTGCGGCAAGCTGTTCGGGATGATGATAGAGCGTCGCATACATGAACCGCTTGAGTTCGCGTTCCTGCGCGGCCATCTCCGGCGAAAACCCAACAAGAGCGCGCCCCGCTTGCCGCACCTCCTCCACCGTCTCGACGCCCGATTGCGCGATATTCGCCCGGGTTGCGGCGATCAGATCATTCGCCATAACGCCGATCTGTTCGCGCACCAGTTCACGCAACAACCTGTCTTCCGGCACATCGGGGTAGCGGGCGCGGACCCGGTCCCATGACATCTTCACCAGTGGCACGGCCAGCAACTGATCCAGTGTCAGCAGACCAGCGCGCAACCCGTCATCTATGTCATGATTGTCATAGGCTATGTCGTCCGAAATCGCCGCGAGTTGTGCTTCCAGCGAGGCATGGCTGGAAAGATCGAGGGGGAACAATGCGTCTACTTCGCGCATGGCCCAGCCGGGATGATCGACAGGACCATTATGCTTGGCCAGTCCCTCCAGCATCTCCCAACTGAGGTTCAGCCCCCGGAACAGCGGATAGGGGCTTTCCAGCTGCATCAGCGTGCGAAGCGTGTGTGCATTGTGATCGAAGCCGCCCTGTTCGTCGAGTGCCGCCTCCAGCGCATCTTCCCCAGCATGGCCGAAGGGCGGATGACCGATGTCATGGGCCAGGCACAACGCCTCCGTCAAATCCTCGTTAAGACCCAGGGTGCGGGCAGTGGTGCGGCCGATCTGCGCCACTTCAAGGCTATGAGTAAGGCGCACGCGGAAATGATCGCCGTCAGGCGACACGAACACCTGCGTCTTGTGGCGCAGGCGGCGGAATGAGATGGAATGGATGATCCGGTCACGGTCACGCTGGAACATGTCGCGCGGCCCGCGTATTTCACCGCCCGGCTCGGCATGGAGGCGGCCCCGGCTATGACCGGGATGAGAGGCATAGGAAGCCAGACGGGTCATGCGCGTGCCTTATTTGCCGCCGATCCGCTCGACGACCTCTCCCGCATCGCTTTGCCAGGCAAAGGCATCTGCCCCCGCTTTCTTGAGGTTCGATTCCACCGTCTTTGCACGCGTGAAGCTGGAAAAGGGGCCGATGAGCAGGCGATTTGTGCGTCCCCAGGATGCCGTCCAACCATCCTGTGGCGCCACCTCGTCATATTTCTTGCGAAGCGCGCGCAGGGTGAAGGCCAGCGCGCCCTTGTCCGACCCCGTGCCGATCTGAACCCAGTTGCGGGATGGGTTGGCCGCCAGCCGCTTCTGTTCCTCCGCCTGCTTCCTCTTGGTTTCGGCTTCCTTCTTCGCCTTTGCGTCGGCCTCAGCCTTGGCTTTCGCATCGGCGGATTTCTTCGCCTTTTCTGCGGCCGCCTCACGCTCAGCGCGCCGGGCAGCCTGCAAGGCGGCGACCTCCGCCAGATCAACTGGCGCGACACTGGGCTTCAATTCCTCGTCCGGCACGTCGATGGCGTGGATGATATCCGCCAGCGTACGCGTCGCTTGCGGATTGGGCTGTGGGGTCGCGGCGGGCGCGACGGCCCTGGCCGATTGCGCTGGAAGCGGCGCAGCAACGGGTTGTGTGGCCGCGTTCGGAGCAGGCTGAGGTTGCGTCGGCGCGGGCGCGAGCGGCACGGCGTTCAAGGGATTGGTCTGCTGCGCCGGAGCCGCTGCGGGAGCGCGCGTGACCTGCACGGATTCAAAGCCAGGCGCCGGTGGTCCTTGCACGGCACTCGTCGAAGGTGCGGGCGAAGCGGCCTCCACCTGCCGCACGGGTTGAAGCGGCGGCGAGACTGGCCGGACCTGCGGGGCGGGCTGCGACGTCGGTTGAGACGATGGTGGTAGTGGTTGGACCTGCTGCTGGGCAGGCTGCGGCTGCACGGGCTGTGGCTGGGCTGAATGAACGGGCGCGGCCGACACCGCTGTCGTCGCCTCCGGGGAGGATGAAGCCACCGGCGCCGGGCTGCCCGCCCGCGCCACCCTTGACGCTTCACGCCGCACCGCGCTGCGTGAACGATTGTCCGCGCGGGCTGAAGGCGTGGATGCCGCTGCGTTGGGAGTCGCCGGATTCGGCACTGCTGCGGATGGCGGTTGCGCGGTCGGGGTTATGGCTGCGATTCGCGTGCCCACATTTGTAGGGAAATGGCCAAAATGAATCGCCGCAGCCTTTTGTGCGGCAGTGAGATAGGGCATTTTCTGCATATAGGGAGTCAGGGCGCTCGCAAGCGGGGCAGGCATTGTCTGGTCCGCTATCTTCTTTGCTTCCGCCTGTTTGTTATTCATCGCCAGGATAAAGGCGCGATATCGCCAAGCGGCCCGGTCGCTTTTGTAGAGCAGTGGCTGGAGCACCTTGTCGGATGCCTCCACCTGTCCCGAAATACCGAGCGAAGCAGCATAGCGGCGAATGAGTTCCGCATCGTCCGGCTGGCGCTGCAACGCGGCCTGATAGTCGCGCTGCGCGCCAGCCTGATCTCCGGTGAGATCGCGGGCCAATGCACGGTCGGACAGGAAACCGGCATCAGGATAGCGCAGCCGCGCGGCCTGATCGAACAGACGCAGTGCTTCCGCCGGGTTCTGCATCTTCAGCATCACGCGGCCCAGCCCGGCCTTGATGCGGCCATTGCCGCTCTGAATCGCGTCCGCGCGCGCAAAGAATCCGGCGGCGGCGCGCGGATCGTCCAGCGCCAACGCAGCCTCCCCCGCTCCAATCAGCGCAGTGACGTCGCGGGGATCGGAAGCCAGGCGCGCTAGATGGCTGTTGAGATCAGCGGCATCGGATGGGCGAACCAGTTGCGCCTGATCGGATTGGGCATGGGCCGTTCCCACCAATAGGAGGGGCGCCAGAAGCCATAGGGGAGATCTTATCACATACGCCCCTTAGCGGATCGCGCCCTGAATGGGAAACTTACCGCAGAAAAAAGCGCGCCGGATTGCTCCATGCAATCGACGGCGCGCAAAAAAGGGGCGCGGAACACACCGCGCCCACAGCTTTTACTGATTGCTCTGCCGATTGAGGAAGCGGGGAATGTCCGCTCCCTTGCTATCGTCGACCGCGGGCGCCTTGTCCGCGCCGCGAGTGAGGCCAGCCATCCGCTCGAACAGCGTTCCGCCGGTCGCCACGCGAGGCGCGGGCTGCGGGTGCGCTGGTTCGGCCGGGGCGGCTTCGGCGCTTTCCGCGCCCAGCAGCAGTTCATCTTCACCCGCATTTTCATCGGAAAAAACAGCAGCCGGACGAGGGCGCGCAGGAGCTGCATCAGTCGCAGCCGCCGTTTCCTCGATCGGCGGCGTCAGCGGTGCGGGAGCGGGCGCTTCAGGCACGTCGAGTTCCAGCGTCTCGGGTTCTTCCGTTACGGCCTGCGCGCCGGGCTGCGCCGGCGCGACCGGTTTCGGCGCGGAGGAGGGCACGGCGACCGAGGGACGATTGGCGAAGCTGAACGGCTGGGTCAACGGGGCTGCGCCCTGGCCGACTTCGCTGTCGATACCAGTCGCGACAACCGACACGCGGATCTTGCCGCTCAGATTGTCGTTGAACGCGGAGCCCCAGATGATGTTCGCGTCTGGATCGACCAATTCGCGGATATGGTTGGCGGCTTCATCGACTTCCATCAGGCGCATGTCGTCACCGCCAACGATGGACACGATGACGCCCTTCGCCCCGCGCATCGACACGCCGTCGAGCAACGGGTTGGCGATCGCCTTCTCCGCCGCCTGAAGCGCGCGGCCGTCACCATCGGCTTCGCCGGTGCCCATCATGGCCTTACCCATTTCGCCCATCACAGATCGGACGTCGGCGAAATCGAGATTGATCAGGCCGGGCATGACCATCAGGTCGGTGATGCCGCGCACGCCCTGCTGCAACACCTCGTCCGCCATCTGGAAGGCTTCCTTGAAGGTGGTGTTGGGGTTCGCGATCAGGAACAGGTTCTGGTTCGGAATGACGATCAGCGTATCGACATGCTTTTGCAGTTCCTCGATGCCCGATTCCGCCGACTTCATGCGGCGATTGCCTTCAAAGGTGAAGGGCTTGGTCACGACGCCGACGGTCAGGATACCCTTGTCACGCGCCGCCTTGGCGATGACGGGGGCTGCGCCGGTGCCAGTGCCGCCGCCCATGCCTGCGGCGATGAAGCACATATGCGCGCCTTCCAGCGCCTGTTCGACCGATGCGATGGTTTCTTCCGCCGCCGCCTTGCCGATTTCGGGACGCGATCCCGCGCCCAGTCCTTCGGTGATCTGCGGGCCAAGCTGGATGCGCCGTTCCGCCGGAGAGGCGTTCAGCGCCTGCGCGTCGGTGTTGGCGACGATGAAATCCACGCCCTCGACACTGGCGGCGATCATGTTCGCGATGGCGTTGCCGCCCGCGCCGCCTACGCCGATCACCGCGATGCGTGGCTTCAACTCGTCCACATGCGGCGGGCTGATCTCAATACTCATAAATTCTAGCTCCCTCCAGCTTCGGCGACGTGAAGCGAAACTGACCTGAAAGGTTAATGCAACAGAAATTCGTGTAATTCATCAGCTAATTTCATCTGATTTTCAATTCCATCAATAATTGGTCTTCATCGCTCGCATCATCCGCTGCCACCATACGGGTGCGCTGAGACGATGCACGGTCTGCGGGACGGGCGCCATCATCCTTAGATCAACCGGGTTGGAAGCGCCGTAGAGCGCCAATCCGGCCAATGTGGCGAAGGCAGGCCCGCTGTGCGCTTCAGGCAAGGCCGCGATCCCGCGCGGGCGTCCGATGCGAACGGCGCGACCCAGTGCGCCTTGCGCGTAGTCGGCAATGCCCTTCATCTCCGCGCCGCCGCCGGTCAGCACGACCTGCCGTCCCGTAGGCGTATTGAAACCCATGCCCGCCAACGCGGCATTCACTTCGACCATGATCTGATTGAGCCGTTCGCAGATCACGCCTACCAGCGCGGCACGGGTGATCTTGCCGCCTTCGGCGTTCGGCCCTGCATTCTGGCCTGGAATGGCGACATCGCCATGGGGCGTCGCGATCTCGATCATTTCACGGAAATCGCGGCGATTCTGCATCGCCGAGCCATAGAAGCATTTGACCCGCTCCGCCTGGCTGCGTCGGATGCCGAAGGCCGACGCGATGTCATCGGTGATGTCCGACGCACCCAGCGGAATGGAATGAAGCCCCACCAGCATACCGCCCGCATAAAGCGAGACATTGGTGACACCCGCGCCCAGTTCCACCAGCGCCACGCCCAGATCGCGCTCCTCCTCCGACAGACAGGCAAAGCCGGTGGCGATCGGCGAGGCGACGATGGAATTGACGTTGAGATAAGCCCCCCGCACGCACAGGTCGAGATTGGCGAGCGGCGCGCCATCGGCCAGCACGACATGAATGTCGACGCCCAGCAGATCGGCATGCATCCCCAGCGGCTTCTTGACCGGCACCTTGCCGTTGATGGTAAAGCAAGTCGGCTGGGCATGGAGTATGACGCGCCCGTCCGGGTCGATCCCCTGCTGGCCGGTGGTGAGCAGGTCATCGATATCGGCCTGTTCGATGCGATAGCCGCCCATGTCACGTTCAACCGTGACGACATCGCTGACCAGACTGCCGCCAGAAAAACTGACCCACACATCCTCGATATTGGTGCCCGCGACGCGTTCTGCCTGTTCCACCGTTTCGCGCACGGCGAGTTCCGTGCGCTCCATGTCGGCGATGAAGCCACGCCGCACGCCCCGGCTTTCGCGCTGGCCGGTGCCCAGGATCGTCAACTCGCCCGTTTCCGTGCGCCCCGCGATCAGCGCGGACACTTTCCACGACCCGATGTCGATCGCCGTGAAGAGTTTTTCGACCTTGGGCTGTGCCATGACGCCTTATCCCTCACCGTCCGAAGCGGGCTGCGTATTCGTCGCCGCTTCAGGCTTGTCCTGCGCCAACCCTTGCGGCAGACGGAGCACGAAACGATCGGGATCGCGCATGTCGAACTTGACGATTCCCCGGCCCAACAAGCGATTGACGCCGTCCATGCGCGCGAAATTGACCAGCGCGGAGGCCGAATCCTTGTCGCCTTCGGGCAAGGAAAGCGTTTCGCCCGATTGGAAACGCAGATCCCAGCGGCGATTGCCGACCCATGTCGCACCGGCAAGCATAGGCTTCAGGGCGGGGGCATTTTCCATCAGTTTGTTGAGGCCCGCCGTCTGGAGATTGGCGTTCGGTCCTACGACCAGTGGGAGATCAGGCATGGCGCCGGACGACACACTCTGAAGCACCACGCCCGCTACGTCGATCAGTTGCAGGTGCCCCCCGTTCTGCCACACCGCGACCGGCTCACGCTCGACAATATCGACCACCAGCGTATCGGGCAGGCGGCGAGAAACGCGTGCATCTTTGACCCAGCCGAGCTTCAGCATTTCCTCCCGCACTTTGGGCAGATCGACCGACAGCATGGAGCGATCCACCTGCCCCAGTGCAATATTATAGACGGGCATTTCATCCATGCGCTCAACGCCGCGCACCTCGACCTTTTCGACCTCGAAGCCTGCGCGGGCGGCAAGGTCCGCCGCGCCCTGCCGCGCCATGCCGGGAAGACCGAACATGATCGCAATGCCACCGGCGAGCGCCAGCGCGATGCCGACGATGGCCCAACTCGCCATGCGTTGCACCGTGGCTTCGCTGACGGGCAGGGATGCGATCAGGCGGTCGATCTGGGACCGCTGCTTGACCGCGCGGCCCCGCCCTTTGGACGTCGTTCGCGTCAACCGTGCGGTACCGCCACGCCGAATTCGTGCTTCACTCATGCAAAGCCCCCATTTTCGCCCCCGTTTTCAGCGCATCCTCCACGATCCGCTCGACCAGTTCCGCATAATCAATGCCCAGCTTCGCCGCCTGTTCAGGCACGAGGCTGAGTGGCGTCATGCCCGGCTGCGTATTGACCTCCAGCAGGAACAAGCCATCGATACCCTGCGAGTCGTCCCAGCGGAAGTCGGAACGTGACGCCCCCCTGCAACCCAACAGCTTGTGGGCGCGCAGCGAGATCGCCTTGCACGCCTGCGCGATGTCGTCAGGGATGTTGGCGGGGCAGACATGCTCAGTCATGCCGTCGGTATATTTGGCGTCGAAATCATAGAAACCGCTCTTGGGCCGCAATTCCGTGACCAGCAGCGCCTCTTCACCCAGAACTGCGGTCGTCAGTTCCCGGCCCCGGATATAGGGTTCGGCCAGCAACTCTTCGAAATGCAGCCACGGCCCTTCCACATCGCGGCCGACAGGCGAGCCATAATTGCCGCCCTCGGTCACGATGGCGACGCCGACGGAGCTGCCTTCATTGACTGGCTTCACGACATAGGGACGCGGCAGGGGATCGCCCTCGAACAAGCTCTCACTCTGTACCACCTGCCCGCCGGGCATGGGGATGCCATGCGGCACGAGCGCCTGTTTGGTGAGTTGCTTGTCGATGGCGATGACCGAAGTGGCGAGACCCGAATGAGTGTAGGTGAGCCCCATCAGGTCCATCATGCCTTGCACCGTCCCGTCCTCGCCCGGAACGCCGTGCAGGGCGTTGAACACGACATCGGGCTTCGTTTCCGCAAGGCGCAGCGCGACGTCGCGATCCATGTCGATCCGCGTAACCTTGTGCCCGCGGGATTCCAGCGCCTTCGCCACGCCTTCCCCGCTCGACAGCGAGACGGGGCGCTCCGCCGACCATCCGCCCATCAGGACGGCGACATGCCACGGACCCCGGCTCACTTCTGCAACCCCACGATTTTCTCCTTGTCGGCGGCGTCGGCTAACAGTCCGACACGCTGAATTTCCCACTCCAGTTCTATGCCGCTCTTTTCTCGAACGCGGCGGCGGACTTCCTCGCCCAACGCCTCGATATCTGTGCTGGTCGCCTCGCCTAGGTTGAGGAGGAAATTGGTGTGTTTTTCCGAGACCTGCGCCCCGCCCAGCTTAAGCCCACGACAGCCTGCTTCATCGACCAGAGCCCAAGCCTTATGCCCGGCGGGGTTCTTGAAGGTCGATCCGCCGGTCTTGCTGCGAAGCGGCTGGCTTTCCTCACGCGCGGCGGCGATCCGGTCCATCTCCGCCTGGATCGCGACAGGCTCTCCAGGCACGCCCCGGAACAGCGCGCTCACCACCACTGCGCCTTCGGGCAATGTGCTGTGCCGATAGGTGTAACCCAATGCGTCGAGCGGCAGCGTGATGCGCTCGCCCGAACGCAAAACGACATCGCATTCGATCAATATATCGCATGTTTCGCGGCCATAGGCGCCGCCATTCATCCGCACGAAGCCACCGACCGTGCCGGGGATCGAACGCAGGAACTCAAGCCCCGCTATGCCCGCATCGCGCGCGGTTGAAGAAACAAGGATACCCGACGCCCCGCCACCACAGCGCAGAGTCGTGGCATCCACCCTCTCCACCTTCGCAAAGGGCTTGCCAAGCCGCACGACCACGCCCGGCACGCCGCCATCCCGCACGATAAGATTGGAGCCAAGGCCCAACGCCATCACTGGAATGGCCGGGTCCAGACCACTCAGAAAATCGGAGAGATCATCGATATCCCTAGGCTCAAACAGCCATTGCGCCGTGCCGCCTGCCTTGAACCAGACCAGCGGCGCCAAGGGAGCGTCGGCCTTGAGCGTGCCGCGAACGGAAGGAAAGGACGACCGGAGAGAAGAAGCTAGCGTCAAGCGCGCACTCCCCATGAGCGCACCGTTTCGCCCATGTCGTACACAGCATCCACACCCTGCTGCATCTGCGCGTCCAAGCCTATGCCGAACAGCGCGGACATCAGGCCGCCTCTCCCTGCTTACTCGACGCTGTGACGGCAGATGCCAGGCCTGCCGCCCATTTTGTAATGTCCCCTGCACCCAGACAGACGATCATATCGTCAGCCCGAACATCCGTAGCGATGACACGGGCCAGATCGTCGGCCCCTTCCACGGTAGAGGCCGCGCGATGGCCCCGGCGCTTCAACCCTTCGACCAGCGCGGAACTATCCACGCCCTCGATCGGCTGCTCGCCCGCCGGATAGACGGGCGCGGCATAGACGATGTCGGCGTCGTTGAACGCCTGCTGGAACTCGTCCATCAAATCGCGCAGACGCGTGAAGCGGTGCGGCTGGACCACGGCAATGACGCGCCCCCCGCTCCCCGCGCCCTGCAAGCCTTCGCGAGCGGCGGCGAGCACGGCCCTGATCTCGACCGGATGGTGGCCGTAATCATCGATGACGGTGGCGACACCTTGCCCGGCCGGGATTTCCCCAACCTTGGTGAAGCGGCGCTTTACGCCGCCGAATTTGGCAAAACCGGTCTGTATGGTTGCATCGTCAATCCCCATATGCAGCGCAACGCCGATGGCAGCCATGGCGTTGAGCACATTGTGGCGGCCCGGCATCGGCATTTCGACACCGTCGATCCGACGGACCGAACCGTCACGCTCACGGATCTGCACATCGAAGCGATTGCCGCCGGGGATTGGCTGCACATTCTCGCCGCGAATATCCGCCTGTGCCGAAAAGCCGTAAGTGACGATGCGCCGATCTTGCACGCGTGGCAGAATCGCCTGCACTTCTGGATGGTCGAGACACAATATCGCCGCGCCATAGAAAGGCACATTCTCGACGAACTCGACGAAGGCATCCTTCACGGCGTCAAAATTGCCGTAATGATCGAGATGCTCAGGATCGATATTGGTGACGACCGCGATGGTGCCGTCAAGACGCAGGAAGCTGCCATCGCTTTCGTCGGCTTCCACCACCATCCACTCGCTATTTCCCAGACGCGCATTGGAACCGTAGCTGTTGATGATGCCGCCATTGATGACGGTTGGGTCTACGCCGCCCGCATCCAGCAACGCCGCGATCATCGAGGTCGTGGTAGTCTTGCCGTGGGTTCCGGCTACTGCGACTGTGGATTTGAGGCGCATCAGTTCGGCCAGCATTTCCGCGCGACGGATGACCGGCACGCGCTTTTCCAGCGCCAGTTCGACTTCCGGATTGCCCCGCTTTATCGCGGTGGAGGTGACGACCACGGCTGCATCGCCCAGATTTTCCGCCTTATGGCCGATCTTCACGGCTATGCCCTTCTGGCGGAGTCCCTCTACGACATAGCCTTCGGCCACATCGCTGCCTTGAACCTTGTAACCCAGATTATGCATCACTTCAGCGATGCCGGACATGCCGATACCGCCGATGCCGATGAAATGGATCGTACCGATGTCAGTGCCGACACCTTTCATGCGGGAACTCCCTGGAGATTGAGGCTGGTCGGCGTCGGACCGACGCGCAGCGGATCATTGACGATGGGCGCGGGGCCGATGCTTTCAAGCAGATCGGCCATGTCGCGCGCGGCGTCGGGACGCCCACATGCGCGAGCGCGCTTCGCGGCATTCTGGAGCGCGCCCGGCTCCATCGCCATCTTCTGCATCTGCTTGGCGAGTTCGATGGCGGTGAAGCGCGCCTGCGTTATGGTGCGCGCACCGCCCGCTTCCGTCATCTCGCGGGCGTTCGCCGTCTGGTGATCGTCCATGGCGCTGGGTAGCGGGATAAGGATGGCGGGACGGCCCGCACAGGTCAGTTCCGCCAATGTCGAGGCGCCTGCCCGCGCAATGATGAGGTGCGACCAGCCCAGCTTTTCCGGCACGTCATTGAAATAGGTCGCCAGGTCCGCGGGAATTTCAAGATCGGCATAGAGCTTGCGGACACGTTCGATATCCTCAGCGCGGCATTGCTGCGTGACTTGGAGGCGGCGGCGCAAGCTCAGTGGCAACATGCCAAGGCCATCGGGCACCACGCTCGACAGGATCGTCGCGCCCTGACTGCCGCCGATCACCAGCACGCGGAACACGCTCTCGTCGGTCAATGCGGGAAATTCTTCGTCCCGCAGCGCCTTCACTTCCTCGCGCACAGGGTTGCCGATCAGATGGACCTTGTCGGCATATTTGTCGTTGAGCCGCTCCACCACGGGATAGGCGGTCGCGATCGCGTCGACACGGCGCGCGATCAACCGGTTCACGCGGCCCAGCACGGCATTTTGTTCATGAATAGCGGTCGGAATGCCATCGGCCAACGCACCCAGCAAAGTAGGCAGGGCCGGGTAGCCGCCAAAGCCGACTACGGCAGTCGGCCGGAACGTCTCGTTCAGCCGCCGCGCCATGGCCCGCCCGGCGAGAATGGCCTTCAAAGCGCCCGGCCAGCTCTTCGGGTTGCCGGTCATCCGGCCAGCGGGCAGCACATGAACCTGCGCCTTGTCAAAAATGCCAGGGATCTTCGCGCCCCGCTCATCCGTCACCAAAGCGACATGATGGCCCCGCGCCATCAGCTCTTCAGCGACGGCATGGGCGGGTATCATGTGACCGCCCGTCCCGCCTGCGGCGAGGACGAAGTGACGGGAAATGCTCATCGACCACTCCATTTGACGACGGTGTGCCGGCCCATGAAGGGGTTGCGCCGCGTGAATGCGAGCAACAGGCCTACCCCGATACAAAGCGCGAGCATAGAGGAGCCGCCATAGCTGATAAAGGGCAGCGTCATGCCCTTTGACGGAAAAATCTGGGCATTGACACCCATGTTGATGATCGCCTGCAACCCGAACTGGGTGGTAAGGCCAGCGGCGGCGAGGATCGTGAAATTATCCTCTTCGTCCAGCAAGCGCAACAACACCCGCACGACGATGGCGAGGTAGAGGACCGCGATGGCGATGCAGGCGAGGAGGCCGAATTCCTCCCCGATCACCGAGAAGATATAGTCGGTATGCGCTTCGGGCAGCCGGAACTTGTTCTGCCCGCCCCCTGGCCCCACGCCCATGAAGCCGCCATGGGTGATGGTGCGATAGGCAAGGTCGGTCTGGTCCGGTCCCGCCGCATGATCGACGCCGATGCCCAGGAAGTCGTTGATACGTTGCCGCCCGTTCTCGTAGAACATATACATCGCCACCAGCCCGGCGAGCCCTATCCCCGCCATCGCACCAATGAAGCGCATCGGCACGCCCGAAAGCAGCAATAGGCAGCCCCAGCAAGCCGCGAATATCACTGTCTGCCCAAAGTCGGGCTGGCGCATCAAGATCAGCGCGATGAAAGCCGTGACCACGCCAGTCAACGGAATAACAGGCAGCGTTTCGTCCTTGCCACGCAGCGAAAGCAGCCAGGCAATGGTGACGACATAAACCGGTTTCAGAAATTCCGAAGGCTGGAAACGAAAGCCAGGCAGGTCAATCCATCGCTTCGCGCCGTTCACTGTCGATCCCAGCAGGGGCACCAGCATCAGAGCCAGCACGAACACACAGCACATCACGACCGCGAACCGCCGCGCCTGTGGCCGGGGCAACATGGAAATCACCAGCATGATCGGCAAACCCAGCCCCACCCACATGAGCTGGCGATAGAAATAGATCAGTGGATTGACCGCGACCGTGGTAGTGGAACGGTCGATGGCGGCAACCGGGGATGCCGCCGCGACCGCCACAAGCCCGATCGCCATCAGCGCGACGATCAGCGACAGCAGCAGGCGATCGATTTCCCAGAACCAGATGGCAAGCGCGGTCCGTTCGCGCGGCACGGTGCGGGATTTGAAGCCCTTCACCAGTTCCCCTGCCCTGAACATGCCTGCTCGCCCTTTCCTTTGCGCCTGCTTATTCCAGCGCCGCGACGGCCGCGGCGAAGGCATCGCCCCGCGCTTCGAAATCGCGGAACTGGTCGAAACTCGCGCAAGCCGGCGACAGGAGCACCACATCGCCCGGCTGCGCCACCCGCGCCGCGCGCCGAACGGCGGCCGATAGCATCTCGCTGTCATCCACCGCCATATGTGGGCGTAGCAAGTCGGCGAACATACGCCCCGCCTCACCGATGGTATAGGCTTGCGCGACATTACCGAATGCAGGCGCGCACTCGTCCAGATTATCGGTCTTGGCAAGGCCGCCGACGATCCAGTGGATGCGGGGCTTTCCATTCATGGGCGGAAAGGCAGCGAGCGCAGGGGCAGTCGAGGCGGGATTGGTCGCCTTGCTGTCGTTGACGTAGAGAACATCGTTCAGTTCCCGAACCCGCTGCATCCGGTGCGGCAGGCTGGCGTAAGAGGTGAGCGCGTTGGCGATGGTATCCTCATCAATGTCCAGCGCGCTGGCTACAGCAATGGCGACGGCGGCGTTCTGGGCATTGTGCGGCCCCTGTAGCGAAGGCCATCCAGCCTGCGCGGCGGGATCGATGTCCGCCGCCTTCACTTCCACGCTGCGGGCAATGGCCTTGGCTGCTATGGCGCGGCTCGGATCGTCCTGAGTGGCGATAACCGCAACATGCTCCGCGGATTGCATGGCGAACAGCCGTGCCTTGGAGGCCACATAGCCTTCGAAACCATTATAGCGATCCAGATGATCCGGCGTGATATTAAGC
Organism: Sphingobium baderi; assembly: GCF_001456115.1. Taxonomy (NCBI): domain Bacteria; kingdom Pseudomonadati; phylum Pseudomonadota; class Alphaproteobacteria; order Sphingomonadales; family Sphingobiaceae; genus Sphingobium; species Sphingobium wenxiniae. The sequence goes on along the minus strand of NZ_CP013264.1, from coordinate 1,895,411 downwards.
AACACCGCCACGTCGCAATCGAGGCTGTGGGTCAGGTCGATCTGATAACTCGACAGTTCCAACACATAGATGCCCGCGCCTTTCAGGTTCGGCTCCAGCGGTTCCTGCCCCAGGATCGGCAGGCCGATATTGCCGCCCATGCGTGTGGGGTATCCCGCTTGCTCGATGATATGATGGATGAGCGCGGTGGTGGTCGACTTGCCGTTAGTGCCTGTGATGGCGACGACCTTATGCGGTGGGAGCGTCGGCCGGGCTAGCGCAAACAGCTCGATGTCGCCAATGATCGGCACGCCCGCCAGCTTCGCCTGCATGGCAATGGGATGCTTGTTGAGCGGCACGCCCGGCGACACGACGACGCCGTCAAAGCCCTTAAGGTCGATCTCCGCCGGGTCGGCAAGCTCCGCTTTGTCCGCTACGGTAGCGCGCGCTTCTTCCCGGCTATCCCAGGCGACGACCTGCGCGCCGCTGGCCGCCAGCGTCTCGACCGTGGCGAGGCCCGATCGCGCCAGTCCCAACACCGCGTAACGCTTGCCCGCAAAGATGTTCGAAACGATCCCCATCCTTACCTCAGCTTCAGCGTGGCAAGACCGGCGAGCGCAAGCACGAAGGCGATGATCCAGAAACGAATGACGACCGTCGGCTCGGCCCAGCCAAGCTGCTCGAAATGATGGTGGATCGGCGCCATCTTGAACACGCGCTTGCCGGTCCGTTTGTAGAAGAATACCTGAATGATGACGCTCATCGCCTCCACGACGAACAACCCGCCAATGATACCCAGCACGATTTCATGATGCGCGGTGACGGCGATCACGCCGATGGTGCCGCCCAGCGCGAGGCTCCCGGTATCGCCCATGAATACGGCGGCGGGCGGCGCGTTGAACCAGAGGAAGGCGAGGCCTGCCCCAATGATCGCACCGCACAGGATGGTGAGATCGCCGGCCCCCGGCACATGCGGAATGCCCAGATAGGTGGCGAAGTCCGCGCGGCCGACTAGATAAACGATCAGCATGAACGCCAGCGACGCGATAATAACCGGCATGGAGGCAAGGCCGTCCAGCCCGTCCGTCAGGTTCACCGCATTGCCGAACGCCACGATCACGAAGGCTGCGAACAGGAAATAAAACGGCCCCAACTCGATCGCCGGGCCATTGTAGAAGGGCACATAAAGCGCGGTATTGCCGTGATGATTAACGATCATCCACGCGGCGAACCCCGCGATCAGGAACTCGAACAGCAGACGCACCTTGCCTGAAAGGCCCTTGTGGCTGGCCTTCGTCACCTTGTCATAATCGTCAAGAAAGCCAATCGCGCCAAAGCCCAGCGTCACGAAGAGGCAAGCCCACACATAGATGGACGAGAGGTTCATCCAGAGCAGGACCGACACGATCATGGAAGTGAGAATCATGAGACCGCCCATGGTCGGCGTGCCCCGCTTGGCCAGATGGCTTTGCGGGCCGTCGTCACGGATCGGCTGTCCCTTGCCCTGCCGCACGCGCAACCAGCCGATGAACCGTGGTCCAATGACGAGGCCGATGAGCAGCGCCGTCGCGATCGACGCTCCGGCACGAAAGCTCAAATAGCGGACAAGGTTGAAAACCCCCGCGAAATCCAGTGTCTGGGCAAGCCAGTAGAGCATCAGTTCCTGTTCCCATCGCGGGTCGTTTCATTCAGCGCGGCAATCAGGCGTGACAGGCCGATGCCGTTCGATCCCTTGACCAGGATCGCATCGCCCGCGCGCATTTCGGATTGCAGCAGGTTGGTGGCCGCCGCCGCATCGGGCACGTGAGCGAAGGAAAATGCCTTTCCCAGCGCGTCGGCCAGCGGCGCCATCTCCTGTCCAACCAATATCGCATAGTCGACCTGTCCGGCGGCGAGCGGTTCTGCAAGTCCGGCATGCAGTTCGGCGCTGCGGTCGCCCAGTTCGCGCATCCCGCCCAGAACGGCGATGCGGCGTTCTGCCTTTTCCTGTCCCAATTGCTTGAGCGTCGCCGCCATGCTCAGCGGATTGGCATTATAGCTTTCGTCGATCAGCAGCGCCTCGCCACCCGCGACCGGCACGATGCGCCGCTCGCCGCGTCCCGGCAGGCCTGGCATCTCAGCGAGTGCAAGCCCCGCCATCGCCAAATCGCCGCCCAACGCCTCAACCGCCGCCAGCACCGCTAGCGCATTCGACACCCAATGGTCGCCCGGCGCCGCAACGGTGAAGCACAGTTCAGCGTCGGACAAAACCGCCGTCACCAGCGTTCCGCCACTCGCCGCAGGAACCATTTCCCTCACACGAACATCCGCTTCCTCACCAAAGCCGAAAGTCAAAACACGCGCCGCGTGCTTCTCCGCCTTTTCGTAAAGGATGGCGACATGTGGGCTGTCATAGGGGATGATCGCCGTGCCGCCCGGCTCCAGCCCTTCGAAGATTTCCGCCTTGGCCTGCGCGATTTTGTCTTCGGTGCCGAAAAATTCGATATGCGCGGGTGCGATGGCGGTGACGATGGCGACATGCGGACGCACCTGCCGGGTGAGCGCGGCAAGTTCACCCGCATGATTCATACCCATCTCAAACACGCCGAAGGCCGCGTCACGGGGCATCCGCGACAGGCTCAGAGGCACGCCCACATGGTTGTTGTAGCTTTTGACCGAGCGGTGCACGAACGCCGGATGGCTGCGGTCAAGCGCCTGGAACAGTGCTTCCTTGGTTCCGGTCTTGCCCACCGATCCGGTGACGCCGATCACCTTCCCCCCCATCCGTGCCCGCGAAGCGCGGCCCAGCCCCTCCAGAGCGGCGACGCTGTCGGGCACCAGCACATGCGGATAATCGACCGGCTCGCTGACGATGGCGCCCGCCGCGCCCTGCGCGAAGGCTTTGTCGACAAAGCGATGCCCGTCGGTAGTTTCACCCTTCATCGCGACGAACAGGTCGCCTTGGGTCACTTCGCGGCTGTCGAAGGCCACACCGGAAACGGCAAACGGCGCCGTCGCGGCGCCGCCCGTGGCCGAAGCAATTTCCCCGGAGGTCCAGAGGTCAGCTTTCACCCCGCGCACTCCCGCGCCACGGTGACGTCATCGAACGGCAGCACGCGGTCACCGATGATCTGCCCTTGCTCATGTCCCTTGCCCGCCAGCAGCACAATATCATCCGCCCCCGCCTGCGCGATGGCCGCGGCGATGGCGGCGCGCCGCCCGCCGATTTCCTCGGCACCCGGAGCGCCCGCCATCACAGCGGAACGAATGACGGAGGGGTCTTCGGAACGGGGATTGTCATCCGTCACGATCACATGGTCGGCAAGCTCGGTCGCGACCTTACCCATCAGCGGTCGCTTGCCCGCGTCGCGATCTCCGCCCGCGCCAAAGAGAGCGATCAGGCGGCCCTTCGTATGCGGACGCAGCGCCTCGATAGCGGCGCGCAGGCCGTCGGGCGTATGGGCATAATCGACATAGACCGGCGCGCCCGCCTTGCTGATAACGGCGCGCTCCAGCCGCCCGCGCACCGGCTGGACCCGGCTCAAGAGTTCCAGCACCTTGGCTATATCCCCACCCGTCGCCACGACGAGGCCCGCCGCCGTGAGAGCGTTAGCCGCCTGATAGGCGCCGATGAGCGGCAGATTGACCTTGTAGATTTTGCCATCCGCTTCAATCTCAAGCGCCTGACCCAACTGGGTCGGGGTGCGGTTGGCAAGACGCAGTGCCTGCCCCTTCACCCCGACGCTCAGCAGACGAAGCCCCCGCTTCGTAACCCGTTCGATAACCTTGTCCGACCATTCGTCATCTGCCCAGATGACCGCGGCGCCATCTGGTGCGACCACTTCGTCGAACAACCGCATCTTGGCTTCGAAATAGCTGTCCATGTCGCCATGATAGTCGAGATGGTCGCGCGACAGGTTAGTGAACCCCCCCGCCACGACCGGCAGTCCTTCGGTTCGATATTGGGCGAGGCCATGGCTCGACGCCTCGAACGCGGCATGAGTGATGCCCTCGCGTCTGAGACCCGACATGTTGGACAGAAAGGTCACGATGTCCGGCGTGGTAAGGCCGGTCGAAACCTGATCGACCGACGTGGTGACGCCCAGCGTGCCGATGGACGCCGACTTGTGCCCCAGCATCCGCCAAAGCTGTCGCGTCAATTCCACAGTGGACGTCTTGCCATTGGTCCCGGTGACAGCGACGGTTACATCAGGAAAAGGCGAAAAATAGCGTGCGGCGAGCAAGGCGAACAGGCGGCGCGGATTGGGGTGGGCGATATGCACCGCGCCCTCGACCTTGGCTTCGGGCCGGGCGACGACGGCAATCGCGCCCGCCTTCACAGCGTCAGGAATATAAACCTCACCATTGACGCGCAGCCCTTGGAACGCGCCAAAGACTGTGCCCGGCGCGACCTTCCTGTTATCAATCGCAAAACCCGTGACGGACGTGTCGAGGCCGGCGTCACCGTCGACCTCGACATCCAGCTCCTCGATTAGCGACCCGAGGCGCGTCACTCTTTTTCTCCCTTGTCTCCGCCAAGCAGCGGCATGAGGTCGGAAATATCGACGTCACGCTGCTCGTCGGGCATGATTCCCAGCATCGGCGCGGTGCGTTCCACCACCCGCTTCACCACCGGCGCCGCCGTCCAGGCGGCCGTCCGCAAACCAAAAGTCTGCGCGTTCCCCTTCGGCTCATCCATCATGGTGAGCACGACATAGCGGGGATTATCCATCGGGAAAGCAGCAGCGAAAGTCGTCACCAGTGAAGTCTTGTTATAGCGGCCCTCTTCCGGCTTTTCGGCGGAGCCTGTCTTGCCACCAATGCGATAGCCCACGGCGTTGGCGCTCCGCCCTGTACCGGCTGAAACGATCATCCGCAACAGTTGCCGCATCCGCGCGCTGGTGGCAGCGGAAAAAACGCGATGGCCCTGCGGCACTTCATCGGGCTTCAGCTTCCGCAGCGTGGCCGGACGCCACATGCCGCCATTCACCAGCGCCGCATAGGCGGCCGCAAGGTGGAGCGGCGTGACCGCGATGCCATGGCCATAGGATACCGTCATGGTGGTAATGCGCCCCCAACTCGACGGCCAGATGCTCTTGGCGCGCTCGTTAAGCTCGATCGGGGCCCGCTGGTCGAAATGCAGTTCGCGGAAAAGATGCTGCAACGGCTCGGCACCCATTTCGTCCGCGATGCGCGCAGTGCCGATGTTGGAGCTGTGCACAAGGATCTGCGGCACATTCACCCAGCGGCCGAGCGGATGGTCGTCCTTGATCTTGAAGCCCGCGACGGCCAGCGGAGCGGTAGCATCATACCGCTTACTCATCGACGTGACGACGCCCCGATCCATGGCCGCTCCAATGGACAGAGGCTTGAAGGTCGAACCCAGTTCGTAACGCGCCTGCACGATATGGTTGCAGAGCGGCGAATCAGAGCATTTCTTGCCCGCGTAATTCTGCAACTTATTGGGATCGAACACGGGGATAGAGGCCATGGCGATCACCTCGCCGGTATTGGCGTCGAGGATGACCCCGCCCGCGCCCTTCGCGTTCTGCGCGACCATCTGGGCATAAAGCTCGCTTTCCAGCGCGCCCTGCACCCGGCTGTCGATCGAAATGGCGAAGGGCTGCCCACGCAGCGCCGGATCGATCAGGCGATCGTTGAAAGCCGCTTCCACGCCCATGCCGCCTACGCCGTCCGCATTGGGCGCAAACCCCAGCACATGCGCTGCCAGCGTCCGCTGCGGATAGAGTCGTTCCTTTTCGCGTGGGAATTCGATGCCGATTTCGCCCAGCGCATTCACGGCCGCCACTTCTTCGGGCAAAGCACGGCGACGCAGATAGGCCCAGCCCTTGCCGATCAGCTTCTTGTAAAACTCGGTCTCCGGCTCATCAGGGAAGATTTCGTGCAGCTTGCGCGCCAGTTCCGCCGGTTCGCCGATCAGCTTCGATGGACGCACGGCAATGGAATAGGCATCCATCGTTCGCGCCAGCGGCACGCCGTTGCGGTCGACAATGTCCGCGCGCGCGGGGAGCAGTCCCGAAAGCCCGTCCCCGCCCCGCCCGCCATCAGCAAAGAAGCCGACCCAGGTGAGCCGGCCGATCAGGATCGCAGTGATGGCTAGGAACAACAGCAACAGCAGCATCAGCCGATTATGGGCAATGGCAGTCAGGTTGATCCGCTGCCGCCCGGCCCTTGCACCACCTGGCTGGACGATGATCGTCGCCATCAGCGCGGCTCCTTCCTGCGTTCGCGCGCAGCCTTGGCGCTGAGGTCCCCCAGCGTGCTGTCATCCAGCAGCTTGGCGTCCAGCATCGCCATCCGCTCGGCACGGCGCGCAACCGGATTGGGGCGGGACGTGTCGGCGTCGCGCTTCGCCTTTTCCGCAAGCGTTGGCTTGGTGGGCTTCGCGATCCTGTCGACATTATCGGCCGCATGGGCTTCGCGGATGACGGCAATGTCGCTGCGGATCTGCGTCGCGGCAGGACTGGCCGGAGCGGGCTGCGCGGCGGACGGCAGATCGGCGGGCGTCTGCACCATCGCCACCATCACCGGCGGCGCGACATAATCGGGACCATTGGGCTGAACGCCGTCCAGATGCGCCAGCGCCCGCTCGCCCGCCAGATATTGCTGGGCAGTCGGGGTCGCATACATGAAATCATCCTGATTCCAGCGCTCAAGCTGCCGCATATTCGCCCGCGCGCTGAATTCGGTTTCCAGATAACGGATGTCGCCATTGGCTCGCACAATCTGCGCCTTGACCCGCATCAGTTCGTTGCGTTCCGTCGCGACCTTGAGCGAAACCAGATAAGCGCCCAGCGCGCCCAGCGCGACGAGGAACACCCAGATCAGGCTCTGCAACCTCTTGACCGCGATCATGGCCGATCACTCCGGCTGGTGTTGGAACGGCGGGCTGGCGCACCGGTGCGGACGGCGCTGCGAAGCGTGGCGGAACGGGCGCGGGGGTTGCGCGTCAATTCGGCCTGACCGGGACGCACAGCCTTGGCGGGGCGCTCGAAAGTAGGGCGTTCGTTGACCTGCCGCTCGGGCATGTGGCGCGATCCACCGCTTTCGCTGCCCGAACGTTGGCGCAGGAATTGCTTGACGATCCGATCCTCAAGGCTGTGGAAAGTCACGACAGCCAGACGACCGCCCTCTTCCAACAGGGCCTCGGCCGCTTCCAACCCGCGCTCCAGTTCCTCCAGTTCGCGGTTCACATGGATGCGGATAGCCTGGAAGGTCCGGGTTGCCGGGTCCTTCTTGTCATGGGGCTTGTGGCCCAGCGCCCGGCGCACCACGGCAGCAAGCTGCCCCGTCCGCTCCAGCGGCCGCGCCTCGACGATGGCCCGCGCGACCCGGCGCGAACGCGGCTCTTCACCATAGCGATAGAGCACGTCGGCTATGTCCTGCTCCAGGGCGTTGTTCAGGAAATCGGCCGCGCTCATACCGTCCTGACTCATCGTCATGGCGAGCGGCCCATCAGCCTGAAAGGAAAAGCCTCGTTCCGGCCTGTCGAGTTGCATAGACGAAACGCCGATGTCGAGCGTTATGCCCGAAACACTCGTCACGCCACGCTCCGCCAACAGCGCCTCCATACGGGAGAACTCGCCTTCGATCAGGGCTATGCCCTTTTCTGATGCCAGCGCCTGCCCTTCGCGGATCGCATCGGGGTCACGGTCGAAAGCGAAAACCTGCGCGCCCTTCCCCGCCATCGCCGCCGAATAACCACCTGCGCCGAACGTGCCATCGACATGCTGCTCGCCGGGGTTGATGGCGAGGGCATCCAGCACCTCATGAATCAGGACGGGAATATGGCGATCGGGATCGGCGGAGAGGGTCATTTGCCGCCCCCCGCTTCTCGCTGATCCAGCCAACGGCGCACCTTATTACGGATCAATTCCGGGCGATTCTTGCTGTCTATCAGCGCTTCGGGCTTCCAGATCTGGATGTAACGGCCCACGCCATAGAAGAATACGGCGTCAGTGACCCCATATTCCTCCTTGATATCGGGGTGCATGGCGAAGCGGCCGCCTTCGTCGAAATTCACTTCCTCAATGGTGCCAAGGCGGCGCTCCAACTCCAGATCGGCATTATAGTCGTGGCCCTGCGCCCGCGCTTCGCGCGCCAGTTCCTCGACTTCACCGAACAGGAAGCGGCGATGCGACTCGCCAAAGCCTGTAGCGCAGCCATTTTCGACATGAACGGACATATAGAGGCGGTTCTCGCCTCCGCTGGAGAGCTTCACCTGCCGGCGCATCTCCAAGGGCAGCACGAAACGACCTTTGCCGTCCGCGACGCTGAACGCGTTGCCCGTATAGAGAATGAGTTCCGACACTTTTGGCCTGTTCGCCCCTGTTGACAGAGCGCAGGCCATCGCTCGCTAAATCGCCGATGCGATCCAGCACATTACGCGCACGAAGCCTGACAACCCCAATAGGCAATCAGATACCAATCCCCAAGCGTCAAGAAAAGGGAAAAGTCGGTAAAATCTGGGAAATCCTGTTTTGTTCTGGTTTTTATTTCTACTTTGACCCTATTTCTCTCTCTACGGCTGCCATCTGCCCACTCGCAATCGGGCGTTTCACGCGCCCAAACCACATCCATCCCAATCCCGCCCATAAAATCCCGGCCAGCGCCGCCCAGCGTACCGCTCGCACCAGATCATCTTCCGAGCGCACCCAGCGTCGCTCGCCGGAAAGCGATTGGCCAAGCCAATGCATGACCAGCGCAGGGGTATCGGCACTCCATTGCTGAGGCAACAAGGGGCGGCCAGGATCGGCCAGCCAAAGCCGGTCGTCGATCATATCCGCATCGGCCACCATGATAGCCGTGCCCCGCCCTATCCGGCATAGGACAATCAGCCCGGATGCTTCGGGCCGACAATGCTCTTCTCGCACCTCAAACCGAGAGGCCGCCATACTCGTCAATAAAGAACCGTCGGGCAGAAAATGTCGCCCCTCCCCCATCGTTTCGGCCGGGGCCAGCCGCACACCCCAATGATCCAGCAATGGACCTAACAGGCTGGCGGGAGGCGCACGGCGGCGGTCGCCCAACGGCAAGGTCGATGGCCAGAGCAACAGCGGATCAGCCAATATCAGCACCCGCCCGCCCTCTCGCACCCATTGGTCGATGGCGACCAGTTCCCCTGCCTCCATCCCGCGCGGCTGGGCAAGCATCAGCAGCCCCATCCTCCGCAGGTCAGGCGACAGGGCGCTATCCAATGGCTGCACATCGAAGCGGCGACGCAGCAGTGCGACGATCAGCGCATCCGTCCGAGCGGTTAGGCCAAGTTCTCCCTCGCGCCAGAACAGGGGCAGGGCCGTGATGACGGCAAGCGCCGGCCGATCCGCCACCTGCCTGACTGGAGAAGCCCGTCCAACAAACCATGCCAGCCCCGCGACCGCCAGCAGGCCAAACGCTAGCGGCCAGCGCGACCGCCACACAGCGCCACCCGCACCCGCAGCACAGGCAATGACCAACAAAAGCAACATCGGCCACGGTGGAGGCGCACGCCCCGCTGCGACGACACACAGAAGAAGAACGCTTCCGGCTGCAACGGTCGAAATCCACAGCGTCAGCTTCAACCGCGCACGGCCCATGATCCAGCCAGCGCTCGTCAATATCAACATGGCAGGCCATGCCCAACGCATCGCGTCGACCTGTCCACCATGCAGCACGGCAGGTAAACCGCTCAGCAGCACCAGCATCGGCAGGCACAGTATCAACAGGCAGCGCCCCATCGCGATCATGCGTGATGCGGACCCTCTATCGGCTTATCGCTCGTCAGCGCGGCTGTGCCTGCGGATCGCGATCCATCGGTTTCCTGAGATAGGGATCGGGCTGAAGATCGGGCACGACCGGCGCCTGCTCCGGCGCGGGCTGTACGCCCAGTTCCGCCAGTGGTTCCTTGGGCGACACGGCATTGGCCCCAGCGGTGGGCACGACTGGAGGCGGCGCGATGGCATCGTCCACTCGCGCCTTGTCAATCACGATATTCGCAAGACCGACCAGCAGCACCACGCCCGCGAGACCCGTCAAGCCGATCTGGACGCGCTGCAACCCTTCCTGTCGGCGGGGTGTTTCAGCCATAATCTGCTCTTTTTTTTCTGACAGCCGCGACCTTATCGGCCTGTCAACGATTGTGCGCGAACCAAGGGAACACCGTCAAGCCCTTAGATTCAAGCCATTCCCGATTATAAAGCGTTGAAAGATAGCGAAAACCTGTATCGCACAGGATCGTCGCGATCCGCTTGCCCGGACCCAGTTGCTTCGCCAGCGCCACTGCGCCCGCCACATTGATGCCTGACGACAGGCCCAGGCACAGCCCTTCCTCGGCCAGCAAGCGGCGGACCCAGGCCAATCCCTCATCATCGGAAATGCGGAACTGCGTGTCGATGGGAGCGCCTTCCAGATTGGCGGTGATGCGCCCCTGTCCTATGCCCTCCGCGACGGAACTGCCCTCCGCTTTCAACTCGCCATGCGCGTAATAATTATAGAGCGCCGCGCCATATGGATCGCTGAGGGCAATGGTGACGGCCTCATCATGCGCCTTCAGCCCTAGTCCCACACCCGCAATCGTGCCACCTGTCCCTGCCGCGCAGGTGAAGCCGTCAATCCGCCCGTCCATCTGTGTCCAGATTTCCTCGGCGGTGCCCATGATATGCGCCTTGCGATTGGCGATATTGTCGAACTGGTTCGCCCAGACGGCATTGTCGGTCTCTTCCGCGATGCGGCGCGACGTGTGCACGAAATGGCCGGGATTGGAGTAGGGCGCGGCCGGCACGGTCACCAGTTCCGCCCCCAGCGCGCGCAGCGTGTCCATTTTCTCGCGGCTCTGCGTTTCCGGCATGACGATGATCGTCTTGTAGCCCTTCGCATTGGCGACCAGCGCCAGACCGATGCCGGTATTGCCTGCGGTCCCCTCCACGATCGTCCCGCCGGGCTTGAGCAATCCCTTTTCCTCAGCGTCATTGACGATGAACAGCGCCGCGCGATCCTTCACCGAAGCACCCGGATTGGCGAATTCGCACTTGGCGAAAATCTCGCATCCCGTTTCGCTGGAAGGACCGGCGAGGCGCACGAGAGGGGTGTTGCCGATAAGGGCGAGACTATCTTTTTGGACCAGCATGACATCCGCATAGCGGACCAGACAGCGCCTTGCCAAGCAATGGAATACATCGGCCCGCAAAGCCTCAGTTTTCATCCCTTTGCCGCGCGTTAACCTGTAACAGGCAGAACGTACCATAGCGGGACGATCGCGAATCCGGACAGGAAATCGCAACCTCTTTGAGTTAGGGCGGATCGAGAGCGCCGGGCAATGGGCGAAATTCGCAAGGACGGGTAATGCAGTCTCGCATGGCGGGGAACAGATGGAAGCTGCATGGTGCCCTTGCCGCCGTGGCGATGACCGCGCTTGCGGCGCCGCACCTTATCACTGCAGCGCCCCTCGACATGCTGGACACCCCCATCACCGACGACGATCCCGCCGAGAAAGCGGGACAGAATTTCCCAGGCTCCGCCTTTTTCTTCGCGCAGGGCGCATTCGATCCCGTGCCAGGCGTGCAGATATCGCGCAGCGAACACGTGATGGGCCTGGCTCAAGTGCAGGCGGCCCCTGCCATGGCCTTTCGCGGATTGACGGCGCTCGACAGCTATCGTGCACTCAATTGCCTGACGTCGACCATCTATTATGAAGCGGGCAATGAGCCGGAAGACGGGCAACGCGCCGTCGCGCAGGTCGTACTCAACCGGGTCCGCAGCCCGCTCTGGCCCAACAGCGTGTGCGGCGTCGTGTATGAAGGGTCGGAACGCACCGACTATCGGTGCCAGTTCACCTTCAGTTGCGATGGGTCCATGGCCCGCGCGCCCGACATCCGCGCCTGGACGCGGGCACAGCGCATCGCGGACCAGGCCCTTTCTGGACTGGTCTATCGTCCCGTGGGTCTTGCCACACATTATCATACGCTAGCCGTCCGCCCCCCATGGTCCAGCACCCTTCAGGCAGTGGCAGTGATCGGCGCGCACATCTTTTACCGCAATTCAGGGTTCCACGGGACGCCAGCCGCTTTTCGTATCCCCTATGGCGGGCGCGAGATGCAATCCGGCCCTGCGCGGCGGACGTGGCCAGCCAAGCCTGTGGCGCCTCTTGACGCCTTTGAGATGCCCTATGCGGTCCAGCCTTCTCCTTCCTACCAGACGATGCCGATAGTCCCTTCACAGCCTGTCCAGGCCTTGCCTGAATCCACCATTCGTCCCGAATATCGAAATAGCGGCAAGCCTTTGACCTGATTTCTCGGCGATTTTTAGCAAGCGATTGAAAAAAAAGAAAATAAAATCACGATTTTTTTCAATTGGCTGGGAACCCCCTTCTGGGATGAGCGTTATGATCTGCGGATAGCAAATCTTTTGCCCCCCGCTCTTGCTATCCAAAAAAACATGAGCCCGGAACGCTTCCCCCCCCCCGACGCGTTCCGGGCTCAGACTATTTCAGGGGCACAAAATACTGAAATCAGAATGGTTTCTTGCACGGAACGCTTTCGGCGGACAGGGGTTATTCCCTTGTCTCCGGTTCACCCAACAGAGCCGGACCGAGTGTTTTCAAGGAGAGGTTGCATGACGAAGAAGATTCTTGTCGCGCTGCTGCTGACGGGTTCCCTGATGGTTGCGGCCTGCAATACAGTGGAAGGCGCAGGACGCGATGTGCAGAGCGCAGGGGAAGCCGTGGAAGACTCGGCAAATTAAGCCATTTCCTTCATGATTTCTCCCGACATGGCCCGCCTGCCGGCGGGCTTTTTTTGTTAAGAAAAACTCAGGCCGAAGCGCTCTCTGTCGCTTCTTCCTGCGCTTTGCGCCGGTCGGTAAACCAGATGGCGATGATCGTGATCTCGTAAAGCAGCAGCAGTGGGATCGCTAGCATCAGTTGCGACACAACATCAGGCGGCGTCAGCACTGCCGCCAGAATGAAGGCCGCCACGATCATGTAGCGGCGCAGGCTGATCAACTGCGCCCGCGTCACAAACCCCGCCCTATTGAGCAGCATCAACAGCACGGGCATTAGGAAACTGATCCCGAAGGCTAGGATAAACTGCATCACCAGCGTCAGATAATCCCCGGCGGATGGCAGTGCCTCGACCGAAAGTCCCGAACTATTCCCTTGAAATTGCAAGAAAAAATGAAATGCCGTTGGCATCACTACGAAATAGGCGAGGGATGCGCCCATGACGAACAGCACCGGCGTCATGACAAGGAAGGGCAGCAACGCCTTCTTTTCCTTGGCGTAAAGCCCCGGCGCGACGAAGGCCCATAGCTGGTTTGCGATGATCGGAAAGGACAGGAAGAAAGCACCGAAGATCGCAATCTTCACCTGCACGAAAAAGGCTTCATACAATTTGGTATAGACCAGTCGGCCGCCCGCATCGCCAAAGGCTTCCTTGAGCGGATGGACCAGTAGCGCGAACAGCTTGTCGGAAAAATAAAAGCAGACAGCGCCCGTGAGAAACAACGCCCACACGCATTTCAGCAGCCGTCCACGCAATTCGACCAGATGATCGAGCAATGGCGCCTTGGTATCGTCGATGTCCATCATGCAGCCGCATCGCCCTTCCGGTCCTGCGCCTCATCTGCGGTGGGCGCTTCCAACGCAGGGGAAGCCGATCGCGCAACAAAAGCGGGCTTTACGTCCGCAGCGCTATTATCCTCCTCCAACGTCGTTGCCGGTGCAGGCAGCGGCTCCATCGATTCGGCTGTTTCGGGCGGATGCTCCTGCATGATGCGACGGTTTTGTTCCGCCCACTTCTTCTCCAGTTCTTCCAGTTCGACCTCCCGCACCATGGCGTCGATGCCGGTGCGGAAATGGCGCGCCATGCCACGCGCCTTACCGACGATCTGCCCCACCTTGTAGAGCGCGCGCGGCAAATCCTTGGGACCAATCACGACCACCGCGACGATCACGATCAGCAGAAGTTCGGACGACCCAATATCAAACATGCCAGCCTATCGCAGTCTGAGGAAAAATCAGACGCCGGTCTTTTCTTCCGTGGCGGTCGGCGCATCCTGTTCGGAAACACGTTGTCCTTCGATTCGCTGGGCGGGCTTGGCTGGCTTGACGTCGTCGTCATCCTCCATGCCCTTCTTGAAGCTCTTGATACCCTTGGCGACGTCACCCATCAGCCCGGAAATCCGGCCGCCGCCAAACAGCAGCATGACCACCAGGAGCACGATGACCCAGTGCATCAGCGAAAAGGAACCCATTATGCAATACTCCTGAAAGAGGGCCTATCTAGGCTTCTTCCTCATCATTTTCCACTACGGATTGGTTTCCCAACCCTTCCAACGCCAAATCCACCGGGTCCAGCAGACCCGCCGCGCGCAGATCATCGATGCCCGGCAGGTCCCGGCGGCTGCTAAGGCCGAAATGTGACAGAAACTCTACGGTCGTCACATAGATGAGCGGCCGTCCCGGCACTTCGCGCCGCCCGGCAGGCCGAACCCAGCCCGCTTCCATCAGAACGTCCAGCGTTCCTTTCGCCACCTGCACGCCGCGAATGGCCTCTATCTCGGCGCGGCTTACAGGTTCATGATAGGCTATAATGGCCAGCGTTTCCATCGCCGCGCGGGATAATTTACGCGTTTCCTCGCGCTCACGACGCAAGATATGGGCCAGGTCGGCCGCAGTCTGAAAATGCCAGCGCCCGCCCCTTTCGACAAGGTTGACGCCGCGTCCGGCATAATGATCCGCCAATGCCGCAAGCACGCCGGAAAGGTCACCGGCTTCCCCCACATGGAGCCGTAGATCGGCCAGCGTCAGCGGCTCTTCCGCGACGAACAACGCCGCTTCCACCGCTCGCAGGAAATCGTCGGCCTCCGCCGTCACAACAGCCTCTCCTTCTCCTGGGCTGGAGTCGCCGCGCGCAGGAAGATCGGTTCGAATATTCCTTCCTGCCAGATATCCAGCCGCCCCTGCCGCGCCAGTTCCAGCGCCGCGACGAAGCTGCTGGCCAGAGCCGATTTCGCCATGGGTGCATCCAGTCCCGCGGGCAGAAAGGATTCGATCCGCGTCCAGTCCAACGCCATACCCACCAGCGCGCTGACCCGCTGAATAGCTTCATCGAGCGTCATCACGGGGCGGACGGCGACCCGATGGAGCACCGGCTGCGTCCGCGCCCGCACCTGCCCATAAGCCCGGAGAATGTTGAACAGACTCGCATCCCACTTCGCCTTACGGACGAGGCGCAATCCCTCCGGCTCTGCGCGCACGAACACATCGCGCCCTATCCGGTCCCGCGCCATCAGCCGCGCACCCGATTCCCGCATGGCATGGAGACGCTGGAGCCGGAGTTGCAGACGTAGCGCTAGTTCCTCGGGGCTGGGTTCGGGCTGCGCTTCCTTCGGCAACAATAGCGCGGACTTGAGATAGGCAAGCCATGCCGCCATCACCAGATAATCCGCCGCCAGTTCCAGCTTCAACTGCCGCGCGCCGTCGATAAAGGCGAGATATTGCTCCGTCAGCGCGAGGATGGAGATTTCGCGCAGGTCGACCTTCTGCGTCCGCGCCAGCGCCAACAACAAGTCGAGCGGCCCTTCCCAGCTATCGAAGCTGACGGTCAGTATATCGGGCCGGGATGCGGCGACGGGCGTGAACAGGTCGTCCACTCCTGCTCTCCCTATGCCAGAACCGGCGCCAGCAGCGCATCCCGCGTGGCAAGCAACTCCTCAAGCGACGACCCCCCGTCGGCCGGACGCTTCACCGACGCCATCGCCTGGTCAAGCCTCGCCCGCGATGTTTCGGATATTTCGGGCAACTGCTCCACAATCCCGACCATGTCCTCCATCCGTCCCCAGCAATTCAGCGCCAGATCGCACCCCGCCGCGACGACCCCAGCCGCAAGCGCCGGGATACCGCCTTTTAGCGCCTTCATATCGAGGTCATCGGACATGAGCAGCCCATCGAACCCGATGCGTTGGCGGATGATCCGGTCTATGACCACGGGCGAAAGGCTTGCGGGCCGTTCCGCGTCCCACGCCGTATAGACCACATGCGCCGTCATCCCCATCGGCGCGTTCTTGAGGGTCCGGAAAGGGGCGAGATCGCTCTCCAACGCCTCCTCATCGGCGGTGACGACCGGCAATTCATGATGGCTGTCCACCATCGCCCGTCCATGGCCGGGCATGTGCTTGACGATGCCGACCACCCCGCCATCGGCCAGTCCCGCCAGCACCGCTCGCCCCAGCGCGGCGACCCGCATCGGTTCCGCGCCCAACGTGCGGTCGCCCATGATGTCGCTCGCCCCTTCCTGCCGCACGTCGAGCAGGGGCAAGGCATCCACGCCTATCCCTGCCTCCGTCAGCGTCGTCGCAATAGCGCAGGCATTGGCTCGCGCCGCCGCGATAGCGCTGGACGGCGCCACATCGTAAAGGCGGTCGAACACCGCGCCGGGCGGAAAACTGGGCCATACCGGCGCCTGCATCCGCGCAACGCGCCCGCCCTCCTGATCTATCATGATGAGCAGATCGTCCCGCCCATGCAGCGCCCGCAAGTCGTCGGTCAGCGCGCGAATCTGCGTCCTGTCCGCGATATTGCGCCGGAACAGGATATAGCCCGCTGGCTTTGCCTCCGCGAAAAAGGCGCGTTCGTCAGGGGTCAGGGCTTCACCGGAAAGACCGAAAATAACAGGCTTCATACCCTGATCGTAGCGGCTCATGTGCGCCCTGTCGAAGGGGTAAAAGCGACCGCCCCCTTCAGTTCACGACGATGCAGCTTTCGCCTGCGACCTTGAGCTTGCCGCAGATCGCGCTGGCCTGTCCGCCAGCTGCCGCGCGCAGGCGATAGACAGTGCTCCCGCCGACCTCCGCCGATTCGACCGACATGGTGAACGGTTCCAGATAGGCGAAACGTTTGGACAGGCGCTTCCATGCATCCTTGGCGCCTGATTGACTGCCATAGGCGCCCAACTGGATCATGCCGCCTGCCGCTCCGGATTTTGGCGTGGCCGCCACCGGCTTCGCGTTGGTTTCATCGGCCACGCGAGTCGTGACGCTCTGCGTGGGCTGAGCAGACGAAGCTTTTCTATCCTCCGGCGCCGGACGGGTCGCGGTGATCGGCGCTTCGGGCACGCGGCTGGGATCGATGCGCCCGTCGCGCGCCACGCCTTCGCTCGCGGCGAAGCTGGCGTCACCTTCTCCCGCGAACTTCCGCGCATCGGCATCCTTAGCGGGCAACTTGTAGTCGTCGGCGGGGGCCGCGATCAGCTTGCCCTCGCCACCTGCACCGCCGCTCCGATTCTGAATCCACCAGATACCAGCGACAACCGCGCCGATCAGCGCAAGGCCGACAAGGATGAACACCAGCAGCCGAAGCGGCGAAAGACGTTCCTCATCTTCCTCCTCTATCGCCGGTTCCAGCCAGGGGAGGCGATCATCGTCATCCAGGTCCAACTGGCCCCGCACATAGTCGCCCATCACTCAGAACTCCGCCAAAACTCCGTTCGTCTTCACTGCATCTCTGTCAGCGCGGCCACACCCATCAGGGCAAGACCATTGCGGATTATCTGCCCTATTCCGCGGCTCAAGAAAAGCCGCGCCGAAGTCGTTGCGGGATCATCCATAAGGATGACGCGCGCCTGCGGATTGTCATTCCCCATGTTCCACCAGCCATGGAAAGCGGAAGCCAAGTCATTGAGATAAAAGGCAATACGATGCGGCTCGCGGGCCTGCGCCGCCCCCTCCACCACACGGGGAAACTGGGCGGCTAGCTTCACCAGGTTCAGTTCCTCCGTCCCAAGGCGGGACAGGTCGGGCGCAGGAAGTTCCATCCCCGCTTCTTCCGCCCGCCGTGCGAGCGAGGAAATGCGCGCATGGGCATATTGGACATAGAAAACCGGATTATCCTTCGACGCTTCCACCACCTTGGCGAAATCAAAGTCCATCTGCGCGTCAGCCTTGCGCGTGAGCATGGTGAAGCGGACCACATCCTTGCCCACTTCACCCACCACATCGGCCAGCGTCACGAAATTGCCCGCGCGCTTGGACATCTTCACCGGCTCGCCATCGCGCAGAAGGCGAACCATCTGGATCAGCTTCACGTCGAAGCGGGCCTTACCCTCGGTCAAAGCCGCAACGGCCGCCTGAATCCGCTTCACCGTGCCCGCATGATCCGCGCCCCAAATGTCGATGAGCTGGTCGGCCGTCTGCGCCTTCTGGAAATGATAGGCCATGTCCGCGCCGAAATAGGTCCAGCTTCCGTTGGACTTCCTGATCGGCCGGTCCTGATCGTCACCGAATTTCGTCGAGCGGAACAGCGGCAGTTCGACCGGCTCCCAATCGTCCGGCGTCTCACCCTTGGGCGCTTCAAGCACGCCATCATAGACCAGATCATGGTCGCGCAGCCATTTTTCGGCGGCTTCCGGCTTTCCCGCCGCCTGCAATTCCGCCTCGGACGAAAAGATGTCGTGATGAATGCCCAGCAGCGCCAGATCGCTGCGGATCATATCCATCATTGCGGCGACAGCTTTCGTGCGGAACAGCACCAGCCATTCCCTCTCCGGCGCGCCCACATATCTGTCGCCATAATCGGCAGCCAGCGCCTTGCCCACCGGCACCAGATAGTCGCCGGGGTAGAGCCCTTCCGGGATATCCCCTACATCCTCGCCCAATGCCTCGCAGTAACGGACATGGGCCGACCGCGCGAGCACATCCACCTGCCCGCCCGCATCGTTGATATAATATTCGCGGATGACCTTGTGCCCGATCGCCTCCAGCAGCGTGGCGAGCGCATCGCCCACCACCGCGCCCCGGCAATGACCCATATGCATGGGGCCAGTCGGGTTAGCGGAGACATATTCGACATTGACGGTCACGCCCGCGCCTGTGTCGGAGCGGCCATAGTCGTCGGCCTCGACATGGATCGCGGCCAGTTCCGCGCGCCATGTCGCATCGGTGAGGCGCATATTGATGAAGCCTGGCCCGGCGATCTCCGCACTCTCCACCTCATTCAGCGCCAAAAGGCCCGCGACGATCTTCTCCGCCAGAGCGCGCGGATTGGTGCCCGCCGGCTTGGCGAGAACCATGGCGGCATTAGTAGCAAGATCGCCATGCGAAGGGTCGCGCGGCGGCTCCACGGTCACGGGCTTGCGGTTCAGCCCGGCGGGCAGCGCGCCGTCCGCTTCCAACGCGTCGAGCACGACGTTCAGATGAGCGGTGAAACGGGTATAAAGGGACACAGGAGCGGACTTTCCTTCAACGCCGTTCGCCCTGAGCGAAGTCGAAGGGCCGTCCTTTCCTCGAAAAGGTCAGGGCTTCGCAAGCTCAGCCCGAACGGAAGACAATGGGCTTAACGGGTAGCGTTATATTTGAGTTGGTCCTGGGTCAGGTTGAACCCGATGAGCAACTCGAAGCTGGTTCGCTGCAATGCGGCCTTGACGTCCGGCTGCGAGAAAGGGTCGATCGCCGCATCCTCATCACCCGCCTTGCGCTTTGCGGTAATCCGCTGCTGGATGTCCTCGGGCAGCGTCGCGGCGCTTTTGTTCACATAAGAACCGGCCTTCGCCATCGCGCTCGCGCGATATTCGCCCGGCGCAAAGTTCAGCGTCACCTGCCCCACCCGCTTGGCGATCACGGCATTGCCGCCGCGCACGACTGTGGAGAAATAGGGCAGCGTCACCTGCCGCGCACCGGTCGGATCGCCGCGGCGGGCATTCACGGTAAAGGTCGCTTCGGTATAGAATTGCTCCCCATCCGCGCAGGTAGAGCGCAGGTCGGTGATGTTCGCCACCACGTCGATGGCTGAAGCGTCGCGGCTCTGGGCCGGATTGAACAGGGTGATGTCACCGGTATAGGCGGGAATCGCGGCTGTCGGACAAGCCGAACGCACGGAAACGATGCCGCCCGTCGGGTCGATCTCTCCCCGGCGCGAACAGCCAGCAAGAGCAAGAAGAATCATTCCGGTCAGCGCGATACGAGGCAATGTCACAGGCGGTTCCTTGGCATGGGCCCTTGGCTCAGGCGTTCGGCTTCCTTATCCATCCCCCGCCGCCCGTGCAACCGAAAGGAAGCCGCTTTCATCCGCGATGATATTCACCTAGAGCCACCCTTCATGACGAACGCACCTTCGCCTCGCCCACCAATGACGCTGCTGATCGCCGCCCCGCGCGGCTTTTGCGCCGGCGTCGATCGCGCCATCGTCATCGTTGAGCGCGCGATCGAGAAATATGGCGCGCCGGTCTATGTCCGCCATGAAATCGTCCACAACAAATATGTGGTGGACAATCTGAAGGCCAAAGGGGCCATTTTCGTGGAAGAACTGGATCAGGTGCCCGATGGCGTGCCGGTCGTCTTTTCCGCCCATGGCGTGCCCAAGGCGGTTCCCGCCGAAGCCGAAGAGCGCGGCCTTTCCTATCTGGACGCCACCTGCCCCCTGGTCAGCAAGGTACACAGACAGGCGGAGCGGCATGTAAAGGCGGACCGCCATATCCTTTTCATCGGGCACAAGGGGCATCCCGAAGTCATCGGCACGCTGGGACAAGTGCCCGAAGGCACGATGACGCTCATCGAAACGGTGGAGGACGCCGAAGCCTTCACGCCCGCCGATCCCGAAAACCTCGCCTTCCTGACACAGACCACGCTGTCGGTGGATGACACCACCGCTATCGTCGCCGTGCTGGAACGGCGCTTTCCGGCGATCCAACCGCCCAAGGGCGAGGACATCTGCTACGCTACTTCGAACCGTCAGGCGGCGGTCAAGACCATCGCGCCCCGCTGCGACGCTCTCTATGTGATCGGCGCGCCCAACAGCTCCAATTCTGTGCGCCTCGTCGAAGTCGCTCAGCGCGAAGGCACGCCTGCCCGCCTGATCCAGCGTGCGGAAGACATCGATCTCGACTGGCTGAAAGACGTAAAGACGCTGGGCCTGACCGCAGGCGCTTCCGCTCCGGAGGTGCTGGTGCGCGAAGTCGTGGACCTCATCGCCCGCCATTTCGACGTGCGGGAGGAACAGGTGGAAACCGCACAGGAACGCATTTCCTTCAAGCTGCCGCGCGGGCTGGAGGCAGCGTAACTCATGGCCGTCTACACCCATGTTCCCGCTGAGGACATCGACACCTTTCTCACGCGCTATGACGCAGGCCGCCTCGTCTCCGCCAAGGGCATTGCCGAGGGGGTGGAGAACAGCAACTACCTGCTCGAAACCACCGGCGCGGACGGCAATGGTCACCGCTATATCCTGACCCTCTACGAGAAGCGGGTGGATGAGGCGGACCTGCCCTTCTTCATGGACTTACTGGACCATCTGGGCGCGGGCGGCGTGCGTGTGCCCCGCTTCATCCCGGCGCGAGACGGCACGCGATTGCAACAGCTTGCCGGACGGCCTGCCTGCCTGATCGAGTTTCTGACCGGCATTTCCATCACCGAACCGACCGTGGCCCAATCCCGGGCGGCGGGTGCGGCGCTGGGCGCGATGCACCGCGCGGCGGAGGGCTTCACTGGCGAGCGTCCTAACGCGCTCGACCTTTCCGGCTGGCACGATCTGGCGGCGAAATGCGGCGAGGATTTCGACCGCATCGCCCCCGGCATTGGCGCGCGCGTAGCCGAAGAACTGGCCTTCCTTGACGCCCATTGGCCTGCCGATCTGCCCCGTGCCGTTATCCATGCGGACCTGTTCCCAGACAATGTGTTGATGTTGGGTGATGAGGTAACGGGCCTCATCGACTTCTATTTCAGTTGCACCGACATCCGCGCCTATGATCTTGCCGTCACGCATAGTGCCTGGGTATTCAGCCATGACGGCGCGATCTGGCATGGCGACCGTGCTGCCGCTCTGGGCGCTGGTTATGTGGAGACGCACGGCTTGTCGGAGGAAGAGCGCGCTGCTTTCCCGGTCCTATGCCGGGGCGCAGCACTGCGTTTCCTGCTGACGCGCGCTTATGACTGGATCAACACGCCTGCCGACGCGCTGGTGACGCGCAAGGACCCGCTCGCCTTCATGCGCCGCCTTGACTTCTACGCCCATGCCAACCCGACGGACCTGCTGGGTGCATGAGCGACCTTCCGCAAGTCGAGATATTCACCGATGGGGCATGCAAGGGCAATCCGGGCCCAGGTGGCTGGGGCGCTGTGCTGCGTTTCGGTGATAAGGAAAAGGAAATTTCCGGCGGCGAGGTGCAGACCACCAACAACCGCATGGAGATGATGGCGGCGGTGGAAGCGCTGGATATGCTGAAACGCCCCTGCCGCGTGACGCTCTACACCGACAGCAAATATGTGATGGACGGCATCACCAAATGGGTCTTTGGCTGGCAGAAGAATGGCTGGAAGACGGCGAACAAAAAACCGGTCAAGAACGCGGAAATCTGGCAGGCCCTGCTCAAGGCCGCCGCCCGCCATCAGATAACATGGCAATGGGTGAAGGGCCATGCCGGCCACCCCGAAAACGAACGCGCCGACCAGCTCGCCTGCGCGGCGGCGGAGAGTTTTCGAAGATAGGAGAAAGCAATCCTATATGGCGCGCAGATGGAGCGTCGCATCCGCGATGACGCGCACGGAAGAACGCAGGAAAAGCACCGCCATAACGGAACCAATGACGATATCAGGCCATGGCGAATGGAACAACGCCACGGCTCCAGCCGCCAGCAGCACGCCTACATTCGATATGACATCGTTGCGCGAACATTCGAACGTGCTCGCCATATTCACGTCCTGCTGCCGGAAACCCCAAAGCAGCCGAAGGCAGAAGGCATTCGCCATCAAGGCGAGGCCGCCGAAGATCAGCATCAGCGCGGATGACGGCGGGATGCCCGTCCTGATCTTGACAACGACATTGATAACGATGCCCACGCCCAGCAACAGAATGAACAATCCCTTGAACATCGCCGCACCCGCTTTCCAGCGCGCGCTACGGTCGAGGGCATAGATGCTTATGCCATAAACCAATGCGTCGCCCAGCATGTCCGTTGCATCAGCCATCAGCGCTGTCGAACCCGCGATGACGCCCGCACCGAACTCCGCCACGAACATCACCGCATTGATAATCAGTACGACAATCAGGACTCTGCGCTGATCCCCTTGCCTTGCAAGACGCTCAATTTCAGAGCCTTTTGAGGAGCAGCAGTTATCAGCCATCGGGCCAACATGAACCCGTTTTCCGATATCCGCAATCGATCACAACCTGCCCTGGCCCACGCAAGATGATGGGCAATTATCCCGCGTCTTCGACTTCAGCGCCAGGGCCGTTTTTTAGGATGGATTCGATTGCGTTCTTCGCGCCCGCCTTGCTGGAATAGCCTTCGGTCCAGAAGATCACTTCGCTATTATATTTGAACTTGGCGACGAACTCGCCCGCCTTGTTCTTTTCGATCACGAATTTATGCGCCATGACTCGACCCTCCGGTTGTTGCGCTACCGAAACCGCGTTGGAGAATAGGCAGCAAAATCAAGGCTGGCAATGATTTCCGGCGCTGCCTCCTTCATCAGCAGCGCACGCCCCAGCAACGCTGCCGCCGGAGAGGTCTGGATACCGAACCCACCTTGCCCAGCGAACCAGAAAAAGCCTGGCATATCCGGATCGTAACCATAAACCGGCGCGCGATCCAGCGCGAAGCTGCGTAGCCCCGCCCATTTGCGCTCGACCGCTTCGATGGGCCAGTTCACCGCTTCCTGAAAGCGTGCAATCGCCTGCGCCACCGCCAGTTCATCTGGCGCAGCGTCACAGGGCGGCGATGGCACTTCATCATGCGGAGTCAGCCAGATGCGCCCTTCCCCCTCCGGCTTGAAATAAAAGCCGCCGCCCAGGTCCATGACCAACGGCAAATCCATCGAAGGCATCGCCGGCACCCGCAACTGCAATACGGTCCGGAGCAAAGGCTTAATCCCCAGCGGCGCAACGCCGCAGACACGCGCTACATCATCAGCCCATGCGCCTGCCGCATTGACGATCACACCACAGGCGATCGGTCCACCGCTCGCCTCCAGCCGCCAGCCATTGCTCTGCCGCTGCGCCGAGCGGAGCGCCGCTATCAGGCGCATTTCGCCACCCCTCCGCCGAAAAAGCCGCAACCATGCCTGATGCAGCGCGCCCACGTCGATGTCCTTCACCTCCGGTTCCAGCACGCCCAGCATCCATTCCGGCCGCAACCCAGGCACGACCACCTGCGGATCGACCCGCTCCAGCGCGACCTTCCCCACATAGCTCGCCAACAGCCGGTCGCGCGCACCTTCATCGCCCACGCGCCCGACATGCAATGTCCGGCGCGGCGACACGAAGGAACGCTCGGAAAAATCCGGATCGGGCGACAACAACATTGGTCCCGACGCGGTGGTCAGCGGCTGCACCTGCGGCCCGCCATAGGTTTCCTCCCAGAAGGCGACCGAGCGGCCCGTAGCGTGATAGCCCGCCACCTCCTCCTTCTCCAGGATCAGCACCGATGCCTGCGCCGCCAGTTCCGCGCCCAGGCTCGCACCGGCAATGCCGCCGCCGACGATTACGACATCAAAACGGGTCAACGCGCATTCTCGTCCAGGAAGGCGTCGATCCGCGCCAGTGCATTCTGTCGCACCGGGTCCAGTTCGCGCAGGATTTCATGCGCCGCTTCTACCCCGTAAACATGCAGTGTCGCATGGGGAATCCGCGCCGCGATCCGCCGGATAGCGGGCGTCGATACCAGCGCATCATTCCTCGCGGCAAGGATTAGCAGCGGAACCGCCAGCCGGTCCAGCGCCTCATCCTCCTCCAGCGCGCGAGTCGACGCCAAAGCCTGCCGCACCCAGTTCCAGCTTGGCGGGCCTAGCGCGATGTCCCGGCTATGGTCCCGCCACCACAGTTCATCGGCATAGCGAAGCGGGTCATGGGTCAGGCGCTTCTGTCGCATCTGCCTTTGCCGTTCAGAGCCCTCCCGCTGCGTCCACGCCTGCCGCTGGGAAAATCCAAGACGGCACATTATTTCCGCGATCCCAATCGCCAGCCATCGCGGCAATGGCGCGCTATGTATGCCCAGCATCGGCGCGACGGCTACCGCGGCATCGGGGGCCACCATGCCCTCTGCCAGAGCCCGCAGCATCAGATGCCCACCCATGCTATGCGCGATCATCGCCGTTGGGCCATCCCCTTCGCCTCGCCACTCGGCAGCAAAGGCGTCAAGGTCGGCAATCCACTGGCCAAAATTTTCGATATGGCCGGTCATCGGATTATCGGTCAGCCGCCCCGACCCCCCCTGCCCCCGCCAGTCGAAGGCGGTGACGGCCCATCCTCGATCGGCCCAATATTGAATCACCTCCAGATATTTCTCGATCATGTCGCCGCGCCCGTTGAGCAGCAGCATCCGTCCCCGCTCCCCGCTGCCCAATCGATACCGACGCAGCGGCCATCCATCCGCCGCCTGCCAATAATCCAGCCGTCCCCGCTCAGGCCAGGCGCGCCGGTCGAAAGCGGGAGGTAGGGAAGTGGGCGAATCCATCGGGCCGCATGGTTACGATTTGGTAAGCCATCGGGTCTACACCTTTGACGCATGATGGGGGAATATTTCAGAGTCGCGATGCTGTGTCTGCTGGGCGTGCTGCTGATCATAGCAGCCGTCACGGACCTGCGTTCGCGCATCATCTCGAACAGGCTCAATCTGGCCGTGGCCGCGCTGGCGCCGCTCTGGTGGGTAGCGAGCGGCATGCCACTCTGGCCTGACATAGCGGGACAGCTTCTCATCGCTGCTATCGTCTTCGGCATCTTTGCGGGCCTCTTCTCGCTGGGCTGGATGGGTGGCGGCGACGTCAAGCTGCTGGCGGCGCTGGCGCTCTGGTTCCCGTGGCAGGTGGTCATGTCGCTGATCGTCCTCATGGCGGTGCTGGGCGGCGTGGTCACTATCGTCACCGTGGTACACCACCGCATGACCCGGCGGCTTGGGCAGCCCGAAATCCCTTATGGCGTTGCGATTTCGCTGTCGGCGCTGTGGCTGATTTGGCCAACGATATTTTAACCATTCTGGATGCAAGGTGGGTGCCGGGGGCAATGCACCCGCTTGAGGGAGGCGAATTTCGTCATGGACGCAAAAAAGATCGTGCTGCTGGTGGGGGCGCTGTTCGTGGCGATCACGACGGCCTTGCTGGCGCGCAGCATGTTAAGCTCCTCCAGCGCGCCGCAGGTAAACGCCGCGTCGATGCCGGTCGAAGCCAATCAGCCGCATGTACTCGTCGCCACGAAGGCGCTGCCGGTAGGGACCATCCTCGACGCTGAAAGCTTTCGCTTCCAGCCCTGGCCCAAGGATTTGGTCGAGCAGGCCTATTATCTGAAAGGCGAAGCCGACCCCGCGAAGCTGGCGGGCAGCGTGGTGCGTAACGCCATTACGGCCGGTCAGCCGCTGACGCAGGGTTCGCTCATCAAACCGGGCGACAGGGGCTTTCTGGCCGCCGCGCTCGGCCCGGGCATGCGCGCCGTGACCGTTCCCGTTTCCACGCAAAGCTCCGTCGCGGGCTTCGTCTTTCCGGGCGACCGCGTCGATCTCGTCCTGACGCAAAGCGTATCGGGCGGCGGCGACGGCGACCCACTCAAGGTTTCCGAAACCATCCTCCGCAACCTTCGCGTACTCGCCACCGATCAGCGCATGGACGCCATGGGTGACGACGGCAAACCGGTCGTGCAGACTTATTCCAACGTCACGCTCGAAGTGACGCCCAAAATCGCGGAGAAGATCGCGGTCGCACAAACCGTCGGTTCACTGTCGCTATCGCTCCGCTCGATCGCCGACAACGCCGCCGAACTGGACGCCGCCATTGCCGGCACCGATCAGGATCTGCCCGACGGCGCCAATCCGAATGCTGAAAAGAAGATGCTCGCCAGTCTTCAGGCCCGCCCTGTCGATCGCGGCGGCACCTATTCCACTGGCGCCGACGTCTCCCGTTATCAGCGCAGCAGCGTCCCGGCCAAGCCGCAACAGTCCGCCGGTCCCGATGGTGCTCCCGTGGGAACTGCCCAAGGCCCGACGATCCGCGTGGCGCGCGGCACCAATGTGACCGAAGTTCCGGTCGGGGGGAAATAAGATGAAGGGATTGCACCTGCTCCGCCGAACCGCGGCGATCAAGCCGATGGCTACACCGGCAATCGCCCTCGGCCTTGCGCTGACGGCGGCAGCCATGCCTACCGCTGCGCTCAATGCGGCGCCCTCCTCGATGCAGGACAATGCGATCCTGCTGTCCGTGGGTGGAAGCCGCGTGGTCAACCTGCCCGCGTCCATGTCTGACGTGGTGATCGCCGATCCCGATGTGGTCGACGTGCATGTCCGTTCGCAGAACCAGCTCTACCTGATCGCGAAGAAGGCGGGCGAAACCACCGTCTTTGCCACCGCCAAGAATGGCAAGGTGTTGTTTTCTGGCACGGTACGGGTCGGCAACAACCTGACCAGCATCGACGACATGCTGCGTCTGGCGATGCCCAATGCGGATATCGCGGTCAACAAGATGAACGGCATGGTTCTTCTGACCGGCACCATCGCCGCGCCCGAAGACGCTGCCGAAGCCGAACGCCTGACGCAGGCCTTCGTCGGCAAGGATGTGACCGTGGTTAGCCGGCTGCGTATGGCGACGCCGCTTCAGGTCAATCTTCAGGTCAAGATCGCGGAAGTCAGCCGCGACCTCGGCCACAAGATCGGCATGAACTGGAAATCGTTCGACCCTAGCGGCGGCAAGTGGCACGGCGGTATCGGCGGCGGCACGCGCGATGCCATCACTTTCAACGACAATGGCTCGGGAAGCTTCAACTTCCCCATAGATGGCGGCTACAGCCTTGGCGGTGTCGGTCGCATTCTGGGAATGGACATTGGCGCCGTGCTGGATCTCGCTGAATCGAGCGGGCTCGCGACGACCCTGGCCCAGCCCAATCTGACCGCGCTGTCAGGCGAAACCGCCAGCTTCCTGGCGGGCGGCGAATATCCCTACACAGTCAGCAACGGCACACAGGGCAACAGCATCCAATTCAAGCAATATGGCGTGCAGTTGGCCTTCACGCCAACCGTGCTGGCCGATGGACGCATATCCCTGCGGGTGCGACCGACCGTGTCAAACCTCGACTTTTCGATCAACAGCAACGTGCCCGCGCTCAAGAGCCGTACTGCCGAAACCACGGTGGAACTGGGTTCGGGTCAGGCTTTCATGATCGCCGGGCTGCTGAACAACGAAACCGGCAACACGATCAACAAGGTTCCGGGCCTCGGCAATATCCCGGTTCTGGGCAGCCTGTTCAAATCACGCCAGTTCCAGCGCAATGAAACCGAACTGGTGATCGTAGTGACGCCCTATCTGGTGAAGCCGATGAATGCGTCGGACGTGCGCTTGCCGACGGATGCCTTCCGCACCGCCAACGAAGGCCAGGGCCTTTTCCTGCAACAAAGCAGCGATGGCGTCAGCGGTGGACGGGCACCTGCGCCCAGCCGCGGTCCGGAAGTTCCGATGCCCGCTCCCGGTCCGCAGGCCGCCGCTTCCACGCCAGCACTCGCCGCTCGGGGAGAAAGTCGCCGCAAGTCGGATGACGCCGCTCCCGGTTTCAGCTTCTGACGGAAGGACGAAAAGCATGACATCCCTGTCCCCAAAAACCATCGTCCGCCTCGGCTTCATCGCCCTGATGGCCCTGCCCGTCACCGTCGACGCGCGCGAATCCAACCGCAGCGTGGATTCTGTGCATCAGCCCGTGGTGAGCCATGCAGCCTACACCTTCGACGTGCAGGGCGGCATGGACGGCGGCCTGACCGCTTCGGAAGCACGCCGTCTGGACGACTGGTTCGCGTCCATCGGCCTTGGCTATGGCGACCGCGTCTCGCTGGCTGGCGACCCGGCTTATACCAACCCGGCGCTGCGGGAAGGCATCGCCAATGCCGTGGGTCGTCATGGCCTGTTGATCGACGAGGACGGCTCGGCGGTCGCTGGCGACGCGCCTGAAGGCAGCGTCCGCCTGATCGTGCGCCGCGCCATGGCCAGTGTGCCGGGCTGCCCCGACTGGCGATCCAGGACCGAAGTCGACATGAACCTTGGCACATCTTCCAATTTCGGTTGCGGCGTGAACAGCAACATTGCCACCATGGTCGCCAATCCAGATGATCTGGTCCGCGGTCAGGGCGGCGACAGCTCCTTGCGCACTGCGACGTCGAACCGCGCCATTTCCACCTATCGTGACAAGGCGCCGACCGGATCGGGCGATTTGAAGCAACTGTCGGCGACGGGAGGCAATTGAGATGAACGCACCCTGGAAGCCCGGTATGAACGGCCAGCGTGATCCATTCCACGCCTTCGTTTGCGACGATCACAGCTTCGATCTTCTTCGCGCAGTGGCCGCCGAAATGGGCTGGGCACCGGAAAAGGTGAACAAGGGCGGGATGCGTAACGCGGTGCAGAGCCTGTCGATCACCGCATCGCCGCAGATACTGTTTGTCGACATGTCCGAAAGCGGCGATCCGCTGAGCGACATCAACAGCCTCGCCGAAGTGTGCGAGCCCGGCACGGTGGTGATCGCCGCGGGGCAAGTCAACGACGTGCGCCTCTATCGCGACCTGCTGGCCAGCGGCATTCAGGATTATCTGCTCAAGCCATTCGGCGCCGACCAGCTTCGCGATGCGCTCGCGCAAGCGCAGGCCGTGTTCTTCGCGCCCCGCGAAGGCACGGTGGAACGACCGCACATGACCACCGCCGTCATCGGTACGCGTGGCGGCGTGGGCGCGTCCAGCCTCGCTACATCGCTGGCATGGGTACTCAGCAGCCAGCATCAGCGCACGACCGCCCTTCTCGACCTTGACGTTCATTTCGGCACCAACGCGCTCTCCATGGATCTGGAGCCGGGACGCGGCCTGATCGACGCCATTGAAAATCCCGGCCGCATCGACGGCCTGTTCATCGAACGCGCCATGGTCAGGGCCAGCGACAATTTGGCGATCCTGTCGGCCGAAGCGCCGATCAGCATGCCGATGATGACGGACGGCGGCGCCTTCTATCAGTTGCTGGAGGAGTTCCACTCCGCCTTCGAATGTACGGTCATCGACCTGCCGCGCGGCATGATGATCCAGCATCCGCATCTGATGGGCGACGTCAATGTTGCGCTGGTCGTTACCGAAATGACGCTGGCAGGCGCTCGCGACACCATTCGGCTGCTGTCCTGGCTCAAGACGGGCGCGCCCCACGCGCGCGTGCTGGTGGTTGCCAACCGCGTCCATCCCGGTTCGCCGGAAATCAGCCGCAAGGATTTCGAACAATCGATCGAACGCGCCATTGACGTGCTTGTCCCCTTCGACCTCAAGGCCGCTTCCCAGGCTGCCAAACTTGGCAAGACGCTGGCCGAAGCCGCCAAGGGGAGCAAGGTCGGCGCGGCCTGCACCGCGATGGTGAAGGAAGTGCTGGGCGCAGCCGAAGCTGAAGAGGAAGAGGGCAGCCGCAAAAAGGGCGACTCCCTGCTCGGAAAAATCGGCGATCTCAAGAACATGATCCCTTCGCGCCGTAAGGAAAAGGCGGCGCTGAACAACTGATGCGATGCGCGGCCGTCAGGCGGCGCGTCCCCTGCTGAAACGGAACAGGCGAGCACATGGACGGCAAGATGATCCTGATGGCGGTGCTGTTGGCGACCCTTCTGGGACTCGTCATGGCGGCCTTTTCCGGCCCGTCGCCCGACAAGGCCCGCAAGCGCCGCATGGCGCTGATCCGCGGGCGGCATAGCGATTCCGCCGAAGCGGTGCTGGAAGCGCGCATGCGCCGGGTGATCGACAGCCGCCAGCCCGCCACCGAAATGAAGATGCTGGTGTCGCTGATCCCGAATCCGGAAAATCTGACCAAGCGGCTTCGGATGACCGGCAAGAAGTGGACGCTCAGCCAGTATATGACGGCCGGCTCCGTGATATTCCTGTTCATGGCCGCCGTGATGATGCTGCGCGGTTTTCCGCTGATATTCTCGCTGATGGTATCGCTGGCGGCGGGTCTGGGTCTGCCCCACTGGTGGGTCGGTCGCCTCATCGCCAAGCGGATCGCTCAGTTCAACGCCAAATTCCCCGATGCGCTGGAACTTCTGACGCGTGGCCTGCGCTCGGGCCTCCCCATCGCCGAGACACTGGGCGTCGTGTCCCAGGAAATTCCCGGCCCCGTGGGCGAAGAATTTCGCCTCATCACCGAACGCATCAAGATCGGCAAGACGATGGACCAGGCGCTTCAGGAAACCGCGGATCGGCTGGGCACGGCTGAATTCCAGTTCTTCGTCATCTCGCTTGCGATCCAACGCGAAACCGGCGGCAATCTCGCCGAAACGCTGTCGAACCTAGCCACGGTGCTGCGCCAACGCGCGCAGATGAAGCTGAAGATCCGGGCGATGTCCTCTGAATCCAAGGCATCCGCCTATATCATCGGCGCGCTGCCCTTCATCGTCTTCGGCCTCATCAGCTACATCAACTTCAACTATATGAGCCCCTTCTACACGCCCGATCCCATGGGCCTGTTCGGCCTGTCATTGATGCAGGTAATCGGCATCGGGGGCATGTGCTGGATGGGCATCGGCGCCTTCATCATGGCGCAGATGATTAACTTCGAGATCTGACTGGGGAGCAAGGCAATCATGGAAGCGACCCCTACAGGCACCCTTTTTGGTCTCACCGCCACCGACTTCGGCACGCTGCTGGCCGGGCTGGCGACGATGGCCGTGATCTTCGCGCTCTACACGGTCATGACCGTGCGCGATCCGATGGCCAAGCGGGTCAAGGCCCTGAACGAGCGCCGCGAGCAGCTCAAGGCCGGCATCACCGCTTCCACGGCCAAACGCCGCGCCAAGCTGGTCAAGAAGAACCAGACGACCGATCGGATGCGGTCCTTCCTGTCCAGCCTTCAGGTGTTGCAGGACGACCAGTTGCGCGACGTGCAGACCCGCATGGCGCAGGCGGGTATCCGGTCGAAGGAATGGGCCGTCGCCGTCATCTTCGCCCGCATGGTCCTGCCGATCATCTGCGGCGGCCTCGCAGCGCTGCTGATCTATGGCGTGGATTTCTTCCCCGACTGGGGCGGTTTCAAGCGGTTCATGGTGTTCGCCGGGGCACTGCTGCTCTCCTACAAGGGGCCGGACCTCTATATCAACAACAAGGTGCAGAAGCGGTCCGCCGCAATCCGCAAAGGGCTGCCCGACGCGCTCGACCTGCTGGTGATCTGCGCCGAAGCGGGCCTGACGGTAGATGCCGCCTTCAGCCGCGTCGCGCGCGAACTGGGCAAGGCCTATCCCGAACTGGGCGACGAGTTTCAGCTTACCGCCATTGAGCTGGCCTTCCTGACCGATCGCCGCATGGCCTTTGAAAATCTTGCCACACGGGTCAATCTCGACGCGGTGAAGGGCGTGGTGACGACCATGATCCAGACCGAGAAATACGGCACACCGCTGGCCTCCGCGCTACGCGTCCTGTCCGCCGAATTCCGCCACGAACGCATGATGCGCGCCGAGGAAAAGGCCGCCCGCCTGCCCGCGATCATGACAGTGCCGCTGATTCTCTTCATCCTGCCGACCCTGTTTGTCGTCATTCTGGGTCCGGCGGCCTGCTCAATCAGCCAGGCTTTCAAATAAATTCCATGCCAAAAGGGGCGTCGCCGTAGCGTCCCTTTTCGTCCTACACCACCCGCCGATTCTTGGCGGTGGCGCGCGCCATGTTCCCATCTTATCCTGCCGGAAACAAACAGACAGGATGAGGTTGCCCATGTTCTCCCAATCCGGCCTTTTTGCCGCCCTCGCGCCCGCCGCGCTTTTTGTCACGGTCATCCCGGCGCTGGCTGCGGAGCCGATCAATGGCCGCTGGACCACGGTCGAGGGCAAGGCCATCGTCCTGATCGCGCCCTGCGGCAAAAATCTGTGCGGTCGCATCGAACGCATCATGAAGCCCACACCGGGCCGTCCGCAAACAGACATCAACAATCCCGATCCCGCGCTGCGATCCAAACCGCTGGCAGGGTTGGCGCTGCTGAGCGGCTTCCATGATGCGGGTTCCTTCTGGAAGGGCACTATCTATGACCCGGAAAGCGGCAAAAGCTATACCAGCAAGGCCAACCGTAAGCCCGACGGCACGCTGAAAGTGCAGGGCTGCATCGCTTTCTTCTGCAAGGCGCAAGTCTGGACGCCAGTGCGATAAGGCCCGATCGCCGCATCGCCGCTTGTTTGGCGATGACAGTCATCGGTCATTTTCGAACATTTGTCACTCGGTTCGCCCTGAGTAGGAACTGAGCCCTTCGACTGACTGTTTGTAGCAGTCGCTCAGGATGAACTTGGCTTTTGGCCAAACCGAAGACTCGTATCGAAGGGGCTGGCACAACCTATGTCCTTCGATACGCCTCTTCGGCAGGCTCAGAGGCTACTCAGAACGAGCGAGGGGGCAGCCGTTCCGCTCTCCACCCACAGCCTTCGCCACCTGGGTCACGAACGCCCGGCTCCTATTCACCAAGGATGAAAGCCGCCCCTGCCTTGGCGTGAATCGAGGTGCAGTCATAGATGGGCAGCACATTCGCCTTCACATCGACCACCAGCTCCAGTTCGGTGCAAGCCAGCACCACCGCCTGCACATCCTCCTTGGCGATGTCGGTCAGTTCCGACTTCATGAACCGCTCACTCTCGCGGCTCACCTTGCCCAGCGTCAGTTCGTCATAGACGATGTGATTGATCCGCTCAGCCAATTCCATGTTTGGCGGCAACAACGATACGCCGTGCGAGACCAGCCGCTGCCGGTAGAATTTCTCCATCATGACATTGCGGGTGCCGATCAGCGCGGCTTTCTCGATATTGTCGCTCGCCATCCGCGCGCCGACGACATCGGCGATATGGATGATCGGTATGCTAACCGCCTCCTGAACCTGCTCATAAATTCGGTGCATGGAATTGGCGCAAATCAGCAGGCTTTCCGCCCCCGCCTGCGCCAGCCGTCGCGCCGCGCCGGTCAGATGTTCCGCCGCGCTATCCCAATCGTCCTGCGTCACACTGCCCGCGACCTGAGCAAAGTCCAGGCTTTCGATCAGCAGCGGCGCGCTATGCTGCCCGCCCTTCGCGCGATGGACAGTCCGGTTGATGATCTCATAATAGCGGGCGGTGGAAATCCAGCTGAGACCACCGATCAGGCCGAGTTTACGCATAAGCGGGTCACATACTCTTGCAAAAAGCGAACGGACGGCGGCGCCTGGGCACCACCGTCCGTCACAGCGTTACGGGAAGCCTGCCTTAGTGGGCAAGCCCCTTGACGATTTCCTCGACCATCTTCTTGGCATCGGCCAGCAGCATCATCGTGTTGTCCATGTAGAAGACTTCATTGTCGACGCCGGCATAACCAGCCCCGCCCATGGAGCGCTTCACGAACAACACCGACTTCGCAT
The DNA here is from genome assembly GCF_001456115.1 of Sphingobium baderi. NCBI lineage: Bacteria > Pseudomonadati > Pseudomonadota > Alphaproteobacteria > Sphingomonadales > Sphingobiaceae > Sphingobium > Sphingobium wenxiniae. The sequence goes on along the minus strand of NZ_CP013264.1, from coordinate 1,861,130 downwards.
TGGCGACATCCAGAATGGGCATGCCATATATGGGCGACGTCTTGTCGGTCTTCGCCGCCGGGTTCGTCACGTCGTTCGCGCCGATGACGAAGGCGACGTCGGCCTGGCCGAATTCGCTGTTGATGTCCTCCAGCTCGAACACCTCGTCATAGGGCACGTTCGCTTCGGCCAGCAGCACGTTCATGTGCCCCGGCATACGGCCCGCGACCGGATGGATCGCATATTTGACCGACACGCCTTCCTTCTTGAGCAGGTCGCCCATTTCGCGCAGCGCGTGCTGCGCCTGGCTGACCGCCATGCCATAGCCCGGCACGATGATGACGCTGTCCGCCTGCTTCATCAGGAAGGCTGCATCCTCCGCACTGCCGCGCTTATAGGGACGATCGATCGCCGCTCCACCGCCTGCCGAAGCCGTCTCCGCACCGAAACCGCCTGCGATCACGCTAATGAAGCTGCGGTTCATCGCCTTGCACATGATGTAGGACAAGATCGCACCCGACGACCCCACCAGCGCGCCAGTGATGATCATTGCGCTATTGCCCAGCGTGAAGCCCATGGCAGCAGCAGCCCAGCCCGAATAGCTGTTCAGCATCGACACCACGACCGGCATGTCCGCACCACCAATGGGGATGATGAGCAGGAAGCCGATGATGAAGCTCAGCGCCGTGACTGTCCAGAAGATCCACGGGCTCTGATCGGTCACGAAATAAGCGATCAGCCCCAGAATGGCAGCCAGCATGGCCAGGTTGATGAGATGCCGGCCGGGCAGCATGATCGGCTTGCCCGACATGTTGCCGTTGAGCTTCAGAAAGGCGATGACCGAACCAGAGAAGGTGATCGCGCCGATGGCGACGCCCAGCCCCATTTCGATACGACTGGCGTTGTGGATCTCGCCGGTCAGCGCATCCAATATGCCGAAAGCCCCCGGATTGAGGAAAGCCGCCGCGCCGACCAGCACCGCTGCCAGACCGACGAGCGAGTGGAACGCTGCCACGAGCTGCGGCATCGCGGTCATCTCGATCTTGCGCGCAATAACGAAGCCGATGGCGCCGCCGATGGCGATGGCGCCCACGATCTCCGGCAGGGAGATGACGTCATGGGTATAAAGCGTGGTGGCGACGGCAATCGCCATGCCCGCCATGCCCATGCGATTGCCCCGGCGGCTCGAAGCCGGGCTGGACAGGCCCCGCAGCGCGAGGATGAAGAGGACGCCTGCAATCAGATAGGCGAGCGAAACGAAGGGCGAAGCAGCGACGCCTTCAGCGCCAGCGGCGGCCATCGCAATGACGGTCTGCAGCATCATTTGCGCTCCTTCTTCTTGTACATCGCCAACATCCGTTCAGTCACGGCAAAGCCGCCGAAGATGTTGACCGACGCCAGCGTCACCGCGATCAGGCCCAGATATTTGGCCGCCGCGCTGCCCGCCTCGGCGGACGCGACCAGCGCGCCAACGATGATGACGGAGGAAATGGCGTTGGTGACCGCCATCAATGGTGTGTGGAGCGCCGGGGTCACCGACCACACCACATAATAGCCAACGAAACACGCCAGCACGAAAATCGACAGGATGGAGATGAAGTCCATCTTTCCTACTCCCCGTTCGTCCCGCTTTTTGCTGCGGGACATGATGCGCGCAGCCTTCAGGCCACGCGCTATTACCTCACCCCAGAAGGCGTTCGCTCACGACCTTGCCGCCCTGCGTCAGGCGGATGGCGTTGCCGATCTCTTCGTCTAGCACTGGCGCGTTCTTTTCCTTGTCCCAAAAGGCCGACAGGAAATTGTAGAGATTGCGCGCGAACAGGGCCGAAGTATCCGCCGCCAGCCGCGAAGGCACGTTGCGATGCCCTACGATCTTGACGCCGTGACGTTCGACCACTTCACCAGCGACTGCTCCTTCGACATTGCCGCCCTGTTCGACGGCCAGGTCGACGATCACGCTGCCTGGCTTCATCGTCGCGATCTGCGCGTCGGTGATGAGGCGCGGGGCGGGACGTCCGGGAATCAGCGCCGTGGTGATGACGATGTCCTGCTTGGCGATGTGGCTGGAAATCAGTTCGGCCTGCGCTTTCTGATATTCCTCCGACATTTCGGTGGCATAGCCGCCGGAGCCTTCGCCCTCGATGCCCTTGACGCTTTCGACGAAGATTGGCTTGGCGCCGAGCGATTCGATCTGCTCCCTGGTGGCCGAGCGCACATCCGTCGCCGACACCTGCGCGCCCAGACGGCGAGCGGTCGCGATCGCCTGAAGCCCGGCGACGCCCACGCCCATGATGAAGGCCTTGGCCGCGGACACCGTGCCCGCAGCCGTCATCATCATCGGGAAAGCCTTGCCATATTCGGCGGCGGCATCAAGCACGGCCTTATAGCCGGACAGGTTCGATTGCGACGAAAGAATATCCATCGACTGCGCGCGCGTGATGCGCGGCATGAACTCCATCGCCAGCGCCTCCAATCCGGCGGCGGCATAGGCATCCACGCGGCCGCGCTCACCAAAGGGATTGAAGCCGGCGGCAATCCAAGCGCCCGGCTTCGCCCCGGCAAGAGTCGCCGGATCGGGCGCCTGCACGCCCAAAATAATGTCCGCGCCGGCAACCGCAGCAGCACGATCACCCACCACGCCTCCGGCCGCGGCATAGTCGGCATCGGCAATCGAGGCGTTGAGCCCCGCGCCGCTTTCGACCGCCACATCAGCGCCCAGCGCCTTGAACTTCTTCACGGTCTCCGGCGTACCAGCGACCCTGCGCTCGCCGGCGGCGAGCTCCTTGATAATTGCAATTTTCATGGACATCCCCCTGTGCGAACCGACCTTCAGCTCGAGATCAGCAGCACCACAATCGCACCTGCGATCAGAGAGGCGATCGTGCCCCATTTCATGACGGCCACAAACCCTTCATAGGTTTCGGTTGCGCTATCTATATTTCCCTCTTGGGCCATGCCCTCTTCCTTCCTGGCAACATATTCGGCAAACCTCTTATCTTCTGCCTGCCCGACCCTCAACCCGCATCGCACAAGAAAATCTTTCAGGTTAAGGCCGCCTTTACTCCCCCGCGCTAGGCTTTGCGGCCTGTAATGGAATGAGGGATGAAATGGCGCGCGACGGCGTTCCCATGTTGATGCTGATCGACGATGAACCCGCGCAGCGCCGTCTTGTGTCGGCGCTCGCGGCGCGGGTCGGCTGGCGCACGATCTTCGCGAACGACGGGGAAACTGCGATTGCCACGCTGGGCACGCAGGACGGGATGCGGCTTGACGCCATTCTGCTGGACCAGTGGTGCCCATCCTTTGAACCAACGCAATTGATTCGGGAATTGCGCGCGCGGCGGCCTGCCTTGCCCATCCTTGTGCTGACCGCTCATGACAATGTCGCGGTCGCCGTCGAATCTATGCGCGCGGGCGCCACCGACTATCTGTCAAAGCCGATCGCGCCCGAACGGCTGCTGGCTGCGTTAAACGCAACGCTCAGCGAAGACGATATCAATAGCGAACTGCGCCCCCTTACGGAGAAGATCACCGCCCCCCTTTCTTTCGAGGATGTGGTGGGTTCGGCTCCCAGATTTCGCGCAGCGCTCGCTGTCGCTGCCAAGGCTGCCCGCGCCCGCGTCCCAGTGCTGATCGAAGGCGAAAGCGGCGTCGGCAAGGATGTCATCGCCCGCGCGATTCACGCTGCTTCCCCTCGTCACAAGCAGCCGATGGTGACTATCAACTGCGGCGCCATTCCTGCCAATCTCGTCGAATCCGAATTGTTCGGTCACGAACGCGGCGCCTTCACCGGCGCTTTCGAACGCCATATCGGCAAGTTCATCGCAGCGGACACAGGGACGATTTTCCTCGACGAAGTCAGCGAAATGCCATTCGAGGCACAGGTCAAGTTGCTCCGCGTGCTACAGGATGGGGAAGTGCAGCCCATCGGCGCGCGCCGTCCGGTTCATGTGGATGTGCGGCTCATCGCCGCGACCAACAAGCGGTTGCAGGATGAAATAGAGACGGGGCGTTTCCGCGAAGACCTCTATTATCGCCTCAATGTCGTGCAATTGACGATTCCTCCGCTGCGTGAGCGAATCGGCGACGTCCCGGCGCTCTGTCGCCATCTGCTTGCCCGGATCGCTGAACAGCCTGGGCTGCGGAGTCTGGGCCTGACGGATGAGGCGTTGGCGCTGCTGATGCAGCATGAATGGCCGGGCAATGTGCGCCAGCTTCAAAATGCCCTGTTCCGCGCCGCCGTACTGTGCGAAGGAGACGCCCTGACACCGCAGGACTTTCCCCAGATCGCGGCGCAGCTTGGCGCGCGCAATGCGCTGCCGTCTCTTCAAACACTCCCGCCCCGCCAGCCACATCGCGAAGGAGCGGGTATCACCCTGTTCGAAGGCGACGGTCATGTCCGCCAGCTTGCCGAAATAGAGGCCGACGTGATCCGCCTCGCCATTGGCCATTATCGGGGGCGCATGACGGAAGTCGCACGACGCCTGGGCATCGGCCGGTCGACCCTTTATCGGAAACTCGCAGAACTGGGCATCGACAACGCTGCCTGATAGCCCGCGCATCCCGATACAAAGGCAAATCGTCCTAAAGATATGCGCTGCGTCGTTGAAAAATGACGGCGGCTATGCTTTTGAACAGGATATGAAACCTGCTTCCCTTGCCGCTTGCCTTCCTTTGCTCGCCCTTGTCGCCTGCGGGCGGGCTGAACCTGTGGGCGACACGCCCAGCCAGGAAGAACTGGCGGCGGCAGCCAATGCGGCGGCGGCCAGCGCAATCTCCAATCAACAGAAGACGGAAGACACGGAAAACCGCAATTATGTGAATGCGGATCGAGGCTTTTCCGTGACCTTTCCTGAAGGTTGGGTGAAGGATGGATCGGCCAGCAATGCAGACGGCATCGTCTATGAAGATCCGGGCGCTGGCGCGGATGTCCGCGTCTTTTGGCAGAAGAATGGCGCCGACAAGACATTGCAGCAGATCGTGGAAACCGTCAGCAGCGGTTCGGAGGGCGTCGATGGCGACTTTATCGGCGACAATGAATATCGGGGCACAGCGAATGATGGCGAAGGCAATAACGTCGCCATTCGCCTGTTGAAACAGCCGGATGGATCGATTGTGACCGCCACTTTCGTCTATCCTGAAATGTTGAGCGAACAATATCAGGCGATTGCGGAAAAACTGCTCGACAGCCTGCGGGTATTCGCTCCCAGGAGCCAAACGCCGGAAGGTCAGGTGCCGACGCCTGTTCAGGCATCCAACGCGGCGGGCAATTAGACGGCGCTCAATCCTGCATCGGCAAGGCCGCGCCAAAGGTGCAGTGCCTGAACACTTTCCTTGACGTCATGGACGCGCACCATCTGGGCGCCCTGCTCGGCCGCGCGAAATGCCAGGGCGATTGATCCGCCCAGCCTTTCGGAAGCAGCCGCTTCGTTGGAGAGCGCACCAATCAAACGCTTGCGACTTCCCGCAAAGAGCAATGGCACGCCCAGTCCCTGAAACGTCGCCAGCCCATTGACGAGCGCCAGATTATCCGCAAGTCCCTTGCCGAAGCCCAGGCCCGGATCGACCATGATCCTGTCCCGTGCGATCCCCCCCGCCACGCAGGCCTCTATCCGTTCTTCCAGCATGTCGAAAACTTCCGCCACGACGTCACGATAGCCAGCCGGATTGTCATGCGGATCGTCCCCGGCCGAAGGCGCGTGCATCAATATCACCGGGCATTTCGCCGCCGCCACGACCTCCATGCTGCGCGGATCGTACCGCAGCGCGCTCACATCGTTGACGACCTTCGCCCCTGCGGCGAGCGCCGCCTCCATCACCGCGGCCTTGCGCGTGTCGACCGATACGGACACGCCAGCCATCGCCAACCGTTCGATAACGGGAACGATGCGGGCGATCTCATCGCCTTCCCATATCTTCTCGGCGCGCGGGCGGGTGGATTCTCCGCCTATGTCGATCAATGCGGCCCCAGCCGATGCCATGGCGAAGCCTGCATCTGCCGCCGCATTGGGGTCTTCCATATATTTGCCGCCATCGGAAAAGCTATCCGGCGTCACGTTCAGGATTGCCATAACCTGCGGCGCATCAAACCGGATAGTTCGCTCGCCAAGCATCAGCGGAGAGCGCTGGGCAGAAATATTCGCGGCCAGACTGTGTGCCCGCTCGGTCAACGACTCCGGCAAACTCACCAGAGCGTCAGCAAAACTGTCGACCGGAATCGTCACGCGCACTATCCGCTCGCCATTTCGCCGCGCCGTCAGTTCATAGCCCTGGAACCAGATTAGCCCATTGCTCATGCGCGCTGCCGCCCCGTCCGGCAATCCGATGGGCGACGGCACGAACCATGTCGGCTTGAGGTATAGCCGGGCGTCGGCGGGAATATCGGGCAGGTTCATCTACACTCCGCTGGCTCTGGGTCTGTCGACGGGCACATTTCCTACAGGGTTTGACAGGCTCAGCGCGAACGGATCGAGAAATCAAGGTTCGTTAGCCAGCAAATAGGTCTGCCGCAGCGTATCGATGGGTTGCAACTTGCCGTCCACCTCATGATGCCAGAAGGTCCAACCGTTGCAACTCGGCGCGCCTTGCAGCGTCGCGCCCATCTTGTGAATCGATCCGCTATCCTTGTCCACGGCGAGCGAGCCATCCGCGCGCACCACCGCCTGCCAACGCCGTTTCACATCGGTCAGCACCGTGCCGGGCTGACAATAGCCGGTTTCTACCAGCGTGCCGAATGCCACCTTGGGCTGGGCCTTTGCGCTTTGCATGATGGTGAGCGCCGATTCGTCGAGCGGCAACGCTGCTTCGATCCGCTCCAGCGCGACCTCGATATAACTGTCTTCACGCTCGATGCCGATCCATTTGCGGCCCAGGCGCTTGGCGACCGCGCCCGTCGTGCCCGTGCCGAAGAAAGGATCGAGCACCACATCGCCCGGCTTGGTGCAAGCCAGCATCACGCGATAGAGCAGCGCCTCAGGCTTCTGCGTCGGATGCGCCTTGGCACCGTTGCGCTTCAGCCGCTCCTGCCCACCACAGATCGGCAGCACCCAGTCAGAGCGCATCTGCAGTTCGTCGTTCAGCGTCTTCATCGCCTTATAGTTAAAGGTGTAGCGCGCATCTTCGCCCTGGCTGGCCCAGATCAGCGTCTCATGGGCGTTGGTGAAGCGCGTGCCCTTGAAATTGGGCATCGGATTCGCCTTGCGCCAGATGATGTCGTTCAAGATCCAGAAGCCTTCATCCTGCAAGGCCGTACCGACGCGGAAGATATTGTGGTAGCTGCCGATCACCCAGATGGTGCCGTTGGGCTTCAGAATGCGGCGGGCTTCCTTCAGCCACGCCTTGGTGAAGCGATCATAGGCTCCCAGCGTGTCAAACTTGTCCCAATCATTGTCTACTGCGTCTACGCGCCCGCCTTCGGGCCGGAACAGGTCGCCGCCCAATTGCAGATTATAGGGCGGGTCAGCGAAGATCATGTCGATGCAGGCGTCCGGCAGCTTCGCCATTTCCGCGATGCAATCGCCCCGCAGCAGGCGGTCCGCCTCAATCTCTATCGGCGCGACCGCCTTCTTCCGCCGCAGCGCGACGCGTTCCATGACACCCATGCAGCAACCCCCATATGTTTCGAGGACCAGCGATGAGTCCTCAGGAGTCCACCGTCAAGATCAGTAGCTTATCAGTTAACCCTCATAAAAAGGTTAACAGGAGGGAGAACGAAGAGGGTAGGCACGAGATATTGAGCCTGCAAATGGCAGCAAGACTCCATATCAGGTAGTGTGACTAAAAAGACTCAACCTGCGACGCCCTCGAAGTTTTTTTGGTTAACAGATGAGAGCAAGGCAAAAATCGGCTCTCGCTTGACCAACTCATAACCCAATGATTATGTGATCAAATGATTGCCCATTCTTATAAGGAAGACCGTTCCGCCCTACGCGACGCCTTGTTCAAAGCGTTGTCGGACGGCACGCGACGCGCCATACTCGAATATCTGGTGCGCGAAGGAGAGCAGAGCGTTCACGCCCTTACCGCCGTGTCGGGTGTGTCGCAGCCTATGGTGTCCCGTCATCTCGGCAAGCTGAAACTGGCGGGGCTTGTTACGGCTCGTCGTGCCGGGCGGGAAACCTATTATACCGCCCACGCCAAGGGGCTGGCTCCAATCGTTCAGTGGATGGCCGTTTACGGAGCCCTCTGGTCACAGCGGTTCACGGCTCTGGAGGATCTGGGCGATGGCGAATAGCTAGCGGCAATAACCTTCCCGTCCCGGTATCACGATCAGGCAATCATCCTTCTCCACCAGATATTTGAAGCCCGTCTCGTTACCTGAGCCGGGACGGATCGCCAGATCCTGCCCATCGCGCACGAAACGGATTGTGCTGCCATCCGCCAGTCCGTTGTAACTTCCCTTTCGGTCGAGCGTGTCCTGATTGGTGATAACATAATGCCCGGATTTTCCATCGGGCGAAGGCTGAATGTCCAGGAACAACCCTTCTGGGCCGGTCCACCGTCCCACCCAATCATCCGTCGGCAGGCGGTCCGCTTCGGGCGCGCCGTTACCCAGCGCATCCACATCCTCTATCGTTTCGGCACTACCCGGCTGCATTATTGTGTTGCCTGCCACATTTTCCGTGCTTTTGGAGCAGCCAGTCAGCGCAATTGCGAACGCAACGGGAAGGAAACGAAAGCGCGCCATATTCTTCTCCTGTGAATATTCATCCCTCTAACACGGACATAGAAGCCAATGCCCAAAAAGCAGCGGAGTTCACTAACTAAAAATGATCCGATCGATCAATTCGCAATTGTGTAATCGATTTTCTCTATCTGCAAGTCCGAGAAAACCAATTTCCCCCGACTCGTTCCCATCCCTACATAGGCCGGGCAACAGCAACCCCAGAGAAGGAACTGGAAAGCCCATGGCTCTTATCAACACCCCCCTGCAGCCGTTCAAGGCGACCGCATTCAAGGAAGGCAAGTTTGTCGACGTTACCGACGCCGACGTGAAGGGCAAGTGGGCCGTTTTCTTCTTCTACCCGGCCGACTTCACCTTCGTTTGCCCGACCGAACTGGAAGATCTAGCCGACATCTACCCCACCCTTCAGGGCATGGGCGTGGAAGTCTATTCGGTCTCGACCGACACCCATTTCTGCCACAAGGCATGGCACGACACTTCGCCGGCGATCGGCAAGATCAACTATTACATGCTGGGTGACCAGAATCACGACCTGTCGAACCAGTTCGGCGTCCTGCGCGAAGGCGTTGGCCTGGCCGACCGCGGCACCTTTGTGCTCGACCCGGAAGGCGTGATCCAGCTTGTCGAGATCACCCCGGAAGGCGTCGGCCGCAACGCGACCGAACTGCTCCGCAAGATCAAGGCCGCACAATATTGGGCCAGCCACCCCGGCGAAGTCTGCCCGGCCAAATGGGAAGAGGGTGAAAAGACCCTTGCCCCCTCCCTCGACCTCGTCGGCAAGATCTGACGACTTTTCCGCGACCGGACCTTGGGGGAACGTCCCCGGTCCGGCGCGGCTTGATCTCTGAATATTTCAGACCAATCTTTCCGAGGGATGGGCTTTCCTGTCCCTCGGACACGGGCGGCTTGCGCTTCCCATTCATGCAACGGAGCCAGAAACGATGTTGGACGTAAATCTCAAAGGACAGCTCAAGGGCTATCTGGCGAACATCACCCAGCCGATCGAGTTGGTAGCTTCGCTGGATGACGGCGCGAAATCGCGTGAAATGCAGGAACTTTTGAACGAAATCGCCGAACTGTCGGACAAGGTTGCCGTGGTTCGCGCCGATGACGACAAGCGCAAACCCAGCTTCCTCATCCGCCGGGTGGGCACTGATATCGGCGTGCGCTTTGCGGGCCTGCCGATGGGGCATGAATTCACGTCACTGGTACTCGCCTTGCTCCAGGTCGGCGGTCATCCGTCGAAGGCCGCGCGGGATCTTATCCAGCAGATCAAAGATCTGGACGGCGACTTCGCCTTCGAAACTTATTTCTCGCTTTCCTGCCAGAACTGCCCGGACGTGGTGCAGGCACTGAACCTGATGAGCGTGCTTAACCCCCGCATCAGCCATGTCGCCATCGACGGCGCGCTGTTCCAGCAGGAAGTCGATGCGCGCAAGGTGATGGCGGTGCCCACCGTCTTCCTGAACGGAGAGCCTTTCGCTTCGGGTCGCATGGAACTGGAGCAGATCGTCGCGAAAATTGACAGTGGCGCGGCCGATCGCGCGGCAGAGAAGATCAAGGCACAAGACCCCTTCGAAGTGCTGATCGTCGGCGGTGGCCCCGCTGGCGCAGCGGCGGCTATCTATGCCGCGCGCAAGGGTATCCGCACCGGCGTCGCGGCGGAGCGGTTCGGTGGCCAGGTGCTCGACACTATGGCGATCGAAAATTTCATCTCCGTCCCCCATACCGAGGGACCGAAGCTGGCCGCGCAGTTGGAGCAGCACGTCAAGGACTATGACGTGGAGATCATGAACCTTCAGAAGGCGGCGCAGCTGATCCCGGCCAAGACCGAAGGCGGCTATCATGAGGTAGTGCTGGAAAATGGCGCGTCGCTGAAGGGGCGCACCGTGATCCTCTCCACCGGCGCGCGCTGGCGGCAGATGGGCGTGCCGGGTGAAGACGACTATCGCAACAAGGGCGTAGCTTATTGCCCACATTGCGACGGCCCGTTGTTCAAAGGCAAGCGCGTGGCCGTGATTGGCGGCGGCAATAGCGGCGTCGAAGCAGCCATCGACCTTGCCGGCATCGTCGCCCATGTGACGCTGATCGAATTCGACAGCCAGTTGCGGGCCGACGCGGTACTCCAGCGCAAGTTGGCCAGCCTGCCCAATGTGAAGATCATCACCTCGGCGCTGACCACGCAGGTGCATGGCGACGGCAACAAGGTGACGGGTCTCAGCTACAAGGATCGCAATCATGGCACCGAACATGATGTCGAACTTGAGGGCATTTTCGTTCAGATCGGACTCGTCCCCAACACCGAATGGCTGAAGGATGCAGTCTCCCTGTCCCCACGCGGCGAGATCGAGATCGATGCCCGCGGTGAAACCAGTCAGCCCGGCATATTCGCGGCGGGCGACTGCACGACCGTGCCCTACAAGCAGATCGTCATTGCCATGGGCGCAGGATCGACGGCGGCGCTTTCCGCCTTCGACTATATGATCCGCCTCCCCGCCAGTGAGGAAGCGGCCGAGGCGGCCTGACTGGCTCGCGTTGGGTGGACTTTGGAGAGGGCGGCCGATCCTCAAAGGCTTGGCCGTCCAGCTTGTTTGTGGAGTCAATGATTGAAGATGCATGACCGTTTAGGCCAATGCACATTCCTTCATCCTCACGTCCGATGAAGTCGATCCGATGGCCCTTTGCATCGAACTGAGGCGCGTTTCTCCCGAGGGAGGTTTTCGTCAGCGCCTGGTCCGGAACCGGAAAATAGCTGGATCGACTTTCAGGATTGGCACATCCTGTTGCTCCTGCAATTGCGCGCTCTGCTGCGATAGGACGGTCCTTTCCGACAAGGCCTCAACGTCGGGCGGCGTGAAGGTGACAATCGCACTGGCGGGATCATCCGGATCAGCCAGCACCAGCGTGCCGACCATCAGAACCGGACTCAGTTGATCCGTCGTCACGCTCACCGGCGTTCCGATCCGGGTCAGGCCGAATAGTTTGCTGGCAAAGCCATAGGGCAGCCGAATGCAGCCATGGCTGGCCGGATAGCCCGGATTATGTCCTGCATGGAGGGCGATGCCATCCCATGTCAGCCGCTGCATGAAAGGCATCGGCGCATTGCTGTAGATATTGGACCGGTGCCATTGCCGTTTCTGCAGGATGGGGAATTCCCCGGTCGGCGTTCGGTGCCCCTTCATACCAGTGGATACCGAAGCGGCGCCAATCAACCGGTCGCCGTCATAGACATGCACCATCTGCTTTTCGATACTGATGATCATATAGAGCGGACCGGCCCACGGTCCTTCACTCAGCCAGCGATATTCGCCCGGGCCAAGCGCGACTTGATCGGCGGGAATCGGCATAGCCCGGACCACCGGGGGTGCTGAAAAAAAAGCCGCCAGCACAAGCAACGGAAAGAACAAGCGTAAACCAGAAGGCATAAGGCTTCTTTAACCACATGCCGCCCATGCGCTAGTCTGCCGGAATCGGTTCGTCGCATCAGTCCCATCGTGGGACAGGGATCAAAGCAGTAGCAGTTGCGCCACCGGCGCGAAACTACGCCGATGCAGTGGTGTAGGTCCATGTTCGCGCAGCGCCGCCAGATGATAGGGGCTGCCATAGCCCTTGTTGCTTTCCCAGCCATAATGCGGGTGGCGCGCGGATGCCTCCACCATGATCCGGTCCCGCGTTTCCTTGGCGATGATCGAAGCAGCGGCGATGGAGAGGCATTTGGCGTCGCCCTCCACCACGGCGGTCGCGGGCCAACGCCAGTCGGGGCAACGATTGCCATCCACCAACACATGCGCGCAGTCGGCGTTCAGCGCCTCCATAGCCCGCTTCATCGCCAACATCGTCGCCCAGAGGATGTTGAGGCTGTCGATCTCCGCCACGCTGGCGATAGCAACGCCCCAGCATAGCGCCCGGGCCTTTATCTCCACTTCCAGCTTAGCGCGGCGAGCGGCGGTGAGTTGCTTGCTGTCGTTCAGGCCATCCGGGCAATCCTTCGCGTGCAGGATGACGGCTGCCGCGACCACCGGCCCGGCCAGCGGCCCGCGGCCCGCTTCGTCCACGCCCGCAACAAGGCCGGGATGATGTCGAAGCTCATGCGTGAAATCAGGCATGGGCGTGAAACTCCAAAGGCGCGCCCATTGGCCCATGTCCGTGTCCCAGTCCCGGCGCAAGCGACAGGGCTTCCCTCACATATTTGCGCGCCCGCTCGATGGCGTCGACCATATCCATGCCCTGCCCCAGTCCGGTCGCGATGGCGCTTGCCAGCGTACAGCCGGTGCCGTGAGTGTGCGGCGTATCGATCCGGGCGTTGCTCCATACCTTGATGGCGCCGCGCGGCCCAATCAGCCGGTCGGTCAGCATCGGACCTTCGCCATGCCCGCCCTTGGCAAGCACATGGGTAGCGAAGCGGATCGCTACCTCCTCCCCGCCCAGCGCTTCCAGTTCGGGCAGATTGGGCGTCACCAGTGTCGCAAAGGCCATCAGCTTTTCGAAAGCCGCTACGGTCGCCTCGTCCGCCAGCGCCGATCCGCTGGTGGCAACCATCACCGGATCGAATACGATGGGCACGCCTTCCAGCACCGCCAGTCTTTCCGCGACGGCGGCGGCGGTTTGCGCCGAACCGATCATGCCGATCTTCACCGCATCGACGCCGATATCTCCGATGACGCTCTCCATCTGCGCCAGCACCAGCTCGGTCGGCACAAGATGCACGGCCTGCACGCCCAACGTGTTTTGGGCGGTGATCGCGGTGATCGCGGTCATGGCATGGCCGCCGAGCAGGGTGACGGTCCTGACATCCGCCTGAATCCCCGCGCCGCCGCCGCTATCGGAGCCCGCGATGATGAGGATGCGCGCGACCTTCATGCCTTGTGCCGCCGCTCCATCGATGCCGGGCTGGCCATCAGCGCCTTGCCGACCCGCGTCGGCCTGTCCATCAATTCTCCGCGGCAATTGGGGCATCGGTCGTCCATGGCTTCCGCGCAGGCCGCACAGAAGGTGCATTCGAAGGAACAGATGAAAGCCCCCGCCTCGTCAGCGGGAAGGTCAACGCCGCAACATTCGCAATCAGGCCGCATCTCAAGCATCAGCCCGCGACCTTCTCCACAGCGGCGCAGATGCGTTCGACCACATCCCTTACCTGTTCTTCCCGATCTCCTTCCGCCATCACACGGATCACCGGCTCCGTACCGGACGGGCGAATGACCAGACGCCCTGCCCCCGCCAATTCCGCCTCGACCTGAGCGATCACGCGTTTTACCTCGTCATGTTCCAAAGGCCTACCACCTGCAAAGCGGACATTCTTCAAAAGCTGCGGTACCGCATCGAACTGATGCAACACCTCGCTGGCGGGCTTACCGGAGCGGACGAGCGCGGCCAGCACTTGCAGAGCGGCGATGGTGCCGTCCCCCGTCGTCGCATGGTCGGACAGTATCATGTGCCCCGACTGCTCGCCGCCGACATTGAACCCCCCCTCGCGCATCCGCTCCAGAACATAGCGGTCGCCCACCTTGGTGCGCTCCAGGCCGATACCCTGTCCTGTCAGGAATCGCTCAAGGCCGAGGTTCGACATCACCGTCGCCACCAGCCCGCCTCCGCGCAGCGTTCCTTCCCGCGCCCAGTTGGCCGCAATCAGGGCCATGATCTGATCGCCATCGACGATATTGCCCTTCTCATCCACCACGATCAGGCGATCCGCATCCCCGTCCAGCGCAATGCCGATGTCCGCGCCGGAAGACAGCACGGTTTCCTGACACAGCAGAGGCGCGGTGGAGCCGCATCCATCGTTGATATTGGTGCCGTTGGGCGCGACACCGACCGCGATCACCTCCGCGCCCAGTTCCCAGAGGGCGGAGGGCGCGACCTGATAGGCGGCCCCGTTGGCGCAATCGACCACGATCTTCATGCCATCCAGCCGCAGATCGGCAGGGAAGCTGGACTTGACTGCGTGAATATAACGGCCACGCGCATCTTCGACCCGGCGGGCGCGGCCAATGTCCTGCGATGCGGCGAGCGGGATGTCCTGATCCAGCAGCGCCTCGATCTTCAATTCATCCTCGTCCGACAGCTTGTAGCCGTCCGGGCCGAACAGCTTGATGCCATTGTCAAAATAGGGATTATGGCTGGCCGAAATCATGACGCCCAAATCCGCACGCATCGAATGGGCGAGCAGAGCCACGGCGGGCGTCGGGATCGGGCCGAACTGCACGACATCCATTCCCACGGCGGTGAAACCCGCGACCAGCGCATTTTCCACCATATAGCCTGACAGACGCGTATCCTTACCGATGACAACGCGGTGACGGTGGCTGCCTCGCAGAAAGTGGCGGCCCGCGGCCATGCCGACCTTCATCGCCAGTTCGGCGGTCATCGGCCATTGGTTTGTGCGGCCCCGGATTCCGTCGGTACCGAAATATTGTCTGCTCATAAATCCAGTCCGCTCATGTCAGGTGCGGGAAATGCATCGTCTCCATAGCAATCTTTGTTCGACTTTCCACCGGGCAGCGGTCAATCGTAGCGGATGGAAAGATTCAACGCATGGGTCGACGCACTGTCGAACGCGGTGTTTTTCAAAGTGCCGATATTAGGCACGCAAATCGAGCTGATCGTACTGTATCTGGCCGTGCCGATGCTATTCTTCACCATCTGGCTAGGATTCCCCAACGTGACGCAGGTCGGACGGGCGCTCCGCATCCTGCGAACCCAGCCCGGCAAAAGCGAGGCAAAGGGCGATGTCAGTCAATGGGCGGCGCTGTCAACGGCCCTGTCTGGTACCATCGGGCTTGGCAATATCGCAGGGGTGGCGGTGGCGCTGACCATGGGAGGCCCAGGCGCGATCCTGTGGATGTTCGTCATCGGCTGGTTCGCGATGACCGTAAAGATGGCGGAGGTGACGCTGGGCCTTAAATACCGGGTCTTTGATAGCCAAAGCCATGTGCATGGCGGACCGATGTATGTGCTCAAAGCCGTGGGCGCCGCACGGGGGTGGCCGAAGATCGGGATGCTGCTGGGCGGACTTTACGCCTTTTTCGCATTGTTCGGGGCAATCCCGATGGTTCAGGTCAATCAGAGTTTCGCGCAGGTAAAGGTGGTGACGGGCCTTAGCAACGGATGGGCTTATGGCGTATTTCTCGCCGGAGCGGTGGCACTTGTGACGCTGGGTGGCGCGGCGTGGCTGGGCGAGGTAGCCAAGCGCCTGACGCCGCTCAAGGTCGCCGTCTATCTGGCGGGTGTGGCGGCAATCCTGATCCTTCATATCGATGGCATCCCATCGGCTTTGGCACAAATCTGGCAGGGCGCATCGACTGGCAGCGCAGCGACGGGCGGCGCGGTGGGCGCCTTCGTTGCCGGAATGCGTCGCGCCGTATTCGCGAGCGAGGCGGGCGTGGGGTCCGCCGTAATGGCACATAGCCTCGCACGGGCGCGGCATCCGGTGTCCGAAGGCCTTGTCGCGCTGCTGGAGCCACTGCTGGGCACGATGATCGTCTGCGCCTTCGGAGGGCTGGCGCTGGTGGTGGCGGGAACGTGGAATACGGGATTGGAGGGGATCGCGATTACCTCGGCCGCTTTTGCTAAGGTATCACCCTGGTTTCCGTGGCTGCTGGCGGTAGTGGTGTTCCTCTTCGCCTATTCGACGCTGGTGGCATGGGGCTTTTACGGATTGCAAGCCTGGGGCTATTTGTTCGGCAACGGGTCAAAGGCGCAGTGGACCTACAAGATCCTCTACATCGTCGCTCTGCCCCCGGCGGCAGCAATCGATCTGGGCCGGGTGGTCGGCATCGTGGACAGCAGTTTCTTCCTGATGGCCATTCCCAATGTCATTGCGTTGTATCTATGCGCCGGAGAGTTGCGGAGGGACGTGCGGAGCTATCTGCGAAATAAAGACGAGACAGATCGCGCTCCCTGACATGCGTCGAATCCTGCGAAACCAAAAAGAGCCCCGCTCCCGAAAGGAGCGGAGCTCTTGTCGCTACGAAATCCTGAAGGTCAAATCTTGTCGCCAAGCGCTCCTTTGACAGAACCGGCCACATCTTGCGCCGTGCCCTTGGCCTTTTGAACCTTGCCTTCTGCCTCGAGCCGTTCGTTGTCGGTAGCCTTGCCGACCGCTTCCTTGACCGACCCAGCCGCCTTGTTGCCAGCGGCCTTCATCTTGTCTGTCATCTCACCCATGTCGTTCTCTCCTTGGTTAGAGTTACGGGGTCAACGAGCGACGGGGCAAGCGGTTGCCACCGGAACGGGGACGGAATGAAAGCAATGCTTGCGAAGCCTGTTGAGCTTATCAAAGGACCAAAGGTCTGAAGCCACTCGACCAATAACAAAAAAGGGCCGGAAAACCGGCCCCTTTCTCGAAATTTCCGTAACGAACTGCTTAGCGCTTCGAGAACTGGAAGCTGCGGCGTGCCTTGGCCCGGCCATACTTCTTACGTTCGACGACGCGGCTGTCGCGCGTCAGGAAGCCTTCGGCCTTGACCGCACTGCGGAGCGCCGGTTCATATTTGCTGAGCGCCTGGGCAATGCCATGCTTCACGGCGCCAGCCTGACCCGACAGACCGCCACCCTTGACGGTCGCGATCACGTCATACTGACCTTCACGCTCAGTGACGCCGAAGGGCTGGTTGATGACAAGTCGCAGCGTGGGCCGCGCGAAATAGATTTCCTGATCGCGACCGTTGACCGTGATTTTGCCGGTGCCGGGCTTCACCCAGACGCGAGCGACAGCATCCTTACGGCGGCCGGTCGCATAAGCGCGACCGAGGCTGTCGATTTCCTGGGCGCGCAGGGGCGCCGAAGGCTGCGGCGGCGCAATGGGCGCTTCGGCATCCGCGGCTGCGACAGCGGCGGGCGCTTCGGCAGCGGCAGGCGCATTGGCGGTGAGCGACGCGAGGTCGGACAGGGACTGGCGGTTATCAGACATTATGCACCCACCTTGTTCTTGCGGTTGCGCGACGCGAAATCGAGCACTTCGGGGTTCTGCGCTTCATGAGCGTGTTCGGCGCCGGCGAAGATGCGGAGGTTGCGCATCTGCTGACGGCCGAGCGGACCACGAGGGATCATCCGCTCAATCGCCTTTTCCAGGACGCGCTCAGGAAAACGACCTTCCAGGATCTTGGCGGGCGTGGTTTCCTTGATGCCGCCGGCATAGCCGGTGTGCTTGTAATAGACCTTGTCGGTCATCTTGCGACCGGTGAACTTCACCTTGCCGGCATTGATGATGATGACATTGTCGCCGCAATCGACGTGCGGGGTGAAGCTCGCCTTGTGCTTGCCGCGCAGGATATTCGCTACGGTCGAAGCGAGACGGCCGACGACGAGACCTTCCGCGTCGATCAGTATCCACTTCTTTTCGACCGTTGCCGGGGTCGCCGGCTTGGTGGTCTTCATCAGCGCCTTCATGGTGCCAATCTCCAGAATGAAATAGTGAACCGAACGCCTTTGGGACGGTCGGAAGATGGGCGCTCATGACGGGTGGGGAGGCGGAAGTCAAGAGATTCTGCGGGATTCGCGACGGGTAAAATAATACCTCTTGATTTACGGTGGCACATCGCTCGCCTTTCAGTCCGACGGACAATGCGCCGCGCCGCTGGTCTGGCCAGCGATCCACCGGGCGAAGGGCGCATGGGCGGCGTCCACCGGCAGCGCAAGGATGGCGGGGACTTCATAGTCGTGCAGTTCCGCCAGCCGCGCCATCAGCGCATCGCGCTTTTCCGGCGCGGTCTTGAGCAGGACGGGAATCTCGGCCTCACGCTGGAGCGCGCCTTCCCATGCGTAGATCGAGGTGCAGGGCGCCAGCATGTTGGCGCAGGCGGCCAACCGTTCCTCCACCAATTGCCGCGCGATACGCTCGGCGCTCTCCGCCGATCCGAACAGGGTGTAGACGATCGCGACGCCGCCGATCATGCCCGGCGCATGCCGATGGCGTGCGCGCCCCATGTGGCGGAGGCGACCACCAGCGCACCGACCGCCTGATGCAGCACGGCGAGCGGCAGGGCGATGCCGCTGAGGACGGTGGCGATGCCAAGGACGATCTGTGTGCCCACCGCCGCATTGATCGCAATGGACGGCCCACGCTCCCCCGCCCGCTTCGCCTTGCGCGCGAGCATGATGAGCGCCAGCGCCGCGATCCACGCCCACCAGCGATGGATGAAATGGACGAGATAGGGATCACTGGAGACCGTCGCCCACAGCGAGCCGACCCATTCGATCCCTTCCGGCACGAAATGATCGTTCATCAGCGGCCATGTGTTGGAGACATAGCCGGCATTCAGCCCGGCGGTGAACGCCCCGAACAGAAGCTGCACGAACAACAGGAACAGCGCCAGCAACGCAAAGGGCCGAAGCCGGGCCGGCCGCGCGCGGGAATAGCGGGCGAGCGCAAAAAGGTCGAGCGCCGTCCAAATCAGCGCCCCCATGATGAACAGCGCCATCAGCAGATGCACGGCCAGGCGATAGTGGCTGACGTCGGTGCGGACCGACAGGCCCGACTTCACCATCCACCAGCCGATCGCGCCCTGCAATCCGCCGAGCACCAGCAAGAGGACGAGCCGCAGGCCATAGCCCGCCGGGATCGCCCGCTTCACCGCGAACCAGAGAAGCGGGAGAGCGAAGGCGACGCCGATCAGGCGGCCCAGCAGCCGGTGCACCCATTCCCAGAAAAAGATGAACTGGAAATCGGAGAGGCTCATGCCTTGCCGAAGCTGCTGATATTCGGGGATCTGCTGATAGTCGCGAAACGCCTCCATCCACTGATCGTGGGTCAGCGGCGGGATCGCGCCGGTGATCGGCTTCCATTGGGTGATCGACAGGCCCGATTCGGTAAGCCGCGTGATGCCGCCCACCACCACCATGCAAAAGACCAGAAAGGCCACCATGAGCAGCCAGCGGGCAATGGCGGCGGGACGCGCGGCAGGCGCGGCGGAACGAAAAGCGGTCGCGGTCATGGGCCGGGTTCATGCGCCCAAGCCTCGCGGGATTCAAGGGGGCGCGCCGGGGACAAAATGCCCTATCGGAGCGAAGGACGGGCAATGTTACGCATCATTTTTGCCGTTTGGCACAGCGACAGCGGCACCGCATGGCTGTCTTTCTGTCGCCCCTGCGTTCAGGCCTGAGCCACCGCCGACGGGATCGAGTGCTATCGGGTTCCGGAACTGGATGTGCTGAGCGCGTTCCGCAGTCCTTGTATCTGCTGTCGAAAGGCCTGTTTCACCCTTAGCATTCCCGGTGATTGAGAGCGACGATCGAGCGAGTAAATAACCATTCGAAAACTCTGGGGCGTGCCGGTGCCGAGCCGATCAAGGGCATGAAGCCGTTTGGCTTCGAGATCCCGTGCGACGGAATAGGCCGATGAAACCCAGATCGCATCAGTGGACTTGGTGAGCATGACCAGCGTGGCGTAATCCTCCACCACATGCGGAGGGCCTGCCGCCCATTTGCGGAGGTTGTCGAATATGGCCATGTTCGCGGTTGCCCGACTGGAAAGCAGCACGGGAAATTCCTGATCCGGGCAATCTTCTTTCAACAGCGGGTGAGCAGCACGGACAATCAGCGTGACAGGGAAGTGGCCAAGCGTTTCGGCGCGCACGCGCGGCGCATCAGGCGCCTGCCCTTCTGCACTAACGAAAAACTCTATATCACCCGCTAACAGAAGCGGCCACAGCGCCTCGACATTGCGGACCACGACTTCGTTGGTGAGCGCTGGAAATGCTTGAAGGCTTTCTGACAAGAGGGTCGGCAGTAAGGTCCAGGCCGGTAATGGCGCCATGCCGAAGCTGACCCGGCCTTCTTCCCCTCGCGCGGTGTGTCGCAACTGGCGTTCGAAATCATCTGCCTGGGTCAGCAATGCATTGGCGCGTTCAACTACAACGTGACCCTGCGAGGTGAGACTTACCCCCCCGCGACCCCGATCGAACAGCCGCATTCCGGCCTGTCGCTCCAAGGACTGGATGCTGCGGGTGAGTGCGGATTGAGACAGCCCCAAATCGTCGGCGGCGCGTGAAAAGCTCAGCCTGCGGGAAAGGGCGACCAGATGGCGCAGGTTACGCAAGTCCATTTTGATGCATCCTAATCATCAAAAATATTATTCATATGCATTAGACGCGAGACATCGGCTCTGCAACGATAGGAGCCATAGGCGAGGAAGAAACATGAACCATCTGGGACTGTGGGTTTTGGCGGTAACCGGCGTGATCCTGCTGGCGGAGGTGATCGCCGGCCGACACCGTAAAATTTACAGCCGCAGCGACTGGATCGTGAACAGCATTTGCATGCTTGGCGCGGCGCTGGTGCGACCGGCGGGCACGGCGGTAGTGGCGATGGCCATTGCTTACCTGTTTCCGAGCGGACAGGGGGCTTTGCATAATGTGCCCTTCCTGCCGGCGCTGATCGCCATCATCCTCTTAGCGGAGTTCGCCAATTACTGGGTTCATCGCGGCAGCCACCAACTGAAAGGCAGCCGGTGGTTCGATTGGTTTTGGCGCATGCACCGCACGCATCACACCGCCCAATATGTGAACGTGCTGCTCAACTTCCGGATCAGTCCGTTCTGGATTCTGGTCGGCGGTCTGGGTTGGGTGTTTTCGCTGGCGATCTATTTGGGTCAGGCGCAGGCAGCAGGCCTTGCGATCGTGATTTTCACTTTCTGGGGCATCTTCACCCACAGCGATTTCCGCTGGGACGATGCGATCAGGCGGCACTCCGTTTTCGGCTCGCTGTTCCGCGGACTGGAGCATGTCTTTATCTCGCCGGGTATCCATCACAGCCACCATGGCTATGGCCGCGACGGGGGCAATTTCCGCAACTTCGGTGTCTTTCTGTCGATCTATGACTGGATGTTCGGCACCTTGCACATCCCGACCGGCCGACCGTTCCGCTATGGCATTCCCGGCAACACCCCACATTGGGCGGACGACGCTTTCTCACCCCTCCGCCTCGGCGCGCTGATCGCCGGGCATCCGTCAGGCGAGGCAGAGAGCAAACCATTATCGTAGCGCGAAACGGCCATCCCATGCGCCGCTTCGATCCACCCAGCCGTCCTGCTTTTACGCCAGTTCGATCGCCATCGCGGTCGCTTCGCCGCCGCCGATGCAGAGGGAGGCGACGCCACGCTTGCCGCCCCGGCTCTGGAGCGCGGCGATCAGGGTGGCGAGAATGCGCGCGCCGCTCGCGCCGATGGGATGGCCGAGCGCCGTCGCGCCGCCGTTGACGTTGAGCTTTTCGGCGGGAATGGCGAGTTCCTTCGCGGCGATCATGGCGACCACGGCGAAGGCTTCGTTGACTTCGAACAGGTCGACATCCTCGACCGACCAGCCTGCTTTCTCCAGCACCTTACGCATGGCAGGGACCGGCGCGGTGGTGAATTTGGGCGGCTCATGGGCGTGGGCGGCGGTGGCGACGACCTTCGCGACGATGGGCAGACCCAGCTTTTCCGCGACGCTCTGGCGCGTCATCACCAGCGCCGCCGCGCCGTCCGAGATGGAGGAGGCGTTGGCGGCGGTGATCGTGCCGTCCTTGACGAAGGCGGGTTTGAGCGACGGAATCTTGTCGGGCTTCGCCTTGCCGGGCTGTTCGTCGGTGTCGATGATGGTGTCGCCGCCCCGGCCCTTGACCGTGACCGGCGTGATTTCCCCGGCAAAGGCCCCGCTGGCTATGGCCGCGTTGGCGCGTTCGAGCGAGCGGATGGCGTAGGCGTCCTGATCCTGCCGCGTGAACTGATAATCACGCGCGGTTTCCTCGGCGAAGACGCCCATCGCCTTGCCGGGTTCATAGGCGTCCTCCAGCCCGTCCATCATCATCGTGTCGATGATGCGGTCATGGCCGATGCGCGCGCCAGAGCGGTGCTTGGGCAGCGCATAGGGGGCGTTGGTCATGCTTTCCATGCCGCCCGCGATGACGATATCGGCGGTCCCGGCAAGAAGCGCCTCCTGCGCCATGATCGCGGCCTGCATCCCCGATCCGCACATCTTGTTGACGGTCGTGGCCTCGACCGATTGCGGCAGGCCCGCGCCCAGCGCCGCCTGGCGCGCGGGAGCCTGGCCCAGGCCGGCGGGGAGAACGCAGCCCATATAGATGCGGTCGATGGCATCGGCG
This sequence comes from Sphingobium baderi, assembly GCF_001456115.1. Lineage (NCBI taxonomy): Bacteria > Pseudomonadati > Pseudomonadota > Alphaproteobacteria > Sphingomonadales > Sphingobiaceae > Sphingobium > Sphingobium wenxiniae. The sequence continues at coordinate 1,838,392 of NZ_CP013264.1, read as the reverse complement.
GGGACGCCCGCGCGCTCGACCGCCGCCTTCACCGCCGCCGCGCCCAGTTCCGTGGCCTTGAGCGGCGACAGCGCGCCCTGGAATCCGCCCATCGGCGTGCGCGCATAGCCCGCGATGACGACCGGATCGCTGCTCATGGCCATTTCCTTTCCGTGCAATAATATTACAAGATCTATCTAGGTCCAGAGCCGCCGATTGCAATGCGGAACGCGCCGCCCGCCCGTGGGTTGGAAGCGCAAGGGAGAAACATATGATACGCCATTTTTCTTTCGCCGCCCTGCCGCTCGTCCTGCTGGCCTGCTCGGCCGACAATGCGACGGGGCAGAACCGCGCCGAGACGGCGGGCAAGCCCTTCAAGTCCGAGGTGATCACCGATTTCGATGCACCCTGGGCGATGACTTTCCTGCCCGATGGCCGCCTGCTGGTGACGGAGAAGGCAGGCGAACTGGTGCTGTTCGATCCGCGCAACAAGGATAAGAGCTGGGACGGCAAGGTCCAGGTGGGCATCGACGGCGGGCCGCGCGTGGACAGCGCGGGGCAAGGCGCGCTGATGGACGTGGTGCTGCATCCGCAGTTCAAGGACAATGGCATCGTCTATCTGAGCTGGTCGGAACAGGGCGCGGGCGGCAAGGGCGTGGCGCTGGGCATGGGCCAGCTTGTCGAGCGGCAGGTGCAATGCGTCCGCGCGCCCTGCCCTCCGCAAGCGATGCTGAACGGTTTCAGGACGATCTTCCGCGCCGCCCCCTATGTGGACGGGAACGGCCATTATTCCGGGCGCATCGCCTTTTCACCGGACGGAAAATATCTGTTCTTCACCAATGGCGAGCGGCAGAAATTCGATCCGGCGCAGGACCCGAAGGCGACCTTGGGCAAGGTGCTGCGGCTCAATCCCGACGGCACGGCGGCGGCAGGCAATCCGCTGGCCGGCAAGGGATTCCATCCGGCGGTCTGGTCATACGGGCACCGCAACCTGCTGGGGCTGGCCTTCGACAAGGACGGGCGATTGTGGGAGCAGGAAATGGGGCCGCAGGGCGGCGACGAGGTGAACCTCATCAAGCCGGGGGCGAATTATGGCTATCCCAAGGCGTCGAACGGCAGCCATTATGACGGGCGCGACATTCCCGATCACCAGCCCCATGACGGGTTCGAGGCGCCCAAGGTCTGGTGGAATCCCTCCATCTCGCCCGCGGGACTGGTCTATTATTCGGGCGACCTGTTTCCGCAGTGGAAAGGGTCGCTATTCCTGGGCGCGCTGTCGGGGCAGGCGCTGGTCCGGGTGAAGCTGGACGGCGAGAACGCCGCCAAGGCCGACCAGTGGGACATGGGCGCGCGCATCCGCGAAGTGGAACAAGGGCCGGAAGGCGCGCTGTGGCTGCTGGAGGATGGCGGGCGGGGATCGCAGGGCCGGCTGCTCAAGCTGACGCCTGCGAAATAGCTTATATCCGTTCAAGCAAAGTCGAGAAGCGGTTGGCGGCTTCTCGACTTTGCTTGAAACGAACGGAGATAATTACACGAGCCGGCTCTGCTTGAGCGCCGCTTCGATGAAGCCCGCGAAGAGGGGGTGCGGGTCGAAGGGTTTGGACTTGAGTTCCGGGTGGAACTGCACGCCCACGAACCAGGGGTGCTCGGGCCGCTCGACGATCTCCGGCAGAGTGCCGTCCGGTGACATGCCGGAGAAGATGAGGCCGCCCTTTTCCAATGGCTCGCGATAGCCCGCATTGACTTCATAGCGGTGGCGGTGGCGCTCGCTGATCTCGGTCGCGCCATAGATGCCCGCGACGACGCTGTTGCCGGTGAGCTTCGCGGGATAGGCGCCCAGACGCATGGTGCCGCCCAGATCGGTGTCGGCGGTGCGCTGCTGAAGGCCCTCCTTGCTCATCCATTCGGTGATGAGGCCGACGACCGGCTCGCTGGTTTCGCCAAATTCGGTGGTGGAGGCGTTGGCGATCCCCGCCGTGTTCCGCGCCCCTTCGATGCAGGCCATCTGCATGCCGAGGCAGATGCCGAAGAAGGGCACGCCGCGTTCGCGGGCGAATTTGACGCTGGCGATCTTGCCCTCGCTGCCGCGCACGCCGAAGCCGCCCGGGACGAGGATGCCGTGCATGGGTTCGAGCCGGGCGGCGATGTCCGCGCCCTCTTCCTCGAACAGTTCAGCGTCGATCCAGCGGATGTTGACCTTCACCCGGTTGGCGAAACCGCCATGATGGAGCGCCTCGTGCAGCGATTTATAGGCGTCGGGGAGGCCGACATATTTGCCGACCACGCCGATGGTGACTTCGCCTTCGGGGTTCTGCTGACGGTCCATGATGTCGTGCCAGCGGTCGAGCGAAGGCTGCGGCGCGCCTTCCATCCCGAAGGCGCGGAGCACTTCGTCGTCCAGCCCTTCGGCATGATATTGGGTCGGGACCGCATAGATGCTGCTGGCGTCGAGCGCGGGGATGACCGCTTCGGGACGCACGTTGCAGAAAAGCGCGATCTTGCGCCGCTCGCTGTCGGGCAGCGGCTGTTCGCAGCGGCACAGGAGAATGTCGGGCTGGATACCGAGCGAGGTGAGTTCGCGGACGCTGTGCTGCGTCGGCTTGGTCTTCAGCTCGCCCGCCGCCGCGATATAGGGGACCAGCGTCACATGGACGAAGATCGATTGGCCGCGGCCCAGATCGTTGTGAAGCTGGCGAATCGCTTCCATGAAGGGCAGCGATTCGATGTCGCCCACCGTGCCGCCGATCTCGCACAGCACGAAGTCGAGGTCTTCGGTGTCGGCGATGGCGAACGCCTTGATCTCATCGGTGACGTGGGGAATCACCTGCACCGTCGCGCCCAGATAGTCGCCGCGCCGCTCCCGCGCGATGATCGTCTGATAGACGCGGCCCTGCGTCACATTGTCGGACTGGCGCGCCGAAACGCCCGTGAACCGCTCATAATGGCCGAGGTCGAGGTCGGTTTCCGCCCCGTCGTCGGTCACATAGACCTCGCCATGCTGATACGGGCTCATCGTGCCCGGATCGACGTTGAGATAGGGATCGAACTTCCGGATTCGCACACGGAAACCTCGCGCCTGCAACAGAGCTGCAAGCGAAGCGGCCATCAGGCCCTTGCCAAGCGAGGAGACCACGCCGCCGGTGATGAAAATATACCGCGCCATGGGAGAGGAGGCTTAGCCTTTTACAAGCGAGTTGGGCAAGCGCGGGAATCCCCACGCACGCAAAAAAGATCAATCGATCGACGAAAAGGTCAGTTGGCGAGCGGAACCGCGCCGTTGGAGGCGCTGCCGTTGCCGACCGCGCCGGCCGCGCCCGCCAGCGGATCGGCGTTGCCGCCGGCCGCCGGAGCCTGCTGCGGCGTGGCGGGGGCCTGCTTCACCAGCGAGGTGTCGATGCTGCTGGGCGCGTGGCGGACGGAGGCGATGACCGCCAGCGTGATCGACAGCGCGACGAATATAGTCGCGAGAATCGTGGTCGAGCGGGTGAGGAAATCCGCCGCCCCGCGCGCCGACATGAACCCCGCCGGAGAACCGCCGACGCCCAGCCCGCCGCCTTCCGACTTCTGCATCAGGATGACGGTGACGAGGCAGGCGGCGACAATGGCCTGCACGACGAGGAGGAAGGTGAACATGCGGTTGCGTTTCTGTCCGGTGAAGGGTGCGTTGCCGCGCACATAGCGTTGATAAGACGCGGGGGCAACCGGAAGGGTTCGGTTCGGGCGATAATAGGGTTTGCGGAGGAGCGGTTATGGGTGGTTTGCGGGCACTCAAATCCGTTCGTCCTGAGTAGGGGCGAACGGAGTGAGGAATATCCGAAAATAGCCATAACCGGTCCAGCGCGAGGCTATGGTTTTGCTTCCCCCTCAGCAAGCATGACCCGAAGGTTCAGCCCGCCGCCGCGATCACGGGCGCGAATTTCGCGGCGGTGAGGCTCGCGCCGCCGACGAGGCCGCCGTCCACGTCCGCGATGGCCAACAGTTCCGCCGCATTGTCGCCGTTCATGGAGCCGCCATAGAGGATTCGCATTCCTTCCGCCTCTGCCCCGATCTTCGTGGCGAGCGCGGCGCGCAGGGCGCGGTGCATGGCTTCTACCGCTTCCATGGTGGGGATGCGGCCGGTGCCGATGGCCCAGATGGGTTCATAGGCGATGGCGAGCCAGTCCGCCGCCGCCCCTTCGGGCAGGGAGGCCAGAAGCTGCGCGGAGACAACCGATTCCGCATGGCCCGCGTCGCGCACGTCCAGACTTTCGCCCACGCACAGGATCACATGCAGCCCCGCCGCCTTCGCGGCCAGCGCCTTGGCGGCGACATCGCCGTCGGTTTCCCCCTGATCCTGCCGCCGCTCGCTATGGCCCACGATGGTCCAGCTTGCGCCCGCTTCGGCCAGCATCGCGGCGGACAGGCAGCCGGTATGCGCGCCGTTGTCCTTCATATGACAGTCCTGCGCGCCGATGAAGGCAGCGCCCCTGATAGCCTGCGCCGGGGCGATGAGCGTGGCGGGCAGGCACAGCCCCACCTCGACAACAGGGTGCCGCGCGGCGAGCACGCCGATGGCTTCCACCTCGCCCAATTGCGCCTTGAGGCCGTTCATCTTCCAGTTGCCGACAACCAGCTTGCGCCTGCCCATCGATCATTTCCCCTTGAATATCATGCTGCGTGTGGCGTGCGCGATGGACGGCGTGGCGGCATTTGTCCAGCCTGCCCCATCCCGCCAGACCTTGCCGCCGCGTCGATCCGCCCTTAAAGCGGGCCGCCTCACCGCTGCTGTTCGGAAGCCTTTATTCATGCTCTCAACTTTCCGCCGCCTCATCCACTCCAAGTTCGGTGCGGTCTTTGCCATCCTGTTTCTGGGTGTGATCGCCGCCGCCTTCATCCTGGGGGATGTCACCAGCGGCAAGTTCGGCACCGGCAGCATGTTGGGCACCGGCGAAACCGTGGCGAAGGTCGGCGGATCGCGACTCACCGCGACGGAGTTGCAGGACCGGGTGCAGCGCGTGTTCGAAAATGCGCGCCGGTCCAATCCGGGGTTGCAGATTTCGGATTTCTTCGCGCAGGGCGGCGCGGCGCAGATCTACGACCAGCTGGTTTCCTCGCTCACCATCAAGGAATATGCGAAGGATCAGGGCGTCCATATCAGTAAGCGGCTGGTCGACGCGCAGATCGCGCAGATTCCCGCTTTTCAGGACGCGGCGGGCAATTTCAGCCAGGATCAGTTCCGCCAGCTTCTCGCCAGCCAGCGCATCACCGAACAGATGCTACGCGACGACATCAGCCGCGAGATTCTGGAAAAGCAGATGCTGGCCCCGCTGGGCCTGGGCGTGAAGCTGCCCGACAGCCTGGTGCTGCCCTATGCCTCGCTGTTGCTGGAAGCGCGCCAGGGCACGGTCGCGGCGATACCGGCTATGGCGTTCCTTGAGGACAAGGAGCCGACCGACGCGCAGCTCAATGAATTTTATAAGGCGAACGCCGCACGCTTCACCATCCCGGAACAACGCCGCATCCGCTACGCCGTGATCGACGCCGAACGCTTCGCGCAGGCGTCGCAGCCGACCGAGACGGAGATCACAGCCGCCTATAATCAGAACAAAGGCGCTTATGCCGCCAAGGAAAACCGCAGCGTCGAACAGCTTGTGCTGCCGACCGAGGCGGCGGCCAAGACCATTGCCGATCAGGTGAAGGGCGGCAAATCGCTCGCCATCGCGGCGCAGGGCGCGGGCCTTTCCGTTTCGGCGGTCAAGGACCAGAGCCGCGAGGCGCTGACCGCTTCGGCGTCGAAGGCCGTCGCCGACGCCGCATTCGCCGCGAAGCAGGGCGATCTGGTGGGACCGGTGCGCGGATCGCTGGGCTGGGTTCTGCTGCGCGTCACGGGCGTTCAGAGCGTCCCGGCCAAGGCCTTGGCGGCCGTGAAGGGCGAAATCGTCGAAACGCTGCGGGCGCAAAAGGAAAAACAGCTTCTGACCGATTTCACCGGCAAGATCGAGGACCAGATCGCCGATGGCGGCACCTTCGAGGAAGTGGCGAAGGATAATGGGCTAAAGCTGGAAACCACGCCGCTGCTGCTGGCGGACGGCAAGCAGGCGGAGGACCAGCTCCACGAACCCACCGCCGACGTGAAGGCGCTGCTGGCGCCGGTCTTCGCCATGAGCGCGGATGACGACGCGCAACTCGTGCCGATCACGCCGGACAAGCGCTATGCGCTCGCCGCGCCAGGCGAGATCGTGGCGGCCGCGCCCCCGCCCCTCGCCAAGGTCAAGGCGCTGGTGGCGGTGCAATATAAGCTCAATCAGGGCAACCAGAAGGCGAAGAAGCTGGCGGAGGACATCCGCGCCAAGGTCGCCAAGGGCGCGAAACTGGCCGACGCCATCGCGCAGGCGGGCGTGAAGCTGCCCGCGCCGCAGGTGCTGGGCGGCCGCCGTGCCGACATCATGCGCGGGGAGCAGCGTCCCCCGGCAGAGGTGGCCATCCTGTTTTCCATGGCGCAGGGCAGCGTGAAGACGCTGCCGATCGGGCAGGACCGCGGCTATTTCATCGTGCAGCTGAACGCGATCAAGAGCGGCGACGCCAAGAGCCAGCCGGAATTACTGGCACAGGTCCGCGACCAACTGGGCAATGCGGTCGGCGAGGAATATGGCCAGCAGTTCGAGCGCGCTGTCGAAAAGGAGATCGGCGTCAGGCGCAACGCCAATGCCGTTGCAGGCGTTCAGCGCGCCCTGACCACGACCAACAGCAGCGCCCAGTAAGATGACGGCAGCGGCGGGGCAGACGGCGACAGACGGCATCGCGACCGCGCGCGAGGCGCTGGCGCAGGGCAAATCCGCTCTGGTGTGGCGGCGGCAGATTGCCGACACCGACACGCCCATTTCCGCTGCCCTCAAGCTGTTCGAGCCGGATCGCGGCGACTTTCTGCTGGAATCGGTGGAAGGCGGCGCGGTGCGGGGACGTTACAGCCTGATCGGGCTTGCCCCCGACCTTGTGTTCCGGGCGCAGGGGCAACAGGCGGAGATCAACCGCCAATGGGCGACCGACCGCGATGCATTCGTCACGCAGAAGGCGGGCGCGCTCGACGCCCTGCGCGCGCTGGTGGCGGAATGCCGGGCGGAGATGGACCCGGCGCTCCCCCCCGCGCTCGCCTGCCTCGTGGGCTATTTCGGCTATGAGACGATCGGACTGGTGGAAAAGCTGCCCCGTCCCGATCCCAATCCCATCGCCATCCCCGACATGCTGTTCGTGCGGCCGACGGTCGTGCTGGTGTTCGATCGCCTCGCCGACGCGCTCTATCTTGTCGCGCCGGTGTGGAAGGAAGATGTGAGCGATACCGACCGCGCAATTGCGGAAGCGCTGGACCGGATCGACGCGGTCGCCGCCCGCCTCGCAGCGCCGATCCCACAACAGGGCGCGTCGGCCGACATCGCCGACATCACGCTGACCCCGGTGCTGGAGCCGGACCGCTATGCCGCGATGGTCCATCGGGCGAAGGATTATATCGTCGCGGGCGACGTGTTTCAGGTCGTGCTGGCGCAGCGTTTCACCAGCCCCTTCACTCTGCCGCCCATCGCGCTCTATCGCGCCTTGCGGCGGATCAACCCCTCGCCCTTCCTCTATTATCTCGACCTCCCCGGTTTTGCGCTGATCGGCTCCAGCCCGGAAATACTGGTCCGCGCGCGGGACGGGGAAGTCACCATCCGTCCCATTGCGGGCACGCGCCCACGCGGGAAAACGGCGGTGGAGGATGCGGCCAATCGCGAAAGCCTGCTCGCAGATCCCAAGGAGCGAGCGGAGCATCTGATGCTGCTGGACCTGGGCCGCAACGATGTCGGCCGGGTCGCGGCGGCGGGCAGCGTGACGGTCACGGACAGTTATACCGTCGAGTTCTACAGCCATGTCATGCACATCGTGTCGAACGTCGTCGGCCGGATCGCGCCCGGCAAGGATGCGCTCGATGCCCTGTTCGCGGGATTTCCGGCAGGCACCGTCTCCGGCGCGCCCAAGGTCCGCGCCTGCCAGATCATCGCGGAACTGGAACCCGAAACGCGCGGCGCCTATGCCGGATGCGTCGGCTATTTCGCGCCGGACGGCAATATGGACAGCTGCATCGTCCTACGCACCGCCGTGCTCAAGGATGGCGTCATGCATGTGCAGGCGGGCGCGGGCATCGTCGCCGACAGCGAAGCGGCCTATGAACAGCGCGAGTGCGAAGCAAAGGGTGGTGCACTGTTCGCCGCCGCGCGCGAAGCCGTGACGCTGGCCCGCGATTCCGGCTTCGGGCAGTAAAGTCCAGCCCGTCCTAACGGCACGCCCGCCAGCCGGTCGCGCCCCGTTCCGCCTGATCGAGGTGAAGGTGGTCGCGATGCGCCGCATTATAGTCGGGCGACAGCACCGTGGAGAACAAGCCGCAGGCCCCGTCCCGCACCGCGCGCAGGAAGGCCGCGTCCTTTCCCTCCCCGTTCCAGTCCGCCGCCACGGTGATCCTGCGCCCATCGTCCAGTACAAAGCCCGCTATGTCGATGGCGTCGGCAGTCGCATGTTCGCTGAACGCCCCCGTGTCGCGTCCATACATGCGGCGACAGCTATAGGCGCCGAAATGCGTGACCGTTCGCACCGGCTGGCCCAGCAGGCGCAGCGCGGCGGGCTGGACCACATGCCATTCCCATAGCCTGATCGCCGCCGCGACGGGACAGGACGGCGCGACAGACGCGGGCGACAGCGCGATGGCTTCCCGATCAGGGGCAAGGCGCACGCTGTCGCGAAAGGCGCAGCGCCCTTCCCCACCCGGCGGCATGGCGCGATAGGATATTCCAGCTTTGTCCAGCAGCGCCCGGCACAGCGCGGAATCGCGGGTCAACGCGGCCAGCTTGCGCCCGGTGAACAGTCCGACGGGCTGGGCAAGGTCGAGCTTCGTCCAGGGCAGATCCTGCGGCCGCTGGCGGATGAAAGCCCATCCCGCCAGCAACAGCGCAAGCAACAGGAGCAACAGGGCGAGCCGACGCATCAATCGGAATCTGGGACGCATCCCTAATGGCGCAAAGCGGTCGCAACCGGCTCCGACGTGACCGGATAACCCAGATATGTGGGAATGCATAAATGCGGCACGCCGTCACGATCCTCGATCCACGGCCTCACCTTGTCCGGCGGCGTCGCGGCGGCATGGGCGGCCAACGCGTCAAACGTGTCGAACTGGGCCAACCGTTCCAGATTGCGGCGAGTGGGAAAGAGGGTGCGGCCTTCCCCTCTCGCGCAGCGCGCCAATGTCGCGCGGGCGCTGCTCCAGAACAGGCGGGTGTTTTCGGTCGCGTCCACGCTTCCTTCCTGATCGTCGGGCGCCTTTGCCAGATAGAAACGGGCGTCAAAAATCCGCGCCGTCCTGACCGTGGGCAGCCAGCGCGTAAAGGGCACGAGCCGGTCCAGCGCCAGTTCCAGCCCATGGGCATCCACCAGCGCGGCCATGTCCGCGCCATCCGCCAGCGCCCGGCGCATCGCGGCCAGCAGGTCCGGTGCGGGTGGCGCGACAAAGCCTATGCCAAGACCGCTTTCCTCCAGCGTTTCGCGAATGGCAGCGATCCGCGCCGCCGCGTCGTCCAGTTCCAGCCCGTTGGCAAGGCGCGCCGCCAATGCCCGGTCCCCGTCGTCCACGGCCCCGCCCGGAAACACCAGCGCGCCCCCTGCAAAAGCCATGCTGCGCGCTCGCTCCATCATCAGGATGTCCGCCGGGCCTTGCGGCCTGTCGCGCACGACCACCACCGTTGCAGCGGGCCGTGCCAGATATTCCACGTCTGTCATGCTGTCCGATCTACGCTCCATCGGCGGCGACGGTAAAGGCCCGCCTGCATTTCCGATGCAGTGAAGATTTGCGAGAATCTTCCCGACTCGTGGAATATTCAAAGGAAAATGGTGGAGCCGAGGGCGGATTAGTCCTCAACCGTCTCTTGTATGAACATCAACCACTCACGCGCTTCGGGCATAACGACAATGCGATAGCCCATGATCAATCGCGTTTGGCGGTGCGCTCTTGGCGAGCCATAAGCCCAGCATCACATCGTCCAGCGGTAGTCCTCGTTGAGGGTCGGCCTTGTAGGCATCATAGGAAGGCCACGCCTTGCGCCATCGTTAACCAAGATGCCTCACCGAATTTTATGCTTCGTTCGCCATATCGAGCAGCATGTCTCGCTTTGTGTTCCTACCGGCGTGCCGCCTTACATGTGGCCTTTTGTTGGTCGCCGCCAGCGGACCTGCTATGGCGCAGAACCCTGCATCATCGTCCCGCATCCTTGCCAATGACATGATGAAGCCGCCGGCCATCGAGACCTATGCCGCCGTTTCCGCAAAGGCGAGGCTGGCGTCGGATCTGTTCGGCGGCTCCAATCGGCTTGCGGAAATCAGCGCAAGGCAGTCGATAAGCGTAGAAGCAGAGGCCCAGCCGCTCACCCTATCCTTCACGGCCATGCCTGTCGTCAATAACCAGCGGATCGCCGAATATGCGAACAAACTCCCCGGCTGGCAGTTGCTGGGGGTGACGCTTGTGCTGGATCGTCCAGCCCCGCTTTTCCGCACGCCTGACCTGATGCCCGCATTCATGCGGGGGCTGACGCCGGAAAGCCCTCCTCAACCCGCCCCAACGGCGGCGGCAGTTCAGCCAGCGAACTCCTTCACCGCTCTACCGCGATCCACACCCACTTTACTTTCGTCCACCCCACGATCCGGCCAACCGGACATTTTTGGATCGGTGGCGCTGCCCATAGGCCGCACATCGCTGGACCCGAAATGGGCGAGCGCATCGCAGCCCCTTCCTCGCGCCGGCATGTGGAGCACCCTCGTCCACAGCGCCAGACAGGCCGGACGCCAGCAACAGGCCGAGATGGTCAATCGCTGGGTAAACCAGCGCCTGCGCTTCACAGATGACAGGATCGGAGCGGACCGCTGGGCTGCGGCCAGCCAGTCGCTCCAGCAGGGCAAGGGTGATTGCGAAGACTATGCCATCGCCAAAATGAAGCTGCTGGAAGCCGCGGGCTTCGACCAGCGGTCGATGTTCCTCGTGATCGTCAAGGATCTTGTCCGTAGGGCGGACCACGCGGTTCTGGCGGTACGGATTGATGGAGAACTGCTGGTGCTCGACAATATGACGGACAGGGTTTTGCCGTCTTCGCAGATCAGCGACTATCGCCCGATCATGAGCTTCAACACCTATGGCCGGTGGACGCACGGCTACCGGGTGACGACGCCCCGTACCGCGCAGTTCGCCGCGCGATAAGGGCGATCACCGCTCTCTCAGCGCCTCCTCACGCGCTTTCATCACCGGTTTCAAAAGGTAGGCGAGCACGGACTTGCGGCCCGTCAATATCTCCACGTCGCATACCATGCCCGGCGTAATCGGCAGGCGGTGACTGCCCGATCCCAGCCAGGCGCGGTCGGTTTCCACCACGACAGTGAAATAGGCTTCCCGCGTCGCTTCGTCATAAACGCTGTCGGCCGACACTTGCTGCACCGTGCCGCTTAATCCCCCATAGATGGAGAAATCATAAGCCGTCACCTTCACAACAGCCCTATCTCCCACCTTGATGAAGGCAATGTCATTGGGCTTGACGCGAGCCTCAACGAGCAGCTTTTCGCCGACGGGGACGATTTGCATGATCTTCTGCCCGGGACTGACGAAGCCGCCAATGGTCGTCACCTGCACATCGTTCACCACGCCATCGACCGGGGATCGAATTTCCGCCCTTTGCGCCCGGCCCCGCGCCCCCCGCAAGGATTCGCTGTTAACGGCGATTTTCGCTTCCAACTGGCTGCGTTCGTTCAGCGCGTCCTGCTTGAACTGGAAATTGGCCTCAGCCAGTTGGGCCTGCGCTTCGCGGATGGCGGCGGCGGCACGCGACGCCTGCTGGCGGGCCGCGTCGAGACGACCCTGCGCGTCCACAAGCTCGCGACGCGCGTCCAGCAATTCGGTCTGCGGAACGATCGACTTCGCCGCCAGCGGCTCCAGCATCTCCACCCGTTTACGGGAAAGCTGCACGCTGCCGCCCAGACTGTTAATAGTCGCCTGCGCTTCGCCCATTTCGCGGCGGCGCTGCTCCACTTGCGCGGACAGGCCGGCCTGACGGCTGCGCAAGGCCGAATCGCGCACTTGCGCCAGCGCTTGTTCCTGCTGGCATTCGCTGCTGATGCGCCCGTTCGCACCGGGATCGCAAACGGTGGACGCACCCGTTCCCTCATTGGCCAGACGGTCGGCACGTGCGGTCAGGGATCGTGTTTCTGCCTGAATCTGTCCCAGTTCCGATGCCAGCATCGCGTCATCCAACCGGACAAGCAACTGACCCTTGGCAACCTTCTGCCCGGACCGGACCAGGATTTCCTCGATCGTGGTGGGTTCGGCGCTCTGGATGACCTGTGCCTTGCTGGACGGGATCACGCGGCCCTGCCCATGGGTCACTTCATCCACCGATGCGAGGCTCGCCCACAGAAGAAAGACGATCATGCCGCCGCCGCTATAGAGAATGACCTGTTGGCTGCCGGACTTTCCGCGAAGCCAGGCGATCCAGCGCGCAATCATGGGTTCACCCCTTTTTGTCCTTGTCCGTCGGCCAGCGCCATAGTCCGGCCAGCAGGCGCACCGCTGCCCTGTTGGGCAAGCATGGTGTCGAGAGAGCCACGCGTCTGCGAAGGGTCGGGAATGGAAAGTTTCCATCCCTTGCTGGGATCGAGCCGCCCGCCCAGATCGTTCGCCGCGCGCCGTTCGGGCAGGGCAGCGACCGACGGATAGTCGATCTGCGGCTCCGCAAGCTTTGCAAAGCGCGCCGGGTCTAAAACCGGTATATGCTCGCCGCCCGCATAATGGCCGGTAAAAGCACGGGGCAAACCCCAGCCGCCCGGCCAGCGATAGAAGATGTGCGCCCCGATCTGCGCGATCTTGGCAAGGTGCGGCGCCCAGCGCGGAAACACATAATCGGCATGATAGTGGGTCGCGGTACCCACGCCCGGATAAACCTTGCCAGCCAACGCCTGCGCGGCGATGCGGCGCGCCTTTTCCCACAAATCGGGTAAGGGCCGCCTCGCCAGCGCTCCGTCGCAAACGAAGCTGAATTGGCACACCGCAGCGTCGAACCGTTCATAAACGACGCCACACACCGTCTTGGCGAAGGCGGGATGCCGCACGCGGTTCAACACGACCTGCGCCACCGCTCGCTGCCCGTCCTCCGGCTCCCGCGCTGCTTCATAATAAATGGCTTGCGTCAGGCATTGCAGCGCACGTTCATGGTCCGCTTCCGCACCGGTCGCCACCCGAAAGGACGCCGCCGGGCGGATGGCGTCGCTGGCGAAGCGAAGACGGCTGTTTTCCTGCCGCGCCGCATCGCCCTCCACCCCCTCGGCAACTTCGGCCTCTTCAGTCAGTTGGACCAACGCCGCATATTGACGAGGTATGATGCGCCCGGATGGCGCAATGCTAACCGCAATGCCCGGCTCCGCCGCCCTTTCCGGGCCGAAGTTCCACAGGGCGGCCATAGCGGCCAGTGCCGCCGCCGGAGCCGCCAGCAAGGCGCTGCGGAACAGCGGGCGTGAACCTACCCTGCTCATTGCATCTTTCCCTTGGAAAGATCCTGAAGCTGCCCGATGATGCGGTCTCGCGGGCCATCGGCCACCACCATACCCTGATCAATTACCAGAACACGGTCGACCAGATTGAGCAACCCATGCCGGTGGGTCGACACGATCAGGGTTTGATCCGGCTGCAACGCCTTTTCGAGATGATCGATGAAGAGCGTCTCGGTTTGCTGATCCATCGCGCCGGTCGGTTCATCCAGAAACAGCAAATGGCACGGGTCAACTAGCGCGCGTGCCAGCACCAGGAAGCTGCGCTGCCCGCCGGACAGGCGGCTGCCGCGTTCCCCGATATGCAGATCAAACCCCGCGGCATCCCGGCCGAAGAAACGCCCCGCACCCGAACGCTCCAACGCCTTCAGCAACCGTTCATCGTCCGCCTGATGCGCGCCAAGCATCAGATTTTCGCGAATCGATCCACTGAACAGTTCCGCATCCTGCCCGACATAGCGGAAGGCGGAGCGCAGTTCGTGTGGGTGATATTGGCGGCTGTCGATATCATCCACCAGCATCAGTCCGTCGCTGGGCGGATAAAGCCCGCACAACACCCGGCCCAGCGTCGACTTGCCCGACGCGACCCGGCCGATGATGCCGATCCGCTCGCCCGGTTCGATATGCAGATTGATACCCCTCAGGCTCGGCTGGCTTGCTCCCGGATAGGCGAAAGCCATATCCTGCGCGGTTATCGCCCCTTTGCGGAATTTCGGAATGATGCCGCGCGCACCATCAAGCCGTTCGTCAGGCTGGTCGATCAGCGTTTGCAGGCTATCGAGCGTGGTCATCGCCTGCCGCGCCCGTACGATCACGAAGGCCAACTGCCCGACCGGAGCGAGCGACCGCCCGGCCAGCATCACGATGGCGATGATCGCGCCCATCGTGATGTCGCCTGCCGCGAACATGTAGAAGCCTCCGATCACCAAGGCGATGCTCGTCACCTGCTGGCACAGCGCGGCCAGGGTTACGGAGGTCGCGCTCAAACGACGCAGTTTCTCCTGCGTCACGGCGCTCATCCGTGCATAGCGCCGCCAGCGGTCCAACATCCGCCCCTCGGCCCGGCAGGCCTTCAGCGTTTCGATGCCGCCAATGGCTTCAACCAGGGTGGAGCTTTGCAGACTGGCGTCGGCCTGGGCGTCACGCGACAGGCGCCCCATCGAGCGCTGAAGGAAATAGCCCGCCGTCGCCATGATCCCCATCATCACAACCGGCACCATCGCGAGCCAACCGCCCAGCAGGGCGATCAGCCCCACAAAGACAGCAAGGAATGCTACGTCCACGATCAGGACGACTGTGGTCGAGGCAAAGAATTCCCGCACCAGTTCGAATTCCGACACGCGCCGCGCCAAAGCGCCGGTGCTGCCAGCCCGGTTGGTGAGCGGGACATTCAACACCCTTTCAAAGAGGCGCTGCGACAGTCGTTCATCAATCTGCCGCCCCGCTTCATCGACCAGCCGCGCGCGTGCCAGGCGAAGCGCGAAATCCAGCATGAAGGCGAGCAGCACGCCGACACCCAGCACCCACAGACTCGCCGCCGCCTTGTTGGGGATGATCCGGTCATAGACGTTCATCGTGAAAAGCGGCAGCGCGAAAGCCAGCAGGTTGATGATCGTCGCCGCCAGCATGACGTAGAGGAAGGAACCGCGCACACGCCACACTTCCCGCCAGAACCAGTGCTGGCGCACCCGTTCATCCCACGGCCGTTCCTCGGCGCGCTCGCGCCCATGATCGGCCATGACGACCAGAGCTTCGCCCGTGAAACGGTGGGCGAGCTGGTCCGATGCCACCCAGATCGGTTCGTCCATGCCAGGCAGATGCACCAGCGCATCACCACCCTGCACATCCATGAGCAGCAGATAGCGCCCCTCTGTCAGTGGCAGGATGGCGGGCAGATCATGCGCCCGCCATTTGTCCAGCCGTCCCCGCACATGATCGGTCAGCAACCCGACCTGATCGAGCGCGGCCTCCGCCTGATGAAAGGGCAGGCGTCCCCTCTCATCGAGCGCAAGTCCCGCCCGCAGGCCGATGATGGCAGGCGAACGGTCGAAATGCCGCGCCACATCGGCGATACATTCGACCAGTTCGTCATCAGACGTCAGCGCATCGCCCAGCCATTCGGCCAGACCGCTCACACGGCTTCGTTTCAACATTTTCTACCCCGCGGCGCTTTCGCGCCCCTGTATGAACTCAGCCCGGATAACGGCGTCTCTGCAATTCGGCAGGGGGCAGGTCGGGCACATGATATTTCTTGCGCGCATAGGCATCCGCGCCCGTAGGCGCCGCCAATCCCAGAGCGTCCAAAAGTTTATTGGATGCTGCAAGAATTTGATATTGCGCGAATATCTCGGAAAAACGAGCCGTTTCAGACCGCACCTGCGTATTGAAGCGAGTGTTCTGGGAATCCAGCACGTCGAGCAACGACCGCCGCCCCACATTGAACTGTTCCCGATAGGACACCAACAGCGCGTCGGACACCGTGCCCTGCCGCTGCAGGTCCACCAGCCGCTTCTTTTCCGTATCCCAGCGGTTCCAGGCGGTGCGGACATCATCTTCCGCCTCGCGCTGGCGCTGGCTAAGGCGGAAGCGCGCTTCGCTGGCCCGCCGGTTCATTTCCTGCACCTTGGCGCGATTGATACCGCCATTATAGAGCTGCCAGCGCAGGACCACCCGGCCTTGCACATCATTGGTGTTGCCGCGGAAACCGTCCACATCCTGACCGACCCGGCCGCGGCCTTCCAGTGTTACCGTCGGCCCGAGTTCCGCTTTCGCTTCATCCACGACGGCATGGGCAGCCTGAATGTCCGCCTCCGCTTCACGGATCAGCGGATTTTCGGTGCGGGCAGATGCGATGGCTTCGTCCAGCGTCGGCGGCACGGCGGCTGTCACGGAATCCGGCATCGCCACCTGATCGATGGACAGGCCGGTCAGGGTGCGGAAGGAAATGGCGGCATTGACCATATCCTGTTCCGCCTCGCTCTTTCGCACCAGTGCCGACTGAAGCCGTTCCTCGGCCTGCTGCTGATCGGCGATGCTGATGGAACCGCGCGAAACGCCTTCGTTCAGGTCGCCCAGCAGCTTCCGGTGAAAGGCGATATTATCTTCCGAAGCGGCGACGATCCGCTGCTGGAGCATATAGTCGAGATATTGGCGCGTGACATTCAGCGCCACGAACTGCGCCCGTTCTCCGACACGCAGGGCCGCGCCGTCCGTGCGCGCCGCCTGCCGCCGCTTTTCCGCGCTGCGATAGCCGGAATCGAACACGGTCTGTTCAATGACTCCGTTGGCTTCCAGCGGATAGAGCGTCTGGTCATCAAGGTTCAGCGAACGGCGCGTGCGGTTTTCCAGGCGGCGGACGCCCGCCGACCCTTCGACGCTGATGCGCGGCAGGAACAGGCCCTGTGCCTGCTCGCGCTCAAATTCGATCGCTTCCTTGTTCTGGATGGCCTGATTGATCTCAGGATGACTGTCGATCGCTGTTTCGATTGCGCTTTTGAGGTCCGTCGTCTGGGACCAGGCCGCTCCGCTCATCGCCGCGATACCAAGAGCAATCAGGCTGCCGCATGTCTTAATGGTCATTTTCTCCACCCCTTGTTTATTGTGCTGTCGCGGCAGTCACTTCGACCCGACGGTTCATCGGTTCGCGGACGCCATCCTGGGTTTCGATTTTCAGCAGCGTTTCGCCGCGCCCATCCACGGTCATGGAGCCGGCCGGTATGCCCGCCTGTTCAAGCATGGATGCGACATTGCGCGCACGGCGCAGGGACAGGCTGTCATTATAAACGTTGGTGCCCGACGTGTCAGTGTAGCCCGTCACGGTCAGGTTCGCCCAACCGCACTGGGCAGCGGACTGGGCCAGCGTGGTGATCGTATCCGCACCTTCGGGGAGCGGCACATCCTGGTTCCAGTCGAAGAAGATTGACACCGCCGGCGCCGATACACAGTCCAGCGCGGGTGGGGCTGGCGGCGCAGGAGACGCCGGCGGCGGTGGCGCCGCCGAAAGGCGGGCCACAAAGGCGTCGCACTTGTTGATGCTGTCGGCATCCTTCGTGCCGGATTTCAGAAAACCCAGCGCGATGCCGCACTGATTCTTGCCTTCGACCGCCCAGGTGAAACGGCTATCCTGCGCCGCGCGCGTCGCCGGATCGCCGACCGCCGCGACCGCTATATCATAGCGACTTTGCAGCTCTCCCTTGAGCGATGATTTATCCAGTTGCAGCAAGGGCGAAGCTGGCGCCGCCCATGCCGTCAAAGGCATCATGACAGCCGCCACGCTGACCGATGCGATCATTCCGATCCCATATCGCATAACTACTCTCCCCATATTCCCCGCGAGACAGTGTAATTCCCGGCCTTCCGTCAGCCGTGCGCGACAGCCATCGCCTCGTGCATGGCCATCGCGGCGTCGAATGCCCCGCCCGCGCCATGCGCGAGCGCCGCCAGATGCCCGCCGTCGAGCAATTCAGCCGCACCCGCGTTGAAGAGCGGAATGGCATGCGGCCCGGCCGGAAGCGCGGCGAGCAGCGCTTCGATATTCGGCGCATCGCCTTGGCCCAGTGCCTCCGTTACGACCTGCGCGGCTGTCGCGGCATTGTCCGCGATCGCGGCTTGATGGGCGGGCAGCATCGCCGCCGCACCATCGAAATTCGCCAGGTTGATCGGTTGCGCCAGCAGCGCCTGATGTTCGAGCGGCGCGGACTGATCCGATCCGCCTGCATTGTCAGCCGATGCGGTGGCCGCCCCGTCACCTCCGGCAAGACCGGCATGATCGACGGATGCCTCCTCCGCGCCATGACTCGTCCGTTCGGCCGCTTGTGTCTGAGCGCCGTCACGCGGATCGTCAGCCAATGCATCCGAAGGCGAGGTGGTGGCTGAAGCGATTGGCGTGAGCGCTTCGAATCCGCCCTGAGCGGCCGCCAACTGATCGGCGTCACCTGCCCGTGCCCCGTCCTGATGCTGCACGAGAGGATCAACATGTTCGGGAGCCAGCTTAAGGTCGGCCGCCGCGATGAGGCTCGCCGCGATCAGCGCCTGATTGAGTCCCGACGCCACCGTCGATGCCGCCGCGATCTTGCTGCTGTCGGTGTCCCTGGTCGCGGTGGCAAAGACGACATCGCCAACAGCGCCGGTGCTTCCGTCCGTCTTTGTGTAGGTCGCTTCACCCACCACTTTCACATCGCCATTGGCGGTCGTATAGGCCTGCCCGTCCGATATGAGCTGGATCGACTGGATGCCCGCATCGGTCAGCGAGACATATTCGCCCGCATCGACCTTTCCATCGCTGTTGGCGTCCTGCCACACGCCGAATTCGTTGAAGGCCGCGTCGCCCGCGTCAAGCAAGCCGTTGCCATTGCTGTCATAGGCAAGGCGCAGGCCTTCAAGGTCACTGGTCGCGCCAGCAACATCGTCCGCGAAGTTCACATCGTAGCCGCCTTCCGTGGCATGAGCCAGCAGCCCGTCGTCGGAAGCCACCCAGGCCGTGGCCACTTCCCCGCTGCCGTAATCATGACTCACACCAGCAGCCAGACCCAGGAATTCCAGTCCATCACCGTCAAGGTCGAAGGCTATCGGAGGAATTGGGGATGGCGTCGCATCGACGAAAACCCCGATAGTGATCGGTGCCATGGGATCGCCGTCGCCATCCGTTCCATTCACCTGGAAGGCAAGATTCTGATCCGTGGGCAGGACAAGCCTTCCCACACTGACCGCGGTCGAAAACCGCACAGCGCCATTCGTATCTACATTTTCGATCCGGAACTCGCTGAACTGAATCGTCGGATCGACTGTGATCTGCCCTGCGGCATTCGCCGTAAAGCTACCGCTTTCCGTGGCCGCTATACTGCCGTTCGAATTATAGCGTATCGCCGTCCATGTGAAATCAACTGGTCCATGCTGAACCTGCTGAACACCGAATGTTATGGAGTCGAGCAGATCAGGATTGACCCATGCGGGATCATTGCCAACGGTTCCTGGGTTGTGGAACTCCATGGAAAACCATTCGCCGGGATCAGTCCACTGGTTGTCAACGCCAAAGCCCGGCGTGCTTGCATTGACACCGTTGGTTCCATTCGACTGGAACTCAACCCGCCCCGCTTCATTGACGCCGGTCGTTGCAGAATCATCCGCCAATTCCCGGAAACCCGGCCCGCCCGCACCAAGAGACGCGAAGGAAATCGTTTCCGTCGTCACCTGTTCGGCATTGATCAGGTCGAACCGATAGGAACCGTCTGCATTGACCGTGAGCTTGAACAGATCATCGGCCGTTCCCGGCGTACCTCCTCCACCGACTTCCGCAAGCAGTTCAGTCCTCAGAAACTGACCCGTCATGGGATTGAATACATCCGTTTCTGTGTAGTGAACGCCGGCGATTGTCGGACCGGTAATATTGAAGCCGGACGATGACGCGCCATCGGCCCCGAAGTGCATCGAGAACTGGCCCGTTGCAAAGTTGCCATTCACATTATCGACAGTGATGAGTTCAGGGCCGCGCGCTTCGCCCGCAGTTGCCAGAGCCACCGGAACATCGTCGGACACGGTCAGGTTGACCGTGGCGGTGGCGCTGTCGCCATCCTGATCGGATGCCACCACACCGATATTGCCCAGCGCCACCAGATCATCCAGATTGATGCCGGGGTGGCTGTCATAATTGTCGAGCAGCGTCGCTGTCACCGTCACGGTGCCGTTCAGCCCCGCTCCGATAGAGGCAGGCGCCGACAGCGCCAGCGACACGATCTTCGTGCCGGTGCCCACAGGACCGTCCCAGCCCTCGATCAGCGTGCCCGACACACGGTTCCACGTCAGACCGCCGCCCAGCGCGCCGGTCCCCGCCGCAAAGGCAAAGCCCGTCAGCGCATCCGATCCGGCCGTGAAGCTCACCGTGCCTGACGCAAAATCAGGGTTGCCGGGCGTCGTCCCGTCCGCCAGATTCTGATCGTCCAGCGCCAGGGTGAGCGGACCGCCCGCCGCCGGCCCCGCGCCATCGGCAATGGCGATGGTCTGCGTGTCCTGCGCCACGTCGCCGTCCGCATCCGTCACCTTCACCGTGAAGCTCAGCGACGGATTGAGGTCATTGTCCAGATTGTTGCTGGAGACAAAGCTCCATGTCCCATTGGCGTTGACCGTCAGCGTGCCCAGCCCCGTATTGATCGGCGCACCGATGGCATAGCTGTTCGCGCCCACCACCACGACCGTACTCGCGCCCGGCTGGTCCGCGCCGATCACCTGCGACCAGGTGCCCGTCGCCGCCGCCCCTTCCACAACACTCGTCTGGCCATCGACCATCAACGTCGGAACATCGTCGGACACGGTCAGGTTGACCGTGGCGGTGGCGCTGTCGCCATCCTGATCGGATGCCACCACGCCGATATTGCCCAGCGCCACCAGATCATCCAGATTAATGCCGGGGTGGCTGTCATAATTGTCGAGCAGCGTCGCTGTCACCGTCACGGTGCCGTTCAGCCCCGCTCCGATAGAGGCAGGCGCCGACAGCGCCAGCGACACGATCTTCGTGCCGGTGCCCACAGGACCGTCCCAGCCCTCGATCAGCGTGCCCGACACACGGTTCCACGTCAGACCGCCGCCCAGCGCGCCGGTCCCCGCCGCAAAGGCAAAGCCCGTCAGCGCATCCGATCCGGCCGTGAAGCTCACCGTGCCTGACGCAAAATCAGGGTTGCCGGGCGTCGTCCCGTCCGCCAGATTCTGATCGTCCAGCGCCAGGGTGAGCGGACCGCCCGCCGCCGGCCCCGCGCCATCGGCAATGGCGATGGTCTGCGTGTCCTGCGCCACGTCGCCGTCCGCATCCGTCACCTTCACCGTGAAGCTCAGCGACGGATTGAGGTCATTGTCCAGATTGTTGCTGGAGACAAAGCTCCATGTCCCATTGGCGTTGACCGTCAGCGTGCCCAGCCCCGTATTGATCGGCGCACCGATGGCATAGCTGTTCGCGCCCACCACCACGACCGTACTCGCGCCCGGCTGGTCCGCGCCGATCACCTGCGACCAGGTGCCCGTCGCCGCCGCCCCTTCCACAACACTCGTCTGGCCATCGACCATCAACGTCGGAACATCGTCGGACACGGTCAGGTTGACCGTGGCGGTGGCGCTGTCGCCATCCTGATCGGATGCCACCACACCGATATTGCCCAGCGCCACCAGATCATCCAGATTGATGCCGGGGTGGCTGTCATAATTGTCGAGCAGCGTCGCTGTCACCGTCACGGTGCCGTTCAGCCCCGCTCCGATAGAGGCAGGCGCCGACAGCGCCAGCGACACGATCTTCGTGCCGGTGCCCACAGGACCGTCCCAGCCCTCGATCAGCGTGCCCGACACACGGTTCCACGTCAGACCGCCGCCCAGCGCGCCGGTCCCCGCCGCAAA
Source organism: Sphingobium baderi (assembly GCF_001456115.1). Lineage (NCBI taxonomy): Bacteria > Pseudomonadati > Pseudomonadota > Alphaproteobacteria > Sphingomonadales > Sphingobiaceae > Sphingobium > Sphingobium wenxiniae. The sequence continues at coordinate 1,816,459 of NZ_CP013264.1, read as the reverse complement.
GGCAAAGCCCGTCAGCGCATCCGATCCGGCCGTGAAGCTCACCGTGCCTGACGCAAAATCAGGGTTGCCGGGCGTCGTCCCGTCCGCCAGATTCTGATCGTCCAGCGCCAGGGTGAGCGGACCGCCCGCCGCCGGCCCCGCGCCATCGGCAATGGCAATGGTCTGCGTGTCCTGCGCCACGTCGCCGTCCGCATCCGTCACCTTCACCGTGAAGCTCAGCGACGGATTGAGATCATTGTCCAGATTGTTGCTGGAGACAAAGCTCCATGTCCCATTGGCGTTGACCGTCAGCGTGCCCAGCCCCGTATTGATCGGCGCACCGATGGCATAGCTGTTCGCGCCCACCACCACGACCGTACTCGCGCCCGGCTGGTCCGCGCCGATCACCTGCGACCAGGTGCCCGTCGCCGCCGCCCCTTCCACAACACTCGTCTGGCCATCGACCATCAACGTCGGAACATCGTCGGACACGGTCAGGTTGACCGTGGCGGTGGCGCTGTCGCCATCCTGATCGGATGCCACCACGCCGATATTGCCCAGCGCCACCAGATCATCCAGATTAATGCCGGGGTGGCTGTCATAATTGTCGAGCAGCGTCGCTGTCACCGTCACGGTGCCGTTCAGCCCCGCTCCGATAGAGGCAGGCGCCGACAGCGCCAGCGACACGATCTTCGTGCCGGTGCCCACAGGACCGTCCCAGCCCTCGATCAGCGTGCCCGACACACGGTTCCACGTCAGACCGCCGCCCAGCGCGCCGGTCCCCGCCGCAAAGGCAAAGCCCGTCAGCGCATCCGATCCGGCCGTGAAGCTCACCGTGCCTGACGCAAAATCAGGGTTGCCGGGCGTCGTCCCGTCCGCCAGATTCTGGTCGTCCAGCGCCAGGGTGAGCGGACCGCCCGCCGCCGGCCCCGCGCCATCGGCAATGGCGATGGTCTGCGTGTCCTGCGCCACGTCGCCGTCCACATCCGTCACCTTCACCGTGAAGCTCAGCGACGGATTGAGATCATTGTCCAGATTGTTGCTGGACACAAAGCTCCATGTCCCATTGGCGTTGACCGTCAGCGTGCCCAGCCCCGTATTGATCGGCGCGCCGATGGCATAGCTGTTCGCGCCCACCACCACGACCGTGCTCGCCCCCGGCTGGTCCGCGCCGATCACCTGCGACCAGGTGCCCGTCGCCGTCGCCCCTTCCACAACACTTATCTGGCCATCGACCGTCAACGTCGGCGCATCGTCCAGCACCGTCACATTGATATGATCCGTGGGCGACACGTCCCCATCGCTGTCCGTCACGCGAACCGCAAAGCTGTCGCCCGCCTTGGGATCCGCCGCGCCGCTGATGCCGTCGCCATCGCCCGGATCATTGTCGGGATGGGTCGGGTCATTATCGGTAAGCGTATAGCTGTAGCTGTAATGCCCGGCGCCATCGGACGTAACGGTCAATTGTCCGCCAGCGCCCGCCACCACGATCGGCGATCCGGCGGTGGCCGCGGTCACGTCGATCCAGTTTCCATCCTTGTCCTGCACCGCAACCTTGGCCAGCGCATCCCCGCCAGTGGCGATGGTCATGGTGCCGCTGTCGGTTTCCAGATCGCTTGCTGCCTGCGTCCCGTCCGGCAGGCCCGCTTCCGATACGGTAAGATCGGAAACCCGCACCGTGGGTTCCGAATCCCCCGCCAGCGTGATCGTCACCGTGGCCGTGGACTGATCCCCGTCTCTATCCGTGATCGTATAGGTAAAGCTGTCCTGCCCCTCCGCGCCTGCTGCGGGCGTATAGAGGAAGACGCCATTGCCCTGATAGACCACCGTGCCCTTGGCGGCGGCGCTTTCCAGAACCACGCCGCTGGCAAGGTTGACGCCGTCCGCACCCGCCACGTCATTGGCGAAGACATTGATCAACACCGGTGCATTTTCGCTGGGCTGCGTCGCGCTGTCGTCATTCGCGACCGGAACGTCATCGACCACGCGAATGTCGAGGCTGGCATTGTCCGTCGATCCGTCCGTGTCGGTGACGATCACCGCGAAGCTCTCGGTCAGGCTCCCGTCATTGCCGCCGGTGTGCAGCAGGGTGTTGTCGTTCAGCGTATAGGTGTAGGAAACTTCGCCGCCAATGACATCGCCGTCCGCGCCGATCACGGGCGTGAAGCCGGTGATCTGCAAACTGCCATAAGCGTTGGAGATCGTCGCTCCGGTGAAGGCGCCGTTCGCGAAGATCGACTGGCCGCCGACCGTGATCGTCGACACGCCGTCCAACGCGCTCAGGGTGAAGCTGCCGGTCTGGGCCAGCGCCGCCGCGTCGGGCGAACTGCCCTCGGCCAGATCATTCTCGAAGACGGTTTCTTCCGCGCCCTGTCCATCAAGGCCGGTAATGGTCACGCCGTCATTGCGGCCCTGAATGGTGATGGTCAGCGTCGCGGACGAGGTGTCTCCATCCCCGTCAGTCAGCGTATAGGTAAAGGTTTCGGTCAGGGTCTGATTCGAATCCAGTCCCTGAACGACGCCATTCCCATTGTTCAGCACATAGCGGTAGCTTCCGTCCGCTTCGATCTGAAGCGTGCCATAAGCGCCCGCGATCAGGGCACCTACAGCGCCTGCCGTGCCCCCAAAGGCAATGCCCGTGACAGCCGCGCCATCCGCGCCCGGCACATCCGCGACGCCATCTGTCCCATTAGCGTCCGTGCCGCCCGAACCCGTCATGACATTGCCGTCGGCTACCAGCGGTCCGTCTTCCCGCACGGAATCGACGTCATTCGCCGCTGTCGGCACATCGTCGAGGATGGTGATGACCAGCGTGTCGGTGGCGCTATCGCCATCGACGTCGGTGATGGTCACCTGAAAGCTGTCGGTGACATCGTCGCCGGTCGTACTGTCCGTCAGCGTATAGGAATAGTCGATCCCACCATCCGTCAGGCCGGTGATCGTCAGCACGCCCTTGTCGGTGACGATGGTCTGTCCGGGGGCGGTGACGACCGTGCCATTGATCGTAATCGTCGACGGACCATCGGGTGAAGAATAGGTGATCGTGCCGTTTGTGGTTTCTACATCCGCTGCGGCGTTGGAACCGACCGGATCGTCCAGCCCGGCTTCATCGACCACCGTTCCATCCCCCACGCGGGGAATGGAGATGATGACGACCTGGCTGTCGGCTATGTCGATCCGAAGCGTCGCGGCGCTCAGGTCGCCATCCCCATCCCGCAGCGTGTATGTGAAGCTGTCGCTGACGCCGCCTGGCGTGCCCGCCGCGCGGACATAGCTGTAGCTGCCATCGGCGTTGAGCGTCAGCGTGCCATAAGCACCGGCAATCGCCGTGCCCACGCTTCCCGCCGCGACCTGCGCCGTTCCCCCGGCACCTGCGGCCACGCCCGCCACGACCGCCCCATCAGCGCCTTTCACATCAGCGCCGGCAGCCCCGGATACAGTCCCCGCTCCGGTAATGACATTGCCGCCTTCCGGCCCATAGCTGCCCGCCGCGACGCCATCTACGTCGTCATGGGCCGTGGGCACATCATCGACGATCCGGATATCCAGCGTTGCACTATCGCTCGATCCGTTGCGATCGGTGGCCACCACGTCGAAGCTCTGGAAGAGACTGTCCGCCCCCGGCGTGCTGTGATCCAGACTATTGTCGGTCAGCACATAGGTGTAGGTGAACGTACCGGCCGTCACCGCGCCCCCCGCCTCGGAGGTCGGAGTAAAACCCGTGATGGTCAATGTGCCCTGTGGCGTCGTGATGACCTGTCCGGCCACGAAGCCACCATTGGACAGCACCGCCACGCCACCGATGGTGACGGTCGCCAGCCCATCGGCCGCGGCGATGGAAAAGGATCCCTGCTGCGTCAGCGCCGCCGCGTCGGGCGAACTGCCGTCCGCCAGATCGCTTTCCAGAACGACCTCTTCAGCGCCGTTCACGCCCGGATCCCGATCCAGCCCTGTGATCGTGACGCCGTCATCCGCGCCGTTGATGGTGATGGTCAGCGTCGCGGTCGACGTGTCGCCGTCCCCATCGGTGATGGTGTAGTTGAAATTTTCCGTCAGGGTCTGGCCTGGGACCAGCGCCTGAACCGCCGGATTTCCATTGGCCAGCGTATAGCTGTAACTGCCATCGGCGTTGAGAGTGAGAACACCATAGCTGCCCTGGAAAGTGCCGGTGGTCGAAACCACCGCACCATCGGCACCCTGCACATCGGCCACGCCGTCCGTGCCATTGGCGTCCCCGCCACCGACCCCCGTCAGCACGTTGCCATCCGCGACCAGGGGACCGTCCTCGGTCACGCTGTCGACATCGTTGACGGCGGTCGGAACGTCGTCCGCAATGAAGATGGTGAGCGTGGCGGTGGCCTGATCGCCATCCGCGTCGGTAACCACGACCGTGAAGATTTCGGCCGGAGGCGGGCCGATGATGTTGTCGGTCAGGGTATAGCTGTAACCGATCGTCCCATTGTTCATGGACGTGATGGTCAGGACACCAATATCCGTCGTGATCGTCTGCCCCACGGCGGTCACAACAACGCCGTTGATGGTCACTGTCGCTGGCTGATCCTGCGACGAAATGACGATGGTGCCGCTAGTTGTCTCGCTATTGCCTGCCGAGGCGGAACCGGCGGGTTCACCTTCGCGCGGCCCCAGCCCCGCTTCACTAACGTTCGCGCTCGCATCGCTGACACCCGCCGGTTGATTTGGTGTGACAATCGTTACTTCCGGCTGATCGTCGTCGTCGGGCGCGACGGGGATGATTTCACGCTGTTCGGGCTGCGTGAAGACAAGCTCGGTCGGTGGCAACAGATCGCCTAGTCCATGACGGTCACCGATGTCCCCTGGAGGACCGGCGAAATTGCCGCCGGAGCTTTGTGGGGGACCAGCCGCGGGTTGCGGCTCTTCGCCGACCAGCAGCGCGGCAAGGTTGATGGTGGGAACTTCGACGTCGCCAAGAACAAGCCGTGGCACGAACACCGCACCGTCCTCGATCAATATTTGGGTGCCATCCGGCAACGCCACCACCAGATCACGGCCGACCACATGGATCTGGTTCAGGTCCGTTCCGGCGGGCAGGACAACCACGCCGTCCGGCCCGGGGGTGATGTGCTGCATTCTGCCGGGTTGTGACATCGCCATCTGTACACGCAATGCGGCGGACACCTCATTGCCCAGTGCTGGCTGACGATCATCGGCTGCAGAGACATCCCAATCGCGCTCGAAATCCATCTGACTTCCCCAACATGTCGTTGCGGGGCCCTGGAAAGCAGCGCGCGGAAAACCAATCACCCGAATGCGTCAAGGCGTCGGGATCGTATTTTGCCGCGTTTTTTGGCATTAGCGGATCAGCTATTGCCCTTTTTGCGCTATCTTTCGCTGGATCGACTTTCCAAAGTCACCCAACCCCGGATTAATCATTATTAAAGTGTTTTATCTGACCCGATATCCAATCCTAAGATAAGGCAAATCCAGAGTCATGCTAATTCAAGTTTTGTTAACCATTTTAAACGACTTGCTATAGGAAAATTACTTTGGTTATATTGCGAAAGATATAGTTTTTTATTTATCATCTATACCTTTCATACTATCGGCGCCACCTGTCATGGTTAACCGTCGATACCGAAACGAACGACTCGGAGAAGGGCGCAGTGGAACGACTCGCAAGGCTTTCAGGACTGACTTTGGGTCGCATAGCGGCATGGGTCAGCCGCTCGCCCATGATCATCCTGGCCGTCGCGCGGATTGCCGTGGCCTTCCTCGCACAGACGAGCCTGGAGGCCATTGGCGGCCAATATCCGGACATGGCGCCGACTCTGGTTTATGTGTCGTTCGCCCTTCTGGCCTGGGCAGTCCTTTTCCCGGCGGTCCTGTTCCTGCCGACGCGGATCGAAATGGCCGTCCGACCGGTGATCCTGTTGATCGATTTCCAATTGCTGATGGTGATCGTTGCGCTGCTCCGACAGTTGGAACTGCCAGCGCTGGGGGCCACGCTCATCCTTCTCTGGGCGGTGCATGAACGGCTGGGGAGAACGATCGCGACCATGATCGCGGGAGGCGTGATCCTGCTGGTGCTCTTGCGCCATCATTATGAGCCATGGGGGATGCACGCATTTCGTTCGGACATATTGATCAAGATCGATGGCGCGACCGTGCTGATCGGATGTTTGGGCGCGCTGGCGCTCATGGGCGTGATGGTGCGCCGCGGACACTTGCAGCATTGGGCGGACCGGCTTCAGGCCGTAGGTGGCAATATGCACAGCCTGCCTACCTCAGCCCTGCTGGAGGAGCTGTCACGCATCGGCGACGCGCGCAAGGTCGGGCTGATCTGGCGTAATCTGGACAACGGCGAAGTGCGCTGCTTCGCATGGGACAGCGGCGCCTGCGATACGCCCAGCCTGCCCGACGCGCTCGTATCGGAACTGTTGAATTCCCGGATTGCCGACACGCCGTTCCTGTTCAACCGGCAATCGGAGGAAGTGCTCGTCAGAAACAGCATAGGCACGCTGCGTTTCCGATCGGTGCCGGAATTGATCGAGGCGCAATCCCGCATTTTCGGCATGGCTTATGGTGTCGGCTTTCCTATCGCCGCCGGAGATATTTCCGGCACGGTGCTCATCGAAACACGCCATGGCTGGACCGCCGGCGCCCTCGATCAGCTGGTTTCCATTCAGGAAGGCGTCGAATCCTTTTTCGAGCGCTTCTACTTCCTTTCCGCCTGGCGCGAGCGGTCCTTTGCGGAGGCTCGGCAGGCATTGAGCCGCGACCTGCATGACAGCGTGCTACAGACGCTGGCGGCGATGCGGATGCGTCTGGCCACGATGCGCGGTCAAATTGAAGGGCAAAAGCCGATCGACATCACGCGAGACATACAAGACCTGGAAGATCTGGTCATCCGCGAGCAAGCTGAACTGCGGGCACTTCTGAACGAAAGCGCCCGCACCGTGCATGAGCGGCAGGACCTTGTCGCGCGGATCAGGCAATGCGCCGTGACCGCCTCAAGCCAATGGGGCATCGATTGTCATCCGCTCTTCGATCAGGACGAAATCCTCGTATCCCGCACCATCGCCATCCAGGTCGAATTCCTCATCCGCGAGATGGCAGCCAACGCCGTCCAACATGCCAAGGCGCGTAGGCTATCAATCGCCATATCTGTCGCGGATGGCCATCTGATGATTGCATTTCGCGATGATTCCGGACGGCGCAAAGGTGAAATCCCGCTTACAGACGACGGTAAGGAGTTGATTGTGCAGTCCCGTTCCCTGACGCAGCGATTGACTTCCATTGGAGGAAGAGCTTATTTTGACAAACTGGACAAAAGCTCCCTGTTAAGTATTCAGATACCTATAACCAAAGATAGGTCGTCAATATAATGGCCAAGCTTATCGTAGTCGACGATCATCCAATATTTCTGGATGGCCTCACTCAATTTCTGAAAAGCAATGGCCACGATGTTCTGGGCAGTGCCAAGTCGGAACGGGAAGCCATGGAACTTGTCGCGAGCAAGGAAGCCGACATCCTCATCCTGGACCTCAGCATGAAGGACGGGGGCGGCCTGTCCGTCCTCGGTGAAGTGCGCGCCAGCGGATATTCAATGCCCGCAATCTTTCTGACCGTTTACATTTCCCCGGCGCAGACACTGGCCGCGGTCGCAATGGGTGTGAACGGTATCGTGCTCAAGGAAAGTGATCCGCAGGAATTGCTCGCCTGCATCGCCAAGGTCGAAGCCGGCGAAAATTGCATCGACCCAGCGATCATGGACAGGGCGTTGCGCTACAGCGTCAATGCCAAGAGCAAGAAACCCAAGTCCGTCCACCTGCTGACCGAACGGGAGAAGGAAATTTCGCAACTCATTCGCGCAGGTCTGCGTAATCGAGCCATTGCTGAAAAATGCGGCCTGACCGAAGGCACGGTCAAGGTCCATCTGCACAGCATTTTCCAGAAGCTTGGCGTCAAGTCGCGCGCCGAACTGATCGTTTCGATGATCCCCGAAGAAACGCACTAAACGCAAAGATTGCGTCTTCGAGCACGTTCGTTGCCTGTCAATTCACTCGCATATAGGACGGAAGTCCACCGGCAGGCGATGGATGCGGCCCGTAAAGATACAGGCAGGCAATCACGCCTGCGGCAATGGCCAAGCCGTAGGGAATCGGTCCCTTAGCTTTCAAGGCAGGATTTCCACCCTCCTTGTTCCCGGCTGGGACAAGCCGGCGCAACAGGATGAAAACCAGCGCCAGCATACCGCCCAATATCGTTACATGGACGACCAGAGGCAGCAGACCCTTGAACGAGAACCACAGGGCGCTCGCCGCCAGCAATTTCACATCGCCGCCACCAAGCCACTGGCGGGAAAAGAAGAAGGCCCCCATCCCCAGCACGACAAGGAAGGACAGCGCGTTGGACCACAAGGCCGCAGTAAAGCCGACAACGGCCACCCACGCGCCGAACAGGAGGATCAGCGCCACGGGAAAGGCATTTGAAATCCGCAACATCATAACATCCTGCACAGCGGCCAGGATCAACAGCAGCGTCACCAGAGCCAGAATGATATGCGTCATGGTTCCCCCTTCTTTTCCTCGATCCCGGCAGCGAATGCCTGCATCTGCCCCGCCCGCCGAACGGCATCGGCCAGACGCAGCGCCTGATCCTCCCCAACCGGTTCCACAGCATCCCGCAAAGGCAATCCAGCTTTCGCCCGCGCGCTATCTTCATTGTTGCGATAGCGAGGGTTTGATCCGTCCCGGCTCACCGCTTCGGCGAACAGATTGGCCGCCTCTTTCGCCCGCCCTTGCCGCAGCAGAGAGACGCCATAATTATTGGCGATGCGTGCCGGGCGATCCGTCAGGCGGAAAGCCGTTTCATAAGCCGAACCGCTCCTGGCCCATTGCTGGCGCCGGTCATAATGGAGTGCCAGCGCTTCCCATCCCTGCCATGTGCCGGGACATTGGCGGACCGCGTTCAACAGATGAGGCTCCGCCTCCTCCACCTTCCCGCCCCGGTCGAGAAGATCGCCCACAAGCCGCGACAACCGGCAGGAACGATATCCCGCCGCCTCCACCTTTTCCAATGCCGTCAATGCCGCTTCCGGCCGTCCCGCGGCCGCCAGCAATTGCGCTTCGATCACCGCCAGCCTGGGTGTGTCCTGCTGCGGCGTTCGCTTGAGCATCGCCGCAACCTGCACGAACCGGCCCGCATCCGCCGCCTCTTCGATCTGATCGAGAAAAACGCTGTCCGGACTGCCATCCGATGCCTCGGCCACATCTTCCGCCCGCACGATGGCGGAGAACAGCGCGCCGCTCAGCGCAAGCAGGGCCAGCGCGGCTTTCACCCTCCGGCCTCCAGAGTGCGGATGCGCGTCCACAGCCGTGCGAACGCCCGGTCCCTGCGGCCTGCGGCGTTGATCGACAATTTCTCCCCCTCACCAGCCGTTTCCGCAACGGGCGTTTCAGGCGCGGTCTTGTCCGGCGCCGCCTGCTTGTCCGTCTTGTCCGCCGCTGGCCTGTCGATGATCTTCACGGTGATGCTGTTCGCCCATATACCCAGCGCCACCGATTTTTCGGGAAGCGCCGTCGCAAGCCGAACTTCGCCGTCGGACTGACGGCTGAGGTGCGGTCCCGGCGCCGCCATTTTCTGCGCCTCTCCCTCGGCCGAAACGGATCGTTCCGCTATCTGGGCCAGACTGACCCGCGGCGTTGAGCCGATCTGTCCCAACAGCACATTGGCGTCTTCCATCCGCCCCTGCCGCTCCAGGCTAAGCGCATAGTTGCGCCTTACTTTCGTACTGGCGGGATCAAGGGACAATGCCAGTTCGAAGAAGCGGTTACTCAAGTCATGCCGTCCCAGTGCGGCGTAGCTGACCGCAAGCCCATTATAGACATCCGCATTGTCCGGCTGAGTACGCAAAAGCTGGCGATAGGTTTCGATCGCCAGCGCATATTCCCCGCGCCGGAACAGGGCTTGGGCTGACGCAACATCGGACGGCCGGATGGCATTGCCGCCCATTGCGCGCACCTCCACCTTCTTGCCGCCCGAAAAGGCCGAACATGCCGGCAGGGTTCCTGCGGCGAACATCAACAGGATGCAACTGGCTCTGCTCATCTTATCCCCCCATCGCCGGCAGCAATTCCCGCACCACCCGGATCATCGCCGGCAGCATCAGAACGCCGATCATCACAGGCAACATGCATGCAACAAGCGGCACGGACAGCTTGACCGGCAGCTTGTGCGCCTTTTCTTCCGCGCGCATCCGCCGCTTTTCCCGCATTTCGGCGGCATAGACGCGCAGGGTCTGCCCCACGCTTGTGCCTAGCTGGTCCGATTGGATCAGCATGGTCGCAAAGGATCGAATCTCCTCGATCTCATTATCGTCCGCCATGCCGCGCAGGGCATCGGCGCGGCTGCGCCCCGCACGCAGTTCCAGCACGACCTTACCCAGCATCTGCGACACCAAAGGCTGCGAAAGGGCCAGTTCGCGCCCCACTCTGTCAAGCGCGGCCTCCAACCCAAGTCCAGCTTCGACGCATACGAGCATCAGGTCGAGCGCGTCGGGAAAGCCGTTGACGATGGCCTCGCGCCGCCGATCAGCCTTGGCCGCGATCCACAGATTTGGCAGGTATAGCCCGAATACCGCCACACCCACGCCGAAAATATAGAGCTTGAAGATGCTGGGCGGCTCCGCCGACGCAAGGCTGAAGAGAAGCAGCAGCGCCGGAAGTCCCAACGTCAGTATCAGCCGGATCAGGGTGAATATGCGCGGTGCTTCCGGGCTGACATAGCCCGCCGCGATCAACCGCCTGCGAAGCGCCTCGTTCTTCGTATCGGCGAGCGACAGGCCCGCCTTCTCCAGCCGAGCGGCGATGCGGGTCCATTCATTGCTGACCTGCGCCCCACGCAGTGTTACGCTGCCCATGTCCGCCGTCATCCCGCTCAAATTTTCGAGACGGCGGCGCACAGCGACATTGCGGCTGACAATCGTGCTCGCCACCATGACGGCCACTACCACCACGATGAACACGATCCCCAGGATCAGATAGCGCGATGTGAACTGTTCCCCCATGGCGCGCCCTAGACCTTAATGTCGACCATGCGCCGGATCGTGACGAATCCGACGGCATAAAGCATCGCGAGACCGCCGAACCCGATGATGAACATGCGGTCCTGCGCCACGTCCAGATAAAAGCCGGGATTCATCATGAATAGCGCAACGAACGCTAGCACGGGCAATACCGTCAGCATCAACGCCGTCGTCCGACCTTCGGAGCTCAACGCGCGCACCTTCATGAACAGGCTGTGGCGCTCCCGGATAACGCCGGACAGATTTTCGAGAATTTCGGCCAGATTGCCGCCCGTTTCGCTCTGGATCGAAAGCGACACGACAAACATATGCAGGTCGTTCATGCCCCACCTTTCGGCCATGCGTTGCAGGGCATCCCGCAAGTCCGCGCCATAGGTCACTTCGTCCGCGACAATGCCGAATTCGGTGCCGATGGGGTCTTTCATCTCGACGGTCAGCAGGTCCAGCGCCGCCGCGATCGGATGCCCAGCCCGCAAGGCGCGGACGAATGTGTCGAGCGCCACCGGGAATTGGTCCTCCATCTTCTTGTGCCGCCGCTGGTTAAGGCGCGAAATCACCGACAGCGGCAAGCCCGCACCCAGCGCAATCGCAAAGACCAGCGCTAAGAGGATTACACCGCCGGTCAACGCGTAACCGCCCACGCCTGCCAGCAGCATTACCAGCACGAACAGGATAGCCACCGCCAGCGCCATGCCGCTCATCACCAGCTGTGCGGTATAGGGGATGCCCGCGCCATGCAGCATGTGCACCAGTTTCAACGCCATGCGGCCGAACGGACTTTCCGCATCATAGCGCGCGGCCTCATCATCGCGGCGCAGCTTGGACAGCACGACATTGCGCTGCGCGCCACTGGCGATCAGCTTCAACCGTTTGTTGACGGCGCGGCTCGTTCCAACGCGGCTGCGATACCAGCCCGCACCCCCCTCGATGGCTAGCAACACCGCCACGAACAGCAGCACCAGCACCATGATGCGGATGACATAGCTGGGCATCAGTGGATCACCATATCGGGCCGGAACAGTTCGGGCGGCAGATGCAGCCCGCGATCCGCCAGCTCGCCCAGGAAATGCGGCCTGATCCCGGTCGCTTCGAACCGGCCTAGTACCCCGCCATATTCGTCACGGCCCGTCATGCGGAAACGGAAAATCTCCTGCATGGTGATGACTTCCCCTTCCATGCCGGTGATCTCCGACAGGCTGAGCAACCGCCTGCGCCCATCGGCAAGCCGTCCCACCTGCACCACCACATTGATCGCCGAAGCGATCTGCGCGCGGGCGGAGCGGGGCGCAATATCGATTCCGCTCATCCCGATCATCTGTTCCAGGCGCGCCAGCGCATCGCGCGGCGTGTTAGCGTGGACCGTGGTCATCGACCCGTCATGGCCGGTATTCATCGCCTGCAACATGTCAAAGGCTTCACCGGCGCGGACTTCGCCGACGATGATCCGGTCCGGCCGCATACGCAGCGCATTCTTCACCAGATCGCGTTGCGTGACTTCGCCCCGCCCCTCCAGATTGGCGGGCCGCGTTTCAAGGCGCGCCACATGGCGCTGCTGCAACTGAAGCTCTGCGGAATCCTCGATGGTCAGGATGCGTTCATCGGCCGCGATGGACGCGGACATGGCGTTGAGCAGCGTCGTCTTGCCCGATCCCGTGCCGCCGGAAATCAACACGTTGCGCCGCCCCCCGACCACTGCCTGCAACACGTCGGCCACCGCTTCTGGAACACTGCCCAGCGCCACCAGCTTCGCCATGTCGATCGGCACGCGCGCGAATTTGCGGATGGAAAGCAGCGATCCATCCACCGCCAGCGGCGGCACGATGGCATGGACGCGCGACCCGTCCGCCAACCGGGCGTCGACATAAGGCGCCGATTCATCCACCCGACGTCCGATCGCCGACACGATCTTCTGGATGATACGCAGCAGATGCTTCTCATCCTTGAAGCGCACCGGCGTTTCCACAAGCCGCCCGTGCCGTTCCACGAACACCAGGTTATAGCCGTTGACCAATATGTCGTTGACCGTGGCGTCCTTCAGCAGAGGTTCCAGCGGCCCCAGCCCCAGCAGTTCGTCCAATATATCGCCAACCAGCCGCCGCCTTTCCTCCTGGTTGAGTGCATGTTTCTGAAGCGCAAGCTGTTCATAGACGATCTCGCCGATCTCGGCTTCGACCTGCGCGCGCGACATGCTGTCCAGCGCCGACAGGTTGATAAGGTCCAATAACTTCTGATGCAGCGCCACCTTCAGATCGATATGCCGCTGCTCGTCCCGTTCGCGGCGCTGGTCATTGACCTCTTCGGGCGTTTCTGCGCGCTCCGTCTCGACCGGACCGGATTTGTCGATCTTCCACATCAGCCCTGACCCTGCCTGCTCTGCGCTGCCTGCGCGGCGCAATTCTCCACCAGCGCCTGGAAATCCTTGCACACTCGGCTTTTGGCTTTCAGATCCTCGATCAGTACGCCCTGATCCAGCGCCGAATTGACCAGCGGGAAATCATTGGCAATGCTGAATTCGATCGGATGATCCAGCGCTCTTTCCGCTTCCTCCAGCCCGATCGGTCGGAACAGCCGTTTTTCCACGCGATTAGCCACCACATGCAGTTGCTTCGGATTGATGCCCTCATTCCGCAGCAGCGTGATCTGCCGCCGTGCCTGCCGCAGGCTCGCGATGCTGAGTTCCACGACTAGCAACAATATGTCCGACCGCGCGACCAGCGACAGCGACCAGTTGGTCCAGTTGCCTGGCAGGTCCAGATAGACAGCGTCGAACTCCTGCCGGGCCAGTTCGACAACACGATAAATCTGTTCCGGGTCGACAGCCTCAAGCGGCATGATGTCGCTGGGTGCGGTGATGAGGTTCAGTCCCGATGCGGTCTGGAACGTGACGGTCCGCAAAAGTTCGGCATCCACACGATTGCCCGCAGCCAACAAATCGTTGAGTGTCAATGAACTGTCCGCACCCAGATAGGTCGCCGCATTGCCGAACTGCACGTCCAGGTCGATAAGGCAGACGCGTCGTTCTGACGCCGCACCCTTGCGCGCATCCAGGCTGGCCATCTGCGTCAATATGGTGGTGGCACCCACACCCCCCACTGTCTTGATCGACGTGATGAGCTGGCCATGGGCGATCGAACCCTGTCGCTTTTCCAACAATGCCGCCAGATCGCGCAGCACATTGGACAGTTCATCGGCGCGCAGCGGGAGGCTGACTACGTCGGTCACGCCGCCCCGCATCAATTCGCGCATCACGGGCAAAGTCGCATCGCGCACCGCCGCTACGACCGGCAAGTCTGGATGCGACCGACGCAAGCCTCTTAACCGTTCCATCGACACAAAGCTGTCGGGGCGCACCTCCAGCAACAGGGCATGGGCTTGCTCAATCACCGCGGCAGGCAGCGCCGCATCGACGGATTGCATGGTAAGCCGCAACACCTGTCCAGTCCCCTCGCCAGCCGTCAGGTCCGACGAGCGCACTTCTTCCTCCGACAGGATGACGTCGATTCCGTTCCGCCCGCTGTCGAGCGTCCAGATTTCCGGTTCGCCTGCCTTTGTTCCGATGCCCACTGTTCGATGACCTTTCAATGTGACTGATTGCCTCTCGCTATTTTACCGTGATTGACTTCATGACGATGGACATTTCGCAAAATCGCTGCCCTGCCCGTCCTCCATCGTCAGTTCGGCGGCGACAGACGGCATGGGAAAGGTAAATTGATTGAAAAGCGCGATCGGTGTGAAGGGAATACCGTCCTCCGTGATGCTGACCCGCACCAGTGGAGCGACGTCCGGGCCATTGGGATCGCCCGAAAATCCCAGGCCCGAATTGATATAGTCGATCTGCACCGCGCTACTGGGTAGTTCCCCCAATATCCGGCGCATGCATTTCACGATCAGTCCGAACGCCACATTCGCGTTCGCCTGGTTGCTGATGAGCGGTGAAGGGCCGCATTTGCTTCCTTGACATGTGCATGTCGCAGCAGTTCCACTGGATATGCAACGCACGCCACCAAAGTCCGCCATCCCCACTGGCTGGCCTTGCGGAATTCCGCCCTGCGCGGCGAAGCTGTAGTTCGCCAGTGCATTGGGGACCATGTCCGTAACCACGGCATAGCGTGCGCCGAATTGCGTTGCTTTCTCTGCCCGGTTCAAGGTCCACATCCAACGCCCGGCGTCGATGATCCCCAACAGGAATATCAACAGCAACGGCAGCACCATCGCGAATTCCGCGGCCGTTGCCCCCCGCTTGTCGCCGGCAAGGGAAGAAAGCTGTCTCATAACCCCATCACTGCCGACTGCGAACTGGCACTCAGATATAAGGTGCTGCCTGCAAATCCCAGGTCGTTGAAAAGGGAGTTATATTTGAGGCGATGTTCGCCAGAAGTCACAATTGCCACCTTCACCACTGGAATATAGGTCATACCACTATAGATGCCGGAATAGATAGGATTGGAAGGATTGGTGCTGGCTGAATCCACGCAGTCATAGGTCACACTGATGGATTCATCGCTGGTCCAGCCCGCCAGTCGCGATGTGCCGCCTGTGACCTGCCCTGTCCGCACCAGATTGCGCGTATTTGCAACGACGCTGCCTCCCGGCGTATTTTCAGTAGACGCAGAAGAGCAACTATAGTTGGAAAAACCGAGCCGGCCCGCATAGCGGGCGCCATCCCGCACGGCCTTCACCACGACATGTTCGCTCAGGAAATAATTGCCCAGTTCAACAGAACCGAACATCAATATGATGAGCAGTGGCGTCACCAGCGCCATCTCAGCGGCCGCTGTACCGGATTGCTTGTTTAACAGGCCTGTCCACATCGCTGCACCTATTCGATCAGGCGCGGTGTATCGCGCCGTGTGATCTGAGGGGTGCCACCGCCCTGGCCCGTGCCTGATGCCCCAATGAATTCGATATAGATGTCCTGATTATCAGTGATCTTCTCGTTGCAACCGCTACCACTGCTGCACTTCGTTCGGTTCATGCTTGGTTCGACCAGGAAGATATCGGAAAACGCCGCAACGGGGATCGTCTTGCGCCCGTTGATATTGCCTGCGGCCCGGCAATTGACGACCGCTGCCGTCAACCGCCGGCGGTCCATGCCATTGGTGTTGGGCGCTATGCCCGGCGCGCTGCAAACTCCTGGCTGCGGTGAACCATAGGCCGCCCACCCGCTTGCAGACGATGGCTTGGTTCTCAGTCGATTGGCCGAATCCTCCGCTTCCCACAAATAGGTTTGATAGCGGGTTACGTTCGCACCCAACCCTGGCTCGTTCATCCAGTCGAGACCGGGATGGTTGGCACGGAAATATGCACCGCGATCCCATACGCTATTGCCGATCTGGCTTCCGGCACATACCCCCGTATTGCTGACGGCGTGGCATATGTCGCGGGGAAGTCCCATGATTTCTGGCGTGACAGTTGAAGTCAACGGAGCATTAGTCGAAGGCCTATAACGACCGGGACTATTAGTCGAAAGACTTGCTGCCGTTGCGTCGTTCTCCTTCCAGTTGCAGCTATTTGCCTGCCGGACCAGATCCTTGACTTCATTTGTCGAGGGGGAACACGATCCCTGCGGGCAAGTGTTACCATTGCCAACGATGTCGAAACGCCGGTTTAGCGCATCGAACACCGATGTCATCTGCCCCGGTTCTGTTTCGACAGAAACGGATACGCTGGAGCAATCGTCCAACACCGCATTGGCCGACAAAGCTGCTGCCAGATTATTCGCGCCTTGTCCCGCATAAGCCAGGAAGCCAAAATTACCGGGACCCTTCTGATTGCCGCCCTCCAGCATCCGAATGCCGGTCCCCGGCGCGATGGAAACGGGATAGAGCGGATTTATATTGCTTAGCGGCTCATCGGGATTGCAGATGAAGAAAGGCACAACCGCGCAGAGTGCGCCATCGACCCCGGCATAGGCTTTTGCGGATGCATCCCCGTAAAACGCCGCGACGATGGGCGTGAAGGCATAATTGGCACGGCGGGTGCCCACCTTGATCTCCACAAACTTGGCCGTTGCATCATCGGTGGCGGCCGTGGATTTATCCTTTGTCGCATAGAAACGGACATCGCCCGTCGCATCGCAATCCGTTTCGTTGGCGATCGACACGGCCAACCCATTATTGTCATTAGCAAAACGGGTATCATTCCGGATCAAGTCGCGCGCGGCCTGCACCGCCTTTGCACAGGCCCCGCTCCTCCCATTCAACTGGCTCGCGGCCGCCAGCGCGGCCTGATCGGCTGCGCTTTGCAGTTCCGTGTCCATTGCCACCAGCCGCGCATAGTCAAACGCGATTCCACCTGCAGCGATCAAGGCAAAGAGCGACAGCGCAACCGTAGGCGCAACCGCGCCCCCCGTCGCTGCTATCAGCCTTTTGCGCCTGATGGACATGACCTCACCCCAACTTCCTAAAAACCACCTGAACTCGATCCGCCGCTGCTTCCGCCGCCGCCCCCTCCGCCGCTGCCGGAAGTCGTGCGAATGGTGCGGGGCTGCTTCACCTTGTCGGTGCGATAGCGTTCCACCGCCGCCGCCGCGCGCGCGCCGTCGCCACCTTCCATCTCCTGCCCTTCATAAAGCGGGGCCGGGTTTATGACCTGCTGGGCATAGTTGGTGCGGATAGCGCCGCCCATCGTCGGGTCATTGGGCGTGCAGGCCGCCGCCAACGGGATCAGCGCGCAGCAGGCGAATATGGAATAACGCATCACGCTTCCCCCTTCATGGTTCATAACCGCTTTGCGCGTCGGGCTGCGGCGCGGAGGCGGGGCTGGTCACCCTGCCCCTCCCGGCTTCGGGCGGCATGGCGTTGGGATCGAGCGGATTTATCCCCACCGCCTTGTCCGTCCGCCCCATCATGAACAGGTCCAGTTCATGTGGATTGCCCACCCGGTCGGTAGGCAGCCGGACATCTTCCGCCCGCATCGGCTTCACCAGGCGCGGCGTCACCACGATCACCAGTTCCGTCTCCTGCTTCTGGAAGCCGGTGGACCGGAACAGCGTCCCGATGATCGGGATGGAGCCGAGGATGGGCAATTGCCGCACCGTATCCTGAAAATCGTTCCGCAGCAGTCCCGCAATCGCAAAGCTCTGCCCGTCCCGCAGTTCCACCACTGTCTTGGCCCGGCGCGTCAACAGGCCCGGAATGACGAGGCCGTTGATCGTCACCGAAGCGGACGGGTCGATGGAGCTGACCTCCGGCTCCACCACCAGATTGATGATGCCGTCGCTCAACACCGTGGGCGTAAAGCCCAGGCTGACGCCGAAGGGCTTGAATTCGATGGTGATGCCGCCGCCGCCATTATTGTTGCCGCCGCCACCGCCGCCGCCATTGTTGCTGCCCTGGATCACCGGGATCGGGAATTCCCCGCCTGCGAGGAAAGAGGCCGTCTCCCCGGACAATGCTACCAGCGTCGGTTCGGCCAGCGTCTTCACCAGCCCCTTGCGCTCCAGCACGTCCAGCGCGGAAAAAAGGTTGAGGCTGCCGATGGAATAGGCAACCGTGCCCACGCCGAACACATCCTTCAGCCCATCCACCGCGATGGTCGGCACACCATTGTCCTGCGTGCCCAATATGGATTGCCCGGCCAGATTGCCGATGCTGCCCGATGTCTTGTTCCCCAGGAAGCTGTGGTTGAAGCCCAGTTGCTTCGCCGCGCCCCGGTTCACCTCCGAAAAGCGTACCTCCAGCATCACCTGCTGCGAAGCACCCACGGTCAACATGTTGACGACCTTGTCCTCGCCACCCGCATAGGTCTTGGCAATTTCCGTCGCGCGTCCGATCGTTGCCGCGCTCGAGGCCGTGCCCGTCAGCACCACCGCGTCATTGGAAATGCGCGCGCTGATTGGCTCACCCGGCATCAGTTCACCCAATTGCCGCTTCAGCGTCACCACATCCGGGCCGACCGCCACGTCCACCACCGCGATCAGCATGTTGCGGCTGTCATACAGCGTCAGACTGGTTGTCCCTACCTTCTTGCCCAGCACATAGAGCGAGCGATTGGTCATCGGCAGAATGTCAGCGATCTCGTCGCTGCCTACCAGCGCCTTGGCGAAGGGGCGGTCGACGGTCAGGACCTGACTCTTGTTGAGCGGCACGTCGAGTTGCCCGGCATGCATCGCATCGCTGCTCCGTACCCCTGCGGCAAGCTGCGCCTGCGCGTTCGCGACCGGCACGCCGCCGATCATCGCGAGCGCGAAGGCACCCCCCAGTGCCAGCCGCATATGCGCCCCCTTATCTACCATAGCGCTTCACCTCATAAGAACTGCCCTTGATCCCCCGCACGATTTCGACCGTCGCGGTGGACTTGAGCTTGGGCGTCGCCGCCGTAACCGCACGGGCGGCAGGCCGATAGCGCGGCGCGCTGGGCATGAACCCGTCGGGAAGCCCAGCATAGGCCGGCGCAACCCCACGATAACCGCCGACATAGGCACCGTCGCGCAGATCCTCCACGCCCACGGTCTGCACCATGTCATTGGGCTTGTCGGACACGTTACGCAGCACCAGCGTCAATTGGCCCACATTCTGCGCCAGCGCGAGCTTCTGCGAATCCACCTGGCTGGTTTCCAGCGTCGCCGTTTTGCCGACCGTCGGGTCCTTCGTGTTGTCGTTGGCGTTCTGGTCGATGGCGATCACGCGCACGCCCTGCAACAGCACGTCGGTGATCTGCTGCGACTGGCCGCCCGCTTCATTCTGTTCCTGCCGCGTGACCAGCACGTCGACCATGTCGCCCGGCAGCACGAAGCCGCCCGCAGCCGCGACGTCGCTCACGCGCACGGCGGTGGCGCGCATGTCCGCGCGCAACAGCCCCGCCATGGAAGCGCGACCGCCCTCGCCGGACAATTTGCTGGGCAATATGGGTTCGTTCGCCTCGATCGCGCGAATGACGATGCGCTGCTTGCCCGCGGAGGTCAGTTGCAGCGGCGAATGGAAGGTGCCCGCAGGCAAAGCGCCGCGCGGCCAGTCGACCACGCGGATATTCTCATTGGTGATGGGGGTGCCATAAGGCAGCGCGATCCGCGCGACGATGACTTTCGCCATGCCTTCAGGCACTTGCGCCTGCTGCTGCTCCTTCTTGAGGAGGAAGGTGTTAGCGATATAGACCGCCGCAAGGCCCAGCAGAATTGCGAAGACCAGAATGATTAAAGATCGGCGCTGCCCCACGGCTTGTTCCCCCAAAGCCATCAAAAGCAATGAACTGCCGATGCAAAGACATCGGCAGTTCAGATATTAAATCAAGCGTTCGGATCGACGGGGGCAGCCGGACAAGTTCCCTGCCCCGCACCCTCATTAATACAATCCGTCGCTTTCGTCATTGCACCAGAAATTGCTCCACCCAGTGTTGCCGCAGCAACAGCAATACCCGTGCCCACAATCGCCAGGATCAGCGCATATTCCGCTGCCGAAGCGCCGCCCTCATCTTTCCACAGATTCTTGAAGATCGTCATGTCTAGTCACCCCGATTACTAAACCGGACTATCCGGCTTTCCCACTGACTTGCGCGGCGGGGCCTTTTACCTTGCGACCCCGGCGTCGACTTTTCGACGACTGCCAGGCATTGGCATTTCCGCGAAGACGAGAACAAATAGCGCCCCGATGCCCCGAATAGTCAATACACCTTTTTTTAACACTTTTTTTCAATGTGTTACGCCAATATTTTGTTAACCATGCCGCTCTCAGAAATAGTTAACGCAAGAATTTACACCGAATCAATATACTATAACTTTAGATATATAACAGTATAAATCGTAGTTAATACTGGCTATCACTAAGAGTTTCCATGTCCAGGATAGTGACGTCAAAATACTCCGTCACGCAATGAGAAATTGGTTAACAGCGTGAAATATGTGGAAAAAGAAGGCAGTGATACCATCTGCGAACCCTTGCGCTGAATGACGGTTTTGGGTGGGAGTGGACGATCCGCTTCCCCCCCCGTGGGTGCGAGCGTCCGCAACCTCTCCTCGCGTTCCGCCTTTCAGGCAGGCAGGCGGTGTCGGAACGTCAGGTTCACCCGCTCCGACAAGAGCAGATAGGGTAGCCAGATCGCCGCGCTGATGAGCACTTTCTTGAGATTGCCGGATAGCAATTCGACCATTGCATCCTGGACATCATGGGGCATGGCCCCCATCAGCGCCGCCCCTTTGGCAATGCCGATCTGCGCCAGAAGGTCCACGCCCCAGACCAGCAACAGGAAGCGGGGGAACAGGGGATGCATCCGCAGCGCCATGGCGAAAGCGAACAGATACAGGCTGCTGATGATGGCGCAATCGGCCAGCATCAGCATGTAGATGCCCGTGAACCAATGCGGCGCATGGCTGCCCAGCGCGGGCATAGCGGTCAGGAACTCGGTCGTGCGGATCGGGACATTGATGAGCAACCCGATCAGCAGCGACGCCATCAGGCCGAACAACCCATGATGCGACATGTCGCGCGCCGTCAAGCAATCGACGCGCCGCCAGCATCCGACCTGAGCCAGCCGGATGGAGGGCTGGTCGAACAGCGCCCCGCGCGGAAACAACCGCAACCCCCATGCCAATGCGACCAGAGGCAATCCCACGACCACCAGATATGGCAGGAAAGCAGCCGCCGTGGCTACCGCCCCGTGTCTCAGCGGCGTCGCAGGGAAAGCGATGCGGATGCCGCACATCAAGGCGGCGACGACAACCCATCCGGTCACGATGCCGCACATGTTCAATTCGATCATGTTCACAGCCGCAACACTTTTGGCATACAGGGTTCGACCCAATGCGAACCACCCCGTCTTCATCATCTGCCAATTGCCTTGCATGCGCGCATCATCATCACAAGTTGGTTAACAAACAGCAAACGCACAAGGCCGCAATTGGTTCATAAGAACATGAAATCCACACCGTCAGCACATGTTAAAGAGCCATATCAACTGCGCTCCTGCATAACGGATCGAAAAACGATACTGCATATGTCAATCGCGATATATGAATATTGATATTCAGTCTTTATTTGACTTCGAAATCCGTCTCTGCCCAGGTCATATTAATCCTTCGCTGCTGGGATCTGCGTCAATCTTTCAACGATGCGCTCCATTCGCTTGCTTCGATCGCTATTCTTTCCCGTTGTCCTGCGGAAGCTGTCCAATGCATATTCCGCCGTGGATCTCGCGATATCGATCCGCTCGCGCGAAATATAGAAATCGATGATATTTTCCAATGCCAGCTGTGTATTCTGGTCATCTTCGCCACGTGTTCGAAGATAGGCTTCGAATATCTGGCGGAATAATCGCTCCGCTTCCGCATCGTGATGAAGCGCATCCAGATGCAACGCCAGATCATTTTCCGAAATCAAGGTGCGGGGATCATCCCCGCCAAATAATTCCTCCGCGATAGACAAGGCTTTGCGCGCTTGCTCGACGCCTTCGGCGCTGCCGCCCGCCTCATAGGCCCTTTGCGCGGATGCTGTGAGGGATCTCCATTCCTGTTCCCGCGCTTCCGTGACATCGGGGATATACGGGGTTTGTGCTTCCGCGGACAGCGGCAACCCCACGAGCAGCAATATCCCAAAACCAATCGATCTTGCCCGGCCATAAATTGACATAGCCCCTCCGCTCTTTTCCCATGCAGCCCCGGACGGAATCACCGACCGCCCGTTGTCGTCAGCGCCTTCAATATCCGCGACAGCCGTCGGGAATAAAGGGAAATGGGTGGAAAGGACGACCGCTGGTCCGACGATTTGTTGGCTGCGCGACTTGTGCTGGCGCAGGATCGCCCTCGCCGCGATCCCGGCTGCCCGGATGGTGGGGATTGGCTTGCCAAGGTGTCGGAATGCTGGAAATGAACTTATCAGCTTGGAGGTCGATCTTGCGGATGACCGCTTTGCCGATCTGAAAAAGACGGGTGCCGTCGGATGCCGCCCCCGCATCGGCGGGAAGTCGACTGTACGCACGAGCTCGCCGCTGTTGGAATGGAGGGCGTTCACCTTGTCGGCGCGAACCAGATATAGCGCCCGTCGAAGCTGAGACCATGGACAGTGTCGATGCCGGGCAAGGGACCGTATTCACGAGTGATTTCTGCGGCCGATATTTTCATGTTTGCACTCCTATCATCATTTGCGTCGACAGGAGCTAACCAAACGTCAGCGCGACCGGGCGTAACAAGCTTGTCGGGAAACCCGGCATCTGCCGTGCCATCCAGCGACAGGCACGGCCGCGTTCCAGGGAGTCGACCTTGCCGGCGGTCGCCAGTAAATCCGGCTCGAGTTCCTCGGAGTGGAGCATGACGATCTCCATGGCAGCAGACAAGCCGAGCGGTCCGACCCGTTGGATCACGCTGTCGGCCACACCGAGCCTGATGGCCATGGCGTTGGTCTCGGCGTTCGACGCCCCGCCGCTTGCCTTGTGCGCGGCGAGACGAACGTTCCTGCCTATCGACGGCATGACTGTCATGTACCTCTTGATGAGCCTCGTTCATCTGTCGCCCTTGGCTGAATCTGGCTGGCCGCGATTGTCGATCATGAAAGGAGAAGGACCATGACCCACGAGATCGTTCCGCGCGAGGACTGGTTGAGCGCGCACAAGGCACTGTTCGAGAAGGAACGCGCCATGACCCACGCCGCCCTCGATACACCACGTGCCAAGCGTCGAGCGCTGCCTTGGGTGCGGGTGGACAAGGACTATCTCTTCGAGAGACCAGATGGCGCGTGCACCTTGGCCGATCTGTTCGACGGTCACAGCCAGCTCGCCATCTATCCCTTCATGCTGACACCAAGCTCCGAGCATCTCAGCCCCGGCTGCTCCTACACAATGGATCATGCCAATGCCGCCCGGCGGCATTTCGAGCATGCTGACCTCGCCTTCGCCGCCCCCGCTCCCATCGAGTGGATCGAGGTGGTCAGGGCGAGAATGGGCTGGACCTTCCCTTGGGTGTCATCGGGCCCTTGGGTGTCATCGGGTGAAGGCGATTTCAACCACGATTTCGGCGTATCGTTCACCAGGAGGATCGCGAGACGGCCCGCGCCTTCTACAATTACGGGCTGAAGAGACAGCGCAGCGCGGACATGTTCGGGCCAAGCCTGTTCGTGAAGGATGAGGCGGGCGCCATATTCCACAGCTACTCGCCCCATCATCGCAGGACAGAGCTGCTGATGGGCGCGATGAACTGGCCCGACAACAAACATGCTTAAAATCAGATACTTATTATAATTTTAGGCCGAGCCGGAATCGAACCTAAACGATATTACTATTTTTTGGACCGATCGCTCGCCTCCGTTCCACCATCAGCCTGAAGGACAATCAGCCGACTTGGCTACTCTTCAGACGTCGGTCCAAAGGCATCTAAGCCTATTAGAATTCAGCGATTCGCTAAATATCGGCCTTCAATCATCCAGTACTGGATGATTGCGCGTTGTGCACGCGAACTATCTTTCCGAACGATCGATGTCACTACCGCTTCAAGAGCCTGCAGCGCCGCATGGCGATCGGGATCAGTTGGCGATTGCACTTCGGTATGATCATATTCGAATTCTCGCAAAGTGTTCACCAAGAATAACCCGACGATATTGTTCGCACCGCGACAGATTTCGGTGAGAGCCGACGCACCGGTCGCCCAAAATTCGCTCGGCATCTTCTTTGCCATGGCACGAAACGCCGCCTCCAGATGCGGAATATGTCCCGGCAAAAACTCTGGAACATGGCGAAGAAGAATTTCCCGCCGCAAGTTTCGCGCCTGCGCGCAACTTGCGCCCGCTTCCTGCAAATGTTTGACCATGGCTTGGGTGGCATATTCAGCATCGGGCGTGCTGATGACCAGCCCACCGTGAGCCCCACGCTGCATCGCAGCTGCTCGATGCAACTCGAGCAGGCGCACGGCCTGGCGGATGACAGGTCGGCTGACGCCATAAGCCTTCATGAGTTGGGGCTCCGACCCGAGCCGGTCTCCGGCTACCCAGCCTCTGTTTCGCATGTCGCGCAAGATCGCACGTACTACCCATTCGGCCTTGCGAGATTGTGGTAAAGGCCGTTCGGCCTCACCTTCCGATTGGGCACTCCTCTGGACCTCACGTTCGACGAGACTGAGGTTCTCGTCATGAAGGCGAATACTTGCCTCCACGTCGCCGGCAATGAAAGCTTCCAGCTTTTTGTGCGTCATTTCCCAATAGAGCCGATATCTTTCGCTGGTCGAGCGATACACGTTCGTGTCCACCGTAAGATCGAGCAACAATTGGTTTACCACTTGCGTGGAAAGGGCAAGCGCAGCTCCACCCGCGCTTGCCGCGATGATCGTCCGGAGCTGGAGATGGCGATAAGCCTCCGACGCAAAATTGATCTTCGCCAGCCGTGCCGCTTCGGCTCTGAGGTAATCGGCAGTGGCGAGGCTGAGTCCGTCTTTCGATGATAATGCGGTAAGCCAATGATTGGCCCGCGTCGATAATTCGCACAGTTCGGCAGTCGCCCCTTGAAACTGAAGATATATGGCAGCCGTGCGCGCGGCGGAACTGCTATCGGGGGCACCGATGATAATCCCCCCGCCCACGCCGCGGCGTGAAAAGGCGATGCCTTTTTCTTCCAGCAGAAGCACCGCTTGGCGCAGCATCGCCTCGGTCACCCCATATCGGGCCCTTAATTGCGTGGCTGAACCGAAGAGCGAGCCGGCCTGCAATCCCGACCTTGCCTGGTCCTGGGCAATCTGACGGGCCAGTACCGCCGCTTTCGCTTCAGCCAAATGACGCTTCCTTTCAACGCATTTTCCAAATCCGGATCGGCAACATCCCGCGCAACCATTACCCTCTCATGCGCTTGAAAGGCAACGGATCCGCGCCTCTTCCTTCTCGCCCAAGCGCATCCCGGCGCCGTAAACAGCCATTTAATTAGGTATGTTATTGCAACAATCATATCGACAAACTCAAATTTAATGGGGATAAATAGGTTTGTTAATTAGATTCGAGGAGCGGGTGATGGGTAAGGACGACAGGGATAGCGGCATCAACATCAACATTTCCCGGCGCTTGATGTTGGGCGGCATGGCCTGTGCGGCCACCGCACCTCTCCTGGGGAACGTCGCGCGGGCGGCCACATCGACCGGCGATGAACTTACCTGGCTGCCCGCGACGCGTTTGCGCGACATGATAGCCAAAAAGGAAGTCTCCGCGCTGGAAGTCACCAACCATTTCCTGGCGCGGATCGAACGGCTGAATCCGTTGCTCCACGCCTTTGTTCATGTCGATCCTGACGGTGCCCGCCGCGCAGCGCGCGAGGCCGACAAGGCAGTGGCTAATGGTAAGCCGCTGGGGCCCCTGCATGGTGTGCCGATGGGGATAAAGGACCAGATCTGGGCGAAGGGGCTGCCCTCGACATGCGGCTCACAGGTGTTTGCCAATTTCCGGCCGAGCTTTGACGGCACGATCGTCGAACGCCTCCGCGCCGCCGGCGCGATCATCGTGGGAACGACGAACATGCCCGAATTCGCGGCATGGCCCCGCTCGAAATCCTATGTGGCGGGGGAAGCCGTCAACTCATGGGATACTTCGCGCATTCCAGGGGCATCGAGTGGCGGCAGCGGAGCCGCAGTGGCGGCTGGCATGGTGCCTGTCGCGATCGGAACGGATGGTGGCGGCTCGACCCGCATCCCTGCCTCATTATGCGGCCTCGTCGGTGTCCTGCCGACATTTGGGCGCGTTCCCGGCTATGGAGGTTTTCACTGCGGCCTGCGGGGAAGCGCAGGACCGATGGCGCGGTCGGTGCGCGACGCGGCGGTGGTGCTACAGATTATCTCCGGACCCGACCCGCGAATGAGCCGGGCCATTCAAACCCCCGCCCCAGACGGGCTAACCGGGCTCGAAACAGGCGTGCGTGGCATGAGGGTCGCATGGTCACCCGATTTCGGCAGGCTAAAGCCCGATCCGGCGGTTCTTGCCTCGGCTCAATTGGCCGCACATGCGCTCGCAGGAGCGGGAGCCGACGTCACGATGTCGACGGCTCTGATTTCGCATCCTTGGGGCAATGGCGACTTGCTGGCCGACCTTCAGCGGGCGGTCGGGCAGGGCGGATTCGAGATGGACCCCGTAGGCGACGTACCGGATACCAGCATGATGGAAAAATGGCTGATCGAGAGCAGTGTCACCGGCATTCCCTGCTTCGAGCTTCCGCCGATCAAGAAATTCCTGGCGGAGCATAGTGGACTGCTGTCGCCCCCGCAGCGCCTGATGAGCAAGTTTCCACCCAACCTCAATGGCTTGCCCAGTGATAAGGAATTGCATGGGCAACTTGATCCGATCTTCGCCAAGCATGACGTTATCTGTTCGCCGACGATGCTTACGGTCGCGCCCTCGGTGCCGTCCGGCTGGGCGATCCCTTATGACAATATGTATATGGGCACCGATTTCACCTTTATCGCGAATACCATGGGCTATCCCGCTGTAACGGTGCCTTGTGGACTTGTGCGCGGATTGCCGGTGGGTCTTCAGATTTTGGGGCAGTGGGGCAGCGAAGCGACCGTCCTTCGTGTGGCACGTGCTGTCGAGGCCGCACTGCCGCAACTGGGATCTCCCCCGATAGCGTGACCGGAGAAGCGCCAAATTACAGACGGTAGCAAGGAGATAAGTGACCTTTAGGCCGCTCATCTGAGCCAAAGATGCTGCAAAGCGATGTGAGCCTCCGGCTTGCCTATTTTGGCGCGAGCCGGAGGCGCGCGGTTTCCTTGATTTCATTGAAGTGCCGGAAGCGATTGGGCCCCTGGCAAAGGCATAATATCGTCAACGAAAATATTCGTAACGACCAATGATCTAAATATTAATTTGTAGTGGGAGGTAAAATAATGAATATTTATATTGAAAAAAGCACTCTTTTCGCCACAACTATATTATCGCTTGGACTATTGTCGATCGCGCCTGCGGCAGCGCAAGCGGGAGCAGTGGACGAGGATCAGGGAGGCATTCGCGAGATTGTCGTCACGGCCCGAAAGGTCAGCGAAAATCTTCAGACCACGCCGGTCGCCGTAACCGCGCTTGACACCACCGCCTTGCAGCAGAGGCAAATTACCAGCGTCGCCCAGATCGTACAGGCGGCGCCCAGCCTTTCCATCCAGATCGGAGGCACCGGCAACTCAGGCCTTGCCTATGTCGCTATTCGCGGCAATGCCCAAAATTCACCGAATTCGGCAACGGATGCTGCCGTGGGCATCTATGTCGATGGTGTTTATTATGGCCGTCCGATGATTGGAAATCTCGGCCTGCTGGATCTTGCGTCAGCTGAAGTGCTGCGCGGCACCCAGGGGACGTTGTTCGGTCGCAATACCACAGGCGGTGCGCTGAATTTGACGACTGTCGTCCCCGGCGGTGAACTGACCGGCTATATACGGGGCACGCTGGGCAATCGCGATTTCCGTTCGGTTGAAGGTGCCGTCACGTTGCCGCTGAATGGTGACGAACTCTCGCTTCGCGTGGCGGGCCGTTATTCGGAACGTGGTCCTCTGGGGAAAAATCCTCTGCGCGCGGTGGATCCTGAAACGATCAAGCATGACATCAACGCGCGCGCCACATTGCGTTTCGCACCCGCAGGATCGCCGCTGGAAATCATCATTCGTGGCGATATTATTCGTACGAAGGACAGCTACAACAACTCTGCTCTGACAGCAGTCAATCCTACCGGAGCATCTGCAGGCCTTTATGCTAGCCAGAATATAAGCCAGTATCTTCAGTCCCAGGGCAATAATTTCTATCGAAACTATAGCAATCCGCAAACTGGTAGCGACAATGTTGACAGTCCATGGAATCACAACCGGGCGGAAGGCGTGAGCGGCACGATCGAATACGACCTCGGCGGCGCCCAGATCAAGTCGATTACGGCATGGCGGCATTCGAACACCGGCGATCAGGCCGATATTGACGGCACGCCCGTGCCTGTCATTTCCTACGGGTCCGATTATGTGCAGCGGCAGTTCAGCGAAGAGTTGCAGATTTCAGGCAAGGTTGACCGTCTCGACTGGATTTTTGGCGGGATGTACTTCCGCGAAAGCGGCCATGAACAAACGGAATCCTATCCCTTCCAGAAGACGGATCTAAAGTTTCTCGCTCTTAATCCGGCGTTTGGGCCGAATTATGCCAATGGTCAGATTGCCCCATCGACGTTCGGTTTTTCCAATTTCAAATCATCGTCGCGAGCATTGTTTGCCCAGGCAAATTACGAGTTGACCGATTCGCTGCGTGCGACGGCGGGCTTTCGTTATACCTGGGATACCCGTAGTATCGTCCGGCGCGGTATAAACAACGCGACCTCGGCTCCGGAATATATCATCACGCCCGTCGCATCGCTCGGCTTCCCGGTGCGCGTGGTGCAGCCTGGCACCTGTCAGGTCGGGGTCAATGCCGGAACAGTGGCAGGCGATGCTTGTGCCCAGCCGCTGAGCGCCAAATTCAAATATCCCGCATGGACACTGGGCCTTGATTATCAAATGGGAGACGGCAAGTTCATCTATGCCAAGACCGGCGGCGCCGCGATGGCCGGCGGCTTCAACACCCGTCAAACGCCGCCCGGATTTGGGTCTTTCAAACCTGAAAAAGTGAAAGATGCGGAAATCGGCTTCAAGGGTGATTTCCTGGATCGCCGCCTGCGCGTTAATCTTGCCGGTTTCTACGTCTGGCGCAACGATGCCCAGAACATTGTAAACCTGTTCGCCAATGGCGCGCTGACACAATTCGTCCAGAATGCGGGCAAGGTCCGTTCCCATGGTATCGAACTGGAAACCACCGCCCAACCTTGGGAAGGCATGGAACTGAATGTCGCGGCTTCCCGCCTCTGGTCAAAATATAAAGCGGGTTCATTCACAGGAGTGAGCGGCGTGACCGGTATGACGATTGACCGTAGCGGCGAAGAAGTGCTCCAGGCGCCAAAATGGATATATAATGTGGCGGCCACCCAACGTATTCCTTATTCAGGGGGCGAACTCGTTGCCAGCATGAATTATGCCTATCAGGGAAGTCGTGCGATGTGTAACGATACGCCCGACCTGACCTATGGAACGAGCGCGACGAACCCGGCCGACACCGCCGCCAAGCGCGCCGCCGATTATGCTGTGTATAATCAGCAGTGCAAACTCAAGGGCTATGGATTGCTCAACGGCCGGATCGGCCTGGAACTAAATAATGGTATTGAGCTATCCATTTGGGGCAAAAATTTGTTGGAAACGCATTATTACGTGTCTCAGTTCAACGGTTATTTGTCGTTAGGTCAGTCGATAAAGTTCCAGGGCGCGCCGCAAACCTTTGGAGCCACGATCGGCTACAAGTTCTGACCTGCTCCCAAGCAGCAGTTCGCACAGAAATGAAGGTCGCGCTAATGCACGGCCTTCATTTTTTCTGCTCCACAATAGTGCGATCTATAGCCTCAGCACGCCTGCTGCCCACAAAGCCCCGTTCTCACGTCCCGCCACGATAAGAGCAAAAGTTCCTACCTCGGCTCCGTTAGCCTCGCATCAGCGCCGCTCTCGCTACTCTTTGCCACGCAACCTAGCGGCCGAATGATCGCAAAACGTCGACGTCATGTCCTGACATCATAGGGTTCTCAATCCCCTAGCCAAAGCGGCAGGCCGCGCCCATTTCAACGTCTGTGGCCCGGATACGAACCAGCAGGAGGCGCTTCGCTTCCGCCCTGTCTTTCATATTGAGGGAGATCTTCCATTCCGACCGGGGCTTGCCGGTTTTCGTGCGGATGATCGCCCACAATTCTGCGGGCACCATGCGCCGGAAATAATAGGTGCTACCGACCTGTTCGAGATACGTACACATTGCTACGCTGCTCCTGTTACAAACGTAACAGGCAACCGTGAAAACCCGTTGTTTTCCAATGGTTTTTCTTTCCGACAACCCTTTCAGGAGGGTTGGTGGAGCCGAGGGGGAGTTAATCCTTGGCTATCTCTCACAAGAAAATCAACCACTTACCTGAAGTGATCACATCTCGTGTATACCAGATGTGTAACCCTGGGCCAAGGGGATTTATGTGTACCCCCTAACCCCGTTTATGTTCGTCCGCCAGACCTGAGGTAGCCAGCAGCAGCTCGACGAAGATCGAGCATCACCGACTGCACGGCCCTGTGCGCCATCGTGCCGGAAGAGAGCACATAATGGCGCTTACTCGTCCGCTCATCGCCATGCCCCAGCAGATCGGGAAGCAGCGCGGCCTGCTCTGGCGCGTGGTCGACCATACCCGTTGCCGCGATAGCCCTGAACAGATGGGGCCAGACATGCCTGCCGAACGCATCGCCTGTCCGTTTCCTGATCTGATCACGGACCGCATGCTCGATCATCGGGGTTCCCCACCGGTTGATCCACAAATTGCGGGTCGACCTGTCGTCACCGCGTTCAAGCAGACGCGGGCGATGGACGCGCAGATAGAAGTCGATCCAGGGCGTCAGTTGCGGCGGCAGTTCGGCCTCGATCGCGCGCCCGGTCTTGGTCTCCTCTTCGCTGAACCTCAGCATATACGCACCCTCGGCGGCTAAAAGATGGCGGCCGATCTCGATCATCGTCAGGTTGGCGATGCGGACAGGACAGGCGATCAGGGTGGCAATGATCAAACCATCGCGGCCCATGGTCGCGGCATGATAGTCTCCATCCGCTGCCCGTCGCCGCGCTTCCGTCATGAGGCCGATACCGAGCCCATAGAGTTGGACGGGATCGACCATATGGGGCCGTTTATCGCGAGCAGGTCGGGCAAGGCGCTTCAGGTTGGCAACCACGGCATCCAGCCAGTGCCAGTCATGATCCGGAGCCATGACCGTCAGCATGCGCTGAGTGGCCTGCACCATCATCGCGACCGACCAAGGTGCAACCCGTGCCTGAATCTCGGTGACGAACGTTTCGATCCGTTCGTGCGTCACCCGGCTTTCTGGAGGCTCCGTGGGATCAAGCTCTCCCCAGCGGATGAGACAGGAAAGCCACTGACCATATCCCTGACAGACGATCTTGCAACGCGCTTCGCTCCAACCTCCGGCGATCCGCGCACGGCGGTCGAACCGCATCGGCATGCGTGCTTCACGCCATATCTGCTGGTCGATGGATGGCCAATCCTCAACCCTGAGGCATAATGGCGGCATCATAGCTCGTCACTCCCATCGGAATGCCTGCGCTTGCGGCCATGCCGGACAAGATAGCGGGTCGCCTCGTCATGCAGCTTCAATACATGCTTGCGATAGGCCCTGCTTGCCTGCTTCTGTTTCGAGCGCGCATAATAGTAGCGCGTGGTGTTCCGGTCGCGATGGCCCAGATGCTCACTGATTTGATCGAGCTTGTCAGGATGAGCCTGAAGGAAGCTGTCGGCTGAAATATGCCTGAATTGGTGAGGAGAGATGGCAACGCCCAACACGCGCCTTGATTGCGCCTGCACCGCGACCGCCATGGTCCTGGGGTCTATCCTCTCCCCATCCGGTCCGGGGAAAAGCCAGGAATTGGGCTTGGCGCAAAGCCGCGAACGCCAATCGGCGAGATATTCCTCCAGCAATTCGACGGTCGGCCCTTCCAGTTCATGCCGCAATTCCTGTCCGTTTTTCACCTCTTCAGGTGTCAGATCGATGATCCACTTATGATCCGGCGGCTGGCCGATCCGCTTGATCGACCGGCCCCGCTCCAAATTGACAAGATTTTCCCGCCGCATGGAACAGGTAAGGAGGAGATGGATGGCAAGCGCCGTACGCATCAGCGCGGGCGCAGACCGTTTGTCCTCCTTTGCCCTGGCTTCGCTCGCGAGACGATCAGGCAGCGTAAAGACGAGGGCGGCGAACCGCTTGTCATGCTCGATCCGGTCCAGAAGCACCCGGTTTTTCGAGGCCATATACCGCCTTTTGCGTTCCGGCGGAGCGTTTTCCTCCAGATTATACGAAATGGCCTCAAGCTCTTCCCGCTGTTCCTCCGGCAAATTGCACATGCCAGCAATAACCCGAACACGGATCATCATCTGCATCATGGTCGCAGTTACGATACCTCCGCCACGTGCGGCGAGAAACGCAAGCGCCCGCGCAACATGATCGGGATGCAGAGCAACAGCCAAGCTGTTCAGGCGCGCGAGCGGAACTCCATCACCGACCATGGCCGAAACCAGAGTGGCAATCATGTGACGATACTGCTGCACCGTATTTGGCGAGAGCTTCCTGACTTTCCGGCCCATGAAAATATTCGGATTGGCAAACCTGTGAAGCAGGGCCATCACTTCTTCACGCAGCCCTTCTGGCCATTCCTCAAATGCTATCCAATAAGGAGTCCGCTTAACCGGAGGCGGCATCAGAAACGGAAGATCGTCCCGCGAAGCAGCCAGCCTGTTCCAGACCTTGATATTTTCCCGGAGCGTTCCTAGCCAATTGCCGATCATCGCCTCATCGCGCAGATGGGCCACGAAGCGCTCAAGCAGGGCGTCAGACATCTGCTCTGGCAGAACGCCGTGACGGGCTGCGAAGTGAAACAGACGGGATGTGGAGCGTTGCGTCCTGACATCGAGAGTTGCCTGCAAGGCTCCCCATTCCCCGGTGAGCGGGTAACGCGACCGTGGGTTGAACGCCCTGCCATGGGCCAAACGGAACACCTTGCGTATCCGTGACTTGAAGTTGGCATAGGACCCTTCCGACATATTGGCCATGGCCGGTGATAGCTCTTCCAACCGTGCGAAGACTTGGCGCTGGTCAGCGGGAGTATCCATCACGCCATGACCGATCAGTCGGTCGGCTACCCTCAGCGCGGAACACAAAAAGATCACTTCGGTATGAGGGCGATCACTTTTGATCAAATATGCGCTCAAATCTGCAAATGTCAGGAGCAATTCATTTAGCCCTGATTTTACCTTGTTATGAGCATTATTGGTCATTGTTAATTACCTTTGCTCAATCATGGAAAATTGTGAAACCCCATATATATTATTCCCTGGCTATAGTTATTTGGGGTATTCACAAGGATCAGGCACCCTCGCCTTTAAGGAACTTCACGAGGTCCGCCTTGTCGATCCTGACCCGGCCCTTGGAACCAAAGCGGGGAAGCCCTTCGCACCGAAGCCAGCGGCGAATGGTGGGTTCCGATACCCGGGCAATGCTCGCGGCCTCGCGCACCGTCAGCAGTTCGACGGGCATGGCGACAATCTGGTCGGGCTTGGTGCCCGGCAGGGGCTGGGCCGTTAGCGCGCCCTTCCTGCATTTGATGTTGATCTTCATATCCTGCCTCTTTTCAGCATGGATCTTCTGGCTGCCCGGCAGCGTTCGAAGAGGATGATACGCCGTGCAGCCGTGCGTGGCGGGATGATCGAAGGCAGCATTATCAGCGTTCGATGTCACCGCATCGGTAGGGGTGGAGAAGGCCTGCACAGCCCATCTCACCATGCTGCTATTGGCGGCGGAGCGCGTGAGGGGGGAGGAAGCGATGAACGCGCCAAGGGCACCGGCGCGGCACCGAACGGACGCATCGCCCCGCTTTCAAAGCACGCGGGCGAACGGATGCCAGCCGCCAGATCAACCGGGGCATGATAGTGCTGATAAGGGAAAAGGCGAAACACGGGCCGGAGCTTTCAATGACGTTGGAACTATCCAAGTCATCGAATGCCGGTATCGGCGTTCAGGCGGCCCTGCCCTCTGATGAACTGCCGGGTTTGTGCCACAGCACATGGAGGTGGTCAAGAACGCGCAACGCAGCAGTGCCCGGGGAAAGGCTGCCCCAGACTATAGGGTATCCAGCCTCCGGGGCAGGATCAGTGGCTGTCTCCTCGCTCACGAGGCACCAGCAGCCTGCCCGATCGATCAAGTTCCTCGACTTCAGACGGAACCCAACTCTCATTATCCTCGCGCAAGTAACTGATCGCTTCCAGCATCTCGTCGTCAGCTCCATGCTCGCGGACGAGACGTTCGATCCGGTCGAGCTGTTCGTCGATCCAGCGTGCCGTTTCATGCTCCTCGATGTCATCGAGCGTTATCGTCTGTCGACCCACATCGTTCATTTGCCAGTTCCTCCTGTTCGATGAGGAAGATGATGCCGAACCACCGGGCAACGCAAGAGAGCTTTGCGGCGCCGGGACAAACCTTAGCCCAGGCCATTGCGCTGGAGTTCCCCGGCGGAGGCAGGGATCACTCGACCACAACTCCATCGAGCAACCTCGTAAGGGCGGCCTCCCTGTTCAGCAGGCATCCGGAATCCTTAATCGCGCCTGCGGTTAGCAGCGCCGTCTCGAAAATGCCATATTGAACTTTGTCGAGATACAGGACGACCGCCCTCGTTTCGGGATCGATCACCGTGCCCCGAAGCAGCATTTTCAACTCATGGGCAGTGACGGTTTCCGCCAGCGCCAACCATTTCTCGACATTGTCGGCATCCACATGGGATGCGAGATGCGCCAATTTGGTCCAACCGATCTGCCTCAGCCGCTCGGGCGCTATGCCCAGATCGTGGAATCGGCGATCGATCCGTACAAGCTCATAGGCTTTACGTCGCCCGACCTTCAGCTTTTTGGCAACCGATACAAATTCCTTGGGATAGGCGTCCTGTATCTCGCGCAGATAACGGGCCGCTTCCAGAAAATGATCGCCGACCAGATCGACAAGCGCCTGCGGCACTCCGGGCGCTTTGGTTTCAGTCCCTTTCATTGCATAAACCTTTGAAGTTGTTGGGACTTATTTCCTATGGAAAAGACACACCGGAACAATGGGTTATTGCCGGAAAAGCGCCAATTCCTGCGGATCGAGGTGCGACCGCTCATCAATACAATCAGCCTGATCCGCCCTCTGCGGGAACAGCAACTTTCCTTCACTGCCGTCTTTGGCTAAGACCGTCCTGCTCTCGATAGGTCGGGAGTGGGGCGTGGAAACCCCAGAGCAAAGCAACCGGTCATCGATTTCGGCGGCCGGATGGCTGTCGCGCATGTCCAAGGCTCTGCCCAAAGGCGGCAGCGCCTTGTGCTTTGCCGAGGTTTCCAACATCCGGCTCAGGCCGTCGCCCCGATCCATTCAGGGCGACGGAGGGTAACATCGAACACGTATCAATTTCTACGGCACGCGGTTTCGGCACCACGGAAGTGGTCGAGAAGGTGTCACAGGCCGCTTTCGGCAAACCGCTGATCACCAATATCCTGAGGGGGCATGTCGCGGAGGCGATCATCGCGCTCGCGCTGGAGCCGGAATGGACATGGTGCAGCGCTGATTATGCCGGGTGGGATTTCGAACGATCAGACGGCCTGCGTCTGGAAGTGAAGCAATCGGCGGCCCGGCAATCCTGGGGAACGGACAAGCCCAACAAGCCCAGCTTCGATGTCGCGGCCCGGACCGGTTATTGGGAGGGCGGTACGAGGTGGATCGAGAAACCCGGGCGGGCGGCCCATCTCTATGTCCTCGCCCATCACGGTATCTACGACGACAGCGCCGATCATCGCGATCCCTCCCAATGGGAGTTCTTCGTCATCCCGTCCGGCAGCTTGCCTGACATCAAGCGGATCAGCCTGAAGACCGTTCAGGGCCTGGCCCCAGCCGTGAATATAGCAGAGCTGGCGAAGGTTGTGGGTAATATCGCCGGAGGCATCACGCTTCCGGCAATCGAATGACCTTGTGCCGGTGAGACGGCGCAGAGTGGATATACTCATTATCCACTCTTTTCCGCCACACAATCTGTTCATTCCTGATCATGACTGCTCATCACGGAGCATGGTTTCGAAATCCTGCCCACCATAATAGAAGCCGATCACCACAACCGCAGCCTCCTCGACCATGAAGGCAATGGTCACGCGGCGCCGATAAGCCAGAGTACGCAATCCGGGCCGCAGATCATGGCGTGGTGAACCTGTCCGGGGATAATCGGTGAGCATCGCCAGACGATCGACAATGCCATCGGTAAATTGCCGAGCGATGTCGGGAGTGGCTGCATAGGCGATATAATCATATATCGCATCAAGCTGGTCACGCGCTTCCGGCGTGACGACAATGCGATAACCCATGGTCAGCCGCGTTTGG
Source organism: Sphingobium baderi (assembly GCF_001456115.1). Classification (NCBI taxonomy): domain Bacteria; kingdom Pseudomonadati; phylum Pseudomonadota; class Alphaproteobacteria; order Sphingomonadales; family Sphingobiaceae; genus Sphingobium; species Sphingobium wenxiniae. Next base: position 1,779,494 of record NZ_CP013264.1, on the reverse strand, counting down.
CGGTGCGTTCATGACGGGCGGCAAGCCCAGCTTTCACATCATCCAAGGATACGCCCCTTTGAGGGTCGGCCTTATAAGCGTCATAGGAGGACAACGCTTCATTACGCAGCCAGTTATCAATCGCGCGGTCGCGAGCCTGAAGCGCCCGCAGACCATCGCGAATGACCTCGCTCTCGCTGGCATATTCACCCGATGCCACTCTAGCGCGTACCTGAGCGGCCATCTCGTTGGGCAACGTAACGCTGAATTGTTGAGTCGATCGCATGGCTACATCTCCTAAAATAGGATTTAATCCTACTCGATGGAGTTTTCAACCGGTTCAACCGTGCGACATCAAGCGGCTCCCCCATCGCTGAAGAGATGTCTGCGATTGGGACTTTCGCGACGGTCGGGTTCAGGGAAGCGATCCTAGGAATGCGGACATTCCAGGCGACATCCTGTAATGACCGCTGCCGCCAACACAGCAGCCGTTCGAGATGAGCTACGACCTCCCTGAAAGCTACCGTCGGTTCAGCTTTCCCGGCGGAGGCCGCGATGTAAGCCTTGAGCGGACCTCTAGGCGCCGTCCGAAGGAGATCATTCGTTCAGCGGCAGCCGATGGCAACGGAGTGACTGGAAATTTTTGCGATGGTCATTCCGGGGACCGACAATTGCACTCGCTACTGGTGCTAGGGGCAAATCTTGGCATTACTGACGTTCGAACAGGCGATCGCGGATTCAGAGCAGTTCTCGAAGCGGCACCTGCTGCTGGGCAACGGCTTCAGCATCGCGTGCCGGGGCGACATTTTCCACTATGGCTCTCTCTACGATCAGGCCGATTTTTCCGGTGCCCCCGAGGTGGAGGCAGTATTTGCGGCCCTCGGCACCAAGGATTTCGAGGCGGTCATCCGCACTCTGGAGAGCGCCGCCACTACCCGTTTGCGTTCCTCGAACATCGAACGGAACAGGCGGTTTCCATGGCGCGGGCAGCGCCGATTTCGATATGCATGACAGCCTCCTTTGGTGAGGCGGTCAGTCGATCAGGCCCGCGTCCTTTCGGTTATCCCCAGTCCTGGGGAGATCATCGGCCGAAAACATCTGCAAAGCTGATCTGTCCATCAAACAAGGCGCGGATCGCCCAAAGTGTGCGCTTCGTCACGCCGTAGCGGTCGCGCGCATCCTTTACATGCTGGATCGCCGTTTCCTGCCCAATGCCGAGGATCTGACTGATCTCCCAGTCGGTCTTCCCGCGCGCGACCAGCGCCACACATTCAGCCTGCCGCCCAGTCAGGCTCGGGCCTTCGCATGGAGCTTGGGCTGTTACGCCGGATGCGCGGAGGATGACGATAGCAATGTGAGTGCTCCAGACAGAGCTTACCGTACGGTACGGTCCATTGCGACGGTGGCATTTCTCATCAATAGCGTGGCGCCGACGATGCAGAACGATCCTAAAGCGAACATCGTCGAACCCAGCTGCAAGCCCCAGGAATGGGTAATCCATCCGGTGAGCAGAGGCCCCAGGCTTCCCGCGACGCCGGTGACGATGAGCGTGAACACACCGATCGCCCGCCCCTGCATGTCGAGCGGCAACGCCAGTTGCAGCGGGACGATCATCACGGCAAGCACGGTCGCGGTCAGGAAGGCGAAGGCCGCATAGATCGGAATGATCGCCCAAATCCAGGGCACGAGCGGCAGCAGCACGGCAATAGGCACCAGCAACGCAATGGATCTGGCCAGCCAGCCGACGACCTGGGAAAGGTCTCTCCTGGTCTTCATGCTGGCGATCGTGAAGACGGTCCCCGCCACGCCGCCGATCATGTACGTCGCGCCCGCCATCGCCCCGGTCCCCGCCAGTCCCAAGTCGAAGCCACGAATGAGATAGGTTGGGAACCATGCGACGTAGATCGATAGAAACGCCACGAACATCGCCATGCCGAGCTGATAGCTCATCAGGAAACCACGTCGGGCAAAGAGCGCGCCGAACACGGGTGCCCAAGCCGGTATGGCGGCGTCTCCCGCGCGGCGGACAGGCGCCCGCCGGCGCGTATCCCGCAATAACAGCGGGAGCAGCACTCCGAGCAGGACTCCTGGCGCGCCGATCATCAGGAAGATGAGCCGCCATGTCCCATCATATCCGAACTGGGCTGCCAGCGGCCAGTGTGGCAAGAGTTGGCCTACGCCCGCCCCACCGATCATTGCGACGCCAGCCCCCAGGAACGGTGCGAGCATATAGATCGCACTGGCGCGTGCGGCCTGGCCGGCTCCGATCCGGTCGCTGAACAAGGAAAATGCTGCCGGAGCCAATCCAGCCTCGAAAAAGGCGGTGACCCCGCGACACATCACCAACGCTTCGAAACTATGTGCCAAACCCGACAGCGCGGTTGCGATGCTCCATATGGTGAGGCAGATCGCGGCGATATGGACCCGATTCCTCCGGTCGACCAGCCAGCCCATTGGCAAGCCGCCGAGCGAGAAGGCAATGGCGAAGACGGCGCCCTGCAGGAGGCCGATTTGCGTGTCAGTGATATGGATGTCTTGCTGTATCGCCGCGACCGTCAGGCCGAATGCCTGCTTGTCGGCCTGAGCTATAATATAACACAGCAGAAAAAGCGGCACGGTGCGCCTGACGGTCTTGGCAACAGCCGTGCCCTGTTCCGCGATCGGCGCGTCAATGGAGGAAGTGGCCATTAATTGGCCATGATGCCACCGTCGACCGGCAACGGAACGCCGGTGACGAAGGAGGCACGGTCGGAGCAGAGCCAGGCGGCGGCGTCGGCGATCTCCTGTGGTTCCGCCAGACGGCCCATCGGTCCGCGCATGATGCGCGCAGCACGCTCCGGGTCCTGTATGGCGATTTCCATCATCGGCGTCCGCACACCGCCCGGGCATACCGCGTTCACACGAATATTGGCGGACGCATATTCCAGGGCGGCCGTCTTCGTCAGCCCAACGACCGCATGCTTGGAGGCACTGTAACCCGGAAGGCCCGGCGCACCAAGAAGACCTCCACCCGAGGAGATGTTGACGATCGAACCGCCCCCTCGCTCGATCATCAACCGAAGCTCCGCGCGCATGCTCAGCCAAATGCCGCGCACATTGACGGCATAAATGTGATCCAGGTCCGCCTCGTCGACGTCGAGGGTCGACGACATCCTTCCAGGAATCCCCGCCGCGTTCACTGCTGCATCGAGGCCGCCGAAGCGCTCCCTCGCCAATGCCTCCATCTGATCCACCTGCGCCGCGCGTGACACGTCGACACTGATGAACGCCGCATCCGCGCCCAGATCCCGCGCCATGGCCACGGTCTCGAGCCCGCCCGCCTCCGTCATGTCGGCGGCAATAACTGCGGCGCCATAACGGGCAAAGGTCAGAGCGCAACTGCGTCCAATGCCGGAGGCCGCGCCGGTGACAAGTACGACCTTGCCGGTGAAGTCGATCACGACACTTCTCCTGAAATTCCACGTCCCATTTGTGCCATACAGGCGGGCAGCATTTCGCTGAGCGCAGGGACGAGACCGCCCAGCCTGTCGGGTGTGCTGCCATGAAGCAGTATTTCATCGGCGCCCGCGGCCAGATATTCGCACAGCCGGCCCGCCACATGCACAGCGGTACCCGCAGCGGTGCCTTGATCGAGCCATTCGGCGGGAATGGCCTGGCTCGCTTCGACCAGCTCGTTGCGCATCAATTCCTCGGAAATGCTGCGACCGGCAAATCGGGCGATACTGGGATGAGATCGCAGATTTTCGACCGCGCCGATGTCCCAGCCGTTGACCCCGGCCAGCAGCGGACCCATTGCCTTCGACTGCAGGTAGGTCACGGCGCGGCCGCCGATGACCGCTGCTTCCTCATCCTTGGGCAGATCGGGCGCTACCACGACATTGGCCACCACCCGCACGGCGGCCGGATCGCGGCCGGCCTCCCGCGCAGCGTCGCGCACGATCGCTGCGGATCGCGCGACCGCCTGGGTCGTTAGCAGCGGATGCAGGAGCACGCCGTCGCAATGTCGACCGGCAAAGGCGAGCGCCTTCGGACCGACGGCGGTGAACATGATCGGCGGCGGCGGACCCTCGTGGCGATCGGTCAGCTTCAGATTCGCAAATGTGCCGAGGGGTCCTTCATAGTCAATGCGTTCGCCCGCTATCAGGGACCGGAACAAAGCAACATAGTCACGCAGACGCTCGAAGGTCAGCGCCGGCACGTCATAGCCGGTGAAGTATGCCGGCACCGCGCGGGCCAGCACCAGGATGAACTTGTCCCCGGTCAGCGCCTGCATCAGGTTGGCGACGCTCGCCGTCACGACCGGATGACGCATATGGGCATACATCGTGCCGCCGATGCGCAGGCCGGGAACCGATGCGGCCACCATGCCGGACAATACGGCGGGTTCCTTCAACGCGAAGCGTTCCGATATCCAGACACCCCCCAGTCCCGCTGCGCGGGCCGCCTGAGCCTCAAGGATTATCCGTCCAGGATCGAGCGTGCGCCCGGGAAGCACATAAGCGCTCAGGACTTGCGAACTCAGAACGGAGCCTTCACTTTCGGCCATCTCTCACTCCCATCGTCGGATCCAAGGCCCGCATGGCACTTTCCTAACGATTATCGATTATTGACGTCCAGCGATATTTTCGGATAGCAAGCCGAATATAATTGGAGGGCAGCATGAATGGCAGATCGTGAGGGACATGTGCTGGCAGCGTCCGCACTCCCCCGTATGCGCGAGTGGCTGGACGATGCCAGCCTGGAACTCGCCGATATTTCCGCCAGCGCTAACGGATTCTCCGCCCAGACCGTCATCGCGTCGCTGCACTCGGCCGTCACCGGCCCGCGCGAGGTCGTGCTGCGCTTCGAGCATCCAGGCATGGAAATATTCCTTGGCACCGACATCGCGACTCAGGCTGCCGTCGCCGACGCCCTTCGCCTGAACGGCATACAGGCGCCGCGGGTGATCGGCACCGAAACCGGTGGGAACGGCCGCCGATTCATGGCGATGGACCGCATCCAAGGGTGCGGCTTTCCGCAATCGCCCAGCTATCTGGTGGCCGGCTGGGTGAAGGAGCTGCGGCCGGAAGAGCGCAGCCGGCTGTGGACCAATGCCCTCACCGTTCTGGGCCGCATCGGCCGGCTCGACTGGCAGGGCTGCGCGTTCCTCGACCACCCGGAATATGGAAAAACCGGCATCGACCAATATCTCGGCTGGCTTCGGGCGTGGCGCGACGATGTCCTGCGCGGTGACCGGCATGCCATCATAGATGCGGGAATCGCCTATCTTGAACAGAACCGCCCCGTCGGCCTACCGGTCAGCCTGATCTGGGGCGATTCCAACCCCGGCAACATGCTTTTCAACGCAGACCTGACAGTCGAGGGCGTGCTCGACTTCGAGGCGGCCGCGCTCGGCCCGGCGGAGGTCGACCTGGGCTGGTGGCTCTTCATGGACCGGCGGCGGAGCAGCGGTCATCCGCCCATGGACGGCAAGCCCGACAGGGAGCAGTGCATCGCCATAGTCGAAGCCAGCCTTGGCCGCCCCCTGCGGGCCATGGATTATTTCGAGATCATGGGCGGCGTCCGCATGTCCCTGGTAGTCGCGCGCACGATCGACCGGCTCAAGCAGAACGGCAAATTGCCGGCTGACAACGACGCATCCCTGTCCAATCCCATCGCGGGCATGCTGGCGCGTCTTCTCGGCTTGCCAGAACCGCAGGCAGGCGACAATTTCCGACAGTTCGTAGCCGCAGCATCTCACCGCTAATTCTGCCTCTTTCAAGGAATCGACCTTGTCCCAATATCAATTGCCTACTGATGATCCGATGCTCGACCGCCTGTTCAGGCAGGCACGCAGCCACAATGGCTGGACCGACCGGCCGGTTGCCGACGAAACGCTGCACGCGATCTATGATCTCATGAAATGGGGTCCGACGGCGGCAAACAGCACGCCGGGCCGCTTCGCGTTCGTCCGGTCGGCCGCGGCGAAGGAAAGGCTGAAGCCGCTGCTGTCGCCCGGCAATGTCGACAAGGTCATGCAGGCGCCCTGCACGGTTATCATCGCATGGGACAGCGCGTTCTACGAGCTGATGCCCAAGCTGTTTCCTTCCCGCGACATGAAAGCCTCGTTCGTCGGCAGAGACGACGTCATCCTGGATACGGCGACGCGCAGCTCGACGCTTCAGGGTGCCTATTTCATCATGGCGGCGCGAGCCCTGGGCCTCGACTGCGGCCCGATGTCCGGCTTCAACCGGGCGGCGACCGATGCGGAGTTCTTTCCCGACGGACGCTGGAAAAGCAATTTCCTCTGCAATATCGGCTACGGCAAGCAGGAGGAACTGTTCCCCCGCAATCCACGGCTCGACTATGAGGAGGCCTGCCTTGAGTTTTGAGACGGAGCAGGACGGCGAGACGCTGGCCCATCGTTTCTTCGACGCAATCTCGGCCGGCGACAGCGCACTTGTCTCATCCCTCGCAACCACCGGCTGCGTCATATGGCATAATTACGACGGGCTGGACAAACCCTTCTCTCAGATGGTCCCGAAGCTCGCGGCGTTCCGGGAAGCATTGGCGGAATTCGTCTATGCGGAGCGGGACTACATGTCCCTGCCGGACGGCGCGCTGGCGCTTCACACACTGCACGGCGTGCGCCCGGACGGTATCGGAGTGGATGTCACGGTGGCGGTTCGCCTGCGATGCATTGACGGCCGTATCCATCGCATCGAGGAATATGTGAACCCCGCCGCGCTAGCGCCCCTTACCGGGCCCGAGAAGGACACCTCGCAAAGCTGAACGCCCGGGACCGGCAGGAGCCCTCAGGCCGCCTGGGCTTCCCCCGCGCGGCGGATCACCATGCATTCCCCGCTGTCGACATACTCCTCGATCCGTTGCACCAGCCCACGCTCGGAAAAGAAGATCCGGAGCATGACGTGCAACGCCACGGCCTCGCCCAATATGGTGCTGCCCCGGCAGATATATTGCGCGATCACGCTGCCGCGCGGCGCCTCGAAGATGTCACGGTCGATATATTCGATCTCGGGCATGACGCGGATCATCATCTGCAGCGCCCTGACGGAGGTCTCGATATCCATGTCAACTTGGTTGTAGCTGTGCCACAGGGTGTAGGTCGGTTCGCAGAGCGCGCGGTACGCATCCAGATCACGGGCAGTTACCGCGTCCATGAACTTGTGAACCATATCAATGTTCGACATCGTGTTCTCCTTCAGCTTGGGGTCTCGGCCAGGCGATCGACGGCCGTGGACCAATAGGCAAATTCATCCATGATCAGGGCGTGATAGTCCGACACCTCCCGTGCATGCTCCGGGTGGGTCAGGATCAGGGCACGATCGGCCACCACACCGCTCAATATGATCCGTGCCGCCTGAGCGGGTGTCATCACCTTGTCGTCGATGTCGTCGGGCAGGTTGGATACCTGCGGCCCGGCATGCGGTGCCAGCAAGGCTGAATTGCGCCGCAGATCACTCCAGACGCGTCCCGGGCACACCGCCGAAACGCCGATATTATAGGGCGACAGAGCAAGCCGCATACCGAAAGACAGTGGAATGACCGCCATCTTGCTGGCCGCATACAGGCCGATGTGCCAGCCCGGCACCATGAAAAGCCCCGCCATCGACGACGTGTTGACGATATGGCCCCCGCCTGCCCCGTTCGCCTTCAGCTTCGGGGCAAATGCGGCCATGCCATTCGAGATGCCATGGACGTTGACTTCGAACATCCAGCGATAGGTGTCCTCGTCGACCTGATCCAGCGGCGTCCCGACCTGTGCGATACCGGCATTGTTGGCCACCAGATGGACGGCGCCGAAATACTTCTCCACCGTATCCGCCGCATCCACCACCGCCTGCCTGTCCGTTACATCCAGCGGAAGGGCGATGATCTCGGCGCCGGTATCGCGCAAACCGTGAGCCGTTTCCTCGATCGCTTCGGCGCGCACATCCGCAATCGCGAGCCGTGCCCCCCGCTCGGCCAACAAGCGGGCAAGGCCATGACCGATGCCGCTGGCCGCGCCCGTGACGAAGGCCACGCGCCCAGCGAAGTCGTCGTCCGCGAACAGCCGTTTCGTTTCCACCATGGTCATCATTCTTCCGGCGCGATGTGAATGGTCAGGCCTTCGGGCACCGAGGCGAGCGGAATCTGACAAGCCAGGCGCGAGTCCGGGCCATAATGCTGCAGGAATGCTGCGAGCTCGCTCTCCTCCTCCGACGGGGGAGAAAACGCCGCCTGCTCCGACCGGGCGATGTAGACATGGCAGGTCCCGCAAATGCAGAAGCCGCCACACTCTCCGGCGATTTCGAAACCTGCCTCATCGCGCAGCGCCAGCATCAGGGAGTCGGATCCCTGGAGATCGACGCGCCGGGAAATCCCGTTTCGATCCACCACAGTGACCGTTACCATGACCAGTTCCCTCGCGTGACCGGATCAGCGCAGCACAAGGCCGCCGTCGACGCCGATGATCTGTCCGTTGATCCATTCCGCCTCGTTGGAAAGAAGGAAGCTGACCATGGCAGCGATGTCGCGGGGCTGGCCCAGCCGGGTGCTCGGGGTTTCCGCCTGATAGCGGGCGTAAAAGTTGACGCGCTCGGGCGGGAAGCTGCCGTCCGGCAGGAGGCGCGGCACGAGGCCGGGGACGATGACATTGCACCGGATGCCATTCCGGCCCCAATTCGATGCGACGTGCCGGCACAGCGCATGCAGCGCATATTTCGTCACCGGATAAGCGACCCGAGTCGGCGGACTATCAAACGAATCGGAGGAGGACGTGAGGACAATACCCCCTCCCCCCGCGTCCAGCAGGAACGGGAGTGCATTGCGCATCGCCAGGAGATAGCCGGTCAGGTTGACATCAAGGGACCGCCGCCAGGCGGCAAGATCGATATCGACGATATTCCTGTCCTGCGAGGAAGCAACCGGATCATAGGAATTTACGAAAAGACCGTCGAGCCGACCGGTGAACGCTGCCGCATCCCGGACTCCGGATTCCACACTCTTTTCGTCGCTAAGGTCGATGACGACGGGCAGCGCCTTCCCGCCGGCGTCGGATATCTCTCCCGCGACCCGGCTGGCGGCATCGTGGTCGATGTCGGCAACCACGACGCTGCCGCCCGAAAGCGCCAGAGCCTTCGCCGCCGGTCCACCGAGCAAGCCTGCTCCGATAACCAGGACAGTCTTTCCCTCCAGGTCCATTGCAGCCACTCCTTCCGTTATCACCGCATTCCGCCGAAGCGCAGCGTCAGCTCGACACCAACCCTGCGCGGTTCGCCATAGACCACGGCATTGAAGCCGAGGGCGCGGTCGGTGGCAATGGCACCGCTCGCATAAGATTTATTCAGGATGTTGCGGCCATAGATTGCCACCGTGCCGTTGACCGAGTCGAGGTCCAGCGCCACGCGGCCATTCAGCAAGCCATAAGCCTTTTGCGTGACCTGGTCGTCGAACTGCGCCTCCGGCGCCAGAACGGTCTTGCTCTGCCAGTCATAGCTGAGCTGGGCATTCAGGGCGCCCATGGAAGTCGGCAGGTCAATCTGGCCATGGACCGACGCCATCCACTTGGGCACGCCGAAGGTTTCATCGCTGCGATCACCGATGACGTCGATGAACTTCTTGTACTTGGCGCCGGTGTAGCTCGCGTTTCCGCCGAAGCTGAAGACCGGGTTCAGCTTCGCCTCAACCTCGGCTTCGACACCCTTTATCCGTCCGCTCGCCGCGTTGGTGACGATGGTCGAGGGCGAGGGCCGAAGAGTGAGCACGGTCACCGATCGCTGGATATTCTTGTAGTCGTCGTAGAAGGCGGCCAGGTTCACACGCAGGTGCCTGTCCAGCAGATCCGCCTTTATGCCCGCCTCATATTCGGTGACCGTCTCCGGCTCGAACGGCTGGAAGGCCGTATCGACATAGCTGCCGCGCAGATTTTGTCCCCCGGTGCGATACCCCCTTGCGACCTTGGCATAGGCGAAGAGTTCGGGGGAAAAGCGATGATCGATCGAGATCAGCCAGGACGGGTCGGAGAAGTCGTTGGAGAAGGTCCGGGGGCATTGCGAAGGACCATTGGCCGGGTTGCCCGGCGCTCCGGTGAGTGCGCCAGCCGGGACCACGCACGCGCCGGTGCTGTCGTGGGTACGCGAAACCAGGATCCGCCGGTCGCTGGAATAGCGGATGCCGCCCGTCAGCCGGGTTTCCGGCGCGAAGGTCCACGTCGCTTGCGCGAACGCCGCCAGCGATCGGTTGACGATCGTTCCGTCAGTGACCAGCGCCATAGGATTGAGCAGCGGAATGGCGACGGAAGTGGAAACCTCGCTGCCGCTCTCACGTCCGTAATAAGCGCCCAGCACCCACTGGAGCGAATTCATGTCGCCCAGCAGTTGCAATTCCTGGCTGAAATATTTCTCACGCGTGCGCTGTTCGGCATTGAGGATCGTGAAGGGCGTGCCGTCGTCGTCGGTGTTGTTGCCCCGCGTGAAATGCTGATAGCCGGTCAGGGACCGCACGGTCAGGGTATCGTTCAGGTCTGCCGAGAGATCGAGATTGACCTCCTGGGATTCGAACGTGGAAAATGCTTTGTACAGGCTCCCGCTTTTGCGGCCGCTGCCGCCTAGATAGGATTCCAGCGCCGCTTCGCCGGCGGCACGCTGCGCCGGATTGGCCAGACCTGCCAGGCCATAGAGTTCGGCCACGACCTGATAAGTCGCGATACATCCGTCCAGGCCGCGAGTGGGGCACGAGGAGGCCGGAGCGAGGCCGCCGAGCTTGAGCAACGCGCCGCCGGTATTCACCCGCGAATAGACCCCGGTGACGGTGGCATGGATGCTCCCCATGTCCGCCTTGATCTTGCCGCGCACATAGGTCCGGTTTTCCGATGCGACATCATTGCTCAGGCCGTCACTGCCGAGGCCGTCCTGCTCCCCATGCTGCACGACGAAGCGGGTCGAGACATTGTCGCTGAGCGGAATATTGGCGATCGCCGTTCCCTCAAAGGAACCGTGGTCACCGCCCTTCACGGCGATCGAGGCACCCAGTTCATCTGTGGGCTGCGCGGAATATATGCTGAGTGCGCCGCCCGTCGTGTTGCGGCCATATAACGTCCCTTGGGGCCCGCGCAGGACTTCCAGACGTTCGACATCGACCATCGCACTACGCATTCCATAAGTGCGCGGATGGTAGAACCCATCGACATAGAGGCCTACGGACGGATCGACCGTCAGGATGAAATCGTTCTGCTTCTGCCCGCGCATGGCGATCGTCAGGCCGGCCGCGTCGATCGCGCTGTTTTGCAGGTAAAGATTGGGCACCTTGCCCTGGATGTCGAAGACATTGTTGATGCCTGCATTCTTCAACGCCTCCCCGGAAAACGCGGTAATGGCGACGGGGACGGTCTGGAGGTTCTCCGAGACCTTGCGGGCGGTAACGACGATGTCGCTCAAGGCGCCGCCCTGATCATCCGGGCTGGCGGCCGCGGCCGCCTGATCCTGCGCGATCGCCGATCCACCGCCAGCGAGTATGAAAATCACCGCAACGGCGCTTGCCATGGACAGACGACGTGATTTTTCCTTGGACATAATTTCCCCTCCCAGAATATTTGTTACTTTTGGCGGATCATCCGCAGTTGCCGAAAGGCCGGTAAGGCCGCGTTCAGTGGGTCAGCATCGGCAGGCTGACGATCGACATTGTCCCGACGCTGCCCGAATAGACCGGCGTAAAATCCGGGTCGGAAAGACGCAGGCCGGGAAAGCGCTCGATCAAGCCGGCCAAACCCATTTGCATCGCCATCTTTGCCATTCTGACGCCGATGCAATGATGGGGCCCGGTGCCGAAGGACATGATCGATTTCGGCTTGCGCGATAAGTCGAGCCGTCCGGGATCATCATATTCTTCCGGATCGTAATTTGCCGCCTGGGGCGACACGAATACGGGCATGTCCTTGAGGATTTGCGTGCCACCCACTTCGGTGTCAGCGGTTGCAAAGCGCGTGAACGAGAACAGGCCAGGCCCGTGGATGCGGGTACATTCGTCCAAGGAGACCGCAATCATCTCGGGATTGCGCTTGAGCTTGTCGAATTCCGCCGGGTTCTTGCCCAGAACATACAGTACTGCACCCAGCGCCCCCGCCGTCGAACCGATGGCAGCACCACATATCGTGTTGATCTGACCATAAAGCTCCTCATCACTGAGCTTGCTGCCCTCGTCGCGGGCCGTAATGAGGCTGCTGATGAAATCATTGCCCGGCGTGCGCCGACGCTCCTCGATGACCTCGGCAATCACCGTACGGACGGCGATGACGGCGTCCGTGAATTCCTGCGGTCGCGCCTCCCCCGGCCGAAACTGGGTCGCCATCGCGATGCTGTTGTGCATCCGCTCGAATGCAGCCTGCTGCTCTCGCGTCAGATTGAACGTCGCATCAAGCAGCGTCCGCATGATGAGCGTGTTGCAGAAATCGGCCATGGCGTCGAAGGCCGGCGCGCGTGCCGCGATGGCGTCCAGGCTTTCCGTTACGATCTTCTGCATCGCCGGACGGATATTGGTCAGCCCAACGGGAGAGAATGCAGGATTCATCAGGCGCCGCACGCGGGAATGGCGGTCCCCGTCCATCTGCAACACACTTTCCAGCCCGCCGAACACGTCGAACACCTCATAGCCGGGCAGGCCGGGCGACTTCATGACAAAACGGTCGGTGTCCATGTAGACAGAACGCACGTCGGCGGCGCGCGTGCAAAGCACCCCCGCGATGCCGTTGCGGCGCACGTAGAACGGCGCGCTCGTGGCCCAACCGGGAACATAATCACGCAAAGCCACCTGCCTCAGGCCATCATCGGTGAGGTCCAGCGGGAAAAAGGGCTTGGCCGAAAGGACGTCTTCTATGCGTTCCAGTCCGTCCTGCACCAGGGTTTGCGTCAATGCGCCCTCCTCAATCTCATATATTTCGCCCTGAGTGCCCCAGCGAAAAGAGGCTGTCAATCGATTGTCGATTTTTCGTGCAATTGTTCACGCGCATCCCTAAGACTGCACCGTGCAGGCGGCTTGCTGGCAGCCTGCGTCAACCAGACCGGGAGAGAGCAGTGATGACCGACGAGTCCAAGGCACAAAGGCATATGCAGGCGTGGAAAGACCTTCAGGAGGTACTTAATCGCGGCGATTTCGATGCCATGGACGCGTTCTTCCATCCCGATTTCGAATACAGCAACCCGTCCCGTCCAGACCTTACCGGCTACGCAGCCTGGAAGCAGTCACCGGTGGCGAGCTACAGGACGTTCCAGCCATCGCATTATTCGGTGGTGCGGATGACGGCGGACGGCGACGACGTGTGGGCGCTCTGCCGTCAGATCGGAACCCACAGCGACGGTCAGTATATGGGCCTCGATGCCAGCGGCCGCACATTCGACATCGAATGGTTCTCGATCATCAGCTTTCGTGACGGGAAGATCGTCAAGATCTTCAGCATCGCCGACGTTCTCGGCAAGTTCGTTCAGTTGGGCGTGCTCGACGCCAAGCTGAAGCCCACCGCCGCTTATAACCGATAAGCATCAACAGGCCCCCAAGGACAAAGTCATGACAGCCGAAAGCATCACCCTGGAATCGTCCTATTGGGATACCGCGGATAAGCCGCCCTTCGACTTTTACGAGGAGGTCCAATCCATGGGCGGGATTGCCTGGGACGACCGCATGAGAAGCTGGATCGTGGCGAATTACAATCTCGCCCAGGAAGTGCTGAAGGACGATGAACTGTTCCAGCACCCCTATATGTCGATGAAAGCCGGCGGTGATTACATGAAGATCCGCTCCGATAACCCGCGGTCCTCCATGTTCCTGAAGGGCGAGAGGCACCGTGCCTTCCATAAGTGGTGGCTGGTGGAGTTGCTGTCGCCCAAGGTCGTCCGGGAGTATCGCAAGGATCTTGTCGATCCCTGGATAGACCATCTGATCAAAGGCCTGGAAGATCGACCGGCCTTCGACCTCGTCGAGGATTTCGCCGAACGCGTCCCCATGGGCATCTTCGCGCAGTTGCTTGGCCTTCCGCAGCACGATCACGCATATCTGGATCATGTAAAGGCCCTCAATGACGCCATCGGCCGGTTCGCAAGCGTCGCCAATGCGCTGCAGCTTGAGGGAGAGGCGTCGGCCGAAGCGCGCCGCGTGGCCGACGAGGCCATCGCCGCCGCCGAAGAACTGAACGACATTCTCAAACCCCTCGTATCGGAACGCAAGAACGGAGAAGGCTCGGATTTCATCAGCCAGCTCTGGCGCGGCGGCCATCGGGTATTTGACGACTGGAACGAACTGGACACACTCGACGCCTGCCGCCGCCTTCTCTTCGCCGGCGTAGACACGACGACGCACGCAATAAGCAATGCCTTCCACATGCTGCTGACCGACGACAGCCTGATGGCGCAGGTGCGCGACGAAGGCAGTCGCTATCTCGACCGGTTCGTGGAAGAGGTGCTCCGGCTGAACGGCAGCATTCAGTTCCGTCCGCGTCGCGCCAGCGCCTCGACCGAGTTGAATGGCAAGTCCATCGCACAGGGCGACATGCTTACCGTGGCTATCATCGGCGCCAATCGCGATCCGAGGCACTATGGATGCCCGCATGCCGTCGATCTGGAACGCGCCAGGCCCCACGATCATCTAGCATTCGCTTATGGGCCGCGTACATGCCTTGGCGCCCATCTCGCCCGTGCCGAGATCGCCAGCGCCGTGTCGAAGATGCTGGTCCGCTTTCCGGCGATGCGCCTGGATCCGAGCCGTCCGGCTCCCGCGTTCAGCGGCTTCCTGATGCGGTCCTGGCGCCCCCTCCATGTGCTGGCAGGCTAAAGCTTTCCCATCTTGCGGAGCACCGCCTCCGCAACACGAAAGCCGTCCGCCGCCGCCGGCAGTCCGCAATAGGCGATGGTCTGGTACAGGACCTCCTGTATCTCGCCGACGGTCGCGCCGTTGTTGATGGCCGACTGGACGTGCGCCTCCACCTGCGTCGGACGATTGAGGGCAATCAGCGTGGAAATGAGGATCAGGCTTCGCGTTTTCCGTTCAAGGCCGGGGCGCGTCCAGACATCGCCGAAGCAGTTCTCGTCGATGAACGTCCGCAACGGCCGGTTGAAGTCCGTGATCGATGCCTGACGCGCGTCGACATAGGCCTGGCCCATGACCTCCGCCAGAACCGCGCGGCCGCTTTCGCCTTTATCCGACATGGGATGCCCTTTCCTGAAGCAATAAGATGAGTGTCGAGGAGACTGATGGATGAGTGAAACCGCGATCGGCCTGCTCGGCCTTGGCAACATGGGTGCCGCAATAGGCGACCGCCTGCTGGATGTCGGCACGCCGCTGCTTGTGCACGACCTTGATCCCCTGGCCATGCAACGGCTGGAAGAACGTGGCGCGCGTACCACCTCTTCCGCCCGAGAGGTCGCCGATGGCGCCGCTGTCGTGATCGCCAGCCTGCCAACCGTCAAGGTCAGCCGCAGCGTTGCGGCCGAGGTCGCCGCGGGATCGCGGGTTCACCATTATATCGAGACGTCCACGATCGGACCTGATGCGGCCAGGGAGATCGCGGGGATCATGGCTACGCAAGGAGTAGAATTCATCGATGCGGCCGTCTCGGGCGGTGCGCCGGTCGCACGTCAGGGCGCGCTGGCGATCATGCTCGCGGCGCGCGCCGAAGCGCGTATCGCCGTACGACCGGTGCTGGAACGACTTTCCACGTCGATCTTCGATATCGGCGACCAACCCGGTCAGGCCCAATTGATGAAGCTCGTCAACAATGTGGTTGCCGCCGCCAATATGGCCAGCGCTTTCGAAGCATTGGTCATGGGCACCCGACTGGGTCTTGATGCCAAGGTCATGATCGATGTCCTCAACGCGGGCAGCGCCCGAAGCATGGCACTTGTCGATCGGCGGGCGTCCGCCATTCTGAGCGGGCGGTTCGACAGCGGCCCCAGGCTCGGCCTTCTGCACAAGGACGTCCAATTGGCAGTCGAGGCGGCCGCGACGGTCGACTTTCCGCTCGACGCGGCTCCGACCCTGATCGGTGCGGCCCAGCTTTGGGAGAAGGCGGTTCAGGCGGGCATGGCCGAGGACGACGTATCTGCACTCATCCGGGTTGTGGAAGAACAAGCCGGTGTCGAGGTTCGAAATGGCGAGAGGCATTCCGGCGACGCCTAAAAAGCGTTTACGGTCTCGTCCGCACCCCGTTCGTCGTGATCGCTCCAGAAGACGAGGCTGTCCATATCTTCCAGCGCATCCAGAAAACGCTGCGCGTTGCGTTCGAACTGAACGGCCATGAGCTCGGAAGCGCGATCGCCGTCCCGCGCGATCGCCGCTTCGGTGATTTCCCTATAACCGGCGTTAATCTGGTCGAGCGAAGGGCTTCGCGGCACGCAGAGCTGGCGATAGCGCTCCGCCTGCAGATTGCAGGTATCGCGCATCTTGAGCAACCAGCGATTGTCGCACGCTGCTACGAGCGCCTGATGAAAGTCATGATGGTCCGCCATGAACTGCATGTTGAGCCGGCCGCCGGCATCCGACATCACGACGCTGGAGAGAACTTTGTCACGCGCCTTGATGAGTCGCTGCTCCCAGCTTTTGTTTCCCTGTTTTAGCGACTGGCGAATGCATATGCTGTCGATGGCAATCGCCGCCTCGGTGAGGGCAAGCAGATCCTGCCGTGACAGCGGCGCAGCACGGAAGCCGCGCTGCGGATCGGTCTCGACCAGTCCGTCCGCACTCAGCCGCGACAGCGCCTCCCGAATACCCGAAAGACTGACGCCGAACCGCGCACTCAGTTCGTTCGTCCGCAGACGCTCTCCGGGCTTGAGTCGACATTGTAGCAACTCCAGCTTCAGCTGCCGGTAAATCTGCTCTGTTATGCTTCTCGCAGGCTTCATGGCTACGCTTATAGAGGTGTGCACGCATCAGTCCAGACCAAAATATCGATAATCGTTGACAATACGCTTGGCGTGCTGGCAAAGCCAATTTTATGCTGGAAAACAGGCAATATCAGGAGAATTCGATAGGGATGTCGAAAGAGAATCAGTGGCAGGTCATCGGATTGTCTGAATCTCTGCCGGCGGACAAACCCGTTGGCGTGCACTGCGATGGCGTGGAATATGTGCTGTTCCGTGATGCCCACGGGGTCCCGAGAGCGTTGGAGGATGCCTGCGCGCATCGCCGGGCACCGCTTTCGCTCGGATGCATCACCAATACGGGTTTGATTGAATGCCCCTATCATGGCTGGCGCTATGACGGCAGCGGTGCGTGCAAGGTCATTCCGAACCTGTCGGCGGACGAGAAGGTCCCGCGCAGCTATCGGGTGACAGGCTATGCCGTTCATGAACAGGACGGCTTCCTTCAGCTGTGGACGGGCGGCCTGGAGCCTACGGCGCCACCGCTCTCGCTCGCCATGTCCCCGATGGCGGCGGAGTGGTTCGGCGAACGCCTGATCGCCTATCCGTTCCGCGAGTTTATCGACCTCCTTCTCGATGCGCCCGGCGCGATTCTCGACATCAATGGCCTTGCCTCGCGGGACGATCATCGCTTCGGCGATCCGATCCTGGACGCCAAAAGCATATGTGTCGAATATGGCGTGGCATCGCGCGCCACCGCGCGATCCGGTCGGGTCATTTCCGATTTCCCCTATTCCCTCGTCCTCAATGTCCGTCGGGATGGTCGTCAATCAAAGCTGCAGCTTCTGGACAATTCGCGTAAGCTGCTGTCCGAAACGATGCTTATCGCCCGCCCGGTCGAGCGGGCACTGACTGCGGTGAAGTGGCGCGGTACGGGGACGGCGACGCAGCGCGGATTGCTTCGGATCACGGCCAGGGACAGGATCGATCCTCATGCGGTCATGAAGGCCAAGGATTATTGTTCAAGGCTGTGCAGCGCGTCGTTCGCACCCACCGGAGAAGGAGAATTCGCATGAATGTTCTGGAACAGGCGGCCGCCCGCACCCAGGCCATCACTTCGCCCTCGGCGGATTGGCGGCCGGGCGATTTCATTCTCCGAGACGCTTGGTTCCCGGTCGCGCATGTGCCGGACGCCCGGCGTGGGCCGATCATGCGGATGGTTCATTCGACGCCTTATTATATCTGGCTGGGCGACGATGGCTGGCACGCCGAAAGCCGGCATCCGTCCGATCCTACTGCAGGCCCGGTGACGGTGCATGCGGTCCACGAGCTCTACGGGCATGTCTGGGTCTGGTACGGCGATAGCCACAACGCCGACCCGACGCTCATCCCCGAAATTCCCTTCCTATGGCGCAACCGATCGCAACCTGCCCATGCGCGGGGCGTGAACTTCTTCCATTGCACCTATGAGTTGGTGCTGGAGAATATCCTGGATCTCACCCACATCGATTTCGTGCATGGCAGCATGACGGGTGCCGCAGAACATGCGGAGGAGGATGCGATCACCTTCCAATCGACATCGGAAACGGTGACGATGATCCGTACCGTCAAGGGTCGGCTGACGTCACGCTTTCAGCGGGAGGTGCTCGGCGTGGAGGAAAAGCTTCAGGATCAGACGGTGTTCACGCACATCTTCATCCGCAGCGGTGTATGCTTCCTGCACTCCCATTATTCGACGGCCCCGTCGATTCCGCTAATGCAATCGAACACACCGGAATCGCGGACGCTGACCCGCGCGAACTTCGCGTTCGGGATCGAGCAGACCGACAATATGCAATTTCGGCATGCCTGGCCGGCGACCGCGCCGATCATTGCCGGCCAGGATGAGTTCGTGCTCAATCCGCAGAACCCACGCTACTATAACCGTCCCCCCCGGCGCGATTGCAGCACACGCTTCGATGCCGCCGGCCTGCATTACCGCAAGCTGCACGGTGAACTGGTCGCACGGCAGGAGGCTGGAGACATGTCCTACCGGAACGACTATCGCGAGGGAGCGGATGTCGCGTCGGTCCTGAAGATCAAGCGCCTGGATTGAACCGAGCGGGGTGTGGTCGCGCGGCTATCGCGCCGACCAGCCCCCGTCGACGGGCAA
Organism: Sphingobium baderi; assembly: GCF_001456115.1. Lineage (NCBI taxonomy): Bacteria > Pseudomonadati > Pseudomonadota > Alphaproteobacteria > Sphingomonadales > Sphingobiaceae > Sphingobium > Sphingobium wenxiniae. The sequence continues at coordinate 1,760,540 of NZ_CP013264.1, read as the reverse complement.
GTTGTGCCCCGTGATCATGGCTGCGTCATCCGAACATAGCCAGGCGATCGCCGCCGCCTGCTCACTCGTCTCGATGGCCCTCTTGATCGCCTGGCGGTCCACCATCCGGGCGATCTGCTGCGCTGCCGCTTCCGGTCCCCGCTTGTAATAGGCCCGCGTGGGCGTGACCCCTGGAGCGATGCAGTTCACGCGCACGCCGCGGTCAGCGTAGGTGACGGCCGCGAAGCGCGTCAACTGGATGATGCCCGCCTTTGCCGATGAATAGGCAGCGCCCGACTCCGGCACATACACCATGCCTGCCAGCGAGCTCACATTGGCGATCGCTCCCCCGCCATGCCCGATCATATGGGCGATCTCATGCTTCATCGAGATGAAGGCACTGCGGATGCTGATCGCGAAGGTCGCATCCCACCCTTCCACGCTCTTCAGATGCATGTCCGGACCGTTCGCGTCACCAACGGAATCCCCCACGACATTTGCCGCGAGATGAAGGCCGCCAAACATCTCGACCGTCCTTGCAACCAACCACGCCACCTCCTCTTCGGACGTGGCATCGGCGGGCGTGAAATCGGCCTGAGCGCCGGAAGCCCGCAGACTTTCGGCCATTGCCTCCCCGCCCTGCACGTCGATATCGGACAGCATCACGCGGGCGCCGCCTTCGGCAAATGCCCGTGCCGTGGCGGCGCCTATTCCCGCCGCCGCCGCCGTGACGAGCGCCACCTTGCCTTCGAAACGATCCGTCATGTCTTCAACTCCCGAAATAGATGATCAGGCGACTTCGATGCGCCACTCGGCGATCTTCCAGTCGTTCCCGCGCTTCACGAAAACCGCCCGATACATCCCGCGCGCGCCGACCTTGTTGTCGACGCCTACGGAGATGAAATTGGCAACGCCCGTCGCCTCGTCGGACTGGATGTCCAAACGCAGGTTGGCCACCATGTGATAGCCCGCCGGCATGGAGCGGCCGGCGAACCAGTCATGAAGGTCCGCCGGCCCCTGGCCCTGAACGGTGCCGTTCAGGATCAGAGCGCCGTCGTCCGCGAACAGTGCCGCCCAGGCGGCGACATTTCGCGCATCGGCCTCCAGGCTGTAGGACGCCACCAGATTGCGGATCGCGTCCGCGTCATTCATCTGTATCGCTCCTTCTAGAACCGGAACGTCGCCTTCGCTCCATAGGTGCGCGGTTCGCCCGGAGTGACCGATGCGAAGCCGAGCGCCGGAAGCTGAAGCATGTATATGTTGTAATATTTGTCCGTAAGGTTGCGGACATAGGCGCTCACCTCCAGCCCAGGGATCGCGTTCAGGTCCACGGCGACCTGAGCATTTGCAAGGCCATAGCCCTTCTGGAATATCGTGTCCTGCGGCGCGAAGTAGAATTTTGTGCGATAGGAATAATCGCCGCCGATCCGCACCTTGCCAAAGCCGGTCGCGAGTTCGTACTGTCCGCTCACGCTGACATTGTACTTGGACACCTCAATGAAGGGTTCGCCGCTGCGGTCCGTGAACGGCGCTGCGGTATCGCGATAGTCGTCATAGACCGGCTTGAGATAACCGCCCGACACCGTCACGCGCAGGCCGCCGATCTGGCCGGTCAGTTCGTTCTCGATGCCGAAGATATGTGCCTTCTTGGCGTTCGTCGTGAAGTTGGCGGAGGGATTGGGCCCGGCGGGCGTCGCGACCTGCAACGTGCGCTGCATGTTGCGATAGTCCGAATAGAAGACTGCCAGGTTATTGCGGAGATGATGGTCGAAAAGGTCGGCCTTTACGCCCACTTCATAGTCGGTTAGCTTCTCCGGGGCGAAGGGCGCGAAGGAATCGGGCACCGTGGTCGAACGGATGTTGAACCCGCCCGCCTTATAGGACCGTCCCGTCCGGGCATAGATGAGCACATTGTCGGTCAACTGGTGGTCGACGCCCAGCGTATAAGACCAGTAGCCGAAGTCCGCGTTCAAGGTGGCCTGGCAGACCGCAGGATTATCGCGCACGACGGCTACCAGGCTGCAGACCTCCGACGTGACCGGCCCGCCGAAGGTGGCGCTCCTGAAGCCCCGATTGCGACTGATGAGCTCACGGGTGTCACGCGTGTAGCGAAGCCCCGCGGTGATCCGTGTGTTGGCGAGCACTTCATAGGTGGCCTGAGCGTAGGCTGCATATGAGTCGTTCTCGACCTCCCCATCGGTGATCGCGCGCGTGAAGGGCGGCGGCGCCAGGCCGATGAGATAGTCGTTGCGGGTGATGTCCCGCGCATGCTCGGCAAAGTAGAACAAACCACCGGTATAAGTGAGCCGATGATCGAACGCCGATCCGTTCAACTGGAGTTCCTGCGAGAACTGATGCTGCCTCAGGTCGACGCTGTTCGCCTCCGCGATCACATAAGGCGTGCCGTCATAGTCGAACGCGGCGGTGCGCTTCAACTCGCGATAGGCGGTGATCGACTTGAGCTGGGCGTCGCCCAGGTCGAGGGTCATCGTCAACGACGTTCCCCACAACCGCGCATGATAGGCGTTGTCGAGTTGGCTCTGGTTCGCATAGGGGTCACCGCCGATATAGGAGGACACGGCACGTCCCCCATCGACACCGGGCTGCGCCGCCGGCAGCAGGTTGAGCGCCGCCCCGGGTGTCACGGAGATCAGCTTGAAGGCGGCGCCATTGCCGGTGATGTCGCTATAGTCCCCGGCCAGCAGCACGGTGAAGGCATCCGTCGGCTGCCATTTGAGCTTCAGCCGAGCGACATCGACATTGTTATCGAGCAGGTTCTGGCCGTTGTAGGTGTCCTTGAAATACCCCCCGCTCTGCGAATGCTGGAAGGCGCCGCGCACTGCCAGCTTGTCATTGATGGGGATGGTGAGCGCACCGCTGAGATCGAAGCTGTCGAATTTTCCGACGCTGCCGGACATGAAGCCTTCGAGCTTGTCCGAGGGATCCTTCGACACGATGTTGAGAGCGCCGCCGGTGGTATTCCGTCCGAACAGCGTGCCCTGTGGCCCGCGCAGCACTTCGATCCGCTCAAGGTCGAGGGTGGTCAGCGAGCTGCCGTTGCCGCGCCCCAGATAGACGCCGTCGAGATAAACGCCGATCGCGGGGTCGCTCGTCGCTACAAGGTCGGTTTGGACCTGGCCGCGCATCTGGATTGTGATCGAGGACGGGTCCCCCGGATAGGTGGCGATGTTGATGTTGGGGGCAGAATATTGCACGCCCTTCAGATCTGTGATCTGGCGCCGTTCCAGATCGGTGGACGAGAGAGCCGTGATGGCGATGGGCGTGCGTTGCGCCGATTCCTCGGTCCTCCGGGCGGTGACAACGATGTCCTGCAGGCCGCCCGAATCAGTGGACTGCGCCGCCGTTTCAACCTGCGCCTGGACGGGCTGCGCGAACGCGATCAATCCGACATTTGCCAACAGGGCAAACCGGAGCCCCGAGCGTTTGAAACGATATCCCTGGTTCATGTAACTATACTCCCCTTCCCTAAAATCCGGCGTTAGCAGCCGGTTATTGTCGTTGATGCCGAAGCCTGCTCGCTGCCTATGAAAGCCACATCGGCAGGGATGCGATGGTCAATGTCCCGACATTGCCTCCGTAGGTCGGCCTGAATGCGGGATCTGCCAGTCGAATGCCCGGGAACCGCTCCAATATCGCGCGCATGCCGATGCGCATGGTCATCTTCGCCAGCAGGACGCCGATGCAGTGATGGCTTCCCGCGCCGAAAGTCAGCGGCTTGGGCTTACGGCGGATGTCCAGCTTCCCGGGCTGTTCATATTCCTCCGGATCGAAGTTGGCCGCCTGCGGCGAGGCGAGTATCAGCATGTTCTCCAACACCGGCGTGCCGCCGATCTCGGTGTCGCAGGCGGCAAAGCGTGGGAAAAAGAAGAAGCCCGGGCAATGCATGCGAAGGCATTCTTCCAATGCGTCATCGATGAGCGAATGATCTTGCTTCAGCATGTCGAACTGGTCGGGATTGCGGCCCAAGAGGTAGAGCGCGGCCGCCAGGCTGGTGGCGGTCGATCCCAGCGCGGCGCCGCAGATCGTGTTGATCTGGCCGTATAGTTCGGCATCGTCGAGCTTACTGCCCTCGTCCCGCGCACTGATGAGTTTGCTGATGAAATCGTCGCGCGGATTGTGCCGGCGGTCCTCGATAAGATCGGCGATCACGGCGCGCGCGCCCTCGATCGCTTCGGTATACTCTTGCGGCCGTGCCTGGCCGGGACGGAAGTTCATCGCGAAGATCGCGCGATGCACACGCTCAAACGCCGCCTGCTGCGTGGGATTGAGTTGGAAGGTGGCATCGAGCAGCGAGCGGACAATCAGGTGATCGCATAAGTCCTGCATCGCATCGAAGTGCGGTCCGGTTGCCTCTATGGCGTCCAGCCGCTCCTTGACGATGCGTTCGACCGCCGGGCGGATCGCGGGCAGCGATGCGGGCGAAAATGCAGGGTTCATGAGACGCCGCACCCGCCCGTGGCGGTCGCCGTCCATCTGGAGCACGCTTTCCAGTCCGCCAAAGATGTCGAAGGACTCATATCCGGGCAGCTTCGGCGCCTTCATGACGAACCGGGAGGGGTTCAGCATGACTTCCCGAACATCCCTGGCACGGCTGCATACGACGGCAGGTATGCCGAGGCGCCGGGCATAGAAAGGCTGCCGGGTGGCCCATAGAGACGCGTAGCGATCTACCGCATTCTGGCGGAAATCCTCGTCACCCAGATCCAGCTCGAAAAAAGCCTCGGGTGCAATGAACCCCTCAATCTCGGCCAAGCTCGCCATACACACTCTCGATTATCGATTATCTACAAAACGTGGTTAGCGCGACTGTTTCTTCGCGTCAAGGAGCCCCGTTGTCACTGGGTGGCGCCATGGCCGTAATCCCGGCGCAGCGACCGCGAAGCAATCAGGAAATGAATCGATCCCCATAGCAGGAACGCCGACAGCGCCATGAGCGACCACCGCAACCCCTGCCCCGACGACTGCTGGCAAAGCGTTGCCAGGGCGGGCTGGGAGCCGGTCCCACATTGGGCATAATCCCTTCCTCCCGTGGCCATGGCGAAGCTCAATCGGGTGAAATGGTCGCTGACGAGGCCGATCAGCAGGGATCCCAAGCCCAGGCTGATCACATGGCTCATGGCGCCGTTCAGCGCAGCGGTCGTCCCCCGCATCGTTGGTGGCACAAGCCCTTGGATGGTTGCCGCGATGGTCGGGGCGAAGGCGGACGCGACCGCCGACGGTATAAAGAGCAGCATTGTCGTTATGAGCCATGAGGACTGGAAGAGCGACGCCAGATAAACCGGGAACGTCATCAGCATGGCGATGGCGGGCGTCCATCCGTACCAGCGCACGTCACGGCTACCCAGATGATCGGACAACAGGCCGCCCCCCAATATGCCAACCGTCAGGGAAGCCCCGTTCAGCAACCCCACGGCCAGGCCCGCCTGCGCGTAATTCACTCCGAAGTTCCGGGTCAGATAGGGAAAGAGGAAAAGTGCGATCGCATAGGAAACGATCTGAACAAGGCCGCCGCCGAGCGTCAGGTGGAGAAATGCGGGCTTACTAGCCAGCGTCCTCAGGACGTCTGCTATGGTTGGAACATTGCCCGCGGGCGCCGCGCCGTCTGAGGACCCGCGTGGCGGTTCGACTACCACTTGCCGAACGATCAAGGCCATGAGCAGCCCCGGCGCGCCGATCACCATGAAGGCTATATGCCAGCCATGACGCGCGGCGACCCAACCGCCGACGATGGCGCCGATCATGCCGCCCAGGGGAAGTCCAAGCACGATGGTCGAATAGGCCGAAGCCCTGCGGTTGGGAGGGAAGTAATCCGAGAGAAGCGACAGCACCGCCGGGATGAAGGCGCCCTCGCCCACGCCGACGGCCGCCCTGCACAGCGCAAGCTCGGTGAAATTCCGCGCAAAGCCGCACGCGACGGTGGCGGTCGACCACAGGCCTATCGCTATCCACATGATGGTCGCCCGCCTGTGGCGTTCGACCAGCCGCCCGACGGGAAAGCTCACCAGCACGTATAGGATTGTGAATGCCGTGCCGCCCAGCATTCCAACTTGGGCATCGCTCAATGCCAAATCGCGCTTGATCGACTCTCCCAGCACGGAGATTGTCATTCGATCTGCGTAATTCACCATATAGGTGACAAGCAGCACGGCAAGGAGCTTGGGACGGGAGAATTGCCCAACCGCTGTCATGGCCATCAATGCTACCTCTCTCCCGTCTCGTTATCCAGCCAACATACCGATTATCGATAATTTGGAAAGTGGTGTTCGCGTTCGCGAAGAAAAAAGCTGGCGTGTAAGACGGTGAACTTGAGACCGATCTGAAAAGTATGTTCGAGACCGGCCGCTTGGGACATTATTTGTTAGTTTTTGAGAGCTTCTCCCGACCCACTGCCTCAATTCTGCCAGGATGGGCGAGCAAGTGCCCTCTACCTCGAAGATCGACAAGGTCTGATCATGTCGGGGAGCGCAGCGGCCGAACCTGATCCCCTGGATGTCACGGCGCGCACCCGGAGCTGGGGCACATAGCGCCGGAGAAGCCACGCGGCCGCCACGGTTTCCTGGGTCGGGATGTCGCTGGCGCAGGCGAGCACGATGTCGGGCGCCTCGGCGCCGTTGCTGTACATGTCCCAGACGCCCGCTCCGTGCGCGCAATGGGCCTCGGCCTCGTCGATGGTCAGCCATTGGAGCTGGGGCTGCTTGTCGATGACGATGAGGTTCAGATAGTTGCGGCTTCGCAGGCAGTGGTCGGCGACCGAAAGGAGGCAGTTCGCGTCGGGCGGCAGATACCAGTGTCTGGCAGTTGGCGTTCTTGCCCAGCGCGCCGGCATATTGCGGCGCAACCCCAACCGAACTGCGTCCCTTCTTTGGCAAGACCGTATCATCGACGATCAGCCAGGCGTCCTCACCGCCGACCTGCTCATCGGCTTTGGTCAGCAACGCCGCTTCCAACGGAGCCGCATCCCAGACGCCGCTCGCCACAAAGTGATGAAGCTGGTCGTAGCTGACTGCACCGTCGCGCGCGGCCATCGGCTGAACACTCTTGCGGTCCCCCGGGCCGATCAGTCCTGCAACATACGAAGGGCACATCCGACCGCGCGTCTTATGGCCGAGCGCCGTCAAAAACGGCTTCAACCAATCCTCAAGAGCAGTCCGCCAAGCCTCATTGAACCGCACCGGGTCTGCCGGAGGCGTTTGGTTGTGAGTCACGCTGCCATATCGATGTTGCTCGCGGCAGCATAATATTGATCTTCAGCTTCGGCGGGCGGGATGTTGCCGATGGGCTCCAGCAGTCGACGATGGTTGAACCAGTCGACCCATTCCAGCGTGGCATACTCGACCGCTTCGAAGCTGCGCCACGGTCCACGCCGGTGGATCACCTCCGCTTTGTAGAGGCCGTTGATCGTCTCGGCCAAAGCGTTGTCGTAGCTGTCGCCGACGCTGCCTACCGACGGCTCGATCCCGGCCTCGGCGAGGCGCTCGGTGTATTTGATGGACACGTATTGCAACCCACGATCGCTATGATGGATCAGGCCTCCCCGATGGGTCGGACGGCGATCGTGAAGCGTCTGTTCCAGGGCGTCGAAGACGAAGCTGACATGGGCCGTCCTGCTGGCCCGCCAGCCGATGATCCGCCGAGCATAGGTATCGCGGTGATCGTCAATGAACGCGATCATCGCCGGAACGGGCGGTCGAGCTCCGCCTGAGCAAAATATGCTGACGCCTTGTGCAGAATCTCGTTGGCCTGCCGCAGCTCACGGACCTCGCGCTCCAGCGCCTTCACCTTGTCGGCAACCTCGGTCGGGACACCGGCGCGCTTGCCGCTGTTCACCTCAGCCTTCTTCACCCACTCATGCAGCGTCTGCGGAACGCAGCCGATCTTCTCCGCGATCGAAACCACCGCAGCCCAGCGAGAGGGGTAATCGCGCTCGTGATCGGCCACCATCCGCACCGCCCGTGCGCGAACCTCGGGTGCAAACTTGTTCGTTGTCTTGCTCATACAGGCTCCACCTTCTCAGGAGTTGGAGCCTCCGGCAAACCCGGCGCGGTTCAAACCCCTGACTGATGGAAAAGTCCAGCAGAAGAGGACTAATGGGCCGCAGCATGCAGCCTATTTATCCGAAATATTAAAACTTTTCCAAGCGGGCTTAGTCAATTTCGGCAGCGCGCCTATCTGGTCGATACTCGATATTGACCCGCCCAATATGCGCCTACAAGGCTTCGGTGTTCACCTCTATGACCTAATGGTACTCAGCGATATTCCAGATAGTGACCTCGACCCGATACGTTTGGTTTTTTCTCACGGTCAGTCAGACAGTCCATTGCCATCTTAGGCGCTGATGAATGTAAGACCGCTCTATCGGCGTTTCTGTTCCTCCGACCTTCGATCGCGAGCAGGGCCGGCAGAGTATCATGAACTCCAGAATTGGTGGACCTCGCCAACCGGGGGAGATAGATCGATTCTATGGATATGCGGTTCAACCTGATCAAACGTGATCTGTTTCAGATCAAGGTGATGATGTACGCGACAATCGTGCTTACGGTGATAGCGTTACTGAACTCCTGACATTGCGCTACCCTGGCTTGGTAGAATGCTCATGCTCCGCACTTATGTCCCAGATGAGGGCGCATACAGGAACGACAAGTCCAGCCCCGCATAGCCGATCTTCTCGACATATTCGGCATGATGATCCGGGTTGCCAGGATCGCCATAGTTGTCACTGACTGCCTTACCGGAGGGCGACCAGCCCGTCACGGCCAATAGGGTCTCAGCAGGCGCTTTCGCCCGGCGTAGGGCATCGCGGACATTGTGTCGCAAGGAGTAAAGCGACTGCCGCTCCTCCAGCGTCATGGCAACAGGCAGGAACTGCTCGTTGAACCGCTTGACCGGATACCAGGCGAGATTGCCATATTTATTCGGCTTCAGGGTCGGGAACAGGCGCGCGGATGCACTTTGCTGCTTCTGCCGGTCCACGAACTGAAGGAAGCCGATCCGTATCAGTTCGGAGTGAATTGGAACTCTTCTGCGGCTGGCTTGGGTCTTGAGGCTGTTTCCGACCTTTTCGTCGGTCATGGACACATACCAGATGCCCATCGGTGTCCGGGCGATATCATCGACGTGAAGCTGGCATATCTCATTGGGCCGGGCACCGCTGAACAGCATCAGCAGCGGCAGCCAGAAGCGCCAGTCGCGATCCTTTCCAGTATAGGGCTTCGTGGCCCCCGGTGCACAGGAACGGTAGAAGCTGCTGCCCATGAAAAACTCGCGCAGTTGCTGGTCCGTCCACGGCCTGCGCTTCTCGGCAGCAGTTACACCATCCTTCTTCAGCGGCTTGACCTCCTCGGCAGGATTGGACGTCAGATATTTCTTCCGCACCGCTACCTTCAGCATATCCCGCAGGATTTCCAGATAATGCGCCTGCGTGGAGGAGGAGAGACCGGGCTTGCCGTCCTTCTTCGCGCGTTCGATCGCCGCACCAAGAGGTAGGCCCGGATAGAGCTTGGTGCGATTCGACGGCATCTGCGCGAGCAGGCTCCGCACCCGCTGCACGACATCATCATCTATCGCATGGACCGGCATCTGCCCGTCGATCATCTCGCACAAGACGGCCACGCTGGCCTTGATCTTGTCCAGTCGCTTCGTGCTGACCCCGTTGAGATGATAGTCCTCTTCCTTCTCGGCCAGATAGGTCTGGGACAGTTCCTCCAGCGTCACGCTGGCCGGTCGTGCCGGATCGAACAGGCTGTCATAATAGGGGCGGTCATAGCGGTCAGCATAACGATCCAGCCTGCGGCGACAGAGTTCGATGAGGCCGCGTCGGACAATTTCCTCGAACTTGGCCGCTTTCGACAGGTCGGGGATATCCGCGCCGATCTGGTCCAGCAGTCTTTGCCCAGCGCGGCCTATCAGTTCATGCTGGCGCGGATCGGCGGGGTTGGTGAGGATGCCTAGCTCATATTCCGCGTCGGCTTGCCCTTCCTTCAGGCTGGCCCGGTCTACCGGAGGTTCCTGGAGCAATTTATTTGCGGCCTGGCGATCCATGACGGCGATCATCGAACGAATATGCTCGGTCAGCGTCGCCAGCGGTAGCACGGGATGTTTCGATCCTTTACCCGAACCGATCCCTTCCTTCTCGGCCGCCATGAACAAAGCGTCCGAGTTCAGGTCATGGATGGTGCGAAGCCGCTTCGCTTCGGTAAGGCTGGACGTTCCCAACGACTGCTTGATGAACTGCTTTCCGATGGCCGCAACGAGCGCCTTGGGCACACGCCGGAAATAATACCAGACGCCGCCGCGCTTTTGCAGATGAAGGGTTTCCGCCACGTCTTTCATGCCCTGCTGTATACCATTGGTGTGACCAAATGGCAGGCATAAGTGGCTGATTTTCTAGCTAACCGCCCATAATCAAGGCGTTAGAAGAGAAATGGTGGAGCCGAGGGGGATCGAACCCCTGACCTCGTCATTGCGAACGACGCGCTCTCCCAGCTGAGCTACGGCCCCAAGGAGCGCAGCCTATAAGCGAGCCTTCCACGCCATGCAACGGTCTTTTTTGCGAGAAGAATCGGCTTCTTCCGTTGATCTCGATCAAGCCTTTGCCGCCTGCCGCGCCGCCCGTTCGGCAGGCTGGTGGAAAGAAGCGATGTTACCCCTGCGTAACGCCCGGAACGAAGGATCGCGCCGCTCATTGGTGGGATGACGGCGCTTGCAACAGGCAAGGGAAAAGCCGCCGCAACAGCAGGCAAGGAGAAGGACCATGGGTTACCAGAGCGGACGCCGCTACGGTGACGATCTTTATACCGGGCAGCCGCGCTATACCGGCGCCCGCGAGTGGCGCGATGATCGCGGCTATCGCTATGGCGCGCGGGCCCAGTTCGGCGGTGGGCGATCCTATCGTTCGGCGCCAACCGATTATGATCCCGACGAACGCGGCTTCTTCGACCGGGCGGGCGATGAAATCCGCAGCTGGTTCGGCGATGAGGAAGCCGAACGCAGACGCGACTATGATGAATATTACAACCGCCCCTATGGCGATCCGCGCGACCAGAGCAGCCGCGTGGGCTATGCTTCCACTTCGGGCAGCGACCGTTATCTGCCGGGGCGGGGCTATGCGCCTTATACCGGCGACCCTAGCGGCTTGGGCGGCGAGGATCACGGATCTCGCGTCCGCGCCTATGGACCGCAACATGATTATGGCGAGCATCACGACGCCAGCTATTATGCATGGCGCCAGCAGCGGATCGAGGAGTTGGACCGCGACTATGCCGAATATCGGCGCGAAAACCGCGAACGCTTCAACAGCGAGTTCGGGACCTGGCGCAACCGGCGGGGCGAACAGCGCCAGGCGCTGGCCCAGGTGCGCGAACATATGGAAGTGGTCGGCAGCGATGGCGAACATGTCGGCACTGTCGACAAGCTGCGCGGCGACCGCATGATCCTGACCCGGACTGACGAAGATGCAGGCGGTGTGCATCATTCCGTTCCATCCTCCTGGATCAAATCCGTCGACGCGCAGAGGGTGATATTGGAAAAGTCGGCCGATCAGGCGCAGGCCGCCTGGCGCACGGAAGGCGATAAGAACGCCTTGTTCGGAGAGCGCGATATCGACCCCGCCGCATGGAGCGGCGAAGGATTGTCGACGGACAACGCCCCCTATCAAAAGAACCGCGACCGCTGAAACCGCGGCAGGTTACGAAGGGAAGGGTCCGGTCTTTTGGCCGGACCCTTTTTCATGCCGCCAGATGAAGGCTTGCCTTTTCCGGAGCGTAAATCCCAACGCGCATCCCTGCGATCAGTCGGTCAGCGTGAAGCCGAGTTTCAGCGTGGCCTGATATTGGGTTGCGCCGTCCCGGTCGATGAAGCCGCGCACCGCGACCAGTTCGAACCAGCGGATATTGCGGAGCGTTTCCCTGGCGCGGGTCAAGCCGTTCTGGATGGCGTCATCGGTGCTCTTGCGGGATGTGCCGACGATCTCGACGAGCTTGTAGACATGGTCCTCCATCGCATCCTCTCCTTCGTTATCCTTGAGAGAAGGCTATGCCTGCCCCACCCGGCTGACAAGCGTGATATGGCCGGCTTGCCGGCGTTGCGCCGAAAAGCCCGGTCCTATCCTTGAGGCAACAGCAGCGACGAATCCCCGTAGCTGTAGAAGCGATAGCCCTGCGATATGGCGTGGGCATATGCCGCCTGCATCCGATCCCGTCCCATCAGCGCGCTGACCAGCATGAACAAGGTCGATTTGGGCAAGTGAAAATTGGTCATCAGGCCGTCCACCGCCCGGAACCGATAGCCCGGCGTGATGAAGATGCGCGTTTCGTCCTCGAACGGACGGATGACGCCATCCTCTCCCGCCGCGCTTTCCAGCAAGCGCAGGCTGGTGGTGCCCACCGCGATCAGTCGTCCGCCCCCGGCCCTCGCCGCATTCAGCCGGTCCGCAGTCGCCGCGTCGATCCGGCCCCATTCGGCATGCATCCGGTGATCGTCCGTGTCATCCGCCTTCACCGGCAGGAATGTCCCGGCGCCGACATGCAGCGTCAGGGTCTCGGTCGCGACCCCCGCTTTCGCCAGCCCCTCCATCAGTTCCGGCGTGAAATGGAGCGCGGCCGTAGGCGCGGCCACCGCCCCGTCCTTTTGCGCGAACATCGTCTGATAATCAGCCCTGTCGCGCTCATCGGTGGGGCGCTTGCTGGCGATGTAGGGGGGCAAGGGCATCCGCCCCGCCCGTTCCAGCAGCAATTCGACCGGCTCATCGCCCTCGAAGCTCAGCGTGACGCCGCCATCTTCGTCGCGAGGCCCGGCAATAGCGGTGACGCCTGCGCCGAAGTCGATCCGGTCGCCGTCGCGCACCCGCTTGGCATTGCGGAGGAACGCCTGCCATTGCCGCAGCCCCAGTCGCTTGTGCAGCGTCGCGCCGACCTTTGCCTGCCCGCGTATGCCTTCAAGCTGCGCCGGAATCACCCGCGTATCGTTGAATACCAACACGTCGCCCTTGCGGAGCAAGGCAGGCAGATCGCGCACGACCCCGTCCGCGATCGGCGCATCCCCCGCCACAAGCATCAGCCGCGCCGAATCGCGCGGAGATGCCGGGCGCAGCGCAATGCGCTCGGGCGGCAAGTCGAAATCGAACAGGTCTACGCGCATGGAAGTCGCCGCGCGGGCCGCCGCTTATGGCTGCGGTGAGGATTGCGGCTGGGCCGGGGCGGGCTGCGCGGAGGGCAGCACCGACGGCACGTTCGCCGCAGGAACAGCCGGAGCGATGGGCGCCGTCACTGGCGGTTTGCCATCGCTTTCGATCGACGCCTGCAGGATGGTCGTGGGGTTGGCGGGCGGCTCACCCGGCGCAATCGCATCGGCATATTGCATCCCTTCGATCACGCGGCCGAAGACGGTATACTTCTTGTCGAGCTGAAGCCGGGGCAGCAGCACGATGAAGAACTGGCTGTTGGCGCTGTCCTCCGACTGGGCGCGCGCCATCGACACCGCGCCGCGCACATGGGGCAGCCAGTTGAATTCCTGCTTCAGGTCCGGCAGCGTCGAACCGCCCGTGCCATCGCCCTTGGGATCGCCGCCCTGCGCCATGAAGCCGGGGATCACGCGATGGAACTTAAGGCCATTGTAAAAGCCCTGCCGCGTCAGTTCCTTGATCCGTTCCACATGCGTGGGCGCGACATCGGGACGAAGCTGAATCCGCACGCGGCCGCCAGTGGACAGGTCCAGATCCCACACATTCTGCGGATCGACCGGGATGCTGGCGGGGGGAAGTTGGGGCGTGCCGGACTGTTCCAGCGCCTTGGCGTTCTTTTCCGCGACGGCGGACATTTCCGCCTTCTTCAGTTCCTCGCCCTGTCCCTGTCCGCCGCCCTGCGCCAGAGCCGCGCCGCTGGACGCATAGAGGGCGAAACCGATCGCCACGGTCTTGAGCGCCGAAGTAAACCGCATGGATAAGCTTTCCCTAACTCTCTATTGACCGATGGCGAAGTTGCCCCCTGATAGCGCGCTCTTCGCGATTGGCAACTGAACGAAGGCTGAGCGGTGCGTTATCCGCCCTTGCGTCCCAACGCCGCGACGCGTTTTTCCACTTCCTCGCACACGGTCGGGCTGACGAATTTATGGATGGGGCCGCCGTAAAGCGCGATTTCCTTGACCAGGCGCGACGCAATCGGCTGCAACGACACGTCCGCCATCAGGAAAACAGTCTCGACGCGGCCATTGATCTGCTGGTTCATTCCCGCCATCTGATATTCATATTCGAAGTCCGCGACGGCGCGCAGACCCCGGATGATGATGCTGGCCTGCTGCGATTCGGCAAAGTCCATCAGCAGCGAGTTGAAGCCGGTAACGACGATTTCCGTATCGATACCGGCGCATTCGCGGCGCACCATATCCAGCCGCTCCTCGTCACTGAACATCGGCGATTTGGAAATATTGGTCGTGACGCCGATCACCAGCTTGTCGACCAGCTTCGCCCCGCGCCGGATGATGTCCATATGACCCAGCGTGATGGGATCGAATGTGCCGGGATAGACCCCCACCCTTTGTTTCATGCCTACCGATCCCTTTCCACGATATAATCGGCAATGGCGCACAGCAGATCAGCCCGCTTGCCGAAACCATGCAGATGCGCCTTGGCCTGATCGACCAGCAATTGCGCCTGCTCCCTCGCCCGATCGGCGCCCAGCAGGGAAACGAAGGTTTCCTTGCCCGCTGACGCATCCTTGCCCAGCGCCTTGCCCGCGGCGGCCGTATCACCTTCGACATCGAGCAGGTCGTCCGCGATCTGGAAGGCGAGGCCAATGTCGCGCGCATAGCCGTGCAGCCCCGTGCGCCCTTCCGGCGGGATGCGCGCCATGATCGCTGCGGCATCGACGCAAAAGCCGATCAGCGCCCCGGTCTTGAGATTTTGGAGCCGCGTCACGGTGGCAAGGTCGAAGCGGCTGTCTTCCGCCGCCAGATCCATCATCTGGCCGCCCGCCATGCCCGCCGCCCCGCTGGCAAGCGCAAGCGCCTTCACAAGCTCCACCCGCACGAAAGGCGCCGGGTGCGTCTGCTCGTCGGCCAATATCTCAAAGGCGAAACTTTGCAGGCAGTCACCCACCAGAATCGCGGCCGCTTCGTCATAGGCCTTGTGGACGGTCGGCTTGCCGCGCCGCATATCGTCATCGTCCATCGCAGGCAGATCGTCATGCACCAATGAATAAACATGGATGCACTCGACCGCCAGTCCTACACGCAGCGCCGATTCAGGCGAGATATTGAACAGGTCGCATGCCGCCCGCACCAGCAGCGGGCGCAGGCGCTTGCCTCCGCCGATGGCCGCATGACGCATCGCGTCATAAAGGCGCGCCCGCGCATCGTCCGGCACGGCGAGCAAAGTGTCGAAGGCACGGTCGATCGCGGCCGAAATCAGGGCGGACTGCTGGGCAATCAACGCACCTGCGGAGGCGCCGCCTCCCTTCATCCCGTCAATCCGCGCCGAAGGGCTGCGCGCCGGTGACGGCGCCGCTCGCGTCGAGCGTGAGTTTCTGGATGCGCGCCTCTGCCGCCTGCAATCGTTCCATGCACTGCTTCCGCAACGCCTCGCCCTCGCTGTAGAGCGAGATCGATTCGTCCAGCGGCACGTCTCCATTTTCCAGCCGCCGCACGATCGATTCGAGCGCGCGGAGCGCCTCCTCGAACGAAAGCGTGCTGGGGTCGGTCGGCTGCGTCATGCTCTCTTCGGCCATGGCCCTGCATTGGCCTTCACCGCCCGCGCGGTCAAGTCCGCATGGCACCCGTGGCCCCATCATGCGGCCCTGTCATGGTTCCGTCACGCTGACGCATAAGAATATAACAGGCAAATTCACTATTTTTGCGTTGACGTCACTTGTTGCAAGTGCACATAGAAGGCCCGCTATGAAATATTATCTCCCCCTGACCGCCGTCGCGGCCCTGACCTTGCTGTCGGCCTGCAACAAGAATGATGAACCCGAAGTCGTGGGCGGCCCCGCCGACCCGATGGCTTCGCAGCTTGCCAACGCCGCGCCGGTGGAACTCCCGCCGTCGGTGAAGAACAGCTTCCAGTATCGCTGCAAGGACAACAGCCTCGTCTTCGTCGACTTCCTGAGCGACGACAAGACCGCGAACCTGCGTACTGAAAAAACCGGGTCGCCGACCAAGCTGGTCGCCGCCGAAGCCGGCCAGCCGTTCGAAGCCACCGATGGCTACAAGATTGAAGGCAATGGCAAGCAGGTCACCATCACCCTGCCGGGCAAGAGCGCGCTGGGCTGCAAGGCCTGAGTCCTGAATCTCCGTGATAGCAAAAAGGCCGGACCTTTCATCGAGGTCCGGCCTTTTTATGCCCTTACGATCTGCGGATCAGTTCCGGCTCGCCCACCTCGATCGGATCGGGGCCGAAGCGATTGGCGCCACGCGTCCCACTCATGATGAAGAAAACCAGCAGGATGATACCGCCGATCAACGGCAGGAGGATCAGCAGCAGCCACCATCCGCTGCGGTCCGTGTCATGCAGCCGCCTGACCGACACCGCGAGCTGCGGGATGAACATCGCCAGCACGAACAGTCCCGTCAGCGGCCCGGCCTGGGTCCGGTAACCCGCATCGACCCACCATGGGCCATGATCGACCCACCGCTGCGTCACGTTGAGGCCCAACATGGTTTCGACGATGCTGATCACGATCGCGGCGAGGATCAGGAACAGTGCGAACATCCAATATTCCTTCGGTCGCGCCCTTCCCGAAAATCTCGCATAGCGGCGCAGCGGCAACAGCATCCATTCCATGACGGTCTCCTCCCCTTTCCAACGCACGACCATAGCATGTTTTCCACACAGGACGCCGCAAGGATTGTCTATCCGCGCCCACGCGGCTAAAGGCGCGCTCATGTCCAGCACCGCCACCCAGATCACGCCCGAAATCGTCGCCGAACACGGGCTTTCCCCGGAAGAATATGATCGCGTCCTGAATGCGCTCGGCCGGGAACCGAATCTCACCGAACTTGGCATCTTTTCGGTCATGTGGTCGGAGCATTGCTCCTACAAATCGAGCCGCATCCACTTGAAAAAACTGCCCACCGAAGGGCCACAGGTCATTTGCGGCCCTGGCGAAAATGCGGGCGTCGTCGATATTGGCGACGGGCAGGCGGCGATCTTCAAGATGGAGAGTCACAACCACCCGTCTTACATCGAACCCTATCAAGGTGCGGCGACCGGTGTGGGCGGCATATTGCGCGACGTGTTCACCATGGGCGCGCGCCCGATCGCGAACATGAACGCGCTGCGCTTCGGACGGCCCGATCACCCCAAGATGAAGCATCTCATTTCCGGCGTAGTCCATGGCATCGGCGGCTACGGCAATTGCGTGGGTGTGCCCACCGTGGGTGGCGAGGTGAATTTCCACCCCGCCTATGACGGCAACATCCTGGTCAACGCGATGACCGTGGGCGTCGCTGACACCGACAAGATCTTCTATTCGGCGGCGTCGGGCGTCGGCAACCCGATCGTCTATGTCGGGTCCAAGACCGGCCGCGACGGCATCCACGGCGCGACCATGGCCTCCGCCGATTTCGGCGATGATGCCGATGCGAAACGCCCCACCGTGCAGGTCGGCGATCCCTTCACCGAAAAGCTGCTGATCGAAGCCTGTCTCGAACTCATGGCGTCGGACGCCATCGTCGCGATTCAGGACATGGGCGCGGCAGGCCTCACCTCTTCCAGCGTCGAAATGGCGTCCAAGGGCGGCGTCGGCCTGCTGCTCGACATGAATAAGGTGCCGCAACGCGAAACCGGCATGAGCGCCTATGAAATGATGCTGTCGGAATCGCAGGAGCGCATGTTGATGGTGCTCCAGCCCGGCAAGGAAGCCTTTGCCGAAGCCATCTTCCGCAAGTGGGAACTGGACTTCGCGGTCATCGGCGAAGTCACCGATACGGGCCGCATGGTCCTCGTCCACCATGGCGAAACGGTGTGCGACATTCCGCTCGCCCCGCTGGCCGACGACGCGCCGCTTTATGACCGCCCCGCCATGCCGAAGGACGAATATAAGGCATGGTCCGGCGTTCAGCCGCTGGGCGACATTCCGGCGTCCGACATCGGCGCGGACCTCGTGAAGTTGATGGGCAGCCCCGACATCGCGTCGCGCCGCTGGATCTGGGAGCAATATGACCACATGGTCGGCGCCGACACGGTGCAGCGTCCCGGCGGCGATGCGGCAGTTGTGCGCGTCCACGGCTCGCAAAAGGGAATCGCGATCAGCACCGACTGCACCCCGCGCTATTGCTATGCCGATCCCTATGAGGGCGGCAAGCAGGCCATCGCAGAATGCTATCGCAACATTACGGCAGTCGGCGCGACACCGCTCGCCGTCACCAATTGCCTCAACTTCGCCAATCCGCAGCGGCCGGAAATCATGGCGCAGTTCACCGGCTGCCTGGAAGGCATGGGCGACGCCTGCCGCGCGCTCGACTTCCCAATCGTGTCAGGCAATGTCAGCCTCTATAATGAGTCCAAGGCAACAGGCGGCGGCTCTGCCATCCTGCCCACGCCCGCCATCGGCGGAATCGGGTTGCTCAAGGACATTGACGTCATGGCGACCGTCGCCTTCAAGGCGGAAGGCGACGCCATCTGGCTGATCGGCGCAGAAGGCACGCATCTGGGTCAGTCCATCTGGCTGCGCGAAATAGCGGGCCGGGAAGCGGGCGAAGCGCCCAAGGTCGACCTCAAGGCGGAACGCGCCAACGCCGAAACCGTCCGCGCGCTCATCGCGGAAGGCAAGGTCACGGCGGTCCATGACATTTCCGACGGCGGCCTTCTGGTCGCAGTCGCGGAAATGGCGTTGTCCGGCAATATCGGCGCGGAACTGAGCGCGAATCTCACGACCGCCACCGCATTCGGCGAGGATCAGGGCCGTTACATCGTCACCGCACCCGAAGGCACCGCCATCCCCGGCGCGACCCGCATCGGCACCTGCCAAGGTGATAAGATTGTGGGCGTGACGCTGGACGCCCTACGTGGGGCGCATGAAGGCTTCTTCCCGAACCTGATGGATGCGGAACTGTAAGGACGGAGGGGAGCTTTCCTCCTTTCACCAACTCATGTTTTGATGAGGCGGGGATGTTCGAAAGCGACCAGTTTCGGCTATTCCGGACACCCGTATCGACAAGCTCAGTGGTTACTCAGGATGAACGGGGTGAGGAAAGCTGCCGTTCCGCAATCCATCCGTCCCAGATCCGCGCGACGATGATGCTGCATCAGGCGCCCGAGCGCGTTACGCGTCCGAAGAGCACCTGATAGCCATCATCCCCGCCCTGCGCCTCAAAGGCGGCCATCACGCGTCGCAAATCACTGGGGTTTAACGGTTTTCTTCCCTCGCTCGGTACTACTGCGCCGATGCCCTTGAGGTGTGCGATCAATCCCATGGCGCCTCCGCAAGGCAGCGCATATTCCTCGTCAAAAGCAAAGGCATCGCCAAAGGGCGTCAGAATCGCGCGCAAATCGTTCAGATCGAGATAGTCCGGCACGCCCGCCGCCAGTCCGCACGCCGCATGGGCGGCACGCCACCGGGCGAAACTGCCCCGCCCCATCGTGGAGAAGATCAAGCTTCCCCCCGGCCGGAGTAACCCCGCCAGCCGTCCGACCGCCCCTCCCAGATCGTCGAACCACTGGAAGGCGAGGCTGGAGAGGATAAGATCGAACCATTCGCCATCGAACGCCGGAATCTCCCCATCCATCGGCAGGAAGGTTCCCGCGACCAAACCGCCCGCCGAGGCCCGTGCTAGCATTTCGGGCGACAAATCCGTCGCCACCAGTTCCGCGCCGGGCCAGCGCGCCTGAATATCCCGCGTCAGGAAGCCCGTGCCGCAGCCGATCTCCAATATGCGCTCAACACCGGCGGGCTTCTGCCGCTGCGCCAGATCCGCGACCAGCGCCGCCGCCAGCCGCTGCGGCCCGGCATGATCGTCATAGCGCGCCGCAGCCGCGCCGAACGCATCGCTTATCCGTTGCTTGCGGCCCATGTTCATGGCTAGTCGCATGGCAGAGCCTTCCGCGCTTTGCCAGCTTCTTTACCAAGCCAAACTCTTTACAAGGACCGTTGATGACTGCGCCTTCCTCCCGCCTCCTTTCGATGGACGTGCTGCGCGGCTGCGCGGTCATGGGCATCCTCTGGATGAACATCACGGCCTTCGCCCTGCCCCAACCCGCCTATTTCAATCCGGCGGTATCGGGTCCGCTTTCGGCCAGCGATGTCGCTTTCTGGGCAGTCGGCTTCCTGTTCTTTGACGGCAAGATGCGCGGTCTCTTCGCCCTGCTGTTCGGCGCGTCCATGCTGCTGCTGATCGACCGGGAGGAAATGGCCGGACGCGATGGCCGCCGTGCCCAGATGGTGCGGGCCGCATGGCTGTTTCTGTTCGGCCTCGCCCATTATCTGCTGCTCTGGTGGGGCGACATATTGATGACCTATGCGATCGTGGGGCTGGTTGCTCTGTTGTTTATCCGGCACGAGCCGTTGTCGCTGGTGAAATGGGCGTTTCTCTTCTTCCTGCTCCATTTCCTGCTCTGCGTCGCTTTTCTGCTCAGCCTTTATAGCTGGTCCCACGCGGCATCTGCGCCCGGAACCGCCGCCGATATCCGCGACGGCTTCACTCATTTCATCGCGCCCTATTCCGATCCGCGCAGCGCCGCCGTCCATGCCGAGACCGCAACTTACCGAAGCGGATTCGTCGATATCGTCCGGCATCATCTGGCGGGCTATCCGGGCCAGTGGTTCTGGTCGTTCCTGTTCACCGCGCTCGAAACATTGGGCTTCATGCTGCTGGGCATGGCGATGCTGAAGGGTGGTTTCCTGACAGGACGCTGGAGCGCGGAGCAATATTGGCGGACGGCGCGGCATTGTTTCCTGATCGGCCTACCACCCATGGCCGCGCTGGCCCTGTGGGTGGTCCTCAGCCGATTCGCGGCGCTTCCGGCGTTGGGCAGCATGATGGCCTGGTCCTTCCCCTTTCGCATTCCGCTGACGGTGGGATGGGCGGCGCTGATCCTGTGGCTTCTCGCCGGGCGCGGCCAAAGCCGAATCACGTCCGCCATCGCCGCCGCCGGGCGCATGGCGTTCAGCAATTATCTGGGCACCAGCCTGGTGATGACAGCGATCTTCTATGGCTGGGGCCTTGGCCTGTTCGGGCAGGTCCGGCCCGCCGCCCTGCCCCTGTTCGTGCTGGGGGGATGGGCCGTCATGCTGCTGTGGTCGCCGCTCTGGCTGAAGCGATTCGGTTCCGGGCCGCTGGAATGGCTGTGGCGCAGCCTCGCCAAAGGACGGCTGCAAAAGATTCGCAAAAACATCTGATGGGACTATTGCGACCTATTATCATCTGCGCTATCTGCTTGGTCAGGAGTGCGAGACATGGTCGTTTGCGTTTGTAATGCCATTCGGGAAAAGGATCTGAAGGACGCCGTGCGCGATGGCGCGGATACGCCATGCAACGCCTATGCCCGTTTCGGCCGCCGCCCCAAATGCGGCCAGTGCGTTTCCTTTGCCCGCACCATCATCGCCGCAGAGCGGGCCACCGCTTAAAAGCATTGCGAGGCAGGTGCATGAATAGCCGTCTTCCAATCGCAAACCCGAAGCAATAGCCTTACAAAAAATGGCGGATTTTCAAGGGTTTTTGGCTTAACAACCAGTCCCTATCGCCTTATAATGCCCGGCACTTTCCAATAACCGGAGCATTCCCCCCATGAAGGGCGATCCCAAAGTCATCGATTATTTGAACGAGGTTCTCAAGAACGAGCTGACCGCGATCAATCAATATTTCCTCCATTATCGCATGCTCGATCATTGGGGCATCAAGAAGCTCGCCAAGTTCGAATATGAAGAGTCGATCGACGAGATGAAACATGCCGACAAGGTGGCGGAACGCATCCTGTTCCTTGACGGCCTGCCTAATTTCCAGTTGCTTGGCCGCCTCAAGATCGGCGAAACGGTGGAAGAAGTGCTCAAGTCCGATCTCGAACTGGAATATGAGGCTCTGCCGACGCTCAAGGATGGCATCGCTTATTGCGAGTCGATCCGCGACTATGTGTCGCGCGATCTGTTTCAGTCCATCCTTGAAAGCGAGGAAGAGCATATCGACACGCTGGAAACGCAGTTCGAGATGATCGATCGGATGGGCCTGCAAAACTACATCCAGTTGCAGAGCGAGGCCGCCGAGGGATAACGGAAACACTCAAGCGGTGCCGATGGCGGTAATGATAAGGTAGCCAACCCCTCTCCTTTGGGGAGAGGGGTGCAAAGATTTGGCAGCGTGCCGCTTAGCATAGCGGGGTGAGGGCATGCGATCCGCAGGATCGCAGCTCTGGTAGCCTCCCTTCTAAATCAACGACTCCAACAGCCCGATCAGCGGCAGGTCGGCGGGCGGCATGTCCAGCGCATACATCTGCGCTGGGCGCGCCCATTTGAGCGCCGTGGCATGGCGGGCTTCGGGCACGCCATGCCATTTACGGCACACATAGAGCAGCAGCAACAGATGGCGCTCCCCCAGCGGCGCGCTCGCGAAGGTCGCGGGGGCCAGGCAGCTTGCATGGGTGCTGATGCCCAGTTCCTCCTCCAATTCCCGCACCAGCGCTGCTTCGGGCGTTTCCTGCGGCTCCACCTTTCCGCCGGGAAATTCCCACAGGTTCGGCAGGGACGTGTGAGGCGGCCGCTGTTGCAGGAGCACGCGTCCGTCCGCATCGACCAGCGCCGCGGCCACAACCAGGAGGGGAGAAATCTGCATCATAGGGTCCAACGAAAGGGCTTTGTTAACCGCGCCTCCTTTACACAGCCAGCCGGGACTGTCTGCAACGGACTGGAATGTAAATGCGGGGGCTGATCGACATTATTGCCCGATGTGCCCTGGCGCAATGCCAGCGCGGCGCGACGGCGATCGAATATGCACTGATCCTTGCGTTTATTTTTCTCGCAATTGTTTCCGCCGTCAGTCAATTCGCGAGCGGGTCCATCGCAATGTGGAATCATGTGGCGGAAGAAGTTAATCCCCACTAACCATCAATATTTGACAAAATGGACTTGTCATTAAGTTTTTCTCAACCGAACTCCCTTAAATCGGGACCTGCTTATCTTCCGGTCAAAGAAGACAAGCCGGGTAGTTGAACGATTTCTCTGGGTATGGAGACAAAACATGCAGTTTATTCGCAAGATGCTGAAGAATGAAGAAGGCGCGACTGCCATTGAATATGGTCTGATCGCTGCTCTGATCGCCGTTGCCGCCATTGGCGCGATGACCTCGCTGGGCAGCAGCCTGAAAACTACCTTCAATACGACCTCTGATGCGCTCAACGAAGGCGTTGCTGCTGGTCAGTAATAGCTGCAAACGGCAATTCGCCGCTTCAATCGGGAAAGGCAGGGGAAGCAATTCCCCTGCCTTTTCTTATGCACCACTACCGTCAAACAACAATCTTCACCCGCTGCCCCGGCCGCAGCACCGATTGCGCGGTCAACGCGTTGATCGTCAGGAACCGTTCCAGCGGAAAGTCGGAATAGGCCATCCGCTTCGCCAGCGACTGCACGGTGTCGCCCGCCTTTACAGTGACAACCTCCACCCGGCGCGGCCTGATCGCGGCGGCGTCCTGCGCGGACAGACGCTGCACCGACTGCACCATGGACGCGAACGGCCCCACGCCCTGCCCCGCGCCGGTCAGCAGCAGGAAATGATAGGCTTTGCCGCCCCCGAAATCATAAGCGAACACCGTCGCGTCGACTTGCCCCGACTGCGTATTGGCCCGCACCGTGCGCCATGCCGCGGGCAATCCGTTGACCGTGGTGCGGCTGACATCGCCTGCCGGCGCTTTCCCGCCGCCCAGCCTGGCGAGCACGGCGTCGATATAGGCGGCCAGATTACCCGAATAGGATGCGCTGCTGAATTGCGCCTGCCCGCTCGATCCCGCGACGGTCACGGCGCTCCCGCCATTTTCCATACCGAAACCGGATGGTGCGGTAAAAGCGAGGCGCATGTCGGGGTGGCGGAAGCGGCTGCCTTCGATCACGCCCTGCTTGGGATCGTCGCCATAAAGCACGCCATCCACCGCATTCAGGAAGGCGTCGCGATTGCGGACGGTGCCAGTGGAGCCACTGCGCTGTGCTTCCCGCGCGGCGCGGCCGACGCGGGATGCCGGGTCGGGGTGCGTGCTCGCCCATTCCGGCATGGAACCCGCATTGCCCGTCACACGGCTGTCCAGGCTGCTCTGCGCGGCGAGCGAGGCCAGCATATCGGACAGGGCGCGCGGATCATAGCCGCCCGACGCCAGATAGCGAATGCCCAGATCATCCGCCTCATATTCCTGCGAGCGGGAGAATTTGAGCGTCAGCAACTGGCTGCCCGTCCCGATCCCCTTTTGCAGCAGGCCGCCAATCGCCGAATCGCCCAGCAGCGCGCCCGTCAGAACCTGAAGCAAGGCGCCGCCCACGGCGTTGCGCTGGGCCGTTTTCTGCCGCCGCTGGCCGTGCTGGGCGGCAACATGGCCGATTTCATGGCCGAGCACGCCCGCCAATTCCGCCTCGTCGTTCATCAGGGCCATGAGCTGGCGGGTGACGTAGACATAGCCGCCGGGGATCGCGAAGGCGTTGTTCACCGGCGAATTGAGCAACGTGACGGTAAAGTCGCTCTGCGCGTTGGAAAGACCCGACTGGACGGCGATGCGGCGGCCCACGCCCTCCACATATTTCGCCTGCGGTCCCGCATAGGCGCCGCCGAACTCTTCCAGCAGTTGCGGATGCTGCTTCGCGCCTGCTTCCTTTTCCTGCGGGTTGATCGAAGATACGGTGCGGATGGCGCGCTGCTGCCCGATCACGGATGGCGCGGCGGCCATGGCCCCCACCAGCGTCAGCGTTCCTGTTGCGGCGCAAGTCCAGACATATCGTTTCTTCACAGCTAACAGCCCCTTTCCGCTCTCATGATGGCGGAACGATAAAGGACTGTCACTGTTTCCGGAAGGGTGAGGTAAACGCGATGCCAATCCTCTGAGAGGGAACTGACGGAGGCGTATCTCCGCTATCGAGAGGGCACTACCCCTCCACCACCGCTTCGCGGCGGTCCCCCTTCCTTGAAGAACGGATTTAGGCGCCGATGGCTAGGAACTTGTCGGCGCGGTCCGTGCGTAGCGCCGCGGCATCCATGCCGGACAAGGCATCCAGTTCCTCGCCTATCGCGGCGGCGAGGTTGGCGACGGCGGCGGCCGGCTCGCGGTGCGCCCCGCCCAGCGGTTCCGGCACGATGCGGTCGATCACGCCCAGCGCATGCAGATGCTGCGCCGTGACTTGCATGGCGGTGGCGGCGTCGCTTGCCTTGTCGGCAGTGCGCCACAGGATCGAGGCGCACCCCTCGGGCGAAATCACCGAATAGACCGCATGTTCAAACATCAGGACGCGATTCGCGGCCGCCAACGCCACAGCCCCGCCCGATCCGCCTTCACCCACGACAGCGGCCACCATCGGCACGCCAAGGGCAAGACATTGTTCGGTGGAGCGGGCGATGGCTTCGGCCTGCCCGCGCTCCTCCGCCTGCACGCCGGGGAATGCGCCGGACGTATCGACCAGCGTGACGACCGGTAGGCCAAAGCGGTCCGCAAGCTGCATCAGGCGGATCGCCTTGCGATAGCCTTCCGGTTTGGCCATGCCGAAATTATGGCGAACACGGCTGGCGGTATCGTCGCCCTTTTCATGGCCGATCACGACGACACGCCGCTCGCCCAGCGTGGCAAGGCCGCCCAATATCGCCTGATCGTCGGCAAAGGCGCGGTCCCCCGCCAGCGGCATGAAATCGTCGAACATGCCCGCGACATAATCCTTGAAATGCGGGCGCTCGGGATGACGTGCAACCTGCGTCTTCTGCCACGGCGTCAGCTTGGCGTAGCTGTCCGCCAGCATCTTGGCAGCGCGCTGCTCCAACTTGTCGATTTCACCATCTATGTCGATGTCGCCCACATTGGCGGTGGCGCGCAGTTCGATGATGCGGGCCTCAAGCTCCGCGATCGGCTTTTCAAATTCCAGAAAGCTTACCATGGGCGAAGGCGTTAAGGCGCAGAGGCTTCGCCGTCAACGCGCCGATGGGCCATCGTCGCCAAAGGATGGCGGCTGTTGACCAGTTCGACCAGTCGGCGGCTGTCGACATGAGTGTAAATCTGCGTGGTGCCGATGTCAGCATGGCCCAGCATGGATTGCAGCGCGCGCAGGTCCGCCCCGCCTTCCAGCAAATGTGTGGCGAAGGCGTGGCGCAGAACATGGGGGCTTACCCGATCCGGCGCGATCCCGGCGGCGGCGGCCAGCGCCTTGATCAGTTGATAGAGGCGGATGCGGCTCAAATGGCTCTTGCCGGAGGGAAACAGCCAGGGGCTGTCCGCGGGCACATGGGCCAGCCATGCGGCGACCGCTGCCCGCGCCCGGTCGGAGATCGGGACAAGCCGCTCCCGCCCGCCCTTGCCTTTGAGGATCAGAAAGGGCCTGTCCGTCGCCAGCGCGCGGCGTGGCAGCGACACCAGTTCGGTGGCGCGCAGGCCGGAGCCGTAGAGCAGTTCGATCAGCGCGGCGAGCCGCAGGTCGAGCGGCGAAGGATGTGAAACTGCGATTCGTTCTTCAATCTGGTGGAATAGCCTTTCGACATCCTGCACGGAGATAATTTTCGGCAGCGGACGGCGCGTGACCGGGCGAGGAAGGCTGGCGGACGGATTATCGCGCCGCAGCCCCTCTTCTTCCAGAAAGGCGTAGAAAGCGCGCAGAGCCGACGCTTTTCGCGCAACCGAGGACGCAGCAAGTTCCGCCCAGGCCTCCGGCAATGCGGCCAGCCGCTCCGCGTTCGCCTCCGCAAGACCACCCGCGATTCGCCCCGCTCCTTCCAGATCGGTGCGATAGGCCAGCAGCGTGTTGCGCGAAGCCCCCCGTTCCGCCGCCATCATTTCCAGAAAGCGGTCGATCAGGACGGCGTCGTCATTCATGGATCAGGCGCGGGTCAGCGCTTCCGCCGCGATCATCCGTGCTTCGGGATCCAGCCCCACACGATGCAATGCGGCGACGATGTGGAACAGATGACCGGGCGGCAGACGTCCCCATTCCGCCGCCTGCATGCCGACAGCGGCGAGCAGGGCAACGGTTCCCTTCTCTCCCCGCTGGGCCGCGGCCCCGATCGCCCTTGCCCACCGGCTGTTAGCGGCAAGGGTGAAGCCATTATCCTGCGCCAGCGCGGCAGCATCGGATGATGAAAGCCGCGACAGGCCCGCCAAGGCGGCGACAAGCAGACCTCCACGCGCGGGACCGGCGTCGTCGATAAAGCCGGACACGCGGCTCTGGCTGACTTCGACAAGCGCACTGGGCGCGCCGACAGCGAGCAACGCCCAAAGATCGGACGCGCCATCGCCATCCAGCGTTCCCGCCGCGCGCGCCCAGAGCGCTGCATTGCGATCATATCCCGCCGTCAGCATCGCCGCGACCAGGCTGGCCGCATCGCGCGCTTCCACCTGCGCGACGGGCAGTGCCGCCGCCGCCCGCGCGGTGGCGATCAGGCCGACATAATCAGGCCGCGCGCTGTCCTGCCAGATGGTGTGCATCCCCTGCAACCGGGCGGCGACGGTCGGCCCTCCATAAGCGGCGCGCAAGGCGTCGACCCTGTCGCCAAGCGCAGCCGGCGCATCGCCTTCCGCGCCCAACTCGCTGTAAAAGCCGACCAGCGCCCGGCTCGAAAACACGCCAAGGCGCGCCGCCATATCCGCGCCCGGCTGACGCCGAACCACGGAGAGAGCAGGCGCGCGCGCTTCCCACGCCCGAACATGCGGCCCAACCGTCGCATAGAGATTTGCCGGGATTTCGACATTCAGCGCCGTCGCGAGACCGAACCGCCACGCTGTCAGCCGGTCGATCCCGTCCCATTCGATCTTCACTGACCGGCGGGCGTTGAATCCGGTGCCGACCATCTTTTCCGCCAGCCGATAGTCGATCCCACGCACGATACCGCGACGCCGCGTCTGGTTGAGCGCACCGCTGGCCGACCCCTGATCACCGGAAAGCGCCGCGCAGATCGCCCGGGTCATGTCCCAACCTGGTTCCTTGCTGACCTTCAGCGCGCCCGCAGACAGCGGGCACAGTCCCGCCGGGTCCGCCGTCGCCAGATAGGTCTGCATGGCGACCGCATAGAGGCGCGGCGTGAAGCGGTCCGCATCCACGCTCTGCACCAGCAGGCGAGCGCTGTCGGCCTCCCCCATACGCAGCAACAGCCAGGCGCGTTCCGCCACCCAGTCCGCGCCGTCGATGCCGCGCGGGGTATCCGTCGCGGTCAGCAGCGTCCGGCGCAGCAGAATGGAACCCCAGCGCGACACGATCGGCGCGCGCGTCTCCTTCATCAAAATAGCGAGGAACTGGCCGGATTCCGATCCGAACGCATCAGGCTCCAGTCCCAATGTCTGCGGCGTCAGCGGGCCAATGCGATCCAGCGAGCGGCGGGCGCTTTGCGGGAGATCATATTTCGCCTTCTGGGCAGCGAGTTCCGCTGCGCTCAGTTCTTGCGCCGCGCTGTTGTTCGCCGTCGCCTCATCCGGGAGGGTTAGGGAAAGAGCGGGCGGCGGTGTCGCGGGGGCAGGCGTGGCCGGTGAAGGCGATGAGGCGCATCCGGGTTGCGATGGCGAGGGTGCAGGCGAGGTCGGCGCGTCGCCAAAACCCGGAGGCAGCAAGGATTCAGGCGCATCCTGCGCCACAACCGGCAGAGCCAGCGCAAGGGCAAGCGTACCCAGCGTCCACTTCGCATTCCCCCGACGAC
Organism: Sphingobium baderi; assembly: GCF_001456115.1. Lineage (NCBI taxonomy): Bacteria > Pseudomonadati > Pseudomonadota > Alphaproteobacteria > Sphingomonadales > Sphingobiaceae > Sphingobium > Sphingobium wenxiniae. The sequence goes on along the minus strand of NZ_CP013264.1, from coordinate 1,731,764 downwards.
ACGGCATCGGCTTTATTTGCCCAGCTTTTCGGCGGAGATAACCTTTTCCACGCGCTGCTGCGGTTGTTCGCCGCCGCGCGACCAGAGGAAAGCTATCAGCGCAATCAACAGGATCACCAATATGACGGGAATGATGGGCAACCGCGTCCGGCGACGGGATCTACCTTCGAAACTGCTGTAGGAACGATTGTTCTTCATGTGTCCTTCTGCGGCCCTTTGCCGGTTCAAGAAAGGAAAGTTGCGATTTGCCTCAGTGACGGCTGGCTGTATAGCCCCGGTCGCCATGCAGCGAAACAGCAAATCCACGGCAGCCGCCCTGAAGCGCGGACCGATCGTTCTGGTCGGCATGATGGGTGTCGGCAAATCCACGGTGGGGCGGCGCCTTGCCGCGCGCATCGGCCTTGCGTTCGTCGATGCCGATGAAGAGATCGAAAAGGCCGCCGGGATGAGCGTTAGCGAGATTTTCGAACGCTTCGGCGAAGCGCATTTCCGCGACGGCGAACGCCGGGTGATCGCGCGCCTGATGGATGGCGCGCCAAAGGTCATCGCAACGGGTGGCGGCGCGTTCATGCAAGACGACACGCGCGCCCTGATCCTCGATCAGGCGACCGCCATATGGCTGGACGCCGACATCGACATATTGGTCGACCGCGTGTCCCGCCGCGAAGGGCGTCCCCTGCTCAAGGGGAAAGACCCGCGCGTGGTGCTGACTGAACTGGCGGCCGTTCGCAATCCGGTCTACGCGCTCGCTCCCATTCATGTGAAAAGCATCGCCGCGCCGCATGAAATCGCGGTCGAACGGATATTGGAGCAACTTCCAGCATGGCAATAGTGCAAGTCGCGCTGGACGCGCGCAGTTACGACATCATGATCGAACAGGGCGCGCTGGATCGTGCGGGCAGCTATCTGGCGGGTTATGCGCGCAAGGGGCGGCTGGTTGTCGTGACCGACGCGCATGTCGCCGCCGCGCAACTTCCCCGGCTGGAGGCGAGCCTGCGCGCCGCCAATGTGAGCGTCGAGCCGATCATCCTGCCACCCGGCGAGCCGACCAAAAGCTGGCGGCACCTGGAAAGCCTGCTGGACGACCTCCTCGCGCTGGAGATCGAGCGTGGCGATCATATCGTGGCGCTGGGCGGCGGCGTGATCGGCGATCTGGTGGGCTTCGCCGCGTCGATCCTGAAGCGCGGATGCCATTTCATTCAGGTGCCCACGACCCTGCTCGCGCAGGTCGATAGTTCGGTCGGCGGCAAGACCGCCATCAATGCCAAGGCCGGCAAGAATCTGATCGGCAGCTTCTATCAGCCTGCCCTTGTCCTGATCGACCCGTCGACGCTCGACAGCCTGCCGCCACGCGAAACGCGGGCCGGTTATGCGGAGGTCGTGAAATATGGCCTGATCGACGATCCCGATTTCTTCGTCTGGTGCGAGCGGGAGGGGAACAAGCTGCTGGCGGGCGACCCCAAAGCCCGCGAATATGCGATCGAACGCAGCGTCCGGGCCAAAGCCGCCATCGTCGCCGACGACGAACGCGAAACATCGGGCCGTCGCGCCCTCCTCAACCTTGGCCATACCTTCGGCCATGCGCTGGAAGCCGATACGGGCTTTTCCGACACGCTGCTGCATGGCGAAGGCGTGGCGGCAGGCATGGCGCTGGCCTTCCGCTACTCGGCTCGGCTCGGCCTCTGCCCGGCGAGCGAAGCAGAGCGCGTGACGGCGCATCTCAAGGCAGTGGGCCTGCCATATGATCTTGCCAGCGCGCATGTGCAGGCGGATGGTGCGGCGCTGGTCGCACACATGCTGCACGACAAGAAGATGGCGGCTGGCACCCTTCCCTTCCTGCTGGCGCGGGGGATCGGCCGATCATTCCTGTCGAAGGATGTGGCGCTGGCCGATGTGGCGGCATTCCTTGATGAGGAGCGCACCACCGCCGGGGAGTGAGGACGAACCCTTGTTGGTTTTGGCGGCAATCGGCCATTTTTTTTGCTAACAAGGCTGGCTTAGTCGGTGTTTGAAAGCGGACCAACGGGGCGCGGATCAAGTCCAACGTGGCTCGTCAACATCATAGACACGCAAATCGCGATTGCCGATACCAAGATCAGGCCATGCCGCCCGCCATTCAGCGATATGATCCGATGAGAAATGGCGATCCAATGCCACTTGGTCGGTCCACAATTCTTTGACGTGGATGAGGCCGGCATCGAACAGGTCTTCCGCATAGCCATATTCGATGCAGCCTTCTTCTGCACGACTAGCGACGGCCATTCGTCTCATGATGAGGCGCGCCGCCGCTAAATTTTCGGCCGGAAGGCGCATTGTTCCAATTATCAGCAGCAGCAAGGGTGAGCATCGAATCGGATGAAAGTAGCATGTCTGCTTCTCGTCCGTGGGCATCTGGAAGCTGCCGCAGTGCTCACCTGCCCAATCGCCCGCACAACCGCCCAAAACAAAAGGGCGCCGTTACGGGCGCCCTTCTCACTCATCCTCGCGGATGAGATTATTTCTTCAGCGTCAAGCCGCCGAAACGCTTGTTGAAGCGCGCCACCTGGCCGCCTTGGTCGAGCTGACGCTGACCGCCGATCCATGCCGGGTGCGACTTGGGATCGATGTCGAGCGCCATCGTGTCGCCTTCCTTGCCCCAGGTGGAGCGGGTGCGGAAGGTCGAACCGTCGGTCATCTGGACGGTGATGAAGTGGTAATCGGGATGCGTATCGGCTTTCATGATTTGCTCCATATATGGCCGGTTTCCGACCGGCCGTGGATGCCCAAAATGGCGAAGGCGCGCGGTTACATGCGTTTCCGCCCAAAAGCAAGGGGGAAAGGCTGCCCTTTCCCCCTGCCCGTCAGTCCTTCGGCGGGTCCGAGATCATGGCGACGAAGTTGGCTTCCGCCACCAGCTTGCCCTCGATCATCGCCTTGCCCGCGAATTTGCATATCGCGCCGCGCGACTGGGTGATCTCAACATGAAGGTCCAGCAGGCAGCCCGGCTCGACCGGCGAACGGAACTTCGCGCCGTCGATGCTCATGAAGTAGACCAGCTTGCCGGAATTGGCGAGTTGCATGGTTTCTACGGCGAGCACGCCCGCCGCCTGCGCCATGGCTTCCACGATCAGCACGCCCGGCATGATCGGCCGTGTCGGGAAATGGCCCTGGAAAAAGGGCTCATTCACGGAAACCGCCTTCACCGCGTGGATCGCGCTATTAGGCACAAGCGAAACCACGCGATCGACGAGCAGCATCGGATAACGGTGCGGAAGCGCCGCCATGACCCCGCGGACATCCATGGGGCCAAGAGCAGCGGCAGCCGCTTCAGGCTGATCGGTCATCTTCGATCAGCGCGAGGTCGGCTGCTGCGAGGGGTTGGCGGGAGCGGGAGCAGCCGCCGCGGGTGCCTGCCCCTGCTGCTGACCGCCCGGACGCCAGCCGGCCGGCGGCGTGATGCCGACGGAGGGAACCAGCGCATTGAGTTCGGTCACCACATTCTGCGTGATGTCGACGCTGGGCTGATAAGAAACGGTGGCGTCGGGGCCAAGCACCAGGTCAACCTTCGCCTTGCTCATCGCGGTCTTGAGCGCATCGGACAGCTTCGCCGAGATTTGCTCTTCGACATAGGCGTTGGCGAGACCGATGGGCTGGCCCAAACGCTGCAATTCGGCCTGGCCGTCCTGTCCTGCCTTCTGGTAGGCTTCATATTGCGCCTGAAGCGCGGGCGTGCTCTTGCCACCGGCAGCCTTCGCGGCAGTTTCCAGCGCGGTCGCCTTCGCCTTCAGGTCGGCGTCGATGGCGTTCTTGCGCGCGGTGAAGCTGTCGATCTGCGCCTTGTAGGTCGTCTGGATCTGACCGCGTGCGGCGGTGTAGGCGTTGCTGGTCGCAACGGCGCGCTGGATGTCGACGACAGCGATGCCCTGTTTCGACTGGGCAACAGCGGGCGCGGTCGAAAGCGCGATGACGGAAACGGGCGCGAGTGCGATCGCGGCGGCCTTGAAGATCATTTTCATCAGAATTGAGTCCCTACGTTGAAGGTGATCAGTTTGGTATCGTCCCCTGGTTCCTTGAGCAGGGCCTTGGCGATGTCGATGCGGAACGGCCCGAAAGGCGAGTTCCAGTTGACGCCAAAGCCAACGGACACACGCGGTTTAAGCGTGTCGCCGAGATATTCTTCCTCGAACGGCCCGATGAGAAGAGAATGCGTGTTCTGGGTTGGGTCTGTAATATTGTCGCCTGGACACACGCCGTCGCTCACTGCCGGCGTACGCGCACCGGTTGTGTTGTTGGCGCAAACGCCTGGCGAGTGGGAAATAACCGAGGGATTTTTGAGCCCGGCTACGGCGCCGGCATCAACGAATATCGAAGGCCGAAGCCCCATTTCGCGTGCACCGGAACCCAATGGAATTTCGACTTCAGCGCGCGCCATATAGTAGATTTTGCCACCCAAGGCATCGTCGGAAACGCTGTTGCTTCCGCTCCCGCGTACATAGTTCCCGTCCGCATCCTTGGTGAGGTAGAAACGCTTGACCCGAGGACCGATACCGCGAATGTCGAAACCGCGAATTTGCGGCTCACCCAGGAAGAAGCGATCAGTCAGACGAACCTTGTCAACCAAATCGCCCGAAGCATCACGGCGCTCCCCTTCCAGCGAATGGATATAGCCGCCTTCGCCGGACAGCGAGAAAATGAAACCGCCACCCAACGGCCAATATTTGGAACCGTTGAGGCGGGTACGCACATATTTGACACTACCGCCAAGCCCGGCAAAATCCTGGCTCAGAACGATGTTATGACCGCGCGTCGGACGGATGCGATTATCGCGAGTATCGTAAATCAGCGAATAACCGATGGACGATGTGGTGCGCTTGCCGATGGCGTCGCAGAGATAGCGGCCTGCAAGCAAGGGATCACATTGCGATTCCAATGGACCCGAACCATCCGGATCGGAATAATAGGTATCCTTGTCCAGCGTCACATCATCCAAATTCAGGCTGTAGCGCAGCGCCAGCGACATATATTCGGTGATCGGGACGCCCGCGCGGATCTGAAAGCCGGTGGTCGTCTGTTCATAGGTCGTATCGCGGTCGTTATTGTTGAGATAACGGAAGCTGTTGAGGTCACGACGATAAATGTCGCCGCCCAGCGCGATGTTCTTGTCCATGAAATAGGGTTCGGTGAAGCCTAGCTCAACCGACTTCGAGTAGCTGGACCAGTTGACACTGGTGCGGAGTTCCTGGCCCTTGCCACGGAAATTGCGCTGGGTGATCGACGCCGATACGATGAACCGCTCCAATGACGAAAAACCGGCCGACAGCGAAAGTTCGCCGGTGGATTTTTCCTGCACGTTGGTTTCAAGCACGATGCGATCGGGCGCCGAGCCCGGTTTCTGCTCCACCTCCAGCTTTTCCTGGAAAAAGCCGAGCGAATTGATGCGATCCTTGGACCGCTTGACGAGGAAGCTGTTGAAGGCGTCCCCTTCGGCCAGACGAAATTCGCGGCGGACGACCTTGTCCTGCGTCAGCGTATTACCGTTGATGTCCACCCGCTCAACATAGACGCGCGGCGCATTGGCGATGCGGAAATTGATCCCCATCGTCAGCGTGTCCTTGTCGCGCTGGAAATCCGGCTGCACGTCGGCGAAGGCGTAGCCGAACAGGCCCGCGGTCTCGCTCAGCGTATCGACCGTATCTTCGACCTGCTTGGCATTGTACCAGGCGCCCTTCTTCATGGGCAGCATCTTGGTCAGAGAATCGCCCGACAGGTCGCGAATGTCGCTCTCTACCTTCACATCGCCAAATTTGTAGCGATCCCCTTCTTCCACCACATAGGTGATGATGAAGTCCTGCTTGTCGGGCGTCAGTTCCGCCACCGCCGACGTCACACGGAAGTCCGCATAGCCTTCCGTCAGATAGAATTGACGCAGCTTCTGCTGGTCATAGGCCAGACGGTCGGGATCGTAGCTGGTGCCGGACGAGAAAATCCGGAACCAGCGCGATTGCTTCGTCACCATCTGGCTACGCAATTCGCCATCGCCAAACTTCTCGTTGCCGATGATATTGATCTGACGGACCTTGGACTTGGGCCCTTCCGAAATCTCGAATACGATATCGACGCGGTTCTGGTCGAGTTGCACCATCTTCGGTTCGACCGTTGCGGCAAAGCGACCCTGGCGGCGATACAGTTCGATGATGCGGGCAACGTCGGCACGAACCTTCGAACGGGTATATATCTGGCGCGGGGCGAGCTTGATTTCCGGCCGGATCTTCTCTTCCTTCAGGCGCTTGTTGCCTTCCAGGACGATGCGGTTGATGACCGGATTTTCCTTCACCTCGATGGTGAGCGCACCATTGTCGTTGCGGATCTGCACATCGGCGAAGAGTTCGGTTTCATAGAGATCGCGCAATGCCTGATCGAGCGATTCCTGCGTGAAGGGCTGGCCCAGACGCAGCTTGGTGTAGGACAGCACCGTGTCCGGCTCCAGACGCTGTTGCCCCGAGACGGTCAGGCTGCGAACGGTTCCGGCAGGCGCCGCTGCGGGGGCGGCGACAGGCGGCGCGGCAGGCGCAGGCGCACTTTGCTGGGCATAAGCCGGCACGGCGGACAGGCCCGCGATCATCGTTGTCGCAAGCAAGGCCGCGACGACCGGACGCTGCCTGTTGCTGCTCATCATCGCTGTCACCCGCTCCACCCTCAAAATAAAGTTCTTTGCCGTCCGTATAGACGATGCGAAATCGCGTCTCCCTGCCCGATGCGGATCAACCGATCAAGTCAGACAGACGCTCCCAGAGCCCGAAAGAAGACAAATCGTTGAAAGTCACCAGCATCATCACCGTCAGCAACAGCGCCAGACCGGACCGATAGGCCCATTCCTGCACCTGCGGACTGACGGGCCGCCGCTGTATCGCCTCCAGCCCGTAAAACAGCAGATGCCCGCCATCCAGCATCGGGATTGGCAACAGATTGATGAACCCCAAATTAATTGAAATGAGCGCCATGAAGAAGACGAAGCTCTCCACGCCCAGCGTCGCGGCCTGACCGGACACTTCCGCGATCTTAAGCGGGCCGCCCAATTCCTTCACGGACCGTCCACCGCCGACGATCTGCCCCAGCGTCTCCACCATGGTCCGCACGATGTCGCCCGTGCGGTCGATGGCGACTATCGGCGCACGCCACAGGCTCACAGGTTCGATCACCGGGGCGCCGGGCGCAATGCCCAGCCGCCCGATGCGGAAACTATTGCCGAAGCCGTCTTTTTCCTCAACGCTGCCGATCTGCCCCTGCCGGTCGAACTTCTGGCCATCGCGCTCCACCACGATCGTCACCGGCTCTCCGGGACGGATCTGGGCATAGAGGCGAATGTCATCGAACGTCGCCATTTCCCGCCCGTTGAGCGAGACGATGCGATCCCCGGACTCAATGCCCGCCGCGGCGGCGGCACTGCCGGGTTGTACCTGACCTGCTATGGCGGGAGTCCGGCTTTCCCCATGAACAAAGGCGAAAGCGGCCAGGATCACAATGGCAAAGAGGAAATTGATCACCGGGCCTGCCGCGACAATCGCCGCCCGCTGCCACAAGGGTTTTGCGGGGAAACTTTGCGCGCGTTCGGCTGCGGACTGTTCCAGCCATTTGGGATCGGTCTGGCTGGCGGCGTTCATGTCGCCCTTGAACTTCACATAGCCGCCCAGCGGAAAGGCCGCGATGCGCCAGCGCGTGCCCCGGCGGTCCACCCATGCGGCCAGTTCCGGGCCGAAGCCGATGGAAAAGGCGTCAGCCTTCACCCCGCACCAGCGGCCAACCAGATAATGCCCCATCTCATGCACAAAGACGAGTGGTCCGATAACCGCAACAAAAGCGAGAACGGTCAAAAGGAAGCCGGGATTTTCGATCAAACCGTCAATCTTTCCATCACCTGCCTTGCCATGGCGCGCGCTTCGGCATCGGCAGCCAGCACATCGTCGATCTGACGGGGCACAGCCGCGCTATAGCGGTTCACTACATCCTCCACAATCGTGGCGATATCAAGGAAGCCGATGGCACGTTCAAGAAAAGCGGCAACGGCAACCTCATTGGCGGCGTTCAGGATCGTGGGAACGGCACCGTCCGCCTGCGCCGCCTGCCGCGCGAGCCGCAGGGCAGGGAAGCGATTCTCATCGGGCGCTTCGAAATCCAGGCGACCGATGCACGCCAGATCGAGCGGCCGGCAGGGCGTGGCGATCCGCTTGGGCCAGGCGAGCGCATGAGCGATGGGAATCCGCATGTCGGGCGACCCCAGCTGCGCCAGCGTCGAGCGGTCGCGATATTCCACCATCGAATGGATGACCGACTGGGGATGGACCAGTATCTCGATCCGATCCAGTCCAATGGGGAAAAGATGCGCGGCCTCGATCAGTTCGAGCCCTTTGTTCATCATCGTCGCGCTGTCGACGCTGATCTTCGCGCCCATCGACCAGTTGGGATGGGCAACGGCCTGATCGGGAGTGATGTGACGCATCTCGTCACGGCTGAACGTGCGAAAAGGGCCGCCGCTTGCGGTAAGGGTGATGCGGGCGACTTCCTCCAGACTGCTGCCGGCAAGGCACTGGAAGATGGCGTTGTGCTCGCTGTCCACGGGCAGCAATGTCGCGCCCGATGCCGCCGCTGCATCGGTCATGAGCATCCCGGCCGACACCAGCGATTCCTTGTTCGCCAGAGCCACCGTGCCGCCTGTCCGCAACGCCGCCATGGTTGGCCGCAGACCAGCGCAGCCGACGATCGCCGCCATGCTCCAGTCCGCGCCTGCTTGCGCCGCTTCGATAAGGGCGGCCTCCCCGGCCATCGCCCGAATACCGGAACCGGCCAGCGCATCCTTCAATGCGCCATAGAGATCCTCCCGACCGATCACGGCCATGGCTGCGCCATATTGCCTTGCCAGCCCCGCTAGCCCCTGAACATCGTTATGGGCAGTCAGGGCGACAATTTCATAACCATCCGGATCACGCTGAATAAGGTCCAGCGTCGACATGCCGACCGACCCGGTCGCGCCGAAGATGGAAACCTTCCGCATCAGGCTGCGCCAACCAGCAGGAAAAGCGCAGCCGCCAGGGGCGCGGCAGCGACAACGCCGTCCAGACGATCCATCACGCCGCCATGCCCGGGCAGCAATGCGCCGCTATCCTTGACACCGGCGCGCCGTTTCATGGCGCTTTCCAGAAGGTCGCCCAACTGCGCCGCCACGGCCAGCAAGCCGCTGGCCGCAGCAAGCTGGATCGGCAATCCGGCAAAACGATGAAGCGCAAAACCGGTCAGCAGAGCCGCCAGCACGCCGCCAGCCAATCCCGCCCATGTTTTCGATGGACTGACGCGCGGCGCCAGCTTCGGCCCGCCAATGGAGCGCCCCGCGAAATACGCGCCGATGTCGGTCGCCCACACCAATGCCAAGGCCCAGAAGGCCAGCAAAAGACCGTATCCGTCAGGCGCCTGCCCTCTCAACAGCAGCAACGCCATGACCGGCACGCAGACATACAGAACGCCCAGCGCCAGAGCGAGCGAGCGCCCCGTCAGCAGCACGAAGAAAAAGGCGCTCATCATCAACACGAACGCGAGCCAGGAAATGCCCGCCGCCAAGGGGCATAGAATGGCGAGCGGCACGGAGACAGCAAACATGGCCATGCGCCTGCGCTCTTCGGAAGCGCCGACCAGCGCGCCCCACTCACCCTGCATGAGGACGCCCGCGACGACCAGCAGCAGCCAGAACAAGAAACCGCCCATCAACAACGCGCCGAGCGCAAGCGCAACCAAGCCGAGGCCGACGATCGTGCGGGTGCGTAATTCACTCGCCATATGCGTCACAACCCGCCGAAGCGCCGGTCCCGCAATCGAAAGGCGTCCAGCGCCTGCGCGAGCATGGTTTCATCGAAATCCGGCCATAGCGTTTCCGTGAAGTAAAGTTCGGCATAGGCCGCCTGCCACAGCATGAAGTTGCTGAGGCGCTGCTCGCCCGATGTTCGGATAAGCAGGTCGAGCGGCGGCAGATCAGCGGTGTAGAGCGCGCGGTCAATATCCTCGATGCCGATCCGGTCCGGCGCGATCACCCTGTCCACCGCCTTTTGCGCCAGTGCCTGCGCGACGCGGACCAGTTCATCCTGCGCCCCATAATTAAGGGCGATAGCGACAATCGGCCCGCTATTGCCGGCCGTGCGGGAAACAGCCCCTTCTATGAGCGTCACCAGCGACGGGTCGAGCACCTGATAATTGCCGATCACCCTCAACCGCACGCCATTGGCATGGAACTCGTCCAGATCGGACTGGATGAAATGCCGCAGGAGCGCCATCAGATCGGCGACCTCATGCGCGGGCCGTTTCCAGTTTTCCGACGAGAAGGCATAGAGCGTCAGACATTCCAGCCCTAGCTCCCGTGCCGCGCGCGCAACGCGGCGCACCGCCTGCACCCCGGCGCGATGCCCCGCGATACGAGGAAGCAGGCGCTTCTTCGCCCAGCGGCCATTGCCATCCATAATGATGGCCACATGGCGCGCGCCATGGGCAGGACCGGATGGATGAAGATCGGGCTGGGCCTGGCTTGCCATCAGGATAGGATGCTCGCGCGAGTCACGGACGACAAGGGCCTCGGCTCAACGGCCGAGGATTTCCTTCTCCTTGGAGGCCGCAGCCGCGTCGATGTCCGCAATGACGCTGTCGGTCAGCTTTTGGACTTCGGTTTCCTTGCGCTTGCGTTCGTCCTCGCTGATCTCGCCCTTCTTCTCGTCAGCTTTCAGATTGTCCATGCCGTCGCGGCGAACATTGCGGACGGCGACGCGCGCGCCTTCGGCATATTTGCTGGCGAGCTTGGCCAGTTCCTTGCGGCGCTCCTCGGTCAGGTCAGGGATCGGCAGACGCAGCGTCTGACCATCGACGATGGGGTTGAGGCCAAGGCCCGCCGAACGGATCGCCTTGTCCACCGGCCCCACATTGCCCTTGTCCCACACCTGCACGGACAACATGCGCGGTTCGGGCGCGGAGACGGTCGCCACCTGGCCGAGCGGCATATGCGCGCCGTAGACTTCGACCGTCACCGGATCGAGAAGCTGCACATTGGCGCGCCCGGTGCGCAAACCAGCCAGATCCCCTTTAAGCGATTCGATGGCGCCCGCCATACGGCGCTCAAGGTCCGCTTTGTCATATTGAGCCATGGGTTTTCAGCGCTCCTGATTTTGAACGATCGTCGCGACGCCATCACCTGCCAGCACCTTGGCCAGGTTTCCGGTTTCGCGGATGTTGAAGACGACGATGGGAATATTGTTTTCGCGGCAAAGCGCAATGGCGCTTGCGTCCATGACCTTGAGGTTGTCGTTCAGCACCTTGTCGAAGCTGATTTCCTCATAACGGGCCGCATCCGGCACCTTCTTGGGATCGGCATTGTAGATGCCGTCGACGCTGGTGCCCTTGAACAGCGCATTGCAATTCATTTCCGCAGCCCGCAGGGCCGCCGTGGTGTCGGTGGTGAAGAAAGGGCTGCCGGTGCCCGCCGCGAAGATGACGATCCGGCCTTTTTCCATGTGCCGCACGGCCTTGCGCCGGATATAGGATTCGCAGACCGACGCCATCGGGATCGCCGACTGGACACGGGTGTCATAGCCGATCTTTTCCAACGCGTTCTGCACGGCCAGCGCGTTCATGACGGTGGCCAGCATCCCCATATAGTCGGCGCTCGCCCGGTCGAACCCCTTGGCCGCGCCTGCAAGGCCACGGAAGATATTGCCACCGCCCACGACGACGCACAGCTCGAAACCCGCATCCTTGGCCGCCGCGATTTCTCTGGCGACGCGATCCACCGTTTCGGGATCGATGCCGAACTGCCCCTGCCCCATCAGCACCTCGCCCGAGAGTTTCAGCAATATGCGCTTGAAGGGCGGGCGTGTCATGCGGGGCAATATTCCATCTATAAACGGGCAAGGAAATGGCGCGCACCTTAGGCAGTGCGCGCCATTATGTGAAGCGGGGTTTTAAGACCCGAAGCTTTCCTTAGCGTTGGTCCTGAACTTGTCGAGAAGCCGCGCCTCCCGATGTCGCCCGAACCGAACGGCCTGCCAGATCAGGCGACGCCGGCAGCGGCGGCTACCTCAGCTGCGAAATCGCTCGTTTCCTTCTCAATGCCTTCGCCGAGCTGGAAACGGACATAGTTCTTCAAGCTGATGGACGCACCCGCATCCTTCGCCGCCTTGGCAACGACATCGGCGACCGGGGTCTTGTTGTCCATCACGAAAAGCTGCGACAGCAGGGCGTTTTCCTTGGCGAACTTGGCTACCGCGCCGTCAACCATCTTGGCGACGATTTCGGCAGGCTTGCCCGATTCGGCCGCCTTTTCGGCGGCGATGGCACGCTCACGCTCCAGCTGTGCCGGATCGATGTCAGCCGCCGACAGAGCCAGCGGGAAGGCAGCGGCGATGTGCATCGCGATCTGCTTGCCCAGCGGTTCCAGAACGTCGGCCGGCGCATCGCCTTCCAGCGCGACCAGCACGCCAATCTTGCCCAGGCCCGGCGCCGCGGCGTTGTGGACATAGAGAACGACGACGCCCTGGCTTACTTCAAGCCGGGCAACGCGGCGCAGAGTCTGGTTTTCGCCGATGGTGGCAATGTTCGACACCAGCTTCTCCGCCACGGTGCCGCCCGCGGGATGCGCCTGCGCCGACAGCGCTTCGGCGTCGGCGGCGCCGCTCTTCAGTGCGATTTCAGCGACGGTGCGGACGAAATCCTGGAACTGGTCATTCTTGGCGACGAAGTCGGTTTCGCTGTTCACCTCGACGGCTACGCCCTTGGTGCCCGCGACAGCGACGCCCACCAGACCTTCGGCGGCGGTACGGCTCGACTTCTTCTGCGCGGCGGCAAGACCCTTCGCGCGCAGCCAGTCGACGGCGGCTTCCATATCGCCATTGGTTTCGGCGAGCGCCTTCTTGCAGTCCATCATGCCCGCGCCCGAACGGTCGCGCAGTTCCTTGACGGCAGCAGCGGTAATCTCGGCCATGTTTCGGCTCCTAAAGTTTGAAGTTCAATGTTTCCAAATAAGCGGCAGGGCGCGTTCCAGTGGAGCGCGCCCTAGCCTGTCTACTTTGCAGTTCAAAGACCGCTATCAGGCCTGCGCGACGACCTCTTCGGCCTCGGGCTCGTCCAGAGCGCCCAGGTCGACGCCCGCAGCCTGCTGCGCGCCACGGTTGCCCTTGGTCGCGGCGGCGGCGATGGCTTCGCAATAGAGGCGGATCGCGCGGCTGGCGTCGTCATTCGCCGGAACCGGGAAAGCGATGCCGTCGGGCGAGACGTTCGAATCGAGGATCGCGACGACCGGGATGCCCAGCGTGTTGGCTTCCTTGATCGCCAGCTCTTCCTTGTTGGCATCGATCACGAACATCACGTCCGGAATGCCGCCCATGTCGCGGATGCCGCCGAGCGAAAGCTCCAGCTTCTCGCGCTCACGGGTCATCTGAAGCACTTCCTTCTTGGTGAGGCCGTGGGTATCGCCCGACAGTTTCTCTTCCAGGGTCTTCAGACGCTTGATCGACTGGCTGATCGTCTTCCAGTTGGTGAGCATACCGCCCAGCCAGCGATGGTTGACGAAATGCTGGCCCGACTTGCGCGCGGCTTCGGCGATGGACTCCTGCGCCTGACGCTTGGTGCCGACGAACAGAACCTTGCCGCCTGCGGCAACCGTGCCCGACACGAAGTCCAGAGCGCGCGCGAAGAGCGGCACGGTCTGCGACAGGTCGAGGATGTGGATGCCGTTGCGGTCGCCGAAGATATACGGCTTCATGCGCGGGTTCCAGCGGTGGGTCTGGTGCCCAAAGTGAGCGCCGGCTTCGATCAGCTGATTCATGGTGACGACGGGAGCCGCCATAATTTTTCTCCTTCCGGTTGATGCCTCTGGGAATCAGGAACCGAAGGAAGCCCTTCAGCACCGGATATGTGCGATTCCCATGTGGAATGGGCGGCCCTTTACCGGCGCGCGCGCGCAGATGCAAGAGGGCTTGACGCGCCGATCAAAATGGAACATATGGAGAACATCAGGAACAAAGGGCCGCTCGAGGCCGTTTGCGCCGTCATCATGATCAGGCCATGCGAATGGCAAGATAGAAAGTGAGCGCCTTATGTTCACCCTCTTCGCAGCAGTTGTTTTCTTCGCTTCTTTCCTGTTGGCGGTCGCCACGATCATCGGGATGTTCGCGCTTTATCATGACAAGATGGTTGCGGCCTTGCTGTTCGAGCCCATCCCACGGGAAGCCCCGGTCTATCGTTTGCGAATCAGCCGCCGCCGCGTGCCGGGCGGGCGTCATTCAAGCATACAAACCTTTCCCGTCCGCGCCTTAATCGCATGAACCTGCGGCAGGCGTCAGACAGCAAGACCTGAATGGTGGTGCCTGATCCGGGCATAGGACAATATGCCAAAGGGAATGGTCGCGACATAACCCGCGCACAGGACCAGCAGCGTCAACCACGGATCGGTAATCAACAAAGCCGCCAGCAGGCCCGCAAAGGCGATCGCTTCCAGCCTTATCCGTTTTCGCAGACGAAGCGCCGACCAGCTATAGGTCGCGATGCTGGAGATCATGAGAAATGCCGTGAAGGCCGCCCAGGGCGCGACCACATACCATTCACGGAAGATCTGCTCTCCCGTCACCAGCCACAGATACATGGGCATGAAGGCGATGCCCGCTCCCGCAGGTGCCGGAACGCCTGTGAGGAAGCCCGCCGACTTATGCGGCTGTTCGTCCGCATCGATATTGGCGTTGAAGCGGGCGAGCCGCAGCGCACAGGACAGCGCATGGGCGAGGGCGAATATCCAGCCGAACTTCGGCATGGCCTGCAACGACCAGAGATACAGGATCAGCGCGGGCGCTACGCCAAAGGCAATCGAATCGGACAGCGAATCCAATTCCGCGCCAAAGCGGCTCTCGCCCCGCAACAGACGCGCGATCCGTCCGTCCAACCCGTCCAGTACCCCTGCGAACAGGATGGAGAGCACCGCCCTCTCCCATTCACCCGAAATACCATAGCGCACGCCGGTCAGACCAAAGCACAGCGCCATGGCCGTCACGGCGTTGGGCGCGACCATCCGCAGGGTGATCCCCCGACGCAATCCGCGCGGGATGGTCCGCCGCTGCCTCATTGTCGGCCCTTCACTGCTGAATACCCTTGATGACGCGCATGTCCCCCATCTGACCGAGAATCGTCTCGCCCGCCACGGTTCGCTGCCCCAGCACCACGCGGGGGGCGGTTCCGGCGGGCAGATAAACATCCACCCGGCTGCCAAAACGGATGAGGCCAATGCGCTGTCCCGCCGCGACCATGTCGCCCGGCTTCACGAATGGCACGATCCGCCGCGCGACCAGCCCGGCGATCTGGGTGAAGCCCACGCGCACGCCATCATGCCGCTCGACCAATATATGCTGGCGTTCATTATCCTCGCTCGCCTTGTCGAGATCGGCGTTCACGAACTTCCCGGAAATATAGACGACCGCCTTCACCGTCCCGCCAATGGGCGTGCGGTTGATATGCACATCGAACACGCTCATGAAAATAGACACGCGGATCATCGGCTGATCGCCCAGCCCGTCCGCCCCGGCCATCTCACGCGGCGGCGGCACACGCTGGATCAGCGTAATGAGGCCATCGGCAGGCGCGACGATCGCATTTTTATCCTGCGGCACGGCGCGGACCGGATCGCGAAAGAAAGCCAGCACCCACATGGTCACGATGACCATAAGCCAACCCGCTATTTCCCAGCCCAGCAGAAAGAGAACGCCGGTGATCGCCGCGGCAATCAGGCCGAATTTCACGCCTTCGGGATGCACGGAGGGAAAGCGCCATTTCACATTGCCGCCCAGTGCGACCGTCAGTTCGTCATTTTCCATAAGCCGTCTTTAGGGAGAGACAAGGGCAGTGACAACGCCCGATGGCCTGAAGCGGCCAGACAGATGAATTGATCCTGCCTCGCAAGGGCAATCGGGCGGGTTGAACATTGCCGCCGCATTCCCTAGGGCGAGTCCGAAATTCCATCCAAAGCGAAGAAAGCGAAACAGGCGCATGGCGAAGATCAAGGTCAAGAACCCGATCGTTGAAATCGATGGCGATGAGATGACGCGGATCATTTGGGAGTGGATTCGCGAGCGCCTCATCCTTCCTTATCTGGACATCGACCTTAAATATTACGATCTTTCCGTCCAGAAGCGCGACGAGACGAACGACCAGATCACCGTCGATTGCGCGAACGCGATCAAGGAATATGGCGTCGGCGTGAAATGCGCCACCATCACCCCCGACGAAGCGCGCGTCGAGGAATTCAATCTGAAGCAGATGTGGAAGTCGCCCAACGGCACCATCCGCAACATCCTGGGCGGTGTGGTGTTCCGCGAACCCATCGTGATCCGCAACGTGCCCCGTCTGGTGCCGGGCTGGACCGACCCGATCGTCGTTGGCCGCCACGCCTTTGGCGACCAGTATCGCGCCACCGATTTCCGCGTCCCCGGACCCGGCAAGCTGACCATGAAGTGGGTCGGCACCGACGGCAAGGAACTGGAATATGATGTGTTCAACTTCCCTTCCTCCGGCGTCGCCATGGGCATGTACAACCTTGACGAATCGATCCGCGATTTCGCCAAGGCCAGCATGAACTATGCGCTCGACCGTGGATGGCCGCTCTACCTGTCGACCAAGAACACCATCCTCAAGGCCTATGACGGCCGCTTCAAGGACCTGTTCCAGGAAGTGTTCGATGCGGAATTCGCGGACAAGTTCAAAGCGGCCGGTATCGTCTACGAACATCGCCTGATCGACGACATGGTCGCTTCCGCCCTCAAGTGGAGCGGCAAGTTCGTCTGGGCCTGCAAGAATTACGACGGCGACGTGCAGTCCGACACGGTGGCGCAGGGCTTCGGTTCGCTCGGCCTCATGACCTCCGTCCTGATGTCGCCCGACGGCAAGACGATCGAAGCGGAAGCAGCGCACGGCACCGTCACCCGCCACTATCGCCAGCACCAGCAGGGTAAGGCGACCTCCACCAACCCGATCGCCTCGATCTTCGCTTGGACGCAGGGTCTGTCCTTCCGCGGCAAGTTCGACGATACACCGGATGTCACGCGCTTTGCCGAAACGCTGGAAAGGGTCTGCATCAAGACCGTCGAGGACGGCGCGATGACCAAGGATCTGGCACTGCTGATCGGCCCGGATCAGGCATGGATGACGACGGAACAGTTCTTCGAACAGATCCGCGTCAACCTCGAAGCCGAAATGGGCAAGTGGAACTGATCGCCTTCTCAGGCTTTCAATACGGAAACGGAATGAGGGCGGCGCTGGACACCAGCGCCGCCTTTTCCATGACCAGGGAGCGACACAATGACGAGCACAGCCCGCAAACGCCTTGAGGTTCGCGCCGCCCTTCCCGCCGACGTGCGCGCCATCCAGCGGCTGATTGCCCGCGTCTACCCCGGCATGCCCAACTATTCGCTGGCCACCATAAGGGGACAGATCAACAACTTCCCAAAGGGCTGCTTCGTGGCGCTCTACGACAATAAGGTCGTGGGCTATTGCGCGACTATGCGGGTCAGCAAGACCATGGCCTTTTCCGCCCATGACTGGGAGGAGATCACCGCCAACGGCTTCGGCACGCGGCACAGTGCGGCGGGCGAGTGGCTTTACGGCTATGAGATGGCGGTGGACCCCAAGCTGCGGGGCTTGCGGATCGGCCAACGGCTTTATGACGAGCGGAAGGAACTGGCCGAGGAACTGGATCTGCACGGCATCGTCATCGCAGGGCGGATGCCGGGCTATGCCCGCGCGCGGCGGCGGGTCGAGGGCCCTACGGATTATCTGGACAAAGTCGTCACTGGCAAGCTGCGCGATCAGGTCATCAGCTTCCAGCTCAAGAACCAGTTCGAGCCGCTGGGCGTTCTCGAAAACTACCTCCCCGAAGACAAGCAATCGGCGGGCCACGCCGCGCATCTGGTCTGGCGCAACCCCTATGTCGACCCCGACGAAGCGCCCGAAATGCGGGTACCGCGCGGGGTGGAGGGCGTCCGCCTCGCCACCTGTCAGCTACAGGCGCGCGCGGTGAAGGATTTCGACGAATTCATCCGGAACATCGAATATTTCGTGGACGTAGCGGCGGATTATCGGTCGGACTTCATCGTCTTTCCCGAACTCTTCACCCTGCCCCTCCTTTCCTATGAGACGAAGAAGCTGGCGCCTATCGAGGCCATCGACCGGCTGACCAGCTACACGCCGCGCCTGACCAAGGAGCTGGAGCGGATGGCGCTGGAATATAATATCAACATCATCGGTGGCTCCCATCCGACACGCGCCGAGGATGGTGACATCCAGAACATCGCCTATGTGGCATTACGCGATGGATCGCTGCACCGGCAGGAAAAGATCCATCCCACGCCCAACGAAGCCTTCTGGTGGAACATCAAGGGGGGCGATGCGCTGGACGTGATCCAGACCGACTGCGGCCCCATCGGCGTGCTGATCTGCTACGACAGCGAGTTTCCAGAACTGGCGCGGCGGCTAGTGGATCAGGGCGCGCGCATCATCTTCGTCCCTTTCTGCACCGACAGCCGTCTAGGCTATATGCGCGTGCGCTATTGCTGTCAGGCGCGGGCAATCGAAAACCAGTGCTATGTGGTCATGTCGGGCAATGTCGGCAATCTACCCAATGTCGACAATATGGACATCCAATATGCCCAGAGCGCGATCCTGACACCCTGCGACCTGCCCTTCGCGCGCGACGGGATCGCGGCGGAATCGACGGAAAATGTGGAGACGCTGACGATGGCGGACGTGAACCTCGCGGACCTGAGCTGGGCGCGGGCGGAGGGCACGGTCAGGAACCTGCGCGACCGGCGGTTCGATCTCTATCATATCGACTGGGACAGCAATCCCGACCACGCCCATGCGCCCAGCGGCGGGCCGGTCCCGGCGGGCGGGCACAATGCGCCGGGCGGCGGCTGAGGAACCCGTTCTTGAGCAGACGGTTGACGTTTCATGCCGTCGACCGTCATCCACCGCTTCGACTATGACGCCAGCGCCCATGCGCTCGACATCCTGTTCGTCAGCGGCCGCCGCTACCGCTATTTCGACGTGCCGGAAGAAATCGTCGAACGGATGCGAGTTGCGCCATCAAAGGGCCGCTTTTTCAACGCCCGCGTGCGCGACCGTTACGACTTTACCGAACTGCACTGATCCTCATTCGACGGTGACGGATTTTGCAAGGTTCCTCGGCTGATCAACGTCCGTGCCCTTGGCCACGGCGACATGATAGGCGAGCAACTGCACCGGCACGGCATAGACCATCGGCGCTATCAGCGGGTGGACCTTGGGCATGGTGATGGTCGCGATGCATCCCTCCCCCGCCGCCTGCACGCCGTCATAATCGGAAATCAGCACGACCTTGCCACCGCGCGCCTGCACCTCCTGCATATTGCTGACGGTCTTTTCAAAGAGCGGCCCGCTGGGCGCCAGGACGATCACCGGCACCTGATCGTCGATCAGCGCGATCGGGCCATGCTTCATCTCGCCAGCGGCATAACCTTCGGCGTGGATGTAGCTGATCTCCTTGAGCTTCAGCGCCCCTTCCAGCGCCAGCGGATAATCCGGTCCGCGCCCCAGATAGAGCACGTCGCGCGCGCCCGCGATCAGATGCGCCATCGCCTCTATCGATTCATCATAGGCCAATGCGGCGTTCAGGGCCGCAGGCGCTTCGGCGAGGTGGCGGACCAGTTCTTTCTCCGCCTTTTCGTCCAGCCGTCCCTTGGCGCGGGCGAGATTGGCGGCGAAGGCAGCCAGAACCGCAAGCTGGCAGGTGAACGCCTTGGTCGAGGCGACGCCGATCTCCGGCCCTGCATGGGTGGGGAGCAGCAGGTCCGCCTCCCGCGCCATGGTGCTGGTCGGCACGTTGACGACGGCGGCGATCTTCTGCCCCTCGGCCCGGGCGTGGCGCAGGGCGGCTAGCGTGTCGGCGGTTTCACCTGACTGGCTGATGACGATCATCAGCCCGCCATCCTCCATCACCGGCGCGCGGTAGCGGAACTCGCTCGCCACGTCGATGTCGGCGGGGACGCGGGCGAACTGCTCAAACCAGTATTTCGCGACCATGCCCGCATAAAAGCTGGTGCCGCAAGCGACGATCGTGACGCGGCGGATCGCGCTCAGGTCGAAATCGGGGACCGGCAGTGACACCTGATCCTCCATGCGGCGCAAGTAGGAACGCAGCGTTTGCGCCACGACCACCGGCTGCTCGTAAATCTCCTTGAGCATGTAGTGACGGTGATTGCCCTTGGAGATCAGCTCGCCGGTAACGCCGGAAATGGTGACGGGACGCTCGACGGGATTGTTGTCCTTGTCGAAGATCTCCGCGCCGTCGCGGGTGACGACGACCCAGTCGCCCTCCTCCAGATAGGCGATGCGCTGGGTCAGCGGCGCGAGTGCGAGGGCATCGGAACCCAGATAGGTTTCCCCCTCGCCATAGCCGACGACCAGCGGCGATCCGAGGCGCGCCCCGATCAGCATGTCGGGATGGCTGCGGAACAGGATGGCCAGTGCAAAGGCGCCGTGGAGGCGGGGGAGTACCTGTTCGACAGCTTCCTGGGGCGATGCGCCCTGCTCGACCAGTTCGCTGACCAGATGGGCGACGACTTCCGTGTCGGTCTGGCTGTCGAAGACGCGGCCCCGCGCGATCAGTTCCTCGCGCAACGGCTTGAAATTCTCGATGATGCCATTGTGGACGAGGGCGACTTCGCGCGTGGCATGGGGATGGGCGTTGCTGGTGGTCGGCGCGCCATGGGTGGCCCAGCGGGTGTGGGCGATGCCGATGGTGCCGGGGAGCGGCGCATCCGCCAGCACCTTCACCAGATTGACGAGCTTTCCCTCGGCGCGGCGGCGGTCGATCAGGCCGTCATGGACGGTGGCGACGCCCGCGCTGTCATAGCCGCGATATTCCAGGCGCTGCAGGCCGTCCACCAGCCGCTGCGCCACGTCGTCCCTGCCGATGATCCCGATAATACCGCACATGGATGTGAAAGCCCCGTGAAGAGAAAGATGCGCTGTTCATCGCCCTATAGCTGGGTCATTTCCACAAGGCATTAACGAAGGCGGAAGATGGCGAAGATTTCACGCCACAGAACGAAGGCCCCACCCTCCCCACCCTCCCGCCAGCGGAAGGGGGAGTGAAGGCGTCGCTTATTGCGCGGTCCAGCCGCCGTCGATGCTCATGTTGGCGCCGGTGATATTAGCGGCGGCGTCGCTGCACAGGAACAGCGCCATGGCGGCGACCTGATCCACGGTCACGAACTGCTTGGTTGGTTGGCCCGCGAGTAACACGTCGTTCATCACCTGCTCGCGGGTCATGCCCCGCGCCTTCATCGTGTCGGGAATCTGGTTTTCCACCAGCGGCGTCCAGACATAGCCGGGCGAAATGCAGTTGGCGGTGATGCCGCAGGTCGCCGTTTCCAGCGCCACCGTCTTGGTGAAGCCCGCAAGGCCGTGCTTGGCAGTCACATAGGCGCTCTTGAAGGGCGATGCGGTCAGCGAATGAGCCGATGCGGTCTGGATGATGCGGCCCCATTTCTTCGACTTCATCCAGGGAATGGCCAGCCGCGTCGTATGGAAGGCCGCATTCAGATTCAGCGCGATGATGAGATCCCATTTGTCGAGCGGAAATTCCTCCACCGGGGCTACATGCTGCATCCCGGCATTGTTGATGAGGATGTCGACGCCGCCAAAGGCGCCCGCCGCATCCTTCATCATCGCTTCGATCTGGTCGACCTTGGTCAGGTCATGGCCGGAATAGAGCGCCTTGGCGCCGGAGAGCGTCTCCAGCCCCTGCCGCTCCTTCTCAATCGCATCCGCATCGCCAAACCCGTTGATGACGACATTCGCGCCCTCCCCTGCCAACGCCTTGGCATAAGCGAGGCCGATGCCCGATGTGGAACCCGTGATAAGGGCGGTCTTTCCGGCGAGGGACTTACTCATGCCTTTTTCTCCTTGAGGTGATCGGGGGCGTCGAGGTCGAAGGTAGCGCTTTTGCCGTCCATGATGTTGCGGGCGATCAGGTCGCCCTTATGCATCACTTCCTCCACGGCTTCCCGGCCTTGACTCCAATGGTCGAGCATGGTGGGGCGCGAAAACTCGAAGTCGCGCGCGCCGCTTTCCCAATTGCGGCTGCGATAGATCAGATGGACGATGTTCACCGATCCGCAATCCAGCATGTCGCGCAGCCGGCGGGCATCAGGGTCGTTCTGCAATTCCGGCGGCAGTTTGTCGAGCAAGGCGCGCATCGCTCCATGTTCGCGGCGCAGGCGCAGATATTGATCCGTCACCTGCCGGGTGCGGCTGGAATATTGAATATCCTTGGTGCGGGAATAAACGTCGGTGATCTGCCGCGGCATCGGTCCGGCGGCAGGAAACAGGTCCACCTGAAACACCAGCATATCGTCGGTCTGATGGTCAAGTACATGGGCCAGCGGCGTGTTGGACACGATGCCGCCGTCCCAATACCAGCGCCCGTCGATCTCCACTGGCGGCAAGCCAGGCGGCAGGGCGCCCGACGCCATGATATGACGCGCATCGATGCGGGTGGAATTGCCGCCGGGGCCGCGCGTATCCCAATAAGCGAAATTGCCGCTTTCTACGTCCACCGCGCCGACCGAAAGCCGCACCGGGCCGTCATTCAGAAGGTCCCAGTCGACGCAGGCGTCCAGCATATCCTTCAATGGCGCGCTGTCGTAAAAACTGATCGCGCCCGGCGTCCCTTCGGGCATCAGCGGCGCAGGCCAAAGGCGGGGGCGGAACATGCCCGGCACGCCGAAACCAGCGACCGTGCCCGCCGCCATCAGATGCGCGAATTCGCGGATATGGTCGATTTCGGGCAGGATGACATTAGGCATGCCGCCCGACACGGTCAGCCAGAATTTCTTGAGGCGACTCAGCCTGCGGTGCGGCGGATTGCCCGCGATGATCGCGGCATTGACCGCACCGATAGAAATGCCCGCGACCCAAGTGACGTCGATCCCCAGCCCGTCGAGCCGATCATAGACGCCCGCCTGAAAGGAGCCGAGTGCCCCCCCGCCCTGCAACAGCAATGCAACCTGCTGGGGAAGCGGCAGGGGCGCGGTACGCCGCCGGGGGCGGGACGAAGGGGATTCCGGTTCACTATCAGCCATGTCGCAGTGCAATATAGTCTTTGCGACCATCATTCCAACTTAATCTCCCGTAAGAATCTAGTCGGATTCCTCCCATGGTGTTTTCAGGACAGTTTCCACCTTCCCCTAAATCGCGTAGGCAAAGGAGCAGACGCGCAGAAACGAGGATGCGATGCGGCTGGACGACGAACAGGAAAGCTCCAATTTCGAGGTACAGGACGGCCGTTCCGGCGGTTTTGGCGGCGGGGGCCTGGGCGGCGGCCTGGGCATGTTGCTGCCGCTGATCGGCAGCCGCTTCGGGTGCGGCGGGATCGTCGTGGTGCTCATCATCCTGGCGGTCATGGGGGTCAATCCGCTCAATTTGCTGGGCGGCGGCGGGATCGCCCCTCAGCAGCAAAGCGCACCTGCCAGCAGCGATCCCAAGCAGCTAAGCGACATCCAGCATTGGTCACTGAAGGTGCTGGGATCGACCGAGCGGGTCTGGGGGCAGGTTTTCCAGGAATCGGGACAGAAATATCAGCCCACCATCCTCTCTTTCTACAGCCAGGCCGGCACGTCTGGCTGCGGTGCCGCGCAAAGCGCGATGGGGCCATTTTACTGCCCGAACGACCAGAAAGTCTATCTGGATACGGACTTCTTCACCGAATTGCAGCAGCGCTTCGGCGCACCGGGCGATTTCGCGCAAGCCTATGTCATCGCGCATGAGGTGGGCCATCATGTGCAGGATCTGGAAGGCACTCTGGGCCAGGTAAACAAGCAGCAGCGCGCCGTCAGCGAGGCGCAGGGCAATGCGTTGCAAGTCCGCGTCGAATTGCAGGCGGATTGCTATGCAGGCGTGTGGGCCAAGCGCACCGGCCTCATGGAAGCCGGCGACCTGGAGGAAGGAATGAAGGCGGCCCAGTCAATCGGCGACGATACGTTGCAAAAGGCGGCTGGACGGCGACCGGTCCCCGAAAGCTTCACCCATGGCAGCAGCGAACAACGGATGGAATGGCTGCGGCGCGGACTGGACAGTGGCGATCCCGCCCAGTGCGACACTTTCGGGCGGGGCGCTTAACCGGGGGTTTCGGCGTCCGTCCCTTTGGCTTCCTCGTCATTCTGGGGAGCAGGCGGGATTGACGCTCCGGGCAGACCGTCGCCGGGTCTGAGGCTAGGCGTATCCGATCCGGGCATGGGCTGACCGAAAGCGGGCATGTGAGCGGGCGTGGCATCCAAAGGCGCGATTTCCTGTTCCACCGGAGGCGCGCTGACATAAGGGGGCGTTTCGCTAACAACTGGTGCAGGCACGGCATGGCTCTCCGCGGGGACGCGGGACGGAGTCAGGCGATCCGCCATCAGTCCGATCAGAAGCGCCAGCACCAATGTGGCGGCGGCAAATGCCTTGTAGATCATGCGACATGCTTCCCACGAAATCTGCGGGACACGATATTATAGGAAAATGTAAACAAGATATGCGATCCGAGAGGTGAGAAAGCGCGGCCTGTCCCGTTCGATCAAGGACCAGCCTTAATGCCGATCCAGTTGCGCCAGCAACGCGAGCATATCGTCGGGCAACCCATCCTGCATCACTGGGCAATAGACTGAACGCAATGCTCTGCCGATGCCCTCGTCAGGAGAAGGCAAGCCGATAGTCACCATTCCGCCGCGTCCCGGTGTAAGGTCCTTCGCCGATCGGCCAGTCGCTTTGCGATGCAAATCCATGACCTGAAGAACGGATAGGCCGCACAAAAGTTTCTGGATTTCATCGCAAGCGGACGCGATAGGCTGTGCCCATGGGAGAAGATATGGCAAAAGATTGGGCCGACTTGGAGGCACGGATAAGAGCGCATTCGCCCTTTCTGGCGCGGCTGATGGATCGCTTTCCGGCGGTGACGGAGATTTTGGCCACCGGCGATTATGACGCCGCGATGGGGGCCGCGCGCGCCGTAGCGGAAGGCGACGACAATGTAACGCGATCGCTGCGGCGGCGGCGCGGTGCGTTGGCGCTGGTGACAGCCGCGGCGGACCTTTCCGGCGCATGGGGGCTGGACCGGGTGACGCGCACCTTGTCCGACTTCGCCGACGAAGCACTGGAGGAAGCGCTGCAGACGGCCATGGCGGAACGCTATCCCGATGCGGAACGGCGCGGCTTCGTTGTGCTGGCTTTGGGCAAGCATGGCAGCAGGGAACTGAATTATTCGTCGGATATCGACCCGATCCTGCTCTACGACCCCACAACCCTGCCCCATGGCGAGCGCGAAGATGTAGCCGACGCCGCCGTCCGCATTGGCCGGCGGATGAGCGAATTGCTGACGGCGCGGGATGGGGACGGCTATGTTTTTCGCGTCGATCTGCGGCTGCGCCCCTCCCCCGAGGCGACGCCCATCGCGTTACCGGTGGAAGCAGCCATCGGATATTATGAATCGACCGCTTTGGGGTGGGAGCAGGCCGCCTTCATCCGCGCTCGGCCAGCAGCGGGCGACATTGCGCTGGGCGACTATTTCATGCAGGCGATCCGGCCCTTCGTGTGGCGGCGGAGCCTCGATTTCAGCGCCATTGACGCAATCACCGATATTTCCCAGCGCATCCGCGATCATTATGCTCAGGGGCAGGCCTTCGGGCCTGGCTATGATCTGAAGCGCGGACGCGGCGGCATCCGCGAGGTGGAGTTTTTCGCGCAGGTACACCAACTCATCCATGGCGGGCGCAATCCGGCGCTACGGTCCGGCAATACCCGCGAGGCGCTGGCCGCGCTAGCGCAGGCGGGCGTGTTCGAGCCGGAGATTTCGGCCCGACTGGACGAAGCCTATGTCCTGTTCCGCACCATTGAGCATCGCTTGCAGATGGTCGAGGACCGGCAGACCCATGAACTTCCCAAACAAGCCGAAGCCCTGGACAATGTGGCGCGGCTGCATGGTCTGGAGGATGGCGCGGCGCTGCTGGACCTGTTGCGCCCCGATGTGGAGTGGGTGGGGCGCAATTATGACAGGCTGACCCCTGAGCAGGACAAGGCGGACCTGTCCCATGACGAGGAAAAGCTCAAGTCACAGCTTAGCGAGATGGGCTTTGCCGATGCGGAGACACCCTTTGCCCGCATAACCCGCTGGCGCAGCGGCACGATCCGTGCGCTACGCAGCGCCCCGGCGCGAGAAGCACTGGAAGAATTGCTGCCCGGCCTGATGCGGACGCTCGCCAAGGCGCCGGACCCCGACCGGGCGCTCAACCGGCTGGACGACATGATCGGGCGGCTGCCGAGCGCCATCAACTTCTTCAAGCTGCTGGCCGCGCGGCCCGGCCTGGTCGAATTGCTGGCGGAGATATTGAGCCATGCACCCACGCTGGCCGATGCGCTGGGACGGCGGGCGGAATTACTCGACGGGCTTATCGACACCTCAGCTTTCGACCCGCCGCCATCGGTGGAGGTGCTCGCGCAGCAATTCGCACAGCTTGAACCGGGCGAGGATTACCAGATGCTGCTCGACCGGGTGCGGCAACGGGTAGGCGACCGCCGCTTTGCCTTGGGCGCGCAGATCGTTCGGGGCAGCGATCCACTGGAAGTCGGGCGCGGCTATGCCCGTGTGGCGGAAGCCGCCATCGAGGCGCTGGGCGCAGCCACAGCCGCGGAATTCGAAGCGCAGCACGGCAAGGTGCCCGGCGGCGAACTCATGATCATCGCGCTGGGGCGCATGGGCGGCGGGGTGCTGACCCATGCGTCGGACCTCGACCTCGTTTACCTGTTCACCGGCGATTTCATGACGGAATCGGACGGGCCGAAACCCCTGGGCGCGACGCAATATTTCAATCGGCTGGGACAGCGCATCACCAACGCACTGTCTGTCTCCACCGCTGCCGGGCCGCTTTACGAAGTCGATACGCGGTTGCGCCCTTCGGGCGCACAGGGATTGCTGGCCGTCAGCCTCGATAGCTTCGCCAAATATCAGCGGGAGGATGCCTGGGACTGGGAGCATCTGGCGCTCACCCGCGCGCGGCCAGTCTTCGGCTCCCCGCAAGCCCGCAAAGCATTGAACGCCATCCTCGCCGAAACGCTGGAGCGGCCACGCGATTTCGACGATCTGGCGCGCCATGCGGTGAAAATGCGGGCCGACATTGTAAAGCATAAGCCGCCGGTCGGCGAGATGGATGTAAAACTGGTGTCGGGTGGCCTTGTCGACCTGGAGTTCCTGATCCACATCTCACAATTCCGCCACGGCATGGCGTTCGATCCCGATCTGGGCAAGGCGCTGGCCGAACTCGTCGAGGCCGGGCACCTCCCCAGCGACCTGATCGCCGCGCATGACCTCATCACACGCTATCTGGTGGTGTCGCGGCTCGTTTCGCCCAAATCGACCGAACCGCGTGAGGCAAGCCGGGAACTGGTGGCGCGGGCCTGCGGGATGGAAAGCTGGGGCGCGCTGCTGGACAGCTACGCCCATGCGCGGCAAAGCGTGCGCGACACATGGAATGCGCTCGCCGCGCCATTCGAGGAGAAGCCATGATGCTGGAACAAGGCGACAGCGCGCCCGACGTGGCGCTGAAGGATGCGGACGGCGCGGATTTCACGCTGACACGCTATCGGGGCAAGCCGGTAGTCGTCTATTTCTATCCCAAGGCGGACACGCCCGGCTGCACCAATGAGGCAAAGGATTTCACCGAACTAGGCACGGATTTCGCAACGCTCGGCGTGCCTGTGGTCGGGATTTCGAAGGACAAGCCCGCAAAGCTCAAGAAATTCGCGGACAAATATGGCCTCACCGTGACGCTCGCCTCCGACGAGCCGGGCTCGGCTTGCGAGGCGTTCGGCACATGGGTCGAAAAATCACTCTATGGCCGTAAGTATATGGGGATCGAGCGGTCCACCTTCCTGATCAGCTCGGATGGCAAGGTCGTCCGCGTCTGGCCCAAGGTGAAGGTAAAAGGCCATGCCACCGATGTGCTGGAGGCCGCGAAGGCGCTTTGACCCTGCCCGTTGCCATCGACAGCGTGGGCACGGCTTGCGCGCATGTGCTGCTGACGCCCGATCCCCGCAACAAGCTGATGGCGGCGCGGGCCGTCGCGCGAGCGTGGCGGCTGGGGCAGTTGGCACATCGCTTCGATGCCGCGATGCCCGATCGCCCCGCGCGCCCGGCTGTGCCGGAACTGCTACCGCCCAATCAGATGCCCCGGCGCGGCAAGATCGGATCGGAGCGGGCGCGGATCGCCATGCTCCATGCGCTCGCTCATATCGAGTTCGTCGCCATCGACCTTGCCTTCGATATGATCGGACGGTTCGGCGGGCAATTCCCGACAGCCTTTACCGGCGACTGGATGCAGGTCGGCGCGGAGGAAGCCATGCACTTCGCCTTGCTCGACCGGCGATTGCGGCAGATGGGCAGCTTTTACGGCGCGCTGCCCGCCCATGACGGGCTATGGCAGGCGGCGGTCGAGACGGCGGGTGACGCGCTCGCCCGACTTGCCATCGTGCCGATGGTATTGGAAGCCCGCGCGCTCGACATCACCCCCGCCACCATCGAACGGTTCGAGGGAGCCGGCGATTTTGCATCGGCACGCATGTTAGGGCGAATCATGACAGATGAGATTCGCCATGTCGCGGCAGGGACGAAATGGTTTTGCGACGCGACAAGGCGAATGGGCGTAGACCCCGCCAATCATTACCAAATCCTTGTGAAAAGGCATTTTCGCGGCCCCGTTAAGCCCCCGTTCAACGACTCGGCGCGTCGACAAGCCGGTTTAACGCGTGATTTTTATGTCGCGCTTGCAACATGAGCCGGGATTTGCACTCTGCATCCATCGCGGGGTGATTGAGTTCGCTTGAAGTCAAACGGAGAGGGCCGAGAGGCAAATAAGCCTCCGGGAAAAGTCGGGGTCGGCATGTCAATTCGTTCGATTAATGCTCGTAGAGCGCGTTTGTTCCTGTCTGTCATAAAGACAATCAAGTTTATGGGAGGGGCAGGCATCGCAGGCGCACTGTGCGCCGCAGTTCCAGCCCACGCTTCGAACGATGACGACCCTTATGGCGACGCATCCGAAATCAACATGAGCCCGCTTGGACCTTCCGATGTCGGTTTCTCCAACCTCTTCACCAGCCTCCAGCGCCTTGACGGCAATGCCAAGTCGACTGCCTATATCCCTTCCGGCCGTCCCGTTGAAAAGCTGTCGCTGACCTCCAATTTCGGCGTCCGTTCCGACCCCTTCAAAGGCGGCGCGCGGATGCACAAGGGCGTGGATATCCCCGGTCCCATCGGCACCCCGATTTACGCCACTGCCGACGGCATCATCAGCCGCGCGGGCTGGGCCAGCGGATATGGCAATCTCGTCCAGATTTCGCACGGTCACGGCATGGAAACGCGCTACGGCCATATGTCGAAGCTGTTGGTGGCCGCGAACAGCTATGTGCGGCGCGGTCAGGTCATCGGCCTGATGGGCTCCACGGGCCGTTCGACCGGCAGTCACCTCCACTATGAAGTCCGCGTCGACGGACAGGCCATCAATCCAATTCCCTTCGTCGCCGGTCCCGACTATCTGATCGCGATGAACACCAAGCCGCCGATCGCCATGGGCGGCCCGACCAAGGCTGAAGAAAAAGCGGCCGACTAAGCGCGCTTTACCGATAAGCTTTTCAAAGGCCCGGCGCTCATGGGTTGCCGGGCCTTTCGCTTGCTCCTATCTAACATCCATGGCCGACATTGATCTGACACCCTCCGCCGCCGCTCGCGTGGCCGCCATCGCCGCCAAGCAAGGCAAGCCCGCGATCCTGCGCCTTGCCGTGGAAGGCGGCGGCTGTTCAGGCTTCCAATACCGCTTCGGCCTAGCCGATGCGGTGGAAACGGGCGATCTGACGGCGGAGCGGGATGGCGTGACGCTGGTCGTCGATGATGTCAGCATCGACCTGGTGCGTGGGGCCGCGGTCGATTTCGTGTCCGATCTGGGCGGCGCGGCGTTCAAGGTGACGAACCCCAACGCCACCGCCGGCTGCGGCTGCGGCACCAGCTTTTCGATCTGATAGCCAAGGGCGTTTCTTCTCTTTAGGGAGGCTGGCGAGGAGTCACCGCCATGCGCATCGCCACTTTCAACATCAATGGGATCAAGGCGCGCTTGCCGCGTCTGCTGGAGTGGCTGGACGAAACGCGGCCCGACATCGCCTGCCTTCAGGAGATCAAGACATCCGACGAAACCTTCCCTGTGAAGGATATAGAGGATGCGGGCTATGGCGCGATCTGGCACGGGCAGAAAGGCTTCAACGGCGTCGCCATCCTCGCGCGCGGGGAAACGCCCGTTGAAGTCCGGCGCGGCCTTGATGGCGAGCCGGAGGACGAACATAGCCGCTATATCGAAGCGAACGTGAAGGGCGTGCGCGTCGCCAGCATCTACCTGCCCAACGGCAATCCGCAGCCTGGCCCGAAGTTCGATTACAAGCTGCGCTGGATGAAAAGGCTGCGTGACCGCGCGGCTCAGATCTGGGCGGAGGAAATACCCGCTATCCTCGCGGGCGACTATAATGTCATTCCGCGCGACCGGGACGTCTATTCCGTAAAGGCGATGGCCAATGACGCGCTGATGCAGCCGGAAAGCCGCGCCGCCTATCGCCGCCTGCTGGGCGATGGGTGGACCGACGCGATTCTCAGCCGCCATCCTGCCGGGGGTGTCTGGACATTCTGGGACTACCAGATGAACGCTTGGCCGCGCGATGCGGGCTTTCGCATCGACCATCTTCTGCTCAGCCCCACCGCCGCGGACCGCCTGATCGATGCTCAGGTGGACAAGGAATTCCGGGGGCGGGAAAAAGCCAGCGACCATGCGCCGACGTGGGTAGAGCTACGGATCTGATATTTTACCCGGATCATATTGACTAAATAATACCCGGATAATAAATAGCATGCCGAAGGAGATCGGCATGACACGCACATTGACGGCCTTTGCGGACGAAACATGGATCGCGACGGGCGATGAGGAGGAGATACGCGCCGCCCTCAACGCCATGGGCAAGGACGCACAGAATATCCTGCTGTTCGACGATGTGACGGGGCGGCAGGTGGATATCGACCTGCGCGGTCCCGTCGCGGAGGCACCGCGCGGGCGCGGGCGTCCCAGACTGGGCGTGCAACCGCGTGAAATAACCCTCCTCCCTCGCCACTGGGAATGGCTGGCGGCGCAACCGGGCGGCGCTTCCGCCACCTTGCGGCGGCTGGTCGAAGCAGCGCGCAAGGATAGCGTGGGTAGCCCATCGCCCCGCGCCGCCATGGATGCAGCCTATCATTTCCTTACCGTGATGGCGGGCGACCGGCCGGGTTATGAGGCAGCGATGCGTGCGCTCTATGCGAAGGACAAAAGCGCGTTCGAAGCTGCCTGCGCCCCATGGCCCCGCGCGATTCGTGACCATGGCGAGGCGCTGGCGGAACCGGCTTTCGCCGCCTGACGGATTCTGTCAGGACCGATGCTGGGCGAGTGCTTCGGCGGTAGCGTCGATCGCGCCCGGCTCTTCCTCGCCGGTCAAGGCATATGACATGTCGCCGCGCCGCCAATAGGCCACCGATTGCTCGCCTTCGCGGATGGCATCGGGACGCTCGGGCGCGTCGGTCTTTTCCCGCACGGCGAAGATCGACAGCTTCTGCCCCCCCTCCGTCCGCACCGCGACCAACAGCGCTGGCCCCTTGTTCGTCGGAAAAAGCTGCACGTCGGTCACATGCCAGTCCTGCGGGAATTTGGGCATGGCGATGCGAGTTCGCAAAGCGATTTCCTGCGAATCGAAATGCGTGGTTTCAGCCTGTGAATCCATATGCGCCCGCAACATGGCGATGCGGTGAGAGGTGACCGCATAATTTACATAGCCCGGCGGCCCTTCGGTGATGACGGCGAAACCAGTTGCCGCCGCCGCAACTCCCGCGAAAGACGCCCCAAGCGGAACTGCGCGGCGCCACAAGGATTTGCGGCGCGGGTTCAACTGCGCGGCCAGCGGCTTCTTCCCCTCGCCCTTCACCGGGCTTGCATCCCACGTCAGCAGGGCGAGCGCGCTGCGAACGCTGAGGTCATCCATCACCTGCGCCGCACGCACCGGATGACGCGACAAATGCGTTTCCACCGCGAACCGCCGGTCGGGATCGAGCTGACCGTCGACATAGGCGTTGATCTCCAGATCGATCGGATCGTCAGTCATCTCGTCCTCCCACCAGGCGTAGGCCGGGTCCATGTTGCTGCCGTTCCTTCTCATCCCGCCGCAAAGCCGCGCGAGCGCGCCAGAGCCGTGACATGACCGTGCCCAAAGGCACATCCAGCGCGGCGGCTGCTTCCTGATAGCTCAACCCCTCCACCCCGATCAGGTGCAGCACCGCGCGATGCGCGTCCGGCAAGGCGGCAAAGTCGCGGGCGATTTCAGCCAGCCGCGCATGTTCTTCCTGCGCCGGGTCGATCCGGTCCACCATCGTTTCGGCAAAACGGCCGTTGCGCCGCGCTTCTGCCGCTTCGCGCCGCTTGGCCGACAGGAAGACATTGTGGACGATGGCGAGCAGCCAGGGACGGCGGCGGCGTTCAGGCTGGTAGGTCGCACTCCGTTCGATGGCGCGGACCAGCGCATCCTGCACCACATCATCCGCATCCTGATCGTCACGCGTCAGCGAACGGGCATAGCGGCGCATAGCGCGCAGATCGGCGGTGATGTCGGGATGATCGCCTGTCCTGTCCCTCATATGCCCATCATGCCGCCTGTCCCACCGGCACGGCAAGCGGGATGTGGAGAACATGGCAATATGCGCGCGCGACATCCTCCAGAACATCCGCCCAGCGATGACACGCCGCCGCCTCCGCTGCCGCGGCGCCAATCGCCAGCCGCTTCTCCCTGTCCGTCACCAGTTCGATGACTGCCTCCACATAGGCCGCCACATCGCCAGCCGGAGCCAGCAATCCCGTCCGGCCTTGGGCAATGAGCGCCGCCGCGCTGGCGACATCAGCGGACACGACAGCAAGACCGGATGCCATCGCCTCCAAATTGACGTTGCCGAAGGCTTCGGTAACGCTGGGGTTGATGAGCAGGTCCGCGCTGGCCACGGCGCGGCCCAGCGCTTCGTCCGACAAATGGCCCATGAAGGTGGCGTTGGGCATCCGTTCCGCCAGCCAGCCCCGTGCCGGGCCTTCACCGACGATCAGGGGCCGCACATCATGTCCGCACGCGCGTACCTGGGCGACAGTCTCGGCAAAGATGCCCAACCCCTTTTCCAGCACTAGCCGCCCGAAGAACAGCGGGATCACATCATCGGGCGCATAGCCGTGCGCGGAGCGGAAGCCTTCGTCGCGAAGCCCGGGCCGGAACGATGCTGGATCGACTCCCCTGCCCCAGATCGACACCTTTCCCGCGCCGAAATCGGCGGCCATATCCTGTGCTATGGGCGGCGTGGGCGCCAATATATGATCGCTCTCGCTATAGAAGCGATCAAGATAACGCTCGACCGCGGGACGCAACAAGCCGAGCCGATAATAGTCGAGGTAGGTTTCAAAGCGGGTGTGCAGGCTGGCGACCACCGGAATGCCGTGAAGGCGCGCATATTTCTGGGCTTGTCGGCCCAGCAAGTCGGGCGCGGAAAGATGGATCACATCGGGTGCGAACTGTTCCAGATCCTGCCTTGCGGCGCGGGTCAAGCCCAATGCCAGCCGATATTCCGGCCGGCCCGGAATGCTGAGCGAGCGAACGGAGCAAATGTCGCCGACCGATTCGAACGCCTTACGGGGCGCGGTGGGAGAATAGATGCGGACCTGCGCGCCCAATTGATCCAGCAGATAGGCGACAAGGCGATTGAGCGCCTGATTGGCGCCGTCCCGAACGCAATCATAGTTGCCCGAAAACAGCGCCACGCGCAGCGGTCGGCCCAACGCTCCACGAAGAGCGATCGCGCAGCCGGGGCGATGAAAAGGGGATATGTGCATGTCGGCGAAATGGGTCGTCATGCCGCGCATATGGCTGGCGCGCGGCGTTTATTCCCACGCGCCGGATCTTTCCAAATGAAAGGCAGGAAAAAGGCCCTCAGAGCGCCTTTTCGTATATCTGATAAACCTTGTTCACCTTGCTCTCGATGGCGTCGGCGATGGCGTTCATGCCCTGATTATCATCCAGCACCCAGCCGATTTCACCCCGGCTGGCCCCATAGCGGGTGATCGCGCTCCGGCGGATATATTCGATCATCATGAAGGCCAACTGGCTGGCGAGGCGCGACGCCTGCAACCGCTGCACCACGCCCATCAGCGGCACCCGCATGGTGCGGACCTTCGGATTACGCAGCCACCAGAGCAGCTTGGCCCAGCCGAAGGGGAAAAGAGATCCATTCAAAGGCCTGATCGCTTCGTTGAGGTCGGGCAGCGTGATCATGAATGCCACCGGCTCCCCCTCCAGTTCGGCGATCATGATCAGGTCTTCACGCACGATAGGCTTCAACTGCTTACCGAAATGCTCAACCTCATGATCGGTGATCGGCACGAATCCCCAATTATTGCCCCAGGCATCGTTCAGGATACGCAGGATGATTGCGGCTTCCTCGTCGAATTTCGACTTGTCGACCTGCCGAATGCGAATCCGCGCATTCTTTTCGCCCGATGTGACGATGCGCTGGATCAGCGGCGGAAAATCCTGCGTGATGTCAAGCTCATAGGTCTTAAGCTGCTTGACCGGGCTGTAACCCGCGCCCTCGATCATCCCCTGATAGGCAGGGCTGTTATGACCCATCATCACCGTGGGCGCATGATCGAAGCCCTGAATCAGCAAGCCGGGCTCTTCCCAGATCGACAGCGAAACCGGACCGACGACGCGGGTCATGCCCTTGGCCTTCAGCCAGCCTTCCGCCGCCCGAATCAACGCCGCACCGATTTCAGCATCCTCGGCTTCGAACAGGCCGAAATTGCCGGTACCTGGCCCCATGCCCTGCTCCACCGGCATGGCCAGCGCCAGCCGGTCGAAATGGGCGGAGATGCGCCCAACCACTTTCTGCCCGCGCCGGGCGAGAAAATATTGCGCCTCGGCATGTTCGAAAAAGGGGTTCTTGCCGGGGCTTATGATCCCGTAGACCTCGCTCTTGAGCGGCGGCACCCAGTGCGGGTCGTTAGCGTAAAGCTGCCAGGGCAGATCGACAAATGCCTTCAATTCACCCTTGGAAGATACGGGGGAAATCACCAGATCATGAGACGCCACGGCTGACCGCTTTCACTGAGAGAAAGGGGGAGCAGTTCGACGGTTGGACGGCGATTGTCAATCAGGGACTTACCGCCATCCGGAGACGAACGGGATGTGGCGTTATGGCTGCAACTGGGCGAATATGTCACGTTGCTGCCACGATCTCAGCGCAATTGCGTTTTAGGAACGCCTGCATGACTGTGCATGACCCTGTTCTTGCCGCCGCGCACCGGACGCCGGACGCTCAGGCCCGCAAGCCGATACCAGACGACGCGGCGATGCTGCGCGCCGCCGCCGAACTGACGCGCACGCTGTCGACGGCCAATCCCGCGATTTACTGGCCAGATTTCCTCGCATCCGCATTGCTGGGCTATGCAGCGCTGGCGGGCGCGGTGCTGTTTGACAGCACGGCGTTGGCCGTCATTTCCGGGCTGGTCGCAATGCTGGCGCTTTATCGCGCGGCGAGCTTCATCCATGAACTAACACATATTCGCGAAGGCGCGCTTCCGGGCTTCCGTTTCGCATGGAATCTACTGGTCGGCATCCCGCTGATGATCCCCTCTTTCATGTATGAGGAGGTGCATACCCAGCATCATGCCCGTACCCGTTACGGCACCGCGAACGATCCGGAATATCTACCTCTCGCGCTGATGAAGCCTTGGTCGCTGCCCCTGTTCATCATCGTGGCGGCGCTGGCGCCGATTGGCTTGATCCTGCGCTTTGGCGTGCTGACGCCACTGTCCGTGCTCATCCCCTCGCTTCGCCAGAAGGTGGTGGCGGAATTTTCGGCGCTGTCGATCAATCCGGCCTATCGCCGCCGTGCACCCGAAGGTAACTTTGCGCGGCAATGGGCATGGCAGGAAGCAGGCGCTTGCGTCTTTGCGCTGGCGCTGGTGGGCAGCGTGTTCGCCTTCGGGTGGAAGCCGTTGCTGATTTATATGGCCGTGCATTCGGGCATGACCGTCATCAACCAGCTTCGCACGCTGGTCGCGCATCTCTGGGAAAATGAGGGAGATGCGATGACCGTGACGGCGCAATATCTGGATTCCGTGAACGTGCCGCCGCCTTCCCCGCTGGCCGCGATCTGGGCGCCGGTGGGGCTGCGCTATCATGCGCTGCATCACCTGCTGCCGAGCGTTCCCTATCACGGGCTGAGCAAGGCGCATCGCCGCTTGATTGCGACGCTGGAAGCGGACTCGCCCTATCATCGCGGGAACTACAAGGGGATGTTCCCCTTGGTCGGCAAGATCGCGCGAAGCACCATGACGCGGCGCTGAATGGCGGGAATGAAGCAGGCTGATTTCGTTATCGGCGGCGAATTCATGATGAGTGGAAGTCGCTGGCGCTGCACCGACGTCGGCACTCGTATCGTGGTCGCAATCAAACTCGATGCGCCAGACTCAAACTGGTACAACGGGCCGCCCTATGCGGTGGCCGAATATTATTGACATGGAAGGATGTGAATCGGTTTGGCCTTGCGCTGGACCATCTTCCTCCCCCCTATTCCTCCGTCCTGAACAGCACCGTTTCGCCCACCAGCAGGAACAGCAAGAAAGGCGCCCACGCTGCAAGGAAAGGCGGATAAGCGCCCAGACTGCCCATGGCGAGCGAGAAATTATCCGCCACAAAATAGGCGAAGCCCAGCGCCATCCCCAGAACCGCACGGACGAAAAGCTGGCCTGAGCGCGCCAGCCCGAACGCTGCCACGGACCCCAGTATCGGCATCAGGATCGCAGAGAGCGGCCCTGACAGCTTGTGCCACAAACTGGCTTCCAGTTCGGATGTAGGCCGCCCGGCGTCATGAAGGTCGGCAATGGCGGAACGCAAATCGCCAAAGGTCAACGCATCGGCATCGACCTTGGCCAGGGTGAACTGCTCCGGCCTGATATCACGCCCGAAATGGACCGTGCCCAAATCCCGCACCGTGCCGCGCGCTACGTCGAATTGCTGCGCGCCTTCCAATACCCAATCCTTCGCGCCGGCGTCATAATGGCCCTTGGGCGCACGCACGATGGTCGTCAGGCTGTTGTTGACGCGATTGTAGATATGCACTTTCCGCAACTGCGTCGCCGTGCCCCGGCCCGCAACGATGGTGGCGTTGACGAGATTGTTGCCATCCAGCACCCAGGGATTGACCTTGACTCCGCTATCCTGCGGGATCGGGCCGTAATCGACCGCCTGCCAGGCGCTGAGCGCGGCTGTCGAGCGCGCCACGACCCGCTCGTTGAAGGCATAGCTGATGAGGGCCACGCCCAGCGCCGAAGCGATGAGCGGCGCCAATATCTGATGCGCGGACAGCCCCGCCGCCTTCATCGAGATGATCTCGCTGTTCTGGTTGAGCGTCGCCAGCATGATGAGCGTGCCCAGCAGCACGGAAAATGGCAGAAAACGGGCAACGATCTGCGGCGCGCGCAGGCCGACATAATGCCATAATTGCGCGTCGCCATTGCCCGCATAAGCCAGGATGTCGCCCGATTCGCCCAACAAGTCGAGCATCTGGAGCACCACCACCAGCATCGCCAGCACGGCGAAGGTCCGGGTGAAGAACAGCCGCGCCATGTAGAAGCTGATCTGGCGCGACGGGAAGAAATCGAACATCACGCCGCTCCCTGCGGTTCTTGCGTAGAACTGCCGTTACGCCGGTTGCTCAGCGGCAGGATACGGCTCACCTGCTTGCCGATCTTCGCAAAGGCATATTCCAGCGCGCCAATTGGCTGGCCGCCGGGACGATGCGCGACCACATGATACATCCAGAAGATGAGCACCGACGTCAGCAGGAATGGCCCCCATAGCGCAATGATCGGATCGACCCGCCCCAGCGCGCCGACGCTTTCGCCATATTGATTGATCTTGTGATAGGTCACGATGAACACGATGGAGAGGAATACGCCCAGCGCCGATGTGGATCGCTTGGGCGGAATAGCAAAGGCCAGCGCCGCCAGCGGCAGCAGCAGCATCATCACCACTTCCACCACGCGGAAATGGAAATTGGCGCGCACTTCGTTCCGCAACTTTTTTGGTGTGGCGGGATCATGGGCTATGGTGACAAGTTCGTTGATTGTCTTTTCCCGGTCCACGTCGCGCCCGCGAAAGCTCTCGATCTGCGGCAGGTCGATGGGCAGATCGTGGCTGGAAAAGGACAGTATCCGCGGCGTTTTATATTTGGGCGCATTGTTCACCAGCACACCATCGCGCAGGCGGAAGATGATCGTGTCGGGATCGTCCGTCGCCAGAAAGCTGCCCTGCGCCGCGGTGACAGCAAGCGACTGGCCGTTCTTGCCCTCCGCGCGCACGAAAATGCCTTGAAGATTGCGTCCCTCATCCAAGCTGCGCTCGATCCGCATGGTCATGCGCTTACCCAGGCTGGTGAACTCGCCCACCTTGATCGACGCGCCCAGCGCGCCGGAGCGCAGTTCGAAGCGCAACGCTTCATAGGCATGGCGGGACAGCGGCTGAACGAAACCGACAATGCCCAGATTGAGGACCGCCATACCGATCGCGAACATATAGGGCACCCGCAAGAGCCGCCCATAGGACAGGCCCACCGCCCGCATCACGTCCAGCTCCGACGTCTGCGCCAGCTTGCGGAAGGCGAGCAATATGCCCAGCATCAGCCCGATCGGAATGCCGAGCGAGAGATATTCGGGCAGCATATTGGCCAGCATCCGCCAGACGACGCTGACCGGTCCGCCCTCGGCCGCGACGAAATCGAACAGGCTCAGCATCTTGTCCAGCACCAGCAGCATGGCGGCGATCACCAGCGTGCCCAGCATGGGCAAGGCAATCAGACGGGCGAGGTATCGATCGATGGCGGTCAGCATTTCAATATGTCGTCGTCCCATCACCATGTTTTGGCCGCAAAGCCGGACCATATGCGATTCTACGGAAAAAGTGGGGCGAACAGGGCCGCCGTCCGATCCGTTCGGGCGGCTATAGCTTCCAGGAGTGTAATGGTCATGTTGAAAGTTGTTGCAGGACTGATGTCGGTGGGGGCTTTGTTCGCCGCTGCCCCGGCATGGGCCCAGCATCGCGAGGTCGGAAACGACATGGATCTGTGCACCGCGTCAGCCAAGGGGCCGGCGGTGCTGGTGGACGTGCGCGGTTTCGTCGCCTCGACGGGCAGCGTGCGGCTTCAGTCCTATCCTGCCACGCGGAGCGCCTGGCTGGCCAAGGGCGCCTGGCTCAACCGCATCGAAACCACGGCTCGTCCCAGCAACGGCACCATGCGTTTCTGTATGCCGGTGCCGGAGCCGGGCAAATATGGCATCGCCGTGCGCCATGATCGCGACGGAAACGGGAAAACCGATATTTCCCGCGACGGTGGCGGCTTTTCCAACAATCCGAGCATCAGCATCTTCAACCTGGGCAAGCCCTCGGTCGACAAGGCAGCATTTTATGCCGGGCCGGGCGTGACCCGGATCACAATCAACCTCAAATATATGTGACGATATAGCCATGGTCCGCGTCGCGCTCCTGTCCAATCCCAAATCCACGGGCAACCGGCAGACCCTGCCGCGGGTGCGGAGCTATTGCGCCAGCAACCCTGACATCTTCCATTATGAAGTGGAGCATGTCGACCAGATCGGCCGGGCGCTTCAGATCTTCGCCCGCATCGACCCTACCGTGATCGTCATCAATGGTGGCGATGGCACGGTGCAGGCGGCGCTGACGGAACTCTATCAGGGTGAGCATTTCCAGGGCCGCGTGCCGCCTATCGCGGTGCTGCCCAACGGCAAGACCAATCTCATCGCGCTGGACCTTGGCATCCATGGCGATCCGATCAAGGCGCTGGAGCGGATCGTGGCCATCGCCAAGTCGGGCGTGGATGATCATGTCGTCGCGCGCGAGCTGATCGCGCTGTCTGACGGGCGGGCGGAAACACGGCCGGTGCTGGGCATGTTCCTTGGCGGCGCGGGCCTTGCCGATTCGATCCTCTATTGCCGCAATCAGATCTATCCGCTGGGCCTGTCCAATGGCCTCAGCCATTTCCTGACGGCCATCGCCGTGCTGGTGTCGCTGCTGTTCGGCGTCCGCGCGCGCTTCCTGCCGCCGTCGAGCCGCCCGGTCCGCATCTCACTTATCCGCGAGGGCGAGCTGGTGGGGCGCTTTTCCGTGCTGATCGTCACTACGCTGGAGCGGCTGCTGCTCGGCACCCGCCCGGGCGAAAGCCAGCGCGGCAACATGAAGCTGATGGCGGTGGACCAAAGCGTTCCCGCGCTGGTGCGGCTCGCCTGGGCCAGCATCTTCAAGCGC
Organism: Sphingobium baderi; assembly: GCF_001456115.1. NCBI lineage: Bacteria > Pseudomonadati > Pseudomonadota > Alphaproteobacteria > Sphingomonadales > Sphingobiaceae > Sphingobium > Sphingobium wenxiniae. Next base: position 1,691,240 of record NZ_CP013264.1, on the reverse strand, counting down.
GTGGGCAAGGCGCATATGCAAGGCATCCATCTGGAACAGGGCGACACCATCCGCATCGAAGGCGACCGCAGCAGCGTCATCCTGGACGGCGAACTGTTCGAAGCGTCGGAGGGCCACCCTATCGTCCTGCGCTCAACCCAACCGGTGCCGTTCCTGCGCCTGGCGGCTTGAACGCGCCTTCGTCGACACTCGATCAATAGCGGGTTGGGGTGGAAGGTGGACATTCCCTTATCTCCGTTCGCCCTGAGCAAAGTCGAAGGGCTAGGCCGATCGTAAGGGAGGCCTCTTCGCTTCGCTCAGTGGAAGGCCCTTCAACGCCGCCCGCGGCGTCGCTCAGGACAGGCTTCGACAGGCTCAGCCCGAACGGAGGTGGGTTGTCCGCTTCTGGCCGAAACCGGTCCTGTAAACATAACAAACCCCCTTTCCCATCCCTTCGCCTTGCTCTTATGCTGTCCGCCCCGCAACGGAGTTTCATTCATGCGTCATATGCTGACGGCTGTTCTGGCCGCGGTGAGCCTGTCCTCCATCGCCAGCGCCCAAACGCCGCCTTCCCCGGCGGCCCCGCCCGCACCCGCGCCCCGGCAAAGCGAGATCGGCGCGGCCATCGCAGGCGACATGGACGACCTCATGACGCTCTACCGCGATCTGCACGCCAACCCCGAACTGTCAGGCCAGGAAAGCGAAACCGGCGTCAAGCTCGCCAAACGGCTCAAGACGATGAAGTTCGACGTCACCGAAAAAGTCGGCGGCACCGGCGTCGTGGCGGTGATGAAGAACGGCTCCGGCCCCGTGCTGCTGATCCGCGCCGACATGGACGGCCTGCCGGTGACGGAGCAGACCGGCCTCCCCTTCGCCTCCAAGGTCCGCGCCAAGACGGCGGAGGGCGTGGACACCGGCGTCATGCACGCCTGTGGTCATGACACGCACATGACTGCCTTTATCGAAACGGCGAAGTTGCTTTCCGCCCGCAAAGACCAGTGGAAAGGCACGCTGGTCATGATCCTGCAGCCCGCCGAGGAAACCGGCAAGGGCGCGCGGGCGATGCTGGAGGACGGGCTCTACAACCGCTTCCCGCGCCCGACCCATGCCATCGCCTTCCACGACGCCGCCAATCTGGAGGCGGGGAAGATCGGCTATACGCCCGGCTATGCGCTCGCCAATGTGGACAGCGTCGATATCGTGGTGAAGGGGATAGGCGGCCATGGCGCCTATCCGCAGGCGACCAAGGACCCCATCGTCCTGGGCGCGCGCATCGTCACCACTCTCCAGACGCTGGTGAGCCGGGAGCAAGATCCCCAAGACCCCGCGGTCGTCACCGTCGGTAGCTTTCAGAGCGGGACCAAGCACAACATCATCCCCGACGAGGCGAAGCTGCAACTGACTGTCCGCAGCTATTCCGACGAGACGCGAGCAAAGCTCATCAAGGGGATTGAGCGGATCGCCCGGGGGGAGGCCATAGCGGCGGGCATTTCCGAAGACCGGATGCCGGTGGTATCGGTAAAGGATGAATTCACGCCCTCCACCTACAACCCGCCGGAATTTGCCGAACAGATGGCGACCCTGCTGCGTGGTCATTTTGCACAAGACCAGGTGGTGAAAACTCCGCCAGTCATGGGCGGCGAGGATTTCGGCCGCTATTACCGCGCGGACAAGAATATCAACAGTTTCATCTTCTGGGTCGGCGGCGTTCCCGCAGACCAGATGGCGAAGGCAGCGGCGGGTCAGCTCTCCCTCCCCTCGCTCCACAGCCCCTTTTGGGCGCCGGAAGCCGACAAGGTCGTCGCCACCGCAAGCGAAGCCCTGACCGTGCTGGCGCTGGACATATTGAAGCGCGATTGATGGCAGGACGGGAAACGACCAATTGCCGGTCATTTATCAAGCCTTGCACCGCACTCTAAAGCCGACACTGACGGAAAACACCTGCTTGTCGGTGTTGTGCGGCCGTGTCGTGCATTGGGTTGTCCGAGAATCACTGTCGGATTGAGAAACTGTCCGACAATGCGAGTCGAGGGGTTTTCCGGCGCCGTGGAATGACTTCCATCAGGCCACACTTTCCCGCAAGCTGCCTGTCTGAAAACCACCCAACCTGCCATCGTCATCTAAACCGGCCGATGCCCCTTGCGCCATTTGGTGAACAAATGCCGCGCCAGCATCATCGGGGGCATCCGCAGCCAGTGCGAGCGGAGATAGAAGGCAAAGCGCAGCCCTTTGCGCGTTTCCCTGCCCCAGCCGTCGCGGGCCAGCAGACGGGCGATGACGATCCGATCCCACGGCGTGAGCCGCCTCCGCCCTTCTCCATAAAGCGCATCGGCCAGCCGCCGCGCCTGCCGCACATGGCGCGACAGGCCATGCCGCCCGGCGCGCGTTTCCAGCGCTCCGGCGTCCACCTCCCCCAGCAGGCAATATATGTCCCACAAGTTCCGCAGACCGCCCGCCAGATCGCCATCCGCCAGCAGATGCGCGACCGCGTGGCAGATCCGGTCTTCCGGCGACAGGACATATAATCCGCCGGTTACGGAAATGGCGTCCGCGATCATCGCCCCCGCATCCGGCGTTTGCCTTGCCGTCAGCGGCAGGATGGTGTGATGCACGTCGATCATCCGGTCCCGCTCCTGATGGATCATCGGCGGCAGTTCATGCATCCACTGACGGTAATAGGCGTCGTCATATGGATCGGGCTTCACCCACTCCCATCCCGCCGCCATCAAATATTTCTCCACCTCCGCCATCGCATTGCGCGGCACGAGGATATCGAGATCGCCAATGAACCGCCCCTCCCCAGCCTTCAACCTCGCAGCCGCATAAGCGGTGCCCTTGAGCAACACGACCCGCAACCCCAGCGGCTTCAGCGCGACCGCCGCACGATCCGCCTCCCATAGCGCCTGCCGTGCCTCCCACTCGGCATCCAACCGTGCGTCGGCCAGCACGAAGCGCACTGCTTCCGGCACTGGCATGTCGCCGATCCGCACGGCGAGTGTACCAATCAACCGCTCCGCCCGCGCCATGGCGATCAGCATATTCCATTGCTCCGCCCCGAACGCCGCGACGGTGCCGGGCTCCCGCAAAGCGCAGACAAGCGGCAACGCATTCACGCGCGTTGTTCCCACAGTCGTTCGACCATGGCGATGGCCTCGTTGCCCGATGGGAAATCGATAGCCTTGGCCGGCACGGTTTTCACAAAGCGGGTCAGCGCCGCAAAACCCGGCTCGCCCAGCGCCACATAATTGGTCGACGCCTGTGTCAACCGCATGAACGTCTCTCCATGTCCAACGGAACGGATATCCGGCGCATGGCCGAATCGGGGAAACAACAGCAGTGCAGGGGAAGCGCCTTCATCCATGCGCGCCACGGCCTCGGCACGGGGCACCATATGGCGAATGTCGCCCTTGGCCGTGCCGGCCATCAGCGGCCCCATCCGCTCCGCAGGCACTTCAGCCGCCATCACGCCGATCGCCCGGTTCTTGAGCGAGACGAGGCGAGGAAAGGGCAGCACGACTCCCGTCGCCAGATCGAGCAACGCAAATTCATCCCCCATTAACCGCCAGCCACGCTCGCCCAGTTGCGCCGCCAACGTGGATTTGCCTGACCCGGACTCGCCGGTCATGACCAACACGCGCCCGTTCTTTTCCACGCTGGAGGCATGGAGGAGCAAGTGCCGCCGCCAGCCTAGCGCCATTTGCAGGTTCATCCCCATCTCTGCGGCGAGCAGGCCATGCGGCAGGCTCATGGGCGCGGCATCGGCCAGGCCGTGATCACCGGTAATGAAGATGGATGGGCGCAGCCAGCGGCGCAACGCCCCGGCCGGCTCGAGCCGGACGGTGAAATCGGCGAAATCGCCCGCAGGCGCGGGATAGTCGGCATAGAGGCGCTTCAATTCCCGGATCGGGTCTGGCCATGCCGACCCGATGCGAAAGGTCGCCGGGCCAATGGAAAGGGTGATACGATGCTTCATGCGGCTGTGCGGATTAACCCCAGCGCCGTCATGTTCACCAGATGTCCCTCTATCTCCGCCAGCGCGGTGCCAGCCGGTCCCAGGTCGTAGAGGCGCGATAACCGTTCATACAGGATTTGCGCCGACGCCGGGGCGCTATCCTTCAGCGCGGCCAGGATTTCCGGCACGGGACTGATAACCATATGCGTCTGGCCGGAGGGGCGGTGATAGAGCAGCACCATGTCATCAAGGATTCGGGAAATAATGCTTCCCTGCGCCTCCTCATGATAGCATTGATCGACTGTCACAGCCCTACCCCGTTTAATTGCCGCCTCCGCCATAACGCAAAGGGGTAAGCAGGTGACTAACGCATCCCGATCACACTGGCGATGTCGCCCTGGAATAATGCTGCACACTCAGGCTTTGACAGGCACGAAAATATTCATCCAGCGCATGAGACAGCCGATACGGACTGGTCGCAGCGGCCAGTTGTTCCGGAGAGGCGGGATGGGCCAACGCCCATTCAATGGCGCGTGCGAAGGCTGCCTCATCCCCGACCGGAACCGGATCATGCTGTCCTGCCGCCTGCAACACAGGCCGGATATTAGCCGTGCTATCGGTCGCCACCACGCCCGCGCCGCAACCCAGTGCTTCGATGACGGTGCCGGCCAATCCTTCCCATCGGGAAGGCTGAAGCAGCAGGTCGACCTGCCCCATCATGGCTGCGAGTTGCTGGGGATCAATGACGAAACCAAGGAAATCGACCCTGTCGCTGATACCCAGTTCCTCGCATAGCTGGCCAAGTTCTTCGCGCAACGGGCCATCGCCCGCAATTTTCAAGCGCCAGTCGATATGCGGCAAGCGAGCCAGCGCTCGCAGCGCCAGCGCGTGATCCTTCTGCACGGTAAGACGACCGGCCATGAGCAAGCGGAAGGGATCGTCCAGATGGCGGCGTTGCCGTGCCGCGAACGCGGCCTCCATCGCTGGCGTTACGCTAGGACGCGGCAACAGGCGGACGTCATGTGCCGCCAACGGTCCCGGCGCCATCAGCATGCGGCGATCCTGCTCTCCCATCACTATGGTCATCGCACAGGCGCGAGCTATGGCGCGAAAACGGCGGAGTCGGAAATAAGCGGCCAGACGCCTTTGATGAGCATAAATCAGAGGATTGGAAATACGCCCGACCGCGCGCGTGCCAGTACCCAACGCTGCCAGAGCAACCAGCATATTGCTTTGATTTCCGGCAGAACAGAGGATTGCGGGACGATGCCGTCTTATCATGGCCGCCAAGGCGGGAAATTGCGCGATCATCGCCAGACGTCGGGGCAAAGGCGGCGACGGCACGCGACGCACCGTGACCGCCGGATCGATCAGCCCTGCCACTGGTCCTTCCCTTCGCGCCATCCACAATTCAGCCCGCACGCCGCGCCGCGCAAGATGGCTGGCAAACAGAATGGCAATCCGATCCAGCCCGCCGTCGCTCGGCTCATAAAGATAGATCGCAATGGAAAAAGATTCCGCCACCGGCGGACGGGTATGAAACATGGAGGCCTCTAAACACTGCGCCGTAATGCAACGGCATCAACGCTAAAAAGCCATATGCGCTCCCTGGAAAATCAACGCGGCATCTGAAGTGAGGCGTAGCAGGTAAAGCCGCTGGTGCCCGATTGAAGGCGACGAATATAGTTCAGATAGGCCTGATTCTGCTCATAGCCGGTCCCCGGCAGCGGCCTTCCCCGCAAAGCCTGCTTCACCTGTTCGCCGGTATAGCTCCGTCCCGCCGCGGGAAAGGCGCCGGGCGTTCCGGCGGGCACGACCTGTCCGTTGGGCGCGATATAGTTGCCCGCCCGCGCCTGATCGGGCACGGGGATGGTACAGTTGAGGACGGACGCAGCGGTATTGGCGAGCGCGGGACGTATCGATACGATGGCTGACGCGGCGATCGCGCCACCCATCAGCAATTGCCGACGCGACGACACCGGCTCGTGCGCCGTCTCTTGCCCTTCCTGCGCGGAGGGTTGCTGAGGATCATCCTGTCCGGTCATGGGCTCGCTCATTTCGTCATGATCCGCTATCGCGCTTGCCAAAGCGTAAATTTTACGCGCTATACCTCTAGCCATCGCAGTAAAAGCCGGAAGAATCCAGCGCGGTAACCATGAATCGACTGAGCGTATCGCAGATCACGGCTTCCATCGCCATGCTGTTGCTGGGCACAGGAGGCGCACTTTTGCTCGGCGCGTCGCCGCTGGCCATCGTGCTGCCGGTGCTGGCGGGTGTGCTCGTCCTTCTGATCTCGACGCAAGGAGGCCAGCGTGGCATTGTCCAGGAACGCGTGGAGGATGCGCCACTATCCCCCAGGCTGATCGACCAGCCCGGCTTTGCCGATCTTTTGGAGGGCATAGCCGACCCGCTTCTGCTGATCGAGAAAGGACGCATTCTGCGCGCCAATCGCGCGGCGCGACTGTTGCTGGGCGCATATATCGAGGGTGAGGATGCCCGCATCGCCATCCGCCATCCGGCAGCCGCCGAAAGGTTGACGAACATGGCGGCGATGACCGAAGCGGATATGGTTGAACTGGTGGGGCTAGGCGCGCGGGACCAGCGCTGGCAAATGCGGATCGCTCCCTTTGGCGCGGCGGAAGAAATGTGGCGGCTAGTCCATCTGGTCGATCATAGCGGCGCTTATGCGGCGGAGCGGATGCGGGTCGATTTTGTGGCCAATGCCAGCCATGAACTGCGGACTCCGCTGGCTGGGATATTGGGCTTCATCGAAACGCTGGCCGACCCGGAACTGGGCAAGGACACCGAAACGCGGCAACGCTTCCTGAAGATCATGGACGGTGAAGCGCGGCGGATGCAGCGTCTGATCGACGACCTTATCTCCCTGTCGCGGATCGAAGCCGACAAATACCGCGCGCCCGACAGCGCGGTCGATCTTTCCGGCCTGGTGGCGGAAGTCGCGGGCGTGTTCCGCACCAGCCATGGCGAGCGTGGGGCGGAGGTGGAAATCAGTATCGACGCCGGTCTGCCGCCCGTCCGGGGCGATCGCGCGCAGCTTTCCCAGTTGCTGCATAATCTGATCGGCAATTCCGCCAAATATGGCCGCCCCGGCACGCCGATCCGCGTGACCCTGACGGAAGGCCCGAGCGGCATGACGCGGCTGACCGTGGCGGACGAGGGCGAAGGGATCGCGCCCGATCACCTGCCGCGCCTGACGGAGCGTTTCTATCGCGTGGATTCGGGCCGGAGCCGGGCCATGGGCGGCACCGGGCTGGGTCTGGCCATCGTCAAGCATATCGTGGAGCGCCATCGGGGGCGGATGGACATCAGCAGCATCGTGGGCAAGGGGACGACCATAGTCGTGCTGCTGCCGAAGATGCCTGCCGGCGAAATCATGAATGAGATGGCGAAGGGATAGCGTTTTTGCGGCGTTCCTATCCTATTGTCATGAAACTGAAACCTGAGTGTCACAAAGGCGCGATGAACCGCAGCTAGGCGCAGACCCATCGGGGGGCAGCGACCAGCGAATCGCGGCCTTTGCAATGATGGAGGTTTCCGTGAAGCATTTCGCTCTCTTTGCCGCGACGGCCGTGGCCGCGCTCACCCTTGCCGGCTGCGGCGATCAAAGCGGCGGCGGCGCGGGCGGAACCCGTGACCAGATCCGCGCGGTCGGTTCCTCCACCGTCTATCCCTTCGCCACGGCGGTCGCCGAACTGTTCGTGCAGGGCAATCCGGGCATGAAGTCGCCGATCATCGAATCGACCGGCACGGGCGGCGGCATGAAGCTGTTCTGCGCGGGCGTAGGCGCGCAATATCCCGACATCGCCGACGCATCGCGCCGCATGAAGAAGGCCGAGTTCGAGATGTGCCAGCAAAATGGCGTCAAGGACATCGTGGAGATCCAGATCGGCGTCGATGGCCTCGCCTTCGCCGAATCGAGCAAGGGACCGGGTTTCAAGCTGACCCCCAAGATCGTCTATGAGGCGCTGGCCGCCAACCCCTATGGCAAGGGCCCGAACAAGGCGCAGAGCTGGAAGGATGTGGACCCCAGCCTGCCCGCCATTCCCATTTCCGTCTTTGGCCCGCCGTCGACCAGCGGCACGCGCGATTCGCTGGCCGAGCTGATCCTGGAGAAGGGCTGCCAGAGCGACGAGGCGATGAAGGCGCTCAAGGAAAAGAATGAGGACGAATATAAGGCCACCTGCACCCGCATCCGCGAGGACGGCAAATATGTGGACTCAGGCGAAAACGACAATCTGATCGTGCAGAAGCTGGGCGCCAATCCCAACGCGCTGGGCATCTTCGGCTTCAGCTTCCTGGAAGAAAACAAGGATACGCTGAAGGACGTGCCGATCAACGGCGTCGAGGCGACCTATGAAACGGTGTCGACCGGCCAGTATCCGGGCGCGCGTCCGCTCTACATCTACGTCAAGAAGGCGCATATGCAGGCGGTTCCGGGGCTTCAGGCCTATCTGAACGCCTTCGCCGCCAATTGGGCCCCGGACGGCCCGCTGACCAAGCGCGGCATGGTCGCAGCGCCCGACGATGTGCGGAAGGCGAGCGCGGAAGCGGTGAAATCGCTGACCGTGCTGGATGGTTCGGTCCTGAAATAAGCGACAGCGATGACCGGACCTGCAATCTTCCTGCTGCTGGCTGGCCTTGGCGCGATCGCCTGGGTCAGCGCGCGCGCGCGCGCGCTGCGGTTGCAAACCGTGGCGCGGACGTCGGGGCGGCGTGATGCCGTGCATAGCCTGCCGGGCTATCATGGCTGGTATGTGGCGCTGTGGACACTGATCCCCGCCGCCATTTTCCTCGCCATATGGGCCAATGTGTCGCCCGGCCTGATCACCCAGACGGTGCTGAGCGACCCGGCGGCGCAGAGCCTGCCCGCCGATGCCTTCTCCCGATCCGCCATATTGGGCGAGGCGCGCAACATCGCGTCGGGCGCGCAGGCCGCCGCCTTCAACCCCGCCGCGCGGGCGCTGGTCGAACCCTATCGCACGGCCATGAACGAATATGGCATAGCAGGCGCGGCGCTGGCGCTGGTGCTCGCCTTTGCGGGCGGAGCCTATGCCTTCACCCGCGTCCGGCCCGATTTCCGGGCGCGCACGCGGGTCGAGCGGCTGGTGATGGCGTCGCTGCTGATCGCGTCGCTGCTGGCGATCGTGACCACGCTGGGTATCGTCGTGTCGCTGCTGTGGGAATCGATCCGCTTCTTTTCGATGGTGAACCCGGTCGACTTCCTGTTCGGGACCAAATGGAGCCCGCAGTCGGCGGCGATGGGTTATGGCAATAAGGACGCCTTTGGCGCGGTGCCGCTATTCTGGGGCACGATCTTCATCGGCGCGATCATCGCCATGGTGGTCGCCATCCCGCTGGGCCTGATGAGCGCCATCTACCTGACCCAATATGCGCGGCCGCAGGTCCGCAAGTGGATGAAGCCCATCCTTGAGGTGCTGGCCGGCGTCCCGACTGTGGTTTACGGCTATTTCGCGGCGCTCACCATCGCGCCTGCGCTCCGCGATTTCGCGGTGAGCGTCGGCATTCATGGCGCGAGTTCGGAAAGCGCGCTGGCGGCGGGACTGGTGATGGGGGTGATGATCATCCCCTTCGTGTCGTCCATGGCAGACGACAGCATCGCCGCCGTGCCGCAGTCGATGCGCGACGGCAGCCTCGCCATGGGCGCGACGACCAGCGAGACGATCCGCAAGGTGTTGATCCCCGCGGCGCTCCCCGGCGTGGTCGGCGGCGTGCTGCTGGCCGTCAGCCGCGCCATCGGCGAAACGATGATCGTGGTGATGGCGGCGGGCCTTGCCGCGAACCTGACGCTCAATCCCTTTTCCAGCGTGACGACAGTGACGACGCAGATCGTCCAGCTTCTGACCGGCGATCAGGAGTTCGACAGCGCCAAGACGCTGGCGGCCTTCGCGCTGGGGCTGGTGCTGTTCATCGTCACCCTGCTGCTCAACATCGTGGCCCTGCGGGTCGTGAAGAAATATCGCGAGGCTTACGAATGAGTGCGACGCGCAACCCCACCGACTGGAAGTCGGACGTGATGCAGAAGCGGATCGCGCGGCGTTATGCGGCCGAACGGCGCTTCAAGCTCATGGGCCTGTTCGCGGTGATGCTTTCCGCCGCTTTCCTCGCCTTCCTGCTGTTCACCATGCTGGGCAACGGGCTGCGCGGCTTCACCCGGACGGAGATCGCGCTGCAAGTCGATTTCCCGGCCTCGCCGCTGCTGCTCGACCCGGCCAATATCACCGATCAGGGGCTGGTCGGCGCGAACCTGCCCATGGTGACGAGCGAGGTCGCGAAGAAGGCGCTGGGGCCGGACGCCGACGCGCTGCTGTCGCCGACCGCCTGGACCAGCATCCGCGACGCGATCAAAGCCGACCCGAAGATTCTCAGCCGCACCGAAACCATCAGCGTGCCCGCCTCGACCGTGATCGACCTGGCCGCCAAGGGCAAGGGATCGCCGCAGGCCGAAGCCGCCGTCGCGCGGCTGAAGCAGCAGGGCGTGTTGTCGACCGGGTTCAACGCGAGCTTCCTGACCGGGAGCGACGGCACCGATCCGACGCAGGTCGGCATCTGGGGGGCGTTCAAGGGATCGCTGCTCACCATGCTGGTGACGCTGCTGCTGAGTTTTCCCGTGGGCGTGGCGACCGCGCTCTATCTGGAGGAATATGCGCGCAAGAGCTGGTGGACCGACATTATCGAAGTGTCGATCAACAATCTGGCGGCGGTGCCTTCGATCATCTTCGGCCTGCTGGGGCTGTCGATCTTCCTCAACTTTATGCACCTGCCGCGTTCGGCCGCGCTGGTGGGGGGCATGACGCTGGCGCTGATGACCATGCCGGTCATCGTCATCGCCGGGCGCAACGCGATCAAGTCCGTGCCGCCCAGCATCCGCGACGCGGCGCTCGGCATCGGCGCTTCCCCGGTTCAGGTGGTGTTCCAGCATGTGCTGCCGCTGGCGCTGCCCGGCATCCTCACCGGCACGATCATCGGCATGGCGCGCGCTTTGGGCGAAACCGCGCCGCTGCTGATGATCGGGATGCGCGCCTTCATCGCGACGCCGCCGGGCGGGATCACCGACCCCGCGACCGTGCTACCGGTGCAGATATTCCTGTGGTCCGACGAAGTGTCGAAGGGCTTTGTCGAAAAAACGTCCGCCGCCATCATCGTGCTGCTGGTCTTCCTGCTCGCGATGAACGGCCTCGCCATATACCTGCGTAACAAGTTTGAAAAACGGTGGTAAATATGATGCATGAACCGCAAACGCTGACCCCCGCCACCGAAACCAAGATGACCGCGCGCGACGTCAAGGTGTTCTATGGCGACAAGCAGGCGATCAAGGGCGTGTCGATCGACGTCGACATGGACAATGTGACGGCCTTCATCGGTCCTTCGGGCTGCGGCAAGTCGACTTTCCTGCGGACGCTCAACCGCATGAACGACACGGTGGCGAGCGCCCGCGTCGAAGGCGCGATCACGCTGGACGGGGAGGATATCTATGCCCCTTCCATGGATGTGGTGCAGTTGCGCGCACGGGTGGGCATGGTGTTCCAGAAGCCCAATCCCTTCCCCAAGTCGATCTACGAGAATATCGCTTACGGGCCGCGCATCCACGGGCTGGCGGCGGGCAAGGCCGATCTGGACGTGATCGTCGAAAAGTCGCTGCGCCGCGCGGGGCTGTGGGACGAGGTGAAGGACCGGCTGCACGACAGCGGCACGGCGCTTTCGGGCGGGCAGCAGCAGCGGCTTTGCATCGGGCGGGCCATCGCGGTGGAACCCGAAGTGATCCTGATGGACGAACCCTGTTCCGCGCTCGATCCCATCGCGACGGCGAAGATCGAGGAACTGATCCACGAATTGCGCGGGCGTTACGCCATCGTCATCGTCACGCACAATATGCAGCAAGCGGCGCGCGTGTCGCAGCGGACGGCCTTTTTCCACCTGGGCGAGCTGGTGGAATATGGCGTGACGTCCGACATCTTCACCAATCCGCGGCAGGAACGGACCAAGGATTACATCACCGGGCGCTACGGCTGACTTTGGGGCCGACCGGCGCGGGAGAGAGACAAGACATGGCTGAACATACGATCAAGGCGTTCGACGAGGAAATCGACAAGCTGCGCGGCCTTATCGCCGAGATGGGCGGGCGCGCGGAGGCGGCGATAGAAAATGCGATGCTGTCGCTGCAACGGCATGACAAGAAACTGGCCGCGCAAGTGGTGGCCGAGGACAAGCGCATCGACGCGCTGGAATCGGAGGTCGAGAAGCTGGTGATCCAGATCATCGCCCTGCGCGCCCCGATGGCGAACGACCTGCGCGACGTGATCGCCGCATTGCGGATCGTGAGCGTGGTGGAGCGGATCGGCGACTATGCCAAGAACATCGCCAAGCGCGTGCCCTCCATCGCCACCAACAAGCGGACGCTGGAGCCGATGTCGATGCTGCCGTCCATGGGGCAGGTGGCGGGCGAGATGGTGCATGATGCGCTCAACGCCTTCGCCGCGCGGGACGCGGACCTGGCCGTGGCGGTGATCGAGCGGGACACGGTGGTGGACGATTTCTATGACAGCGTCTTCCGCTCGCTGGTCACCTACATGGTCGAAAATCCCAAGACGATCAGCGAATGCGCGCATCTGCTGTTCGTCGCCAAGAATATCGAGCGGATCGGCGACCATGCGACCAATGTGGCCGAGATGGTCTATTATGCCGCGACCGGCCAGACGGCGCCCGACCGCGAACGCGGCGGCAGCGGCCAGGCGGAGGATTGAGCGTGGCCCGTGCCAAGATGCTGCTGGTCGAGGATGACGCGGCGCTCGCCGAACTGCTGATCTGGCATTTCAAGCGGGAGGATTTCGAGGTCGCCCACACGGTCGACGGCGAGGAGGCGCTGCTGCTGGCGCAGGAGAACGCGCCGGACATCGTGCTGCTCGACTGGATGGTGGAGAGCCTGTCGGGGATCGAGGTGTGCCGCCGCCTGCGCCGCATGAACGGGACGGCCAACGTGCCGATCATCATGCTGACCGCGCGGGGCGAGGAAGAGGACCGCGTGCGCGGCCTGGAGACGGGCGCGGACGATTATGTGACCAAGCCCTTTTCGCCGCGCGAGCTGGTGGCGCGCGTGGGTGCGGTGCTGCGGCGGGTGCGGCCCGCGCTGGCCGGAGAGACGCTGAGCTTCGCCGATGTCGAGATGGACACGGTGGGTCACAAGGTCCGGCGCGGCGGACAGGTGGTTCCGCTGGGGCCGACCGAGTTCCGCTTGTTGAAGCACTTTCTGGAGCATCCGGGCTGGGTCTTTTCACGCGAGCGGCTGCTCGACAGCGTGTGGGGGCAGGACAGCGACATCGAGCTGCGGACCGTGGACGTGCATATCCGCCGCCTCCGCAAGGCGATCAACGCGGACGGCAAATATCAGGACATCATCCGGACGGTGCGCTCGGCGGGCTATGCGCTGGATACGGATGGGGTGGCGTAGCGGCGCTATCCGATTTGGGTGGGAAGCTGAGATTGCCCGTGTAATGATGGAGCCATGAACCCTTATCCAAAAATCCAGCTCAGCCACCTTCGGCAGATTGGTTGGGACCATTGGGACCCAATCGGCATCCGATCGTTCGACACAGATGATTGGAAAGAAAACGCTGCGGATGAGTACGACAGCTATCTGTTACAGGTTGTCAGTAAACTGCATCGCGGCGAGACGGCGGCGCTATCCGATTTGGGTGGGAAGCTGAGATTGCCCGTGTAATGATGGAGCCATGAACCCTTATCCAAAAATCCAGCTCAGCCACCTTCGGCAGATTGGTTGGGACCATTGGGACCCAATCGGCATCCGATCGTTCGACACAGATGATTGGAAAGAAAACGCTGCGGATGAGTACGACAGCTATCTGTTACAGGTTGTCAGTAAACTGCATCGCGGCGAGACGACTGAAGAGGCTGTTGCTTACTTAGACCGGATCGGTTCAGAGCACATGGGCCTTGGTCCGATTACGGACGAAGCTCACCGCGCATCCATTGCCACTGTCGAAGCGATTTTGGACTATCTCAAAACGTTGCCGGATGGACCGCTAGGCGGCCGCTAATGATCGTAAGCCCATTCTACCAAAACAGAAGCGCCCCGGCCTTTCAGCTGGGGCGCTTTTGTGTTTGGACGTCACGCCAAATTCAGGCCGCCGCCTTCCGCGCCTTGTCGAGTTTCTTCAGCAGCATGTCGCGCTTCAGGCGTGAGAGGTGGTCGATGAAGAGGACGCCCTGCAAATGGTCCATCTCATGCTGGAGGCAGGTGGCAAGGAGGCCTTCCAGCTGTTCCTCATGGATGCGGCCGTCGCGGTCCATCCAGCTTGCGCGGATGGTCGCGGGGCGCTCCACCTCGGCATATTGGTCGGGGACGGAGAGACAGCCTTCATTGTAGACCGACAGGTCGTCCGATCCTTCGAGGATTTCGGGGTTGATGAAGACCAGCGGCTTCTTGACCGACGGCGCGCCTTCTTCGTCCGATTCGGGTTCCTGGAGGTCGATCACCAGCACGCGCCTGGGCACGCCGACCTGAATCGCGGCGAGGCCGATGCCGGGCGCGTCATACATCGTTTCGAACATGTCGTCGATCAGGCGCTGCAAATCGTCGTCGATCGCCTCAACGGGCGTCGAAATGGTACGCAGGCGCGGATCGGGCGCCTCAAGGATGGGAAGAATGGCCATGATCGCAAAATAAGCGGATTAGCCGCTTTTTTCAAGCGACCGGACGGCGGGCGCGCAACGCCTGCGCCAAAGTGCCTTCGTCCAGATAATCCAGCTCTCCGCCGACCGGCACGCCATGGGCCAACTGGGTGAGGCGGATGGGGAAACGCTCCAGCCTTTCGGCGAGATAATGGGCGGTCGTCTGCCCCTCCAGCGTGGCGTTCATGGCGAGGACGACTTCGTCTATGCCGCCCGCCTCCACGCGCGCGACCAGCGTGTCGATGCCGAGGTCTTCAGGCCGCACGCCCTCCAGCGCGGACAGGCGGCCGCCCAGCACATGGAAACGGCCGGGGAAAAGGCGCGACTTGTCGAGCGCCCACAGGTCCGGCACATCCTCCACCACGCAGAGCGCGCGGGCGTCGCGGCGCGGATCGGCGCAGATGCCGCAGGGATCGACCGTGTCGACATTGCCGCATATGCCGCAGGTGACGAGCCGTTCGTTCACGGCCTCCAATGCGCGCAAGAGCGGTTCGAGCGCGGTTTCGCGCTTCTTGAGCAGGTGCAGCACGGCCCGCCGCGCCGAACGGGGGCCAAGGCCCGGCAGGCGGGAAAGCGCCTGCGTCAGCGCGTCGATTTCTGGAGAAGCCATGGAACCGAGATAAGGGCTTGCAAGCTGAGGGTCAAAAGAGTTTGAGAGGCTTCCTCGGAAATGCGCCGGCAAGCGCATTTCGGATGCGGTGCCAGGGAACCAAGCAAGAAGGCCGTTATGCGTATCGTCTATATGGGCACCCCCGATTTCGCCGTTCCGGCGCTCGACGCGCTGGCGCGGGCCGGGCATGAGATCGTCGCGGTCTATAGCCAGCCGCCGCGTCCGGCGGGCCGGGGCAAGGCGCTGCGCCCCTCCCCCGTGCACAGCCGCGCCGAAGAAAGGGGGGTCGAAGTGCGGACGCCGCTGACGCTGAAGGACGCGGCGGTGCAGGCCGATTTCGCGGCGCTCAAGGCCGATGCGGCGGTCGTGGCGGCCTATGGGCTGATCCTGCCCAGGGCGATATTGGATGCGCCGCGTTTCGGGTGCCTCAATATCCATGCCTCGCTGCTGCCGCGCTGGCGGGGCGCCGCGCCGATCCAGCGGGCGATCCTGTCGGGCGATAATCTGAGCGGCGTCACGATCATGGACATGGAAGCGGGGTTGGACACCGGTCCGATGCGCGCCAAGCATGTGACGCCGATCGAGGACAAGACGGCAGGTGAATTGACGCAGGAACTGGCGGAGGCGGGCGGCGCGTTGATGGTGGAGGTGCTCGATGACCTGTCGCTGCATCCGCCGGTGCCGCAGCCGGAAGAGGGCGTCACCTACGCCGCGAAGATCGACAAGGCGGAAGCGCGGATCGACTTTTCGCGGGACGCGCATCAGGTCGAGCGGCAAGTGCGCGCCTTCAACCCCTTTCCCGGCGCGTTCTTCGAATATCGCGGCGAGCGGTTCCGGGTGCTCGCGGCGCAGGTGGAGGAGCATGGCGGAGCGGCGGGCGAACTGCTCGACAACAGCCTGCTGATCGGGTGCGGGCATGGCGCGATCCGGCCCACGCTGATCCAGCGGGCGGGCAAGGGCGCGATGTCGGCGGGGGAATTGCTGCGCGGGTTCGACATGCCCGCGGGCAGCCGGGTCGATGGCTGAGCCCTACATGGCCGTTCGATAATCCATGACCCGCTTCGCTTTCACCGTGGAATTTGACGGGCGGCCCTTCATGGGCTGGCAGCGGCAGGCGCATGGGCCAAGCGTGCAGCAGGCCATGGAGGACGCGATCTTCGCTGTCACGGGCGAGCGCGCCGTGATCCATGCGGCGGGGCGGACCGACGCGGGGGTGCATGGGCTGGCGATGCGGTGCCATGCCGATGTCGAAAAGGACATGCCGCCCTTCCGGCTGATGGAGGCGGTCAATGCGCGGCTGCGGCCCCATCCCGTCGCGGTGCTGGCGTGCGAGGCGGTACCGGATGACTGGCATGCGCGCTTTTCCTGCGTGGGGCGGTCCTATGTCTATCGCATCGTCAACCGGCGCGCGCCGCTGACATGGGAAAGCGGGCTGGCGTGGCGGGTGATCCAGCCGCTCGATGAAAAGGCGATGCAGGAAGCGGCGCAAGTGCTCGTCGGGTTGCATGACTTCACGACGTTCCGTTCGGCCCATTGCCAGTCGACAAGCCCCATAAAGACGCTCGACCGGCTGGACGTGGAGCGGGCGGGCGACCGGATCGCGATCCATGCGGCGGCGCGGTCGTTCCTCCATCATCAGGTGCGCTCGATGGTGGGCTGCCTCGCCATGGTGGGCATGGGACGGTGGAGCGCGACGGACATGCAAAGGGCGCTGGAGGCGCGGGACCGGGCGGCGCTGGCGCTCAACGCGCCGCCGGACGGGCTGTATTTCGTGCGGGCGGACTATCCGGCTTGAGGATCAGATGCGGGTGCGGAAGGGCGTGAAGTTCGTGCCCTCGTCATAGACGTCCAGCCCTTCGCGGCGCTTGAGCGTGTTGACGGCGAGGTAGGTGACGGGCGTCAGCACCGCTTCCCATGCCACCTTCATCGCCCAGTTGGTGACCATCACGGTCAGAACCTGCGCGGTGGTCCAGTTGCCGTAAAAGGCCAGCGGATAGAAAAGCAGGCTGTCCACCCCCTGCCCCACGATCGTCGAGCCGATGGTGCGGGTCCACAGATGCTTGCCTTTGGTCAGCAGCTTCATCTTCGCCAGGACGAAGCTGTTCGCCAGTTCCCCCGCCCAGAAGGCGACGAGCGAGGCAAAGACGATGCGCCAGGTGCTGCCGAACACGGCTTCATAGGCTTTCTGGTCGGGCCAGCCCTGCGCCGGGGGGAGCCCCACCACGACCCAGCTCATCAGCGCCATGAACAGCATCGCGACGAACCCCGCCCAGACGCAGCGCCGCGCGCGGGCATAGCCATAGACTTCGGTCAGGACGTCGCCGATCACATAGCCCAGCGGAAAGAACAATATGCCCGCGCCAAACGTGACGCCGCCCAGCGAGGACAGCTTGGCCGCGCCGATCAGGTTGGACAGCAGCAGGATCGCGACGAAGGCCGCCATGAAGAAATCGAAATAGCGCAGCGGGCGTGCCCCCAGCGTCGCCGCATCGATTTTCCGGACCCCCGCGTCGTTCATGCATGTTGCATATCCTGTGCGTGCAGGATTGCAAATGCCGCTGATGATTGCACACCGCCCCAAGCGCCGCTATCGAGCGCAACGATGGCCCCGTAGCTCAGCTGGATAGAGCATTCGCCTTCTAAGCGAATGGTCGCAGGTTCGAATCCTGCCGGGGTCGCCATTCCTGCCCAGCCGGGATAGCGCGGTGAACGCTGAGGCAGCCGCGCGAGCGGTCAATAAGCCGAACCCAGGCAGAAGTCCTTGAGCGCGCGGGCATCATATAGGGCGTTGTGGGGCATCCTGCTGTTCGCGGCCGCGCTGAAACCCGCCGCGTTGATCAATTCCAGACGCAGCCCGTCGATGGTGATCATCTCGCCCGGTCCAGTCACCAGCAGATGACAGAAATAGCCCAGATCGTCCGGCCAGTCCGCCACGATCACCGGGTCCGGGTCGTTCGCCAGATAGACTTCGATATGCCGCGCCGCCTGTTCGCGGCTCAACATATGATCGACCCCCAGCGGAACGGACCGGAGATAGGGAATGACGTTCTGCTGCACCCATGAATGGACTTTCGCGGGAAGCGGCAACGACACGTAGAAATCCTGATCGCCATATTCCGGGACGAGCGCCAGACTGATCAAATCTCCGCCGAAGCCATTGAATTCGGTATCAAGAAAGTATCGCAATGGAGGAACGCTTTTCAAAGTGGGGAGCCAACAATGTCCGGCCGCTATGCCGCCGCGCCTCCTGTCCGTAAACCCTCCATCGCAGCTTTGCTTGGCGCATGACCGTGACATGCCATAGGAGGAGGCGAAGCCAAACCACCGCCCCATAAGAGAAAGACGTCATGCAGCCACGGGAATATATCGGATCGGCCACTGTCCCCGGTGGCGAAAAACTGACGCTCTATCGGCGCGGCGGGGATTTCATGATCGTGCTCGACCGCAATGAGTTGATGAGCAGCCGGATGAGCGGATCGGAAGAGGCGCTCGCCCATATGACCTGCGAACGGCTGCATGGCCGCAAATCCCCGCATTTCCTGATTGGCGGCTATGGCATGGGATTCACCCTGCGCGCCGCGCTCGCCGCGCTGGACGGATCGGCGCAGATCACCGTGGCCGAACTGGTGCCCGAGATCATCGCCTGGGCGCGCGGGCCGATGATCGAACTGGCGGCCGGTTGCCTCGACGATCCGCGCGTGCGCCTGATCGAGGATGATGTCGCGAACGTGATCGCTGCCGCCAGCAGCCGTTACGATGCGATACTCCTCGATGTGGATAATGGTCCCGATGGGCTGGTCCGCCAGGCCAATGATCGTCTCTATTCACCGCAAGGTCTGGCGGCAGCCATCGCCGCGCTCAGACCGGGCGGCGTGCTGGCAATATGGTCGGCGGCACCGGATGCCGCCTTTGCGCGCCGCCTGTCCCAAACCGGCCTTGTCGTCGATGAAGTCAGGGTTCGGGCCCGCAGCAACGGCAAGGGCCCGCAACATATCATCTGGTTCGCGCAAAAGGCCGCGCGCTGAACGCCCCGGCCGTCAGCCTTCCGCCGGAAAGCCCCGCGACCGCAGCAGCAGGTCGTCCGTGACGGTCATGGTGAAAATGGGATCGGCATCGGGCGGCACTTCGGCCACCGCGTCGCTGAAGGCGGCGCGGGTTTCGGGATCGTCATAGACCATCTTCCGGTCGAAGGCCGCGCGCCATGTGGCCTCGTCCGGCCATTCGGCATAGCCGACGAAACGCCCGTCCCCGTCGCGATGCAAGCGCGAACCATAACTGCCATATTTTTCACGGATGAGGTCCGTGCCCCGGCGCCATGCCGCGCGGAACTGGTCTTCCTTGCCGGGGTGGACGCGCCACCAGTAAACCGCGACGAACATGGCTTTCTCTCCCTTGTTTCAAGGGAGAATGACCGGAAGCCGGAGATGTTTCCAGCCCCGCCCTATAATCAGAGAAGCGACTGGCCGGTTTTTTCCCAATCCGCCAGGAACCCGGCGATGCCCTTGTCGGTCAGGACATGGTTGAACAGCGCCTTGATGACGGCTGGCGGGGCGGTCATGACGTCCGCGCCGATCTTCGCGGCTTCCAGGACATGGATCGGGTGACGGACCGAGGCGACCAGAATTTCCGTTGTGAAGCCATAATTATCGTAGATCAGGCGGATGTCCTCGATCAGCTTCATGCCGTCAAAGCCATTGTCGTCGTGACGGCCGACGAAGGGCGAGATGAAAGTCGCGCCCGCCTTCGCCGCCAGCAGCGCCTGATTGGCCGAAAAGCACAGCGTCACATTGACCATGCAGCCATCGTCGCTGAGCGCCTTGCAGGTTTTCAGGCCATCGATGGTGAGCGGCACCTTGATGCAGACATTGTCCGCGATCTTCCGCAGGATGGCGGCTTCCTTCATCATCGTTTCATGGTCGAGCGCGACGACTTCGGCGGACACAGGGCCATCGACGATGCCGCAAATCTCTTCCACCACTTCAATGAACTTGCGGCCCGACTTGGCGATCAGCGAGGGGTTGGTGGTGACGCCGTCCAGCAGGCCGGTGGCGGCCAGTTCGCGGATTTCGGCGGTGTCGGCGGTGTCGACGAAGAATTTCATGGTATGAGGCTCCGGGCGAAGGGACGAATCGTTCCTGCCCTTTAGCGGCTGGTGGCCGGAATCGCCATCACATCGCCATCGCCTGAACCGCAAAGGCTTTGCATCGGGCCTAGCGCAACTTTATGGCAGCGGCACCTTTCCAAAGGACCGATCCATGCCGTTACCCCCGCGTCTGCATATCCTCTCGGGCGCGCTCACCCTGTCTCCCCTGCTGACGGCCATGCCCGCCTTTGCCGAAACGAACGAGAATCAGGCGTGGATAGGCGAATCGGTGGCGATCCAGGCCAGCGAGGCCGACACTGTGACGCTGGACATGAGCCAGCGTTTCCGCAGCGCGCGGTCGGACGATGAGCAAGGCCTTTTCCGGGTGGCGCTGGATCATCGCGTCGCGCAGGGCGTGCTGGTTGGAGGCGGCATCGCTTATGCGGAGGGGAAGGCGGAAGAGGAGATGCGCCTGTTCCAGCAGGTGACGTTCAGCCGGGGCATCTGGCAGGCCCGCACCCGGCTGGAGCAGCGTTTCTTCGACACGGCCGACCGCGCAAGCTGGCGATTGCGGCAACGGGTGCAGGCCAGCGTGCCGGTCGATGACGACAGGCGCTGGACGATCGTGGGGGCGGTGGAAGTCTTCTTCCACCTCAACCGGGCAAGGCCTTCGGACAAAAGCGGGCTGGCCACCATGCGTCACCAGATCGGCCTGCGCCATGCGGTGAGCAAGGCGATGGACGTGCAACTGCTCTATATGCGCCAGCAGAGCTTTCGCGATCACCGGCCCGATGCGGTGGCGCACGTCCCCTGGCTGACGCTCGCCTGGAAAATCTGACGCAGCGGCTTTGCCTCCACGGCCATGCGCGGTAGGGACATGCCATGAGTTCGCGCGCCCGTGTCCTGTTGCTGAACGCCGCTGTGGGGCCGCTCGATTATCGCGTGCCGCACGGGATGAACGCCAGGCCCGGCAGCATCGTCGTCGCGCCGCTCGGCCCGCGCCAGATCGTCGGCGTGGTGTGGGAGGAGGATGCTTTCCCCGATGTGGAGAGCGTGGGCGACAATCGCCTGCGGAACATCGTCGCGCTGGTCGATGCGCCGCCGGTGCCGGAGACGCTGCGGCGGCTGATCGAATGGACGGCGGATTATTATCTCGCGCCGCCCGCCGCCGTGCTGCGGATGACGCTGGCGTCGATGGCGGCGCTGGAGGGCGCGCGGACGGTCATCGAATATCGCGCCACCGGCACCCTGCCCGACCGCATGACCGAGCAGCGCACGCAGGCCATGGAACGGATCGGCGAGCGGCAGGGGCTGATCCGCGAGCTGGCGATGATCGGCGGGGTGAGCGACGCGGTGATTCGCGGCCTCATCAAGGCGGGCGCGTTCGAGGCGATGGAGGTGAGCGTCGACACCCCCTTCCCGCAGCCCGACCCCGATCATGCGCCGCCCGCTTTGTCGGACCAGCAGCGCGCCGCCGCCGACAGCTTCGTGGAGGCGGTTCATGCCCGCGACTTCGCGCCGTTCCTGCTGGACGGCGTGACGGGATCGGGCAAGACGGAGGTCTATTTCGAGGCCATCGCCGCCGCGATCCGCGAAGGGCGGCAGGTGCTGGTGCTGCTCCCCGAAATCGCGCTGACGGAGCCTTTTCTGGAGCGGTTCGAAAAGCGGTTCGGCACGGTGCCGGTCAACTGGCACAGCGGTCTGCGCCAGAGCGAGCGGCGGCGGGCCTGGCGCGCCATCGCGGCGGGCGAGGCGCGGGTGGTCGTGGGCGCGCGATCGGCCTTGTTCCTGCCCTACCCCAATCTGGGCCTGATCGTCGTCGATGAAGCGCATGAGGCGAGCTTCAAGCAGGAGGATGGCGTCCACTATCATGCCCGCGACGTGGCGGTGATGCGCGGGCTGATCGAGAAATTCCCCGTCGTGCTCGCTTCGGCCACGCCCGCCATAGAGACGCGGCATCAGGTGGAGCTGGGCCGTTATCGGGAAATCAAGCTGCCGGGGCGCTATGGCGGGGCGGAAATGCCGGACATTGCAGGCATCAACCTGCTGACCGACCCGCCCGAACGGGGGCGCTGGATCGCGCCGCCGCTGGTGATCGCTATCGATGAGAATATGGCGAAGGGCGACCAGAGCCTGCTGTTCCTCAACCGCCGGGGCTATGCGCCGCTGACGCTGTGCCGCCATTGCGGCTATCGCTTCCAATGCCCCAATTGCACCGCGTGGATGGTCGAGCACCGGCTGACCCGGCGGCTGGCCTGTCATCATTGCGGCCATGTGATCCCCTCGCCCCGCTTCTGCCCGGAGTGCAAGGAGGAGGACAGCCTTGTCGCCTGCGGCCCCGGCGTCGAGCGGATCGCGGACGAGGTGAAGGCGCTCTGGCCACAGGCGCGCACCGCCATCGTCACATCCGACACGCTCTGGTCCCCGGCGAAGGTGGCGGAGTTCGTGAAGTCGGTGGAGGCAGGCGCGGTCGACATCATCATCGGCACGCAGCTTGTGACCAAGGGCTATCACTTCCCCAATCTGACGCTGGTGGGCGTAATCGACGCCGATCTGGGGCTGGAAGGCGGCGACCTGCGCGCGTCGGAGCGGACCTTCCAGCAGATCGTGCAGGTGGCGGGGCGCGCGGGGCGCGGCGTGAAGCCGGGGCGTGTCTTTATCCAGACGCGAATGCCCGAAAGCGAGGTCATACAGGCGCTGATCGCGGGCGATGTCGAACGATTCTATGCGGTGGAGACGGAGAATCGCCGCCACGCCAATGCGCCGCCCTTCGGCCGCTTCGCCGCGATCATCGTGTCGAGCGAGGATGCCGACGAAGCCGCGCAGGTCGCCCGCCTGATCGGAAAATCCGCGCCGCTGGTCGAAGGGATGCGGGTTTATGGTCCCGCGCCCGCGCCGCTGTCGGTCCTGCGCGGACGGCACCGCCATCGCCTGCTGATCCATGCGACGCGGCAGGTGGATATACAGGCGGCCATCCGCGAATGGCTGGGCAACCTCACATGGAAATCGGGCACGCGGGTCGCGGTGGACGTCGATCCCTACAGCTTCATGTAAGCGGGATCGTGATCGAAAGGCCCTGCATCAGTTGGAATTGCGGGCGAGCGCCTTCCCCTTGCGGTCATTGGCAAGCAGGTAGACGCGCGCCGGGCTGCCCGCTTCCAGATCGCCCTTCCCCGTCTTATGGCGCAGCGGCGAAAAGGACCAGCAGCCTGCGAAACGCCCTCATGTTCAGTCATCCCCCAATGACATCGAATCACACGCGAAATGGTGACAAGCGGGGTGCTGGAAGGAAAGGAGGATCGCCCCTTAACGCTCCTTTTCCCGCTCCAACAAGGCCCGCTTCCGTTCGATCCCATAAGCGTAGCCGCCCATGCCGCCATCGCTCCGCAGCACGCGGTGGCAGGGAATGAGGACGGCCAGATTATTGTCGCCACAGGCCGTTCCCGCCGCGCGCACCGCGCCCGGCTTGCCGATGGCGGCCACGATTTCGCCATAGCTGCGGGTTTCGCCGGGCGGGATGGCGCACAGGGCTGCCCATATCGCCTGCTGGAACGCGGTTCCGCGCACATCGACGGGCAGATCCGCGCCCGCTGCCGGGTCATCCACCAGAGCCGAGACCTGCTTCGCCAATGCGTCGAGGCGCGCGTCGGCGGGCAATAGCTCCGCCTTGGGAAAATAGCGGCGAAGATCGGCTTCATCCTCATCAAAGCTGATGCGGCACAGCCCCTTTTCCGTTGCTGCAACCAGCGCGGGCCCG
Organism: Sphingobium baderi; assembly: GCF_001456115.1. Taxonomy (NCBI): domain Bacteria; kingdom Pseudomonadati; phylum Pseudomonadota; class Alphaproteobacteria; order Sphingomonadales; family Sphingobiaceae; genus Sphingobium; species Sphingobium wenxiniae. The sequence goes on along the minus strand of NZ_CP013264.1, from coordinate 1,667,131 downwards.
AGGCTGGTGGGGACGAGCGCATGACGAATCGCCACCCCTGCACCACCATTCTTCCAGGCGCTGGGCGTCATGCCCAGATGACGCTCCGCATCGGCATAGGCACGGCTCGGCGCATTATAGCCCGCTTCATAGATCGCTTCCGTCACGCTATTCTCCTCTCCCAGCGCCGCTTTCAGCCGCTCGGCGCGCAGGGCGCGGGCATAAGCGGCGGGCGTCATCCCCGTTTCCCGCTTGAACAGGCGGTGGAAATGATGCGGCGCATAGCCCGCATGCGCCGCGACCTCATCGAGCGACGGCGGCGTTTCGGCTCCGGCAATCAGGGCCTTGGCCGCTTCCACCGCCAGCCTGTCGCGCCCGACCTCATCGGGACGGCAACGCAGGCAGGCGCGAAATCCCGCCGCCCGCGCAGCCGCCGGATCGGGCAGGAAGATCATATTCTCCCGCTTCGGATGACGCGCAGCGCAGCTTGGCTTGCAATAAATGCCGGTGGTCAGGACCACGCCGACGAACTGGCCGTCCACCCCGCGGTCGCGGCGCAGGAAGGCGTCCCAGCAGGCGTCGGGATCGGGCATGGTCCGCTCGGAGGCATAGGGATGAGTCATCTGGTTCATGCATATGGGATAAGCCGAAGGGAATCGCCACGCTTCCCGCCGCTTGCTGTCAAAACGGATATTCATTTCCGCTTCGCCGGCGTTCCGCATATTTCCCGATTGCCTAATGGCGGCCTTAGCATATGTATGCGCGCCACTATGGTCGCTTTCCTTCGCCGCCTCTGCCTGATCCTTGCCCTCGCAATGCCCGCCATGGCGCGCGCCGAACAGCAGGACATCGCCGCCGCCGCACGCGGCGTGGTCCGCGTCGTGCTGGTCGCGACGGACGGAAGCGAGGCTTATTTCGTGGGCCATGGCAGCGGCCTTGCCGTCGCGCCGGACAAGGTGCTGACCAACGCCCATGTCGTCGAACTGACGCGCGAAGAAAAGAATCTCGTCATCGGCGTGATCCCGTCCGAAGGGCGCAAGACCTTTGGCGGGCGCGTCATCGCCTATTCGCCGGGCAACGACCTGGCTTTGATTCAACTGGAAGAAGGCAGCCTGCCCGTCAGCACCTTCTATGCGGGTGCGGTCAGCGATGGGCAGCATGTGACCGCCATCGGCTATCCCGGCACGGTGGACCGGGCGCAGGGGCTGGGCCTCAAGCAGATGGTGGAGCCGCTGGGCACGGTGAAAACGAGCGGCAATGTCTCCTCCGGCCGATCGACCCAAAGCTTCGACACGATCCTTCACACCGCTCCGCTCGCCGCCGGGAATAGCGGCGGGCCGCTGGTGGACGATTGCGGACGGGTACTGGGCGTCAACAGCTTCGGTTCGGTGTCGGACGGCAATGACGCCGAGTTCGGATTCGCGGTTTCCTGGCGGGAGGTCGCCTCCTTCCTGCGGCAGGCGGGCGTGTCGTCGCTGCACACGGTCGTCCCGTGCCGCTCCATGGCCGAAGCCGACGCGGCCGAAGCGGCCATCACCCAGCGTGAGGCGCAGGCGACCGAGCAAAGCGAACGGGCGCAGGCCGACACCCATGAAGCGGCGATGGCAAAGGCCCGCGACGACGCGGAACGCGACGTGATCTCCGCCCGCGAAAACGCCATGGCGGGCGCGGCGGTGCTGCTGGCGGTCGCGGTGCTGTGCCTTGGCGCGGGCGGCCTGTTCTACTCGCAGAAGCGGGAAAAGCGCGCGACATGGTGGCTTGCCGGCGGGGGCGTCGCCCTGTTCGCCGCGCTGGGGCTGTTCTTTCTCAAGCCCAGCTTCTCCAGCATCGACGAACGGATCGTCCTGCCCCAGGATCAAGGGACGGTCAGCAACCGGGCATTCGCATGGGCGGGCGACAATATCTGCCGCATCGACCTCAGCCGCAGCCGCCTGACGGTGTCGCAGGCCAATGACATTCCCTTCCACTGGGCCGAAGGCGGCTGCGTCGACCGGCAGACGCAATATGTCTCCACCGGCACGAAATGGCAGCGCGCCCATGTGCCCGAAGACCGCAATTTCGTGAGCGTCAGCGAATTCGACCCGGCGACCGGCCTGCTCAGGGTCCAGCGCTGGCTGCCTGATGGCGACACGATGGACAAGGCCCGCGCGCTCCTGAAAGACAAGCCGATCAAGGGGTGCAGCAGCGATTCCGACCTGCTCGCCCGCATTTCGGCGCTGCGATCCGATCTGTCCGCCCTTCTGCCCGCCCAGCCCAATGAACGGCTGGTCTATCGGTGCCAGAAGGGCCGGCTGGCCCCCGCCGACCCCCAAAACTGACCATTTGGCCGGTCGAGGGAGGCCCCGCCATGGGGCCATGTCTGACCCCATGCGAATGAATCGCGCTCCATGGCTTGCATAGTCATAATCGCGCTGCTAACCGGCCCCGCAACAGGGGAACGGGCGTGACTGCTCCCCTTTCTTTGCATGACCGGCATATTGAGTGGAGGACGGTAAGCGCGTGGAGACTACCGGCGGTATTCAGGCTAGCCTAAGCGGCCGCTATGCGGTGGCGCTGTTCGATCTGGCCCGCGACGGCAAGACGCTCGACACCGTTGCCGAGAGCCTTGCCGCTCTCAAGGCCGCGATCGCGCAGTCGGCTGATTTCAAGGGGCTTATCAACAGCCCTGTGCTGAGTCGCGATGCGGCGGGCAAGACGATGACCGCCGTGGCCGCGTCGATCGGGACGGACCCCCTGACCACCAAATTCCTGGGCGTGCTGGCGCAGAACCGCCGCCTGTCGCAGCTTCCCGCGGTCATCCGCGCCTATGAAACGCTGCTGTCGAATCACAAGGGCGAGGTTCGCGCCGAAGTGACGAGCGCCCATGCGCTCACCAAGACCCAGATCACCGCCCTGAGCAAGAGCCTCAAGGCGCGTGTCGGCCGCGATGTCGCGGTCGACGCGAAAGTCGATCCCGCGATTCTCGGCGGGCTGGTCGTCAAGATCGGCAGCCAGATGATCGACAGCTCCATCCGCACCCGTTTGAATAGTCTCGCCATGGCGATGAAAGGCTGAACATGGATATCAACGCCGCAGAAATTTCGAAGGTCATCAAGGACCAGATCGCCAATTTCGGCACCGAAGCGCAGGTGAGCGAAGTCGGCTCCGTGCTGACCGTGGGTGACGGCATCGCCCGCGTCCATGGTCTCGACAACGTTCAGGCGGGCGAAATGGTCGAGTTCGCCAATGGCGTGCAGGGCATGGCGCTGAACCTGGAAGCCGACAATGTCGGCGTCGTGATCTTCGGCTCTGACGCCGAGATCAAGGAAGGCGACACCGTCAAGCGCACCGGCACCATCGTCGACGTTCCGGTGGGCAAGGGCCTGCTGGGCCGCGTCGTGGACGGCCTGGGCAACCCGATCGACGGCAAGGGCCCGATCGAATATACCGAGCGCAAGCGCGTGGAAGTCAAGGCGCCGGGCATCATCCCCCGCAAGTCGGTGCATGAACCCGTGCAGACCGGCCTCAAGGCCATCGACGCCCTCGTCCCCGTGGGCCGCGGCCAGCGCGAACTCATCATCGGCGACCGCCAGACCGGCAAGACCGCCGTCGCGATCGACACCTTCATCAACCAGAAGGGCGTCAATGCGGGCGACGATGAGTCGAAGAAGCTCTACTGCATCTACGTCGCCGTCGGCCAGAAGCGTTCGACCGTCGCGCAGATCGTGAAGCAGCTTGAGGAAAATGGCGCGATGGAATATTCCATCGTCGTCGCCGCGACCGCTTCGGAACCCGCTCCGCTCCAGTATCTGGCGCCCTATACCGGCGTCACCATGGGTGAGTTCTTCCGCGACAACGGCATGCACGCCGTCATCGTCTATGACGATCTTTCCAAGCAGGCCGTCGCCTATCGCCAGATGTCGCTGCTGCTGCGCCGTCCTCCGGGCCGCGAAGCCTATCCGGGCGACGTTTTCTATCTGCACAGCCGCCTGCTGGAACGCGCTGCGAAGATGAACGACGCCAACGGCGCAGGCTCGCTGACCGCGCTGCCGATCATCGAAACGCAGGCAGGCGACGTGTCCGCCTACATCCCGACCAACGTGATCTCGATCACCGACGGCCAGATCTTCCTGGAAACCAACCTCTTCTACCAGGGCATCCGCCCGGCCATCAACGTGGGCCTGTCGGTGTCGCGCGTCGGTTCCGCCGCGCAGACCAAGGCGATGAAGAAGGTCAGCGGCTCGATCAAGCTGGAGCTGGCGCAGTATCGCGAAATGGCGGCCTTCGCCCAGTTCGGTTCGGACCTCGACGCGTCGACGCAGAAGCTGCTGAACCGCGGCGCGCGCCTGACGGAACTGCTCAAGCAGGCCCAGTTCTCGCCCCTCCCCTTCGAGGAGCAGACCGCGTCCATCTTCGCGGGCACCAACGGCTATCTGGATAGCGTGCCGGTCAAGGACGTGACCCGTTACGAAGAACTGATGTTGGCCTATCTGCGTCACGATCACCCCGAAATCCTCGCGGAAATCCGCGACAGCAAGGATCTGGGCGATGGCGCAAAGGCAAAGCTCGTCGCCGCGCTCGACGCGTTCGGCAAGACGTTCGCGTAAGATTGTAACCGTCATCCCGGTCCCCATGCCGGGATGACGAACCAGAAGGTTCGTCATGGCCAGCCTCAAGGAACTGAAGCTCCGCATCGGGTCGGTGAAGTCGACCCAGAAGATCACCAAGGCGAAGCAGATGGTCGCCGCCGCGAAGCTGCGTAAGGCGCAGGCCGCGGCCGAAGCCGCGCGCCCCTACAGCCAGCGTCTCGAAGCCGTTGTCGCCTCCCTCGCGTCCAAGATCGCGGGCGGATCGGGCGAAGGCGCCTCTCCGCTGCTCGCGGGCACCGGCAAGGATGAAGTGCATCTGCTGGTCGTCGCCAACTCCGACCGCGGGCTTGCCGGCGCGTTCAACGCGAACATCGTCAAGGCGGCGCGCGCGCGGGCCGACGAACTCATCCAGCAGGGCAAGACGGTTCGCTTCTACCTGATCGGCCGCAAGGGCCGTCCGGTCATCAACCGCACTTTCCCCGGCATGATCGTCGCCCAGTTCGACACCACCGGCGCGAAGGAACCGGGCTATAGCCAGGCCGAACAGATCGCCCACGAACTGACCGACATGTATCTGAACGGCAAGTTCGACGTCGCGCATCTCTTCTTCTCGCGCTTCAAGTCGGCCCTCGCCCAGATCCCGACCGAGCAGCAGATCATCCCGGTCAAGATCCCCGAGGACGCCGACCGCAACGCCATCGCCGCGACGGTGGAATATGAACCGAGCGAGGAAGCGATCCTCGACGACCTGCTGCCGCGCAACATCACGGTGCAGCTTTTCAAGGCGCTGCTGGAAAACAACGCGTCCGAACAGGGCGCGTCGATGACCGCCATGGACAATGCGACCCGCAACGCCGGCGACCTCATCAACAAGCTGACGATCCAGTACAACCGCAGCCGCCAGGCCGCGATCACCACCGAACTCGTCGAAATCATCTCGGGCGCGGAAGCCCTTTAAGACAACCGCACGCAAGGAAGCAGTCATGGCAACCACCAACAATGTAGGCCGCATCTCGCAGGTCATCGGCGCTGTCGTCGACGTGACCTTCCCCGATGCGCTGCCCTCAATTCTCTCGGCGCTGGAAACCAGCAATAACGGTCAGCGGCTGGTGCTGGAAGTCGCCCAGCACCTGGGTGAAAACACCGTCCGCACCATCGCGATGGATTCGACCGAGGGCCTGACCCGCGGTCAGGAAGTGACCGACACCGGCGCGCAGATCAGCGTTCCCGTCGGCCCCGCGACGCTCGGCCGCATCCTGAACGTCGTCGGCGAGCCGATCGACGAGCGCGGTCCGGTGCAAACCACCCTCACCGCCCCGATCCACGCCAAGGCTCCCGAGTTCGTCGACCAGTCGACCGACGCCAGCATCCTCGTCACCGGCATCAAGGTCATCGACCTTCTCGCCCCTTATGCGAAGGGCGGCAAGATCGGCCTGTTCGGCGGCGCGGGCGTGGGCAAGACCGTGCTCATCCAGGAACTGATCAACAACATCGCGAAGGGCCATGGCGGCACTTCCGTGTTCGCGGGCGTGGGTGAGCGGACCCGCGAGGGCAACGATCTCTATCACGAATTCCTCGACGCGGGCGTCATCGCCAAGGATGCCGAGGGCAATGCGATCTCCGAAGGGTCCAAGGTGGCGCTGGTCTACGGCCAGATGAACGAACCGCCGGGCGCCCGCGCGCGCGTCGCCCTTTCCGGCCTCACCATCGCGGAATATTTCCGTGATCAGGAAGGGCAGGACGTGCTGTTCTTCGTCGACAACATCTTCCGCTTCACGCAGGCGGGCGCGGAAGTGTCGGCGCTGCTGGGCCGTATTCCCTCGGCCGTGGGCTATCAGCCGACGCTGGCGACCGACATGGGCCAGCTTCAGGAACGCATCACCTCCACCAACAAGGGGTCGATCACCTCGGTGCAGGCCGTCTACGTTCCCGCGGACGATTTGACCGACCCGGCGCCCGCGACCTCGTTCGCGCACCTTGATGCGACGACCGTTCTCAACCGCGCCATCTCCGAACTCGGCATCTATCCGGCGGTCGATCCGCTCGATTCGACCAGCCGCGTTCTGGAACCGCGCGTCGTGGGTCAGGAACATTACGACACCGCCCGCGCCGTTCAGGAAATCCTGCAGAAATACAAGTCGCTGCAGGACATCATCGCCATTCTGGGCATGGACGAGCTGTCGGAAGAGGATAAGGTGACGGTCGCCCGCGCGCGCAAGATCCAGCGCTTCCTGTCGCAGCCCTTCCACGTCGCCGAAGTCTTCACCGGCATTTCGGGCAAGTTCGTCCAGATCGAAGACACGGTGAAGTCGTTCAAGGCCGTGGTCGAAGGCGAATATGACCATCTGCCCGAAGCAGCCTTCTACATGGTCGGCGGCATCGACGAAGTGGTCGAAAAGGCCAAGAAGCTGGCTGCTGAAGCCGCGTAAGTCGCAAGCTCAAAGCCCCTCCCCCGGCGGGAGGGGCCAAGGAAAAGAAGATGGCACTGCATTTCGAACTCGTGACCCCGGAAAAGCTCGTCCGTTCGGAGGAGGTCTGGCAGGTCGTGGTGCCCGGCACCGATGGCGACTTCGGCGTGCTGGAAGGCCATGCGCCCTTCATGTCGACCGTCCGCGACGGCGCGATCCAGATTTTCAGCGCGGCGGGCGCCGCGCCGGAAGTCATTCCCGTGCAGGGCGGCTTTGCGGAGGTCAATGAAAAGGGCCTGACCGTTCTCGCTGAACACGCGGGCTGAAATCACCGCTTTCCAGTCCCATCGCAGGATGGGTATGGATAGGAGAATAAACCCCGCGCCCTTATGGTGCGGGGTTTTTCTTTTGGGTGCTGGCTGATTTGGGGGCCTTCGTATCGCGAGACGACCGGTTACGGCCAGAGGCGAACTTCTTCCTCCGTTCGCCCTGAATAGGGGCTGAGTCGTTCGACAGGGCTGACGACAGGCTTGTCGAAGGGGCGTATCGAAGGACAGTGGCGGGCGAGAAACCCTTCGATACGGGCCTTCGGCTCCGCTCTGCCCCTATTCAGGGCGAACGGAGATAGGAATGGCGGACAGGCCACTCCCCCTAACCGCCAGCGCCGCCGCTGTTTGCCCGCCGCGCCCTCGGCCGCATTAGCCATTTGTCAAAGTTTCCGCCCTATTCACCTTTCCCAGCCATATCCGGTTGGCCTTGCCCTGCATGGTCAGCCTGAACACGCAATTTGCGGCGGAGAGTCATGAGCGCATTTGGACGGAAAAATGGACCTGCCGGCATCAAGCCGGGTTTCGGCGTCGCGCGACCCATGCATGCCCCGGTGCGCGAAGAGACGCAGGGAGGGGAACAGTTCCCGCCGCTCGAAACGATCGCCCTGCCGGGGGAAGCGCCCCTCGACCCCCTGTCCGCGCCCACCAGCCAGATGCAGCGCAACGCCGATGCGATGCAGCGCCTGGCCGATCGCGCGAACCTGGAACATACGGCGGATACCGGGCCGCAGGGCTTCGAGGCATCGGTCCACAAGATCAAGGAACAGGTGCTCCCCCGCCTGCTGGAGCGCGTCGATCCCGAAGCCGCCGCGACCCTTACCAAGGATGAGCTGGCCGAGGAATTCCGGCCGATCATCATGGAAGTGCTGGCGGAACTGAAACTCACCCTCAACCGGCGCGAACAATTCGCGCTGGAAAAGGTGCTGGTGGACGAACTGCTGGGCCTTGGTCCGCTGGAGGAATTGCTGGCCGACCCGGACGTCACCGACATCATGGTGAACGGCCCCGACCAGACCTATATCGAAAAGAAGGGCAAGCTCCAGATCGCGCCGATCAAGTTCCGCGACGAGGAGCATTTGTTCCAGATCGCCCAGCGCATCGTGAACAAGGTGGGCCGCCGCGTCGACCAGACCACGCCGCTGGCCGACGCGCGCCTGCCCGACGGCTCCCGCGTCAACGTGATCGTGCCCCCGCTCTCGCTGCGCGGCACGGCCATCTCCATCCGTAAATTCTCCGCCAAGCCGATCACCATCGACATGCTGTCCCAGTGGGGCGCGATGAGCCAGAAGATGGCGACCGCGCTCAAGATCGCGGGCGCCTGTCGGTTCAATATCGTGATTTCGGGCGGCACGGGTTCGGGCAAGACCACCATGCTCAACGCCCTGTCGAAGATGATCGATCCGGGCGAGCGCGTGCTGACCATCGAGGACGCGGCCGAACTGCGCCTGCAGCAGCCGCACTGGCTGCCGCTGGAAACCCGCCCGCCGAACCTAGAGGGTCAGGGCGCGATCAGCATCGGCGACCTCGTCAAGAACGCCCTGCGTATGCGCCCCGACCGCATCATCCTGGGCGAAATCCGCGGCGCGGAATGTTTCGACCTGCTCGCCGCGATGAACACGGGCCATGACGGCTCCATGTGCACGCTCCACTCCAACAGCCCGCGCGAGTGTCTGGGCCGTATGGAGAATATGATCCTGATGGGCGACATCAAGATTCCGAAGGAAGCGATTTCCAAGCAGATCGCCGATTCGGTCGACCTGATCGTGCAGGTGAAGCGCCTGCGCGACGGCTCCCGCCGCGTCACCAACATCACCGAGGTGATCGGGATGGAGGGCGATGTCATCGTCACGCAGGAACTGTTCAAGTTCGAATATCATGATGAGGACGACAGCGGGAAGATCGTGGGCGAATATCGCTCCATGGGCCTGCGCCCCTATACGCTGGACAAGGCGCGACAGTTCGGTTTCGACCAGCCTTTCCTGGAAGCCTGCCTCTAGGACGCAGATCGCTTTTTCGCGAACGGCTTGAACTTTTGTGACGAAACATGGCTGACGGGCGTCGTTCGCCATGCCCCCTTGCGCGGAGGGGAAGAGGCCGTCATCTTCAGGGCCCGTCCCAAAAAGAAGAGGGTGTCCGATGAACCGCCTCGCCTGCGTCGGCCTTTTGCTGACAACCGCCCTGCCCATCGCACCGCTCGCCGCGCAACATGCGGGCCATGGCGATCATGCCGCGCACAAGGCGGCCGACCCGATCAGCGCCGCTGTCGCCGATCCCAATCGCACCCCCGCCAATGTCGCGCGCGACCGCTACCGCCATCCGGCCGAAACGCTCGCCTTCTTTGGGATCACGCCCCAGCAGACGGTGGTGGAATATTCGCCGGGCGGCGGATGGTATAGCGAGATACTCGCTCCGCTGCTGCACGATCAGGGCACCTTCTACGCGCTGCAGCCCAGCGGACGTTATCTCGATGGCTACAAGGCGTTTCTGGCCGCCAAGCCGAATGTCTACGATCGGGTGAAGCTGGTCGCCTATCCCGATCAGGCCGCGCAGATTCCCGCCGGGACGGTCGATACGGTCCTGACCTTCCGCAATGTGCACAATATGGTAGCCAGCGGTTCGCAGGCGGCGACATTCAAAACCCTGTTCGTCATGCTGAAACCCGGCGGCACGTTGGGCATCGTCGACCATCGCCTGCCGGAAGATCGCGACAGCGCGCTGGAAAAGACCAGCGGCTATCTCAAGGTTTCGACCGTCCGCCAGATCGCGGAGGCGGCCGGTTTCGAATATGTCGGCGCGTCGGAAATCAACGCCAATCCCAAGGATACGGCCGATTGGGAAAAGGGTGTCTGGACCCTGCCGCCGGTGCTGAGCCAGGGAGATGCCGACCGGGACACATATCTGGCGATCGGCGAAAGCGACCGCATGACGCTCAAATTTCGCAAGCCGGCGACATAGAATAATAATCGGAGTCGCAAGCGTGATTGGGCCAGCCGCCTTCGCATCGCCCGACGGAAACATGGTCGCGGACGCGCAGGATATGACTATCCCAAAAGCTCGGCATCCAGACTGATGTCCGTGTCCAACAGCTTGGAGACGGGGCAATTCGCCTTCGCCTTGGCGGCCAGTTCCTGAAAGGCGACGGTATCGACGCCCGGTATCTTCGCCTTGAGGGTCAACTTGCTGGCGGTGATGACAAAGCCACCCTCCTGCTGCTCCAGCGTCACGACGGCGGCGGTTTCCATCTTTTCGGCGGTAAGCCCCGCTTCACCCAGGATCAGCGATAGCGCCATGGTGAAGCACGCGGCATGGGCTGCGCCGATCAACTCCTCCGGGTTGGAACCGGGCACGCCTTCGAACCGGGCGGCAAAACCGTAGGGATAGGCATTGAGTGCACCGCTTTGGGTGGAAATCGCACCCTTGCCGTCCTTCAGGCCGCCGCTCCAGACGGCCGATCCGCTGCGATTGATCTTCATGACTTTACTCCTGCTCTGTCGCGAGTGGAACTCGATCTCGCCCTCATGGTTGCATTATAGAGACGCCGATTTTCGGCACCTTGTCTTACAGGAGAATGGCAATGACCGACATAGGAGTGGAAGCCGGCCGCGACCTGATCGCATCCGACCGCGTCGAAGGCACCGCCGTATTCAATCTGGCGGGAGAGAAACTGGGCCACATATCCAATTTCATGGTGGAAAAGCGGGGTGGGCAGGTGCGTTACGCAACGCTGTCCTTCGGCGGTTTTCTGGGGATCGGCAACGATCATTATCCGCTGCCCTGGTCGATGCTGGACTATGATGTGGACAAGGGCGGCTATGTGGTCGACCTCAGCAAGGAAGTGCTGGAAAAAGCACCCAGCCACAATGCCGAGAACCGCCCGGATTATGACGAAAATTATGGGCGCAGCGTCTACCAATATTATGGGCTGGTCTATCCCTGGTAGGCGCCGGAGGGGAGGATGGTTGCCGCCAGCTTTTCCTGCCCTCCCCTCCAGATAGGTTAGCCGACGTCAGGCACATCCTGCCGCTTTTCTATTGTCTACTAAATAAATAGAATTATATTGAGGGCCTGATCTAGGCGTGAGGATGAGGCTGCTCACCATGGAATATTTCGGATATGCCCGTGACACCCGCCAGCCCGTCGTGCTGACGATTCCGGGCCTTAACAATAGCGGTCCAGGCCATTGGCAGACATTGTGGGAAGCACGGCGTGGCGACTGCCAGCGAGTCGATCTGGGTAGCTGGGCCAGCCCGAATCGCAATGCATGGGTCACCCGACTCGATACGGCCATCCGCGAAGCGGAAGCGCCGGTGGTGCTGGCGGCGCACAGTCTGGGTTGCCTGGCGGTGGCATGGTGGGGCGCGCTTCAAAGCCAGGCTTATGGCTGGCCGGTGACGGGCGCGCTGCTGGTGGCGCCACCCGATTGCGACCGGATGGAAACACCCGAAACCATCGGCGGGTTCGGCCCGACGCCTTGCGCGCCCCTGCCCTTTCCGTCGATAGTCGTGGCGAGCCGGGACGACCCCTATATCTTCTTCGAACGCGCCCACAGCATCGCCAAGAATTGGGGCAGCAAGTTCATGGATGCGGGCCATAGCGGCCATATCAACGCCGAATCGCGGCTGGGCGACTGGGCCTTTGGCCAGAGCCTGCTGGAAAACCTGATCGATCAGGCACACGATCAGGCCAGCGCCATGCGGCAAATTCGCCCTGCCATCCATCCCGTGCATCAGGACGCCCATCGCATCAGCGCATCGCGTTGACCCGAGCGTTGCAAGACAAACTTGCATGCTCCCTATATTTGCTTTTTTGTCTATCATTATAGTTGAGATATAGCGAGCCCAACACTTATGAATGAAAAGACCATGACAGATATCCGCCACGACCGCGCCGCGGCAACGCGTCCCGACATCACGCTCAGCATCGACAAGGTGCGCGGCGTTCTGGAAGCGCTGCGCTTCGGCTCCATCACGCTGACCGTGCATGACGCGCGCGTGGTGCAGATCGACGTGACGGAAAAAACGCGCCTCCACGCCTGACAGGGAACGGGGGCCATATGATTTGCGCTGCCGAAAAGGGCGGCGAGCGGCTTTGGGGGGTAAGCCGCACCAATGAGAATACCCCAAGCATCGGTTTTGACCGGACCACCGGAAAGGCCGCGATCAACATTCACCGGACATCCGGAAGGGGAAAAATATGATTGCGCGTTTCCTGTTGCTCGCCAGCGTGGCGGGCACATCCATCATCACACCCATGGCCTTTGCACAGGAAGCTCCGCCCGCCGCGGACAGCACCGAACAAGCCAGCAGCCGTGGCGAGGTGATCATCGTCACCGCCCGCCGCCGTCAGGAAACGGCGCAGGAAGTGCCGCTGGCGATCTCCGTGATCCGTGGCGACAGCATCGAAGCCACCGGCAACTTCAACGTCGTGAAACTCCAGCAGCTCGCGCCGACGCTGCAAGTCTACACCACCAATCCGCGCAACACATCGGTCAACATCCGCGGCCTTGGCGTGCCGTTCGGCCTGACCAGCGATGGCTTTGAGCAGGGTGTCGGCATCTATGTCGACGACGTCTATAATTCGCGTGTCGCCGCCGCGACCTTCGATTTCCTCGATGTCTCTCAGGTCGAAGTGCTGCGCGGCCCGCAAGGCACGCTCTATGGCAAGAACACTACCGCCGGCGCAATCAATATCACGACCAACCAGCCGACCTTCGATTTCGAGGGCCGCGCCGAACTGACCGTCGGTAATCTCAACTACAAGCAGGCCAAGGCCGCCATCTCCGGCCCCCTGTCGGACACCATCGCCGCGCGCATCGCCGTGGCCTCGACCAGTCGGCGCGGCACGCTTTACAACACGACCACCGACCGCTGGGTCAACGAACAGGACAATCTGGGCATTCGCGGCCAGTTGCTGTTCAAGCCCAACGAGGATCTCAGCATCACGCTGTCGGGCGACTATAGCAAGCAGAACCCGGAATGCTGCGGCACCGTCTATGTCCGCGTCGGCAAGACCCAGCGCGCGCCCAACCGGCAATATGACGAACTCGTCAACGCGATCAACGCCGCCAGTCCCGGCCGCAACTATGCCGTGCCCAGCACCAATCCCTATGACCGCCTGACCGACACCGACGCCAGCCTGAATGCGGGCAACAAGATCGGCGGCGCGTCGCTCCGGGTGAAGTGGGATGTCGGCGCCGGCACCTTCACCTCCGTCACCGCCTGGCGCTTCTGGGACTGGAAGCCGGAGAATGATCGCGATTTCACCGGCCTGTCGATCGTATCCAAGTCGCAAAACCCTTCGCAGCAGGACCAGTACAGCCAGGAATTCCGCTATAATTATGAAAGCCAGAAGATCGACTTCGTGGTCGGACTGTTCGGCTTCAAGCAGCGGATCGACACGCAGGGCACCGAGCAGCAAGGCTCCGACGCCAGCCGGTGGAGCCTGTCCGGCGCACTGGCGAGCGATCCCAGCGTCCTCGAAGGCCTGACCGCCACCAACACGCAATATCTCAAGAGCACCAGCGCGGCGCTGTTCGGTCAGCTCAGCTGGAAGGTGACGGACGCCCTGACGATCCAGCCGGGCGCGCGCCTCAACTATGACAAGAAGTCCGGCTATTATCAGCGCGTCGTCACCGACGGCGCTGGCCAGACCCTCAATTGCACCCCGGCGCCGGGCACGGCCCTGCCCGCCGTGCTCGCCGCGCAATGCGGCGTTTACCAGCCGCAGGTCAGCGCGCCGTCCGACAGCGCCTGGAACTTCACCTACGACTTCAACGTCAATTACAAGATCGCCCGCGACATCCTGGCCTATGCGACCTATGCCAAGAGCTTCAAGACGCTGGGCATCAACCAGAACGGCCTGCCGCTCAACGCCGACAATACGGTGAATTACGACGCGGGCACGGTGAAGCCGGAATCGGTCAACCATTTCGAAGTGGGCCTCAAGACCCAGTTCTGGGATCGCCGGGCCACCTTCAACCTTTCCGCCTTCCGCACCGACATCAAGAATTTCCAGGCGACGGTGAACGGCGGTCAGTTCGGCACCGTGCGCGGATATCTGGCCAATGCGGAAAAGGTCCGGTCGCAGGGTATCGAGGCGGACTTCAAGGTCGTCGCCAGCGAACGCTTCACCGCTTACGCCAACGGCGCCTATACCGACGCCAAGTACAAGAAGTTCACCAACGCCCCCTGCCCGCCCGAACTGTCCGGCGGCACGTTGCAGCCCGCCGACGCCACGCCCGATTATTCGCAGCCCGGCGTCCCTGGCGCGCTCAGCCCGCGGCAGTGCGACATTTCCGGTCAGGGCCTGCCCGGCGTGTCGAAATGGGCCTTCTCCTACGGCGCGGAGGTCAACGCCCCGGTTACGCTGCTGGCGAAGGAAGGCCAGGTCTATCTGGGTGTCGACGGCAATTACCGCTCGCGCTGGAATTCGAACGCCTCGCCGTCAATCTATACGGAGGTGAAGGGCTATGCGCTGACCAACTTCCGCGCCGGTTTCCGCGGCGAGGGTTTCGACATCTTCGGTTGGGTGCGGAATGCCTTCGATGTGAACTATATCGAAAATCTTCAGGTCGCGCCCGGCAACACCGGCCTGATCGCCGGTCAGCCCGGCGACCCCCGGACGTGGGGCGGAACGATCAAATTCTCGTTCTGATACGATCCGGGCCAGTCGGGGCGGCACATAATGCCGATCCGGCTGGCCCGGCATTTGCGCCGGGGAAGCGGCTGGGGTAGAGCACAGCCCATGTCCACGACCTTCACGCTCGACACGTCGACCAGCCGCGCCAATCCTACCCCGGCGCCGATGAAGCGCCTGACCGTGCCCGCCATCCAGCGGCGCAAGTTCGAGGGAAAAACGGACGAGCCGCTGGTGATGCTGACCGCCTATACCGCGCGGCAGGCCCAGATCCTCGATCCCCATTGCGACATATTGCTGGTGGGCGATTCGCTGGCGCAGGTGATTTACGGCCTGCCTTCCACCCTGCCGGTGACGCTCGACATGATGATCGCCCATGGCGCGGCGGTAGTGCGCGGCAGCTATCACAGCGTCGTCATCGTCGACATGCCCTTCGGCGCCTATGAAGCTTCCCCGCAGCAGGCCTTTGCCGCCGCCAGCCGCATCCTTGCCGAAACGGGCTGCGCCGCCGTCAAGCTGGAAGGCGGGCAGGCGATGGCCGAAACCATCGCTTTCCTGAGCCAGCGGGGCATCCCCGTCATGGCGCATATCGGCCTTACCCCGCAGGCGGTGAACGCGCTGGGCGGCTATGGCGCGCGGGGCAAGAGCCAGCAGGAACATGCCAAGATCATGGCCGACGCCCGCGCCGTGGCGGATGCCGGGGCCTTCGCCGTCGTGCTGGAAGGCGTGATGGAGGAACTGGCCGACGCCATCACGGGCAGCATCGACATCCCGGTCATCGGCATCGGCGCATCGGCCCGGTGCGACGGGCAGGTGCTGGTGATCGACGACATGCTGGGCATGTTCGATCGGGTGCCGCGTTTCGTGAAACGCTATGAAAATCTGGCCGAAACGATCGAAGGGGCGGTCAAAAACTATGCCGCCGACGTGCGCGCCCGCGCCTTTCCGACCGAAGATCAGGTCTATCGGCCCAAAAAGTGATTTGCGCCTTGCCCCGCGACCGCTAATGATCGCGCCTTTCGACATAATGACCATCATATTTCCCGGAGACGAGCGTGGCCCTGACGCCGCAAAATAGCGAAGCCTTCATGCGCGAGGTGGACGATGCCGTCCGTCAGGACCGGCTGCTGACCTTCTGGCAGCGGTTCGGGCGCTGGATCGCCGTTGCGGTGGTCGTCGGCCTCGCGGCTTTCGGGGGCTGGCTCTATTGGCAGCATCACAGCAAGACCCAATCGGAAGCCGTGTCCGAACAGATGGACAAGGTGCTGAGCACCGCCATGGGCGGCGGCGCGCCGGACGCAAAGGAGCTGGATGCGCTGGCGCAGGCAAGCCAGCCGGGTTATCGCGCTTCGGCCCAGCTCATCAAGGCGGGCACCGCTTCGGGCAAGGGCGATGCAAAGACCGCGATCGCCATCTATCAGGCGATGGCGCAGGACAGCTCGCTGGACCAGCCCTATCGCGACCTCGCCCTGATCCGGCAGACGGCGCTGGAATATGAAAGCCTTAAGCCCCAGCAGATCGTCGATCGGCTGAAGCCGCTGGCCGTCGAAGGCGCGCCGTGGTTCGGCAGCACCGGGGAAATGGTCGCCATCGCCTATATGAAGATGGGCAAACGCGATCTCGCCGGGCCGCTTTTCGCGGCCATGGCCAAGGACAAGAATGTGCCGCAGTCCATCCGTTCACGCGCGCGACAGATGGCCGGGCTATTGGGGGTGGACGCGGTCGAAACGCCGACCGAAGGCTCTGAGGGATAAGCGAGCGCATGGGGATGCAGGAAATGACCAAGTTTTCGGCCATGGGCCGTGCCCTGACCGTTGCCGCCATGGTAGCGATGCTGGCCAGTTGCGGCATCGTCGGCGGCAAGAAGGGCGGGCCAAAGACACCCGTGGTCGGCAAGCGGACATCGATCCTGACCGCCGAACAGGGGGTGGAGGTCGATCCGACGCTGGCCGACGTGCCGGTCACGCTGCCCGAACCCTATGCCAACGATCAATGGTCGCAGCCGGGCGGCGCACCGTCCAAGACCATGGGACATCTCGCGCTGGGCGCTTCGCCGCGGCAAATCTGGTCCGCGTCCATCGAGGGCAGCACCCCCAAGGCGCGGCTGGCGGCAGCGCCGGTCATCGTGGGCGGCAAGCTCTACGTCATCGACGCGGGCGCCCATGTCATCGCCTATGACGCCAATAGCGGCGCGAAGCTGTGGCAGACCCCCCTGCCTTCCGAAGGCAATGGCCGCGCCCTGTTCGGCGGCGGCGTCAGCGTCGTGGACGACCGAGTCTTCGCCAGCACCGGCATCGGCGACGTGGCCGCGCTCAATGCCAGCAACGGCGCCATCATCTGGAAGAAGCGGCCCGGCGGCCCGCTGCGCGGCGCGCCGACACTCGCCAACGGCCATGCCTATGTGATGGGGCAGGACAACCAGATTTTCGCGCTCAATCAGACCGATGGCGCGGTCCAGTGGACCGACAGCGGGACGCTTCAGGTGACGGGCGTGTTCGGCGTCGCCGCCCCCGCCGCCGCGCAAGGCACGGTGATCGCGGGATACAGCTCCGGCGAACTCACCGCCTATCGTTATGAAAATGGCCGCTCGCTCTGGGGCGATGCTCTTTCGCGCACCAGCATTTCCACGGCGGTCGCATCGCTGACGGACATCGACGCCGACCCGGTGATCGACCGTGGCCGCGTGTTCGCCATCGGACAGGCGGGCCGCATGGCCTCCTATGAACTCGTCACCGGCCAGCGCCTGTGGGAAATCAATATCGGCGGCATTTCGACGCCGTGGGTGGTGGGCGAATGGGTGTTCGTCGTCACCAGCGACGCCAAGCTGCTCTGCGTGGCGCGCGCCACCGGCAAGATCCGATGGATCAGCCAGCTTCGCCGCTGGCAGAAGGAAAAGAAGAAGGACAAGGCGATTCGCTGGACCGGCCCGGTTCTGGCGGGCAATCGCCTGGTTCTGGTATCGACGCACGGCGATCTGGTCTATGCCGATCCCGCGACCGGCGCGGTGCAGGCCGATATCGAAATGGACAAGCGCATGTCGCTGCCCCCGGTGGTGGCCAACAACACGCTCTATATTCTTGCCGATGACGGCAAGCTGACGGCGCTACGGTAAGGCGCTACGGAAAGAAGGAAACGGGCCCTCATCATGCTGCCCACAGTTGCTATTGTCGGGCGGCCCAATGTGGGCAAGTCCACCCTCTTCAACCGGCTCGTCGGAAAGAAACTGGCGCTGGTCGACGACCAGCCCGGCGTCACGCGCGACCGGCGGGAGGGGGAGGCGCATCTCCTCGGCCTCGACTTCACGATCATCGACACGGCGGGGTATGAGGAAGAAGACCCCCAGACCCTGCCCGGCCGGATGCGGATGCAAACGCAGGCGGCGGTCCAGAATTGCGATGTCGCCCTGTTCCTGATCGACGCGCGCGCGGGCATTACCCCGCTGGACGAGGAAATCGCCCGCTGGCTGCGCGAAAGTCCTGCGCCCGTCGTGCTGGTGGCCAACAAGGCGGAAGGCAAGGCGGCCGATCCGGGCGTCATGGAAGCCTTCAGCCTCGGCCTGGGCGAACCCATTCCTTTCTCCGCCGAACATGGGCAGGGCCTTGCGGACCTGTTCCAGGCGCTCCTCCCCCATCTCGAACGCGAGGATGGCGAGGAGCATGAGAAGGAATTTTACGAGGACGATGAAAGCGCACCGCTCAAACTCGCCATCGTCGGCCGTCCCAATGCGGGCAAGTCCACGCTCATCAACCGGCTGCTGGGCGAAAACCGCCTGCTGACCGGCCCGGAAGCAGGGATCACCCGTGACAGTATCGCCGTAGATTGGGCGTGGACCAACGCCGATGGTGAAGAGCGACCCGTCCGCCTGATCGACACCGCCGGGATGCGGAAACGCGCCAAGGTGCAGGACAAGCTGGAAAAGCTCGCCGTGTCGGACGGCCTCAACGCCGTCAACTTCGCGGAGGTCGTCGTGCTGCTGCTCGACGCCACGCGAGGGCTGGAAGCGCAGGATCTTCGCATCGCCGACAAGGTGCTGGAGGAAGGGCGCGCGCTCGTCATCGCGCTCAATAAATGGGACACGGTGGAACATGGCTCGGCGCTCTATCAGGGCATCAAGCAGGCGCTGTCCGATGGCCTGGCGCAGGTGCGCGGCGTGCCGATCATGACCGTATCCGCCGCGACCGGCAAAGGACTGGACGACCTCATCCGCGTCGCCTTCGAAACGCGCACCTCATGGTCGCAGCGCGTGTCGACCGGCATCCTCAACCGCTGGTTCGAACGGGCGCTGGAAGCCAACCCGCCCCCTGCCCCCGGCGGCAAGCGGATCAAGCTGCGCTACATCACCCAGAACAAGACGCGGCCACCGACCTTCGTGCTGTTCGGAACGCGGCTGGATGAACTGCCGGAAAGCTATCGCCGCTATCTGGTGAACGGCATCCGCAAGGAACTGGGCTTCGGTGCGGTGCCGGTGCGTTTGACGCTGCGGAGCGCCAAGAACCCTTATGCCAGCAAATAGCGCCGCGCCGACCCATGTGAACGCGCGGGGCATGAAATGCCCATGGCCCGCGTTGCGCGCCGCCCGCGCCATGCGGGACGCCGATGCGATCATCATCGAAGCCGACGACCCCATCGCGCCGGGCGAACTGGAAGCGTTGGCGCGGGAACAGGGCTGGGCCTTCGCGACGATGGATGGCGGATGCTTTTCGATCGTCCGGCACCGGGAGACAGGTTCGCGCCCTTAACCTGCTATTTACGCGGCCTCCCTATGCCGTTCCGCTTGAGCAAGGAGTGGCGAGGGTGCCCCACGGCAATGCCGAATTGGTGAACTGGCAGGAATTTAAGCGGACCCGAGCCGAACTGGCCACGGCGTTCATGCGGATTCTGGGCTATTTTCGCGAGGATGGCGAAAAGGCGATCGGCCTGATCGAACAAGCCTTTCGCGACCGCAACGCCGCCGCCCTCGTGGCTCCCGCCCACAAGCTGAAAGGGGAAGCCGCCCAATTCGGCGCCCATCGGTTGAGCTTCATGGCGGAACAGATCGAAATGGTCGCCCGCCGCTGCGTCGAATGTCATGAAAGCCCGGAAGAACTGATCGAGATCGTGGTCGCCCTGCGTCCATGTTTCGCCGAAACGCTCGCACTGCTGGACCGGGAAGCCAATCCGCTGGCCGTGCGGAAACCAGCCGCTTTCGGCCGCCGCGCGGCAAGCGCGACAGCCGGATTTGGCCGGGCGGTGTGAAACCGCCCAGATTTCGTGTTGAAACAAAACGGGGCTTGTCCCCATATGCGGGTCATGACCCTTCTTTCCCTGCTCGATCTCGTCCCTGTCACTGAAGGCAGCGACGCTTCCACCGCCCTCTCCCACGCTGCCGCACTAGCCGCCCATGCAGAGGAGCTGGGCTATCACCGTTATTGGGTGGCTGAACATCATGGCATGGTGGGCATCGCTTCGGCGGCCACAGCCGTTGTGCTGGCCCATGCCGGTCATGCGACATCGACCATCCGTATCGGCGCGGGCGGCATCATGCTGCCCAATCATGCGCCGCTCCTGATCGCCGAGCAATTTGGCACATTAGCCGCCCTGTTTCCCGGACGGGTGGATTTGGGCCTTGGCCGCGCGCCGGGATCGGACCAGCGTGTCGCGCAGGCGATGCGGCGGACATTGACGGGCGGGCCGGACCAGTTCCCTCGCGACGTCATGGAACTTCAGGCCTTTTTCGCGGACGATCCGCGCCTGGGCATTCAGGCGACGCCGGGCGCGGGCGCGGATGTGCCGCTCTGGATATTGGGGTCGAGCCTGTTCGGGGCACAATTGGCTGCCGCGTTGGGTTTGCCCTATGCCTTTGCCTCCCATTTCGCACCCGCCGCGCTGGATGAGGCGATCGCCCTCTACCGCAGCGAATTTCGTCCCTCGGCGCAGCTTGACCGGCCTTATGTCATGGCCGGATTCAATGTCTTTGCGGCGGACACGATGGACGAAGCCCAGTGGATCGCCACGTCGATGCAGCAGAGTTTCGTCAGCCTCCGCTTCGGCCAGCCCGGCAAGTTGCAGCCGCCCGTGCGCGATTATTATGAAACGCTGCCCATTCAGGCCCGCAAGATGCTGGACAAGGTGCTCAGCGCTTCCAGCATCGGCACGCAGGCCGATGTGGAGCGCGACCTGGCCGCCTTCATCGACCGCACCGGCGCCGATGAAATCATCGTCAGCGGACAGATTTTCGACGCGGCAGCCCGCCAGCACAGCTTCGCCATCGCCATGGCCGCCGCACAGGCGATCAACGCCCGCGAGCCGGCCTGATCCTTACGCCTCGCGCAACCGTCCGCCGCTCAGGAACGCGGCAACGCCCGGCGCCATCCGGCTGAGCAGCGTGCCCAGCAAGACCACCGCCGCAAGGACGAGGAACGGCTGCGCGATCAGGTAGACCGGATAGAGGGGCGAACCCAGCTTCCCGAACAACATGCCCAGCAACGGGCCGCCCAGCCAAATCAGGATCAGGTGCACGCAAAACAGCAGAAAGGCATAGGGCTCGATCTTCAGCAGCAAGCCCCGCGCCGGACTGTCGGCCAGTGCCCAGGACAGCCGCCAGAAGAACAGGGCCGCGGCGATCCGCACCGCCATGTCGAGCGTCGCGCCCGGCACCCCGGACGGATCGGGACCGGGGGGCAGGATCAGCAGGAGCTGAAACGACATGAGCAGGAGGAAGGGCGCGGCGGCCACCGCAAAAGGCAGCGCCGCCGTCCGGTCCGCCAGCGTTCCGCGCCGCGCCAGCATGCCGATGACGAAAAAGAACAGGATCGACGGCCGCATCAGCACGGGCGGCCCCAGCCCGCTGATCTGGCAGGCGAGCGCCATGCCCGCCACCGTCACCAGCAACCAGCCCGGCAATCGCACCAGCAGGGGTGCCGCCAGCATGCACAGGAAGAGATCGCGCAGGAAAGGCATCTGCACATTGATGTCGGGATTGCGGCTGACGATGAAGAGTTCCTGCACGATCCATTCCGCCGAATGCGGCACGGGCGCGAGCATGTGGAACAGGAATGCCGCGCCGGACACCAGTAGGATGCCCAGCGCATTCCATGTCAGCATGGGCAGCAATATGGTTTGCGCCTTGCGGCCGATATGGCTGCTCCAGTCCCGCGTACGGGACGAACCGCTCACCAGCCAGCCGGAAATCAGCCCGAGCAAGGGTACGGCGCTATGGCCGAAAATCTCCATAAGCACCCAGCGGAGGCTTTCCTGCGGCGTGCCGCGAAGCTGCGCCAGATCAGCGCCGCTCAGCCCCGTCCAGGCATGCACATAGACCACACCCAATATGCACAGGACGCGGGCAATGGAGATGGCATCCGACTGGCGCGCGGGGTTCATCGTCAATCTTGTCTGCACGCAAGCTCCGGATCGTTACGCATGTTCAATGCCCCGACTTGATTCATGTTCCTCCGCCCGTCCCGCTTCCAATCCGATCCAAAACGGACCTTCGACAAGCCGCGCTTAACCTATTGCGCGTCATCATGCGCCCACTTCCGCACATTCTGCGCTGCATAAGCCTATTTTTACCAATCGGCGCTAGCGTCCTCCTGTTTGCCGGAAGATGAACCGGCCATGGGGGGATGGGAAATAATCATGAACTACATGTCAGACGCAGTTCATTTCAAACCGGCCGCTGCGCCTGTGCCCCTCTCCCTCGTCGGACCGATCGGAATGGTGTTCGAAACGGCCGGATCAAGCTCCAAAATCATCCTCGACGCCGTTCGCCTGGAACAGTTGGGCGAACATGACGATCCCTGCATCGCAACTGCGGGGCAGGTCGGCAGCCAGGTGAAGATGCGCGTCGGCCAGAGCTGGCTGATCGCCAGCATCCGCGCCATGGCGCTGGATCGCGCCAATGATGGCACCATCATCGCCGACATCGACTTTCTGGGCGAGGGCGAGGAAGAACCGGTCACCC
This sequence comes from Sphingobium baderi, assembly GCF_001456115.1. NCBI lineage: Bacteria > Pseudomonadati > Pseudomonadota > Alphaproteobacteria > Sphingomonadales > Sphingobiaceae > Sphingobium > Sphingobium wenxiniae. Next base: position 1,644,270 of record NZ_CP013264.1, on the reverse strand, counting down.
GCTGCATCCACCATTTCCGTCGCGGCGTGACCCGCTACCCCCGGCCTGGCGCAGAAATCCATCCGGTTTCCAGCGAAGATATGCGGCAAATCTACGCCGCCGACGACAAGCCGCATGTGCAGATCGGCACGGTCTATCCCACCGCAGACACGCGCGCCGCGCTATATGTCGATTCGATGCTGGGCAAGCATTTCGCGCTGCTGGGTTCCACCGGCACCGGCAAGTCGACCAGCGCCGCACTGATCCTTCACCGTATCTGCGACCTTTCGCCGCAGGGCCATATCGTCATGATCGATCCCCATGGCGAATATGGCGCCGCCTTTGCCCGCAACGGCGCCGTGTTCGATGTCAACAATCTGGCGCTGCCCTATTGGCTCATGAATTTCGAAGAGCATTGCGAGGTGTTCGTGACGTCGCAGGGGTCCGAGCGGACGGTGGACAGCGACATCCTCGCCAAATGCCTGCTCGCCGCGCGCTCGAAGAACCGGCTTGCCGAAAGCATCGGTCGCCTGACGGTCGATTCCCCCATCCCCTATCTGCTGTCGGACCTCACCAACATCCTGCAGAATGAAATGGGCAAGCTGGAAAAGGGCACCGGCACCCTGCCCTATATGCGGCTCAAGACCAAGATCGACGAAATCCGGTCGGACCCGCGCTATTCCTTCATGTTCTCGGGCATGCTGGTGGCGGACACCATGCAGGACTTCCTCGCGAAGATTTTCCGCCTGCCTTCCGGCGGCAAGCCGATCTCCATCATCGACGTGTCGGCCATGCCCTCCGACATCACATCCGTCGTCGTGTCGGTATTGTCGCGACTGGTGTTCGACTATGCGCTCTGGGCGCGGGATGAGCCCCAGCGGCCCATCCTCCTCGTCTGCGAGGAAGCGCATCGATACATCCCCAGCACCACGGCGGGATCGGGTCAGGCCGTCCGCCGCATACTGGAGCGGATCGCCAAGGAAGGCCGCAAATATGGCGTGTCGCTGGGCCTTATCACGCAGCGCCCATCAGACCTGGCCGAAGGCGTGCTTTCGCAGTGCGGCACGATCATTTCGATGCGCCTCAACAATGATCGCGACCAGGCATTCGTGAAGGCCGCCATGCCGGAGGGCGCGCGCGGTTTCCTCGATTCGATCCCTGCGCTCCGCAATCGCGAGGCGATCATCTGTGGCGAAGGCGTCGCCGTACCGATCCGCGTCGCGCTCGACACGCTGGAGGAGGAGCGGCGGCCCGCTTCAGGCGACCCCAGCTTCACGGAACAATGGCGCGAAACAGGCGGCGAGGCCGACATTCTCGACCGCACCATCACACGCTGGCGCTCTCAGGGACGCTGACCAGCCTTATCCGGCTGGCGCGATGCGTCCGGCCGGTTCGCTTTCGGCATGGACGGATTCGCGGCATTCCTCTTCGTGCAGCGGCACGATCAGCTTGGCCTTGCGCCATCCCCCGTGCAGGTAGACGGCGGCCGCCAGCGCCAGCGCCACGCTCGATCCCACCGGGAAACTGTACCACAGCGCATTCGCGCCGATATGCGGATAGGCCCAATAATAGAAGCCCAGCCGAACACCGAACAGGGTGAAGATCAGGATCAGCAGCGGACGCACCACCACGCCATTGGCGCGCATCACGCCGAACAGGATCATGACCAGCCCGAACAGCATGAAGCTCCAGCTCGCGCGAAGCTGCATCTCCCATGCGGCAGCGCTGGCAGCTTCGTTGCTGCCGAGGAACAGGGCCAGCAAGGGTTCGTGGAACAGCAGGATCACGGCAATCATCGCGCCGGTGATCGCAAGCAGATAGAGTATGCCGTAACCGGCGATCCGGCCGATCCTGTCCCACCGTCCCGCGCCGATATTCTGCGCCGCCATGGCGCTGACCGCCGCACCTATGGCCATGGCGGGCATCTGGAGATAGGTCCAGATCTGCTGGGCCGCGCCATAGGCCGCGGTGATGAGGAACCCTTCGCGATTGACGAGACCGATCATCACGAGGCCGGAGGCGGACATGACGATCATCTGCAATCCCATGGGCAGCCCCTTGCCCAGCATCACCCGCACCTCCGCCCACGCCGGACGCAGATAGGCGATTTCGCGCCCTTTCAGACACAATGGCAAGTCCTTGGCATAGCTATAGCAGACAAGACCGATCAGGCTGGCAAAGCCCGCAATCGCCGTGGCCGCAGCCGATCCGCCGATGCCCAGCGCCGGAATCGGCCCCAGCCCCAGAATCAACACGGGATTGAGCACCAGGTCGATAGCCACGCTGACGATCATGAAGATCAGCGGCGTGCGCGCATCACCCGTGCCCCGCAGGCCCATCATCATCATGACGCTGAGCAATGTCGCCGGCATCGCCACGAAGATGACGCGAAGATAGATGAGGGCGAGGTCAAACGCCTCCGGCGGCGTTGCGAGCAGGCGCAGCAAGGCGGGGCCGCCAAGCCACCCGCCGACCGCAACCACCATCGCCAGCACGAAGCAGAAGCCGATCGCCGATCCGAAGGCTCGCCGCGCCGCGTCCATATTGCCCGCACCCATGGCCTGCGCGACCATCACCGTGGAGGCCATGCCAAAGCCAAACACCACGGAGAACATCAGGAACATGATGATGTTCGCATTAGCCGTCGCCGCCAGCGCCTGCGCGCCCAGGAAGCGGCCGACCCAGATAGCGTTGATCGATCCGTTCAGCGACTGGAGCACGTTGGAGGCGAGCGTCGGAATGGCGAACAACAACAGGGTCGATGCTATCGGTCCCCGAATCAGGTCTTTGCCACCCTTGCCCGCGGTTGCTGCCGCCATCCTGTCATCCCCTCTTTTATAACGGCGGGCCAGCTCGGTCAGCCGAGCCGTTCCAGTGCCGCTTTCAGCTTTTCCGCTTCGGCGCTTTTTTCCGCATGATCTTCGCGCGCCTTGGCGACGGCTTCGGGCTTCGCCTTTTCGACGAAACTCGCATTGCCAAGCCGCCCTGCCAGCGAGTTGCGCTCTTTTTCCACTGCCTCAAGCGCCTTGGCAAGGCGCGCCTTTTCCGCCGCAATGTCGATCACGCCTTCCAGCGGAAGGATGAAGGTCGCCTCGTCGACCACGATCTGCGCCGCGCCGCCCTCGACGACATCGCCGAAGGACAGGCTTTCCACCCGTGCCAGCCGCGCCAATGCCGCGCCCTGCCGGTCGAGCCGCCGCCGTGTTTCTTCCGAAGCATCGCGCACCAGCGCTTTCATCTTCGCGCCGGGTGGCACGTTGAGTTCGGTCCGCGCCGCACGAATGGCGCTCACCAACCGGATCAGCCAGTCGATCTCCGACTGCGCCTCGCCGTCCACGGCGTGAAGCGCCTGCGGCCATTGGGCGACGATCAGGTCATTCTGACGGGCGCCCATCGCATGCCATAACTCTTCGGTAATGAAGGGCATGAAGGGGTGCAGCATGACGAGGATCTGGTCGAAAGCCCAGCCCGCGACGGCGCGGGTTTCCTCATCCATCTGGCCTTTGGAAAGTTCGATATACCAGTCGCAGAACTGGTCCCAGATGAAGTGGTAGATGGCGTTTGCCGCCGCGTCGAAGCGCAGTTCCTTCATCGCGGCGTCGATCGCCTGCACCGTCGCAACCGTCTCCGCGACAATCCAGCGATTGACCGGCGCCTGCGCCGACGGCGCTTCATGGCTGGCGGATGCGCCCACGCCATTGGCTTGCAGGAAGCGGGCGGCGTTCCACAGCTTCGTCGCGAAATTGCGATAACCCTCAACGCGCTTCTCATCCATTTTCACGTCGCGGCCCTGGCTTTCCATGGCCGCCATGAAGAAGCGCAGCGCGTCCGCACCGAACGTGTCGATCAAACCGAGCGGATCGACGACATTGCCCTTGGACTTGGACATTTTCTGCCCGTCCGCGGCGCGCACCAGTCCATGCAGATAAAGCTTGCGCCAAGGCACGTCGCCCATGAACTCCAGCCCCTGCATCGCCATGCGCGCATCCCAGAAGAAGAGGATGTCGAAGCCCGAAATCAGCAGGTCGTTGGGATAATGCCTGGCGAGCGTTTCGGTCTGTTCAGGCCAGCCCAGCGTGCCGAAAGGCCAGAGCGCGGAGGAAAACCATGTGTCGAGCACGTCGGGATCGCGGGCCAGTTTCTTGTTGCCCGCAAGAGTTTGCGCCTCTTCCTCCGTCTCGGCGACGTAGGGATTGCCGTCCTCGTCATACCATGCCGGAATCTGGTGCCCCCACCAGAGCTGGCGGGAGACGCACCAGGGCTGGATGTTTTCCATCCAGTTGAAGAAGGTTTTTTCCCACGTCTTGGGAACGATCTCGATCCGCCCGTCGCGCACCGCCTGCATCGGCGCGACGGCGAGCTTTTCGGCGTCGACATACCATTGGTCAGTCAGCCACGGTTCGATCACCACGCCCGAACGGTCGCCATAGGGCGTCTGGATCGTGCGCGGTTCGAAGTCGACCTCTTGCGGTTCGTCGTCCTTGTTCTTCGTGACATGCGGCACCAGCAGGCCCAGCCCCTTCATCTCCGCGACCACCAGTTCGCGCGCGCCGTCGACGCCATCCCTGCGGAAACGGTGCAGGCCAAGGAAGCGATCCGGGATCAGGCCGTCCGCCGTCTGGATCACATTGGCGTCGGCATCGAACATGTTGAGCATGTCGGCGGCCTTCATCCCCGCGCGCTTGCCAACCTCGAAATCGTTGAAGTCATGGCCGGGCGTGATCTTGACCGCGCCAGATCCCAGTTCCGGGTCGGCATGTTCGTCCGCCACCACCCTGAAGCGGCGGCCGGTGATGGGTTGGAGAATGTCCTTGCCGATCACATTCTTGTAGCGCGGATCGTCGGGATGCACGGCCACCGCCATGTCGGCCAGCATCGTTTCCGGGCGGGTGGTGGCGACAACGATATGATCCGACCCATCGGCCAGCGTCACTCCGTCCGCCAGCGGGTATCTGAACCGCCAGAAGCCTCCATTCGTTTCCTTCGTCTCGACCTCAAGGTCGGAGATGGCGGAGCGGAAATGCGGGTCCCAGTTCACCAGCCGCTTGTCGCGATAGAGCAGGCCGCGCTTGTGCAGTTCCACGAACGTCTTGATGACGGCCCGCGAAAAGCCCTCATCCATGGTGAAGCGCTCATTGGCCCAGTCCATCGAGCAGCCCAGCCGCCGAAGCTGGCCGGTGATCGCGCCGCCGCTCTCCGCCTTCCATTCCCACACCTTCGCGACGAAATCCTCGCGGGTGAAGTCCGTGCGCTTGCTCCCGGCGGCGTTCAATTGCCGCTCCACCACCATCTGCGTCGCAATGCCCGCATGGTCGGTCCCCACGACCCACAGCGCATCCTTGCCGCGCAGCCGCTCGTAACGGATCACGATGTCCTGCAACGTATTGTCGAGCGCATGGCCGATATGCAGGCTGCCGGTCACGTTCGGCGGCGGATTCACGATGGTGAAGGGTTCTGCGTCGGGCCGTTCCGGGCGGAACAGGCCATTGCTCTCCCAATGGGCATACCAGCGGGATTCGATTGCGGCGGGGTCGAAGGTCTTAGGCAGTTCAGTCATGGGAAGGCGCCTTAGAGCATCACGCGAAAAAGTGGGAACCGGTTTTTCGCTTTACGCGATGCGGCAATCAAAAAAACGCCCTCCCTTTACCATTCAAGCCTTCTTTACTTGCGCGTCCACTTGTCCAGCCAGGACAGCGCCTCATCATACCATTGCAGTGAATTGCGGGGCTTGAGCACCCAGTGATTTTCATCCGGGAACACCAGCAGCTTCGACGGCACACCGCGCCGCTGGAGCGCGGTGAAGGCCGCCAGTCCCTGCGTATAGGGGATGCGGAAGTCCTTTTCGCCGGTCACGACCAGCATCGGCGTTTTCCATGCGGCCACATGATTGACCGGGTTCCACTTCTCGAACTCTTCGGGCTTTTCATAATAGGGGCCGCCATGTTCCCATTCATCGAACCACAGCTCCTCGGTTTCATAGGCCATGGCGCGGGCGTCGAACACGCCGTCATGCTGGACGAGGCATTTGAAGCCGTCCGGCCAGATGCCCGCGATCCAGTTCATCATATAGCCGCCATAGCTGGCCCCCAGCGCGCAGGCATTGCCCGCATCGACATGGGCATCCTTTGCCGCTGCCGCCGCCAGCCCCAGCTTCAGGTCTTCCAGCGGCTTTCCGCCCCAATCCTTGTTGATGCTGTCGGTGAAGGCCTGGCCATAACCCGTGCTCCCATGGAAATCGACGATGACGGCGGCATAGCCATGAGCCGCGAAAGCCTTGGGATTCCAGCGATAGGACCAGCTGTCGTTGAAGCTCCCCTGCGGACCGCCGTGGACAAGGAAAGCCACCGGCAGCTTGCCCGCAACCCCCTTGGGCTTCACGATCTGACCCCAGACGGTATCGCCATTCGCGCCCTTGAAGCTGAACCGCTGGACCGACACGTCATCGACGCCCGCCAGCTTGTCGGCGTTGACGCTGGTCAGGCGCAAAGCCTTGCCCTTGGCCGGCATCTTCCAGAAATCGGCAGGCGACTGGATGCTATCGAGCGCATAAACGAAGCCGCCATCGGGCAGCGGCGTCACGCTGCCGACATGGCCCGCCTGCGTCAGGCGCGCAACCTTTCCGGAGGCGACATCGACGCGAAAGACGGGATGATCCAGCACATCGTCAGCGGTGACGAGGATGCCCTTGCCATCCGCCTCCCACGCGATCGTCGCCACGGAGCGATCCCATGCTTCGGTCAGCGCCTTCGTCTCGCCGGTCGCAATGTTGCGGAGCATCAGCACCAGCCGGTCAGCCTCATAGCCCGGACGCTGCATCGCCGCATAGGCCAGCCACTGACCGTCGGGCGACACCGCAGGCATGGTGTCGGTCGCGTCATTGGGGTCGGTCAGGTTGATCGGAGCGGCGCTGCCATCCGCCGGGGCGGCGAAAATATCGAGGTTGGTGGAAAGCGGTTCGATCCGCCCTGCTTCCCGCAGGGTGAAGAACAACGTCTTGCCATCCCTGCTCCACGCAATTTCTTCCGCTCCGCCAAAGGGCTTGGACGGGCTATCCCCGACAAGGCCACCCATCACAGACACTGCCTTGCCGCCCGGCTGCCCGCCCGACAGGGGCATGACGAAGATCCGTGACCGCTGGCCGTCCGCCCATGTGTCCCAATGGCGCACGAACAGTTGCTCATAGACGCGGCCCGTTCCCGCGCTCGGCGGACCGGCGGGCTTTACATCGTTCAGCACCTGCGCGCCCACCGGCCGGTCGGCCCAAAGCGCCACTTTCTGCCCATCGGGGCTGAGCAGATAGCCGGAAACACCGCCCGGCGCCCGGCTGACCTGTTCCGGCTGTCCGCCAGCAAGGGCCACGCGCCAGAGTTGATCGTCACCGCTGGCGTTCGAAACGAAATAGAGCGATGCGCCATCCGCCGAGAAGGCAGGTGAAGCCTCATTTTTGTCCGGGTTCGACGCGATCATTTTCGGCGCCTGCCCCTTGCGGCTGATGTCCAGCAGATACAGGTCCGTGCGTCCCCGATTACCCGACAAATCAGTGACGCGAAGCTGATAGGCCAGCCATTTGCCGTCGGGCGACGCCACCGGCGCGGAAATGCGGTTGAGACCGACCATGTCGCTCGGCGTAAAGGGCCGCGCGACCGCTGGAGCCTGCGACAATATCAGGACAGCCAGTCCGGCAAGCAATATATGTTTCATGAATGGTCCCTTGCTATCGGACGGCGCGGGCTTTCATCCGTGCCGCCATGATGGAAGGGTATTAGGCCGACAATACAGCGTCGGCAAGAACCGGAGAGCCGCCTGCTCAGCGTCCGGTGATGCGCTGGATTTCCTTCGCCACCATATCCTCGACCAGCGCGGGCAGGCGGGCATCCAGCCAGTCCTTCAGCATGGGCCGCAACATAGTCCGGACCAGCCCCTCCAGCGTATTGTCGCCGCCATCCTTGGGCGTCACCAGCATGGAGGACAGCGCCGAGAGCGAATGGCGTGCGGCAACCTCGCTTTCAACCGACAGGATGCCGTCGCTTCCCGCCGCTTCCGGCCCGGCAGCGGCGGCAGATTTGGAAACGGGCATGGGTTCATCCTCCATCCCGACCTCATCGGTCAGTTCCAGCACTTCCTCTATAGCGGGCTCTATAGCGGATTCAACCGCCGGAGCGGGCACGCCCAACTCCACCGGGGCCTTCGCCGATTCGCCACGACCGCGGCGCGGCGCGGCCTGCTGCACGGCCTCTTCGCCTTCCTCGGCGATGATGCGCTTGATGGATGAGAGGATCTCTTCCATCGAGGGTTCCTTGCTCATGTCACCCATGGACGTTCCCTAACGGCTTGTTTCAGCCCTGCCCGTTCTCAAGACCGTGCAAATAATCCCGCCAGCTCAAGGCTGTGCGGCTCCAGCCTCCACATTGGCGTTTTGTGCGGGCGTGTCAACGGTGCGCGTCGCCTGCGGGGTGGGCGCGCGATCATAGTCCCAATCGAACCATTTGCCCTTCACACGGTCATAATTGACCATGGGATCATAGAGTGTCCCGCCTTCCAGCCCCAGGTCGCGCGCTTCGGCATGCCCCATGGCGGCCAGCAGGCTGAAGCCCGCGACATAGGCATTGCGGCGCGCGGACACCAGCTCCACACGCGCGTTCAGCGCTTCCTGCTCGGCATTGAGGATGTCGAGGATCGTCCGGCTGCCGACCGAATTTTCCGCCCGCACGCCTTCCAGCGACAGGCTGGCGGCGTCCACCGCCTTCTGGCTGGATGCGATGGTCTGGAGCGACGCCTGCCAGCTGGCGTAAGAAGCACGCGTCTGCGCGATGACGCCGCGTTCGACCTCGATCTGCTGCTCCATCGCCTGCGATTCGAATGCCTGGCTCTGCCGCACCCGCGCACCCGGCCCGCCGCCCTGATAAAGCGGGATGTTGAGTTGAACGCCCGCAGCGGCCTGCTTGTTGATCTGCGGACCGGCACCGATCTCGCCATTCGCCCCCCCATTGGGCAGCGTGTCCAGATAATTGGTGTAACCCGCCTGCGTGAAGGCCGACAGGCGCGGCGACGTGCCCGCCTTGGCCACCTTCACATCATAGCGCGCGGCGTCGCTGGCCTTTTTCGCGGCGAGAATATCGGGATTATCGTTAAGCGCCACCTGCACCGCCGCGGCAGGCGAGTCCGGCAGCCCCGGCAAGGCGGGCGGCGGCTCCAGATTGTCCGGGGCTTCCCCCACCAGCGCGACATAATTTTCCCGGCTGGTGATCAGATTCGCTTCGGCCGTCTGCAAATCGGATCGGGCCAGCGCCAGACGCGATTCGGACTGCGCGACATCGGTGCGCGTTACGTCGCCCACCTCGAACCGGTCGTTCGTCGCCTGAAGATTGACTTCCAGCACATTCACATTGGCGCGGTTCAGCGACACGATCGCGCCGTCGCGGATCACGTCCATATAAGCGGCGACCACCTGGGAAAAGATGCTGGCTTCCGTACCTCGCAGGTTCGCCTGCCCGGCCTCGACCCGGACCTTCGCAGCCTTGACGCCGTTGCGGACGGCGCCGCCCGAATAGATCGGCACGCTCAGTTGCGCGTTGGCGTCAATCGTCCGCTGGGGCGAGGTGAAGCTGATCGTCGGCTTCAATATGCTTTCGGAATAGCTGCCTGTCGCATCCAGCGCGGGCCGCCCGGCCGCCTTCTGGATCGGCACATTCTCATCCGTCGCCCGCTGCCCCGCTCGCGCGCCGGTCAGCGTCGGGTTGGAGCGATAGGCCTTGACGAGCGCGCCCTGCAGCGTCTCGCCCCAGGCCTGACCCGTCATTGCGGAAGAAACCAGCAAGGCCGTGGCGGCGCAGAGCCGGAGGGAATGTCGCCTTGCCGTCATCTATTCCCGTCTTTCAGAAGGTGAAACGCTCCGGCGCAGCAAAGCCCGGCAGCACCACCATTTCGATATCCGCCAGCCGCGAAAGCCCCAGCGTACCCGCCACGACGCGACCGCTACACAAACGCGTGACGCCGCGCTCGACAAGGCCGGTCACGACTCTCCCGCTTTCGGCAAGCTGGGCAACAAGCGCCGCCGGCACATCCTGCACCGCCCCGTCGATGAACAGCACGTCATAGGGCGCACCCCGCGCCGCTCCCGCATGGAGGGGACCGCGCACGACAGTCACGCCCTGCACCGTGATCTCCGGCCCGCCTTCTTCCTCGACGGCGGTGACGAGAGCGCCCAATCCGGCCAGCAGCGCCGCGCTATAGCCCGTGGCCGCACCGATCAGCAGCACCTTATCACCCGGCTCGACCTGGGCTTCCTTGAGCAGCCGGCCCGTCACCAGCGGAGGATTGAGCGCGCGGCCACCCGACAGCGGCACGGGCCGGTCGATATAGGCCATGGCGCGGCGCTCCACAGGCAGAAAATCTTCCCGCGGCACCCGGGCCATCACGGCGATCACGCGCTGGTCATCCACATCGCTGGTGCGAAGCTGGCTTTCGACCATGGCGGCCCGCATTGATGAAAAATTCTGCTCGGTCACGACAGTTCCTCGCTTGGCACAACTGTATTGACAATGCAATACAGCAAGACGTTCACCGGACCTCTAAATCAGCACAGAGCCCACGCCAAGCAGCTTTACGCGATGCCAGGCCAGATTCTTGCAGCCCATGACCGCGAGCGCGCTTGACTTTGCTCCCAAAGCCGCACATTTGCGGCCTCCACCACTTGGGATGGCCCGATGGCGGAGTGGTTACGCAGAGGACTGCAAATCCTTGCACGCCGGTTCGATTCCGGCTCGGGCCTCCATAAACCTGTCAGCCCACGCATGCTGATGGTAAAAAATTCTTTATTTCCATTATCATAATGTCATCCTCTGGTTGTCAGTGATGGCCTCTGTTTGCTTATAGCCGCGGATGATGGAGGCCTTTTTTGGGGGCCTCGCGAGGCCCCTGTAGAAGCGAGGCTCCCGAATGGTGCTGACCGACATCGCAATCCAAAACGCCAAGCCCAAGGAAAAGCCCTACAAGGCCACGGACGCGCAGGGGCTTTTCTTCTGGCTTTTAGTGATGGCATGAAGGCGTAGCTCGTGCATGACGTCCTCTCTCTGTGATGGGAAGTTATCGCCTTCCCCGCCCGAATATCTGAAAAATATACCAAATCTCACTACGCCCTGATGATCGGAACCTCGACGCGCTGAAAGCATGCTTTCCCTTGCCGCCTGTCTCAAAAGCTCCGCCAAACAGTCGCAAATCGGCAATTGATCCGTCGCGCAGCCGAAACATCGCTTCCCTAAGGGACACGGCAAGACCCGCCGAAACAGGCAGGTTCGATCCAAGGGGAAATCATGATCAGCATACGCGCACGGATGGCCGCCACGGCCTCCAGCTTCATTTTCGCTGCCTTGAGCACAATGCCCGCATTGGCGGCCGAACCCGTCGCACCCGATGCGGCTCTGGATGGCGGCGGTCTTCGGGAGATCGTCGTCACGGCCCAGAAACGTCCCGAAAATCTCCAGGCCACGCCGATCTCGATCTCGGTGATGGGAAGCGACGACCTCACCAATCGCCATGTCACATCGCTCGTCGACTTGGGCGACGGCGCCATTCCGTCCTTGAAGATCGCGCCCTTTTACTCGCGTAATTCCGCGCTGATCGTGAACATCCGCGGTATCGGCGTTCTGTCGGACGGCAACCAGCCCGCCCGCGATCAGGGCGTGGGCGTCTATATCGATGGCGTCTATCTGGGCCGCGCTCAGGGTCTGGGCACCGCCCTGTTCGACATCGAGAATATCGAAGTCCTGAAAGGACCGCAGGGCACCCTGTTCGGCCGCAATACCGAAGGCGGCGCCGTCAATATCGTCACGAAAAAGCCGACCGGCGAATTGCACATGAACGCCACCGGCGGCATCGGCAATTTCGGCATGTACAAGGGCGAGGTGCATCTGGACCTGCCGTCGTTCAACAATATCGCGCTCAAGATCGACGGCGTGGTGGCCCATCGCAACCCGCTGGTGAAAAACCCGCTCGCGGGCGCCGAAGGCTTCAACCAGTATGACAAGCGCGGTCTGCATGTCGAAGCCCTTTGGAAGCCGTCGTCCGACTTCAGCGCCGACTACAGCTTCGACATTTCAAAGGACGAGTCGACCTCGCTCTATCTGAATATGATCCGGCCCGGCACCAACGTACTGGCCGACGCCGCCACGGTCCAGCCGGATCGCGTCCGCACCGCCAATGTGGGTGTGACGCAATTGCCGAGCGTCGGCCGGGTGCATGGCCATCGCCTGACGCTGGAATGGGACACCGCGCCCGAACTCACGCTCAAGTCGATCACCTCCTACCGCAAGCTTGAGCAGAGCCAGTTCGACAACGGCTCCGCCGCGACGGCGATGTCGACCCCTGCGTCCGCGCTGAACCCCGCCACCGGCTTTACCGGTTTCCAGTTCGCCCGCGCCAGCCTCGCCGGTTTCTGGCAAAACCAGTGGAGCCAGGAAATCCAGGCCATCGGCGATATCGGTCGCGTGAAATTCGTCGCAGGCGCGCTCTATTATCGCGAGCGCGTGCGTGACAATGCACAGGCCTACAACACCAACATGTTCACCAATGCCGAAGGATCGGCCTATACCATCCTCTCGCTCGATCCGGCTGCCCAGCGGATCGACCGGTCCAGCCATGTCACGACAAAGAGCATCGGCGCCTTCGGTCAGGCGACATGGACGCCCGACATTCTCGACGACGCCGTGCATCTCACCGGCGGCCTGCGCTGGACCAAGGACAGCAAGCACGGCGCGCTGGAGATTGTGAACGGCGCGCTGCCGGTCGACCGGAACGGCGTGGCGGGCGAAATCGGGCTGGACGCCAGCTGGTCGCGCGTCGATCCGATGGTCAATCTTTCGATCGACCTGACGAAGGATGTTCATGTCTACGGCAAATGGTCCACCGGCTATAAGTCCGGCGGCGCCAACTCCCGATCACAGGAATATGATCCGTTCAACCCGGAGTCGGTTTCGATCTTCGAAATCGGCGCGAAGACCGAGTTTTTTGACAATCATGCGCGCTTCAACATCGCTGCCTATGCCGGCACCTACAAGAATATCCAGGTAGACTTCAGCCGCCCCTATGAAACGGGCGGCGTGCGACAGACGCGCACGACGCTGTCCACGGTGAACGCACCGGGCAAGGGCGGCCTGCACGGCGTGGAAGCGGAACTGACCGTCAACCCGCTGGAGGGTCTGACGCTGTCCGCCGCCTATTCCTATCAATATGTCCGCATCCCCGCGACCGTGAACCCCTACCCCAATGCGCTGGGCGTCATCAGCACCGTCGCGGTGCCGATCTACCAGACCTACACGCCCAAGCATTCGGCGAGCGGCTCGATCGACTATGAATTGCCATTCAATGGCTTCACCATCCGGGCGCATCTGGACGGCAATTATGATGGCGGCTTCTATTCCAACGCGACCGATCCCGTCTATGTCGGCCCGGATAATGCAGCGAACATCTACCAGCCGCGCACCGAAAAAGCGTTCATCGTCAACGGTCGCCTCGCCATCGCGGATGTGGACATGGGCAGCATGGACGCCAGGATGAGCTTCGCGCTGTGGGCCCGCAACCTCTTCAACGAACAGCATCTGTTCTACAAATCGCTTAGCCCTACTTCCGGCCTGAGTGGCTTCTTCAATGAGCCGCGCACTTTCGGCGGCGAAATCAATCTGCGTTTCTGACCGGATGGGAACGATGGCGGCGACGAGCCGACATCGTTCCTTTCGACATCAAAATTCAATAAAAGTCTTGCACGGTCGTCGCACAGGCCAGGATACAGGAACGATCCCATGAAACATCAGATCATCTTGCCGTTGATAGCGCTGCTCTATGCCGGTTCCGCTTATGCAGCGTCGGTCGACGCGCCGCTGGTGACGCGAACGGCGCCCGACACGCTGACGGTCACCTGGACCGACAAAAACCCCGTCGACGTCTTTCTGTCCAACGATCCGGCCGCGACGCCCGGCACGGCAAGGCTGGTGTCGAAAGCGGATCGCGACGGGACGGAAACCGTGACGATCCCCGCAGGAGAACGCGCCTATTTTCTGCTGAAAGATCGCCAGTCCGGCGACTTGGCGCGCGTCGCCGAACGGGTGCTGCCGCTGCGGCAGGGATCGAACTTTCGGGACATTGGCGGCTATCCGGCGGCAGGCGGCAAGCATGTGCGCTGGGGCCTCATCTATCGTTCGGGCGGCCAACCGCTTCTCTCGGATGCCGACGTGAAGGAAATCCAGTCGCTCAAGCTGGCCAATCTGGTCGATCTGCGTTCGAACGAGGAACGCGTGATCGCGCCCACGCGCGTCGATGGCGTGCCCTATCAGGCTGTCGGCTATTCGATGATGGCGCTGGCCGGCAATGGCGTGCCGAAAAATGGCGCCGCCGTCTACCAGGCCATGCCGACCATGATGGCGCCGCAACTGCGGCTGATTTTCCAGGATCTGAAGGCGAACAAGGGCGCCATCGCCTATAATTGCACGGCGGGGCAGGATCGCACCGGCTTCGTAACCGGCATGATCCTGTCCGCACTGGGCGTCCCGCGCGATACGATCATCGCCGATTATCATCTGTCGACCACCTACAGGCGTCCCGAGTGGGAAATGCCGAAGATCGACACCGTCGCCCAGGCGAACAATCCAGTGGCGATGTATTTCGCCAAATTTCAGCAAGACCCGGCCGTCGCGAAACCGCAACCGCTCAAAGACCCTGATGGCACCGCCTTTCTGAGCCACGCCTTTGACGAAATCGATAAGCGCTGGGGTTCGGTCGACGCCTATCTGGAACAGGAAATCGGCGTGACGAAGGTGGACCTGGCGGCACTGCGCGCCAATTACCTGGAATGAATGATGCCTTGGCGTTCGGCCGGGGATAGTCTGGCCGAACGCTTCAGGACCCGTTCGCTTTTTCGGGCTTTCCATCGGTCGGCCGATAATGGCTGGGCGCCACACCGATCAGGCGCTTGAACATCGTCGTAAAGGCGGCAGGGCTTTCGTAGCCGAGGTCCAGCGCGATGGTGGTCACGGCCTCTCCCGCCGCCAGCCTCGGCAAGGCTACGAGCAGGCATGCCTGTTGTCGCCACGCCCGGAAACTAAGGCCGGTCTGCTTGCGGAATGCGCGCGTGAACGCCCGACGCCCCATGCCCAGATCGGCGCTCCACTGGTCGATGGTGTCGTGCGGCGTCGGAGCGTCAAGGAACATCTGGCATTTGCGCGCCATGGCGGCATGTTTAGGAAAGGGAACGGCCAGCGGCACGGTCGGCGCGCAGGCCAGTTCGGCAAGCAGAAGAGCCATCACCATGCCGTCCCGCCCGCCGACCTCATATTCCGGTTCAATATCGCATGCAGCCTCCAGCAGGCTGCGGAGCAGCGGCGAGACCTGAATCACCTTGCTGGCATCGCCCAGCGAGCCGTGGACATCAGGCTCGATCAGGACGCTGCGCGTGCTGACCGCGCCGACCATCCGCACCGAATGGCTGACCCCGCCAGGGGTCCAGATCGCACGCTCGGGGGGAGCCACCCAAGCGCCATAGGGTGTGCTGACGACTACCACGCCGCGCGCGGCATAAAGCAACTGGCCGCGACGATGCCGATGCCAGTCCAACTCGAAAGCCGGCGGATATTCATTGCCGATGCCCACGATCGGACGATCGATATGCTCGACCAGGGCCGGGTCGGACCAAGACACAGAATGTCCCACTCTCAAAAGAAAAAGACCCATACAGGAATGCGGGACAAAATGGGAGCGTTTATGGCGACCGCATTCCATCTGACGAGTGCGAACCATGAACGCCACCAAAGCAGCCCCGCTCCATAGCGATACGAACACCACCATATTCGGCGTGATCGTTGCGATCAGCTTCTGCCATCTGCTTAACGACATGATGCAGTCGCTGCTGCCGGCCATCTATCCCGGCCTGAAAGCGGAACTCGCCCTCTCCTTCAGCCAGATCGGCCTGGTCACACTGGTCTATCAGATGACCGCGTCGATCCTGCAGCCGCTGGTCGGGCTTTATGCCGACAAACGCCCAACGCCCAACGCCTTGCCGGGCGGCACATTATTTTCGCTGGCCGGACTCGTCCTGCTTTCGATCGCGCACAGCTACTGGCTGCTGCTGGTCGCCGCGGCCTTGCTGGGCATGGGATCGTCGATCTTCCATCCCAAATCCTCCCGCGTGGCGCGCATGGCGGCTGGCGGCAGGCACGGTCTTGCCCAGTCGATGTTCCAGGTCGGCGGCAATGCGGGATCGGCGCTCGGCCCCCTTGCCGCGGCGGTGGTGGTGGTGCGCTGGGGCCAGTCGAGCCTGGCCTTCTTCGCGATGCTCGCCCTGCTATCCTGCGCGATCCTGTGGAATGTCGGCCAGTGGTACAAGCACCATGGCCTTGCCCGCCTCTCGCGCGGCCATGCAAGCGGGCATGTCATGCCAACCTTGCCCCGAGGCAAGGTGCTGGGCGGCATCGCGATCCTGCTCGCCCTGATCTTCTCGAAATATGTCTATCTGGCCAGCCTCACCAGCTACTTCACCTTCTATCTGATCCATCGCTTCGCGGTGAGCGTCGAAGTGGCCCAGTTGCACCTGTTCGCTTTCCTGGGCGCGGTTGCCGTGGGCACGATAGCGGGTGGTCCGCTGGGTGACCGGTTCGGGCGGAAATATGTGATCTGGTTTTCGATTCTCGGCGCACTGCCTTTCACGCTGCTGCTGCCGCATGTCAGCCTGTTCTGGACCGGACCGCTGACCGTCGTCATCGGCCTGATCCTTGCCTCGGCCTTCCCGGCTATCGTGGTATTCGCGCAGGAGCTGGTGCCGGGAAAGATCGGCATGATCTCGGGCCTGTTCTTCGGATTTTCCTTCGGCATGGGCGGGGTCGGCGCGGCCGTGCTGGGCGAAGTGGCGGACCGGACGGGCATTGAAATGGTCTATGCCATCTGTGCTTTCCTGCCCGCCATCGGCCTGCTCGCCATCTTCCTGCCCAATCCCGCCACGCGCGCGGGGGCATAACGCCGCCCCGCGCGCCGGATCGAAACGCGTGAATTTTTGTTCATGTTCGGAACACAAGCAAGGCATGTCTCTTTTACCGGAAGCGTCCCGAACGCCGCCTTCCCTTCGCGAGAGACTTCCAGCATGACGAATTCCTCCGAACAGCGCTCCCTCCCGGCTTCCATCCTGGGGATCCTCCTCGCTCTCATCGGCCTCATTCTCGCCATAGGAGGCGCATGGCTGCTGATCGAAGGCGGATCGGCCTATTATCTTCCAACCGGCCTTGCGATGATCGTTTCAGGCGTCCTGCTGCTGCGCGGGCGCATGGCGGGCGCATGGCTCTACATCGCGATTTTCGTCGTCACCCTGCTATGGGCGCTGTGGGAAGTGGGGTTGCAACCGTGGGCGCTTGTGCCGCGTGTGGTCGCGCCGCTGGTGCTGCTGATCGCGCTCCTGCTCATCATGCCGACCATGACGCGCGCGCGTCACCGGTGGCGCAACGCCGGGATCAGTGTCGCGGTGGTGCTTGTGGCTGCTTTGATCTTCGGCTGGGGTATTGCAGGCAACTATATTCCGGCCATGCAGGGCCAACTGCCCGGCAGTCGTTATGCGATGGCCGATCCGTCGCTCGGCGCGACCGGCGCCGACTGGCCCGCCTATGGCGGCACCAACAGCGCAAGGCGCTATTCGCCGCTGAACCAGATCACGCCCGCCAATGTGGCCGGTCTCCAGCGCGCATGGGCGATCCACACCGGCGACCTCCCGCAGTCGGCGCAGATCCGCAGCACCTATGGCGCGGAGAACACGCCGCTCAAGATCGGCGACACGCTCTATGTCTGCACGCCCAAAAGCATGGTGATCGCCCTGAACCCTGCAACGGGGCAGCAGAAGTGGCGCTTCGATCCCAAGGTTTCGGACGATGCCATTCCCTATACGGCCGCGTGCCGGGGCGTCAGCTATTTCGCGGTGCCGGACGCGGCAGCGAATACAGCCTGCGCGCAGCGCATCATCCTGGGCACGCTGGACGCCCGCATCATCGCGCTCGACGCCCGCTCGGGCCAACTATGCCGGGACTTCGGCCAGAACGGGCAAGTGCGGATCACCGACGGCATGGGTCAGGTGCCTCCGGGCTATGTGTCGATCAATTCGCCGCCAACGATCGTGCGCGGCACCATCGTCACTGGCCATCAGGTGCTCGACGGGCAGGACCGCTGGGCGCCTTCCGGCGTGATCCAAGCCTATGACGCCGTCACCGGCCAGATGCGCTGGGCCTGGGACATGATGCACCCGGAACGCAGCGGCCCGCCGCCCGCCGGACAGAGCTATACGCGCGGCACGCCCAATATGTGGACCATCGCATCGGGAGACGAGCAACTGGGCCTCGTCTATCTGCCGATGGGCAATGCCGCGGCGGATTATTACAGCAGCCTGCGCCGGCCGGAGGAAAACCGCTACGCTACCTCCCTCGTCGCCATCGACGTGGCGACGGGCAAGCCGCGCTGGTCGTTCCAGGCCGTTCGCAAGGATGTGTGGGATTATGATTTCGGCGCGCAGGCGACGCTGATCGACTTTCCGACTGCCCGAGGCGCAGTGCCTGCCATGGTGCTGCCCAGCAAGCAGGGCGACATCTACATCCTCGACCGGCGCACCGGGCAGCCTCTCACGCCCATCGGAACGATCCGCGCACCGGGCGGCGGGGTCGAACCCGAACAGCGCGCGCCCACGCAAATCGTCTCCCTCTATCATACATTGCGTCAGCCCGACCTGACCGAACGGAGCATGTGGGGCATGTCGCCCATCGACCAGATGATCTGCCGCATCCAGTTCCGCCGGGCGAGCTACAAGGGCTTCTTCACGCCGCCGGAGGCGGATCGCCGTTCGATCGAATATCCCGGCTATAATGGCGGCACGGACTGGGGCGGGGTCGCAGTCGATCCCGCGCGCGGTGTGATCGTCGCCAATTATAACGACATGCCCAACTATGTTCGCCTTGTCCCGCGCGCGGAAGCGAACAAGAAGGGGTGGGCGCCGCGCGATCAGGCGCGCGGGCGGATCGGCGGGGCGGAAGGCGCGGGCGATCCGCAGGCGCACACGCCCTATGCGGTCGACGTCAACGCCGGATGGCGCCTGCCCTTCACGGGCATGCTGTGCAAGCAGCCCCCTTATGGCGGTATCCGGGCCATCGACATGGCGACGGGGAAGACGATCTGGGACCGGCCCTTCGGCACGGCGCGGACCAACGGGCCATTCGGCATACCGTCCATGTTGCCGCTGACCATCGGTACGCCCAACAATGGCGGATCGGTCGTGACGGCGAGCGGCCTGATCTTCATCGCGGCCGCAACCGACAATCTGATCCGGGCCATCGACTTGCGGTCCGGGAGGACTTTGTGGACGGATACGCTGCCCGCTGGCGGTCAAGCAACGCCCATGACCTACAGCCAGAATGGCAAGCAATATCTGGTCATCATGGCCGGCGGGCATCATTTCATGGAAACGCCCATCGGTGACGAAGTGATCGCCTACGTCCTGCCCTGACATCGCTCCTGCCGTCATATTGACGCCTTCACGCTCTCGACTTTCTGTCCCCGCCGACTAAAGCTGGGGCCATGATGAAGCTGTTCATTGGCAACAAAGCCTATTCGAGCTGGTCGCTGCGCGGCTGGCTGGCGTGCAAACTATCGGGCCTCCCGTTCGAGGAAGTGGTCGTCCCCCTCTATGACGAAGCCTGGGAAAAGCGGCGCGAAGGCGATGAGTTCGCGCCTTCCTCCGGCAAGGTGCCGATCCTCTGGGACGGCGACGACATCGTCGTGTGGGACAGCCTGGCGATCATCGAATATCTGAATGAAAAGTCGGGCGGCGACCAGTTCTGGCCCGCCGATCCCGCTGCCCGCGCCATGGCTCGTTCCATGGCGGCGGAAATGCACAGCAGCTTCGCCGCGCTCCGCCGCGAGCACAGCATGAATATCCGCCAGATCTATGATGCCGTCCCGCCATCCGAAGCCGTGACGCAGGACATTGCGCGCATCATGCAACTCTGGGCACAGGCGCGCGCCCGCTATGGCGGCGAAGGCGATTTCCTGTTCGGCGCATTCGGCGCAGCCGACGTGATGTTCGCGCCGATCGTCACGCGCTTCATCACCTATCAACTCCCCGTCGCCCGCTTTGCCCAGGCCTATATGCACGCGGTCATCGCCCATCCGTGGATGCAGGAATGGATCGGCGGCGCGCAGGCGGAAGAATGGGTGATTGATCGCTTCGAGGCGCCTCCTCACAGCAGCGGCCCCGCCTGACTTTTCCTACCGCCAGACCGCCCAGCCGATCGCCGCGCCCGATGCGACGATGGCGGGCGTCACCCATTTGCCCTTGAGCCGCCAAGCGGCGAACAGGCTCGCCCCGACCAGCAGGATGGCGAACGCCCAATCCTCCGTACGGGCGAAGGTCGAAGCGCCCAACTGCAACAAAGTCGCCACGATCGTGCCGACCACCGCAGCCCCCACCCCGTCCAGAAAGCGGTGCAGCAGCGCATTTTCGACCACCGCCTCCAGTCTTTCGAAGAAGATCATGGAAAAGGCGAAGGCGGGCAGGAAAATGCCTGCCGTCACCGCGATCGCTCCGGCCCAGCCACCCGCGACATAGCCAACGAACGTTCCGAATATCACCAGCGGCGCGGGCAATGTTCCGGCCAGCGCCACGCCATCCAGAAAGGCCCCGTCGGAAATCCAGCCCCGACCCACCGTGTCGTGGCGCACGTAAGGGATGGCGGTATAGGCCCCGCCAAAGGTCAGCAATCCACCCTTCAGCCCGGTCAGGAACAACGCGACCGCTCCCGCCGCCGTCGCGCGCACCGCTTCGGCTGGCAAAGGCATACCGCCATGAGGCAGGATGAGCCATCCGCCCACGCACAGCCCGATGACCAAGACGCCAGCGAGCGGGAGGCTTCGCACACATGCATAGACCAGCCCCGTCGCCAGCAAGGGCCCCCAGAACGGCAGCCCCGCCAGCGTGGCGGTGGCGGAAATCGCCGCCAGCAAGATCAGCATCCGGTCCACCAATATATGCACCGCGATCCGCTGCACGGCGCGGGCGATCACGCCTAGCACAGCCAGTTGCACGCCCAGCAATGCGCCGTCGAACGCGCCAACACCCGCCACGAACCGCACATAGGCGAAGGCGCACAGCAGCATGAGCACGAACCCGGGCAACATGAAGCCCAGCCCCGCGAGGAAACCGCCCAGCCGACCGCGCGCCATCATGCCCATATGGACGCACAACTCGTGCGCTTCGGGCCCCGGCAATATCTGCATGACGGCCAGCAGACGGTTGAACCGCTGGCTGCTCAGCCAATGCTCCTCCTCGACCAGCGCCTGCCGGATCATCGCGATCTGCGCGACCGGGCCGCCAAAGGCCAGGCAGCCGAAGCGCAGGAACCTGATGAAAAGACCGGGAAGAGAAAGCGGCGGCGGCGAACAGGCTTTGTCTTCAGTCATGAACAGCTCCCAACCGCAAATACGCGGTTTTCAGGAGCGGACTTGGACGGCCATCGTCTGGACGGGCGCCCGCATAAGGCCCGTGGAGCCATGATAGCATCGCCATGCGAAATGAAAAGGAGCGTTCCAAGGAAAGGTGGGGAAGACGCGCAGCGCATAATAACCAAAGAAAAAGGGCCGGGCTATCGCCCGACCCTTCCTTTTTTGCGATGCTGCGCGGATCAGCCGACGATTTCTTCCGGCTTGAAGAAATAGGCGATCTCGATCGCGGCATTTTCCTCGCTGTCCGAACCATGGACCGAATTGGCTTCGATCGATTCGGCATATTCCTTGCGGATGGTGCCTTCGTCGGCATTGGCCGGGTTGGTGGCGCCCATGATGTCGCGATTGCGTTTCACGGCGTCTTCGCCTTCCAGCACCTGCACGACGACCGGGCCGGAAATCATGAAAGCGACCAGATCGGCGAAGAAGGGCCGTTCCTTATGCACGGCGTAGAAGCCTTCAGCCTGCTCGCGGCTCATGCGGATGCGCCGCGAGGCGACGACCCGCAGGCCCGCTTCTTCCAGCTTCTTGGTGACGGCGCCCGTCAGGTTGCGACGGGTCGCATCGGGCTTGATGATCGAAAAGGTGCGCGTGACGGCCATGAGACCCGGAAACTCCGAATTGTTGGGATAAGATCGCGCGCCCTTTAGACCGGGCGGCTTTCCGCTGCAAGGGGCCTGTGTTCGCCGCGCATCAGGCGACGCGGACCCATTTTCGCCCTTCCTGGCGCCAGAAGCGGGGCTCCACCCCCTCGCGCTTCGCCAGCGCCCGCCAGCTTTCCCTTGCCGACTCGATCGTGTCAGCATCGAAGAAATGAAAGGCCCGCTCGAACATCAGCGCCTCGTCCCGCCACCGCCCGTCGGCCAGCGCCACATGCCGCGCCCCATTGCCCGCCGCGCATGTTTGCGACAGCAGGATCGGCTGCATGTCCTCCTGCCCATCGCCGGCGCGGCCATGGGCGAGGAAGCTGTCGGGCGGCCCGCCCCAAAGTCCCGCGGAAATCCGGTCCAGCCTTTCCGGCTCAGCCGCCACCACCAGCAGCCGCTCCCCCAGACCCAGCACGCGCGCCGCGATGGCGGGCAGCACCTGGTCCACGGGATCACGGCTGAGCTGGTAGAAATCGACCTGCATCAGCCTTCGAACTTGTCCGCCACGAAGCGGTCGATCAAACGCACGCCATAACCGGTCGCGCCCTTGTCCCACACCGGGCCGGGTTTGTCCGCCCAGACCATGCCGGCGATGTCCAGATGCGCCCATTTGACGCCATCGTCGACGAAGCGCTGGATGAACTGCGCCGCCGTGATCGAGCCGGCGTAGCGCGACCCGATATTCTTCATGTCGGCAATCGGGCTGTCGATCAGCTTGTTATAAGCGTCCGATAACGGGAAACGCCACAGCGGATCGCCCGCAGCCTTGCCCGCGGCGATCAGGCCGTCGGCCAACCCATCGTCATTGGCGAAGATGCCCGCATATTCGCTGCCCAGCGACACGATCATCGCCCCGGTCAGCGTGGCAAGGTCCACCAATATTTCGGGATCATAGGTTTTTTGCGCCCATGTCAGCGCGTCGCACAGGACCAGGCGTCCTTCCGCATCGGTGTTGAGCACCTCGATCGTCTGTCCGGACATGGATGTCACGATGTCGCCCGGACGCTGCGCGGCGCCATCGGGCATATTTTCGACAAGGCCGCAAATGCCGACGACATGGGCCTTCGCCTTGCGCCCGGCCAGCGCCTTGATCGCGCCCGCGACCGCGCCCGCGCCGCCCATGTCCCACTTCATATCCTCCATGCCCGCGGCGGGCTTGATGGAAATGCCTCCGGTGTCGAAGGTGACGCCCTTGCCGACAAAGACCGCCGGCTTTTTCTGCGCGCCGTCCGTGCCGTCCCATTCCAGAGCCAGCAGGCGCGGCTCACGCACCGAACCCTGCGCCACGCCCAACAGCGCGCCCATGCCCAGTTCCGTCATCGCCGCCTTGTCCAGCACGGTGATCTTGACGCCCAGTTCCTTCAGATGTTGGCAACGTTCGACGAAGCTCTCCGGATAGAGGATGTTCGCCGGTTCGGACACCAGTTCGCGGGTAAAGGCAACGCCCGCCGCGAGCGCGGACAGCTTATCCCACTCCGACCCGGCATCAGCGGAAACGATCGTCACCATCTTGAGCGTCGGCTTGGCCTTTTCCGGCTGGCGCGTGCGATAGGTCTCGATCCGCCAGCCGCGCAGCAGCGCACCAAAGGCCAGCCGCGCCGCATCCTTGCCCGTAACGCCGCCGGGAAATTCAACGGCGGCATGAACCGCGCCGCTGGTCGCCAGCTTCGCGGTGAGCGCGCCGCCCGCGCGTTCCAGATCGGCTTCGCTTCCCCCGCCAATGCCCAGCAGGACGACGCGCAGCACCTTGCCGCCTTCCTCCGCGAAGCTCTCGAAACTGGTCCCTGCCTCGCCCGTGAAGCGGGCCGCGGAAGCGCCCGCGATCAATGTCGGCGATGCCGTCAGCGGCAATGTTTCAACGGCGCCTTTCGATACAGCGAACACCAGCGTATCGGCGTCGGGGCGGGAGGGGTTGAACCTGATATCCATCCTGGAACCTTTTCTTCATCTCATGTGGCCTGCGCGGACCTATGCCTGCCAGATAGGCGGCTTTCTTCGTCTGGCAAAGGCCGTTCGACCGATTTAGAGCAAAAGAGCCGCCACGACCGATTGCGGCGCGGGCAAAGCAATGCGATAGGCGACTGCAAAGAAGCGCCCGCGAAAAGGCCCCATCCTTTGCAGACGAACCGTTCTTCCTCTTTCCTCCGTGCTGCCCTGCTTGTTGGCGCCGCGCTGCCCATGCCGGTTTTTTCCGCTCATGCTCTGGCGCAGCAACTCAACGAACCGCAGACGCCGATCAGCGCGCCCGATGCCCCAGTGCCGGAAACGGACGACCAGATAGGCTTTGCCGCCGATGCGCTGGTCTATGACAGCCAGAGCGAAATCGTCACGGCCAATGGCAATGTCCAACTCCTGCGGGAAGGCAACCGGCTGCGCGCGGACAAGGTGGTGTGGAACCGCAACACGGGACAGGTGGAAGCGCAGGGCAATGTCTCCGTCACCGACCCGGAAGGCAATACCGCCTATGGCGACCGTTTCGACGTGACCGACACGCTGAAGGACGGCGCGGTCGACAATATGCTGATGGTGCTGGAATCGGGCGGACGGCTGGCCGCCGTCAAGGGCGAGCGGGTCAATGGCATCTACACGCTGCACAAGGCGGCCTATACCGGCTGTTCGGTCGAAGACAGCGATGGCTGCCCCAAGGAACCCACCTGGCAGATCAACGCCGTCAAGGTCATCTACGACCCCAATCGCCAGCGCGTGACATACAGCCGCGCGACGGTCGAACTGTTCGGTCTCCCCCTGATCCCCCTGCCGGGCTTTTCGCATCCGGTGGGCGACAATGGGGGCACGGGCCTGCTCGTCCCCAATATCCGCTATGACCGGACCAACGGCTTTGAAGTCGCGCTGCCCTATTATTTCAAACTTGCGCCCAATCGCGACCTGACCGTCACGCCGCACATTTATTCCGACACGCTGCCCATGTTGGAAACGACGTTCCGGCACCTGTGGGATCGGGGCGCCTATCAGATCACCGGCTATGTCACCCATGGGCGGCGCGTCGGCATCGCCGATACATTCCCCACCGGCATGCCCGGGTCGGAACGCGATATTCGTGGCTATATCGACGCGAGCGGCGGATTGCAGATCACGCCGGAATGGAGCGTCAACGGATCAATCCGCGTGGCCACCGACCGCACCTTCCTGCGCCGCTACGACATCAGCCGGGACGACCGCCTGCGTTCCACCCTGGGCGTGCAGAAAATTGGGACCAACAGCTATTTCTCGCTCGCGGGCTGGGCGGTGCAGACGTTGCGCGCCGGCGATTCGCAGGGAGAAACGCCGATCGCGCTGCCCGTGATGGATTATCGCCTGCGGATGGCCGACCCCCTGCTGGGCGGACGCATTCAGTTGCAGGCCAACACGCTCGCCATCACTCGCACCCATGGACAGGACACGCAGCGCGCCTTTGCCGCCTTTGAATGGAACCTCCGCAAGCTGACGGGCATGGGGCAGGAAGTCAGCTTCACCACCTATCTGCGCGGCGACGTCTATCACAGCAGCGACAATCTGCTGACCGACACGATCAGCTATCGCGGTGATCCGGGCTGGAAGGCGCGCGGCATCGCGGCGGCGGCGATCGACGTGCGCTGGCCCTTCATGGGCGAAGCCTTCGGCGGCGTGCAGCGCATCACGCCCCGCATCCAGATTGTCGCCGCGCCGCATCTGGCAAATCTGTCCGTGCCCAATGAAGACGCCCGCGCCGTCGACCTGGAGGACAGCAACCTCTTCGCGCTCAACCGTTTCGCGGGCTATGACCGGTTCGAGGATTCGACCCGCATCACCTATGGCCTGGAATATAGTCTGACTTTGCCTGATTTCACGCTGGAAAGCATCGTGGGCCAGAGCTACCGCCTCGACAGTCGGGAAAGCATTTTACCCGATGGGACCGGCCTGTCGGACCGCACCTCCGACATCGTGGGACGCACGACCGTCCGCTTCAAGGATTTCATCAGCCTTACCCATCGCTTCCGATTGGACAAGGACGGCCTGTCCATCCGCCGCAATGAAATCGACGCCACTGTCGGCAGCAGGAAAACCTATGCGATGGTCGGCTATCTGCGGCTTAATCGCAATGCAGGGCTGGCACTGGAGGATTTGCAGGATCGCGAGGAACTGCGTCTGGGCGGCCGCGTCCAATTCGCTCGCTTCTGGTCCGTGTTCGGATCGACCGTCATAGACCTTACCGACAAGAAGGAAGATCCGCTCAGTCTTGCGGACGGTTATGAACCTGTGCGTCACCGCCTCGGCATCGCTTATGAGGATGATTGCCTGACGCTGGGCCTTACCTGGCGGCGCGATTATCAGACCACCGGCGATGCGCGAAAGGGCAATGCTTTCCAACTGCGGCTGGCTTTTCGCAATATTGGCATATAAGGATCGGCGTTCCCGCCAGCGCTCAGCAGGGGTTAAGGCGGACCCGCGCATTACGCGCCGGACCGTATTGGAGAGTTTTGCCGACGATGCAGCCTGTCGTTTCCAAGTCAAATCGCATTTCCCGGGCCATTATTTCTGGCCTGCGCGCTGTTTTGCTGTCCACCGCCTCATTGGGACTGGGCGTGTCTGGCGCAACCGCTCAGACGGTGAATGACGATGACAATGTCGCAAGCCAGCAGCTCAACCTGCCCCAGGACGTCACCGTCTTCGGCAAGAGCGACCCCAATGTCCGCAAGGCGACGGCCATCGTGAACGGCCGGATCATCACGGGCACGGACGTGGACCAGCGCCTCGCCCTGATCATCGCGGCCAATGGCGGCAAGGTGTCGGACGAGGAAAAGGACAGGCTGCGCGTTCAGGTGCTTCGTAACCTGATCGACGAAACGCTTCAGATTCAGGAAGCCGCCGCCAACGACATTCGCGTAGCGCCCGAGGAAATCGAGGAAAGCTATCAGCGGGTTGCGGGCAATTTCCGTCAGTCCCCCGCTCAGTTCGACCAGTATCTGCGCGCGCAGGGCAGTGCGGCCGCCAGCATCAAGCGCCAGATCGAAGGCGAAATGGCGTGGAGCCGTCTGCTCCGCCGCAACATTCAGCCCTTCGTCAATGTGAGCGAGGAAGAGGTGAAGTCGGTCGTCGATCGCCTCAACGCCGCGAAGGGCAGCGACGAATTTCGGATCGGCGAAATTTATCTGTCCTCCACGCCCGAAAACCTGACGCAAATTCAGGCAAACGCCCGCAACATCATCGAACAGATCAAGAAGGGCGGCAGCTTCCAGGCTTATGCCCGCCAGTTTTCCGAAGCCTCCACGGCGGCGGTCGGCGGCGATCTGGGCTGGGTCCGTCCGGCACAGTTGCCCGATGCACTGGCGCAGGCCGCCAATGAAATGCAGATCGGCCAGCTTGCCGGTCCCATCGAGGTGCCCGGCGGCGTGTCGATCCTTTACGTGATGGACAAGCGCAAGGTCCTGACCGCCGATCCGCGCGATTCGCTGCTCAGCCTGAAACAGCTTTCCATCTCTTTCCCGGCAGGCACGACGAAAGAGCAGGCAAGCCAGAAGGCCGGCACTTTCGCCGAGGCCGTCAAGGGCATCAAGGGCTGTGGCCAGGCCAATGAACTGGGTGCGAAGATCGGCGCGGACGTCATCGACAATGACAATGTGAAGGTCCGTGATCTGCCGCCGCAATTGCAGGACATTCTCCTCGGCCTGCAGGTCGGCGAATCGACGCCTCCGTTCGGTTCCATCAATGACGGCGTGCGCGTGCTGATATTGTGCGGCCGTGACGATGCCGCCGCTGGCGGCGCGCCCAGCGCCGATCAGATCATGGCGCAGATGGAAGAGGAACGGGTCAACAAGCGCGCCCGCATCTACCTGCGCGATCTGCGACGCGATGCCATTATCGAATATAACTGATCCCGCCGGCCTGCCGCCCTTCGCCGTTTCACTCGGCGATCCGGCGGGGATCGGGCCGGAAATCGTCGCCAAAAGCTGGGTCATGCGCGAAGCGCGCGGCCTGCCGCCCTTTTTCGCGGTAGGCGACGCGGCGTCCCTGCGCGCGGTGTGGCTCGGCCCCATCGCAACCATCAGCACGCCGCAGGAAGCGGCCGAAGCCTTCGGTTCCGCCCTGCCGTGCCTTCAGGTCGTCGAAGCGGGCGAGATCGCGCCCGGCAATCCCAGCATCGACGGCGCGCGCACCGCGCTGCAAGCACTGGAAGTCGCCGTTGGCCTCGCCCGCAGTGGATCGGCGGCGGGCATAGTGACCGCGCCGGTGGGCAAGGAACAGCTTTACGGCGTCGGCTTCGCTCATCCGGGACAGACCGAATTTGTCGCCGAACGATGCGGCGTGGCGCCGCATAATGCCGTCATGATGCTGGCCGGACCGTCGCTGAAGGTGGTGCCCATCACCATCCACATCCCTTTGGCGGAGGTGTCCGCCGCCCTCACCATCGACCTGATCCGCGCCCGCGCGCTGACCACGGCCAAAGGGTTGCACCGCAATTTCGGCATCGCCCGCCCGCGCCTTGTGGTCGCTGGCCTCAACCCCCATGCGGGCGAAGGCGGCGCGCTTGGCCGTGAGGAAATCGACATCATCGGCCCCGCCGTCGAATCGCTGCGAGCGGAAGGGCTGGATATTCGCGGCCCCTTCGCAGCCGATGGCCTGTTTCATTCCCGCGCCCGCGAAAGCTATGACGCGGCGCTTTGCATGTATCATGATCAGGCGCTGATCCCGCTCAAGACACTGCATTTCGATGATGGGGTCAACATGACGCTGGGCTTGCCGATCGTCCGCACATCGCCCGATCATGGCACCGCCTTTGGCATTGCGGGCACCGACAGCGCCAATCCGGGGGCGATGATGGCCGCTCTCAAAATGGCCGCTGAAGCTGCTCGCGCCCGCCTGACGCATGACGGCTGATCTCTGTCCGCCCCTCCCCCCCCTGCGCGAAGTCATCGCCGCGCACGGGCTTCAGGCGAGCAAGGCGCTCGGCCAGAATTTCCTGCTGGACGAGCAACTTCTGGACCGCATCGCTGCCATTCCCGGCCCGCTGAAAGGACAGGCCGCGTTCGAGGTCGGCCCCGGTCCCGGCGGTCTCACCCGCGCCATCCTGCGCGCGGGCGCGCACCTGGTCGCGGTGGAACGGGACGCCCGCTGCCTTCCCGCGCTGGCCGAGTTGGAGGTGGCCTTCCCCGGACAGCTTCGCGTGATCTCCGGCGACGCCATGGAGGTCGACGCGCACGCCGAGGCGGGCAAGAACCCCCATATCATCGCCAACCTGCCCTATAATATCGGCACCGCGCTGCTGATCGGCTGGTTGTCGGCGGGCTGGAGCCCGGCGCCCTGGTGGACCTCTCTCACGCTCATGTTCCAGATGGAGGTCGCCGAACGCATCGTCGCAAAGCCGGGCGGCGATCATTATGGCCGCCTTGCCGTGCTGGCCCAGTGGCGCTCGGACGCGCGCATCGCGATGAAGGTGCACCGAAGCGCCTTCACTCCGCCGCCCAAGGTCATGTCGGCGGTGGTTCACATCACGCCCAAGGCTGCGCCGGAAGGGGTATCGCTCAAGCATCTCGAACGGCTGACCGCCGCCGCCTTCGGGCAACGCCGCAAGATGCTGCGCCAGAGCCTGAAAGGGTTACCCGGCGGGCTGGATGCGCTGGCGGCCGTCGGCATCGATCCCCAACGCCGCGCCGAAACGGTCAGTGTCGAGGAATTTGTCGAGATCGCCCGCCATCTGGGCCAGATGCAGGCATAAGCGACGGCGGCTCCTGCAAGCCGCCTCCACCGCCCATCAATGCACCGCAGACGTATCGACCACCTCACCGGTTGGCTTGGGCGCCAGCCAGACGAGGGCGGCGGCGATAAACAGCAATATCATCGCCAGGAAGAACACATAGTTCATGGAGATGACCATCGATTGCTGATCGACCAGATTGGAGATGTATTGCCGCGTCTCTTCCAGGGAAAAGCCGCTTGCACCCAGTTGCGCCTGCACATCGCCCGCCTGGAGCGTGGACGCCATTTCATTGCGCGCCACCCGCTGCCCGTCGCCCCATATCGTCAGCACGAGAGAGGTGGAAATCGCGATCGCCATGGTCCGCAGGAAATTCTGCATGCCCGCGGCCGATGCCGTTTCCGATGGTTCCACCGAACTCAAAGTCAGCGTCGTCAGCGGGATCATGAAGAAGGGCATGGCGAACCCCTGAAAGATCTGCGGCATGGACAAAGTCCAGAAATCGGCGCCTGTGGTCCAGTGCGCGCGCCAGAACGCCGCCAAACCCAACCACGCCGCCCCACCGGATATCATGATCCGCACGTCCACGCTTCCGATCATGCGGCCCGCAATGGGCGCGGTTATCAGCGCCGTCATCGCGGTAAAGGCCGTGACGATACCCGCCGAGGTCGCCGTATAGCCCATGGAAAGCTGGAGCCATTGCGGCACCACGACGATGCTGGCGAAATAGGCGCCGAAACACAGCGCTAGCGTAAACACGCCGGACGAAAAGCCGGCATGGCGGAACACGCGCAGATCGACGATGGGATGTTCCTCCGTCAGTTCCCATATGATGAAGACGAGGAAACCGACTCCCGCCATTATCGCCAGGATGACGATCAGCGGATCGCCAAACCAGTCCCGGTCCCGCCCAATGTCCAGCATGATCTGAAGGCACCCGATCCAGAAGATCAGCAAAGCCAGACCGGCGAAGTCGATCGGCAGCTTTTGTGTTTCGGTTTCCACCGGCTTCAGCAGCGCGGCGGCCGCCATGATGCACAACGCCGCGATCGGCAGGTTGATGAAGAAGATCCAGTGCCAGCTCCAATTGTCGCTGATATAACCGCCAACGATCGGACCCATGGCAGGCCCTAGCAGCGTCGTCATGGCCCATATGCTCATGATCCCGCCGCGCTGTTCGGGTGGGAATATCCGCATCAGCAGCGTCTGCGACATCGGCATGATCGGTCCGCCGCACAGGCCCTGCCCGATCCGGCACATGACGATCATGCCCAGCGACATCGACAGACCGCACAGCAGGGAAAACAGGCCGAAACCCATCATGCTTACCATAAAGACGCGCACGACGCCGAAGCGCTGCGCCAGCCATCCGGTCAGCGGCACACAGATCGCTTCCGCCACGGCATAGGATGTGATGATCCACGTCCCCTGATCGGGCGTGATGCCAAGATTGCCGGCAATATGCGGCACCGACACATTGGCGATGGTCAGGTCCAGCACGACCATGAAGTTGCTCAGCGCCAGCACCAGCCCCGCCAACAGGCGTTTGCGCGGTGACAGGAGCGAGAATGTATCTTCAGAGCCGCTCACGGGCCTTCTCCTCAATCGCCCGAAATGTCGACGTCAACTTCCATGGACAGCCCTACCCGCAGGGGATGTTCAGCCAGTTCCTTGGGATCAAGGGCAATGCGGATCGGCAGGCGTTGAACCACCTTGATCCAGTTGCCGGTCGCATTTTGGGCCGGGATCAGCGACATGGACGATCCGGTCCCGCCCGCAAAACCGATGATCCGCCCGTGATAGACGACGCCGCTGCCGTAAATGTCCGCCGTCAGTTCAGCTGGCATGCCCACCTTCACATAGCGTAGCTGACGTTCCTTGAAATTGGCGTCGACATAGACCTGCGTAATCGGAACGATGGTCATGATCGGGCTGCCCTGCGTCACCCGCTGGCCGACCTGCACCTGCCGCTTTGTCACGACGCCATCGACCGGCGCGCGAATGATAGTGCGATCAAGGTCCAGTTGCGCGCTGTCGAGCTTCGCCTTGGCCGCGAGCACGGCGGGATCGGTGTCCTCCGTCGATCCTTTCACCAGCGCGTCATTGGCGGCCAGCTCTCCGGCAGCCGCTACACGAGTCGCCTGCGCCTGCGCCACACCCGCACGAGCCAGGTCGAGCGCCGCTTTCGCCGCCGCATAACCCTTGCGCGCGCTGGTCAGTTCATCGCCCGACACCGCGCCATCCGGCGCCAGCGCCTCACGCCGCTGCAAATCCACCCGCGCCTTCTCGAAATCCGCTTGCGCGGTGGCAAGCTGCGCCTGCGCCTGCGCGATGTCGGCGCCTCTCGCCGTTACCTGCGCGGACAAGGCACCGCTTGTGGCCGACGTCTGCCGGAACCGGCGGCGCGCTTCGGCGAGATCGGCCTGTGCCTGCTCCACCGCGATGCGCGCATTGGTGGGGTCCAGCTTCACCAATATGTCGCCCTTTTTCACGGCCTGCGTGTCGGTGACATTGACCTCTATCGCCTGCGCGGAGATCAGCGGCGTCACCTGCGCGACCTCGGCGTTCACATAGGCATTGTCGGTGCTGACATGATTGCGCCCAACCAGCACATACCACATGCCATAGAGCGCCCCCAGCACCAGCACGGCGATCAGCAGGCGAAGCAGCCATTTCCGGCGCGTCGCCATCCGCTTTTCCTGATCGACGTCGGGGGTCTGATCCGTCTCGGCAGTGAATTCCTGGGTGGCGTCAGCCATTGGGTCGGTCCTTGGGAATAGCGTCGCTTGCGGCAAAACCGCCGCCCAGCGCACGAATAAGGGCGATGTCGAGCGAAAAGGCGCTCGCTTCCAGTTCCGCGACGGACTGGCGCGCGGACAATAACTGGTCCTCCACGTTCAGCACGTCAAGATAGGTGGAAAGCCCACCGTCATAGCGTTTGCGCGCGATGGCATAGGCTTCCTCCGATGCGATCATCGCGGCACGGGCATCTCCCAACCGCTGGTCGAGCGCCCGGCGGCTGGTGACTGCATCGGCCACCTGCTGATAGGCGGCCAGCACCGTCTTGTCATAGGCTGCAACGGCCTCGTCATAGGCGCCCCGCGCCCCGCGATACTGCCCCTGCAACGCGCCGCCGTGGAATATCGGCAAGCTGATGGCGGGGCCGACATTGCCGAACAGGGAATCCTTGTCGAACAAGGTGTTGGCAAAGGGTTTTGCATTGCCAGACGGCTGCGTGCCGCTGAATATCGTCTCATATCCCAGCGATTGCACGCCCACCAGCGCGCTCAGCCGGATCGCGGGGAAGAAGTCGGCCCGCGCTACCTTGATCCGCTTGGCGGCGGCCTCCGTGCGGGCGAGCGCAGCGGCAATGTCGGGACGGCGCGCCACCAGATTGGTCGTGACATCGGCGGGAAGGCCCAACGGCTCCAGGCCGTCCACCTGCGGCCGGACAATCTCCAGCCCGCGATCCGGTCCCGCGCCGATCAGCGCCGCAATTTGATGCTGGCGCAATTCTATCGCCATTTTCGCGGCGGCCAGTTGCGCCTTGGCCGTCGATACTGTCGCGTCGGCCTGCCGCGCGCTGCCCCGGGTTTCCAGACCATTGCTCAGGCGGTCGGCCACCAGCTTGCGGCTCGCCAGCCGGATGTCCAGCGCCCGCTGTTGAATATCGGCTTCATCATAGAGCCGGGAGAGATCGGCATAGGCGTCCGCAATGCCCGTCGTCAGCGCCAGCCGGGCCTGCTGCGCGTCGATTTCCGCCGCCCGCGCTTCCGACGTCGCGGCGGCCAGCGCAGCGCGATTCCTGCCCCACAGATCGAGGTCCAGCCCGAAATTCAGCCCGACTTGCCCTGTACCTAGCCAACCCCTGGGCACAAATTCCTTGGGCATGCCCATATTATAACTTTGCTTGGTTGCGCCCGCCTTTGCATCCAGATCGACCGAAGGCAGCAGCGGCGCGCCCGCCTGCTGCGCCATGGCCTGCGCCTGCCGGAAACGCGCGGCGGCGGCCGCCATGTCGGGTGCGTTACGCAACCCTTCTTCGATCAGGGCGGTTAGTTGCGGGTCGCCATAAGCCGTCCACCAACCCTCGCCCGGCCATGCGCGCGCATCGGCTGCCAGACTGCGTGTAGCGGCCACGCTTTGCGCCGAACGAACTTCCGGTTTCTGCCCCAGATCGGGCACCGCCGCACACGCCGTCAGCGCGGCCGCCACAAATGTGGCCAGCGCGCCGCGAACCGGGAAAGGACGACGACTCATGGGCATATCAAACCGTACCATCTAGTATGAAAATGGCCCTTGCCCCCGCTGCATGCCCTTGTCAACGAAAATATCATACTCTATGGTACGGTTATGTCGACCGGTTCGCTGTCATCCGTACTGACCCGCCGAGAGGCCCGCCGCCGGGACCGGCGCGACGCCATTTTGAACGTGGCCGCGCAATATTTTCTGGAAAATGGTTATGCCGGCACCACAATGTCGGGGATAGCGGCCACGCTGGGAGGGTCAAAGGGGACGCTCTGGAATCACTTCCCTTCCAAGGAAGAACTGTTCGCCTCCGTGCTGGAACAGGTAACGACGGCCTATCGCGCTCATCTTTCCAAAATCCTCGATGCATGCGGCGATCTGGAAACGACGTTGCGCCGGGTGTCCCTCAGCCTGCTGGAAAAGGTAACATCGCCCCAGGCCATTGCGCTGCACAGGCTGGTTTCGTCCGAAGCAGGGCGTTTCCCCGAAATGGGCAGGATCTTCTATGAACGCGCACCGCGCCTGAGCCGGGCATTGATCGCCGACTTTCTGTCGGGCGCCATGGAACGAGGACATTTGCGGAAAGCCGATCCGCAGGCCGCTGCGCGCGCCCTTACGGCGCTGGTGATGTGCAGATGCCATCAGGAATTGCTGGTGGGTCAGATTGTGACCGCAACGCCGGAAATGATAGCGGCCGATGCCGATTTCGCGGTCGACATCTTCCTGCGCGCCTATGCACCCGTTAAACCGAAGTCGGACTGATCGCGCACGCCGCTGCATTAACCATTTCTTTGCGCGCCGCTCCTATCCTTCCTTCAGGCTAAGGATGGGATGCCATGCAGATTTTCAGACGCAGCCAGCGCAACGGCACGCGCAATCCGATGGATGAAGGCGCTCCGCGTATCGAGCGGCGGCTGCGTATCCTCATCGTTGACGAAAATCCCATGGCGCGCGCGGTCATAGCCCGTCGTCTTTCCCATCTGGGCTATGATGTGGGACTGGCGGAGAATGGACTGACAGCGCTCAGCCTGCTCATCACGCGGCCGGTCGACATCATTCTGCTCGACATGGGTTTGACGATGCTGCCCGCCGTCGCGACGATGGACAAGATTCGCGCGTCGGCGCTGTCCCCCCATGCCTGTTTCGTGACCATGGCAGGTCGCCTCGAACGACCGCTGGCGGTAGAGGCATTGGCAGCCGGAGCGGACGACCATATCGCCAAACCGCTGGATTTCGACCTCCTCGACGCCCGCCTGCGGCATCTATGCGTCCGGGCGGAAGAGGTGGGCGCGCTTAACCGCCACAATGCGGAACTCGATGCCCGCATCGCCCGCCGCGCGGTGGAACTGGGGGAAACGCGCGAAGCCCTGAATGAATTGCAGGCCGACCGCGCTCGCCTCGTCTCCTCGATACAGGCTCTGCATGACGAGATCGCAAGGCTGAACGCGGCGCGCCACTAACAACGCCGCTCTGCCATCTCCAGCCAGAGAGTCAGCCCTTGCTCCTGCCCATGGGGCTTCGCATCCGCGATGATCCGCGCTGCGTCAGCGCGGGCGCGATCCAATATCGCTACCGGGACATCCGGCTTATGGTAGATTCGGTCCGCCGCGCCCAGCAGCCGCGCCGTCCGCAGCGTCAGATCATCGGGATCGGTGGAAGCAAGGCGGATCGCCACCAGCCCGCGTGCGTCCCGGTCAATGTCTCCCGCCAGCCAGGTCGCCACGCTCTTGTCCGCATCGCCCTGCAACGGGTCGATCGGCCCGCCCTCGGCCAGGCCAGCATCAATGGCGTGCCGCCGCGCCGCCGCATCGGGCCATCGCATCCGAATCGCTTCCCGCGCTTCAAATAATGCCGTCGCCAAAGCCCCCAGCCGCGCGGGCAGCAGCGTCTCGATCCGTTGCCGCAAGGCTTTCGCCAGCCCTGCCGAAGCGCCACCCGTCCCGACGGCGATCAGCACCGGGTCGCGATCCACAATGGCAGGCAAGGTGAAGTCGCACAGTTCCGGCCGATCAGTCGCGTTCACCAGCACGCCCCGTCCCTTGAGCCGCGCCACGGCCGCTTCATCCCCATTCGCGACGATGGCAAGGGCAGCCTCCGCCTCTTCCCCCACGACACGCGCCCCGGCCCGCTCCAGCAGCCGTCTCTTGGCGTCCGCCGCCTCACCCTCGCCGATCAGGATCACGGCCCGTCCGCGTAATCGCAGAAAGACGGGCAGGCTGTGCATCAGTCTCTGACCCAATCGGGGATGCTGTCCCCGGCAATCAACGTCTCGATCGGCGGACGCGCGCGCACCACGGCCCATTTGTCGCCCGACACCAGCACTTCGGGCGTCAGCGCGCGGCTGTTATAGGTGCTCGCCATGGTCGCGCCATAGGCCCCCGCCGTCATGAAGGCGACCAGATCGTCCGCCTGCACCACATCCATGTCGCGATGCATCGCAAAGGTATCGCCCGTCTCGCACACCGGCCCCACCACATTGGCAGCCCCCCTGCTGCCGGCGGGCTGCACGGCGCGAATATCATGCCATGCATCATAGAGGCTGGGCCGCAACAGGTCGTTCATCGCCGCATCGACGATCACGAAAGGCGCTTGCGCGCCCTGCTTCACCCGCACCACGCGCGACAGCAGAGCACCCGCATTGCCGACGATCACGCGTCCCGGCTCGAACATCAGGCGGACGTTCCATCCCTGCGTCACCTCAGTCACCATCGCGCCATAGTCGGCGGGGCTGGGCGGCACGGGCTTGGACGGATCATAGGGCACGCCAAGCCCGCCGCCCAGATCGGCGGTGCGAATGTCATGCCCTGCCTCCCGCAGCTTGCCGATCAGCGCGCCGACCTTGACGAAGGCCGCCTCCAACGGCGCGAGATCGGTCAGTTGGCTGCCGATGTGCACCGCCACGCCCTGCACGTCCAAACCGGGCAGATCACGCGCCGCCGCATAGGAATCCAGCGCCCGGTCATAGGGGATGCCGAACTTGTTCTCCGACTTGCCGGTCGAAATCTTGGCATGGGTGCCTGCATCCACGTCCGGGTTGATGCGATAGGCCACCGGCGCGCGCTTGCCCATGGAAAGGGCCACGTCGGAGAGCATCTCCGCTTCCGGTTCGCTTTCCAGATTGAACTGGAAAATACCATGCTCCAGCGCCAGCCGCATTTCATCGGCCGTCTTGCCCACGCCCGAAAAGACGATGCGGTCGGCGGGTATCCCCGCCGCGATGGCGCGCAGCAATTCTCCGCCCGAAACCACGTCCGCGCCCAGCCCCAATTTCGCGAGCGTCGCCAGCACCGCCGCATTGGGATTGGCCTTCACCGCAAAGGCGATCAACGGATTGTCGAGCGCGCTCAGCGCATCGCGAAACACGCCGACATGGCGCGTCAGCGTCGCGGTCGAATAGACATAGACCGGCGTGCCCACGGCATCGGCAATCGCGGCCATGGGCACCTGCTCCACATGCATGGCGCCGTCCAGATAATCGAAATGGTCCAAGGTGTCTTTGTCCTGTCGGGGCTTATTGCGGGTCGCGTTCGGGCGGCAGGTCGAACTCGTCGTCGCTGCGCTGGCGCGATTGCGTCAGCAGTTCGACATTGCGTTCGGGCCGCGCCTGTGTCGAAGGTGTGGTCAGATCCTGCGCGGTCGGGGCCGTCGCCGCGCCCACCGGCACGGCGGGCAGCCTCTGCCCCTCAATGGGCTTGAGCGGCTGACGTCCGCCGCAGGACGCCAGCACCAGAGCCAGAGCCGCCAGAGCCAGCCCTCTGTGCAACCTGATCGTCATGCTTCCTTCTCCCGCCTGGCTTGCGCGATCCGCGCCCGCACCTGTTCCGGCGCGGTGCCGCCGTGGCTTTTCCGGCTGGCGACCGATGCGTCGACCGTCAGCACCGCATAAATGCGCTCATCTATGCGCGGATCAATGGCTTTCAGCGTCTCGATGGGCAGGTCGGCCAATGACGCCCCCGCATCCTCCGCCGCCGCCACAGCGCGCCCGGTAATATGATGCGCCTCACGGAAGGGCACGTCCGCCTCCCGCACCAGCCAGTCGGCCAAGTCCGTCGCCGTCGCAAAACCGCTTTCCGCCAGTGCGCGCATCCGATCCGTGCGGAACGTGACGGTTTCGATCATCCCGGTCATCGCCGCGATGGAAAGGCCCAGCAGGTCATGCGCCTCGAACACCGGCGGCTTGTCGTCCTGCATATCCTTGGAATAGGCGAGCGGCAGGCCCTTCATCGTGACGCAGAGCGCATTCATGCAACCCATGATCCGCCCCGCATGGCCGCGCACCAGTTCGGCTGCGTCGGGATTGCGCTTCTGCGGCATGATGGAGCTGCCCGTCGAATAGGCGTCAGGCAGCTTCACGAAACCAAAGGGCTGGCTCGCCCAGATGATGAACTCCTCGGCCAGGCGCGAAAGATGCAACGCCACTTGCGTCGCCGCCATCAGATAGTCGAGCGCAAAGTCCCGATCCGAAACGCTGTCGAGGCTGTTGTCGGTCGGCTTGGCGAAACCCAACGCCGCCGCCGTCGCATGGCGGTCGATGGGAAAGCCCGTCCCGGCAAGCGCCGCCGCACCCAGCGGACATTCGTTCATTCGCACGCGCGCATCGGCAAAACGGCTGCGGTCGCGGCGGATCATTTCATGATAGGCCATCAGATGATGCCCGAGCGTCACTGGCTGCGCGGATTGCAGATGCGTGAAACCCGGCATCACCGCACCGGCATGCTCCTCGGCCCGCGCCAGCAAGACAAGCTGAAGCGCCGCCAGCCCCGCGCCCACCTCATCCATCGCATCGCGCACCCACAGGCGGAAATCGGTCGCCACCTGATCATTGCGCGACCGCGCCGTGTGCAGCCGTCCCGCCACCGGGCCGATCAATTCGGCCAACCGCGACTCCGTGACCATGTGAATGTCTTCCAGGTCGAGGTCGACCGGCACGCCGTCCGCTTCATATTCCGCCGCGATGCGGTTCAGTCCCTCAGTGATCGCTTGCGCGTCATCGCCATCGACGATGCCCTGCTTCGCCAGCATCGCGACATGCGCCTTGGACCCGGCGATGTCCTGCTTCCACAATCGCTTGTCGAATGGGATGGAGGCATTTATCTCCCGCATGATCGAAGCCGGACCCGCCGCGAAGCGTCCGCCCCACATGCTGTTGGAGCCTTCTCCCGTGCGAACTTCCTTACCCTGCGTAATGACACTGCTCCTGCTGGCCAGCCTTGCCGCGTGCGATAGGCAATCACCGCCCGCGGGGCAAGCGGCAGCGAACGGCGAAGCGCCCGCGCCGATCACCAGCGGCGAAGCAACCGGCTCCTCGGCAAGCGGCAAGGGCGAATTCAGCTATACACTGGATCGGTCCAAGGCCGGAACCCCCGCGCCGGACCTGACTTTCCAGACGCTGGATGGCAATGACACGACCTTGCCGGATTTCGCCGGAAAACCGTTGCTGGTCAATCTCTGGGCAACATGGTGCGCGCCCTGCGTCGCGGAAATGCCGACGCTGGATGCGGTCGCCGCCGCCTATGGGCCCAAGGGGCTGAGCGTCGTTGCCGTTTCGCAAGACAGCCAGGGCGGAAAAATCGTGCAGCCCTTCTTCGCGAAACAGGGCTTCAGGCACCTGAAAAGCTGGATAGACCCTGAAAACCAGCTTGGCTTCCACTATGCCACCGGCATGTTGCCCACCACCATCCTCTACGACGCGCAGGGCAAGGAGGTCGCCCGCGTCATCGGCGCAATGGACTGGAACGGCAAGGAAGCCCACGCCCTGATCGCCGAGGCCATGCAATCCTGACCTGTTCCGCCGCGAGGCATATGCGGCGTCAAGCCCACCTCTGCAACTTTCGCATGGTGAGCCTCGCAGCGACTCGCGGACGAAGCTTCACCGCCGTGAATGGATGCCTCGCACGTCCCGATCCGTCCCCAGTGCGATGGTCAGGTCGGCCCGGTCCGGCATTTCGGTCAGGATATGCCGGGTCAGCCGCTCATAATGCTGGATGAAGCGCGCGATCCCGGCATCGTCCATCACGCTCGCGATGCCAGACCCTGCCCGCGCGCGCAATTCCTCTTCCTGCTGCGCCCGCCACCGCCGCACTACCCCGAACCCCGGCGCGGCGAGCAGCACCAGCCGGTCGAGCCGGGCGAACAACGGTTGATACGTCCCCGCCAGCGCGTCATTGGCGAAGCGCCGCCAGACGCCGCCCGCATCCTCCACCCGCTCCAGCGCGTTAACAGGCTTCGCGAGCGCCGCATCCGCCTCCGGCCGCGCACCCACGCACCAGCCCTCCAGCACAAGCAGCCGCGTCCCCGCCGCCGCCCGTTCCCAATCGGCCTCATCCGTCCTGTCGTCCGTCGCCTTGTCGAAGCGCGGCAAAGCCACCGCCTCGCCCCGCTCCAGCCCGGCGATCACCTCCAGCCCCAGCGCGACGTCATGCGTCCCCGGCACCCCCCGCGTCCGCAGTAGCGGATGAACCGTCTGCGCCAGTTCCTCCCGTTTCGCCCGGCGCAGATAGAGGTCGTCGATGGACAAGATCGCGCTCGCCACGCCCGCTTTCTCCATCCGCGCCTTGAGCGCCCCGGCCAACGTGGATTTGCCGCTTCCCTGCGCGCCGCAGATGCCCAACACGAACAGACGATCCGGCGCCTGGGCCATATCGCGCGCCAGCATCCCAGCCACGGCATCCAGCGCGGGACCGTCGCCTTGGGTCATCGCTCCGCTATGAGCAGCTTGTCGATCTTGCGCCCGTCCATATCGACGATTTCGAAGCGCCAGCCCTGATCGTCGACATAATCGCCTACCTCGGGCAGCCGCTTGAGCAGCCACAACGCATGGCCCGCGACCGTCGCATAGTCGCGGTCCTCCGGCAGGTCGATGCCGATCCGCTCCGCCAGCTGGTCCACCGGCATCTGCCCCGATACCAGCAGGCTGCCGTCCTCGCGCTCGACCAGATCCGGCTCCTCGTCCGTGTCCCGGTCCGACGCGAAATGCCCGGCAATGGCGGACAGCAGATCGGCGGGCGTCACGATTCCCTCGAAATGCCCATATTCGTCATGCACCATCACC
Organism: Sphingobium baderi; assembly: GCF_001456115.1. Classification (NCBI taxonomy): domain Bacteria; kingdom Pseudomonadati; phylum Pseudomonadota; class Alphaproteobacteria; order Sphingomonadales; family Sphingobiaceae; genus Sphingobium; species Sphingobium wenxiniae. Next base: position 1,603,163 of record NZ_CP013264.1, on the reverse strand, counting down.
ATCGGCACATCGGACCGGCGCAGCACTTCCAGCGCGTCCATCGCATCGACCTGATCCGGCACGACCTCCGCCTTACGAATGAGCGTGCCCAGATCCAGCGCCTCGCCCCGGAACAGCGCCGCCATGATGTCGCGCGCCTGCACGATGCCGACCAGATCCTCGACCGACCCGCGCCCCACCGGCAGACGCGTATGCGGCGTTTCCAGCAAGCGCGCGCGAATCGTCGCTTCGTCCGCGCCGATATCGATCCAGTCGACATCCATGCGCTGCGTCATCACCTCGCGCACTGGACGGTCGGCAAGCCGCACCACGCCGGAGATGATCGCCCGCTCGCTTTCCTCGATCACGCCCGACCGGCTGGCTTCCGCGACGATCAGATGCAGTTCCTCCGCCGTCACATGATCCTCGGACTCGCGGGTCATGCCCAGCAGACGGAAGATCAGCGCGCTCGACCCGTCCAGCACCCACACCACCGGCGCGGTCAGCTTCGCCAGCCACATCATCGGCGTGGCGACCAGCGCGGCGATGACTTCAGGGCGGCGCAGCGCGAACTGCTTGGGCACCAGTTCCCCCACGATCAGCGAAGCATAGGTGGTCAGGCCGATCACCAACGCAAAGCCCAGCTTCTCCGCCACATTGGAAGACAGTCCCAGCGCCTGCAACCGCTCGCCCACCGGCCCGCCCAGGCTCGCCCCCGAATAGGCGCCCGCGATGATACCGATCAGGGTGATGCCGATCTGCACGGTGGACAGGAACTTGCCCGGATCGGCCGCCAGCGCCAGCGCCGATCGCGCGCCGCGACGCCCGGCCTTCTCCATCGCCTGCAAGCGCGGCTTGCGCGCCGACACGATGGCCAGTTCCGACATGGCGAACACGCCATTAAGCGCCACCAGCGCCAGGATGATGAAAAGATCGACCCAGGGAAAGGGCGACAGTGAATGAGGGGAAAGCGTGGCCATGGCGGTCGATATCCACCCTATAACGCCTATTCTTTCAATTTCACAACAGTCCCATCATCGTCGGTTCAGTTCGATAGTGGAACAAAGTTCACCGCTCGACCATTTCAAGCGGCATCGTCACCAGAGACGCATAAGACAAGGGACCAGGACCGATGAAACTTTCCTATCGTATCATGAGCGCGGCGGGCGTTGCCGCCATGCTGGCGACCACGGCATGCACGACCGACCCGCAAACCGGAAATCGCCAGATTTCAAAGGCCGCGATCGGCGGCATCGGCGGCGCGCTCGGCGGCTATCTGCTGGGCGATCTGGTCGGCGGACGCCATGATCGCACGGAAAAGATCCTGGGCGCCGGCATCGGCGCCATCGCGGGCGCGGGCATTGGCAGCTATATGGACGCGCAGGAACGCAAGCTGCGGGAAGAAACCGCCGGCACCGGCGTGGACGTGATCCGCGATGGCGACAATCTGCTGTTGCGGATGCCGTCAGGCATCACCTTCGGCTTCGACAGCGCCGCCGTGCAGCCGCAGTTCCAGCCGACGCTGAACGATGTGTCATCGGTGCTGGCGCAATATCCCAAAACCTATATCGACGTGTACGGCCACACCGACAGTGACGGCAGCGACAGCTATAATCAGGGCCTGTCCGAACGGCGCGCCCAGTCGGTCGCCGATTATCTGACATCCCACGGCGTCCAATCCGCCCGCATCGCAACGCGCGGCTTCGGCGAGACGCAGCCCATTGCGTCGAACACGACCGAGGAAGGCAAGGCCGCCAACCGCCGCGTGGAAATCAAGATCGCGCCCGTCACCGAAGCCGACGTGCGGTCCTGATCCTGTCAAAGGCCCCTCCATGGAGCGAGGGGCCTTTTTCCCCACATGCTTATGGAATGGGGATCCATGGCCTCAAAGACATTCGATCATAATCATGTTGCCCGGGATTTCATGGCAGCCGTCAATATGAGCGCCAAAGAGCTGGAAGAATGGCTCGACACGCCGGAAAGCAAGGCGGTCGGGTGGAAAGGCGCAGACGGCAAAGCGCGGGAAAGCATTGGTCACGCCAGCGGCCGTCGCATCGTGGCCTTGCTGGACACACCCTTTGAGGAACTGACCAACGACGACTTCGCGCATATGCGAAAGGTTATAAATTACGTGAAGCGCCACACGGCGCAGCAGCCGACGAACATCTTCACGTCACGCTGGCGCTATTCCCTCATGAACTGGGGGCATGATCCGCTAAAAAGTCTTTGACGCTTCAAAAACTCGACTTCAGCCCATCGATCACGAACTGCGCCGCCAGCGCCGCCAGCAGCACGCCCAGCAGGCGGGTAATCACCGCCTCGATCTTCTGCCCCAGCAGCGCCATGATCGGCCCCGCCGCCAGCAGCGATCCCAGCATCAACGCCAGCGTCAGCCCGACCGCGCCCAGAACCACCAGCCGCTCCGTCATGCCCTCGGCGCGCGACATCATCAGCATCACCGTCGCGATGGAACCCGGCCCCGCGATCATCGGCATCGCCATGGGAAAGACGGAAACATCCTCCACCTGCGGCGTTTCGGCGACCTTCTGTGCCCGGCTTTCCCGCCGTTCGGTCCGCTTTTCGAACACCATGTCCATGGCGATCATGAACAGCATGATCCCGCCCGCAATGCGGAAGCTGTCCAGTTCGATGCCAAGGATATGGAGCAACTGCTTGCCCCACAGGGCGAAGATCAACAGGATCGCCGCGGCGATGCCCACCGCGCGAATCGCCATACTCCGCCGCTGCGCCGCGCTCGCGCCGGTGGTGAGGCTCGCATAGATCGGCGCGCAACCCGGCGGGTCGATCACCACGAACAGCGTCACGAAGGCGGAAAGGAAAAGCTCGCTCATGATGCAGGCGCTCCCACTCTGTCATCGATCACCGTCTCATAATCGGCCCCGGTCCACATTCGCACGGTGACATGGCGGCTGCCATCGCCCGCCACATCGGCGGACCAGAGCAGGCTTTCGTCCTTCGGCGCGGGAGGCGCTTCGCCCTTGCGCCCCGGTGGCGGAGCGGCAGTAACGGCCGGCCCCTCACCTGGCCCGCGCCGCTTGCAGGTCGCGACCTTGCCGGTCAGATATTCCGGCGCTTCGCGCGGACTGGCCAGCGTGTCGCCATGATCCATGATCCACTTCCACGCGCCCTTCTTGTCGCGCTGCCAGATGGTCGTGAAATAGCCGACCGACCCGTCCGGGCGCTTCCAGTTACCTGTGCTCGCCGCCAGCCGCCCGTCGCACGACACATAGACGATAGACGGCGACCATTGCACCGAAGCGGGCGGATCGGCCTGTTTCTTCAGCCACTCCTTCGCCAGCACGCGCTGCGGCACGAACAACACCGCCTCCTCCGCTGAGGTTTCGCGAAAGGCAGTCCATTGCCCTTTCGCCTGCGCCAGCCGGTTGAAGGCGATCTCCGCTGCGATCACGGAACTCGGATCGGGCTGGAATCGCATTGGCGGGCTCGCGCCGACCAGCGCGAACGCACTGACCAGCAGGAGCGCCGCGGGTGCTTTCACAGCCCCTCCGGCTTGGGCAACCCCGCCCGCGCATGAGCCGCGACCAGCGTGTTTCGCAGCAGCACCGCGATCGTCATCGGCCCTACCCCGCCAGGCACCGGCGTTATGGCGCGCACATGGGCCAGTGCTTCGGCAGTGGCGACGTCGCCCACGATCCGGCTCTTGCCGTCTTCGGTATCGACGATCCGGTTGATGCCCACGTCGATCACGGTCGCGCCGGGCTTGATCCATTCGCCCTTCACCATCTCCGCGCGCCCGACAGCCGCGACCACGATGTCGGCGCGATGCACCACGCTCGCGATGTCGCGGGTGCGGCTGTGTGCGACGGTGACGGTGCAGTTTTCCGCGAGCAGCAACTGCGCCATCGGCTTGCCCACGATATTGGAGCGCCCGACCACCACGGCCTCCAGTCCGCTGAGGTCGCCCAGCTCGTCCTTCAGCAACATGATGCAACCCAGCGGCGTACACGGCACCAGCGCCTCCTGCCCGGTCGCGAGCCGCCCCGCATTGACGACATGGAAGCCGTCCACATCCTTGTCCGGGCTGATCGCGGCGATCACGGCGGCCTCGTCGATATGCTTCGGCAGCGGCAACTGGCACAATATGCCGTCGACCCGTTCGTCCGCGTTCAGTTCCTCGATCAGGTCGAGCAGTTCTTCCTCGCCAATGGTCGCGGGCAGCTTGAACTCGAAGCTCTCCATGCCCGTCGCGACCGTCATCTTGCCCTTGTTGCGGACGTAGACGGAACTGGCCGGATCCTCGCCCACCAGCACCACAGCCAGCCCGGGCTTGCGACCGGCCTGCTCCGCAAAGGCAGCCACGCCGTCCGCCACCTGCGTCCGCAGCGTGGCAGCAAAGGCCTTACCGTCGATGATCTTGCCGATGGTCATGCTTGTCCCTGTTCCTCGATCATGGCGGAAAGACGCTGGAGCGCCGCCCCTTCGCCGCCACCCTTCATCCGCAGCCGCTTTAGCCGGTTGGTGTCACCCGATTCCACTAAAATCGCGCTTTTGGGCCAATCCAGTCGCTTGCCCAGCAAAGCGATCAGCGCGGCATTGGCCTTGCCCTTTTCCGGCACGGCCCGCACGCGGGCGCTGAGCCAGAGCACGCCTTTCTCATCCGTCCAGACGCCGCCAATCTCTTCCCGCGCCGCGCCCGGCGTCAACCTGACGCGCAGCAGCAGGTCATCACCGTCGCGACTCCAGGCGGTCACACCAGCCCGAACAGGGGCGGCAATATCGCCTGCCGGATGATGAGAATCGCCAACAGCACGACCATCGGCGACAGATCAAGCGCGCCCAGATCCGGCATCACCTTTCGGATTGGATTATAGATCGGCGCGGTGATCCGGTCGAGCGCGACCATGATGGTGCGGACCACGTCGCTATAGGTGTTGATGACGTTGAAGGCGATCAACCAGCTCATTATGGCCTGGATGATGATGACCCACCACAACACGTCGAGCAGGATGACGATGATCTGATAGAGCGCGTAGGCCATGAAGTCTCCAATATGCTGGATGTTTCCTCTAGCCGAGGCAGGCGCCCCGTCACAAGCCGCCAGCACGGCCTATTCCACCAACGGTCGGCAATTTTCGCCGGAAAACCTGCCTTAGCGCCGAACCAGCGTGCCCGCGCCCCGATCCGTGAATATTTCGAGCAGCATCGCGTGCGGCACCCGCCCGTCCAGAATGACGGCGGCGTCCACGCCCCCTTCGACCGCCTTCACGCAGGTTTCCAGCTTCGGGATCATCCCGCCTGTAATCGTGCCGTCCTGCTGCAATCCCTTGATCGCCTGCGGATCGAGGTCGGTGAGAAGATGCCCCTCTTTATCCAGCACCCCAGCCACATCGGTCAGCAGGAAAAAGCGCGATGCGCCCAGCTCGGCCGCGATCGCGCCCGCCATGGTGTCGGCGTTGACATTATAGGTGTGGCCGTCCGCACCGATGCCCACAGGCGCCACCACCGGAATGATGCCGTCCCCCGACAGTGTGTCGAGGATACGCCGGTCCACCCGCACGGGATCGCCGACGAAGCCCAGGTCCACATGCCGCTCGATCCCGCTATTGGGATCGGGCGCACGGCTGCCACCCACCTTCTCGCACAGCACCAGCCCGCCATCCTTGCCGGAAATGCCGACCGCACGGCCCCCCGCGCCGGAAATCCAGCCGACGATTTCCTTGTTGATCGACCCCGCCAGCACCATTTCGGCAATCTGCGCCGTTTCCGCATCGGTCACGCGCAGACCGTTGACGAAATGCGATTCGACGCCCAGCTTCTTGAGCATCGCGCCGATCTGCGGCCCGCCGCCATGAACGACCACGACATTGATGCCGACGGCCTTCATCAGCACCACATCTTCCGCGAAATCGCGCGCCGCTTCAGGATCGCCCATGGCATGACCGCCATATTTCACGACAAAGGTCTTGCCCGCATAACGCTGCATATAGGGCAGCGCTTCGACGAGGGTTTCGGCCTTCGCGAGGATCGCGGGTTCGGGAGCATGCTTATTGGTCATGCGCGCGCGCATAAGGCCAATGACCCGCCGCCGCAAGTTTGCGCGGTCTTTCCTCCATTTCATCAGGCGCCCGGATTTTCATCTGGCGATCATACAATGTACCAAATCCGGGGCCGATATGGCTGTTGAGCTTCATGTCCAAACGATACTGATATCCGCCTAGGATCTCAGTCGATCGTTGGCAGCAGGCAGCTCTGCCACCAAATCGCGCGCCAGGCCGTTGAGCATTGCCCTAACATCCTCATGCTCATCAGGCGACCACCGGTCGAGAATTTGGGCCAGCCTGTCGCGATAGCTCGTTATGATCCGCTCAAACGTCCGGCGGCCAGATTCAGACACAACAAAATCGCCTTCTCCATGACGTAGCAACAAGCCTGCATTCTCCAGGCGACTGGCGATCGGCCGCAACTCCGGTTCCGTGATGTGCCCGGACAACCGGCCCTCTTCCCGACTGAGTTGCACCAGCAGCCACATTTCGTCCGGCTTGAGCGAGACACCGGACCGTTCGGCAATACCACGATAGGTTTCCCAGCGATGTTCGCGCTGGCCCAGGCGAGTCACGATCAGTTGGAGCTCCTCCAGCGACGTCGCATCATGCGGCATCGCGAAGCTCTCGCCGATTGTTTCCGACCGCTCGCCGTCCTGTAACGGCACCTCCTTGAGAAACCAGGTCAGCAGAAAGGCAAACGCCCCGATGACCGCCGCTGACAGGAAGACCGGATGCAGGGCGGCCGTGAACACTTCCAGATAGATGTTGCGGACGCCAAGCGGGAGCGCAGCGATTCCTGCCGCGTCGCTCGCGGTTGGAAGCGCCATCCCTACCGGCATTCGGCTGGCTAGGCCGCTGGCAAGATTCGCGGCGAAGATTGCGCCGAACAGCGACACCCCGATGGAACCGCCTATCGAACGGAACAAGGTTGTGCCCGAGGTAGCCACGCCAAGATTGCGGTAGTCGACAGCATTCTGAACGGCAAGCACCAGCACCTGCATGACCATGCCCAGGCCAAGTCCCAGCACCAACATGTACGCCGGCGCCGCCCAGATACTGCTCGCTATGCCGAGAGTAGAAAGCAAGGCAAGGCCGATCGTCATCACTGCGGTGCCAATGATGGGAAACAACCGGTAGCGCCCGATCCGGCTGATGATCTGTCCGCTGACGATCGAGGTGACGAGTACACCGCCCATCATCGGCGTCAATTGCAACCCGGCGGTGGATGGGCTCACACCCTGCACCACCTGCAGATAGATCGGCATATATGTCACCGAACCGAACATCGCGAGGCCAACGATGAACCCGACCGCGCAGGCGACGAGGAAGGTCGGATTGCGGAAAAGCGGCAACGGCAGGATCGGTTCGGCGGTGCGGGACTCAACCATGATGAAACCAGCGAGCGTGATCAGTGTCAGCGCGGCCAGACCCAGGATCGTAGGTGAACTCCAGGGATTGATATTGCCGCCAAAGCTGGTGAAAAGGACAAGTGACGTCAACATGACCGCCATCAGCGCGGCGCCGGCGACATCGATCGCGGGCCGCTGCCGCTTGGCTGGCGAGGTGAATGCGATGGCTATCACGCCCAAGGCGGCAAGACCCAGCGGCAGGTTGATATAGAAAATCCAGCGCCAGTTCAGATGCTCGACGAAGAACCCGCCAATCAATGGCCCAAGCACGGTCGACAGCCCAAAGACGCCGCCAAAGAAGCCCTGATAACGACCCCGATCCCGGGGCGGAATAATGTCGCCGATTGCCGCCATGCTCGTCACCATCAGCCCGCCGCCGCCCAGACCTTGCAGCGCCCGGAACGCAATCAGTGCGCCCATTGAACGGCTTAAGCCACACAGCGCCGATCCGAGAAGAAACAGCAGGATCGCACCCTGCAGCACGATTTTGCGTCCGAAGAGATCGCCAAGCTTGCCGTAGAGCGGCGTGACGATGGTCGTCGCCAGCATGTAGGCGGTGACGATCCACGAAAGGTGCGCCAACCCGCCAAACTCACCCACAATCGTCGGCAGCGCCGTGGAAACGATCGTCTGGTCGAGCGATGCCAGCAGCATCACCAACATAAGCGCCCAAAAAATCAGTTGGACCGATTGCGGTGGGGGAGTCGCGGACGCCGGCATGATTGATGTATTTTGTGGCATGGGGGGCGTTTCCTTCTCCGTCTTGCTTCGCTCATCTTACGTCTGGCGCCTGATCCACAAGCACTAATTCATGGACTGTCGAACATTGGGAGGCCTGCCGTTGCGGTAGCGAAAGCGGGTATTACCCAGTTGGAGACGGATGCACTGGCACCGCGCAAAAGTTCGGTGTCGGTCACGATCTTGGTTCGATCACCATATTTGCCGCGAGTTACCAGAAACGCGATGTGGGGCTTGCCTCCGGAGAACATGGTGATCGCCGCGAAGTAAATTTCCGTATCACCCGATTTCAGCACCGAGTAAAAGGCCAGATCCTCCCACGAGGTTGGATCGACATTCATCCGGTCACTCTCGTGCGAAACCTCGTCCTGGAGGAATATTCCAAATGGCCCGCTCTCCTTCCAGACTTCATCTGACAGGCGATCAAGTTCCCCCAAGTCGAAGATGTTGCTAGGCCGCGTTGATGGGGGCGCCGTCCCTGCGGCCTCGGTTGGACCGGCGCCCACCGACGCGCCCCAGAGCATCGCAGCGATAATGACAGCCGCCGGACTTCGTACCATCCAATTTGCTGAAATCGGCATGTTCGACTTCTCATATGTCGTGTCCCCGCTTGTGATATCGCGGGTTGCCTCGGTTTAGCGCTGGAGCGCTGCCAATCGAATGCAATGTGGTCACCAAGTCGTGGTACTTTTACATGGACGCTGAAGGATTGCTTCCCGGTCGATGTCTTGCGCTCCCGTCCTCAACGAGGCGGATGTGGCGCTGGTGGTTGGGCCTGGCTAAAAGACCGTAACGGCCAGACAAACCAGGGCCGCAGAAGAAGAAAGATCATCATGATGCTGAAAGACATGCTCGCGCCTACCTACGTCCAGATGCTGGGAGCGCTTGCGGCTTGGCTCCGCAAAGTCGACGAGAAGGGGCAGGAAGTGGCGCAGACGCTGCTCACGGCTCGCCTTGCGCCCGACATGTTCCCACTTTCAACCCAGATCTGCTTCGCTTGCGTGCAAGCACAGGAGGGCGTGTTTCGGCTGCGGCAAGAAGCTTTCCCGCCATCAATCGAAGTATTGCTGGATGAGGGACGCAACGCGGCCGAGCACTCCGGCTCCATCGCCGACGCGCTTGCAAGGATCGCCGCAACCATCAGCATCGTGGAGGTGGCGGCAGCAGATGCGCCCGAGATCGATCCAGCGACGCCCATTGCTCATACGCTGCCGCAGGGCATGGTGTTCGATCTCACTGCCGAGCAATATGTCCGCGACTGGGCGCTACCGCAATTCTATTTCCACGTCATGACCGCTTACGCGATCCTGCGCGCCCGAGGCGTTGACCTAGGGAAGGCCGACTATGTCGCGCACATGTTCGCATATCTGCGCCCAGGCACCTTGCCCGAGCAATAGAGAGCGAGCGAGCTGATCGTGGTTTCTAAGTTGCCGATCGCTTCGCCGAATGATCACCACGTTGGAGTAAAATCGCTCATGTTCGCTCCATTCTCGCGAGGTCGAGCGTGGAACCAGACTGCTATCAAACAATTGCGTGAATCCAGCGATGACAGCAATGACGCAGCACGGGACATTGCCGAAACTTTGTAATGGCAGGAAGCAGCCGTTGACCGAAATCGGTCGGTCAACCCAAATTGCTACTCCTCCCCGATGTCCAACGGGCACATCTCGATCCGGACAGAGCCAAGTCCACACGTTCGTGATCTGGCCATCAAATCGCGTTTCCGAACCAGAGCCAATGTACCGAAATATGCATATGCGATTCGGAGGAGAAGCGTGTTTTTGCACTCCCTGCTCCACTCGCGACGTTGGGCATCAGCAATGGCACCCCACGCATAATCGTGCATGATATACCATTTGTGCATAATTTCCTTGCATTTCCCGAAAAAAGGGTAAAACGTCCCTCTCGAAATGACATCAGGAGAGGCAGATGAAGCTATCATATCTTTGCATGACCGGATATGATGGGCCGGCGCCCGGGATAGAGATTTGGCCCGCATCTCCGGAGTTCTGCAGGCCGGATGTGGCGCAGAGATCCTATGCACGATATCTCGACATGGTCGAACTTGCTGAACGTCTCGGCTTCGATTGGATCAGCGTCTCTGAGCATCATTACGCGCCTTACCAGATGACGCCGAATCCGATGATCATGGCATCTGCGATCATTCAGCGCACCAAGCGTGCGCGTGTCGCCCTGCTTGGCCCGCTCGTGCCGCTGAACAATCCGATCCGGCTCGCTGAAGAAGTCGCCATGCTCGACGCCTTGAGTGGTGGGCGCATGGAAGTCCTGTTCCTGCGGGGCACACCGAACGAGCATAAAACCTACGATACGCCGGCCGAACTGACCAAGAAGATGACGCAGGAAGGCATTGATCTCATTTTGAAGGCCTGGACTTCCGAAAAGCCATTTTCCTGGAAGGGCGATCAGTATAAATTCGATACCGTGTCGATCTGGCCGCGTATTACGCAGCAGCCGCATCCTCCAGTATTCGGATCGGGGAATAGTGAGGATTCGGTAGTATTTTCTGCAAAGCGCCGGATCGGTATCGGTTTTTCCTTCGCGCCGCCAGAAGTCGTGAAGAAGTGGATCGGCCTCTATCGCGCCGAATGCGCCAAGGAAGGTTGGGAGCCTACGCCCAATCACGTAATCTATCGCGGAATCATTTATTGCGCGCCCAGCGATCAGCAGGCCTATGCCGATCTGGAGAGCTTCTTCGGCCAGCAGGCCGAGGAGCAGGGCAAATTGCAGTCGGCCACGCTGGGCGGTCCTCCGGTCCTCGATCTGGTTGCCAAGCCCTATTTCGTGGGATCGCCCGACACGCTCATCGAAAAGTTCCAGACCTTGCGCGACATTGGCGTCGGCGTCTGCGATTTGCCGTTCGTGGTCGGCTCACCCGAACAACAGCGCGCATCCCTCGAGTTGTTCGGCAAGGAGGTGCTGCCGAAGGTTCAGGCATGGGACACCGGGAGCTTTGCAAAGAGGCTTACCAGCGCGGTGACGAAGTCGGTTTTCAGCCGGGTCTGTCAGCGCCTTCAGGGGTAAAAACGATGAGGAGCATGGCCCTTTCTCCGTCGAACTCGGCGACGAGGGCGATGACGAGCGCAACATCGGTCTGAACTACGAACAAGAATGCCTTGGATGCGCCCCTGGCGCCCCTCGGAGTGCCGCAACCGAACAGGGCGCGCATGAGAATGCCAAGATTGAACCCGGCGACGTGGATCAAATAACGCTTGTGAACATTCTCGCGCCCGCGCAGCCACGCGCGGCGCATGCCGCCGCGATCCAGGACGTGGGCAAAGCTACGCTCGACCATCTCACCACGCTTGCGCATCGCCTTGCGTCCGACGGCGGATTTCAGGCGAGACCGATTGGCGTAGACGGCCTTCTGGGCAGCCTCGTCGCCGTGCCAGCGCAGATATCCATTCGGCGGTGCCGGCTCGGCGATGCGCGTCTTCCAGATGTCGCCGTCGAGACCCTTGAGGAGCTCGCGCGAATGATAGCCTTTATCGGTCACAAGATCGCAGGGATCCCCGGACGTCGGCGCCAGGCCAATGTCGGCGAGGTTGCGTGCTGCCGTCTCCAGCGTGGCGTCGAGCGTTGTCGTGTCGCCCTTGTCGGCCGGGTGGATCGGCGCTGCCACGATAACACCCGTGTCGAGATCGACCGCGTGTTCGGGCTTGTAGGCCAGACGCGTCGAGCCGTTCTTCATCCGCGCGACCTTCGCGTCGGGATCGGTCTTGCTCGCCCAGTCCGCATTCGACAGCTTCTTGCCCTTGCGTTTGCGATCGAGCCGGACAAGGTCGTCGATCGTCGGCGTGTCGATGCCGCTCTCTTGCGCCATGCGCACCAGCATCTCGCGGTAGGTCTCGCCATTGTCACGCCGCACGATGGTACGCAGCGCGGCGTTCGCCTCCATGGTCGAGCCATCGACGCCGATCCGCTCGCCTTTCACCAGATCGTGCCCGGCGACGAGGGCCAGTACCCAGCCGAAGATCTGGTCATGTACCTCGTGCGGCAGGCGGCTCCGCGTCTTCGACAACCAGCTATGATCAGGGACCTTGTCGCGGCTCGACAGTCGCAGGAACTCCCGCAGCGACAGCGAATCCGAACAGCGCCAGACAATCCCGCGTTCGCTGTCGATGCCCTCGAAATAGCCGATCAGCAGCATGCGGAAATAGCGGCCCGGCGGCAGCGACGGGGCTCCCATCCGCGGCGCATAATAGGGCTTGCACGTCTTCTCGACAAAGCCATCGAAGCCCGCCTCGGCCAGCAGCTTCTGGAGCTTGTCGTAGAAAACATGCCCCGGTGAACGCGGTATCTCCGCCCACGTCACGATCAAATCGGACTGGACCTCGCTATCACGCCCCATCGCCATCGCCGCTAACCCGCCAGACAATCCCACTGCCGCACTGAATCAGCCACCGCCGACTTCGTCAACGGCCTGTTACGGAAGCTGCCGAGTGAGGACAGCTCCGGTGGCCCTGATACACAACCTCAACAGCAATCGCCTCGCATCTCCTCCGGCGCTCAGATCAGCCGGCCGAGCGACGTCGCGGTCGGAGGAGCGGCAAGTGCAGCCATGATAGGCGCGAACGCCTCCTTGCCGAGGACCTTGCCGGCAGCCTCCTGTGCCTCAGGCGAGGTCCAGCGCTCCAGGAAAGTCAGGTGCTCGGGATGATCGAGGTCCTGATACAATTCGGTTCCTTCAGTGCCATCGCAGGCCGATATCTTCGCCGCAAGTTCTCGCAAGGCTTGCTCGAGAATGTCAATCTGCCCGGGTGCGGCGATCATTATATAGGAACGCATCATGGCCATATTCTTCTCCTGAGAACGGCTCGCCGGAAACCTCCCCTTTCAAGCTGAGGAAGGCGTATCCAATGCCTAATGAGCCACGGCATTTGCAGCCGCAACGACATATTGTTGACGATACGTTACCTGCGATAACTCCCGGAGGCGAAATGAACCAGTCAGGATCAGAGACGAGCAAGGGCGCCCGCTGCTTAAACGGGATCGACATATGCTGTGTGGCGGCTCAATTTCTTATCGTTGAAACCTTATGAATGACATCGCCATACAAGCATTTCACGCAAGCTTGTCAGAGAACGAGGTTGCGGATTTGCGTAACCGCCTGGCGCAGACACGCTGGCCAGACTGGCTACCGGGTTCGGACTGGAGTTATGGCGTTGACGGGGCATATCTCAAAAAACTGTGCGATTATTGGCAGCATGATTTCGACTTCGACGGCCATGTCACCCGCCTTAATGCCTGGCCACAATATGTGTCTGAAATAGAGGGCGAGCGCCTCCATTTCTATCATGTGCCATCCAGGGTGCCGACAGCGCGGCCACTGATACTCGTTCACGGCTGGCCGGGCTCAGTGGTCGAATTTCTCGATCTGATCGGGCCGCTGTCGGACCCGGAGGCGCATGGCGGCGATCCGGCCGACGCCTTCCACGTCGTGGTGCCTTCGCTGCCGGGATATGGTTTCTCGGGGCCTACGCGCAATCATGGTGTGAACATCGCCAAGGCAGCCTCCATGATGAACGCCATCATGCGCGCGCTCGGGTATGAACGCTATTTCGCGCAAGGTGGGGACTGGGGATCTCTGACAACCAGTCGCATGGCGCAGGATTTCCCGCAAAATGTCGCGGCTTTGCATATAAACATGGCGCCAGGCGGCAATGCCAATCCCATGCTCCCGGTCGAGGGGTTGAGTATAGCGGATCAGCACGAATTGGATCAATTGCGTCATCACCTGATGATCGATGGCGCCTATGCCCAGATCCAGACAACCCGCCCACAGACGCTCGCCGTCGCCATGAACGATTCCCCTGCCGGGCTGGCTGGTTGGATCATCGACAAATTCTGGTCGTGGACCGATCATGGCGGGAATCTAGAGGATGCGTTCGACATCGACCATCTTCTCGACAATTTAAGCGTCTATTGGTTTACCGGCACCGCAGGGTCCAGTTTCCGGCTCTATCACGAGAATAATTATCGCACCCAATATACCCATTCCCGCGTCGAGATCCCCACCGGGGTTGCAAGATTTGCAGGCGAACCATTCCGCTGGCCGCGGGCGCTGGTCGAATGGAACTACCCCAATATCCACCTATGGGAGGACTTGCCCGCAGGGGGCCATTTCGCAGCTTTTCAGCGTAAGGAAGATTTTCTGCGCGTGGTGCGCGCTTTCTTTCGCAATCAATCGACCCGGGGCGCCAAAACCAGACTGACCGAGGAACTGCCCAAACCAACGCGCGACCGCTGTGGATCAATCCGCTGAAAGGTATGAGACAATGGCCAATATAGTTTTTCTTCATGGCGGCGGCATGGGCGGATGGGTGTGGAATGAGATCGCCACCACACTGCGCGGCGAAGGTCACCATATATTGACGCCAACCTTCACCGGTTTCGGCGAACGTTCACACCTGATCAGCCGTGACGTGACCCATGAGGTGCACGTGACGGATATAGTGAACATGCTGACCTTTGAAGACGTCCGCGATGTCGTGCTTGTCCCCTTCAGCTATGGCGGGTCCGTAGCTCCGGGCGTGATCGCTCGCGCCGGCGATCGCATCCGCCGCGTCGTATATTTTGACGGGATCGTCCCCGAAGCGGGCAAGAGCGTTGGCGAGGCCATGGGCTATATGTCGAACGAAGAGGCCATGGGGCTCAACGCCTTGCTTGCATCAGGCAAAGGCGCCATCGGAACCGGCGTTGCGGAGATGCAGCGGACGGCCGCTCAAGACAAGCCGATGAAAATGACAACCGAGCGGCAAGAATGGATGTTGGCCCACCTGAGCGACATGCCCTTGCGCTGTATGGTCAGCCCAGTGACCAGCGGTGGTGACGCTATTGACAAGCCTGTCGATTATCTGGGTATTGTCGGCGATGTTATGGAACCGCAGCATGAAAAAGCCCGCAAGCTTGGCTGGAATGTCGAAACGATGGGGCCGGAAATCGACCACGCCTTCATCGTCGGCGCACCCGAACGTGCGGTGGAATTTCTGCGACCGAGGCTCTGATTGAATGTACGAAAATTCGGTAGCGCACAGTTCTGCGGGTGATGCGGCGGTGGATCGAAGCGTCACGCATCGCGCCTATGTCGAGATGCGCGCGGCGTTGATATCGTGCCAGTTGCCGCCGGGTTCACGACTCAACATCTCGCAACTGCAACGCGATCTGGGTGTCAGCCAAGCCGCGGTGCGGGAAGGATTGTCGCGGCTGGCCGCCGAGGAACTGGTTACGATAGAACGCAATAGCGGCTTCCGCGCCGCCCCCGTTTCGGCGGAGGGCTATCGCGAGTTAGCGAATGCATGCCTGACGATCGAGCTGACATTGCTCGATTCTTCGGTGAAAAATGGCGATTATGCGTGGGAAGGTGCCCTGCTGTCCTCTTATCACATCGCTTCCCGCATACTGAGCGAGGCATGCGACGTACCGGCCAGCATGAATTCCTATGTCCAGCATCGCGAGCAGTTCCACCGCACTCTATTCTCCTGCTGCGACAACAAATGGCTGCTCTGGTCGTGGTCGCTGCTTTACGCCCAACAACTCCGCTACCGGCAGACATTTCTCCAGCTCGCGATGTTCGAACGTGGCCTGCATGAAGACTACCGGAAATTCATCGATGCCATCATTGAACGCGATGTCGTCAAAGCCGCCACGCTCTGGAGCGAAACCCATCACAAAGTGGTGGATTTCATTGAATCGAACCTTGAAGCGCCCCTTCCCGGCAAGGATGGCGCAGCCCCGCGGCGGCGACGGCGACGAACAACGTAGCTGTCGGAAAGAAACGTCGTTGGAGCCTGAACGCTCGCGCAAGCCGCTGGAATTTCGCTGGACGATGCAACATATCGTGCATAATGTGATGGCAATACTGGAATGATGCTCCTCCGGCGGTGATCTGGAAGTCGCAATGTCAGCGTGCTGGCCACGAACGCCAATGAATAGCGATAACCTGCCGGGACAAGCAGGCAACGCAGAGCATGAGGACCAGAACGAGGGTGTCAACATGGCATTCGACGCCAGGTTGCTCGCCGCCGGAGAGGAGAAGGAATGAACACGCTTGTGGATAAAGCCGACGCGACAGCCGCGGTAGAGGGGTTCACCTCATCATGGTTGGCGCATGACATTGATCGCAAGGCCACTTTTCTGACCGGCGACTTCGTCTTGTGGAACAATTGCGACCATATCGAAGTCCCCCATGCAGCAGCGATCAAATCTTTCCATTGGTTGACGACAGTAACGCGTAACAACCAATATTATGATGTGCGCCGAAATCTGACATCTTTTGGCGTGGTTCAGCAGCATCTGGCATCATTCGATACGGATCAGGGCAATTTCCGCGGCATTCCGATGCTGCTCGTCTTTCACACGCGCGGTCGTCGGGTTTCGCGATGCGAGACATATCTCGACAGCACCGGCTTGCCGAAGCTGGAATGGCCGAAAGGGGTCCGCTTCTTCTAAACTCGTTCCATAATATTAGTTTGAAGGATCTTCTTCATGAACGACGCATCAGGCAGGTCCGAAGCGATTGCAGCCGTAGAAAAGTGGAATCATTATTGGGGAGAGCGCGACCTCGACGGCATGAAGTCGGTCGCGGCGGACGACTTCATCCAATGGCATGCCACAGTGCGGAAGGAACTGAACAAGGACGAAGAATTCGACATGCTCGTCGAAGCACTCAAGGTCATGCGGATACGCTTCAAGGATATCGAGCTTACGCCCATGAACGATAACAGGGTGTTACAGCGGTGCAAGGCGGACATCACAGTTAACGGAGTCACCCGCAACGACGTACCCTTTGCCATGGTCTTCCACACAAGAGGCCAGCAGATCACGCGATGTGACGAATATATGGATGGCCTGTCGCTTCCACCGATTGATTTCACTCCTTCCTGAACGCCAATCTTTCAGTTTTATCCGGCGGACGATAGTTCAACTCCGGCTGTCAATCGCTCGGCGCGCCTCGATTTCAGAACGGATTTCTGCATGGCGCTGCGGCGTCAGCCGCATCATCCGCGCGGTCAACCCCGCCAGCAGATAGAGACACATGGGGACGAAGCCATAGAGGATCGTCACGCCGGAAAGCGCGGCCGTACTATTGTCCGCACTGCCGGGCCTGAAGCCGATCAAATCCAGCGCGAAATAGACGATGCCGATCGACAGCGCCTGCCCGAACTTGTGCGTTACGGTGAGCAGGGCAAAGAGGAGACCTGTTCGGTCCTGACCGCTTACCAACTGATCTTCGTCGGAGACATCCGCCATGATCGAGCGGGGCAACATGTCCGCAGCGCAGGCGGCCGCTCCACCGAGGATTGCCATGCCGCCAAAATACCACAGATTGCCGGGCGGCATCGCAGTCATGAGCACCATATATGCAGCAAATCCTACCGATCCCACCATAAGCGCACGGTGCTTGCCAATGCGGTTGGCGAGCATCGACCAACCTGGGGCCGCGACAATGCTGACCAGATAGAACCCTACGAATTGCAGTCCGACATATTCGAAAGGCACCTTCTTCAGCATGGTGAAGAAGAAGAGGAAAACCGAAGCACTGATGCCCAGCCCCAGGCCAAGAAGAAGTTGCGTCGTGAGTATGAGGCGAGCAGACCCCAAAGTGAACAGGCCAGTATAATCGCGCAGCTTCGCAGCATGGGCCAGCGGCGGAGCCTTCTCCTCGCGCACATAAAACAGCGTGACGCCTATGGTGACGGGAACGGCGCCCAACACGAACCAGCCCATCGTACGAACGGTAAAGCTGCTGTCATCAGAGATCCGTTCCGCAAAGAGGATGGGCATCAGCATGACGAGGATAAGCCCGAGGGTGTTGAAGATCTGCCACCATGCGAACACGCGCGACCGCTCCCGATAATCCGGCGTGATGGCCGCCCCCATCCCCATCTGCGCGAGAATGACGATCGAATATCCTGCATAGGCCAGGACGAGACCCAACGACAGATAGAGCGGCCCCACGCCCTCGTCCGCCATGAACAGCACCCAAGCGCCCAGCATCACCAGCGGGCCACCCAGAAGCAGCCATGGCCGGAATCGCCCGAAGCGGGTCCGCGTCCTGTCCATCAGATTACCGGCAAATGGATCGAAAAGCAGGTCTGCCAGACGTACAACGGTAAAGATCAGGCCGACTATCGACAGGTTCAACCCGAGCCGATGGGCGTAATATTCGGGAAGGTAGATGATCAGCGGCAAGGTGAGTGCGGCCATTGGAAGCGCCGGAGCCGCCAAGGCGGCAAGAGTGCCGTTAGAAAGATGTCTGGCCATTCACGCATCCACTATTCTGTTTGTTCGGGAAATCTATCCGGTATCGTACGCCCTCCTCCTGTCATTCGACGGGGTCAGCTACTCATGGATCAATCATGGTTGATCTGCCCCTCGTGACTGGATGGTCAAAGGATATGGGTGATCGGCTTTTTCAATGACCATCATGAATGCCCTTGATCCGCCTTCCCCGATATTCCAGAATAGTACATGGATTATGCTATCATATAATGATTTTGGAAGCGATGACGGTGGCGTCCGCCGTCCGTTGCCAGCCTGAGCACGAAAACCCGGAGGAGGTCTCATGAAGAGAATGGAGGGCAAGGTCGCCATCATCAGCGGCAGCAATGGCGGCATCGGAGCGGCGGCCGCGCAACGGCTTGCAGGCGAAGGCGGCAAGGTCGTCCTCGCCGACATCGATGTCGATGGCGCCGAGCGCACGGCCGAGCAGGTGCGCGCCACAGGTGGCATATGCTTTGCGCTCCATCTTGACCTTAACGAAGAGAGCAGCATCGAACACGCCATCGAACACACCGCTAATGTATACGGACGTATCGACGTGCTGCTCAACAACGCCGCCGATACACGCGGCGAAATCATGTCGCAGGACGCTGCTATGGAGTTTATGGACGCGAACATTTGGGACAGCGTCTTCCGGGTCAACGCGCGCGGCACAATGTTGATGATCAAGCATGTGCTGCCGCATATGGTGAAGCAGGGTGCTGGGTCCATCATCAACACGAGTTCAGGCGCCTCACTGCGTGCCGATTTGTTCCGCCCGGCCTATGCGGCCTCCAAGGCCGCGATCAACATGCTGACCGAGTATGTCGCGGCGCAATATGGGAAAAAGGGTATCCGCTGCAACGCCGTGTCGCCTGGACTCGTGGTGACGGAAACTACGCGCCAGAACCAAGGCCACAATATGGATCTTTATCTTGCCCACCACCTTACCGAACGCTTGGGCGATCCGGACGATATCGCGGCTATGATTGCATTGCTGGCATCGGACGACGGCCGGTTTATTACCGGACAGATTATCCCAGTCGATGGCGGCATCTCCACGCATTTCCCCCATGTCGCGGATACGCGCGGCGGGATCGACGCCTACAAGAACTGAGGAGTAGCGAGATGGGTAGACTGACGGACAGAACCGCCATCGTCACAGGCGCCGGGGTCGGCATCGGCGCCGCCACCGCGCGGCGGCTCGCCTCGGAAGGCGCGCAGGTCGTGCTGGCGGACATCGATCTTGCCGGTGCGGACAAAGTCGCGGCGGATATCCGGGAACAAGGCGGAGACGCCATCGCGCTACCGTTCGATCTGGCCGACGAGGTCAGCATAAAGAAGCTGATCGACGATACGCTGGCGCATTATGGCAAGGTAGAGGTGCTGTTCAACAACGCCGCCGACACCCGCCCCGCTGTGCTGGAGAATGACGGCCCCGCTATGGACCTTCCCATAGAGATTTGGGACCGCACTTTCCTGTGCAACGCGCGGGGAACGTTTCTGGCGATCAAATATGCTCTGCCGGCGCTGATAGCATCAGGCCGCGGAGCGATCATCAATACAAGTTCGGGCGCAGCGCTTCTCGGCGATGTCGCCCGCACCGCCTACGCTTCGGCCAAGGCAGCGGTCAACACGCTGACGCTCTATGTCGCTACCCAATATGGCAAACAGGGGATCACCTGCAACGTCGTCTCGCCAGGCATGGTTCCGACCGAAAACAGCCGGGCCAACCAGCCGGAGATGATCAAGGCCGTGGTGCGCCATCACCTGACGCCGGAACTTGGATATTCCGAGGATATAGCCGCCATGGTCGCGCTTCTGGCATCGGACGAAGGGCGTTTCGTAACGGGCCAGATCCTGCGGATCGACGGCGGCGTGACCAAGGCCTTTGCCCATGTTGCAGACAATCGCGAACAGTTCGAGGCGCATTGTAGAGCGAATTGGGGGACCATATAAGGGCAGGCGACGGCGACGCGCCGCCTGCTTTCCCGTCAGCAGATCATGGCCCCGTCGATCAGGAATTCGGCACCCGAAACATAGCTGGCATCGTCCGACGCCATGAACACGACGACGCGGGCGAACTCATCAGCCCCACCTACCCGGCCAAGCGGGATTATCGATTTGGCGTTTTCCCGCACGGAGGGCACCAAAGATGGCGTTTCGACCGCACCCGGTGTCAGCGTCACGACGCGGATATTGTCGGGCGCCAGTTCCTTGGCTCCCAGCCGGGTCATGCCGCGCACGCCCCATTTGGACACGCCATAGGCAAAGTAGCCAGGGAGGCTGGTGAAGGCGAGACCCGACGCGATGTTGATGATCGCGCCACCACCATTGGTCTTCATCGGGCCGCACACGGCCTTCATGCCGAGGAAGGAGCCGACGATATTGACGTCCAGCATCCTGCGGAGAAACGCGGCGTCGGTGTTGTCGAAGGTGTCAGCCTTTGTGATGCCGGCATTGTTCACCAAAATGTCGATCTTGCCGAACGTGTCGAGGGTGCTTGCGACCACTCCCGCCCACCCCTCTTCGTCCGCGACGTCATGCTCTATCGCGATGGCGCTTTCTCCAATTTGCCCGGCGATCTCGCGCGACGCATCGCCGACGATGTCGGTGATCACGACCTTCGCGCCTTCGGCTGCAAACATTCGCGCTTCTTCGGCGCCCATGCCGCTGCCAGCGCCCGTAATGATCGCTACCTTGCCCTCAAGTCTCATTCCACTCTCCCCTATGTCCAGACGCTCGACCGCCGACTTGCCATCAGTTCAGCGTGGCGTGCGAACCGCCGTCGATCCGATAGTTAGTGCCGGTGATGTATGATGAATGGACACTCGCAACAAAACAGATGAGCGCGGCAATCTCATCGACCCGCCCTGTCCGGTTGACCAGGCTGCGCCATTGCCGGGCGAACCGCCGCTCTAGGCCATCGAGGTCCTTCTCCTCCCAGCCGTTCGCCTCTCCAATAGCCGGCAGATAACCCTTCAGGGTTTCGGTCAGTACATTGCCGGGGCTGATCGTATTTACCGTAATGCCGGTGTTCGCCAATGCCTTCGCGAGTCCCACCGACATGTTGACGAGAGCCGCTTTAGACGGGCCATAGGTCGGGAAATCCGGTGGTGGTTCGGTATAGGCGCCACTCGCAATATTGATGATGCGCCCCCAACCCTCCGCCTTCATCCCACCGACGCAGGCGCGCACCGTCCGGACCGCTGCAATGACATTCGATTGGTAGGTTTCGGCCCATTGATCAGGTGTCGCGTCCGTCCAGGCATGCGCGAACGGCTCATAATGGCCCAGATTGTTAACAAGAATATCGATGCCGCCATAGGCCGATAGCGCCATCCGCATCACCATTTCGGCTGATTGATCGTTACTGAGATCGCCCAAGGCAATCGCCACATCGCCGCCATTTCCTTCGATTTCGAAGCGAATGGCCTCCGCCCGCTCGGCGTTACGACCATGGATGACGACCTTTACCCCTTCGCTTGCAAGCATCCTGACTGTCGCCGCGCCGATGCCGGACGTACTGCCAGTCACCAACGCCCTTTTTCCTGCGATTCCGAGATCCATGTTCGCCCTTTGGTAGGATTGCACCGCATAAGAACAGCCGCCACATTTCCAGCAGACGCGGAATCCGATCTGTACCGGTGCAGTCGAAAAGCAGCGCACTCGCTTGACGACGCGGCTTTTTCCGATAGCCAGTCTATTCCGCTGCGATCCTCGCGGCTGCGATATCGTTCGCGGCAGCTTCCGAAACTGCGGCCAGATGCTTGCAGAGGCCCTCTTGCTCACCGAACTGCACGATTTTCTTCGCGCCGCTTTCCATCACCATCTGCTGTTGCACAAGTGCGAGATTGTCTTCCATCAACGTATCGCGATTCAGCGCCAGTGAATATTGCACAGCGAACTGGTTCCGCAGGCTCTGGGGCCGTTCAAAGTGATAGACCGCCTCCCAGTAGCACTTGTTCGCCGCGATCGGCCAGAAACGATGCAGCCACCAGCCGCCAAGTGAGAGGTGAAAGATAAAGTGAGGGTAAAGCACGAATTGATCGTTACCCCAGAAGTTAGAGCGCGTGGGGTTTATATCCTCATGACCGGCAAATGTTTCCTCCGGCTTATCCTGAGCGCCGGTGTCGGCGATCACCATTTGCTGCGCGTTCATGAAGGAAAATGCCTGTACGAGCTTGGCTGGTGATAATTCGAAGTCGGGATTGCGCGGTACGGAATTCATCCGATGCGCGCCGAGATATTCGACGTGGAGCGGATGAACAAAGGGGTTGTCCGTCGACGACAGCATCTTGCTGACGGTACGGGCGTGGAGTGCCCGGACGTGATAAGCCTCGCATTGCGCCTCAATCGCGAGCTTCCAATTGGCGTCAATCATCGAGCCGACACGAGCCGTGTAAGGATAGCTGGCAAAGGGGACGTTCTTGAGCCGTTCGGTCAGCGGCCCCAGATAGTCGGCCAGCGACTGCGTACCTTCCAGATCAAGGTTGATAAAGATCAGACCTTCCCAAGTCTCACAGCGGATGGGGGTAAGGCCGCTCTCTTTCTTGTCGACATAGCTGAAGCAGGCTTCGTCAGGGATATTGATGAGATCCCCTGCCCAGTCGAACATCCAGGCGTGATAGGGACAGGAAAACTTGCCCCCGCGGCCTTTCTCGTCCCAGACGAGCTTCATCCCGCGATGCGAACATATATTGTGAAAGGCGCGGATCTCACCATCCTTGCCACGCACGATGATCACCGAAACCGACCGCACCTTGACCTCGCGGACAATCCAATCGCCGGGATTGACCAATTCGGCCGTCTCGGCGACGTTCAACCAAACGCGGCCGAAAATTTCCTTTTCCGCCTCGAACCGCTCCTGCTTGTAGTACACGCCGAGATCGACCTTGCCGGTTTCCATGATGAAGGGGTCAGGCCGCAGTTCACCAGTACCCAGGTCAAAAGGCGTCAAGACTGGCTGCTGCATACCCATATCAGGTCTCCTCTACGCAGTCGCCAATTGAGTGGCGCGCGATTCCTATGATGAGCGGTCGGCGCCGCTCATCTTGTTCGAGAGCGATATAGCAGAGACGCGAGGGACATCCAAAGTTCGCCGCTTTACACACCGTCAACATTCGGCCCGGCGCCAGCCCCCTTCAGACCATACCTTCTCCCGGTCGGCCCGCCTTTTTGGTGAGTTGTGCCGTGTCGAAATATTCCTCCCCCCGATAAACCTTGCCTTCGCGAACCTCGGCGACGAAACAATAGGGTGAGGAGATGTTCTCTCCGGCCAGAACGCCGGTCATCGTCGCCTGCAAGATGAAGCCTCGCTCGGTTATCGTGATCTTGAGGTCTTCGTTCTTCTGATTCTCGAACATCGCATGCGCCGCCTTCAACGTCTCGACGAATTCCGCGCGCGAGCGATATTGCGGATCGAAGTTATACCACATGGTGAAATCATCATGCAGAACAGTCTGGAACTTGTCCGTATTATGCTCTTCCGAAACACTTGCCCAAAACTGGGCCAGGCGCATCGCTTCATCGCGATCAATCGTCACCGACATCCTCCATCCGAAAACTTGTTATCGACTATGGCTATCCATAGGCATCGACTGGTCGACACCTGTCTGTGGGCAGGCCGATATTACGCAAAGATCGCTCGCGATGCCAACTTGGCCAACTGCTGCCCTCTGCACGAATGAGAAGTCGGCTGATTCCGCCTTATGCCCTCAACGCGCGCAGGATGAATTCAACTGAGTGGGCACGCCAATAATTTGCATCGGTTTCTGCGGATCGACCCACAAACCGCTCGAACATTCCGCGTGAAGACACGCACCCCGAAACGATGATCGTCGTCATGAATTCCAGCATGTCCGACCCGATGAAATCACTGAAAATGCCATCTGCCTGGCCTCTTTTCAGCACACGATCGATGCGCTGGTAGAGGTCGAGTTGCATGCGCCGCGTCTCGCCTCCCGGCAATCTGATGTGAGCGCCCCCATGCAGGCTCTGGTCGACCGTGAGCAATCCGATGGCCGGATCGTCAAGAAAGTGGTCATAGACCCCTTCTATATAGGCGCGAATTGCCACCTGCGGTTCCATGGCGTCGAAGTCGATGACAAGCAGCCGCCTGTACGCCTCCCGCGAAATCTCCTTGGAGAGTTCGGCATAGAGTTCCTCCTTCCCGTTGAAGTAGGAATAAACGAGCTGCTTGCTGACCTGGGCCCGACGCGCGATATGCTCCATTTTGGTGCCATCGAAGCCATTCGTGATGAATTCCTGTCGCGCAGCGGCAAGAATTTGCCCGATCGTGCGGGAAGAATCGCGCGCAACGCGTGCCTTGCCTGTCAGGTCAGGGTCGGTCATACACATGGACGCCCGGACAGCGGGCAGCAAAAAAGGGTCCCGATCATGGCGCCAATATAATGCGCCACGGGAGAAATCACATCCCTGCCGCAAGCCAAGAGCAGTTTTCCCAATGGGGAGGGGCAAGAGCTGACATGAAACGCCTGTCGGGTTTCGCAGCAGAAAGAGCGGAGCGAAGCGCTTCGCCTTATGTCGCCATGGGCACATCGCTCGTCGCAAAAGCAACCGCCCCGAGCGGGGCTCTGCATATGAGAGGAAGATGAAATGCGCGCTGCAGTTTTCCGCACGGACAGGCGACGACTCGGAATCGAACTGGTAGCCGATCCGACGCCTGCGGCCGGGCAAGTAGTTGTAAAAGTGCATCGTTGCGGCATCTGCGGCAGCGACTTGCACATGGCGGAAGGACACAGCTACGCTTTCGACGACGGCGCGGTTCCCGGTCATGAGGTTGCGGGCGAAGTGGTGGCGACGGGCACCGGTGTCGAGAACCTTGCCATTGGCGATCATGTCGCGGTCTTGCCTTTCCTGACCTGTGGCGAATGCGTGGCCTGCAAGACGGGCGACGCGGTCGGTTGCACGGCATTCGGCATGTTCGGCGCATTTGGAGTGACGGGGGGCTATGCCGAATATTTACTGACTAACGCGCTCTGGTGCGTGAACCTGCCACGTTCGCTGAGTTTCGACGATGGAGCGTTGGTGGAGCCGCTGGCAGTGTCATTGCGTGCCGTGCGCGCTTCGGGAATCCAGAGCGGCGATCGCGTGCTCGTCATGGGCGCAGGGGCGATCGGGCTGGCCGCCGCTTATTGGGCGCGACTTTCCGGCGCTGAACGAGTCGTGATGTCCGCCACCTCTGACCGCCGAGAGGAGATCGCGCGGGCAATTGGCGTCGACGCATTCATCCTGCCCGAGGAAGGGCGCACCTTTGCGGAACAAAGCGCGGAAGCGCTCGGGAGGCCCGCCGACATTGTATTCGAATGTGCTGGCGTCGCCGGTTCGCTCGATCAGGCGGTCTCCGCGGTTCGTCGCCGGGGCATGATCGCCGCACCCGGCTTCTGCTGGATGCCAGACACCTTCTCGGCCATGCCAGCCATGATGAAAGAGGCGACGATCCGCTATACCAACATGTACGACACACGCGAGTTCGAGATCGCCATCGGCGCGCTCGACAACGGGCATGTGGAACCGCGAGCCATGATTACCGACACCGTCCCGCTCGACAATGCGCCTGCCATGTTCGAGGAACTGCGCGGCCGCAACAATCACTGCAAGGTGATGATCAAGCCTTGGTGACCTGATGTTCCGGGCTGTCGATGCGCCGCAACCCGATATGCCGATCGCTCGCGCACCTCTCTTTGGATGCAGTGGACGCGGCGTCAATATCGAAGCCTCGCCAATACAGACCGGATTGTGCATAGTCTCAGTATCACATGGCGCCGGCACCCAGACCAGCGACCGGGGCTGCTCGGAAAGAACGATTTCAGCGCCAGCCATAGAGAATGGCGCGAAATTGGGGAGAGATGATTTATGATTGAGGCAGTTTCCCTTCCAGCAGGGTTCGAAGCGCTTGCGCCCTATGCCGGAACGTGGGGCAAGCTTGAGGATCAGGCGGAACGCTACCTCTTCCGCCAGCAGAGCAGCATGAAGGATCTGAAGGCTTTCTACGACGCCACTGCGCCGCGCCTGAAAGAGATTTTCGACCATCTGGACAAGTTCCCGATGGACCGCCTGCCAGCTTCAGAGGCTCTCCTCTACCGTACCGCCTTGGGCCTGACCGAGGCAGCGATGGCGATCGAGGTGTTCGATCAACCGGGCGTGCCCTATGCCCCCTTCCCGCATCACATGGCCATCGAATGGAACGAGTATAAATAGGTTTGCAGCGTCCGGGGGCATCCCTCAAAGTTCGCCGCCAGCCATCTTATTCCAGACCTGATCGAGCATCATCATGACGACATTGCAGCTTCCAGAGCAATTTGCCTTCCTACAGCCTTTCGTGGCTACCTGGGGCAATCTGCACACGCAGGATGAACGGTACAGGAAACGGCAGGAACTGGCCTATTCCGATTTGAAAGCGTTCCACGCCGCGCTCGCTCCTCGTCTGGAGGAGATATTTTCCTATCTCGATGGGTTCGATCCGATTGCGCTGCCGGAGCAGGAGGCATTGCTGCTGCGCGTGATATTGGGCCTGACTGAGGCCGCGCAGGCGGTGGAAATCTTCGAACAGCCGCATGTGCCCTATGCTCCATTCCCGCACAGCGTCAAAATGGAATGGGTAGGCTACCGGCCACATTGAAGCGGCAAACCGCTTGGCGGAAGAGGATAACATATGGTCGACATCAGCCAATATATGACCAAGGCCCACGACATGGGCCTCGTCGATGGCACAGTGCCGGTGGAATATTATACCTCGCCGGAATATTTCCAGCGCGAGCAGGCGATGATCTTTCGACGCGCATGGCTCATGGTCGGACGGGTCGAGGAGGTTGGAAATCCCGGCGATTTCGTGGTGCGTAAAATACCGACCCTCAGCGCGAATGTCATCATCGCACACGGAAAGGACGGGCAGGTCCGCGCCTTCCACAACAGTTGCTCGCATCGGGGAGTGGCGCTTGTCTGCGAGGAGCGGGGCAATGCGCTGACGTTCCGCTGTCCCTATCACGCATGGCTGTATCGCATCGACGGCTCCCTAAACGCGGTGCCATCTGCACAGGACTTCCCACATGTGGACAAGGCCAAGAACGGACTTGCGCCGATCCATCTCGACACATGGAACGGGTTTATCTTCCTGAATTTCGCCGACACGCCGGAAGTTTCGCTCCGCGAATTCCTCGCAGGCCTGGACGTGATGCTGGATGGAGCGCCGTTCGACCAGTTCCCCTTCTACGTGCAAGTGACCGATGAGATCGACTGCAATTGGAAGAACCTCGTCAATGCCTTCAACGAGGGTTACCATGTCGCCATATTGCATCAAAAGACGCTGCGTCCGGCTGTGGTTCCTCAAGAGAACCCACATCTCAACTATCTCGACATCAAACAGTTCGGGCCGCACAGCGCGGGAACGGTGCAGCGCAATTTCGACTATAACCCGGACGCGCCGGTCCTGAGCTGGGTCTATTCCCAGATGCTGCCGACATCCGCCCCCGATCAACAGGCCATCGCCGAGGGCCGGGCGGGTTTCTACGAGCATCCGGGGATCAATCGGCTCAATATCCCGAACTTCGGAACCGAGACCATCACGATCTTTCCAAATATTTCGCTTCAGCCGTTGGCAAACGGATATCTATTCTATCAGTTCTGGCCGCTGAGCCACAACCGCATGCGGATGGAAGTACGAATCTATAGCCGTCATGCGCCGAAGAACCTGCGCGAGGAATTCGCGATGGCCCACACGCTGGCGGCGACGCGCGATGTCGTTGTCGAGGATATGGCGATGTCACGCCTCCAGCAGATCGGGCTGGAAACCGGCGGCAAAAAGGTACAGAATTTCGGCGAGAACGAACCATTGCTCCGCATGTTCACGCGTGACTACGAAGCCTATCTGGCGGGCGGCGGGATGCTTCCCGGGCAACATAGCGCGGAAGCGGCGGAATAAAGCAGGCTCGAGGGTATATTCGGCGTCTTGCGATGGCTCCCAAGGTGCATAAAGGCAATAAGATGAAAGTCAGGTTCCCCAAGTTCGACTTCTCGAACATTCGCGCGCGTTGGGCTCCCAATGGGGAGTTTGCACAGCGTGCCAACGCGGCCTCGCTGATTCCCGCCTATATCGAACCCTATCTCTTGAAGGTGATGATAAAGGCGAAGCCCCTTATCGAGCCCTCCAAGACGCGCCTGGTAGAAGAGCTGGATATCTTCATCAAGCAGGAGATGCAGCATTGCAAGCAACACATCGCCTTCAACAGGCGTATGCACGAACTGGGCTATGCCTGGCTGAAGCCGATTGAGAGAGACTATGAGGCGACATATAAGCGATTTCTTGAAACGAAATCACTGCGCTTCAATCTCGCCTATTGCGAAGGCTTCGAGTCGCTGAGCGCGACGGCCTGCCAGCTCTATTTCGAGGATTATAATGAACTGCTGGAGGGCGCCGATGCGGAGCCCACGGACATGTGGCGATGGCATTTGGCCGAAGAGTTCGAGCATCGTACCGTATGCTCGGATGTCTATCATGAACTCAGCGGCCTAAATCCGATCTTCGCCTATTTCTATCGAATATATGGTTACTTCTATGCGTTGGTCCATCTCGGTCGATTTCAGATGATGGTTTCAAAGAAACTGCTGGAGCATGATCGCGCGAAGATGACGCCAGCCGAATTGAAAGAATCACTCGTGCGCGACAAATATGCCCGGAAAGTGATGGGCCGCCACTTCGTGAGTTTCTTCTTCCAGATTTGCTCACCCTTCTACGACCCCGCCAAGCGACGGGAACCTCAAGGCTATCGTGCCTATCTGGAGCAGTTCGAAAAGAAATATGACGCCGATAGGGAAGTCGTCGCAGCCTGAATTTCGTCCCTGCCATCCTGACCTGCATCTTTTGCAAACGGGCGTCCAATTTTCAGAGGGATACACAGAAACGTGAAAAGGCTCGACGGTAAAGTCATCCTCATCAACGGCGCGGGATCAGGAATCGGTAAAGCCTGTGCCGAGGCATATGCCCGGGAAGGCGCCAAAGTCATTGTCGCAAGCCAGAGCAAATCATCGGAGAAGGTTGCGGCCGATATCGTTGCCGCGGGTGGCAATGCACATCCCTTTGCAGCCGATATTTCGGATGAAACCGCCGTAAAGGGCCTGGTCGATTATGCGATCCAGACCTATAGTCGAATCGACGTCTTGCACAACAATGCTGCGATGACTGGCGACATCATGATGCAGGATCGTGATGTGGTAAACATGGACGTCGATCTATGGGACCGCACCATGGCCGTGAATCTTCGCGGCCCCATGCTTTGCGCCAAGCATGTGATCCCCCATATGCTGAGACAGGGTGGTGGCAACGTCATCACGACTGGTTCCACCAAAGCGCTGCAAGGCGATATCGGCCAGACCGCTTATGGCGCATCCAAAGCCGGTGTGCACAACCTCACCTACAATATTGCGGCGCAATATGGAAAATTCGGCATTCGCGCCAATGTGTTGATGGTAGGTTTGGTGCTCTCAGGCGCATTGGAGGACAATATGCCCGAACCGATCCGCCAGCTCATGCTGCGTCACAAGCTGACGCCATTCATCGGCGCGCCGGAAGACTGCGCGAAGGCTGCCATATTTCTGGCGTCGGATGAGTCCCGCTATACGACCGGTCAGAATTTGCATGTCGATGGAGGCTATTCCAATCACGCCCCTTCACTGGCGGAGTTCCGCGATCTGTTTGCCCATATGGCAGCACAGGATGGAGATGGTAAGAACTGATCGCCTTCCTCATCGATACGCGCTTGCCACGCAAATATCATGCGTCGGTCATGCCGCCTTTCGCACATGGACGCTACCGGCACAGCGCCATGGATCAGCAGGAACTGTTCGACCGCCACCCCGCTGAGCGTTGAGCATGATCTATATAGATGATGCCCCGGGAAATTGGTGCGGGATACAGAAATAATGACCGCCCGGCCAAAGCCAGAGCGATCCCGGACTGCGAACTAAAGCTTCACCGTCACACGCCTTATTCAATGTATTTCTGGATAGCTAATTTGCTCCCCTTCCGGTTCCAGCCGGACTGCTTGATAGCAACGCAGTCTACAGGTTGACGAGCGACCTTCACGGCAGCGTCGACATCGCCCTGTTGGGCGGCCATCTGCGGCCCCGAATGACAATCCGCCACGTCGTGCATTATTCGACACGCCATATATGATATGCCCAACCCATTCGATGCAAGGCGTTGCCGCAGTGATGAAGCCAGATCGCATCGAGCCTTTTAGCCCATATATATCTTTACGCATTAGGAGCGACACGCCCTCCTCTGCGCCGTGCAATGCCTGCCGCCATAATCCTAGAAAAGGGAAGATCAAAGCCTTGATTTCCGCTCCACCTTGACTTCTCAATCAAACTTTGAATTTTCGTGCATGATTTTTACGTTGCATTACGCCGCGCGGTTGTGCAGGATTGATAACAATCAAGAAGATCAGACCGGCTGCCCTTCCACTCACATTGCAGGCGCGGCGACAAGTCACGAGAAATGATTCGATCATGGGGAGGACGATGATGAGGGAAATTCCCAAAAAGGCTCTGCTTGCCGGTATCAGTGCAATATTCGCAGCGTCTCCGGGTGCTTATGCACAAAGCAATACCTCCACTCAATCTGTAAGCGATAACGAAATATCGGATATCGTCGTCACCGCGCGCCGGCGGGCTGAAAGCCTTCAGTCCGTTCCTGTAGCGATCACTGCGATTACGGCCGATGTCCTGCGTGAAAAGGCGATTACCACGCCATATGATCTCGGCAATTCGACGCCCGGCATTGTCGCCGCCACCGGCAGTTCGCAACGTAACGACGTGCTTTACTTCATCCGTGGCCAGGGCGCGACCTTCGGGAGCTCGCCATCGGTGGTCACTTATTTCGCCGATGTGCCGCAGCAAACCAACTCCGCCTCCGGGGGGTCCAACATCACTTTCTACGATCTGGAGTCAGTCCAGGTTCTGAAGGGCCCGCAGGGTACTCTGTTCGGCCGCTCAACGACTGGCGGCGCGGTGTTGCTGACCCCCAAGGCGCCTTCGGGCGAGTTTGACGGGTTCTTCGAGGCAGCCTTGGGCAACTACAGTTCCCGGGAGTTTACCGGCGCGGTGAACGTGCCGATCTTTGAGGACCGGCTCGCGATCCGCGTGGCCGGCAACTACAGCTATCATGACGGCTTCTCGAAAAGTCTTACAACCGGACAGGATCTGGATGACCGCGACCGTTCGTCCTACCGGATCAGCGTGCTGGCGCGACCGACCGACTGGCTGACGAGCACCACCATCTTCTCGGATGTGAACATCAAGGAGAATGGAACGGCGAGCGTTCTTGGCACCTACGAACCCAATGGCGTGGCACGCCGCGTTGTGGATCCGCGCCTGCCCGGCGGATCGGTCATAACCGGATCGCTGCTCGACACGCGGGTGGGAGCCGGCATCCTGGGCGTTACGCCTGGAGTAACCGAGGCGACCGCCAGCGGTTATGGTTATATATCGGTGGCTGGCCTTTGCACCAATCCCGGCATCACGGCGCTCTATGCAGCCAGCGGCAAGTCGGTTGCGAACTGCATTAACGAGCGAATTGCCCTCATCAACGGCGTCCGCGCCAGCCTTGACGGAGAAGCAGCGCGCATCGCGGCGGGCGGAAGCGTCCGGCGGCTTGCGACCACAAGGCCGAACTTTCTTCGTTCACAGGTCCAACAGCTGATCAACACTACCGAGCTGAATTTCGGCGAGCTTGGATTCCTGGGCGACACCAGCTTCAAGAACATCTTTTCCACGACACGCAATCTTCACTCCGAAGTTGTCCGGGAGATTCAGGGCGGCGTCGGCTCAGGCGTGGTCTATAACGACCTCGATGTCAGCAACCCGAACTGCACGCCCACGCTTTGCACCGGACAGGTCAATGTCAGGGATTATGGCGCCGGCAAGAATGACTGGTTCGACGTATGGTCGGAAGAAGCACAGGTGTCCGGCCAGATCGGCGGCAGCCATGACTGGATGATCGGCTACTTCACGGAACATTCCAACGTGAACGCCTATCTCAACTATCCGGCCATCTTCCAGACGCTGAACGGCGCCTTCACGGTTCCGGCGGGACTTCCGGGCATATCGACTGGCTACAATCGCGACTATAAATCTTCGCAAACCGGTTATTTCGGGCAGGCGACCATCGATTTCGCCGCCTTCGGCTTCGAAGGCCTGCGTTTGACCGGCGGCTATCGGTACAGCGTTGTCAAACAATCGCTTCTGGCGGTGAACGCGCTTCTCCCCCCCACGGGCGTGATCGTCGCACCGGACAACCCGGCTATCACGACGGACGATCCGATCCCCGCTTCCCTCAAGCAAACGGCGGACAGCTATACTTTTTCGCTCGACTATAAATTCTCGCCGGATGTCATGGTTTATGGCACCACGCGCAAGGGCTTCAAGCAGGGAGGCATCAACATCCAGTCGATCCTGCCGGCCCAGAACGGGGTGGCAGCGGCTTTGCCGACGTTCAAGCCTGAAACAGTCACTGACTATGAATTGGGCATCAAGGCAGATTATAATCTGGGCGGCATCCGCATGCGGACCAATCTGGCGCTGTTCCAGGCGGATTTCTCCGGCCTGCATCGCGCCACTTCCTTCTTCAACGGCCAGACCGCATCGAACCAGATCGAGAATGCCGCAAAATTGCGATCGCGCGGCCTTGAACTCGAACAAGTCATCCGTTTCACCCCCGCCTTCACGGTCAATGTCAATTACGCCTATCTCGATGCCAAGTTCAGGAGTTTTCCGGGCGTGATCGTCCGTCCGTCAGACGGAGCGATCATAGAACGATCTCGTACCCCCATAACGGGTGCGCCAAAGCACAAGTTGGACGTCGCGGCGCGATATCAATATGATGCAGGTGACACGGGTGACTTCATATTGGCTGGCAATGTGTCGTATCAGTCTCGTACGAGCGTCTCGGACGATGCTCTTTTCTCGCTCACGCCAGAGGAGCAATCTCCCTACGCCATCGTCAATCTGCGTCTCGACTGGAACAATATCATGGACAATGCAGTCGACCTCAGCATTTTCGTGAAGAACTTGTTCAACGAGACATACAGGACCGGCGCGGGCAACCTCGTCAGCTCCCAGCTCGGTACGACACCTTATGTCTATGGCGATCCGCGCGTGTACGGTGTGCAGCTTCGGGCACGGTTCGGTCGCTCGGCGGAACGCTGAAGTCTTTCGTCAGCGATGGCGAGGGAAGGACGCCGTTGCCGCGCCCTTCCCTCGCAACTCAAGCCACGTATGACTATTCAAGACGAGCAATCGCAATAACTCGCCCAGCGCCGCGCAAGACGGACGGTGCGTCAATCTTCGGCGCTGTTACCCTATCGCCCCCACTGGTAAGATGCCGGAAAGCACGCAGGGATAGTGCCGTTGAATTCAGGAGTGGAGTGACATGGACAGCCAAGCGGCCGCAACGCTCATTGAGCGCGTCGAACGGGAAGCAAAGCGCATCACTTATCCGGCGGATTTCCCCGCGCTGCCCGATTTGCCAACCGCCCGCTACTGCGATCCGGCCTTCTTTGCTCTGGAAATGCAGTATGTTTTCAACAAGACATGGCTCTATGCCGGTCATGAAAGCGAATTGCTTGAACCCGGCGCTTACAAGCTGTTCACCGAGATGGATCGCTCTGTCATTCTCAGCCGAGGCAAGGACCGGACCATCCGCGCATTCAAGAACGCCTGTCGCCATCGCGGCGCGGCGTTGGTGACTGAACCGGCGGGCATCGCAAAGCGCTTCATCTGCCCCTATCATGCCTGGGGTTATGCCAGCGACGGCGAACTCAGGTCCGTACCGGAAGCACATAACTTCGCCTGTTTGAACAAGGCGGAAAAGCCGCTGCTCCAGGTGCGCTGCGAGCTATGGCGCGGTTTCATCTTCATCAATTTCGACGAAGCGGCGGAGCCTTTGGCCGACTTCATCGCCCCGCTCGCCGCACAAGCGGAGAGCTTCCCGTTCGAGCGCATGGTGGTCAAGCGCACATTGCGGACGGAGATCGCGTGCAACTGGAAGACAGCTTATGACAATTTTCTGGAAATCTATCATGTCGCGACTGTCCATCAGAAAACCATAGCGCCGTTCCTCGATTCAAAGAGCTTCGTCGTCACACCGCTGGAAAACGGGCACGCCCGTTTCACAACCCGTAAACGCATAGAAAATCTCTACGGCGCCAGCGACATCAAGGGATTGGATGAGAGGTTCAGGAGCCTGACCGTCGCCCTGCCCCGCTTTCCTAACGGCTTCACGGCACTGGACCCATCA
Source organism: Sphingobium baderi (assembly GCF_001456115.1). Lineage (NCBI taxonomy): Bacteria > Pseudomonadati > Pseudomonadota > Alphaproteobacteria > Sphingomonadales > Sphingobiaceae > Sphingobium > Sphingobium wenxiniae. The sequence goes on along the minus strand of NZ_CP013264.1, from coordinate 1,568,415 downwards.
GGCTTCAACTGGATGAACTTCTGGCCGATAGGACATGACCGGATGGCTGTCGTTTCCACTATATTCGGCGAGACATTGAAAGATTCCGATGCCGACCGCGCATATTGGGATGAATTCAGCGCCTATCAAGTAAAGATCCTTGACGAAGATCTTGGCCTGTTCACCACAATTCAGCGCTCCATGCGTGAAGGTGATCTTTCCACTCTGACCCTGAGCTATCAAGAGCAGTATTTGCAGTGGTATAATGAGCATATCGACCAGAAAATCGGACGCGATAACATACCCTCTCACTTGCGTGTAGTGCCGGTAATGACGGCAGCATTCGGCGATGAAGATCACCCGGCGGAGTGAGCGATGCTGGAGTGGGGCATTTCTGCCCCAGCTCATCCGTAAATGACAGAAATCTTGCCGCAATCACCCATATAGTCTCATTATCGCCAATCCGCCGATAGCAACGATCGATCCGCAACGGCGAGCAGAATCAACCCTTGATGCGGGCGCGCAGGCTAAGCGGGCTACGGACAAGATTCGAAAAGGCGTAGGTCGGCGGCCCGAGAATCTCGATGTCGAGATCGCGTATAAGGGCCTCCTCCCAAAGGATACGCAATTGCATCTCGGCAAGCCGCGCGCCGAGGCAGCGATGAGGCCCCATTCCGAAGGCGGTATGCTGCCGGGCATTGGGGCGATCGATCTGGAGTCTGTCGGCGTCTTTAAAGACGCTCTCATCGCGATTGCCGGAAATGTACCACATCACGACCTTGTCACCTGCGGCAATCGTCTGATCACCCAATTCAACATCGCATGTCGCCGTGCGGCGCTGATAGATGACCGGGGTCTGGTAACGGATTATTTCCGCTGCAGCATTTCCGGCCAACCCTGGATTGGCCTTCAATTTCCGCCATTCATCAGGAAACTCGCTGAAGCCCCATGCGCCGCCTGACATCGAGTTGCGGGTTGTGTCATTTCCTCCCACGAGAAACAAACCGAACAACGCGCAGATTTCGTCGAAGGAGGCGGAGCGCACACCCTCATCATGTGCGAGAAGCGAAATGATATCGTAGCTCTGTTCCTCTTTCTGACGCTGCTGCCAAAGCTCCATCATCGTCATGTAGAAGTCCTGGAGGCCAGCCTGGCGCTCCGCCTCGGTCCGGACGGGGCTTTCGGGATCGTCGAGATCGGCGGTCAGCACATCGGACCAGTGCACCAACTTGTGCCGCTGTTCGACGGGATAGGCGAACAATGTAGCCAACATCATCGATGTCAACTCGATCGAAACCCGCTGAACCCAATCAAACTCTTCGTTGCGCGGCAACGCATCCAGCACCCTGCCGGCGCGCTCACGGATCAGACTCTCCATTTGCGCGAGGCTCCTGGGCGCAACCACCGCCGTTACATTCTTTCGCTTTTCCGTATGTACTGGTGGGTCCATTTGCATGAATGAAGCTGCGACGCGATCTTCTATCGTGACCCCCCCATGAAGATAAGAAGAAGAAAATGACAGTGGATCGGTATCGACGCGAACAATATCGGCAAAACGCGTGATCGACCAATAGGGCCCACTACGGCTCCGTGGGCAGTAATATACCGGATGCTCCGCGCGAAGCTGAGCGAATAGCGGGCGCCAGCTATCGTCGCGATAAATCTGCGGATGACTGACATCCAGCGCATCTGCGGCTTCCATGATCTGTTGCAAGATACCCTCCTCGTCGTTTTTTTATAATTTTGTCTATTGGCCTTCCGGGATTTCCACAATCAACCCGTCGTGAATTGCAATCAGATTAACCTGGCATGCGAGCCGCGAGTTCGGGCGGGCATCGACAGGCGCTCCAAAGATCATGGTTTCCTCCGTCGAGCCGGGTTCGACGCGGCCAACTCGCTCAACCCATGCCGGATCTACATAGACATGGCATGTGCCGCAGGCGCATTGGCCGCCGCAGTCTCCTGGGATACCGATTATATCGTTGGCCAGCGCGACATGCATCAGCGTGTCGCCCTCACTCGCCATTACAATGCGCTCGCCGGCTTCGGCGTTTCGAAAGATGATCTGCATTCCTCTCCCGCTCTATTCGTATCGAACTTTAACGACCAGCCGCCTATTTCATTGTCGACAGCTGGGGGATAACTATCTTACCACAGAATACCGCTGACAAAAGCGGGAAAGGATGAGGATAGCCGATGAATCAGGACATTGAGAAGAATCGCGACGTCGCGCTCCGGCTGGTGAAAGCTGTTGGATCTGGCGACATGGCAACCGTAAAAAAACTGATCCACCCAGATCTCGACTGGTGGCTGAACGGCATGGGCCATCTCGATCATGATGCATTCCTTGCCTCGTTGCACATGTTGCACAGTGCAAAAACGGGCGGGTTCACCGTCATCACCTCGACTGCCGATGCGGATCGCGTCGCCGTCGAGATGGTGGGACATTTCGAATATGAAGATGGGCGCATCTATGACAATAATTATTGCGAATTGATGACGCTGAAAGACGGGCTGGTCTATAAAGTTCATGCCTTTTTCGACACTGGAGCGGCAGAAAAGGCGTTCGGAGCGACGCCTAGTTAGAAGTCCTCCGCACAATTCGCGTCCGCCTTTATTAAAGAGAGAAGATCAAACAAGGAGAGCCTAGGTGAATATGGCAATATCATCCGACGTTCCCGTTTTCGCCGAGCTGGACCCGCTCGATCCTGATCAGGTCGCTGATCCTCATTTCTTGCTGGCGCAGGCACGCCGTAACCATCCCGTTTTCTTCATGCCTAAATATGGCTGGTATGTCGTGACCCGACTGGATGACATTACGCGTATCGCGAATGATCCAGAAACCTTCTCGAACCGGATGTTCGTTACCGTTCCCGAAGTCCCTGCGGGATTCCGCACGCGTCTGCCGCTGGGGTTTCCGATGAAGGTTCAGCTCGCAGCCGCCGATCCGCCGGCCCACGGGCGATTGAAGCGCTACATGCAAGCCGCCCTTTCGCCCCGCATCATAGCTGCACACGCCGATCAGATTCGCCAGATTGCGCGTCAACTCGTCGATGAGATGCTACGCAGTCCAGATCGCCAGGCAAATCTCGTGACCAGCTACGCCGATCGCATTCCGATGATGGCGATTGCCGCGTTGCTCGACGCTCCTGTAGAAGATTATGATCGCTATCGGCTATGGGTCGATGCCTCGCTCGAACTCATCACCACCAACCCCTCGCCAGAACGGCTAGAGTGCCTTGCCGAGACGCTTCAGGATTTCGACAGCTTCATCCGCAAGCTGATCCATGACCGGCGCGAACGGCCCGGCGAGGATGCGATCTCGAAGATGCTGGCCGCAGCCGATGAAGGGGATGCGCTGGGCGAGGAAGAGATTCTCGGCCTTGTCAGCTCGATGCTTCTCGGCGGGACGGATACAACCAGCACGGCCATAGGCAATATGGTGTGGAATCTTCTCCACCATCGTGATCAGTGGGAGGCCGTTCGAGCCGACCGTAGCCTGCTCGCCAAAGCTTTCGAAGAAAGCGTACGCTTCAGGGATCCCGGACGCGGGCCGATCAGGGTTGCGACACAGGATGTAGAAATCCGGGGAATACCAATCCCTAAGGGGTCATTAATTCAGCTCTGCACGATGGCGGCAGATCATGACGAAACCGTGTTTGATCACGCCGACAGATTTGATATTTTTCGTAACGACCTGAAAATTGCACCGGCCTGGGGGCGAGGTATTCATATGTGCGTCGGTCGCCTGCTTGCCCATCTTGAAGGGGAGATCGCCCTCGACATACTGCTGGATCATGTTCCAGACCTCGAACTCGTCGGCGACGGCGGCCGTTTGTACACGCCGCAGTTAATGATGCCCACGCTACGCTGCCTGAATGTCAGCTGGTGACCGACATCCTTAGCGGGCCAATCTAGGGTCTGTACTCAATAAGGTTGCGCGAGACCGTTTCGGCGGGTTCAATGCTTTCTGTGAGAAGCAGGAGACATTGATGGCGCGGCAGTTGACGTGGTTGAGCGATGCGGAGTGGGCTAAGATCGAGCCTTTGCTGCCGCAGGGACGCAAGGGTGCGCGGCGTGTCGATGACCGGCGGGTGATCTCGGACATCATTCACATGCTCAAGATCGGTGCGCGGTGGCGCGGGACACGGACCTTGCACAACGATCTACAACCGTTTCCACCGCTGGAGCGGGCAAGGCGTCTGGTTCGCCGTCTTCGAGGCGTTGACCGGATATAGCGGGATGTGGGGCTCGTCCGCGATCGGTTCCACCAGCATCAAGGTTCATCGTTCGGCAGCCGGCGCAAAAGGGGAGATTCGCTCAAGGCATCGGAACCTCGCGCGGCGGACGCACCAGCAAAATCCACGGACTGACCGATGCTGCCGGACGGCCACGCGTCCTGCTGATCTCGCCCGGCAGCTTCTCCGACATGACCATCGCGCCCGCCCTGATCGAAGCTGCACATGGCCGCTTCGACCGGCTCATTGCCGACCGTGGCTATGACAGCAATACCATCCGCACCTCTATCCAGGCCCAGGGTGCCGAGGTCGTCATCCCCGCTACCCGCAGCCGCAAAGAACCGATCCCCTATGATCGTGACGCCTATCGAACCCGCAACCTCGTCGAACGCCTCTGGTGCCGCCTGAAGGACTGGCGATGCATCGCCGCCCGCTACGACAAGCTCGCAGCCAACTATATGGCAGGCGTCTTCCTCGCTGCCATACTTACTTTCTGGTGACGCCAGCATCATCAGGATGAAGGCGCCCAAGAAAGATTGGCTACCGTAGACGGGTACTGCTGCCTTTGTATCCGATCATGGGATTGATCGGCGGGATAGCTGGTGGGATGCGGGGGGGTGTAGGCGAAGCGGGATGTCGCGCTCGCGCAATTCTTGTTTCAGGCGGGGCCGGGCACGGCTTTGCGGGGTTTTGTCGAGGCGATTGTGCTGGTGGTGGGTGGCGCACGGGAGATCGACGTGCGCGGCGATCTGGCTGGCATTCTGTCGATGGCCTTGGCCTTTGAACGCAAAAAGCCCGCCTTGCGGGCGGGTTTGGGGGTGGTGGTTTTTATGTGGTTGCGGGAGGGCGATCTAACAGAGACCGACAAACACATGAAAAATCTGGTTTGTCGGTCTCGGTGGTTGCGGGGGCTCGCAACAACCGACACCAACATATACTACGCGTGGCGATCTGATGAGACCTGTGCGCGGGTGGGCGTAGAGCTATGAAATCGCGCAGCTATTCGATGGGTTATCGATCCGGCCTGCGCTTTGCGGTCGGAGGCGATATCATGCTGGAACGAAGAGAATATTCATCGTGCGCTCGAGGTTGTAGGCAATGGCTGTGAGGCGGACTTGGACGGCGGCTTTGGCGAGACCTCGCCATCGCATTCGGCGCAAGCCGTAGGATCGTTTCCATGTACCGAAGATCTTCTCGATGCGGGCGCGCACGCGATGGATCGGTTGATTCCATTCATGGAGCTTGCGGAGCGTTTCAGCTTCGTCGCGGCCCCACATGCCGGTGGCGACGATCCGGGGAATGCCGCCCTTTGCCAGCACCGCATTACAAAAGTGATTGCCGCGATAGGCGCTGTCGGCAAACACCTCACCGGGATTGTCGGGCAAGGCATCGGGTCCCGCTTTGCCGTCATTGATATTGGCCGATGTGATCGACACTTCCTCGACCAACGCGGTATCGGCATCGGCGCCAACATGGGCCTTGAAGCCGTGAACGGCCCGCTTTCCCTTGTGTTTTACCCTGCGCGCATCATCATCGCCTTCACTTGCTGAGGCTATGATGGTGGCATCGACCAGGGTTCCGGTCTTGACAGTCACTGCCTTGGCCTTGAGCTGCATGGTCACGGTTTCAAACAGCGATCGGTCAAGTTGGTGCGCGACCAGCAGCCGACGGAACCTGACAAACGCGGTACGCTCTGGCGTCGCCTCATTCGCGGAAAACCCGCAGAAGCGGCGAAACGAGGCCCGATCGTCAAGGGCCTCAGCCAGCTTCACATCGGACAGATCATACCAGATCGACAACAGGAGGGCTTTGAACATTGCCAGAGGCGGCTAGGCGGGCTCACCTTTGGAGGCCGGATAAAGCGGATCAAGAAGAACCGCGACCGCGTGCCAATCAACCAGCGATACAAGCGCGTCCAACGATGACGTCGTGCGCTCGGACCCTGAAAACCCAAACCGGTCCTGACCAATTGAACGCTGCGCCACTGCCGCTCTCCTCCCTGGAAAGCCCATAGAATCAGCATTTGAGGCGCCTGTCTACACCCACCCGCGCACAGGTCTCCCTGATACCAAATCCCGTTGAGGCTGACTCATTGGGATTGAACGAACCCGCTGACGCGGGAGAGGCGTGCGTATTGGCTGGAATGGCCTCCTGATGGGAAGGTTTGGTTGCTGAAGACCAACCCCTGATCAGGAGACCATCCCATGGCTGATACCACCACGCCAGCGGTGAGCCCGCTGCGCCGCCGTATGATCGACGACATGATGCTGCGCAACCTGTCGCCGGCGACACAACGATCGTACTTGCACGCCGTCACGAAGTTCAGCCGCCATTTCGGGCGCTCGCCAGATCGGCTTGGGCTCGAGGATGTCCGGGCATTTCAGGTCTATCTCGTGTCTCAGGGCATATCCTGGCCGTCGCTGAACCAGACCGTTTGCGCGTTGCGGTTCTTCTACGGTGTGACGCTGAACCGGGGCGAGATACCCGAGCGGATTGCCTATGCGCGGATGCCCCGCAAGTTGCCGGCGATTTTGAGCGCTGACGAAGTGGTGCGCTTTCTCGAAGCGGTTCCGTCCCTGAAGACGCGGGCGGCATTGACCACAGCCTATGCCGCCGGACTTCGCGTATCAGAGGTCGTGAGCCTCAAGGTCGGCGATATCGACAGCGACCGGATGCTGCTCCAGGTCCGGCATGGCAAAGGCGCCAAGGATCGCACGGTGATGCTGTCGGCCCAACTGCTCGATATCCTGCGCACCTATTGGCGCCTGACGCGGCCAACCGACTGGCTCTTTCCAGGACGGGAAGACGGGCCGATCAACGTTACCGTTCTGCATTCGGCGTGCCGGTCCGCCGCAAAGGCGGCAGGTTTGACCAAGAAGGTCAGCGTGCACACGTTGCGGCACAGCTTTGCCACCCACCTTCTGGAGAGCGGTGTCGATATCCGCATCATTCAGGTTTTGCTGGGGCACAACAGCCTGTCGACGACGGCGCGCTACACGCAGGTTGCCACGACCACGATCGCTGCGGCGCAGAGCCCGCTTGATTGCTTGACCCTCGAGGTGGTGCCACCCGCCTGACGCGCCACCGTGCGCTCCGAGTTGGAGGTGGCGGATATATTCCGCCGTCATGGCCATGCCTATGCCCGCGTTCACGACGGCCACCTCGGCCGGGTGGAACGCCGCGTCATGTCCGCGATCGAGTTGTGCCGGACGGCGGCGCTCGGTGGGCATGTCGAGACCTGCGATGACTGCGCGCACTCGCGTGTCGCCTATAACTCCTGCCGCAACCGGCATTGTCCGAAGTGCCAAGGTATTGCCCGCGACCAGTGGCTTGCCGATCGTGAAGCTGACCTTCTGCCCGTTCCCTATTTCCATGTCGTATTTACCGTGCCCGGCGAGGTCGCTGCGATCGCCTACCAGAACAAGCGGCTGCTCTATGGCATTCTCTTCGAAGCCGTCGCCGTGACGCTCAAGACCATCGCACAGGTCGACCGGCACCCACGGCGAAATTTGCATTTAGGTGGCCGCATGTTGTCCGGGCCGAAAAGATCGAGGTCCACAGAAGTGTCCAGAAGCCCGGCTCGAACACTGCCCGCTAGTTGGACGGAACCACGCTGCGCCAAGGGAACTCGCGTCGGCTCTGCGAGGAGGGTACATCGTCATCGATGAGGCACGAACTCAGCATGTCCCGAAGATCGTTCAGAAAGATGCCGGGCGGGCGTGTTTCGGCATTGATCATTCCGCACATTGAGTCGCGGGGAAGATCGCTCTTCTTCCACCACGGTGGATTAGTGCCGCGCGATCACCTCAGGCGATAGCCTCCGAGACATGGGCTCGGAGCCGCCGTCATGGAACCACATTGGACGTCCTTGCTCCACGTGCGCGAAAGATACTATTTCCGTACCTGACCCGCATGTGCGCAACCACCGAATTTCGATAATGCTCCTGTCGCCACGGCGTTGGGCTATGGTAGATGCCAACCGCTTTCCAATAATTACGCGTTGATCGCAGCGCTGAAAGAAATATCCACCGGGCGGCGTCTGCGTTGAAGCAGGCATCGAATTGCAACCATCGGCGGACATCAACTTCGGTGCGCCCTAGCAACGTTGCTATTCTGGGTATCCACCAGCTATTGACCTGCATCGGCCCGAGATCGTGGCTCCCGTTGGTGTTTGCGACCTCTGCGCCGATCCAGCCAGCCTCCTGGTCCCGCAATCCCCAAAGTGTCTTTTCCAGCCAGGGTCTTCCCAGTGATGCACGATGGATGCAGTCAGCGATGATACGTTCGGCCTGCGCGCTTCCAGATTTCGCCCAAGCGAGTTGCGGTACAAGCGTCCCTATAACTATGGCCGGCCACAAGAGTTTGGTTATGCCCCACATCATGTCCGTCCCCCCACTCTGCGATATTGGTCGGCGTAGTTGGCAAGGGGCTGCCAGTTCAGGCAGCGGACCGCCGGTCACAAGGGACAGCAGCGCGCGACCGGAAACGATTGCGACACGGGCGTTCCCCGTCACCATGACGCGGCTTTGCGGACCTGTACGGCCGGTATGGATGAACAGGCCCCGTCGTCCTTTTGCACGGCACAGTGCTTCGAAGGCTGCGACATGTTCCGGACGGATAGCGCCAGCATAGCGCTTCGCCTGGATCAACCAGATCTCGCTGTCGATCATGACCTGCCCATCAATTCCGCCATCACCAGTGTAGCGGCGGCCTTGAACAACCCCATGCCCGCGCCGCTCGAAACATTCGAGCAGCAGTTCCTCGAATGCCAAGGGATCCATGGCACGCAGGCGCGCATAGAGAAGCTGGGGTGGCTGCAGACGGTCTCTCCCGCTCAGTTGAAGCGCCATGGTCCTCGCCTGTCGACGGCGCCAGCGATGGCGTATCGGCACGCGGGCGCGATGGGGCAACAGCGCCAGCAGCGCGACGAGAATAGCGGAAAGAGCAAGCAGCATGGCGGCGACCTTATCGTTCGGGCCCATGGGCAGGTTCGGAATGAGGCTGTGGCAATCGCGGCTGCTCTGGCACCGGGGCCGACGCCTCGATGTGATGGGCATCGCGCTGCGCACGTGCATGATCGAGGATGCCGCCCAGAAACCGGTCAAGTACCTGCGCGATACTTCGGGCGCCTTCGGCAAGATGTTCAGCTGCCCCTCGCGGCGGCGCATCCCGCCGGTTGAGATAATGTTCGAGCGCATGATCGCGACGCTGCGTGCGCATTTGTTCCTGTTCGGTCTTGAGCGTTGCGAGGCGTCCTTCATGGCGCGTGCCGAAGGCAACGACCTGATTTTGCTTCATCCGCCCCAGCCCTTCGGCGGAAGAGGTTTTCTCCCCGGACTGGCGTTCCAGCTTGGCGATCAGTTCCTTGACGTCATTGGTCCATAGCCGCACGCCGTACATCGCCCGGGTTATGGCGGTGTAGAAGTTCTGGGCGTTGACCAGCGGCGACTCGACGGGTGCCAGAACGAAAACGCGCGGATAGGTCTTCGACTGGGAGGAATAGACGGTCTCGGCATAGCCATGATCCCAGGTTCGGTGTTCGGACAGATTGACTTGCTGGACACGCCCGCCGCGATCCCAGCGGACTGTGGCCATGTCTCCGTCCAGCTTCTCCACCGTGCCGCGCTCGGCGTTGCGCAGATCGAGATCGCGATTGACGAGACGCCATTGGATGCGGTCGCCTTGTGCCAGTTCCCGTTCTTCGGGATTGAACACATTGATATGCCGCGCCTTGGTGGTCTGCGGATCCCATTTGATGGTGCGTCGCTGCTCATCGACAAGACGGACGACCTGGCGGCCGTTGCCGTCCCGTCCCAGTCCGACCACGCGATAGTCCGCGCTGCGCGCTACACCCAGGCTGGCAATGTCGCGGTCGAACCGTACAACCTGCCCTGCTCCGTAGAAGCGGGCCATATGCTTCTCGATGTCGGTAAGGCCGGCAGGGGCGAGGATGGAGAGCCGGCTATCGTCGGCAGCGAGCGCGTTTTCATTTCTCAGCGCCTCGCGGATCTTGCTGTTGACGATCAGCCGGGTGGCGTTGTCGAGAACCAGGATGTTCGTTCCGGTCCGTGTTTCCGCCTTGAGGCGGACCCAGGCGCTAACGACCTGGGTGGCCATCTCTTCGTTGTCGCCGGCCGTGTTGACGCTGTCGAGTTTGCCCAGGGCGGCTGCGAAATTGCCTGCGCGAGCCGCCGTCACGGCCGATTTGATGGTCCTGGTTTCCTGTCGCACCGCCTCCGTCAGTTCGACGGTCGGGAGACCGAGGCGACGCATCAGCCAGAAGGGTTTGCCCTGCTCGATAGCTCCGGTCTGCTTCTCGTCTCCCAGCAGCAACAGCCGAGCGCCTGTCGACCTGCTGATCTCCAGCAGACGGCGGGCCTGACGGTTACCCAATTGACCCGCCTCGTCGAGCACCAGCACATGACTGTCGGTGATCCCCTGCCCGCCACGGGCAACGAAACTCGCGGCGGTATGGGAAGCGATGTTCGCCTTGGTCCCCAGTTCCGCCGCCGCTGAGGATGTGGGCGCGAGCGCGATCAGGGTCGTGCCGGGTTCGGCCACCTCGCCGAGGATCTTCACCAGGGTCGATTTGCCGGAGCCCGCGACGCCGTGGATACCAGTGATCCGGTCACGCGTCAGCGCCGTTTCGACAAGCGCGCGTTGCTGTTCCTGGTTCAATATGGTGTCCTCGAGGGCACGCAGAACACGGTCGCTCGATGCGATGGGCCGGGCATCGCCAAGGCCAAGGGCGATATGCTGGGTCAGGGCCAGTTCAAGCCGCCAGGACTTACGGCTGGTCCGCCCGCGCGTCAGAATCTTGTCACCGGTTTGCTCGTGCGTCGGCAGCAGTTTGCGGATCGCTTCGTGGTTTTCGAGCCGCGGTCGCACATCCTCCAGCCGAACCTCTCCGACATGGGCGGCAAGACCGGTGCGCAAGATATCGCCCAGGTTGTTGACCGCTTCGGTGGTTTCCAGTTGCCGGAGTCCGAAGAGCGCTGCGCGGGACGCTTCCCTGTCCGTGGGAGACAGGTGCTCGCCTTCCCGCTCCCTGCCGGCGGCGACGATCTTCTCCAGCACCTCGAGCAATGCCCCGGTGCGCTGGAGCCACTGGACAAGGAGTTCTTCATGGCCGATCTTCACCTTGGCCTTGCGTGTCGCATAGAAGGAGGCGCGCTGCGCCTTCTGGCCGACCAGCCCGTGCTCGCGCGCATGATCCTCGATCTCCTCGGCGCGCTGTGAGAATTTTTCGATCAGGGATTGGGGAACGCCGCGTATCTCGAACAGGCCGGAGCGCGGATCAAAATCGATCTGGTGCCCTGCTTCGCGCAAGGCGAAGGCCAGCGCATTGCGGTAGATCTGTCCGGCAACGCGCTGCTCGCCATACATGACCCTGCTTTCCAGGCTCGCCATCGGATCGCCATCCTGGCGGTTGGTCATGTTGAGGACGACGACATGGGTGTGGAGATGTGGGTCGAGTTCGCGGCTGCCATGTTCGGTGAACCGGGCGACGAGAATGCGCCCGGTCGTTTCATGGACGATCTTGCCCTCGTCACGGCGGCGCAGTTGCGCCTGTTCCTCCAGATAGCCGATTGCTGCCGTCACCGCCTGTTCATGAGCTGCCAGCACACGCTCATCGCCAGCGACCAGTGCCATGATAGAAACGGACTTGGGCGCATTGACCGCGAAGTCCCAGCCTGGGTGATGCTGGATTGTTCCGTCGGCGCGGTAACGGCCCAGTTGTTGGTCGCCGACCTTGCCGGCCAGGAGCTCGCGGAACATTTTAGGATCGACCGGCCCGGAGAGACCGACATCTGCGGCGAGTTTTCCGCCCCATTCGGAAGGCTCATCACCGCCCTTGGTGTAATAGTCCCCGATCGTATAGTAGCGGGCGATATTGGCAGGCTTGCCGTACAGGCGCCGAGGCTGGATCATGCCGGCTTCGCGGGTTCACGTGGCCCATCATCGCGGCCATGCTGGACAAGATCGGAGCGAATCTCCCCCTGTTTACCGGCGAGGATGGTCCAGGCCTCGCGTGGCGGGACGGGCAGGTCGTCGCCTTCCCTGGCGTGCAGGATGTCTTCCACGAGCTTCGGATCGACCTTCGCCTGCGGCGGATTGAACAGGTCGGGTTGCCGTGGTGACGTACGGGGAGCTTTCGACGACGGCGCCGACTTCTCCGGCACGTCTGCAGCCGCTTGCGGAGGTGTCGGAGGGGGCAGATTCTGTGCGCTTTCTCGCTCGATGGCTTCCCTCACCCGGGCTTCGGCATGGGCGATACGAACCAGATCTTTGGCCTTGTCGACCAGCACCGGTGGATCGGTGCGTTCGAGAAAGGCCGGTCCCAGCGACGCGATAGCGTTGAAGGCGCTGTCGAAACGCACCACCGGAAGATTGCGGCCAAAGCGAAGGAAGCCGACAAGATTGGGAAGGTTGGTGACCTCGGTCGGAATGACCAGCGGCCGGGTCACCTGCATGCGTGACAGGTTGACGCCGTCCCGCATGTCGTTGACGCCATAGGACATGCCCTCGTTCGCCTCGACCTGTTCAACCTGGCCGAGATTTTCCGAGACATGTTTTGCTGTCGCTGTGTCGTTGGCTCGCAGCGCGACCCAAGTCGAGCAGTAGCCGGTGATGGCGGCGGCATCCTGGATGCCATAGGTCGCTTCGAGTTGCGGGTAGGACTGAAAGCCCAATATGCCGCACCCGCCATATTTACGGGCACGGGCGAGGAAGTCCGAGAGCGATGGCAGCTTCTGCAGCGTCGGCAATTCATCGATCACGCAATAGAGGCGGCGGTCACGATCGGGGGTCAGGCTCATAATCGCGCTGATCGCGATATCCAGCCAGACGGTGATGAGCGGGCGCAGCGAGGGAAGCTGATCGGCTTTCACCGTAATGAAGAGCCAGCTTCCCTCCTCGCCCTTCTCGACCCAATCGCGGATGGAGAAGCCGTCGTCGGTATCGTCAAGATAGCCGAAACTGCGCATCACCGAGGCGAGTTCGGCCTGGATTCCCGCGGATGTGCGCTCGCCCTCAGTGCTGATGAAGGCGGCGGCATCGGTACCACTGACAAAGGCTGCAAGGTCCTTGAGCTTCGAGCGGAGCAGCCTGTCGAGCAGGACTGAGACATAGGTGTGCTTCTGGCGGGCGAGCTTGCGCATCACCGCTACCAGCGTGCCTCTAGCCGCCTTCGCCCAGAAGGGATCGCCATGCTTGTCGGGAATGGTGGATTCGGCGATCTGATCATAGTGATAGTCGCGCGGCACATCGACCCAGGGTGACCAGCGCGCCGTACGCTGATCGAGCGGGTTGAGCAGCATATCGGTGCCCTGCCGGTAGAATTTCTCGACGAAGGTGCCGGCGGTGTCATAGACGATGGCGCGCCGGCGCGATTTGCGGATGCCCTCGAGCATGCCGACGATGAGGTTGGTCTTTCCCGTGCCAGGCGCGCCGCACAAAAGGATATGTTCGGGCTCATAGGCTTGCGGCACAGGCACTTTGCCTATCAGGAGCGGTCCCTTGGTCTGGCGCCAGAGTGCGCGCTTGACCTGCCGGATCGTGCCGAAGCGGGCACCGCGCAGATATTCGTTGGAGCCAAGCCCCCTGCCCGTTCGGGTGAAATAGAACCAGGCCCAAGCCAGCATGACGAGGCTGAACACACCCGAGATCAGCGCTCCATGGAGCAGATAGACCTCAAACGCATGCAAGGTCTTCCTGGCTAGGCTGGACGCAACGAGCCAGTCCGCCGAAGTCCGGTAGGCCTGGCCTTCGGGCGTGCGGAACTGAACGGGATCGTTGGTACCGGCTGCCGCGTCGACCTTGATCATCGCCTCGGCGAGTTTGAGCAGGACGAAGCGTTCATACTCTGTCGATTTCTCGAAGGCGTACCAGAATGTGCCGATGATCCAGATTATGAAGCTGGCCAACAGGGTCTGGTAGAAGACCTGCGTCGTCATTCGGACGTTATGGACGATAGCCTGTCCGCCGCGGGTCCATGAACCCAGCGTGTCGTTGCGGAAAATACTCACCGGACATCCTCCCCGCCCAGCAGCCCGCGCTCGGCGAGGATGGCGCGCGCCTGCGTCATGCCCTGCTCAAGTGCTGCGGGGGATTGTTGACCAACGGATGTGGCGACGATCGAGAGGATTTGGATCGAGGTGGCGAGTATCTCGTCCTGAGAGGAAAAGACATAGCGCTTGCGCTGATCGACGGCCTGCTCGAGCACCTGTCGGATGAAGACCGACAAGGGCAGGTTCGCGCCGCGAGCGCGGCGGATCAAAGCAAGATGGAGCGCCTCATCGAGACGAAAATTGAGCTTGGGCAAGCGAAGGAACTCCGTTGTCGGATACCTTCGCAGATGTCATGAAGCGGCTTCATATTACCGAATCCGTATTCGTCGCGCAAGTCGCTGCGATACGGACAGCCGTAATCAGAAGAGACTGTTGAAAAAGTCGTTGGGCTGACGGCGATACGGCGAGGCGCAGGGACGATGATCGGCGCGGCCAGCAGCCCTATCATCCTGCCATGGTTGCGGGCTTGGTGAGCACGAGGAGGTTTTGGCCCGCCGCAGCCATCAGGAATTCCTTTGCCTTGCCGCTCAGTCCTTCCAACTTCAGCCTTCGGATGCCCATCGTTCGCTTGAGATGTGACGTGATGTGGTGGACGACCTCCGCACCAGCGTAGCTGTGCGATGATGTGGTCGTTGTAGGCCCACGTCTAGGAGTCGTTACATGGAGCAGGAGGTTGTCACCGTCGGATTGGATCTGGCGAACAATGTGCTTCAGGTGCACGCCATCGCTGCCGAAGGCAAGGTGCTGATCCGGCGCAAGCTGCGCCGGTCCGAGGTCATCCGGTTCTTCGCGGAGTTGCCGCCTTGCCTGATCGGTATAGAAGCCTGCGCATCGGCGCATCACTGGGCGCGCGAACTCATCGCGATCGGCCATGTGGTTCGCCTCATGCCGCCGGCCTATGTTAAGCCATACGTGAAGCGCGGGAAGACCGATGCGGCGGATGCCGAAGCGTTCTGCGATGTAGCGCGACAAACAGGATGAGAATGTGATTGTCGCGGCGCGTCATTCAGTGCCGATTTTAATTGTCGCTGGCAAGGACCTCGTTCTCATCCTGATTGTCGCGGATGGTCTCGAGGACTTTCGGAGTGGTGTAGGCGGCGGGACGTCCAGCCCCGGTGCGGCGGGCCTGAGCCGTGCGCCGGCGATAACTTTCGACGTTCATCTCGAAGATCGTGGCATGATGCACGAGCCTGTCGACCGCAGCGAGCGTCGTTGCCGGGTCCGGGAAGACGCGGCTCCCTTCGCCGAAGGGCTGGTTGGCGGTGATGAGCAGGGATTTACGCTCGTATCGGGCACTGATCAGTTCGAAGAGAACGGAGGTTTCCACTTGGTCGCGTGAGACGTAGGCGAAGTCGTCGAGAATGAGCAGATGATACTTGTCGAGCTTGGCGATTGCGGATTCCAGCGTCAGTTCGCGGCGAGCAACCTGCAGACGTTGGACGAGGTCAGAGGTGCGGGTGAACAGTGCTCGCCAGCCATTTTCCACCAATGCCAGGCCGATCGCCGCCGCCAGATGGCTTTTGCCGCCGCCTGGCGGGCCGAACAGGATGAGATTGGAACCCTGGTCGAGCCAGCCATCGCCGGCGCACAGGGCCATGACCTGTGCCTTGGAGATCATCGGCACGGCCTCGAAGGCGAAGCAGTCCAACGTCTTGCCCGCCGGCAGGTGGGCTTCAGCCAGATGACGCCCGATCCGGCGACGATCGCGTTCGGCGAGAGCCCGAGCCATTCGTCGCGGGGGAGGGCCAGGCGGAAGATTTTCTTGTCCGGACATGCGTTGGGCAATTGGATGCGGATCAGGGTCTTCAACTCGGTGACGCGGGCAGCGACCTTGATGAGGCGCAGGCGCAAGGTATCGAACTGGACGGTACGCCAGGCTGAACGTTTGGGCATGGGGCTACGCAGGTCCCACATGAGCCAGTAGGCCCCGGCATGAAGAAATAGGCGCAACTGGTTGGCGGTGGCCCTTGTGCAGGATGTGCGATTGGCAGCGAGGTGGGTTTTCCAGGACTTGATGTAATTTTCGGCCTGACCTCGGCGGCAGTAGACCTGCTCGTAGAGCCGGCGGGGCGAGCCCTTCTTGAGATTGGTGACGATGAAGTGGGTGTCCGCACCGTGATCGCCGACCTCGACACGGGCGATAATCCGCTCGACGCGGCTCCAGCTTTGGCGCCATCGTGGAAGGACTTGAAGCGACGCGCTTTGCCGACTTGGGGCGCGGCATCGAAGCGCGCTTCGATGCTTACCTCGAGATCGGCAATGTGACGGCGCAATGTCGATGTGGGCGCGACGCCCAGGATAAATTCATGTCCGCCGGCCCGGCGCCAGTCGACGACTTCAGGGCAGCAATAGTGACTGTCCCCGCGAAGCAGGATCTCCGTCTTTGGCCAGTTGGCGCGGATTGCACGCATCAAGCGACGCAGGAAAGCCCTGATCTCCTTGCCGCCGGGTCGTTTGGCCGGGCGCAGAACGGCTGTGATGAACCGGCCCTCGCCATCGAACACGACGATGGGCTGGAACTCACATTCGTCATGATGAGCGTTGAACAATCGCACCTGCTGGCCACCACGCACGGCATCGAAGGTATCATCGATGTTGAGGACAATGCGCTTGGGCACGTTGCGGAAACTCTCGCAGTACAGATCCACCATCGACCGGCCTATGTGCAGGAGCGCACGCGTATCAGGCAGGTTTTCCAGTCGCGATATTGTCGGCTGCGAGCAAAGTGCACGGTCCGATGGAGCTAGGCCAAGCGCCATCTTGAACGCCGGATCGATGCGCAGGCTGGAAGCGTCATTGCCATCCTCATAGCCCGCCGCGATCATCATCAGACAAAACCGGATCATGTCGGCCAGGCTGTGGGTGATACGGTCGGGCGCGCGCGGATCCTTGATGCAGGCCGGAAGGCGATCGGCTACGGCAAACCGCTGCTCGACCTCGCGCAGCAGCACCAGACCGCCATCGGAAGAGAGCATGCCGTTGTCAAATTGGGCGTTCAAACGCTTGCCAGAAACGGGTGACAAACCAGTCAGGGGCAGCGTAGGATAATCCATGGTGGGTGTGGCTCTCCAGAAATGACGATGGTCGGTGTAGGCAACCAAATCATACGTCAGAAAGTTAAGCCACATCCACCGGTCCCTGGTGAATTTTACGGGTTAGATTTATGGTAGGCATCTTAAGGTAGAACATTATTGTTGCAATTGACACCTTGGATTGGCCAGGAGGTCTTTGCATTCGAGTCCAGCATCTACAAGATGCGATAATTCTGCATATGCCTCCGCCGACCTCCCAAGTTTTATCAGATCTACCAGCATCTCTTCGTCAGCTGAAAGAAACGCATCGCCCAACTGGATCGGTCTTCCCAGGCACTCTTGAAAGAGTGTCATGAGTTTGTCGAAATATGCGGTCATGGCTTCACAGCGAAAGGGGGCTAGCAGCTCATATAACGGTGCCCTCGTCGCGAGCGATTCTCTCCTTGCCGTAACCCAGCACCGGACGGCTGCAGCTGCCAGCCGAGAAGGCTCGAAGGCGTGAGGATAGATGTCGATAGGCCTATTGAGCAGACGGATATCGCTGGAAAGAGGGCGGTGGGTCGTCAGATACATTGGTTAGACTCCTGTTTCCGCTGACCGTGTCAGACACTCAGCGCCAGACCTAGAGGTGGTCGAGCTCGTGAGCGTTCAGGAAAGACACCAAACGCTCATGAGGGCATTAATCTGGCGCAGATTATCCTTATTGAAAGTGATTCTCAACAGCAAAATCACTTGGCCAGCGACGACAAAGAGGCATTCGGGAATCGGAAGCCTTGTATGCGGAGCCGAACAGGTTGTCGTTGCCCTCTAAATCGCCTGCCAGGGCCCGCACTTTGATAAGGTGGGCCGGTCGCTGGCAGGGCGTACCGCCCTCAACAGCGATTTCCAGGCAATGATCACTCGGATCGCCTGGAACGAGATATGGGGTCGGGCAGGTCTAGATGATCGCACGCGGCGGTTGATCGTACTGGCAATCACCGCCAGCCTCGGCCGGTGGGAGGAATTTGCGCTGCATGTTCGTGCTGGCCTCACGCGCGACGGCTTCACGCGCGAGGAGATGAAGGAAGTCCTGATGCAGACGGCCATCTATGCCGGTGTTCCAGCCGCCAACACGGCCTTTGCCGAGGCGGCCAGGATCATAGCCGAAATCGACGGTTAGAGGCTGAGGTCCGCTGCCGTCTCGCGCAAAGCCGGCAGGATGCGTTTACGCAGGTCCTCAAGAGAAACGCGGGCGGTGGACATGCCGACATTGAGCGCCGCGACGACCCCGGCCTTTCCTTTAACCGGAACGGCCACTGAACGCACGCCTATCTCCAGTTCCTCATCGAGGATAGCGTAGCCCTCGGTAGCAACGCGCTGGAATATCTGCATCAGCTGTCCGCGACCGGTCACCGTTTTGTCCGTGAGCGCTTTGAGGTCGACGCGATCGAGATAAGCCTCCTGCACTTCGCGATCGCAGGCAGCAAGCAGCACGCGTCCCATCGAGGTAGGATAAAGCGGCAACCTGCTCCCCACGCGCAGCCCGATCGACATGATACGCGATGCTTCCGATCGGGCGACATATAGTAGCTGGTCTTCCTCCATAACCCCGAGCGAACAGGATTCCGAAATGGCGTCGCGCAGCTGGTTCAGGAGCGGCTGGGCGCGTGCTGCCAGCGCATTGAGCGATAGATAGGGGTGGCCCAGCGCCAGGGCCTGCCGCCGCACGACATAACCGCGCGCATCCTGCCCGACATAACCCAGCAGATTGAGCGTATGCAGGCAACGCCGCACCGCCGCGCGGCTGAGGCCGATGCGACGGCTGACGTCGGCAATCGTCACCGGCCGGGACGACTCGGCGACACACCGCATCACCGCCAGCCCCCGCGCGAGCGAACTCATGAATTCCGGGTCGCCCGGTCGTTCCAGTTCGTTCCGACCATCCATCGCCGCACCCCAGATTATTGTTCGATAATCGGTTCATACTTCGATTATCGGTTGACGCAAGAAACCCACGATCGAAGAAGGGACCCATATCAAAGGAGCAGCGTCGCCCATGATCGACAAGAGCATCACATCGGCCGAAGAGGCAGTCGCGGATATCCTGGACGGAGCGTCGGTGATGATCGGCGGCTTCGGTACGGCCGGTATGCCCGACCAGCTGATCGACGCGCTGATCGCGCACGGCGCAGGCGACCTTACGATCATCAACAACAATGCCGGCAACGGCGAGGCTGGCGTCGCCGCCCTCATCGAGGCGGGCCGAGTGAAAAAGATCATCTGCTCCTTTCCGCGCCAGTCCGATTCCCATCATTTCGACGCCGCCTACCGGGCAGGCCAGATCGAGCTGGAGCTTGTGCCGCAAGGAAATCTGGCCGCCCGCATCCAGGCGGCCGGCGCGGGGCTGGGCGCCATTTTCACGCCCACCGGCTATGGCACGCAGCTTGCCGAAGGGAAGGAAACGCGCCAGATCGACGGCGTGCACCATGTGCTCGAATATCCGATCAAGGCCGACTTCGCGCTGATCAAGGCGTACAAGGGCGATCGGTGGGGCAACCTCATCTATCGCAAGACCGCCCGCAATTTCGGCCCGATCATGGCTATGGCCGCGACCACGACCATCGCACAAGTCAGCGAGATCGTGGAGCTTGGCGCCATCGATCCGGAGATCGTGGTGACGCCCGGCATTTTCGTGCAGCGCGTCGTCGAGATCGCGTCCCCCACCAACCACGCGCTCGCTGCCTAATCGGGAGAACCCCCATGAACCGCATGAACCGCGACGAGATGGCCGCACGCGTCGCGCGCGACATTCCCGAAGGCGCCTATGTGAATCTCGGCATCGGCCTGCCGACCAAAGTCGCCAATTATCTGCCGCAAGACCGCGACATTTTCCTCCAGAGCGAGAACGGCCTGCTGGGCATGGGCCCCGCCCCCGCGCCGGGCGAGGAGGATTGGGAACTGATCAATGCAGGCAAGCAGGCGGTGACCTTGCTGACGGGCGGCTGCTTTTTTCACCATGCAGACAGTTTCGCGATGATGCGGGGCGGGCATATCGATATCTGCGTGCTGGGCGCATTCCAGGTGGCCGTGAACGGCGACCTTGCCAACTGGCATACCGGAGAGCCCGGAGCGATCCCGGCGGTGGGCGGCGCGATGGATCTGGCCATTGGCGCCAAACAGACTTTCGTGATGATGGAATTGCTGACCAAGCAGGGGACAAGCAAACTGGTGGAGGCCTGCACCTATCCTTTGACCGGCCTTGCCTGCGTATCGCGCGTTTATACCGACCTCGCCGTATTCGATGTTGGGCCACGCGGCGCGAGCGTGGTCGAGATGGTGGAAGGGCTATCGCTTGACGAACTGCGCCGAATGACCGGCGTGCCCCTCGGCAACGAAGCGCAGGCGGCCTGACACCCGCAAGTATAAGCCAAAAGGATAATCCATGATCGACGCCTTCATCTGCGACGCCGTGCGCACGCCAATTGGCCGCTATGGCGGCATCCTGGCCAATATCCGCGCCGATGATCTGGGTGCAGTGCCGATGAAGGCGCTGCTGGCGCGTAATCCGGACCTCGACCCCAGCTCGATCGAGGAAGTTTTCTATGGCTGCGCCAACCAGTCGGGCGAGGACAACCGGAACGTCGCGCGCATGAGCCTGCTCCTTGCCGGCCTGCCGCACACGGTACCGGGGGTGACGCTCAACCGACTGTGCGCCTCGGGTCTGGAGGCCGTCGGCGCGGCGGCACGCGCGATCGGCTGCGGCGAGATGGCGATAGCCATCGCAGGTGGCGTCGAGAGCATGACGCGCGCGCCCTTCGTGATGGGCAAGGCCGACGGCGCCTTCGGCCGCAACCAGAAGCTGGAGGATACGACGATGGGCTGGCGCTTCGTCAATTCGACCCTGGATGCGCTCTACGGCACCGAAACGATGCCCCGAACGGGCGAGAATGTGGCGCAGGATCACGGTATCAGCCGGGAGGATCAGGATGGCTTCGCGCTTCGCAGCCAGCAGCGCGCCGCGGCCGCGCAGGCCAGCGGTTTCTTCGCACAGGAAATCATCCCCGTCACCGTACCAGGCCGGAAGCGTGGCGAAACGGTCGAGGTCAGCGTGGACGAACACCCTCGCGCCGACACGACGATCGAGACGCTTGCCAAACTGAAGCCTCTTTTCCCCAACGGCAGCGTGACAGCTGGGAATGCGTCGGGCATCAACGACGGTGCGGCAGCGATGATCGTTGCGAGCGAAAAGGCGGCGAAAGCCAACGGCCTGACGCCCCGCGCACGCATATTGGGGATGGCGTCGGTTGGGGTGGAGCCGCGCGTGATGGGTATCGGGCCGCTTCCCGCCACTCAGAAGCTGCTTACGCGTCTTGGCCTTGCCATCGGCGATTTCGATATCATCGAGCTGAATGAAGCGTTCGCCAGCCAGGGCATCGCGGTCATGCGGGGCTTGGGCCTGCGCGACGATGCGCCTCATGTGAACCCCAATGGCGGTGCTATCGCGCTCGGTCATCCGCTCGGCATGTCGGGCGCGCGCATCGTAATGTCGCTCGTACATCAACTGGAGCGGACGGGTGGAAAGCGCGGCATTGCCACTTTATGCATCGGCGTCGGCATGGGCTTGGCGCTCGCCGTAGAGCGCGTCTAGGAGCAATGCCTTGGGGGCAGGCTCAGAGAGGCAGCCCCGGTTCTCCTGTCGATGGCGAGCTGCCAACCTTTAACGATCTTCCGTCAACTCCGTCTCGCATCGAGCCTGATTGTTCGTGTGACGGCGGAACATGTCATGATAATTACGCTATCTGCTGCCTCTTGGCGAATCGCACTGCGCGACTGAGTCATAATTACCGACACGCGGGAATTGCTGCTTCGTCATTACAACCGCGCTTTGAGTTTGATGGCAAGAACCGGGTCAAGATATATGCTCGATGCGGTTCTTGCCATAAGGGCCGTCGGCCGTCGGCGGGGTCTGCCTGCCTCAGTCGGCGAGAAGGGCTGTAACCGTCTTGGTCTCGGTGTAGTGCAGAACACCCTCTTCGCCGACCTCGCGGCCCCAGCCCGATTCCTTGACACCGCCAAACGGCGCGGACGGATCATTCATCCCATGCGTGTTGATCCAGACGGTGCCCGCCTGAAGACGACGCGCGGTCAGGTGCGCGCGCGATAGATCGCGGGTCCAGATGTTCGCTGCAAGGCCGTAGCGCGTATCATTGGCGGCCGCGACAGCTTCGTCGACATCATCGAATGGCGTAGCGACCAGTACCGGTCCGAATATCTCCTCACGCACGATGCTGGAATCCGGTCCTGGATTGGAGAAGATTGTCGGCTCGACGAAATAGCCGCCCTCGCCCCCTGTTCCACCGCCCGTGACGATTTCGGCGCCGCTTGATCGCCCCTGCTCGATATAGTCGAGGACGCGCTGTTGCTGCGCCCGCGAGACGAGAGGCCCAAGCATCGCGTCCGGGTCGCGGCCATGACCCAGTTTGAAGCTCCGCGCAGCTTGCACCACCCCTTCGACCACACGATCATAGACCGAGCGCTCGACATAAAGTCGGGACGCGGCGAGACACACCTGGCCTGAGTTGAAAAAGATCGCGAGCGCGGCGCCAATGCTCGCTTTTTCCAGATCGGCGTCCGCGAAGATCAGCGAGGGAGATTTACCGCCCAGTTCAAGCGTCACGCGCTTTAGATCCTTGGCAGCGGTTTGCACGATCTGTTTACCCACGCGCGTGGAACCGGTGAAAGCGATCTTGTCGATACCGGGATGCTCTACCAGAGCCTGTCCCGCCTCATGGCCATAGCCTGTGACGACGTTGAGAACGCCTTCGGGCAGGCCTGCCTCGAGCGCCAGTTCGGCAAGGCGCAGTGCTGTAAGCGGAGTGACTTCCGACGGCTTGAGCACAATGGTGCAGCCGGCCGCCAGAGCTGGCGCAATCTTCCAGGCCGCCATGGCGAGAGGATAATTCCACGGAACGATCTGTCCGACGACACCTATCGGTTCGTGGACCGAGTAGCTGTGATACTGCCGCCCATCGCCGGAGATCGGGTTCACCTGCCCGCCAATCTTGGAAGCCCAGCCGGCCATGTAGCGAAAGATGTCGGCGGCGGCCGGGACGTCGACCGCCATCGCGTGATGGACCGTTTTGCCGTTATCATAGCTTTCGAGGAGCGCGAGTTCGCCTGCATTGTCCTCGATCTTGCGGGCGATTGCCTCGATGATCTTGGCACGGTCAAGCGGACGCATCCGCGACCAAGAGTGGGATTCGAAGGCTGTCCGCGCGCGGCGGACTGCCTTGTCCACATCCTCTGCCGTCCCGGCCGGAACACTTGCAAAAACCTTACCCGTCGCCGGATCTTCGATCTCGATCCGCTTTCCAGCGCCTGCTTCTTGCCGCTCCCCGCCGATCAGCATCCTCGTATCGGGAAGCCTAACCTCAAATCCAGGTTCACCATGCAATTGTGGATCGATCGTCATAAGCGTGTTCATGTCAGGTCTCCGAAAAGAAAAAGAAAGGGTCGCGCTCGCCTTTCGTGAGCACGACCCAGGGGAGAGTCTATAAGCGGGCCGAGAGGCTGACTCCGAAAGTGCGCGGCCGTCCGGCGAACCTGACGGTCGTGTCGGTGATCCTTGTTGCGTTCGACCAGTAATACTCGTTCGTCAGGTTTCGCACGAACGCGCTGATCTTGTAGCGTTTGTCGTCAAGGTTGATACCCGCACGCAAATCGATCAGCGTATAGTCTGCGATCGTCAGGCCGCCTTGCGCGGTGAGCGTCGGCGAGGGCGTCTGCCTCGCATCGCCGAGAACCGCCTTGGTGTCGCTCTGGAAACTCATGTTTGCGCCAATGAATGCGCCGACATTATCACTCAGAGCCCAATCATACTGGCCGTCTATGACGATCTGGTACTTCGGTGTGTAGGGGAAAGCAGAACCGCCGAAATCGGCCTGGTTCCCGTAGCTGTCATAGTTGACGAAGCTCCCCTTGATCTTGGTGTCGAGGTAGGTCCCGCCGATGCTAAAGCGTAGGCCATCGGTTGGCGCGAGATCGAGTTGGATTTCGGCGCCCTGCACACGTGACTTGGGAACGTTGACGAGCGCCTCAAGCGGACCGAAAATGTCGGGATTTGCAACGACCCGACCCTTCAACTGTTTGTCGCTATAATCGTAATAGAAAACAGCCCCATTGATTTGCGCGGTACGATCGAGCAACGTCAGCTTTGCGCCCAACTCGTAGGCGGTGACCGATTCCTGAGTGACCGGATTGAACTGGTTGGCGTCGCTCGCCGAGAGCAACGGGAAACTGCCCGACTTGTATCCTTTGCTGACCGACGCGTAGAGCAGGATGTCCCTGTTCGGCTTGAAATCCAGACCAGCCCGCCAGGACACATTGTCTTCATCGAGCGATCGACGAACTTCACCAGCAGTCAAGGTTGCAGCATCGATAGTAACGCAAGCGTCAGGTTGAATGTCAATTGGGCTGAGACCCGCGCCACCCCTGATGAAGTTCAGCAGATTTTCTATTCCCACGCCCAGCGCGTCACCACGATCGGCCGTGCATCCCGCGAAGTCGATATTGATCTTCGTGTAACGGATGCCGCCATGCAGCGTGAAGAATTCGCCGATGTCATAGTCGAGATTGGCGAAAACAGCTTTGTTCACGAACTTCTGCTGGGAATATTGGTAGTAACGAAAGAACGGAACGCCCACGCCGGCATCGACCAACTGGTACGCCGAGGTTGAATCGGGGTACGCTGCTTCGTCATGCTGATAGGTCTTTTCGCGAGAATAGTTGCCACCGATGATCCAGCTCAGGTCGCCGGTCTTCCCGCCCAGACGAAGCTCTTGCGAAAGCGCGGTGATACGGCCGGTCGTGTTGTAGAAATAGCCCTGGAGGGCAACGCCGTCCGGATCGATATCCGCGTCGATGTCGTATTTCGACCAGCTTGTGATCGAGGTCAGAGTGATGTCGTCGCTGAGATCGAGATCGCCACGCAAGGACGCCTGATAATACCAATCGTCGCGTTTGGGATCCTGGCCCGGTGTCCAGTCGGCCGCCCGGTTATTGAGAGGCGCGATCGGGTAGCTGTAAAACTCTCCCGCGCGCGCCGGGTTGCCCAGCGGCACCACGCCTATGAGCTGGGCTGCCTGCCCATCACTTTTGTCGATGAAGCCATTGAGGTTGAGCTCGAAGCGCAACGCGTCGGAAGGCTCGAAGTCGACGAGCAGACGGCCGGTCGTGAAATTCCGATCGCCAAGCTTGTCATCGCGTGTGTAACTGCGCTGCCATGCACCGCCCTGCTCGGTGCGGACGGCCACGCGCGCGGAGATAGTGTCGCTGATCGGGCCGCTCACGAAACCGCCGGCTGTCACCTCGCCAAAGCGGGCGATACTCGCGTCGAGGCCAGCCTTAAAAGTCGTCGTTGGCTTGGCTGCGATATAGTTGATCGCGCCACCGGTCGCATTTGACCCGAAAAGCGTGCCTTGCGGTCCCTTGAGCACCTCGACGCGCTCCAGATCGAGCGTCGCGCCGCGCGTCATGATTGAAAAGGGTATCGCGACCTGATCCTGGTAAATGCTGACCGTAGGCTTGGCGGCGAGCGAAGTATCGTAGAAGCCGATACCACGAAGGGTGTAAACCGGCGTCGCAAAGGCGCTCTCGGTATAGTTGAAACCCGGCACGATCTTCCCAAGATCGGCAACGTCGGTGATACCCTGGTCCTGCAATTTCTCGCCTGAAGCCGCCGTAATAGACAGCGGGACATCATTGAGCGCCTGTTCTCGCTTCTGCGCGGTCACGATAATGTCGCCGATTCCGGATTCCGCTTGCGGCTCTGCGCTCGCGGTCTGGGCAATCGCCGGCGATTGCATCGCAAATATGGAACAGCCGGCAACAAATAGATTCCTTCCTCTCATAGCATTATCCTCCCTCAAGATCGCCCATATCTTACAGGCTTGTTTCCCGGACTTGATTGACCGGTCTATTGGCTATTGCCGACGGGGCGGGCACGAACCGCCTCGTCGGATATCGTAAGTCAGTTTTTGGTGAAGCGGATCGGCAAGCTCTTGTAACCGCCCACGAAGTTGGTTTCGACCAGCCGCGGCTCACCGGCCAGTTCGACAGACTTAAGATGCGGAAGCAGTTCTTCGTAAAGCACCCTCATCTCGAGCTTGGCGAGATGCTGGCCAAGACACATGTGGGGACCAAAACCGAAGGCGATATGCTGGTTGGGCGATCGCGTTATGTCGAATCGATCGGCGTCTGCGAACACTTCCTCGTCGCGACAGCCGGACGGGTAGCAGATCATCAGACGGTCCATCGCGCGGATAGTCTGTCCGCGCAGCTCGGTATCCTCGGTCGCGTTACGCATGAAATGCTTGACCGGCGCGGTCCAGCGAATGGCTTCGTCGACAAGCTTGGGTATCATCGCCGGGTCGGCTTTCACCTTGTCCCAATTCTCGGGATATAGGAGCATGCCGTGCAGGCCGCCTGCAGTCGACGAAGAGGTCGTATCGTGTCCTGCGGTCGCGATGGCGACATAATAGCCATTTGCCTCCGCCCGCGGGATCGGCAGGCCATTGACGCGGGAGTTCGCGATCAGTGAGAGCAGATCGTCGTTGGGCTGCTCCCGGCGCGCCGCGCTGAGCTTGTCGAAATATCCGTAAAAGTCTTCCAGCGTCGCAGCCCACATTTTAGCACCGACAACCGG
The DNA here is from genome assembly GCF_001456115.1 of Sphingobium baderi. Taxonomy (NCBI): domain Bacteria; kingdom Pseudomonadati; phylum Pseudomonadota; class Alphaproteobacteria; order Sphingomonadales; family Sphingobiaceae; genus Sphingobium; species Sphingobium wenxiniae. The sequence continues at coordinate 1,541,414 of NZ_CP013264.1, read as the reverse complement.
ATCAGCCGCAATTTCGGGGCGCTGTTCCTCAGGATCATGGACGCCGAAGAACTCCTGCGTCAGCTTCAGCATGCGGGGTTCATCTTCGGGGGGAACGCCGAACAGCGTCATGATCACGCGCAACGGATAGTGCAGCGCAAAATCCTTCACGAAGTCGCACTCGCCATCGAAGCTCAGCAGATTTTCGACCGACTGTCGTGCAAGAACCCGCACCTGGTCCTCGAGCTTGCTGATCTTACCGGGGAGAAACCAGTTCGAGGTCACGGAGCGGAAGCTGCCATGCTCGGGCGGATCCATATAAGTCAGCGACGAGAGGATCCGCAGTGATCCGTTGTTGATCTCGCGCGTAAACGCATCGGAGGCCTGGTCGTTCAGCACCGGATTGTGATCGGCGTTGTGAAACAGCTTCGCGTTTTTTTCAACTTCGCGGATGTCCGCGTGCTTCGTCACGATCCAAAGCGGATCGTAGCCGGGTACTTCGGCTACGCCGAGCGGCATATTCTCGCGCAGCCACTTGAAGGCGCCATAGACAACCTCGTCATTAGTGTAGGATTTGGGTGAAACCACGATCCTGGCGATGTCGTCCGGAATCATGGGACGGGTGTCGGGTTCAAACGTAGTGGCCATGCATATACCCTCTCCAGCGGCTTAATAAGCCCTGCTGCGTTGCGTGTTCCGCAGACGTAACACTGGACTTTGATCACCGTCAATCTTATAGGGCGGTCGGACCATTTAACCGCACCTCAGATAAATATACGTATAATCAGGTATTTATCAGCGGCTGCAGAGCATTCACCCTCCGCAATCTGAATAGCGGAACCGAGTTTGAATGGGAGAGACATATGCAGATACGCGCGGCAGTTTCCAGGAATGCAGGTGCGGATTTCAGCGTCGAGACCCTCGATATGCTAGATATCCAAGCCGATGAAATACTGGTGCGCGTAGTCGCTACCGGCCTCTGCCATACCGATATCGCGGTGCGCGATCAGATACTGCCGGTTCCCTTGCCGGCCGTCCTTGGCCATGAAGGAGCCGGCCTCGTAGAGGCGATCGGAGCAGACGTTCAAGGCCTCAGCGTCGGCGACCACGTCGTGCTGGGATTCGCGGCCTGTCGGCAATGCCCACAATGCATCACCGGGCAGCCGGCCTATTGCCGCGAGTTCACACCATTGAATTTCAGCGGACGGCGACGGGACGGAACCTCATGTCTGCACGATCAAAATGGTGAGGTAAGCAGTCACTTCTTCGGCCAGTCGTCATTCGCGACACATGCCATTGTAGCGGCCAAAAACGCCGTGAAAGTGACCAAGGATGCTCCGATCGAGCTCCTTGGCCCGCTTGGCTGCGGTATCATGACCGGCGCCGGTGCCGTTTTCCACGCCTTGCAACTGAAGCAGGGTGAAAGCCTGCTTGTCACTGGAGGCGGTCCCGTCGGACTAAGCGCGGTGATGGCAGGAGTGGTAAGAGGGGCGGATATGATCCTGGTGTCTGACCCTCTTCCCTCCCGCCGCGCAATGGCTATCGATCTCGGCGCCACCCACGTGATCGATCCAGCCGCAGGGGAACTCGCAGAGCAGGTTCGTGCCATTGTGCCAGCCGGCGTCGAGAACGTACTCGACACCTCCGGCATAGCCCCGGTCATCGAAGCCGCCGTTGGTACTCTGGCCGTGCGTGGCAGGCTGGCGACGGTTGGCGTACCCAGGTCTGCCGATGCTGCAGTTTCGCTCAATATCCTGCAGATGCTCTCGCTGGGCATTCAAATTAGCGGCGTCACCGAAGGAAACGCCGATCCCCAGACCTTTCTTCCGCAGCTTGTCGACCTTTTCCTGGCAGGCAAGTTTCCGATCGATCGCATGATCAGCTCATATCGCCTGGATCAGATCAACGAAGCCATCGCCGATCAGCATGCCGGCCGGTGCGTAAAGGCCATTCTCACGATGTAGCCGGGAGTTCGTCGGGCGGCCGATCGCTGCCGCCCGCATGCAGTTTCTCCAGATGCCGGAAAAATGCACGCTGTCGAAGCAATCCAAAGAAATCGAGCATAAGAGGCAAGGCCTGCTCGATAAGATCCGCCGCTTCGCGCGTTGTGACACGCTCGTTCGTCCGCTCGAAGAACGTTTGGGCCTCCCAGTTGCCGACAAACTCCGCAGCCTTTGTGTAGAAGCCCAATATATCAGGTGAGTAAGTCAGTCGCTGGTCGAAGCCGGCCTTGCGCATCTGGCCCCAGATACGGACGAGATGCACCGCGGAGATGGAAAGTGCTTCACCATCCGATGTCTCAATAATCTCCAATATACCGATCCTGGCAAGGATATGGGCATCCTCCAGCGCTTGCGGATACTCCCGCTCTAGCGTGGTGATCAGCACCGGTTGCCCATCCCCACCCGTGCGGTGATCAACTAATTGCTCGAGCTGATCGAATGCCGCGGCATCAAGCCGAGCCTCGGCCGCCTCGCCGTCCATAAGCGCACGAATCTGGGAAAGGGTGAGACGATTTTCTCGCTGAAGGCGGCGTATAGCCGCGATGGCCTGGACATGCTCCTCGCCATAGATCGCAATTGTCCGGCGAGGTCGCGCGGGCTCGGGGATCAACCCGTCTCGCAAATAGACGCGAATCACCTCCCTATGGACCCCGGTCCGTTGCTCAAGTTCGCGCATCTTCATAGAGTTCTCTAAAGCATGGGAGAGCAGGGCGAGCAACACGCGCTCTTAACCCTCCGGCAATGTGGGCTACCGCAGCGAATCGACGCATTGGACAGCCTGTCCACGCTGGCGGGCCGATCAGCACGTATTCCGGCCTTACATTCTATACGGGAACGCTGGACCATATTCTTCTCGCGTTCGATATCCGCGCGGGCGACGAGCCAACAGAACCTGCAGAATTTCCAATCGCTTTTCGTAATTTGAATTAGGGAAGACCAAGGTTGATATCCTAGCCTCTCCTGCAAAATCGTGGTTTGCAGGAGAGAACATGAGATGCTGGTAGGTGCTCCGAATTTCCGCGATCTAGGTGGCCACGCTGCGCGGGACGGCACCATCCGGACGGGCAAAGTCTACAGGTCAAGCCAACTCTCTCATCTGACCGATGGCGACCTGGAGTCGGTGCGGCATATGGGTCTGAAAAGCATCATCGACCTTCGCTCGGAACGTGAGCGGATGGCGCAACCGACACCTGCTGTCCTCAGGACGGCTGGCGACTATCTATCTCCAAAGTCCGACACCGACTTCATCTTCAATCGCATCTTCGCAGAATCGGAAAAGACGGCCGCCGCCTGGGCCGCGGGATTCTCAACCTTCTACGGTCTGATGCTCGATGCATATGCGCCCGAGTTCATCGCAATGTTCCGTGCCATTTCGGATGGAAATTTGCCGATCCTTATCCATTGCTCGGCCGGCAAGGATCGCACCGGCGCGGCATCCGCGCTGCTCCTCGATTTCCTGGGCGTCCAACGCGCAACCATTGTCGACGACTATGTTCGCAGCAGTTCCGAGCTCAACGGCGACATGCATTTCAAGAATATGCTTTCCGATGCCAAGTTGCACCTCTATGCCGACCTTCCGCCCGAGTGCAGGGACGTCATACTTGGCACCAAGCCCGCCTATCTCGAGTGCCTCTTCGCGACCCTCGGCGACCGGTTTGGATCGGTCAGCGGCTATCTCGCCCACCATGGTTTCAGCGCTGCTGAGCGGAATCGGATCACCGACGCGTTGATCTGACTACCGGCAGGACGCCAATCGTCACAGGGTTTGGAGAATCAGCTTTCGTGCTTAGTGTTCATGGCCTCCCCATTAGGCCGGAAGCCGTTCCGTCTTGACCAGCAACCTCGTGTGAAAGGCGGCGCAGTCCGCGCCCCCTTTCGCTATCAGTCCAATGGCACATGCCAGATCAATGCGATCCTAGAAGGATGTGATCACGCTCCGGGCGATAGCGCCTTCCTTGAGTTGCTTGTAAGCATCATTGATCTCAGAGATGTTGATTTCGCGTGAGATGAGATCGTCCAGGTTGAGCTTTCCCTGTAGGTAAAGCTGAGCGTACATGGGGATGTCGTGCTTGATGTTCGATGATCCCATGTACACGCCGCGCAGATCGACCTGATTGGTCAGTAAATCAATCGTCACATTGACATCGATTGTCTTCGCCGGCGAATGTACGCCGATCAGATAGGCGCCGCCGCCCTTGCACGCCATCTTGATCGCCTGTTCCGATGTGGCCTTGATGCCGACCACCTCAAACGCATGGTCGACCCCGCCTTCGATCAACATGCGCACCGCCTCCACGCTGTCACCAGCCGATGCATCGATGAAGTCGGTCGCACCGAAGCGACGCGCCAGTTCTTCCTTCTTCGGTTGCATGTCGATGGCGACAATCCGTGACGCCCCGGCCAGCTTCGCTCCGGATATGACGTTAAGGCCCACACCGCCGATGCCGATTACCGCCACCGTATCGCCGGGACGCACGGCTGCGGTGTTGATGGCGGCGCCGGCGCCCGTGATGGTGCCGCAACCCAGCAGCGATGCCTGCGCAAAGGGTAGTTCCCTGGGTACCAGAGCCAGTTGGTTCTCATGCACCAGCGCCCGCTCGGCGAAGGCCCCGGTTCCGAACACCTGCGTGACGCCATCTCCGTCCCGAGTCAGTCGATGCGCATGGTCAGGATCATCCCGGAGCGTTTCTTCAGGATGGGTGCATTGATAGGTGCGGCCGCCGATACAGGCGCGGCAATGGCCGCAAAACTGGATCAACGACCCCACGACATGATCGCCAGCCGCGAATTCCCGCACCTCCGGACCGATGGCGAGGACGATCCCAGCCAGTTCATGCCCCAGCACGGCGGGCAGCGGGACACCGAAATCCTGCTCGGCGAAATGCAGGTCCGAATGGCACAGGCCCGATGCCTTGACCTCGACCAGAACTTCCCGCCCGCGCGGCGCGTCGATCTCGATCTCCTCGATCTGGAAGGTGCCATCGAGGCTGTTGAGAATGGCTGCTTTCATGATGTTCTCCTGGTCGGGTTCAAGCGGGATGAGAGGGGGTCAGGCAATCGACGATGCGACGCATGTCATCGATCCGTTCCATGTCACGGCAAAGCCCGACAAGCATGTCCAGGTTGTCCGCTGGTAGCTGGACGGCGGCGAAAGGGGCGCAGCGGCGCAGCTTGCCCGCCAAATCGTCCCAGGTCATCGGATTGCGCGTATGTCCCTTCACATAAGGGGTGACATGGGTGAAACGGCGTCCGTCGGAGAGTGTGATTGCGACCGTGAAGCCCTCGAACTGATCGGCATGATCGGGATCGGCGACGATATGCACCCGTCGCATCAGTTCGCGCCGCTCCGCATTCATGATCCGGTCGGGGTGCAAATCCTCAAGGAAGAAGCCACCGGTCATCGCGGCAGCGGCAATCGTATAAGGTGCGCTGAACATTGCCTCCGGCACGGAGCGCGGGTTCCATTTCACCGCCGCCGGCTCGAATGTCATGCGTGCGCCCGTACTGCCGACGCAGTCGATGCGATCGATATCGCGCCAGTCCAGTCCCTCGCCTTGCATGATAGCAACCGTGCTGGCTATGAAGCTGTGGGTAAATTTGCACGCGGAATAGGGCTTCATCGACAGCCCTTCGGCCAACTGCCAGCGGGTCCCCAGATCCTCGGTCAGCAATTCGGGCCGCACATCGTCCCACGCGACATGTCGCAATATGCCACTCGGCACACCCTGGAATATGCCGCGCGGCGCCGTCACACCGCGGCGGGTCAGCAGTACCGCCTTTACCGCCGTATCCCCGGCAAAGCTGTGCTGCACGCGCGCCATCTGCGTACCTTCAGAATATTTATTATATTCCGACATGCCATGGACGGTATAGGCCATACCTAACGCATTCCATGTTTCGTCGGCATCCAGGCCCAGGATACGCGCCACCGAAGCGGTCGCGCAGAGCGGCCCGTTCCATTCGCCGGGCATGCCCCATGTCGTGTGGTAGCGCACAAGGTTCAGCGCTGCGCTGGCGCGCACGCCGACTTCAGCGCCTGTGACATAGGCGGTTACAAAGTCCTTTCCGCTGACCGGCCCGTCTGCAATGCCCAGCACCGACAGCATGGCGGGCACATTCCATTCCGTCACATGACCGCCGGTTTCATGCACATCGCCCATATCGATCGCGCGCGCCATTACGCCATTGCCAAAAGCAGCCATGGGAGCGGGTACCTGGTGCCCGTGTATCAGGACGGTGGCTTGCGGCGCGCCGCCCCACTCGGCGACCTGATCGGCAATGGCGGGGCTGACTTCCCAACCGGAACCCGCCACAGTGACCGCCAGCGTATCGAGGATCGCACGCTTGGCAAGATCGATCACCGGCGCGGGAATGTCCTGATAGCGTGTCTCAGCCACCATCTTCGCCAAAGGTCCGGCGGGATCATGCTCGGGCAGGACAGGATTCTCGTGCTTCATGATGCCATCATCGCAGGGATGTCGGGCAAATCCTGCCCGTCCGGGTCCAGGCCGGTAGCCGCGAACCATGTTCGCTCACGTATCGATTGTGCCGCACCATAAGCCAGCACAGCGTCTCGTGCGGCGGGCGCCAATTCGACCTTGCCGTCTTCGCCGAGGATAATCCGGTCGATCAGGCCGCCAAGGACCAGGATACCATGCTCGACCGCGGCCAAATCCCGCTTGTCGACCGCCTTCCCCGCCTCGATCGCCGCGCCCAGTTCCTCCACATAAAAAGGGTCGACCGAGGGCCGCATCGCCTCTGCCAGCGCCACCATGGCATCGAACGATCCCCCTTCGAATGCGGCCGCCCAGCGCCATTGCTCGCCAATCATACGCAGATGGCCGATACAAAGGCCGATCTGATCCTTCGCAAGCCGTTCGCGCGGGCCGAGCGCCGGCAGGACCACTTGTTCCAGTGACTTGACGATGTTGGCAATGCGCAGGTCAATGCTTGGCAGCATGGCTCAGTCCTTCCTGATCAGCTGGACGATGTGGTGAAGGAAGACAGCGCCAGCCGATCCCAGCCAGGTCAGCACCACTTCCTGATGATTATTGCTGGCGGCAGCCGCCCGCATCGCCTGTCCCAGGTCCATGACCGCGCATTTGTAGGCGTTGAGTACCTCGTAGTAGCGAAGCCTGGTCGGATCGATGACATTGCCGGACGCTGCCTCATACTGGGTAATGAAATCTTCGCGCGGCAGCAGACCACTGACCAGAAAGACACCGTCATCTCCCCAGGCGCCGAACAGCTTCTGCATGGTCCAGGCGATATCCTCGTGAAAGTCACCGATATGAGCCAGTTCCCAGTCCAGCACGGCTGTGAACCGTCCGCTCGGCTCCTCGAACAGGAAGTTTCCCATGCGCAGATCGCCATGGACCAGCATCGGGGAATCGCACGGGGGTGCATTTTCACGCAGCCAGCGCTCCGCCAGCGTTACGACGGGCACCGGCTCCACCAGGCAATCCCACCATACCTGCGACCACCAGTTGACCTGCCAGATCGCCGCCTGGTTACTGTTGGGGCGCGGTGCGTCGAAATAGCGCAGGTTTGCGCTTGCCCAGTCGAACCGGTGGGTCGTCGCCAGCGCATCGACATATTGGGGCGCGAGCCGATCAATGAGCGCGCCCAACCGACCGCCCATGCCCGACACGCCGGCGCTACCGCCCTCGCTGGGTTGGGTCACTCCGCCGACAAAACCAAGGATCACCGCAGGCTGTCCCAACAGGTCTCCATCGGCATCGAACCAGCGCACGGATGCCACCGGCATATGCTCGCCCATGACCATCTGGATCTCGCCCTCCCGACCGCGACAGGTCTGGGCGATCGCCTCCAACGGGTCCATGCGCAGAACCAGTCGCTCACCTGTGCGGTCGCCCCGATGCGTGAGGGTAAAGGCGAACTGCTCTTTCGACGCGCCTCCGGACATGCGCTCGACGTCGGTGACGGCAACGCCTCTCAGGTTCTTCGCAGCAAAAAACCCTTCCAGCATGGCCGTGACCTGGACATCGGATTTCGGCCGATAGGGGCCGGTGTCACGGAGGCGAACGGTACGTTCCAGTACGTGGCGGATCCGCGGCTCCATTTCGGAGCGGTCCCAGATATCAACGTCATCGCGGGCTGCGAGCGGCGTCCGCATGGTGGCGTTCTCCTTCACCATGCAAAGCGCTGGACATAGGGTGTCGCGAATTTCAGATAGTCGCGATTCCAGCAGAACTCGCACCAGCCGGTGCCTTCCTCGCCATCAATTGTCACGATGACGACGGACTCGTTCAGCAGCACGACCGGGTCGAGATCCAGCTGATACTTGGCGAATGCCTTGCAATCGACGAAGACCGATCGCCCGTCCGTATCCGTAACGGTCACGCGGAGGCGATCGTGCATCATATCGGCATCGAAATCGATGTCGTAATCGACGCTCGCCACATGGCGCATAACACCGTCCTTGTAGAGATATCCCCGCGTCTCAACCTTGCCGAAGGACATCATCTCGAAAAAATGGACTGACACGCTCGGCGTCGTCGCATGAATCCACTTGTAGTGCTGGTTGAGCCCCCAGACACGCGGCCCCCAGCTATGGTCCCGGATCATGAAGTCGTTGAGTGGATAGTCGCGCCCATCGACGCGCAAATTGCCCTGAATGATGCCATGCTGTTCGGTGCGATCATCACCGTAGTAGGGCGGGTTGCCCTTGGGGTGCGAACTGAACGCATAGGGGGGATGGATCGCCTTCCACTGGCCTTCGAACTGGATACGGTCCCCGACCCAACCCAGGTCTATCGTCTTGAACGGCTCGCGCACTGCCATGAGCAGCGGACCGAAACGCCAGTCGTCAAAGTCCATGTCCGGTGGCACCATCAGCTCCACCTCTTCCTCGATCGGCGCCTCGAAGGCGGGGCCGAACAGGTGAAGACGCCCCTTGGCATGGCCGTTGGCGCGTACAGTGGGATAGTAGAAGCCGGCGATGCCATATTGCGGCAGTACGAACTGGTGCGTCGCCGATTCCCGACCATCGTCCGCCAGCTTGTGACGATAAGCATGCTCGACAGGGAAGGCGGCAAATTCTTTCGTGATTTCCGGCATCTCTGGGTTCCTCTCCTTATTTCATTTTCCCCGGCCGCAGGCGTCAGTCCGCCCCTGCGAAAATCTCCGCAATGGCGGGCAGCTCGTCCCGATCGGGATCGAGGTGATTTGCTTTGAACCACGTCCGCTCACGCCGTGCGTGGCGCAGCCCATAAGCGAGCACCGCATCGGACGCCGCCTGGCTGAGCGGTGCATGATCCTCGCCCCCCAAAATGACCGCATCGACGGCGTTTCCGAGATCGATATTGGCCTGTTCGAGCGCAGCGATATTGACGCGGTCACACGCCTCCGCAGCAGCCAGCGCGTTCTCGAGCCGGGGTCCGAGCAATTCAGGAGCATCGGGCAGAAGTTGGCGCGCCAGCCCGGCCAGATCGTCGAGGCTCACCTGTTCGTAGCGCAGGGCGGATTTCCACTGCTCGCCTATCATCCCCAGGTGACCGGCCACCAGCATCGCCTGATCCCGCGCCTGCCGCTGTTCGCGAGGCAACGCAGGCAGGATCACCTGTTCCAGTGCCTTGATCATGTTGGCGATGCGCAGGTCGATATTGGGTAGCATGGATCAAGCCTCCCTGATCAGCGTGACGAGTTGCTCGAGGAAGACAGCCCCGGCCGAGCCGAGCCATGTCAGGATAATATCCTGGTGGTTGTTGCTCTGCGTCGCGGCGCGCATCGCTTGGCCGAGGTCGATGACCGCGCACTTGTAAGCGTTCAGCACCTCATAATAGCGCAGCTTCACCGGATCGATGCGATTGCCGGAAGCGTCCTCATAGGCGCGAAAAAAGTCCCCGCGCGGAATGAGGCCGCAGACAAGGAAGTCGCCATCCTCCGTCCATGTCCCGAACAGCCGCTGAATGGCCCAGGCGATATCTTCATGGAAATCGCCGATGTGGGCGAGCTCCCAGTCGAGGACAGCGGTGAATTTTCCGCTCGGTTCCTCGAACATGAAATTGCCCAGCCGCAGATCGCTATGTGTCATCACGGGATGTTCGCACACCGGCGCATTCTCGCGCAGCCAGCGTTCGACGTAGGTCAGCAACGCCACAGGCTGAACCACGCCATCCCACCAGACCTGTGACCACCAGTTGACCTGCCAGATCGCCGCCTGCCGCGTGCCGGGTTGAGGCGCGGCATAGAAGGAAAGGTCAGCCGCCCGCCAGTCGAAGCGGTGCACCTGCGCCAGTGCGTCGATAAACTGGGGTGTCAGTTTCGCCGACCAATCGTCATAGCGTGTTCCGATGCCAGAAAAGCCATGGCCGGTGCCCTGCGTGGGTTCGGTGACGCCGAGCACGAAGCCCAGGATGATCGCGGGCTGGCCCAATATCTCTCCGTCGGCATCAACGCTGCGTACTGACGCAACCGGCAATATATCGACGAATGCCTGGTGGATTTGCGCCTCGCGGCCGCGGCAGGTCTGCGAGATCGCCTCCAGCGGGTCCATGCGCAGGACAAGGCGTTCGCCCGTCTCATCCTCGCCGTGACGCAAGGTGAAAGCAAATTGCTCCTTCGAGGCCCCCCCAGCCAGGCGGAACACGTCGGAGATGGCGACCGCCTCCAGTCCCTCGGCCGTGAAGTAGCGTGTGAGCATGGCGATCACTTCTTCATCCGTCTTCGCGGCATAGGGGCCTTTCGCGCGATTGCGCACCGTCCGGTCGAGAATCTCCCGGATACGCGGCTCCATGTCGTCGCGGTTCCAGATGTCGATGCCGTCCACGACGGGCGAGTGGAGAATGTCGCTCATGTCAGTTGCCATTGCCTTCCCAGGGGAAACGGAAACCGCTCTCCCCCATCCCGTAGCCAATGGTCCCGTCACTCAGCCGGTATTCCATCATCTGTTCGACCATCACGAAGGTGTCGAAGGGGAATTGCCAGCGAAACAGCGGCTGGGCCGTAAATTCCCACAGACGATCGTCCTCGTCCCATACTTTCCAATGGACATGCCGGAAGCCCATCTCGTCGGCCTCATACTCGATAACTTCCTCGACCTTGCCGATATGATGCCAGCGTTCGCCGTCGTGCAGGATCTTCTGATAGCTGTCGCCATGTTCGGTGATGGCATGGACAGCGACGCAGGACATGCCATTGTCGAAGATCGGCCAAGCCAGGCGATAATGCTGTACGCCTGCCCAGTTACGCGGACCGCAACTGATGTCGCGGAAACCCGCATCATTGATCTCGATGATATCGCCGCCGCGCACACGAACCGTGCCGGTCACGTCGCAGGGGCCCTCCAGGTGGATAAAGGCCAGCTCGCGGGCGATCGCATCGTCGCTGCCCTCGCTCGGCACGATGCTATCGCCCATCGCGAAGCGCTGATCCCACAAGAGGTCGACGCCGAAATCCTCGGTGTCTATCGTGATCCGGCAGGCCTGGAGAGGCTGGACGGCTTCCAGCCGCACACCCGCAACGGTCACTCCGCCCTCGGGACGATCACTCGTATAAGGGAGGTGCATGTTCAGCCGAGTGAAAAGCGGCTTTCCATCTTTGAAGAATATAGCAAAACCGTTGGTTTCAGCCATATTCTCCATGAAGCCGAAGCGGATGAACCCGCCCAGCTTCGCCTTGCGATCGTAGAAATTGAAATAATAGCTTTGGCTCCACTTCGGGATCGCCGGATTCGGTATGTGACGTTCGCAGTTTTCAGTCATATATGCGGTGGTCAGTTCGGTCATCATACCCTCATTTCTTGCCGGGACGGTGCGGTCGCCATGAAGACGGCCGCACCCTGATCAGTTGAAATTGAAGCCAAACGTTATGCCGTAGGTCGCCGGCCGTCCCGCGAAGCGTGCAGAGCTGTCGTTGGCGGGAATTACGTTCGTCCAGTAATATTCATTGAAGATATTCTTGCCCCACAGGCTCACGCGCCAGCGATCGCCGTCGGAAACATAGCCGACGCGTGCATCCACGGTCGCGTAGCCATCGATCTTGTAGATGTAGTCAACACCCGGCTTCAGGATCGTGGCGGGCGAAGCCGGGAAGGTTATTCGGCGACCGCCCAGCGTCGCGTCGGACGCGCTGCGGCCGGTTACCGTGAAGCCGATGAACGGCGATCCGCCATTGGGCATGCGAACCTTGTAATCGACATTAAGCGAACCGGACCATTTCGGCGTGAAGGGCAGCGGATCCCCCCGGAAATTATCGGTCGCACCGATGACGTTGAGGCCGTCGTAGCGCTGCACCTTGGAATCCAGGAAGGTGCCGGCGGCCGTTATAGTGAGTCCGTCTGTCGGCCGCAGCGTCAGATCTGCCTCGGCGCCCTGAATGCGGGACTTGGGAACATTGACGAGAACATCCAGAATGCCAAAGATCGGGTCGGTGGTCTTGCCGCGTATCTGCTTGTCGCGATAGTCATAGTAGAAAGCAGCGAAGTTCAACCCGACCTTGCGATCGAACAATTGCGTCTTCACCCCGGCTTCATAGGCCGTAACCGATTCCTGCGTCACTGGAGCCAGGGCCGCGTAGGTCGCCGCAGCCAGGCTCGGGAACGAACCCGCCTTATAGCCACGCGAGGCATTAGCGTAAATCAGGGTCTGCGGCGTCACCTGATAGTCGATGCCCGCGCGCCAGGAGACATTGTCTTCCTTCAGCGTCCGTACATAGGGCTCGCCCGGCGTGTTGGTCTCGTTCAGCGTATAACAGTCGGTCTGCCCGATAGGCGTAAAGGGCACGGAACTCAGCAACGATCCCAGCAGGTTGAACAGGTCTGCCACATGCCCATCGCCAGGCGAATAGCCGCAGATGTTCACATTGTTGCGGCTCTGCGTATAGCGGGCTGCGGCTTTGAGCGTCAATTCCTCGGTCAGCTTGTACTCGGCATTGCCGAAGAAGGCGTAATTCTCGATCTTTTGTTTGTTGGTGACCCCGCTCGCATTGATGTACAGATTGTTTGGATTGTAATTGGTGCTGTCGATATAGCGCAGGATCTGATTTTCGAAGGTCGTGCTCTTTTCGTAGTTTGCGCCCAATATCCAGCGGAATGTACCGGTCTGGTCGTTGGCCAGGCGCAGTTCCTGGTTGAAAGACCGGATATACCCATCATTCTTCTCGAGATCGAAGATGATCAGGTTCATACCGTCGCCGTCGGTTACCTGATTCTGCTTATAGTCGTCATAGGACGTGATCGACGTCAGCGTCAGATTGTCGGTCAGGTCGAAGTCGCTGCGCAGCGCCGCTTGAAAGAATTTCCTGTCTGCGCGCGGGCGCAGGTCGCCCGTCGACCAATCCGCCGTGCGGGCGTTGTCGCGCGGGAAGGGATAATTCAGCAGAGCGGGCGAGGCATAGGCGGGGATTTGGCCAAATTTCAGCACCAGTTGCTGTGCCTGCGGGTCCGACTTGTCCCGCCACCCATTAACGTTAAGCGCGAAGCGGATCGTGTCGGTCGGATCCCAGTCGAGCAGCAGGCGGCCAGCATAGTAATTCTGCTCGCCGAGCTTGTCGTCGCGCGTGTAACTTTTCTGCCAATCATCCGAATGCAAAGCCGTTCCAGCCAGGCGGAAACGCAGGTTCGGCGTGATCGGACCGCTGACGAAGGCATTACCCTCGATCTGGTTGAAACGGCCATAGCTGATGTCACCGCCAGCCTCGAAGCTGTTAGTGGGCTTGGCCGCGATATAGTTGATCGCGCCCCCCGTGCTGTTCTGGCCGAACAACGTCCCCTGCGGCCCCTTGAGAACTTCGACCCGCTCGAGGTCGAAAGCGGTGTGGCTGGCCATCACCGGGAATGGCAGCGGCGTTTGATCAAGATAGACGCTGACGGCCGGATAGACGCCTAGCGAACTCTCATTGAAGCCCACGCCGCGCAGCGTGAAAATCGGCGTATTGGCGGTACTCGATGCGAAGGCAAGGCCGGGAACCACACTCGCGATATCCTCGAGCGAGGTGACCTTGCGATCCTGCAACGCTTCGCCTGAGACGGCGGTGATGCTAAGGCCCACCTTATTGATGTTTTCCTGCCGCTTGTTGGCAGTGACGACAATATCGGCAGCATCGCTGGTATCGATTTGCGTTGCAGCAGACTGCGGCTGTTGCGCAAGCGCAGGTGAGGCCGCAAGCAGGCAGGCAAGACTTGCCGATCCAAGTAGCACGTTATATTTAGTTTTCATGATCCCCTCCAAATTAATATTGTTATTCTCTATTAGGGTCTAAACACTCTGGTATCTGCATCTCTTATATTTTTTGAGAACCAGGCGCGTTTTAACCTGCGCCAGATCGCCAAAAGGCGCGGCACGGCGTCAATCCATTAGATTAAAGACAGAGAAGTGCAGGTGCCCCTGCGCTATTGCTTCCAGGCTTTCGCTCTGGGATGAACTGATCCGCTGGGCCATGCGGACCGACAATATCGTTTCACCTGCCCAATCATCGGCTTGAGGCGGAAAGGTCTCAAGCGGAGCTTTGCTTGCAGCCGGGAGATTGCCGCGACATGGAAGCAAGCCACCGTAGCAATCTGCGATGGGGAGGGAATTGCGCTCGGTGACGGCAAACCCCGCCAACCGACCGTCGTCACAACGTCGCCATGAGACTACCCCCTCTGCCTTGTCGCTTGCGGACAATTACGTATTGGATGTTGCAGTTACTTTAGTCGTGACGTGCAAAAAGCGTCAAATATAAATCGGTCTAACCATTGTACGATTTCTGAACCCTCATTGTTTTTAACTTATTGATATTAATGTATAAATTACATCGCATCCCTGAAACTGAATATCGAGTTGATGTTTGAATAGGCACCGAACACGGGTGCGCGCGAGTCTCAGCGTTGGAATTGACAGTGCAGACGGTTTCGGGAAAGGCGGCTGTGATGCTGCAGCACCTTAGTCAGGCTCGAAGCGAGTGTTGGATCGCATCGGAGACGTTCATAACCTCGCAACCAAGTTCGTAGCCTTCCAAGCGTTGGACGGTTCGAGAGATCGTCCATCGCGCTGAGAAATCAACAGCCCGTGCTCCCTAATCAACCGGGGAGAGCCTGACGCCGCGCGACAAGAAAAAACCCCTGGGCAAGCGCTGCGCTCGCCAGCAGGGCTATCGCGGCCGCCCTCCCGGGATTGGAACCCAAACTGACCGACGCAGCAGCTGCGGCGCCCACGACCATCTGGAAGAAGCCATAAAGTCCTGAGGCGGATCCGGCCATGTCTGGCTTGATCGCGGTAGCCTGGGCGAGCGCGGCGGGCCCAGCCAACCCAACGCCACACGTGTAGAAAAACATGAGCGCCGTAACGACAATTGCGGATGCCAGATCGAACATCATCACAATGCACAGCGCGCTCGCAAAGAGCGCGCAGAGCGAGTGGCCCAGGACCAGGAGGCGCTGCGTCGGCGATGCCGATGCCAGACGGGACGCGAGGAAGCTGCCGACCCAGGCGCCCATGACAACGATCCCAAGGCACGCACCCGTCACCCGTGCCGACTGGCCAAACTGATGTTGATAGAGGAAAGGCGCGGCAGCTATGAACGCATACCAGCTCGTCGTCACACATCCACCGCCCAGCGCATATCCCAGAAAAGCGCGCGATCGCGCGAGCGCCGCATAATGTAGGACGATATTCCCTCGCTGCGCGCCCGCCCTGTTCGTTTCCTGTAGCAGGATAAGCACGGAGAGAAAGGCGACAATCCCCAACAGCGCGAGCACGAGAAGAACGGCGCGCCATCCAAAGGCCGTCGCCACAACGCCGCCGATCAGGGGACCGATTCCTGGACCGATAAGGATCGCGAGGTTAAGGCGAGCCAGATCGCGAGCCGCCTGGGAATTCATGCTCACATCGCGGACGATGGCCCGAGCGATCACCATGCCGGAGCATCCGCCAAGCGCCTGCGCAAGGCGCGCCGCGATCAGGACATCGGAGGATCCGGCCATCGCCGCCGCCACGCCAGATACTGTATAGAGAAAGATGCCCCCGAGCAGTACCGGCCGCCTGCCGAAACGATCAGCCATGGGACCATGGACCAGCTGGCCTACAGCAAGCGCCCACACATAGACGCTGATACTGAGCTGCAACTGCACGGGCGTTGCCCTGAGATCCGCCACCGCCAGAGCCAACGCGGGCGCGAAGATATGGATACCGAGCGTCCCGCACAGCGTGATCGTTCCGAGCAGCCAGAGTGGTGGGCGGGACTTTTGCTCGCCTTCAGCAGTCGATGAAGTAACCATCTTATCCGGGGTCAATCGCCGCCGAGACGCAATCCCATCCGTTGCCCGCCACTACGGGCGACAGCCAGGATAGCGCTCCACCCCTTTGTTGCCAGCGGCGATCAGGCTGCGATCGAGCCGACATCCTCCGCGCTTTGGAGCGCTTCAAGCACACGCCGTGCCTGATTGACGGCGCCATCGCTCGCGATACCCACAAAGGCCCGGCCTGGCTCGTCATCGATCCGAAGCTGCTGCGCCGCGAGTGTTTCCTCGTCCTCGGTGATGGTGTCGAAAAACTGGTCGAACAGCACATCGGGGACGCCGCTTTCCTTGGACGCCGTCGTACAGATCGTCCAGAGATAATGGCTTGTCGTTTCAGTCTCGGGCGTGATGAAATGATTGTTGGCAAGCATGAAACCATTGTCGCGCTTGCCTTCATAAGCGCCCGTTCCAACGTCACAGCCGCCCGCGTTTACCCGGCAGGTCATGCCGATACCAGGCTCGAACCGCACTTCCTGCCAGCGATCGACGCGACCCTTGAAGCCACCTGCGTCGATATAGGATTTAGGCGGGACGGAATTGGGCATCTTGCGTAGCAGGGTCACCTTGCGACCGTCGAACTCGACCTTCGTATCGGCGCCATAATGCTGCTCGGGATTACCGCCAATGGTCCGCGCATGAATATAGGGAACATGCGTCAGGTCCATGATGTTATCGATGATCAGCTGCCAGTTTGCCTTCACCGGGAAGTTGTATGGCCGCCACGTCCAGCTTGGGTCGTTATGCTCGGGGTTGTCGATGATAATATCGGGATCGGCCAGCGCGGCTTCTCCCATCCAGATCCAGATCAGATGATCCTTCTCGACAACTGGATAGGAGCGCACATTGGCGGCTGCGGGGATGCGGGACTGATTAGGAATACGGGTACAGGCGCCGCGCTTGTCGAACTCTACGCCATGATAGCAGCAGCGGATCACCTGCCCATCGACATGGCCCGCGCTCAGCGGCATAGCCCGGTGGCTGCACCGATCCTCGAGGGCAGCGATCTCACCATCCTCGGTACGAAATAGGGCCACCGGCCTGTCCAGAAAGCGCCGCCCAAGCACTTTGCCGGGGGCGACTTCATGCGCGAATGCAGCGACATACCAGGTATTGTAGATGAACATCCGACCTCTCCTCAGCCAGGCGAACGACTACCCGTATCCACGCACGCAGCCGTCTCCATTAAACTATTCCGGCACGATAGGATCACATGGTATCGATTTGCCAATCGCAATCCAATATCGCCATAAGAAAACAGGGACGAGATTTGAACATAGCTTCGCCCCCAGGGTTAGCGCAGATACAGCCCCCCATTCATATCGAGTGTGGCTCCCACGAAGAAACCGCCGCGATCCGACGCGAGCAACGCCGCGGCCGCGGCGATCTCGCTCACCGTCATGAACCGGCCGATCGGAACCTCCTCTTCAACCCGAGCGATCTGCTCAGGCGACAACCGCGCCTTCGCAGTGTCGATCGGTCCAGGTGCGATGGCGTTCACGGTTACGCCGGTTCCTGCCAGGTATCGCGCGAAATATTTGGTCAGCATGATCGCTCCGGCTTTTGAAGCGGCATAATGAGGCGACGCGACAGTCCCTCCATTCTGCCCTGCGAGTGAGGTGATGTTGACGATCCGGCCATATCCGCTTTCCCGCATATGCTCGGAAAAGATCTGACAGCTCAGGAACACGCTGCGCATATTGACCTGGACGATCGCGTCGAACTCTTCGGGTGTGATGTCCTGGGTGGGCGTCCGCTTGGCGAAACCTGCATTGTTGACAACGATATCAATCCGCCCCCATTCCGACGCGATACGGTCGCGGGCGGCAAGAAAATCTGCTTTCTCCCGGACATCGAGTTGTAGAGCGACGGCGCTTGCGCCGCTGGGATCGAGCGAGTCCGCGACTTCCTGGGCTACCGCCAGATCGACATCGCTCACAGCCACTCTGCCCCCACCCGCATGGATCTCCCGAGCAATCGCTTCCCCAACGCCTCGGCCGCCACCGGTGATGAGCGCCGTACGGCCATCGAAGGAGAAACTGCCATTTGCGGGAAGATCGAAGCTGTCGGCCATTGGTGGATCCTGAATAGGGATGAAAGAGTTGGGGAAGGACTCGCATCCTCCCCCGGGGCGAAGTGGACTTACGGTCGCACGGACAAAGTGACCCCGTATGTCCGCGGTGTGTTGGTGAAGATCTTCCAATAGGTGGTGCCATTGCCAGGCATCGCAAGGAAGGCGGTAATATCGTCGGCGTTGACGATCTGATAGTTGTTGGTGAGGTTCTTTCCCCATATGCCAAGCGTCCAGCGCCCATTGGCGGATTCATAGTTGAGACGGGCATTGAGTGTCCGCCCCTTCGTGTCGTTGTAGAGATTGTCGTAGAGGCGCAGAGTGTTCGCGTCGTCCGTGGATATGCGGCTGGAATAGTTGAAGTCTGCCTGAGGCGTCAGCTTCGCACCATTGCCCATCGACAGGTCATAGCTTGCGCCGATCGTGAAGCTGTCGCGCGGCGCAAACTTGGCCGGGTTGCCCGAATAGTCGAGATTGACCAGCGGGTCGCGCAACGACGTGTATTCGCCGATCAAATGGGTGTAATTGCCGGTGAGCCGCAGCCCGTCGACCGGACGCAGGACCGACTCGATTTCCCAGCCCTTCATCTTGAGCGTGCCATTATAGGTGTGGGCAATGCCGCCCGCGCCAGAAAAATTCTGGAGGTTCTTGGTCTTTTGCTGGAACAGTGCGACGTTGAAGTCGAGCATGTTGTGGAACAGCCGGGTCTTGGCGCCGATCTCGTAGTTTTGCGCCTTCTCCGGCTCGAGCGGTAGCGTCGGGTTGAGGTAGGCATTGTCGACAAAGCCGCCGGATTTGAAACCCTTCGCCCAGGTCGCGTAAATATTGACCTTGTCGACCGGCGCATATTTCAGCGTAACACGGGGCGTAAAAGCGTCCCAAGTCTTGCCGCCCGACGCAAACACCTCGCCAGGAAAGCCGAAACCGGGAATCGACCCTGCGTCGGTGGTCGAGAAAGCATGATAGTCGATCTTCTTGCGATCAGACGTATAGCGGCCACCGGCGACCAGGGACAATCGATCCGTTATCTCGAACGTGCCCTCGCCGAAGACCGCAATGCTTCGAATATTGCCATCCTGCACGCGTGTGATGTTGGTCACCTGGGGATTACGCCGCACAGTGGCATTCACTGCCGAACCCGGCAACGGACTATAGTAGAAGATGTTCGTCGTCGAAACGTCCGCCGACAGGAAGTAGGCGCCGACCACATAAGAAAAGCGGCCGGGCGCGGACGCGAAGCGGACTTCCTGCGTGAAGCTTCGGTTCTTGACCACCTGTCTGCGGTCGAAAACGGGCACGACGGTCGCGACCGGCACATCGTCGTTGATCGCGCGGCTGTCATTCATGCGATAGCCGGTTATGGACGTGAGCGTCCCGCCCAGCAGGTCAAGATCGCCGCGTAAATAGCCACCGCGCAGTCGCTGCCGATAGGGCGATCGAGCATAGTCGTTGTTCGTCCACTCGCTGTCATCATAGCTTCCAAAGGTGGCGGGAATCCGCTGGACACCGCCAACCCCCAGGCTGATGGCACCACCATTACCCTTCGTGAAGCTATAGTCGCCCGACAGAATGATCTTCAGCGTGTCTGTCGGCTCGAACAGAAGCTTGCCGCGCATGGCATAGCCATCGGTCTTCCCATAGCTGCCGGATTGATTGGGCGTGTCGATAAGTCCATCGGAACTCTCGGTACTGAAGGCGAAACGCGCCGCAATCTTATCGTCCACCAGTGTGCCGTTGACCATGCCCTCTGTGCGGATGAAGCCGCCATTTCCGCCTGTGACCTGGAAGAAATAGTCATCCTTGAAGGCGGGATTGTTGGTGATGACCGCAATTGCGCCGCCCACGACATTTCGCCCGAACAATGTTCCTTGCGGCCCGCGAAGCACTTCGACACGGTCGGTATCGAAGAAGTTGGCGTTGAGGTCGTTGTTGAAGACATAGTAGACGTCGTCCATGAAATAGGCGACGGGCGTGTCCAGTGTGGCGGTACGGAACGTGGAGACATTGCCACGGATCGCGACAATCGATAGCGACTTGTCTGAAGTGTTGATGGTAATTCCCGGCATTTGCTGCGTGAGTGCCGTCGGACTGAAAACCTGGCTATTGCGCAGCGCCTCGCCGCCGAAGGCCGCGATCGAAAAGGGCACTTCCCGGACGGTCGATTCGCGCCGCTGCGCCGTGACGATGATGTCGCCCGCCACCTGCTCCTGCTGCGCATTGTCCTGTTGTTGATCATCTGCGGACGTTTGAGCCGCAGCAGGTCCATAAATACCAGCAAGCATGACGCCTGCGAGCGCGGAATAAAGCTTGTGATTGAAAGGCATTGCCGAGCATCTCCCCTGTGTGTGTGGGCGATTTTTCGCCTTGGGTCACGGGGTAAGACAGCAAGTTGAAGCAAGCGGCAATAGCTACGTCCCGGTTTTTGAATGGTACGACCAAGTTCCGATTAGAGGCAGCCAGAGACGCGGGCTATCCGATGATGATTGGAATTTCCGCGCCTCGCTGTGGCTTGAGATAAGGTCACTGCGCAAGCGTTCATCAAAACGTCAAGGAAGAGCCTGAATCATGCAATCGACAGACAGCGCAGATATGACCCGGGTAGGTCCCGGAACGGTGATGGGGACGTTCATGCGGCAATATTGGTTGCCGGCATGCCTTTCGTCGGAAGTGACGGCTGATGGCGATCCGGTTCGCCTGATGATCCTGTGCGAAAAGCTGATCGCTTTCCGCGACAGTTCGGGTCGGGTCGGCATCATGGACCATCGCTGCCCTCACCGCTGTGCCTCCTTGTTCATCGGTCGCAATGAGGAAAACGGCATCCGCTGCGTTTATCATGGCTGGAAGTTCGACGTCGACGGCAAGTGCGTCGATATGCCGTCCGTTCCCGCGCGCATGGATTTCAAGGAGAAGGTGCACGCCAAGGCCTACAAGACCTATGAGGCCAATGGCCTGATCTGGGTCTATATGGGTGAGAACCAGGCGGCCCCGCCGCCGCTCCCGGAAATCGAGGCGACGATGCACCCCGAAGCCGAGATCTGGTGTCTGCAGCGCGACTGCAACTGGCTTCAGGCGCTCGAGGGAGATATCGACACCAGCCATGTCGGCTTCCTCCACGTCGGCGGCATCGAAGCAGACGATCTCGAACCTGACCATCCGATGCGCCCGACTGTGCTCAACCGCGCACCGGAATATGAAGTCGCCCAGTCCGACTGGGGCGTCATGTATGGCGGCTACCGTCCGAACGATGATGGCCAGATGAGCTGGCGCATTGCCCATTATATGTTCCCCTTCTGGACGCAGACGCCCAATAACCGCTTCGTCAGCCGCGCCATCGCCCGCGCATGGGTGCCGATGGACGATGAGCATTCGATGCTTTTCGACATCACCTGCGGCGTGGACGCCGGCAACCCCGCCTACAACTCAACGCTCAAGGACGGCACGCCGCTCTTCGACCAGATCAGCTATGCGCCCAACACGACCGACTGGTTCGGCCGCTGGCGTTCGACCGACAGCGAAGCCAATGACTGGGCGATCGATCGGGAATCGCAGCGCAACGGCCATCAGTTCACCGGCATCCCCAATATCACGATGCAGGATCAGGCCGTGACCGAAAGCATGGGTCCGATCACCGACCACAGCTTCGAGAACCTCGCGCCCACCGACCAGATGATCGCGCGTGTCCGCCGCCGGGTTCTTCTGGCTGCCCGCGCGTTTGCCAATAAGGGCACGGTGCCGCCGGGTATCGAAAATCCCGACGTCTTCTACAAGGCACGCGCCGGCTCCTTCCTGCACGATCCGAACGATACGCTCGCCGGAGCGTACCAGGCTGCGCTCGCCAAGGCCGTGCGTTGGCCGGTCAATGAGATCGAGGCTGCGGAATAGGCTTTAAACGGGACCGGCTATCCATGACCGGTCCCAATCCTTCATCAATATATCAGGAACAGGTGACGGTACGAGTTGGGCAAGGTCTGCGCGTCGATCAATGGCGTCTCAGACTTATTGCCACTGCGCGCTACGCACCAAGAGGAGAGGTAGATGCGCGTAAAGCTTCGCAATATCCGCTGGGAAGCGGAAGGTATCAACAGTTACATCCTGGAGCCTTTGCCGGGCGAAAAGCTTCCCGCCTTCACTGCGGGCGCACATATCGATCTGCAGCTCGCCCCTGGCCTCGCGCGCAGCTACTCGCTCGTCAACGATCCCGCCATCCATAGCTATTACGAGATTGCGGTGCATCATACGATCGACAGCCGCGGCGGATCTCGCCACATTCATGAGAAATGGCGGGTCGGCGAGATACTGGAAATCTCGGAACCCAAGAATAACTTCCCGCTTGAGGAATCGGCAGCGCACACCGTGCTGATCGGTGGCGGTATCGGCATAACGCCGATGTTGTCGATGGTCTCCCGCCTCGAGGCCCTGGGCCGCAGCTGGGAACTGCACTATGTCGCCGCGGTTCCCGAACGGGCGGCCTATGTCGATCGCGTGGAGAATTTCCCGCAGGCGCACATCGTGTTCGATTCGATCCCTGGTGGGCAACGTCTCGATCTGCGCGCGATCTGCGACGCTGCCCCCGCCGATGCCCATCTTTACTGCTGCGGTCCGTCGGGCATGCTGGATGCGTTCGTCGCGGTGAACGCAGCGCGGCCGAAGGGCCACGCCCATATCGAGTATTTCTCGGCCGACACGGAAGTTGCGACCGATGGCGGCTATACGTTGGAACTGACAAAAAGCGGCAAGACCATCACCGTCGAGGAGGGTGAGACCATGC
Organism: Sphingobium baderi; assembly: GCF_001456115.1. Lineage (NCBI taxonomy): Bacteria > Pseudomonadati > Pseudomonadota > Alphaproteobacteria > Sphingomonadales > Sphingobiaceae > Sphingobium > Sphingobium wenxiniae. Next base: position 1,518,357 of record NZ_CP013264.1, on the reverse strand, counting down.
TCGACGCACTGCTAAGTGCCGGTGTGGATATTGGTTTTGCCTGCGCCGAGGGGGTTTGCGGCACCTGCCAGGTCAAGGTGCTGGATGGCATTCCAGATCATCGTGATCATTTCCTGACCGACGAGGAGAAGGCGGCCAATACGTCGATCATGGTCTGCTGCTCGGGATCGAAAACGCCCACCCTGGTGCTCGACATCTAGCATCCGGCAAGAGGCCAGGGATAGGTGGCCGATGAATGATAAAAAGGGGCAATGATCCCCACTGAGGAGAAGCCGTTGGCAGGTATCGCAATGAGACAGGAGGGAGAGGGCATGCTCGATGCATTGCCCCTGTCCTCATATCAGATTTGGGCGGTCCTGATGATCGCTGCGACCGTCATACTTGACGGTCTCGACAACCAAATGCTTGGTCTTGCGGCCCCCTCATTGCTCAAGGAGTGGGGCATCAGCCGCGATGCCCTTGGCTTTGTCTTCGCCCTGGGATTTGTTGGCATGGGTATCGGCACGCTGACCTCCGGCGCGATTGGTGATCGGTTCGGGCGACGCGGAGCCCTGCTGATTGGCGTCGCGATTTTCGGCGTCGCGACGCTCGCCACGGGCTTTTCCATCGAACTATGGCATGTCGCCCTCCTCAAGACGATAGCCGGTGTCGGCCTGGGAGGCGTTCCCGGCACGGCGAGCGCCATGATCGCTGAATTCACGCCGGCGCGGTGGCGCAGCGTGGCCGTTACCTTCGGGGTAGTCTGTGTGTCGATCGGCGGCATATTGGGCGGTGTCGCCGCAGCGGCGATATTGCCGGTGCTGGGATGGCGCTGGCTGTTTTATCTGGGTGGCATCATCACCCTCGCCTTCGTCACTCTTCTCTGGTTCATCCTGCCGGAATCCCCGCGTTACCTCGCCCAGCGCCCGGACCGCCGCGTCGAGCTCGACGCCATCCTGCGTCGCATCCGGCATCCCGACCCGGCGGCCGTGCAGCCACCCGGCCGTGGCGGGCAGGCGCCGCACGCTCCGTTCAGCGCTCTTCTTAGGGGTGCATTGCTGCGGGACAGCCTTGCCCTCTCGCTGGCGATGTTCTCGGGCATGTTCATGATCTACCTGATGTTCAACTGGGCACCCACGATGCTGTTCAGCGCGGGCTTCGGTCTCCAGACCGCGAGCCTGGGCCTCACCAGCTTCAACGTCGGCGGCACAATCGGCGCGATGTTTGCCTCTCTTGCAATCATCCGGCTCGGCTCGCGTCCCACGCTTATCTTCATGGCAGTCATTGGCGCGGTTGTTTGCGCCGTCCTCGCCCTGCTCCCCATCGAAGGCGGGCGGAACGAGCCCGCCGTCCTCGCCAGCCTCGGCGCTCTCGGCCTTTTCGCCAGCGCCGCACAGTCGGCCATGTTCGCGGTCGGAGCACATGCCTTCCCCACCGCCGTGCGTGCCCGGGGGCTGGGCCTGATGGGTGCTGCGGGACGTGCAGGCGCGATCGTCAGCGCGGTGGCCGGCGCCAGCCTGATCGGCGGCGGCAATCTGGGTTTCTTCGGCGTCCTCTCCGGCCTGATGCTGGTCAACGCCATTGGTTTCATCACCGTGCGGGGCCATGTCCCCCGTCTCGGCCGGCAGGACGCAAACGCATGAGTGACTTCGACTATATCGTAATCGGCTCAGGTTCAGCCGGCAGCCTGATGGCGAACCGCCTGTCAGCCGACCCAGCCATTCGCGTCGCCCTGATCGAGGCGGGACCATCGGACAGGAAGTGGCCGGTGAACCTGAAGACCGCGATGCCCGTCGGCAATATCTTCCTGCTGCCGCATGAGAAATATAACTGGAAACAGCAGCTCAGCGGCAACGCTGCAATTGGTAACCGGCAGATCAATTTTCCACGCGGAAAGCTGTTCGGAGGCTGCAGCGCGATCAATGGCGGTGTCTATATCCGGGGCCAGAAGGCGGATTATGACGCCTGGGAACAGGCCGGCAATACCGGTTGGTCCTATGACACTGTGCTGCCCGCCTTCAAGGCGGTCGAGAATTACCATGAAGGTGACAAGCCCTGGCACGGCAAGGGCGGCGAACTCGATGTCGAGAAACCGCGCTCCTTCAATCCAATCGCCGCCGCTATCGTCGACGCGGCGGTTGAAGCCGGCCATCATCGCAACGATGATTTTGCAGGCGAAAGACAGGACGGCTTTGGCCGCTACGATCTCAACCAGCGAAACGGCACGCGTCTCTCCAGCGCGCGCGCTTTCCTTCATCCTGCCCTGCACCGGCCCAATCTGACCGTCATGGCCGACACGCTGGTCCGCCGCATCCTCTTCGACCGCGGCCGCGCAACTGGCCTCGAGATCGAGCAGAGCGGTACGCGGAGCACGATCTCAGCGCGCCGTGAAATTGTCCTGTGCGCTGGCGCCATCAATTCGCCGCAGCTGCTCCTGCTCTCGGGCGTCGGGCCCGAAGAGCATCTGCGCGAGATGGGGATCAAGCCTGTTCATCACCTTCCGGGGGTGGGCGCGCATCTGCAGGATCATCCCACCGTTCATGTCGCAATGGAAAATCCTTCGGGCGAATCCTATGCGGTTTCGCCCAAGGCTCTTCCCCGCATCCTTGCCAGCCCTTTCAGGTATCTGGCGAAGCGGGAAGGCATGTTGGCCTCCAACGTCGCGGAATGCGGCGGCTTCCTCTGCACCGATGGATCCGGGCGCCCCGACATCCAGATTACCTTCCTGGTCGGGCTGAAGCTCGACGCGCGATCAGTCCCGCGGCGGCACGGCTATATGGGCCTCATACAGCTGTTGCGCCCCAAAAGTGCGGGATCTGTCCGCCTGGCGAGCAACAGGCCGGAGGACAAACCGGTTATCGACCCCAATTTCTTCGCCGACCCCTATGACATGAAAACGCTGATCGCCGGCTTCCGCGAGGCGCGACGCATCTTCGCCCAGCCCGCCCTCGCCGCCATGACCGGCAATGAGATCGAGCCGGGTGCGCAACATCAAAGCGATGCAGAGATCGATGCGGCGCTGCGCAAGATCGTCAATACCGCCTATCATCCCACGGGCACGTGCAAGATGGGCCCCGACAGCGATCCAATGGCCGTGGTCGATGGCCGGCTACGGGTCCGCGGCGTCGCCGGCCTGCGCGTCGTCGATGCCTCTGTCATGCCCGAGATCATAAGCGGCAATACCAGTGCGCCGACCATGATGATCGCTGAGCGCGCCGCCCGCTTCATCCTCGAAGATGCCGTTCAATCGAACATAGCCGCCTGAACCAGAACAGGAGAGCCCCATGCATATGATGACCATTCCTCCCCGCCCCGCCCTGCTCGACACACCCGAACAGGATATGCTGATCGGTGGCCAGCGCGTCCCTGCCCTTTCGGGAAAGAGGTTCGAGACGCGCAACCCTGCGACCGGTGACCTGCTTGCGATGGTGGCGCACGGTTGCGCGGAAGATGTCGATCGCGCCGTCAAGGTCGCTCGCGCCGCACTCACTGGCCCGTGGGCCCGCATGAAGGGCGCAGAGCGTCAGCGCATCATGCTGCGGCTCGCCGACCTCGTCGAGCAGCATTACGATGAGCTCGCCATGCTCGACACGCTGGACCTGGGTGCGCCCTACAGCCGTACCGTGCTCGGAAAGGTGCGCGCTGGCGCGCTGCTGCGCTACTATGCCGGTCAGGCGACGCTGATTTCAGGCGAAACGCTGGACAATTCGGCGCCGGGCGACGTGCTTTCACATACGCTCAAGGAGCCGATTGGCGTGGTCGCTGCAATCAATCCCTGGAATGGTCCGATCGGCATGTCGGTTTGGAAAGCCGGTCCGGTGTTGGCGTCCGGCTGTACGCTGGTCATGAAGCCGGCAGAGCAAACGCCGCTTTCGGCGCTCCGCTTCGGCGAATTGTGCCTTGAAGCGGGGGTCCCCGAGGGCGTCATTAACATCGTGACGGGAAAGGGCGACGCCGGCGCCGCCCTTTCCGCTCATCCTGGTGTCGACAAGATCGCGTTCACCGGCTCGACCGGCGTGGGCGAGAAAATCCTGCTCGCGGCCGCGCCTACCATGAAGCGTGTGAGCGTGGAACTGGGCGGCAAGTCCCCCAACATCGTTTTCGCAGATGCGGACCTCGACAAGGCGGTGCCGGCAGCGGCCATGGCCGTGTTCGCCAATTCAGGGCAGATATGTTCGGCTGGCACCCGCCTCTATGTCCACTCCTCGATCCGCGAAGAATTCATGGAGCGCCTCGCCGCGTTCACGAAGACGATGAAGGTCGGCGATCCTCTGGACCCGCAGACACAGATCGGGCCGGTTGTCTCAGGCCCTCAGATGGAAAAGATCCTCGGCTTCATGGAAGGCGCTGTAGCTGAAGGCGCAAGTGCCTTGGTCGGCGGCGCGCGTCTTTCGGGCACCGGCTATGACGGTGGGTATTTCATCCAACCTACCATCTTCGACAATGTGTCGGACACGATGACGATCGCGCGCGAGGAGATTTTCGGTCCGGTCCTTGCAAGCTTCAGCTTCGATACGATCGAAGAAGTTCTGGAGCGCGCCAATGCAACCGAGTTCGGTCTTGGCAGTGGTGTGTGGACGCGCGACCTTGCCACAGCGCATCGCATGGCTCGCGGCATTCGCGCCGGATCTGTATGGGTCAATTGCTATCAGGTGCTTGATCCAGGCGTACCTTTTGGCGGCTACGGCATGAGCGGCTTCGGCCGGGAGTCAGGCCCGCATCATATCGAGGAGTATCTCGAGACCAAGGCCGTCTGGATCAAGCTGGACTAAACCATAACCTCTCACAGCCAGCCTGAGTCTCGCAGACCGGGCTGGTTCTCCTCGGATCGCATTTGCGTCGCGGCTTCCCGGAGCATGTCGAGAAAGCGGCGCTGCGTTGCCGTCGGCCGCCAACTGCGACGCGTGGTGATGCCGACGGTTCGCTTGGTGCCTTCCAGAGGCTGGCCGATCTGCGCGAGAAGTCCGCTTCGGATCTGGAGTGCCACCTGATCGGGCGACAGCAGCGTTAGGAAATTCGTTTCCCAGAGCAGTCGGCCTATGATCATCACCGAACTGCACTCGATCGGCGTTGCGGGCATAGAAGCCCCTTTGAAAACGCGTTCCCATTGCTCCCGGGAGGGCGTGCTGGGCGGTGATACGACCCAGGGATAGGACGCGAGTTGCTCCATGGAAGGATTCTCCTGCCCCACAAGAGGATGCTGGCTGCCGGCAACGACGATCAGTCGATCTTCAACCAGCGGCAACTGGTAAAGATCTGCGATCTCATAGGGACGAAGCGCGCCGACGATCATGTCGATAACTCCGTCGCGCAGCGGTTCGACCAGTTCACGCCAACTGCCTTCAAGGATCTTGAAGGCGGCGCGCGGCTCGGCACGCACCATTTGCGCCATCGCGGCCGGGACCAGCAGTGGCCGGGACAGCGGCAACGCGCCGAACGAGATTTGTTCGCTTCCACCACCGCCATCGATCGCCAGCTCGACGATCGCAGCCGAAATCTCCGCAAGCGCGAGGCGGGTTCCTCGCGCGAGACGCTTTCCCGCCGCGTTGAGCCAGACGACACGGCCACGACGCTCGACGATCGTCGCGCCGATGATCTGCTCCAGATCACCGACCGCTCGATGAACGGCCGTCTGCGAAAGCCCCGTGACATTCGCGGCGCCCGCAAAGCTACCCGCTTCCGCGACGGCCAGCAGCGCGCGAAGCTGGGTCATGGTCATCAGCCGATCCGGATGCAGGAATGCGGCTGACAGTCCCTTGGCTCCGGCCGAGAGATGTTCGATCGCGGCTTGCGCCCGTGCAACAACGATGCGCCCCATGGCCGTGGCGACCATCCCCCCGGAACGCCGTTCGAAGAAGGTGTAGCCGAATTGCCGTTCGAGCTTCGCCAGGCCCTGCGTCAAGGCAGGCTGCGAAAGACTAACGGCATCGGCGGCCGCCGTGATGCTGCCATGCTCTTCGATGGCGATCAGAGCGCGCAGGTGGCGCAGGTTTATGTCGAATGGGTCGGCAGCCATCAGAGCGCAGGCCTATCCCAGGTGACGCCTCTAGCCAAACAAATTTTAAATGGACGGACCATTAAACAGATGCTAGCCAAGCCCGGTCCTTCCATCAACGCTCAATGACCGGAGATATTGTCATGGATTTTGAACTCCCCGATGACATCAAGGAATTTTGTGATGTTACGCGAACCATCGTTCGCGATCTGCTTCCCTATGAAGCCGAGTTCCAGGCCACCGGGGTAGTTCCGCCGATCGTTCGCCAGACATTGGTCGATAACGGCTATTTCGGCATGGCGCTGCCGGAGGCATATGGCGGCCTGGGCCTCGGTGCGCTGGCCCAGGCGGCGGTGCAGATCGAGCTTGCCCGACTCCCCCCTCAATTCTGGACGGAACTGAGACCCCTCATGGGGCCAGGCGCCAAGAACATCATCCATCATGCGAGCGACGAACAGCGTGCTGCCCTGCTGCCCGGCATGGCGACAGGTGAAATTCCGATCGCGTTTGCGCTGACCGAACCCAATAGCGGCTCCGACCCGGGCTCCATGCGTACAACCGCGGTTCGCAACGCCGATGGCTGGCGCATCAATGGCAGCAAAACCTATATCTCCAACGGCAAGAAGGCGAAACACATCATCGTGTACGCCTACACGGACAAGACGGCGGGCGCCCGCAACGGTATCTCCGCCTTCCTGATGCCGGCCGACACGCCCGGCTTCGCCGTTACCGGCACGATCGAGCTGATGGGCACCGCGACGCCCGGCGTGTTCGAACTCAGCTTCGATGAATGTCAAGTTCCGGCCGACGCGCTGCTCGGCGAAGAAGGACAGGGTTTCCGCTATGCCCTCGAGGGACTCAATGAAGGGCGGATCAACGTCGGCGCAACAGCCGTCGGTATGGGCGAATATGCCTTGGAGCTGGCGATCGATGAATCGAAAGTCCGCCCCGCTTTTGGCGGCGTCATCTCCGAATTCCAGGCGATCCGCCACTATCTCGCCAATATGGCCACCGACATGCGCGCTGCTCGCCTGATCCTGCTCGACGCTGCCTGGCGTTACGATCAGGGAGACAAGAGCCGCGAACTGGCATCGATGGCAAAGCTTTTCGCGACCGAAGCGGGCAGCCGCACCGTCGATACCGCCGTCCAGATTTTCGGCGGCAGCGGATATTGTCGGGGCTTTGCAGTCGAGCGGCTCTATCGCGATATCCGCATCACCCGGATCTATGAGGGCTCTTCGGAGATCCAGCGCAACACCATCGCCCGCGAGTTGCTTCGCTAAGGGAAAAGGGGGAGCGCCGATGGCCTCCCCCTTTTTTGTCAGATCAGTTGTCCTGCGGCTTGCAGGGCATCGAGGTCGTCCCGGGACACGCCAAGCTCCTCCGTCAAAAGCGCGCGCCCATGCTGGCCCAGGCTCGCGACGAGGTTTCGAGCCTCCACGCGCGAGCCGCTCATCCTGAACGGCGGGTTGGGAACGGCATAGGGGCCCGCAGCATCGCTGATGGTTGTGAGAGCCTGGCGGGCGGCAAGCTGTGGGTCGGAGAGAACCTCGGCCATTTCACGGTAGCGGCCACATGGTACGCCGTGCCCGGACAGAATCTCCTCAGCCTCCTCAGACGATCGCAGGCAGGTCCATTCCTCGGCGAGAGCAAGCAGGGTCGCCCAATTCGCATTGCGGTCGGCAACGGTCCGAAATCTTGGATCCTCCCGCCATTCGGGATGTCCCACCGCATCGCTGAGCTGCTCGAAGTTGCGAGGACTGGTTGGCGCGATCATGATGAAGCCGTCCCGGGTCTTGAGCGGCGTGTACAGCGGCCGGCGCGCACCACCGGGGAATTGAGCCTCCTGCGTCTCATAGACCAGCATTCCGACCATCGCCTCCAGCATGGACAGGTCGATATACTGGCCCTTGCCGGTCTTCTCTCGTTGGTAGAGCGCGGCCTGGATAGCGCCGAAAGCGTGAACGCCCCCCAGCACGTCGGCGATGAAGATGCCGCTGGCCGCCGGGCGCGATGCGTCATCCTGATAGTGCATGTTGACCATGTCGAACCCGCTGGTCGCGTGGATGACCGGCGCATAAGCCGGATGGTGCGCCTTGGGGCCCTGCTGCCCATAGCCCGAGATCGAACAATAGATGAGCCGTGGATTAATCGCGGACAACGCCTGATAATCAAGCCCGAACCGTTGCATGACGCCAGGGCGGAAGTTCTCGACGACAACGTCGAAGCGCTTGACGAGGTCAAGGATAAGGGAGCGAATCTTGGGCGACTTGAGATTGCAGGCCATGCTGCGTTTGCCTGCGTTCAGATGACCGAAATAGGCGCTGCAGCCTTCCCGAACGGGAGGGCGGGAACGCACCTGATCGCCGTCGAGCGATTCGATCTTCACGACATCCGCGCCGAGATCTGCGAGCATCCGGGTCGCGAAGGGTCCCGCCATCACGCTCGTGAAATCCAGTACACGGACCTCGTCGAGTGCGCCGTGGCTCTCATTTCCAGCAGAGTCGGTCATCACATCACCTGTCGAATAGATAGATTGAATGGTCCTACCTATTGAAGGATTGTAGGCGTCCGGTCAACGCGCCTTGCGAGAGCCGCGGGTCGCCTCGGTGGTTTCCTGATTGGGCTTCGCGGCAGCTTTGAGATTCTTTCGTACGTGACGATGTACCCGCTCAAGATGCCGCCGCATTTCGCTCGCAGCAGCCTCGGCGTCACGTTTGCGCAGATACCCGATAAGCCTGAATCGCGATTCGATCAGCGATTTCTGCAGCGTCTCATAATCAGGTCCGCGCACAAATTCGTGCAGAATGGCAGAGAGGGAATCGACGAAGATCCCGAACATGCGATTTTTCGTGGCCCGGGCGAGCACCGCATAATATTGTACGGCACACTCGTAGCGCGCATCCACCGTCGTTTCACGACGGGTCCGCTCGGCCACCGCCTCGAGCTCGATGAAATCAGCCTCTGTGGCGCGTTCGCAGACAAGCCTTATGATGATGTCCTGGATGGCGAGACGGGCTTCGGTAAGCTCATCGAGCGAGACGTTTCCCAGATGCACATAGTCCTGCATCGCCTGCACGATGCGGTCGGGCTCGGCCGACTGGATGAACGCGCCGCCCTTGACCCCTTTGACATTCCGGATGATGCCCGCCACCTCAAGACTGCGCAGCGCTTCGCGCAGCGCGCTGCGGCTCACCTGAAACTCGGCGGCAAGCTCGCGTTCGGCCGGAAGCTTGTCGCCGGATTTGAGCAGGCCGCTGGCGAGACGTGCCCGAATTTGCTCGCAGATGACCTCGAAGGCGCGCTGCGTTTTTATGGGAGCGAAGCCCAGCTCATCCGCCGAAATTTTCGATATCATCCGTTCTGAGTCCAGTTTCATGTCCAAGAGATGCCTCCTTCCGCTACCACAGCGGGCATCGAACTGCCTAAAGCTTCTTGACCTCTACCATAGTCACACATAATGGTTAGACCATTATCACTTTTGGAGGTTTCTTATGAAAATCCTCGTGCCCGTTAAGCGGGTGATTGACTACAATGTGAAACCCCGCGTGAAGGCCGACGGGACAGGCGTCGACCTCGCCAACGTCAAGATGTCGATGAACCCGTTCGACGAAATCGCGGTCGAGGAAGCCATCCGCCTCAAGGAAAAGGGCGAGGCGACGGAGATCGTCGCGGTCTCCATCGGCGTTGCCAAGGCGCAGGAAACGCTGCGCACCGCGCTCGCCATGGGCGCGGACCGCGCGATCCTCGTCCAGACCGACGATGAGGTCGAGCCGCTCGGCGTCGCCAAGCTGCTCGCCAAGATCGTCGCGGAAGAGGCCCCCGGCCTCGTCATCCTGGGCAAGCAGGCGATCGACGACGACAGCAACCAGACCGGCCAGATGCTGGCCGCGCTGCTCGGCTGGGCGCAGGGCACCTTCGCTTCCAAGGTGGAAGTCGACGGCGACACCGTCAACGTGACGCGCGAAGTCGACGGCGGCCTGGAGACGGTCAAGCTGAAGACCCCCGCCATCGTCACCACCGACCTGCGCCTCAACGAGCCGCGCTACGCCTCGCTGCCCAATATCATGAAGGCGAAATCGAAGCCGCTCGCGACCAAGGCACCCGCCGACTTCGGCGTCGACGTCGCCCCGCGCCTCACCACGCTCAAGGTCGTCGAACCGCCCCAGCGCACCGCCGGCATCAAGATCGCCGACGTCGACGAGCTGGTCGCCAAGCTCAAGGTCATGGGCGTCGCCGCCTGAGGCAGGTTTCAATTCCGTTCGTCCTGAGCTTGTCGAAGGACAGTCCTTTTCAAGAAGAACAGGGCTTCGACAAGGCTCAGCCCGAACGGGGATAGAGGATTGAAAAGATGAAAACTCTCGTATGGGTTGAGCATGAGGCCGGCGCCGTCAAGGACGCCACCCTCTCCGCCGTCACTGCCGCGTCGAAGCTCGGCGAAGTTCACCTGATCGTCGCCGGCAAGGGCGTGGACGGCGTCGCCGCCGAAGCCGCCAGGATCGCCGGCGTAGGCAAGGTCCATGTCGCCGACGACGCGGCATTCGATCATGCGCTGGCCGAGAATGTCGCGCCGCTCATCGTTGAGTTGATGGGCAGCCACGACGCATTCGTCGCGCCCGCCACGTCGAACGGCAAAAACATCGCGCCGCGCGTTGCCGCGCTGCTCGATGTCATGCAGGTGAGCGAAATCCTATCGGTCGAGAGCGACGACACCTTCACCCGCCCGACCTATGCCGGAAACGCAATCGCGACGGTCAAGTCAAGCGACGCCAGGAAGGTCATCACCGTGCGCGGCACGGCGTTTGAAAAGGCCGCCAGGGACGGTGGATCGGGCACAGTCGAAGCCGTTGCCTCGACCGGCGACAAGGGCCTTTCAAGCTTCGTCGGAGCCGAGATCGCCAAGCTCGAGCGCCCCGAACTCACGTCGGCCAAGATCATCGTATCGGGCGGCCGCGCCTTGAAGGACGGTCCGACATTCGAGCAAGTGATCTTCCCCCTCGCCGACAAGCTGGGCGCTGGCGTAGGCGCCAGCCGCGCGGCGGTCGATGCGGGCTATGTTCCTAACGATTATCAGGTCGGACAGACCGGCAAGATCGTCGCGCCCGAAGTCTATGTCGCGGTCGGTATCTCCGGCGCCATCCAGCATCTGGCCGGCATGAAGGACTCCAAGACCATCATTGCCATCAACAAGGACGAGGACGCGCCGATCTTCCAGGTGGCCGACATTGGTCTTGTGGGGGATCTCTTCAAGGTCGTGCCCGAACTTACAGAGAAGCTTTCGGGCTGAGGGTATACCATGTCGACACTGAACATTGTCACGAGAGACGGAAGCGCGGTGCGGGTCACCCCAGAGCCGGGTCTTTCGGTGATGGAAATAATTCGCGAGAATGGCATCGATGAACTGATGGCGCTGTGCGGCGGATGCTGCTCCTGCGCGACGTGCCATGTCTTCATTGCGGAGGATTCGTTCGATCAGCTTCCCGCGATGAGCGCAGACGAAGACGACCTTCTCGACAGCTCCGAGCATCGCAGACACGTCTCCCGCCTCTCGTGCCAGATCCCCTGGTCCGACGTGCTCGACGGACTTACGATCACCATCGCCCCGGAAGATTGAGACCCAGATCATGCAAAGACGCGCTTGCGTTGAGTTAAATGGACGGCATGGGCAATGAATGAGACGGGAAGCGATCGGGAATCGATGCCCTACGACGTCGTCATCGTAGGCGGCGGGCCAGCCGGGCTGTCAGCGGCAATCCGGCTCAAGCAGCTCGCCAATGACGGGGGTATGGAGCTGGCTGTGTGCGTGCTCGAAAAAGGCTCCGAGATCGGCGCCCATATCCTCTCGGGTGCGGTGATCGATCCCAAAGCGTTGGACGAACTGCTCCCGCAGTGGCGCGACATGGGGTGTTCGCTGGCCGACGTGCCGGTGACAGACAACCAGCACTGGTTCCTGACCAGAACCGGCAAGATCGCGATGCCGCACATCATGACGCCGGCCTGGATGCACAACAAGGGCACCTATACCGGGTCGCTGGGCAACCTGTGCCGCTGGCTCGCCGAACTAGCCGAGGGCATGGGCGTCGAGATCTTCCCCGGCTTCGCGGCAGCCGAAATCCTCTACAATGACGACGGGTCAGTGAAGGGCGTTGCAACCGGCGACATGGGCATCGACCGGGAAGGCAATCGCAAGGCTGATTATCAGCCCGGCCTGGAACTGCATGCCAAATATACTTTCTTCGCCGAGGGCGCGCGCGGGCACCTTACCAAGACATTGAAGCGCCACTATGCACTCGATGCCGACAGAGAACCGCAGGTCTATGGCCTGGGGATGAAGGAATTGTGGGACATCGATCCCGCGCTGCATCAGCCGGGTCTTGTCATCCACTCGCAGGGCTGGCCGCTGACCGATGCTTATGGCGGGGGCTTCCTCTACCATCAGGCAAACGGCCAGGTGGCATTGGGTTTCGTTGTCGGTCTCGGCTACCGGAACCCGCACCTCTACCCGTTCGAAGAGTTCCAGCGCTGGAAGCAGCATCCGGCGATCCGCAAGTTCCTGGAGGGCGGCCGCCGCGTGTCTTATGGTGCGCGCGCGATCAATGAGGGCGGCTGGCAGTCGATCCCCAAGCTGGTCTTCCCCGGCGGCGCGCTGATCGGTTGTTCGGCGGGCTTCGTCAACGTGCCGCGCATCAAGGGCACGCACACCGCCATGAAATCCGGCATGTTGGCGGCCGAGGCCGCGTTCGCGGCGGTGCAAGCCGATCGAAACGGTGATGTGCTCGCCCAGTATGAGGACGCTTTGCGGTCGAGCTGGATCGCGAAGGAACTGCAACTGGTCAAAAATGCCGAACCTCTGCTCGGCAAATTCGGCGGCACGATCGGTACGCTGCTGGCGGGCATCGACATGTGGATGCGCACGCTCAGGATCGGCCTGCCCTTCACGATGAAGCACAAGCCCGACAATGAGAAAATTCGGCGTAGCGACGCCTGCGCCAGGATCGACTATCCCAAACCTGACGGCAAGATCAGCTTCGACCGGCTGTCATCTGTGTTTCTCTCGAACACCAATCATGAGGAAGACCAGCCGGTTCACCTGCAACTGAAGGATCCGTCGATCCCGATCAGTTACAACTTGCCCTTTTATGATGAACCGGCGCAGCGTTACTGCCCTGCCGGTGTCTACGAGGTGGTCGGCCAGGATGACGGCGATCCCAAATTTCAAATCAACGCGCAGAACTGTGTCCATTGCAAGACCTGCGACATCAAGGATCCGACCCAGAACATCAACTGGGTCGTGCCCGAAGGCGGCGGTGGGCCGAATTATCCCAACATGTGACGATCGCGGTCGGCGGGGCCGGCACCACTACCGGCTCGCCTGCCGTGCCTGTCCGCCGACGACAGCTTGCGGCGTCATTCAGCACGTTCTCGACACAGAGAAGTCGGCAGCTTCCATCAGGGCAGTCTTCAGATCGGAATCGGGAAAATACTGGATGGCCTTCTTTGCCGCCTCGGCATGGCATCTTGCACGGGCCAGGGTTTCTGCGATCGCGCCGCGCGTCTCCAAAAGGTGCAACGCGTGTTCGAGCGCGGCCTCATCTGCGGGCGTACGTCCGGAAATGACGTCCTGCCAGAAGCGGCGGACCTGCGGGTCGCCATCGCGGTACGAGAGGATGACCGGGAGGGTCACCTTTCCCTCGCGAAAATCGTCTCCCGCCGCTTTCCCCATGGCAGCATCGCTGGAGGTATAGTCGATCGCATCGTCCACGAGCTGAAAAGCTATTCCGATGTTGCGGCCATAGCTATCCAACGCCGCTTCGCGGCGCTCATTCTCCCCGGCGATCACCGCTGCCATGCGGCAGGCAACGGCGAAAAGATCGGCGGTCTTGGCGTTGATGACGCCATAGTAATCGGCCTCGTTGCTTGCCAAACGCCGTGCGGCGCCCAATTGATCAATTTCGCCGCGCACCATCTTCGTCGTCGCCCGGCTTAAAAGCTCGATGGCGCGAGAGGATTGCGTTTCGATCATCAATTCGAAGCTCTGCGACAGCAGAAAATCGCCGACAAAGATGGTCGCACGATTTCCCCAGACCAGATTGGCGGTTTTGCGACCACGGCGCAGCGAAGATCCGTCCACTACATCGTCATGCAGGAGGGTGGCGCTATGCAGAAACTCAATCGCAGCCGCCAGGCTGTGGTGCAGCGTGCCTTCGTATCCGACGAGACGCGCGCAGGCCAAAGTCAACATGGGCCTAAGGCGTTTACCTCCGCTATCGATCAGGTGTCCTGCCAATGTCGGGATCAGAGCCACCTCGCTTTGCATTCGTCTGCGGATGATGTCGTTCACAATGCGAAGATCATCGCCCATCAGTGCAGCAACGGCGTTCAGTGTAGGGCCGGCCTGACGAAATTTATTGCCTTGGATCACGGTTCTGCACCCCTAGACATAGAACCCGCCTCTATCGCGAGAGCAGAATGGGCACTTCCGCATGACGCAGGACATAGCGCGTCGCGCCGCCGAATATCGCTTCACTCAGCTTGGAATGCCCATAGGCGCCCATAACCAGAAGATCGGCGTCGCGTTCGATGCAAAAGTCGAGGACGATATGGCCGGCCTCGCTCCCTTCGAGGGTGAAGAGGTCCGCGACGACGCCATGACAGCCGAGATGGCGAACGATCGCCTTACCCGGATCTATCCCGTCCGGCACCGGAAGGCCCGCCTGAGGGACAACAACGACGGAAACCTGCTTGGCGCTGTACAGAAGCGGGAGCGCGCCCGCGACCGCTCTGGATGCCTCGGCGCTCGCGTTCCACGCGATGACGATATGATCCGCCTGTCTATCAGACCGCCATGCTGAGGGAACGAGGAGAGTGGGTCTGCCCGATGCGAAGATCATGTCTTCGGACAGACTCAATGGCGTTTTGCGACGGGATGGCCCATCGGCCGGGCCTACAACCGCGAGATCGGCGTGGCGCGCATGGATCATTAGATCCTCACCCCAGACCCTGTCCGAGATGCGCCAATCCCCGTGCAGTTCTTCCTGGAGGAGAGCTGCATCGAATAACGTTCGGTAGCGCGCTGCAGCGGCGCGCACCTGCTCACTGTGGTGCGCGAACATATGAGCGATGCCCGTCCCCACCGCAAAGCCAGAATAACGGTGCAACTCGAGCGCGTCGGCGACAAAGACCGCCGAGAGATGGGAATGGAACCGTGCCGCAAGGGCAGCGGCATATTCCAGTCTTGACTGGCCCTCAGGCAGGTCTTCCAAATAGACAACGATATCCTGAAGCGACACGATTATCTCCTCTCCGATGAAGTGGTAAGCTGTTGCGCATGTCTTGCGCGGCCAGGAGGATCGTCTGCCGCCGGCACCGGGAAAACCAAGACGCATTTGGCGCCGCGTGGCTGAGCGTGTTGAGTTCCGGGGCCCGAAACCTGCGATAGTTCCCAAAAGCGGAGCAGCAAGATCGCGCGAAGCTGATCGGACCCGCCGGATCACTCGATCGCCTCATGATTTGCAACGCACGGCTTTGGCGCCAGGACGATTCAGGATCCCGGTCCCGCGCGTGACCATGAACGTGATGCCGTTTCCCGAGAATGGAGCCCCTTCCCGCTCGGCCTTAAGCTTCGCAAACCCGGCCACGTCGCGGAGAAACAGAGTTTGATTATCGTCGAAAACATCGACCGAGATCTCACTGCCGTCGTCACAGCGATATCGAATCGTTCTGGCGACCGAAGGCGGAACATAGTGCGACATGCTCTCATGATCGCGGCCCTCGTCGCTCCGCCCGCCATCATCGATGTTGTGACATGCCGAAAGGGTGAAAAAAACGAATGTCTGCAAAAGGACACGGCGCGGCTTCCCGCCGGACAGGTATCCGCCTTTGGGCAAGGCTCCTCCTGTGCAACATATCGAGCCGTGGGGACGCGCAGGGAACCCAAACGGCCCTGCGCCGGTGAGCCTTTCGCTCAAACGAGTGGGATGTGATGCGCTAACGGTCGGGGATTTGCGCCATGCGATGCGGCCCAATGATCGCACCGGCCATCGTCTTCTCCGACGGGACGACATATTCTCTGCCGCGGGACTCATAACGCAAACGATCCTGCCAAGTGAACGCGCGACCTGCGGTCAGCCAAAGGAGCCTGCCAGCCGACATTTGGGGCGACCCGAAGGGCTCTCGACGGGAGGGAGGGAATACCCGTCAGGCGATGTCGACTGGCAGACTGACGCACGGCAACCACGCATTCGTGCAATGCGAGAAGCTGCCGTCCAATCGTCAACGCTCGCCTTTTCAAAAATCGTGAAACCGAATCTCGTGTTCGACTGACGAAATTCAAAGTATGAGCGAGCGCTCACTCCTGCACTTATGAGACGGCATCGCCGGATGGTCAAGAGGCAAATATGCGAGGAAGAACGGCCGATCACCGGGCCGAAGATTGGAGGCCGGAGAGATTGCGCTGCATGCGCCGCGCCTATAGGCAGGTCGATCAGACAGGATCACGGTATGAACCAGACTTCGAAAAAATATGCGACCGGCCAGTCCCCGCGGGAGAGAATCATCAACGCGGCGAGAACCTTGTTCGGCGCGAAGGGCTTCCACGCGACGACAACGGCGGAATTGGCGGCCGATGCGTCTGTGAGCATGGGGCAGATCTATCGCCACTTCACGGCCAAGGACGAAATCGTACTCGCGATCGTGGAGGAGGACGCCAAGTATCGTGTCGCGGAGATGCACGCAATCTTCGATGCCGTCGAGCGCGGTGAGCAGACGATGTTCGAGGCAATCAAGGCCATAACGGAAATTGCTTTGCACAATGAGGGTGGCGGGCTTCTTTTTGAGATTCTGGCCGAGGCCTGGCGCAACCCCTCCGTGGCCGAGCGCCTCGACACGCTAACGGCATTTTATCGAACCGGAGTGCGCAGGCTCGCCGAGCTCGCACGCCCTGACCTGCCGGCCTCTGAACTTGATAGCTACGCCGATATTATGATGGCCTGCTTTATCGGCTTGGGGCATCGACCTGCTATTGCGCCTTGCGCGGACATCGAGAAGGCCAGTCAGACCACAGCAACGTTGATGATGCGATCTTTGGGACTGATGTAGGACACCCCGGTAACGGCGCTCGATACTGAGGCCGTGCCGATGAGCTTGCATAGGCTAGGAGCGTAACGGCACGGGTTGAAAGCCTCTTTTCAAATCGCCGTGGTTCGCGCTGCGAAAACGATGATCGAACAAAGCATGCATTGAAGCATGGCCGACATGATCGAGGCGGACCGATCAGCCTGTCGCAGCGACTGACGCGCGCGAAAGCCCGCCATGAGATAGGCGTCTACTGCGAGACCGATGAGCCAGGAAGGCCCGACAGCCGAGTGTGGCAGAAGGATCATCGCGAGTCCGGCAATGACGGTGGAGATTGCCGCGCCCAGAAAAACCAGCCGCCCAAGGATACCCAGTCCGACTTGCCGTCGAAGAGCAGCGACGACGATTGCTGTCCAGCCAATTGTAAGCAACAGGGCCGCGAGCTGTCGTCTTGCACGACGAGAACAAACTGGTAGGGCACACTGAAATCCCTGCTTTTGTCCGTCCGAGCGACAGGTCGGAAGAGAGGACTATCATCGGGAGGTGGCGCCGCTTTCAGCGACTTCCCCGCAATGAGGCTTCCCATTTCGTTTTGAGTGAGCCCTCACTCCGTTCGTGAACTGGATAGGTACATCGCCCTCCAGGGTCAAGCCGTGAACGCGGCCGGCCGCGGCGCACCCATCATCACTCCACATTCGCCCCGACGAAGCAAGCAACCCGCCAGCCGGTGATGCCGCTTGCCGTGATGATCAGTGCAAATCGAACATCCTCGCTCAATCCTGGGCCATCTTCAAAAGTCAGACCAATCTATTTTTCCGTTGCGCTCTGGCGGGGAAAGACTATTGCAGCGCATCATGAGAATGAGCGCTCACTCCTACATGTGCTGACAGGAAATCCGATGGTCCCTCACAAAAGAACCACCCTCCCCCTCCTTTCTTGCGTCATCCTGCTGGCAGGCTGCGGGGCGCAGGAGCCTGAGAAGACTGCACCGCCTGAAGTCGGCGTGGTTACGCTCAAGAGCGAGCCGGCGGTCCTCATGAGTGAGTTGCCTGGACGCGTCACGGCGGTGGAGACGTCCGAGGTGCGCCCGCAGATCAGCGGAGTGATTCGCAGACGCCTCTTTGAGGAAGGCGCCATCGTCCACGCTGGACAAGTTCTCTATGCGATCGAAGATGCGCCCTACAGGGCCGCTTTAGGTACGGCCCAGGGTAGCCTTGCTCGCGCGCAGGCCGCAATCGACGCGACCCGTCTTCAAGCCGAACGATATCGCGGACTGGTCAACATCAATGCTGTCAGTCGCCAGGAGGCCGATAATGCGGATGCTGCGGCGCGACAGGCCCGGGCGGACGTTTCAGCGCAGCGCGCTGCTGTTGACGCAGCACAAGTCAATCTTGGTTTCACACAGATCCGGGCACCTATCTCGGGACGGATCGGACGCTCGCGCTTCACCCCAGGCGCACTGGTCCAGGCGGGTCAGCCAGACCCCCTCGCGATAATTCAGCAAACCGATCGTGTTTATGTCGACGTCACCCAGTCTGCCGCCGAAATTCTCGAACTCAAGGAGGCGATGAAGGCTGGCGGGGTCGTGCGGGACGACGGCAGCGCCCGCGTCGCACTGGTGCTGCCTAACGGCAAGACCTACCCTGTCGAGGGACGACTGCAGTTTTCCGAAGTCACCGTCGATCAGACCACTGGCGCTGTGACGTTACGAGCATCCTTCCCCAATGCCGACGGCATGCTGCTCCCCGGGATGTACGTGCGGGCACGCCTTATCGACGGTGTGCGCCAGAACGCGATCCTTGCGCCACAACGCGGCATTGCCCGCAACGAGCGCGGCGAGCCGACAGCGCTGATCGTAAACAGGGACAACAAGGTCGAGCAGCGGATCGTCGCAACCGACCGTGCGCTTGGCGACCGGTGGGTGATCACGAGCGGGCTGAAGCCGGGTGACCGCCTGATCGTCGACGGTCTCCTGAAGGCGAAGCCGGGAAGCTCCGTTACGCCCAGGGCGCCCGTATCTGGCAACTCGCAGCTGGCGGGAAAGTAAGCGATGTCCCGCTTTTTCATCGACCGCCCCATCTTTGCATGGGTCATCGCCATCATCCTGATGCTAACCGGCGTGCTCGCAATCCGCACGCTCCCGATATCGCAATTTCCGGAGATCGCGCCGCCTGCCATCGCCATTCAAACCATTTATCCCGGCGCTGACGCCACCACGCTTGAGAAGACCACCACAACGGTCATCGAGCAGCAGCTCAAGGGCATCGATAATCTGCGCTATTTCTCGTCGAATAGCGATTCGGCGGGCAATCTCACCATCACCCTGACCTTCGAACAGGGCACCGACTCCGACATCGCCCAGGTACAGGTGCAGAACAAGCTCCAGCAGGCGATGCCGCTGCTGCCGCAGGAAGTGCAGCAACAGGGCGTTCGCGTTCAAAAATCCTCAGCGAACTTCCTGCTCATCGTCGGTCTATATTCGGAGGATGGAAGCCACAACCGCGAGGACATTGGCGATTATCTGGCGTCAGAACTCCAGGATCCACTGAGCCGGATCAGCGGCGTGGGCGACACGCTGCTGATGGGCGCGCAATATGCGATGCGCGTCTGGGTCGATCCGATCAAGCTCGCTAACCTCAATCTCACCTTCGCGGACGTCAAGACCGCAATCAGAGCGCAGAATGCCCAGATCTCGGCCGGTCAGATCGGCAATCTGCCGGCCAAGGCGGGACAGGCGCTCAACGTCACCGTTTCGGCACAATCGCGGCTCGAGACCCCGGATCAGTTTCGAAATATCCTGCTCCGGACAAATCCCGACGGCTCCACGATCACGCTGAAGGATGTCGCCCGGATCGAAGTCGGCACAGAAAATTATAGCTTTGAGACGCTTTACAACGACAAGCCTTCTGCCGGGCTCGCGATCAAGCTCGCCCCGGGCGCCAACGCGCTCGACACGGTCGAAGCCGTCAAGGCCGAGGTTGCCGAACTCTCCAAGCAGTTCCCGCCCGACATCAAGGTCGTCTATCCCTACGATACGACGCCGTTCGTCGAACTATCGATCGAGCAGGTCATCCACACTCTCGTCGAAGCGGTCGTCCTTGTCTTCTTTGTAATGCTGCTCTTCCTGCAGAATTGGCGGGCGACACTGATACCGACAATCGCTGTGCCGGTGGTTTTGCTGGGCACCTTTGCCGTGCTGCTGGCGTTGGGCTACTCGATCAACACGCTCACGCTGTTCGGCATGGTGCTCGCCATCGGCCTTCTCGTCGACGATGCGATCGTCGTCGTGGAGAATGTCGAGCGCCTCATCCAGGAAGAAGGACTTTCGCCTAGGGAAGCTGCCCGCAAATCGATGGACGAGCTCAGCGGCGCACTGGTCGGGATCGGCGTGGTGCTCTCGGCGGTGTTCCTGCCCATGGCCTTCTTCGGTGGATCGACCGGGATCATCTATCGGCAGTTCTCGATCACTATCGTCACGTCCATGGCCCTTTCGGTGATGGTCGCACTGATCCTGACGCCTGCCCTGTGTGCAACCATCCTCAAGCCCGCTGCCCATGGCCACCATGAGAAGAAAGGCTTCTTCGGCTGGTTCAATCGGACCTTCGATCGCGCCACCGCGCGCTACGGCGATGGCGTGCAGCGTATGAACCGAAGCTGGAAGCGCTCGCTTCTCCTCTATGGCTTGGTGGTGGTCGGCATGGGTGCAATCTTCGCGCAATTGCCGAGCGGCTTCCTGCCTGATGAGGACCAGGGCATCATGGCCGCGCAAGTCACATTACCGACTGGCGCGACGATGGAACAGACGCTCGCGACCATTGGGGAGGTCCGCAAACATTTCCAGACGAATGAAAAAGACAATGTGTCGATGGTCTTCAGTGTCGGTGGATTTAGCTTCAACGGCCAGGGCCAGAATGTCGGCCTCGTCTTCATTCGCCTGAAGGACTGGAAGGACCGGCCAGGCGCACAGAACAAGGCGATGGCTATTGCCGAACGCGCGAACAAGGCGCTCGCCGGGCTGCGGGCCGGCCAGGCGATCGCCTTCATTCCACCCGCCATCGTAGAGCTGGGCAACGCTACCGGCTTTGACATGCAGCTCGTCGATGTCGGACGCGTCGGCCACGATCGACTGATCGCCGCCCGTAACAAGCTTCTGGAACTGGCAACCAAGGACAAGATGCTCGTGCAAGTGCGACCCAACGGCCTAGACGACGTGCCGCTGCTCAAGGTGAACGTCGATCAGCCGCGCGCAGGCGCGCTCGGCCTCAATCTGGCCGATGTCAACGACACGCTCTCAACCGCGCTCGGTGGCGCCTATGTCAACGACTTCCTTGATCGCGGACGCATCAAGAAGGTATTTGTCCAGGCTGACGAAAGCGCACGCAGCAGTCCAGAAGACATCGGCAGGCTTTACGCCCGCAGCGCCAACGGCGCCATGGCCCCCTTCTCGGCCTTCTCCGATAGCAATTGGTCCTACGGCGCGGCGCGACTTGAACGCTATAATGGACGCAGCTCGGTCGAGATACTCGGCGCCCCGGCTCCGGGCTACAGCACCGGCGCGGCAATGGCGCGCATGGAGGAACTGGGCAAGCAGCTTCCCGAAGGTGTTGCGATCCAGTGGACCGGCATCTCCTACGAGGAGAAGCTTTCGGGCGGCCAGGCGCCAGCGCTCTATGCGCTTTCGATCCTCATCGTCTTCCTTTCGCTCGCCGCCTTGTATGAAAGCTGGTCGGTTCCGATCGCTGTGATCCTGGTCGTCCCGCTTGGCGTGGTCGGCGCGCTTATCGCTGCCTGGCTGACCGGTCTCAACAACGACATCTACCTTCAGGTCGGGCTGATCACGACCGTGGGCGTCGCTGCCAAGAACGCGATCCTCATCGTAGAGTTCGCGGAAGAGAAGATGCGCGAAGGGCTTGGCGCTGCGCAAGCGGCGTACGAGGCAGCAAAGCTGAGGTTGCGGCCTATTCTGATGACCTCGCTCGCCTTCACCTTCGGCGTGCTGCCGCTCGCCGTCTCTAATGGCGCGGGCGCCGGCGGGCAAAATGCGATCGGGCGAAGCGTGGTCGGCGGGATGATGACCGCGACATTCCTCGCCATCTTCTTCGTGCCGGTATTCTTCCTCGTGGTGAAGAAGCTCTTCCGGCAGGAAGGCGGATCGCAGGAAAATGCGCCGCCTTCCCTTCCCTCCAGCTTTGAGCCGCAGGAGGCCTAAAGATGACCAAGCTTCGCATCGCCGCCGCCTCGATCGCGGCCATGACCCTGGGCGCCTGCAGCATGGCGCCTGAGTACACCCGACCAAGCCTGCCGGTGCCGGCCGCATTGCCATCCGCCGCGCAAGACGACCCGTCTGCCTCTGCAATCCCGGCAGATCTGGCGTGGAAGGATTTCTTCACTGACACCAGACTGCACAGCGTCATCCAGGCGGCTCTTGAGAACAATCGTGACCTGCGGATCGCACTTGCCAACGTCGAACAGGCACGCGCACTCTATCGGGTGCAACGGGCAGATCTCCTGCCGACCATCGGCGCCAATGGCAGCGCCACCTATCAGGATATACCGGCGGGCACCGCCATCTTCGGCGGGCGCGTCGATATCTATTCCGCCAATATCGGCACGTCGGCTTGGGAAATAGACCTGTTCGGCCGGATCCGGGATATGAACAAGGCGGCTCTGGAGCAATATTTTGCAACCGTCGAGGCTCGTAATGCCGCGCAAACGAGCCTAATCGCCGAAACGGCATCAGCCTGGCTCACGCTTGCGGCGGACCGCGATCGCTTGAGGATAGCGCAGGAAACCGTTCAGGCGTTCGGGCAGACCCTCGAACTCACAAAAGCGCGGTTTGCCGGAGGCGTCGCTTCGGAACTCGAAGTCCGCCAAGCGCAAACCAGCTATGATCAGGCGCGCTCGGACATTGCGCAAAATACGAGTCTGATCGCACAGGACCGCAACGCTCTTGAACTGTTGGCTGGCACCAGCCTCAGTGAGGGTTTCCTGCCCGAAGGGCTCGGTTCGCAAAGCGCGACGATAGCAAACCTTCCGGAGGGCCTGTCGTCACAGTTGCTGCTGCGGCGACCCGACATTGCCGCGGCCGAGCACCAACTGCGCGCAGCCAATGCCAATATCGGTGCCGCCAGGGCCGCGTTCTTTCCTCGCATATCGCTGACCGCGGCTTTCGGCACGATCAGTGCCGGCCTCTCCAACCTGTTCGGCGACGGCAGCGACTACTGGTCTGTCGCTCCGTCCGCATCGCTGCCAATCTTCGACTATGGCCGAAATCAGGGCAACCTGCGCTATGCCAAGGCAACGCACGATGTCATGGTCTCGCAGTATGAACGGTCGATTCAGCGCGCTTTCAGGGAAGCCGCCGACGCGCTCGCCAGGAAAGATACGATTCAAGGCCAGGTCGAGGCGCAGACTTCGCTGCACAGTGCCGCAGCACGCGCTTACCAACTGGCCGAAGCGCGGTATCGGGCGGGAACCGATCCTTTCCTCGCAACGCTAGACGCTCAGCGTGCCCTATACGCGGCGGAGCAAAGTCTGCTTGCCACAAGGCTGGTTCGGGAGGCAAATTCGATAGAACTGTATCGCGCCTTTGGTGGAGGTCTCAAATGAGGCTGCTGTGCCCTCACTCATGCGATGGTCTGCCTCGCCCGGCTGTCGCTCAACGTCGGATAGCATTCTTAGCCTGAGGCGGACCGACCAGGGCTTACAGACACGAAGCCTCTGGGAGCGGCGTCGCCCTTCCCGCCCGCGCATTGCCAGGTCCGGAAGGCAGAATAAGCCGGACCGTTATTCGTCGGCTGCGACGGGTGGCAGGCTGGCGCTATTAAACGAAAGCAGACGGAGATGGGGATCAACAAATGCGCAGGGCAGCCGAGCCGAGCGGACTCCAATCGGAAGATCATCGAAGCCGCCCGCCATCTTTTCACCAACCGCGGCTTTCATCAGGCAGCGATGTCCGATCTAGCACAGCAGGCGGGCATAAGTGTCGGACAAATCTATCGCTCGTTCAGCGGCAAGGAGGAAATTATCGTCAAGCTGGTCGAGGATGAAATTGGGTCCTGGAAAAACGAGATTCGGTGCCTACGCCGACGTGAGGACTTCGGACAGCTGGCGGCCGCCGATCAACTGACGTCGCTCCTGCTCAGCTGCATCGCCGAAGACCGCGAGGCCATTTCAAGCGAAATCATGGCTGAAGCGTATCGCAATCCAGAGGTAGCCGCTGCGATACAAAGTTTTTGCCTTTTCCTTCAAAGGTATCTTGAAAACCTGATCCTCGCGGCAAGGCCTGGCGCCACGCCAGCGCAATTATCCTGCGCCAGGTTCCTCATACTCTATATATTTGCACTCAGACATAAGAGCATGGTCGCTCCTGGGCTGACGATCCAGAAGATCAGGACGCAGATCCGACATGCCGTGGCGGAAATTTTGGACGATCTGGCGGAGAGTGACCAAAGGTAGCGGGCCTTTCTCAATAATGGTCAGACGGGGCGTCGCGCCAGATCGCACGACGCCCTCGTTGCGTTTCTCAATTCAGAAATTGTAAGCGACGCCTACCAGGACCTTATGGCGATCAAAGGTCTCGCCACTGCCGCCCAGGTCAGCGTAGCGATATTCGAGCCGTGCCGACACCTTGTCGGTGAGGCTCCTTTCGACACCGCCGCCCACGCTCCAGCCATCGAAGTTGTCGCGGTCCCGAATTGTGCCGTCGATGCCCGATGTCCGGATCTTGGCCCGGCTGTTTTCATATCCACCGCGCACGTACAGAAGGGTCTGGTCGGTCACCAGATATCCAGCGCGCGCCGACACGTCGAAGGTGTAGCTGGGATCAATGCTGGACGGGCCGCGGCGCACGGCATCATCGGCGCCGATCGCAAAGCCGCCCTCGACGCCCAGCACGACCTTGGGCGCGACCTTGTGATTGTAACCGGCAAAGACACCGCCAACGAAGCTGTCCCGCGAGTCCCGGATCTCGACAGTGCCGATATCGGTATTGGCACGTCCGATCTTGTCGTGATTCCAGCCGACCTGGCCGCCAAGATAGGGACCATCGAAAACCTCGGCCGAAGCCGGGGCACATGCCAGCGCCGCTACAATGGCGAGGCTTCCTGCAAACAATGTCTTCATAAAAACGCTCCTGCAAAGGAAACTATGATAGGAGTGAGCGCTCGCTCCCATCGCGTAGATATGGATCGCATCTGGCTTGTCAAGTGATCGCAGGCATTTCGAAAGGCGTCGCGTCCGCTATGAGATCGTCCGGCACAATCCGAGGCGCGAAAGCGTAAGAAGGCGCCTTACCAGGCCGTGATGGAGCCCGCAGCGGCATCTCGCCACCAAAGGTCCTCGCTCCGCCTAGTCCGGGTTGGAAATCATTTATCGGAAAGGGATGCACGCAATATGCGCAATCTGTTGCAGAACTGCGCGCGTCTCACCACCCTTGGCCCGGATGGCTATTCCTGCCGATACCGACAGCAGATACCCAGCCGCCGCTTCGGGTAGCAAACTGCCCTTCAAGTCACCGGTGCGGCGTGCCTCTGCAAACCGGGTGGTCAATGCCTGCTCATGTCTTTCCCGCCATCCCGCGAGAATCTTCTCACAACCAGGCGCGCAAGCAATTCCGGCGTTGAGATCGAGCGCGCCGCGAAGCATTTCGCTCTGGGTCACAGTTTCAATCAATCCCTCAAGGAAGCGCCGTACGACTTCGCAAACTGTCGGCGCTGCAAGTGCATGGCGACAAAACGCAGATGGCATTCATCATATCGCTCGACCACGCGTCGAAACAAATCGTCTTTATTCCCAAAGAACCGATAAAGGCTCGGCCTTTCTATGCCCATGGCTGCGGTCAGATCGGAAAGGCTTGTTCCTTCATAGCCCTTTTCCCAAAATTCCCGCATGGCGGCGTCAAGCGCCGCATCCATGTCAAACAGCCTTTTGCGACCCATTTATCATCTCGCCGATCTTTACCGAATTGAGTCTGGGCGGACAGCTGAGCGTTTGTACCGCCCGCAGTATTGCCTTCCTCAGCATAGGACGCCTGCTCTCCGCGTCAGGCGTGATGGATATTCCGAAAGGATTAGCCGCCGTCCACGCAGACGCTAAGGTGATGATGAGCGTGAGGAGGAAGTCAGCTGGATAGTCAGTGCCAACATGTCCAGCATCCTGGGCGGCCCGTATCCTCCGCACCTGAGTCGGGAGGCTCAGAGCCTCTTCTAACGGCCATTCCCTCTTCTGCTCGAGGCCGTTCCACAGGACGAGCCGCATCAGTTCAGGATGATCCATAGCAAAGTCGAAGAGCATACCCGCGTAGTCGGGAAGGTCGTCTGGGTCGAACTGAACAGTCTGATAAACGTAGCTCAGTTGCCTTTCGAGAACTGCTTGGAACAGCATCTCCTTGTTACCAAAATACTCATAAATTTGACTTTTATTTGCCCTCGCAGTTCGCGCGATACGGTCGACCCGCGCGCCGGCGATCCCGAACGCGGCAAACTCTTCGGTTGCGGCGGTCATGATGCGCTCACGTGTTCGAGCGGATTTGCTTAGGTCATTGGTCGGCATGGTTCCTACATTTTCGTTGACAGGGTTCTGAAGCGATGACATGCCTCCAGCAATAAACCAAATGGTTGGTTTTAACAACACGGCAGGAGGTGCAGCATGGTCACATCTCTCAAAGCACAGCCGTCAACCAGATGGGCCTGGTTGGCGTTGGCACTTATTGCGGGCTTCATGGTCTGCACCATCTGGCCCGACATGGCGTTCGCGCAGAATGCTTCAACCCATGTAACTCTAGATCCTACCTTCCGGACCCCAGCTCCCCCGAACGACGCTTTCCCCCAGAACCCGGAGCATGTTTTCGTCGCGACGAGCGTGATGCTTGGTATCGCGCTTATCTTCATGGTGATTGCTGGTATCGACAGCAGGCGCTATAAGTCGACCGTACCAATCGCGATGGTGCTCGGCGCGGCTTTTTGTGTGGTTCCCGAAGCAATCGATAACTATCTGGCGGGCTGCTATTGGTCCCAATCCCACGATCCCGACAAACTCCTCTTCTTCCTCATGGGGCGCGAGTTTGACACATATGTCGGCGTCATGTGGTGGGCTTTTGGCGCAATTCTTGGCTATCTCCTCTATGCGGTGCTGCTGCGCCAGGTGAAGACAGGAACGCTGTGGATATGCCTTGCCCTTTCCGGACTAGCCGACATCATTCTCGAGGAAATTCTGCTGGGCTATGGCGGCATCTATATGTATTTCGGGCATCAACCTTTGGTGCTGATCAACCTCTTCCCTTGGTGGTGGCTCTTCGCCAACGTCTCGGCGCTCTTCCTGAGCGTGGCGATCGCCTATCGCTTCCGCGAATGGTTCAACGGCTGGAAAAGCGTGTTCATTCTCGCTCTCATGCCGTTCTGCTACATCGGCGCGTTCACGCTCGCCGGCATGCCAGCCATCTTCGTGATCCAGGGCAACTTCTCGCCGCTGGTTACGCAGCTTGGCGGTATCCTCACCGGCATCATTGCCATCATCCAGACGGGCGCCATGATGTACGTCATCCTGGGCCGCCATCCGTTTGCCTTGGGTGAGCGTCCGCAAGGGGTTGCCAACACTCCGAGCGTCCGACGTGACTATGTCGGTGCGGCTATCCCGCAGATCTAAGCACTGCCGAGTTCGAGCAATGTCCGGCGCCCTGCCGAAAACAGGGCGCCGGATAGGTTCTCAAGAGGGGCCATGGCCATGACTGACACCGAGCTGGATACTATCCGGCCTTTTGAAGCTTCCATATCCGACGCTGAAATCCGCGACCTGCATGAACGGCTCGATCGCATCCGCTGGCCCGAACCCGAGACGGTAGCCGACTGGTCGCAAGGCGTACCCGTCGCCGATATGCGCGCGCTGGTGGATTACTGGCGCCATCGCTATGACTGGCGCCGCTGCGAGGCGACGTTCAACGCGCTGCCCCAGTTCAAAACAACGCTCGACGGTCTGGATGTATATTTCCTGCATATCCGCTCGTCGAATGCCAATGCATTGCCTCTCATCCTTACCCATGGCTGGCCCGGATCGGTGCTCGAGTTTCTCAAGACGATCGCCCCCTTGAGCGAGCCGCAGGATTTCGGCGGCGATGCCGCAGACGCATTCCATCTCGTGATCCCGGCTTTGCCTGGTTATGGGTTCTCCGACAAGCCAACAGGGACAGGTTGGGGACTTGAGCGGATCGCCTCAAACTGGCACCTGCTGATGCGGCGACTGGGCTATCATGAATATGTCGCGCAGGGGGGGGACTGGGGCTCGGCAGTCACACACACCCTGGCACGGCAAAGACCGGACGGATTGAAGGCCATCCACACGAATTTGCCCGTCGTAATGCCCCCGCCGCCCTATGAAAATCTCAATCCCGACGAAGCCGCGATGCTGGCAGCCATGGCGCACTATCAGCGCTGGGAAAGTGGCTATTCCACGCAGCAGATGAGTCGCCCCCAGACCCTGGGATATGGGCTGGCCGACTCGCCGGTCAGTCAGGCCGCGTGGATATTCGAGAAGCTCCAGAGCTGGGCCGATTGTGCGGGTAACCCGCTCAATATCTTTAGCTATGACGAAATTCTCGACAGCATCATGATGTACTGGCTACCCAATTGCGGCGCCTCTTCTGCGCGGCTCTATTGGGAGAGTTTCGAGGGCGCCTTCGTCGTGAACGAGCCCGTTCCCCTGCCGTGCGGATATAGTGTTTTCCCCAAGGAGATATATAAGGCGCCGCGCAGTTGGGCGGAACGCTGCACGCCTCAGCTCATCCATTGGAACGAGCTTGAGAAAGGTGGCCATTTCGCAGCGTTCGAACAGCCCGAACTTTTCGTCGAGGAAGTGCGGACTTGCTTCCGCCAAATCCGTTAAGGATGATCACGTTCGTCTCCCCGCCGCCGGGTCTCTGCCTTTCGGCGGCGGGAAGTAAACCGGGTCCGGTGAGAGGTTGGTCGAAAACGTACGCTCTCATGACTGCCGTCCGAGACGCTGGCCGAGTTTACTCCTTCGCTGGCCGCTAGACCAGCGGTCGCATTGACCTTGGCGGGTGTGCCGCGGGCGCCTGATCGACGACGATTGATCACGCTCTCATCCGCGGGTTGGTTACCGCACTACCCGTATCCGTCGCTGGGCCTATCCTCCGTCTAAGTTCGGGCGTCGGACGAACCTGCCCCACCGTACACCGTGGATTGCCCATCACAGTCGGGTGCCCGCGGCACGCCGGCCAAGGCTATGCAGGTGGTGTGCTGGCGCCTCCTCTCACTGCTGTTTGGAAGATCAAGCGGCGACCGCCGGTGGTACGCGTCGGGCGATGTCCCAAGCATAGCCGACCAGTTCACGCGCAATCGCGGTGGTCACCTTGGGCTGGGGCTTGCCTGCGGCCGCGAGGCGACGGTAGCGCTGGCAGAGACGAACCTGCGCCTTCCATCCAATCGCCTGGATCTCTTCGGGTAAGTCGATGACGCGCTCACGATAGCGGCGTTCCTCGCGAGCGGGCAGTCGATACGACCAGCCAGCCTCGATCAGCATGGTGCGTGCCTGCGCGTTACCCGCGCGCGTGATCCGACCACGCTTGGTCCGGGCACCGCTGGAATGCTCGGACGGCACCAAGCCGACATAGGCCATCAACTGCTTGGGATTGTCGAAGCGGGTCAGATCACCGACCTCGGCGACCAGCGTCGCGGCGCTGACCAGCCTGATGCCGCGCAGGACCTGAAGATTGCGGACCAGCGGCGCGAAACGCCATGCATCCACCGCTTCGCCCAGCGCCGCCTCGAGCCGTCCAACCCGCGCCTGCGCCTCCAGGACCCGCTTCTGCATCTCCTCGAACGCCAGCTGCTGATGGGGGAAGTCGAACCGCTGTTCGGACAACCACCGCCAATACATCTTCGTCCAGGCCGCCTTGCCGCCGAAACGACGATCGTGCCGCAGCAGGAAGCTACGCACGGTCTGTTTGGCCCCGGTGGCATCTTCCTGTGCGCTGCGTCGGGCGCGGATCAGATCACGCACCGCCTCGTGCGCCTCGTCCGGAACCCAGATCGCGGTAAGCTCGCCGGCACGCAACAGTCGGGCCAGGGTCATTGCGTCACGCCGGTCGGTCTTCACATGATCACCTGGCCGTCGTGGCATCATCGAGGGAGCGATGACGATACAAGCCTGCCCCAGTTTCGTCAGCAGCCGGTGCAGGCCATAGCCGCAAGGACCAGCCTCGTAGCAGACGCTCAACCTCACGCCCGGCGCCGTCAGCCGCTTGACCAGCTTTCTGACCGCATCGTCCTCGTTGGCAACCGTACCGACGAAACGCACCTCGCCTCCGCGCTCTTCATCGGCAACTGCGACCGCGATGGTTTCCTTGTGCACGTCCAGACCGACGTATTTTACTGTCTCCGTCATGACTCGCCTCCAGTGCTGACAAATCCATCGTCAGCATCTCAGATTTGAGCCCTCGAGGCTCCGGCAGTCATGGGGTCTAAGCATCGCGCCATGCCGGTTGGATGCGCAAGGGCCTGAACCGATGACGGGGTTTGTCGATTTCTCTCCAGAGATAATCACCGGTAAGTCCGATGTGTTCCCAGCCCAAAGGGCGACATGGGCGAGCAGTTCGTCGGGCACTTCGACGCCGTTGCCACGCAGATGTAGCACGGCGCGATCGAGATAGACGGTGTTCCATAGTGCCACGGCTGCGGTGACCAGCGTCAGGCCGGAAGCCCGGTGCCGCTGGTTCTCGAAGGTGCGGTCGCGCAGCTCGCCAAGGCGGTTGAAGAAAATCGCGCGGGCAAGCGCATTGCGGGCTTCGCCCTTGTTGAGAATGCTGCCGGTGCGGCGCCGCTGTTCTGGATCGTCGAACCAGTCGAGCATGAACAGGGTGCGCTCGATGCGCCCGATCTCCCGCAATGCGCGCGCAACCGGATTTTGGGCGGATAGCCGGAGAGCTTACGCAACATTGCCGAGGCGCTGACGGTGCCGGCGCGGATCGAAGCGGCGAGGCGCAGCGTCTCGTCCCAATTCTCCTCGATGGCGCGAATGTTGATAGGGCCGGTGACAAGCCCTCGCAGGACCGGCCAGGGATCGAGCGGTGAGAGACCATAAAGGCGGCGCTCGTTGAGAGCGCGGATGCGCGAGGCGAAGCGGAAGCCGAGTAGATGGCATAGACCAAACACATGATCGACAGCGCCGGCGGTGTCCGTTGCGTGCTCCCCGGATCACCAGCTCGCTTTTATGATCCAGCAAGCCATCGAGAACATGGGCGGCCTCACCGGCATTGGCGGCTATGACCTTGGTGTGGAACGGCGTGAAGCGGTCGGTCACATGGGTGTAGAAGAGCACGCCTTTTCCGAACCGTAGCGGGCATTATAATCGGCCCGCAGTTCTCCGTGCCCGCCTGCCCGGAAGAACTGCCCGTCAGACGACGATGTATCGCCTGGGCCCCATACGCTCGCCAGCGGATGCGCGGTATGGCAATCGACGATCGCCGCCAGCGCCGAGAGATAGGTTTCGTCGCGCACATGCCATTCCGCCCTCCAGCGCAGGCGCGGCAAGGTCAGCCCACGTGAGCTTTCCGCCATGCGGCCCAGCCCGAGGTTGGTTGCATCGGCCAGGATCGCCGCCATCAGGGCGGATTGATCCGACGCCGGCGCGCCGCTGCGGGCATGGATGAAGCGATCGGAGAAGCCCGACCAAGCCGCGACCTCGACCAGCAGATCGGTGATACGCACGCGCGGCAGCATTGCGTAGAGTCTGGCCTTCAATGTCTCGGCATCGTCGGGCACGATGCGTCGGAGGGGAGAAATCAGCAGTTGCCCGCGCTCGATGGTGACATCGGTCAGGGCGTCGGCCGCCGCCGCCCGTTCGACCTCATTCATGCGCCTGGTCAACAGCCTTCGCCGTTCTTCGATCCACACGGCGAAGTCGGACGACACAGCCAGATTAAGGGTGTTTCCCGCACGCATGGTCTCGAACGTTGGCACGGGCAGAAGATAGTCGTCGAGCGTGCGAGGCGCGGCTGCATCCACCCAGATGCTGCCTGATCCGATCCGCTCGCGCAGATCGACGATCACCGCAATCTCATGAGCCCGCCGGTCGATCGTTCCGCGTTCCGGCTGCACAACCTTGCGCCAGCGCGGCTTGATAAAGCTGGTCGGAACCTGCTTCGGCAGCACCGAACGGCCATCGCGATACATTTTCTTCAGCGTCTCGACGGCCGCGAGCAGCGGGTCGCCTGCACGCGAAGCGCGGAAGGCAAACGCGGCGAGGAAGGTTGGCGCGAACCAGCGGGCAGCAGAGTATCGCTCCACAACTTCCTCAAGGCCATCGTCGCCCGCCCCGGTGAGATCTTCGGCGCAGCGGACGCTGCGCATGAGTTCATCCCACCCCAAACGATCCTCGATCGCCGCGAAGGCATCGCGCCCATCGGCATAGGCGTTGAGTAGCAGGCGGCCGAGTTGGACGTGGACGCGCGCGGTGTCCTTCAGCAACCGTGCCTGCCCCAGCAATCGATCCGATCGAGTGCGGTCGGCACGCCGGAACAGCGATCCCGCCATCTTCTCGACCATGACAAGCGCGGCGTCGGTCAACGCTGCTTCCACCTCGATGGCGGATGTCGTGAGCATCGCAAGGCGGCGAGACTGTTCGAGACGACGAAGGTGCTGGGCGGTGACGATGCCGGCAGTTCGCGCGATCACGGCATAACGCGCGGCATGGATGCGGCGGGCGCGGTCCGACGTGATCCCGAGAGCCCGTACTGTGTCGAGCCTGGCGACAAGTGCTTTCAGTTTCGATGCCGAGGGAGATTCCGACCAGTCTTGTATCCAGCCAAACGGGGTGCGACCGTGATCGTCGGAGGCGACAAGGTGTTCCAATGCGGCCTCCTGTTCGGCCGAGCAGTCGCGGATAACCGATATTGCCGGCTTTGCGCGCTCAGGTTCGGGCGATGAGAGCGAGCCGTTCGAGTTTCGATGCAGCGGGAAGGACGATCCGGTCGAGCCGAAGCCGATCGACCATGCCGGCAACGATCGTTTCGCCGCAATCGGTCGATGCGGCGATCTCCAGCCCCAGCGACAGCATGGTCCGCAGATCCTCCCTGCTGAAGGGGCGCAGGTCCAGCCATGCTTCGATTTCCGCACGATGTTCACGAAGTGTCGTGGCGCGGGCGGCATAGGCCGTAAAATCATCGGGATGACATTTGCTCTGTTCGCATAGCAACGCAAGCATGGCCGTCGTTGGCACTTCGCCGGGAAGCAGGCTACGGCCCGGATGGTGCAGATAGCAAATCTGGACAGCATAGCCGATGCGGTTCGCTCGGCCCCGGCGTTTCATCACCTGTGTCAGGTCATCGGGGCCGAGGGTGTAAATTCGCCCGATCGTTTTGCGGTCGGTCGGGGGATCGAAGATCACTATGCGTTGCGCAGGCGACAATATGGTCTTGGACGACATGGGCATCCTGTTTGCGGGTCACGAACCAGGAAATCGCGCCTGTTCACGGAGCATAGACTGAAGACGGCTTATGTTACATATCAGGAGGAGTTTGACGGGCAACAGCGCCGTGTCACGCAACCTGACGTATATGTGATCCAGATCGGTTACGCACGGGTGTCAAAGGCGGACGGCAGCCAGGTCCACGACCTCCAGCGCGACGCCTTGATCGCGGCCAACGTAAATCCCGACCATATCTATGAGGACGCCGCTTCGGGCCGACGCGATACACGCCCTGGTCTGGACGCCTGCCTCAGGGCCCTGCGGCGTGGTGACACACTCGTTGTGTGGAAGCTCGACCGGCTCGGGCGCGATCTACGTCACCTCGTCAATCTGGTCGGCGACCTGACCAAGCGCGAGATTGGCCTTAAAGTGTTGGCAGGTGAAGGCGCATCGATCGACACCACCACCGCCAACGGCCGACTGATCTTCGCGATCTTTGCCGGTCTTGCCGAGTTCGAGCGCGAACTGATTGTCGAGCGCACCCGCGCAGGCCTCGCTTCCGCCCGTGCGCGCGCCGACATGGCGGAAGACCGTTCAAGATGACCCCCGCCAAACTGCGCCTCGCGCAGGCCGCGATGGGGAAACCGGAACCAAAGTCGCTGAGCTATGTGCTGAACTCGCTATCACCAGGCAGACGCTGTATCGGCATCTCACGCCCGATGGCCAGATCAGGCCTGAGGGTCAGAAGCTTCTGACACGAAAAACCCGCGCGAATCCTTGAGGTTCAGGAGCATAGTGAGCCCTGCCCCTGATGAGGTTGACAAATATATTGTGCACAATATTATTGTGTATAGATCAAACATGGAGATAGCAATGAGCGCACTTTACAGCACGAAAGTCACGGCAGTTGGTGGACGCGCCGGCACGGTCAAGAGTGATGACGGTCTTCTCGACCTTCCTCTGGCACTTCCTAAGGCGCTGGGCGGCAAGGGCGGCGCGACCAACCCGGAACAACTGTTCGCCGCCGGCTACGCCGCCTGCTTCGAGAATGCCGTGATTCATGTCACGCGGACGGCTTCCGAGAAGGTGAAGGACGACGATATCGTCGTCGTTGCCGATGTGGGCATGCAGCCCAACGGTGCGGGCGGTTTCGCGCTGACCGTGGCGCTCGACGTCATGATCACCGGCCTCGACCAGGCCGCCGCCGAAGAGATCGTAGAAAAGGCCCATGCGGTCTGCCCCTACTCGAACGCGGTGAAGGGCAATATCGACGTCGCAATCACGGTGTCGGTTAACTGAGGAGAAGAGCGATGGACCTGCCTGGCGATGACGATCCGCTCGACCTCGACCGGCAGGTCTGCTTCCCGCTCTATGCGGCCTCCAATCTGTTGAATCGGCTGTATCGGCCGATCCTCGGCGAGTTAGGTCTGACCTATCCCCAATATCTGGTGATGCTGGTGCTCTGGAAGCAGGAGCCGCAGACGGTCGGCTCGCTTGGCGACATGCTCCACCTGGACAGCGGTACGTTGACGCCGCTCCTCAAGCGTTTGGAAGTCGCGCGGTTGATCAGTCGGACACGCGACGCTGCCGACGAGCGCCGCATGTTGATCGGCCTAACAGCGAAGGGCCGTGTCCTGCGTGCAGAAGCCACGAAAGTACCGGCGATATTATCGTCTGGACTGGCGATCGACGAGGCGGCCATCGCGGAGTTGCGCGATCAAGTGCGCTCGCTTGTCGCGGTGCTTCAGCAGGCGCGACCCTGAGAACTTGAACGATCGGGAGAGAATGATGCTGACCGTACACCATCTTGGCGTCTCACAATCAGACCGGATCGTCTGGCTGTGCGAGGAACTGGATATTCCCTATGAACTAGTGCGCTACGACCGCGACCCTGTGACGCGGCTCGCACCGGCTGCCTATAAGGCGCTCCATCCTTCCGGCACCGCGCCGGTCATCACCGACGACGGGGTGACGCTCGCCGAGTCCGGCGCCATCATCGACTATATCGTCGCCAGGCATGGCGGGGGGCGGCTGACCCTGAACGTCGAGCATCTGGATTTCGCGCGGTTCCTATACTGGTATCATTTCGCCAACGGCTCGCTCATGCCGTGCATGATGATGCTTATGGCTGAGGGCGGCATGGCCCAGGTCATGCGGGATCGAGCGGGCCGCAATCTGACGGCACTTGAAACGCATTTCGCGGACAACCACCACTGGCTGGCTGGCGAGGTGTTCACCGTCGCCGACATCATGATCATGTTCCCGTTGACGACGATGCGCAGCTTCATCTCGCTCGATCTCTCGCCATATCCGAATGTGCGCGCCTATTTGGCCCAGTCGGCCCGAAGCTGCGATTTTGGCCATGTTGAAGAACAAAGATTGAACATGGCGATCTACCAGGCTCGCTCTTGTCCTCCAATCTCGTAAACATCGGTCTCGATCGAGCACCTGTAGCTCTCTGCGATGTTGAACATCTCTGTCTGGAGAGATGCGATCTCATCATCGAGGCTGACGCCATCGGCACCCTGATCATAGGCGACGGTCAGCGTGTAATCGCAGTTCCCGGTCTTTTGCATCTGGTAATCCCGCTCCAGCATCGCCTCAATGCGCTCGCGAGCGGGCTTTCTGCCACGACCATGCTTGTTGAAGTTCTCGATGGTCAGATGCAGGGCGATGGTGACAGAAGGCGGCTTTTCCGGCAGCCCGATCCTTGAAGGAATGACGTCAAGCGCCCGATAGACGGTCATTCTTGAGATCTTGAGGTCGCGCGCGACGCTGGCCTTGCTCGCGCCGGCGGTGATCCGGCGTCGGATTTCATCGTCATCGATGTTTTTCTTCCGGCCTTTGTAGACGCCTTCGGCGCGCGCCGCCTCGATCCCGGCGCGCTGCCGGTCCTTGATGAACGTCAGTTCCATGTCCGCGACCATGCCCAGAATGGTGATCACCATCCGCCCCATGCTTCCGGCCGTCGTCACCTCCGGCTCAAGCACCCGCAATGAGGCTCCCTTCTGGTCGAGTTCATGAACCAGATTGAGAACATCGCGTGTGGAGCGACCGAGCCGATCGAGACGCAGGACGACGAGTTCGTCATCGGCGCGCAGGAACTGCATGATCGTCTCAAGCTCCGTGCGTCCAGTGCGCGATGCGCCCGAGCCTGTTTCGGAGCGGAGGATTTCACAGCCCGCTGCCTTCAACCGGGCAACCTGGATGTCGAGATCCTGGTCGATGGTGCTGACGCGGGCGTAGCCGACGCGGGTCATGGGCAAATCCGTCACATTAGGGTGGCTTTGCCCTCGTACAGTAACATTGGTGACGGAACCACCCTTTTGTGACATGTCGTATATGTCACTTCCGATCGTCACGTTCGGGTGCACCCAAATGGTGCGAGCGGAAAGGCCCCGGTCAGGCAGCAAGCCGCCCAAAATCGATCCGGCTATTCAGATCGAGGTCGAAGCGGCCATAAGGATTGACGTGGCTGTAAATCAGCGGTGTGAGGCCGCGATAATCATCCGGCGTCATCCGGCCCGTCCATTTCGGTTCCACCAGCACGCTCTGAAGCATTCGGGTGTTCACATAGACAAGCGACGCTTGCAGCAAATGTAGCGCCAGGACCGAGAGCTGCTGCTCATCGATGCGGTTAGTGGCGATCTCGCCGCCCTTGCCGAAGAAAACGAACCCATTGGCACTGTTCCAGTTTTCAACGACATTCAGGCCTTCATGAATTTCGCGGCGGAAGGACTCCTCGCGCAGATACCGGCACAGGAAGATCGTCTTGACCGCGCGGCCCAGCTCACTCAACGCCTTGTAGGTCGGGTGCATCACCTCGGAGCGGCTAAACCGGCGCAGGATCGCCTCCGGGTCGGCGGTTTTTGTCTGCATCGCGGCTGCATATTTGACCATCTCGTCATATTGCTGCTCGATCTCATCCCAGTTGATCGGACTGGAGAGGATCGGCTGCAAGTGGGGAAGCCGCGTTCGCATGCCGACATCGGGAAGAGCCAGCTTCTGGCGAGCGATCGCTTTCAGGCGGGGTGCAAGCTCAAATCCGAGAAGCCGGCAAAATGCAAAGCCAACCGCGCTTTGGCCATGACTATCAACATATTGTCGCTGGATTTCCATGTCGGTGCAATGGCGCAGCACGCCCTCGATCATGGAGGCGACCTCGGAGGAAGAGCAGCGCTTGAGCTGGGAATAGACGCATGTCGCGCGTCGTTCGACATGCCAGTAGATCATGACGCCCCGTCCACCATAACGCGCATGCCATTCCGTCATCAGGTTGCGATCCCAGGCTCCGAACTTTGTGGAATCTGACGCACAGGCCGTGCCGGCGTCCCCCCAGACTGCAGCATTGCGGATTGCCAGGGTCGCATTCGCAACCCTGGCACACGCCTCCTTGAGCGCCGCGGCATGAACGAAGCGGCGATGGACATGCAGCAGCTCTTCATAGCTGACATCGGGGGTGGCGCCGGCGATCCGCTTGAGCCCGGCATTCGTTCCCAGGCCGTAGAGGCATAGCAGGAGACGTTGATCCAGCGCGGTTTTCGGCAGTGCAACACGCGAGGCCGATGTTTCGAACGCTTCGAGAAGTCCCGTATCAAGGGCAGCCTCCTTCAGTACGTCGAGCAGCCCGGTCATCGGCCAGCGTTGGCCGATCTCGGTCTTGATCGAGGCGAGACCCCTGGGTTCGGGCAAGGGTTTGAACGGGGTGAGAGATATACGGTTCTCGCCGCGCCACAGCAGCCGAACCTTGTCGTTCCGGGGAATATTGGCATTGAGGAGCAACAGTTCCTGAGCAAGCTCTTCCCGGATGGCGCTTGAAAATGCACGCGCATCCGCCGTCAGGTTCAATCCTGTGTAATATGCTTCTCGCCGCGCATCGAAGTCCTTGGGAAGATCGTCATCGGGATTGCGGTATCGGTCCGCCCCGACAACCCAGATTTCCTTAGAACGGATGCGATCGCGCAGTTGCGCGAGGACACAAAGCTCATAACTGATCCGGTTTACGCGCCCCTCTTCATCAATGACGGAACTGCGCCATCTCGCCGGAATGACCTCGTCGACCGGCACTGCGTGCGGCGGCACGTAGCGGCATCCATCATCCACTTTGCTTCTGATCCAGTCCAGGGCCGCCAGCACCGGACGCCACACGGCGTTGTTCGACCGGAACTCCAGTGCCGAAAGCAGGCTTGGCAGCATACGGCGATAATGATTGGCCCATGACCTCCGCATCACCTTGTAGATCCGCCGATCCAAGGCGCCCTTTGCCTGGCTTTCCTTGATGATCGCCGCCAGTTTGTCCTTGCCGGCGATTGGGAAAATGACATCGCAGATGCGCCCGGATGGATCGTCGATCGAAGCGCTGGCAATCTCGACCAGGAGTCGCTCCTTGCCATAGACCCGCTCGATGTCTTTCGCGATATCGCCCACCACCTTGCGTTTCGAGCGCGATCCGATCTTATGGACCGTCTCGATCAGCAGGTCGACCATCGCATCCGTAAGCTGAGCTTCCCGCGCCATCAGATAAACGGCATAGAGCCCGAGCTGGCGCGCCGGTACATGCCGGCGCATCTCCGAGGCTTTCTCGCCGGCAACCCGGCGAACGATCTGATCGACCCATGCCTTGCCCGTGACCGATAGGAAATCTCGGGGAAGAGCAAGCCGTTGGATAAAGGCGAGTTTGGCGGTCACGCCAAGAATGTTTTCGAGCGTCGCCTGACCTGCATCCCCCTTCATCGTGTTGAAGCCGGTCGGGCCATCGGGATCGGCGAGCGAGGCTTCCAGCAAGGCGACCGCATCCGGCGCAAGCCGATCGCGGACTCGGGCCAACAGGGCCTCCAGATAGAGGTGTCGTTGCGAACGGACGAGGCGTTCCAGCTCCTTGCGCGACGGCCCATAGATACGGCGGTCGCGGCACCACAGGAAAACATGCTCGAGCATGGCATTGATCGGCTGCCCGCCCGCACAAAGATCGTCGGAAATCCACCTCGACAACGCCCTGCGATCCGTCTGCGTCATACGGCGGAACCCGAGATGCCGCAAAATCTCCGCGCAATGCCGGCGGGCGGTGCGCCCGGAAAAATCATAGTGGTTCACGGATTTGGCATCGAGACCAAGTTGCTCCGCCAGATACAAGACACCGTCGGAGGGTATCGACGCATGATCCGGCACAAAGAAGCCATGCCCGGCGAAAAATCTAAGCTGAACCGCCAATCCCAGTCGTGCCGTCTCCGCTTTGCCGGTCACGAACGCGATGTCCGAAAAACTCAGGCTCCAGGAGCCGATCAGATCCCCACTCGAAACGCCAAGGCTCATAACGCCGCTCCCTTATCGGAGCGGAACGTCGTTCCTCGCATGGGCGATCGTCAACAACAACCAGCCCGTTCCCGACGTGTTCTCCAAGATGACCAAAATCGCAGCTTCGGGCCGACTGGGCCTATTTGCGGCGAGTGGCAGACCGCCCTGCTTTTCAAACCGCAATGGCGAAAGCCGATCCTGGCCTCGAAATTAAGCTGGATTAGAGATGTGCCGCTGTCCAACGACCGGCGTTCTGTTGATCCCCGGCAGTGAGCTGTGGAGCGAACATACAAACCCTGCTCGGTCCAGACCGTGTGCACCGCACCAACACGGCGCGATGCTTAGACCCCATGACTGCCGGAGCCTCGAGGGCTCAAATCTGAGATGCTGACGATGGATTTGTCAGCACTGGAGGCGAGTCATGACGGAGACAGTAAAATACGTCGGTCTGGACGTGCACAAGGAAACCATCGCGGTCGCAGTTGCCGATGAAGAGCGCGGAGGCGAGGTGCGTTTCGTCGGTACGGTTGCCAACGAGGACGATGCGGTCAGAAAGCTGGTCAAGCGGCTGACGGCGCCGGGCGTGAGGTTGAGCGTCTGCTACGAGGCTGGTCCTTGCGGCTATGGCCTGCACCGGCTGCTGACGAAACTGGGGCAGGCTTGTATCGTCATCGCTCCCTCGATGATGCCACGACGGCCAGGTGATCATGTGAAGACCGACCGGCGTGACGCAATGACCCTGGCCCGACTGTTGCGTGCCGGCGAGCTTACCGCGATCTGGGTTCCGGACGAGGCGCACGAGGCGGTGCGTGATCTGATCCGCGCCCGACGCAGCGCACAGGAAGATGCCACCGGGGCCAAACAGACCGTGCGTAGCTTCCTGCTGCGGCACGATCGTCGTTTCGGCGGCAAGGCGGCCTGGACGAAGATGTATTGGCGGTGGTTGTCCGAACAGCGGTTCGACTTCCCCCATCAGCAGCTGGCGTTCGAGGAGATGCAGAAGCGGGTCCTGGAGGCGCAGGCGCGGGTTGGACGGCTCGAGGCGGCGCTGGGCGAAGCGGTGGATGCATGGCGTTTCGCGCCGCTGGTCCGCAATCTTCAGGTCCTGCGCGGCATCAGGCTGGTCAGCGCCGCGACGCTGGTCGCCGAGGTCGGTGATCTGACCCGCTTCGACAATCCCAAGCAGTTGATGGCCTATGTCGGCTTGGTGCCGTCCGAGCATTCCAGCGGTGCCCGGACCAAGCGTGGTCGGATCACGCGCGCGGGTAACGCGCAGGCACGCACCATGCTGATCGAGGCTGGCTGGTCGTATCGACTGCCCGCTCGCGAGGAACGCCGCTATCGTGAGCGCGTCATCGACTTACCCGAAGAGATCCAGGCGATTGGATGGAAGGCGCAGGTTCGTCTCTGCCAGCGCTACCGTCGCCTCGCGGCCGCAGGCAAGCCCCAGCCCAAGGTGACCACCGCGATTGCGCGTGAACTGGTCGGCTATGCTTGGGACATCGCCCGACGCGTACCACCGGCGGTCGCCGCTTGATCTTCCAAACAGCAGTGAGAGGAGGCGCCAGCACACCACCTGCATAGCCTTGGCCGGCGTGCCGCGGGCACCCGACTGTGATGGGCAATCCACGGTGTACGGTGGGGCAGGTTCGTCCGACGCCCGAACTTAGACGGAGGATAGGCCCAGCGACGGATACGGGTAGTGCGGTAACCAACCCGCGGATGAGAGCGTGATCAATCGTCGTCGATCAGGCGCCCGCGGCACACCCGCCAAGGTCAATGCGACCGCTGGTCTAGCGGCCAGCGAAGGAGTAAACTCGGCCAGCGTCTCGGACGGCAGTCATGAGAGCGTACGTTTTTGTCCTTCCTCTCACCGGCCCCCTAAACGGACTTTACAAACGCATAGCGCGAAGTCGTAGCGCATTGCCGATGACGCTCACGGACGACAGCGCCATGGCCGCCGCTGCCACGATCGGTGAAAGGAGAACTCCAAGAACGGGGTAGAGCACGCCGGCCGCGATCGGCACACCGGCCACATTATAGGCAAAGGCGAACAGCAGATTCTGGCGGATGTTTCGCATGGTGGCTTGAGAGAGTTGTCGCGCCCGTACTATCCCCATGAGATCGCCTTTGAGCAAGGTTATGCCAGCGCTCTCGATCGCCACGTCGGTGCCGGTGCCCATGGCGATGCCAACATCCGCTGCTACCAGCGCTGGCGCATCGTTGACACCGTCTCCGGCCATCGCGACAACCCGCGATTCCCCGTTGAGCCGCGCTACGATGGCGCTCTTCTGATCGGGCAGGACATCGGCCTCCACCTCATCGATGCCGAGCGCGCGGGCTACGGCTTGGGCCGTGGTCTTGATCTGCCCCCTTCTGAGTGGTCCAAAATTGATGATATTTTGGATTACGAAGGAGAATATGAATGCCGGCCAAGAAGCATCGCCCGGAAGAGATTATCGGCAAGCTGCGTGAAGCGGAGGTCGTGCTGGCGCAGGGCGCCACGACTGCGGAGGCGTGTCGCCGGATCGCGGTCAGCGAGCAGACCTATTATCGGTGGCGTAAGGAATATGGAGGCCTAAAGACCGATCAGGCACGGCGGATGAAGGATCTGGAGAAGGAGAATGCGCGGCTTCGGCGCGCGATTTCGGACCTGACGCTCGACAAGTTGATCCTGCAGGAGGCCGCCCGGGGAAACTTCTGAGCCCCGCGCGCCGTAGGCGCTGTATCGATCACATCAGAATGATGATGCCGGTGTCCGAGCGGCGGCTCTGCCGCGTGCTCGGGCAACATCGATCGACGCAGCGCAAGGCGCCCCGCGGGGCGGATGACGAAGCGGCTCTGACCGAGGATATCATTGCGCTCGCCCGGCAATATGGTCGCTATGGCTATCGCCGGGTGACGGCGTTGCTGCGTGATGCGGGGTGGCATGTGAACCGCAAGCGGGTCGAGCGTATCTGGCGCCGCGAGGGGCTCAAGGTGCCGCAGAAACAACCGAAGCGCGGGCGGCTCTGGCTGAACGACGGATCTTGCATCCGGCTCCGGCCTGAGTATCCCGGCCATGTCTGGTCCTACGATTTCGTCGAAGGTCGGACGCATGATGGGCGCAAATATCGGATCCTGTCGATCATCGACGAGGCGAGCCGGGAGTGCCTGGCGTTGCCGGTGGCACGCAAGCTCAGGAGCGATGACGTGCTGGCGGCGCTCGCCGAGCTGTTCGTCACGCGTGGGCCGCCAGCGCACATACGGTCCGACAATGGCCCGGAGTTTATCGCGACGGCAGTGCAGCAATGGCTCGCCCAGATCGGCGTGAAGACGCTTTACATCACGCCCGGATCGCCATGGGAAAATGGCTATTGCGAAAGCTTCAACGGATCGCTTCGCGATGAACTGCTCATTCTACTCGCTCGCCGAGGCCCGGATCCTGATCGAGGCCTGGCGGCGACACTATAACACCGTCCGGCCGCACAGCTCGCTCGGATATCGACCACCGGCGCCGGAAGCCGTTCCATCGCCAGTGTAGCCCTCCGGTTCCGCTTCGCTCCACCTACGGCCAACACTGGCGATGGAGGCGTCAATGCACTAACAATCCACCCGGACCACTCCGTGGGGGCCGGTCAGTCTTGTTGTCGCCCGTCAACATCACGACTCGAATGCCCTCTCCGCGAAGCGCCTCGAGCGCTTGCGCCGTGGTCGGCTTGACCGGATCGGCGATCGCGAAAATGCCGGCCACCCTATCGTCGATCCCCACATAGATGGCGGTAGCACCGTCTCGGCGCATCTCATCCGCCCGGGACGTGAGACTGGAGACATCGATGCCCAGCTCGCCGAGGAACGCCGCATTGCCGAGCGCAACCTTCTTGCCATCCACGACACCGCGCGCACCCTTGCCCGTTGGTGAATCGAAGGCGGAAACGTCCGGCAGAGCCATACTGCGGACCTGGGCCTGCGCGACGATCGCCCGCGCCAGGGGGTGCTCCGAAGCGCGTTCGATGCCCGCGGACAGGCGCACTATTTCGTCCTCGGCATATCCTGGCGCGGCTACCACGGACGTGACCGCAGGCTTTCCCTGGGTCAGGGTGCCGGTCTTGTCGACGACCAGCGTGTCGATTTTCTCCATGCGCTCGAGCGCTTCGGCATTCTTGATGAGGACGCCCAGACCCGCCCCCTTCCCAACCCCCACCATGATCGACATCGGG
Organism: Sphingobium baderi; assembly: GCF_001456115.1. Lineage (NCBI taxonomy): Bacteria > Pseudomonadati > Pseudomonadota > Alphaproteobacteria > Sphingomonadales > Sphingobiaceae > Sphingobium > Sphingobium wenxiniae. The sequence goes on along the minus strand of NZ_CP013264.1, from coordinate 1,474,398 downwards.
GTCGCCAGTCCCAGGGCGCAGGGACAGGCGATGATCAGCACCGACACCGCCGCAACGAGACCGTAGGAAAAGCGGGGCTCCGGCCCGAACAGCATCCAGGCGGCGAACGCGAGCACGGCGATACCGATCACGCCGGGCACGAACCAGCCCGCAACAATGTCGGCCATGCGCTGGATCGGCGCCCGCGATCGCTGCGCGTGCGCGACCATCTGGACGATGCGCGCGAGCATCGTATCCTCTCCGATCCGCTCGGCGCGGATCACCAGCGCGCCGCTCTGGTTGAGCGTGCCTCCAATGACCCGCTCGCCGATACCGCGCGTGACCGGCATGGACTCGCCCGTTATCATCGCTTCATCGAGCGAGGATCGACCGTCTTCGACAATTCCGTCGACCGGAACCGCTTCGCCCGGTCGCACTCGCAGACGGTCTCCTGGAAGGACATCGTCGACGGCGACGTCCGCTTCGGTACCATCCGGGGCGATGCGCCGCGCGGTCTTGGGCGCGAGATCAAGGAGCGCCTTGATGGCGCCGGAGGTCTGCTCCCGCGCGCGCAGTTCAAGGACCTGTCCCAGGAGAACAAGCACCGTGATCGCTGCCGCCGCCTCGAAATAGACCGCGACCGTTCCGTCCGCCCCGGGAAACGCCGCCGGAAAGAGGCCGGGAACGAGTGTGGCAACGACGCTGTAGGTCCAGGCGACCCCGGTCCCCATGGCGATGAGGGTGAACATGTTGAGATGGCCGGTCCACAGCGACAGGCCTGCGCGCTCGAAGAATGGCCAACCGGCCCATAGCACCACGGGCGTAGCCAGCACGAACTGTACCCAGGTCGAGATATGAGGTGGCAGCAGATGATGGATCGCCGGAACGAGATGTCCTCCCATTTCAAGCAAGAACACCGGCAGAGCGAGAAGGAGCGCGATCCAGAAGCGCCGCGTCATATTCAGGAGTTCGGGATTGAGTGCCTGCGCAGCCGCCCGTTCCGGCTCGAGCGCCATGCCGCAGATCGGACAGGCACCCGGCCCGTCTCGCCGAACCTGGGGATGCATCGGGCAGGTGTAGACGCTCCCGTCCGGCGCCGGTGCCACTTCAGGCCGATTTCCCGCCGCAAGGCCACGACCATGCGCCGCACCGTGGTGCGCATAGTCGGGGTTGCGGTCATGATGCGGAGGATGATTCATGGGTTCATCGCCTTGCGTTCATGGGACTGCACATATCGGCAGTCGCCGAGCATGCCGGCGTGTCCAGGAGCCGCAACGCCCTAGGCTCTGTCTGCATTTATAGGATTCGCATTTCAGAAGATTTCTGATTCAAGGTCGTTGAAGGAGACGATCTTTGAGCAGACGAGTGCTGACGGACGAGCAGTGGAGCCGGATTGAGGGGTATCTTCCGGGTCGTGCCGGGACGCCTGGGCGGAGCGGAGTGGATAACCGGCTGTTTGTCGATGCGATCTTGTGGATGGCAGGGAACGCAGCGCATTGGCGGGATCTTCCCGAGGTTTTCGGGAAGTGGACAGGGGTGCATGCGCGCTTTCGCCGCTGGTCTCACAATGGCGTGTGGGAAGAGCTTTTCCATGCCATGGCCGATACGCCCGACTTTGAGTATGTCATGATCGACAGCACGATCTCGAAGGTCCACGCTGATGCGAGCGGCGCAAAAGGGGGGCTCAAAGTGCCGCCATCGGTCGTTCGCGCGGCGGCCTGACGACCAAACTGCACGCGGCCGTCGATGCGATCGGTCTGCCGCTTCGGATATGTCCAACACCAGGGCAATATGGCGATTGCCCGCAGGCTCAGACGCTTCTGTCCGGGCTGGAAGGCGTCGGCCACGTCATCGCCGATGCTGCCTACGATGCCGATCCGCTACGCGCCTTCATTGCCGGTGACCTCCGCGCAACCGCTCAAATCAAGGCCAATCCCAGCCGCGCTGTCGCGCCGCCCATTGACTGGAGGCTCTACAAGGAGCGCCATCAGGTCGAATGCTTCTTCAACAAACTCAAGCGCTTCCGAAGGATCGCCCTGCGCTGCGAGAAAACCACCGCTGCCTTCATGGGCTTCGTCCATCTCGCATGCGCCATGATCTGGATACGATGAATGCAGACAGCCCCTAACCCTTGCCTGGCCGATAGTGGACGACGAGCAGATCACCCTCCAGGCTTTCGCTCAAACTCTGGGCGGTGCTGCCGATCAGCGCGTAGAACAGCACGCCGCAGCCGTGGCCGCCAATAACGGTGAGGTCGGCATGCTCGTTCTCGACATAATCGGCGAGCAGCCGCCCGGGCATACCATGCTCGATCGCGACATCGGCGCCGGCCCTCACGCCTGCATCGACACGCTCGTCGCTGAGGAATTTCGCGCCACGGTCCTTTTCCATCGTGCGCAGGTTGCGAACATAGTCCCTTTCATCGAGCATGCCCGAGAAGGGCACGTCATACGCATGTAACAGAGTCAGGTCGCGCGCGGGAAACAGCGCAAACGTGGTCCGGAGCGCCTGTAGCGAGGCCTCGGAGAAATCCGTCGCCACGACCGCCCGACCAAGGTCGGTGATATACTCCTGGTTCAGCTCAGCCACGGATACTTTCCTTACTCGAGATGAAGAGATCATGATTTCGGTCAGGATTCAACCGTATCCACCGAGCCGGTGACCTGCATTATCCCGATCTGGAATCCGGAGCAGCGTGGGACATGTATCACGAAATTGCCGGTTTCGATTCAATAAGATATGCTGAATGATTAGGGTGTGGTGGTTCGCGTACTACAGCCGTCTTGTTCAGTGGGAATACGCGCAGTACAGCCGTATCTTGCTGTTTTCAGGCCGTAATGCGCCCGCAGCACCCGTGCGTAGGGTCCATTACAAAACGGCCTCGCGCCGTGCGTCCCGCCTTACGCAGCGCGCTCGCGCTGCGCAGCCTCGCACCGGCAGGCGCGGGGCACTCTTGCTGCAAATCTACAGAGCGAATCGGTACGATGGTTTTTGGAATGTCGATCATGGGTGGGGTCTCCCCAAATACAAAAAAGAGGACCGGGCATCAGGCCCGATCCCGAGGTGCAATTAGCCTTGCTGGGCGATCAACATATGCGCTTCATGGATGAGCATCGCCGTCTCGTCGTCCCGGCCCTGCGCCCGAATGATCCAGTACGCATTTGAGCGGGCGGCCATGCGGGCGAGGTCGCAAGCCTTGTTCCATTCGGCTTCATATTCCTCGTCGCACTCGCCGGTGATCACGACATCGCCGGTCTCGTGATCGGTGTAGCCGTAATATTGGCCAGCGTAGGAATTGGCCCGTTTGAGGTGTCGCTCGATCTTGCGGATGAGCGCGAAACCTCTCGCCTGTGCATGGAAGTAATGGGGTTCATGGGTTTCGACGAAACGATCGAGATCGGGTTCGATGGCAAGCATGGAAGCCTCCTTGGATGGGGGCCGCAGGCGACAGGCACCGCGGGCCGATAGATGGGATGGGTCGGTGAAGGATCGACAGGAGCGGCCAGGCGCGACGCCCCGCCGGTTCCGCAGGAAGCGGCAATCCCCGCTTGCGCTGGTCCGTCGATGTGGCACAGTCGCAGGTGACGGGCAGGCCATCGGGGAAGGACGATGGAAATGCCGAAGATGACGGAAAGGGATCGGCTCGCCGATCTGGAAGCGCGTCAGCGCAAGATGAACGATGAACTGGAAAGCGCGCGCCGTGTCCTGCGCGGCAAATATGCCGCGATGATAGCGGAGGTGCCGGTGGAGAAGCTCACGGAAAAGGATTTCCGGGAGCTTCTGACACAGGCGATCCGGGTGGGTGGCAGTGCCGCGCTGACGGCGCTCAAGGGATTGCCCGCAGCGACCTGATCGCGCCGCAGGCAGTCACAGGTTCCGGCAGGGATGCGCCTCGAGAAAGCTGTCCCTGTCGGAATCCGATCGCAGCGTGACGAACCGGCCTTCAGGATCAAGCCAGATCGCAATGAAACACCCCCGCGCCGCTAGCCGGAGGATATTGGCGAGACTTCCCCGACTGCGACCGTCCCAGATCACCAGACCGCAGGACGCATCTTGCGCCATCGCCTTGTCCTTGGGCGCGTGATAGGCAGCGGTGCCCTTCGCCCCGGAAGACGGGATGTTTCGGGTAGGCCATTTGCCAAGGTTATTGCGCGGTCCATCGCCCGAACAATAGACCATGACGGCATCGATATTTCGATCGGAAAGGAAGCGCTGGACGGCACGGTCCGCGCCGCGCGCATCCCCGATCAGGACAGGAAGCGCGCGCTCGACGATACCGTCGATACGCTCGATGACGGGTTCGGGAAGCGCGGTAATGGACAGCGATCCTGAAATGAAGACCGCCGGGTTGGTGGATGATGGAAGGATGTGGTCGGACATGGCTTTAATCTCCTCGAATGAACCAATCGTCCCTGCCCTCCTCTTCTCTATGCGGCGGAACCGGACCTTGCCGCCTCAACCAACCCCGCCAAAACCGCACCCGAAGGGTGTCCCTGCGACGAGCACGGCGAAGCCGCGCGCAGGAGGCCGGGACCGCCCTGGCGGTTCCGCATCGGCCCCGCGACGGGCCCGCTTGCGGGTCCCTGAGCGGGGGCGAGAGCTACGCTCCAAAAAAGAAATGAGGACCGGCCCGGTGAACCGGACCGATCCTCTTGGCAAGCTCACTGCGCCTCCCATCCCTGATCGCTGAGCCTGACGAACCGCGCCGGTATACGCTTCTCCTTCACGAGGCGCGCGAGGTGCGATTGCAGTCCCGATCCTTCGCAGACCAGCGCTTCGACGGGTCGGAGGCCCACCATCTGCTCGTTGCGCACGAACCCCGCCCGCTTGCCCAGCTTTGCGCTGAGGCGGAACGTGATGAGCTTCACCTTGCGGGAGGCTGCCCACGCTGCGGCCATGGCGTCGCACCCCTTGTCCTGTGCGGTCGTCGCCAGCACCATCGTCGGATTGCGGGTTTTCGCTTCGTCGAGTTTCGCCCAGATGAGGCGGTCGTCGAACCATGTGTCGGCTCCCCCTGAGAAGATCACGATGGGCCCTTGCGGGTTGTGTGCGTCGGTGCGGCGCTGGCGGCGGGCGGCAAGGAAATCGGTGGCGGCTATGACCGAGGCGGTGCGCTTGCTCGACACCAGCGACCCCTTCGGCGCGGACCACGGCCGTCCGGTTTCGGTGTGGAAGACGTCGGCGGCATGGTCGCGCATGCACCGCAGGGCGTCGGTCGCTTCGTCGAGAAATTCGAGCGTGTCCCGTGCCTGCTCGAGTTCGACGCCGTGGATTTCGCTGCCGTCGGCGCACCGCAGCAGGTCCTGAACATCGCGGGTCGCCTTTTCGGCCTGACCCTCCCATTGCTGGGCGACATGATGGAAACTGTTGACGATGCCCCATGCGAGGCGTTCGGCAGCAGGCTGCAACCGGGTGTCCCGCAGCACGTCGAAGAGCGTCGTGACGATGAGTTCGACGGCGAGCTGCGCTTCCCTCGGATCAGGCATGTCGGTCGCCATCTCCTCCTCACCGCGCCCGATGCGGATACCCTCGAGATTGGAGGCGAAGGCGGCGTGGAAATCGTCGGTGGTGGCCGTCGTTTCCTGCGCGATGAATTCGGCGATGTCGGAGAACGGGCGGACGGAGCGGTTGATAGTCGTCATTGGAACCTCCTGTTGAAACGAAAGAGGTTCCCCCTTGGGCACGGGCTCCGAGCGGCGGGGTCAAGGATCGCGGAGCGACCGGCGCAGCCGGCGATGGGGGTCACGATTTTTTTGGGCGGCCACCATCATCGCAGGCCAGGCGCAACGCCCAACCCGCCAAAAAAAATGGTGGGGCCCCGTCGTCCTTGAGGCCGACGCGGTCCCGTGCCACCATAGGAATTCTTGAGAGAGAGAAGAGGCTTTGCGAATCTGGGGCTCGATGCCCCTGATTCGCAAATGGGTGCCTCCGGACGCCTCCCTCAAAACCCATGGACGGTGAGGGCCGGGGTCAAGGACCGCGGCACGCGGCCGCGAAGCGGCGGTGGGGGCAACGATTTTGCGGAGCAAAATGGTGGGGCCCCGCCGTCCTTGACGCCAACCGACGCCTCCATGACGATCATGGGAATGGAAGGGTATTGCAAGCTTGCTCGCGATGCCCGCATCTCCTGCCTGCTCGAGAACACGTGCCCGGCTCAGGCTGCCGGCGGGACATAGGCGGCGAAGGGATCGCCCTCATGCAGGTGCCCGAATGGCGTGAAAAGAAATTCGTCCCGGCTCCGGCCGACGGCGCACACGACAAAGCGCGGTTCACCCGAAGCCGCATCGGCGCACTCCATCAACGAGAGATCGCCGCTCAGGGCGGCATGCAGCAATGTTTGAAAATTGGCTCGGTGGTGATCGGGTATCGCCATGACACGTCCCCATGAAAATGGGGACAGCGCGAAGCGCCGTCCCCGACAGGATGAATGAACCTCGCGGCTCTTATGCCGCCCGACGGTGCCGGCCCCGCACTGGCGGAGCGATCTTCTCGGCCGGAGCCTGATCCGCCTTGCGGAAGGCATGGATAGGGACACCTGCCTTGCGCAGCGCCTGATAGAGGTTCGCCTGAATGCCCGACCCCTCCCCCAGCAAGGCTTCGACGGGTTTGAGATCCACCAGCTTGCGGTTGCGCGCGAAGGGCGCACCGCGTCCCGAGCCCGTCAGCGAATAGGTCACGAGCTGGACCTCGCGGTTGCCGGCCCATGAGGCCACGATCGCGTCGAAGCCCTTGCGCTGCGCGGTCGTCACCAGCGTCATGTGCGGGATGCGCTCGTGGATGGTATCGAGCCGGTCCCAGAGCTGCTGCCAGTCATGCCACTCGGCATGACCCGAGGCGACCACGATCGGACCACGCGGGCGGTAGCGCTCGCGTTCGGCGAGTTCCCGGGCGCGCAGGAAATCCTGTATCGATACCTGCGTGGCGGTCGCGACCTTCGATACGCGCGAGCCGCGCGCGGGCGACCATGGGCGGCCCGAAAGCACCCGAAAAGTGTCGGCGGCATAGTCGCGCATGCACTCGACCGCCTCGCGCTGTTCGCTCAGCGACTGGCACAGGAGTTGTTTCTCCTCCAGTTCGGTGTTGAACACCTCGGAAGGATCGGTACGGCGCATCATGTCGCGCAGTTCGTCGGCCAGCGCATCCTCCTGTCGCTCGAGCTTGCCGGCGACGAAGTGGAAGCTGTTGACCATGCCCCATGTAATCTCGGGCGCAAGCGCATCGAGACGGGTGTCGGTCAGCAGATCGAAGATGGTTGCGATGATGCCGGCGCAGTCGGCTTGCGCGTGGAGCGGCTCGGGCATGTCATGCTCGCCCGGTTCGTCCCCCGGGCTGATGATCGAAAGCGGGATAGGGTCGCCAAAGGCGCGCTTGAATTCCGGCGTCGCCGTGATCTCGGCGAACAGCGCCGGCAGGTCTGCGAAGCGGCTGATGCTGCGCGAATGTTCTCGGGTCATGGGAGTTCTCCGTGGACATGAAAAGAAAAAGGGGCGCGGACGCGATGGCGTCCCGCCCCCCGGATGTCGGTTCAGTGCAGGCTCGCCCGGATGCCGGCGAAGGCGGCCGAGCGCGTCAGGACGGCTCCGACGATTTCGGCGGCATGCGGGGCAAGGGGCGTGCCCTCGAGCAGGTCGTAAATGGCGGCGATGATCTCGCCGCAGGTGATCCCCGTCGGGATCTTCGGAATGTGTGCGCCAAGAAGCGGCGGCGAAAGCATGTCCCGGATGGCGGGACTGGCCATGATCGCGGCGCAGAGCGCGGAGAGATCGGCGAACGGGGCGAGGTCGTGCAACGAAGGGAGCGGCATGGGCTGCCTCCTCAGACAGGAGAAAAGAAAAGGGCCGGGGAAGCCTGACGCCTCCCCGGCCCGGAACCTGTTCCGATCAACCGGCGATCAGAACGGATCCTCCTCGCCGAACGGCGCACCCGCGCCGGTCAGTTCGCCGCCTGCACCCACGGTGCTGTCGCCGAAGCCGCCCTGATCGCGCGGGCCGCGATCGTCATAGTTGGTGCGGCTGACGCCCATGCCGCCGCCGAAGTCGGAGCGCATGGTGTCGCGCCGCCATGCGACCATGTAACCGCCATGATCGGCCGGGAAGAGCGCGATCGGCATCGGTTCGGGCAGGCTGGGATCGTCGATGTTCCCGGCGAGGAAGACCTCGCCCGTGCGCTTCGACACGGCTTCCCACAGCGCGCCGATCTGGACCCAGCGACGCGCGACGTTGAGGGCGAGGATCTCATAGACCGGGGCCTTCTCGTTCTCGCTCATCACCTTGCGCAGCCCGATGCGGGGGAGATCGATCGTGCGGGTGGCGATCGAGCCCGTCAGGCGGTTGTTCACATTGAAGATTTCACCGATGTTCATCGTCTTGACCTTTCGAATGTCGCTCGGAAACCATTCTCCGGCGACACCCTCCCCGGTCCTTCTCTCCTCTCTGTCCCGCCCTCTCCCCGCGCGCCGTCCGCCCGTGGACCAGCGCTCCGCTGCCTCCCGCGCGACGCCGCACCGCCTGCCCCGCGCGCAACGCCACAGCCCGCCCGCAACTCTGCGCGACCACCGCGACATGGCGCGAGGCCGGGACGGAGGTGGGGGGGGCCGAAGAGGGGCTGGGGAGCGAGGCTGGAGGCGCGGCGGTAGCCGCGCTGGCGTTACGCCAGCGGAAGTAGCGGTAGCGGCGCGGGCAGCATAATCAGGCGGTCCCTGCAGGCGGAACCGGCGGACCCATGCTGGAACGGCACCAGCCGGTGCGTTTCCGGTATCGGGAGCAATCGGAGGATGGCGGCGGGCCGCGCGGCGGGATCGCCGTAGACTTCTGTCTTATGGGGGATAATTTGTGGGACCAACGGCAAGAGGCACTGGACCGGATTGGCTGCGAGGTGGCGGAGCAGACCTTTGGGCGGACTATGCTGATCTTGTCGGCCATCATCCCAAATGGCCGTATGGCTTCCGGTATCAGGGAGGTGCAATGGTGGACGAGAAACTGGAATCAGGCTGCTCGGGGGAACTCATCCGGATCATTGCTTGACGGGGAAGCACAGGCCCGCCCGGCATTGAAACGCTCGATCCATGTGCTGATATGGGATCGCTGCTCGATCGGAACGGCTGCAGCCACACGCTGGAATTCGAGAAGGTCGAGCGGCGCTGTCGCGATGATCTCGTCGATCTCATCGGGATCGAGCAAGCCTTCGGCACGGATGAACGCGGTCATTGAACCGGGACGTTTCTTCGTCGACTTGCGCCATAGTCCTTCGACGGTTCGAAGCCTCGGCGCGGCGCGCGCTTCGAGCAGAACGATAAGGCGCAATTCCTCGCGCGGCAGCGCGCGCACCTCCGAAATTTGCATTCCGGAACAAAAGAAGCACGAACTCTTATAAAAAGGAGGCAGACCTTCATCCGCGATAAGGCGCTCACAATCTTCTCGTGTAAAATCCCATTCTCTCAGCGGATATCTGTACTCGAAGAGCGGATCGACATGCCCCACGCGATGTGCGTAACGTTGATTGTCGCGAACGGAGCAATCGTAGCCGATCAGGCGGACAATCTTGCGGCCCTTTGCCCAGGCGTGTTGCGCCGGAGGCCATGCCTTGACCCATTTATCCTGCGGGGAGATTTTATGGCGGGCCGAACAGCTATGCTGACCGAAGGCTATCGACGGCAATGTCCCATTCGTCAGGCAGGCATCGAGCAGCGAGGTGTAGGGCGGCCAATGTTTAAAGAACCGGGCCTGATATTCGACGATCTCGTTCGGAACGCCATGATCGTCCATCCACTGGCGAAATATCGGGATAAGCCTGCGCGTGTGCGGCTGTTCGGGCATCGCCGCCAGCAAGGTCATGTCAGGGATTTCGCCGCGCCGCACGAGTTCGATGATCATCGCGGTCGAATTAGTGCCCGCCCCCCATGCCGCGACGACGGGCGCACGACTGCCCGCGCTCATGCGACCATCGCCAGCCAACGGTCGGGCCATGGCGGCGGACGGGTGGTGACGCGATAAGCCTGAAAAGGCGCGAGACCGCGCACGACATAATGAGGAACGCCGGTGGCGCGCCGCAGGTTCAGCGCAATGCGATAGGCGCGATCGAAGGAGGATAACTGGCTTCTCAGCGGTGAGAGGCAGGCGGGCGGGACTGGCAGAGCCATGGGAACCTCCGAAAGGAGTTGGCCGGGAATGGAAATCGATCAGGCCGCAATCGGCAGATCGGGTGGATCGAGAGCGAGGAGACTGTCCAGCGTCACCGGCGCGCGGCTTGCCCGGCGCGTTCGCGGTCCCCGGCTTGGCCGTGCCGGATCATTGAACCGGTAGCCGATCCGCGCCGCATGCTTGCCGATCACCGCCGGATCGCGGCCGAGCGCCTCTGCGACATCGACCATCGAAACGCCATGGAGCCAGGCGTTTTGGATAGCCCGATCTTCATCGCTGCTGAATGGGCGCATGAACCCGTGGACAAGGCCCAGATGGTTGGCTCTGTAGAGCACAGCGCGAAGCCCGCGCCCTAATGCCTCGGCGATCTCACGCGTCGGGATTTTGCCATAATCGGCGCGCAGACGCGCTTCATCCTCTGCGGTCCAGACCGGCCCCTGCCGAAATCCGTCACGGCGGACATGGGTGCCGCGAAGCTTCAGCGCTTCAGCGCGCCATCGGATGGAATGGGACGAACGGCCCAGCCTTTCCCGTAGCGGCGTGAGACTCGCGCCTGTCGCATAGGCATGGCGGAGCAGATCATCCTCTTCAGCGATCCACGCACGTCCCCAGCCTCGTCCATAGCCGAGCATGCGCAGGCGTTGCCCCAGGCTGCGGCTGTTGCGCTCGGGAAATCCTTCGTGGGCCAGCATCCGGGCAATGGCCATATAGCGCGCTCCCGTGGTGGCGAGGTTGAGCGCACGGGTCATTTCCGCGTCGCTCCAGTCGTCCGGCTGGCAGGCATGACGCAGGCCCAGCACCGATGCGCGCGCGATGACACCGCTTAGCGGTCGCCCGATGAGGCTGGAGATTTGGGCGACGGGAACGCCCTTTTCATAGCCGGCGCGAAGTTGCGCATCTTCCCATCCACTATAGGGTGGGGACCCGGGCTCGGACAGGCCGAGCAGCCGTGCGCGGGCATAGAGGGCACTCACGCCCCGGCCAAGCCGGGCGGCCAGCGTTGCCGTCGGGACATGTGCGTAGCAGCGTGCCATTTCCTCATCGTCCCAGTCGCTCCAGGATCGCCGGGAGTTACGGCGCAGGCCAAGGTCATGGATACGCGTGGCGACACCTGCCCGGGGCCTGCCGAGCATGGTGGCGATCTCGTCGATGGTTCGATCATCGGCAAATGCCGCGCGCAGGCGGCTTGTCTCATCTGGGAGCCATGCGTCCGTACGGAAAGCCAGCTCTACAAGCGGTGCGGTCGGAACGGCTTCCGTTTCGGGGACAAAGGGTGTCAGCTCGACGATATCGGCGTCGAGATCGAAGCTGTTCTGGGTCATGGTGCGCTCCTCTCAGACCAGGCCGACGACGGGCGTATCGACGACGCGCAGGCGCAACCGGGCCGACAGACGCGCAATACGCGTATCCCCCCGCGGCATCGTGTCGGACGCGCCGATGGCAGCGAGCAGATCGAGCCCGGCGTCCACATCGTTTGTGGGTAGTGCGAGATGGCGCGCAAGATCGTCGGCCGTGGTGGCATTGGGCGCTATGTTGCCCAAGGCCCCGACAATGCGCGCCGCGGCGGGAGCGGCAGGGTCCAGCAGAAAGGCGTCGAGCGCACGTTGCCCCCGCATGGCGGCATGGCTGGTCCTGCTCGGTGCGACCTCGCGCAGATTTTCAAGGTCGAGCAGAGTGCGGCTCTCGTCCGGGCCAGGGTCGGCCGCGGCCACCAGATCGGGCGTGCGGCCGATATGCGGTGTGATCGTCGGATCGATTTTCGCGAGGACGGGCGTGGCGGCCAGCGCGGGACCGAAGGCGAAGAACTCGCCGGGTGGAAGCAGGCGTAGCAACGCTGCCTGATCGCTGCCGAACCCGAGCAGGTCGGCGGCGCGGGCCACATCGCGGTCAAACACGTTGAGGCCGATCAGATGATTATGCAGTTCCGAGACCACCGAACTGGCGAGTTTCGCGAGGCGCTGCGTGGCGATGATCGTGCCGATTCCGCGCTTGCGGCCCCGTGCGCACATGTCGGTCAGTGTGGCAACACCCAGGCGGCGCGTTTCCGCATCGCGAGCGGACGCCGCCATATGCGGTGCGAGCAGATGCGCTTCGTCGATGCAAACCAGCACCGTATGCGCCCAATGTTCGCGTTGGGCGGAGAGGAGTCCTGCGAAAAAGGCGGCAGCTTTCTCGATGCGGTGATCGGGTTCCAGATCAGTGAGATCGAGGTGAAGCGCAATGCGGTGCTGGCGCGTGCGGAGCGCAAGGGCGGTAAGACCGTCATTGGCATAATCGCGCGCGACAACCGTCGTAGCGCCGATATGCGCGGCCAGATTGGCGAACTCTCCCTCGGGGTCAACGATGATGGTCGTAAGATAGTCGAAGGCTTCCTCGATGATCCGGCGCAGCGTCTGGCTTTTGCCCGCGCCGGATGATCCCTGGATGAGGCAGCGGCCCGACATCAGCTTGCCCAGATCCAGTTCCAGGGGACCAGTCGAGCAGTGGCCGAGCGGGACGCGGGCGTCGCGTGTGAAACTGCTGATGGGAATGTTCATCGGGCATACTCCTTCACCGGCCGCCAAAGGCGGCCGTATGCATTGAGTTTGGAGGGGAAGTTCAGGCGGCGATCGCTGCCGGAAGAATGATGGGTCCAGCATTGCGCCAGTCATGACCGGCCGCTTCCAGGGCATCGGTCACGACAGCGAACTGGCGATCGCCGTCATCGTGGAGGATTCCCAGCGCGCAGGCGTCGACCATCACCTGGCTGAACAGGCCGGCCCGATAGGCGTCGAAATCCTGCCCGGCGCCGAATGGCGCCTCGCATGCTATCCACAGCGATGCCTCGATTTCCCGGATCAGCGCGGACGCGCGGTCCAGTTTCGGATCGCGAAAGAGCGAGCGGCGGCGCAGCAGGAGCTCAGGCGCCCAGCAGGGGCCTTCCGGCTGCTCGATCTGCTGTGCGGCAGCCTGCCATCCGCTTTGCGACAGCGTGTCGGGTGGCAGGAAGGCGACGATATCGTTGAACCAGCGCAGCTGATGCATGCAATGGATACGCGCGCCGATGGCGTCGCGCCGGTCCAGCGCATCGGGATAGTCGGCCTCGAGCGCCGCTTCCAGTTCGGCGGGTGTTAGCGCGATGAAGCAGGCACACTGCTGCGGATCGGGAACGGCGCGGGACGCATAGAGTTCGGCCAGCGGGACCGGTGCAGATGCGGGAGCCGGAGCGTCGACAAGGGCGGGCGCCACCGCGCGCCAGAGCGCATCGGGATAATCGCAGAGGGCGACAGCATGTTTGAGCGTGCCGCTGTCGTCAACATCGATGAGGTTGAGCTGCGCCCCGCCGCGGATCGACGATATGGCTGCGGGATCGAAAAGAGCGACCTGCAAGGCCGAGCGTTCGAGGCTGCTGAGCGCGACATGGGTGACAGGATGGTCAGTGGAGCCCGATGGCAGGATCATGCTGCAATCTCCGTGCTTTCAAGGATTTTCACGACCAGTGTGGTGTCGTTCTCGCAAGTCTCGCAGAAGGCTGCGTCGAACACCGAGCCGAGCACCCAGTCCTGGGTGTCATCGTCCCAGCAGGCCCAGGCGTCGCGCATCACATCAGCGCTGCCGCAAGAGCCGCATCGAACGGTGGTCCTCCCGGCCACAGGGTTCGCGGTGGCCACCGGTGCGGCAAGATCGCCGGCGTCCTCTGACGCTGTTTCTGTCACCTCGGAAAAGACCGGAAATCGCTTGCAAGGCGGTTCGTCACGGTCGAAGCTGATCCAGTTGGCGCCGGTCTTGCGCGCGTGGGTCAGCAGCGCCCAGATTTCAGGGGAGAGTTCGTCAGGGCGCTCGGGCCAGTCATCGAGCAGGCCAAGATGATCCCACGCGCTCATATTGATGGCTTCGAGGATAGCGGCATCGTCTCCAAGAAGGATCCGGGTCGCTTCGTGCTGCGCATCGCGCTCGAAGGCTCGGGATTGGGTTTCCCAGCTGTCGCAGTCGCTGTCGTCACTCGAACAGAAGAGGCTCGCATAGATCATGCGGCCCAGTCGAGCGGGTTTGATGCCACCGTCCTGCGTCGCGAAGATGAGCGCCTCCTCCAAATCCCAGCCGCCGTTGCGGCACACAAGAGCCGGGATTTCGACGGCATGGACGCTTCGCGATGCACCCTCGTGCCCAACTTGGGCGACAATCAGTTCGACGACAATCCTGTCGCTGAGGCCTGAAGCCATATCAGCGGGGAGGCAGGTCTCGTCATCATAGCGATATTCCGCGCCATCACGGTGAATGCGAAAGGAGATCTGCTCAATGATCGGCAGGGCGTCATACCAGGCATAGCCTTGCAGTGGACGTTCCGCTTCGACCAGTTGAAAGTCCCGGAGGGGCAATTTGTCCCGGGCGAGCGCCAGAGCCTGCGCAATGTCGGGTTCCAGCGTGGGAACAATCAGCATGGCGCCCTCGGGAGCCATCGTTGCGCTAGCGCGTCCATGGCAATCGTCGGCAGTTTCCGGGCGCCACGTTGAAAGTCCGGAGCGCACCTCAGGCAGTGCCACGCCAAGGTCGCCTGCCCGTTGCCAATTGGCGAATGCGAGACGATGATCTGCCTTGGCGCCGATGGCTTTGTAAATGGCGCGTTCCGCGGCTTCGCGAAGGGCCTGCAGCGCTGTGCTTTCGATGACCTCCTTGCGGGCAGGCAATAGCAACTGGATATCGTGCGCGTCGACAATATCGATCCGGACCGCCCAGTGGTCGAAACTGTCCTTGATCTCGCCAATTGTGGGCAAGGCGCATTTGACACGCAAACCGTGAAAGTTGATGCGGCGGCCATGTTGCAAGTCTGGGTCGAGATTATAGACGCCAATACGGCATCCGCATGTTTCCTCGACGAACAGAGCTTCCCGCAGAAAATCTTCTCGCGGCTGCAACATCCCGTTCATCGTTATCGGCAGGGGAAAGTGGAGCGCGACATCCGCGACAATGCTGTTCAAACCCAACTGCCAGTCATCGGGCATTTCGACAGAGATCAGCGTGCCCCAGCCAATCGTGCCTTGTTCAAGCGGTAGCGGTGCGCCGCTGTCCCAAGCCTCTGCCGGGATGCGCACTTTCCATGCCGTGCCGGCCGATGGTGAGAAGGACTGGATGTCGACGGTGCGGCCGGCAAGGCTGAACATGCCCATGCCGGCGGGATCTTCGGATCGCGCGATGTCATGGTCCCAGCCCGAATGCCCCAACAGCAGCAGGGCAGCCGGATCGTCGATGCCGCAACCATCGTCGCGGATGTGCAGGCAGAACCGGCCATCCTGCCGGGTGAGATCGATGGCGATGCGCGTGGCGCCGGCCCGCCTCGCATTCTGGCACATTTCGTGGAGGCAGTCCCGGCTGTCGCCCGAGAAGAGACGCGATGCGCGGCGGATCGCGTCCTGGCTGACGGCCGTCTGGATGGTGGCGGGAAGAGGCATGATCATCTCCGGTCTCGGCGACGGACCCTCTGTCCGCCTCTCTTGCGCCGCCCCCTCCCCTTTCATCCCGGTTTGCCGATGAGATGTGGGCAAGACGGTTGTCGCCAGGATGACCGTCCTGCAAAGAGAGAGGGATGAGCCATTCAAACGATGCGAAACTGCGCGATCTTCTGCGGCGATTGCCCGACTGGATGAGAAAGGATCTGGCCTCGAGCGATGTGACAAGACGGGAGCGCGCGGAAGATGCGCTCCATGTGATGTTGTTGTCGCTGCTGGAGCGTGGGGCCGATAGCCCATGATCGGGTGAGGCCAGAATAGGTTAGCGCGCAGCCTGATCGTCGGCGAGGAAAATCGACCAATCCCCATATAGTATGCCGCCATATTCAATGAGATCGTCGATCACGTTGAATTGCCAGTCGCAAAGCGGTCCGTGACCGTTGCTAACGCCGCTCGCGCGCCACTGCGCCATGACCTCCGGGAAAAAGCGTTCCATGACGTCCGGGGCTGCGGCGAATTTCAGTTGGCACATGTAAGTCACGTGGATCGAAGCCAGCGGTCCGATCACGGGGCCATCGCTGCCCCAGTCCTCCATCTGTTCGCCCGGCGTGGCGCGGCCGTGGTAGAGCCGAAGATAAAGCTTGCCCGATTGTAGCGGCAGGGCGGAAAGTGTCGGCGGTGTGCGTACGCTGGCCGAGCGGCAGGGTACCGCGGCGCGTTCAAGCGTTCCAATCATCGGGATTCCTTTCGATTTTAGGATCACCAGTCGTGGACAGGCAGATCATCCGAGCGGTCACCGTCGCAATCGAGCAGAAGGAACTGGAAGCTCCGGCTTCGGCCGAACGCCATCAGGCGCAGCAGGTCTGCCGGCAGTTGCGTCTGGCGCGCTTCGTCGAGCGAACGGGTGGGAATGAACCAGCCGTAGACGGAGGCGGCGATGTCGATCGGCCGCTCGGTCGGCGGCCAGGATGCCCAGCCATCGAGAAGGCCGGCGGTCTGGACCGTCAGATGCGCGGTCGAGAGCACGCAATAGCGTCCGGTTTCCACCGATTTCGGAGCGAGGCTTGTGTGGAAAAGCGGCGGCGTGACCTGGAGTAGGTCTTTGGCGCATCCGTCCGAGGGGTGCCCGTCGAAATAGATGGCAATCACGGTTTCATCGTCCAGCGTGACGGGATCGCGCTCGTCGCCAGTTTCTTTCCACCACTCGCGGCACCAGGCGGCGATTTCCGCGTCCAGAGATGACTCATCGATCGCGGCATGAATATTGGTGCCGTAGCGGTGCTCGATAGCGGCGGCATGAAGCTTGACCGGCCAGGGCAAGGGCGATCGTTCGATGTGGTCCTCGGCGCTGTGGATTGCCGCGATCAGTTCGCTGCGCGCAGAGTGTGCGAGGTTCTCGGGATATTCGATGGCCGAGCGTATCCGCGCCAGCAGAGCGAGGTGATCGTCGCGGCCGGCGATATCCGTCGGTCCCGGCGATGGCTCTTCCCCCATACCGGTCGGCCAAGCCTGTTCAGTGTCCTGTCCGGCCGCATCGGAACGCAGGACCGGGTGGTGCGGATGGGACCAGTCGACGCTTTCGGCCAGCCATCGGCCGATATAGGCCCAGTCGAGACCGAAGGGGCAATCGTCATCAAGGCCCTGCAATGCCCGTTCGACCGTAGCGGTCCAGCTGAGTATGATGGGACGCAGGGTCTCAGCCCCAAGCCTGTCGAACGTTCCGCGGATGGCCAGGGCGCGGTCGAGCGCATCGGGTTCGGCGGCAGGCCGATCACGCAAAGTCAGGACCGCCTCCCATAGGCAGGCGGCGATTTCGAGATGAAAGGGGGCATAGCGGGTCATGGGCTCAATCCTGCTTCAGGCTGCGCGGCGGTGATTGTTGCGACAAAGGCCGAGATCGGTGGCGATCAGCGTTTCGATCCTGGGTGCAAGGCTATCGAAGGCAGCATTGAAATCGATGCCGGAGACGCGATGGCGGGCCTCGCCAGGCTCATGGTCGAGCAGAAGCATCGGCGGAACGAGACGCGCGGTCATTTCAGGGAAAATGGCCTGCAGGATGATGGCCTCGACACGGCGCGACACGAGGTTGAGGCGCGCGGCCAGGCCGCAATGCACGGCGAGATAGCGCTCGAACCAGCGGCCTGGCGCCAGCACGTCGGCGAGCCGGGTACAGGGCTGCCGGCCCGCCGGTGTCGGGACATGAAGAATGACAACATGGTGCCGACGGTGGAGAGCAAGCTGGTCCAGCGGGACCAGGACCCGATAGCTGTAAAGCGGAGCCTGCCCGCTGATGCGGGTCCTGCAGGTGATCATATCCATCGGGCATTTCCTTCATATGCGTGCGCAATACTGCTCGCGGTTTCACGCACGCCCCCTCCCCCCTTCGCTTCGTAACCCGGTCGTGAAGGCGGTCTGTATGTCCTTGAAGAAGGGGCCCGATCTGGCTGAAACGGATGTCAGCTCTCTGGCTCGCCACCGCGACAAGTTGCGTTGTCGTAGATGGGCCTGTCTCCCGGTCGCCATGGGATGGGATTCCAGATACGGCCATTGTAGCTGATGCGGCCGACGACGATGCCCTCCCGGATGAGCTCGGCTTCCGGGAATGCACTGGCGCCAAGACCAGTCTGATCGCGGCGTTCGCAATAGTGGCGCGACGCTTCCGCGAGCGTTTCCACCATGATGTCTGGATATCCGGCTTGCCTGACGATCAGGGGCAACCGGTTTTGCTGGCCTGGTTCCATATTTGGGCCTTTCGCGTTCGGGCGCATGGCCGCGTTCCTCAAGGGCAGGACATCATGGGCGGGGCACGTCATAACGAGGGTCGCACCTCGCCTCGCCCGGATAAAGGCCCATCGGATCGGGCAGAAGGAGTTGGACGACGGCATATTCCTCATGGCCAAGAAAGCGCCCGACCTGGATAGTGAATGCGCTGCGCGCCGCCGCCCCGGCAAGGCGCGGACGGATCGGGAAGGCGCCGCCGATATCGATATCCTTGTCGGGCACCTGGTCCGCCTGACGCATTCGCCGACCGACTTCGTTGAGAACCGATGCCATCAGGTGCGGCGCGAAATTGCCGATGATCAGCAGTTCGGGCAGGCCGAGGCGGGCGTTGCCGATCGTGTAGGCGAAGCCCGCCGTGTCGGCGTCGGGGAAGATTGCGAAAATATGTTGGCCCGCCCTGTCGATGTTGGATTGAATGACGGCCGTGCTGGTCGTGAGGATGGTCATGATGGGCTTCCAATTTCCTGATGCGAGCCGGCGTCGCCTCGTTCGGGACAGGTCAGTAGTGCGGGACCGCTGAGGCGAAGCGGCGCAGCATTGCCGCCATATGTTTGCGCAAATGCGCCTTGTTGGAGATGATCGCTTCAGGTCTGAGCGGTTCGCCCTGCGGGGTCATGAAGCCGGTTGCGGACGTTCCGTCTTTGAGTTCGACCACGATGTGGTGGCCGCGCGGCCGAGCTCGCCCTGCATAACGGGCCGTGAATTCGCCAAGACGGCCGGAGAGCCCCTGGGCGATCTTCGTCCAGCAGATATGACCGCCGGCCTTGGTTTCGCCGGCATCCAACCCTCGATCGAGCCACACGCGCAGCTGGCCGCGTTGCTGGATCACGGAGTTTCGTGTTCTCTCCATGGTGCGGCATAGCGGAAGCAAATCGGCGTGACGGTCGATCCAGTCGAGATCCGCGCCATGCGCGACAACCAGAAGATCATCAGGATCGATATCGGCGAGCAGGACAGGCAAGGAGCTGAGCGCACGCGCCGTTTCGGCGTTGCAGACACTATTCCATAGGCGAAATCCCTGTCCGGGAAGAGCCAGAATGGCTGTCATCGCCTGATGACCTGGCCGGGACTGGAGCATGGCGGGAAGGTCAAGACCGGTGTCCGCCGCGGTGGCCTCGCCTAGGATCAGCAGGCGCCTCGACCATCGCGTGGGGCGCGGCGCGTCCGTGGGGAGAGGCCAACTGCTTGGGAGCGGCCGGGACAACGGCTGGCCAGGGGCGCTTCGTGCCTCACATGGCATCGCGGCAGCAGCAGCATAGGCACGCCTGGCCGCATCGAACGGGTCGTCATAGCAGCCTCCCGCGTCGCGAAAGCCCTGAGCGTAGGCACGCTCGAAAGGATCAGCGTTCGCGCCACTCGGGGTATGGAAGGATCGGCGCGGCTCCCAGCCTGAAAGTGCCGCAATAGTGCCGTCCCCATATTGAACGGCATCGTCCCAGTCATATCCATGGCGGATCCGGGCCTGCAGGATGACATGATCGCGCGTGTCGGCGCCGCCGGCGGCCACACGGCGCTCGATAAAGGCGAAATTCCGGCGTTTCCTCTCGCGTTCGCCCTCCTCGTAGATGGCGTCGTTGAGAGGACGGAGCGCTGCGACCCGTTCACGAATGCGGGCCATCCGGTCCTGCGCTGGCGCCTCATTTGGAAGATCCGGGAAGTCAGCCCAGGCGCGAGCCAGTTGCTCTGCATGATGCTCAGGGCGACCCCGCGCGATCCAGCATCGCGCATCGGCGGGATCGAAGGCTGTCGAGGCTTCAGTCATGGCAGCTGTGGCCGGCCGCGTCATAGCGATCGGGATCGGCCGCCCCAACATGCCATCCGAACATGGCGCCGGCCTGCATGGCTGCGATCGCGGCGGGCGTTACGTTGAAACTGGCGTTGAACGCATCGACGGCGATGAGCGAGGACATCGGCCAATATCCGGTCTCGCCGCGCTTGATGATGATAGTCTTACCGGTGTCCGGATGTGGGCAGGCGCACATGTCTGGAAGCTTTTCCAGATTGGCGAGACGCCGCGCCGCATCGTCGAGGCGAAGCTTCGGCAGGTTCCAGAACCAGGATGGCCCGAAATGATTGCGGATCGTACGAAGCGATGCGCTATCTGGCTCACGCTCGTCGTCGCCGTTCATCCATTTGAGATTGAGCGCGTCTTTCCAGCGCCTGCCATGGCGCGCGCGGAAATCGAGCAGCGCACGCCACATGCGATCGTCGGGTTCCTGCATGATGATTCCCCTGATCGGGACCGGCCACTGCGACGCATGATACGGCGCAGTGGCTGGCTTTTCGGCGTGATCGCAGACCCGCGTCAGGCGGGCCGGACGGTGGCAGTGCGACGCAGATCGGGAATGCGCGCATTGTCGTAGACGCTGTTCACCGACATATGCAGCGCCTGCTGCTGCGCACTGAACCATGTCGCGGCCGGAATCCGATATGTCTCGGTGGCGAAAGGGTCCGACCCGCTGAAAAAGGCTACGTCGACGGTAAACTCCTGGAAGGGAGCAGATTTGTGGGGACGCATGAGAGCATCCTTTCATGAGAAAGGGCATCCTGGCACGGGACCAGGATGCCGGACCGGAAAGGGGAGAAGCGAAAGGAGGTCGGACGTCAGAGCGCCTGTTCGAGGAGCTTTCGGGCCTTGGTTTCCAGTTCGAGGCGGCTGTCCTGATGGGGCTTTGTCCGGGCAAGCGCGGTTATGCCCTGCACGAAATCATAGATGGATTCAGGCGGCCGGCCTTCCTCGGCAAGCACGGTCTGGATGATCTTTGTGGTTTCCGCTTTGGAGAAACCGCGCCTGCGCAGGAAAGGTTCGCGATCTTCCTCCTTGCGCGCGACGATCCGTTCGCGCGCCGCCTTGATGCCGGAGATGAAATGCGACGGCGAGGAGTTCGCAAAATGCTCGAGTGCGGGTGCCGCCTGATGAGCAAAACGGGCGCCGGCGAATTTCGAGTGGCGGATGTTGACCTCCTCGAAATTCTCGACACCCCAAAGGCATCTGTTCGCGCAAACGCCTCGGAGGTAAAAGGTTGCGATGCCGAGGGTTTTCGAGCCGACCTCGCTATTCCAGGCATAGAAGCCGCGGAAATACAGGTCTGGATCACCATTTGGCAGTTTTCCTGCCTCGATCGGATGGGTATCATCGACGAGGAACAGGAAAATATCTCTGTCCGAGGCGTAAAGTGTCGTCGTCTCCCTGGTGATATCCACATGAGGGTTGTAGGTCATACTGCCCCACTGGATGGTACCCGGGACCTTCCATCGCGTATCGCCGACGCCATCACCGGCGAAGGCCATCACCGCCTGGACCAGCTCCCAGTCGAAAATGCGACCATATTCGGAACCGGTTGCAGCCCGCAGTTCGGTCCTGCCATTGTCCGTCTGCAGCAGTTTGACCTGCTCCCCGCGGTGGGTCATGAGCCCGTGCTGCAGGTTGATGCCCGCAAGGGCGGCCGGAAGCTGGCGCAGATAGGAAGCCGGCGCTCCAACCAGGCTCGCCACCTGGCCGAAGGACCAGTTGGTCGGCGCCAGCGGGCGATCATCGCCGGGCGCCATCAGCATCAGGCGTTCGGGATTGTCGCTTTTCGCCTCGACCCGGATCGCGCGGCTTTCGACGATGCGCGTGGTCGCCCGGTCCGCGCGGCCGCGCACAGCATCATAGAGGCTGGTCAGCGAAAGATACTTCTCATCGTCGGGGCGTGAAAACCATTCCGACGATACGCGGCTGCTCATTCGGCCGCGCGAGACATCGATGCGATAGGGGGCGGATACAGGGGGCGCTTCGTTCATGCGGGCAAGGGTCGCCATGGGAACCATCTCCTTGAGAGTGAGGAAGGACGGGACGATCCACGTCTCCCGTCACATTCCCGCCCCTCCCTTCCCTTTCCTTGCGTCTCGCGATCCCGGCTTCGCAACGCCCGGATTTGACGCTAGGATAGAGGCCGCGTTCCAAATCCTCCTTCTGGCTCATCCATTGATCGCCAGGAGGTCCATACAGTGACGACGTTCGGTATATTGGTCCAGCTGATCCGGCTGATGCTGTCGGCGGACCTCGGCGCCAGGCGAAGCCTGATAGAGGCTTTTGCTCTTGAAGCCCTTGTGATCGCGATGGGCGTTGCCGGACCCTATGCGCTCAAGCTGCTGATCGACACGCTGGCGGGACCAGTGGGACCGCCTGTGCAATTGTTGTTGTACATCCTGCTGTTCGTGGGATGCTGGGCGGGTGCCTCCATCCTGGAAACGGCCAGGCTTTCCTGTACCGCGATTATGGTCGATGCACTGGGCCGACGCCTCGCCACCCATGCGCTTGCCGCCGCCCTGCCTCAAATCACCGCGGCGCGCGACAGCCGGAGCGGACGCGTTCCTGGCATGCTGGAGCGATTGCCCTATAGCCTGACGCTGGTCGTGGAAGGATTGATCTGGCGGCTGGGACCCGTCTTCCTGCAGGCTCTCGCCAGTCTCGCGGTGATCGCCAGCCTGATCGAACCGCGCTATGTCCTTATCCTTGGGCTTACGCTTCTGGGATTCCTCGGGGCGACCTGGATGGGTGCGGCACGCCACCGTGTGCATGCCGATGCGACCAATGCGGCTGCATCGCATGTGTCCCGCACGATCGGCGACATCGTCCGCAATGCCCGCCGCGTCATCCTCAACGGCGCCCTCGATCGTGAACTCCTCTATGTGGGCAGGACATTGAGCGCCAGGCGGCACGCCAGCGTGGCCATGTACCGTTCGCTGACCGTCATGGCGTCGCTGCAATTCTGCATTGTCGGCGCCGGGCTTGTGGCCCTGCTGATGCTGGCCGGACTGGACGTCGGCAAAGACCGAATGACGGCAGGCGAATTCGTGCTGCTGCAAACCTACGCCTTTCGGCTGACGGTTCCGCTGAGCGCGCTGGGCTACATCCTGGCGCAGGCGGGCGTCGCGATCGCGAACATCCGCGACGTGCTGGCATTAACGCATGACGATGGCGAGCCGGGTTGCCGGCAGCCCGACCGCTTTGCCGACGCCGATCTCGCCGCCGAAAATGTGAGCTTCAGCTATGGTGATGGCCTGCCCGCTCTCGCCGGGATTTCGCTGCATATCGCATCAGGGCGCTTCGTCGCGATTGTTGGCCCGAATGGTTCAGGCAAATCCACGCTTGCACAAATTCTGGCCGGCGTGCTCGCACCTGCTTCGGGAAAAGTCGAGATTGCAGGGGTTGATATGGCGACGATCCCCTGGGGGAAACGTCATCGCCATATTCTTTATGCGCCGCAGTTCATCGGTCTGTTCAACCGGTCGCTGCGGGAGAACATCCTCTATCCCCCGGCGAACCAGCAGATCAGCGACGTCGAGGAACTGCTTCATGTCTGGCGCTTCCACGAGCCTGGAAGACCGATCGACTTCGATATGGAATTGGGAGAACAGGGCGAGCGCCTGTCGGGAGGCCAGATCCAGAAGCTGGAGCTTGCCCGGTTGGCGGGGGTCGACGTGCCGGTCCTGATACTGGATGAAAGCACATCCGCACTCGATCCGCGCAGCGAGGCAGATGTGATCGCAAGGCTCCGGCGCAGGACAAATAGCGCGACGACGCTCATCATGATCACCCATCGCCTGGCGACAGCCAAGGGCGCCGACCAGGTTCTCTTCATGCAAGGCGGGAAGCTGGTCGGCAGCGGATCGCATGCGGAATTGATGCGGCGATGCGCGTCCTACCCGGCTCTGTGGCATGGGTTGCAAGAGTGAGGTTGGAGGAGAGCATCCCGGCAAGGTTTCCCAAGCTTCGCACATCGGCGTATATGTTCAATGGAAGGGGTTCCCGACGCCGGTAAAGCACAAAGATTATCTGTCCCAGCGACATCGAGCGGTCGTGGCCGCCGCAAAAGCGGCAGGCTTGCTGTCAGGCACAAACATCTCGCTCAGCGCGCGCGTGTCGCGTCAACTCATCGATCGCGCCAAGATACGTAGCGGCGTCGCCTCGACAACCGATCTCGTCGAATATGCACTTGCCAAAGTGGCGCTCGAGGATGATTTCGGGGCAAGGCTGGTAGGCCGGAAGGGGACGATTCCTCCGGACATTGCGCTTGGGGCTTGATCGCATAGCGTCGCTGCGAAGAGTGATGACGGGGCCGCGCCTCAGCTTTTGCTGACCGAAGCTTCGCTTGTTCGCGTCACACCTCGTCCCGCAGAGCGGAATAGACGTCTTCACCATATAGGCGGGCGGTCTGGCAGCTTTCATCCCAGAAATGCGTTCCGGCGCGGAGGCGGGCGGCAAGCCAGAGTCCGGTGTCCAGGGTGCGCCAGGTGCCGATGGCGGTCCACAGTCCGTGCGGAGAATATTCAAACCAGAGCTGGCGACCGAGCTGGCCGCATTTCATCTGGAATGCCCAGCCGCGATGGTAGCGCTCGGCCCTGACCTCGTCCCCCGCAAATAGATCGGGCAGGATGCGTTTCATGCTTTCGCCGTGGCGGATCATTGAGGGCTTGCCGAGGACATAAGCGGTTCGGCCTGAAAGAGATCGGCCGCCCACTGCGCGACCCAGGCGTCAGAAATTTCGTTGTGCGAGAGTTGCCCCTCCTCGATCAGCGCCCGGATTTCGGCGCGTGCCTGCGCGATCGCCCTCTCCCACGGATCGCGCGGTGGGCAGTCATCGGGGCCAAGTGGCAGTTCGCCCTGTATCGGCGTCGGCGCGTCGGCGGACCGCGCATATTGGCGGCGGGCCCATCTTTCCATATGATCGGCAACGAAGGCATCGGTCTTGGAGATGCCGCGCTGGCGCGCCTCGATCCTGCTGGCAATTCCGAAGGCCTGGCTGTCGACTGTCTGGATGCGATGTTCGAGCCCGCGCAGCTTGCTCAAGGCCGTGCCCTTTATGCCGAAGCCATGTACCATTGTCCCTTCGCCCAGAATGCGATCGAGATGCTCAAAAATGGCGATCACGCCGTCACTGCCGCCGACGGACCTGCGGCACATCGAGCCGATCCCGACCAGAGGCACGGCATCGATGATGTCGCCAAGCGCATCGATGCAAAATTCATAGTCGCCCGCAACCCTGCCCTGCACTACGGGCATGAAGCGATGGGCAATGCCGCGGTCGTGCGCGCCGCGCCAGCAATCGCGATTGACCCGGATGGTTCTCGAAATCCGGTCACGCACCTCTTCGCGATCGGGCGCGATCTCAGGTTCGACGCAATAGTCCATGCTGGCGAACCAGCGGAACGGATAGCTTGCTGCGAGATCGAGATATTGTTCGGTCGCCCAAGGATATCCGCGATATTGGGACAAAGCCACGAATCCGGCGGAATCCAATGATAGGTTGGACAATCCGTCGGCATTTTTCAGCAAGTCCATGCGCCATCCCTGCCACTCGGGCCAGCCCTTGCTGCGGTTCCAGCGCGACAGCGCGTTCGCGGAGATGAGGGTCGGCACCTGCATGGCACGGGCGCGGTTCAATATCGGCCCCTCGCGCAGGTGCGGCAGGCCTATCATGATCTCGATCGCCATGGGGCTCAGGCGACGCGCCAGCGGCACCAGCGCTCTGCGGTCTGGCGAGCGGTGAGCAGGCCATGATTTGCGCCGCACCATCTGCGGAAAGAGGGATCGAGAGCAAGAGCAGGGTCGCCGAGCTGCGCGATGACATCCTGGATGAAGGCGTCGGCGGGATCCGTGTTGAGCCCGGCGCGCGCGGCGGTGATGGCAGCCTGAAGCCGCGCCGCCATTTTCTCGGCTTCTTCGAGCGAAATATCTTCGACGGCGCGCATGCCGCCGCGCGGTCCGCAGATGGCCAGCGTTATGACTGTCATCCCGGCCGACGTTCGGCTGAGTGCGGTGATATGGACATGATGGAACATGCCAGTCTCCTGCATTGTGAAATTCTGGATGGTCAGAAAAGGGTCAGTTGCTGTGGCATGGCCGGCGTCGAGGCGCGGGGCTCGCAAAACGGTGGGACCGTATGGCGCATCGGGACTGGCGCAGGTGGCGCTTCGACAGGATGCACATGCGTTTCGCCAGTGGGCTCATGGCGTCGTCGACAGGCGAGCCGGGCGTTCCATCCACCCAGAATATGGGCCGGCGTGTACCAATGCTCGGCTGTCTCGCCCGAAAGGGAGTTTCCGACCATGAGATGCGCCGGCACATGCAGCAGCGAGAGCTGGATATAGGCCATATGAATCGCGCGCGGGTCGATATCGATCGCAGTGACATGAAGATGGCGCTGATAGTTTATCCCGAGATCGCGCATGGCTTCCGCGAGCGCGATGACCATCGACCCCGCGCCGCATGCCGGCTCCATGGCGGTCACGAAGCCATGATCGCCGATGATCGATCTTACGCTTTCCGGATTTCCGATAGTCACCTTAGCCATGAATCGACTGAGCGTATAGGGCGTGAAGAATTGTCCCCTCGCCTTGTTGTGAAGCTCGAGGTCGTGAAACAGGGCGCCCAGTACGTCGCCTGGACCGGCTTCGAGAGCCTGCACCAGTTCAGCGAGGACTTGCGGAAACAGATCGAGCACATCTGGCCGGTAGTGGCCGACAATGTCGAGATAGCGCGCTTCGCGCGGCTCGCGCTGACGCAGATCGACGCTGTTGGCTATGGCGAGCGCCATCGCCTCCATGCAATGACCGAAAACGGTGTAGAGATCGTGGCGCGGCTGGCTGCGGCGGAGAAGCGCTGCCATCGCCTTGAGATAGGGCTCATGCATCGGAACCTCCGGATCGGTGATGAGGGGGAGACGGGAGCGCGCGGGCGGGAGGACCGGCTTCAGAGGTCTTTTGCCACCCCCTTGTCTTTACGGCTGTCCGGGATTGCGGGCGGTCTGCAGAGATCATGCCCTGAAGATGTGGCTCTGCTCAGGCCACAGACTTACGAGTCCACTCGTAGAGCAGGTGATCATCCGGACCATATTCCGAGCCGATGGCGATCCGGATCAGGCGGCCGTCACAGGCAAAAGCCGATGCCCGCGGAAAGCTGAGATAGGAGCGTCCTTCGAGGATCAGATCGCCCGAGCGCACCTTCGTGATCTCGCGGTTCGTTCCAAGCAGGCGATGACCGGCCGGCGCGTCGATCAGTTTCAGCCTGTCACCAGCTTTGACGCGCTTCTTGAACGCCGCCAACGATATCACCGTATCGACCGGATTGCGGTTACCCTGGCGCTTTGCCAGCGCCGCCCAATAGGCCTGGCCTATGCGCACGTCGCAATAGAAACTGCATGACCAGAAGTCTTGCAGCGGATTCGTCCTTGTGAATCCGAACCGTTCCATCTGATCGCGTATCTCGACGATGAAGGCATTCTGCGCGTCGCGGCCAGTCAGGTCGGTCGGGGTATCGAGGATCTCCGCGATGACCTTGCGTCCCCCGGCAAATTTCTCGGTGCGGATCGCGAAGGTGGTTGTGGAAAAATACTCGGCCAGATGGCGTTCGATCCGCGCTGCAAGCGGCAGCAGCGCTTCACCGGCAAGATAGAGGTCGCCTTCATAGTGGAAGTTCCCCCGTTCATCATGTTCGGTCTGGCTATACAGGCGCGCAGAAGCGCCCGGCGCGATGGCGTCGGTCATGATAATGTCCTTGTGCTTGGAGAAAATTCGGGGAGTGGGCCGGTCAGGCTGGCGGCGGTACAGTCAGGGCCTGGCCGTTATCGCCTGCGTCAGCGCGAGCGAGCGCCCACTCGAGATAGCCAAGACGCGTGTCTCCATTCAGAACCTCGGCTGCCCAGTCGACGGACGGGTGGTCGGGGTCGTCGATCCATGGATCGGGCGGGTCCCGCATTGGCATGGGTGCGGATATGGCCAGTCGTCGCGCCAGTTGCTCCTGCGTGGTTTCGAACTCGACATGATCGGCGAATACCGCGCACCATCCTCCCCCGAAGGTGTCGCGACGGGGACGGGAGCAGCTATAGCTCCAGTCGAAACCAATGGGTCTGGCCTTCAAACTCTCCTGGCAACAATGGCGGATGAGTTCGGCGATCGGACCTGGCTGGAAGTCCGTGGTGCCGTAGATCGAGACGACACAGTCTGCATCACCTTCAATTTGGATCTCCGCGCCGAAATCGGGAAAGGCAGGATCATCGAAGATCGCGAGCAGGCCGTTGAATGGATTGCCGAGATCCGTTGGCATGAAGGCGGCCAGAAACGCCGCGCTCGGTTCGCCTGGCGCGAAGTCCCCCAGCAGGTCGGCAGCGTGCTGCCACGCCTCCTCGATCAGGGCGCTTTCGGCGGCCGTGCAAGTGAAAGCGAAGGACCCCTGGACATAGTGATCAGCCATGGACGGTCTCCGAAATAGCCGGATCGCGGGAATCGTCATCGATCAGGACCAGCGGGGGCGGGTTCGTTCGAGCAAGCCGGTATTCCGTTTCGATCGCCTCGATGCTTCCCAATTCCCTGATGCGTTCGATGGGGAAGACTTGCTCATCCTCTTCGGTTGTCAGAACCTGTTTTGGCTCGCCATGGCCCAGGTAGAGTAGCCGAACAGACGGGAAGCTGCCGGGATAGCCGCCGGACCAGCGAACATAGTGAAGACCATGGCGGCGACAGGCATGTTCGATCTCTTCGAAACGACCATGGGCGACGTCATGATCCATCAGCGCAAGGGGCGTATCGATGGGTATATCTATAGGGTTGAACGGCGTGCCATCCCAATCGATAGAAGGATTATCGTTCCCGATAGCCTGGACGAGTTCGGGATATCGGGAGCGGGCAAGCACGCCCCCGATCATGATGTGGGCAGATACGCGGTCGGCCATGCTATGCCTTTCCTGGAAACAAGACCTTCAATCGGTCCCGATCTTGCCCTCTTCCTCCCCTTCCCGTTTTCGGACCGATGCGAGCGCGATGCACGGGGCGCTTGCATGAGCAGCGCATTCCCGCTTAGCTGTCGGACCAACTTCTTTCCCGCAATTAACGCCATCTTCATGGCCTTCCAGTTCAGGGAGTTTACCGTGGCCGACACCGAGCAGCCCGATTTCACCGCCATGACGGTGCAGTTATTGAGCGCCTATTTCTCGAACAATCAGGTGCCGGCGGGCGATATTGCCGGGATCATCGAAGCGACCCGTGACGCCCTGGAACGAAAAGCCACTGTAGAGACGCCGGCAGCGCCCGAATATGCTCCGGCTGTGTCGATCCGCAAAAGCCTGGCTTCGCGGGAGCACATCATCAGCATGCTCGACGGTAAGCCGTACAAGACATTGAAGCGCCACCTGGCGACAAACGGACTGACCCCGGCGGAATATCGCGAACGCTATAATCTTCCCAAGGATTATCCGATGATCGCGCCGGCCTATTCGGAGCATCGACGCGCCGTCGCCGCGCAGATCGGGCTTGGGAGGCGTGTTGGCGCAAAGTCGGCGGCCGAGGCGCCCTCAGTCGAAGCTGCGCCTGTGGTTGACGCCGGCTCGTCAGCGGCGACGGCGGCCGCGCCTGAGATCGCACCGGTCGCTGAAGCTGACCCTGTCCCTGAGAAGAAGTCCCGTCGCGTCCGTGTCAGGGCTGCTCTTGCCGATCTGGGCGGCGAGGCCGGGACCGCTGTACCCGAATCGACGCCGGAGCCGGCAGTTACACCTGCGCAGGGCGAAGAAACCACTGCGAAGGCAAAGCCTGTGGCCAGGAAAGGCGCGGCAAAGAAATCCCCTGTGAAGAAGACGCCTGTGAAGAAGGCGCCGGCGAAGGCAAAGTCCCCGACGCCACCGGTTACGCCTGCGCCTGCGAAGGAAGTTCCAGCCGTGCCGGCTGCGGCGGAACCTGCAAAGCCAGCCTCCAGAAAGAAAGGGCCTGCGAAAGCCGCAGCCGCAGAGGCAACTCCATCCACGAAGCCGAAGGCGCCCCGGCGCCGCGCGACGCCGGTGAAACAGGATGGGGGCGAACCGGAGGTGCCGGCACAGGCGGAATGATGATCTTCGGCGAAGTGGGTGGGAACAAGCCGCACTTCGCCCGTCCGGCGTTTCCCAGACCGCGGGAAGCTTTCATCAGCCGCGCTCGGCGATGATCCTTTCAAGGATGTCCCGCGCCCTTTCCGGCGGCAGGAACAATCTGGTCTTGAAGGCCACAACCTGGCTGAACGCGCCGCAGGCCTTCAGCCAGGTCCGGTCTTCGGGCCGATAGTCGCGGATTTCGAGGCGGGGACTGTCGTTGACGTGAACCCGCACGAGCCTTGCCGTTCCCAGGGCAGGGATCGGAACGCCGGTGCCCGCGCGCGCGCCGGCGATGATTTCTTCAGGACCAAGGGCAATGCCGCCATCGAGCCCGAACTCCCTTTCGAGCCGTTCGATGGCGGCAGGATGGATGATACGTCCCAGGATCGACGTGCCGGCGCCATCGTCGATCCGCCAGACGCGCACATCATCTTCGGGCAGCTTGTTCCAGACGGGCAATAGCAGCCCGGTCGCGAGCGTAATTGTCTCGACCAGAAGATTCTTGCCGGCTTCGGCCGCTTCCTGCTCCCAGAGGAACTGGAATGTGTCGCGCTCGATCTCGCTCCAGTGGCTGGCCGACAGGGCCGCAACCTCCATGCGGGACTGGCCGGTGGGACGAAGAAGATAGCATCGCTCGATCCAGTTGCCCTCTTCGTCCTGCCCCGGCCATGTCGGCACGCGCAGCGCAACACGACCGGAGCGGGCATTGCGAAGCCAGGCGATATCGTCTGCATCCTTGCATTCGATTTGAAGCATGGCCCAGCTGGTGATCGGCGGCCGCCGGTGCAGTTCCAGGCGCAATAGCCGCGTCTCGGCGCCGGTCACGGGATCGGTGCGCAAGAGTTGATCGGACAGCAGGTCCATGCGGTCAGCGCGGATGGTCTCGATACCCAGATCCAGCGTGCCCGCCGTGCGCGCCGCTTCGACGCGATCCTCGACCAGCCCCAGAAACTCCTCGAATATACTATTCTGGGTGGCGATCCGCAGCGCCAGGATGCGGTTGAGCCAGCGATGGATGGGAGGCAGGCGCTCGAGCAATTCCCCGCCCTCGCCGCACAGTTCAAGACCCGTCATCTCCTGAAAGGCTTTGAGCGAAACACTGCGCAGCTTGCCCTCGTAGAGGAGATGGAACCATTGCGTGAGTGCGTCGCGCGCATAGTCCGATTCCAGATTGTCGGATGGATCGAAGAGGTTCTGCGATCCGGTCTGGCGCTGCCCCCTCGTCAAGGCGCCCAATGCTTCGAGACCGCGGATGATAGTGCTGAGGAAGCGGCGCTCGCCCCTGCAATCCGTGGTCAGCGGGCGATAGACAGGCGCGGTCATCTGATTGGTGCGATGACTGCGCCCGAAGCCCTGTACGGCCGAGAGGATGCGGAAGCCCAGCTCGAGAAGAAAATGCGCGCGCCGACGGTGAGCGGTCGGGCAGTTCCGATCGGAATGCATGGACCGGCCCGTGCTGCCCGCGAGCGAAAAGGCGGCGATCGCCTTGCTCCCATTCTGGAAGGCCTGGACTTCGAGGACGTTGGCGCGGGCGCCCCGCCTCTCGATCTTCTGCTTTCCGGTGACATCGGTCACGATGCGCCGCGAGCGCCCGGTGATCTCGGCGACGCGATCGGTTCCGAAATGCGCGATCAGGGCGTCCAGCGCGGTCGGAATCGCGGGAAGCGCGCACAGTTCCTCGATTAGTGCGTCACGAGCAGCGATCGCCTGCCTGCACAGGACCGGATTACCGTCGGCGTCGGTCATCGGTTCGGCGCGCACGGCGCCATCGTCGGCACGAAAGACGCGCATCTGGCGGATGGGAAAGGCGTTCTTCAAATAGTCGATGAGGGTCTCTTTGGGGGAAACCTGAACATCCATCATTGCCCGCTCTTGCGCAGAGAGTTCGGAGAGCCGTCGGTCCATGATGGCCTCGCCCGTGCTTGCGAGTTGCACCAGCACAGCGTTGTCCGATGCCAGTTCCTGTTCGATCGCCTTGATGAGCGAGGGAATTTTCAGGCTCACGAGAAGGCTGGAAAAGAACCTCAGTTTCGCGGACTCAAAGGCGCTTAGCGCAGATCCGCGTGCGCGCGCGTTCTGCGTCTTGCCCGATATCCGGTCGACGATACCGATCTCGGCCAACACGTCGCGAAGTCCGCGGTGAATGATGCTCCAGCTGTCCGCATAGGCGTCGTAAATAGCGATCTGGTCCGGCGTGAGCACATGTTCCAGCGGCTCATATTCCACGCCCGCGAAGCTCAGGGCCCGGGCGGTATAGAGGCCCATCGCCTTGAGATCCCGACAAACGACCTCAAGCGCCGCAATGCCGCCCTCCTCCATCGCCTTCATGAACATGTCGCGCGTGGCAAAGGCCGTGCCGGTGCCCCACAGGCCGAGCCGCACGGCATAGGAGAGGTTCTCGGGCCTGGCCGCGCCGGTGGCGGACATATAGAGGATGCGGGCTCGTGGCAGGGCATTTTGCAACCGAACGCCCGCCAGCCCCTGTTCCGACCCCTGCGCCTTCCCGAAATCCGTTTCCGTTCCGCCGGCATGGGCCATGGCATGGGATTCGTCGAAGACGATCACGCCGGCAAAGTCCTCGCCGGTCCAGTCCAGCAATTGCTGCAGGCGCGATGCAGCGTCATGGCGGGCGGAGCGCAGGGCGGCATAGGTCAGGAAGACGATGCCGCTTTCCATTGTGATCGGTTTACCGAGAGGGAAATTTGCGATCGGCTGGATATCGATGGCGAGACCGCCCAATGCCGTCCAGTCGCGCCGTGCGTCCTCGATGAGGTCGGCCATGGAAATCCAGATCGCGCGGCGATTGCCGCGGTTCCACTGGTCGAGAATGATACCGGCCGCCTCGCGGCCCTTTCCGACCCCGGTGCCATCGGCGATGAAGAAGCCGGTGCGATAGGGTTGGCCATCCCTGTCCTCGATCAGTCGATCGCCCGCAAGATTGGCCGAGAAACGTCCAGTAAGATCGCGCTCATGCGCTTCGCCCGCATAGATGATGGTTTCGAGTTGCGCCTCCGACAGAGCCCTGATCGCCCGGTCCTGGAGTATCGGCTGATAGCGCGGTACCGGAAGCGACACCGAAGCCATGGCGATGGATTCAACCAGGTCATCGGGATGCCGGGAAGCATTTTCGATGGCGATGCGCGCGAGGCGCCAGGCGGAATAAATGCCCACGGTCTCGCCAGGCGCAAGCGGCGTCTGGTGCGCGGCATAGCTGATCGGTCGCGCCTCATCTGCTGTGGCGGCGATCCGCGAGGGTGGCGCGAGCCTTTGGCCATTCATGCGCGCAAAGAGCAAGGCGGGGGATGGGGCGGCGAGGACAAGTGGGCGGGGCGTAGCGGCGGCCGGCGGCGGGGCAAGCGGCGGCGGTTCCATGGGATCGAGCCGATCAGGCATGGCAAGCACGAGGCGCAGCGCAGCGTCGATATCACTGGCGAAATGGCGCTCGGGCGTGCCGGTCCATCCCTTGTCGAAGACCAGCAACCTTACATCGATCCCCGTGCCATGTTTGGCGTAGGGACTGCCCGAAATGGTAAGTTCGACGCGGGGCGGCACAAGTTCGGCGACGGCATTATAGCCAAGTGCTGCCGAGCCCTCGGGTGAGAAGCTGGTCGGCATGATGGCCACGCATCGCCCGCCCGGCGCGAGGCAGGCGAGAGCCGCGCGCAGATGGCGCGCGCCGGCATGGCGGTCGATCCCGCGTCCATTGCTGCGGCTGAAGGGCGGGTTGATCAGCACCAGCGTCGGCGGCCGCTCGCTGATCAGCAGATCATGGATATGTTCGCCATCATGGCGGGTGACAATCTGGCCGAGATTCTGGGACAGGAGGGCGGCACGGGCGGGATCATGTTCGTTGAGAAGCAGATGTGCGCCCGCCCGCAGGCCATGGACCGCCAGCATGCCGGTGCCGGCCGAGGGTTCGAGCAGCATATCGTCCGGTCCGCAGCACGCCGCCATGGCCACGAGCCAGGCCAGGGTGATCGGCGTGCTGAACTGCTGGAGGTCGATCTGCTTTTCCGAACGGTAGGTCTGGGTCGGCAAGCCGCGCTCGAACTGCCGCAGGCGTTCGAAAATGTCGGCCGGCGTGCCGCCCAGGAGCGGGTTCTGCGGATCGGCGAGAAGCAGGACCTGGGCGGTTTCCAATGCGTCATAGGCGTCGCGCATTGACCAGAGGCCGCCGGCATCGTCACCGCCATAAGCCTCGGTCATCAATCGCTTGAGGCCCTGGCGACTGACGGAAGCGCCGCTGTGCAAGCGGTGGCAAAGAGAGCGGGCGACGTCGGACAGGCATGCAGCGCTGTCTCGGGTCTGCGACAAGGCAAGCTGGGGCAAGTTCATGGGCACCTCTTGGGACAACAGGACAATCCTCTTGTCCCCTTCCCGCTCTCCTCCGTCGGGGTGCATCGATTCTCGTGATCGGATACTCGATGGCGATTTGGGCGAGTTTCAAGGGCGCGCACGTCCTGTAGAGGCGCGTGGGCGAAGGCAGCTTCGCCGCAGCTCGACTGATGTGTGGAATGAGGAACGGTGGCCAGGGCCGCCCCTGTGGTACGGACGACGGCGCGCAACAAATGCATGCTCGCATTGCCCGACCTATTGCTGATCCCAACCTTGAAGGGACGCGCGAATTGGATCAAATCAGCCTCATAAGGAGTGCTGGTTCATGCGGAGGACCGAACAGCTCAGCGTGGTGCTGCCGAACGACATGCCGGCGCAGGTCCGTGCCAGGGTGGCGCCGGGCGCATATGCCAGCGAGACCGACTGGTTGTTGCGACCATCTTGCCAAATTTTGCCAAACGAGCTATATAGCCGATATGAGCACGATGAACATTTCGTTGCCTGACACCCTCAAGGCCTTCGTCGACGAACAAGTCGTAGGGCGCGGGTATGGTACGAGCAGCGAATATGTGCGCGAGTTGATCCGCAAGGATCAGGACCGCCAACGGCTGCGAGGATTGTTGCTCGACGGCGCAGAATCGGCGCCGGGCGCCCCGGCGGATGACGACTATTTCGAGGGGCTACGCGCGCGGGCTCGCCGCGCTGCATGACCGTCAAGCGGGTCGTTCCCCGCGACAAGGCTCATCGCGACGTCGAAGACGCCATCGACCATTATGCGCGCGAGGCCGGGCCGGATATCGCACTCAGCTTCGTAACAGCACTCGAAGGGGCCTATCGCGTAGTCGCGGAACATCCCGGCATCGGCTCGCCGCGCTACGCGCATGAGCTGGCCCTGCCGGGGCTGCGGCATCGCCGCCTCGCACGCTTTCCGTGGCTGGTCTTCTATATCGAGCGGGACGACCAAATCGATGTGTGGCGCGTGCTCGACGCGCGCCGCGACCTTCCGGCCTGGCTCGACGATCCCAACGATCATTAGTCGGCCGCGCGAGATCCTATGGGATAACGCTCGGGGTGCGTCGTTTCTCGGTCGGGGCAAATCCTAAGATGGAGACAGTCTGTGGGCAGATCAGAAAGGAGGTCAAGCATGACAAAGACGCTTGACGAATTTCGTGCACATTCACGCCCGCACAGCGCGAGACGATCGACGCTCGTGCCGCCGAATTGATCGCGGAAGAAATGACGCTGCGCGATCTGCGGCAGGCAAGGAAGCTGACCCAAGACCGGATAGCGGAGATGCTCGGCCTGGAGCAGGAGAATGTCTCACGGCTTGAGAGGCGAACGGATCTCCTGCTCTCGACGCTCACAAGCTACGTTGCCGCGATGGGCGGCAATCTGAAGCTCGTGGCCGAATTTCCCGATCGCCCTCCGGTGACCCTCGCCAATTATTCCGATCTTGCCGATGGCCACCTGCCGAAGCGGCGGTGCCGACGTAGCAGGGAAACTGGTGCGACGGCCGGGCACTGATCGCTCTCCCGCTCACCCCTCGCTCCAATATCCGGACCGCTCAAGTGCAGGCGTGGAAGTCGGCGATCGAAGCGCGAGCTGGTTCGAGAAATGGGCCAATATATCGACTATCGTCGCTGTGCGCGGTCCCGACGATGAGCCAAGCCGGGTAACCGTCGGCATAGGCTTTCGACAGGACAGGATGTTCATCGAGATTGATGAAGAGGGTCAATGGACCGAATTCTGTGCTGTCGCACGCGACCAATTTCCTCTGGTAGCCCCGTTCGCTGAGTTGCGGGAAGCATTGGCGGAGCCGGGGATGCTGTTCCTGCATTGGGAAACAGGAGAATCGCAGCAGTAGCCGAGACAGAGCATATACGCTCTGTTCGAGGGCGAATTGTCACCGTCATCATGCTGGACTTCGCGCAGACGCGGGGACAAATTTCGGACTGGTCGCGTTGGAGTTGGTGCCCGAATGCCGCCATTTCGGCGTCTGGCACGCTAGTTCAACCTCGAAGCCAGGGGGACAGGCTTGTAGCCCATCCCCCCGGTCCCGATCAGGCAGCCTGGGAGATCTGATCGTCGTTATCGGCATCGACGATCCCGGCGGGTGACGTGTCGTGATCGTCGTGCGTCTCTTCCGGCTCGCCAGCGATTTCAGCCGGACCAAAGCGCATGGCTTCCGGGAGCCATGCAAGCGCTCGTTCCTTGATCTCGGGTTCGATGATGACGTCGCCTCCGAAAAGCCGCTCGGCCGAAGCCGAAAGATCGTGCTTCTTGGAACCGGCGTAGCGGGATTGCAGCTCCAGTCCACCGATC
This sequence comes from Sphingobium baderi, assembly GCF_001456115.1. Classification (NCBI taxonomy): domain Bacteria; kingdom Pseudomonadati; phylum Pseudomonadota; class Alphaproteobacteria; order Sphingomonadales; family Sphingobiaceae; genus Sphingobium; species Sphingobium wenxiniae. The sequence continues at coordinate 1,437,534 of NZ_CP013264.1, read as the reverse complement.
TCCTGGAACAGGCTGAGAATGGCAGGCTTCGTCAGCTTGTCGAAGTAGGTGAGCGCGGTCGGGCGCCACCAGGCCGCGACATCGATTCCGAGCTTCGTTCCCAGATGATCGAGGAAGGTCGCTTCGCGGCGGCCGATCGGGACGGCCTGCAGCGTGCGCGCGATCGCCCAGCCGAGCCAGGCCGCGCGCGCTTCATCGGGGAGTCCGCAGAAGGCGTCGTAGCGATCCGCGATGGCCTGGTGGTTGACCCAGCTTCGGTCGAGCGCCTCATCGAGCTTCGTCCATTCCCCCGCAGCGGCCGTCTCGGGCTTGAAGTCCGCGAGGAGACGGGCGGGAGCCGAGGCGCGCAGATCGCTCGGAATGTCGAAGGACGAGAAACGGCATTCGCAGTCCACCATGATGAAGGTGCCCAGATCCAGCGCGAATGCGGGATTGCTGGCGACATGGACCGCCAGCAGTTCGGTCTTCATCATCGCCAGCATTTCGCGCAGGCGCTGGCTCATCACCGGGCCACTGTTTCGCGCTTCGTCCTCACCGGCCTCGTCTGCGGTGACTTCACCGTCGGCTTCGTCATCCTCGAGGCTTGCCTCCTCGTCTTCTTCACCCTCATCGTCGGTTGCGACGGGCGCGACGAACAATTCCTGGTGAATATGCGGCTGGCCGTCCGGCCCGATCACGAGATAGGCCAGCGCACTCGCCTTCTGCTCGGCATCGACGACGGGCTCACGTTCGACGATGGAAGAGAGTTCGGTCTGGAGGGCGTTATAGCGATTCTGGTCCTCTTCATCCGGCTCATAGTCTTCATGCTCAAGTTCGGTTTCCAGTTCGGCCAGTTCATCCTCGATTTCAAGCTTGCGCTGTTCCTGTTCCTCGCTGAGCGCGGGCGCCTCCACCGGCAGCGGCGTCAGGGCGTAGGTATCCATATAGGGGACGCGCGTGTTGGCGACGGGACGGACCTCGGCAAAGCCTTCGCGCTCGCGCAGGATGTCCGCTTCAGCGGCGAGTTTCATCATGGCGAGTTCATCGACGATATGGGTGTCGATCCAGCGTTCGTCGTCCGCGTTCGAATAGAGGTCGGCGTCCTCGATCCGCCCGCCGGCGGCCGCGTAAGCATCACGGCCGACCAGCAAGACGCGGGGGTCATTTCCCCGATAGCTATAGTCCTTGATGCGCCGGCGGATCTCACTGACGGAATGGCCGCAGTAGCTGTCCGAGAGCATGTCCCAGATCGCTTTCTGGCGCGCGCTGTCAGCCGTGGTGCAATAGGCCTTGGCGACGTCGAGCGTGATCTCGCCATTCTCAAGTGCCTCGAAGATCGGCTCGGCAAGGTTGGCGAGACGAAGACGGCCCATCACGAAGCGTTCGGTAAGCCCGAACCGCTTGGCGACGTCGGCCGCCGTCTTGCCCTCGACCTCGATGATATCCCTGAAAGCGCGGCATTCTTCGCCCGGCCCCATCGGAAGCCGTTCGAAATTTTCAACGAGGCTGACTTCGCGGCCATCCTTGGCGTTGTCGAGAACCAGGACCGGGATTGCGTGATCGGCCGGCAGGCTTCCTTTTTCGATCAGGCGATGCACGGCATCAAGGCGGCGACCACCGGCGGTGATCCGGTAATGGCCCTTCTTGCGCGAAACCGGCACACCGACCAGATTCTGAATGAGACCATGGGCAAGAATGCTGGCTTCCAGTTCCGCGTCCGCCTCAGCGTCGCTGCGGGTCCGGACATTGACGGGTGACTTGGTGAGATTGGCAGCGGGTACGGGAATGGGAGTCTGGGACATGGGTTTCTCCATTGATGCGGCTCGCTCATCGAACCGTCCATTTCCTCACCCTTCCCTCTTGCGGCGCCGTGCCGCGAGGGCGTGAGACAAGGTGCCGACGTTAGGGATCGTCAGCGATGGAATGGCCATTGCGCTCGTGGCTGCGAAAAGGTTTGCACATTTGGGTGGTTGTCACGCCGCGCGCGGCATTTGCTCGAGCACAGGTGTAGCTGACGATGTCAGCATAGCGGATAGTCTCGGTGGCCCAGCCGCCGTTGTTCAGCAGATCCGCCGTGATCTCGATGCGTCCGTGCAGGTCGAACGCCATCGGCCGTGGCGGCATGCCAGGTCCAGTTGCTGGGCGAGTTCAAGCGCGCTGCTGCCAGGAACATAAAAGCGCGCGAATTTCGGCGGCTTCTGGTCGACTATGTAGCTGGACCATGCGTCGACCAGGGCCTTGACTGAACGCAGGCGCTGCATTTTGGAGGGGCCGGCGCCCTGCTAGCGTCCCGCTCGCATCGATCAGACCAGCCAGCAATTCGCTTTCTTCAGCCTCATATTTCATCATATTTTATGCCCAGTAAATATGGGTCTTTTATCGAATATTCGACGATATGCCCAAATCCAGTGATCAGGAAATTTGAGAGTGAGGCAATGCGCAGTTCCGGTGCTGGTCCTCGCGTCACAGCCGCTGATGCTGCCATGGATGGCCGGCAGGGAGGACCGTCAGACGATTGGTGTTCGAGTTCCAGGTATAGCGCGGCATTCAGGGAGACTGGCAACATGATCGGGAACCATAATCGTCCCCGCGCACCGGCATTTCGATCGCTCCGGCTGCACCCGTGGGAGGATTGGTCATTCTCGTTTTCGCATTTCCACGAGCCGGCGTCCGGTCTCGACTGTGAGACAGTTCGGAACCATGACGGCGGGGTTTTGGCAGGTTAGATTGGGAAATGGCTTCTTCATTCGATTATCTCGATGAACTCGATCGGTTGCTGCTCGCCCAGGGTGATGATTGCATGCTGCTCACGCAGCTCGACGGCTTCCTGACCGGGATCATCGTCAGCCCGATACTGATCTCCCCCAGCCAATGGTTAACGGCGATATGGGCGGGGGAAGATGGCGCGGGCATTCCTACATTCGCCGACGCGGGCGGGATGCAGCATTTTGTCGATCTGGTGATGCATCACTATCACGAGATTCTTGCATCGCTCGCACACGCTGGTGAATTCGAGCCGGTACTGGAAATCGATACGCGAAGCGATGAAACACTTTGGGAGATGTGGATCGAAGGCTTCGGTCAGGCGATGGAGCTTGCGCCTGCAGGATGGCTGCGAGTGCTGGCCGATGACGACGCCGGTTGTACAGCGGCGATCGAGGGTATCCGGACATTGCGCGCTTTCGCCGATGGAACCAGGACATTTACACGTGCCGAGGAGGATCGGTGGGATGCGCAGGCGCCTGATCTGATCCCGATCTGGGTGGAGATGTTGCATCAGTGGCGGCTGGAGAATGATCCGCATCGGCCTACCGGATCCAAGCGCCAGAAGATTGGCCGAAACGACCCATGTCCGTGCGGGTCGGGACGCAAGTACAAGAAATGTTGTGGCCTGCAGTGAGCGGGCAAGGGTTTACTACCGTGTGACAAGTCCAACACTGAGGGTTCGCCTGGGCGTCTCCACCTCGATAAGCAGGAATGATCGAACTGCCCGCTGATCGCGCTCGACAGGCTCTGCCGTTTGGCTCGTGACGGCAGGTGGGCGCAGCGCTATGAACGCGAGCTTCGCAATTATCAGGAGGATGATGGTTATGAATAATTCTGAATTGGCAGAAACGGTTGGGGCCGCTCATGGATTGAGCAAGGCCGATGCGCGCAAGCTTGTCGACGCGGTCTTTGAATCGATCACCGACGCTGCCGCCCAAGGGCAAGAGATCGCGCTGAACGGCTTCGGCAAGTTCAAGATCAAGGATGTACCGGCCCGCGACGGCCGCAACCCGGCGACGGGCGAGACCATTTCGATCAAGGCTTCGAAGAAGCTGACGTTCACGCCCGCCAAGGCGGTCAAGGATCGCCTGAACGGCTGATCGGCGTCGCTGCCCTGGTCCGGCATGGGCGGGACGGTATCCCCTCGCCCATCGCCATCAGGCAGCGCGTGGTAAGGTTTGCAGCACATCCGCCCAATCATTGTTCGGCAGCGGCGGCCACGGGCTGACGATCTCCAGACCAGGGCGGTCATAAGCGAGACGGGCACGCTGGTTGGCCTTCCAGCCGGCCTCATCCCTGTCGAACAGCAGGACCAGCCGTTCCAGCTGATCGGGTAGCAGGATATGGCCGGCCCGCTCAGTCCCGAGAATCGCCCAGACCGGAATGCGGTGCAGTCGCATCGCGGCGAGCGCTGTTTCTATACCTTCGGCAAGGCCAAGGACTGGCCCGGCGGGCATGAGCTGGACCGCGCCGCGACCGGGACGACCGAGCATCATGCGTGGTTCGGCAAGATCGCCTGCGCGGGTGGCGGTCACGGAATCGAGGAAGGTGCGGTGGATAGCGACGATCCGGTGCCGTTCGCGCACGGCGGCGATCATTGCCGGACGGAATACCGCGGCACGGCCTCTTCCCAGCGGCGTGCGCGCATTGTAGCGCAGATCATGCCAGGGCGGCGTTAGCAGGCGATTGCTGAGGTACATTTCAGCGGGTGTCGTGGCGAGAGAGGTGGATGCGTCCCATGTCCGCAAGGCCGGCCCTGTTCCCGTTTGAACGAATCGGGATTCTTTCGATGGGACTGGTATGGGGCCATCCGCAAGCGGGAAGCGCAGACGCCGGATCGCTCGCAAGACGTCCAGCGTGTCGCAGCCCGCGAAGCATTTGAACAGCAACGCGCGTCTGCCGACCCGGATCGAAAGGCTGGGGCTATGGTCATCATGGGCCGGGCATAGGCATAGCCCCCGATCCTTATGCCACGTCCCCTTTAGCCGTCGGCACAGGCTTGCCCCCTGGAATTCCAGGTCGGGAGATGTCATCGTTCTGGCTGTCCTATCAGACCAATCAGTATGACTCGTCAAACGGCGCCGAGAGCGCCACAAGGGCCGCGGCCAACTCGTCCTGGACCTCCGCCAGTTCCAAATTGAGCCGGAGTGCTATCGCAGGGTAGGGAAGCCCCTCAACGCAATGAGCGAGGAAAACCGCACGGGTACGGGGCGGCAACTGCGCAAGCGCTTTGCGGAGCTTCGTCGTTCGCAAGGCATCGCAGGTCAGCAAGGCTTCCTGCTCGACCCAGATCCACCCCCTGACCCACACACCTTCGGCGGTTTCCTCAATCTGCGCTTCATCCGCATCGATACGCAGCAGGGGGGCGCCTTCAAGCCTGGCTCTGGCAATCCCGATTGCCGGATGCGAAAGGCCGCCCAAGTGATCCGCAACAGTATCGAGATGGCCAGGCAGATCGGCGCGGCGACACCGTGATCCCAGCCAGCCTTTGTTCAAGAGATATGCCGAAAGGTGCTGGAGCAGGGAATGGTTTTTAAAATAGCGCATGGGGCCGGTTCCTCTCGGATATTCCTCGCCTACCCCCATCCTTCTCCTTTCCCGAGAAATGATCGAATCTGCCGCAGCGTTTGGCAGGAATTGTTTCCAGGGACGTCATGACGAACGGTTCTTGACTACCAGGCTCGGCGTTGCGAACGACAGCTGCAACGGCGCCTATGCCCCCGTTTCCTTGCAGACGCGTTTGACCTGCTGGCGTGCCCCTCCTCGACCGGGAGGCAAGCCGGCGCGCGGGCACAGGGTCAAGAACATGTTGGGATTGCGTCTACGGCAATCTGTTAAATCCGACGCGAACAGGCTATGTTTTAGAAAGGTTTTTGCTTGAAACAGAGTGCGACGTGATCGGAGGCGGACGGCAAATCGAATTCGAATGGCTGGTATAGGAGAGGGCGCGGCTTCCGGTCACCTCGAACTGGCGAAGGAATACGCCCTTGGACGAGGTAGACATTTCAGGAGTGTTCGAGCAGCTCAGCGCCCGCAAGGGAGATTGTCTGCGAGAGGCCGCCAAAGGCTATTCGGCGAAAGAGATCGGTCGCGTTCTGGACCTTTCCCCGCATACGGTAAACAACCATATTCTCGAGACCAGGAAGATGCTTGGGAGCGTGTCGCGACGGAAAGCGGCGCAACTTTTCGTGGAGTGGGAGGCGCGCAAGGGGGGGCATATGTTGCCCCCCTATTTGATGACTATTCCCGAACGAGCGGATTCCGGGTCATCTGCGTCCATCGAAACCCAGGCGGACGCACTGGTCAACCAAGAGGGTGTGGAGGATATTTTCGCGGAAGAACAACAGCCATTTGGCGTTCGCGAAAGCCTCACCTCCTTGCGTGACATTGTGCCGATCCGCGTAGCCGGGAGGCAGCTCAATGACCTGAATGGCCAATCCACACTGATCGTTTTTGCGATCCTGACCACGCTGATGCTCTTTGCCGTAGGTGCCGGGATATCCCTCCTGTTGGCGCTCAACGGTCTCATGGGAAAATAGAGCAGCAACACATCCTGAATTCCAACATCATGACCTGCCCCGACGGGGTGGGAAGGAGAAACCATGCGCGCTCAACGCCAGTCCATCGCCAAACATGTTGCCGAACGCCTGTTCGCAGCCGAGGAAGCCATCGACCTCGCAGCCGCCCGTATCGCGGAACTCAATGCCGCGCTGCCGCTTGCGCGGCTGGACGCCCGTCTATCGGCCATGATCGGCCAGGACGCCATTCAAAGCTCCGCGTCGGCCATGCTGCTGATGGCGGAAACGCGCGAAAAGATCGTCATCACGCACGCCAACCTCAAGCACGCCAGCGATACCATGGGATTGCCCGAGACCAGCTATGGCGACCTGCTCAAGGTTGCGGGCGACGCGTCGCGGCCCAGCGGGCAACATCTTCGCGCGGTGTGATGTCTCCTGCCGAGGGAAATTGACGTATGGCGACATTTGTCGTTCCTCTGTGGAATGACGAGACAAGTTCTGTTCCTGGCCTTTCTGCTCCTGAGCAGCGCCTATGCCTTCATAAAGGGTGGCCAACCCGAGCGGATCGGGGCGGCCACCCTATTAGGCGGGGCCAGCCTTACTGTCGTTGTTGCGTCACCTCTCGGCATTCGCTTTCAGGCCCTCGAAACCGGCATTCTCGCCATCGATCTGTCGATATTGGGCATTTTCCTATGGCTTTCAATTCGGAGCACGCGTTTTTGGCCGATCTGGATCGCCGCGATGCTGGGCGCAGAAGTCATCATTCATGTTGCATTGATCATTGCGCCCAATGTGGTTCCTCGCGCGTACATGCATGCGCTGGCGCTGTGGAGCTGGTTCGTCCAGATGACCCTTGTGATCGCGACCTGGCGGCACCGGATGAGAATGACGCGCCAGGGTGTCGACGCGCCCTGGAAGACCTGATCGGTCTGACCCGTCCGGATCGTGCACAGGAACTTTCAGAGCGGCTCTTTGCTCGTTTCGGCTCTTTCGGTGAGGCCGTGTCGGCGCGATCGGCGGAAAGAATCGAACTGCTGGACGACTCTATAGAGGTCGAACGAACGTTCATCTGCTTCCGCCGCGCGATGACGCAGATGCTGCGGGGCCAGCTTGTGCAGCGCCCAATATTGTCCAACGATCAGATGCTACTCGATTATCTGAGAAGCCGGATGGCATTCGAACCTATCGAGCAACTTCGCGTGCTGTTCCTTAACGCAGGCAACGAATTGATCGGGGATGAGGTGTTGGGCGTCGGCTCCGTTTCGGGGGTCTATGCCTCGCCGCGCGAAATATTGAAGCGCTGCCTCGATCTTGGGGCGACGGCCATTCTGCTCGTCCACAATCATCCATCAGGCTGCTCCAAGCCCTCGCACGCCGACCGGGAACTCACCGAGAAGATAGCGAGGGCGGCAAGTTGCCTCAATGTCGTCGTCCATGACCATCTGATCGTGGCGCGGAACGGCACGACCAGCTTCCGAAAGGCGGGCTATCTATGATCGGTGCGCTCAGATTTCCCGCTATGGGCTATGTGGCGTGGCAGATCAGTCGGCCCTGCGGTCGATCGAGCGGCGCCGATTGATGATGTCTGCCCCGAGCGCCTCGTTTTCCGTGCAGCAGAAGGATGGCTGGTCTCTGGCCAGCCGAGCCTCGGCGTGCCGAACGCTCCTGAAAATGGAAGCCGTGATACGAGCAAAAATCGGGCGCAAGCTATCTTCGACGCCTTATCTGGGTTCACTGCTCCAGATCTATCTCGCCGAGATCGAAGGCGAGCGCATATATCAAGCCTGTCATTCGACGGACTATGCATCGTCGACGGCGCATCGCCGATCGTCAAAGCTGGAGGAACTCGGCGCATTGGTTCGGGAAGGTGACCCTGTCGACGGGCGGTGCACGGATCTGAAGCTGGATCGTCTGACGAAGGAAGCACTGGAACAGGCAATCGATGTCATGATTTCGCATTGCCTGGAATTGGGGAACGAGATTTCCCGCGATGGCTACTTGATACCTGACAGGCAAATGAGGTACCATTTTGCAGTTGGTACCGACGAGGACGTAAATGGGATGACTATCTTGCGAGGCAAGGTCATTGCCGGCGGTCGTATAGCACTGCCCGCCGATGTTCGTCGTTCACTGGGCCTGCAGAATGGCGACACCGTTCTTTTCGAGGTGAATGGTGACGAGGTTCGGATCCGCCCGGCACGGTCCGCTCTGCGTCGGGTGCAGGAACGGTTGCGCGCCTTTGCGCCGACCGAAGGACTGGTGTCCGATGAGTTGATCGCCGAACGGCGTGCCGAGGCAGCGCGTGACTGACGTAGAAGAGACTGCGGTCTACATCCTTGATGCTTCGGCGCTCCTTTGCCTTCTGTTTGGTGAACCTGGCGCGGATCGGGTCGAGCAGCGGTTGGCAGGCGCGCTCGTGTCCACGGTCAACTATCATGAGGTCTTCGCCAAGCTGATCGACCGCGGCGTCGAAGCGGAAGAGGTCCGGGCGATGCTCGCCGAGCTCGACATCGAAATCGTGGCCGCCGATCGACAGCAGGCCGATCTTGGCGGAGCATTGAGGGCATCTACGCGCAGCACAGGGCTATCATTGGGCGACAGATCCTGCCTCGCATTGGCGCAGATGAACAACGGCATCGCCGTCACCGCGGACCAGGCATGGGGAACATTGGACGTCGGGATCAGCGTGGAGGTCGTAAGATGACGATAATCCCGCTTTGGTCACGGGGGCTTTGACGTCTGATGCGTATCGACCTCAATCATCTGCCTATCACCAAGCAGCGCGAGCTCGACCGCGTGGTCGAAATTCTCTTCCAGGGATTTCGTGAGGCGACGCAGGAGGCTACTGGTCGGCGCAAGTCGGCCAGAATTCTCAAGGTCATCCTTTTCGGCTCATATGCACGGGGCGATTGGGTCGATGCCCCGTTCGATTCCAACCAGTACAAGTCAGATTACGATATCTTGGTCATCGTCAACCAGAAGGAACTGACTGATAGCGTATTATACTGGGAGGCAACCGAACAACGCCTTTTCGACGCTTACCAGGCCGAGAAGATCATACGCACACCGGTAAACTTCATCGTCCATACATTACAGCAGGTGAATGACGGCCTATCTCATGGACGGCTTTTGTTTACAGAGATCGCCAAGGACGGTGTGATCCTTTACCAATCCGATGATCGGCCACTAGCCAGCGCCAAACCTAAGACGCCCGAACAGGCACTTTTGATGGCCAAAGAATATTTCGAAGATTTATTTCCAGCAGCAATGAGGCGTTTTACACTTGCCGAGATTAGCCATGGCAAAAATTGGTACAGCGATTCCGCGTTTGATTTTCATCAGGCGACTGAAAAACTCTATAGATGCGCTTTAACAACGCTCACGTTTTATGCCCCACGTAGCACGAATATCGTCTTTCTGAGAGGGATGGCGGAAGGTCTCGATAGACGACTCTTTGAAGCTTGGCCCCGTGCGACCCATGCCGAACGGGCCATGTATCAGAAGCTGAAAGATGCCTATCGCAAAGGCCAGCACTCGAAGCATTTCGACATTTCCCCTGAGGAACTCGACTGGCTTCGGGGCAGAATTCAGATACTTGGGGAACTTGTGCACAAGGTCTGCTCAGAACGAATAGCGAAACTGAAAATCGATGCTGACACCGCGGAAAAATCATTAAGCGCGAAGCCGTTGTCTTCGAATTGAATCTGAAGACAACGGGGCTTGAACTACCCCGGCGAACGAACTGCGCCGTTCACCGGTTGGAGCTGTTCAATCGCATTTCAAGTGCTTCCACATTTGTGACGGTGTCGAAGGTCGGGATAAGATATCGCCGAAGATCATGCCGGACATGGTCGCGTACACGCGCGGCGAATATTGGGACGAGCGCATCCGCATGATGCAGCACTGGTCCGATCATCTCGACCACCTCCGCGACGGCGCGAAAATCCTCTGTCCGCAGCCCGGGCAGAACCGCGACAAGGGATTGTGACCATCACCGTACCGGCCCGCACGATCATCGACTACTTTCGCAATCGCAACAAGGTCGGCCTCGACGTGTGGACGGAAGGGTTACGTAGCCGTAGGGCTACGTCCGATCGGATATTTTTGCTCATATATTCATGAGCATATGTTGACGATTTGCTCATATATGAGTGATCTATATTAGTTGCATTGCTCACATATATATGTTAGAAATCGCTGAAGATGGACACATATATATGAACAGCAAGCAAGCCGAACTTGCCAGAAAGAACCTCGATAGACGGCTTTCTCCCCTGAGAGTCGATCGCATCGTGATGCCCTCGCGTGGCTGGACGAAAGCCATTCGGGAGGCCCTGAGCATGACCACCCGCCAGCTCGCCGAGCGCATGGGAGTGGCACCATCCCGTGTGACGACGATCGAAAAGGCAGAAGCCACGGGCGCGATCACCCTCAAGACCTTGCGCGAGACGGCCGAAGCGCTCGACTGTCAGTTCGTCTATGCCTTTGTCCCGACCAAGCCCCTCGACGACATTCTCTACGATCAGGCCGAGCGCAAGGTGCGGAACGAACTCGCGCATCTCAATCACACGATGCGCCTCGAAAATCAGGCCGTGAACGCAGAAGACCTCGAAGGGCAAAAGCGTCGCATCGTGGCGGATTACCTCGCTCACTTTTCACGGAAGTTGTGGGACAAGGAATGAGCGATCCGCTTTTTGAGGGTGACGACGACGGGAACACACCGCTCGAAGCCGAAGAGCGCGAACAGCTCATTCCTTCCTACATCACGACACGCAACGAATTGAACGAGGCGGAACTTGCCAACATCGCCGACGCGGTTCGTTGGGTCGGACGGCGAAAGCGCAAGGTGCTCGACCAAGGCTTCCTGAACGAACTGCACAAACAGATGTATGGTGATGTCTGGAAGTGGGCGGGCACCTATCGCACGACGGCGCGCAACATCGGCATCGACGCCTATCGCATCCCGGTCGAGTATTATCAGGCGATCGACGATGCGAACTATTGGGCGGAGCACGAGACATTTCCGCCGGATGAAATCGCGGTCCGTTTCAGCCATCGGGTCGTTGCAATCCATCCTTATCCCAATGGGAATGGCCGTTTCTCGCGCATGATCGGCGACCTGCTGGCAGTCGAACTCGGCCAGCCGCGGTTCACGTGGGGCCAGATCAATCTCGTCGATCCGTCGGCAACGCGGAAAGAGTATATCGCGGCACTCAAGGTCGCCGACGCGGGCGACTACGGCCCGCTGCTCGCGTTCGCCCGCTCATAACGCTCGCGCCGATGCACTTAGCGCGATAGCACCGATAGATGTTTGGCTCTTGCTCGCTGACTGGCTGTCGTCGGCGACGTCGCCGGTATCGTATTGCGCAGGATGTTTCGCATCCAGAGTGGAAGCGTCAGGAGTCCATTGCGCAGGTCGGTGACGATGCGCGCGACATGTTCGGGATCTACGAAAATTGAGCGAAGGCGCTTTGCGACGCCGGGATCGGTATCGCCGCCGGCTTCGTGGAGCCAGTGCAATGTCTGGACGATGCGCATGGCTGGACGCCCAGCCCAATAGAGCCGACTGGGCGCGGTACTCTTGAATTCGATCTGCAGGTTGCCAAGCGTGATCGGCGTTAGCCCGGCATCGCTATGGACAACGATCCGTGCCGGCACAGCGGCCGATAGGCCAAGATCGTTGGCTACGGATATCCGGTCGATCAGAATGCGTGCCTGATCGCGGCGGCCCAGCGCATCGACGACGGACCGGGGGTCGGGATGCTTCGGCTTGCCGGCCAGGTTGTTTTGCGACGGTTTGCCGTAGAGACCGCGCGCGATCCGGCGGATGTTGCCGCTGCGGGTCAGACGATGGAGGGCCTGGTCAAGCGCGTCGCGTGAACCGAGTAGAAATGATGTACTAATCCGGAATCGATACCAATATCTTGATCGAGTGCCACTGTATGGGCATAGTGCCAAATGCGGGCTGGAAGCTGGCAGCCACCCGCAGGATTGTCCTGTCAGGTATCTCGAAGCTCGACATGCGGGTCGAGCGCCGGTTTGCTTCGTTTCGAAGACAACACGGCTCACCTCACTCAAGATAACCCCGGAGGTTCCGGGGCGGTCTCTGCCGTGCCGTGAGGAACCGTGGGTTCATGTCTATCGATGCCGAACATCCCGTCCCGCCGGATTCGGTCAATGCGCACGTATCGCTCGAGGAGCCCGCGATCGAGCTTAGCCGCATATATGCGATCGAAGCCCCCAAGCTGCAGCGCTACTTCCGTGCGCGCCTGCGGGGCAGTGACGACATAGGTGATCTCGTACATGAGACATTCGTTCGGTTGTTGGGGGCCTTGGATACCGGGAACCCGTTGCGCCCTGGCGCCTACTTGCAGCGCATCGCACGGAACCTGCTATTCAATCGAACCAAGCGCCTCGAGAACCGGCTGGCCGGGTTTCATATGTCGTTCGATGAATGCTACGAGCTCGCGACACCTCCCAATCAAGGAGAAGAGATCGAGGTTGAAGACATGATGCGGATTTACCGTAAGGCGTTGAGCGAACTTCCGGACAAGACCCGTCAGGCATTTCTGCTTCACCGCGTGGACGAGCTAACGTACAGGGAAATCGGAGAAAGGCTGGGAATATCAATCCCTACTGTTCAATATCATATCGCGCGGGCCCTTGCCCACATTGATGCGGCGCTGGAGCAGGAATAATGGAAGACTCTGAAACGCCGCAGCGCCACGGGCAGTTGCGCGAAGAAGCAGCCAACTGGTTTGCGATCATGCGGGGGCCTGATGCTGAAATCCGTCGCGATGAATTCGAAGCCTGGCTCGCGCGCGGTGCGATTCATCGTCTGGCCTATAACCGCATCGCGGAAACCTTCAGCAATGGCAGGTTTCTCAAGGAGGATTGTGAAGGGGGGCTCGAGAAGGAACCGACGCAGGAGCATTCGCCAAAACCACAGCGCAAGGCAAGTCGTTCAATCGGCATCGTATGTGCGACTGTCAGCATCATAGCGCTTTGCGGTGCCGTCTTATATTTGTCGACATCGTCGATGAGAGTGAGCAATCCCGAGAAAACGCAGCCGATTGCATCGGCCTCCCCATCTGTCGGGCAGCCGGTCCAGCTTGCAACTGCGTTTGGCGAAATTCGCACATTCCGGCTCGCCGACGGATCGAAAGTGACGCTCGATACCGACAGCGTGCTTCTCGTTGCGTTCGGGAAAGCGAAGCGGGATCTTCGGCTTGTTCGGGGTCGGGCACGTTTCGACGTCTTCCACGAAGCGCGGCCGTTTGTGGTTTCGGCGGGGAACGGCAGAGTCACCGCTCGAGGAACGATATTCGACGTGAGCGTTGGAGATGACCGCCGGGTCACGGTGCGCTTGATTCGCGGGGCTGTCGATATTGACCGCCTCGGACCAACGGTGAATGAAAAGGCAGCTGCGTTGCGCCTCACGCCTGGTCAGCAATTTTCCTTCAAGGATGGAGGACAGCAGCAAGTTAGCGAAAAACCCGAGCCTGATGTGGCGGATCGGCAATGGCCGGATGGGTTGAGAGAGTATGAAAACGTGCGCCTGGACGACCTTCTTGCCGAAGCAAACCGATATAGCGTCGTGCCTCTCCTGACAGCATCTCGCGATCTGGGCGAAATCAGGGTGTCAGGTACATATCGCATAACAGATCCCAAGCGCCTTGCCGAAAATCTGGCTGATTTACTCGGGCTTGCATTGGTGACCTCGTCGGACTCTTTCCTCTTTGCCGTCTCGTGTACCGGCTATGAAGGGAAGAACTGCCAGCCACCTTCATAAAAGATCGATCTCAGTTGTCGTTGCCCAGGAAGCCGGGATTTCCGGCAATCATGCTTGGGGAGCGTCATGGGAAAAATCGCAGGAAATCTTCTAATGTCAGCGGTAGCGCTTACGGCAATGGCCGTTGCTTCACCGCAGGCGATCGCAGCTGAAGAGAAGCGGGAGTATCATCTTCCTGCGCAGGACCTAGGGACATCGCTTCGCGCGATAGGAAGCGCATCTCATCGCGAAATCATGTTCCAGGCTCAATCTGTCGAAGGAAGGCGCGCGCCCGCACTCGACGGAACCTATACGGCCAGCGAAGCTGTAGAGATTCTACTCAGGGACACGGGCCTCGTTGCAAGCACGCGCGGCCGTGCCATTTTGGTGAAGCCCCGATTTCGCGCAGAGACAAAAGAGTTAGCCACAAATCCAGAGGGTGATAAGAGCAACGATATTGTTGTCACTGGATCGCTGATCGTAGGCGTTGAGTCTGCTTCACCCACACAGACTATTCATCGCGAGCATATTCTCGATAGCGGGTATAACAGTCTGGCAGACGCTGTACGAGCCTTGCCGATAGCTTCTGGTGCAGGCCAGAATCCGGGCATTGGACAAAATGTCCCTGAGAGCGTCGGCAGCAATCTCGGTGGAGCCAGCTCGATCAACCTGCGCGGCCTGGGTTCCGATGCAACAATCACGCTGCTCAATGGCCACCGCCTAGCCTTCAATACGGCAGTTCAGTCTATCGATATTTCAGCCATTCCGCTTGCAGCTGTTGAGAGGATGGAGATTGTAACGGATGGGGCCTCTGCACTGTATGGCTCTGATGCCATCGCCGGCGTCGCGAACATCATCCTGCGCAAGGACTATCGCGGTCTGACGACCCGTGCCTATTGGGGAGCCTCCACAGACGGAGGGAACGTACAACAGAATTACAGCGTGACCGGCGGGACGACATGGGATTCCGGTGGCTTCACCGTCGCCTATGATTACGCGCACTCAACACCTATTCTGGCAAATCAACGTGACTATGCCGCGACCCGTGCGCCAGGTTTGACCCTTTATCCTGGGTTCGACCGGCACAATGTCTTGCTGAGTGGGCATCAGGAAATCATGTCCGGCCTGACGTTCAGCATCGATAGCCTGTATGGCGAGCGAAAAACCGATCGTGCATTCGCCTCCTCCACTGCAGGAGACTATCGCGTGCAAGGCCTCCGTCGGAAGACAAACACCAGAACGATCAGCGTAGCGCCTGGCATGAACTTTGAAGCGGGTGGTGGATGGGAGGCATCATTTTCTGGAGTTTACGCCGAAGACCGAACACTGATCAGATCTGATAGTTATAGTAGCGGGATCGTATCGAGCGCGGAACTCTGCTACTGCAACAAAGCGTTCAACCTGGAGGGAATTGTCAGAGGATCGTTGTTTGATCTTGGCGCTGGCCCGGTCAAGGCCGCGATTGGCGGCGGTTATCGAAAGAATTTTCTCCACTCATACAATCGTCTTGTTAACAACGGTCAAAGCATCGAAGCGAGCCAGGACAACCGTTACGGCTTCCTTGAAGTCAACGCACCTATTGTCCGATCAGAAAATCCCGATACACTTGTCCAGTCTCTTATTTTCAGTGGCGCGGTTCGATATGAGGATTATCCGGGCATAGGAGATGTAGCGACACCAAAACTCGGCGCCTTGCTCGCGACTGGTTATGGCCTGACATTCAAATTTTCCTGGGGCAAATCCTTCAAGGCGCCGACACTGTATCAATTATACAGCGTGCGCGGTGTAAGCGCCCTTGATATTGAGGTTTTCGGCGGAAGCGGATTTCCGGCAGGGACTGTCGGCCTGTATAGCGGCGGTGGTAATCCTGACTTGAAACCGGAGCGCTCAGAGAATTGGACTGCCTCTGCAATTTTCGAGCCCGCATTCTCACCCAATTCCAAGGTAGAGTTCAGCTATTATTCGATCCGCTACCGTGATCGGATCGTAACGCCGGTGACCTACATCACCCAGGCACTCAGCAATCCGATCTATGCAGACCTTATCAGCTTCAACCCCACATCAGATCAGATCAATGCCACCCTCGATGGAGCCCTGTTCTTCAACGATGCCAGTGGAGAATGGGATCCCGCGAGAGTGGGGGCCATTATTAACAGCCAATATACAAATGCGGCACGTCAGAAAATAGATGGGTTCGATATCAGTCTGAGTCATCGCATTGAGTTCGATCAAATGGGAAACATCTCTCTTTGGGCAACCGGTAGCTATATCAAAAGTCGTCAACGCCTGAGCGCTTTGCAGCCGGAAACCGAGTTGGCTGGCAGCTTGTTCTTCCCGCCACATCTCCGAGGCGTCGCGGGATTCACATGGGAGAAAGGCCCCTTCAAGCTTACCCCGGTCGTGAATTACATCGGCGGCGTGAAAGATCGACGCGCGACAGTAACCTATGATGTCGGTTCGATGACCACCTTCGATCTGACGGCACGGTTAAAGATTGATAGTGAATCACCGATCTTTCGGGGGCTGGATATCTCGCTGTCCGCGCAGAATGTCTTCAACGACAAACCGTCGCTCATCGCGACAACCTCGGTCAGTCAGAGCCCCTACGATTCCGCCAATTACTCGCCTTGGGGCCGCTATATCAGCTTTTCCATCTCGAAGTCCTGGTGACGAGACATGAGGTTTGTTGCCTGGCTGGCGGCATGCGCCGGCGTCATCACGGCCGCCTTTTATGCAAAGGCAGCCACCGCTCAAACACCGCAGGCTTGCCAGCATCTCCTTGATGATAGCGCAAACGGGCTTGAGAACAAGCACGGCGTCACGACGGCCGATCTGATCGGCCTGCGTGACATCGGTCCGAACTTCGGTACTGACCTGCCCGAAAGCCCTCTGGCGCTGTCACCTGATGGCAGGCGTCTGGCCTTCGTTATAAGCCGGGCAGATCCCGTGCTAAACGACTATTGCCAGGCGCTCGTCACGATCGATACCGCAAGCCAGGCCCCAGTCCGGATTATTGACCTGACGCAAGGACTGATCATCGGCGCACCGACTATTCGTGGGTTCCGGATGATCAATGGCTCGCCGATTATTAATAGTCCGCGCTGGTCACCCGACGGTCGGTATGTCGCCTACTTTGTGTCGATCGAAGGCATCCCCCAGGCTCGGGTCATTTCAGTTGAGAGCAGCTCCGTGCTGTTTACAACGGCTTCCGATACTGCAGTCCGCCAGGTCGCGTGGACGGCCGGCGGACGATTGGTGTTTGGGAATGAACCCGACGCTGCGCGACTGGAAGCCGAGATCGACCTGCGAGGCCGAGAAGGCTTTCTCTATGATGACAGTTTCATACCCAAGCGGGATGCTCGTCCCTCGATTGCGGGACCTGTTCCGATCGAATTCCATTCTTCAACGGCCAGTGGCGCCGATATTCGTCCGGCGAGCAGTGGAGAACTTCCTGCAAATGCGAACAGTATCAAACCCGGGCCTGAAGGCCTGATCCGCTCCGCGACGGGAAGTCGACACGTTGTGGCCCAACTCGTGCAGCGGGAACTGGCAAGCATTACATCACCGATCGACTTATGGTTGCAATATGCCGATGGGCGCAGACGCCGATGCGATGATCCGCAGTGCGCCGACGGAATCCTCAATATGTGGTGGACCGCGAACGGGCGGAAGCTTCTTTTTCTTCGGCGAGCCGGATGGGGGAAAAGCGAACTACAATTCTATAGCTGGGACATGAAATCCGTTCCCGTTGCCATTCTTAAAACGGATGATCTGGTCACCGGCTGCGAGATGGATTCCGATACGCTCATTTGCCTCTACGAGACTTCCAAGCGACCCAGGCGCATTGTCCGCATCAATACGGACACCGGTGCGGTGACCGCGCTATTCGACCCCAATCCATCTTTTCGCAATTTGCAGTTGGGAAGCGTCGAACGGCTACACTGGACCAATGATGTCGGCATAGAATCTTTCGGCGACCTGATTCTGCCTCGCAGCCGCCCTCGCAACGGCAAAATGCCGCTTGTTGTCGTGCAATATCTCACCCGAGGCTTTCTACGGGGCGGTGTGGGCGATGAGTATCCGATCTTTCCATTTGCCGAGCATGGTATTGCCGTTCTGAGCCTTCAACGACCGGCCGACTATTATGCGACAATTACAGATGGCTCGGTTCGAACCGTAGCGGAAGCCTACGCGGCAAATCAGCACAACTGGAACGACCGACGCAGCGTGCAGTCCGCTTTGGTAAATGGGATCGAGTTGGTTGTTTCTCGCGGAAACATCGACACGAGCCGCATTGGAATTACGGGCCTCAGCGATGGTGTTTCGACGGTGGAATTCGCATTGGTGGATACGCCGGAATTGTTCGCGGCGGCTTCGGTATCGACGGGATTTCAGGAGCCAAAATCAACCCAAATCTACGGCGGTTCGGCTTGGGCAAAGCAACTCGTTGCCATGGGATATCCGACTCTGAAAGAAGACCAGGCACAGTTTTGGTCGAAAAATTCAATCGAGAGAAACATCGAAAGGATCAACCTGCCAATCCTGATGCAGGTATCCGACAACGAATATCTGATGGCCATGGAGAGCTACGGGATATTGAAGGCTTATGATCGACCAGTCGAATTATATATTTTTCCAAATGAAAATCACATAAAAAATGGACCTTCACATCGATTTGCGATCTATAATAGGAATATCGACTGGTTTAAATTCTGGCTGGAATCTGAAGACGATCCTTCGATACATATGAAATCGACCTATGATCGATGGCGCGCGATGCGATTCCGATAGACCGTCGTGATCCACTATTTCTATCGCGCTCTGATTTCGGAAATCCATGCTTCAACATCTACAAGCTCGAGAACCCTGAAATGTTGCAGGTGGTCGCCATCTGCCTCGAGCATGACTGCCGCTTCTATTGCTGGACGATCGATAAGGTGGGACGCAGCAAGATTGCCACCTAATAGCATGTCCCGGATCGTATTACGGTTACATAGAAACAACTGCTGAAGAAAGCCATCGGGGCCGCCTTTCGTTCTCCGATGAAGGATTGCTTCGGGCAGGTAAGGCGCGAACGCTTTCCGGGCGATTGACCTGTTTTCACCGCCGATGCATGAGAACCATGTTGGAATACGTAGGCACATTTCCACGATTGGCTGCGACATCAGAGGATTAATTTGTGGAAGTATGTTTTCTCGCCTGAAGCCTTCGAGATGATTTTGTATTTGAAGGAGATAGGCAATATGCGCCGCTTTCCCGGGCAGTTCACCAGTGGCCATGTTCAACCAAGAATGTGATGGCTTCTCCGCATGTTGGTTCAAAAATTCACGGCTCAGCAAAGCTGGCTGTGTTCTCCATCGATATTGTGGACTACGAAACCATGCACGACGCATGGCCAACGCCACGCAACGAAAGACGCTGGTCTCTGCCATTTCTGCGATTTCGGCGGTGGTCTTACACATGCCTCGCCCCACTCCGTCATAAAGAATGCGGTCAGCGATTGGCAACACGGATTGCTGGAAGCAAAAAACGTTGTCTCCGCCAGCACCGGTGAAGAATGCGTCGGCCCGCACCTGAGCGGCGACATCGCAATAGGCCCGATCGCCAGACTGGGCAAAAGAGCGTGCCAGCGGTCTCGGCAGATGCGCCGCATGGCTTGATCGCAGATCGGTATCTGCTACGCTGAAATACCTCTCTTCCAACGATATCCCGAGAAAATCAGCGATTTGACGCGCGTAATGTCGTTCGTCCCCGGCGCTTTCATCCGTCACGAGTGTCAATCCAGTGACTTCCGCTCCGGCACGGACAGCGCTCGCTGCTACAATTGATGAATCGAGACCGCCTGACAAGCCAATCACCGGCTTCTGAAAGCGGGAGACCCAAGCGCCGATGGTGGAGAGAACTGTCGCCCTCAAGTTCGATATCGCTTCATCAGGATCGCGATAATATGCGTCGCGTCGCGCGAAATGCCAAGGATCCCATTTTTGAGTGAGTGCGCACGTCTCGCAATTGGCGGTCAGTTGATATCCGGGCGGAACCTCATTGAGGCCTGTTAAACATGTTCGATTTGTCCGAAAGTTTGGAAACAATAGATGATACCCAATTTCATCATAATTTGTTATAAATTCGAGAATTCTACGTTTACGAAGCAGATCCATATCTGACACGATAGAGACCCCATCTTTCAAGCAACAAAAATAACAAGGCATGCCTCCCGAAGGGTCGCGTATCATTTTTATTTTATTTTCATCCTCATAATAAATTATCGCGACATAAGATCCCCAATAAGTTTCAAATATATTTGCAATGTCGTCGAAAATAATGTCATCTATATCAACTGTGTTTGGTAAATCTTCGCTACCGGAGGGTAGTGTCTTTTGGAACCACCCCAACATGATGAATACTATCCCGGGCCGCGTGATGACGTTGAGCGGCTGATCTGAAAAGATCCTGAAATTTTTCCGGGAGACAACATAGGCCAATTCAGCAAGCGCAGTCTCACGGTTCGCCTGCGTGGTCGCGTCCGCATCTTGACCAACCGAAATGAAATATCGCGCCCGCATCACAGAAGCAGCACGGGCATATACTCGCGCGCCTTGTCTCGGTGGTCGGTGAGACTCTTATGGCCTATCTGGACCCAGCAATGCGCGCCAAACGGCCCTGTGCGGACGCCGATCGCGAGTTTGAAGCTTACGCTATACCTTGTCAGGGACCGGGCGAGAGCGAAGGATCGTACGAGGCAGCGATTTTCTGCTGAGAGAAATAGGTCGATGAACCGGTAGGATCCAACGAGTTGAGCGATCTCAAGAAAGTCTTCATGATGAGACTGCTTCTCGATTTGTTTTCGTAACTGTGCCAGCGCGGTGGGCAAACCTGCGAAGCGTATTACAGCCATGGCCCATAGCTGGTCTATCGCTGCGATAACGACATATTTGACGGATGATTGACGTGGTCCGTCAAAATAGGAGTTTTTAATTGATGGCAGATTCGGCACTGGCCCAATGATAGACTCATTCTGTGTTTCCTGGAGAATCCCGGAATCGATCAGCAGTTCCACGTCATTGGGATTTGCAGACCGACATTTCTCCAGTCGTGTCAATGCGGCGGTCGCGCGCGATGACAGTTTGAAATATCTATTCTGATCGATGTCCAGGAACAGCGGAACTGGTCCTACCCAAGTATAGGAGATTCCCGGCCGAAGGCGATATGGCATGAGTGATTTCCTATTAGGTGGCGCGCGGATATTGCCCGCACGCCACCCCAGTGCCCTTCAGTCTTCGGAAAGACCGGACTGCAGCTTCTGTTGAGCCTGGTCGATATTGACCCCATCATTGCCCTTCGTCTGTTCGACAGCCGGGCCGAGATCGATCAGGTCGGCTTCCGAATGGTCATTGCGTTCCATAGTTACCTCCTTCTGTCGCTGCATGAATTGCAGCCCCAAAAGGATAAGCGCAGTTACATCAGATCAGGGATCTTATAAGGTCTCGCGCGTGCGACTAACCGATATCGGCGTTGCCAAACTGGCCCAATGATCGATGAATACCAGCACTAACCGATTGATGTATATTGATTCGGCAGATGACTGATTGCTTCGAAAATCCTGTCCACGCGACGAATTCTTCGCCGGTGGTAGGCCCAGAGCACCTCAAAACGGTCGTGATCTCGACCGGAAATGGTCGCGACCTCGACCATTTGCAGTTCCTGCGTGAGATTGCGCATGATCTGGGCTTCGCCGAGGCGGGCCTGATGCAGACGCTCGGTCGCGGATTTGAGCGCCCGGGTATGTTCAGGATCTTCGCATGCATCTGCCAATGTCAGGAACAGGTTGGTTGTCGCCTGGGGCAAAGAGGTGGTGCCGATGAGCGAGGAGATTGGCGGCCGAGGCAATGCATCTGGGCGCATTGCCTTCATGATCAGGCGAACAAGGTGACTGTGCCACCGGTAGAGGCTACGGAGCATATCTTGCGTCTGGACAGGAATACGATAGCCACCGCCAGCCGCGATTTCCAGCATGTGCTCTCCGACCAGACGTTGCGCCGCATCCCTGAGAGGCGACACGGAAACGCCATATTCGGCGGCAAGACCGCGTTCGATCAGAAGTATGCCAGGCGCCCATCTCCCCGCCATGATATCGGCCTTGAGGAGGAGATAGGCCCTTTCGGCAACGACTGGCTCTGGAGACACTGATGCTCCGCCGCTATCGATCCGTGCGCCTGGGCGCCCCGCCTTGAGCAGCAAGGCGTGCCACAGCGGCGGACTGATGACGAACGATGACCTCAAGCAGTTCCTGCTCGAGTTGCCAAAGGTCATCCTGTAGGAGAAGTTCATGCGGCGTGGCCATGTTGTGCTCCATCGCAAGCAGAGGAATTGTCACATGGATCGTCGACATCCGCAGCGCATGGGCGCAGCGGATATGATCCTCGAGTGCGGATGTCCCTGCCCCGCCTTCGAGCTCGCGCACCCAGCGGTCGCTGCGCCCGATTGAGCCGGCAAGGGTCTGTTGGGAAATCCGATCCCGCCGACGGCGTCGCTCGATCAGCTTCCCGGAAAGCTCCTTGATAAATGACAAGATCGGATAGTCGGGGTTTCCCGAACCTTGAGGCGTCATCTGCAGGTCTCCCTAACAGCGGCTCAAGGTCCAGGTCACATCGCCTATGCCTGGCAATCTGTTGTATTAAAAACCAGTCGTCAACTTAGAGAATATCGCAAGTACGAGAGCAATTGTGAACGGGACCGCGATAATAGTCTCGCCCATGCAACTATTAGGCGGAGCGATGCGGCGGCCTTCCGGTCTTTCCAGGCATATTGCGGAACGAGCGAACGATTTCCCTGTCTTCGATCACCTGCATGTGCGCGAGCGCGGCAAGGAACAGTTTCCAGACCTGCGGGATCGGATGCTCGGCTCCAGAATGTGCGAGCGTGCCGCAAATGCCCTCGATGAGATGGGAGAGGATGGGAGATGTGCCGACATGCCTGATCTTGCGCCCCCCCAGGCCGTCGAGTGCCGGGTCGGACACTTCGGTTGCGAGGTCCTGATCGTCACATGTCTGGAGGAGATCGACGGCGATGAACAAGGTCGTTCCGTAGGGCAGCAGATCTCCTACCAGGTGGCAGAGCCGGCAGTGGCATCGGAGAAAAAGATGAATGCCATCTTCGGAAAGCTGTAGCTTGTAAGCCCTTGATTGCTGACGCGCCATATTCCTTCTCCTGCTTCAAGCAGTGATTCTCATGTCCCGTCTGGAATGTTCGGCAGATAGCGCGGCCAAGATTCCGCACAGCCGACGGAACAAAAGCAGAAACCGGAAATATACTTCCGATTCCCGGAAAATCATTTCCGAAAAGCGGAACTGAACTTCCCTAAACCGGAAATGAGTTTCCCTGTCCCTTGCGAGGCGATGGGCGTTCACGCCACTCCAGCCCGTGTCGAAACGGCAGCAAGGGCGAGAAACTCCGAGTGATCGGCAACCTCGATCCGCTGCAATTCCCATTTCAGGGAGACTTGCGGTAATGACCAGAACGCGTTCCAGTCGCGCGGCAATGCTCGTCGCTCTCTGGGCAGGCATTATGCCTCTCCAGGGTATAGCAGCGCAAGACATGCAAGCGGAGAAGATGGGGCCTGGCTCGGTCGTAGAGGCCCAGGACGATCTTGGCGCCGCGGCCGCCGAGGCGCAGGTCAAGCTGCACCAGACCTTTACCAACCTGCGCTTTGAGGATTTTGGCCCCGCGCCGGTTGAAGGCCCAATTTACCAGGCCATAGCCGGTGGCAAAATCATCTATTTTGCCCCGCAGAGCGAACATCTGCTGTTCGCCACGGTCTATGATCGGAACGGCATCAATCTGACCGCATTGGCCCAGGAGCAGGGCGCGGCCCGGCGCCTCAAGGCCATCGATCCCGCCAAGGCGCTGGCGATCGGCCCGTCGGACGCGCCGACAGTGATCGAGTTCACCGATCCCGACTGCCCTTATTGCCAGGCGCTCGATCGTTTCTGGAAGGCAAAGGCGGCCGAAGGCAAGCCGGTAAGGCGCCTCATCTTCTTCGTGAGCGGGATCCACCCGACGGCGGCGGCCAAGGCAGAGCATATCCTGTGCTCGCCCGATCGCGAAGCCGCGTTCCAGGCCGCCTATTCGGGCCAGACCCCGCCAGTGCTGCGCCAATGTGCGGCAGGGCGGGACAAGGTCGCGCGAGACGCGGAACTGGTCGCGAAGGTCGGGGTGTCGGGCACGCCGACGCTGATCGCGGACGGCAAGCTCATTTCAGGTTTCCAGCAGGCCGAGCTCGAAGCGTTCCTCGACCGGCATGCGAAGCCGGCGCTCACGAACGCGGCGTCCGAAAGGCGGCGCTGAAACAGGAGCGCGCCCTTCCAGGGGGCGCGGTGATTTCAATTCGGAGGGCATCCGGCCCCGCCTGATCGCGGGCGAATGGATGAACCAGGATGCCGGCGGCGGCGGGCTCATGGAGCCGTCCACCGACGCCCCGGCCGACAGCGAATCTTCGATGCCGGCAGGCTTGGGTTGGACGGTTCTATTTTCGGAGCAATGCCATGATGCGTACATTGAGCAACAAGGCCCTGGCGGTGGCCAATCTCGGTCTCCCTTTGGGCGTGATGGCCCTGGTGGGCGGCCCCGCCCATGCCTTCTCGGCGCCTGCCCAGGGCGACCTCGGCTACGATATCTACGATATCGTCGTGAACCAGGGCGTGAAGGGTCCGCTGGGTTTCGTGGGCGGCGTCGCCGCCTTCCTGTTCGGCGTCTCGCGCCTCTTCTCGAACATCATGATCGGCATCCCGACCATCGTTGCGGCCGTCTGCCTGATCAAGGCGGACTCCATTCTCCAGACCTTCGGGATGCTCGTCTGAGACGCCGCGGGCGGCTGCGCGCTGGCTGACCGGCCAGACGCATACGCGCCGGCAAAGTGCTGGGAGCCGAATGGTCGGCTCCCGGAAACCGGCACCTTCCCAGGTGTCATGAAGCAGGAGGAGAAGGGCAAGTGGACGAACGCCTTCCGCAATATCTGCATCGGCCGGTCCAGATCCTGTGGTTCGGATCGGACGAGTTCTTGGCTATGACCTCGAGCGTGTTCGTGGCCGCGATCGTGGGCGGATTTGTCGGCTGGGCGCTCATCGCCGCCCTTCTCCTTTTCATCCCGTGGAAGCGGACCAAGCCCAGGGGCTATCTCGTGCATCTCGCATGGCGCTGGGGTCTGGTTTCCTTCCCCCATTATCCGGGTCCCACACAGACCCGCTTCTTCGAGTAGGCGCCATGGGTCTCTTCACGCGCAAGCGAAAAGGTGAGGATCTGCTGCTGGGCAAACCGGCAAGCTTCGGCATCCATCGCTACCTCCAGGGCTCTGCGAACCTGTTCGAGGAAAACCGGCTGCTGAAGGTCGCCATCACGGGCATGTTCGGTGTGACCGCGGTTCTGGGGGCAGTGATCTACACGACCAACCAGAATGCGCGGACCATCATCGTGCCCTTCGGCTCCACCGGCGATCTCCACGTCTCGGGGAACAAACCGTCCGAGGCCTATATCGTCGCGATGACGCGGAACATCGTCGCGCTCTCGGGAACCTGGTCGGCCTATTCGGCTGATCGTCAGTTCCAGGAACTGCTCGGGCTCGTCCACCCTTCCGCCTATGGCGCAATGCGCGACAGCCTCAGCGCCATTCTTGACGAGCTGGCGAACAACCCGACGCTGTCGATCGCCACCTATATCCGAAACGATCAGCCGGTCCGCTGGACGGCCCATGAGATTGTCGTGCCGGTCGAGAAGGTGCGCGTGATCGGCGGCGTCATCCGCAAGTTCCGGGGCATTTTGCGCATCGGTTACGCGATCGACAATGGCCGCTTCTGGCTGACCCGTCTTTCCGAGGAGCAGTTCGATGCCGAAACACGCTGAGCGCCGCGCGCCGTTGCGCCATGCCCTGATGTTTTCGCTGCTGATAGCGGCAGTGCCAGCATCAGGGCAGACAATCCATGCGCTGCCCGACCAGACCAGCCATATTCGCCTGTCCAATCGCGACATCAACCATTTGGTGTGCGAGGGCGGCGAGATCGAGGACATCAAGTTCTCTGCTGAAAAGGGCCTCGCTGTCGAAAAGGGCGGCGCGGACGCCTGGATCAAGTTCCTTGCCCACGAGATCGACGATGCGGGGCAGGTCACCCGCAGCTATGTCACCCAGCCTTCCGAATTCTTCGTGAGCTGCAACGGCGCGACTTATCCGCTCTATGCGGAACCGGTGGAGATCCCCGCACAGACGGTGGTGCTGATGCCGGGCGCCAGGCAAAGGGCCCAGGCCAATAATGAACTGATGGCCGCGCTCGCCGATGAAGACCGCGCGGTCTCGATCACCATGGCGCTGCTGGACGATCGCATTCCCGCCTCGTTCAGCGAGGTTGCGCCCGCCGGCGGAACGATCGCCTTGCCAGCGATGCCCGGTGTTTCGATCACCGAAAGCCGCCGCGTTGCGATAGAAGGCGCTGCGCTCTCGGCTTCGGAATACCGCATCCGGGCCGGAGCAGCGGTGACGCTCGACGAACGGACATTGATCGATCCGGCTCTCGGGTCCCGCATTTTCGCCGTGACCCTGGACCGGGTGCGCCTCAGCGCCGGGGAAAGCGCCCGGCTGGTTGTCGTGCGGCGGGGAACCGGGCAATGAGCGGCACGCAGGACAACGGGCCTGTGGAAGCCCCTGAGCCACTGTCGCCTTATCAGGCGCATCTTGCCGGGCAAAACGCTTGGGAGGAGAACGAGACCCACCCGCGACGCCCCCCGGCCCTGTTCGATTGGCAGGGACTGTGGACCAGATTGTCGGCGAAGCAGAAGCTGCGCGCGCGCCAGCTCGCGGTCGGCGTTGCGGTCGGCGCGCTGGGCATCGGCCTTTACATGGCCTCCGGCAGCAAGGACGAGGTAAGACCCGCCAATCCTGCGTCCTCGCTCAACATGGGCGCGGGGCTGCGCGGTGACAGTCTCGAGGTGAAGCTGCGCGGAGACCTGAAGAAGGTCCTCGATGGCCAGCAACTGCTCGGCGATCGCGTCAGTGCGATCGAGGAAGGCAAAGTAATGCCAGGGAGCAAGTCCTCGGCACCACGACCGGGCGTCGATGGCGATCTGCCGCCGGCATTGCCCGGTGACGCGCCCGCGCTGCCCTATCCGCCCGACATCGGTGACATCGGCGCGGATGCGGACAAGCTGCCGGCGCCGCCCTCGGCGCCAAGCGCCCCGCCCGCACCGCCCGCACCGCCGGTCGAGAAGACGGTCGGTGCGATCGGATCGGCGACAAGCCAGGTCGTGGGCACAAGCGGGCCTCAGGGCGCAGCCGATGGTCCAGCCTCGTCCAAAAAAAAGAATCGGACGATTTATTTACCGCCTGGTTTCATGAAGGCGCGTCTCCTGACGGGGATCGACGCGCTGGCAAGCCGGGACGCAACCAGTAACCCCGAGCCGATCATCGCCCGGGTGCAGGCGCCTGCGGTTCTGCCCAATGAGGTGAAGGCGAACCTGGCCGGTTGCTTTGTCGTGGGGAACGCTACCGGCAGTCTCGCCAAGGAACGGGTCGAGGTCCAGCTCGTGTCGCTGTCCTGCGTCGATTTCGACGAGCACTCCGTGGTCGATCAGCCGGTCAAGGGCTTCTTCGTCGATACCGACGGCAAGAAGGGATTGTCGGGCAAGGTGGTGACGCGGGCCGGCGCCACACTGGCGCGCGCCTTCATCGCCGGGACCATCAGCGGCATCTCGCAGTCGGTCGAAAGCACCTTCGGCGACACCTCGACCTCGGCACTGGGAACCGTGCGAACGCTCGATGCCGGCGACGCGGCGAAGACCGGCATTGCCGGCGGCCTCTCCAAATCCTCGGACAAGCTCACCGACTTCTATCTCGATCTCGCCCGGCAGGCCGGTCCCATCGTCGAGGTCGGCGCGGCCAAGGACGTGGTCGTGGTGATCCAGGAAGGCGCGACCCTCGAGATCAAACCCGGCGCGGGAGTGAAGTTCTGATGCGCATCACGACAGGAGGCACCATGCCACACCAGATTCTCGCTCATTTCGGGACTTGCCGTACTTCGCTACGCGCACTGCCATTGTTCGCCTTGCCACTCCTCGGGCTCGCAGGCTGCGCCACCGTGGGTTCGGTGATGTCGCCTTACAGCGAGAAATTCTCCTGCAAGAACAGCGACCATGGCCAGTGCATCCATCCCGACCAGGCCTATGCCGACGCCGTTGCCGGCCGTACGTCCAAATCCGATCCTGCCGTCACCAATGACCGCAAGATGCTCGCAGAGCGTAAGACGGGCAAGGCGCCCACGCCGGGCAGCAAGATCGACATGTCGACCGCGACAGGTGTTGTTGCCCCACAGAGCGGACAAGGCAATGTCGGCGCGCTGATCGAGGGCCCCGGTTCGCCCATGCTGCGTCCCTCGCGCACGATCCGCACATTGATCCTGCCCTATGCCGACAAGCAGCGCCCCGACCGGCTCTACATGGCGCGCTATGTCTATTCGATCATCGACCGGCCAGCCTGGGTGGTCGGTGACTATCTGGTGGAACCGGGCGGCCGGACGCCAGCCCCGCCGGTACTGCGGACGGTGCGCGAACCAGCAGCGGGAAGCGTCGAGGTTCCGGCCCCAGAAATGCCGCTCACCCTCGCCCCGGAGAACCGGCCATGAGTGGACGCGGCAGCCTCAGCTATCAGCGCCTGCGCGCCGCCGTGACCCGCGATGCCTATTCGGACTTCCTGCCGATGGTCGCCTGGGTCGAGGAGGAAGACGCCTTCCTGTGCATCGACGACGGATGGGGCCAGGCCTGGGAGCTCGTTCCTTCGGCCTATATGTTCGCCCATGTGCAGCAAGCGCTGCTTGGGCTTCTCAACATCCATTTCCCCGAAGGCACGGTTCTCCAGCTCATCACCTTCGCCGATCCGCTGATCGACCCCGCGCTCGACGCCTATCTCGATCTCAAGGTGCGGCCAGATCCGCTGGTCCAGGCTTCTGCCCGGCGGACAGCCGAGTATCTTCGTTCGGGCACCAAAGGCCTCGATGCGCTGCACGCCATCCCGGTACGCGACTTCCGGTTGTTTCTCTCGATCAAGACGCGGGTGAAGCTCGGCGCCGACCTGCGCCGCCAGGTCGAGGAGCAATTGGCGAAGATGGGCATCCGGCGGCTGCCGCCCGATGAACTGGTCAGCTTCTACCGGCGAATCTTCAACGGCGTCTTCGCGCCCGCGCCGGGCGTGTTCCTGAGCGAAAGCGTGGGCGGAATGCCGGCGCCGTCGATCGCGCGGCAGATCATCGAGGCCGGCCCTGATCTTTGTTTCGAGGGATCCGAGGTTTATCTCGGCAACCAGGTCGCGCGCTGCCTGACGCCCAAGGCCCCTGCGCGCCGCATCACCGCCGAGCGGGCGAACCGGTTGCTTGGGGGCATGCGCGGGAGCGCCGAGGACAGCGACCAGATCGGCGGGCCGTTCCTCTACTGCCTCTCGGTCCTGTTCGATCATTCGCAGTTCGAGATCCACAAGCGCGCGCAGATCCTCTCGGCTCAGAAGGCGGCGGGCAGCTTCGCGGTCGAGGTCGGCAAGCAGATCGAGGAGATCGGCTGGATCCTCGACGAGGCGTCGAACAGCCGCTTCGTCTCGGTGATCCCGACCATGTGGGTGTTCGGGCGCGACAGCGCGCAAGCGCGCGAAATGGCGGCGCGGGCCAAGCGGCTGTGGGAGTCCGAACCCCTGCCCTTCATGGTGCAGGAGGAGAGCTATCTGCTGCCGGTATTGCTCGCCGCCAGCCTGCCCTTTGGTCTTTATCCCGAGAAGCGCACCTTGAAGCTGCTCGAACGCGACTTCCGCATGCCGGTCAAGGCCGCTTGCCTGATGGCGCCGGTGCAGACAGATTTTCGCGGAGGCGGCCGCCCGGCCCTGCTCTATGTCGGGCGCAAGGGCCAGCTCATCACCCTCGATCTCTTCGATCCGCGCATCAACAACTACAATTTCATCGTCTCGGCCGAAAGTGGCGCGGGCAAGAGCTTCCTGCTCAATAATCTGTGCCAGCAATATTATGCGCAAGGCGCGCTCATCCGGATCATCGATATTGGCGGGTCCTACCGCAAGCTCTGCACGCTCTGCTCGGGCCGTTACATCGACATCGGCGAGGAGCGCCTGGTCCTCAATCCCTTCGACATGGGGCTCGCGCTAGACGGCGAGGACAAGCAGTCGGCGATCGCCATGGCCGTCGCCATCGTCGCCGAGATGGCCAATGCCTCGACGCGTAAGCCGGTCAGCACGTCGGAATGGAATCTGCTGAAATCCGCCGTGCAGTGGACCGTCGATAGCGGACGCGGCGAGGACGGCATCGATGCGGTCCGCGACTGGCTCGGCCGCTATCCTGACAATGCGGTCTCCGATCTCGACCGGGTCGATCATCTCGTGCCGGTGGCGCGCGAACTGGCGTTCAACCTGCGCGATTTCGGGTCGCAAGGCGCGTACGGGCATTTCTTCAACGGCCCCTCGACCTTCGACATATCCCGCGACGAATTCGTGGTGCTCGAACTCGAACGGCTGAAAGCGCTCCCCGACCTCTTCAATGTGATCGTGATGGTGGTTGTCAACGCCGTCACCCAGGAACTCTATCTCTCGGCGCGCGACAAGCCCCGCTTCGTACTGTGCGACGAAGCCGCGCAGTTCATGTCGCGCAGCGACCGGCAGGACCTTTCGCGTCTCGCCGAGGCATTCGGCCAGGGCTATCGCCGCGCGCGCAAATATCAGGGCAGCTTCGGCATCGTCCTGCAGAGCATGAACGACCTG
The DNA here is from genome assembly GCF_001456115.1 of Sphingobium baderi. Lineage (NCBI taxonomy): Bacteria > Pseudomonadati > Pseudomonadota > Alphaproteobacteria > Sphingomonadales > Sphingobiaceae > Sphingobium > Sphingobium wenxiniae. Next base: position 1,406,714 of record NZ_CP013264.1, on the reverse strand, counting down.
CTGCTCTTCGGCGGTACGGGACAGGTGATCCTCGAAAACGCCGCGACCCGGTTCCTGCTGCAGGGATCGACCTACGACAAGGCGGTCGACAACAAGATTCTCGATTATTCGGGCTTCGTGCTCGATCTGCTGAAATCGGTCCGGAACGCCAAGCCCAATTATTCCGAGGTGTTCATCGACAGCCCGCTTGGTCTTGGCATTGCCCGGCTGGTGGTCGACCCCTTCAGCTACTGGATCAATACCTCCGCGCCCAACGAGGTCGCCACCTTCGAGGCGCTGGTGCGCGCGGGCCGCAATCCATTGGAAGCGGTTTGCGAACTGGCCGGTGTCGATCCGGTCGAGGTGCTGGGCGGCCGTGTCTACCAGTCCGGGAGGACGGCATGATGCCCAAGTCCGAACCTCATCCCGACCAGCTGGCGATCGACTGGGAGCAGGACCCCGCCATCGAGACGATCATCGAGGCCCGCGTCGCAAAGCGCGCCGAGGCAGCGGCGTTCCAGTGGCGGCTGCGCCTGGTGGCGATCGAAACCTGCATGATGGGCGGGCTCGTGATCGCGGCAGGTCTCGCGCTCGACCAGCCACCACTCCAGACGGTTCGCACAGGGCTCATCGTGGCGGCCGCCTGCTTTGCAAGCGGCATGCTGCTGATCGGCCTGTCAGGCGCCTGCGGGATGCTCTTCTCGCGCTTGTCGCAGTGGAGGGCGCGATGAACCCGGACCATGATGAGGACTTCGAACCTGCCTATGAAGCGGGCGCCGAGATCCACGCGCTCCTCGCCTATGCGCGCAGCCTCAACAATCAGGCGCTCGGAATCGCGGCGGTGGCGCATGCGATCGTCACCGTGATCGAGGCGGAACGGCGGTTCGCGAGGGTCAGCTACACGATCCTGGTGACCACCGGCATGGTTGTCTCGGCGCTCTTCGCTTTCATGGCCGCCTCGAGCCTGCGTGCGCCGCTGCAGGGCGCGATCGTCGTCGGCATCTGCGCCGGCATGGGCGCGGGTTCGACAGGCCTCATCCTTGTCCCCTGGGATGCGCTGGCCCGGCATGTTCGCAGCGTCGCCGGGCGCTGGAGGCGGCCATGAACGGCATCTTCTCCTCGACGCCGGCACCAGGGCCGATCCGTCTGATCGTCGGAAGCCAGGGGCTGCTGCTGGTTCAGTCTTTTATCGCCTGGCAACTGCCGGCGGTGCCCGGACTGTTCCGCCTTCTCGTCGCGATTACCGCGATCATTGCCACCGCCGCCTTGATTACAGCCGCCCTCGGCGAGGATCGCAAGACCCCCCAGCCCTATTGGAGGCGGCGCCATGGCCGCTAGATCAACGTGCCGGCCTTCCCCGCCTCCCGCATTCCTTCGCGTTTTCACGGCGATGACGATGACGGCCGGAATGCTCATGGCGTCATCGCTCCCTGCGGAGACCAGCACGATAGGCCGCACCTGGCCAATCGCAGAGCCCGATGCGTTGAGCGAGATCGAAGGCCGGGCGGCGCAGATTCCCGACATGAAAGCCGCCTTCGGTCCGCGCGAGCGCTGGTCGGCGATGAAGGCGGCGACGCTTGGGATCGCGCGAGCCGACCGGAATCGCACGGTGATTCCCTTTTATACGCTCGATCAGGATATCCGCTTGCAGGACGGAAAGCTGCTGTACGCCAAAGGCTACAGCTTCAATCCGCTTAGCTTTGTGTCGCTCCCGCAGCGGCTCATTGTCGTGCATCCCGCCGAGCTCGACTGGGCCCTGCGCACCGCTCGGCCCTCGGATTTCATCTTGCTCGCTGCCGGTGGTCCGCGTGACGCCGACGCGATCACCCTTGGCGAACGTCATGGCCGGGCGCTGTTCCTGCTCGAGGAGCGCGTCAAGGCGCGGCTTGGGCTGAGGGTAGCGCCGGTGATCGTGAGCCAGGCGGGGCAGAAACTGGTGCTGACCGAGGTCGACAGGAGCAAGACAGACCGGAGGGCCGCGCGATGAAAGGATTGTCCCTTCGCCGACTGCTGGCGCTGGGTTGCGGTTTCGCCGCGTTGGCGCTCGCTGCTCCGGCTCATGCCTCAAAATGCGAGGCGGGCACGGTATTCAACCCGATCACCAAGGTACGCTGGAACTGCATTTTCCCGATCACCATCGGCGGCGTGAAGGTCGGACCCAGCGATCCGCTCGGCAAGGCGCTCGACGCACAATCGGCTTCCAAGCCACTGTGCGCCTGTCGCAAGGGCGTGACCTTCTGGTTCGGGGTGAAGGTCAGCTTCTGGTCGCCAAACCGCATGGTCGATGTGGTAACGGAGCCGGGCTGCATGATGGCGCTGGGCGCAGACATCATGCCGACCGGCGGCAAGCTGCAGGGAAGCCAGAGCAGCCTCGCCGACGGCACCAACACCCGCAAGATGTTCGCGCAGATGCACTACTACATCGCCCCGGTCTGGAAGATGCTCGACATGTTCACCGACCTGCCCTGCATCGAGGACAACGGCTTCGATGTCGCGCTCATCACCGAGGTCCTGCCGACCTGGCAGTCGGCAACACTGGGCGCGATCATCCAACCCGAGGCGATCCTGTTCGGCAATCCGGCCGCGGGGCTCGCCTGCATGGCCGACAGCGCCGCAGCGGCCGCGGGCAAAGTCGTCGATCCGCTGTTCTGGTGCATGGGGTCGTGGGGCGCGACCTATCCGATCGCGGGCGATATTCATTTCGGGGACAGTGTCGAAGCCTGGGCCGGCCTTGCTGCGCGCGGCCTGTTCATGATGGGCCGGCTCGGCGCGCTCACGGTCAGTTCGGCGGACGGCTGTTCCTTCATTCCCCAGCCCGTCTGGACCAAGAGCCGCTACAAGTTCCAGCTGATGGAGCCGGTCAAGGGCGGCCAGTGCGTTAACGTCGGTCGTCCCGGCGCCTTGTGGACCAGCGCCAAACATGCGCCGGGCAAGGACAATGCCCAGTTCATGCTGTTCGAAAAGACGATCTGCTGCGCCGGGGTCTCGACGCCATGACCTGTCCGTCTTTCCCTGACCGCATGGAATCGCCCGGCAACAGCCGATGGCTTGCCCGTCATTCCATTGCGCCGGGTCTTCCCCATGCGGTTAGACCGGCGTCGCATCCCCCCTGCGGCGCCGGTCGGGCGGTCGGCGTGGCCGTGAATACAGACGATGGACAGGCGGTGCGCCCCTCCTCGCCGTCTGTCGTCGTGGCCACGCTGACCGTTTTTGAAGGACAGGCAGTGTTCCGCGCGGAATTTGCCGCGCCCGCCGGCAGGGTGTTTCTGTTCCGGCTGCGCCGCGGTTCCCGGCTGATCATACCGAGCGAGATCCGGCCATGAGGCGTCCTGCCCTCGCCCTTGTCGCGGCGCTATGCTTGCCCGCTCCTTCCCACGCGCAGACGGCGGAAGACCGGGCTCGTGGCGCTGCGGCTGCCGCGCGCGCAAAAAGCGCGGACAGCGATGCCATTCTCGAGAATTACGTGACACCGGGCCTTGCCGGGCAGCCGATTAGCACGGTCGATTCCTCGAAGACGTTCACGCCCAACCTGGCCTGCCAGAAAAGCGCGACAATGCTGGAACTGCTCGCCCAGCCCAATGCGACCGGCGATATCGGCACGCTCAGCATCTCGCGTGACAAGGATCTCGACGGCAGCTTCGACGAAGCGTTGACCGTTCCCGTTCCTGCCTCAGGCATCTGCGCCAACGGGATCATCTCCTGTACGCCCGGTACCTGGGATGCCTGCCGCTTCTTCCGCTGGGATACCTCTGCCACCGGATCGCTCAAGCTCAGCGAAGCCGAGCTGACCGATCTCGCCGGTTGTTACTGCGTCAACAACAGCTGCGGCAATAACCTGGTCTGGGGCAACATGGCTTCCGTACTCAAGGACCTTGGCGGCGGGGTCGTTGGCGCTCTCACCAGCGCCGATGCGCGGATCGACATCGCGCAGGCATCCATCGAAGGGCCGGTGATCCGCTACACCGGCGCGCAGACAACCTCCTGCGCGGCGCAGCCCCAGATCGGCGCCACAGCCTACGAGGCCAATCCCAACGCCATTGCCGGCGACGCCTATGCCGCCTCCCAGGCGAGCAGCGTGTTCCAGGCGCTCTCGGCCTCCTCGACCGGCACTGGCACCTCCGAGGTGAGCCGGAATTGCACGATCACCCGTCAGATCACGCAGGAGGAAATTACCGCGGACAAGATCATCGGTCGGGTCTCGGGCGGCTATGCGACCTATGCCTCGAGCGCCGACAATCTTACCTTCGTCATGGGCTCGCCTGTGGATAACAGCCTTTCCGGCGGCTCCTGCTCGATCTTCGATTTCCACATGACGCTGCGGGTCAAGGAGGTTGATCGGCTTCAGCAGGTGCTGCTGACCCGCTTCGGCGCTGACGACTGGGCCCAGATCCGTGTCGATGGCGAACTGGTCGGATCGGGTCCGCAAAGCTGGACCGGGATGGGCTTGCCGCCCGGCAAATGCGAGAAGAAGGGCGACTTCACCGCCTATCCCGCCCTCGACCTCACATCGCGAATGACACAGGGCGATCACGACATATGGCTGCGTGTCGCGGTCGCCGATGAAGGCGAAGCCTATGCGTCGATCGAGGCCAATGTCGACGCCGGCTGCAAGACGACCGAGCAACTCGTCGACACCTGCGGCGCCTATGCCTCGAACGATACATGCCGGCTGCAGGACGAAGTGGTGGACGGGGTCACCAGCTTTCGCAATGGCGTCAACACCGGACTTTCGCCCTTGCCGCAGACGCGGCTCTTCGGGACCGGCATCTGCGCCACGCGGATCACCCGCGACTTCTTCCTGCGCGAGCGTGGCTACCGATGCACGGTGGACCTGGGACAGGCGGCGCAACCGGATCTTTCTCGTGGTGCCTATATCATCGATCATTCGACCGAGACGTTGCTCGCTGACCGGGTGAGAAGCGCTGACGGGAGCTATAGCCTGACGACGCGCAATTTCGTCCTGCCCGACCGTGGCAGCGTTAATGCCTGTGAGCCGATCTGCAAAACCCGCAAGAAACACGTGAACACGGCAGCCGCGCCCGATGGCGTGACCGGCTCGAAGCAGACCGATCCCACAGGCTGGGACTATTTCTATCACGCCTGCCAGGACAGCAATGTCTGCCCGGCCGGTGAAGGCGAGGAACTCGTCCAGGGCTGCGGCTGTCTCGACGATTTCCCCGAAGCCGCAGTGATGATGCAGACCGTGCGCCTGGGCGGCGCTGACCTCGTCTGCACGAGTAGCGTGCGATGAGCGCGCGCGTATCCCTGCTCGCCGGAGCTCTGATGCTGATGGCGGGCACATTGTTGTGCCCGTCGAACGCAGCGGCACAGCAGCTTTGCGCGGTCGACCTCAACGGCAATGGCGATGCGGCCGATGATGGCGAGACGGCGAGCTGCCATCTGACGGCGTCAGGTGGCTGGATGTGCCCGATCGGCCAGACGATGTGCGAGGCCGACATTTCGGGCGCCCTGCACTGCCCGCTCGGCGAGCAATATAGCTGCGAGACACCTGCCAGTGGCGGCGCAGCGGCCTGCTCGGCCAATGCCTGCATCGACACCAGCGCCAACCCGATCGTCGACGATCCGGTCATCGACGATCCGGGTGTCGAAGCCGATGGCGGTGTCGATGCCGAGGGCAATTGTCTTGGCACGATCGAGATATTTTCCGGCCGCGCCGCACGTTGCCGTCCTGCCGGCCTCAAGACGACCTTCTCCAATTGCTGCAAGGACAAGGGTAAGATCGTGAAAGACGGCATGGGCGGTTCGATCTCGTCCATCTCGACCAAGATCGCGGTCGCCAAGGGCGTCTTCACCGGCATGAAAGCCGCCTACACCGCCTTTAGGGCGGGCGCGACCGCGAGCCAGGCGGCCAGCGCCGGCGCCAATGCGATCATCGTCGGGATCGATCCGACATCGATCGCGATCAGCCTCGCGGTCAATTTCATGATCGAGGTGCTGCTCCAGGGCTGCGATCAGCAGGACATGGAAGTGGGCATGCTGCGCGGTTCGGGCATGTGCCATGAGGTCGGCAGCTACTGCTCCTCGAAGATCCTGGGGATCTGCGTGCAGAAGTCGCGGGGCCATTGCTGCTTCAACACCAAGCTCGGTCGGATCATCCAGGAGCAGGGCCGTCCGCAGCTGAAGGCCTTCAGCGCCATCGGTTGGGGCACCGCCAAACAGCCTTATTGCCGGGGCTTTACGCCCGAGGAATTCCAGGCGCTCGATTTCTCGCGGATGGACCTCTCCGAATATTATGCGGAGGTGGAAGCCCGCGCACAATCCGAAATCCAGATCGACATGAAGGACAAGATCGATGCCTATATGCAGACGATCAGCAACTAGGCGCGTTCTGCTTCTGGCAAGCCTTGCCTGCCTTGTCGGGCGCGCGGGCGCGAACGAGCCGCCGGCCGCGATCGAACAACCTCAGCCCGAGAACGCCCGCGCGCGAATGCAGGAACAGGGCGAGGCGGCGATGGAGCGTGTGAAACGCGCCGCCGGTAAGGCGAAGGCCACGTCCACCCCCTCGCCTGTTCTGCCCGCCAGGCTCGACGCCGCAGCGCAGCGCAGGGCCTTCGAGGGGCTCAAGGCGCGGAAGAACGACCCAGATATAAAGAAACGCGCGCGAGCGGATATCGCCGCCGCCCGCGAGCGCCTGGCAGCCGAGCGGGACGCGGCCAGTCGCCGGATTGCGCAGGCGCTCGGACTGGAGCAGCCGGAACAGGCGGCGCTGGCCGGTGCGGTATCGTCCGATGTCGGCAAACGCTGGGTGCCGGTCCTGTTCGTCTCCTCGTCGATACCGATCGAGACATTGCGCACCTATGCCGGGCAGCTTGAGCGTGCCGGAGGGGTCATGGCCTTTCGCGGGATGCCGGGCGGGATGCGGCAAGTGGCGCCGATGGCGAAGCTGTCTGCCGCCATCCTGCGGCGCGATCCGGGCTGCGAAGGCCCCGCCTGCGCGATGCGGGACGTGCAGCTGATCGTCGATCCGCTGGTGTTTCGGCAACATGGCGTCGTCCGGGTTCCCGCGCTCGCGATGATCCCCGGCGATCCGACGCGCCCCTATTGCGAACGCGACGACGCGAGCCCGCGCGCGGCGCATCTGGTTCAGGGCGATGCCGCCTTGTCCGGGCTTCTCGAGGAATATGGCCGCCTCGGCGGCAGGGAGGAGGTGCGGGATGCTCTCGCTCATCTGGCACGGCGGTAAGCGCGCCTGGCATGAACTGAAAGACCTGCCGCTACGGGCGGCCGTAGCGCTGGGCGCGAGCGGCCTTGGACAACCGGCGCGGCCAGCCCAGCTCTTCAAGGCCTATGGGATCGTATTGCCGATCGGTCTTTTCGCTTGGGTAACGATGCCACAGATCACCCTGGTCATGACGCCTTCGATCGAGGCCTGGGTGGTGCACCGCTCTCCCGGGCCCGTGCATCGCGGCGACCTCGTCTCCTTCACGCTCGCCGACGCGATCGCCGGCCCCAGGCCTGTCGCCGTCACCAAATATGCGCTGTGCATGCCCGGCGACCAGATCGTCATGGTCGAGAGGCCGGCAAGCCTCGGCCCGCGCCGCAATGGCTGGTATTATTGCAACGACAAGCTGGTGGGCGTCAGCAAGCCTGCGACGCGCAGCGGCAAAGCGCTCAACCACTGGCAGCCGGCCAGCCCCAATATTCCGGATGGCATGATCTTCGTCGGGTCGAGCCATCCCGACGGATATGACAGCCGTTATTATGGTCCGGTCGCCATTGATCGCCTCACCCGAATGGAGAAGCTGCTGTGAAGCGGCTCGCTGTGATAGCAGGCGCGGCCCTCCTCCTGGCAGGATCGGCAGCCGCGCAATCCACGGGCACCGCGGATCGCGAAGCGCGTGGCTACTGGTGGTATCAGGCACCGCCCAAGGCAGAGCAGGAGAAGCCCGATCCTGACGCTCTGGTGAAGCCGGTAATCCCGCCTATGGCCGAACTGGCGACCTGGACGCCGCCGAAGATCCGCACACTGATCGAGCAGCAGCGCGACTATGCGGCGACCGTGCTCACCGTCGATGCCGTCGCCGATTTCTGGCGCCTGCAGGACTTCGCGCGGCGCAAGGCCCGCGCCTTCGCCGGCGTCACCCAGCTTGCCATGCTGACCCATCCCGAGCTCAATGCGAGAGCCGCCAATCCCCTGGTCGGCGAGGCCCGCGATGCGCTCGGCGCCCAGAAGGACCAGGTGCGCCGCCAGTATCTGCGCGCGCACGCCGGAGAGTTCGCGCTTGTGATGTTCGCCCGCACATCCTGCGGTTACTGCAAGGTTCAGTGGCCGATCGTGCAGCGCTTCCAGGACGAAATGGGTTGGCAGGTGAGCCTTATGGACCTCGACCGCAAACCCGAGCTTGCCCAGCGTTTCGGGGTCGAAGTGACGCCCACCACCATGGTCATTCGCAGGAACAGTGGCCAGCGCATGGTGATCGCCGCCGGGGTCGAAACCTATCCCAACATCGCGCAGATGGCCTACCAGGCGGTCAGGTTGCTGAGCGGCGATATTCGGCCTGAGCAATGGCTGACCGGCGCTGGGGAGGAGAACGGGTTTTTCGACGCGCTCGCCAACGGCCCGGTCTCGTCGACCGATCCGCGTGTGATTGGCGGCGATCTCATCGATGCAAGGGAACCCAGGCCGTGAGGCGCTCCGGGCGAGTTCGGCTTGCGGCAGCCATGGTGATCATGCACTGGCTGGTGGTGCCCGCGATCGGCGACGCCCAGCAAATAAGCCGCGAAGCGGCGATGCGTGCTGCTGTCCATCCGGTATCGAATGTCGCCGACCTGCGCGTCTGGCTTTCCCGCGTACCGGTGACGCGTGACTTTCCCCCCGACTTCCAGACCATGCTGCGCAGCCAGGCATCGCTTTATGTGATCGAGATCAGCACCGCGCCGGGCTGCCTGCCCTGCGGCGATCTCTGGGCAAAACTTCAGGCATTCCGCGCGCAGCACGGCTGGCAGGTTCGGACCATCGGCGCACAGGAGGCGATGCTCCGTTCGGGTCGGCTCGGTCTCCCGTGGGTAGGTAACCCTGTTGCATGGGTCCGCCCCGTCACCGATCCGAACCGCATGGTGCCCATCGCGATCGGCACCGATCACGAAGCCAATATCGCGCGCAATGCCTGGCTTGCCGCCCGGATGCTCACCGGCGCCCGGGCTGCTGTCGGCGTGCGCGCCATGTCGAAATTCACCGGGATCGTCGGCGTGAGGGCGCCGGCCTCCTCCAGCCCGAAGGGACGCTGATCATGGCGGGGCGGCGTCACCCTTCCTTCTCACCAGAAAGCCTGCCATGGGACATCATGTTCGTCGTTCGACCCTTGCCTTTTGCCTGATCGCCGCCTCGTGCGGCCAGGCTGTTCCGTCCCATGCGCAAAGCTGGGCCGAGAGCTGGTTCGATAATGTCACCTATACCTCGCCCGGCAGCTTCGAGGACCAGACCCGCGGCTATGTGACCGCGGGCGGCATGTCGGGCCGGGTCGACGTCCATGACGATTATCTGATGAGCCTGACCTTGCCCAAGGTGAAGGCCGGCTGCGGCGGCATCGACATGTTTCTGGGCGGCATGTCGTTTCTCGATCCCGACTATCTGGTGCAGAAGCTGGAGACGATCCTCCAGGCCGCGCCGGCGGTTGCCTTCCAGTATCTTCTCGAAACGCTGGACGAGAAGATGGGGAATATCCTCTCGAAGATGGAGGCGGCAACCAATTTCCTGAACTCCATCCAGGTAAACGACTGCCGTCTCGCCAACCGCATGGTGCAGATCGCCAAGGGCGACGACAACATGTCCGGCATTGTCGAGGAGATGACGGGCTACAAGTCGATCCGCGAAGGCTATGCCAACAGCTGGCAGCAGAGCCGCGAGAAAATCCAGGCCAACAAGGGCAATCCGACCGAGGATCTGAAGGACGCGCTCGCCAATTGCCCGGCGGAGGTCACGGACATCTTCAAGACCGGCTCGTTGCTCGCGCATGCCGCCGCGCGGGTCGGCGCGTCCGACTGGGCCGGCGTGATGCGGGCCAGGGTCGGCGATGTCTATATGCGCTGGGATGCGGGCGACAAGGTGCCGATCTTTTCGGCCATTCCCGCCTGCCCGCGCCAGGATACCGAGAGCGCCGATGATTTCCTGACCGGCCGCGTCCCGACCCGGGCGCTCAACATTCCCGCGACCGCCGCGGATTGCTCGGTGAACGGCGCCGGACGCGGCGCGTTGGTGCTGGCGCGGGAAAGGATGGAGACGGTCGCCGCCAAGATCCGTACCCGGTCGGCGCTCACCACTGAAGAAAAGCAGTTCGTCGCCAATGTGCGAACCTTACCCGTTTACCGCCTGCTCGAATGGGGCGTGCGGCAGGGCCTGACCGAGAGCGTCATCGCCGATACCGATGAACTGGTCGCGCTCACCCTCGCCTATCAGATGCTCAACGACCTCACCCGGTCGATCGACTTCGCGCTGCAGAATGCCGAACGCGGGGCAACCACTGCGGGCGCCGCCGATGCCGAGAACAGCAATATCTGCCAGACGCGGATCCTCACCAAGGGCATCGAGCAATTGCGTGAGTTGCGCGACGAGGTGCTGCGCCAGCGCGCGCAGATGCGCCAGTCCTACATGGCGGCGATGAGCCAGGCGAACCTGTCGGCGAGCTATGCCGGCGTCGTGCGCCAGCGCGACCGTGATGCCCGCGACGCCGCGGGCGCCAATGCCAATCGCAACCGGTGAGGATCGTCATGCGCCGCTTCATCCGCCTTCTTCTCACGCTCCTCGGCTTTCTGGGCGCCACGCCCGCACTGGCGATCGACGCCAGCTATCACACCTGGGACGGATTTTCCGAAACGGTGGATGCCTTCCACCTCGTCGCCATGATCTTCAGCGATCCGCGCTATGAGACGCTGGTCGTCATCATCGCGGTCGCCGGTATCGCTCTGGGCGCGGTGCTGGCGAGCATCAAGGGTTCCGGCATGGGGCTTGTCGCCTTCGGTTTCCAGATGCTGATCGGGATCGGCCTGTTCGTGGGGATGATCGCCACGACGGGCACGGTTCACATCTATGACCGGGTGCGCAACGCCTACCAGCCGGTCGGCGACGTGCCCAATCTGATCGTGCTGGTCGCCGGCGTCACCAACCTTATGGAACGGGCTCTGGCCGAGACCATCGACGACAACACCACCGATCCCAATGCAAAGCTGGAGTTTGGCGCCGGCGGTCATGCGTTCGACCTGTTCCTGAACGCGGTGTCCCCGCGCAGTCCGATCGTCGACACGTTCCTCGACGCGACGGTGAAGGACTATGTGCGGCAATGCTATCCGGTTGCGCGTGTCTCGCCCGCCTATGGCGTCGATGATGATCAGCTCTTCCGGACCTCGACCGACCTTCCCGCTTCCTTCGCTGCGATGGCCGGCCCGGCGACATTTTCGACGGTCTATACCGCAAGTGACAAAGCCGGGACGACGATGAGCTGCGATGCGGCCTGGGGCTATATTGCGGATCGGCTGGCTGACAGCACGTTGTTCGACGCCTATAGCGACCAGGTCTGTGCCCGTACCGGCTTCGACGTGACCCAGGCGACCCAGCGTGACCGCTGCCGCCAGCAAATCGACGCGCTCGGCGACATGATGCTGGGACAATCGATGAGCCGGCAGAAGTTCCTGACCAACATACTGCTGGGACAGACCGTTGGCGACGTGCTGTTCGAGGATTCCCCGGCAGCGACCGCGCGGGTCATGGCGAACCGGGCAATCGAGTCCAACGGCCTCGCCACGCTCTCGACCGCCAACGAGTGGATGCCGACCATCCGTGCCTCGGTCTTCGCGATCATGCTCATGATGATGCCGATCGCGCTGCTCTTCATCCTGACGCCGATCAACCTCAGGGTCGCGAGCTTTGCGCTGGGGCTGTTCGTGTTCGTCGCGCTGTGGGGCGTCATCGATGCCGGCATCTATCAGCTCACCCTTGGCCGGGCGATGGACGTGCTGGCCGAACTGCGCGCCACCCATGTCGCGGCAGACAGCTGGATTTTCGCGCCATCGGCGGCAATGAAGGCGCTTGCCATCTTCGGCTCGTTCCGGACGGCTGCGGCAGGTCTTGCCGGCGCCTTCGTGTTCACCGTGTTCCGCTTCTCCGGCAATATGTTCACTGCTTTTACCTCAGGCATGCTCGGCGTGCAGGGCCAGGGCAGCATGGCGGCCGCGACGGTCGGCACCAGCGAGGGCTATGCCTCGGCGCTGGAAGCGCAGGCTTCGGCCGGCGGCACCCAGGCGCGGCGTTCGGCTTCGTTAGGATTCGGCGACTTTGGCGAGCGCAGCAGCTTTGGGCTCGACCGGGCCTTTGGGGCTGCAGGAAGCATCGTGGGCGAGCATGGCGGCGGCGCGGCGGGGACGGCAGCGTTCGGCCTAGGCCGGGCGGATGCCGCGCGGGAACTCGGCGGGCTGTCCCCTGCCCTTGTTGGACGCGATCTGAGCGATCCGGCCACGGCTCGCGCGATCCGTAGCAATGCCGCGACGTCGGCGATCCATGGTTTCGCGCAGGGCGACGCGCTGCGCAAACTTGGCACGAGCTATTTCGGGGAAGGTCAGTCCGGAGAGCGCGCCTTTGCCGTCTTCGCGCAGAACATGGTGCAGTGGAAGGCTTTTGGCGACCAGCGTGCCTATGAGATGATGCAATCGGGTGCCCAGCGGCATTTCGAGCGCAACGGTTATGATGCCAGGGATGCCGCTCTGAAGGCGTCTACAGTGATCGGGCAGGCAAGCGCCGATCCGACCTTCGCGAAGCTGACGGCCAATGCCTTCGATCAGGAGCAGATGCTGCGCAACGACCTGACTGCGGCGCAGACGCAGGTCGGCGCGATGGAAGGGCGGCGCGACTATGCCGGCGACAGGGTCGCAGCGGTCGAGCGCGGCAATGTCGCGACCGAGCAGGCGCATCGGACCGGTGGGAATCAGGGGCAGCGGCAGGCCGCCGCGATGCTCGGGCTCTCCGTTACTGAAACCAGCCGGCGCATCGGGTTCATCAATTCCCTGTCGGGCGAGGCGCGGGCGAGTGCCATCACGCAGCTATCGCGTTCGACAGGGCGCAACGAGGCACAGGTACTGCGCGCACTGGAGGGCTACAATGCCGCAGTCCAGGTCGGCACGGCCGATGGTGCGACCGCAGAGGCGGCGCGGGAGGGTACGAGCGTCTATGGGCGCACGAGGGAAGCTGCAGGCTATGATTTTGCCGAACGCTCGGGCAAGCTCGATGCCCAGCGGGAGATCGGGCCCGACGGCGTGCGCAGCAATGCGCAAATCGGCGAACAGCGGCGACAGGCCGACAATGCAGGCTTTGCCGAAGGCGCGGCGGCGGCGGGCGTATCGGTTCGTGAGGCCGCGCGGCTCGATTCCTTTATCCGCGCGCTCGCCGGCACGGCCGGCAACCAGGTCGATATGGCCGAAGGCGGCGCGGAGGGGATCGCCGACCGTGCCCGCAACGAGCGGCTGACCGGGATCGTCGACAAGGAGCGTCTCACCCGTACGCAGGCGCTTCTGCGCGAGCATGGCGTCGAGATGTCCAAGCGACAGATCGCGATGAGCCAGAATGGCGATGTCAGCCTCAACCTGACACCGGAGCTTGCGGCGCAGATGTGGCGCGGCGGCCTCATCAACGAGGGCCAGCTCGGTGCAATCGCCAATGGCGGGCACGCGCGGCTCAGCTTTGCGCACAATGATCTGCTCGTTTCCAGCAGCACCGGGTTCAGCCAGTCGGCGCGCAACGACACCAGCACGCGGTTCGAAGCCGGCAAGCAGGCGGGTCCCGATACGATCGAGCATTTTCTTGGCAGCGGCAAGGAAGGTCAGGCCGCCATGGCCAGATGGCTTCGCGGTGGGTTCGAGATGGATCGGCGCGGCAACTGGCGGCTCAAGCCGCAGGTTGCCGATACGCTGGAGCGCGATGTCACGGCGATCATGGTGCAGACCGGATGGCAGAGGTCGCTTTCACGGTCGGCGGAGCACTCAACCGCGGACAGTCAGAGCATCTCCGGCGATCTCACGGCTTCAGCCTCGCGCGGAGTTGGTTCCGGCGACAAGGGCGGCGAAGAAAAAGGTGGCGGCAAAAGCAGCGCCACAGGCTCGCTGAGCGGTAGGTTGAACGCCGACATTGTCGATCGAGGAGTAGCGGCGGTCTCGGCTCGCTCTTCCATCGACGTGGTGAACTATGATGTGCGGGATGCTATCGCGGCTGCCGAGAAAGCAGCCGCACGCTCCGGTCGTCCCGAGGAGACTTTTGCCCAAGAACTCAGCGAACGTGTGCTTGGCAATGATGGTCTGCGCAACCGGTATCTGAAGCAGGCCGATGCTGGGCGTGGCACCTTCGATGTCACGGGTCCGATCACATCGATGGAGCAATCGTCGATCCTTGGTACCGGTCGGCTATTGTTCGACCGCGACAATGGAATGGCTGACGGGGATTCAAGCTTCAAGGAGCGTCGGGATCCATGATGTCAATCCTGGATCACTCCTATGTGTCGCAGATGGATGTCGCCCGAGCGCGAGTCGAACGGATCGGTGTAGGGATCAATAATTGGTCTTTCCGGGGGCGGTCCTGGCGTAATGATCCACTCTCCGCAGGCGACCTTGGCCTTGAGGAAGCCATATCCGAGGACCGCAACGACAGAGATCGGATTAAAGACGAAGATCAACAGGACCATTGTGTTGACCAGATAGATGTTCAACCGGTCGAAAGGCACCGCAAGCATACCCTCGAGGCCGATCCAGTAGAGCAGCGTCAACGCCCAGGTGACTTTCGCATACCATGGGCGCCAGAACCAATCCGCAGCGCGCCGAGACGGCGCTTGCGGGGCTGCCTCGTCCATCTGATCAGGTTCGGTAAATTCCTGCATGAGCAGAGCCTTTCCGGAAAGAAGAATAGCACGGATGACGATGTGGCAAAACCTTCAGCTGCTCTTGTCCGCTCCGACGAAACAGCCCGCTCGTGCGATTTCGGCCTCCCCACCACTCTTTCTCCACTTCAAGTCGGTCCGTTCCTTGTCCCGATACCGACCTATTTCGCGGGTCGAGCGGTTACGCAGCCATGAAAAGCAAGTCGCGCCATCCGGCCGACAAACCGGATATCTCTCCCGCAGCGGATGCCGCGATCATCCGGTTGGCTCGCCTTCTCGGGCGTCAGATGGCTCGCGAACTCCATGAAGAGCACATCGCGAAAGAGACCCAGGCTCCGGAAGAGCCGCATTGAACACCGTTAGCCTGACCGGGACGTGCTGACCGAGCAGCCGTTAAAGGTGATGGATCAGCACCGGTTGGAGTGGATTTTCGTTTCCCGGCCCCACGGCAAATTGCCTGAACGTCTCATTTTCGCCGAATTAGAAGATTGTTGGCAGCAGCTCAGCAATGCTGACGAGGCGCTGAACTCTAACGGCCAAAATTTGCAAATTCACTTCCATATTTCATGAAAATACGATTACATGGTTTCATGAAATATGGAGACGCGGATGGAAAGGGGGATGATGAGCATCTTCAAATCCAGGTTCCGGCCATCACAAAGCGCGACCTTGGGCAACGCGCGCTCGACAGCCGCGAGCCGATCCGCATGGTCGTGCTCCGCGCGCTCAAAGCTTATGGCGTGACGGTCCCCGGCGATGCCATCACCGACCGGCGGAAGCGCGGCTGATGTCGCCCGATGACGAAGCGCTCACGATCGATGAATATGCGCGGCAAGCTGCGCGGACCGATCAGCGCAAGGGGCCAGGCACGGCCGGTTTCACGATGCTCGGCCTCTTCGGTGAAACCGGAAGCCTGCTTACCGAGGCGAAGAAGAAGCAGCGCGATGCCGCCTCCTATCTCGGTTATGCAGAGGCGGTCGCGGAGGAGATTGGCGATGTCCTCTGGTATTTGGCAGCGGTGTCGCGCCGCTACCGACTTGCATTAAGCGATATCGCCACAGCAGCGCTCGCGCCCAGAGGCACCCACAAGGCCGGCGGTAACGGTACGCTGACCCTTCACGCACTACAGCCCGCCCACATGCCGATCGCCAAGGCGCCAACGGCAGAGTTCGAGCATAGCCTCCTCGCGCTCGCCGGCGACGTCGGAACGCTCATCAGGGTAGGTGCCAGCGAGCCTGGTCGCCAGGTCATGGCTGACCTGTTAGTCAACGTCATGCGCCGGCTGATCCAAGCCGCGACCGAGTCCGGCGTTCCGCTTGAAATCGCTGCGCTCAAGAATCTCCAAAAGATCTTCGATCGCTGGCCGCGCGAACGTTGCTATCCGCCGCCGCTCGATGAGGGCTGCGACCCGGAAGAACAACTCCCGCGTAAAATGCAAATCGACATTTACGAGCGGACCGTGCGCGGCCAAGCTTATGTGTTTCAGCGGTCGAGCGGTGTCTATGTGGGCGATCGGCTTACCGACAATGCGATCGAGCCTGACGATTATCGGTTCCACGACGTCTTCCACTATGCCTATGTCGCGGTGCTGGGATGGTCCCCGGTGATCCGGGCGCTGCTGCGGCTCAAGCGCAAGAGCGATCCCAAGCTTGACGAGGTTGAGGACGGCGCCCGCGCGGTCCTCATCGAAGAAGGCGTAACATCGTGGCTTTTCGGCAAGGCTCAACAGCTTCAATTCTTCGAAGGTGTGAAGCCGGGCGGACTTCCGCTGGACATGTTGAAGCATGTTCGCCAATTCGTCGCCGGCTACGAGGCCGAGCACTGCCCGCTGTGGCTCTGGGAAGAGGCAATTCTCCAGGGTTATGCGGCGTTTCGCTTCCTGCAGAAGAACCGCCGCGCGCGAATCGGCATCGATTTCGCGCGCCGCCGCCTAACCATCAAGGAGTTGCCGTGATGACCCCCAAAAGCTTCGTGTCGGCACTGGCAGCGGCGGATCTTCCCTCAGTGTTCAATCCATGGCGTGATCGCTGCGCCATTCACGACCGCCGCGACGCCGCTGCCCGGCGGCGCGCCAATCTTGAACGCGTACTCGTTGCGGCGCTAGACGCGCGGGTCGAGACCATCTGGATCGCTCGTGACCTCGGCTATCGCGGCGGTCGTCGCACCGGCGTGCCGCTGACTGATGAAATCCATCTGAACCATGCGGCGGCGCTCATGGGCGGCATCGCGCTGGAGCGCGCCACCCAAGGCCCTGCGATTGCCGAGCGCACTGCTGCTATCGTCTGGCAGGTGCTTGGCCGCATTGGCCAACCTGTCATGCTGTGGAACGTCTTTCCGTTTCATCCACATGAGGAAGGCGATCCCATGTCCAATCGCTGCCACACACGCGCCGAACGCGAGGCTACCTGGCCGTTCTTGCAGGCGCTGGTCTCGATGGTGCGTCCAAAGCGCATCGTCGCCATCGGACGCGATGCGCATCTGGCGCTTGACGGGCTGAATATCCCCACCACTGCGATCCGCCACCCAAGCTATGGCGGGCAGCGCGAGTTCATCGACGGCATGTTCGATCTTTATGGAATCAACGGACGGGAACCGGCCTCCCCCGAACTGCCGCTCTATGGGGCCGTAGCCAGAAGTTGCGCGCTGGCCTGATCGCACGCGCTCAGCATCGGCAGGATCGCGCTGCGGTTCCACTTATCGGTGTCGATCTTGGCATGGGTTGAGACGATGGTCAGCGAGCCCCTGGGAATCTTCGCCTCCGTCGCGACGAAGTCGAGCAAACGGCCGAGGCCGATGAGATTGCCGAGCAGCTTCTCGATATAATAATGGTTGCGGTACATAGCGGTGAGGCCGAGCCTGCGATCTGCGCCCTCGCCGATGAGCTTGAAGCTCGCAAAACTCAGGCATTGCCCGCCATATGGCGAGTCATCGACATCGCGTAGCGGATCGAAAACGCTTAACTCGAACTTGTTGAGCGCCCGGACATTAGGGTTCTTCAAGCGACCGATAATCTCCTCGAGCTGGTTCAACGGCTCGCCCTGTGCCTGCGGCAACAGCATCATCCGCTCGAAATAATAGCCAGACCAGGTGGGCTTCTTGCCTCGTACCTTGGGCAGCACATTGTCCCTAAAGCGATCGAAGAAATTGGGGAAGCCGTAGCGCCGATAGAGCCCGGCCGGGAAAATTGTATTGGCGACCGTCTCGATGCGCTTGGCATCGTGCGCCTGATGAAAGGCATCCACTGCGGCGATTACCGGATCAGCAAGGCTCGCACGCGCCAGCGGATCGACGACGTCGATAATCACATTGTAGGCGTGATGCTGTGACTGCTGGTCGACGAGGCGGACCGCTTCGCGCCACGCCGAGACACAATCAGGCTGCGGCGGCACTGGAAGATACATCGACATCCCCCGTCAGGATTGCCGTCGCAAAGAGGCGCGGCTTCAGGAATTTCTCGGTGAGCCAGGCATGGCCATCGATGCCCCAACTCTCCCCCCAGCTATTGCGGACAAGCAGGGCGGACTGGCCGTCGGTCGTGCCGTGGCCGACCGCGACGATAGCATGCCTTAGAGTGTCGTCCGGCATCTCGTCGTTGGCCGGATCGATCACTCCCTGGGAGCCCGGCATGTAGAATGACCGTGACAGTTTCGTGAGCAGCATCACCGGTCGCTGCTGATCGAGCGCGACAAGTATGCTGGTGAGGTCAATGGCGGCAGCGCCCCCATCGCGGCCAAAGCATTGGCCAACTGTCGTCGGCGGCGCCCATGCAGCAATGTCGTCCGGCACTTTATCGAGATAGACCCAGCCCGCTTCGGCCGGCTGACCGTCAGTCCGCAACGTTTCGAGCATCGACGACAAGGTTGCGCCGCTCTGATGCGGTCGTTTGGCGCGACGTTGCGCGTGATAATAAGCGAACTCGCAGGAAAGCGGCGTCCAGCCGTTGCGCAAGGCGGCATGCGCGTCGCTCGCAGCAAAGGCGAGACAGGTCGGCCGCGCGCCTTGATCACGGACAGGGCCGAGCATCGGCCTAAGATCAGTCACGATATCGATCATGGGGTCAGGCAGCCTCGAGCAGATGGCGCCGCTCGGCGCGAGACAGGCCTTCCTGTTCCGGGCCGGTGAGGTCGAACTCGATGGTCAGGCTCGCATGAGTCATGGTCGGCTGCCAAGGGCGCCGTTCGCTTAGCGACATGCGACCGCGCTGGGCTTCCTCGGGCGCAGCGGTGACGCGGCGGACGGTCGGGCCGCCGATCGCATCGGCTTCGAACGCCTCCCTTTCGTCACGCACGACCGCGAATCCGCTGGCGATTAGCTGGTCGAGATCCCAGAGGTAACCGCCGCCGCTGTTTTCCTGCAGCCGCAGCACAAACAGGTCATTGCGGCTGCCGTCCAGCCGCGTGCCCTCGTCTCGCTCGGTCAGGAGCCAAACATCGCCGCGATAATTTTCGGGGCGATAATCCTTGAGGAGATCGACCTTGAGGCTACGCGGCTGGGTATCGAGCAGTTCTCGCATGATTGCGGGCCTGATGATGCCATAGCGGACAAGCGTGCGGCACGTCGCTTCATAGCTCGCACCGACGCGCAGTGAGAGCTGGTAGGCGATATTAGGACGCCGAAGGTCGCTCGCCTGCCAACCCTGACGGGCGCAGTGCAGGCCGATCAACCATTTGGGCATCATGAAAGCGACCGCGAATGCGTCGGCTTCGGTTTCCTCGAAGGCCTGACCCGGTTCTGGGCTCATCGGCATGCGACGCAGAATGCTTTCATCGTCAAGGCTCGGTTCGTGCTTCATCGAGAAGTGACCGAGTTCGTGCGCTGCGGTGAAGCGCTGGATGCTCATCGGCCGCTCGGTCGTTACCAGAACCCCCGGTATCGGCACGCTCAGATAAGCGCCGAGAAGCCCTTTGAGCGGACGGAGCAGGAGCGGCAGGCCGAGCGCATGGATCGCCCCGAACACATCAATATTGCCTCCCTGGCTCTCGATAAGGGCCTGAGTACCGAGTTGGCGATGCAGGCGCCCCGCCGCCATGGTCCCCGCGCGCACCGCGCCGTCATAGTCCCGAGCCATGGATCAGACTTGTCCCCCACCCGACCGCGCGCGCAGATATTCAGCAAAGCGACTGAGTTCAGCGCGGTCGTCGGCCGAGAGATCGGCAACGCGGCGTGCGAGATGCGCCACATCGGCAGGCAAGCTTGCCGAAGCTTCATCCTCGCCCGTAAAATAGCCAACTGACTGGCGATAGAGCTTGGCGAGACGTGTAAGTTCAATTGCCTCAACCCGTCGCTGACCGCTTTCGATGTCGGTAAGGGCGGTGCGCGGAATTTTAAGATAGGTCGCAACCTCATCCTGCTTGAGCCCAAGATATTTGCGCGCCTCTCGCAGCCGGTCACCTAGCTGCTTGCGCTCCAGCTCGTCATTCTCCTGCCGGATAGCCATACCGTTCATGGCTTGGATCCTTTTTTCTTCACCCAGACTTTCTCGATACGAGGAACAAGATGGCCGAGCGCTTCCTCCACCGAAGCGTAACCACCGGTCTGGACAATATTATCGCGCAGTTCGATCCCGATGACCGTCTCGATGGCGCAGAGCGTGTCTACGACCGAAAGCGAGTCGAGCGCAATCGGCGCCTTCATTGCGGCACCCTGATCTTTTGGGAGCGCGATGCCGCGCAATTGCGCCTCGATACGTGCGACTTCTAGCAATTCATCGACGAGCGCCTTGATGACATCCGCCTTAGGAAAGGCAGGAGCGGTTGGCGCGGGAGGAGCAACTGTTGCCATTCAAGCCTCGCACGATTCGACTACATCTGCAGAATGTAATGTTGGAATTTCCGACATGCAAGACCTGATCGTCGCGCATGGTGCGTGGACCAGCGCTGGCTTTTGAAATCTCTGTCATGGACGTCCGACCATGGTTCCGACGATGTCGCCTCCGTGAAATCGCTGCGATGGCCACCAGCCTGTACCACAACACGGTCGCCACATTGTGTGCCGCTAGCAGTGCTGGAGGGTTTCTATCGCCCGTGTCGTTTTCACCGCCTGCAAGTTGGCGGCGTCGTGATGGAAGCCGTCCTACAAGAGGGCGACATTGTAAGTAGCAATCCTATTCAAACAGCGCCTCATTTGGCCTGCAAAGAACATCATGTTACGTTTTGTCCGATCCAGGAGACAGAAATGACCCGCGCAGCGCTCTATGCCCGCTATTCCGATGACAAGCAGAGCCCAGCTTCCATCGAGGATCAGTTTTTGGTTTGCCGCGAACAGGCTGCGCGCGAAGGCTGGCGCATCGTCGGTAGTTACAAGGATGCCGCGATCTCGGGTGCGAGCGTCATCCTGCGGCCCGGTATTCAGGCGCTGCTTCAGGACGCCCAGATGGGCCGCTTCGATGTGCTGCTCGCTGAAGCACTTGATCGCGTCTCCCGCGATCAGGCCGACGTGGCAACGCTATACAAGAACCTTCAGTTCGCGGGCGTGAAGATCGTGACCCTGGCCGAGGGCGAGGTTTCGGAACTGCATGTCGGCCTGAAGGGCACGATGAACGCCCTCTTCCTCAAGGATCTTGCCAAGAAGACCCATCGTGGCCTTCGCGGACGCGTCGAGAAAGGCAAGTCCGGCGGCGGCCTTTGCTACGGCTATGACGTCGTGCGTCGTTTTTCCAGCGAAGGTGAGGCAGTTCACGGCGAGCGCACCATCAACGACGCTGAAGCGGAAGTTGTCCGGCAGGTGTTCCGCCAGTTTGCCAATGGTCTCAGTCCGCATGCGATTGCCTGCCGCCTCAATGAAGCGGGGATAGCCGCACCGACCGGCAAGCTCTGGACATCGACTACGATTCGGGGTCACGCAAAGCGTGGAACAGGCTTGATCAATAATGAGTTGTATATCGGCAAGCTGGTCTGGAACCGCCTGCGCTACCTGAAGAACCCCCAGACCGGCAAGCGTGTCTCCCGTATCAATCCGCAGTCCGAGTGGATCGTTACTGACGTGCCTCATCTGCGGGTCCTGGATGACGAACTCTGGCAGGCCGTAAAAGCCCGACAGGAAGATATTGCGATCCAATATGCCGGCGTCATCGAGGCGACGCGCTCGGCCCACAATGCGATGAACCGGACCCATCGCCCAAAGAGCCTGCTGTCCGGCCTCGTCTACTGCGGCTGCTGCGGTGGGTCTTATACCCTTCGCGGGCAGGGGCGGTTTGCCTGTTCGAACCACATAGACACGAGCAGCTGTGCCAATGGGCATAGTATTGCACGCGAGAAGCTGGAAGCGCGTGTTCTCGACGGTCTGCGCGACCGGTTGATGAGTCCCGAAGTCGCGGCCGAAGCCATTCGTACCTGCGTCGAAGAAACCAATCGCATCAATCGCCAGCGTCGCGCGACAGATACCGCCGATCGGGCTGAGCTCGACAAGGTCCTCAAAGCTATCAAGGGACTGGTGACACTCGCAACGGAAGGCAAGGGAACGCGCTCACTCGTTGATCAACTGCTGGAACTCGAGGCGCAGGAAGACGCCATTCGCGCCCGGCTCGCTGCGGCTCCGGCCGATGTACCGGACATCCATCCGAATATCTCGGAGATCTATCGCCGCAAGGTGGAGCGCTTTGCGGAAGCCCTGGCGCATCCGGAGGAGCGGCAGGAGGCGGCCGACGCGCTACGCGCTCTCATCGAGCGCATCGTTCTGACGCCCGGCGCCAAACGCGGCGAGGTCAACGCCACGCTGCACGGCGAGTTTGGGACCATTCTCGAATGGCTGGAACGGCGCAATTGGGCCAATGCCGACAGCCCCTCCGATGCTTTCGCATCAGGGGGCCCAGGTATGTCGGTTTCTGTGGTTGCGGGAGTAGGATTTGAACCTACGACCTTCAGGTTATGAGCCTGACGAGCTACCGGGCTGCTCCATCCCGCGTCAACCATGGTGTTGGATCAGGTAGCGGTGGCCTTGTCCTGTGCGAGGCCGATGGACCGCTGAGGCCAACGAACATGTGAATGGGCTTTAAGTTCGAAGCGCGTGCTGCAATGCCTGGCGACGCCCTACTCTTCCGGGGCTTGAGCCACAGTACCATCGGCGCAGTCAGGTTTCACGTCCGAGTTCGGGATGGGATCGGGTGGGTCACTGACGCTATGGTCACCAAGCAATGAAGCAGGCGCTTCGGGTTATAATCGATACCGTGCACAAGGGCATTTTTTTGTAAAAATGCGTTTACGAACAAATTTAAATATCTGGCTGGTCATCACCACGGATCGATGAAGCACTGTTGCCAGTGCTGTCATTGATGGTGGGACTCTCAGGCGCGAACAGAGCAATTAGGACCGGTTAGCTCCATATGTTACCACACTTCTACATCCGGCCTATCAACGTCGTGGTCTACGACGGCTCGATGAAATCTTATCTTGAGGGAGGCTTCCCGCTTAGATGCTTTCAGCGGTTATCCCGTCCATACATAGCTACCCTGCTGCGCTCCTGGCGGAACGACAGGTACACCAGAGGTATGTTCAACCCGGTCCTCTCGTACTAGGGTCAACTCCTCTCAAATTTCGACGCCCACGGCAGATAGGGACCAAACTGTCTCGCGACGTTCTGAACCCAGCTCACGTACCACTTTAATTGGCGAACAGCCAAACCCTTGGGACCTGCTCCAGCCCCAGGATGTGATGAGCCGACATCGAGGTGCCAAACGATTCCGTCGATATGAGCTCTTGGGAATCATCAGCCTGTTATCCCCGGCGTACCTTTTATCCGTTGAGCGATGGCCCTTCCACGAGGGACCACCGGATCACTATGACCGACTTTCGTCTCTGCTCGACTTGTCAGTCTCGCAGTCAGGCGGGCTTATGCCATTGCACTCTAACAGACGGTTTCCAACCGTCCTGAGCCCACCATCGCGCGCCTCCGTTACTCTTTAGGAGGCGACCGCCCCAGTCAAACTACCCGCCACAGAGGGTCCCTGCACCGGATAACGGTGCGAGGTTAGACATCAGAAAACAACAGGGTGGTATTTCACCTATGGCTCCACATCAACTGGCGTCAATGCTTCAAAGCCTCCCACCTATGCTACACAGTTCTTTCCTAATGCCACTCTGAAGCTGCAGTAAAGGTGCACGGGGTCTTTCCGTCTAACCGCGGGTACTCCGCATCTTCACGGAGAATTCAATTTCGCTGAGCATATCCTGGAGACAGTGGGGAAGTCGTTACGCCATTCGTGCAGGTCGGAACTTACCCGACAAGGAATTTCGCTACCTTAGGACCGTTATAGTTACGGCCGCCGTTTACCTGGGCTTCAATTCAGTGCTTGCACACCTCCTCTTAACCTTCAGGCACCGGGCAGGCGTCAGGCCCTATACGTCGTCTTGAAGCCGACTTAGCAG